>CAVUPV010000010.1:0-103100 GCA_963743395.1 uncultured Alphaproteobacteria bacterium
CGCGCCCGAAGGGATTCGAACCCCTGACCTCTGCCTTCGGAGGGCAGCGCTCTATCCAGCTGAGCTACGGGCGCGTGCCGCCGTTGATACTCCGTTTCCGAAAGACCTGAAAGTGACTAAGCTGAGGATCGCGTTCAGGGAGAAACCCGATGTCGCAAGTGGCGGAAAAGACCGAAAAGCGCGAGCCGAAAGGCGCGCGGATCAAGGACGCCGCGTTCAAATGGGACGATCCGCTCGACCTTGAAGGCGAACTGACCGAGGAAGAGCGGATGGTGCGCGACACCGCGCGCGATTATGCGCAGGAGAAACTATTTCCCCGCGTGCTCGCCGCCAACCGCGACGGCAAGACCGATCCGGTGATCTTTCGCGAAATGGGCGAACTTGGCCTGCTTGGCTCGACCATTCCGCACGAATATGGCGGCGCCGGGCTCAATTATGTTTGTTACGGACTGATCGCGCGCGAGCTCGAACGCGTCGATTCCGGCTTCCGCTCGGCCATGTCGGTGCAATCCTCGCTGGCGATGCATGCGATCTATGCCTACGGCTCCGAAGCGCACCGCCGCAAATATCTGCCCAAGATGGCGACCGGCGAGTTGCTGGGCTGTTTCGGGCTCACCGAGCCCGACCACGGCTCCGATCCCGGCTCGATGGTGACGCGCGCCGAGAAAGTGTCCGGCGGCTATAGCCTCACCGGCGCCAAGACCTGGATCACCAATGCGCCGGTCGCCGACATCGCCGTCGTCTGGGCCAAGCTCGACGGCAAAATCCGCGGTTTCCTGATCGAGCGCGGCACCAAGGGATTCTCGACGCCGAAGATCGAAGGCAAGCTTTCGTTGCGCGCCTCGATCACCGGCGAGATCGTTCTCGAAGGCGCGGTGGTGCCGGAGGACAATATCCTGCCCAACGTGTCCGGCCTCGCCGGCCCGTTCGGCTGCCTCAACGTAGCGCGCGCCGGCATCGCCTGGGGCGCGATGGGCGCCGCGGAATTCTGCTGGCATCGCGCCCGCGACTACACGCTCAACCGCAAGCAGTTCGGCCGCCCGCTGGCCGCCAACCAGCTTATTCAGAAAAAACTCGCCGACATGCAAACCGAGATTACGCTCGGCCTGCACGCGGCATTGCGGCTGTCGCGCATGATCGACGCCGGCACGGCTTCACCGCCGGCGATCTCCATGCTCAAGCGCAACAATTGCGGCAAGGCACTGGACGTGGCGCGGCTCGCCCGCGACATGCACGGCGGCAATGGCATCGCCGAGGAATTCCATGTCATGCGCGTGTTGTGCAATCTTGAGACGGTGAACACCTACGAAGGCACCCACGACATTCACGCCCTCGTGCTCGGTCGCGCGCAGACCGGCATCCAGGCATTTATGTGATTGGTCATTCCGGGTCGCCGCGAAGCGGCGAACCCGCAATCCATAGCCCCGGCGTTCGCGATTATGGATTCCGGGTTCCGAGCTTCGCTCGGGCCCGGAGATGACGCGTCGAACCCAGGAGATATCCATGCGCCTGCCGTTGATCCCGCCCGCCCAACTCACCGCCGAACAGCGTCCCGTTTACGACGACATGAAAGCGGGCATCGAGAAGAACTTTTCCGGATTCAAGACCATCGCCGAAAACGGCGCGCTGCTGGGACCGTGGAATCCGTGGCTGCATGAGCCGAAATTCGGCAAGCCGATCTGGGACCTCACTTTGGCGCTGTCGGTGTCGCCGTCGCTGCCGCGTCCGGTCAGGGAGGTGGCGATCCTCGTCACCGGCGCGGCGTTCCACTCGGCTTACGAGCTGTACGCCCATGTCATCGCCGGCGAACGGCGCGGGCTGTCCGACGAAAAGCTCGCCACCATCGTCTCCGGCCAGCGCCCGGGCGATCTGACCCGCGACGAAGCGGTCGCCTATGACGTCGCCTCGTCGCTCATCCACCACGGCACCTTGCCCGAGCTGAGCTATCGCGCCGCCGTGCAGGCGTTCGGCGAGCACGGCGCCGCCGAATTGATCTATCTGGTCGGCCTCTATTGCCTCGTCTCGGTGACGCTCAACGGCTTCAACGTGCCGGTGCCCGAGTCGGAAGCGGAATGACCGACGATCCGTACAATTTGCAGCGCTTCGTCGAGGCCCAGGCTCCGCTCTACGAGCGGGTGCGCGCGGAGTTGCGTAACGGCCAAAAAGAAACTCACTGGATGTGGTTCATTTTCCCGCAGATCAAGGGCCTCGGCGCCAGTCCCACGGCGGTGAAATTCGCCATTGCCTCGCGCGGCGAAGCGCAGGCCTATCTCGATCATCCGCTGCTCGGACCGCGGCTGCGCGAATGCACGCGGCTGGTGAACGCACTGCCGGGCCGTTCGATCGAGGAGATTTTGAGCTATCCCGACAATGTCAAATTCCACTCGTCGATGACTCTGTTCGCCACGGTCGCCGCGGACGCCAAAGATTTCATCGACGCGCTGGAGAAATTCTACGGCGGCGAATTCGATGCTGCCACGGTCGAGCGGCTGTAGCACTACTGCATCGACAGCGACGAGATCGCCACGTTCACGGCGCCGGTGGCATTGGCGATGATGCGCAGCGTGATGCTGTCGTAAGCGATGCCGGTTAGCCGCAGATCGGTGATGGCGACCTTGGCGCTCAGGCCGGGCGCCCGCGCCGCGAGCCCGCCGACCGCCGCCGCGATTTGCGCCCTGGTGCTGGTGGCGAACGGTTTTAGATCGATGATGGCCTGATCGGCGAGCGCCTTTTGCAGGTAAGGCACGGCCGCCTGCGCCGCCGCGCCGAGCAGCCCGAACGCGGCCTGCGACTGCACGTCGAGCGCGACGTCGGTGAAGCGCAGGATCTGGTTGTTCTGGTCCAGCACAGGCTTGCCCCAGATAGCCAGGGTGGCGTCAGCGCCGATCGAGAAAAAGCCCTGTTTCTTGACGTGGACGAGGAGCGAGATCAGGAGCCGGTCGCCCGACGCCGCGACGCTCGCCGCCTTCACCGTCGCCGCGAACGCGCCGGAGCCGTCCTGCGGGAATGTCTTGCCGACGAATTGCGTACCGAGCAGCCGGCTTACTTCGGTGAACGGAATGTCGATCGGCACGGCGATGTTGACGCTGCCGCCGTTCGACTGCGCCACCAGGTCGAGCTGTTGCGGGAACGGGCAATCGGGTTTGGTCTGGTTCGGCACGATGCGGGTCTGCGCCTGCATGCCAACCAGGAGCGTGACCGCGCGGCCGTCGATCTGCGGCTGCGCCGCGATGGCGCGGACCGGCCGGATTTCGAGCCAGAGATTCGGCATGCCCTGCCCCGCGGCGCCGAGCGAGATCGATCGGCAGAGTTTTGCCCATTCGGCCCGCGCCGCATTCTCGATGAACGGATCGCTGCGCAGCCGCGTATCGAGCGCGTCATCTGGTCGCGCAGCGCGTCGTCGAGCACCGGCTTCACCGCGCCGGCGACGCTGAGCTTAAGGCCGCCGATCGGCAGCACCACGTCGACGACATTGACTTGGCCGGAAAGGTTCGGCGCGATGCGCCAGTTCGAGGCAATGGCGGGCCGCGCCGTCGTCGTCACCGTGCCATGGATGTCGGTGTGCTGCTCGAACGCCTTGCCGGCCAGATTTTGCACCTGCTGGCCGACGTCGCTGCCGATGACATTGCCGACGGCGTTGCCGACCGCGCTGACGCTGGAGCCGACCGTGCCGGTCAGCGTGCCGAGCGCCTCGAATTGACCGGACAGCGGCGTGGTGACGAGAAGGACGCCCGGCTGTCCCGATATCGCGAGCGGCCCGCGGTTAACGGTGAAGGTGAGCTTGGCGTTGGACAGCAATTTCGACACCGGATTTTGCGGCGTGCCGCTGAGATTCCGCGGCGCTTGCGCCTCGAGCGCGTCGCGGATCGCGCTGAGCGCGATCGCGGCGGGTGCCAGCACCACCGATGTGCCGGTCAACGGCTGTAACGGCGGCATCGCCACGAGCGCCGGCCGATTGGCCTGCGACACCGACGGCTTGACCGGCCACAGCACGTTCATCAGCAGCGTCGCGCCGATGAACGATCCGGCGAGGACCAGCACGCCGAGAAGAATGGTGCGCAGCCGCATGTCGAATCGTTTCCCCCCGGCGCGATATTAATCTAACGTCACGCCGCCTACCCATTCCGGGCCAAGCCCCCAAAGCCCCCAAGCAAGGAAAACGAGCCCCATGCCGCAATCAATGTCGCAAGCCTCGCTGCCGGTTTTCGAGATCAATCTCAACGCATTGTCCGCCATCCTCGACAAGGCCGAAGCGTTTGCCACCGCAAAGAAAACCGATCCCGCGGCGCTGCTGCACCTGCGGCTGTCGCCGGACATGTTCGATCTGACCAAGCAGGTGCAGGTCGCGACCGATCAGGCGCGGCGCGGCGCCGCGCGGCTCGCCGGCACCGAAGCGCCAAGCGTCGACGACAAGGAGACGACATTCGCGCAGTTGAAAGACCGCATCGCCAAGACCGTCGCCTATCTGAAGACGCTCGACCGCAAGGCGATCGACGCCTCAGCCGATAAGGAAATCGTGTTCCCGCTCGGCCCGGAGAAGAAGGGCCACATGAAAGGCGACGACTATCTCAACCACTTCGTCCTGCCGAATTTTTATTTCCACTGCACCGCCGCTTACGCGATCCTGCGGCATGCCGGCGTGGAAATCGGCAAGCGCGATTTCATGGGCGCCATCCCGCTGAAAATGAGCTGACATCGGCGCGCTGTCGCGGACCGGGCGATTCCGCCACCACGGCAACATCCACGGTCATGCCGAGATAACTGCCGGGAACGCCGACAAAGCTGCCGCTGATCGGCACCGCCTGAGCGATGTCGCGGGTGACGGCGACGCGAATCAAATCCATGCCGCCGATGGTGCCGTTGGTCGGATCGTAGGCGATCCAGCCGGCGCCGGGCACGTAGATGTCGGCCCATGCATGCGTCGCGCCGGCGCCGATCGCGGCGGCCGAACCGGCATCGGCGGAAGCCCGATACAGATATCCCGTCACCACGCGGGCGCCGAAGCCGAGGCAGCGGGCGACTTCGATGAACAGCACGGCGAGGTCGCGGCACGAGCCCCAACCGCGGTTCAGCGTCTCGATCGGAGTTTGCGTGCCCTCGGTCTCGCGGCTTTGGTAAAAGATCTGGGCCTTCACGCCGTTATTCAGATCGGCCAACAGCGCCGACGTGTCGGTCGGATTGCTGCGCACGAAGCCGCGCGCCCAGGCGCCGAGCCGGTCGTTGGGATCGGGATACTCGGGTTCCAGCATGCGGCCAAGGTCGATGCGATCGTCCGCGGAATAGACGAACGGATAACGTGACGCGTCCGGCGTGATCTCGAATGACGGCCGCTCGGAGGAATAGCTCTCCAGCACCAGGTTGCTCTCGACCCGCAATTCAGTCGCCGGTTCGGAAAACGACGCGATGGCGACCGAATTGCCGAACACATCGTGCATCCAGCGCACCGTCGCCGGCGGCGAGAACGTCAAATTGGTTTTGATCAGGCGAAGATCGTGGCTGTCGCGCGGCCGCAGCATCAATCGGTGATCGCGCAGCGTGACCGGGCGGCTGTAACGGTAAACCGTGGTGTGCCGAACATTGAGAACGGTCACGGGAGTTACGCTCTCGCTCTCGCGCTCGCGGGGCAGTCAGGGCTAAATAGCCGGTTTTGATTGCAAAACCGGTGGCACCGTAGCCTCTTGGCGCGATAGGCCGCGGGGATTTGATGAATTTTCAAGCTTTTCCGCACAAACAGTATTTTGGGGCCTGAAACTATTAAACAAGCGGCTTTACGGGCTTTATTTTCCACAAACCGCTATTTCCCGCCATTTGCTCAGTATTGTGTGATAGTGTCGCTCCCGATGATCGATCATGAAGACTTTTCCGTTGTCGTGAAGCACCGGGCCCCACCGCCGAAATCGTGGCGTTGGGAGATCTATCGCGCCGGACGAACCAGCGCGATCGACCATTCCGAGGTTTTTTTCGACTCCATGACCGAAGCCAATCGGGCGGGTAAGGCGGCGCTCAAGTTGATGTTGAGCGAATATCCCGACTGACCCGATGCCAGCCGACCGGTTCATGTCCGACCGCTAAATTGTAAACAGCCCCGCGCCAGTGGCACGAGCGCCTTGGCCGCGGAACCATCAACTGCTCGATTGAAGAGGAACACCGCGTGCAGGTTCTCGTTCGCGACAACAATGTCGACCAGGCCCTCAAGGTGCTGAAAAAGAAGATGCAGCGCGAGGGCATTTTCCGCGAGATGAAGCTGCGCGGTCATTACGAAAAACCTTCGGTGCGCCGCGTACGGGAAAAGGCGGAAGCCGTCCGCCGCGCCCGCAAGCTCGCCCGCAAAAAATTGCAGCGCGAGGGTCTGTTGCCGATGAAGCCGCGGGTCATCCCCGGCGCCGCGCCCGGACGGGGCGGCCCCGCACGCTCGGCGCCGCCGCGCCGCTTCTGATCGCGCCAACGATCACAACGAGACGCCGGCGATGTAACACGCTGGCAATCGATACCCGGGAGCCCCAGATAAGGGGCATCCCCCACCAAGGAGAATCGAATGGCCTCGCGCCAAATGAAAATGCCTGTATCTGTAAAGGACGATGCCGAGAAATTGCCCGAAGTCGACGATGTGTTCTCACAGCGCAAGCGGCCGGAGCGCGGCCGATATTTGCTGCAGGTCGACCGGCAAACCAAGGGCTCCTACACGACATCGGAAGCCGCCCAATCGGCGGCGCTGGTGATCAAAACGGGACACCCGATCGTTCAGGTGTCGGTGTACGATGCCGTCGACAATACCAACACGATTGTGGAAGCGCCGGCCGCGCCGGCGGCATCCTGACGGGATTAAAGGACTTAAGTCTGATGCCGGGCCATCACTATCATGCGGTGATCTGGATCGATCACCATGAAGCCCGCGTGTTCCATTTCAGCCCGAGCGATGTCGAGCGGCTGGTATTGCACCCGGATCATCCGACGCGGCACATCCACCACAAGGCGAATTCGATCGGCAGCGGCAATGCCGCGGAGGATCACAACTTCTTTCAAGCCATCGTCGGATCGGTCGCCGACGCCGGCGCGGTTCTGATTACCGGGCCGGCCGATGCCAAAAACGAACTGGTCAAGCACATCGACCGCCACGCGCCCAGGCTGATGAAGATCATTGCCGGCGTGGAAACCGTCGATCATCCGAGCGACGCCGAACTCGTCGCCCATGCCCGGCACTACTTCAAGACCGAGGACCGGATGACGTCGCAGAAGATTTAGGCGGGCGTGAAGCCGGTGCGCGCCGGCTATAACGGCGGCTCCTCGCCGCCTTCCTTCTTGCAGGCAATGCTGGCCTCTTCGAGGTCGAGTTCGCGTTCGATGCGGCGGCGCGCTTCGTCGGTGATCCGGCCTTCTTGCAGCTCCTTGTAGATGTATTCGCGCTCGGCCGCGATCAGCTCCATCCTGATGTCGGCGGCCAGCGCACGCGGCCTCGCCGCCGTCCGGCGCGTTTGCCGGCAGCCGCCCGGCACGATACTCGTGACGGGCGCGCAGGATCGCCAGCGCCTCGGGCGAAACCCGGCCGTCGGCGACGATTTGCTTCAAGCGCTCATGCCCCACGTTCAAGGCTTGCGACCGCGCGGCAAGCTCGGCGGCGTGTTCGCGCTGCCGTTCGGCGGCGGCGTGTTTGGCAAGGCCGAGCCAGCGCACCAGAGCCGGCAGCATCAATCCTTGCCCGATCAGCGTGACGACGATGACGCCGAACGTGACGAACAGAATGAGATCGCGGTCGGGAAACGGCGTCGCCGGCCGCGGTGGTCAGCGGAATGGCCAAAGCCGCCGCCAGCGAGACGACGCCGCGCACGCCGACAAATCCCAGAAAGAACAGCCACCGCCACGGCGGCAGCGGATCGCGGCGCGCCAGCGCCGGGCTGAGCCAGCGCGGCAGTAGCGCCGCCGGATAGACCCAGACAAAGCGCGTCACGATCACCACCGCCACGGTGAGCACGATCGCAAATGCGAAGTTGTTGCCACGGCACCGCGTGCATCCGAACGAACAGCGTTCGCGTCTGCATGCCGGTCACCAGGAAAACGAAGCCTTCGAGCAGATAGACCACCAGGTCCCAAAAGAAGATGCCTTGCAGCCGCGTCGCCGCCGGAATGAGCAAGGGTCCGTTCCAGCTCACGAACAGGCCGGCCGCCACCGTCGCCAACACGCCCGATCCGCCCAATTGCTGGGGGATCAAAAACGCGGCGTAAGGCGTCAACAGCGACAGCGTGATTTCGACGCGGGGATCGCGCGCCCAGCGGCGCAGCCGCAGGCTGAGCCAGCCGATGGCGATGCCGTAGGCGATCTCGCCGACGACGATGAGGGCAAATTCGCCGGCGGCCTCGTCGAAGGAAAACAGGCCGGTCGCCACCGCGGCGACGGCAAAGCGGTAAAGGATCAGCGCCGTGGCGTCGTTGGCGAGACCTTCGCCTTCGAGCACGACGACGAGCCGGCGCGGCACGCCGAGACGGCGGACGATGGCGAGCGGCGCCACCGCGTCGGGCGGCGACACGATGGCGCCGAGCACGAAGCCGACGGCAAGCGGCATGCCGAGCAGCCAATGCGCCGCCGCCGCCACCGCGCAGGTGGTGAAGACGACGCAGCCGAAGGCAAACAGCGCGATCGGGCGCAGATTGAAGCGGAATTCGCGCCAGCTCATGGCGACGCCCGCCGAATAGATCAGCGGCGGCAGGATGCCGAGCAGCACCAGTTCCGGCGCCAGCTCGATGCGCGGCAGGCCGGGCGCCAGCGCCAGCGCAATGCCGGCGATGACGAGCAGGATCGACGGCGCGGTGTTGAGCCGCCGCGCGGCAACGGCGACGACCACCAGCACGGCAAGCAGCAGCAGCAGCGTTTGGATCGTCGTCGTCATGAATCACACGATAATTGCGCCGGACTTGGTCGCGTTATGCCATTAACCGCGCGTCAGCTTGGACCGCCCAGCTCCGCTTGCCATTCCGCCTTCGCTTACCATCTTACATTCACCTCAGTTAGATGCGCGCCTGACTTCCATTCGATGCCAAAATCGTTCACCTGTCATGCCGTCCGACCGGCAATCGCACATAACCAAGACATCAGCGCGCCGGCATGCTTCAGATCGATAATCTTGTTTTCAACGGCTGGGGCCGCCGCTTCTTCGACCGCGCCAGCGTCATGCTGCCGGTCGGGGCCAAGGTCGGCCTGATCGGACGCAACGGCGTCGGCAAATCGACGCTGTTCCGGCTGATCCTCGGCGAGCTCGTCCCGGACGGCGGCGAGATCATCCTGCCGAAGGCGGCCCGGATCGGCTCGGTCGACCAGGAGCATCCGGCAACGCCGGTCTCCCTGATCGACACCATTCTCGAAGCCGACGTCGAGCGCGATGCCTTGAACGCCAGGCTGGAAACCGCCGAACCCGAAGAGCTTGCCGAAATCTACCAGCGGCTGATCGAGATCGACGCCGACAGCGCGCCGGCGCGGGCGGCGGAAATCCTCTCCGGGCTCGGCTTCTCCACCGCCGATCTCGACCGCCCGATGGCGGAATTCTCCGGCGGCTGGCGCATGCGCGTGGCGCTCGCGGCGGCTTTGTTCGCGCGAGCCCGATCTGCTGCTGCTCGACGAGCCGACCAACTATCTCGACCTCGAAGGCGCGCTCTGGCTCGAAGCGCGGTTGAAGAAATATCCGCATACCGCGCTGATCGTCAGCCACGACCGCGAGCTTCTCAACAATTCGGTCGACGCCATTTTGCATTTGAGCGAAGGCAAGCTCGAACTTTATACCGGCGGCTACGACGACTTCGAGAAGCGCCGCGCGGAAAAGACCCGGCTGTTGTCGGCGACGCGGGCCAAGCAGGACGCCGAGCGCGCGCATCTGCAAAAGTTCATCGACCGGTTCCGCGCCAAGGCCAGCAAGGCGGCGCAGGCGCAATCGCGCATCAAGCGCCTCGCCAAGCTCGAGCCGGTGGCGGAAGTGGTCGAGGAGCGGGTGGCGCCGTTCACCATCCCCTCGCCGGCGCGGCCGCTGGCGCCGCCGTTGCTCCAGCTTGAGGCCGCCGCGGTCGGCTACGACGGCACGCCGGTGCTGCGCAATCTCAACCTGCGGCTCGACGTCGACGACCGTATCGGGCTCCTTGGCGTCAACGGCGCGGGCAAATCGACCTTCGCCAAGATGGTGGCCGGCGCGCTGCCGCTGCAGGCGGGCCTGATGAAACGCGAAGGCCGCATCCAGGTCGGCTGGTTTCATCAGCATCAGATCGAGGCGCTCGATCCGGACGATACGCCGCTGGAAATCATCCGGCGCGCGCTGCCGGACGACAGCGAATCGCTCGCGCCGCTCGCGGCTGGCGCAATTCGGCCTGTCGTTCGACAAGCAGGAAACCACGGTCGCCAATCTTTCCGGCGGCGAGCGCGCGCGGCTGTTGCTCAACCTCGTGGCGATGGCGGCGCCGCATCTGCTGATCCTCGACGAGCCGACCAATCATCTCGACATCGAAAGCCGCCGCGCGCTGCTCGATGCGCTCAACGACTACGAGGGCGCCGTCATTCTCATCACCCACGACCGCTCGCTCATTGAACTGGTGACCGACCGGCTGTGGCTCGCCGCCGACGGCCACATCAAGGCCTTCAAGGGCGATATGGACGATTACGCCCGCTTCGTCCTCGACCGCGCCAAGACCGGCATGCGGGCGCCATCGCAGGACGCCGAGCGTCACCCTGCCCCGTTGCAGACACCGGTGAAAAAGAAGAAGAAAAGGCGAGTTTGACTTTGACGATCAAGTTTCGCTAATCCGCCCCACGGCCTTAGCGCCAGGAACGACAATGGCCAGCGACAGCAAAAAACCCAAAGCCGACGCAGCTCCCAAAAAGGATACCGCTGCGAAGGTCGAGAGCCCTGCGGCTAAGGACGCGCCCAAGGACAAAGCGAAGGACACACCCAAAGACGCCTCCAAGCCCGAGGGCGGCGAGACAGCCGCCGCGGCGCCTTCCAACTATAGCCGGGGCGAAGGCCAAAAGCCGGTCACCGCGGCCTACAAGGAAAATTGGAACGCGATTTTCGGGAAAAAGAAGACGAAGAAGAAAAAGCGATAGCGAGCACGTCGCCTCACGTCACGAAAACTCTGCGGGTCGAGGTCGATTCTGAATTCCGTCATTCCGGGGCGCCGCGCAGTGGCGAACCCAGCTTCGCTCGGCCCCGGAATGACGATGCTACAAAAAACTCTGCGGATCGACGTCGATGTCGCGCTTGATCGAGCCTTTGGCTTTCGGCGCGGCGGCGAGCCATTCGCGCAAATAGGCGGCGAGATCGAAACCGCGCGGGGCGCGGATCAATAGACGCAGGCGATGGCGGCCGCGCACCAGCGCGAGCGGCGCTTCGGCGGGGCCGAGGACGCGCACCTCGTCGTGTGGCCGGCGCGGCGCGGGCCAGCGCGCGCGCGTGCGCCGCCGTGTCGTTCTTGTCGGGCCCGGACACGACGATCGAGGCGAGCCGGCCGAACGGCGGATAATGCGCGGCCTCGCGCAGCCCGATCTCGGCGGAATAGAACGCCTCGCGGTCTTGCGCGATCAGCGCGCGCATCACCGGATGCTCGGGCTGGTGGGTCTGCAGGAAGCCGCGGCCGATGCCGGCGTCGCGGCCGGCACGGCCGACCACCTGATGCAATAGCTGGAAGGTACGCTCGGCGGCGCGCGGATCGCCGTTGCTCAAACCGAGATCGCCGTCGATCACGCCGACCAGGTTGAGCATCGGGAAATGATGGCCTTTAGCGACGAGTTGCGTGCCGATGACGATATCGAAGCGGCCGGCGGCGATGTCGGCGAATTCCTCGCGCATCCGTTCCACCGAGGCGACCAGATCGGACGACAGCACCAGGACGCGCGCCTCGGGAAACAGCGCGTGCACTTCTTCCTCAAGCCGCTCCACGCCCGGTCCGACGGCGACATAGGAATCCACCGCGTGACAATGCGGGCACTCGCGCGGATGCGGCATGGCGAAACCGCAATGATGGCAAACGAGTTGCTTGCGGAAGCGATGATCGACCAGCCAGGCGTCGCAATTCGGGCAGGAGAAGCGAAAGCCGCAGGCGCGGCACAACGTCAGCGGCGCGTAGCCGCGGCGGTTGAGGAACAGCAGCGCCTGCTCGCGCCGCTCCAGCACGGTCTTGACCGCCTCGGCCAGCGGCGGCGAGATGAAGCGGCCGCGCGGCGGCGGCGCGGTGCGCAGATCGATCGCCTCGACCGACGGCAGACGCTGGCCGCCGAACCGCTCCGGCAGCGACAGCCGTGCATAGCGGCCGCGCCGCGCATTGACCTCGGTCTCGATCGACGGCGTCGCCGACGCCAGCACCACCGGAATTTTGGCGATATGTCCGCGCACCACCGCCATGTCGCGGGCGTGATAGTGCACGCCGTCCTCCTGCTTGTAGGCGGGGTCGTGCTCTTCATCGACGACAATAAGGCCGAGATCGGCGTAAGGCAGGAACAAAGCCGAGCGCGCGCCGACCACAACGGAGACTTCGCCTTTGGCGACGGCCGACCAGGTGCGCGCACGGCGGCGCGGCGTGAGCTGCGAATGCCATTCCGCCGGGCGGGTGCCGAAGCGCGCGGCGAAGCGGTCGAGAAATTGCGCGGTGAGCGCGATCTCCGGCATCAGGATAAGGCTCTGCCTGCCGGCGCGGATGGTGTCGGCCACCGCCTCGAAATAAACCTCGGTCTTGCCCGAGCCGGTAACGCCGTCGAGCAGCGTCGACCGCATAGCCGCCGGTGGCGACGGTTGCTTTCAGCGCCGCCGCGGCCGCGCTCTGAGCGGCGCTGAATTCGGATTGGACGAAATCCGGGTCGGGTTTTTCCGCTACCGGCTCCGGCGGCAGCACGATCGTTTCCAGCGTATCTTCGTCGATCAGGCCGTCGATGACGCCCGCGCTGACGCCCGCTTCGCGCGCCGCCTCGCTCTTGCCGCGCACCATGCCGTCGGCGAGAAGCTTCAGCACGCGCGCCCGCGCACCGGTCATGCGTTGCGGCTCAGGCCCGGCGAGCTTAACGCCGACGCGCTCGCGCTCGGCGCCCAGATGCTCGCCCATGCGCAGGCACATGCGCAGCACCATGCCGCGCGACGACACGGTGTAATTCGCCACCCAGTCGACGAAGCTGCGCAGCTCGGGCTTGAGCGGCGGCAGTTCGAGCTTTTCGCCGACATCCTTGAGCCGGTTGTCGAGCCGGGGATTGGGTCTGGGATTGTCCGCCCACACCACCGCCGTCGTCTCGCCGCGCGCGCCGAGCGGCACGCGACACGATGTCGCCCGGCGCCAGATCGAGATTCGTCCGGCACCCGGTACGAATAGGCCCGGTCGAGCGCGACCGGGACCAGCACATCGACGACGCGTTTGGCCATGCTACAATTCTCGGCCGATTCTCGACGGTTTAGGAAGGGGAAAGGGCTATCACCTATTCTCCGCTCATTCCCGCGACAGCGGAAATCTAGTAGCCAAAGCGCACCACGAAAGTACTGGGTCCCCGCTTGCGCGGGGACGAGCGGATGATGAGCCCCAAACCCGACCTCAGTTCCATCGCCCCCAAAGTCGCCGCCGAGATCGAAAGCTGGCTAAAAAATCTCGGCGCCGAGCGGCGCATGTCGCCAAAGACGATCGAGGCCTATCGGCGCGACGTGCTGCAATTTTTGGGCTTTCTCGCCGGCCATCTCGGCGGCGCGCCGGGGCTGAAGGATCTCGCCGCGCTTGCGCCAGCCGATGTCCGCGCGTTCATGGCGGCACGCCGCGCGCACGGCATCGGCAGCCGCTCGCTGATGCGCACGCTGGCCGGCACCCGCGCTTTCGCCCGCTTTCTCGAACGCCACGGCAAGGGCAAGGTCGGCGCGCTCGCCGCGGTGCGCACGCCGAAACTCGCCAAGACATTGCCGCGTCCGCTCGCCATTGCCGCCGCCAAAAATATCGCCGATCCCGATCTGGCCGCCGGCGACGGCCGCGATGTCTGGATTCATGCGCGCGACGCCGCGGTGCTGGCGTTGCTCTACGGCTGCGGCTTGCGCATTTCCGAAGCGCTTGGGCTGCGCCGCGCCGATTGCGGCGCGCGCGACGCGCTCACGGTGATGGGAAAAGGCCGCAAGCAGCGCATGGTGCCGCTGATCCCGCCGGTCGCCAAACTCATCGCCGATTACGTCGCGCTCTGTCCGTATGATTTACCCGAAGCGGGCCCGCTGTTCGTCGGCGCCAAGGGCGGTGAGCTGTCGGCCCGCGTGGTGCAGCTCGCCATGGCGCGGCTGCGCGGCGCGCTCGGCCTGCCGGACACCGCGACGCCGCATGCGCTGCGGCATTCCTTCGCCACGCATCTGCTCGCACGCGGCGGCGACCTGCGCTCGATCCAGGAGCTTTTGGGCCACGCCTCGCTGTCGACGACGCAGATCTACACCGAAGTCGACGCCGAACGCCTGATCGAGGCGTATCGTTCGGCCCATCCGCGCGCTTGACCGGGTTTCGTGCTAGTTCACCGTCATCCTGAGGTGGCCGCGAAGCGGCCCTCGAAGGATGCGCGGCCGAGGACTAGGGGCCGTCGCCCTTCGAGGCTCGCTTCGCTCGCACCTCAGGGTGACGGATTACAAAACAAAGGGGGCCATCATGTCGGAAATCCACGAAGCGATCGAAAAAGCCGAAGAAGGCGAGCACGGCGGTGGCTTCAATCGGAGGATCGCGCTGGTGATCGCGATCCTCGCTTTGTTCCTGTCGTTCTCCGAGACGCTCGGCAAGGGCGCGCAAACCGAGGTCGTCACCAGGAATATCGAGGCATCCGACCTGTGGGCGTTCTTCCAGGCCAAGGACATCCGCCGTACCGTGGTGAGCGCGGTGGCCGATCAGACCGGGTTGCTTGCCGCCGGCCTGAACGATCCGGCCGCCAAAGCCGCCATCGACAAGCAGATCGAAACTTGGCGGCAGACCGCCGAACGCTACGAGTCGGATCCGAAAGCAGGCAATGGCCGCAAGGAACTGGAAGAGCAGGCCAGGGGCGCGGAGGAAGAGCGCGACCTGGCGACGGCGAAATATCACCACTACGAACTGGCTTCGGCCGCGTTCCAGATCGGCATCGTGCTCGCTTCGGCGGCGGTGATCACCGGCATGGTGGCGCTGGCCTGGTGCGCCGGCGGGCTCGGCGTTCTCGGCGCCGTGCTGACGGTGCTCGGCCTCTATGCGCCGCACGCCGTGCCGCTGATCGCGACGTTGTAAGCTCGCTCCTCGTCATACCGGGCCGGCGCGAAGCGCCGAGACCCGATGATCCAGCTTCGTTGCGCGGTGAACAAGGATTCGGATTGCCGGGTCAAGCCCGGCAATGACGGAACGGGGGATGCCTTCAGAAATTAATCGCGCGCTTGGCGACCGCGAGCGCGGCTTCCTTCACCGCTTCCGGCAGCGTCGGATGGGCGTGGCAGGTGCGCGCGATGTCCTCCGACAAGGCGCCGAATTCCATGGCGATGGCGGCCTCGGCGATCATGTTGCCGGCGTCGGGGCCGAGAATGTGCACGCCGAGCACGCGGTCGGTCTTGGCGTCGGCGAGGATTTTGACAAAGCCCTCGGTGGTCAGGTTCACCCTGGCGCGCGGGTTGGCGGTGAAGGGAAATTTTCCGACGTTGTAGGCCACGCCGGCCGATTTCAGCTCCTCCTCGGTTTTGCCGACCGAGGCGATTTCCGGATAGGTGTAAACGACGTTCGGAATGACGCCGTAATTGACGTGCCCGGCCTGGCCGGCGAGGTTTTCGGCGACCGCGACACCTTCCTCTTCCGCCTTGTGCGCCAGCATCGGCCCGGCGATGACGTCGCCAATGGCGTAGATGCCGTCGACATTGGTCTTGTAATGCGGATCGACAATGACGCGGCCGCGATTGTCTTTCTTCACGCCGACCGCTTCGAGGCCGAGGCCTTCGGTGTAAGGCACCCGCCCGATCGCCACCAGCACGTTGTCCGCCTCGATCGTCTCCGCCGTGCCGCCGCCGGCGGCCGGTTCGACCTTCACCTTCAGCGTCTTGCCCGATGCGTCGATCGCGGTGACTTTGGATGACAGCCGAAACGTCAGCCCCTGCTTTTCCAGCATGCGGTGGAATTGCCGCGCCACTTCGCTGTCGATGCCCGGCAAGATGTGATCCAAAAATTCGACGATGGTTACTTCGGCGCCAAGCCGGCGCCACACCGAGCCGAGCTCCAGCCCGATGATGCCGGCGCCGACGATCAGGAGTTTTTGCGGCACCCTGGAAAAATCCAGCGCGCCGGTCGACGACACCACGCGCTTCTCGTCGATGTCGATGCCGTTGAGCCGCGCCACGTCCGAGCCGGTGGCGATGACGATGGCTTTGGTCTCCAGCACCTGGCTCTTGCCGTCGGCGCTTTTGACCTCGACCTTGCCGGGCGCGGCGATGCGGCCGGTGCCGCGAAACGTCTCGATCTTGTTTTTCTTGAACAGGTAATCGACGCCTTTGACGTTGCCGTCGACGCCGGTCTGCTTGTATTTGAGCATCGCCGCGAGATCGATGGTCGGCTTGCCGACCTTGATGCCCATCTCGCCGAATTTGTGCGCCGCCTCCTCGAAAAGCTCCGAGGCGTTGAGCATCGCCTTCGAGGGAATGCAGCCGATATTGAGACAGGTGCCGCCGAACGTGGCCCACTTCTCAATGACGGCGGTCTTCATGCCGAGCTGCGCCGCGCGAATGGCGCAGACATAGCCGCCGGGACCGGAACCAATGACGATGAGATCGTAGGGCATCACTTACAAATCCAGCACCAGCCGCGCCGGCTCCTCCAGACTTTCCTTCACGCGAACAAGGAACGTCACCGCTTCGCGGCCGTCGACCAGGCGATGGTCGTAGGACAAAGCGAGATACATCATCGGCCGCACCTCGACCTTGCCGCCGACCACCATCGGCCGGTCCTGAATTTTGTGCATGCCGAGGATGCCGGATTGCGGCGCGTTGAGGATCGGCGTCGACATCAGCGAACCGTAGATGCCGCCATTGGTGATGGTGAAAGTGCCGCCCTGCAGTTCGTCGATCTTGAGCTCGCCGTCGCGGGCGCGGCGGCCGAAATCGCTTATGGTCTTTTCGATCTCCGCCAGCGATTTCCGATCGCAGTCGTGCACCACCGGCACCACCAGCCCGCGCTCGGTGCCGACCGCGATGCCGATATGGTAGTAGTTCTTGTAGATGATGTCGGTGCCGTCGATCTCGGCGTTGACGGCGGGAATCTCCTTGAGCGCCTGCACGCAGGCGCGCACGAAGAAACCCATGAAACCGAGTTTTGTGCCGTGCTTCTTCTCGAACAGGTCGCGATATTGCGTACGCAGCGCCATGACATGGCCCATGTCGACCTCGTTGAAGGTCGTCAGCATGGCGGCGGTGTTCTGGGCATCTTTCAATCGCCGGGCGATGGTCTGGCGCAGCCGCGTCATGCGCACGCGCTCCTCGCGCGCCGCGTCGTCGGCCGGTGATGGCGCGCGGACCTGCACGGCGGCGGCGGTCGCTGCGACCGGCGTCGGTTGCGCGGCGGCGCGCTCGATCGCCGCCAGCATGTCGCCCTTGGTGACGCGGCCATCCTTGCCGCTGCCCGGCACGGTTGCGGCGTCGACGCCGGATTCGGCGGACAGTTTACGCACGGAAGGCGCCAACGGCGTGTCGGTCGCCGCGGCCGGCGCTTTTGCGGCGGGCGGCGGCGCGGGCTTGGCTGCTTGCGGCATCGCAGCTGCGGCCGATGCGGCCGCCGCGGCTTTGGCGGCGCCCACCCCTTCCTTGATCTGACCGAGCAGCGCGCCGACCGCGACGGTGTCGCCATCCTTGGCGGCGATGTCGCCGAGCACGCCGGCGGCCGGCGCCGGCACTTCGATTGTCACCTTGTCGGTTTCGAGCTCGACCAGCGGCTCGTCGACCGCCACCGCGTCGCCCGCCTTTTTGAACCATTTGCCGATGGTAGCCTCGGTGACCGATTCCCCGAGCGTCGGCACGCGAATTTCAGCCATGGGCCTTCCCTTGTCTTGCTTGTCATCATCCGCGAGAGCGGATGATGCGTAACCACGATCGACGCCCGCGCTTACTGGATGTCCCGCCTTCGCGGGGCATGACAATTTCCAATCACCCCAATGCGTCTTCCAGAAACTGCTTGAGCTGGGCGAGATGTAGCGACATCTGCCCAACCGCGGTCGACGCCGCAGCCGGCCGGCCGGCATAGCGGGCGCGGCGATGCTTGGCGCCGATCTGGTTGAGCACCCATTCCAGGAAAATATCGACGAATACCCAGCCGCCCATATTGCGCGGCTCTTCCTGGCACCAGACGATCTCCGCCTGTTTGAAGCGCGACAGTTCGGTCATCAGCGCCTTGGTCGGGAACGGATAGAGCTGTTCGATACGAAGCAGATAAATGTCGTCGATGCCGCGCTTCTCGCGCTCGTCGTAGAGATCGTAATAGACCTTGCCCGACGAGATTACGACACGCCTCATCTTGTCGTCGGACGCGAGCTTGATTTTTTCGCCCGGCAACATTTGCGCATCGTCCCACAGCAGCCGATGGAACGCGGTGCCGGAGCCCATTTCATCGAGCCGCGACACCGCGCGCTTGTGGCGCAAGAGCGACTTCGGCGTCATCAGGATCAGCGGCTTGCGAAAGTCGCGCTTGAGCTGGCGGCGCAGGATGTGAAAATAGTTCGCCGGCGTAGTGCAGTTCGCCACCTGCATATTGTCTTCGGCGCACATCGACAGGAAACGCTCGAGCCGCGCCGAGGAATGCTCCGGCCCCTGGCCTTCGTAGCCGTGCGGCAACAGGCAAACCAGACCCGACATGCGCAGCCATTTGCGCTCGCCCGACGAGATGAACTGATCGAACAGAACCTGCGCACCGTTGGCGAAGTCGCCGAATTGCGCTTCCCACATGGTGAGCGCGTTGGGCTCGGAGAGCGAATAGCCGTATTCGAAGCCAAGGACTGCCTCTTCCGAGAGCATCGAATTGATGACCTCGAAGCGAGCCTGCTTGTCGCCGAGATTGTTGAACGGGGTGTAGCGGTTCTCGGTCTCCTGATCGATCAGCACCGAATGACGTTGCGAAAAGGTGCCGCGCTCGGAATCCTGGCCCGACAGCCGCACCCGATGACCTTCAAGCAGCAGCGAGCAGAAGGCGAGCCCTTCAGCGGTGGACCAATCGATGCCGGCGCCGGTCTCGATCGCCTTCTGCCGGTTGTCCATAAACCGGACGAGCGTCTTGTGCAGATGGAAGCCGGCGGGCAGCGTGGTGATCTTCTTGCCGATTTCCTTGAGCGTGGCGATCTCGACGCCGGTCTTGCCGCGGCGCGGATCGTCGCTGTCGCCCGCGGTCTTGAAACCGGACCAGCGGCCGTCGAGCCAATCGGCCTTGTTGGCGCGGTAGCCCAAGGCGGCTTCGAGCTCGACGTCGAGGCGGCTGCGGAAATCGGCTTTCATCTTGTCGACTTCGCCGGCGGTGACGACGCCTTCGGCGACGAGCTTGTTGCCGTAGATTTCGAGCGTGGTCGGATGCGCCGCGATCGCCTTGTACATCAAGGGCTGCGTGAACGACGGCTCGTCGCCTTCGTTGTGGCCATGGCGGCGGTAGCAGAACATGTCGATGACCACCGGCTTCTGGAATTTCTGCCGGAACTCGGTCGCGATCTTGGCGGCGAACACCACCGCCTCCGGATCGTCGCCGTTGACGTGGAAAATCGGCGCCTCGATCATTTTGGCGACGTCGGAGGGATATGGCGAGGAGCGCGAGTAGCGCGGATCGGTGGTGAAGCCGATCTGATTGTTGACGATGAAGTGCACCGAGCCGCCGGTGCGGTGGCCGCGCAGCCCGGACAGGCCGAAACTCTCGGCGATGACGCCCTGGCCGGCAAACGACGCGTCGCCGTGGATCAAAAGCGGCATCACCATGCCGCGCTCTTCTGGCGTGGCGCCGAGCTGATCCTGCTTGGCGCGCACCTTGCCGAGCACCACTGGATCGACGATTTCGAGATGCGACGGATTGGCGGTGAGCGACAGATGCACTTTGTTGTTGTCGAATTCGCGGTCCGACGAGGCACCGAGATGGTATTTGACGTCGCCCGAGCCTTCGACCGCGTCCGGCGTCGATGAGCCGCCTTTGAATTCGTGGAAGATGGCGCGCTGCGGCTTGGCCATGACCTGGGCCAGCACGTTGAGCCGGCCGCGGTGCGGCATGCCGATCACGATCTCGCGCACGCCGAGCGCGCCGCCGCGCTTGATGATCTGCTCGAGCGCCGGGATCATCGACTCGGCGCCGTCGAGGCCGAACCTTTTGGTGCCGGTGAATTTCAGGTCGGAGAATTTTTCAAAACCCTCGGCCTCGACCAGCTTGTTGAGGATGGCGCGCTTGCCTTCGCGGGTGAAGGTGATTTCCTTGTCCGGCCCTTCGATGCGCTCCTGGATCCAGCCCTTCTGCGCGCCGTTGGAGATGTGCAAAAATTCGACGCCGAGCGTCTGGCAATAGGTGCGGCGCAGGATGCCGATGATCTGGCGCACGGTGCCGAATTCGAGCCCAAGCACCTTGTCGAGGAAAATCGGGCGATCGAGGTCGGCGTCGGTGAAACCATAGGTGCGCGGATCGAGCTCCTCCTCGGCTTTCGGCGGCTCAAGCCCGAGCGGATCGAGATTGGCGTGAAAATGGCCGCGCGCGCGATAGGCGCGAATGAGCATGAGCGCGCGGATCGAGTCGCGCGTCGCGCGTTCGACATCGGGCGCGGAAATATCGACGCCGCGCGATTGCGCCTGCGCCTTGACCTTGGCGCCGATGCTCTTGCCGGCTTCCGCCCAGTCGCCGTCGAGCGCGGAAATAAGATCGCTGCGCTCCGGCACGGGCCAGCCCGGCCGTTGCCAGGACGGACCGCTGGCATTTTTTGCGACGTCGCCGGCGTCGTCCTTCAGGCTCTGGAAAAATGACTGCCACTCGGCATCGACCGTTTTCGGGTCGGCTTCGTAGCGGGCATACAGGTCGTCGATATAGGCGGCATTGCCGCCATAGAGGAACGAGGTGAGGGCAAAAGCGGCGTTGGCGTCCTGGCGAGACATGGTGCGGCCCTTGAGCAAATCCCGAGCAGGTGGATGGGGAACAAAGCGCAATAACAAAGAACCGAACGCGTGCGGAGACGCGAATCAGCCCGGCCCGGCGCCTGGGAATTTCTCTTCTACCTTATTTAATGGCTCGATGCGGCAGGCAAAAGACGTTAGAAATGAATCAAGATTTCCATATTTCGGCCAGCGTCTTGCCGAGCCGGGCCGGAGACGGCGAAACCTTGATTCCGGCCGCCTCCATGGCGGCGATCTTGGAATCCGCGCCGCCTTTGCCGCCGGCGATGATCGCGCCGGCATGTCCCATTCGTCGTCCGGGCGGAGCAGTCCGCCCGGCGATGAAGCCGACCATTGGCTTCTTGCGGCCGCTTTTGGCTTCGTCCTTAAGAAACTGCGCGGCGTCTTCTTCCGACGAGCCGCCGATCTCGCCGATCATGACGATCGCTTCGGTCGCTTTGTCGGCCAGGAACATTTCCAGCATTTCGATGAAGTCGGTGCCTTTGACCGGATCGCCGCCGATGCCGACCGCGGTGGTCTGGCCGAGGCCGACCTGCGTGGTCTGGAACACCGCCTCGTAAGTCAGCGTGCCGGAGCGCGACACGATGCCGACCTTGCCCGGCTTGAAGATGTTGCCCGGCATGATGCCGATCTTGCATTCGCCCGCGGTCATGACGCCCGGACAGTTCGGCCCGATCAGGCGCGATTTCGAGCCGCACAACGCACGCTTGACCTTGACCATGTCGAGGACGGGAATGCCTTCGGTGATGCAGATGATGAGCGCAATCTCGGCGGCGATCGCCTCGCAGATCGCATCGGCCGCGCCCGGCGGCGGCACGTAGATCACGCTGGCGTCGCAGCCGGTCTTTTCCTTCGCTTCAGCCACCGTGTCGAACACCGGCAGATTGAGATGCGTCGAGCCGCCTTTGCCGGGCGAGGTGCCGCCGACCATCTTGGTGCCGTAGGCGATCGCCTGCTCGGAATGGAACGTGCCGTTCTTGCCGGTGAAGCCCTGGCAGATGACCTTGGTATTTTTACCGATGAGGATGGACATTACGCCGCCTCCCTCACCGCTTTGACGATCTTCTGCGCGGCGTCGTCAAGATCGTCGGCCGAGGTGACATTGAGATTTGACTTGGCGATAATTTCCTTGCCGAGCGCGACATTGGTGCCTTCGAGCCGCACCACCAGCGGCACGCGCAAGCCAACCTCCTTGACCGCCGCTACCACGCCCTCGGCGATGACATCGCACTTCATGATGCCGCCGAAAATGTTGACCAGGATACCCTTCACATTGTGATCCGAGGTGATGATCTTGAACGCCGCCGCCACTTTCTCCTTGGTGGCGCTGCCGCCGACATCGAGGAAGTTTGCCGGCGCCATGCCATAGAGCTTGATGATGTCCATGGTCGCCATGGCAAGACCGGCGCCGTTGACCATGCAGCCGATGGCGCCGTCGAGCGCGACATAATTGAGATCGTATTTCGACGCCTCGATCTCTTTTTCGTCCTCTTCGGTGATGTCGCGCAACGCCATGATGTCGGGATGACGGTACAGCGCGTTGTCGTCGAAGCCCATCTTGGCGTCGAGACAGATCAGTCCGCCGGTCTTGGTGACGACCAGCGGATTGATCTCGAGCAGGCTCATGTCCTTGGCGAGGAACGCCTGGTACAGCTTCGGCAACACGCTTTCGACCTGCTTGCCCAGCTCGCGGCTAAAGCCGAGGACGTTGGCCACATGGCGGGCGTAGTGCGGCATGAAGCCGGTCGCCGGATCGACCGAGAAAGTCATGATTTTCTCCGGCGTCTTGTGCGCGACCTCCTCGATATCCATGCCGCCCTCGGTCGAGGCGACAAAGGCCACGCGCGAAGTCTCGCGGTCGATCAGCATCGACAGATAGAATTCCTTCTCGATCGCCGAGCCTTCCTCGATATAGAGGCGACGCACTTCCTTGCCATGCGGTCCGGTCTGGTGCGTCACCAGCGTCGAGCCAAGCAGCCGCGTTGCTTCTTTTTTCACGTCGTCGACGGATTTGACGAGGTTGACGCCGCCCGCTTTGCCGCGGCCGCCGGCATGGATTTGCGCTTTCAGCACCCAGACCGGCCCGCCGAGCTCGTTGGCGGCTTTCTCCGCCTCCGCGACAGTGAACGCCGGAATGCCGCGCGGCACCGGCACGCCGAATTCGCGCAACACCGCCTTGGCCTGATATTCGTGGATGTTCATGGCTGGCCCCAAAACATTGTCATTGCCCGCAACGGCGGGCAATCCAGTAATCACTAGGCTATAAGCAACTCATGCGACATCCGAACCCGCGGTGATGACTGGACGTTCCGCCTTCGCGGAGCATGACAGCAAGAAGGCTTTACTTCCCCAAATCCGGCGCGATCTTCTTGCACGCTGCGACCAGGCCTTCCACCGCTTCCGCCGACTTCTCGAACATAGTGCGCTCGGCGCCGTTGAGCTCGATCTCGACAATGCGTTCGACGCCCTTCGCCCCGATCACCACCGGGACGCCGACATAAAGATCCTTGACGCCATATTCGCCGTTGAGATGGGCCGCGACCGGCAGCACACGTTTCTTGTCGCGCAAATAGCTTTCCGCCATCGCGATCGCCGACGCCGCGGGCGCGTAGAAGGCCGAGCCGGTTTTCAGCAAACTCACGATCTCGCCGCCGCCGTTGCGCGTGCGGTCGACGATTTCATCGATGCGCGCCTGCGTGGTCCAGCCCATCTTGACGAGATCGGGCAGCGGAATGCCGGCGACCGCAGAATAGCGGACCAGCGGCACCATGCTGTCGCCGTGGCCGCCCAGCACGAAGGCGGTGACGTCCTCGACCGAAACGTCGAATTCGTCGGCCAGGAAATACCGAAAGCGCGCCGAATCGAGCACGCCGGCCATGCCGACCACCATGGTTTTCGGCAGGCCGCAGCACTTTTGCAGCGCCCAGACCATGGCATCGAGCGGATTGGTGATACAGATGACGAAAGCGTTCGGCGCGTATTTCTTCAGCCCCGCGCCGACCTGCTCCATCACCTTGAGGTTGATGCCGATAAGATCGTCGCGGCTCATGCCGGGCTTGCGCGGCACGCCGGCGGTGACGATGCACACCGCCGCGCCCTCGATCGCTTCGTAGGAATTGGTGCCGGTGAGGTGAGCGTCGAAGCCTTCGACCGGTGAGGCCTGGACGAGATCGAGCGCCTTGCCTTGCGGAATGCCTTCGGCAACGTCGAACATGACGACGTCGCCAAGCTCCTTCAGGCCGATAAGAAGCGCCAGCGTTCCGCCGATTTGACCCGAGCCTATCAGTGCGATTTTGCTTCGCGCCATCAGACGAATGTCCTTGATTGGTAGAATTGGTAGAAAGGGCCCGGCTATCGGCGTCATTAGCCGTTTCGGATGACGCGTTCAAGTCGGGTCCAATCCGCCGACGACGGGAACGAATACACCGCCGTCACCATTGACGGGCAGTGTTTGCGGCGGCGCGACGGCGCCGAATTGCGAGGGCCGAGGATGGCGACGACGACCGGCAGCGGCAGCAAGTCGGCGAAGCGGCTGTTTCGGATGCTCGGCCCCGGTCTTGTCACCGGCGCCGCCGACGATGATCCCAGCGGCATTGCCACCTATTCCCAGGGCGGCGCACAGTTCGGCTATGCGCTGGGCTGGACGATGTTCCTCACCGCGCCGTTCATGATCGCCATCCAGCTCGTGAGCGCACGCATCGGCGCCGTCACCGGGCAGGGACTCGCAGCCAATGTCGGCAAGGCGATGCCGCGCTCCGTGCTCCATGGCCTGGTCGGACTTTTGCTCATCGCCAATACGCTCAATATCGCAGCCGACATCGCCGCGATGGGAGCCGCATTGCGGCTCGTGATCGGCGGCCCCATACTGGTCTATATCGCATTGTTCGGCGTCGGCTGCCTCGCCGCCGAAATCCTGATTCCGTATCACAGCTATTCGCGATACCTGAAAACGCTGACGCTGGTGCTGTTCGCCTATGTCGCAACCGCATTCACCATCCGGATTCCGTGGGGAGAGGTGCTGGCCGCGACCTTCATTCCGCGCCTGTCGTGGGACCGCGACTACACTCTGATGCTGGTGGCGATTTTCGGCACCACGATCAGCCCGTACATGTTTTTCTGGCAGGCCTCGCTTGAAGCGGAAGGCCGTAAGCTGCGCAGCAAGGCGGCGGACGCGGCGGCGGCCGCCGCGCTGCCCAATCGTCTGGCGAAAAAAGACTCCCTTCGCATCCGGTTCGACACCGCAACCGGCATGCTGCTGTCGAATCTCATCGGCTTTTTCATCATCGTCACCACGTCGGCGACGTTGCATGCCCATGGCATCACGCAAATCGATACCGCCGCGCAGGCTGCCGAAGCGTTGCGGCCGCTGGCCGGACCGCTGGCCTTTTTTCTGTTCTCGCTCGGCATCATCGGCACCGGGCTCCTGGCCGTGCCGGTGCTCGCCGGCTCCGCCGGCTATGCGGTGGCGGAGAGCTTCGGCTGGGAAGGCAGCCTCGAACTTCCGGCGCGCGGCGCGCCGGGCTTCTATCTCGTCGTCGCCGCGGCAACGCTCGCCGGCCTGGGCGCGGCGCTGACCCCGCTCGATCCGATCCGGATGCTGTTCTGGACCGCGGTCGTCAACGGCATCGTCGCCGTGCCGCTGATGGTCGCGATGATGGTGGTCGTGGGCAGTTACAGGATCATGGGCAAGTTCGCCGCGTCGCGGGCGCTGATGATCTTCGGCTGGGCCGCCACGGCGCTGATGGCGGTCGTCGTCGCCGCCATGCTGGCGACCAGCTTCGGCGGCTGATTTCCTTTACGTCTCGACGATGCCGGTCGACGCGCCGGACGTTTGCGCATGCGCGGCGCCGTGCGGCCGCGCCAGATAGGCTTGCGAACGCATTTCGATCAACCGCGACGCGGTGCGCTTGAACTCTTGCGCCTCAAAACCTTCGTCGGCGCGGTAGAGCGCGTCGGGCTCCGCCTCCGCCGAGGCGATCAGCTTCACGTTCATGTCGTAGAGCGTATCGATCAGGATGATGAAACGCTTGGCGGCGTTGCGGTTGTCATAGGTCATCGCCGGCACGTGGTCGAGGATGATGGTGTGATAGTCGCGCGCGATGCGCAGATAATCGGCGGCGGCGAGCGGCTGTTCGCACAGATCGTGAAAGGAAAAGCGCGCCACGCCCATGAAAGCGCGCGGCACATGCACGGCCCGTCCCTTCAGCGCCAATTCCGCCGGCGCGCCGTCGTGACCGCCGGTGAGCCGCCGCCAGGCGGCATCGAGCGCGGCATCGGCTGCCGCGTCGGCCGGCACATACCACACCGGCAGTCCGGCGAGTTTCTCCAGGCGGAAGTCGGTACGCGCGTCGAGCCGAACGATGTCCATGTGCGCTTCCAGCATATGGATGAACGGCACGAACAGCGCGCGGTTGAGCCCGTCCTTGTAAAGCTCGTCCGACGCCACATTCGAGGTCGCCACCATGACGATGCCGCGCGCGAACAGTTGCATGAACAGCCGACCAAGAATCATCGCATCGGCGATGTCGGTGACGTGAAATTCGTCGAAGCACAAAAGCCAGGCCTGTTCGGCGAGCTCCTCGGCGACGCGCCTGATCGGATCCTCGTCTTCGTGTTCGCCGAGTTTTACTTTCTGCCGGAAGTTAAAAATACGCTCGTGCACGTCGAGCATGAACTCGTGAAAATGCGCGCGGCGTTTGCGCACCACGGGACTGCTCTCGAAGAAAATATCCATCAGCATGGTCTTGCCGCGGCCGACATCGCCGTAGATGTAGAGGCCCTTGATCGGCGGCAGCGCGCTCTCGCGACTGGCGAACAGCCAGCCGAGCGACGACGATTTTCGGGCAAGACGATATTGCGCGATCCGCGCCTCGAGCCGCGTCATCACCTCGATAACGCCGAGCTGAGCGTCATCGCTCTCGATTCTGCCGGCGGCGACGCCGGCGGAATATTGCGTTGCGACGGAGCTCGTCATTGTGACTCTAAATCCGGCGACCCGAAAATTTGCGTCTTTTGGATTAACGCTTGTGAACGAAAGATGGCAGGACCTTGTGAGCCATGCGTATACGGAATGTGGTCATGTTGCTCAATCCTTCGCCTTGCCAAACTTCGGGGGCACACAACATGATGGATTGATTCGGCGGACACGCGAAATCATCCGGCGTGCCGCCGCGCTTTCCGGAGGAAGCGACGAGGAGGGTCTCATCGACGACAACGTCAGGAGACCCAATGCAGGAAGTCCTTCCCCAGGGCGGCGTGGTCCGCAAATTGTGGATCGGCGAGACGGCAAAATATCGCGAGCATATATTGCGTCTCGACCCGGAGAGCCGGCGTAACCGGTTTGCCGGCGGCGTATCCGATGACTTCGTCCGCAATTACGTCGATATGACGAGCGGCCTCGACGCCGTTGTGCACGGCTTTTTCATCGGCGGCATGATGCGCGGCTGCGCCGAGTTGCGCCCGCTCGGCGTGCGCTTCGCGCGCCAGGCCGAGGCCGCGATCAGCGTCGAGAAGCCATGGCAGAGTCATGGCGTCGGTTCGGCGCTGTTGCGCCGCACCTTGCTCGCCGCGCGCAACCGCGGCTTCCGGCTGCTCCACATGGCCTGCCTCGCCGACAACCGCCGCATGCAGCAGCTTGCCCGCAAATTCGACGCCGAGCTGACATTCGACTTCGAGAGCGTGGTCGGTGAGGTGGAATCGTCGCGGCCGACGCCGCTGTCGCTGATGCGCGAAATGATGTCCGACAGCCACGGCTTCGCTACGGCAATGCTCGACCTGCAGACAAGGATGCTGCGGGTGTAGTCTTTCCCTGCCCGCAGGCGGACGGCCGCCGCCAGAGGCGGCCGAACCGTTCAACCCCACCCAGACTTTGCTTCGGTCGTCCATCCTCCCGCTGCGCGGGAGGATGTCGCGGCGAGCGGATAGGCGGCCTCGACGATATAGGGCCCGCCGCCGACCGAGGCGCGTGAGGAAAACAGCACGAAGCGCGACGCTTCGAACGATTGCGAGCGGTAATGGCCGCGCGCGGCAAGATAATCGGCGACTTGGTGGTTCGATGAATCGCGCAGCCGCGCCAGCGAGACATGCGGCGTATATTTGCGCCCTTCCGGCTCGAGCCCTAGCCGCTGCAGCAGCCGGTCGTGCTCCGCCTGCAATTCCATCAGCGGCGCGACCGGGGTGACGACGGCAACCACGGCGCGCGGTTTTCTTCCGCCGAACGAGGTCAACCCGTCGAGCCGCAGCTCGAACGGCCGGCGATGCACGCGGCCAAGCACGCCGGCAATCTCGCGCGCCAGCGCATCGTCGATGTCGCCGATGAAGCGCAGCGTCAGGTGATAATTCTCGGAATCGATCCAGCGCGCGCCCGGCAGGCCGCCTCGCATCATGGCGAGCGATTGGGCGACCATCGGCGGAATTTCGAGACCGGTGAACAAGCGGGGCATGACCAACTCCGGCTCGTGATTCGCGCCTATGCAGAATGGGGTGAACCAGGCGCGCGCGCAACCCTCAGGACGGCTTTTGCGCGCGAACCTGGGCGACGAGTTGCAAAACCTTCGGCACGGTACGCCCCACGATCACGGCCACGCCGGCCGCGGTCGGGTGCAACCCGTCGTGCTGCGTCAGGCCGAGATTGCCGGCGACGCCGTCGAGAAAGAACGGATAAAGCAGGACGCCGTATTTCGCCGCCAGGTCTGGATAGATGTGCTCGAAAGCCTGTCCGTAATCGGCGCCGAGATTGGGCGCCGCGCGCATGCCGCACAACAGGACCGCAATGTGCCGCTGCGTCAGGCGGCCCACGATGGCGTCCAGCGCTTGCCGGGTCACGTCCGGCTTGATGCCGCGCAGCATGTCGTTGGCGCCGAGTTCAACAATGACCGCATCGGTACCGGCCGGCACCGACCAGTCGAGGCGGGCAAGGCCGTCGGAGGCGGTATCGCCGGAGACGCCCGCATTGACGAGCGCCGCATCGGCGCCCTTGGCGGCAAGCGCCGCTTGCAGCTGCGGCACAAAGCCGTCCTTGTCGGCAAGCCCGTAGCCCGCGGTGAGCGAATCGCCCAGCGCGACAACATGGATTGGTGCCTGACCGGCTGGCGCTTGCGCCCGCGCCGGAAGCGTCACTGTTGCGATGGCGAGCGGCACGCTACAAAGCGCGACGATTTGGACGAAAGCACGCCGCGCCCCATATGAGCCGGCACACAATAAGGGCCGCCAGCCGGTTGCAGGCATGAACGACATTTCAGGGGTTCCTTTCGCCGGCGGCGCGATCGTTCTGCGCGGCGTCAACCTGTCGCTCGGCCGCGGCGCCGCCCGCGTCCATATCCTCAAAGACATTGCCCTCAATATAGGGCGCGGCGAGGCGGTCGGCCTGCTGGGCCCGTCTGGATCCGGCAAATCGACGCTGCTCATGGTCATGACCGGGCTGGAGCGACCGGATTCGGGTTCGGTCATGGCGGCCGGCGAAGAATTAAGCGCGCTCGGCGAAGATGCGCTCGCCCGCTTTCGCGGCAAGTCGATCGGCATCGTGTTCCAGTCCTTTCATCTCATTCCCACCATGACGGCGCTGGAAAACGTCGCCGTGCCGCTCGAACTCGCCGGCATCCCCGACGCGCTGTCACGCGCCGAGCGCGAGCTTGCCGCCGTCGGCTTGAGCGCGCGCATCCATCATTATCCGGTGGAGCTGTCCGGCGGCGAGCAGCAGCGCGTCGCGCTCGCCCGCGCGCTGGCGCCCAATCCCGCCATCGTCGTCGCCGACGAACCGACTGGCAATCTCGACGAAACCACCGGCCGAGAGGTCATCGAGCTGTTGTTTCGCGGTCACAAGGAACGCGGCGCCACGCTCATTCTGGTTACGCACGACACCGCGCTCGCCGCGCGTTGCGATCGTGTGCTGCACATGCGCTCCGGGCAGATCGAGAGCCGCGTTGCCACCGCAGGCGCGCCATGACGCGAGCCGCAGCGCGGGTGTCGCTTGCCGTCAAGATTGCCTATAGCGCCTTCATGGCGGTGCTCATTCCGGTCTATTGGCATTATTACGGGCCGACCAACTTTCTGTACTTCTGCGACACCGCACTGCTGCTGACGCTGATCGCGATCTGGCCCGAGAACGCTTTCCTAATCTCGATGTGCTGCGTCGGCATTTTGGTCGGGCAGACCTATTGGGTGATCGATTTCCTGGTCAATGCCGCGGGCTATTCGCTGAGCGGCATGACCGATTACATGTTTCAATCCGACCATTCGTTGTTCTTGCGCACGCTTTCGCTGTATCACGCCTGGATGCCGTTCCTGCTCGTCTATCTGGTCTGGAAGACCGGCTATGACAGGCGCGCATTGCCGGCGTGGACCGCGGTGACCTGGGTATTGCTGCTGGTCTGCTTCTTTTTCATGCCGCCGCCGACGCCGAATCCGGGACTGACTCCGGTCAACATCGACTACGTCTGGGGCATGGACGACACCGCGGCGCAGACCTGGGTGCCGCCTTATGTCTGGCTCGAGGGATTGTTGTTTGGCTTGCCGATCTTGGTATTCGCGCCGACGCATTACGTGCTGACGCGTATCGTGCCGAAGGTGCGCTGATGCTGGCGCCGGCCGCGAAACCGAACCGCTTTGCCATGCCGTTCATATTGCCGTTCGCATTGCGCTTCGCCTGGCGCGAATTGCGCGGCGGTTTGCGCGGCTTCGGCGTCTTCATCGCCTGCATCGCGCTTGGCGTCATGGCGATCGCGGGCGTCGGCTCGGTGGCCGCCAGCCTCAACGACGGCATTGCCAGCGCCGGCCGCGTCATCCTCGGCGGCGACATCGCCTTTACGCTCATCCAGCGCGAAGCCGATGCCGCCGAGCGCGCGTTCCTCGATGCGCATGGCACGCTCTCCGTCGCGGCGAGTTTGCGCGCTATGGCGCGCACCGGCGATGGCCGTTCGACATTGGTTGAGATCAAGGCGGTCGATGCCGATTATCCGCTGTTCGGCACGGTCACGACCGATCCCGCGATGCCGCTCGCCGCGCTGTTCGCGCCAACGCGACGGCGCCTTCGGCGCCGCTGTCGATCCGGCTTTGTTGACGCGGCTCGATCTGAAAGCCGGCGACCGCATCACGCTCGGCAATGCCAGTGTCGAACTGCGCGCCGCGCTGACCGGCGAACCGGACAAGCTCGCCGGCGGCATCGGCCTTGGGCCGCGCGTACTCATGAGCGAGGCGGCGCTGCGCGCCACCGGGCTTTTGCAACCCGGCAGCCTGGTGCGCTGGCAATACCGGCTGCGCTTGCCGGACGGCGACTCAAGCGACGGCGCGGTGACCTCGCTGCAAAGAGCAGGCGCAAGCCCAGTTCCCCGATGCCGGCTGGGAGATCCGCAACCGCAACAAGGCTTCGCCGCAGCTCGAACGCAATGTCGAGCGCTTCACCCAATTCCTCACGCTGGTCGGCCTGACCACGCTCTTGGTCGGCGGCGTCGGCGTCGCCAACGCGGTCGCGAGCCATCTCGCCCGCAAGCGCGACGTGATCGCGACCATGAAGGCGCTCGGCGCCACCGGCCCCGGCGTGTTCGCCGTCTATTGCACCGAGATCGTTGTGGTCGCGCTGTTTGCCACGCTGATCGGCTCGGCCCTCGGCGCCGCTTTGCCGTATGCTATCGCCTCCGCATTCGGCGCGCTCATTCCGCTGCCGGTCGCGCCGGCGCTGCATCCGCAAGTGCTGGCTGCTGTCGATCGCTTATGGCCTGCTCACTGCGCTGGCCTTCGCGCTGTGGCCGCTCGGCCGCGCCCACGACATTTCGGTGTCGATGCTGTTCCGCGATCAGATCGCCGCCGAGCGGAACTGGCCGCGGCTGCGTTACGTCGCCGCCAGCGCGGCGATCGTTGCCGGTCTCGCCGCGCTGGCGATTGCCACCACCTACGATCACCGCGTCGCCGCCTATTTCGTCGCCGCCGCGGCCATCGTCTTTCTGCTGCTGCGGCTGATCGGAACGTTGACGATGTGGATCGCGAAACATTGGCCGCGGCCGCGCTCGACCATCCTGCGGCTCGCCATCGGCAACATCCACCGCCCCGGCGCACTCACCCCGAGCGTCGTGCTGTCGCTCGGGCTTGGGCTTGCGCTCCTCGTCACCGTGATCGAAATCGACGGCAATCTGCATCGCGAATTTTCCGCCGCGCTGCCGGAGCATGCGCCGTCGTTCTTCTTCCTCGACATCCCGGCGGTGGATGCCGATCGCTTCGGTGCCTTCGTGCAGCAGCAGGCGCCGGGCTCGACTCTCGAACAGGTGCCGATGCTGCGCGGCCGCATTGTCGCCGCCAATGGCGTGAAGGCGGACGATCTGCATCCGGCGGCCGAATCGCGCTGGGTACTGCAGGGCGACCGCGGCATCACTTACGCCAGTACTGTGCCCGCCGGCTCGCGCATCGTCGCCGGGCAATGGTGGAGCGCCGATTACTCCGGCGAGCCGCTGGTTTCGCTGGAGAGCCGCACGGCGGTGGATTTCGGCCTTAAGGTCGGCGACAGCATGACCGTCAACGTGCTGGGCCGCACCATCACGGCGCGCATCGCCAATTTGCGCACCGTCGACTGGGAAAATCTCGGCATCAATTTCGTCCTGGTATTTTCGCCCGGCGCGTTCGCCGGCGCGCCGCACGCCGATATCGCCACGCTGACCTTTGCCGACGGCGGCACCACGGCGCAGGAGACGACTTTCATCAAGGCGCTGGCCGACGCTTTTCCGACCGTGACCGCGGTGCGGGTCAAGGACGCACTGGATGCGGTCGATGCGCTGATCAGCAAGCTTGTGCTGGCGTTGCGCGGCGCGAGTTCGATCACGCTGATCGCCGCCGCTTTGGTGCTCGGCGGCGCGCTCGCCGCCAGCCAGCGCTTTCGCATCTATGACGCCGTGGTGCTCAAGACCTTTGGCGCGACCCGGCCGCGGCTTACCGCCGCCTACGCGCTGGAATATCTCTTCATCGGCGCCGCGGCGGCGGTGTTCGGCGTCGCCGCCGGCTCGTTCGCCGCCGCTCTCGTGGTGACGCGGGTGATGGACTTCCCGTTCGACTGGGTGGCCGGGCCGGCCATCGACGCCGCGCTGGCCGCGCTCTTGGTCACGGTCGTCCTCGGGCTTGCCGGCACGTTCAGCGCGCTCGGCCGCAAGCCTGCCGAAGTCCTGCGAAACCTCTAGGCGGGGAGCGGCACGCGGCCGTAAGCGGCGTCGTTAAACAGCATGAACAGTTGGTAACACCCGCAAAATATGGCGTCGCACCCATCTGGCGCGCGCTGGGCTTTCGCACTAGATTCACCCCCGAAACGCATTCGGCTATCGCCGAAGATCAACCCGGCAAACGGCCGGGGACAACCCAGGGGTAATTTCCATGTCCGACTTCGATCGGAATCTCGCGACTGCCAGGACCGGCGGCGTTCGCACGGACCAGGTCACGATCGACGCGGGTCTGCGCGCGCATATGATCCGCGTCTACAACTATATGTCCGCGGGCGTGGCGCTGACCGGCGTCGTCGCCTGGCTGGCTTATCAAGCGGCCGGTGGCGACGCCATTCAAGTCGCCGGCGGGCAGATCACCGGACTGACTGCGTTCGGGCAGGCCATCTTCAGCGGTCCGCTCATGTGGGTATTCGTTCTCGCGCCGCTCGGGCTGGTGTTCTTGATAAGTTTCGGCATCAACCGGCTCTCGGCGGGAACAGCACTCGGACTGTTCTTTCTCTACGCCGGCCTGCTCGGGCTTTCGCTGGCGTTTATTTTCCTTGCCTACACCGGAGCGTCGATCACCCGTGTGTTCTTCATATCGGCGGCCACGTTCGGCGCGCTGAGCCTCTACGGTTACACGACGCAACGCGATCTGACCCCTGTCGGCTCTTTCCTGTTCATGGGCCTGATCGGCATCATTATCGCCAGCCTGGTCAACATCTTCCTGGCATCGAGCGCGCTAAGCTGGATGATCTCGGTGATCGGCGTGCTGGTCTTCGCCGGCCTGACCGCCTGGGACACGCAGAAGATCAAGGAGATGTACAGCCCGATGGATGACGGCACCGTCGCCGGCCGCAAGGCGGTGATGGGAGCGCTGTCGCTCTATCTCGACTTCATCAACCTGTTCCTGATGATGCTGCGCCTGTTCGGCGACCGCCGCTAGGTCGAGCCGAGCTAATCGAACACAACGCCCCGGACCAAAACCGGGGCGTTTTGCTATCCTACGCCCATGACGGAAGCGACCATTCGCGGCGTTCGCGAGGACGACATTGCGGCCATTACGCGGATCTATGCCGAGGCCGTTGCGCACGGCACGGCATCGTTCGAGCTCGAGCCGCCGGACGACGCGGAAATGGCGCGGCGCTGTCGGGCGCTGATTGAAGCCGGCTTTCCTTATATTGTCGCCGAGCTCGACGGCACCGTGGCCGGCTACGCCTATGCCGGGCCATACCGCGCCCGGCCGGCTTATCGATGGACGGTCGAAGATTCTATTTATATCGCGCCGCAATTTCACCGTCGCGGCATTGGCGCGCGTCTGCTGGCGCGATTAATCGGCGATACGGAGCGATCCGGCTTCCGGCAGATGATCGCGGTGATCGGCGATTCGCTGCAAGTTCCGTCGATCGCCGTTCATGCCGCGGCCGGCTTTACGACGATCGGCACGCTGCGCTCGGTCGGCTTCAAACACGGCAAATGGCTCGACACCGTGCTGATGCAGCGCGCGCTTGGAACTGGCGATACCGCACCGCCCTAGCTTTACGTCCCTGAGAGCATTCGACCCGCACGGCCGGCTCAGGATGACAGCTAACCCGCAACCACGCGCAGCGAGCGATCGAGCGCACCGAGCACGCGGTCGAGCTCATGGCCGCGGCGCAGGATATGTCCGGTGGCCGAGATCACACTGAAGGCGCCCTGGCGGCGGCCGAGTTTCGGGTTCTTCTCGATGCGGTAGATCGGGACTTCCGAGGCGCGGCGGAACACCGAGAATACCGCGCGGTCCTTGAGAAAATCGATGGCGTAATCGCGCCACTCGCCGGCGGCGACTTTGCGGCCATAGAGGCCCAGAATACGGTTGAGTTCGCGCCGGCTGAAGGTCACGTCGCTGGCGGGAGCGTGCGCACGATGCTCGCCCCCGCGAAACGCGCTTGGATCGATGTCGCCGAAGTCCATACGGCGCCTCCTTGTGTCATCCGGCCTTCATGATCGCGCCGGAACGGACCGTGGGCAAGCCTTTCTTGGACGGCAAAAGCGCGGCGAAACGGCGAGGCCGGGACCGCAACGGGCTGCCAACCAAACAAACAGCGGCGCAACAGTGCGGCATTTTTGACCCACCGGAATCACGGCATTGTTAGCGCAATCATAATAAGGCCCTATTTCGGCCAAGCACGCGCCAAGCTACGCGGCGAATTAGAATGCTGTTGCCTCAGGGCCCGGTTCGGATCGTGTTCCGGATTCCTCAGCCCCCAGCCCCCCGGGGCGCGGACGGACCGGGCCAAGAGTTTTAGAGGCGCATGTAGATGTAGCGAGCAGAGTTTAGTTCGCGTAAGTGCAGAGTTGAGTTCCCCCAAAACTATTAGGCCGGCTTGTCGCCGGCCTTTTTGTTTGCTGCTTTGGTCTGCGGCGGTGCGCTTACTGCAGCGGCGAGTACGCCGCGCCGAGAACGACGCCCGGCTTGTCGTGCGTGCCCTCTTGCACCATGACGGCGGCGGCATCGACGCCGTCGCTTCCGAACTGCGAGACGGGAACGGTCCACGCCGTTTCGAGCCCCGTCCAGTCGCCGAGCTTGATCCAGCCGCGCACGACATTGTGGTAGGTGACGGTCCGCCCGCGATTCTCGCCGCGGCCGATGGCGATCGCCACGGCGCGCGTCAGCGGACACAGCCAGACTTCGCCGGCATTATGCTCGTTCTCCGCCGAATCCACTTTCACGTTCAATCCGGCGCCGCCCATCGACAGCAGCACCGGCAGCGACATCACGCCGGATTTCTGGTCGGTCTGCACGATGGCGTGTTCGATCGCGGCCTGATCGCTGCCGAGCGCATGCATCGCGCCATTGACCACGATCTGCGGCGTATAGACCTCGCGGTCGCCGCGCATATGCGCATAGGCGCGCTGCCGCGCCGAATGCGCCGGACTGGCGAGCGTGTCTTTCCAGCCGAGATAGTCCCAGTAATCGATCGGGTCGCTCATCGTCACCAGCGTCGGATCGTTGGCCAGATCGCCAAGCAGCTTGTCGGCGGCGGGACAGGACGAGCAGCCCTGACTGGTGAACAGTTCAAGCAGCGCCCGCGGCTCGCCGGCATGCGCGACGGCGACCGTCGAAAGCAGGAGACCGGCGATGAAGGGTGCCGACGCGAGGCAGCGACGCCGCATTCCAAGCTCCACCCCAGACCCCAAGCGAAGATTCGCCCCCGGTGACGGTTTGATGACGGCGTCCGTTCTAACCCCGGCGACAGTCACCCGCCACTCACTTCGCGGTGAGGCAGGTCGCGGTAGAGAATTGTCGTTTACGCGGCCAGATGGCGCAGCACGTACTGCAGGATGCCGCCGTTCTTGTAGTAGTCCAGCTCCTCGAGCGTATCGATGCGGCTGATCAGCGGGACGCGCTTGAGCCCGCCATCGGACGCGACGATCTCGGCCAGCAGACGCTGATGCGGCTTGAGATCGCCGTGCAGGCCGCGGATCGTCACCTGCTCGTCGCCCTTGAGCCCCAGCGTTTGCCAGGAGGTGCCTTCCTCGAACACCAGCGGAATGACGCCCATGCCGACCAGGTTGGAGCGGTGAATGCGCTCGAACGATTGCGCGACTACGGCGCGCACGCCGAGCAGAACCGTGCCCTTGGCCGCCCAGTCGCGCGACGAGCCGGTGCCGTATTCCTTGCCGGCGAAGATGACGAGCGGCACGCTCTCCGCCTTGTAGCGCATCGCGGCGTCGTACATCGTCATGCGCTGCTTCGACGGATAGTGGATGGTGAAGCCGCCTTCGACGCCGGGCACCATTTGATTTTTGATGCGGATATTGGCGAAAGTGCCGCGCATCATCACCTGGTGATTGCCGCGCCGCGTGCCGTACTGATTGAAATCCTTCGGGCGGACCTGATGGTCGCGCAGGTATTCACCGGCGGGGCTTTCCTCCTTGATCGATCCGGCCGGCGAAATGTGGTCGGTCGTGATCGAATCGAGGAACAGGCCGAGGATGCGCGCGTCGACGATGTCGTCGATCTGCTGGCTACGCTTCTGCATGCCTTCGAAATAGGGCGGGTTCTGCACGTAGGTGGAACGGTCGTCCCATTTGAAAGTCAGCCCGCCTTTGACCGCGATCTTGCGCCAGTTGGCGTCGCCCTTGAACACGTCGCCATATTTGCGGCGTGAACATCTGCTTGTTGATACTCTTGTTCATCACCGTCGCGATCTCGCGGCTCGACGGCCAGAGGTCGCGCAAATAGACTTTGCGGCCTTTCTGGTCGGTGCCAAGCGGCTGCTTGGCGACGTCGATCTGCATCGAGCCGGCGATGGCATAGGCGACGACCAGCGGCGGCGACGCCAGATAGTTGGCGCGCACGTCGGCATTGACGCGGCCTTCGAAGTTGCGATTGCCGGACAGAACGGCGGCGGCCACCAGGTCGTTCTTGTTGATCGCCTCGGAGATTTCCTCCGGCAGTGGGCCGGAATTGCCGATGCAGGTGGTGCAGCCGAAGCCGACGAGATTAAAGCCAAGCGCATCGAGCGACTTCTGTAGTCCCGCCTTCTCGTAATATTCCGCCACCACCTGCGAGCCGGGCGCGAGCGAGGTTTTCACCCACGGCTTGACGGTGAGGCCCTTCTCCACCGCCTTCTGGGCGACCAAGCCCGCAGCGATCATCACGCTCGGATTCGACGTATTGGTGCAGGAGGTGATCGCGGCAATAACGACGTCGCCGTTGCCGAGCGTGTGGCTGCGGCCTTCGACCGGCACGCGCTTGTCCATCTCGGTGCTTTTGTTGAATTCCTTGTCCATCGACCAGGCGAAGCCGTTTTTGACTTCCTTGAGCGCGACGCGGTCCTGCGGCCGTTTCGGCCCGGCGAGCGACGGCTCGATCGACGACAGTTCGAGCTTGAGGATGTCGGTGAAGACCGGGTCCGGTGTGCTCTTGGTGCGGTACATGCCCTGCGCCTTGGCATAAGCGAGCACCAGCGCGATCCGCTCGGCCGGGCGGGCGGTATCGCGCAAATAGCGGATGGTATCGTCGTCGATCGGGAAGAAACCGCAGGTCGCGCCGTACTCCGGCGACATATTGCCGACGGTGGCGCGGTCGGCGATGGTCAGATTGGCGAGTCCTGGCCCGAAATATTCGACGAATTTGCCGACCACGCCGCGCTTGCGCAGCATCTGCGTGACGGTGAGCACGAGATCGGTGGCGGTCATGCCCTCCTTGAGCTTGCCGTTGAGCCGCACCCCGATCACTTCCGGCAGCAGCATCGAATAGGGCTGGCCGAGCATGGCGGCTTCCGCCTCGATGCCGCCGACGCCCCAGCCGAGCACGCTTAGCCCGTTGACCATGGTGGTGTGCGAGTCGGTGCCGACCAGCGTATCCGGATAGGCAAGCTCGCTTGCGACCGACTTGTCGGGCAGGCTGATCTTGACCTTGGCGCTCCACACCACCTGGGACAGATATTCGAGATTGACCTGGTGGCAGATGCCGGTGCCCGGCGGCACGACGCGGAAATCCTCGAACGAGCGCTGCGCCCATTTCAGGAAGCGGTAGCGCTCCTGGTTCTGCTTGTATTCCTCTTCGACGTTCTTCTTGAACGAATCCTTGTGGCCGAAGAAATTCACCGCCACCGAATGGTCGATGACCAGATCGACCGGCACCAGCGGGTTGATCTTCTTCGCATCGCCGCCGAGATGCTCCATCGCGTCGCGCATGGCGGCAAGATCGACCACCGCGGGCACGCCGGTGAAATCCTGCATCAGCACGCGCGCCGGCCGGAACGCGATCTCGCGGTCCGACGTCTTGGTCTTGAGCCATTGCGCGACGCCCTGGATGTCCTGCTTGGTGACGGTGCGGCCATCTTCATTGCGCAGCAGATTCTCCAGCAAAACTTTCAGTGAAAATGGCAGCCGTGAAATCCCCTTGAGACCATTCTTTTCCGCCACTGGGAGGCTGTAATAGGCGTAGGTTTTGGAACCGACCTTGAGCGACCGCAGGCACTTGAAGCTGTCGAGCGAATCCATGACTTTTTTCCTATGCCGCCGGCCGGGCGCCGGCGCAAATCGGAGCTAAAATTTTGCCAAAACGGGCCCCAGCAGACCGTTGGGTCGGAATTTGAAAGCGTCGCCGGCGCGCCGCAGTCCGACTGGCGGTTTATAAGGTCTTTTGGGGACTTGTGCCAGTTCGGCAAGGAATGATCCGATATCATGCAGCGGATGGCGAAAACCCCTAAAAAATATGGGTCGGCGGCGCATCTGCCGGTCCACAGTGATCTCTTTCGAGGCCTTCGCTAATGCGGCTTTCCGCTAGCGACCTGGCCTGCGAGCGCGGCGGCCGCGAGGTCTTTACCGGCGTGAGTTTTGCGGTCGCCTCCGGCGAAGCCTTGACCATCAGCGGCCGCAACGGCGCCGGAAAATCCTCGCTGCTGCGGACCCTTATCGGGCTGGTACGGCTTGCCGCTGGGCGGCTCACGCTCGACGACGGCGATCCCGAACTGAGCATCGCCGAACAGGCGCATTATCTCGGCCACCAGGACGCGCTCAAAGCTTCGCTGTCGGTTGCCGAGAATTTGCGGTTTTGGGCCGACTATCTGGGTGGTGGGTCCGGCACAATCGATGCGCCGCTCGAAGCAGTCGGGCTTGGCGGCCTCGCCGGTTTGCCGGCCGCCTATCTCTCGGCCGGGCAGCGGCGGCGCTTGTCGATCGCGCGGCTCATCGCGGTGCCGCGGCCGATCTGGCTCCTCGATGAGCCGGCGAGCACACTCGACGCAGTGGCGCAGGAACGCCTGGCCGGGCTGATGGCGGCGCATCTCGCCGGTGGCGGACTTATTCTCGCGGCGTCGCATGGACCGATCGGGCTCGCGCAATCACAGGAATTGCGGCTCGATTCTTCTGCCGCGCCACAAGCGGCAGGACAGCAATGACCGCCCTCGCCGCGCTCCTGCGGCGCGACATGCGAATCGCCATGCGCGTCGGCGGCGGCGCGCTCATCGGCGTTTTGTTCTTTTTGATCGTCGTCACGCTGACGCCGTTTGCGCTCGGCCCCGATCTGGCGTTGCTCAAGCGCATCGGTCCGGCAATCCTCTGGCTCGCGGCATTGCTGGCAAGCCTGCTGGCGCTCGACCGGGTGTTTGCCGGCGATCGCGACGACGGTTCGCTCGATCTCATCCTGATGGGCGCCGCGCCGCTGGAGCTTGTGGTCGCGGCGAAGGGCTTGGCGCATTGGCTCACCACCGGCCTGCCGCTCGTCCTCGCGGCACCCCTGATCGGGCTGTTCCTCAATCTCGACGCGCCGGCGGAAGCGGCTCTGCTGCTCACGCTCCTGGTCGGCACGCCGGCGCTGACATTCATCGGTCTCATCGGCGCCGCCATTGCGGTGACGCTGCGGCGTGGCGGCCTCTTGCTCGCGGTGCTGGTGCTGCCGCTGACGGTTCCGGTGTTGATCTTCGGTGTCGTCGCCGCCAACGCCGCTGTAGCCGGGCCGGTGCCGTTCGGCACGCCGTTCACGGTGCTGTGTGCGCTAACGCTGGCGAGCCTCGTGGTCGGGCCTTTCGCCGCCGCCGCCGCATTGCGGCAAGAAATGGAATAGACAATCCCAACAGCAAGTCGAACCGGGAAATGGATTAGCAAGGTTGTCATGCATAATTTCCATGTGATTTTGGTCATGGTTTGACTTAAGGAAGCCGCCAATGGGCCTCAGCGATCTCGCCAACCCGACGCGATTCCTCAAGTTCGCCAATCAGACGATTCCGTGGCTTGCCGGGGTGACGGTGCTCGCCTTCGCCTTCGCCATCGAACGGGCCATGCTCGCGCCGGACGATTATCAGCAGGGCGCGACCGTCAAGATCATGTTCCTGCATGTGCCGTCGGCCTGGCTCGGCATGTTGTGCTGGGGATTGATGTCGGTTGCGGCGCTGGGCACGCTCGTGTGGCGGCATCCGCTCGCCGATGTCACCGCCAAAGCGGCGGCGCCGATCGGTGCGGCGTTCACGCTGCTCTGCCTCATCACCGGATCGCTGTGGGGGCGGCCGGAATGGGGTACCTATTGGGTCTGGGACGCCCGCCTGACATCGGAATTGATACTGTTGCTGCTTTACCTCGGCGTCATCGCGCTGTGGCGCACGGTGGAGGATCCATCACGCGCCGCGCGCGCGGTGGCGGTGCTGACGTTGGTCGGCGCGATCGATCTGCCGATCATCAAATTCTCGGTCGATTGGTGGAATACGCTGCATCAAGGCGCATCGGTGTTCCGGCTCGACGGCTCGACGATTTATCCGACGATCCTCATCCCGCTGTTCATCATGGCGGCGGCCTTCACGCTGTTGTTCGCGACGCTGCTGTTGGCGGCGATGCGCAATGAAATCCTGCGGCGGCGCGTGCGCACGCTGCAACTGATGCAAGCCAGCGCGGCGAGCTGACCTCAAGACGGGCTGAGATGGAAACGACGGCGCATATCGACTTCATCGCGGCATCTTACGCGGCCGCCGTTATCGTCGTCGGCGCGCTCATTGCCTGGGTGGTGCTCGACTATCGCGCGCAGCGCCGCAAGCTCGCGGAACTGGAGATGCAGGGCTTGACCCGGCGCGCCACGCCGTCGCGGGCGAGCGCGCGATCGAACGGGCAAAGCAAGCCGCCAAATGAGCACCGCCGCCGAAGACAGCACAACCGCGCGCGCGCCTGCCGGCTCCTTGTGCTGTTGCCGCTTGTCATCTTTCTGGCGATCGTCGCCTTGTTTCTGATCCGGCTTGGCGCCGGCGATCCATCGATCATTCCCTCGGCGCTGATCGGCCACCCGGCGCCGCCGACGGCTTTGCCGCCGGTCGCCGGCCTCGAGCGCGACGGCGCGCCGGTTCCCGGCATCGATCCGGCGAGTTTTAGCGGCGCCGTGACCGTCGTGAATGTGTGGGCGTCGTGGTGCGTGCCGTGCCATGACGAGGCGCCGCTTTTGCTGCAACTGGCGCAGGACAGCCGGCTGCGTCTGGTCGGCATCAATTACAAGGACGATCCCGGCAATGCGCGGCGCTTCCTCGGCCGCTACGGCAATCCGTTCGCCGCCACGGGCGCCGATGAGAACGGCCGCGCCGCCATCGAGTGGGGCGTCTATGGCGTGCCGGAGACTTTCGTGGTCGGCCGCGACGCCCGCATCGCCTACAAGCTTGTCGGGCCGATCACCGAGGACAATCTGGATACCGTGCTCAAGCCGCAGATCGACAAGGCGCTGGCGGCGGGGTCATAACCTACTCGGCGGGCTCGACCGCGTATTTCTTCAACAGCGGCATCTGCAGCGCACCGAATAAAAACGTCAGCGGCACCACGCCGAACACTTTGAAATCCACCCACACATCGGTCGAGGTGTTGCGCCAGACGATCTCGTTGAGCACCGCGAGCACGAGGAAAAAGATCGCCCAGCGCCAGGTCAGCTTGCGCCAGCCCTCTTCGGTGAGGTGGAACAGCGAATCGAACACGATGCCTAGAAGCGGCTTGTTGAACAAAAGCCCGCCGATCAGCACACCGCCGAACAGCGCGTAAATGATGGTTGGCTTGACCTTGATGAAGGTCGCGTCGTGCAAAAACAGCGTCAAGCCGCCGAAGATGACGACGATGATCGCGGTCACGACCGGCATGATGGCGACGCGACGCGTCAGCGCGTAGGACACCGCAAGCGCCGCCAGCACCGCGACCATGAATGTGCCGGTGGCGGTAAAAATTCCGTAGCGCGAATTGGCGAAGAAGAACAAAGCCAGCGGCCCGAGATCGAGCGCGAGCTTGAGGATCGGATTGAGCTGCGGCTTTGTCGCTACTGTCATGGATGCACGCTGATCGTGCCATTCGTAACCGTCATCGCCGGACGCCTCCAAGCCCGGCGATGGCGCGGGCGAAATCGCGCGCCGAAAATGCCGCCAGATCCTCGACGCTTTCGCCGACGCCGATGAAATGCACCGGCATGGCGAATTTTTCGGCGATGGCGACCAGAATGCCGCCGCGCGCGGTGCCGTCGAGCTTGGTCATGGCGAGCCCGGTGACGCCGACCACCTTGGTGAAAATCTCGACCTGCGACAGCGCGTTCTGGCCGACGGTGGCGTCGAGCACGAGCAGAACGGCATGCGGCGCGCTGGCGTCGGCCTTCTTCATCACCCGGACGATCTTTTGCATTTCGTCCATCAGTTCGGTGCGGTTTTGCAGCCGACCGGCGGTATCGACGAGAAGAATGTCGGTGCCGCGCTCGCGCGCTGCGGCGATGGCGTCGAACACGAGGCCGGCCGGGTCGGCGCCCGCGCCGCGCGCGAAAAAGTCGGCGCCGGTGCGCTCGGCCCAGATTTTGAGCTGATCGATCGCCGCGGCGCGGAACGTATCGCCGGCCGCGAGCATGACGCTGCGCCCTTCGGCGCGGAATTTGGCCGCAAGCTTGCCGATGGTCGTGGTCTTGCCGGAGCCGTTGACGCCGGCGACCAGCACGATGAACGGCTTTTGCGCGGCGTCGATGACGAGCGGCCGCGCCACCGGCGCCAGCGCCTTCTCCAGCTCGGCCGCCACTACGGCTTTCACGCCATCCGGCGTGATCGCCGCCTCGTGACGGGTTTCGCCAAGCACCGCCACAATGCGGTCCGCGACAATGATCCCGAGATCGGCGCGCACCAGCGCGTCATGAATCTCGATCAGGGTCGCGTCGTCGAGCTTGCGCTTGGTGACGAGATCGGAGATCGCGCCGAGCGCCGACGATGAACGCTTGAGCCCACCGGCGAGGCGCTGCCACCAATTGTCCGCCGCTTCGGTTTTTTCCGTTTTTTCGGTTTTTTCGGTATTTTCAGTGGTGCTGTCGTTCATATCGCGACCGTGATAGCGGTTTCGCCAATGTACGCAACCTTGACCCCGGAACAGATGGTGTCGCGGCTCCTCTATCGCGACGGGCAGATGCTGGTGATCGACAAGCCGGCCGGTCTAGCCGTGCACCGTGGTTCGCCGAACAGCAAGGACAGAGGCAGGCAATCTCTGGAAGATCACTTCGACACGCTGCGCTTCGACCTGCCGCGCTCGCCGGCACTGGCGCACCGGCTCGACCGCGATACTTCCGGCTGCCTTGTGCTCGGCCGCCATCGCAAAGCGCTGGCGCAGCTTGGCAAGCTGTTCCGCAACGGCGCGATCGACAAGACCTATTGGGCCGTGGTCGAGGGCGGCCCCGGCGCCGAACAAGGCGTTATCGACCTGCCGCTTGGCCGGCTCGACGACAAAATTGGCTGGTGGATGAAACACGATCCCGACGGTCAGCCGGCGGTGACCCGGTGGACGGTGATGGGCTCCTGTCCAGGGACAAACGGCAATGACATGGCTCGCACTCGAACCGCTGACCGGCCGCACGCATCAGCTTCGGGTCCATTGCGCGGAGATGGGCTGGCCGATCGTCGGTGACGCGATCTATGGCAATGCGCCGCGCCAGGGCGGTCCGGGCCTGCACTTGCACGCCCGCGCGATCGAGGTGCCACTTTATAGCGACTGCACGCCGATCCGTGTCACTGCGCCGGTCTCGGACCACATGCGCGAGCGGCTGGAAGCATGCGGCTGGCGCGGCGAGGATTGCGACCTGGCGCGTCACGGCGATCCGGAAGGACCGATCAGTAAATCGTCTCTTTGATGCGTGCGGGCGCCAGGCGGTCATGCTCCGGACCGCCCATCTTGCCGTCGGTCAGTTCGGCAATGATCGAACCCGGCGTCGGCAATGTCTTGCGATCGACTTTGCTGGCCGGGTCCCACAGTTTGGAGCGGATGATCGCCTTGGTGCACTGGAAATACGCCTTCTCGACGGTCACGGTCAGCACGCATTTCGGCACCTTGCCGTTGACCGCGGAACTTTCGGTGAGCTTCGGATCGGTGGAAATTTTGGCGCGGCCGATGACGCGCATGGTTTCGCCGACGCCGGGAATGAGAAAGAGCAGCGCAATGCGAGGATCGCGCACCAGGTTGCGGAGCGAATCGATGCGATTGTTGCCGCGGCGGTCGGGAATGACCAGCGTGTGCTCGTCGATCACGCGCACGAAGCCGGGCGGATCGCCGCGCGGCGAGCAGTCGAGGCCATCGGGACCGCTGGTCGCCAGCACCACGAACGGCGCGGCTTCGATCAGCTTGCGGTATTGCGGCGTGATGTAATCGACTTCCTTGATCAGCGCGGGACCGTAAGGCGCATCGGCATACAGCGCCTCAAGCTGTTCCGTCGTGGTTATGCAGTGATCTTGCCCGTCGCTGTCCATCGTACGATCTCCGATTTGGCACGGTCTCCGATTCAGCGGCAGTTTAGCTCACGCCGCCAGCAGTTGTCTGCCGTCGTGGCCGGCGATTTTCACCTCGAGGATATGCCCGGGCTCGGCCGGCGCCGCCAGTTTGACTGCCGTGAACTGCTCGGTGCGGCCGGCGCCGTGCGCTTCGGCGAGCACCCGGCGCGTCGTGCCGACTTCGCCGTCGAGATGGCGGCGCAGCGCCAGCGCGCCCCGTTCGCGCAGCCGCCGCGCGCGTTGCTTGACGACGGCGTGGTCGAGCTGCGGCATCCGCGCCGCCGGAGTTTGCGGCCTGGGCGAGAACGGAAAGACATGCAGATGCGTCAGACCGCATGCCTCGACCAGATCGAGCGAGTTTTCGAACATCGCCTCGGTTTCGGTCGGAAAGCCGGCGATCAGATCGGCGCCGAACACCACGTCCGGCCGCAGCCGGCGCAGCCGCTCGCAGAAGGCGATGGCGTCGGCGCGCGTATGCCGCCGCTTCATGCGCTTGAGGATGAGATCGTCGCCGGATTGCAGCGACAGATGCAGATGCGGCATCAGCCGTCCGTCGTTCGCCAAGGCGTCGACCAGATCGCGATCCGCTTCCACCGAATCGATCGACGACAGGCGCAGCCGTTTGAGCGCCGGCACGTGTTTGAGGATCTGCTTGACGAGCGTGCCGAGTTTCGGCGCGCCGGGCAGATCGGCGCCATAGCTCGTGATGTCGACGCCGGTGAGCACGATCTCGCGATAATCGTTCTCGACCAGCCGGCGCACGTCCTCGACCACCGCGCCCATGGCGACCGAGCGCGAATTGCCGCGGCCATAGGGAATGATGCAGAAGGTGCAGCGGTGATCGCAGCCGTTCTGCACCTGGACGAAGGCGCGGCTGCGGCCGGCAAAGGCGTCGACCAGATGCGCCGCGCTGTCGCGCACCGTCATGATGTCGTTGACAATCGCCTTCGGCGCGTCGCTCACGTCGAAACTCCGGCGCGCCCGCACCCAGCCTGCGGCGGAAAGTTTTTCGGTATTACCGATGACGCGGTCGGCCTCGACCATGGTCACAAAGGTTTGCGGCTCGGTTTGCGCCGCGCAGCCGGTGACGACGATCTTTGCTTGCGGGCGCTCGCGGCGCAACGCGCGGATCGCCTGGCGGGCCTGGCGCACCGCCTCCGCCGTCACGGCGCAGGTATTGATCACGATAGTGTCGGCGAAGCCGGCGCGCTCCGCCTCGCGGCGGATCACTTCCGATTCGGCGGCATTGAGCCGGCAGCCGAAAGTGACGACCTCGACGCTCATGTCACTGCGCCCCCGCGCCGACGCCGGCGAACAAGGCCGCGGCGAACCGACCCTTGTGCTCGTAGGTGACCGGGCCGGTCATCAGCACATGATCGTCGCTCTCGCGCCAGGCGATGGCGAGATCGCCACCGGGGAGGCTGACCGTCACGTCGCGGCCGGTGCGGTTTAATCGCGCCGCAGCGACGGCTGCGGCGCAGGCAGCGGTGCCGCAGGCTTGCGTCAGTCCGGCGCCGCGCTCCCAGGTGCGGATCACGACGCGGTCGCGCGACGGCGTCGCGGCCAGCGTGATATTGGCGCGCTCGGGGAATAGCGGATCGTGTTCGAGCTTCGGCCCGATCGCGGCGAGATCGAAAGCCGCGGGATCCTCGACCCAGAAGATCGCGTGCGGATTGCCCATGTTCACGGCGGATGGCGATTGCAGGCCCGGCACGCCCGTTACTTTCAGATCGATCGCACGGGTGTCGGGAAATTCGCGCGCCAAGGGAATCTCGTCCCAGCGAAAGCGCGGCGCGCCCATGTCGACGGTGAACAGTCCGTCGTCCGCGCGCCAGCACGAAATTATTCCGGCAGCGGTTTCGAACTTCAGCGCGGTGCCGCCGGATTCGGCGCTGACCAAAGCGGCGACGCAGCGCATGCCGTTGCCGCAGGCGCCCGCCTCGGAGCCGTCATTGTTGTAGATGCGGATCGACGCCTTGACCGAAGCGTCGTTGCCGCGCGCCGGATAGAGCGCCATCAGCTGGTCGTACGGTTCCTGCCGCGCCGCCGCGCGCGCTTCGGCGGCGGCGATTTCGCTTTGCCCGGCAAGACCCGGCGCGCGGCGCAGATCGACAATGACGATCTCGTTGCCGAGGCCGTTCATCTTGACGAAATCCCGGTTCGCCAGCGCACCCATAACAAAACCCGTGATAAAGGCCGGAATGTCCGCGACTTATATGAGGGCTTGCAACCCGGCGCGCCACACTAGTAGCAGTGGCGGCAAATTGGGCAAGCGGCGGAGCTGTGGAACGTGGTAGGATCAAAGTGGGGACGACGAAGGATGAGGGTGCGGCAGCGCGGCCGGGCGCTGGCTTACCCCGTCAGGGAGAATAGACGTTGATGTCGTTCCGCTTCGCGCTTCGCGGCGGCCCGGCGGGTGCGGCCCTCGCCAAAACTCTCGCGATCATCCTCACCTTGACGTTCGCGCTCGCGGCGCCGCTGCCGCTGTTGGCGCAGACCCCGGCTCAGCCGCCCGCCCAGACCCCCGTGCAAACGCCTCCTGGCGCCGCGACGCCGGCCGCACCGGCCCAGAACTCGCCCACACAGCCGGGCGATGCATTCGGCGAGGACACCGCGCTGACGGCAAAGACGATCGTCTATGTCAAAGGCACCGGCAGCTGGGACAAGGCCTTCGAGACGATCACCAACTCGTTCAAGAAGATCAAAGTCTATCTCGACAAGGAGGGCATCAAGCCCGACGGACTGCCGATGACGATCTTCACGGCGACCGACGATACCGGCTTCGACTATGAGGCGGCGGTGCCGATCGCCGCAGCGCCGAAAAATCCGCCGCATGGCGACATCCTGCTCGGCCAGTCGCCGGAAGGCGCGGCGCTCAAATTCGTCCATCGCGGCTCCTATGACGACCTCGACAATACTTACGAGGCCATCACCAATTATCTCGACGACAAGCGGCTCGAAGCCAGGGACATGTTCATCGAGGAATATGTCACCGACCCGCTCAGCGCCGACGCCGGCAAGCTGGTCGTCAACGTCTACGTGCTGATCAAGCCGGCTGGGACGTCTCCCGGCTAGATTTGGTTCCGGCCAGAATTGGCCCGGTTGACAGTGCGGGACCCCCTCACTAGGTTCCGCTCGCTCTCGTAAGAGAACGACATTTAGCCGCCGACCGGTCCCGGAGACCGGAGGCAACCGCCCGACAGCGCGATGCGCCCTCGGGCGATTTTGTCGTTACTGAAGAAAGTTGGCGATGTTCGACAGTCTTTCGGAACGCCTGAACGGAATCCTCGACGGCCTGACGCGGCGCGGCGCGCTGTCGGAAGCGGACGTTGACGCGGCGCTGCGCGAGGTCCGGCGCGCGCTCCTGGAAGCCGACGTGGCGCTCGATGTGGCGCGCAGCTTCACCGAGCAGGTGAAACAGCGCGCGGTCGGCGTCGAGGTGATCAAGTCGGTGACGCCAGGCCAGATGGTCGTGAAGATCGTGCACGACCAGTTGATCGAGACGCTGGGATCGGACGCGCAGCCGATCGACCTCAACGCACCGGCGCCGGTCCTCATCATGATGGTGGGATTGCAGGGCTCCGGCAAAACCACGACCACCGCCAAGATCGCCAAGCGCCTCGCCGAACTGCAAAAGCGCAAGGTGCTGATGGCCTCGCTCGACACCCGCCGGCCGGCTGCCATGGAGCAGCTCGCCGTGCTCGGCCTCCAGGTCGGCGTCGACACGCTGCCGGTCGTCGCCGGACAGAGCCCGGTGCAGATCGCCGCACGCGCGGCGCAGGCGGCGCGGCTTGGCGGCTATGACGTGGTCATGCTCGATACCGCCGGCCGGCTGACGCTCGACGAGGCGTTGATGAACGAGGCGGCGGAAGTCCGCCGCTCCGCCGCACCGCACGAAGTGCTGCTCGTCGCCGACGCGCTGACCGGCCAGGACGCGGTCAATCTGGCAAAGAATTTCAACGAGCGGCTCGACCTCACCGGCATCGTGCTGACCCGGATTGACGGCGACGGCCGCGGCGGCGCCGCGTTGTCGATGCGCGCCGTCACCGGCAAGCCGATCAAGCTCATCGGCACCGGCGAAAAAATCGACGCCATCGAGGACTTTTATCCGCAGCGCATCGCCGACCGCATCCTCGGCATGGGCGACATTATTTCGCTAGTCGAGAAAGCGGCGGCGACCATCGATGCCGAGAAAGCGGCGCGCGTCGCCGCCAAGATGCGCAAAGGCGCGTTCGACCTCGCCGACCTTCGCGACCAATTGGCGCAAATGCAGACGATGGGTGGTATGACCGGATTAATGTCGATGCTGCCAGGCATCGCCAAAATGAAAAATCAGCTCGCCGAGCGCAACCTCGATGAAACCGTGCTCAAGCGGCAGATGGCGATCATCGATTCGATGACGCCGCAGGAGCGGAAAAATCCAGACGTCCTGAAGGCAAGTCGCAAGCGCCGCATCGCCGCCGGCTCCGGCACCAAACCGGAAGACATCAACAAGCTGCTCAAAATGCACCGCACCATGGGCGACGTGATGAAAGCCATGGGCGGCGCCAAGCGCGGACCGATGGCGGGCCTCGCCAATATGCTCGGCTTCGGCGGCGGCGGCATGCCGAGCGCGGAAGATATGGCGAAGCTCGCGGAAAAAATGCCGGGCGGCTTGCCGCCAGGAATGCCCGGCGCGCCGGGCCGGCGGCCTGCCGCCGAATTTTCCGGGACTACCGGGTCTCGGTCCAAAATTTCCGGGCGGATTGCCCGGACTTGGGAAAGAAGAAGTGATCTCACCGTCAATGTCATCAACATAACGAAAGGAAACTGAATGCCCCTCGTCATCCGCATGGCACGCGCCGGCACCAAGAAGCGGCCGTTCTACCACATCGTTGTCGCCGACAGCCGCTCACCGCGCGACGGCCGCTTCATCGAACGGCTCGGCTATTTCGATCCGCTGTTGGCGAAGGAAAAAACCGAGCGGCTAAAGTGGGATATCGAAAAGGCCAAGGCCTGGATCGCCAAGGGCGCGCAGCCGTCCGACCGCATCATGCGCTTTCTCGACGCCGCCGGCGTGATGAAGCGCAAGCCGCGCAACAATCCGGAGCGGGCCATTCCGCGCAAGGAGCGCAAGGCGAAAGAGGAAGCCGCCAAAGCTGCCGCGGGCGCGGCTCCTGCCGCGGGCACTGCTCCGAAGGCGCCGGGCGCTCCCGCCGCAGCCGCGGCGCCGGCGAGCTGACGATCGATGGCCGGCGGCGCACGGGTATGCCTCGGCCAGATCGGCGCCGCCCATGGCGTGCGCGGCGAAGTTCGCCTGCGCTCGTTCACCGCCGATCCGGCGGCGATCACGCGTTACGGCCCGCTGGAGACCGAGGATGGCCGCGTCCTCGAGATCGAAAGTTTAAGGCCGGCGAAAGACCACTTCGTCGCCGCGCTGTCCGGCATTGCCGATCGCGACGCCGCCGCCCGGCTCACCAATGTCAAACTTTATGTGCCGCGCGAACGGTTGCCCGATCCGGATGAGCCCGATGAGTTCTACCACGCCGACCTGATCGGGCTTGCCGTGGTGGACCGCGCCGGCGCCAAACGCGGCACCGTCATCGCCGTCCACAATTTCGGCGCCGGCGATCTGATCGAGGTGCGGCCGGATGCCGGCGGCAAAACCGAGTTGCTGCGGTTCGATACGATGACTGTGCCTGAAATCGATATTGCCGCGGGACGTCTGGTCGTCGACGCGCCAGCGGCGGACACGGAGTTGGCCCCGCCCTTACGGGGCAGGCCGCCCGCGAAGCGGTCGGGAGAAGGATAGGCATCGGGAGATGTGGCGGGCGAGCATTCTCACTCTTTTTCCCGAGATGTTTCCGGGGCCGCTGGGTGTCAGTCTGGCCGGCAAGGCCTTGGCGTCCGGTGCATGGGCGCTCGATGTGACCGATATCCGCGACTTCGCGACCGACAAGCATCGCAGCGTCGACGATACGCCGGCCGGCGGCGGGCCGGGCATGGTGATGAAGGCCGACGTGCTCGGCCGCGCCATTGACGCCACCACACAGGACACGGCGCAGGATTCGCGCCCTCGGCTATTGATGTCGCCGCGCGGGGCGCCGCTCACCCAGGCGCGGGTCGAGGCGCTCACCACCGGTCCCGGCGCTGTCGTGGTCTGCGCCCGCTTCGAGGGTGTCGACGAGCGCGTCATCGTCGCCCGCGGACTGGAAGAAGTCTCGATCGGCGATTATGTGCTGTCCGGCGGCGAGATCGCGGCGATGGCGCTCATTGACGCCTGCGTGCGGCTCCTGCCCGGCGTCATGGGCGCGCAGGCATCGACCGCCGAGGAAAGTTTCGCCGACGGGCTTTTGGAATATCCGCATTATACGCGGCCCCAGCTCTGGGAGGACCGGCCGATCCCGGAGGTGCTGATCTCGGGCGACCACGGGAAAATCGCGGCTTGGCGCCGCGCCGAGGCCGAACGGCTGACCGGCGAGCGCCGGCCCGACCTCTGGGCGGCGTTTTTACGGCGCTTCCGCGCCGGGTCGCGAACGGGGTGACGATCGGGTGACAAAACCGGCTTAGTAGCGTAGAAGCTCGCCCAACCCTGTAGCCCCGGTCGAAAACGGCGCGAGAGAAGCGCGCCCAAAATCGCGTAAAAGAACACGTACTCCGATGGAGAATTCGCCATGAACCTGCTGAAAGAAATCGAAAACGAACAGATGGCGAAGCTTTCCGCCGGCAAGGAAATCCCCGATTTCCAGCCGGGCGACACGGTGATCGTCAACGTCAAGATCGTCGAAGGCGAACGCGCCCGCGTCCAGGCCTATGAAGGCGTCTGCATCGGCCGCGCCGGCGCGGGGCTGAACGAGAACTTCACGGTGCGCAAGATTTCCTACGGCGAAGGCGTCGAGCGGGTGTTCCCGCTGTATTCGCCGATGATCGATTCGATCACGGTGGTGCGCCGCGGCAAGGTGCGCCGCGCCAAGCTTTATTATCTGCGCGGCCGTCGCGGCAAATCCGCCCGCATCTTCGAGCGGCAGGATCACACCAGTGTGGCAGCCAGCGCCGAGGATAAGGCGGCGAAGAAGTAGTCAACCCGCCGCATCGCCGCGCGCATGTGGCGACGTATGTCGAGTTTCGCAAATGGCCAAACCCCGCACCCTCTACGACAAGATCTGGGACGATCATGTGATCGAGGAAGAGCCAAACGGCGCCTCGCTCATCTATATCGACCGCCATATCGTCCATGAGGTGACGAGCCCGCAGGCCTTCGAGGGATTGCGCGCGGCCGGCCGCGGGGTGCGTGCGCCGGATAAGACGCTGTTGGTCGTGGATCACAATATCCCGACCATTGACCGCCACCTGCCCAATCCCGATCCGGAAAGCATCGCGCAAATCGCAACTCTGGGCGACAACGCGAAATTCTTCGGCCTCGAATATTACGACGAGTTCGACAAGCGCCAGGGCATTGTCCACATCATCGGCCCGGAACAGGGCTTCACGCTGCCTGGCGTGACGCTGGTCTGCGGCGACAGCCATACCGCGACCAACGGCGCGTTCGGCGCGCTCGCCTACGGCATCGGCACTTCGGAAGTCGAGCACGTGCTGGCGACGCAGACGCTGATCCAGTCGAAATCGAAGAACATGCGCGCGGTGGTCGACGGCAAGCTGCCGCCGGGCGTCACCGCCAAGGACATCATCCTTGCCATCATCGGCGAAATCGGTACCGCCGGCGGCACCGGTTTTGCGCTGGAATATGCCGGCGAGGCGATCCGCGCGCTGTCGATGGAAGGTCGCATGACGGTGTGCAACATGTCGGTCGAGGCCGGCGCCAAAGCCGGCTTCATCGCGTCCGATGCAAAGACCTACGCCTATCTCAAGGACCGTCCCAAGTCGCCGAAGGGCAAAGATTGGGACGCGGCTATGCGTTACTGGGAAACACTGCAGTCCGACGACGGCGCCAAATTCGACCGCGAAATCCGGCTCGATGCGGCAAAACTGCCGCCGCTCGTCACTTGGGGAACGAGCCCCGAACAGGTGATTGCGGTGACCGGCCGGGTGCCGCGGCTCGACGACGTCACAGACGAGAAGAAGCGCGAAAATATCGAGCGCGCGCTCAAATATATGGGACTGCAGGGCGGCGAGAAGATTTCCGACATCGCCATCGACCGCGTCTTCATCGGCTCATGCACCAATGCGCGCATCGAGGACTTGCGCGCGGTCGCCAAAGTCGTCGACGGCAAGACGCTGCATGCCAATGTCAAAGCCATGATCGTGCCGGGTTCGGGCCTCGTCAAAGAACAGGCCGAAATGGAAGGGCTCGATAAGATTTTCGTCAAAGCCGGCTTTGAATGGCGCGAGCCCGGCTGCTCGATGTGCCTGGCGATGAATCCCGACAAGCTCGCGCCCGGCGAGCGCTGCGCCTCGACGTCGAACCGCAATTTCGAAGGCCGCCAAGGTTATAAAGGCCGCACGCATCTGGTCTCGCCCGCGATGGCCGCGGCGGCCGGGATCGCCGGGCATTTCGTCGACGTGCGCGAGTGGAATTAGTCGCGGCGGCTTAGCCGCGCACCCACCAGCAGCGCATTTGCGGATAAAGCACCGTGCCGCTCGGCCGGTATTGCAGTTCGTACCAGTCGGTGCAGCGCCGGTAGAGCAACGGCCGCGGATTTATGGTGATACGGCGATGCGCCGTGCGCGGCGGTAAACTCGGTTCGCCCGATTGCGCGACAAGCGAGGTCTGCGCCATAGCCGGCAGCGTGCCGACGAGCGGCAACGCGGCGAAAGCAATAATTGGAATCAGACGTTTGAGCGACATCACTGCCTCAGGGTTTATCTTATTCCGCTCATTCCCGCGCAAGCGGGTATCCAGTGACAGGGCCCCTGCTTTCGCCGGGGACGAGCGGAAGCCTTTGAAGCACGCTACATTACAATTATGGCCGATCTCGCATCCGACCCGCTGGCCTGGCGGCCAGTCAAGGCGCCTTCGCTCGCCGAGTTCGAAGTGCTGGCCAGCGACGTGTTCCGGCATTTGCCGAAGCGATTTCGCGATCTCTGCGCCGGCGTCGTCATCCAGGTCGACGATTTTCCGGCCGACGACGTGATCGCGGAAATGCAGGCCGAAACCGAGTTCGACCTGCTCGGCCTGTTTTCGGGGACCGGCCTGCCGTTCCGCTCGGAAAGCGCATCGGGGCAGATGCCGAACATGATCTGGCTTTACCGCCGGCCGATCCTCGATTATTGGGCCGAGCACGACGAGACGCTCGGCGCTATCGTCAAGCACGTGCTCATTCACGAGATCGGCCATCATTTCGGCCTGAGCGATGACGACATCGCGGCGATCGAAACCGCGGCCGAGTGACCTCAAGGAGGAATGTCCATGAAAGTCGACGGCGCCTGCCATTGCGGCTCCATCACCTTCGAGGGCGAGGCCGATCCGGCCAAGGTCGCGATCTGCCATTGCATCGACTGCCAGACCTCGACCGGCAGCGCCTTTCGCGTTTCGGTGCCGGTGCCGGGAGCCTCGTTCAAGATCGCCGGTCAGCCGACAACTTACGTCAAGACCACGGCGGAAAGCGGCACGCATCGCCTGCATGCCTTTTGCAGCACGTGCGGTACGCCGGTCTATGCGACCTCGATGGGAGACGGCGTCCAACCGGTCTATTCGCTGCGGGTCGGCATGCTGCGCCAGCGCGATCAATTGCCGCCGCAGAAGCAAATCTGGTGGCGGTCGTCGCGGCGCTGGGTCACCGATCTTGCCGCCGTGCGCGAAAGCCGAAAAGCAAGGCTAGGACCGGCTTGACCGGGGCGCGGTGAGACGCCATTACCTCGCCGCAGGCAACATCCGCCGTTAGGGATCGACAATGGACAAGTTTACGGTTCTCGAAGGCGTCGCCGCGCCGATGCGCATGACTAATGTCGACACCGACATGGTCATCCCGAAGCAGTATCTGAAAACGATCAAGCGCACCGGCCTCGGCAAGGGCTTGTTCGCGGAAAAGCGCTATCGCGACGACGGCAGCGAAAATCCCGATTTCGTGCTCAACAAGCCGGCCTATCGCAAGGCCAAGATTCTGGTCGCCGGAGACAATTTCGGCTGCGGCTCGTCGCGCGAGCACGCGCCATGGGCGCTGCTCGATTTCGGCATCACCTGCGTTATCTCGACCTCGTTCGGCGACATTTTCTACAACAATTGCTTCAAGAACGGCGTCTTGCCGATCAAGGTGTCGCCGGAAGACCTGGAGAAGCTGTTCGACGACGCCGATCGCGGCGCCAATGCGACGCTCACCGTCGATCTCGCCAAACAGGAAATTCGCGGCCCCGATGGCGGCATGGTCAAATTCGACATCGAGCCGCATCGCAAGCATGCGCTGCTGCACGGCCTCGACGACATCGGCCTGACGATGGAGAAGCATCGCAAGATCGAAGGCTTCGAAGCCAAGGCCAAGGCGGCGCGGCCCTGGGTGTGATGTTTCGTCATTCCGGATTGCCGCCAACGGGCCCGGCCCGAAGTGGCCGGCCCGATGACAAGCTCCTCGGCAAGTCCGGAATCCATAACCACCGTCCGTGAATATGGATTCCGGGCTCCTCGCTACGCTCGGCCCCGGAATGACTAGATAAGCCGCATGACATCCGCCATCTCCGTCTCGCACCTCGGCAAGACCTACGCCTCCGGCTTCCAGGCCTTAAAAGACATCAACCTGGACATCCGCCATGGCGAGATTTTCGCATTGCTGGGGCCGAACGGCGCCGGCAAGACGACGCTGATCAGCATCATTTGCGGCATCGTCAATCCGTCCGCCGGCAGCGTCACTGTCGAGGGCCACGACATCATTGCCGACTATCGCGCCGCGCGTTCGCTGATCGGGCTGGTGCCGCAGGAATTGACCACCGACGCCTTCGAGACGCCGCCCGCGACCATGCGTTTCTCGCGCGGGCTGTTCGGCAAGCCGGCCGACCCCGGCCACATCGAGAAGGTCCTCAAGCAGCTTTCGCTGTGGGACAAGAAAGACGCCAAGATCAGGATGCTGTCGGGCGGCATGAAGCGCCGGCTGATGATTGCCAAGGCGCTTTCGCACGAGCCGCGGATCTTGTTCCTCGACGAACCGACCGCCGGCGTCGACGTCGAATTGCGCAAGGATATGTGGCAGCTGGTGCGCGAGCTGCGCGCCTCCGGCGTCACCATCATCCTCACCACCCATTACATCGAGGAAGCCGAGGAGATGGCCGACCGCGTCGGCGTCATCAATAAAGGCGAGATCATTTTGGTCGAAGACAAGGCCGAGCTGATGCACAAGCTCGGCAAGAAGCAACTGACGCTGGAGCTGCGCGAGCCGCTCGTCGCGGTCCCCGCCGCGCTGGCGCCGCATAATCTGACCTTGGCCGCCGAGCGGCCGCGAACTGACCTATACCTACGACACCAAAGGCGAGCACACCGGCATCACGGCGCTGCTCGATGACCTCGGGCGGGCCGGGATCAAATTCACCGATCTGCAGACCACGGAAAGCTCGCTGGAGGACATCTTCGTCGGCCTGGTGAGTGAACGGCGATGAATTTTTACGCGGTACGCGCGATCTATATGTATGAGATGGCGCGCACCGGGCGGACGCTGTTCCAAAGCGTCGTCTCGCCGGTAATTTCGACCTCGCTTTATTTCATCGTGTTCGGCGCGGCGATCGGCTCGCGCATCAGCCTGATCGAGGGCGTGCCGTACGGCGCCTTCATCGTGCCCGGCTTGATCATGCTGATGCTGCTCACCCAGAGCGTGACCAACGCCTCGTTCGGCATCTATTTCCCGCGCTTCGTCGGCACCATCTATGAGCTGCTTTCGGCGCCGGTGTCGTCGTTCGAAATCGTGCTCGGCTATGTCGGCGCGGCGGCGACCAAGTCGCTCGTTCTCGGCCTCATCATTCTGGCGACGTCCTTCCTGTTCGTGCCGTTGCATATCGCGCATCCGGTCTGGATGCTGGCGTTCCTGGTGCTGACCGCGGTGAGTTTCAGCCTGTTTGGTTTTATTCTCGGGCTGTGGGCCGATGGTTTCGAGAAGCTGCAAATCGTGCCGCTCCTCATCATCACGCCGCTGACATTTCTCGGCGGCACGTTCTATTCGACCAGCGTGTTGCCGCCGTTCTGGCGCACGGTGACGTTGTTCAATCCGCTGGTCTATCTGATCTCGGGGTTCCGCTGGAGCTTCTTCGACATCGCCGACGTCAATATCGAGGTCAGCGTGGCAATGACGCTGTTCTTCCTCGCGGTTTGCATGGCGATCGTCTGGTGGTTCTTCAAGACCGGTTATCGGCTGAAGAATTAGATCGCGTCCGGGTCCGGGCCTTGACGAAGCCAGGGCACGCCGGAGTGGCGGCGGTCACAAAGATCTCATGTTGCTCGCACAGCCCGGTGTCGCCACGCACCGAGCCATAGGCCGAGCTGAGGATATTGAGCCCTGGAATGGCGCGCTCGAGCGCCGCGGGCGCGCCGGTAAAGAACCGGCACGCCCCACAGCGTTCATCGCGGCCTAGCGGCGCGCGTGCGTCAGATCGAGCCCCAATAGCTGCCAAAAACGATCACCGACAGGATGTAGCCGAGCACCACGTTGACCCCGACACCGATGGTGAAGGACCAGAACGGCTTCCAGCCCACCGCGTGAAGATCGCGAAAGCGCGTCGTCAGGCCGATGCTGAGGAAGCAGAAGACAAACGCCCACGTCCGCAACCCCACCAGCGGCAGGAGCACGTTGGGCCGCACGGTGGCGGCGAAGTCTGCAGTGCTGAAGCCGCCGGTAAACGTGCTGATCAGTATCGAAGCGGCAAAGAAACCGAGGACGAACTTCGGGAAACGCCACCAGATCTCGCGCGCGTCCGGCGCTTGACCGCCCTTTGCTTTGTCCCACACGAAGGTCGCGATCGTGGCGAACACGACCGACCAGATGCCGATCCAGAGATCGCGGCCGATCACCTTCATCAGCGTGAAGGACTTGATCGCCGCATCCTCGTTTCCGGCCATCTTGCCGTAGGTGGTGGCCGCCGCGAACCCGGCCGCGTCGGCGAACTCGGAGGTGCCGATCCACGCTCCGGCCACGCCCGGAAGGAGCCCCATTGCCCGCGACAGAAATGGCAGTAGCAGGACCATCACCAGCGCCCATATGACAACGAGCGTCACCGACGCATAGAGATGCTCTTTCTTCGCCCTGACCGATGCGGCGATCGCCATTGACGCCGATACGCCGCAAACCGCGCCGCCGACGCCCAGCAACGCCGCCAGCCGCTTGTCGATTCCGAACACGCGGGTGCCGACGAAGAAGATAACGAGACAGGTGATGACCGAGATCACCGTCGCCTGGACGATGGCCACCGGCCCGGCGGTCAGCACGAGCGCGATGGGGAACGTCGCGCCGAGCAGAACGATGCCGATCTTGATGAAATACTCGACGCGGAACGCGCTATCCATCCACCGCGGCAGTCGAGCCACATTGGCGATGACAAGTCCGAGAATGAGCGCGACCAGCGGCGCCTCGAGGTTGAACTGCGCCGCGTTCACCCAACCCGCGATCGAGAACATGACGAGCGAGAGTACATAAAGGAACACGAACGCCGGCACGAATTCCACGAGACGCGCGCCCATGATCGCGCTGGTAACGCCGAACAGCACCAGCCAGAACACAAATTGATAGAGATACAGAAGTGCATTCTGCGAGAAGTGATTGGCGAGTTGATCGAATGAGCTCCACTTGAGCCCGCCCGGGTTGATGGCAAGCGATTTGATGATGCCGCTGGCTCCAGCCTGGAACAGCAGGATCGCAAATACCATCAGCCCAAGGCCAACCCAAACGGCCCACCAGTCTTCTTTCAGATAGAGCTCTTTCCAGCCCACATGTTCGGGTGCTACCGCTTCACTGGCGTCATCCCATGTCTGTCCGGCATTTGCCATTGCTCCGCACTCCCCGTTATTTATTTTCGCCGCCGCGCGCGTTGAGGCGCGCGGACCATCGCCGAAGCGCCATCCATCCTCGCGCTCGACGTCGAGCACTGATACTTCGAAATGCCGAAGTGATTGGCAACAGCTAATATGCAGTGTGTGCGCCGCAGCAAATCTTTGGTCGTTGCATCATGCGGCGGCTAATCCGGACGAACTGTTTGTTCTCCGTTTCCAGCGGTTCGCGGCAGCCCGCTTCTCCGTGTACCGCCGGGCGATCGCGCGTTTTGCTTGGCGAAGCGGCCGAGCCGGCCGGATCAAGCGTCTTTGTGCTTCCCGATCGCGTCGGCAATCGCCACGGTCTGCCGCGCCATGTCGGCGTGCAGCCGCTCCACCATGCGGCCGTCGATCTGGATGACGCCCTTGTCCTTGTTTTCCGGCAGGTCGAAGGCGGCGATCATCTTGCGCGCCGTCTCGACTTCTTCCGGCGTCGGCGAGAACGCTTCGTTGCACGGCTCGATCTGCCGCGGGTGAATGAGCGTCTTGCCGTCGAAGCCGAGTTCGCTCGCCTGGCGGCATTCCGCGGCGAAGCCTTCGGCATTGCCGAGATCGTTGTAGACGCCGTCGAGGATGCCCAAGCCGTAAGCGCGCGCCGCGGCGAGGCAGTTCATCAGCCACGGCAGCATCGGCGCGCGGCCGGGCACGAGATGGGCGCGGGTTTCCTTGGCGAGATCGTTGGTGCCCATGACGAAGCCGGCAAGCCGGGTCTCGGTATCGAGCGCGGCTGCCGCGATCGCGCCGACATTGAGCATGGCGAGCGGCGTCTCCATCATCGCCCAAATGCGGATGTGAGGTTCGGCGCCGAGGTCGACCAGGCGTTCGGCCACGTCCTGCAATTGACTGGGCTCCGATACTTTCGGCAACAGCACCACATCCGGCTTGGCCGCAATGATGGCGTTGAGATCATCGACCCACCAGTGGGTGTCGAGCCCATTGATCCGCACCATGACCTCGCGCTCGCCGAAGCCGCCGTTTTTCAGCGCGTTGACGATCGCCTCGCGCGCCTGCGCCTTGGCCTCCGGCGCCACCGCGTCTTCAAGGTCGAGGATGAGGCCGTCGGCCGGCAGTTCGCGCGCCTTTTCCAGCGCGCGCGCATTCGAGCCGGGCATGTAAAGCACGCTACGGCGCGGGCGCACATTCATCGTCCAAATCCCCATTTTCCGCGGCATCGTACGCTAACGGGTTTGCAGGCTTCGTGCCAACCGCACCGTCACATCCACAGATGAGGGTCAGAGCTTACGCCGCCTTCTGCTTTGCCGTAATCAGCTTCCTGTTGATCAGGCATTCGGCAATCTGGATGGCGTTAAGGGCGGCGCCCTTGCGCAGATTGTCGGACACGATCCACATCGACAGCCCGTTCTCGACGGTGGCATCCTCGCGGATGCGGCTGATATAGGTGGCGTCCTCGCCGGTCGCCTCGTAGGGCGTGACGTAGCCGCCCGGCTCGCGTGAATCGATGACCAGGCAGCCCGGCGCATTGCGCAGAATTTCGCGCGCTTCGTCGGGCGTGATCGGCTCCTCGAATTCGATATTGACCGCCTCCGAATGGCTGATGAAGACCGGCACTCTCACGCAAGTCGCGGTGAGCCTGATCTTGGGATCGAGAATCTTCTTGGTCTCGACCACCATCTTCCACTCTTCGCGGGTGTAGCCGTCCTCCATGAACGTATCGATCTGCGGAATGAGATTAAACGCGATGCGCTTGGGAAACTGCTTCGCTTCGACCTCGTTGAGCTGGAACACCGCCTTGGTCTGCGCGAACAATTCGTCCATCGCATCCTTGCCGGCGCCGGACACCGACTGATAGGTCGCGACCACCACGCGCTTGATCCTCGCTTTGTCGTGCAGCGGCTTGAGCGCGACGACGAGCTGTGCGGTCGAGCAATTCGGATTGGCGACGATGCCGCGCTTGCGGAAGCCCGCCACCGCGTCGGCGTTGACCTCCGGCACGATCAACGGAACGTCGGAATCGTAGCGCCACGCCGACGAATTATCGATCACCACCGCTCCCGCGGCGACAATCTTGGGCGACCATTCTTTGGAGACCGCGGAGCCCGCCGACATCAGGCAGATGTCGACGCCGGAGAAATCGAAGTGTTCGAGCGCTTTGACCTTCAGCGTGCGCTCGCCATAGGACACTTCAACGCCCATGCTGCGACGCGAGGCAAGCGCCACCACCTCGTCGGCGGGAAACGACCGCTCGGCGAGAATGTCGAGCATTTGCCGGCCCACATTCCCGGTCGCGCCCACGACGGCGACGTTGTAACCCATCGTTAACTCTCCACCGAAACTTCGTATCCCGACACGTGCCACGGGAACCGGAGCGGAAGCGCTTCTAAGCGAGAAAAATCGGAAACACAACGTGCTGGAGGGGCCGTGCAGCCGGTTTCCGCTTCCGTGCCTGGCGACATCAGCGCCACCATCGTGCGCATCCTTGCCTATATGGGCGGTCTGGCGATCCTTGCCATCGCGGCGGCGAGCTTTTTCCGGCCGCCGTCGGGCGTGGCAGCGGTCGCACCGGCGCCGACCCCGGACTGGGTCAGCGTCGACCGCCCTCATCCCGCCTTCGAATTGCAAATGCCCGAACTGGCGGCCGACGGCGTCAATTACGCGATCCTGCGGCGGACCGCTGATGGGGCGCGCAAGGACGTGCTGAGCTGGGGCGAAGTGGCGGGCGGCGGTCCCTATGTCATGGTCGAAATCTATCGGCCCGGCCCCGCCGGCGAACGTTTCATCGACGCGCCGAGCGAGATTGCCGCGCGCATCCTGCCCTTCACGGTGACCGATGACGTCAAACTGGCCGGGACGATCGACAGTAAATTCGGCACCGTGACTTTGATCGATTTCGCCATCGCGGCCAAGAATGCGCCGCATCCGGCGAGCCGCCGCTGCCTCGGCTTTGCCAAACCGTTCGACGCGCCGCTCATGCAGATCGCCGGCTGGTATTGCAGCGCCGGCGAGGAAGTGATCGATCGCGCCACGCTCGCTTGCGCACTCGACCGGCTCACCATCCTGTCGGCCGGAGGCGACAACCAGCTCGCCGGACTGTTCGCGCGCGCCGAGCTCAAGCGCACCTTCTGCGGCCAGCGCAATCCGATCCTGGCGGCGACGCCGGAACACGACGCCCAGGTCGCCATCCCGCGCAGCATAAAGCCGGGGTCAGGCGCGAAGCTGTTACGCGGAAACTCGCCCCAGCATTGACTCCAGATGGCTTGTACCTGTCGACATGGGGCCCTCCCCCTTGTCGGCTACGCTTTGTCTCGCTGGCTGAGGCGACCTCCATCGAGGAGCCCCGGGAAAATGTGACATAAAGGGCGCAGATCAAAGCAAATTGTTCTGCCGACCCTCCCCTTTTATGCTTTTTAACGCGATGTCTGGCCTGTTCCGGCCGGAACCCGCGCGCTGGCGAACCGTTACCAGGGCGCTATTGCGGCTCGCCAAAGCGGGCTAGATTGGTCACCCAATGAGGCAAGCAATGCGTTCAGTAAGCGTTTTTGCCGCGGCAAGTGCGGTGATTTTGGCGTTGGCCGCCCCGGCCGGCGCGGCTACCAAGAAGGCCGCCCCGCAGCAGCCTGCGGTGGAACGAACCGCCGCCGGCACGATCATTCAGCCGACCATGACCATCATCCCCGGACCCGGCGGCCAGCGGACCGTGATCGTCATTCCGCGGCAGCGCTCCTATCTCGACACCGGCACCGAACTGTCGGTCGGCGACCGCAGCTTCCACGATTTCGAATTCCCGCCGGGCGGCGATCCTGGCCGTTCGAACTGGTTCTACGGACCCGATTACCAAGGCGCCGGACGCTATCCGCTGCCGAGCGCGTTCGACGGAACGGGTATCAATCCGAACACGCCTTTCTGAACTGTCTTTCGGGGTTGGCGCCGCGCGTCGCCGTGCAGCGGTGAGTGGGGGAGCATGGGTTTCGCGTTGCGGTGGCGGAACAAGCTGCGGCGCCGCTTCTACAAGCCGTTCAACAGACTAATTTATTGTGGCCATTATTTTGTCTGCGATTATTTCGGCGCGGACTTTCTGGTGCGCTCGGTCAATGTCGGCGGCCTCGAAATATCCGCCAAGATCGGCGAATACCCCGAGCTGAAATACTTCACACGCGCTTGCGCGGAGCTCAAGCCCGACGTCTTCATCGATATCGGCGCCAATCTCGGCCTCTACACCTGCATCGTCATGAAGAACGGTCTAGCGCCGCGCGCGATCTTATTCGAGCCGGACCGCCGTAACCGGGTCCATCTGCGCGCCAACATGCTGATCAACGATCTGTCGGAACAAAACATCGAAATCCATGAAGTGGCGCTCGGCGCGGCGCCTGGCAAATTGCGGCTGGTGCCGGGGCCGGAAGAGGATATCGGCCTGTCGCAGATCGTGGAGAGTGATGGCGCGGCGGAAGGCTATGACATCGAGGTCGTGCGTCTCGACGACGTCGCAGGGCTCGCCGGCCGCACGCTTGCCATCAAGATCGACATCGAGCGCTACGAGCGCAAAGCGCTGGCCGGCATGGCGCGCACGCTGCGCGAAAATCGCGGCATCGTGCAAATCGAGGTGCTGGAGGCGCGTGAGGAAACGGCCGCCTTGATGCGCCAGGCCGGCTACACGCTGGTCCAGGAATTCGGGCCGAACCTGGTGTTTCGCAAAACGTAGCCTTACGCCGCGATCCGCTCCAATTCGCCAACCACGGCCTCGCCCATCGCCGCGGTGCTGACGACTGTTGAGCCTTCCGATTTGATGTCGGCGGTGCGCAAACCCCTAGCGAGGGTGGCGGCGATCGCGGCGTCGAGCCGGTCGGCCTCTTTGCCCATGTTGAACGAATAGCGCAGCGCCATGCCGAACGAGGCGAGCATGGCGATCGGATTGGCCATGCCCTTGCCGGCAATATCGGGCGCCGAGCCATGCACCGGCTCATACATCGCCTTGCGCCGCTTGGTTTTGGCGTCGACTTCGCCCAGCGAAGCCGACGGCAGCATGCCGAGCGAGCCGGTAAGCATCGCCGCGATGTCGGACAGCATATCGCCAAACAAATTATCGGTGACGATGACGTCGAACTGCTTCGGCCAGCGCACCAGCTGCATGCCGCCTGAGTCGGCCAGCATGTGTTCGAGTTGCACGTCCTTGTATTCGTGCTTGTGCAAGTCTTCGATTACTTCGTGCCACAGCACGCCGGTCTTCATCACGTTGCGCTTTTCCATCGAAGTGAGCTTGTTGCGCCGCTTGCGGGCAAGCTCAAAACCGACACGGGCGATGCGGTCGATCTCGTAAGTGTCATAGACTTGCGTGTCGACCGCGCGTTTCTGGCCGTTGCCGAGATCGGTGATGGTTTTCGGCTCGCCGAAATAGACGCCACCGGTGAGCTCGCGCAGAATGATGATGTCGAGGCCTTCGACCGCCTCACGCTTGAGGCTCGATGCCTCGGCGAGCGCCGGATAGACGATAGCCGGGCGGATATTGGCGAACAGGCCGAGATCCTTGCGCAACCGCAGCAAGCCGGCTTCCGGCCGCGCCTCGAACGGCACCTTGTCCCATTGCGGCCCGCCGACCGCGCCGAAAATCACCGCGTCGGCGGCGTGCGCCTTCGCCATGGTCGCGTCGGTGATGGCGACTTTGTGCGCGTCATAGCTGGCGCCGCCGACCAGACCGTCCTCGGTCCGGAAATCGGCGATGCCCTTTTTGGCGTAGAAGCCAAGCAGCCGTTTCACCTCGGCCATGACTTCCGGGCCGATGCCGTCGCCGGCAAGAAGGAGGAGCTTGTAGGTGGCCATGAATGACGCCTCGCGATGAGGCGACGATTGCTAAAGCGCGGCATATGGCTTGGCAAGCCGCGCCGGGTCCGCGTGCCTACAGCCCGCTAAACCAGTTGTAACCCTGGTTCTCCCAGTAACCGCCGGCGTCGTTGTTCTGCACGTACATGGCGGTGACGTATTTCGGATTCTTGAAGCCGAGCTTGGTCGGCATGCGGATCTTGATCGGGAATCCGTAGGCGGTCGGCAGGATCTGGTGATCGAATTTGAGCGTCAACTGCGTCTGCGGATGCAGCGCGGTCGGCATGTCGATGGTGGTCGAATAGCCTTCGGCGCACTGGAACCAGACATATTTCGCCGTGGTATCGGCGCCGATCATTTTCAGGAATTCGGAGAGCTTGACGCCCTGCCAGGAGCCGATCGCGCTCCAGCCCTCGACGCAGACATGGCGGGTGATCTGCGAGACTTCCGGCAGCTTGTAGAGCTCGGGCAGCGTCCACGGCTTCTTGTTGTCGACGAGGCCGCCGATTTCCAGCTGGTATTTGTCGCCGTCGAGATCCGGCGCCTCATCCTCGGCATAATAGGCGTTGAACGGGAACGGCCGCGTGATCGCGCTTTCCGGATATTCCGGCGCCAGTGTCGTATCGCTAAACAACAGCGCCTGGACGCGGTCGTTGAAGCGCGAAATGACGCGCAGGACACTCTCCGAGGTCGGTCCGTCGATGATGTCGCAGCCGGTCAGCATCGACAGCGCGCCGAGGCTTGCGGCGCCGCGCAGGAACATCCGCCGCGTCGATTGCGGCAACAGTTTCGCCGCGTCCTTGATCAGGAGTTTTGCATCGACCCCGGGAAGCGGCTTTCGCGGGCGGGACACGTCGTTTTCTCCTCAGCGGCCGAAGATCATGGCGCGCAAGCTTTTCGGCACGACCAGCGCCAGCACAATATGGATGGTCAGGAACGCCACGATAGTGGACATCGCGAAAAAGTGCACATAACGCGCGGCGTCGTAACCGCCGAAAAAGGCGGTGAGATATTTGAGCTGCACCGGCTTCCAGATCGAAAGCCCCGACAGCACGATGACGACGCCGGCGAGGATCACACCGAGATAAAGCAGCCGCTGCACCGCGTTATATACGGTCAAATCGTCATGCGAGAGCTTGCCGCGTAGCGCGGCAAGGACGTCGGCCATCACGTCGCGCGGGCGGATTGGCAAAAGCTTGCGGCGGAAGCGGCCGGTGATGATGCCGAGCGTGACATAGACGATGCCGTTGATGGCCAAAAGCCACATCGCCGCGAAATGCCACAGCAGCGCGCCGGCGAGCCACTCGCCGAGCGTGATTTCAGTGGGAAAGTGGATGAAGCGAAACAACGGCGACGCATCGTAGATCTGCCAGCCCGAGCCGATCATCATGAACATCGCCAGCGCATTGAGCCAATGCGTCACCCGCACCCAGCGCGGATGAATGACCGGCTGCGCGGCGGCGTCGCGCGCGATCGATGAATGGCTGGCGGCGTGGACCGTCATGGCTTGGCTTTTAGCAAAGGAACGAGGCTGGCGCGCCTCACATTCCCGTAATGCTTATTTGCTGAGAGTTCTCCCTCTCCCCGCGCGCGGGGAGGGGGAGGGGTGAGGGCGTCCGAAGGACGCTTATGCTCTTCCCGCGCGGCGGGGAGAGGTGAAGCATCCGACTACGGCAGCATCACCGTATCGATGACATGGATGACGCCGTTGGACTGCATAACGTCGGCGATCGTCACCATGGCAACGTCGCCCTTGGAGTCGGTGACGGTGAGCTTGCCGGGACCGGCCTGTTTGACGATCAGGTCCTCGCCGGCGACGGTCTTGAGGTGCGCCTCACCCTCGCCGTCCTTGACCGCCTTCATCAGCGCGACCGCGGTCATGCGGCCGGACACGACGTGATAGGTCAGCACTTTGACCAGCGTCGGTTTGTTCTCGGGCTTGAGCAGCGTGTCGACCGTGCCCGGCGGCAGCTTGGCGAAAGCCTCGTTGGTCGGGGCAAACACCGTGAATGGGCCCGGACCTTCGAGCGTATCGACAAGGCCGGCGGCTTTCACCGCGGCGACCAGCGTCGTGTGATCCTTCGAATTCACCGCGTTCTGAATGATGTTTTTCGACGGATACATTGGCGCGCCGCCGACATTGACGGTCTCCTCCGACATCGGGTCGGCATAGATCGGTGACGCCATTGCGACGAAGGCGAGAGCCGCCGCGCTGGCGAATAGAGCGAAACGCTTGGACATAACAGTCTCCATTTTTCGTTGAGATTGCGGCGGCAGACCGCCGGAGACGCGGGATCGATTGCGTCGTCACAGACAGCTACGGTGAGTTTCGCGCGGGGTTTCAGAGCCAAGCTCACGCTTGCGTGAACATGGCCGGGTTCGCTATGAAGTGGCGCGCGAAATACCGGGTTTCGCTGACGGTTTCACGGTAAAGGTGTTGCCATGTCGAAAAATAGTCCCGGCAATTTTTTTGAAGATTTCCGCATCGGCCAGGTCATCCGCCACGCCACCCCGCGCACGGTCACCACCGGCGACGTTGCGCTCTATACCGGATTGTTCGGCGCCCGCTTCGCGGTGCAGTCGTCGGACGCCTTCGCCAAGGCTGTCGGTTATCCACGGTCGCCGATCGACGATCTGTTGGTCTTCCATATCGTGTTCGGCAAGACCGTCCCCGACGTATCGCTCAATGCGGTCGCCAATCTCGGCTACGCCAATTGTTGCTTCCGCGCGCCGGTTTATCCGGACGATACGCTGTCCGCGCAGTCCGAGGTCATCGGGCTCAAGGAGAATTCAAGCCGCAAGACCGGCATCGTCTATGTGCGCACCACCGGCTACAACCAGGACCTAAAGCCCGTGCTGGAATATGTGCGCTGGGTCATGGTGCGCAAACACGACGAAGGCGTGGCGGCGCCCGGCGATCACGTGCCGCGCCTGCCGACCGCGCTCGAGCCGAAAGTTTTGGGCGAAGCCTGCCCCGCGCTCGACGTTGCCGCCTACGATCTCGCGCTCGCCGGCAGCGCCAATAAGCTCGGCGATTACGAGGTCGGCGAAAAGATCGACCATGTCGACGGCTATACTGTCGAAGAGGCCGAGCAGCAGATCGCGACGCGGCTCTATCAGAACACCGCGCGCATCCATTTCGACCTGTTCGCCGCCAAGCAGGGCCGCTTCGGCCGCCGGCTGATCTACGGCGGCCATGTCATCTCGCTGGCCCGCGCCCTGTCTTTTAACGGGCTCGCCAACGCATTTCACGTCGCCGCCATCAATGGCGGCCGCCACGTCGCGCCGCTGTTCGCGGGAGGAACAGTCTATGCCTGGTCGGAAGTCCTCGCCAAAGCCGACCTTCCCGGCCGCGCCGACGTCGGCGCGCTGCGGCTGCGCACCGTCGCAACATGCGATCGCGCCGCCAGCGATTTTCCGCTCAAGACCGGCGACGACTACGACCCGGCTGTGCTGCTCGATCTCGATTATTGGGTGCTGATGGTGCGGTGAGCGCAAACGGAATGCCCACCGTGACTGAATTGCCAAAATGTTTGCGGCCTTAGCTACGCTTTCGCACGTAGATGCTCGACCAGCTGCCGCGCGTAGATCGGCAGCTCCTTGCGGCTGCGCACGCAGATGGTCAGATCGCGCACCGCCCAGGGGTCGGATAGCGCGACCGCCCGGATAGCCATGGTCTTCGCCACGCGCCGCGCCGTGGTCTCCGGCACGACGCCGACGCCGACCTTGCACTCGACCAGACGGCACACCGCGTCGAAGCTGCGCAACTGCACCCGCAGCCGCAACGGCCGGCCGACGCGCACCGCCTTGGACGCAAGGAAGCGCTGGATGGCGCTGGCGCGATCCAGCCCGACGAAATCCTGATCGAGCACCTCCTCGAAGGCGATTTTCGCCCGTTTCGCCAAAGGGTGATCGGCCGCCACCACAAGCACGAAGCGGTCGCGGCGGAACGGATAGGTCTCGAGCCCGCCGGCATCGACCGTGCCGGCGACGACGCCGAGGTCGGCGACACCTTCCGCAATCAGGCCGACGATCTCGTCGCTCAGGCGCTCTTCCAGATCGATGCTGACATTGGGATGCGCAGCGAGGAACGACGACAGCGCCTCCGGCAAAAATTCCGTCAGCGCATTGGTGTTCGACAGCACCCGGATCTGACCGGCGAGCCCGCCGCTGTAGGCGCCGAGATCCTCATGCAGCCGTTCCGCCTGGCGCAGGATGGCGCGCGCGTGCTGCAGGAGCGTGCGGCCGGCTTGCGTCGGCGTCACGCCCTGGCGTCCGCGCGTCAAAAGCGGCACGCCGAGCACATCCTCCATGTTGCGAATGCGGGTCGAAGCCGCGGCCAGCGCAAGATGCGCGCGCTCGGCGCCATGGGTGATGCTGCCGGCTTCGACGACATGGCGAAACAGGCTTAAGTCGGCTAGATCGAAACGCATCCGGATGCTGCCTTCGTATTTCGCGAAGTCTAGCTCCGCATTTTGCCCATTGTGGTGAGTAAATTCAACGCTATTCTTTCGCGTATGGCGAAATCTTGTTGGGGTTTCGCTTGTCCGCCGGCGCTGCTGCATTGCGACAAGCGCGCGGATTGGATAGGAACGGTTCAAGCTTGGTGCGCCCGCGTTCCAGCGAATTCGGATGATGCTTATGGTTGACTCACGCCCGCTCGAAGGACGGACCCCCGCCGAGCGGCCGTTGTCGCCTCACCTGCAAATCTACCGGCCGATGCTGACGATGATGATGTCGATCGTGCATCGCATCACCGGCTTCGGCAATTATTTCGGCACCCTGCTGCTCGCCTGGTGGCTGATCGCCGCCGCCAGCCCGAACGGCTATGCGCGGTTCCAGTGGTTCGCCGGCTCGTGGATCGGCCGGCTGATCCTGTTCGGTTACACCTGGTCGGTGATCCATCACATGCTGGGCGGCGTGCGCCACCTGATTTGGGACACCGGCCGCGGCTTTGGCCCCGCCGAGCGCGAATGGCTCGCTGCCGCCAACCTGATCGGCTCGATCACGATCACGCTGATCCTGTGGGTCGTCGGCCTTTTGATCATGGGAGGCCCATGATGAGCGGGCCGCACCATATCCGCACGCCGTTGGCGCGGGTTCGCGGCAGCGGCTCCGCCAAATCCGGCACCGGCCATTTCTGGTATCAGCGCCTCACCGCGGTGGCCAATATCCCGCTGACTATCGCCGTGGTGATCATCATGATCATGCTGCTCGGCCGCAACCAGGCCGCGGTGGCGCAGATTTTGGGCTCGCCCGCTGTCGCCATCATCATGCTGTTGTTCATCGGCTCGACCATCGTCCATATGAAAATCGGCATGCAGGTGATCATCGAGGACTATGTGCATGACGAGTTGGCCAAGCTCACTTTGCTGATGGCCAACACGTTCTTCACCGTCGCCGTCGGGCTAGCCTGCGTTTACGGCGTTCTCAAGCTCTCCTTCGGATTGTGAACTGGTCGGAATAGGAAATGGCAGCAAGCGGAACCAACGGCGGCAAAAACGGCGGCACCGCTCCCAGCGTTAACGGCCGCGCCTATCCGATCGAGGACCATCTTTATGACGTCGTCGTGGTCGGCGCCGGCGGCTCCGGGCTGCGCGCCGTGGTCGGCTGCAGTGAAGCCGGCCTGCGCACCGCGTGCATCACCAAGGTGTTTCCGACCCGCTCGCATACGGTGGCGGCGCAGGGCGGCATCGCGGCTGCCCTCGGCAATATGGGCGAGGACGACTGGCGCTGGCACATGTACGACACTGTGAAGGGATCGGACTGGCTCGGCGACCAGGACGCCATCGAATATATGTGCCGCAGCGCGCCGGAAGCGGTTTACGAGTTGGAACATTGGGGTCTGCCGTTCTCGCGCCGCGAGGATGGCAAGATTTATCAGCGTCCATTCGGCGGCATGACCACGCATTACGGCAAGGGCACCGCGCAGCGCACCTGCGCCGCCGCCGACCGCACCGGCCACGCCATGTTGCACACCATGTATGGCCAGGCGCTGCGCCACCAGACCGAGTTCTTCATCGAATATTTCGCCATCGATCTGATCATGGACGACGACGGCCGCTGCCGCGGCGTCGTCGCCATCAATCTCGACGACGGCTCGATCCATCGATTTTCGGCGCAGATGACGATCCTCGCCACCGGCGGCTATGGCCGCGCTTACGCGTCATGCACCGGCGCGCATACCCAGACCGGCGACGGCAATGCCATGGTGCTGCGCGCCGGACTGCCGCTGCAGGACATGGAATTCGTGCAATTCCACCCGACCGGCATTTACGGCGCCGGCGTGCTGATCACGGAAGGCGCGCGCGGCGAAGGCGCCTATCTGGTCAATTCGGCGGGCGAACGCTTCATGGAGCGCTATGCTCCTTCGGCCAAGGATTTGGCATCGCGAGACGTCGTATCGCGCGCCATGACCATCGAAATCCGCGAAGGCCGCGGCGTCGGCCCGAAGAATGACCACATCTTCCTCCACCTCGATCATCTCGATCCGGCGATCCTCGCCGAGCGTCTGCCCGGCATTACCGAATCCGCGCGCATTTTCGCCGGCGTCGACCTCACCCGCGAACCGGTGCCGATCGTGCCGACGGTGCATTACAATATGGGCGGCATCGCCACCAATTATCACGGCGAGGCGCTGATCAAGAAGGACGGCAATCCCGATCACGTCGTGCCTGGCATGATGGCGCTCGGCGAAGCGGCCTGCGTTTCGGTGCACGGCGCCAACCGGCTCGGCTCGAATTCGCTGATCGATCTCGTCGTGTTCGGCCGCGCGGCGGCTGCGAAGTGTGCCGAAATCCTCACTCCGGACGACAAGCAGTCCGAACTGCCTAAAGACTCCGCCGACCGCTCGCTGGCGCGGCTCGACAAATTCCGCAACGCGTCGGGCGGCACGCCGACCGCGCATTTGCGCATCAGGATGCAGCAGGTGATGCAATCGAATTGCGCCGTGTTCCGCACCGGCGAAGTGCTGCAGGAAGGCTCGAAGCTGATCCACGAAGTCTATGACGGCATCGGTGACGTGCACGTCACCGACCGTTCGCTGATCTGGAATTCCGACCTGATCGAGACGCTGGAATTCGTCAACCTGATCGAGCAGGCCGTGGTCACCATGGATTCCGCGGTCAACCGCACCGAAAGCCGCGGCGCCCATGCCCGCGAGGATTTTCCCGATCGCGACGACCAGAACTGGATGAAGCACACGCAAAGCTGGCTCGATCACGCCAGCGGCAAAGTGAGCATCGACTACCGGCCGGTGCATACCTACACGCTCACCAACGATGTTTCCTATATCGAGCCCAAAAAGCGGGTCTATTAAACGGATCCCCGAGGTCACAATGGTCGAATTCACCCTGCCGAAGAACTCCAAGGTCACCGAAGGCCAGGCGTGGCCGCATCCGGTGCGGGCCAAGGCGGAGCGCGAATACCGCATCTATCGCTGGAATCCGGACGAGGGCGGCAATCCGCGCATCGACACCTATTATGTCGACACCGGCGATTGCGGGCCGATGGTTCTCGACGCGCTGATCTGGATCAAGACCAATGTCGACGCCACGCTGACTTTCCGCCGCTCCTGCCGCGAAGGCATCTGCGGCTCCTGCGCCATGAATATCGACGGCACCAATACGCTGGCCTGCACCAAGGCAATGAGCGACATCAACGGCGCGGTGCGCATCTATCCGCTGCCGCATATGCCGGTGGTCAAGGACCTGGTGCCCGATCTCACCAATTTCTACGCCCAGCACGCCTCGATCGAGCCTTGGCTGCAGACCGTCTCGCCGACGCCGCGCAAGGAATGGAAGCAGAGCCACGAGGATCGGCAAAAGCTCGACGGGCTCTACGAGTGCATTCTGTGCGCCTGCTGCTCGACCGCCTGCCCGAGCTATTGGTGGAATTCCGAACGTTTCCTCGGCCCGGCCGCTTTGTTGCAGGCACAGCGCTTCATCGTCGATTCGCGCGATGAGGCGACCGGCCACCGGCTCGACAATCTGGAAGATCCGTTCCGGCTCTACCGCTGCCACACCATCATGAATTGCGCCAAGGCCTGCCCCAAGCACCTCAATCCGGCGAAAGCGATCGCCGACATCAAGCGCGCGCTGGTCGAGCGGCAGGTCTGACGTCGGAACCGCCTCTTCGCCATGCCGTTAATACCGGCATGGCGGACCAATCTCACCGTAATCGCGTCTGGGACGTCATCGAGCGCGTCGGCGTCGCCATGCTGACCACGCACTGTGCCGACGGTTTGCGCGCGCGGCCGGTCGAGCCGCGGCCCGAGCGCGCCGCTGGCCTGATCTGGATCGTCACCGATCAGCGTAGCGCCAAGGAACACGAGATCGAAGCCCAGCACGACATCGGGCTGACTTTCATCGACAAGGCGGAAAACGCCTATCTGTCGCTCACCGCGCGCGCCGAAGTGCGACGCGACCACGCCAAGGCGGCTGCAATCTGGAAGACGGCCGACAATATGTGGTGGCACGGCCCGGACGATCCCAATGTCTGCGTGCTGCGTGTTACGCCGGTCACTGCCGAATTATGGGACGGGCCGGCGAGCAAGGCGGTCGCCGTGTTCGAGGCTTTGAAATCACAGCTGACCGGCAAGCCGCCTCATCTCGGCGAGAACCGCAAGATCACGGTCGATCTGCGCTGACCGCAGCTGTCGCCCGACCGTCTAATTGTCGAGCTTGAGTTTTTTCTGCGCTGCCCAAGCGTGCGCAGCGGAGCGCGTTGAGCCGGATGAAACCTTCGGCGTCGCGCTGGTCGTAAGCGACCTTGCCGTCCTCGAATGTCACCAGGTCCTGATCGTAGAGCGAATATTTGCTGTCCCGGCCTGCTACGCCGACATTGCCCTTGTAGAGTTTGAGCCGCACCCGGCCGGTGACGAATTCCTGGCTCTTGTCGATCGCCGCCTGCAGCATCTCCCGCTCCGGCGCGAACCAGAAACCGTAATAGATCAACTCGGCGTATTTCGGCATCAGCTCGTCCTTGAGATGCGCGGCGCCGCGATCGAGCGTGATCGATTCGATGCCGCGATGCGCGGCCAGCAAAATCGTGCCGCCCGGCGTCTCGTACATGCCGCGCGATTTCATGCCGACGAAGCGGTTCTCGACCAGATCGAGCCGGCCGATGCCGTGCGTGCGGCCCAGCGCGTTGAGCGCGGACAGCAATTCCGCGGGCCTTAACGCCTTGCCGTCGACCGCCACCGCATCGCCGCGCTCGAAATCGATCGTGACATAAGCGGGCTTGTCCGGCGCGGCTTGCGGATCCGCAGTGCGCGAATAGACGTAGTCCGGCACTTCGCTGCCGGGATCTTCCAGCACTTTGCCCTCGGACGAGGTGTGCAAGAGATTGGCGTCGGTCGAGAACGGCGCCTCGCCGCGCTTGTCCTTGGCGATCGGGATTTGATTTTGCTCGGCGAAGGCCAGCAAGGCCTCGCGCGATTTGAACTGCCACTCGCGCCACGGCGCGATGACTTTCACGTCGGGTTTTAGCGCGTAATAGGACAGTTCGAACCGCACTTGGTCGTTGCCCTTGCCGGTGGCGCCATGGGCGACGGCGTCGGCGCCGACCTGCTCCGCGATCTCGATCTGCTTCTTGGCGATGAGCGGCCGCGCGATCGAGGTGCCGAGCAGATACTGGCCTTCATAGAGCGTGTTGGCGCGGAACATCGGAAACACGTAGTCGCGGACGAACTCCTCGCGCAAATCCTCGATGAAGATGTTTTGCGGTTTGATGCCGAGCGTGAGCGCCTTCGCCCGCGCCGGCTCGAGCTCCTCGCCCTGGCCGAGATCGGCGGTGAAGGTGACCACCTCGCAGCCATAGGTGGTCTGCAGCCATTTGAGAATGATCGAAGTGTCCAGCCCACCGGAATAGGCCAGCACGACCTTTTTCACGTCTTTCTTGCCGCCCGCGGGCATCGCAAAAGCCTTGGTCCAAGCGGCACGCGCCGCCGCAAAATGCGCGCGGACTATAGGGGCGCGCCGCGCCGAAGCAAGCGTCGCGAAATGCTCACTGTCTCTTCCTGGTTCAGGCCCGGCAAACCGCCGCGCCGCGGCTGCGGCCGGATCACAGCGGCCGTTTGGCGCCAAATCTGGCGCCCAGTTTTGCCAGCATATCGCGCAGCGCTTCGCCGCACTGCGTCAGCACCCGGTCGATCGATTCCTCGTCGAGCCCGGTCATCGGCCAGCGATAGATCAGTCCGTGCATGGCCCAGATCAGCAGGTACATGAACACGCCGGCAAACACGACGTCGGAAAAGAAATGCGCGCCGGCGCCGATGCGCAGCGCGCCGATGCCGGCGCCGAAAGCGATCGCCGCGCCATAGGCGACCGCGCGCAATTCCGGCGGCGCCAAGGCGGCCGGCGCCAGCGTCCAGAACGCGCCCGACGGTTCGCCGGCGATGAACGAACAATTGTTCGGGCAATCGCCGCGCGGGTCCCACCACGGCGTGAAATGATAGGGGCCGCCGAATTGCTGCACGTCGATCGGGCGCGCCCGGTGCCAATGATCCTTGAGGATGAGATTGGTGAGCAGGCCGGGGCCGAGCGCCAACGTCGCGATGAGAAAGAGCGCGGCGCGGCCTCCGATCAGCATGCGCCAGCGCGGCAAAATAAGTTTGCCGAGGAACGCGATAAAGGCCGGCAGCACCAGAAGCGTGATGATCCCGCGCGCCGCTTCGCGGCTGTACTGCACCCACGGCTGGGCATTGACGGCGAACAGGTCCCGGACCGGATTGTAAGCCATGCCGGCAAGATCGAGGTCGAGCTGCGGATCGACGGCGCAAATGAGCCCGGCGACGAGGCCGATGGTGAGCGCGATGGTAAGCCCGGTCCGGTTCATGTCAGGTCTTTGCGGTCACTTCCAGACCGGGTCATTTCCACGAACCGGCTCTGCGCCCGGCGAACAGCCAATAGACCAGGCCGCCGGCAATGCCGGAGGCGGCGAACACTTCCCGCTCCCGCGACGCGCCGCTGTCCGCCGCGGCGATGATGTCGCCGAAGTTTAGCCCGTAGGCCATGGTCAAAGCGAGCGCGCCGCCGATTACGCCGTAGATGACGACCGAGCGTAAGGCGAAGCCTTCGGTGATGACGATAATGAGGAGTGTCGGCAATAGGCCTATGGCAAAGATGGCAAGGGCGCCGAGGCCTACGACCGTCCACATCGCCGCCGACTGCGCCTGCGGCGACTGCAGCCCGAACGAAGCGAAGAAAGCGTTCCATTGCGGCGTCAGCGTGCCGAGCGCCAGCACCAGCGAAGCGGCGACGCAGGCCCAGACATAGCCGATGAACATCATCATGATGCGGAAAAGAACGGTCATTGTTGCTGCCGAAGCGCGGCGTCAATCTTTTAGTCAGTCATGGCGATCAGTCAGTCATGGCCATCGCGCGCAGCGCCAGCCGTTCGCGGGCCGACAGCTTTTCGGTCGCGCTCTTGAGCTGGCCGCAGGCGGCGAGTATGTCGCGGCCGCGCGGCGTGCGCACCGGCGAGGCGTAGCCGGCGTCGAAGACGATTTCGGAGAACTTTTCGATCTGCTCCCAGTCCGAGCATTCGTAAATCGTGCCCGGCCACGGATTGAACGGGATGAGATTGATTTTCGCCGGAATGCCCTTGAGCAGACGCACCAGCGCCTTGGCGTCGGCGAGTGAGTCGTTGATGCCCTTGAGCATGACATATTCGAACGTGATGCGCCGCGCGTTGGAGACGCCCGGATAATTGCGGCAGGCGTCGAGCAGTTCACGCAACGGATATTTGCGGTTCAGCGGTACCAGCTGGTCGCGCAATTCGTCGGTGACGGCATGCAGCGACACCGCGAGCATGGAGCCGATTTCTTCGCCGGCGCGCGCGATATTGGGCACGACGCCGGACGTCGACAACGTGATCCGCCGCTTTGAGATGCTCAGCCCTTCACCGTCGGCGATGACATTGACGCCGTCGCGCACCGCTTCGAAATTGTAGAGCGGCTCGCCCATTCCCATCATGACGACATTGGAGATGAGCCGCTTTTCCGGCTCGCCGGGGGCGCTTGCCGCGCGGTGCCAATCGTTGAGCCGGTCGCGCGCCAAAACGACCTGGCCGGCAATTTCCCCGGCGGTCAGATTACGCACCAGCCGCTGTGTCCCGGTATGGCAGAACGTGCAGGTGAGCGTACAGCCGACCTGGCTGGAAATGCACAAAGTGCCGCGGTCGGCTTCGGGAATGTAGACGCATTCGATCTCATGCGGGGCGTTGTCGAATTCGCCCGGCAGCCGGATGAGCCATTTGCGCGTGCCGTCGACGGAAATCTGCTCGGCGGCGATGTCCGGCCGCGCCAGCGTAAACCGTTGCGCCAATGCGGTGCGCAAATGCTTCGACAGCGTCGTCATCTCGTCGAAATTTTGCGCGCCGCGCACATAGAGCCAGTGCCAGATTTGCTGCGCGCGCATGCGGCGCTGCGGCTCCGGCACGTCGAGCGTCCCGAGCGCCTCGGCCAGAGCGTCGCGCGAAAGCCCCACCAGCGACGGCTGCGCCGGCGCCGCATAGCACTCGAGGGGCCGCTTCTCGATGAAGGCCGCCGCTGCGGCGCGTTCGCCTTCAGTCGCTGCAAACGAAGCTGTCATTCGCCGATCCAGAACCGATTCAAAGGAGCACGCCATTGCGGCTGTGGCATAAATAATTCCTCTCCCTGAAAGGGGTACCCTTCAGGGTGAGAATAAAGATGTTTCTACTTGCATTCCTGGGCGAGGCGGTCGAGCGCCTGCGTAACGCCCTTGAGCGTGAACGTGTCGGTGGTCTGCGTTCCCTTCGCCGACCCGCCCTTCACCACCATTGTGTCGCCGCTCCGCATGGCGCTGACCATATTCGCTTCGTCGGCGGCGTTCTTGATCCAGGCGCCGTCCTGCTGAGTATAGAGCGCGAACGAGGTCGAACCGATGTCCGCGCTCGCCTCGGTGCCCGGCTTGAATGGATAGCCGATGATAATGGACACCTCGTTCGCGACTTTGTCGGCCGGCCGGGTCGAAATGAAGGTGTAGACCGGATTGCGCGGCCGGTTCGGCGGATTGGTGACCGAGGAGGTCGGCTTGGCGATGGCGAAACAGACCTTCTTGCCGGCGGGCGAAGCGGTATAGGCCCCCCATTCGCCATACTGGCCGAGGAGTTTTGGCTGCGCCCCGCCGGCGGCCGCGGCTGCTGGGCTGGCGGGTTTTGCGGCCGGCGCCGCGGCAGCAGGCTTGGGCTTGGGCTTGGGCTTGGGCTTGGCTTCGGCGTAGCCGGGGTGGCGGCGGGCGCCGCCGCCGGTGCGGCGGACGACGGCGCGGCCGGCTGCTGGGCAAGAGCCGGAACGGCAAAAGCCGCCGCAACGAGCAGCGTAACGACAAGCCCCCATCCTCGATCGATGCGCATCAGGCCCCGCGAAAAAGCCCCATTGCATTCATAGCAAACATTGCGACTCTAATCCAATTCACCCGCAAATGGAATGAGATAGACAGTAGCAGCGGCGCACCGAGGCGGGATAGGCTGGCTGTCCCGCCGGCGCGGCGGGACAGGGAAACCGATGAAAGCCGTCCTCTGCACCCATTTTGGCTCGCCCGGGGAACTTGAATTTGCCGATATCGCCGAGCCGCGGGCCGCGGCCGGCCAGGCCGTGGTGCGGATCAAGGCCGCGGCGCTCAACTTCTTCGACACGCTGATCATCGCCGGCAAATACCAGCACAAGCCGCCGTTTGCATTTTCGCCGGCGGCCGAGTTTTCCGGCGTGGTCGAGAGCGTCGGGCCTGGCGTCGACGGCATCGCCCCCGGCGACCGCGTCATGGGCAATATCGGCTGGGGCGCGGCGCGCGAAGCGGTTGCGGTCCCAGCCGATCAGCTAGTGAAAATTCCCGATGCGCTCAATTTCGAGCGCGCCGCCGGCCTGACCGTGACCTATGCCACCACACTCTATGCGCTGCGCGAGCGCGCTGCGCTTGCGCCCGGCGAGACGCTGGTGGTGCTCGGCGCCTCGGGCGGCACCGGCCTTGCGGCCATCGAGATCGGCAAGGTCATGGGCGCTCGCGTCATCGCCTGCGCCTCGTCGGCCGAGAAACTCGACTTCGCCCGCGACCATGGCGCCGATGAAACGGTGAATTACGCGGCCGAGGACCTGCGCGACGCGCTCAAGCGGCTCGGCGGCGAGCGCGGCGTCGACGTGGTTTACGATCCGGTCGGCGGCCCCTATGCGGAGCCCGCGGTGCGCTCGCTTGGCTGGGAAGGCCGCTATCTCGTGGTCGGCTTCGCCGCCGGCGAGATCCCGAAACTTCCGCTCAATCTGGTGCTGCTGAAAAGCTGCGATATCCGCGGCGTATTGTGGGGCTCGTGGGTCAGGCGGGAGCCAAAAGCGCAGCGCGCGCTGATGACGCAAATCGTCGACTGGTGCGCGCAGGGCAAGCTCAGTGCCCATGTGCACGCGGTCTATCCGCTGGCGGAGATCGTAGCCGCACTCAAGGCGATCGCCGACCGCAAGGTCATGGGAAAGATCGTGCTGCGGCCGTGATCGCTCGCGGCCGCGCTATCCCGCGCGCAGGCGCGCCAGCATTAGCTGCGCCGCCTCACGATGCTCCGGCTTGATATGCGAGGAGACGAGTTTGAACGCGCCGCCGAGCACTGCGGCATCGTCGGCCAAGCCGATGAGAGAAAGCGAATCCGGAATCAAATCGTCCGGCATGACGAAATAAATGATCGCGCCGGCCAGAATGACCTTCACATAGAGCGGCGTCTTGCGGTCGAACGCGCAATAATGGGCGGTCAGGATGTTTTCGAGAAACGGAAGGTTCGCGGCCTCGGCCAAAATCTTCCGCCACAGCTTGCGCCGCAAGTTCGCCTCGTCGGAAGCGATCCGGCGCGTCAGCGCCGCAAAGTCTTGCCAGGAAAAGCTTGGGCCTGAAGCGGTTTGCTCGCGGAACCACATGGCCCCCTCCCGAAATCAGCTGCTTCTCAGATGGCGCCAAAAGACGGCATCGGCAAGGCAAGCCAGACGCCGCCAACCCGCAAATTTGTCCGGGCGCGGGCTACCTAACCCGCAAGCTTATCCATCGCCTCGGCGAGCTTGACGTCGCGTTCGGTCAAACCGCCGGCATCGTGCGTGGACAAGGTCACCTCGACGGTCTTGTAGACGTTGAACCATTCGGGATGGTGATCCATCTTTTCGGCGACGAGCGCGGCCCGCGTCATGAAGCCGAAGGCGGCATTGAAATCGGCGAATACGAATTTCTTGGTGATGGCGTCGCGGCCGGTCACCTCGCTCCACCCCTTGAGGCGGGCCAGCGCGCTCTTGCGCGCTTCGCCGGCGAGTTTTTGGCTCATGGCAAAACTCCATAAAAATCAGGCAGCAAAGTCCCTTTCGTAGCAAACAACGGTCCGACCGGCGAGGTTCCGGTCGATGGAGGCCTCAGCTCCAGGCGTGTAAAATGCGCCAACTGGCGAATGAGGGTGGCCGAGCATGGATGACGGGTCAAAGTCAGGCCATAAATCCGGGTAAGACTTGACCGATCCGGGATTAACCAAGACGCGTTTTCGCCTTTGAACGCCCAACCACGCCATGGCGTCAAAGTACTTAGGCCGTGTAGGATTAACCATGCCGCCCGGACTGCCGCATCGCCCGCCTTTGGCCATGAGGTTCTGGCTTTCTCGACGCTCCGCCGCGGGCGGTAGAACGGGTTCCTCGACGGCCTCCGGCCGCTCATCGGGTAGGACCATGAGTATCGAGTCGCTTGAACATATGATGCGCAGCAAAGTCAGGATGTTCCTGCGCCATACCTGGCTAGTCGCCATCCTCGGCACTCTGTTTATTGTTGGGCTCGTCTGGGTCGGTTTCTATTTCACCACCGAGGCGGACCACATGCGGATTGCCGCCGGTCCGTTGGACGCAAAGTTCGTGCAGGCGCTGTCCAATCAAATCGCCAACGGCCGCCACGACCTGACCTTGCAGATCGTGCCGACCAAAGGGTCGAAGGAAACCGCCGAGGCGGTCAGCAAAGGTCAAGCCGACCTGGCGATTTTGCCGGGCAATCTCGACGACTCGCTGAACTGGCCGGTGATCGCCATCCTGCGGCAGAACGTGATGGCGCTGATCGTTCCCGCACCACCCGCTGCCGCCGCTCCCACCGCCGGCGCGGCCGCGAGCGCGCCGGCGGCTACAAGCAGCAAAAGCGCCAAGGGATCTAAAGGGTCCAAGGGCTCCAAGGCTGCCAAAAGCGGCAAGAGCGCCAAGGGCGCCAAGAGCGCCAAGAGCGATGACAGCGACGACACCGACGACAGCGATTCGAGCGACGATAGCGGCGACAGCGACAAGTTCGGCAAGGTCGCGCAACTGTCCGGCAAACGCGTCGGCATCGTGACCGGCAACGAGGCGACGACCGGTCTCCTCGAACTGTTGCTCAGCCATTATGGCGTGCCGCTGGCCAAGGTCACGATCTCCCAGATCGATCCGGACAATCTTGCCGACGCCATCAAGAACAAACAGGTCGACGCGCTGTTCGTCGCCGGCTCCGCCACCGGGGCGGCCATTTCCTCCGCGGTCGCGGCGGCCACGCAGGACGGCAAGGCGCCGACCTTCATCGAGATCGATCAGGCGGACGGTATCGCCAAGCGCAATCCTGCCTTCGATTCCGTCGATATCGATGCCGGCACCTTCGGCGGCAACCCGCCGATGCCCGCCGACAGCCTCAAGAGCCTGAGTTTCGGCGAATATCTGGTGGCGCGCCGCACTTACAGCGAATCCGTCATCGACACGCTTGCCAAGGTTGTTTACGGGTCGCGGCAGTCGCTCGCGGCGGCATTGCCGGGCGAGATCAAGATCGCGGCGCCGTCGACCGACAAGGATGCCGACGTGGTCGTGCATCCCGGCGCGCTGGCCTATCTATCCGACAGCCAGCAGTCGTTCTTCGACAAATACGGCGACGACATTTTCTACGGCATGCTGATCTTCCCGGTTTTCGGATCGGCCATCGCCGGCGTCGCGAGCTATCTGATGAACGATTCCCGCACGCGGCGGCTGCGGCTGTTGCAGCGCGTTCTCGACATGGTCCGTAAGGCGCATAACGCCCAAAGCCTGGACGCGCTCGAGCAGCTGCAGGTCGAGGCCGACAATCTGGTCATCGCGATCGTTCATCAGAGCGAGCACGAGGAATTCGACGACACCGTGCGCATGTCGTTTTCCTTCGCACTCGACCAGCTGCGCTTCACCATCGCCGCGCGCCGCACCGCGATCCTCGACCGTGCCGGCGCGGCGGCGGACGCCAGCCCGGCCGCAACCACCGCCGCGGGCGCCAAGGCCGCTGCGGCGGCTTAATCTTTCGCCGTTTGCTTCCAGGCCGATACTGCCTATATACCGCTTGCGAATCGCGGGCCCCTTGGGGCCCGTATCGGTTTAACGCGACACAACCTCACAGCACATGAAACTCCGCAACATCGCCATCATCGCCCATGTCGACCATGGCAAGACCACCTTGGTCGACCGCCTCCTGCAGCAGTCGGGGGCGTTCCGCGACAACCAGCGGGTCGCTGAACGGGCGATGGATTCGAACGATCTCGAGCGCGAGCGCGGCATCACCATCCTGTCGAAGGTGACCTCGCTGGTTTGGCAGGACACCCGGATCAACATCGTCGACACGCCCGGCCACGCCGATTTCGGCGGCGAGGTCGAGCGCATCCTCAATATGGTGGATGGCGCGCTGGTGCTGGTCGACGCCGCCGAAGGGCCGCTGCCGCAGACCAAATTCGTGGTTTCCAAGGCGCTCAAGGTCGGTCTGAAGCCGATCGTCGTCATCAACAAGGTCGATCGCTCCGACGCCCGCCCAACCGAGGTCGCCAACGAAGTGTTCGACCTGTTCGCGGCGCTCGACGCCAGCGAGGAACAGCTCGACTTTCCAATCCTGTACGGCTCGGCCAAGCAGGGTTGGATGGCGTCCGACGCGGCGGGGCCCAAGGACAAGGGCATGGCGCCGCTGTTCGACCTGGTCATCCGTCACGTCGCGCCGCCGACCGTCGAGGACGGTCCGTTCCGCATGCTGGGCACGATCCTCGAAGCCAATCCCTATCTCGGCCGCATCGTCACCGGCCGCATTTTCTCCGGCTCGGTGAAACCCAACCAGCCGGTAAAGGTCGTCGATCGCAACGATGAACCGGTCGAGGAAGGCCGCGTGACAAAAGTTCTCGCCTTCCGCGGCCTGGAGCGGGTGCCGATCGAGGAAGGCTTTGCCGGCGACATCGTCGCTATTGCCGGCCTGCCGGAGGCGTTTGTCTCGCACACGCTGTCCGCGCCGGAAGTGACCGAGCCGCTGCCGGCGCAGCCGATCGATCCGCCGACGCTGACCATGACTTTCCACATCAACGATTCGCCGTTGGCCGGCACCGAAGGCGACAAGGTGCAAAGCCGCGTCATCCGTGAGCGGCTGCTGCGCGAGGCGGAAGGCAACGTCACGCTGCGAATTTCCGAGTCGGCGGAAAAGGATTCCATGGAGGTCGCCGGCCGCGGCGAATTGCAGCTCGGCATTTTGATCGAGACCATGCGGCGCGAAGGATTTGAGCTTTCAGTGTCGCGGCCAAAAGTCCTGTTCCAGCACGGGCCGTCGGGCGAACTCCTCGAACCCATCGAGGAAGTCGTCATCGACGTCGATGAGCCGCATGCCGGCGTGGTGGTGCAAAAGCTCGCCGAGCGCAAAGGCGAGATGGTCGAGATGCGCCCTTCCGGCGGCGGCCGCGTCCGACTCATCTTCTATGCACCGACGCGCGGACTGATCGGCTATCAGGGCGAGTTGCTCACCGACACGCGCGGCACGGCTGTGATGAACCGGCTGTTCCATGCCTATGGCCCGCATCGCGGCGACATCGTCGGGCGGCGCAACGGCGTATTGATCTCGACCGACCTGGGCGACGCCGTCGCCTATGCGATGTGGAATCTGGAAGACCGCGGCCCAATGATGATCGAACCGGGCTGGAAGGTCTATCGCGGCATGATCGTTGGCGAGCACACGCGCGACAACGATCTCGAAGTCAATGTGCTCAAGGGCAAGAAGCTGACCAATATCCGCACCCATTCCAAGGATGAGGCGATCCGGCTTACGCCACCGATCCGCATGACGCTGGAAAAGGCGCTCGCCTATATCGAGGACGACGAATTGGTCGAAGTGACGCCGAAATCCATCCGGCTGCGCAAGAAGCTTCTCGATCCGAACGACCGCAAACGCGACGAGCGGCGAAAAGTAGCCGAGCGCGTCTGAACGCATCCGAATTTGCGCGCCAAAGGCCGCAACGGATGCGCCGAACCAACCTCATCATGTCATAAGTTTCGCCGCGCCGCGCCGCGCCGGCAAAAAAACCGGCAACCGTGTCGCTATTGCAACACGCCCGCCAGATTGCGCTTGGGCCGCATGTTTTCCGCGTTCCAAATGTGGCGCGGCCTCCATTTTTGGCTAATAATCCACATCGTTAACCGAAGATGAATCGGAAGCCTTGAAGGCCGCTGAACCGCTTGCTTTGATCGCACCATGAATCGCGCCGCACAGATAGCCCCAGGACATGTAGCGCCAAGAAGCGCAGCCATGAGCATCGCATCATGAGCACGATCCTGATCGAGATCCGCCGCGCCAAGGCCAACGATGCCGGCGCGGTCGCGGATGCCCACGATGAGGCATGGCGGACGGCCTATCAGGGCATCATTCCCGGCGGCGAACTGGAAAAGCTCATCAACCGCCGCGGTCCGGCGTGGTGGGACTCGGCAATCCGCAAGGGCAGCCGCATCGCGCTGCTGCAGTTCGGCGACAAGATCGCGGGTTATGCCAATTATGGGCGCAACCGGGCGCGTAGCCTTTATTATGACGGCGAGATCTACGAGCTCTATCTGCGGCCGGAATTCCAGGGGCTCGGCTTCGGCCGCCGCCTGTTCACCGCCGCCCGCCGCGATCTGGCGCAGAGCGCGCTGAAATCGCTGGTCGTGTGGGCGCTGTCGGAGAACGAAAACGCAGTCGAGTTCTACCGCGCGCTCGGCGGCAAGGCGGTGGCGCGCAGTTCCGAAAAATTCGGCACCCGTGTGCTCGATAAGGTCGCCTTCGGCTGGAATAGCTGACGCATTACATCGCCGGCGCCGGCAAGCCGGCCTGCATACAGGCCGCGCGCAGCGTATTGACCAACAGGCAGACGATCGTCATCGGCCCGACGCCGCCCGGCACCGGCGTGATGGCGCCGGCAACCTCGACGGCTTCAGCAAAGTTCACGTCGCCCACGATCTTGGCTTTGCCGGCGGCGTCGGTCACGCGGTTGATGCCGATGTCGATCACAGTCGCGCCCGGCTTGATCCAGTCACCGCGGATGAATTCGGCGCAGCCGATGGCGACGCATAAGATCTCGGCGCGCCGGCAGTAGTCCGGCAGATGGCGCGTGTGGGTATGCGCGATGGTGACTGTCGCGTTCTCATTGAGCAGAACCTGCGACAGCGGATTTCCCACGATATGCGAGCGGCCGATCATCAGCGCATCGAGCCCGATCAACGAAGCGTGCACCGTCTTGATCAGCTTGAGGCAGCCGATCGGCGTACACGGTATCAGCGCCGGCATTCCCATCATCAGGCGTCCGGCATTGAGCGGGTGAAATCCGTCGACGTCCTTGTCCGGATCGATATTGGCGACGATGCGCGCCGGGTTGATCTGCCGTGGCAGCGGCATTTGCAGCAGAATGCCGCTAACCGCCGGATCGACATTAAGCCTGGCGACCAGCGCCAGCAAATCCGCCTCGCTGGTCGCGGCGGGAAGATGAAAATCGAACGGCCGCATGCCGACCTCGACCAGCGCGCGCGACTTGCTGGCGACGTAGGTCTTGCTCGCCGGGTCGTCGCCAATCAGAACGACGGCGAGACCCGGCAACAGGCCGTGCTCCGCCGTCAAACGCCGGGTTTCCGCCGCCACGGCGGCGCGCAACTCCGCGGCAATCGTCTTGCCGTCGATGATGCGAGCAGTCACGGTTTTCAGTAAACGTTGGGCAGGATGTAAATCTCGATCACCTTCTGAATGAAGATGATAATCAGGAACAGAATGACCGGCGAGACATCGATGCCGCCGAGATTCGGCATCAGGTTGCGGATTGGCCGCAGCGCCGGATCGGTGATGCGATAGAGGAAATCGCCGATGATCGCGACCGCATGGTTGCGCGTATTTACCACGTTGAAAGCGACGAGCCAGGAGAAGATCGCCATCGCGATCACGATCCAGATATAGAGCGTGAGGGCAATATCGATGACTTCAAAAAGAGCGCGCATGGATCGGATTCGCGTTTAAGGTGGCAGAAACTAGCGAGTTGTTTGCGCTCAAACAAGCCGATGCAGAGCGGCAGGAACTGTGAAGCTTGGTGGAGCCGAGGGGAGTTGAACCCCTGACCTCCTCATTGCGAACGAGGCGCTCTCCCAACTGAGCTACGGCCCCGCCATCTAGTGACCAACCTGGCTTCAACCGGCCGAGATTGTGCCGGTTTTTGGCGAGTGGGCGCCATTTAGGACTGCCGTCCCGGCGTGTCAAGGATGGCAGGCTTCGCCTTGCGTCACGGCCGGGACAAGGGCCGCCGCGGCGAGTCACAATCGTTGCAATGACGCACCATCCCTCCCCGGCGATGCCGCTGTGGCGCCATCCGGCCTATCTGCGCTTTCTCTATGTGCGGGTCGCGGCGTCGGTTGCGCTGCAGATCCAGGTCGTCGCGGTCGGCTGGCAGATGTACGAATTGACCGGCAGTCCGTTCCATCTTGGTTTGATCGGGCTCGTCCAGTTCGTCCCGGCGATAAGCTTTTTTTTGGCGACCGGCCATGTCGCCGACCGGTTCGACCGCCGCCGCGTCACCTTCATCTCGCAGCTTGTCGAGGCGCTCGCGGTCGCGGTTCTTGCCGCCGCGAATTTTGGCGGCTGGCTGACGCCGGGGCTTCTTCTTGCCATGGCTTTTGTCGTCGGAACCGGGCGCGCCTTCGAGCAGCCGAGCCTGCAATCGGTGTTGCCGAATATCGTCACCGGCGATGCCTTGCCGCATGCCATCGCCGCCTCGACTTCGGGCTCGCAGACCGCGATCGTCGCCGGACCGGCGCTCGGCGGCATTCTGATCGCGATCAGCCCGACGCTGGTCTATGCGGTCTGCGCGGCGATCTGGCTTTCCGCCGGAATCGTCATGCTCGGCATCGCCATCGAGCGGGTCATGGAACGGACGCTGCCGCGGCGCGTACCGGCGGATGCCAAGGCGGCGTTCAGCGGACTGACTTTTATCACCGGCAACAAGGTGCTGCTCGGCGCCGTGCTGCTCGATTTGTTCGCGGTGGTGCTCGGCAATCCCACCGCGCTGTTGCCGATCTTCGCCAGCGACATTTTCCACAATGGACCGCTCGGCTTTGGCCTGTTGCGGGCCGCCCCCGCCGCCGGCGCCATTATCACCGCGCTTGTTTTGGCGCGTTGGCCGATTTCCCACCGCCTCGGCCATATCATGTTCGTCACGGTATCGATCTATGGCGCCGCCACGATTCTGCTGGCACTGACGCCCGGTTTCGGGCTCGCTTTGGCGGCACTGGCCATCATCGGCGCCTCCGACACGATAAGCGTCGTCATCCGCCAGACCATGGTCCAGATCCGAACACCGGACGCGATGCGCGGCCGCGTCTATGCGGTGAACTCGATGATCACCATCACGCTCGAACCAGCTCGGCGTATTCCGCGCCGGCTCGGCGGCGGCCCTGTTCGGCACCATTCCCTCGGTCCTGATCGGCGGCCTCTGCACCCTCGCCGTCGTCCTGATTTCGACCAAGGTTTTTCGCGAACTGTACGACGCCGACCGTTATGACGCGGCGCGGCCGTGACTGGCAACGGCGGCGCCGCTGCGGCATGATAGCGGCGAACGATTCATGCCGGGGCGGCAAGAAGGACAACGCATGCGCACGCTCGCCACCGGACTGATCTGGTTTGCCGTTTCGCTCGGCTTTGCCGGCGCGCCGGCCTACGCGGCCGCGCCCTGCGGCGGCGATTTCGGCGCCTGGCTGCAGGGCGTCAAGGCCGAAGCCGCGGCGGACGGCATCTCGCAGCGCACGATCCAGTCGGCGCTCGGCACGCTGACCTACGATCCGAGCATCATCGCCCGCGACCATGCGCAGGGCGTCTTCCGCCAGAGCTTCGACCAATTCTCCGGCCGCATGGTGCCGCCGCGGCTGGCGCGCGCGCAGCAGCTGTTGGCGCGCTACGCGCCGGTTTTCAGCCGCATCGAGGCGCAATATGGCGTACCCGGTCCGGTGATCGTCGCCATCTGGGGACTGGAGACCGACTTCGGCGCCAATTCCGGAAAATTCCCGACCGTCCGCTCGCTTGCTTCGCTCGCCTACGATTGCCGCCGGCCCGACAAATTCCGCGGCGAACTGATCGCGGCGCTGCAAATCATCGACCGCGGCGACATGGCGCCGGCCGACATGCACGGCGCCTGGGCCGGCGAGATCGGCCAGACCCAATTCCTGCCGTCGTCCTATCTGAAATACGCCGTCGATTACGACGGCAGCGGGCGGCGCGATCTCATTCGCAGCGTGCCGGACGTGCTCGCCTCGACCGCCAATTATCTCAAAGGCTACGGCTGGCAGAAGGGCCAGCCGTGGGGCGAAGGCACCGCCAATTTCCAGGTGCTGCTGCAATGGAATTCCTCGCAGGTCTACACCAAGACGGTCGCCTATTTCGCGCAGCAGCTCGCCGGCGGTTGATCGTTCAGCCGCCGAGCCACCGCTCCAGAAAAACGCTGAGCCAGGCGCGGGCGGAATAGTCATAGACCGCGCGATCGGCGAAATGCGTCTCGCGCGGCTTCGCCCCCGGCAGCGCCATGCGCTCGTGACCGCTCGTCGTCCACCGGTGCATCATGGCGTGGGTCACGTCGGGGTGAAATTGCAGCGCGAAGGCGCGCCCGGAACGGATCGCCTGCACCTCGAACGTATCGCCTTCGGCCAGAAGCTCGGCGCCCGGCGGCAGGTCGAAACCTTCGCGGTGCCATTGATAGACGCATTCCGGCCAGGTCTCGACCACGGCGAGGCCGGCCGCGGTCGGCCGGATCGGGTAATAGCCGATCTCGGCATGGCCGTGCGGATGCTTGAAAACCCTGCCGCCCAGCTGGCGCGCGAACATTTGCGCGCCGAGACAGATGCCGAGAAACGGCTTGTCCTCGCGCAGCGGCACGCCGATCCAGTCGATCTCGCGGCGGATGAAATCGTCCTCGTCGTTGGCGCTCATCGGGCCGCCGAAAACGATGGCACCGTCATGCTCCGTCATGGTCGGCGGCAGCGCTTCGCCGAAGCGCGGCCGCCGCACATCGAGCCGATAGCCGAGCTGGCGGAGCGCATTGCCGAGGCGGCCCGGCGTGGAATGCTCCTGGTGCAGGATGATCAGGATCGGCTGTTGCATGACGCCGGCGATTCGAATTCGCTTTTCAATTTCCTAACGGCTTAATCGCGGGAGACAAAGCGCGGCTTCTCCGATCAGGCATCGCCAGCGCCCCGCTGGCGCTGATCCACGGCCCGCAGCAGCACCGCATGGGGCATGAGCCGTACCAGCGCCACCGCAATCCTGTTGCCGAGGCCGGCGATGGCGACGCGCTTGCCGCGCATGAGCGCGCGGTAGCCGATTTCGGCGACGGCGCGCGGCGGCAGTTCGAAGATTTTGGCGACGCCGGGCAAGGTCATCCCGGAGCGCTCCTGGAATTCGGTCTGCACCGGCCCCGGACACAGTGCCGTGACGCGGATGCCGCGGCCCGCCAATTCTCGATGCAGCGCCTCGCTGAACGACAGCACAAAGGCCTTGCTGGCATAATAGACGGCCATGCCGGGCCCCGGCAGGAACGCCGCGATCGAAGCGACGTTGAGAATGCCGCCGCGGTGCCGCGCCAGGCTGTCGACAAAGCTGAGCGACAGTTCGGTCAGCACGCGCACGTTGAGGTCGATCATGCCGAGCTGTTCGTTGCGGCTGAGCGAGGCGGCGTCGCCGCTTAGTCCGAAACCGGCATTGTTGACCACGAATTGCGGCTCGAAGTCGCGCGATTGCAGTTCGGCCGTCAGCAGCGCAACGGCATCGCGCCGCTCGAGGTCCAAGGCCACGCACGGTCGGCCGCGGCCGGCCCGACGCCACGATCTCATCGGCCAGCGCCTGCAGCCGATCCTCGCGCCGCGCCACCAGGACGAGTTCATGCCGATGCGCGGCAAAGACCCGCGCCAGTTCGGTGCCGATGCCGGCCGAAGCGCCGGTGATCAGCGTGACCGGCCTCATGTCTCGCCGCCGATGCGGCGGCGCAGCTCGATGCGCTCGCGCGGCGACACGCCGAGCAGGTCGGCGGCGCGCCACAACAGATTGTCCTCAAGCTCGTCGCGCTTGCCGTCGGCATAGACGATCTGCCACATCATCTCGATGATCTTGGCGCGGCCGGGCTCGTCGAGCGTGCGATTGAGCAGCTGGGTGAAATGGTAGAGGTCGACGGATTCATGCTCGGCCGCGGTCGCCTTCTCGATCAGTTCGTCGGTCGTGGCGTCGTCGAGCGCGAAGCGCTGCTTGATCACGCATGCAGCTTGTCGCGCTCGCTCGGCAAAATGTCGCCGTCGATCGCGGCGGCATGCACCAGCAGCGCCGCGGCGGCGAGCCGGTAGTCATTGTCCTCGAACTGGCTGGGATGCTTCTCGCCGTCGACGAAATCGGCGATGAAGCTCTTGAACGATTCGAACATCAATTTTTCCTGCGGCGGCTCGAAGCGAGCCGGACCTTATTCCCATGTTCATATCGCGACGTAAAGCGCCCGGTTCAACCCTGTCGCGCCAATCGCGGGCGGCGGCGAAGACCGCTTGCCAAAAGCCGGGCAATTGGGCCTTTCCTGGCCGGTCGCACTTCGCACAAGCGACAGTGGCAACGGCGACCCGAACTCAAGTGGCGATTATCGGCGGCGGCCCGGCCGGCTTGCTGCTGTCCCACATTCTCCACCGCAACGGCATCGACAGCATCGTGCTGGAACGGCAGAGCCGCGCTTACGTGCTGGAGCGGATCCGCGCCGGCGTGCTGGAGGCCGGCACCGTCGCGCTGTTGCGCGAGGTCGGGCTGGGCGCGCGCATGGATCGCGAGGGACAGCCCCATGACGGCTCGGCGATCGCCTGGGAAGGCCGGCCGCATTTCCTCATCGATGCGAGGAAATTCACCGGCAAGCCGATGATGGCCTACGGCCAGACCGCGATCACCGAAGACCTTTACGCGGCCCGCGATGCGGCCGGCGGCCAGATTATCGACGAAGCCGGCAATGTCGACTGCACGAGCTCACGTCGGCGCGGCCCTGCGTGACCTACGAGAAAGACGGCGCGCGGCAGCGGATCGACTGCGATTATGTCGCCGGCTGCGACGGCTCTCACGGCGTCAGCCGACTGTCGATTCCGGTTGCGCTGCTGAAGACCTACGAGAAGGGCTATCCGTTCGGCTGGCTCGGCATCATGTCGGAGACGCCGCCGTTTCCGGAAATTTGTTATTGCTAGCACAGCCGCGGCTTCGCGCTCGCCTCGATGCGCAATCCGATGCTGAGCCGCTACTACATCCAGTGCGATCTCGGCGACAGCGTCGACGACTGGCCGGACGACCGGTTTTGGGCCGAATTCAAGGCGCGCTGCCCGCCAGACATGGCCGATCAGATCGTCACCGGACCGTCGATCGAAAAATCGATCGCGCCGTTGCGCAGTTTCGTCGCCGAGCCGATGCGCTACGGAAGATTGTTCCTGGCCGGCGATGCCGCCCATATCGTGCCGCCGACCGGCGCCAAGGGTCTCAATCTCGCGGTGTCGGATGTCTTCTATCTGTCCCGCGCGCTGACCGAGACTCTATCGCACCGGCAAGACGCATTATCTCGATTGCTATTCCGACATGGCGTTGCGCCGCGTCTGGAGCTCGGCGCGGCTGTCGTGGTGGCTGACCATGCTGCTGCACCGCTTTCCCGGCGAGACGCCGTTCGAGGAACAGGTGCGGCTCAATCAGTTCGATTATCTGCAGGCCTCCGAGCACGCCCAGGCGTCGCTCGCCGAGCAATATGTCGGTTTGCCGTTCGAGGATTAGCGGACGAAGCGAGTCATCCGTCATCCTGAGGTGCGAGCGTAAGCGAGCCTCGAAGGATGAGTAGCCCCGATGCTCGGGTCGTCGCCCTTCGAGGCTCGTCGCTGCGCGACGAGCACCTCAGGGTGACGGACGCTCAATCCAGGCGACAGACTACTGCACAGCCTTCCCGGTGTGTCCGCTCTCTTCGAGCAATTGCAGATTGGCCTGGACGTAGGGATTGCCGGGGTCCTTGGCCTTGGCTTCGGTCAGGAGCTTGTAGGCGCGCGCATAGTCGCCGCGCAGCATGTAGGAGAAACCTTCGTCGTTGAGGATTTCCACGGTCGGGCCGATGAGGCGGACGGCCTCGGCATAGGCGCGGTCGGCGAGATCGAAGCGGTGCAGCCGGTCGTAGGAGGCGGCCAGCCCGACCCAGGCTTCGGCGTCGTTCGGATGCTTCTCGGCGGCGCTGCGGAAGTTTCTTTTCGGCGAGGCCGAAATTGTTGCTGCGGAAATATTTCTTGCCGAGCTGCACGTCGTCGTTGGGATCGTCGCCGAGCAGGCCGGGCGTCGACAGCGGCGCGACCGGCTCGCCGCTCGGTCCCGGTTCGGCCGGCGTGGTGACGATGGAGCCCGTGGTGTCGCTATCGGCGGCGCCGGCCGAGGCGCTGTCGCCGGTCGCGGCCGCATCGCCGATTTTTGTGGAGGAGGTCGAGCAGCCGGCGAGGCCGGTCAGGCCCGCCGCCACGAGGATCAGGACCCGCGCCACTCGGATACTCATGAACCAACCCGCCCAAAAGCGCAATGCGCGGACTCCCCAGAAGAGCCAAGCTAGGCGACGATGGTTAAGGAATTCTTCTCCCCCGTTGAGGCGGAGGGAAAGCGAGCATCACCAATTCCCGGTCGCCAGCCGCACGATGACCGGGCACAGGATGACGATGAACAGCGTGGGGAAGATGAACACCATCATCGGCACGGCGAGCTTGGCCGGCAGGCTGTAGGCCTTCTCCTCGGCGCGCGACAATCGCTTGTGCCGCATGTCGTCGCTATAGACCCGCAGCGCGTCGCCGATCGAGGAGCCGAGCTCGTCGGACTGCTGGATCAGCGTGGCGAACGAACGCGCCTCGTCGAGCCCGAGCCGCTCGCCGAGATGTTCGAGCGCCTCGGTCATGGTGCGGCCGGCGCGGATTTCGAGATTGGCCATGTGGATGTTGGCGGCGAGCGACGGATAGGCGTCGCCGAGCTCGCGGCCGACCCGGTCGAGCGAGGCCTCCATGCTCACGCCGGCATCGGCGCAGACGACGAGCAGATCCATGAAATCGGGAAAGCCGGCCTGGTGCTCCATCCGCTTCGCCTTGATGCGGCGGTCGATATAAAAGCTCGGCGCCAGATAGCCGAGCACGCCGCCGAACATGACGAACAGCCAGAACGACGCTTTGCCGTCGAAGCCGAGCATCGGCAGGCCGAAGAACGCGCCGGCCGCGAGACCGACCGCCAAGGACACGCGGGCGATGAAGAAATAGGCCGCGCCATGCGGATCGTAGATGCCGGCCTGCATCAGCCGGCGGCGCAGGATTTTCACGTCGCCTGAATCGCCGGCCGAATAATGCTTGGTCGTATAGTCGACGAGCTTTTGCGCCGCCCTTAGTCCCGAATAGCGCAGCGAGCGCCGGCCGCCGGCCGGCGCATCGTCGTCGAGGCCGACGCGCGCGGCGCGCCGCCGCACCGCGTCGCGCGCGCGAACGCCGATCATCGCCGCGAAGGCGAGCGTGCCGCCGGCAAGGAAAACCAGCACGCTCAGCATCAGCGGCGCGTTGTCGCCGAAGGCCGCTATGGTGGTGGTCGGGTCCATTACATGATGTCCGATCGGCCGGATTCAGTTTTCCGCTCATTCCCGCGCAAGCGGGAATCCAGCCTTCCGTCATTGCGAGCGCAGCGAAGCAATCCAGTGCGGCGACGGAGACTGGATTGCTTCGTCGCTTCGCTCCTCGCAATGACGCTTGTTGATGAGCCCTCATGGCATCCCGCTCAAATCTTGAAGTTGACCATCTTGAACATGATCAGATTGCCGACAGCTCATCCACAGCCGCGGCGCCGCCGAGCAGGATACTTGGTCAGGTGCTCGTTCCAGACCGAGGCGTAGAATTCCGGCGCGACGAACTGGATGACGATGAACAGGCCGATCGGCAGCGCCGAGAGGATCGATCGCCGAGGCGCGGGCTTCGGCGGCAAGCGCGCGGATTTTGCGCCGCATCTTGAAGCGCTGGCGGATGACGCCGGACAGACCTTCCAGGATTTCGCCGAGATTGCCGCCGGTCGAGCCCTGAATGGCGACCGCGGTGACGAACAGCGGCAGATCGTCGGAGCCGATGCGGGCATAGAGGTTGCGCATCGCCGCTTCGAGATCGGCGCCATAGGTGATTTCGTCGGAGACGATGCCGAATTCGCTGCCGATCGGATCGGCCATTTCGCGCCCGACCATGGTGATGGCGATCGGCACCGGATGGCCGGCGCGCAGGCTGCGCACGATGATATCGAGCGCATCGGGGAATTGAGCGCCGAACTTCTTCTGCCGCCGCGACCGCAGCATGCGCAGCACCAGGTAAGGCAGCGCGGTCGCGCTCACCAGCGCCGCCGCGCCGGCATCGACGAAACTGCCGCTAAACGAAAAGGATCGCGGCAAAGGCGAACAAGGCCACGACGACGATAATGACGAGGATGCGCGCGATGCCGAGCGTCAGGCCGGATTGCAGGACCAGCCGGTTGAGCGCAACGAGATTGAACTGGTAATCGCCGCCGCCGGTGAGCCCGCGCTCGCGGCGCAATTCGATCAGCACGCTTTCGCGGTCGGTGCGGTCCTTGGCCAGCATCAGCCGGCGGTTGATCTGGCTGCGATAGGACGCCGCCGAAAAGCACATCAGATAGACGGCCTCGACCGTGAGCCCCGCCGAGATCGCGACGAACAGCCAGACCAGATAGATCGGGTCGAAATCGAACGCCATGAAATCGAACGACATGGCGGTTCAGAGGCCCAAGAGACCGTCATTGCGAGGAGCAAAGCGACGAAGCAATCCAGCGAGAGCCACTGGATTGCTTCGCTTCGCTCGCAATGACGAATTCATAATCATCGGCGTTGCCTCACAGCGGCTGCGACGGATCGAAATAGGCGCCGGGCAGCTTGACGCCCATGGCGACGAGATCGGCGAGAAAGCGCGGGCGCACGCCGGTCGCCTGGAAATGGCCCTGGATCGCGCCGTCCGCCGCGGTGCCGGTGCGCACGAATTTGAAGATTTCCTGCATCTGGATGATGTCGCCTTCCAGCCCGGTGATCTCGGCGATGCTCATCACCCGGCGCTTGCCGTCCGACAGCCGCGACAATTGCACGATCACCCGGATGGCGGCGGCGATCTGGCCGCGGATCGAGGCCACCGTCATCGGCAGGCCGGCCATGCCGATCATCTGCTCGAGCCGCGAAATCGCGTCGCGCGGCGTGTTGGCGTGGACCGTCGCCATCGAGCCTTCGTGGCCGGTATTCATGGCCTGCAGCATGTCGAAGGCTTCCTCGCCGCGGCACTCGCCCAGGATGACGCGGTCGGGCCGCATGCGCAGCGCGTTCTTGACCAGATCGCGCTGGCGGATTTCGCCCTTGCCCTCGATGTTCGGCGGCCGCGTTTCCATGCGGCCGACATGCGGCTGCTGCAATTGCAGTTCGGCGGCGTCCTCGATGGTCAGAAGCCGCTCCTTCTCCGAGATGAAGGCGGAGAGCGCGTTGAGCATGGTGGTCTTGCCCGAACCGGTGCCGCCGGAAATGATCAGCGTGACGCGCGCCCGCACCGCCGCGGCGAGCAATTCGGCCATTTGCGGCCGCAGCGCGCCGACCTCGATCAGCTTGTTGAGGTTGAACGGCTTCTTGGAGAATTTGCGGATCGACATCAGCGGCCCGTCGATCGCCACCGGCCGCACCGCGACGTTGACGCGCGAGCCGTCGAGCAGGCGCGCGTCGCACATCGGATGCGATTCATCGACGCGGCGGCCGACCGCGGAGACGATCTTGTTGATGATGCGCAGCAGATGCGCCTCGTCCTTGAAGCGCACGCCGGTCGGCTCCAGCAGGCCCCGCCGCTCGACATAGACGCATTCGTGGCCGTTGATCAGGATGTCGTTGACGGCGGGGTCCTTGAGCAGCGGCTCGAGCGGGCCGAGACCGGTCATCTCGTCGAGGATTTCGGAGACGAAGTCGTTGAGCTCCTGGGTGTTGAGCGCCAGCCGCTCGACCAGCACGTATTGCGACACGAGCCCCTGGATATGGGCGCGCATTTCCTCTTCCGGCAGCTTTTCCAGCGCGGAAAGATTGATCTCCTCGATCAACCGGCGGTGCAGCCGGATTTTGGCGTCGAGCAGCTTGTCGGTCAGAAGCGGATTGGCTGCATTAGCTGCGGCTGCGGCAGCGGCGGCTACTGCGGCAGCGGGCGCGGCCGGCGCGGTCGGCTCCGGCGCGGTCTCCGGGAACGCCGTCCAGGCGACGCCGTCGCGTACGCCTTCCGGCATGCCTTCCGCCGCCGCCGGAACGAGCTCCGGAGCGGCGACGCGGCGCGTTGTAAAACGACCAGCCATACGAATTCCCAGCCCTCGTTTTAATCCGCTCGTCCCCGCGCAAGCGGGAACCCAGTTCCTTCCTTCACCCCGGATTCCCGCTTTCGCGGGAATGAGCGGGAACGTCTTGCGAGCTTACGATCGCGCCCACGACAGCTTGAATTTTTTGGCGGCGCCGGCGCTGTCCTTCGCCGCTTTGCCGGCGGCCTGCGGAACGATCAGCTTTTTGAGCTGGAGCGTGATCTTGTTGCCTTTCTTGACGTCTTCGAGCGGCACGCCGCGATCGATGGCCTCGCGCACCAGCGCGTAGTCGTTCGGGATGCAGGCCAAAAACGCGTCGCCGATCGCCGGCTCGATGTCGCCGCGTCGCAGCCCGGACGAAAACATCTTCTGCACGAAGCGATTGATGATGACTTGCGGTTTCGGCCCGTCGCCGAGCCGCTCGCGGATGGCGTCGACGAGTTGCTTGGCGTGGCGCAGGCCGGGCACCGTCGTCTCGCTGACGATGAACAGCCGGTCGGAGCCGAGCAGCACGCTGTCGGTCCAGGAAAACCAGGTGCGCGGCATGTCGAACACGACATAGTCGAAATGCGACGACACCAAATCGAGCAGCCGGGTCACCACGTCGGGGTCGAACAGCCGCATTTCCGCCGGCCGGTTCGGCGCCGCGACCACGGCGAGCCCGGACGGATGTTGCGAGATCATCACTTCGAGCAATTGGCGGTCGAGCCGCTCCGGCCGCGGCTCGATCTCGCTGAGATTAAGGCGCGGCTCGATATCGAGGTAATCGGCGCAGGCGCCATGCTGCAGGTCGAGATCGACCAGGCAGGTTGCCGACTTGCCGCGCGGCCCGCTGTTCAAAAGCAGCATCGCCGTCTGCACCGCGAGCGTGGTGACGCCGGCGCCGCCGACCGCGGGCAGAAAGGTGAAAATCTCGGCTTCCGTCGTCTCGGCATTGGCCAGCGGCTTGGCGACCCGCGCGCAGGTCCGCACCAGCTCCACCGGCGGCACCGGCTTCACCAGAAAATCGGCGGCGCGCATCTGCATCAGGCGGCGCGCGACATTTTCGTCGAAGCTCTGGGTGACGGCAACGACCGGCGGCCACGCGCCGATACGCAGCAACAGGCGTTCGAGCGCCCGCAATTCGGCTTCGTCCGCGCCGTCGACATCGGCAACGACCACGGTGGCGCCCGCAACGTCGATGGCATCGCCGCGCTCGGCGAGCCGGCCCTGGATAACGTCGAGGCCGATCTGCGCGCTGGCGCTAAACGTCGCGCGGACCGAATCCTCGAACGCCTGGTCGGCCGTCAGCACGACCACTCTGGCCTGGGCGCTTTGTTCGGTAGCTCGGCCGATACGCATGCTTTCAAGCTCGCGCTGTCAATCCGCAGATCACTGCGCCGTCGTGGTAATTGCCGGCGGCGCACTGGCGCCGGCATTCACTGTCGTCTGGTTGATGGTCTGGCCCGACTGATTGGTCGACTCGAGGTCCTCCGGATCGGCCGGCGGGATGACCTTGCCGGTGCGATAGCGCTCGACCGCGGTCTGCATCTTCTGGCCGTTGAAGGGGATGTTCTTGTCGCCGCTGTAGGGCGGCCACGGATCGACCATCTGTTCGGCCGAATTTGCGGCGACGGCGTCGCCTGCGCCGAGCGCGATGCTGTCGCGCCGGTCCAGATAGCGATCGGCGTCTGCGCATCCGGCGAGCCAGGTGCCGAGGCCGATGACGGTCAATGCGCCCGCGACGAGGCGCGCGGCGCGATTAGTCTTTGACCGACACATAGGCATCTCCATTTTTCGGCAGATCGAGGATGTGGCCGACATAGGGCCGGGTCACCGCGCCGAACGCGAGCCGCGCCAGTTCCGGGCTGACCTCGGTTTGACCCATCAGGAACAGGTCGACGTCGTTCGGCGGCAACGAGCCGTCGAGCGGCGTGTGGATCGGATCGGTCGGCGTCAGCGGCTTGACGATATGCGGCGTCACCAGGATGACGAGATCGGTCTCGTTCTTCTGGTATTCGGTGCTGCGGAACAGCGCGCCGAGCACCGGCAAGTCGCCGGCCCACGGCAGCTGATTGAGATTGTTGGTGCCGTCGCTCTGCAGCAAGCCGCCGAGCATGAAGCTCTGACCGTCGTGCAGTTCGAGCGTGGTCGAAGCCTTGCGCGTGGTGAGCGCCGGCACGGTGGTGCCGGCAACGGTCACGGCATTGGTGTGATCGATCTCGCTCACTTCCGGCTTGACCACAAGATTGATGACGCCGTTTCGCAGCACGGTCGGGGTAAACGACAGGCCGACGCCGTAGGGCTGAAAGCCGAACGACGGCGTGCCGGTAGCGCCGACCTCGGGGACCGGAATTTGCCCGCCGGCGAGGAAGCTCGCGGTTTCACCCGACAGGGTCACCAGATTGGGCTCCGCCAGAAGGCGCGCGGCGCCCTTTACTTCAAGCGCGTTGACCTCGATCTGCAGCCGGTTCGACAATTGGCCGATCAGAAAGCCGAACGGCGTCGCGCCGGACAGCACGCCGCCCGCGACCACCGGCGAAATCGGCAACTGGTTGGCGAGAAGGTTGGCGCCGCCGACAGCGGTCCCCGGCTGCTGGAATGCGCCGCCGGGCGTGGTGATCGGCAGCTGCGATGCGGGCAGCCCGGAACCGGAATTGGCCAGCACCGAATTGCCGAACACGTTCCATTGCACGCCGAGATCGCGGCTGGCATTGCGGTCGACTTCGATGAAGCGCACTTCCAGCTCGATCTGCTGCGGCTGCATGACCTGGACGGTGTTGATCGGGTCCGGCCCGAACTGGCGCGCGATTTCCACCGCCTTGTCGAGCGTGGCGGCGTCCGGCGACATGCCGGACAGCATGATGCGGCCGTTGATCGACGACACCCTGATGCCGCCGCCGGTGAACTGGGCGATCTCGCTCGACAGCCGTGACGTGTCGTAGGTCACTTCGATGTCGAAAATGCCGATCGGCTTCTTGTCGGCGTTATAGACCGTCACCCGCGTGGTGCCGATCTTCTTGCCGAGAATGGACAGCGAGTGATCGGTGAGCGGGCTGACGTCGGCTACGTCCGGATCGCCGACCGTGATGTCGGCGAGGCCCTGGTCGGTGCGCACGTCTTGGGTCTTGCCGAGGATCACCGACACCGTCGCCGCATGCACGGGATTGGCGAACACGATGTTTTGCTGCGCATGCGCCAACGGCGCCAGCGCCATCATGATGCTTCCCGCCAGCACCGCCCTGATCCAGCCGCGCCGCAACAGCGCGCCGATGCTGATGCCGGCGCCCGTTGTGGTCCTGTCCGAATGTCGCGGGCTTTTGCCCGGGACGTGGCTTCGATCTTTATACTGGCTTTTCACGTCGGCCTCCCCGCCGCTGCTTATTTTCCCCAAAACCAAAAACTTCGCGTCGCTCCGTTTCGTCGTCTGCATCAATCGCGCGCCGATGACAGCGCCGCGGAGTGCGCGTTGCCGCGCTCCACCGGCACGGTGTATTCGGTGCGTTCATTCTTGGTCGGCCGGATTACGCCGACGGTGATGAAGCTTGATTTCGTTGTCGGTTCGCTCGGCTTGCCGAGATCGCCCGTCGTCACCCGGCGCGTATCGCCGCCGGCGAGTTCGCCGGCCTTGCGCAGCAGCAGCGACAGCGAGCCGACCGTGGCGGCGAGCGCGACCCGCTGGCCGTCGGTGACATTGACTTCGAGCGTGACCGCCTTGACCACCGAAGGCTTGTCGGTGCGTTCGTCGGCCACCTGATCGATGGCGAGCACCGGCACGTCCTCGACGACAACGTCGGTCGCCGCCATGTTCTTTTCGCCCTGCCGCGTCAGCAGCACATCGACGTGGTCGCCCGGCAGCACGAAGCCGGCGACGCCTTCGACGTCGTTGACGCGCACGGTCACCGCCTTCATGCCCGCCTCGAGCACCGCCGAGAGCGTGGCGCGCTGGCCCGGACCGGTGATCTTGGAGGCGAGGATCGCTTCGTTGACGTCGATCGGCATCAGCACGATGCGTTTGTCCGCGGTCAGATCGGCGATCTTGCCGAAGGCGCCGGCCGGCAGCGCGTCCGCGGGCCACGGCTGTTCGCGCAGCGACATCGAGCCAAGCTCGTCGCCGAACCGCAACGCGCGATTGGCGACCACGATCGTGCGCTCCGGCGCCGGCGGCTTGCGCTGCGCCTCGAGGCTCTTCATGCGCGCGTCGGCCTGGTTGTTGAGCCAGGTCTGCGCCAGGAAGACCGCGAGCAGTCCGAACAGGACCGCAAAGCCGATCATGACGAATGTACTCTTACGCAAGTCCGTCCCCTGAATGACGCCGAAATTCGTTGACGAGTTTTTTGCTCGTTGTTCGCGGGGATTATTGGTGCGCCGGGAGTATTGAATTGGTGAAATTATCTACGCTTCTCGGCCTATGCTGAAGATTGGTTGAAGCGGTATTCTTTACGCTCGCGTGTATCGGTTTATTTCAATCGAACGGATATCCTTTACGAAATTTCAGCCGCGCCATTCGCCGCGGCGGCGCAGCAGCGAATTAAGCCGCGTGGCGATTGGCGATCTGCGCGTTCGCGCCGCGGCGATGAACCGACAAATCGCGCGTGCTGTATTTGAAGAAATGCGGTAGTACACTATTAAGGACGCGATGCGCTTGCCAGCACCGGCCTTGCGCAGCGCCGCGCTGCGATTGGTAAATCACTTCGAAAAGTTGCCGCGGCGCGGTCGCATATCACCCGATCTTTTCACCCCGTTAATCACGCCATTCGCCACGGAGTACCTAAAGCTCATGCCCACGTCACTGATCGACTCCGCCGTGTTTCGCGACATCTTTTCGACCGCGGCGATGCGGCGGGTTTTCTCCGACGAGAACCGCGTGCAGAAATATCTCGATTTCGAGGGCGCCTTGGCGCGGGCGCAAGGCCGCCTCGGCATCATCCCCAAGGAGGCGGCCGAGGAAATCTGCCGGCATTGCAACGCCGCCGAGATCGATTTCGCCAAGCTGAAAACCCAGACCGAAAAGATCGGCTATCCGGTGCTGCCGGTGGTGCAGCAGCTCGTCGCAGCCTGCCGCGACGGGCTCGGCGAATGGTGCCATTGGGGCGCGACGACCCAGGACATCACCGACAGGGCGACGGTGCTGCAGATCCGCGAGGCGCTGACGCTCATCGAAGCGGACCTCGACGGCATTGCCGATGCGCTCGCCGCGCTCGCCCGCAAATACCGCGATACGCCGATGGCCGGGCGCAGCAATCTGCAACAGGCGGTGCCGATCACCTTCGGCTACAAGATGGCGACCTTGCTCGCCGCCTTCGAGCGGCACAAACAGCGCCTGAAGGAATTGCGCTCGCGCCTCCTGGTCGGCGAATTCGGCGGCGCTGCCGGCACGTTGTCCTCACTCGGCGGCCGCGGCCTGGAAACGCAGGCCGAGTTGATGAAGGAACTGAAACTCGGCCTGCCGGCGATCGCCTGGCACACGGTGCGCGATACGATCGCCGAAGCCGGCTGTTTCCTCGGCCTCGTCACCGGCACCTGCGCCAAGATCGCCTTCGACATCAAGCTGATGATGCAGACCGAAGTGGAGGAGCTTTATGAGCCGTTCCACGAAGGCCGCGGCTCGTCCTCGACCATGCCGCAGAAGCGCAATCCGATTTCGTCGGTCTATATCACCGCGCTGACGTCGGTGGTGCGCCAGCAGGTGGCCGCGCTGCTCGACGCCATGGTCGAGGACCACGAGCGCGCCACGGGTCCCTGGGAGATCGAATGGATCGTGCTGCCGGAAATCTTTTGCTTCGCCGCCGGCGCACTGGCGCAGACCGGGTTCGTGCTGACCGGCCTGCAGGTCGATGAGAAGAAGATGCGCGCCAATCTCGATCTGACCAAAGGGCTGATCGTCTCGGAAGCGGTGATGATGGGGCTCGCGCCCTATCTCGGCCGCCAATATGCCCACGATCTCGTCTATGACATTTGCCGCCAAGTCGTCGCCACCGGCCGGCCGCTGGTCGATCTCCTCGCCGAGAACGCCGAAGTCACCAAACACCTCGACCGCGCCGCGCTGGCGAAACTCTGCGATCCGGGAAATTATCTCGGCGAAGCCGGCGCCATGGTGGACCGGGTGCTGGCGATGCGGGGGAAGTAGCTTGCCGTCATTCCGGGGCGCGCGAAGCGCGAGCTCGGAATCCATAATCCCCGTAGCGGCCTCGACCAATGACTCATTCGATTGTCATCACCCGCGAATGCGGGTGATCCAGTCATCGCAACAGTTCGAG
>CAVUPV010000011.1:0-49042 GCA_963743395.1 uncultured Alphaproteobacteria bacterium
GCCGGACCGCCGGCTTCACTTGATTTCCGCCGGCGTCGCGGTGGCCGGCCCTTCGCCGACGATCAGCAGAATTGCGTCTTCGTCCTTGGCGCCATCGAAATGGACCTGTTGTCCGTAATGGGTCACGAAGGTGCCCGCCGGCATCGGCACCGTGGAATCGGGATCGAATTTGGTGCCGGTGCCGACCCACCATGTTCCCTTGATGACGGTGATGAACCGGTCGTGCGGATGGAAATGCGGGTGGCTGAAATGGTTGCCCGCCAGCCATTTGGTCATATTGACGTAGAGACCTTCTTTCGAAGGATCGCCGACCAGCACCGCATTCTGCGCGCCGTTTGGATTTGGCGGCGACCATGGGATCTGATCAGGCAGCTTAAAGGTTACCGCCGCCGGGTTGAGTTGGGTGGCGGCGTGCGCGATCCCTAATGGCAAGAACGGTGCGAGCACCGGTAACAAGGCCAGCGAGCGCCTGGTCAATGACGTCATGGAATCCTCCCTGGGTCTGTGCGCTTTTGCGAGGGCTTGGGCTGAAGTTACTCCGCCGCCTTGAGTCAAGCGAGATGGGATCGCGTCCAACGCTCACCGTCATTGCGAGGACCGGCGTGATCCAGCATTGACGCCGCCGCGCTGGATTGCTTCGCTCCCGCTCGCAATGACGGGCAGGAGCCGGAGCATCAATGAAGCGCAGCGTCGATCGCATTCTCACCACGCATGTCGGCAGCCTTATTCGGCCAGCCGAGCTGCAGGATTTTTTGCGCTTAAAGCAGGCGGCCAAGCCGTACGACCATACCGCCTATGATGCGCGCCTGAAAAGTTCCGTCGCCGAAGTCGTGCGCCACCAGGCCGAAACCGGCGTCGATGTCATCAGTGACGGCGAGTTCGGCAAATCGATCAGCTGGTCGCAATATGTGCTGGAACGCCTGAGCGGTTTTGAGCGGCGGCAAATCAAGCCCGGCGCCCATAATCCCTTCACGCGCGGAGTCGACCGCGAGAAATTCGCCGAATTCTACGCCGAGCTCGATGCGCGCGAAGGCGTGGCGACAATGGTCGAGGCCGTCTGCGTCGGGCCGATCGCCTATACCGGACAGGCCGAGCTGCAGCGCGACATCGATAATTTCAAGGCGGCGCTCAAAGCTGTCGACGTCGCCGAAGCTTTTCTTCCCGTCGCCGCGCCGGCCAGCGTCATTCCGGACCGCAAAAACGAATACTATAAGAGCGACGAGGAGCTGATCCGGGCGATCGGCGCGGCGATGAAGACCGAATATCGCATGATCATCGATGCCGGTTTCATCCTGCAGCTCGACGACGCGCGCTTCGCCGTCACTTACGACCGCATGGTGCCGCCGGCGAGTTTCGCCGATTATCGCAAATGGCTCGCCTTGCAGGTCGAGGTGCTCAACGACGCCATCGCCGGCCTGCCGGCCGACCGCATCCGCTATCATGTCTGCTGGGGCAGCTGGCCGGGACCGCACACCACCGACGTGCCGCTCAAGGACGTCGTCAACCTTATCCTCGGCATGAAGGTCGGCGCCTATGTCATCGAAGGCGCCAATCCGCGCCACGAGCATGAATGGCGCGTGTGGGAAAACGCCAAGCTTCCGCAGGGCAGAGTTCTCATTCCCGGCGTGATCAGCCATGCCACCAATGTGGTCGAGCATCCGGAACTGGTCGCCGAACGCATCGTACGGCTCGCCCGCCTGGTCGGACGCGAGAACCTGTTAGCGGGCACCGATTGCGGTTTCGCTCAGGGGCCGTTCCATCGCCGCGTGCATCCGAGTATCATGTGGGCAAAGCTCGACGCGCTGGTCAAAGGCGCCCGGCTCGCCAGCGCCGAATTGTGGAAATGAAGGCTATTTCGGGTTCCACGATCCGCGCGGAGTTCAATGCGGCCCCGCCGGACAGTCGGGTTCATCGGCGCTTTCGGATTTGCTAGGATGGTATTTTAGCGCGCCACAAGGAGACCGCCCATGCTTGACGTCACCAAAAAACAAAACGTTGCCCCGTTCGATACCGCTCGCCTCGACCGGCTGATGGACGACGCCGGCATGGACGTGCTGATCGCGACGTCGAAGCATAATGTCCAGTACCTCATGGGGGGCCATCGCGCGTTCTTTTTTAAATCGATGGATGCGATGGGGCTGAGCCGGTATCTGCCGGTTTTCGTTTATGCCAAGGGCGAGCCCCAAAAGGCCGGCTTTTTCGGCCACCGGATGGAACGCTTCCAGCACGAGAACAAGCCGCTCTGGGTATCCGAACTGCATGTGCGAAATTCCGGCTCCGTCGACACAATGGAAAAGGCGGCTGCCTACGCGCGCAAGATCGCCCCCGAAGCGAAGCACATTGGCGCCGAGCTTGCATTCATTCCGGCCGATGCCGCCGAGGTTTTGCGCAAGGCGTTTCCGCACAGCGAGATCAAGGATGCGCTGTTCGTGCTCGAACGCCTGCGCGCGGTCAAAACGCCGGAAGAGCTCGACATGCTGCGCCTCGCCTCGGATGCGGTGATCGATTCAATGAAGGCGGTCATCAAGAAGCACGGCGCCGGCGCCACCAAGAACGAACTGACCGAGGCGTTGCGCCGCGAGGAGACTTCGCGCGGGCTGACCTTCGATTATTGCCTGATCACCGCGGGATCGAGCCTCAATCGCGCGCCGTCGGATCAGCGCTGGGAGAAAGGCGATATCCTGTCGCTGGATTCCGGCGGCAATTATCACGGCTATATCGGCGATGTGTGCCGCATGGGAATTATCGGCGAGCCGGATGCCGAACTCGTCGACTTGCTCGCCGAAGTCGAAGCCGTCGAACAAGCCTCGATGAAGCCGATCCGAGGGGGAGCGCTGGGCAAGGAGATATATGCGGCGGCGAATGCCACGCTGCAGAAATCCAAGATGCACAACCACACCGAATTTCTCGCCCATGGCATGGGACTTGTGAGTCACGAGGCGCCGCGCCTGACCAATTCCGGGCCGGTGCCGTACGATGCCTATGACGCGGATCGTCCGCTTGAAATCGGCATGGTGGTTTCGGTGGAAACGACGCTGCAACATCCGCAACGCGGCTTCATCAAACTCGAAGATACCGTCGTGGTGACGCGGTCCGGTTTTGAAGTCTATGGCGATCGGATTCGCGGCTGGAACCGCGCCGGCGGCTGATCCAAAACGTCAAAGAATCCGCTTAACCCGGATGGCGCTCGCTGCGCACCGCGGGACTGTTTGGCAAAAGCCCAAGTTCGCGGCGCAGCATGTAGAGATAGCCGAACAGGACAATTCCGGCCAACACCCAGGCAATGCCGCTCAGGTAAATGATCGCGGGGGTGAGGTGGGGGGAAAGCGCGGTGAGGAGCCAATAGGCTCCGCCCCATCCAAGGAGAACAATAACCGCCCGTGGCAGCACGTAGGCCATGATTCGTCCCTCGTCGATGAGGCGCGAGGGTCGCGCGGCAGGGTTAACAATTGATGAGTCGGGCAGGCGAGCACCGGCGTGGACCCAAGCTTCGCGGCTCCGCCAGGCTCGTGTGGTGGATGGTGGTTTGGCTCCCCGGGCCGGATTCGAACCAGCGACCAACCGGTTAACAGCCGGTTGCTCTACCGCTGAGCTACCGGGGAAAAAGCCTGCTCGCGCGCCGGAGCCGCGTATATCAAAGCCGGTCCTGCTTTGAAAGCCGCCGCGCTGGCTCGCGCCAGCCGCAGCGCACGGCGGTCCGGGCAACCTTCACGCGCTGCGCGAGCGAAGGTTGGAGGCCACGCCCGGAATTGAACCGGGGTAAACGGTTTTGCAGACCGCTGCGTAACCACTCCGCCACGTGGCCGTTGACCGGATGGGTAACTGCACCCAATCGATTAAGCAATGCCTACGCCATGTTACGGACCGGCCTTGCATTGAGATGAACACCGCACGGCCCGCTGCTATCCGACATTGTTTGAGATTTTGTTGGGGGGGCGCCTTCACATGTCGTCAGCTAAGCCCCCGGGAATTGCGATACTTGCGTTTTGCCCGATCGTGTCGCAAAACGCACCATCGTCGGTCTTTGGGAACTCAAGGCATGTTCGACACCGTCACTGCGCGCCGCATGATGGTAGACGGGCAAGTCCGCACGGCCGATGTCACCAATCCCGAGTTGATCGCGGCCATGCTGGCGGTGCCGCGCGAACTGTTCGTGCCGTCCGCGCTCGCCGGCCAAGCCTATAGCGACAGCGATCTTGCGATAGGTGAGGGCCGCGTGCTGCTCAAGCCGATGGTTCTCGCCAAGCTTATTCAGGCGGCCCAGCTCGATCACGCCGATCAGGTGCTCGATGTCGGCTGCGGCACCGGGTACTCGTCGGCCGTCCTGTCGCGGATTGCCGGATCGGTGGTCGCGCTTGAGGACGATGCTGCCTTGGCGCGCCGGGCGGGGGAGGCGCTTGCCGCCGCCGGCGCCGCCCCGGTTGGGATCGTCACCGGTCCCTTGAGCGCGGGTTGGCCCGGCGGCGCACCCTACGATTTCATTTTGCTCAGTGGCGCGACCGAGATCGTGCCTGAGACTTTGGGTCGGCAATTGAGGCCAACTGGACGTTTGGCTTGTATTTTCGGCCATGCCCCCGCCAGCAAGGCCATGCTGTATCGGATGGTCGAAGGCCACCTTGTCGGGCGACCGATTTTCGACGCGGCAGCTCCGGTATTGCCGGGCTTTGTGGCGCCCCCGGCCTTCGTCTTCTGAAAATATCGCAGTCCGGACCAAGCCGTTTATATGCGATTATGACAGAGGTTCAGGTCCCTCATGACCTGTGGCGCAGAAGTGCCTATTCCCAGATATTTGCAATTCATCCCCAGGCGCGGGGTTTCGCCTTCCCCGCCAGACGCTTAAGCTTGGGCGTTACGCGTCTTCGGTCAGCGTCGTTGGCCGGGGCGTGGCAGCGTGTCTGTGGCAGCGATTTACGGCGTGCGGGGAAAAGGTTGGGGAGCCGTGTCAACGTCATGAGTGGACGAGGACTGCCGGCGCATCGTCGGGCCGTCGCAAGCCTCATTTTGGGCGCTGCCATCGTTGTCGCGGCATGCACGGTATGCGCCGCCGACACTCTGGAATGGGCGCTGGTCCAAGCCTACCAGAATAATCCCTCGCTCAACGCCCAGCGCGCCGCGTTGCGCGCCACCGATGAGAACGTGCCGCAGGCGCTATCCGGCTATCGGCCGAAGCTCAGCGTGACCGCGACCGGCGGCTATAACTATTCCAGCACGCTTTCGCACACCGTCAATCAGGCGTCGTTTCCGAACTCCGTCTCGTATTCCGACATCAGCGACGACTTCGCTTCGCGCGGCATCGGCGCGACGGCGACGCAGACGCTGTTCAACGGATTCCAGACCGCCAACCACACCCGCCAAGCCGAAAGCCAGGTGATGGGTGCGCGCGAGACTTTGCGCGTCACCGAGCAGCAGGTCCTGCTCGATGCCTCGACCTCCTACATGAATTTGCTGCGCGACCAGGCGATCCTCGATCTCAATCGCCGCAACGTCGAAGTGCTCACCGAACAGCTCAAGCAGACGCGCGACCGTTTCAATGTCGGCGAAGTCACGCGCACCGACGTCGCCCAGGCCGAATCGCGATTGGCGGCGGGACGATCGGCGTTGCTTGGCGCGCAATCGAACTACGTCACCTCGCAAGCCAATTATCGGCGCGTGATCGGCGTCGATCCAGGCCGGCTCGATCCCGGCACGCCGGTCGACCGCCTTTCGCCGGCCACGCTGCCCGCCGCGATTAACCAGGGACAGGTCCAAAGTCCTTCGGTGCTCGCCGCGGCGTATGGCGTCGACATCGCCGAACTCACGGTCAAGATCAGCGAAGGCTCGCTCTATCCGAACCTCGGGCTGACGGCGAACGTGGCGAAGAATTGGGACCCGCTCTACAACGTCAACAAGCAGACGACAGCTTCCATTCTCGGCACGCTCACGATCCCGATCTACCAGGGCGGCGCCGAGTATTCGGCCATCCGTCAATCCAAGGAAACGCTGGGCCAGCAGCGCCTCAATCTCGACGTCAACCGCGATCAGGTGCGGGAGACCGTGGTGGCGAGCTGGGGCGAACTCGACGCCGCCAAGGCGCAGATCGAGGCGACGACCGCGCAAGTGAACGCCGCCGAAATCGCACTCAACGGCGTGCGCGAAGAAGCACGCGTCGGCCAGCGCACCACGCTCGACGTCCTCAACGCGCAACAGGAACTCGTCAATGCCCGCGTGGCGCTCGTTACCGCCCAGCACGATCGCGTCGTCGCCTCCTACACGCTGTTGGCGGCGGTCGGCGGGCTGTCGATGGAGCACCTCGGCCTCAACATCGTAATCTACGATCCGCAAGTGCATTATCAGCAGGTCCGCGACGCGTGGGTCGGCGTGCGCGCGCCCGACGGCAGATAGGCGCATGAGGGCGGGTTTCGCGCTGTTGCATGTCCACAGATCGCTCCTTGCCTTCGGCTTTCGCCATGACATACTCGGTGGTGGCGTTGCATAGTGGCGGGTGTGTGATTCGGCCTTGTCGAGGGGCTCCATACGCTTGCAGCGCGTGAGGGCGCGCGGGGAACGCACGCGAAACGAGCGAGGGACGCGCGCATGACGCAGCCGGCGAAGTCGCAGGAACCTTCGATGGAGGAGATCCTCGCCTCCATTCGCCGCATTATCGCCGACGACGATGCCACCAAAACCGCGCCGCGCGCGCCGGAAGCGCCGAAGGCCGAACTGCCGCCGCAGCCATCCTATCCGCCGTCGCCGCCACCGCCGCAGTTCGAACCCGACCCCATCCCCGCCGTCGTGGAAACGGCAGCGGAACCCTCCGACATTCTCGACCTTACCGAGACAATGGCCGCCTCCGTGCCTCAACCAAATCCGCAATTCCGTACCATCGACGGCACGTCCGACGTGGGCTTTGATGAGGCCGGGGACAGACCGGCCGCGCCGCCTGTGGAGCGCGGCCATCTGGTGTCGAACGAGACCAGCGCCGCGGTCGATTCCGCGTTCAGCGCGCTCGCGCAAACCGTGCTGGTGCAAAATGCCCGAACGCTCGAGGATCTGGTGCGCGAAATGCTCCGCCCGATGCTGAAATCCTGGCTCGACGACAACCTGCCGGGCATGGTGGAGCGACTGGTGCGCGCCGAGATCGAACGCGTCTCGCGCGGGCGAACGGGCTGAACTAATCCTTCAATGCGGCGGCGAGCTGGAGCGCCTGGTCCGCGAGCACGGCCAGGTCCTCCTTGACGCTTGCCGGCGGCTTCAACGCAACGCCGACCTGGCGCGGAATGACGTGAACATGCAGGTGGAACACCACCTGGCCGCCGGCCGGCTCGTTGAATTGCTGAATGGTGAGCCCGTCGGCGGCGAACGCTTTTACCGCCGCGCGCGCGATCGTCTGGGTCGCCTTGATGAGATAGGCCAGATCGTCCGGCGCGATATCGAGAATGGTGCGCACCGGCGATTTTGGGATGACCAGCGTGTGGCCGGGCGCGCGCGGCATGATGTCGAGAAGGGCAAAAACCTTGTCGTCCTCGAAAACCTTATGCGCCGGCAATTCGCCGCGCAGGATTTTGGCAAAGACATTGTTCTGATCGTAGCTCGGCATCGCGCTCTCCGCGTTTGCGCCAGAGCTTACTCATTCCGGCTCGACGGTGAAATCCTTTCGGAACGGGGCCAAGGTGGCAAGCTCGGCGCCAGCCGCCGCGACGTAAGCGCGTTCCCGTTGCAGATAATCGGCGATGGCGCGCCGCAGCGCCGGATCGGCGATGTAGTGCGCCGAGAAAGTGGTGGTCGGCATGTAGCCGCGCGAAATCTTGTGCTCGCCCTGCGCGCCGGCCTCGACGCGCGGCAGCTTGTGCGCGATCGCGTAATCGATTGCCTGGTAGTAACACAGCTCGAAGTGCAGGAACGGGTGGTTTTCGATGGTGCCCCAGTGGCGGCCGAACAGCGTGTGCGAGCCGATAAAATTGATCGCGCCGGCGATCCAGCGGCCGGCGCGTTTGGCCATCACCAGCGCGATCCGGTCGCGCATTTTTTCGCTGACCAGCGAGTAGAAGTCGCGCGTCAGGTAGGGCCGACCCCACTTGCGCGACCCGGTTTCCATGTAGAATTCGAAGAATGCATCCCACACCGCTTCGGTCAGCTCGCTTCCGGTGAGCCAGTGCACGCTGATTCCGTCGGCCAGCGCATCGTGGCGCTCGCGGCGGATGGTTTTGCGCTTGCGCGCGGTTAGCGCGGCGAGAAATTCGTCGAAGCTCGCAAAACCCTGGTTCTCCCAGTGAAACTGTTGGTCGGTGCGCTGCAGATAGCCGAGTTCGCCAAGCAGCTTGAATTCCTCCTCAGTCGCAAACGTCACGTGCACTCCTGATGCGCCCGATAGGCCGCACAGTTCGACGAGCCCGCTCGCCATCGCCCGCCCGACGGCTTGTGATTGCGGACCCTCACGCAGGAGAAGACGCCGGCCCGTTGCCGGCGTGAACGGCACCGCCACCTGTAATTTCGGATAATAACTGCCGCCGGCGCGCTCATAGGCCTCGGCCCAGCCGCGATCGAACACGTATTCACCGCGCGAATGGCTCTTGAGATAGCAGGGCGCCGCGGCGACCAGCGCGCCATCCGGCGTTCTCGCCAGCACGTGCTGCGGCTGCCAGCCGGCCCGGGCGCCGACCGAATGCGATTGCTCAAGAGACGATAAAAAATCATGTGATATAAATGGGTTGCATGATGCTTGGTGATGTATCTCATGAGCTTTGAACGACCCCTGTCCGGCCCGCTCTGAGACGGCCGGAGCGGAACGAGCGAGTGTGCTGCAATTGCTTGCTGAATCATGCGCCGGGTTGGCGCAGGCGTCCCATTCGGCGGCGCTGACCTCGTCGATGGCGTCGACCACGGTGATGCGCAGCTCTTTCATGGGCGAAAGCCCTCAAAAATCATCTGGTCGGCCCAACGCGCCGCGCGTTGCCGCTCGGCTGGCGTGCGCACCGCCCAGGTCAGCAACGGCACGCCGAGCACGCGCCGTGCCAGCAATGGTGCGAGCGCCGGCAGGTCGGCCACCGCGTAGGCCACGAATTGGGCTCGGGCGGCGACGCCGGTGACGAGATATCCCATGCCGTATCGCATCCAGGCTGGCATCTGATCCCAATATGGATGCGGCCGGTATTTTGCTGCAACGATCCCGCAGACGACGCGAGGGGCCTTATGCCGCACCAGCGTGATTTGTGACGGGTCGAATGACATCGGCGCCGCGGGTCCATGGTAGCCGGCGAGCACTTCGGCGACACGCGCGGCGAGCCGGCCATCGCCGTCGAACCGGCTCTTCAGTTCGATCAGCATCGTGACGCGGCCGTCGACCAGATCGCAGAGGCCGGAAAGCGTCATCATCCGTTCGCCGCCGGCGCGGAACGGGACGCGCTGCAGTTCCGCAGCACTCAGGCGATCGAGCCGGCCTTCGCCTTTGGTGAGGCGGCCGAGCACATCGTCATGGTGCACCATGGCTTCGCCGTCGGCGCTGACCTGGACGTCGACTTCGATGCCATAGCCGGCCGCGATCGCCGCGCGCACGGCGCCGGCGGTATTCTCGATGATGCCATTGGCGGCGTCATGCAGCCCGCGATGCGCGATGGGGCGCGCGGTGAGCCAGTCGAGTGAAGTCGACACGGGCCGGGACGCGCTCAAGACACCTCGAACAGGCCCTCGACTTCGACCGCGGCCTCTGCAGGCAGCGCGGCGACGCCCACCGTCGAGCGCGCGTGCTTGCCCTTATCGCCAAAGACCGCGACCATCACGTCGGAAGCGCCGTTCATCACCTTCGGGCCATCGGGAAAGCCCGGCGCCGAGTTGATGAAGCCGCCAAGCCGCACCACGCGCAAAACCTTGTCGAGGTTGCCGACCGCGGCCTTGACCTGGGCGAGGAGATTGATGGCGCAGGCGCGCGCCGCCTTTTGGCCATCCTCGATCGAAACCCCGGCGCCGAGCTGGCCCTTGGCGACGAGCTTGCCGTCGTTGTCGAAGCAGAGCTGGCCGGACACCGTCAGCATATTGCCGGTGCGCACGAACGCCACGTAATTGGAGATTGGCGGCTTCGGTTCCGCAAGCGCGATGCCGAGCTCCCGCAATGTCTTCTCTACCGATCCGGCCATTGGCTCCTCGCTGCAATGTGTGGGTCTCAGCGCGATCGCGCTTTCTTCGCCGATCGCGCCAGGTCCTACAAGATATGGCTTGCAGGATAGCATGGCTGAGCCTTCCTAACCCCTTCGCCTATGGGGGAGTGAACTGTTGCGGGCGGCGGACAAGGTGCCTATCTTCGCCGTAATTCCAGAGCATGAAATTATGCTTGGCCAAGAGGGGAGAAACGGCGGGCGGGGGCCATCTCCGAAGCGAGCAGGTGAGATAGGTTCATGGTCGTGGATGGCACGTTGGCATCGCGCGCCGCCGTTATAGCTCTCAGTTTTTTTTGCCTGGCACCGATCTCCGCCGCGCGGGCGCAAGAGCCTTCAAATGCGGATTCAAATGCGGCGCCGATCGCGCTTATTCCGCATCGGGCGATCTACGACCTGACGCTCGGTGAATCGCGCGGCAATTCGCAGATTGCCAGCGTCAGCGGCCGCATCGTGTACGACTTCGACGGCAATGCCTGCCAGGGCTACTCGCTCGACTTCCGCCAAGTCTCTGAACTCGACACCGGCGAAGGCAAGGTCTCCACCAGCGATCTGCGCTCCACCACATGGGAAGGCGCCGACGCCAAAAGCTTCAAATTCACCTCGGAAAATTTTGTCGATGAGAGCCTCGTCGATTCCGTCGATGGCCACGCCGAGCGCGACGCGACCAAAACTGCCGTCGACCTCGACAAGCCGCAGCAGAGAAGCATCGCGCTCGATGCCGGTGTTGTGTTTCCGACCCAGCACATGGTGCGGGTGATCAATGCCGCGCGCGCCGGCAAGACCGTTCTCAATTTTCCGGTCTATGACGGCTCCGAAACCGGCGACAAGGTTTTTGACACGCTTACCGTGATCGGCCGCAAGCTGATGCCCGGCGAGCACAGCCACGACGATGCCGCGGCCGCCGAACCGAAGCTTGCCGCGGTGCCGCGGTGGCCGGTTACGATAAGCTATTTCGAAAAAGACAAGGCGGATAATTCGAGTGAACAAACACCGACTTACGCGATCAGCTTCGAGCTTTACGAGAACGGTGTTTCGCGTGCTCTGACGCTCGATTACAACGATTTTGTCGTCAACGGCAAGCTCAGCTCGCTGGAATTTAAGGACCAGAAGCCCTGTCCGTAGCCGATGGCGGCTTACGTGCCGTCCGGCTTCTCGAACGCCAGGCCCCTGACGACGGCGTCGTCGCCGAAGCGGGCGCGCACGCTGTCGACCGCGTGCTCGGCGAGCGCCGAGCGGCCGTCGACGAGGTCGGCCGGATCGGCTTCATCCGCCGCTACAATCGCGCTGACGCCGACGCCGAGCAGGCGATAGCGGGTGCCGTTGGTCTCGGGTTCGAGCAGGCCACGCGCCGCGGCAAAAATGCGCCGCGCCAGCTGGGTCGGAGTTTCCAGCGATCGGGCGCGGGTGCGGATTTTGAAATCCGCAGTCTTGAGCTTGACCGTTACGGTTGCTCCCGCCATTTCCTTCGCCTTCAGGCGTGCCGAAACATCCTCCGCCAGGCTCCAGAGGATCTTTTCCAGCGCGCGAAAGTCGGCAAGGTCGCGCTCGAACGTCGTTTCCGAGGACACGCTCTTGGTTTCGCGTTCGGCGCTGACGTCGCGCTCGTCGATGCCGCGGGATAGCCGGGCGAGGCGGCGGCCTTCCTCGCCATAGCGGCGCATCAATTCGATTTCGCTGGTTTTCTGCAGGTCGGCGATGCGATGAAAACCATCCCGCTCATAGCGCGCCGCGCTGACTTTGCCGACGCCATAGATGAAGCTCACCGGCTTGGGTGCCAGGAACGCCAACGCCTCGCCACCGCCCAAGATCGCAAAACCACGCGGTTTGTCGACATCGGAGGCGATCTTGGCGAGGAATTTGTTACCGGCGAGACCGATGGAAACGGTGATCTGGAGCTTCTTCTCCACTGCCGCGGCAAAACGCGCCAGCGCCTTGGCGGGCGACATGCCATGTAGCCGCGCGGTACCAGAAAGATCGAGGAAAGCTTCGTCGATCGACAAAGGTTCGACCAGGGGCGTCAGGTCGAGCATCATCTGGCGGACTTCGCGGCCGGCCTTGGAGTATTTCTCGAAATTGGGCCGGATGACCTTGGCCTGTGGGCACAGCCGCAGCGCCTCGAACATCGGCATCGCCGACCGCACCCCGTAGGTGCGAGCGATGTAGCAGCACGTGGCGACCACGCCGCGCTTGCCGCCACCGACAATGACAGGTTCCGCCGCCAGCGTCGGATCATCGCGTTTCTCGATCGTCGCGTAGAAGGCATCGCAATCGACATGGGCGATGGCGAGCGTGTCGAGTTCGGCATGGCGCAATAAACGCGGCGAGCCGCAGGCGGCGCAGCGTTTGCCCTGCGGCGACGTGTCGGCAAGGCAGTCACGGCAAAAGCTTGCGGTCACGGCAAACCTTTACGGCAAATCGCGTTCCCACGGGCGGCCGAGCGTACGATGTGCAAGCGCAATCCCGCCCGGATCGATACCGGCGCTGTCGGCAAACGCGAGCAAGAGATTCTCGTCCCCGAGCATATGCTCAAGCACGCCGGCGAGAAAGTCAGGCTCACCTGCGGCGGCGCGGATCGCGTCTGGCGCAATGCCGGTGAGGGAAAGAAAGCCGGCCATGCGTTCCGGCTCTTCGGCAATAAAGGCAAGCGCCTGAATTGCCAGCGTTTCCGCCGCTTCCCGGCTCGCCGATGCGCGCCGCTTCATGGGGTTCTATTTGCCTTTCCGTAACATATCGGGACTAGCTTCGGGCAGCCGCCCAGCGTGGGGAAAGCAAGCGATTCTCGAGCTTACCGCCAGCATCGGGCAGGGGATCGGCAAAGGGAATGGGGGATGGCTAAAACCGTCCTGATCGTGGAGGACAACGAGCTCAATATGAAGCTCTTCCACGATTTGTTGGAAGCCCACGGCTATTCGACGGTCGGCACGCGCAACGGCATCGAAGCGCTCGATCTTGCGCGTAAGCATCGTCCCGATCTCATTTTGATGGATATTCAGCTTCCCGAAGTCTCCGGCCTCGAAGTGACCAAGTGGCTCAAGGACGACGCCGAGCTCAAAGCCATTCCGGTGGTCGCCGTCACCGCCTTTGCCATGAAGGGCGACGAAGAACGCATCCGCGAGGGTGGCTGCGAGGCCTACCTTTCCAAGCCGATCTCGGTGGGCAAGTTCATCGAGACCATCCGCCACTTCCTCGGCAATCCGTAAGGTTGAACGATGACCGCGAGAGTTCTGGTCGTTGACGACGTCGCCGCCAACGTCAGGCTGCTGGAAGCGCGGCTGTCGGCGGAGTATTTCGACGTCGTTACCGCCATGAGCGGCAAGGAAGCATTGGCGATCTGCGAACGCGCCGAATGCGATCTCGTCCTGCTCGACGTGATGATGCCCGACCTGGACGGTTTCGAGGTGTGCCGGCGGCTTAAATCCAATCCGGCCACGCATCATATTCCGGTTGTCATGGTGACTGCGCTCGACCAGCCATCCGACAAGGTGCGCGGGCTCGAAGTCGGCGCCGACGATTTTCTCACCAAGCCGATCTCCGAACTGGCGCTGATCGCACGCGTGCGCTCATTGGCGCGGCTCAAAATGGTCACCGACGAGCTGCGCATGCGGGTTTTGACCTCACGCGAGATTGGCATTGAATTGCCGGAACGTGAGGCGGTCGCCGATACCGGCCGCCAGGGTCGCGTGCTGATCGTTGACGATCGGCCGGCCTCCTACGAGCGCATCGCCGCGATGCTGGCCAAGGAGCACGACGTCGAGGTTGAAGCCGACCCGAACCAGGCGGTGTTCCATGCCGCCGACGGCAATTACGACCTCCTGATCGTGTCGCTGGGTTTGGAGAATTTCGACGCGCTGCGGCTGTGCAGCCAGATCCGCTCGCTCGATCGCACCCGTAACCTGCCCATTCTCGCGATCACCGAGCCGGACAATAATGCGCGTATGTTGCGCGGGCTCGAAATCGGCGTGAACGATTTTCTCATGCGGCCGGTCGACAGGAACGAGCTGTTGGCGCGCTCGCGCAGCCAGGTCCGCAAGCGCCGCTATACGGAGCGGCTGCGCGACAATGTCCAGATGTCGATCGAAATGGCGATCACCGATGCGCTGACCGGCCTGTTCAATCGCCGCTACATGGAAAGCCATCTCGGCACCCTGATCGAGCAGGCCGCAGCCCGCGGTAAGCCGCTGGCGACGCTGGTGATCGACATCGATTATTTCAAGGCGATCAACGACAGCCACGGCCACGACGCCGGCGACGACGTGCTGCGCGATTTCGCGCTGCGCATCAAACGGTCGATCCGCGGCATCGATCTGGCCTGCCGGTACGGCGGCGAAGAGTTTGTCATCGTCATGCCGGAGACCGACATGGCGGTGGCCGCCATGGTGGCGGAGCGGTTGCGCCGGCGCATCGCCGCCGAGCCGTTCGCGATCGCGCAGGGGACGCGGGCCATTCCGGTGACGATCTCGATCGGTATTGCGGGCTTGCGCGGCGGCGACGATACCGCCGCAAATCTTCTCAAGCGCGCCGACCAGGCACTCTACCGAGCCAAGCGCGATGGCCGAAACCGCGTCGTGCCCGACGCGGCCTAGGGTGTCGACTTAAGCGCGCAAGATAATTAATAATGGCGTCTGGGAGGCTTAAACATGAAATCTATAAATGACACCATCCACCCGACCGGCGAAGAGGTCCTTACTTTCGAGGTCTCGGATGAGGCGCTGGAAGCTGCGGCGGGTACGATGAAGGTACAGGCCGGCGCCTTTACGATGGCATTCTGTTCCGGCGTGAATAGCTGCCCGGCCATACACGTTGAATTTCGCAGAGACCGCCGCTAGCCACAAAATCGTTATTTCTGACGTCATGGCCGGCTCGTCCCGGCCATCCCGATAAGCAACGTCGTCCCCTTAAATCGTCATGCCCGGCACAAGGCCGGGCATGACGAAGGAGCAAGCGACGATGCGCGCGCCTTACTTGATCTTGGATTCGCGAAATTCGACGTGCTTTTTCACCACCGGGTCGTATTTCTTCATGACCAGTTTGTCGGTCATGGTGCGCGAATTCTTGCGCGTCACGTAATAAAAGCCGGTGTCAGCGCTGGAAACCAGCTTCACCTTGATCGTGGTGTTCTTGGCCATAATCGAACCTCAATGTTTGCCGGGCGAGAACCTAGTCGGCGGCCCCCGAAAGTCAACCGTTACAGGGTTTCGCGCACAAAGCGCCGGTGCAGCATGCGGTAGAGCGGCACCGGATGCTCCAAACTCATGCCGGCCGCGATGCGATCGGCCAATTCTTCGAGCACGACAGCGGTGATACCGGGCATATCGAGCTGCCGTGCCTCGGTCATGGGCAGCCAGACCAGTTCGACGAGTTCCTTGTCCGGTCCGACAAAGCCGTCCTCGCGCCGCGCGATAGCGGATATGTCGGCGGCAAAGAAGCGGCTGTCGAAGCGCAACGGCCGCTTCGGCGGGGTGATGGCGCGGGCGATGAAATGGATTTGGCTCAAATCGGGCACGATGCCGGCTTTGACAAAAGCCTGCCACGGGCCGGTCGGCACGGCCATCGTGACTGCGCTTGGGGTGCCGAGCATGATGCCGGTCTCTTCATAGGTTTCGCGTATCGCGGCCAGCGCGTAAGCCGCGGCCCTCGCCGGGCTCGGCCGTTTCAGCCGCCGCATCAGCTTGGCGACGTGACGCTCATGCAGGGCCGCCGACACCGCCATCAAGCGATCCGACGGTTCGATCCGGCCGCCGGGAAAAACGAACTTGCCGGGCAGAAACCGGTGCCGCGCGTGGCGGCGGCCGAGCAGGACTTTCGGCACCGGCTCTGCGCGGTCGATCAGGATCAGTGTCGCGGAGTCGCGCGGCTTGACGTTCGGGAACGACTGATCGCGCAAAGTTCGGGTGAGACGCTCGGCGCGGTCGGCCACCGTGCCGCCCGCGGTTACGATGGAAATGTCGTCTTCATTCATTCGCGTTAGCGCCGCCGTCCGCGTGACTTTTGTCGGTGCGCGAATTTCGGCCGCTGATGCGGCTGCTGTCCAGCTTTTTTCTCCGCGGCGCCATCGTGGCTGAGCTTAAAGCGCAGAGCGCCCGCGACAGGTGCCGCCTCGACCAGCTCGACAGTGACCGGATCGCCGAGCCGATGCGTGACGGAGCGACCGACAAAGGAGCGGCCGGCTTCGTTGAAGCAGAAATATTCGTCGCCGATATGGCGCGCCGGAATGAAACCATCAGCGCCGGTTTCGTCAAGCTCGACGAACAGCCCGGCGCGGGTGACGCCGGAAATGTGACCGTCAAATTTGGCGCCGACGCGGTCGGCCAAGAAGTGCGCGATCAGCCGGTCCGCGGTTTCGCGCTCAGCCTTCATGGCACGGCGCTCGGTGGCGGAAATATTGGCCGCGATTTCGCCGAGCGTGCGGGCATCGGTACCGTCGGGCTGCCCGTCGGCGCCGAGCTTTTGCGAGCGGATCAAGGCGCGATGCACCACGAGATCGGCATAGCGGCGGATCGGCGAAGTGAAATGCGCATAACGGCGCAAATTGAGGCCGAAATGGCCGAAATTCTCCGAGGAATATTCAGCCTGCGCCTGGGTCCGCAGCACGACTTCGTTGACCAGCCGGTTGACGTCACGGCCCTTGACCCGAGCAAGGATGCGATTGAAGCCGTCCGGCCGCAGCGTGCCGCCCTTCGGCAGCGAAATATCCAGGGTGGCCAGGAATTCGCGCAGCGCGTTGAGCTTCTCCGGCGATGGCTCGTCATGCACGCGATAGATGAGCGGCACATTCGCCCGCTCGCAGGTTTCGGCGGCGGCGACATTGGCGAGGATCATGAATTCCTCGATCAGGCGGTGTGATTCCAGCCGTAGCGGCATGACGACGCGATCGACGGCGCCATCTGACTTCAGCACGATCTTGCGTTCCGGAATGTCGAGATCGAGCGGGCCGCGCTCATCGCGGGCGCGCGACACGGCTCGATAGGCGGCATAAAGCGGCGCGAGGACCCCGCTTGCGATCGGCTCGGTCACTTCGTCGGTACGGCCCGACACCGCGAACTGGGCCTGCTCGTAGTGCAGTTTTGCGGCGGAACGGATCAGCACGCGGTGAAAGGTGTGCGAACGTTTGCGGCCGTCGGCGCCGATCACCATGCGTACTGCCAGCGCCGGCCGGTCTTCGTTGGGCCGCAGCGAGCACAGGTCGTTGGAAATGCGCTCCGGCAGCATCGGCACGACGCGATCCGGGAAATAGACGGAATTGCCGCGGCGCACCGCCTCGCGATCGAGCGTGGAGCCGGGCCGGACGTAATGCGCGACGTCGGCGATGGCGACGCTGACGAGATGACCGCCGGGATTTTTCGGATCGGGATCGGGCACCGCATGGACGGCGTCGTCATGATCCTTGGCGTCGGGCGGATCGATAGTGACGAATGGCATGCCGCGCCAATCCTCGCGTCCGTCGGGCGACGCCGCGCGCGCGGCATCCGCTTCGTCGAGCACCGCGCGGGTAAAGACATGCGGGATATCGTGGGCATGAATGGCAATGATGCTGACGGCACGCTCGGTCTTGAGCGAGCCGAGCCGCTCGACCACGGAAGCCGCGGGTAGGCCGAGCCGACCCTGCCGCGCCACTTCAACCGCGACGAGATCCCCGTCGACCGCGTCTGCCGTGGCGCCGGGCGCAATTCCGAGTTCGCGGCCGAGCTGTCTCTTGTCGATCGGCACGAGCCGCCCGCCGCCGCCGGGCAGCCCGCGAAAAATGCCGAGTTGGCGATGCTTGGCGCGATCGATAAGTTTTATGACGCGGCCGCTGGTCTCGTCCTCGCTGTTGGGTTCGATGCGGATGAGCGCGCGGTCGCCGACGCCGGCGACTTCGCCCGGCCGCGCGCGCCGTGGTGTCGCGATATGGATGACCGGCGGCGCGCCGTGCGCCTGCTCGTCCCATTCAGTCGGACGCGCCAACAGTTCGCCGTCGCTGTCGCGGCCGGTGATGTCGGCGAGCACCACGGGCGGCAGTGTGCCGGAGTGATGCAGCCGCTTGCGCTGCCGGTCGATCAAGCCTTCGTTGGCGAGCTCGCGTAGCATGCGATTGATCGCCGCGCGGTCGGCGTTTTTGGCGCCGAAGGCGCGCGCAATCTCGCGCGTGCTGACCTTGCCGCTGCGTTCGCGGATGAAGGCGACAAGTTCCTCGCGGGTGGGCAGGCGTGTCATAAGCCGCTCATCGGCCCACCGGCCGGTCCAAATCCCGTCAGGCGGCGCGGTGTGTGAAAGTGTTTATTCGGCAGCTTGCGGGGTCTTGCGTGGCGATTTCGGGTTGCCCGGCCGTTTGCCGGCCGCGCCCGGCCTTTTGCCGGACGCTTTGACGTGTCGCGCCGTTCCCGGCGAAGGCCGCTTCGCCTTGCGCGGACGCGCGTGCGGCGCCGGCGCGTTACGGTCCGCCCTGGCGTCAAGCAGGACCACGGCTTCTTCAAGCGTAACGCTTTCGGGCGTCTTGTCGGCCGGCAGGGTCGCGTTGACGCCGTTGTGGCTGACATAGGGACCGTAACGGCCCTTTTTGGCGACGATCGGGCCGCCCTTGCTCGGATGATCGCCAAGCGCGCGGCCTGGATCGGCGCCGAAGCGGCCCTTTCGCGGACCTTTGGCTTTCTTCTCGGCGATGAGCGTCACCGCCCGGTTGAGTCCGACCGTGAAGACCTCTTCGGGGGAATCCAGATTGGCGTAGATTTTGCCGTGCTGGACGTAAGGTCCGAACCGGCCGATGCCGGCGCGGATCGGCTCGCCATCTTCCGGCGAGCGGCCGATTTCGCGCGGCAGCGAGAGCAATGCGAGCGCGCGCGCAAGGTCGATCTCGTCGGGTGCGACGCCCTTGGGCAGGCCGGCGCGCTTGGGTTTTTCGGCGTCTTTCACGGTTTCGCCAAGCTGCAGATAGGGGCCGAAACGGCCGCTGCGCACCGTGACGTCGAGCCCAGTTTGCGGATCTTCGCCAAGTTTCTTGATGCCGCCGAATTCGCCCGCGCTGTCCGCCGACAACGGCCGGGTATAACGGCATTCGGGATAATTCGTGCAGCCGATGAAGGCGCCAAATTTCGACAACTTGAGCGACAGGCGGCCATCGCTGCAGGTCGGGCATGCCCGCGGGTCGACGCCATCGGCGCGCGGCGGGAACAGATGCGGCGCAAGCAGCGCGTCGAGCGCGTCGATCACCGCGGAAATGCGCAAATCCTTGGTCTCGTCGATGGCGCCGATAAAATCGCCCCAAAAATCGCGCAGCACGTCGCGCCACGCCACTTCGTTATTGGCGATGAGATCGAGCTTGTCTTCGAGGCCCGCGGTGAAATCGTATTCGACATATTTGGCGAAGAAACTTTCCAGGAAGGCGACGACGATGCGGCCGCGGTCCTCCGGCACTAGCCGGCGCTTGTCGAGCCGGACATATTTGCGGTCCTTGAGCACCTGCAGGATCGATGCATAGGTCGACGGACGGCCGATGCCGAGCTCTTCCAGGCGCTTGACCAGCGACGCTTCCGAGTAACGCGGCGGCGGTTCGGTGAAATGCTGATCAGCGGCGATCGAGCGTTTGGCGAGCCGCTCGCCGTTTGCCACTTGCGGTAGCCGGCGCGCTTCTTCGTCCTCCGGATCCTCGTCGCGGCCTTCCTGATAAAGCGCAAGGAAGCCGTCGAACTTCACCACCGTGCCGGTGGCGCGCAGGTCGAGCAGACGGCCGGCGACATTGGCATTGATATCGACCGTGGTGCGCTCAAGCTCCGCCAATTCCATCTGGCTCGCCACCATGCGCAGCCAGATGAGCTCGTAGAGTTTGGCCTGATCCGCATCGAGAAAGCTTTTGGTTTCGCTCGGCCGGCGGGTGAGGTCGGTCGGACGGATGGCCTCGTGGGCCTCCTGCGCGTTCTTCGCCTTGGCCTCATAGCGGCGCGGCGCCGCGGGAACATATTGGCGCCCGTAGTTGGCTTCAATCACGGCGCGCGTATCCTGGATCGCTTCGGGGGCGATATCCACGCCGTCGGTGCGCATATATGTGATCAGGCCGACGGTTTCGCCGCCGATGTCGACGCCTTCATAGAGCCGCTGCGCGACGCGCATCGTGTGCGCGGGGGCGAAGCCGAGCTTGCGGCTCGCTTCTTGCTGCAAAGTCGAGGTCGTAAACGGCGCATAGGGATTCCGTTTGACCGGCTTCGCCTCGACCGAGGCGACCGTGAAGGCCGCGGTTTCGAGCGCTTGCTTGAACGCCTCGGCTTCCGCGCCGGAGCCAATATCGAGGCGCTGGAGTTTTTTGCCGTCGGCGCCGACCAGACGGGCTTCGAATGTCTCGTCGCGCGGCGTCGCCAGCGTGGCGACGAGCGACCAATATTCCTGGCGGACGAATTTTTCGATTTCGAGTTCGCGGTCGGCGACGAGCCGCAGCGCCACCGATTGCACGCGGCCGGCCGAGCGCGCGCCGGGCAGCTTCCGCCACAACACCGGCGACAGCGTGAAACCGACTAGGTAATCGAGCGCGCGGCGCGCCAAATAGGCGTCGACCAGAGCCTGGTCGATAATGCGCGGGTGCGCCATCGCCTCGGTCACCGCCTGCTTGGTGATGGCGTTGAACACGACGCGCTCGACCGACTGTCCGGTCAGCGCTTTCTTTTCCTTGAGCACCTGGAGCACATGCCAGGAAATCGCTTCGCCTTCGCGATCGGGGTCGGTCGCCAGAATCAGCTTGTCGGCGTTCTTGACCGCGCGGGCGATGTCGTTGAGGCGTTTTTGTGCCTTGGGATCGACCTCCCAAAGCATGCGGAAATTGTGGTCGGGATCCACCGACCCGCTCTTGGGCGGCAGATCGCGCACATGGCCAAATGAGGCCATGACTTCATAGCCTTTGCCCAGATACTTATTGATTGTCTTCGCCTTGGCGGGCGATTCCACCAATACCAGATTCATGAATAACCCAATGATTATACGGCCTTTTTGCCTATCAGGCACATGTTCAGCGGCAGCAGGGCCGCCGCGAACATGGGTAATGCATTCCCACCTGTCAAATCGTTACCGGTGGAAACCGCGCCTGCGGGACGGGGCGAATGCCTGCCAAACGCGGCAAAATGTCAGTGATCGTGGTTACGCTCTCAGGTTGTAATGATGAAAAAACTAGCTCTAAAGTATATATCCGCATTCGAGACGGAATCTTGCAGGGAGGCGGACGCTTAGCGTTCGCGGCTTCGATATCCGTTCCATAGGCGGCCCATAAGGTGGCCATATGATGGACGACAAAGAAGACCATAACGGGCCAGGGACGGACGAAACGCCGGATAGCGCCGCGCAATACATTGCATCGCTCGCGGATGAACTGGCAAAGCTCGCCAAGCGAAACGGTCTCGATACGGTCAGTTATCTCTTGGAAATGGCCCGGCTTGCGGCGGACCAGAACACCGACGAGGAACACTAGAGAAGCGACACCAGCCCGCCACGATGGCGCTCCAGCCGTCCGGCGATTTCCAGTTCCAGAAGCACCATCCGCACGACGCGCGGCGAACTGTGCGACAGCCTGATCAAATCGTCGATCAACACCCGCGCGGTGCTTAGGAGTCCGACGACCCGCGTCCGTTCGTCCGGCGCCAGCTCCACGTTTTGGGACGCGTCGTCGTCGGGCGCCGGCGGCTCTCGCGCCGGCAGCTCGGTTCCCATGATCGGCTGCAGCACCGAAACGATATCGGCCGCCTCGGTCACCGGCGTTGCGCCCTGTTTGATGAGACCGTTGGTGCCTTCGGCGCGCGGATCGAGCGGGGAGCCGGGCAGTGCAAAAACTTCGCGGCCCTGTTCGAGCGCAAGCCGCGCGGTAATCAGCGGGCCCCAGCGTTTCGCGGCCTCGACAATGACGACGCCCAACGACAGTCCGAAAATCAGACGATTGCGGCGCGGAAAATCTCGCGCCCGCGGCTCCCAGCCGATCGGCATTTCGGTGACCGCGGCGCCGCACGGCAGAATGGCGTCGAGCAATTCGGCATGGTCCGGCGGATAGATGCGATCATGACCGCCGGCGAGGACGGCGACGGTGCCGGTGGAAAGGCTCGCGCGATGCGCGGCCGCGTCGATGCCCCGCGCCAGGCCGGAAACGATGGCAAATCCCGCCTCGCAGAGCCCGTGCGCGATCCGCTGTGTCAGTTTGATGCCGCCCGCCGTGGCGTTTGGGCCATAATACCGCGCGGCCCGACATTCTGGCTGCGGATGAGCCGCAGCCAGTCGATCCGCTGCTCATCCGTCAGGCGGATGGCTTGCGCGCCGTCGTCCACATCGCCCCCCAAAGGAACCAAGCCTAAAAAGCCAAGGTTACTAGCCGCTTGAGCCGGAACCTAGCCTACAATTGGCCGCCTGGGCGCATGAAACCGGGAAGGTATTTGTTGCAAAGCGGCGGGCAAACCCGCACATTCCCCGCGGCTTAGCCCGCGATTTGGGCCTGCGATTTGCCGGTGGGCCGCAACGGGGCGTTGTTCCGTTTTGGGGGCGTGCATTGCACGGTACTTTGGCCAAGCGCGCGTTTCGGATCGTTCTGATCAAGCCGTCGCATTACGACCGGGACGGCTATGTGATTCAGTGGTGGCGCTCCACACTACCCTCGAACAGCCTGGCAAGCGTGCACGGACTGATCGTGGAGTGCGCGCAAAACCGCGTGCTCGGCCCCGACGTCGATATCGAAGTCGAAGCTTGCGACGAGTGCAATACGATCGTCGATGTCGCCGGTGTGGCGAAGCGCATTCGCGCCGCCGGCGGCGGCATGGTCGGCCTAATCGGCGTGCAGTCGAACCAGTTTCCGCGCGCGCTCGACCTCGGCCGGCAATTCCGCGCCCACGGGCTTAAAGTCGTGATGGGCGGCTTTCACGTCTCCGGCTGCATTTCCATGCTGCCGAGTTTGCCGTCCGATCTGCAGGAAGCTCTCGGCCTCGGCATTCATCTCTTCGCCGGCGAGGCCGAAGGCCGCATGGCCGATGTTGTGCGCGACGTCGCGGCGGGCAAAGCCAAGCCGATCTACAATTTCTTGAGTGACATGCCCGAAATGGCCGCCACGGTCTATCCGATCCTGCCGCGCTCGGTGGTGACGCGGGTCGCAGGGCACTATTCGAGCTTCGATGCCGGCCGCGGCTGCCCGTTCCAGTGCAGCTTCTGTACCATCATCAATGTGCAGGGCCGCAAATCGCGTTATCGCACGCCGGACGACATCGAGGCGATCGTACGGGCGAACGCGGCGCAGGGGATTACGCGGTTTTTCATCACCGACGACAATTTCGCCCGCAACCGCAACTGGGAGCCGATCCTCGACCGGCTGATCGAGCTGCGCGAGCGCGAGCAATTCAACATCCGGTTATTGCTTCAGGTCGACACGCTGTGCCACCGCATTCCGGGCTTCATCGAAAAATCGGCGCGCGCCGGCTGCACCGCGATTTTTCTCGGGCTCGAGAACATCAATCCCGAATCCCTGATGGGCGCGAAAAAGCGCCAAAACAAGATTTGGGAATACCGCGAGATGCTGTTGGCGTGGCGCGCCCAAAAGGTTATGACTTACGCCGGCTACATCCTCGGCTTCCCGACGGATACGCCGGAGACGATCGCGCGCGATATCGAGATCATCAAGAAGGAACTGCCGATCGACATTCTCGAATTCTTTTATTTAACGCCGTTACCGGGATCGGAAGATCATAAGAAGCTGCACATGGCGGGCGTCCCGATGGACCCCGACATGAACAAATACGATTTGGAGCACGCTTGCACCGGCCATCCGCTGATGTCGAAAGCGGCGTGGGAAAAGGTCTATGCGGATGCGTGGACGCGGTATTACACCGACGCCCATGTCGAGACGATCATGCGCCGCGCCGTCGTCTCCGGCATCAACCGAACCAAGGTTCTGGATTCGCTGACGATGTTTTCCTCCGCCTCCCGCATTGAAGGCGTGCATCCGCTGCAATTCGGCTTCTTCCGTCGCAAGCTGCGCACACAGCGGCGATACGGCATGCCGATCGTCAATCCGCTGGCGTTTTATGCGTGGCGGTTCGTCGATTTTGTCAAAGTGTGCTCGCAATGGGCGCGTGTGATCCTGCGTTATCGCCGCATGATGGCCAAGGTGACGAAGGATCCGGCTTCACGCACGCATTTCGATGAGGCGTTGCGGCCGCAGGGGGTCCACGGCGAGACGGATCATTTCGTCGAAGTATTCGCCGACAAAATTCCGCATACCCACGGCGCGCCGGTCATGCCGGTGCGCGTTCCCGCCGCCGCGGCGGGGTAACCAGAAGCCTCAACTTTCCGGTTTCTTGCCGATCCTGCTTTCAGTGCCGCCGATCAAGCGCGCAATATTGGCGCGATGCATGATCCAGAGCAGAACCGTCAACAGCAGAAATAATTTTGCTTTCGGCACGGCGCCGCTTTGCCACAGCACGGCGGGCGTGGCGGCGCTGGCGATCAAAGCGGCGAGCGACGAATAACGGGTCACGGCGGCGGTCGCGAGCCAGATCAGGCAAAACGCGGCAAGCGCGATCCATGCGCCGAGGCCGAGCAGCAGACCGATATAAGTCGCCACGCCTTTGCCGCCCCGGAAACGCAGCCAGACCGGAAAGAGATGGCCGAGAAAAGCGCCGAGCGCCGCATAGAGCGCCGCGTGATGTCCGAATACCAAGGAAGTGATGGCGACGGCGGCGGTGCCCTTCAATATGTCGCCGGCAAGGGTCGCCGCGGCGAGCGCTTTGTTGCCGGTGCGCAGCACATTGGTGGCGCCGATATTGCCGGAGCCGATGCTGCGGATGTCCGGCGTCCCGGCGAGCCGGGTCAATAAGAAGCCGAACGGAATCGAGCCGCACAAGTAGCCGAACACCAAGGCCGCGGCAGCTTCGGGCAGAAGCGACATGATGGATTAAGCTAACCGGTGCGAAGCTTTTTTGCACCCTCGCGGGGCGCAAACCCGGCCGCCACCGCCTCGGCTTCGCTGCGGTGGATGACGAGATGCTTGAGTTTGTCGGCCGGCGCGCGAGCGAGCATGGCGAAACCCGGAGAAAAGGTCTTTCGCGCGGTATCGGCGACGACAAAATTGCGCGCCGCTTCCTCGTCGACGTCTTTCTCGCAATAGAGGCAGCGCAGCCTGCAGGTCTGCGAAGCTTCCTCGTCGATGACATAAAACTTGTTCGCGGCATATTGGCGTTCGGCGGGATCGCCGGTGATGCAATTGGGATTGTCGCATTGCAAGCCGGTGCCGATCGGCTGGACATAAATCGGATACTCGGGCTTGGCAAAACCGCCGCCGAACAGATTAAGCGATTTGTTCTTTTGCAGATGCAGCAGCAGCGAGATCAGCGCCATGCGGATCGGCACGCCATAGGCGGCCTGTTGAAAATACACGGCGCGGCGATCGGTATCGAACGAGGCGTCGAGTTCGTTCACGCGCGGCAGCGGATGCATCACGCTGGCGTCGGAGAACTTCGCCTCGTCCAGGAATTTTGCGTCGATCTTCGGATAGGGCCGCTCTTTTTCGGTCCAGCGCTCCTTTTGGAAGCGGGTGACATAGACGGCGTCGATCTTCTTCTGGACCAGAAGTCCGTAATCGATTTCGGGATCCGGAATCAGCGACAGTTGGTGCGGCTGGTCCGCCGTGACATAGAGCGCGTCGATCGAGCCGCCTTGCGCTTGTCCGGAATCTTTCGACACCATGCGGCAATGAAATTCCTCACGCAGCCGGCGATCGACATGCGGCGGCAATTCCATGCCTGGCGCGGGCAGCGGATCGATGGTGGCGCCGAACCGGGCCAGCGCATAGACGAACGAATGGATGGTGCGGCTGCCCTTGAGATCGCCGGCGATCGCGACCTTCATATTCTTGAGACTCTTCTTTTTCGCTTTCAGCGTGAACAGATCGCAAAGCGTTTGCGTCGGGTGCTCGTGGCTGCCGTCGCCGCCGTTAATGACGGGAATTTGCGAATATTCGGCGGCCAGCCGCGCCGCGCCGTCGCGCGGATGGCGAATGATGACGATGTCGCAGTAATTGGAGATGACCCGGATCGTATCGGCGAGGCTCTCGCCTTTGGCGGCCGAGCTGACCGCCGGATCGGCGCTGGTGATATTGGCGCCGCCGAGCCGCAGCATGGCGCTTTCGAACGACAGTCGCGTGCGCGTGGAAGGCTCGTAGAACAGGCTCGCCAGGATGAATTTCGAGGCCAGATTGGTGCTGCGCCCGATCCGGTAGGAAATATTGTCGTCGGCGAGTTCCTTCAGAAAGCCCTGCGCGACCTCGAAGATCGTTTCGATCTCCTTATTGGTGAGGTCATTGATCGAAATGATATGGCGTGTCGACGGCTGGGCTTTTGTCATTAAAGCGGTGCTATAGGCCCTTTCCGAGCAGTCCGGCAAGTCCGCTCTCACCCCGGCCCGGCCTGATGCACCGGAAAACTCAAAAAGCGCCCGCCGTGCTACGATCCGTCTCTCCAAATGGGGAGTCGCCGGGGTATTCACCATGGCCGCCCGCTCGCGTTTCGACACGCACGAGATTTTCAACCAGTCGCCGCCTTACGAGAACGTCGATCTGTTCTCGAGCGACCTGCCGTTGCGCGAGGCCGTCACCGCCAACGGCGCGGCGCCGGAGCTTTCATCGCTTGCCGCGTTCGGCCAGCGATGGGGCGCTGCGGAAATGCTGGCGCTGGGACGTCAGGCCAACGAAAACCCGCCGAAGCTGCATGCCTTCGATGCCAAGGGGTTTCGCCGCGACACGATCGAGTTTCATCCGGCCTATCACGAATTGATGCGGGCGAGCGTTGCCGCCGGATTGCACGCCTCGACCTGGACGGCAGCGGGCAAACGCGTGCCGCCGCCGGCCGAAGCCGCTCGCGCCGCGCGCTTCTACATGGCGGCGCAAGTCGAGACCGGGCATTTGTGTCCCATCACCATGACGCGCGCCGCGCTCGCTCCGCTCGCGGCGGAGCCAGAGCTTGCAGCGAAAATCGCGCCGAAAGTCGTCAGCCGCGATTACGACGCGGCATTCCGGCCGTGGTGGGAAAAATCCGGCATGACGCTCGGCATGGGCATGACGGAAAAGCAGGGTGGCACTGACGTGCGCGCCAACACGACGACGGCGACGCCGGCTGGCGACGGCTATTCCATCGTCGGCCACAAATGGTTTTTTTCGGCGCCGATGAGCGATGCGTTTTTGATTTTGGCGCAGGCGCCGGGCGGCCTCACCTGTTTCCTACTGCCGCGCTTTCGCCCCGACGGTTCGGTCAATGCGCTGCGCCTGCAGCGTCTGAAAGACAAGCTCGGCAACCGTTCCAACGCCTCAGGCGAAGTCGAGTTCACCGAAGCCTTTGGGTGGCGCGTCGGCGAGGAGGGTGGCGGCATCCGCACCATTTTGCAGATGGTCCAATTGACGCGGCTCGACTGCGCCGTGGCTTCGGCCGGCTTGATGCGCATGGCGCTTACTCAGGCCGTGCATCATTGCCGGCACCGTAGCGTGTTTGCCAAGCGACTCTACGACCAGCCCATGATGCGCGCGGTGTTAGCCGACATGGCGCTCGACGTGGAAGCCGCGCTCGCGCTCGCTTTTCGTTTATCGCGCGCGCTCGACCGCGCCGCCGATGAGGCGGGTGAGGCCGCCTATGCGCGGCTGATTACACCGGTGGCGAAATACTGGATCTGCAAACTGGCGCCGGGATTTATCTTCGAGGCCATGGAGAGCCTCGGCGGCAACGGTTATGTCGAAGAAAGTCTGCTGCCGCGGCTTTACCGCGAGGGACCGGTCAACGCCATTTGGGAAGGCTCCGGCAATGTCATGTGTCTTGACGTATTGCGCGCGCTCAAGCGCGAAGAGGAAGCCGGGCTCGCCGCCGCGCTGATGCGCGAAAGCGCCGTGCCGCCGGAGCGCGATGCCGCAAAGCGGGATGCGACCAGTGAAGCAAGTGCACGCCTTACGGTCGGCAAACTCGCTTTAGCGGCGAGCGCCGCGGCACTGATGGACAGTGCGCCGGCCGCGGTGGCCGCCGCCTATATGCGCACCCGGCTCGAACAGCCGCACGCCGCGCTCTACGGCGCGGCCGACATCGACGGCGCGACGATTGAGATGCTGCTGCAGCGCGTCCTCCCGGAGCGGTAGTTTCAGGGTGGCGGAATATGCTTTGCCAGCCGGTCGAGGGCGCCTTGCAGGATGTAGGTCGCTGCATGCTGATCGATCACCGCCTTGCGTTTGGCGCGGCTGGCGTTGGCGGCGATCAGGGCGCGTTCGACCGCGGCAGTCGAGAGCCGTTCGTCCCATAGCGCGATCGGCAGGTCGGTCAGGGTAGCCAGGTTGCGCGCAAAGGCGCGCGTCGACTGCGCGCGCGGCCCTTCCGAGCCGTCCATATTGATCGGCAGGCCGAGCACCAGGCCTTTGGCACGGCGTTCGGCGCCAAGCGCGAGAATGCGCCGGGCATCGAATTCGAAACGCGTGCGGGCAATGGTTTCGACCGGCGCCGCCACGCGCCGGTCCGGATCGCTGACCGCGACGCCGATGGTCTTGGTGCCGAGATCGAGACCGATGAGAGCGCCGCGCTCCGGCAACAGCGCGGCGGCATCGAGAAGCGCGAAAACCGGCATGGCGATCCGTTAGCACGCGCGCGGAGCAAAGACGACCGCGCCGGCGCCACCTTTCCTCTGCATATGTGCCGAATTATGGTGGGTGCTCTCCCCAACCCGGGGGTTCGCATGCGGCTCATATCGGCACTGCTCGCAACCGCACTGACGCTGGCCATCACAACTGCCATCACCTCCACCCCCGCCATGTCGCAGCTGGCTAAGGCCAACGAGATCAGAGTCGTCAGTGGCGGCGCCTTTAAGCAGGTGCTCACACCGCTCGCCGCGCAGTTCGAGAAGGACAGCGGCAACAAAGTCGCCATCACCTATCTGACCGTCGGCCTGCACCTGGCGTCGATCCGTGGTGGCCAAGAAGAATTCGATGTCGCGATTTTGACGCCCGAGGCGATCGATACTCTGGCCACGGAGGGCAAGGTCGTGCCGGGCAGCCGTACCGATCTCGCCAAGACAGGCGTCGGCGTGGTCGTCAAATCAGGCTCGCCGCTGCCGGATATTTCGACCGACGACGCATTTCGCAAAACGCTGCTGGCGGCGAAATCGGTCGCCTTCATCGATCCCAAGGCGGGCGGTTCGAGCGGAATCTATGTCGAGCGTTTGCTGCGGCAGCTCGGCATCGCCGACGAGATCAACGCCAAGGCGGTTCTGGTACACGGCGGCGCCGTCGCCGATCACATCGCCGACGGCGAGGCCGAGATCGGCATCCACCAGATCAGTGAAATCCTGCCGGTCGCCGGAACGACGCTGGTCGGTCCGCTGCCGGCCGACATCCAGAATTTTACGGTTTACGCCGCCGGCGTGGGAACAGCGGCCCGGGACGCCGCGGCGGCAAGCGCGCTGGTGAAATTCCTGTCGGGTCCGGAAGCCCGGGCGGTCATCAAGGCCAAAGGCATGGAGACACTTTCACCCTAAGCGCTGATCAGGTCCCCTTTGCCATCCCTTGCCGAAAACGACGGCGCCCGGCCGAAGCCGGGCGCCAGACTGTCAAAAAATGCGATGGGCTGGCTGGCTCACAGGCCGGCCTAAACGATTAGTGGCGTGCCTGCTCCCAGGCGATGCGCGGAATATCGGAACGGGTAATGCCGATGTCCGCCAGTTCGCGGTCGCTCAAATGCGCAAGCTCGTCCACGGCGACCCCATATCGCTTCCAGGCGTGGAAGAAACGGCTGATTGATGACATCATAGGTGTTGTCCTTTCTCCGGCTAAAACCGGAATCACCCGCCAGATATAGGGATTGATGGTGCGTCGCAAAATATTTTTGTTGCAGTGCAGCTAGGTGAATTTTGCATGATAAAGGTAATGAAATAATAGGAATTATCTCATTTCAGAGAATGAATTCTCTAGAATCGCTGTCTGGGCTGGAATTGCTATGTTTGAGAAGCTGTAGTGGTAATTGGGGCTCCCGTCGGCAGGACGGGTGTTGGACTCAAAGGCCGCTTTGAGGCGAGCGGCTGACTGTGTTCCGTCCGCCCGCAATCTCGCCTGTTAGGCGGCCGGCGAGCGGGACGTCTTCATCATCCAGCTCGTCCAAGTCGGCGCTAAGCGCGGCTTCCGCCTCCCCAGCGTCGCGGCGAGGCCGTCGGCGGAAGGCAGCGCCATAGGGGAAGGCTGGTGGGCGGTGACGGACTCGAACCGCCGACATTCTGCGTGTAAAGCAGACGCTCTACCAACTGAGCTAACCGCCCGCGCGGCGTGATGTATCGCCGGCGGCCGCCTACGCGCAAGGGCGGCGGCGGAACCCCGGCATTGTGCCATCAATCCGACGGCGAAAATTTAATGTGTGGGTGCGGGCAACAAAATATGGGATAACAATTGAAAATCATGGGCGGGCCGAATGCCCGGAGAGGAGGACTATGTTCCGGAAACCGGCTTTGACGATGGCCTTCACGCTTGCAGCCGCCGCGATCGCTCATGCCCAGCAAATGCCCGCGCAGCCGCCACCGGTGGCTTCGCCCTTGGGCCAAGGCAATCCGCAGGAGCGCGCCGCCTGCCATCCGGATGTGACCAAGTATTGCCAGGTGCAGCTTCAGATCAATCCGAACGATGTCCTCGGGATTCTTGGCTGCCTGCAAACCAATCGCACCAAGATCAGCCATGCCTGCCAAGAGGTCCTAGCTAGTCACGGCCAGTAGACCCAGTTCGCCGGACGGCAACCGCGGCCAGCGCCGCGGTGGACGCCGCCGTCTCGCTGCGGGTGCCAAGCCACCGCGCATCCGATCAATAAATAAATTCGCCCGCCGCCACGCAATTCTGCAATTGCGATGGCGAGCGGGCGGTGAGTGGCGCAACGACCCGCGTTGGGGTCAGGACACGGAGGCGGTTAGACCGCTTCCTTGAGTTCCTTCGAGGCGCGGAAGGCGACTTTCTTGCTGGCCTTGATCTGGATGGGCTCGCCAGTCGCGGGATTACGTCCCATGCGCGCGGCGCGCTTTCTGACCTGCAGGATGCCGAGGCCGCCGATGCGGATGCGCTCGCCCTTTTTCAGGTGTTTGACGATGTTGCCGACAAACCCACCAAGGATGGCTTCCGCCTGCTTTTTCGAAAGCTCGTTATCCTCCGCGAGGCTCGCGGCGAGATGCTTCAACGTTACGGTAGTCGCCGTTGTTTTACCTGTCGACATTAGTCCCTCCTCAATGAAGCGGTAGCGTGGGAAATGCGCCGCTCACGGCGAAGCAGTTAAACGATTCGGCTATCGCTGACCACGCTTGTTTTGCCGATTCCACCGATGTTTTCGGCATTGCGACCCTGTCTGGGTTGGTTCTGTGGCGAGCATAAGGCGCCCCGAAAAGCCCAATTTTGGGCCAAATCCTTGACTTGGCATCGGGCGGGCCTTAACTGCCGACCGCGCCCGCGGGGGCGTAGCTCAGTTGGTTAGAGCGTCGGCCTGTCACGCCGAAGGTCGCGGGTTCGAGTCCCGTCGCTCCCGCCATTTCAATGACTTAGCGCGGTTTTAGCCGCGATAGACCGGCGCTGGCTGGACGAAAAAGCTCCACAGGATGTGGTAGACCAGCGCGAAATTCTTCTGCTGGAAGCTGGCGTGGGAGATGCCGGGCATCACGGCAAAATGCTTGTCGGGATTGGCCAGCCGCGCGAAGAACGCCGCCAGGTCCTCGAAGCCTGCAATGCCGTCCCATTGGCCGCGCATGATCAAAGTGGGCACCGTGATCTTCCCCGGGTCGACCACCGGAAGCCTCGAGCACATATCGACATAGGTGCCGGTCGGCACCGAATCGTCGAGCGCGGTGACCGCATCGGCGAACGCGTCGATGACCTTCTCTTCGGCGGTGCCCGGATGGTCGCGGTCGAAAATCGAATGGATGAAGGCCTTGTCGATTGGCCGGCGGTTCTTGGCTTTGAATTCGGGCAGCTTTTTCTTGCGCTCGGCAAGCGTCGGCGAACCCTCGCCAGTCCAGACCATGGCATCGAGCGCGAGCCGCGCCACCATGTCGGGATGGCGCTCGGCGAATAACGCCGCGCGCAGCGCGCCCGAGGAGATGCCATAGACGAGAAGGGGCCGCTTACCGCGCAGCTTGTGGATGTAAGTTGCGGCGGCGAAGCAATCGTCGGCGCCTTGCGCGATCGGCGCGTTGTTGTCGCGAGTTTTGGTGGAGCGCCCGTAGCCTTCCATGTCGACGCACCAGCAGTCGAAGCCGCGGCGCGCGAACCAGTCCATCACCGAGGAGTCCGGCCGGCCCTCGACGTGAAGGTCGAATGTAGGCTGTGCCGCCATCGACGAGCCGTGGACGAACAGGATCGTGCCGACGCTCGCCTTCGGATCGCCGGCGCATTTCTCGAACAGGAACAGCTTTACGCCGCCGTCCTTGCTGGTCCAGTGCTCCTCGCCCTTGATTGTCGCGGGCGAAGTCTTGGTTATGTCATCCATTGTCGGCACCCCAATCGGTGAGCGGCCACCGGTTTTGCCAATTGCCGCCGGATCGTAACACCGGCGATGGCGATGGCGTCAACGCGCGCGCCGCGCAGCGGCCACGCACAGGCCTGTCGGGTACCTGCCTTGCACCTTTTTGTGCACTGCGCTAAGGGTCGAAACGTTCTACTTTCAGCGCCAATTCGCTGGATTTCCGGGCGAATCGGCGCTGGTCTGTGGCGCGCAACCGCGCCGCGCTCGACTTGGTTCCGGATGCGGAACTGGTTCGGCGATGCCGGTCAGAAAGGCTTTCGATGAGTTAACCAGTGACTCAATTGCTGCTGGCTTATCTGCCGCTCATTGTCTTTGTCGGTGTCGCGGGCGTGATCGGGCTCGCGCTTCTGGTCGTGGCCTTCATCGTCGCCTACAAGCAGCCGGATCCCGAAAAGCTGTCCGCCTACGAATGCGGCTTCAACGCATTTGACGACGCGCGGATGAAATTCGACGTGCGGTTCTATCTGGTCGCCATCCTGTTCATCATTTTCGACCTCGAAGTGAGCTTTCTATTCCCGTGGGCGGCGGCGTTCGGTCAACTCGGCGTGTTCGGCTTCTGGTCGATGATGCTGTTCCTTGCGGTACTGACGGTCGGGTTTATCTACGAGTGGAAGAAGGGAGCGCTCGAATGGGATTGAGCGAGCCTGCGGTCGCTACGCCGCGCCGGCAAATTCTTGACCCGCGCACCGGCAAGCCGGCCGGCGCGAACGATGCGTTTTTTTCCGACCTCAACAGCGAACTGGCCGACAAGGGCTATCTGGTCGCGGCGACCCAGGATTTGATCGCCTGGGCGCGCACCGGCTCGCTGATGTGGATGACCTTCGGGCTCGCCTGTTGCGCGGTCGAGATGATGCAGATGTCGATGCCGCGCTACGACGCCGAGCGGTTCGGCTTCGCGCCGCGCGCTTCGCCGCGGCAGTCCGACGTGATGATCGTTGCCGGCACGCTGACCAACAAGATGGCTCCGGCTTTGCGCAAGGTCTATGACCAGATGCCGGAGCCGCGTTACGTCATCTCGATGGGCTCCTGCGCCAACGGCGGCGGCTATTACCATTATTCCTATTCGGTGGTGCGCGGCTGCGATCGCATCGTGCCGGTCGACATCTATGTGCCGGGCTGTCCGCCCACCGCCGAAGCACTGCTGTACGGCGTGTTGTTGCTCCAGAAGAAGATCCGCCGTACCGCCACCATTGAACGCTAGCTATCGAACGCTGAAAATGGATGAGACGCTCGACACGCTCGGCAAAGCGATCGCTGGTGCGCTGCCCTCGTCAGTGACGGGCTACGCGATCGCCCATCATGAGCTCAACGTCACCGTGCAGGCGAGCGAGATCGTCCCGGTGATGCGGTTTTTGCGCGACGATCCGCGCTGCCAGTTCTGGAACTTGATCGATATCACCGCCGTCGACTGGCCGAGCCGCGAGCGGCGCTTCGACGTCGTCTATCATCTGCTGTCGCCGAAGCACAATTTGCGTGTGCGCGTCAAAGCCGAAACCGACGAAACGACGCCGGTGTCTTCGATCATCGAAGTGTTCGCCGGCGCCGACTGGTTCGAGCGCGAGACCTACGATCTCTACGGCATCGTCTTCACCGGCCATCCGGACATGCGCCGCATCCTAACCGATTACGGCTTTGAGGGTCATCCGCTGCGCAAGGATTTTCCGCTCACCGGCTTCGTCGAGGTGCGCTACGACGACGGGCTCAAGCGCGTGGTGTACGAGCCGGTGCGGTTGACCCAGGAATTCCGCAATTTCGATTTCCTCTCGCCGTGGGAGGGCACCGATTACGTGCTGCCGGGCGACGAGAAATCGAGCGGCAAAGGGTCGTAGGGTGGTCGTGACATGAAAGCCACGCTCAAGCCGGGCCTCACCCACCGCTTCAGCTATCGGGTGCCGGAGAACAAAACGGTTCCTCACACCTTTCCGGAATTCCCCGGAAATCGCGGCGATGCCAAAAGTCTTCGCGACTGGCTTCATGATCGTGCTGATGGAATGGACCTGTACGCAACTGATGGCGCCGCATCTCGATCCGGGTGAGGGCAGCCTTGGCGTACATGTCGATGTCAGTCATCTGGCGGCGACGCCGGCCGGGATGACGGTCACCGTCGATGCCGAATGCACCGAAGTGACCGGCCAGCGCGTCGCCTTCCACGTCAAGGCGCATGACGGCATCGACCTCATCGGCGAAGGCCGCCACGAGCGCTTCGTCGTCATGTGGGACAAGTTTAATGCGCGGCTCGCGGCGAAGATGGCGAAAGTGAAGGAGCTGGCGTGATGGCTGAAGCCGCCGCACCGCGCAACTTCACGATCAATTTCGGGCCGCAACACCCGGCGGCGCATGGCGTGCTGCGCCTCGTGCTTGAGCTCGACGGCGAGATTGTCGAACGCGTCGATCCGCATATCGGCCTTTTGCACCGCGGCACCGAGAAGCTGATCGAGCACAAAACCTATTTGCAGGCGATTCCGTATTTCGACCGGCTCGATTATGTGGCGCCGATCAATCAGGAACACGCGTTCTGCCTCGCGGCGGAGAAACTGCTCGGCCTCGAAGTGCCGCGGCGCGCCCAAATCATCCGCGTGCTCTATTGCGAGATCGGCCGGCTGTTGTCGCACCTGCTCAATGTCACGACGCAGGCGCTGGATATCGGCGCGCTCACGCCGCCGCTGTGGGGCTTTGAGGAACGCGAAAAGCTGATGGGCTTTTACGAGCGGGCCTCCGGATCGCGCATGCACGCGGCGTATTTCCGGGTTGGCGGCGTGCATCAGGATTTGCCGCCGAAACTGATCGACGACATCGCCGGCTTCTGCGATCCGTTCCTCAAAGTCTGCGACGATCTCGAGGAACTGCTCACCGAAAATCGAATCTTCAAGCAGCGCAATGTCGATGTCGGCGTGGTCAAGCTCGAAGACGCCTGGGTGCGCGGCTTTTCCGGCGTGATGGTGCGCGGCTCCGGCGCGGTATGGGATTTGCGCAAGTCGCAGCCCTACGAGTGCTATGCCGAGCTCGATTTCGACATTCCGATCGGCAAGAACGGCGATAATTACGACCGCTACTGCATCCGCATGGAAGAGATGCGCCAATCGGTTCGGATCATGAAACAGTGCATCGAGAAATTGCACGCGGCGGACGGCCAGGGCCGCGTCACGGTCGACGACCACAAGATCGTGCCGCCGCGGCGCGAGCAAATGAAGCAGTCGATGGAATCGCTGATTCATCATTTCAAGCTCTACACCGAAGGCTTCAAGGTGCCGGCCGGCGAGGTCTATGCCGCGGTCGAGGCGCCCAAGGGCGAATTCGGCGTCTATCTGGTCGCCGACGGCAGCAACAAACCGTATAAGTGCAAAATCCGTGCGCCGGGTTTCGCGCATTTGCAGGCCATGGATTTCATGTGCCGCGGCCACATGCTGGCCGACATTTCCGCGATCCTCGGCTCGATCGACATCGTCTTCGGCGAGGTGGACCGATGAGCGTGCGCCGCCTTGCCGAGAAACAACCGCCGAGCTTCGCCTTCACGCCCGACAATTTGTCCTGGGCGAAGGCTCGGATCGCCAAATACCCGCCGGGCCGCCAGCAATCGGCAGTGATTCCCATTCTATGGCGCGCCCAGCAACAGGCCGGCGGCTGGCTGCCGCAGAAAGCAATCGAGGCGACCGCCGAACTCCTCGGCATGGCCAAAATTCGCGTGCTCGAAGTGGCGACATTTTACACCATGTTCAATCTGGCGCCGGTCGGCCGCTTCCATGTCCAGCTTTGCGGCACGACGCCGTGCATGCTGCGCGGCTCGGAAGAGCTGAAAAAAGTTTGCCATCGCATGATCGGCGAGGAAACCGAAGTGACCGCCGACGGCACATTCTCCTGGATGGAGGTCGAGTGCCTGGGCGCCTGCGTCAATGCGCCGATGGTTCAGATCAATGCGGATTATTACGAGGATCTTACGCCCGAAACGTTCACCCGCATCATCAACGACTTTTCCAACGGCCGCACCCCAAAACCCGGCCCCCAGATCGACCGGATCAATTCGGCGCCGGTCGGCGGCCCGACCACGCTGATCGATCCGTCGCTGTTCGCGGCGAGAGAAAAATCATTCGGGCCGACCGACCGGCCCGACGACAAGGCCAAGAAGCCTGGCGAAGCCGCCAATATGCGAGAAGCGCCGATGCCGAAACCACCGATTGCGGACGCAACCGATCCGAGGCGCAACTGATGCTTGCCGATAAGGACCGCATTTTTACAAATCTCTACGGTCAGCACGATTGGGGCCTCGACGGTGCGCGTGCCCGCGGCGCCTGGGACGGCAGCAAGGCGATTTTGGAAAAAGGGCGCGACGCCATCATCAACGAAGTGAAAGCGTCGGGGCAGCGTGGCCGCGGCGGGGCCGGATTCGCGACCGGGTTGAAATGGTCGTTCATGCCCAAGCAAGTCGACCGCCCGCATTATCTCGTGATCAATGCCGACGAGTCGGAGCCCGGCACCTGCAAGGACCGCGAGATCATGCGCTACGACCCGCATCTTCTCGTCGAGGGCAGCCTGATCGCCGGCTGCGCCATGGGCGCGAGCACTTGCTACATCTACATCCGCGGCGAATTCATCCGCGAACGCGAGAACCTGGAAGCCGCCGTTCAGCAGGCCTATGACGCAAAACTCATCGGCAAGAACAATATTCACGGCTTCGATTTCGACATCGTCGTGCACCACGGCGCCGGCGCCTACATTTGCGGCGAGGAAACGGCGCTGCTCGAAAGCCTTGAAGGCAAGAAAGGCCAGCCGCGGCTCAAGCCGCCATTCCCCGCCAATATGGGTCTCTACGGCTGCCCGACCACGGTCAATAATGTCGAGACGATCGCGCAGGTGCCCGACATCATGCGGCGCGGCGCGGCCTGGTTCGCCGGCATCGGCCGGCCGAACAATACCGGCACGAAACTCTATTGCATTTCCGGTCACGTCGAGCGGCCATGCACGGTCGAGGAAGAGATGGGGATTCCGCTCCGCGAGCTCATCGAGAAGCAGGCCGGCGGCGTGCGCGGAGGGTGGGATAATCTGCTTGCGGTGATCCCCGGCGGTTCGTCGATGCCGCTGGTGCCCGCGGGCGCCGATCAGGCCGACACGCTACTGATGGATTTCGACGGCTGCCGCGACAAGAAGACGTCGCTCGGCACTGCGGCGGTGATCGTCATGGACAAGTCGACCGACATCGTCAAAGCGATGGCGCGCATTTCATATTTCTACAAGCACGAGAGCTGCGGCCAGTGCACGCCGTGCCGCGAGGGCATGGGCTGGATGTGGCGCGTGCTCACCCGCATGGCGGAAGGCCGCGCGCAGAAACGCGAGATCGACATGCTGTGGGAAGTCACCACCCAGATCGAAGGTCACACCATTTGCGCCTTCGGCGACGGCGCGGCGTGGCCGGTGCAGGGACTGCTGCGCCATTTCCGCCCGGAAATCGAAAAGCGCATCGACGAATATACCGCCAATCCGCATCCCGAGCCGGTTTCGGTGGCGGCGGAGTGAGAGCGATGAGCCCAACGCGACATCTCGCCCAGCTTAATATCGGCCGGTTCCGTTATCCGACCGACGATCCGCGCATGGCTGGATTCATGAACGTACTCGACCTTGTGAACGGTCTTGCGGAGCGCAGCGAAGGCTTTGTCTGGCGGCTGAAGGATGACAGCGGCAACGCCACCAGCTTTCGGCCGTTTCCCGATCCGCAGATGGCGGTCAATTTGTCGGTGTGGGAGAGCGTCGAAGCGCTCGAACGCTACGTCTATCAGACAGTGCACAGGCGCTTCTACGGCCGCCGCGAAGAGTGGTTCGACAAAATGGACGGACCGCATCTTGTCATGTGGTGGATTCCCGCCGGCCATCTGCCGACGCTCGATGAAGCGAAAGAGCGGCTCGAATATCTCGCGGCACATGGTTCGGGCGACAATGCCTTCGGCTGGGAAAGCGTTCCGGCTGCGCAATTATGGAAGACGGCGCGTTGCACCCCTGACGGACAAGCTGCGTGACAGCACCATGACCAAGCTCATCGTCGACGGCAAAGAGATCGACGTTCCGCCGGAATACACGCTGTTGCAGGCGTGCGAGGCGGCGGGCGCGGAAATTCCACGCTTCTGCTTCCACGAGCGGCTGTCGATCGCCGGCAATTGCCGGATGTGCCTCATCGAGGTCGTCGGCATACCGAAGCCGCAAGCGTCCTGCGCCATGGGGGTCAAGGATTTGGCGCCGAACAAGGACGGTTCGCCTAAAGTGCTCTCAACCCGCTCGCCGATGGTGCGCAAGGCGCGCGAAGGCGTGATGGAATTTTTGCTGATCAATCATCCGCTCGACTGCCCGATCTGCGACCAAGGCGGCGAATGCGATCTGCAGGACCAGTCCATGGCCTATGGCATGGACGGCAGCCGCTACCGCGAGAACAAGCGCGCTGTCGAAGACAAATATCTCGGCGCGCTGGTCAAGACTTCGATGAACCGCTGCATCCAATGCACGCGTTGCGTCCGCTTCGCCACCGAGGTCGCCGGCGTGCCGGAGCTCGGCGCCATCGGCCGCGGCGAGGACATGGAGATCACCACTTATCTCGAAGAAGCGATGCATTCCGAATTGCAGGGCAATGTCGTCGATATCTGCCCGGTCGGCGCGCTGACCTCAAAGCCTTACGCGTTTGCTGCGCGGCCGTGGGAGCTTAACAAGACCGAATCGATCGACGTCATGGACGCGGTCGGCTCCGCCATCCGCGTCGATACCCGTGGCAGCGAAGTCATGCGCATCCTGCCGCGCGAGAACGACGACCTCAACGAGGAGTGGATTTCCGACAAGACCCGCCACGTCGTCGACGGTTTGCGCACGCAGCGCCTCGATCAGCCTTATGTGCGCGAGAACGGCAAACTTCGTCCGGCAACATGGACGGAAGCCTTCACTACGATCGCCGCGAAAGTGGCGAAGGCCAATCCCAAGCGCATGGGCGCGCTGGTCGGCGATCTGGCCGGCGTCGAGGAAATTTTTGCGCTGAAGGATTTGATGACGCGGCTCAACGTCACCAATCTCGATTGCCGGCAGGACGGCGCGGCGTTCGATCCCGCCTGGGGCCGCGCCAGCTATCTGTTCAACGCGTCCGTCGCCGGGATCGATGCCGCCGATGCGCTGCTGATCGTCGGCTCAAATCCGCGCCGCGAGGCGGCGATCCTCAATGCGCGCATCCGCAAACGCTGGCGCGCCGGACCGTTCCCGATCGGCGTGATCGGGCGGAAAGCGGACCTGACCTATACCTACGATTATCTCGGCGCCGGGCCGGAAACGCTTGCCGCCATCACGCGGCATTCCTTCGCCGACACATTGCGCCAGGCCGAGCGCCCGATGGTGCTCGTCGGCGCCGGCGCCCTCACGCGGGGCGACGGCGCGGCGGTGGCTTCGCTCGCCGCCAAGGCCGCGCTCGACCTCGGCGCGGTCAAGGACGGCTGGAACGGCTATTGCGTCCTCCACAATGCGGCGGCGCGCGTCGGCGCGCTCGATCTCGGCTTTGTGCCGGCGCAGGGCGGTCCGACCGCGCGGCAGATGGCGGCGTACGGCACGCTCGACCTTCTCTTCCTGCTTGGCGTCGATGAGATCGATATCGCGCCGGGCGCGTTCGTTATCTATATCGGCACCCACGGCGACCGCGGCGCGACGCGTGCCGATGTGGTGCTGCCCGGCGCCGCGTATCCAGAAAAATCCGCGATCTATGTCAACACCGAGGGGCGCGTGCAGATGGCGGCGCGCGCCTCGTTTCCGCCGGGCGACGCGCGCGAAGATTGGGCAATCCTGCGCGCGCTGTCCGATGTGCTCAAGAACCGGCTGCCATATGACTCCCTTGCTGCTTTGCGCCAGGCTTTGTTCAAGGCACAGCCGCACATGATGCGCATTGGACAAATCACGCCGGCCGATCCGGCCGGCCTGCAAAAACTCGCAGGCCTTGGCGGCGCCGCGGACAAGGCGGCGTTTGGCTCGATCATCGACGACTATTACTTCACCAACCCGATTGCGCGCAGCTCGGCGGTGATGGCGGAATGTTCGGCGCTGGCGCAAGGCCGCGCCGCTATGACGGCAGCGGAGTAGGGGACACGATGACCGCGTTCTGGTCCGACTACATCTGGCCCCTGGTGATTATGGTGGCGGAGAGCCTCATGCTCCTGATCATCCTGCTCATCGCGGTCGCCTATGTGCTGTTGGCCGACCGCAAAATCTGGGCGGCGGTGCAGATCCGGCGCGGCCCGAACGTGGTCGGGCCGTGGGGACTGTTTCAGTCCTTCGCCGATCTGCTCAAATTCGTTCTCAAGGAGCCGGTCATCCCGGCGGGCGCCAATAAAGGCGTGTTTCTACTCGCTCCGCTTGTTACTTGCGTATTGGCACTAGCGGCGTGGGCGGTGATTCCGGTCAATGCGGGCTGGGTGATTTCCAACATCAACGTCGGCATCCTTTATATCTTCGCCATCTCGTCGCTCGGCGTCTATGGCGTGATCATGGCCGGCTGGGCGTCGAATTCAAAATATCCGTTTCTCGCCGCGCTGCGCTCCGCCGCGCAAATGGTGTCGTACGAAGTCTCGATCGGCTTCGTCATCATCACCGTGCTGCTTTGCGTCGGCTCGCTCAATCTCACCGCCATTGTCGAGGCGCAGAACGGCAAATGGGGCATGTTCGGCTGGTATTGGCTGCCGCTGTTCCCGATGCTGGTGATCTTCTTCATTTCCGCGCTGGCGGAGACCAACCGGCCGCCCTTCGATCTAGTCGAGGCGGAATTGGAACTCGTCGCCGGCTTCATGGTCGAGTACGGCTCGACACCCTACATGATGTTCATGCTTGGGGAATACGTGGCGGTCACCACTATGTGCGCCATGGCTACGATCCTGTTCCTCGGCGGCTGGCTGCCGCCGTTCCCGGTGGCGCCGTTCACTTGGGTGCCCGGCGTGATCTGGTTCGTGCTTAAAGCGTTCTTTGTCTTCTTCATGTTCGCCATGGTGAAGGCGTTCGTGCCGCGCTATCGCTACGATCAGTTGATGCGGCTCGGCTGGAAGGTATTCTTGCCGATCTCGCTCGCCATGGTTGCGATTGTTGCCGGCGTCCTGCAATTCGCCGGGTGGGCCCCGAAATGAGCGGAGGACGGCATGGAATTCTCGCTGCCGGCCTGGCTCGGCGGTCTTGCCGGAACGATTATTGCGGTCGTCCTCTATGTTCCGGGCATCCGCGTCGTGGAGCGGCAACTGCGCGCGGGCCGGGGTCCGCAAACGATCGAACAGCACGCCGCGTTCGAAGAGAAGCTTTCAGTGGTGCGGCGGCTGATCCTGGGGGCCGACATCGCGGTCCTCGCCGTCATCGGCTATTGGATCGGCAACGCCTTGGGCGGCAAATGGGCGGGATGAGAGGTTTGAGATGAGGCTGGATCAAGCCGCCCGTTCGATTTTCCTGAAAGAATTTGCGCAGGCCTTCGTCCTGTCGATGCGTTATTTCTTCAAGCCGAAGGCGACGCTCAATTATCCGTTCGAGAAAGGCATGTTGTCGCCGCGCTTTCGCGGCGAACATGCGCTGCGCCGCTATCCGAACGGCGAAGAGCGTTGCATTGCCTGCAAATTATGCGAGGCGATCTGCCCGGCGCAGGCGATCACCATCGAAGCCGGGCCGCGTCGCAACGACGGCACGCGGCGCACCACGCGCTACGACATCGACATGGTCAAATGCATCTATTGCGGGCTGTGCCAGGAAGCCTGCCCGGTCGATGCCATCGTCGAAGGACCGAATTTCGAATTCGCCACGGAGACGCGCGAGGAGCTTTACTACGACAAGGAACGGCTCCTGGCGAACGGCGATCGCTGGGAGCGCGAGATCGCAAAGAATCTCGAACTCGATGCGCCCTACCGTTGAGACCGGCCAATCATGATGATCCAGGCGATCTTTTTCTATCTGTTTGCCGGAATAACCGTGGCGTCGGCGGTGATGGTCATTTCATCGAAGAATCCGGTTCACTCCGTGCTCTTTCTCATTCTCGCCTTCGTCAACGCCGCGGGACTGTTCGTACTCCTTGGCGCTGAATTTCTGGCGATGATCCTGATCGTCGTCTATGTCGGCGCGGTGGCCGTGCTGTTTCTGTTCGTGGTGATGATGCTCGACGTCGATTTTGCCGAACTGCGTCAGGGCTTTCTCAATTACCTGCCGGTTGGCGCGCTGGTCGGCGCGGTGCTGCTGGCCGAGCTGTTGATCGTGGTCGGCGCCTGGGCGATCGGACCCGACGTGGCCAAGGCGATCACCTCGCCGATCCCACCGCCGGGCGAAATCAACAACACACAGGCGCTCGGCCTCGTGCTCTATACGCGCTACGTCTATTTCTTCCAGGCTGCGGGCGTCATCCTTTTGGTCGCCATGATCGGCGCCATCGTGCTCACCCTGAAGCATAAGCCCAATGTGCGGCGGCAGAACATCACCGCGCAGGTGACGCGCGGCAGGGCGAGCGCAATCGAAATCGTCAAGGTCAAATCCGGGCAGGGGCTTTCATGACGCGGGGGCTATCGTGACGATCGGGCTTGGCCATTATCTGTCCGTCGCGGCGATCCTGTTCACCGTCGGCGTGTTGGGAATCTTTCTCAACCGCAAGAACGTGATCGTCATCCTGATGTCGATCGAGCTGATCCTGCTCGCCGTCAACATCAACCTGGTGTCGTTCTCGAGCTTCTTGGGCGACATCGTCGGCCAGGTCTATGCGCTGATCGTGCTCACGGTCGCGGCGGCGGAAGCCGCGATCGGGCTTGCTATCCTGGTCGCCTATTTCCGCAATCGCGGCTCGATCGCGGTTGAAGACATCAATCTGATGAAGGGCTAAGCGGCAAATGTACGAAGCCATCGTCGTCTTGCCGCTGCTCGGCGCCATTATCGCTGGCGTGGTCGCGCTTGTCGGCGCGCGCAACCGCTATCCGGGCGAGAATCCGCCGCCGCCGCACGACGATCACGCCGCGCCGCCGGTTCCCGAACATGTTCACGCCGCCCCATCGCCGTATGCGGCGCACGCAGTCGCCCAGGAGTCACACGAGGGACAGCCGCCGGCCGAGTCATCGGCCGCCGGTTCGCTTCCGGCCGAGCTCATCACCTCGACGTTCCTTGTCATCGCCTGCGTGTTGTCCTGGGTCGCGTTTTACGAGGTTGGGTTCGAGGGGGAGGACGCACGTATCACGATTTTCTCGTTCATCACCTCGGGCGACCTGCATTCGGAATGGGCGTTGCGCATTGATCCGCTGACCGCCGTGATGCTCGTCGTGGTGACGACCATTTCCTCGCTCGTTCACATCTACTCCATCGGCTATATGGACGAGGATCCGTACAAGCCGCGTTTCTTCGCCTATTTGTCGTTCTTCACCTTCGCCATGCTCATGCTGGTGACGGCCGACAATCTGGTGCAGCTCTTCTTCGGCTGGGAAGGCGTGGGACTGGCGAGCTATCTCTTGATCGGCTTCTGGTACTACAAACCGGAAGCCAATGCGGCCGCGATCAAGGCTTTCCTCGTCAACCGCGTCGGCGACTTTGGCTTCTCGCTTGGAATCTTCGCCGTCTTCTATCTCACTGGCGCGATCGATTTCGACACGGTGTTCGCTCAGGCGCCGAGCCTGGTCGGCAAGACGTTTCATTTTCTGAGCTGGGATGTCGATGCGCTCACCGCGGTATGTCTACTGCTCTTCATGGGCGCGATGGGAAAGTCCGCGCAGTTCTTGCTGCACACCTGGCTGCCCGACGCCATGGAAGGACCGACGCCCGTCTCGGCGTTGATCCATGCCGCAACCATGGTGACCGCGGGCGTCTTCATGGTGGCGCGGCTGTCGCCGCTGTTCGAACTGGCGCCCGACGCGAAATCGTTTGTCGTCTTTATCGGCGCGACCACGGCGATGTTCGCCGCCACGATCGGGCTCGTTCAGAACGACATCAAACGCATCGTCGCTTATTCGACCTGCTCGCAGCTCGGCTACATGTTCGTCGCCATGGGCTCAGGCGCCTATTCGATCGGCATGTTCCATCTGTTCACCCATGCCTTTTTCAAGGCCCTATTGTTCCTCGGTTCGGGCTCGGTGATCCTGGCGATGCATCACGAGCAGGATATCCGCCATATGGGCGGACTGTGGCGAAAAATTCCCTTCACCTACGCCATGATGATCATCGGCACTTTGGCGCTGACCGGATTTCCCTTCACTGCCGGCTATTTCTCCAAGGATGCGATCATCGAGGCCGACGACGTGGCCAAGGGCGCCATGTCGAGCTACGGCTTCATCATGACGGTGGGCGCCGCCGCGCTCACCTCGTTCTATTCGTGGCGGCTCATCTTCAAAACCTTTCACGGCGAACCGCATGACCGCCACCATTATGAGGCGGCGCATGAGACCTCGAAGTTCATGCTCGTTCCGCTGGCAATCCTGGCGTTCGGATCGATCGCCGCCGGCTGGCCGCTGCTTGGCCTGTTTACCGGCGAAGGCGCGCTGGGGTTCTTCCGCGAGTCGCTGAAATACGCGCCGGGCAATACCGTGCTTGAAAGCATGGAGCACCTGCCGCTCGAAATCGCGCTGGCGCCGACGGCGATGATGATTATTGGATTTCTGGTCGCCTTCCAGTTCTATATCCGCCGGCCCGATATTCCGGTGCGATTGGCGCGCGACCAGCGCGTGCTCTACGAATTTCTGCTCAACAAGTGGTACTTCGACGAGATTTACGACTTCCTGATTGTGCGGCCGCTGTTGTGGCTCGGCCGCGTGTTGTGGAAGGGCGGCGACGGCTTTGTGATCGACGGTTTCGGCCCCGACGGGGTTTCCGCGCGCGTGCTTGACGTGACCAGGAACGTCGTGCGGCTGCAGACCGGCTATCTCTATCACTACGCCTTCGCCATGCTGATCGGGGTCGCCGGCTTCTTCACCTGGTTCATGTTGTCGGGGCCGCACTGATGACAAGCTGGCCCATCCTTTCCGTCGTCACCTTCCTGCCGCTAGTGGGCGCGCTGTTCATCGCCACCCTCAACGAGGACGCCGACGGCGCGCGCAATACGCGTTGGGCGGCGTTATGGACGACGCTCATCACTTTTGCGATCTCGCTGATCCTGATCTGGCGGTTCGATCCGTCGACGGCGGATTTCCAGTTCGTCGAAAAACGCCCCTGGCTCGGCGGCGCGATCAACTATTCGATGGGCGTCGACGGCATTTCGCTGCCGTTTGTGATTCTGACCACCGGACTCATGCCGATCTGCATCCTGGCGAGCTGGACTGCGATCCAGAACCGCGTGCGCGAATACATGATCGCGTTCCTTGTCCTCGAAACGCTGATGGTCGGCACGTTCTGCGCGCTCGACCTTGTCTTGTTCTATCTGTTCTTCGAAGGCACCCTCATTCCGATGTTCCTGATCATTGGCGTCTGGGGCGGCCCGCGCCGCGTCTATGCAAGCTTCAAGTTCTTCCTCTACACGCTGCTCGGCTCCGTGCTGATGCTGCTCGCGATCATGGCGATGTACTGGGACGCCGCGACGACCGACATTCCGACGCTGCTGCATCATCCGTTTCCGCTCGTCCTGCAGACCGCGGCGTGGTTCGCCTTTCTAGCCTCCTTTGCGGTGAAGATGCCGATGTGGCCGGTTCACACCTGGCTGCCGGACGCGCATGTCGAAGCTCCGACCGCCGGCTCGGTGATCCTCGCCGCGATACTTCTAAAGTTGGGCGGCTACGGCTTTTTGCGCTTTTCGCTGCCGATGTTCCCGGAAGCCTCGCAGCATCTCGCGCCTTTGATCTACGCGCTGTCGGTGGTGGCGATTATTTACACGTCGCTGGTCGCGCTGGTGCAGGAGGACGTGAAAAAGCTCATCGCCTATTCGTCGGTGGCGCACATGGGCTTCGTTACCATGGGAATTTTCGCGGTGACGGCGCAGGGCGTCGCCGGCGGCATTTTCCAGATGATTTCCCACGGCATCGTGTCCGCCGCCTTGTTCCTTTGCGTCGGCGTCATCTACGACCGCATGCATACGCGCGAGATCGCCGCCTATGGCGGACTGGTCAATCGCATGCCGCTCTATGCCTTCGTCTTTATGGTGTTCACGCTCGCCAATGTCGGATTGCCCGGCACGTCGGGATTCGTCGGCGAATTCTTGACGCTGATCGGCACTTTCCGGGTCAACAATTGGGTGGCGACCCTGGCAACTATCGGCACCATCCTGTCGGCGGCTTATGCGTTGTGGCTTTATCGTAAGGTGGTCTTCGGCAAGCTGGAGAAGCCGGCGCTGTTCAATATCCGCGACCTGGGCTGGCGCGAAGCCGTGATCTTCGCGCCGCTTCTCATCCTGACCATCGTGTTCGGCATCTATCCGAAGCCGGTGCTGGATATTTCCGCAGCCTCGGTAACGCAATTGATCGACAATTATCAGCACGCGCTGTCCGCCGTGCAGACCTCGGCTTTGGCGAGGTAGCGATGTACGGTTCGCAGCTTCCCAATCTCCTGCCGCTGTTGCCGGAATTCGTGCTCGGGCTCGGCGCCATGGCGCTGTTGATGGTGGGCGTCTTTCGCGGCGAGGACTCGAGCCGGGTTGTCGATATCGCCGCCATCGTGCTGCTTGTCGTCGCGGGCGTCATTCTCGTCACCCTGCCGGCGGGCAAGCTCACCACCTTCGGCGGCAGCTTCATCGTCGATGATTTCGCGCGGTTCTTGAAAGTCCTGGCGCTGATCGGTTCGGCGGCCGCGATCCTGCTGTCGCTCGATTACGCCAAACGCGAGCGCCAGCAGCGGTTCGAATATTCCGTTCTGATCCTACTCTCGACGCTCGGCATGCTGATGCTGATCTCCGCGGCGGATCTCATCGCGCTCTACCTCGGCCTCGAATTGATGAGCCTGCCACTTTACGTCGTGGCGGCGAGCCACCGCGACTCGCTGCGCTCGGCCGAAGCCGGCATCAAGTATTTCGTGCTTGGCGCGCTGTCGTCCGGCATGCTGCTCTACGGCGCGTCGCTGATTTATGGTTTCACCGGCACCATCAGTTTTGCCGGCATCGCGCAAGCCGCCTCCCATGGCGGCATCGGATTGATTTTTGGCATCGTCTTTCTGTTCGCCGGCTTCTGTTTCAAGGTTTCGGCGGTCCCGTTCCACATGTGGACGCCGGACGTTTATCAAGGCGCGCCGACGCCGGTGACGGCCTTCTTTGCCGCCGCGCCCAAGGTCGCCGGCATCGCCATGTTTGTGCGCGCCGCGGTCATGGCCTTTCCCGGCATCACTTCGGAGTGGCAACAGATCGTGGTTTTCGTCTCGATCGCTTCGATGGTGCTGGGCAGCTTCGCGGCCATCGGTCAACGCAGTATCAAGCGGCTGATGGCCTATTCGTCGATCGGCCATATGGGTTTTGCGCTGATCGGGCTCGCCGCCGGCACCGCTGAAGGCGTGCAGGGCGTTCTCGTCTATATGGCGATCTACATCACCATGACGCTCGGCGTTTTTGCCGTGATCCTCTCGATGCGGCGCTCGACCGGCATGGTGGAATCGGTCGATCAGCTTGCCGGGCTGGCACGCACCCATCCGGCCACGGCGTTCTTTATGGCGATGCTGTTGTTCTCGATGGCCGGCATCCCCCCGCTCGCCGGCTTCTTTGCCAAATTCTACGTCTTCCTTGCCGCCATCAAGGCCGGGCTTTACGTGCTCGCCGTGCTCGGCGTGCTCGCCAGCGTGGTCGGCGCTTATTATTATCTGGCGATTATCAAGCTGATGTATTTCGATGAGCCGGCCGAGAATTTCTATGACATGCCCTACGAACTTCGCTTCGTGCTCGCGGTTTGCGGTTTGTTTAATGTGCTGTTCTTCGTCTATCCGGGACCACTGGTCGGCATGGCGAGCGCGGCCGCGCATTCTCTGTTCTGATGCCGTTTGATCTGAAGCTGATGGAGCTCGATCCGGCGGCCGTCGCCGCCGGCGTGCGGCTGGTCGAGCTCAACGCGGTCGGCTCGACCAACGAGGAGGCGCGCAATCGCCTGGGGGAGCGCGGGCCGCTATGGATCACCGCGTTGTCGCAGACGCGCGGGCGCGGCCGCATGGGCCGGACCTGGAATTCACCCCAAGGCAACCTTTATGCGAGCCTCGTGCTGCATGATCCTTCCCCGATTGAGCAGGCTCCGGAGCTTGCCTTTGTCACCGCGCTTGCGGTGCGCGACGCCATTATTGCCGAGGCGCCGGCGCTTGAAGCGAAGCTGACCTTCAAATGGCCGAATGACCTGTTGCTCGCCGATGAGAAATGCGCCGGTATCCTCATCGAAGGTGAAGCGCGGTTCGATCGTGCGGAGAAGTTCCACGGGTTGAGCGTCATCGTCGGCATCGGCGTGAATTGCATGCGCCATCCGCCGACAGCCTTGCCCGAAGAAGCGACTTCGCTTTTGTCGGGGAAACGACGTCCTATCCTGCAACCGA
>CAVUPV010000012.1:0-63481 GCA_963743395.1 uncultured Alphaproteobacteria bacterium
GTTGGTCGCTGCACTGGTTTTGTTGCCTCCTTGCTGCCCTTCTTTCCTGAAATCGGCAGCAACATTTCGCCCTGCCCCTGTATCCGCTTCTTACTCTTGGGAGACGACTTCTTCCCGCCAGCGATGCTTCGCTTGAGAGCGTCCATAAGGTTTACGACGTTGGGCGACCGCGCCGCAGGCTGTCCTTTCGGTACCGTAATACCCGACTGCTTCTTCTTGAGCATTTCGACGACCGCATCTTCGTAATGGTCTACGAATTCAGACGGATCAAAGTCAGCTTCTTTGGACGCGAGAATATGCTGTGCCAGCTTGAGCATGTCCGGCGCGATCTTCACGTCCGGTAGATCGTCGAAAAACTCTTTTTGATCGCGCACTTCGTATCCATAGCGAAGTGTCGAACCCATGAGGCCCTTACCCCAGGGCTGCAGCATGATGATGCGCTCGCGTTTGGCCAATACCACGCGACCCAGGGCGACCATTTTTTTGCCGCGCATGGCCTCGCGAATTACGGCGAACGCTTCCTGACCAACCTGGTCGTCGGGGAGCAGGTAGTACGGACTATCGAGATAACGCTCATCAATTTGCTCGCGCGGTACAAACTTATCGATTTCGATTGTGTGATTGCTCTCTACCGCAATCGCATCCAACTCATCATCTTCGACTTGGATGTAGGCGTTCTTGGCGTATTCATACCCACGCCCTTTGTCCTGGCTCTAGACTGGTTCGCGCGTAACTTCGTCGACGAGCTGTTGTCGCAGTCGATTGCCGGTCTTCTTATTGATTTGTCGAAAGGCTACCCGCTCACTGGATGAGGCGGCGGTGTACAAGGCGATTGGGCAGGAAACGAGGGCGAGCTTGAGGTAGCCCTTCCAATACGGGCGAGTTGGGGGCACGGGATACTCCTACGCGACAATGACAAAGAGACTGGTCGAATCTGGAGGAGGACAGGCTAGAGTCAAGCTTGTGGAAAAAAGCGGCTACATCCCCTTCGTTGCTGCGATGTCCGCTTGATTTTCCGCTTCTTTTTTCCAGCGTCTTGACTTGGCCTCGACAAATGTTCTCTATTCGTTCTTATGGGAAAACATGCCAACGATAATGGCCAGCTTTATACGCTCGGCCTTCTGGAGCAGCTTCGCGCCGAAGGCAAAGACCTGTGGGGTTCTTCGTCAGAGGCCTATTTTCGCGTCGACGCATTGTTGCGCGAATTGGCAAATCCGAACCTCCATGACATCCCCACCAATCTGCCATTCCGTGTTGAGATGTGGGACCGCAATAACCAGCACGTCCGCTGGGTGATGGCGGCATCATCGAGCGTTGCGGTCGGCCACGCAGCACTCGACGCTGCAATCAGTAATTATCCCGGCCAGCGCTTCACGCTGCGTAATGGCATACTGGTCATTCGAGAACACCAACCGAAGCAAAGCGTTGCATAAGAGGAACCGCATAGGAGGCAGCAATGACCGTCACCTACTACGTGGCCTTGCCGTTTCTGAGGACGGAAGACGGCGTGGCGCCTGGTGAAGCGCAAGAGATGCCCAACGAAGGGGCTGCGATCCGACGGGCCGAGTCGATGTCCCGAGCCCCGACCAATGCTGGCGCACTCGCTTTTAAACGGAGTGGTGATCCGAACGTGGGAAATTTCCATGACGCCACAATTTTGAAATCGTTCGGCGACGTTCCAGCAAACTTGGATGAGCTATGATCGTCGTCCAAAGCGGTGAAAGCACGCTAGCCGTAACCTAAGAGAAATTTTGCACGAAGTTCGCGGTGCGGATTAGAAGTGCGCTTGCATTGCTTCTAGGGAGTCAGGATTGAGTGTGCGACTTGTGCCGTGCCTGATGCTGCGGATGGAGTCCGGGTGGTGGCTGGTACAGCGTATTTCGGTCGCAGAATCCGCCAATTCCACTGACCGTGGCTAGGCACTGTTCAAAGGTCGTGAATCCGCAATTCGTCCCGCCGCCGCCATGACCACCACTGTAATAAGCACACCACGGATAGTTTTGGGCCTCGGCGTAGGTGGCGAGCGAACCCAAGCCAACGAGAATTACCAGCACAAACAGCAAAGGTCTCATAGCCGCCTCCTGCCTTTGTGGTCGCTTTGAACAGAACCCCGCCCCCGCTGCTTTATTTCACCGATCACGAAGCAACACCTAAAACAATTATCGAAGATGGTCATGGTGTTATGGCGAAAGAAAATCCTACGCGCGAAATCGAAGTCACCCCCGCAATGATCGAGGCGGGCGGAACATTGGTCCCATCGAAGGGTTGTCGTGAGAGCTAGAAGGCAATGGATATCATGGACAACGAACCCAAACCCCCAGAACCTGAAATTATGCCTTCTGTTCCGGTCCGGGAGCCAGAACGAACTCCGCCTGAAATTCCCCCTGACAAGGATACGCCGGAAAGACAAAGCCCTACCCGCGCAGCGAATTCTGATACCGGAGTTTGACTTCAATGCATACGAGACAGATTGCGCGGACGGTGATGACGGCATTATTTGTGGCTGCCTGCGTTACCTTCTTTGGCGCGTGTGTAACAATCGAACGCGCACATGCCCAGACCACTAATCCTTCTCTCCTGGTGCAGTCATTGCTCCGCTTCTGATTTCAGTCCACACTGAGGCGGTGGAACACAGGGGCATACGATATACCATTCGCGTTCGGGCCGAGCGAGAGCAATGGTCTGTGGCCATATATCCTGAGGGCGTTGAAATGGCCCAGAAGGTCATTAATGGGCCGCGTGAGAACGCAGAATTGTTGGCTCACTCAATGATAAAAAAGTGGCTCGAAAAGCGCTTGCCGTAAAAAAGATAATGACGACCAGCACACATAGCTATCACGGCTACAAGCTTGTGCTTCACCACGAAAGCGACGACCGTTATCAGGTCACTATTTTCGATCCCAAGGACAATCGAATTGCCTCGACTGTTATGCACTTGGAGCGACAGGGCGCACTTGCGGAGGCATCGCGATATGTCGATCACCTTCTCGCGCAACGACGGGCCACTTGATGCGTGCGCACGGCAAACGCAGCACGCAATAAAATCAAGGCACGAGCGGAAGCCCTGCCCTGCTATTATATTCGTGATCTGCCGTTAATATGAATCCGGCGCTGTCGCCGAGGCCGACACGATCAAAAACGACAAACGAGAATCGACTTGCTAGGAAATGACCATTTTATAGCAAGTACAGAACACGGCGCGGAAGTAGATATAAAATGCACATTTCATAACAATTCTCAGCGACGACTGACTCCAAAATGCTCTTTCCTTATCAGTCTCTCCTACGAAGGCGACACGCTCTGTGAGTCTTGATTGGAGTGGCTGGATTTGAACCTGCAACCCCCTCGTCCCGAGCGAGGCGGCTTGCGTGTCTCCGTTTGAATTTTCATTCCTTTTCGTCGCGTTTGCGGATGAATTTAGACCGCTTAAGCTGTGGCGAACCTGTGGCGTCTGGAGTTTGCTGGTCTGCTACGGCAGGTGAACCTCTCATCGCTCGATAGCCTCAAGGCTTAACGGTTCTGTCAAACGTCACGTCCATCAGCACTGCACCCCAAACGCTAGCCTGCACCGAGAATGACGACGCGCTGTCGCGTCTCAACGTGACTGTCACCTTGGGCATGAGAGCTGGAAAATCAATTCGAAAGTCTGCTGTCGTGTCGGTCGCGTGGCCGTACACTGAGCCATCGAGAACCGTAACGGATGATCCTGGTGTCATAGCTTTTTGAGTCAGACTTCCGGTAAAAGCTTTGCCGTCCAAAATTATATTCAGCCGAATATCTTTTTTGAGTCCAGCGTCGCCGCTGCAGGAAATCAAGCTATTCATCGTACTAAGGTCGGCATCGACAGTTGCACGGCAACTTGTCCGCTGGGTTGTTTCGAAGGGCAAATTTCGGTCCGTGCCGCTGCCTTGCCAATTCCCATTAAAGTCCATGAAGTTTGGCTCGGCGTGGACGGAACTGAGACCGATTCCAACGGTGAGCGAAGCAATGATTGCCACAATGAGACGAATCGCTCGTTTCATGGCCGGTTATTACGAAACAACGTCGACCTCTATCGAGTGGCCCGGCTGGAATTCTAGTTTAAGGTTGTACCTTCCGTCAGCAAGGAGTCGATATCGGGGCCTTTCTCGTTACAACCTCGTCACCGGCCGCCTACCCTTCGCGACCTTCTCGCTCGTCCCGCCACTCGCGTGTGCGGGGCTTTTTTTCGTGCGTTTAGTGCTTATCTACAGAACACTCCTTACACGAGAGTAACAGCCCCAAAGGGCGGGGTTTTTTGCGGCATTGTCGCCGCATGGAGACATCCATGACTTCAAATCAGGACCGACAACGGGTGGAAAAAACTTTCAAGAAGGAAGAGCGCGCGCGGGATGGTCGAATGGCGATGACTGAATATGAAATTCAAGCTCGCGCCACGCGCGCAAAGACCGAACGTCTAAAAGCGCTTCGATTAGCTAAGGAGGCCCAGGCGCAGAACGAGGAGCCGCCCGCCAAGCCGACCGTGCGGCGCACCGAGCGCCGCAGCAAATAACAGCCGCTTGCTGGTGCAGCCCCAAATCGAGAGGAAACCCATGACTTTTAAGTTCTTTGTTGGGCAAGCAGTTGAGTACACGCCCATCGGCGAAAAAACCGCCGGGCTCTACAAGATTAGGAAACAGATGCGGAGGAAGAGCAGGCGATTGACCTAGGGTACCTCATCAAGAGCGATGCCGAAGCCTACGAGCGTAATGTACTCGAATGCCAGCTTAGCTCTGATGTAGCTGCTGAAAGCGAATATCCCGCGACTAAGCCTCGTTTTCCGCGAGTTCCAAGCCGACTGTAGCATCCGTCGTCCGCAACGTGGTTTGCCGCGGCCCCTCACATTTCGACAAATTCAGCCCCAACCTCATTGCCAGTGCGCCAAATGACCCGGCATTCGCGGCGACTAGTGGATAACAGTAGCGTGAATCGATTCGTGACCCTGCCGCTGGCGGCACGAAGTCGAACACCATCATCGGAAATTTCGATTATTCGGCAATCCCGCAAATTTGTCTTGCCCTGAGCCTGAAACTTCGCGGCTCGATCCAAAGATCGCCTGGCACGTTTACGATTTTCCGGTCGCATCTACCCGCTCCGAAAAAACCGGCCGACTTGCAACATCCGAAGCGCAATTACCGCTGCTGGGCTTCCGCTCGATTGTCAGCCCCATGGCCTGCGAAAGGCTGCTGGACGAAGGCTTGCCGAGGCAGGTTGTACCGCTCACGAGATTATGGCTGTGCTCGGCCACAAGACGCTCGCGGAAGCGGAACGCTACACCCGCGAAGCGGACCAGGTGTGGCTCGCGACAGAGGCGATGACGAAGCTTGAAGGACGGACCGCGAACAGAGTTGCCCAAACCAATCCCGCTGGTTTGGGCAAGGCGTCGAAAAGCAAAGATAAATCAGAGTGAACAAAAAAGGACTGGCGCTCCCTAGGGGACTCGAACCCCTGTTTTCGCCGTGAGAGGGCGACGTCCTGGGCCGCTAGACGAAGGGAGCGTTCACGGTTCGAAATAACCGCGATAGTGGCGTCGCGCAAGCACGTTCGCGCGACCCTCAAAATCGTGTAATGCTCATCGCTCCGAGCGCCGGTTGCTGCGCACGGGTTAAGAGGCCGGCTGTTGCGGATCCAGGCAATGAAGCTTTGCTGGCGCGTCCCGTCGCTGCTCCCGCATTCGGCCTGGCTTTGGCGGTTGCCGATTTGCGTCACGGCGCTCGGGATCGCCGTCTGCATGGCGCGCGCCGACCCCGCCTACGACCGGCCTGGCGGCGATTACGATAAATTCGTCGTCAAATCGGGCGACCCGGACGATTGCGCCGCGCGTTGCGAGCGCGATGCGCGATGCCGCGCGTGGTCGTTCTCCTATCCGCGAACCGAGCAGGTCGAAGCGGTCTGCTGGCTGAAAAGAAACGTGCCGGCGCGCGTGCAAAGCGATTGCTGCGTTTCCGGGGTGCGCGGCGCCGGCGCCAACGAGCCGCTGACCAAGGATCGCGAATTTGGCATCGACCGTGCCGGCGGCGATTACCGGGCGTTCGACACGCCTGCCGATAATTCCGGCGCGGCCTGCGCCACCGCCTGCAAGAGCGAGCAGCAATGCCGCGCCTGGACCTATGTGCGCCCGGGTTATCAAGGCTCAGCGGCGCACTGCTATCTCAAGTCGAAAGTCACGGTTCCCCGCCACAAGCCGTGCTGCGTGTCCGGCGTCATCCGCTAGAGCATGATCCCGAAAAGTGCCCTAACGAAAAAACCAGGCCTATTGCTGGTAGAGATAATGCAGCAGCGTGCGCCCGACGGCGCCGAGACTTGCCGCCGAGCATTTGTCGATCGTGTCCTGCGTGGTGTTGAACCACGGATCGTACTCGAAATCGATGACGAGCAGGCTCGGAATTCCGGCAGCCGTGAGCGCGGTGTGGTCGTCGCTGATCGGATAAGGCGTCGGCGTGCGCAAGAAGACGTCGGGCGTGATCGTCGCGCCGATGCTCCAGAATTTTACCGTTTGCGTGCCGGCATAGAGAACAGATGACAGTTCCGGTTTGAGCTGCAGCGACCGATAGCAGACCATGTCGAAGTCGACGCCGCTCTCGGGCTTACGGTCCGGATAAAAATCGGACAAATGCGCGGTAAAGTACGGCGAGCCGATCGCAAACCAGCGCGGATCGCCGGCGCCGAGCGATTTCGGGCCCTCCTCGCCGTCGAAGAAAATCATGTCGATGCCGACCGCCGGCGGCGGCAACCGGCCGAGCGCGCGCGCGGTCTCAAGCAGCATCGCCACGCCCGATGCCGAATTGTTGGCGCCGGGCATCGGGCCGTTGGGATCTTTGCTGTCGGCATAGGCCCGCACGATGCTGTCGTAATGGGTGGCGACGATGAGGCGCCGCGGATTCGACGGATTAAGCCGCGCGACGAGGTTGGTCATGGCGTGGCCGGCGCCGTCGTCACCGCGAAAGGTCCAGCTCTGCCTGGCGACCGCCGAAAACGGCGTCCTCGCCAGTTGAGATTCGATATAGTCGATGGTTTGCTGATGGCCCGACGCGCCGATCGAACGCGGCGTGAATTTAAGCAGCGCCGCGATGTCGTCCATGGCGCGGTCGCCGCTCCAGACATCCGCGGGAATTTCAGTCTGCTGTGCCGCGGCCGGATTGCGCAACATCGCGCCCGCGCCGAGCGCAGCGACAAGCGCCGCGATGACCACTGCGGAACTAATTCTTCCGGTCACGAAGACTGCTTCCCGATCGGCAAAAACAGAATGCCGGCGCATGCCGCGAGCGCCGCGGCATAGAGATAAGTGATGGATCGCGATCCGATGGTCGGGATCAGCGTAAAGGTCGTCAGCAGCGTGCCGGCGACATTGCCAATGGTCGAAATGCCATAAACCAGCCCGGCGACGCCGCCGCTCTCTTCGGCGGATCGGGTCAATAGCCTCACCGCGACCGGAGAGAACGTGCCGAGCAGCGACAGCGGAACGAGCAGAAGCGCCGCCGCGGCAAGCAGGATCGCCGACGGCCCGTCGCCTATCGAATTGAGAATCCGCGACATCAACGCATCGGCGGTCGCCGGCACGAGCGCCAGGTAAACCGCCGCGACCAGGATCGCGCCGGCGATGATCCGCGGCGACGGATAGCGGCCGACGATGACGCCGCCGGCGAAGTAACCGATCGCCAGCGCGCACAGCACCGTCGATATCAGCGCCGCCCAGGTGTCGATGCCGCCGCCGAAATACGGAAACAGGTAACGGCTGCCCAGCATTTCGAAACCCATCAGCACCCCCCCGACGACGAAGGCGTTGAACAGGATCGAGGCGGTCAGAAGCCGGTTCGCGGTCGTTACTGCCATTTTCGGTTATGCGCCTCTATGGCTTTGAGCGCTTCGACCGGCGCGAAATCGTCGGTCAGCACCTTGGCATTGGCGGCGACGACGGTGCCGCCGTCGATCGGAATTTGCCGCCGCTGCGCCAGCATCTCGTCGAGACTGTAGCGCAGATTATAGGTGCTATCGCGTTCGCGCGCGGTTTGCTCCAGGTCGGAAGTGGCGCGCGGCGGTCCGTCATAAGCGATGGTCACGACATTGCCGCCGGCGACGTAGAAATCGACTTGCGGAAACACCGCGTGAATGGTCTTGACCGCGGAATCGAACAGCATCGTCGACGGCTCGACATTCTGCGCCACGACGCCGCCGTCGGCGAGATGAGCCCTGACGATCTGATAGAATTCCTTGGTCAGAAGATGGAACGGCACGAACGGCCCGCGATAGGCGTCGATCAGGATAATGTCGTAGCGGTCTTTCGATTCGTTGAGAAAAATACGGCCGTCCTTGTTGACGACCTGGAAGTTCGGCTCATCCTTGATGCCAAAATATTTCTTCGACAATTCGACCACCGCCGGGTCGAGCTCGGCCGAAATCACCGGCACCTGCGGCAGGAACCGGTGCAGATACCAGGAGGTGCGTCCGCCGCCGAAACCGATTTCGAGAATTGAGTTGATGTTCTTGGCGTACATGAGGCTGGCGGTCATGTCGCGCGTGTAATCGACCGGCAGGTCGCGATCGTCGAGCGAGTTATAGATGCTCTCGGTGTAGATCGTCCGGTTATAGCCAAACGTCATGCTGTAATAGGGACCCTGCCGGTAAACGTAGATGTTGTTGTAAACCGACTCGCGGGACTCCACGAGATCGCGGGAATCTTGCGCGGCGGATTTGCCGATCAGGACGGCGGCGCCAAACACGACGCTCAACAGCGCGATAGCAAGCGAACGAACCGTCATATTTCACGCATCCTCGACGGTCCGCGACGGCAGCCGTTTTTGCCGGCCGGACACTGCCTTGCGGGCGTGGACCGGTCAATATGGCCGCCAATAGAAGCGAAAAACGAAGGAACTAAGACTGCGCGGCGCGTGCGACAGTAAGACGCCCGAAAGTCATGCCCGGTGTAAAAAACATGCTCGGTGAAAACAAAATCATGGCTCGACGGAAAAACGCAGCTGTCCGGTTTGCTTCAGTGTCTTGATATCGAAGGTCCGCAATTCGCTGACGCCATCGATCTCGAACAACACGGCGAGGCGACCCGCCGAGGCGGAGGTCGAGACCACGTGCGCGCCTTTCGGCAGCGTGACGACGCTGTCGGTGGTTGTGGCGCCTAAGGCCATCATCCGGTAGCCGATGACGACGACCACAGCCGCGATCGCCAGTGCGGTGGTGAGGCCGGCAACGATCATCATCACGCGCGCCCGCGCCACAAGCCGCGCCGTCTCGGACTCGGCGGCGAGCGCCACTCCTGATAAATTACCTCGCGGATTGCCGGACATATTGTTCATGACGCCCCCTCCCACGCTTACCCCAGCCACGCTCGCCCAGTCTACTTTCGTCTCGGTCCGCGTGGCAACGGAGGAGGCCGGCGAGCGACTGGACCGCGTGCTGGCCCGCCACGTCGGGCAACTGTCGCGATCCCGGCTTAAGACGCTGATCGAAGCCGCCGCGGTCGCGGTTGACGGCAAGACGATCCGCGATCCGAGCCACCGCGTCAATTCGGGGTCGGCAATCTCTGTCGAGATTCCGCCCGCGGAGCCGGCTAAGCCGGCGCCCGAGCCGATCCCGCTCACGGTGGTCTATGAGGACGCCGATATGATCGTCATCGATAAACCCCGCAATCTGGTCGTTCATCCCGCCGCCGGGAATTGGACCGGGACGCTGGTCAATGCGCTGATTGCCCATTGCGGCGACAGCCTGTCCGGCATCGGCGGCGAGCGGCGGCCCGGTATCGTGCACCGGCTCGACAAGGACACAACCGGGCTGATGGTCGTGGCGAAGAATGACGCCGCGCATCGCGCGCTGGCGGCGCATTTCGCCGACCATGGGCGCAGCGGCGAGCCATTCGAGCGCGCCTATCTCGCCTTGGTCTGGGGCGCTCCCGAACGGCCGCACGGCGTCATCGACAAGCCGATCGACCGCAATCCGAAAGCGCGCGATCGCATGGCGGTGCGCCAAGGCGGCCGCGAGGCGGTCACCCACTGGCAGGTGCTGGAACGCTATGGCGGACCGCCCGCGGCCAAACGGCCCGGCAAGCCGGCCGCAAAAAGTGCAAAGGCCGGCGAACCGGTGGCGAGCCTCATCCTTTGCCGGCTGAAAACCGGCCGGACCCATCAGATTCGGGTCCATTTGGCCTCGATCGGCCATCCCATCCTCGGCGACGCGGTTTATGGGGCGGGATTCCGCACCAAATCATCGCTTTTGCCCGTGAAAGCCCAGGCCGCGCTGGCGGATCTTGGCAGGCAGGCGCTCCATGCCCATATGTTGGCGGTCAAACACCCATCGAGCGGCGAATTCCTTCGGTTTCGGTCGGAACTGCCGCCCGATCTCGCACGTTTGCATCGAGCGCTGGCCGGTAGTCGGACCGAAACCAGTGCAAAGCCGTCCAGAGAAGACTAAGGACTCCGGCGATTTCGCGCTTTTCAACAATGGTTTGAGCCAAACCAATCAAACCAGCATCGCGCCGAATTGATCCTGTTTCCCTTCCGTTCGGCCGATTCGACCGTGTATGTTGCGGGTGCGAGATAGTGGAACTGGCGCCGTCGGCTCTGCGAGCGGCGGCCCCATTCGCCCGCCGCTTGCGCGGGGGCATGTATCAAGGAGGGCGCTATCATGGCCCAAACTGCAGCTTTGCCCATTTTGTCGGGCGAAACCGGCCTCACCCGGTATCTGGAAGAAATCAGGCGGTTCCCCATGCTGGAACCGCAGGAAGAATTCATGCTGGCCAAGAGCTGGCGTGAGCACGGCGACCGTGACGCGGCGCACAAGCTTGTCACCAGCCATTTGCGTCTCGTCGCCAAGATCGCCATGGGCTATCGCGGCTATGGGCTGCCGATTTCCGAAGTGATTTCGGAAGGCAATGTCGGGCTGATGCAGGCGGTCAAGCGCTTCGAGCCCGATAAGGGCTTCCGCCTCGCCACCTACGCCATGTGGTGGATCAAAGCCGCCATCCAGGAATACATCCTGCGCTCGTGGTCGCTCGTTAAGATGGGCACCACCGCGAACCAGAAGAAACTGTTCTTCAATCTGCGCAAGGCGAAGAGCAAGATTTCCGCGCTCGACGAGGGCGACATGCGGCCCGATCAGGTCAAGCTGATCGCCAAGCGGCTAGGCGTCACCGAGCAGGACGTGATCGACATGAACCGCCGGCTCGGCGGCGACGCCTCGCTCAATGCGCCGATCCGCGAGGACGGCGATTCCGGCGAATGGATGGATTGGCTGGTCGACGACAGCGTCAGTCAGGAAAGCCGGCTTGCCGAGAGCGAGCAGTCGGAGAACCGCCACAAGGCGCTGGGCGACGCGCTTTCGGTGCTTAACGAGCGCGAACGCCGCATCTTCGAAGCGCGGCGGCTTGCCGACGAACCGATCACGCTGGAAGAGCTCGCCGACGAGTTCGGCGTGTCGCGCGAACGCGTGCGCCAGATCGAAGTGCGCGCCTTCGAGAAAATCCAGAAGGCGGTGAAGAGCAACATCTCGCACATGGAAAATCCGGAAACCGCGGCGGCGGCCGCGGCGATGCATTAACCCTTAGTGGTCATTGCCGGGCTTGACCCGGCAATCCATAGAGCCGCGACGTTGCATGGATGCCCGGTTAAGCCCGGGCATGACGCTTTTAGGCGGTTCACTCCCACAACATGCCGTGCAGAAGCCAGCGGCAGGTGAAGATCATCGCCCCCGCAAGCGCGGCGATCGCGGCCACCATCAGGAAAAATTCCGGCTTGTCCATCCGGCTCCAGAAGCCGCCGATATAGCCGGCGAGGAACCCGCCGGTGAAACTTGTCGCCAGCCATACGCCCATCATCATCGACAGAATGCGCGCCGGCGCGACCTTGGTCACCAGCGAAAGGCCGACCGGCGATAGATAAAGCTCGGCCGTGGTGATCACGACAAAGAAGCCAAGCAGCCACAGCCAGCTCGCTTTGCCGGCGCCGGCGTGCAACGCTGCAGCGGTCATCACCAGGTAAGCGAGCGTCACGCCAAAGCAGCCGAGCGCCATCTTGGTGACGGTCGCAGGCTCGGTTCCGCGCGCGGCCTGCCTCGCCCACAGCGCGACGATGAACGGCGTGAAGGCGAAAATCATGAACGGATTGAACGCCAGAAACCACGTCGTCGGGATTTCGGCGCTTAAGCCGAACAGATCGATGCCGCGATCGGTATTGGCATCGGCCCACAGGACGATGGTATTGCCGATCTGCTCGTAAGTCGCCCAGAACAACGTATTGGGCACGAACAGGACAAGCAGCGCGGTAATCGCGCGCCATTCATTGGCGTCGAGCGGCTTGCGTTCTGTGTGCGCGGCTTTTGCCTTGTGCAATTCATCTTGCGGCAGCGACGGCAGCGCATAAAGATAAATGCAAAGCCCGATGCACATGCCGACGCCGGCGGCGGCGAAGCCGAAATGCCAGCCGGCTTTCTCGCCGAGCGTGCCGCAAACCAGCGGCGCCAGGAACGCGCCGACATTGATGCCGACATAGAAAATCGAATAGGCGCGGTCGCGGCGATCGTCGCCCGGCGGATAAAGCCCGCCGACCTGAGTGGAGATATTCGGCTTGAAGCAGCCGCTGCCGAGAATGAGCGCAAGGAGTGCGAACAGAAACAGCTGCTCGACCGCCATCATGAAATGGCCGATCGCCATCAGCACGGCACCGATGATGACGGTGCGGCGCTGGCCGAGCACGCGGTCGGCCAATAACCCGCCGAAGATCGGCGTGAAATAGACGAGCCCGGTATAAAGACCCCAAATCTGCGACGACAACGGCTGCACGTCGAGCGGCCCAAACACGGTTTCGAGCGCGTGCTTGACCGCGTCGAGACCGACCACATCGCCGGAATGATCCGCCAGCAGGAGATACTTGGTCATATAGAGGACGAGCAGAGAGCGCATCCCGTAATAGGAGAAGCGCTCCCACATCTCGGTGGTGAACAGGAAGGTCAGCCCGCGCGGGTGGCCGAACAGGTCGGCAGGCGCCGTGCTGGCGGGTACGGATCGGAGGCTGGTACTCAAAATCGCATGTCCTCACCTCATGGCCGGACTTGTTCCGGCCATCCAGGTCTTTAATCTCCCGGCCGCAAGATGTGGATGCCCGGCATAAAGCCGGGCATGACGGCGACGTTAATGGAGTGACCGCATGCCCGCCACTTATCCCGAAGAGGCAAAAAACTTCCGGCTGATCGGCCACGATGCGTCGGCGGCCTGGGGCGGCGGCAGTCTGGTGCAGGTCCACAAGGGCCATGCCTATGTCGGCGCGGTCGGCGGCTCGAGCTTCAACGGCCCCGAAGGTTTTACCGTACACGACGTGCGCGACCCGCGAAAGCCGCACAAGGTCGGCGAATTCCGCGCACCGCCCGGCATCCACTGCCACAAGCTGCGCATCGTCGGCGACGATTTGCTTTACGTGAATTCGGAGCGGCTGGCCGGCGACAAGGGCAAGAATGCGCGCGCCGGCTTTTTCATCTTCGATGTGTCGAAACCGTCGGCGCCGAAGCCGGTCGGCTTCTACGACATGCCCGGCTCCGGCCCGCACCGGTTTGGCGTCGATCTGCAGCGCGGGCTTGCATTCATGCCGAGCGATGCGCCCGGCTGGACCCGGCGCGTGATCTGGACGCTCGACATCAAAGATCCGCTCAAGCCCGAAATCGTCAGCATCTGGGGCCTGCCGTGGATGAAAAACGACTCCGGCGACGTCGGCAACGATCCGCATCCCGCCGAGGAAGCCACCACGCTGCACGGCCCGCCGATGATCCGCGGCAACCGCATGTATTGCGCCTGGTGGGGCGGCGGCATGGCGATCATCGACTGCACCGACCTGCGCGCCATGAAGCTTGTCGGCCACATCAAATGGTCGCCGCCGTTTCCCGGCTCGACCCATACCTGCTGGCCGATCGGCGACCGCCCCTATCTCGTCGTCACCGACGAGGCGCGCGGCAAACAGAAATATTGGGACGCGCAGTTCATGTGGATCATCGACGCGCGCGAGGAAACAAATCCGCTGCCGGTCGCGACCTTCATGCCGGAACGCGAAAAATATTTCGACCGGCCCGGCCGCTTCGGCGCCCACAATATTCTGGAGAATCTGCCCGCCGACGGGCCGTGGAAGGACATCGTGTTCCTCACCTACTTCAATGCCGGCCTGCGCGCGGTCGATGTCAGCGACCCGCTGCATCCGAAAGAGATCGGCTGTTACGTGCCGGAAACGCCGGAGGGCACGCCAGGCATACAGTCAAACGACATCGGTTCAGACGACGACGGCCGGCTCTACCTGATCGATCGCTGGGGCCAGGGCATGCATATTTTGGAATATACGGGGTAGCCTCGTCATTCCGGAAACCGCGAAGCGATTATCCGGAATCCATACACTCGATTCGTGCAAAACACTCGCGGACTGTGATTATGGATTCCGGGCTCCCGGGCTAACGCCCGCGCCCCGGAATGACGGCACCTACTCGTGCTTCTCCGTCGCGTGCCAGTTCGGCTCGGGCGGCGGCGGCGCGGGCCTAAAACCGAACGCCTTTTCGAAGCGTTTGGCGTAGGCCGGCCACACTTGCGGATTGATGATGCGGGCGACCTGTTTGCCGTCGAGCGCGTCGAGAATCTGTTCGGCGGCGATCTGGCCCATCCTGGCGCGCGCCTCCACGGTCACGCCCGCCATGTGCGGCGTGACGATCACGGTGTCGTATTTCATCAAGGGATGCTTGGACGGCGGCGGCTCCTTTTCCCAGACGTCGAGGCCGGCGCCGGCGATCTTCTTGTCGCGCAAGGCCGCTTCGAGCTCGTCCTCGTCATGGATCGAGCCGCGCGCCGTGGTGATGAAATAGGCCGACGGCTTCATCAGCACATATTCGCGCGCGCCGATCAGCTTGCGCGTTTCGCCGGTCAGCGGGCAGTTGATCGAGACAAAGTCAGAGCGCCGCAGCAATTCGTCGAGCTCGACCTTCTCGGCGCCGCGCGCGCGAACGACATCGGCGCTCAAATGCGGATCGTAGGCCAGCACCGGCATGTGGAATAGCACGCGGCACAGTTCGGCAACCCGCTTGCCGACACTGCCCAGCCCGACAATGCCTATGGTTTTTCCGTAAGCCTCGCGGCCGATATAGCCGGCGCGGCCGGTCAAGGTGCCGGCCCGCAGCGCGCGATCGGTCTCGTTGAAGCGTTTGACCAGCGAAAGCATCATGCCGACCACATGCTCGGCGACCGCTTCGGCATTGCCGCCGGACTGGTTGACGACGAGGATGCCGCGCTCGGTACAGCCTTTCACGTCGACGGTGTCGTAACCGGCGCCGTTCGTCGAAACCACCAGCAGGTTCGGCGTTTGGCCCAACAGCTCGCCGCGCGTGTGATAATGCGGGACAAGCTCGTCGCGCGCCGAGCCGGTCTGATAGGCATGCGCGGCGGACAGGATTTCCAGCGCGGCATTGTCCGGCTTCACCTGCTCGAGCAGGTCGAGCCGCACGTCGCCGCGCTTGCCGAGGATTTCGCCATAGCCTTGCGGCCGATGCGGCGCCACGCAGAACACGCGCTTGCTGTTGACTGTATTATTCATTGAATTCCGTCCCTACTCTCTTATTGTCATGGCCGGGCTTGTCCCGGCCATCTCGCCTATTTTTGCACAGTGCCCACCGAAACAGGATGCCCGCGACAAGCGCGGGCATGACGGCGGAGCAACTCACTCTCGCGGCACGGTCAGCGCCGCCAGCTTCGAAATATCATCGCTCTTGTCCAGCGCCCACACCGCATCGATCAGCGGCGCGACGTCGTTGCGCGGAATGGCCGCCGCCGCCGCGTCGCGCAGCTTGTCCTCGAGGTCCTTATCGCTCATCGGATTGCCGTCGCTGCCGCGCGCCGCTTTGGTCGACAGCTTATGGATCTTGCCGTCGGCGGTCGTGAGCTCGACGGCCGCGGCGACGGTGGCGAAGGCTTCGTCGCGCCGCACTTCGACCTTGCCGCGCAGCGCGACAATTTCCGGTTCGTTGACGCAAGCGTCGCCGAACTGTTCGACGCCGGCTTCGCCGGTGACGAGCGCGGCGGCGACCGCGTGTTGCACGCTGACTTGCGACTGCGCGCTGGTCGAGATTTTCGGCCGGTCGGTGCGGACGCCGAGCAGCGGATTGCCGGTCACCACCACCCTGGTCACCACGGCCTTCGGATTGGCGCGCCGCCAATCCAGCACGCAATCGAGCACCGGATGAACCACAAAGCCGCACGGATAGGGCTTGTACGAGGTTTTCACGATCTCCCATGTCTCACCGAGCCGGTCGGTGAGCGACGCCGGCTTCGGCGTCTCGTTAAGCGCATTGTAATAGGCTTGCACGCCGGTCAGCGGCTCGGCCGGTCCAGCAAAGCCCTTTGCCGCCAGCAGCGCCGACCACAGCCCGTTGCGCGCGGCATTGCCGACGCTGACGCTTTTCGCCGGCGTGCCGAGGCATTCGCACAAGCCGGCCGCCTGCGTCGCCGCGATGCCAAGCGCCCACACTGTCTGCGTGGGATCAAGGCCGAGAAGCTTGCCGCTGCCGGCGGCGGCGCCGAACACGCCGCAGGTCGAGGTGATGTGCCAGCCCCTGTTGTAATGGCTCGGCGACATCGCCAGGCCGACGCGGCACTCGATCTCGTCGCCCAGCACGAAAGCGAGCAGGAGATCGCGGCCGCTCACCTGCCGCATCTCGCCGAGCGCCAGCAAAGCCGGCGCCAGCGGCGCGGTCGGATGAATGACGGTCGGCACATGGGTGTCGCAGAAATCGAGCACATTGGCCCCGGCGGCGTTGAGGAACGCCGCGCTCAGCGCGTCGATGCGCTCGCGCCGCCCGACCAAGGCCGCCTGCTTGCCGCCGGAGAACATGGCCAGAGAGGCAAGCGCGATCTCGAACGTCGTCGTGCGGCAGCCGGTCAGCGCCACCGCGAAAAAATTCAGCAGTGCGCGCTTGGCCTGATGGGTGACGTCTTGCGGCAGGTCGTCCCAACGCGTTTCGACGACGAATTGGGCCAGTCGTTCGGTTACGCCGGGATTGGTCAGCATCGCATCCTCGCAAAAGGACGGCGAGCATCGACCGGCCTGCGCAAAAGTGCAAGGATAGTCGAAACCATCCGAATAGAGAGACGGCAGGCGGGAAAAATGAAGACAACCTGGAAGTGTTTGCTGCTTGCGGCGGCGCTCGGCGCGGCCTTTGCGATCAAGGCGGCGGACGCCGACGATTATCCGTCACATCCGATCAAGCTGATCGTGCCGTTCGCGCCCGGCGGCGCGGCGGATGCCGTTGCCCGCATTATCGGCAAGCGGGTGAGCGAGACCATCGGCCAGCCGGTCGTGGTCGAGAACCGCGGCGGCGCCGGCGCCATCATCGGCACCGAGGATGTGCACAAGGCGGACCCGGACGGCTACACGCTGCTGCTCGGCCAATCCGGCCCGATCTCCATCAATCCCGGCGTGTACAAGAATTTGCCCTACGATCCGGAAAAGGATTTTGCGCCGATCACCATGACCTCGGACTACCCTTACGTTCTCGTGGTCAATGCCAAGCTTCCCGTCAAAACATTCCAGGACTTCATCGCGATGGTGAAAGCCAAGCCGGGCGAATTCAACTACGGCACCACCGGCGTCGGCTCGTCGAACCAGCTGGTCACGGAGCTGCTCTCCAGCAGGGCCGGATTGAAAATGGTGCACGTGCCCTATCGCGGCACCGCGCTGGCCGTCGCCGACCTCCTCGCCGGCCAGCTGACAATGGTGTTCAGCGATCCGGTTTCGGCGCTGCCGCATTTGCAGGCCGGCACGTTGCGGGCGCTGGCCGTCACCACCAAGGAGCGCTCGTCGGTCGCGCCCGATGCGCCGACAGTGGCCGAAAGCGGCTATCCGGGTTTCGAGGCCGTCGCCTGGCACGGCATCCTGGCGCCGGCCAACACGCCGGCGCCGATCATCAATAAGCTGCACGACCAGATCGTCGCCGCGCTCAACGATCCGCCGACCCGAGCGCTCATCGTCGCTCAGTCCATCCGCATCGTCGGCAACACGCCGCAAGAGTTCGCGGCCTTCATCAAGAAGGATATCGCCCAGTGGAAGGCGGTCGCCACCCAGGCGAATATTTCGATCAGCCAGTGATCATTCGGCCGGCGCGACGTGGCCTTCCGCATCGGCCTCCATCACCGGGCGCGAGAAATAAAGGAAGACCAGGAACAGCGCGCCGATGAAGCACGGCACCGCGGCGGCGTAGAAAATGCCGCCGACCTTGTAGCCGAGCCCGACCAGGATGCCGGTCAGGACCGGCCCGAAAACCTGGCCGACGCGGCCCATGCCCATGGCCCAGCCGATGCCGGTGGAGCGGATCGCGGTCGGATACATGCCAGCGGCCACCGCGATCAGCCCGGTGCCGGTGCCGCCGACAAAGAAGCCGGCGAGGAAAGAGGCCATGCCGAGCGTCACCACCGACTCGGTTGCCTGCCCGAACCAGGCCAGGCACAAGCCGCCGATGATGAAGCCGGGAATGAGAACCCGGAACGCGCCGCCGCGATGCACCAGCCAACCCGACATGGCGCTGGCGATGACACTGCCGAGATTGTTCAGGCCGATGATCAAGGCCGCGGCGGAGAGCGAGAAGCCGACCGAATTGAGCACCGCCGGCGTCCAGAACGTCACCGTGACCAGGATCATGAACACCATGAAGAACGGCACCCACAACAGCACGGTCGGAATGGCGCGGCCTTCGGTGAACAGATGTGTCACCGGCACGCCGGTCCGCGCCGGATCGGGCGCGGCGTAAAGCTCGGCGCCGGCGGGCACTTCGCCCGGCATGATCTTGTCCAGCGTGCGCCGCACCTCGTCCTGGCGGATGCCGCGGGCGAGCAGGAAGCGGATCGATTCCGGCAGGAAGATCGCGAGAATAGTCGCGATGACGAGCGGCGCGACGGCGCCGATATAGAACACCGATTGCCAGCCGAATGCCGGAATGACCCAGGCGCTGGTCAGCGAGCCGATCAGTCCGCCGCCGGGAAACGAGGCGAACAGCACGGTGACGAACACGTCGCGCAACCGCTTCGGCGCGAGCTCCGCGCCCATGGCGAGAAAGGCCGGCGTCACGCCGCCGAGACCAAGCCCGGCAAAGAATCGGTAAGCCAGCAATTCGTCGAGCGTGGTCGATTGCGAGGTCAGGTAGCTGAAGATCGCGAACACGATCATGGCGATGATCATGAACCATTTGCGGCCGAACACGTCGGCCAGCGGGCCGAACGACAACGCGCCGATCGCCGCGCCCAGCAGGCCGGCCGAACCGACTTGGCCGAACTGCGGCATCGGTAGATTGATCTGATGCGCGATGGCCGGCGCGGTATAGCCGATCGCCTGGGTGTCGAAGCCGTCGAGCGCCGCGACCAGCATGCAGAGGATCAGGATGCCGACCTGAAAACCGGTGACCGGATGCCGGTCGATAAGATCGATGACGTCAACCTTGGACGGTGCCATCGCGTTTCCCCCCGTTTATTTGTTGCTCGCAAGCCAACCGTTTGCGAGCACCTTGCAGGCGACGATGAGTCTGTCATTGCGAGAAGCGAAGCGACGAAGCAATCCAGAACCGCGTCACAGCACTGGATTGCTTCGCTTCGCTCGCAATGACGATTCCGGTATTACTCCGCCGCGGCGAGCGCCGCGCCGACCTGGCCGTCGCGCACCAGGCGGCCCGGCAGCGCGCCGGTATGTTCGCCGCGATCGAAGATCTGCGTGCCGGCGACGAAGGTCGCCTCGTAGCCGTCGACCTTCTGCACGAAACGCCGGCCGCTGGCCGGCATGTCGTGGACGAGTTCCGGCTTCTGCACCTGCAGCCGGCCGTAGTCGATCAGGTTGACGTCGGCGCGCAGCCCCGGCGCGAGCCGGCCGCGATCCGACAGCCCGAAGAAGTCTGCGGTCTCGCTGGTCTGCCGCTTGATCATCATTTCCACCGGCAGTTTTGGCCCGCGCGAGCGGTCGCGGCTCCAGTGGGTGAGCATGAAGGTTGGCACGCCGGAATCGACGATCGACGTGCAATGCGCGCCGCCGTCGCTCAGGCCAAGCAGGCAGGCCGGGTCATTGAGCATTTCCAGGATCGGCGCGTGATCGCCGGTGACGTAATTCACCACCGGGAAATACAGATACTGTCCGTCCTCGATGATGGTGTCGTAGGCGACTTCGTCGGGCGGGCGCCCGGTGCGCGCGGCGATGGCGGCGACGCTCTTTTCCGGGCCAGGCTCGTAATCCGGCGGATTGCCCATGACGTAGAACCGTTCCCACTTTTTGGTGACGGCCTGACGGAACTGCGCGAGCTTTGCGACTTCGGCGTCCGAAGGTTGCTCGGCGAGGATTTGCCGCCGCACCTCCGGATCGCGCAGCCGCCGGCGCTGCTCCTCGATCGGCAGGCTTTCGAGCGTCTTGTAGCTCGGCCGCACCGTGAACGGATTGAGCGCGGTGCCGACGCCCATCATCACGCCGATCGGCCGGCCGGCCATCTGCGCGGTGACCGGCAGCCCCTGCGCGCGCATGTCGTGCACCGCGCCGATTAGGCGGCGCCAGCGCTGCGGATCCTCGTAGCGGTCGGTGAGCAAAAACCAGACCGGACGGCCGGTATCCCTAGCGAGCTTGCGCATCCAGCGCAGCTCGAATTCCTCGTCGTCGAAGTCGGAATTCATGCCGAAGGCGCCGGTACCGGTGACGCCGAGCGCGGAACCGATGCCGAGCAATTCGTGATCGTCGGCGTCGCGCGACGGCACGAGTTCGCCGTCCGGCGTCTTGTGTGAATCGGTGCGCGAGGTGGTGAAGCCGAAGGCGCCGCACTGCAGCGCCTCGACGGTGAGGCGGCGCATCTCGGCGATGTCGTCCGGGGTCGCCGACTCGCGGCGCAGCGCGCGGTCGCCCATGACATAGACGCGGGTCGGCAGATGCGCGGCCTGCGCGCAAATGTCGATCGCGCGCGGCCGCCGCTCGAGCTCGTCCATGAATTGCGGGAAGGTTTCCCATTCCCAATTGAGGCCCGCGGCAAGCACCGGATTGGGAATTTCCTCGACGCCCTCCATCAAATCCATCAGCGCGCCGCGATGCTCCTTTTTCACCGGCGCGAAACCGACGCCGCAATTGCCGAACATCACGGTGGTGACACCGTGCCAGCATGACGGCGTGAGCAGCGGATCCCACATCGCCTGGCCATCGTAATGGGTGTGCACGTCGACCCAGCCGGGCGTGACCAGCAAGCCCGCGGCGTCGATTTCGCGCTTGCCGGGACCCTGCTTGCCGCCGACCCCAGCGATGCGACCGCCATCGATGGCCACGTCGCCGCAAAAGGCCGGCTTGCCGGCGCCGTCGACAATGCTGCCGCCGCGAATGACGATGTCGTGCATGGGTGCCGCTCCCTGGATCGCGAATTTGGCCGATATTTTGGGGCGATGATGCACCGGCATCGGGGGCTTCGCAACGCCTTCCCGGCCGTTAACCCTTCATTCACCATAACAATTTATCGACCACAGGCATGCGCAAGACGCTTCTCTCGGCTCTCGGCATGGCGATCGTCCTCTCCGGGGGCGTCATCGCCGACCGCACGGCGGCGATGACGCTGGCGGCGCCTGCGGGTAGCGCGTCGCTCGTCGAACAGGCCGCCATCATCTGCGGCGGCATGGGCTGCGCGCCGGTGCAGACCAAGCAGATCCAGCGGCACAAGTTTCAGCCCCTCGGCTACACCAAGCCGCTGCCGCAGGGCGCGCCGGCACAAAGCACGCTGCCGTCGAAATTGTAGCGGTTCGCGCTCGCCGGTTTCCTGACAAGCCATTATAACGGCCTGGTGAAGTAGCCAGAGCGTTCCCGCGTGACAGCCTCCCCTGCAATCCGGCTCGGCGTCGATATTGGCGGCACGTTTACCGACGTCGCGCTGGAGATCGGCGACCGGCGCACCACGGCAAAAGGCTTGACCACGCCGCGCGCGCCCGAAGAAGGCGTGCTCACGATCGTGCGCGCGATCATCGCCGAAGCCGGCATCAAGCCCGGCGATGTCGATCTCATCATCCACGGCACGACGCTCGCCACCAACGCGCTGATCGAACGCAAGGGCGCCAAGACCGCGCTGCTGACGACCGAGGGCTTTCGCGACGTCGTCGAGATCCGCCACGAAAATCGCTTCGAGCAATACGACGTCAATATCGATTTGCCGCCGCCGCTGGTGCCGCGCCGGCTCCGCCTGCCGGTCCGCGAGCGCATCGACGCGCAGGGCGAGGTGCTCCTCCCGCTCGACGAAACAAGCGTCAGCCGCGCCATCGACACGCTTGCCGCGCAGAACGTCGAGGCCGTGGCGATCGGCTTTCTGCACAGCTTCACCAATCCGGATCACGAGCGCCGGGTCGGCGACGCAATCGCGCGGCGGCTGCCCGATCTGCCGGTGACGCTGTCGTCCGAGGTCTCGCCGGAGATGCGCGAATACGAGCGCTTCTCGACGGCGAGCGCCAATGCCTATTTGCAGCCGCTTATGGGCAGCTATCTCAAAAAGCTCGACCGCGAGCTCGCCCAGGCCGGTTTCCGCTGCCCGATGCTGTTGATGACATCGGGCGGCGGCATCACCACGACCGACACCGCGATCCACTTTCCGGTGCGGCTGGTGGAATCCGGCCCGGCCGGCGGCGCGATCTTCGCCGCCTGCATTGCGCGCCAGCACGGCCTCGATCACGTCGTGTCATTCGACATGGGCGGCACCACCGCGAAAATCTGCTTCATCGACAAAGCGCGGGCGCAGACGGCGCGCGCCTTCGAGGTGGCGCGCATCTACCGCTTCGTCAAAGGCAGCGGCCTGCCGTTGCGCATCCCGGTGATCGAAATGGTCGAGATCGGCGCCGGCGGCGGCTCGATCGCAAGCCTCGATGCGCTCGGCCGCATCGGGGTCGGTCCGCAAAGCGCCGGGTCGGAGCCGGGGCCGGTCTGCTATGGCCGCGGCGGCAGCGAGCCGACCGTGACCGATGCCGACGTCGTGCTCGGCAAGATCGATCCGGCAACGTTTTCCGGCGGCAAGATGGCGCTCGATGCCGCCGCAGCCAAGCGCGCCATCGAAGCGCGGATCGGCGGCGACCTCGATCTCGCTGCCGAGCTTGCCGCGCTCGGCATCAGCGAGATGGTCGACGAGAACATGGCGAACGCGGCGCGCGTGCACGCCATCGAAAGCGGCAAGGACCTGCGCCCACGCACGCTGATCGCGTTCGGCGGCGCAGCCCCGCTGCATGCCGCCCGGGTCGCTGAGAAACTTGGCATCGGCCACGTGCTGGTGCCGGCGCATGCCGGCGTCGGCTCGGCGGTGGGGCTGTTGCGCGCGCCGGTCGCTTACGAGATCGTGCGCGGCCGGCTGATGCGGCTGTCAACGCTGGACGCCGCGGCGGCTAATCGCCTGCTCGCTGCAATGCGCAGCGAAGCCGAAGCGATCGTGCGCCAGGGCGCGCCGGACGCCAAACTGTCCGAACGGCGCTCGGCTTTCATGCGCTATCGCGGCCAGGGCCACGAGATCGCGGTCGAACTGCCGGTGCGCGATTTCGCCGCCGCGGACCGCACCAGCATCGCCGGGCTTTTTGAAGAGGCCTATCGCCGCCTCTACAGCCGGCCCATTCCCGGCGTCGAGATTGAAATCTTAAGCTGGGTGGTCTCGGTGAGCGCGCCGGCCGAGGGCGAACTCGCCGCCGCCACCGCGGTTAAAGCGGCCAAGCCCAAACCGCGTGCGCACCGCGCGGTGTTCGACCCGGACGGCGGCGAATTCCAAGACGTGCCGATCTATTGGCGGGGCGACCTTGCGCCGGGCGCACACATCGCCGGGCCGGCGGTGATCGCCGAGAACGACACCTCGACCGTGGTCAGCCCATTGTTCGACGCCCACGTCGACAAGTTCGGCTATATTGAGCTTAATCGCCGCGAAGGCTCCTGATCATGGTCGCACGCCCCAACGCCGCGCTCGCGCAAATCCATAGCCAGATCATGTGGAATCGCCTGATCGCGGTGGTCGAAGAGCAGGCGCAGGCCATGATCCGCACGGCGTTTTCCACGTCGGTGCGCGAGGCCGGCGATCTTTCCGCCGGCGTATTCGACCGCCGTGGCCGGATGCTGGCCCAAGCCGTCACCGGCACGCCCGGCCACGTCAATTCGATGGCGAATGGCGTTAAATATTTTCTCGACGTCTATCCGATCGAAACCATGAAGCCCGGCGACCATTACATCACCAACGATCCATGGCTCACATCGGGCCATCTGCACGACATCACCGTGGTGACGCCGAGCTTTTATCGCGGCCAAGCGGTCGGCTTGTTCGCCAATACCATCCATGTCGTCGACATCGGCGGGCTCGGCATGGGGCCGGACGGCCGGCAGGTGTTCGAGGAGGGCTTCGCGATCCCGATCATGCCGCTCGCCGGCGAAGGCCGCATGAACGAGGATCTACTCCGTCTGGTGCGCGCCAATGTGCGCGAGCCGTTGCAGGTCGAGGGCGACATTTACGCCTGCGCCGCGTGCAACGACGAAGGCAGCCGCCGGCTCACCGAGATGATGGACGAGTTCGAGATCGCCAATCTCGACCGGCTTGGCGACAGCATCCTCGAATCCTCGCGCGAGGCGACGCTCGCCCGCATCCGCAAACTTCCAAAGGGCACCTACCGCAATACCCTCACGATGGACGGCTACGACAAGCCGCTTACGCTCAATGCCGCGCTGACGATTTCTGCTGACGGCATCCATATCGATTTCGCCGGCACCTCGCCGGCATCGAGCTACGGCATCAATGTCGTGCTCAATTACTGCCTGGCCTATACCGCCTTCGGGGTGAAATGCCTGGTGGCGCCGGACGTGCCGAACAATGCCGGCTCGCTCGAACCGATTACAGTGAGCGCGCCGGAGGGTTGCGTGCTCAACGCCAGGCGGCCGTGGCCGGTGGCGGCGCGGCATACCGTCGGCCAGATGCTGCCCGATGTCGTGTTCGGCTGCCTGCACCAGGTCATCAAAGGCGGCGTGCCGGCCGAAGGCGCTTCGTCGCTATGGAATCCACAGATTTTCGGCGGCGGCTCGCTGGTCGACGAGGTCGAAGAAGGCACCGACGCCAATTCGCTGCCGGAATTCTCCACCGTGATCTTCCATTGCGGCGGCGCCGGCGCGCGGCCGGAGAAGGACGGCCTTTCCGCGACATCGTTCCCGTCCGGCGTGCGCACCATTCCGGTGGAAGCAACCGAGAGCATCGCGCCGGTGGTGTTCCACCGCCGCGAATTCCGCGAAAGCTCGGGCGGCGCCGGCCTGCGCCGCGGCGGGCTGGGCCAGGTGATCGAGATCGGCGGCGCCGGCGCCACTCCGGTGGCGCTGCTTTGCAATTTCGAGCGCGTGAAGAACCCGGCGCGCGGCCGCGACGGCGGCCAGTCCGGCGCCGCGGGCACGGTGACGCTGCGCTCGGGACGGCCGATCCGGCCGAAGGGGCGCCAGACCGTACCGCCGCGCGATGCCATCCGGCTGGAACTGCCGGGCGGCGGCGGCTTCGGCGATCCGCGCGGCCGCGATCCGGAACGCGTGCGCGACGATGTGCTCGATGGCTTGATCACCACGGACGAAGCGCGCCGCGATTATGGCGTGGTCATCGACGCGAGCGGCGAGATCGATCGCGGCGAGACGGCGCGCATCAGAAATCCGTAAGCGAGGCGGCGATGTCCATGAGAGTCATCGGCATGATCGGTGTGACGCCGCCGAAGAGCGACGCCACGTTGCACGTCATCGAGGGTGGCCTGTCGCCGCCTTACGTGGCGGAGGCGGCGCGGGCCCACGAAAAATCCGGTTTCGACCTGGTGCTGGTCGGCTATTCGTCATCGTCCGCCGAAGGCTTTCTGGTCGCGCTGCACGCCGCGGCTGCGACCGAGCGGCTGGGTTATCTGATCGCGCATCGGCCGGGTTTCGTGGCGCCGACGCTGATGGCGCGCAAAGTCGCGACCTTCGACCATTTGACCGGCGGAAGGCTCGCGCTGCACATCATCACCGGCAAGAGCGACGACGAGCAGGAAGGCGACGGCGACTTCACGCCCAAAGTCGAGCGCTATCGGCGCGCCGCCGAATATCTCGAATTGATGCAGCTGGCCTGGTCGAACGAGCGCCCGTTCGATTTCTCCGGCGAGTTCTACCGCGTCAAAGGCGCGCATTCCGATGTGCGGCCGCTGCAGAAGCCGCATCCGCTTTTATTTTTCGGCGGCGCCTCCGACGGCGCGCTGGAAATGGGCGCGCGGCTTTGCGACGTCTATGCGATCTACGCCGAGCCGCTCGCCTCGACGCGCGAGCGCGTCGCGGCGTTTCGCGCGCAGGCGGCGGCGTTCGGACGAACCCCAGGCTTTAATGTCTCGGTGCGGCCCATCATCGCCGCGAGCGAAGGCGCCGCCTGGGACAAGGCGAACAGGATCCTCACCGCCATGACCGGCGAAAGCAGCAACAAAGGCTGGAGCCGGCAGGAAGCAACGGCGGGCCCGGTCGACAATGCCGGACGCCGGCTGATGAGCTTTGCGCTCGACAAGGACGTGCATGACGAACGGCTGTGGATGCCGATCGCGCGCGCAACCGGCGCGCTCGGCAATACGTCTTGTTTGGTCGGCACGCCGGAGCAGGTCGCCCGCGCGATCCTCGAATATTATAAGCTCGGCATCGGCTCGGTTCTGATCCGCGGCTTCGATCCGTTCAACGACACCGTCGAGTTCGGCCGCGAACTCATTCCGCGGCTCAAGGCCGGCGCCACCGAGATCGACCGCCTGCAAGCCGCCGGCTAACGCCGGCGGAAATAAAAACCAGGGAAGAACACATGATCAAGAAATTTCACGTCCTCTATGTCGGCCAGATCGAGCTCGACAATGTCGGCCTGAGCGGCACGCCGGCCAACGATCGCAATTATTCCGACGAGCGGCTGCGCGAAGCCTTTTTCACCGCGCGCGACGTCGCCCAGGTCATGGACGAACTCGGCTTCGACGTTCTCTGGACCGCCGAGCATCATTTCCAGCGCGAAGGCTATGAGGTTTTTCCGAACCTGATCCAGCTCGGGCTGTGGCTCGCGACCCAAACCAAGCGCCTGAAGTTCGGCTGCGCGTTTAACGTGCTGCCGATGTGGCATCCGATCCGGATGGCGGAAGATTACGCCATGGCCGACATCGTCACCGACGGTCGCGTCGTGCTCGGCGTCGGCCGCGGCTATCACACCCGCGAGGTCGAGAGTTTTGGCGCGCCGCTGCTCGACGCCGAGAAGAACCGCGAATTGTTCGAGGAGCAGCTGCGCTTGCTGCTGACCTGCTTCAACGAGCGCAATTTCCATTTCAAAGGCAAGTATTACGAGGCGCCGCCGCCGGTCGATTACCGCGGCTACAAGCTCACGGACATCACGTTGGTGCCGCGGCCGAAGCACCTGCCGGTGGAAATCTGGATGCCGGTCGCCAGCGGCAAGACCATCGACATGATGGCGCAGTACGGGCTCAAGGCGATGGTCACGCTCAACGGCGAGAAAATCCTCGACGACGTGGTGCGCGCCTATCACGCCGCCTGCCTCAAGCACGGCCAAAAGAAGCAATTAGGCGAAGACATGATTTGGGGCGCCGGCGTCTATCTCGCCGACAACCAGGCCGAAGCGATGCGCAAGCTCGAACCCGCGCATGACGAGCGTTTCAAATGGTTCGCGCCGTTCGGCTTCGTGCGTTATGCCGACGAACAGGGCCGCACCTGGGGCACGCCCGGCGCGCCGTCGCGCACGCCCTCGCTCAAGGACGGCGTCGCGCAGAAGGCGTGGTTCTGCGGCCCGCCGGCCGAAGTGATCGACGGCATCAAGTCGATCGAAGCGAAATATCCTGGGCTGGAGAATTTCATGATCCATTGGGCCGAAGGTCTCTCGCCCAAGGAATTCAAGGAGCAGTTGCGCTGGTTCGCCAAGGACGTGATGCCGGCGTTCAAATAGGCCTGTTATCCGCTCGTCCCCGCGAAAGCGGGGACCCAGTCTGGATTCCCGCTTGCGCGGGAATGAGCGGAGTAGCATTCAGGCCGAGATCGCCACCGGCGCGCGAGCGTCGGCGTCTTCCAGCACCATGTCGGACCCCTTTTCGCCGATCATCACCGCCGCCGCGTTGGTGTTGCCGGAAACGACGGTCGGCATGATCGAAGCGTCGATCACGCGCAGGCCCTCGAAGCCGCGCACGCGCAGCCGCTCGTCCACCACCGCGTTCGGATTGGACCCCATGCGGCACGTCGAGGTCGGGTGATAGACCGTGGTGCCGGTCTCGCGCGCGAAGGCGAGCAGATCGGCATCGCTTTGGCACGCTTCTCCCGGCGTGCGTTCCTCGGCGATGTAGCGGCGCATCGCCGGCTGGTTCATGATCCGGCGCAGCATTTTCAGGCTGTCGACCACGCAATCGCAGTCGGCGCGCGCCGACAGGTAGCGCGGCTGGATCGCCGGCGGCGCGGCCGGATCGCTCGACTTGATGCGCACGAAGCCGCGGCTTTCCGGCCGCAACTGGCAGACCGAGGCCATGAAGCCGGGAAACGCATGCAGCGCGGCGCCCGCGGTATCGGCGCTGAAAATGAGAAAGTGGATTTGCACATCTGGCGTCGCCAGTTCCGGCCGGGTGCGCAGGAACGCGCCGGCATAGCCGGCGCCGATGGTGAGGAGCCCTTTGCGCGTCGTCAGATAGCGCAAGCCGGCGGCATAACGATAACGCCAATCATTGATCACTTCGTTTGCCGTGATCGATTCGGTGCAGCGGTATTGCATGCGTATCTGCAGATGATCCTGCAAGTCGGCGCCGACGCCAGGCATATCGGCGACCACGTCAATGCCGAGATCGCGCAATAATTTCGCCGGACCGACGCCGGACAGCTGCAACAGCTGCGGCGAGTTGAACGCGCCGCTGGAGAGGATGACCTCGCCATTGGCGTAGGCCGTGTGCGTCGCCGCGCCCTGGCGGTATTCGACGCCGACGGCGCGCCGCCCGGAAAACAATATGCGGGTGCCGAGCGCTTTCGAGACGACCGTCAGATTGGGCCGCCGCCGCGCCTCTTTGAGGTAACCGACCGCGGTCGACCAGCGGCGGCCGTTTCTCGTCGTCAGCTGGAAATATCCCGCGCCTTCTTGCGTCGGGCCGTTGAAGTCGTCGTTGCGCGGGTATCCGGCTTTTTGCGCCGCTTCGATGAAAGCTTCGCACAGCGGATGCGGCTCGCAGACGTTGGAGACCTTCAGATGGCCGCCGACGCCGTGCAGCTCATCGGCGCCGCGCTCCTGGTCCTCGGCGCGCCGAAAATACGGCAGCACATCCTTGAACGACCAGCCGGCATTGCCGAGCTGGCGCCAGTGGTCGTAGTCCTCGTGCTGGCCGCGGATATAGAGCAGCCCGTTGATCGAGCTCGATCCGCCCAAAACCTTGCCGCGCGGCTGGATCACCCTACGGTTGTTCAATTCGGGCTCGGGCTCGGTCGTATAGAGCCAATTGACCTTGGCATTCGAGAACAGCTTGCCGTAGCCGAGCGGAATGTGAATCCAGATATTGCGGTCGGGGCCGCCGGCTTCGAGCAACAAGACGCGATGGCGGCCCGAGGCGGTGAGACGATTGGCAAGCACGCAGCCGGCCGAGCCGGCGCCGACAATGATGTAATCGAAGGCCGCTTTGGACGGGATTGTAGCCATTGTTCGTTTCCCCTACTCCATTATCATTATCGGCAATGCCAAGTATAAACCTCTTCATCCTCCCCCGTGCAAACGGGGGAGGAAATTCTAGGAGGCAGGCGTGAACAAGTTCGGCATCGGTCAGCCCGTGCCGCGGGTCGAGGATCCCCGTTTCATCACCGGGCGCGGCCGCTATGTCGACGATATCGATTTGCCGCACCAATGCTACGGCGTCGTGGTGATGTCGCCGCACGCCCATGCCCGCATCAAAAGCGTCGATACCGCAAAGGCGTCGGCCGCCGACGGCGTGTTGGCGGTCCTGACCGGCGCCGACGTCAAGGCTGACGGGCTTGGCCAGTTGGCGCCACCGATGCCGGAAGACATGGGCGGCCCGAAAGGCTTCCGCACGCTGCGCGCCATCCTGGAAGCCGACAAGGTGCGCGCGGTCGGCGACCGCGTTGCCTTCGTCATCGGCGAGACGCTACTGGCGGCCAGGAACGCCGCCGAACTGCTCGAGATCGAGTACGAGCCGCTGCCGGCCGTCATCACCGTCGAGGACGCGGTCAAGCCCGGCGCGCCGGCCCTGTGGGACGAAGCGCCGAACAATGTCGCCTTCACGCTGATGATGGGCAGCAAGGACGCGACCGACGCCGCGTTCGCCAATGCCAAGCACGTCGTCTCCCTCAAGCTCAACAATTCGCGGATCACCGCCAATTCGATCGAGCCGCGTGCGGCGATCGGCCACTATCACCCCGACGAGGACAATTACACGCTCTATTCGACCTCGCAGAATCCGCACGGCACGCGCTCGACGGTCGCCGGCCAGGTGTTGAAAATTCCCGAAACAAAACTTCGCGTCGTCTCTCCGGACGTCGGCGGCGGCTTCGGCATGAAGCATGGCGGCTATCCCGAGGACGCGCTGGTGGCGTGGGCGTCGCGCCGGGTCGGCGGCCGGCCGGTCAAATGGGTTTCGACGCGCTCGGAAGCACTGCTCGGCGACGCGCAAGGCCGCGACCAGATCGTCACCGGCGAATTGGCGCTCGACGAACGCGGCAAGGTTTTGGGCCTGCGCGTCGACGCGCTGCACGCGATGGGCTCGCACGTCTTCGGCGCCGCCATGGTGGTGCCGCTGTTTGCCATCCGGCTGTCGCCGGGCGTCTATCAGATCCCTGCGGTGCACGCGGTGGCGCGCGCCGTGTTCACCAACGCCATCCCGACCGCGCCCTATCGCGGCGCCGGGCGGCCTGAGGCGACATTCCTGATCGAGCAATTGATGGACCGCGCGGCCGCCGTCATCGGCATCGATCCGATCGAGATGCGGCGGCGCAATTTCATTCCGGCGGCGGCGATGCCGCACAAGCTGCAGACCGGCATCACCTACGACAGCGGCGATTTCGTCCACGTCATGGACGAATGCCTGAAACTCGCCGACTGGAGCGGCTTTGCCAAACGCGCCGCCGAATCAAAAAAGCACGGCAAGCTGCGCGGCCGCGGCATCGGTTATTTCCTTGAAGAGGCGGCGGTGTTCAACGACCGCATGGTGCTGCGCTTCGATCCGAGCGGCATGATCACCATCCTCGCCGGCACCCATTCGCACGGCCAGGGCCACGCCACTGTGTATGCGCAGATGGTGACAGAATGGCTCGGCGTGCCGTTCGAAAACGTCCGCTTCGTGCAAGGCGACACCGACGCGGTGCCGATCGGCCGCGGCAGCTACGGCTCGCGCAGCATGCATGTCGGCGGCAACGCGCTCAAACGCGCCGCCGACGCCATCGTCGAGAAGGCAAAGCCGATGGCAGCGATGATGCTGGAGGCTTCGGCCGGCGACATCGAGTTCACCGACGGCTCATTCCGCATCGTCGGCACCGACCGCGCGTTAAAACTGACCGACGTCGCCAAGGCGTTTTACCGGCCGGCGATGCTGCCGCCGCAATTCGACGTCGGGCTGGAAGCCTCCGGCACGTTCGCCGCCGAGCCGCCGAATTATCCGAACGGCTGCCATGTCTGCGAAGTCGAGGTCGATCCGGAGACCGGCGCGGTGACGCTTGCCCGTTACGCCGCGATCGACGACGTCGGCAAGGTGATGAATTGTCTGCTCTGCGAAGGGCAGATCCACGGCGGCGTGGCGCAGGGCGTCGGCCAGGCGCTGATGGAAGCGATCGTGTTCGATTCCGGCGGGCAGCTCCTCACCGGCAGCTTTCAGGATTACGCCATGCCGCGCGCCGAGGATTTTCCCGACCTGGTTTCGGAACTGACCGAGGTGCCGGCGACGACCAACCCGCTTGGCGTCAAGGGCGCCGGCGAGGCGGGAGCAACCGGCGCGCCGCCGGCGGTGATCGGCGCCATTCTCGACGCGCTCAAGCCGCTCGGCATCGACCGCATCGACATGCCGGCGACGCCAAGCCGCGTCTGGGCGGCGATCAGCGCGCGCGCGACAAAAGCAGCGGAGTGAACGCAGGTGAGCGAATCCGGCACAATGTTCGCCGATGGCAAGGCCTATGAGCGCTTCATGGGCCGCTGGAGCCGCTTCGCCGGGGAAAAATTCCTCGACTGGCTCGACCCGCCGAAAAATCTACGCTGGATCGACGTCGGCTGCGGCAATGGCGCCTTCACCGAGGTGCTGATCGCAAAGACTTCGCCGGCGGCGGTGGCCGGGATCGATCCGTCGGACGGCCAGATCGCTTATGCGCGCACGCGGCCGGGCGCGAAGCTCGCGCAATTTCGTGTCGCCGATGCGCAGTCGCTACCGTTCGACGACAACAGCTTCGACGCCGCTTCCATGGCATTGGTGATTGCTTTTGTTGCCGATCCGGTCAAAGCGGCGCGCGAAATGGCGCGCGTGGTCAAGCCCGGCGGCATGGTCGCGACCTATATGTGGGACATGCCTAACGGCGGCCAGCCAAACAGTGCAATTCTTCGGGCGTTGGAGTCGCTGGGGATCGAAGCGCCGCAGGCGCCCGGCTTTATGAACGCGGCGCACGACACCATGCGGACGATCTGGCAACAGGCAGGCCTGCAGTCGGTCGACATGCAGGTCATTCGCATTCCGGTCGTCTATTCCAGCTTCGACGATTTCTGGGAAATCGCCACCTTGCCGGTCGGCCCAACCGGCCACACGGTCAGCAAGCTATCGCCCGCCGTGCGGGAAAAATACAAACAGCGCCTGCGCGAAATTCTGCCCATCGCCGCCGATGGACGCATCGCCTACGAAGCCGTCGCCAATGCCGCGACGGGCCGCGTGCCGGCTTAATCGGCGCGCGACAGGTCACGCAAAAGTGCTATTCTCGCGCCGCAGCCGACGTGGCCGGGAATTTGACCGATGGCAGGTTCGGCAAGAAAGCAAAGCAGTTCGATTCGACAATGCGGCGGCGTCCTGTCCCGCCTCGCCTATCGGCGCGCCGAAAGCAAAGGGGTCGAGGTCGCGCCCTTGCTAGCCAAAGCCGGTCTGACCGACGCGACCATCGACGATCAGAACGTCCGCGTGGACGTCGCCAGTCAAATCAAGTTCGTCCAACTTGTCGCCGAAACGCTGGGCGACAAGAACCTCGGATTTCATCTCGCCTATGAGCACGACGTCCGCCAAATCGGATTGCTGTACTACGTCGCTGCCTCCGCCGACACGCTTGGCAACGCTTTGCGCCGGGCGGAGCGCTATGTCGGCGTTCAAAACGAAGGCGTGAAAATCAAAGTCACCAAGGCGAAGTCCGTTCGCCTGGACATCGAATATGCCGGCGTGGCGCGTCACACCGACGTCCAGCAGATTGAGTTCATTATCGGCTCGATGATCCGCATTTGCCGGCAGTTGACCGGATGCAGTCTCAATCCCACCCATGTGCGCCTGATGCACAGGCTCGGTGCCGACAAAGCCAAGTTGGAACGCCTGCTGGACTGCACCATCGACGACGATTCCGGCGCCGACAGGATTGAATTCCCGGCATCAAGTTGGGACCTGCCATTGATGTCGGCGGACCCGCATCTGCACCGGCTGTGCGTCCAACGCTGCGAGGAGGCGCTGGCCGGCCGCGCCACGAGCGTCAGTCCGTTGAAGGTGCAAGTCGAGAATGCGATCGCGGCGCTGTTGCCGCACGGGCAGGCGCGCCACGATCTCGTGGCGGCGCAGCTTGGCATGAGCCCGCGAACCCTGGCACGGCGATTGTCGTCCGAGGCTTCGTCATTCGCCGCGATATTGGAGAACGTGCGCTCGGCTTTGGCGCACCGCTATCTCGCGGATCGTACGCTGCCGATTTCCGAAATTGCCTGGCTGCTCGGTTACGCCGAGATCGGCACCTTCACACGCGCATACCAGCGCTGGACCGGAATGCCACCCAGCATCGCGCGGGCGCAGCAGCGGCGGCCGAGCGGCCGGAGCGTTTCCTAGTCTCCAGACCCGATATTGGCGTCAAACAACAAATTTATGGCAGCAAACGACAAGACGCCGCCGGCGCCTTTTCGTTATGCGGGCCTCCCCACATTAACGAGACCGCATTCCAATGATCAAAAGCATTACCGGGGATCTGCGCGCCATTGCCGAGCGCTGCTCGGGATTCGCGCGAGATTGCCGGAAATATGAGCTGTCGCGAACGTTGCAGGAGCTCAGCATTGAACTGATGACCAAAGCGTCCGAGCTCGAGCGAAAATTCGGCGAATAATAAAATCCCATCGGAGCCATTTCAGCGCATCTTCTCCGGCATGACCGCCTGACGGCCGAGTTGTTGCCAGGCCGCCGGCGCGCCGGCCTGTTTGGCGGCTTCCGCCGGCGGCAGGGACTTGTCCCAACGGATGCCGATGAAGCGCTGGCCGTTGACGGCGTCGGACGCCTTCGAGCACAGCCAGACGAGCGGCGGCACCATGACTTCGGCCGGGATGAGGATGGTGCGGTCGGGCGCCATGCTGGGCATGACGATGCGCGTGTCGACGGCGCCGCCCGGGACGAGGACATTCGCGGTGACGCCGCTGCCTTCGAGGTCGGCGGCCAACGCCGCGACCAGCGCTTCGTTGCCGGCCTTTGAGGCGCCGTAGGGCTGCATCAGGTTGCGCCACATCGTGTCGAGGCTCGTCGTTACGTTGACGATCCGCCCCCAGCGTTGCGCCAACATCGCCGGCAGCGCGGCGCGCGTCATCAGGAAGGCCGCGATCAGGTTGACCTCGATGACACGGCGAAATTCTTCCGGCGTTGTTTCCCACAATTTTCTGACCGGCCGGTCGGTGCCCCGGACCAGCTCGGTGTTGATGCCGGCATTGTTGACGAGAATGTCGAGTCGGCCGAAGCGCTCCGTGGTGGCGCGCAAAATCTTTGGTGCGCTTTCATCCCAGGTGATGTCGGCGCCGATGCCGAGAAGGCGATCGCCGGCGCCGCGGTCTTCCGCGAGATTCTGCGTTTCCTCGATTGACGGACCATCGATCTCGGCGCCGGCCACGCAGGCGCCGGCATCGAGCAGTCCGAGCGTCATGACCCGGCCCATGCCGCGGCCGGCGCCGGTCACGATCGCTACTTTTCCGTCAAGAGTTCCGGCCATGATTCGTCCCTTCCCGGTCGTGCGGCAGCGTCAGATAGCGCGATTATACGGCGATATTGCAGGTGGCGAAGCGTGCATCGGCCGGTTGCGCGGCCAAGGCTGCACGCCTATATTCCACCCGCTTTCCAGTCATCTTGGATGACGTTGAGTGGCTTCGCCCGGAAGGGCGGGCGGAGCGCAGAGAAGATATACCGGAGAAGCCGTCATGACGACCGCGCCCCTGATGCCGAAAGCGACAGCCGTATGGCTGGTCGAAAATACATCGCTGTCGTTCGACCAGATCGCGCAGCTCTGCAATCTGCATCCGCTGGAAGTGAAGGCGATCGCCGACGGCGACGCCGCCCAAGGCATCAAGGGCCTCGATCCGATTCTCACCGGGCAGCTGACGCGCGAGGAGATCGCCGCCGCCGAGGCCGATCCGAGCCACCGGCTGCACATCGCCGAACCGAAAGTTCGTCTGCCCGAAGCCAAGCCGAAGAAAGGTCCGCGCTATACGCCGGTGTCGCGCCGCCAGGACCGTCCGAACGCGATCCTGTGGCTGGTGCGCAATCATCCCGAGCTCAAGGACAGCCAGATCATGCGGCTGGTCGGCACCACCAAGTCGACCATCTCGGCGATCCGCGAGCGCACCCATTGGAACTCGGCCAACCTGACGCCGCTCGATCCGGTGACGCTCGGGCTGTGCTCGCAGATCGATCTCGACATGGAAGTGCACAAAGCGGCGAAGGAAAAGCCGGTCCCGGTCGAGGAACAGGGCGCGACTCTGTTGCCCGCGTCGGTGACCACCGCGCCGAAGGAAGAGCCGGAGCCCGCCGTTCCCGGCGCCAAACCCGTCGACGACCTCAACGTCGACGCCGTGTTCGCCAAGCTCAAGCAAATCGGCGGCAAGGGCGAGTAATTGTCATTCCGGGGCGCCGGCGTTTGCCCGCGAACCCGGAATCCATAATGCCTGCCTATATAGTTCTGTACCGACGGCGATTGTGGATTCCGGACAGCCGCAGCGCGGCTTCCGGAATAACTGGCTGAGCAGCCTACCCGCGATCATTTCTTAGCACCACGCACGCACCGCCGGCGGCGATCAGCGTGTTGCAGAATTTCTCCAGATAGCGGCGGTCATCGTCGGCGATCCGGATATTGTAGCGCAGCGCACTGCCAAGTCCGATGCCGCGGCTGCGCACCACGATCGGCTCGCGATCGCCGATCAGCGCGGCATATTGTTTCTGAATGCTCCGATAGATCGCCCAGGCTTTGCTCTCCGACCAGTTGGCGGTGAGCTGCATGCCCCACTTCGGCACGTAAGACGCGATGCGCTGCGCCTCGTCCTTCGGCGCCAGGATCAGATTGGCGAGCCGCGTGCAGGGCACGCCCTGCGGGATTGTGGTTTCCGGCGTTTGCGGCGGCGACGGCGAGGCCCAGTCGTCCGCCGTCCAGCCGGTGATGATGGCGACGTAATTGCGCGTCTCCTCCGGCAGCGAGCGCCGCCCGGCGAGCCAGGCGGCGACGCGCGCCGGGCCGGCATTATAGCCGGCCGCGGCGAGGCCGAGATTGCCGAACTGTGTTTTGAGATCGTGCAGATAACCCGCCGAATTTTTCAGCGCCTCGATCGGATCGAATGGATCGATAAGCCCGCGCCAATCCGCCGTCGCCGGCATGAATTGCGCGATGCCCTGCGCGCCCTTTTTGCTGACGGCCTGGGCATTGAAGCGGCTCTCCTGCCAGATCACGCGGGCAAAGAACTCGACCGGCAGCTCACTCTCCGCCGCATCCTGCTCGACCGCGCGGCAGATGTCGTCGGCGCTGGGGGGATGTGGCGCCGGGACATCGACCTGAGCAGATTGGCTTTGCGGCGCCAGCGGCGCAGCGGGCGCCTGCGCGCTCACAGGTCCGCTCACTGCAAGAACGCACCACAACAATCGTCCGGAAAAACGCATCATGCGATCTAACGCATCCGGGCTAGATTTGTTTATACGTCCACGCCCTTCCCCTTTAGCGCCCCGCCGATTTCATCGAGCACCGCCGGATCGTCGATGGTGGCCGGCATTTGCCAAGTCTCACCGTCGGCGATTTTCTTCATCGTGCCGCGCAGGATCTTGCCCGAGCGCGTCTTTGGCAGCCGCGCCACCGCGATGGCGAGCTTGAACGCCGCCACCGGCCCGATTTTTTCGCGCACCAGCGCGACGCATTCCTTTTCGATCTCGGCCGGCGGCCGGTTGACGCCGGATTTGAGCACGACGAAGCCGCACGGCACTTCGCCCTTGAGCTCATCCTTGATGCCGAGGACGGCGCATTCGGCGACGTCGGGGTGCGACGCCAGCACTTCCTCCATGCCGCCGGTCGAGAGCCGGTGGCCGGCGACATTGATGATGTCGTCGGTGCGGCCCATGACGAAAATGTAACCGTCCTCGTCCTTAAAACCGGCGTCGGCGGTTTTGTAATAGCCGGGAAATTCGTCGAGATAGCTTTCGCGCATCCGCGCGTCGGCCTGCCACAGCGTCGGCAGGCAGGCCGGCGGCAGCGGCAGCTTGACGACGATCGAGCCCATCTGGCCGGGCGCAACCTCGCGGTTCGATTCATCGACAACGCGGATGTCGTAGCCGGGCATCGCCACTGTCGGCGAGCCATGCTTGACCGGCAGCATGCCCAGGCCCACCGGATTGCCGGCGATGCACCAGCCGGTTTCGGTTTGCCACCAGTGATCGATCACCGCCTTTTTCAGAAGTTTTTCGGCCCATTCCAATGTCGGCGGATCGGCGCGCTCGCCGGCCAGAAACAGCGCACGGAATTTCGTCAGATCGTATTGGGCGAATAATGCGCCCTTCGGGTCTTCCTTTTTGATCGCACGAAATGCGGTCGGCGCGGTGAACATGGCGGCCGCGCCGTGCTCGGCGATGACGCGCCAGAACGCACCGGCGTCCGGCGTGCCAATGGGCTTGCCCTCGTAGAGGATCGTGGTCGCGCCGTGAAAGAGCGGCGCATAGACGATGTAGGAGTGGCCGACCACCCAGCCGATATCGGACGCCGTCCACCACACCTCGCCCGGCTCGATGCCATAGAGGTTTTTCATCGACCATTTGAGCGCGACCATGTGGCCGCCATTGTCGCGGACCACGCCTTTCGGCTGCCCGGTCGTGCCGGACGTGTAAAGAATGTAGAGCGGATCGGTTGCCTTGACCGGCACGCAGTCCCAGGCATTGCGGGCATGGACGAGCGCGTGATCGCGCATCGCCGCCCAATCGCGGTCGCGGCCCTCGACCAATTGCGCTTCGGCTTGCGGCCGTTGCAGGATGAGGCAGGCGTCGGGCTTGTGCACTGCGAGCGCAATCGCTTCGTCGAGCAGCGGCTTGTAGGCCACGATGCGTCCGGGCTCGAGACCGCAGCTCGCGGACAGGATCGCTTTCGGCTTGGCGTCATCGATGCGGGTTGCGAGTTCGCGCGCCGCGAAGCCGCCGAACACCACCGAGTGAATGGCGCCGATGCGCGCGCAGGCGAGCATCGCGATCACCGCTTCCGGCACCATCGGCATATAGAGAATGACGCGGTCGCCCTTGCCGACGCCGAGGTCGCGCAGCATGCCGCCAAGCCCCTGGGTCTCGGTGAGAAGCCGATGGTAGGTGATGGTGCGCTTTGCGCCGCGGAGCGGGGAATCGTAGATGATCGCCGCCTGGTCGCCGCGGCCTGCATTGACATGGCGGTCCACTGCGTTGAAGCAGGTGTTGCAGACGCCGTCGGTGAACCAGCGGCCGTAAATGCCGGCCTTGGCGTCGAACACGGTTTTCGGCTTTTCAAACCAGTCGATGTCGGCTGCGGCTTCGCCCCAAAAGCCTTCCGGATCGCGCTGCCAGCGCGCATAGACCTCGTGATAGCGGCTCGAACGGGCGTCCATGCGCTTTTCTCCTCCCTCTTCCCGCACGGCGGGAGCAAGCAATCTTCTGCGCCGCCGCGCGCATTGCAAGCCGTGCTATGTCACATCGGTCCGATTCCCGCGGTTTCCAATCCCGTGATCACCGATCCTGTCTTCTATTCCCTGGCCATTCCCGCCGTGATCCTGCTCGGATTGAGCAAGGGCGGCTTCGCCGGACTCGGCATGGTCACGACGCCGATGATGGCGCTGATCATGCCGCCGCTGCAGGCGGCGGCCATTCTGCTGCCGCTCCTGATCATCCAGGACGCGATCTCGGTGTGGACCTACCGCCGCGCCTGGAGCGCGTGGAACCTGAAAGTGCTGATTCCCGGCGCGGCGATCGGCATGACCGCCGGCGCGTTGTTCGCCGGCTACGTTTCCAATGCCGCGATCGAGCTGACGGTCGGCGCGATCGGCTTGTTCTTCGTATTGTATACCTGGTCGGTGAAGTGGTTCCGGCCCAATCTCGCGCATATCGGCGAAACGCCGAGCCGGCCGCACCCCGCTCTCGGTGTCATCAACGGTGCACTGTCGGGCTTCATGTCGCTTCTAATCCAGGTCGGCGCCCCGCCCTACCAGATCCACATCCTGCCGCAGCGCCTCGACAAGCTGACGCTGGTCGGCACTACCGTGATTTTCTACGCCTTCATGAACATGATGAAGATCGTGCCCTATTTCGCGCTCGGGCAATTTTCGACCCGCAACTTCGCCACGTCGATCGCGCTATTGCCGCTCGCGGTGGCCGCCAATCTTGCCGGCATCTGGCTGGTGCGCAGGACGCCGACCGAGCGGTTCTACCAGATCGCCTACGTGCTGATGTTTCTCATTTCGCTCATGCTGCTCTGGCAGGGATGGAGGGGGCTCTAGCTTTCCGCTAGGCTGACGCCGCTGATTCATTTCACCCATCGTCGAGCCGGCATGATCGACGGCCTCAAGCCCGTCACCGCGTCGCGCCTGCCCTGCAAGATTTGCGGCGGCCAGGCCGAGCTCTACGGCGTCGTCGATTTTCACAAATCATGCGAGGAGGTGCGCGGCATTCGCTTCACGCTGTCGGGCGTGCCGATCTATTACTATCGCTGCTCGGACTGCAAATTCGTCTTTACCGAAGCGTTCGACAATTGGAGCACCGACCAGTTCAAAGCCAACATCTATAATGAGCAGTACAAGCTCGTCGATCCGGATTACGAGACGGCGCGGCCGCGCGTTAATGCGGAATTCGTGGCGCAGAATTGGGGGCCAATCAAAGCGCAAACGCGCGTGCTCGATTACGGCGGCGGCAACGATGCGTTTTGCGCCGCACTGCGCGACGCCGGCTTTCCGGTGGCGGTCAGCTACGACCCGATGGTTCCGCAATACGCGCGGCGCCCGGAAGGAAAGTTCGACCTGGTGACGTGTTTCGAAACGCTGGAGCACGTGCCCGATCCGGTAACAGGCATAGCCTCGATCGTCGAATTCGCGGCCGACCCGGGACTTATCCTTTTCAGGACGCTGGTACAGCCGGATGACTTCGATCAGCAGGGGGTCAATTGGTGGTATGTCGGGCCGCGCAACGGCCACATCTCGATTTACTCAAAGCAAGCTTTGGCGGCGGCCTGGCAACGGCACGGCTACAAAGTGGCTTCGCTCAACGATAGTATCCATTTCGCGTTTCGCACCTTGCCGCCGTTTCTTGCCCATTTGCAAAAATGACCGGCGCCAGGCGCGGGTAGCTGGTGAACGACATGAATACGCCTTACGATATCGACCTTGAGCGCAACGCGGCGAATTTTCAGCCGCTCACCCCGCTGTCGTTTCTGGCGCGCGCCGCCGAGATTTATCCGGAGCAGACCGCGATCGTTCACGGCGCGCGGTCGTGGACTTATCGCGAGTTTTACGCACGGGCGAGGCAATTTGCGTCGGCGCTGGTGAAACGCGGCGTCAAGCGCGGCGACACGGTCGCTGTGGTGCTGCCCAACGTGCCGGCGATGCTGGAAGCGCATTACGGCGTCGCCATGGCCGGCGCGGTGCTCAATTCGATCAATACGCGGCTCGATGCCGCCATCATCGCCTTTATCCTCGACCATGGCGAAGCCAGGGTTTTGATCGCCGACCGCGAATATTCCAACACCGTCAAAGGCGCGCTGGCGGCCTGCAAAGGCCGGCCGCTTGTCGTCGACTATGACGATCCTGAATTCACCGGCCCGGGCGAGCGGCTCGGCAATCTCGAATACGAGGATTTTTTGCGTGAGGGCGACGCCGATTTCGCCTGGCTCTTGCCGCACGACGAGTGGGACGCGATTGCGCTCAATTATACCTCGGGCACCACCGGCGATCCCAAAGGCGTCGTCTATCATCACCGCGGCGCTTACCTCCTCGCCATCGCCAACGTCATGACCTGCGGCATGGGCAAGCATCCGGTCTATCTGTGGACGCTGCCGATGTTCCACTGCAACGGCTGGTGCTTCCCTTGGACCTTATCGGTGGTTGCGGGCACTCACATCTGCTTGCGTGCAGTTCGCGCGGCGCCGATTTTCGACGCCATCGCGGCGCATAAAGTGACGCATCTGTGCGGCGCGCCAATCGTGATGTCGACGCTGCTCAACGCGCCGGAGCATGAGCGAAAAGCGCTGCCGCACGCCGTCGAGTTCATCACAGCCGCGTCGCCGCCGCCAGAATCGGTGCTGGCGGCGATGAAATCGGCCGGCTTTAACGTCACCCATGTCTATGGCCTGACCGAGACCTACGGACCGGCGAGCGTCAACGACTGGCATCGCGAATGGAACGCACTCGGCGATACCGAACAGGCGGAAAAGAAAGCGCGCCAGGGCGTGCGCTATCCAGTGCTCGAAGCGCTCGATGTGCTCAACCCGGAGACGATGCAGCCGGTGCCGCGCGATGGCGCGACGCTCGGCGAAGTGATGTTCCGCGGCAACGTGGTGATGAAGGGCTACCTGAAAAACAAATCGGCGACCGCGGCCGCCTTCGCCAACGGCTGGTTTCATTCCGGCGATCTCGGCGTCATCCATCCCGACGGCTATATCCAGCTCAAGGACCGTTCCAAGGACATCATCATTTCCGGCGGCGAGAATATTTCCTCGATCGAGGTCGAGGACGCGCTGTACAAGCACCCGGCGGTGAGCGTGGTCGCCGTGGTCGCCAAACCGGACGAGAAGTGGGGCGAAACGCCGTGCGCCTTTGTGGAATTAAAACCGGGCACGAGCGCCAGCGCCGACGAGCTGATCGCCTGGTGCCGGCAGAATCTCGCGGCCTACAAATGTCCGCGCCACGTGGTGTTCGCCGAGATCCCCAAAACCTCGACCGGCAAGCTGCAAAAATTCAGGCTGCGGGAGAAGGTGAAACAGCTGTGATCTGCGATTCAAGCCGGCGCTAATAGCCGTAGCCGATGCTGGTCGCCGCCGAGTGGCCGTCGCGGCGTGGCAGCGCGACCGCGCCCAGCCAAAAATCCTCCACCATCCGCACCACAGCGCGGTAGTTGCGCAACTCGGCCGGTTTGACGATGTAACAGTTGGCGCCAAGATCGTAACAGTTGGTGATGTCCCGTTCGGAGTCCGACGACGACAGTACGACGACCGGAATACGCCGCAGCAGGTCTTCGCTCTTGATCACGGCAAGCACCTGGCGGCCATCCTTCCTGGGCAGATTGAGATCGAGCAGAATGAGCGTGGGATGCCCCGGCTCGGACCAGCTTCCCAAGCCATTGAGGAAATTTATCGCCGCAACGCCGTCGACGGCCACGGAGAGTTTGATCTCGAATCGGCTTGAGGCGAAAATCTCCCGCGTGAGATCGGCGTCCGCTGCATTATCTTCGACGAGCAAGACATGGACTTGACCGATCATGGGATATTTCCTTCTACGGCGGGCATTGTGAAATAGAACGTCGATCCTTTTCCCAATTCGGATTCGAACCAGATGCGGCCGCCGTGCCGCTCCACGATCTTCTTGGCGATGGCAAGCCCGATACCGCTGCCGTCATAGCGGCCGCGCTCGTGCAAGCGCTGGAACATCTGGAACACCACCTCGGCATATTGCGTGTCGATCCCAACCCCATTGTCCTCGACGCGGAATATCCACTTATCCTCGGCTCGCTCGGCGCCGATGTGAATGCGGGGCGGCTCCTTGTCGTGAAATTTCAGCGCGTTGCCGATAAGGTTCTGAAACACCTGAGCGAGTTGCACGATATCGGCGCGTACCGACGGCAGTTTGTCGCAAACAATCTCCGCCTGGCTTTCCTCGATCGCCATTTTCAGACTGCCGAGCACATTCTTCACCACGGTCTCGGACATGATCGGCCCCGGCATCTTGCCCTGGCTGTCGACGCGCGCATAAGCGAGCAGGTCCTTGATGAGCTGCTGCATGCGCTTTGCGCCATCGAGCGCATAATTGATATATTTCTCGGCCTTTTCATCCTGTACGTCTTTGTAATGCTCGGAAAGCAACTCGGTGTAGGTCGCCACCATGCGCAATGGCTCCTGCAGGTCGTGCGAGGCGACATAGGCGAACTGCTCGAGGTCGGCGTTTGACCGGCTCAGCGTTCCGTTGAGCTTGAGAATTTGCTCACGCTGGACATAGCGATCGAGGTACACCTTGACCTTGCTGCGCAGAATGTCCGGATTGATCGGCTTGAAAATATAATCCACGGCTCCGATCTCCGCGGCCTGCGTCGCGTATTTTTCTTCCCTGCTGATAGCGGTGACAAAAATAATCGGGACGCTTTGCATCGATTCATGTTCTTGCATCAGCATCGCGGTTTCGAACCCGTTCATTTCCGGCATCTGCACGTCCAGCAGCACGACGGCAAAACGGTGACGGAGCATCAACGAGAGAGCTTCATTGCCGGAACTCGCCTTGAAGATCACCGCGTCGAGGTGCTTCAACGCCTTCTCCGTCGCCACTAAATTCTCTCGCCGATCATCGACGATCAGGATGCTCGGCCGCGTTTCGTCGACGGGCTGCAGGGTTGCCGTCTCCGCGGGCATCGCCCTAGCTGAGGATGGCTGACTCATGCTCATCTCCAATCCGTAATTCGCTCAAATGCCGCAGCAGGGGGCCGAGTTCCTCCAGGGTCACAACATGATCCACCGGCGTCGCATCGAGCGCCGCTTGAGGCATATATCGTGACTCCGCGGTTTTGGGATTTTGCACGATGGCAACGCCGCCGCGCGCCTTTATGGCTTTAAGGCCTCGGCTGCCGTCGCCGTTCGCACCCGTCAACACGATACCGATGAGCGATTCCCCGAATGCATCGGCGGCGCTTTCGAACAACACATCGATTGCGGGGCAGCAATAGTTGACCCGCGGATCGACCGAGAGACCGAAGATGTGATCGTCTTCGATAAGCAGATGATATCCGGCCGGCGCCAGATAGACGTGACCCGAACAGAGGGGTTCCTTGTCTTCCGCTTCCTTGACCGTCACCGAACCGATCTCGTTGAGATAGGCCGCCAGAAAGCCGTCGGAGGTTTCACTGTTATGCTGGGCGATGGCGACCGGCAGCGGAAATCCGGATGGCAGCGCCGGGATAAGGGTCTTGAGCGCCTGCATGCCGCGGGCGGACAAACCCATCACCACCGCTCTATACCTTGGAGCCTGCAAGGGCGCCTCCGGATTTCCTGAAGATCCTCTGCTTGGCATCCCTCGTTTCGAACAGCGATTTGACTGCCGTGAAGTTCAGCGTCTCCTTGTTGCCCAGGCACAGAAAACCGCCATGCCGCAGGCTTTCCGTAAATTGGCAAAGGACGCGATCCTGCAAAATCTTGTCGAAATAAATCAGCACGTTGCGGCAGCAGATCAAGTTCATCTCGCCAAATACGCCGTCGTTGACAAGGTTGTGGTAGGAAAACGTGATGTGCTCTTTCAAGAAATTCTTGAATTTAACGAGATCATAGCTTGCGTTGGCATAGTCGGAAAATTCGCCGCTGCCGCCCGCGGCCAGATAATTAGCCGCGGCGGTGTCCCTGGTCTTGGCGGAATAGACGCCCTCCTCTGCTTTGCCGAGCGAATGCTTGTTGAAGTCGGTCGCATATAACCGCGCTGGCCGGCTTGTGCATCCTCAACTTTTCCCAACAACGCCTGAACATGCCCTTTGACCTCGTAAGTATGGTCGACCCAGGCTCTGGCCGATGCTCCCGCTTCGGCTTGCTGATAGAAAATGAGTGCCGCCGCGAGCATCAGAACAGTCACCGCCGTTATGGCGATGGCCGTCGCATACCGCATGAGAAAATTATTCGAGGGCTGGATCATGAGTGACTCACTGACTACGAGGCAAAACGCCCGCCCTTGCGAAATTTACTTGCCCGCGATGCCGATTTGAAACCGTCGGATTATTTCGCGAAGAACTTGCGGTGAAAAATAATACCGCGCAACAAATGAAGACATGCTTTAGATCGGGCGGCGTCTTCCTAAGTGTAATTGCGTATGCAGCGACGAAATAATTCGGAAACAGAAATCGAGCGACGCAATCGATTTGACATTGCGGCAATCCAAAAAAGATTTTCGGAGCGCAGTCGCGTCACTTGTCCGATCGGGCGCTTGTTTCGGACGCGGCACGCGGACAGCCGAATGCCGCCCTGCCCACAAACCGCGGCGGCTGATGTCTTCGCTCAGGTTAAAGCAATTTCCCGCACATCCTGCGCCAGCGGGCGTCGGCGCGCCAATTCAAATTATAAAATAACGCCTCAGGGTCTCCACCTGCGTGGAGACGCGCCGAAACGAATCTATCTGACGTAAACCGGCTAGTGGACGAGCGTTTCTTGCCGTAGCCGCTCGATCTCGTCCTTTACGTGCAACTTGCGTCGTTTAAGTTCAGCGATTTGTAGGTCATCGGCGGAGGGGTGGGTCTGCGCGTCCGAGATTTGCTGCTCAAGCGACTGGTGTCTTTTCTCAAGTTCCGCAAGATGCAATTCGATCGCCATGTGGCATGCCTCCTTGCGTCAGATTGCCTTATGAAAGCCTACACCCATACAACCGGTGGGGAAGATACTCCTTTTCGGCGGGTCCGAAAATCCCCGGTCCCGGGGGATGTGCACGATTTGCCGTTCCGGCGGCGCCGGGCTTGTGGCGGTTTGACCAAAACGCGATAATCCATAGTGACTTACTGGCGGCGGCCGGCCGGCGACCGCGCCACAGGGCCGAGAGCATGACCCCGAAAAGCGGCGGCCGTTTTCCGGGCAAGATCACACTCCACTAAAACGCGCGACCAAGGCGGCGATGACAGCAGAGGAAGAACGCGAGCTTCGGGCGCAACTGGCGCGCCTGCAGCAGGAGCATCGCGACCTCGATGCCGCGATTGCTGCGCTGCAGAGAATCACTTGGCTCCGATCTCATTCAGGTGCAGCGCCTGAAGAAGCGAAAATTGTACCTGCGCGACCGCATCACCTTCATCGAAGACCAGCTCACGCCGGATATCATCGCTTAGGACTAACCCACTTCCCGTGCGCGGGGAGAGGTCGCGTGAGCGAAACCGTTGCGCTCGCCCTTGCGGGCATACATCGCGGCGTCGGCGCGCTCGAGCACCGCGGCCGGCGTGTCCAGCGGGCCCAACAGCGCGACGCCCACGGAAGCGCCGACTACAAGCGTCGAACTCGCCCAATGCACCGGCGTCGCATAGACGGCGGCTTCCAAAGCCGCAGCCTTGGCCGACGCCGCCGCCGCGGTCACGTTCCACAACAACACCGCGAATTCGTCGCCGCCGACCCGCGCCACGACGTCGGACGCCCGCACGCTGCGCGTCAGCACCGCGGCGATCGCGCGCAGCACGGCATCGCCGGCGGCATGGCCGTGACGATCGTTCACCGGCTTGAAGCCGTCGAGATCGGCATAGATAAGCGCGGCGCTGGTGCCATAGCGCTTGACGTAAGCGAGCGACCGCTTGAGCTCGCGCTCGAAGCCGCGCCGGTTGAGCACATCGGTGAGCGGATCGATATCGACGTGCGCCTCGAGATCGCTGATGCGCGTCCGCGAGGCTTCGAGCTGGGCGGCGAGCGCGTCGACTTCGGCGGCGAGCCGCATCACCGCGGCACGCGACGGCGCGCGCGACACTTTCGTTTCGCGCGCGTCGTCGGATTTGCCGTGCGCGCGATGCGTTTTAGGCGCCGGCCGCGCTGGCGGCCTGCGGTCTGGCTTCGCCGCCTTAGGCTTCATGCAAGCAGTCCCCGCCCGCGAATCGCACGCGCAGCATAACGCCGCCATCACATTGTTGTATTGTGCAGCGCGCCATGAAGATCGCGAATGGGCATAAGCCTCGGCAGAGCGCCCGTCTGGGGCGTCGCCTGTCCGGCACCTTCTAATAATGGCCGCAATCGGGCGCTATTGTTCAGTCTGCGTTCACCAATAAATGGGAACTTTAGGCCCAGCGGGGCGGTTTGGCGTGCGGGTGGAAAACACTCATTGTCGAGGTGATGTCATGAAGAAGATTGTGACTGCTTTTGCTATGGCGGCGATGCTCGCCACTGCGGCTGTTGCAACGTCCGGCACAGCGGAAGCACGCTGGGGCGGTGGCTGGCATGGTGGCTGGGGCGGCGGCTGGCGCGGCGGCGGTTGGTGGGGACCCGGTGTGGGTTTCGCGGCCGGTGCGCTGGTCGGCGGCGCGATCGCGTCATCTTACTATAACCCCTATGGCTACTATCCGTACGGATACGGCTATGGCTATCCGCCTCCCTATTACGCTCATCCCTGCGTGTGGCGGCGCGTATGGAACGGTTACGGCTGGGTACGGGCCTGCGTCTAACCGGCGAAGAGAGGACCGAAGCGGCGGCGGCTGCTCCCCCGGTCGGAGAACGTCTGACACTTCGGTTCCTGACCATCGGCACCAAACTTCCGCCCAATAGTCGATCTTCAATAGGGGCGGGTCTGACATAGAGCGGGGGTTTTCGGGGACTTCCGGTCATCCATGGTCCTGATCGGCACCCGGCCGGTCACACGAGGAAATAAGATGCACAAGTCGCTCATCGGGCTTGCCGCGGCTACGGCCGTCGGGCTTGCCACTCTGGCCGGGCCAGGCACCGCGAATGCAGGCTGCTACGGCTGCGCCGTGGGTGCGGGAATCATCGGCGGTGTCGCCGCCGGCGCCATCATCGGCAGCGCCATCGCCAACAATCCGCCGCCGCCGCCGGCCTATTATCCGCCGCCGCCGCCCGGTTATTATCCACCGCCGGCCGCATACTATCCGCCGCCGCCGCCCCCGCCCGGCCCTGGCTATGCCGAACTCGCGCCCGGCTGCCATTGGGGTCAGCGCAAGGTCTGGGTCGACGGCGCAGGCTATCGCTGGCGGACCGTGCAGATCTGTCCGTAACGAGCGTTCCTGACGGCTTCGATAGAGCGCCAATCGTTCGCATAGAATCGATTGGCGCTCTTTTATTTTGCTCCGCTAAAGCGTTACTTGGGAAACGACGCCGATCCCGGAAATACGGCTTCGCCCTTCCGCTGCCATTCCACTTGCCATGCCCGCATGCCGATAGAGACCACGACAGACGCCGGCGCACCGCCGCTTGGCGCCGAGAGGTTGCGGCGTGCGCTTGAGCGCATACGCGCCACCATCCGCGCGGCCGCGGGCAACTTACCGCGCATCGGATCGCGTCCGCGCACGATGAGCATCGTTGGCTGGACCGCCATTATCGCGCTTTGCCTGTATATCGGCCTGGCGACGATGGTCTATCTGGCGCAGCGCTCGCTGATGTATTTCCCCGACACGACGCATGTCACGCCGGCCGCGGCGGGCTTGCCGGAAGCCGAGGAGATTTCGCTCAAGGCGGCCGACGGTGTGCCGATGGCGGTGTGGCACGTGCCGCCGCAAGACGACAAACCAGTCATCCTGTATTTCCACGGCAATGGCGGCGCGCTGCACTATCGCGTCGAGCGCTTTCACAAGCTGATCGGCGCCGGCATCGGGCTTATCGGAGTCGAATATCGCGGCTATGGCGGTCTCGCCGGCAATCCGACCGAGCCGGGCTTGATCGCGGATGCGCAAGCCGCCTACGCCTTTGCCGTCGCGCATTATCCGGCGCAGCGGATCGTGGTCTGGGGTGAATCGCTCGGCTCAGGCGTGGCGGTTGCGCTTGCGGCCGACAAGCCGGTCGGCCGCGTGATCCTGGAAGCGCCGTTCACCTCCGCGCTCGCGGTCGCCAAACAGCGCTACTGGTATCTGCCGGTGCGTTTGTTGATGAAGGATCAATTCCGTTCCGATGACCGCATCGGCAAAGTCACCGCGCCGCTTCTGATCCTGCACGGCGTGCACGACCGGATCCTTCCCTATGCGATGGGCGAGCATCTGTTCGAGCTCGCCAACAAACCGAAGCACATCGTGCGCTTCCTCGACGGCGGCCACGAAGACCTCGACGCCAACGGTGCGCTCGATGCGGTCAGCCGCTTTCTCGCCGGCGACCTGGATTGAAGATCCGGTCATTCCGGGGCGCCGCGCAGCGGCGAACCCGGAATCCATAACCCCAGCGCTGGTGATTATGGATTCCGGACTTGGCGCTTTCGCGCCAATCCGGAATGACGAATCAAAACGTCGGATAAATCTGCCCGATCTTGCCGCCGACGCGGGTAAAGCCGGTTTTCGCCGGTTCATATTTGTCATTGATATTGAGCGCCTTGGCATAGGAGCCGGCGGCCTTGTCGTTGGCGCCAAGCCGTTCGTAAGCAAGCCCGCGGCTGGTCCAAGCGCGAAGATCCAGCGGATTGAGTTGCACCGCCTGGTCGAGATCGTCCGCCGCCGGCTTGTTATTGCCGATCGCGAGATAGCTCAGCGCGCGCGCCACATAGGGCTCCGGTTTCTGGCCGGTCAGCGCGATGGCGGTGGAGAAATCGTCGACGGCGAAAGCGTGCTGGCCCTGGCTCTGATAGAGCAGGCCGCGATTGTAATAAGCCTCCGCATTATCGGGGCGCAGCGCGATCGCTTTATTGAAATCGGCGAGCGCCTGGCTGGAGCGGCCCTGCTCGCGGTAAACGATGCCGCGGCCGAGATAGGCAGGCACGTAATTGGCGTCGATCGCCAGCGCCTTGTTGTCGTCCGCCAGCGCCAGATCGAAACGGTTGGTCTTGCGGTAAATCAGCGCCCGATTGGCGTAGGCTTGCGCGTAATTGCCATCAAGGCCAATCGCTTTGTCGAAATCGGCCAGCGCCTCCTCGTTGCGGCCGGCCTCGCCATAGACCGAGCCGCGCATATTGTAGGCCTGCGGATCGTCGGGATGTTTGTCGATCACCTCGCCGAGCGAGGTCAGATTCGATTGCGAGGTGGCGTTGAGTGGCGTCTCGGTGTCGGACGCCGGCGGATTGCCCATCGTCGCGCAGCCGGCCAGTGCCAATGCGGCCAGCACGACCGCCGCGGCCTTTGCAAGTTTAGGCGCAAGGCGCGCTGGATCAGGCGGTGCGAGAGGGAAGCGGTTCATCGTGGCGGAACGATAACACCCCGGCGCGCAAAAAAAACGGCGCGGGACGGCCTGCGCCTGACGCAAATCCTTGACCGGGATTAACCGAAGCGGGGCATGCGCGGCGGCCCGGACCTGCCGGGACCAGCGCCAACGCCGGGACCGGTGGTGGGCTTGGGCTTCATCGGCAACAGCCCCTCGCGCTGCAGGCGCTTGCGCGCGAGCTTGCGCGCCCGGCGGACCGCTTCCGCCTTCTCCCTGACTTTGCGTTCCGAGGGTTTTTCGTAATGGCCGCGGAGTTTCATCTCGCGGAAAATACCCTCGCGCTGCATCTTTTTCTTCAGCGCCTTGAGCGCCTGGTCGACATTATTGTCACGAACCAGAACCTGCACGCGTGCTCCATTTGTATTGGTTGGTGGGATTTCGGGACGGCATAGGAAAAACCCCTGCCGTTTTGCCGGGCCGTGTACCAGAAGTGGAATCGAAAATCTAGTCGGTAAACACCCGGGTCACGTGGCCCATCTTGCGGCCGGGACGCACCGCGGCTTTGCCGTAAAGGTGCACGGCGGTGCCGGGCATGGCGAGGTAGCGCCGGTAATCCTCGACCTCATGGCCGATCAGGTTCGTCATCTCGACGCGGCCGTAGCGGACGGGCTTTTGCAGCGGCCATCCGGCGACGGCCCGGATGTGCTGCTCGAACTGCGACACGGAAGCGCCGTCGAGCGTCCAGTGGCCGGAATTGTGCACCCGCGGCGCGATCTCGTTGACGAGAAGCCCGCCGTCGCGCAGCACGAACAGCTCGACCGCGAATACGCCGACATAGCCGAATTTCCGCGCAATCGTTTCGGCGATGCGCCGCGCCTCGTTCGCGGCTTCCGCCGACAGCGCCGCCGGCACCCGCGAGACTTTCAGAATATGATCGCGGTGCTCGTTCTCGGTGACGTCGAAACATTCCACCGCGCCGTCCTGGCCGCGCGCGGCAATGACCGAGACTTCGCGTTCGAACGGCACGAACGCTTCGAGGATGCAGGCCTGGCCGCCGATTTCTTGCCACGCCGCGGCCAGGTCGCTGTCCGCCTTGATGGCCGCCTGACCCTTGCCGTCATAACCGAAGCGGCGCGTCTTGAGCACCGCCGGCCGGCCAATCCGATCGATCGCCGCCGCAAGGCCAGCCGGCTCCGCCACATCGGCGAAGGGCGCGACCCCGATGTCGAGCGCGCTGACGAACTTTTTCTCGGCGAGCCGGTCCTGCGTCGTCGCCAGGATTTTCGGGTCGGGCACGACCGGAACGCGCGCCGCCAAAAACGTCGCAGTCTCCGCCGGCACATTCTCGAACTCGTAGGTCACAACGTCGACATCCGCCGCAAAGCGGTCGAGTGCCTGGGTGTCGGAATAATCGGCGCAGGTGACGCGATGCACGACGTCGAACGCGGGCGAATCGGGATTGGGCGAGAAAACGTGGCACTTGAAGCCGAGCCGCGCCGCGGCGAGCGCCAGCATGCGGCCGAGCTGTCCACCGCCGAGGATGCCGATGGTGGCATAGGCTTCGAGTGCGGCAGCGCTTTCGCTCACGCGCCGTCTTTCGGTGCCTCGGCGACGGCGGCGGTCTGCTTCGCCCGCCACGCTTCGAGCCGTTTGCTGAGAGCGGGATCGCTCAGCGCCAGCACGCTCGCCGTCAGAAGCGCGGCGTTGACGGCGCCAGCCGGGCCGATCGCCAGCGTGCCGACCGGCACTCCGGGCGGCATCTGCACGATGGAGTAAAGCGAATCCTGTCCCGACAGCGCCTTGGTTTCCACCGGCACCCCGAAAACCGGAAGGCTGGTCAGCGAAGCCGTCATTCCCGGCAGATGCGCCGCGCCGCCGGCGCCGGCAATGATCACCTTGAACCCTTCCGTCTTGGCGCCTTTGGCGAAAGCATAGAGCCGCTCCGGGGTGCGGTGGGCGGAGACGATGCGCGTCGCATAGCCGACCTCCAGCGCGTCGAGCGTCTCGGCGGCGTGTTTCATGGTTTGCCAGTCGGACTGGCTGCCCATGATAATGGCCACTAATTTGGGAATGGATTTTGCTCCCGCCGGCGCCACCGCAAAAATCCCCTGCGCGAAGGAAGCGCCGGATTATAGGCCTGCGCGTTAGACTAGCAAGGCGGCTATGATGCCGTCGCCGACTATTTGGTTAAGGACCGCGGATCGCTTCGCCCATGCAGATAAGCCAGATGCACTACCTGCCGATGACGCCCGGCTTTTTCTCCATTCTGGTGGGGATTTTCCTCGTCGTGCTGGTGCTGCGTTCGGTGCGCTACGCCTACGAAAGCCTCGGTATCAGTTCCGGCGCGGCGATGTGGCTGTTGTTCTTCTCGCTGTTGGGCAGCTTTTTCAACATTCCGATCGCCGAACTGCCGTCGCAGCCGATGACGTCCGACCAGATCGCTCCTTACTTCGGCATGCAGTATGCGATACCGCTGCTGCATCACCCCGAAGGTACGGTGCTCGCCGTCAATGTCGGCGGCGCGGTCATTCCGACCTTGATGTCGCTCTACCTGCTGTTCAAGTACGAGCTTTGGGCAAAGGGCCTGGCGGCAACGGCGATCGTCGCCGTCATCATCCATTGGATGGCTACTCCGGTGCACGGGCTCGGGATCGCGGTGCCGGTGTTCATGCCGGTTCTGGTCACCGCGATCGTCGCGGTGCTGTTGTCGCGCGCCGACGCCGCGCCGCTCGCCTATATCGCCGGCGGGCTGGGCACCCTGATCGGCGCCGATCTCACCAATCTCAATAAAGTGGACGGGCTCGGCGCGCCGGTCGCGTCCATCGGCGGCGCCGGAACCTTTGATGGCATTTTTCTCACCGGCATCCTCGCCGTACTGCTGGCCGCGCTTTATGCGCGGCCGCGGCCGGCGCATCCGGGATAGACTGCTCGCGGCTTCCGACTATTGGGGGATGAGAATTCCATGGCTGCATACAAAGCGCATCTGCTGGCGCTCCTCGCCGTTGCGCTGTTCGGAACCGCCGCCGGCGCGCAGGAAGCAAAGGACATGGATCTGGAGGATACCGGCTTCGTCATGCGCCCGGCGCTGACGCCGCAACAGCTTGAACGCGTGAAGTTGCTGCCGCCACACAAATTCATTGCCCGCACCAAGAACGGCCGGCACTATTTCCTTTATGCCGATCCCGACCTTTGCAAATGCGTCTTCGTCGGCGACGCGCTCGCCATGGCGAACTATCAAGGCCTCGTGTCGCCGCCGTCGACGCCGTTATCGAGCATGCCCAGTCCCGGCACGCTGCCGCCCGGCGCGACACTGTATCAGGAGATGGATCCCGGCCTGAGCAGCGCAATTCCCGACGGCGATATTCTGGACAATCCGAACTAATCGCAGCTAATCGTAGCTCAAACGGCGAGGCTCGAAAGCGATGGCCGATCCAGATTCGATCAAGGACTATCACGCCCACGTCTATTACGATCCGGCGAAAACCCGCGGCGCGGCGGAGCGCTTGCGCGAGCGGGTCGGGGACGAATTCCCACAGGCCAAGCTCGGCCGCTGGCACGACGAACCGGTCGGGCCGCATCCGCAATCGATGTATCAGATCGCGTTTCCGACCGCGATGCTGGCATCGTTCATGCCCTGGCTGATGCTCAACCGCGACGGGCTCACGGTGCTGCTGCACCCTGAAACCGGCGACGACTTCACCGATCACACCGCGCACGCGGCGTGGTTCGGCGCGGTGCTGCCGCTGCGCGTCGAGGTTTTCAGGAAATAGACCGGCCGATCGCGGGCGGCTTTGCCGTCATAAGCCACGCTCGCGCTTGAGCCGATCGATGTATTCTTCCACGTCGGGCGGCAGGGATTGCAAACCCTTCTGCCCGGCGGCGGACAGATAGGGCCGCAACCGCGATCCGGCCAAAAACGGCGGCTGATGGTCCGCGGGAATGATGCGGTCGAAGGCCACCACGACCAGCACCGCGAGCAAAAATATCCGCACCGCGCCAAGCGCGCCGCCGGCCACGCGATCGAACTGTCCGGGCTCGGGTCCGACGATTTCATTGACGAATTTGCGAATGAGGCTGCCAAGCACAAATCCAATGGCAATGAACAGCACGAAAAGCGGGATCCAGGCCTCGCTCGGCGGCAAGGTGATGCGCCCGAGCAGTTACGGCGGGCGCGATCGCAATCGCGATCGGGGCTGCGGTCAGGTAGCCGAGGATCGTCGCCAGACTGCGCAGCAGCCCCGACATGTAGCCCATGACGACGGCGAGGATCGTCACGGCGATAACAAAGGCATCGAACGGATTCATCTATTGGCGCACGATCATCGCGGCTGGCCGTCGTCGAATTTCCGCTCGAAAATCTCGCCAAGGCTCGCATAGAAGAAACCGTTGAGCCGGCCGATCGGATGGAGCTTTTTCATGTCGATATAACCGCCGGTCATGCACGCCGGATCGACGTGGATATAGACCACCTCGCCGATCACCAGCGGATGCCGGTTCGGGCCGAGCTCGATGACGCGCTCGAGCCTGCACTCGAAATGGATCGGCACTTCTTTGACGCGCGGCGCGGCGATTTTTACGCTCGGGATCGGCGTCAGCCCGGTTTCGGCGAACTCGCTGTCGTCGGCGGGAAAGGCGTTGGCGGAATCGACCATCGCCTTCCACACCGGCTCGGTCACCACGTTGAAGCAAAATTCGCCGGTGTCGCGCACGTTCTTGAGCGTGTGCTTCTCGCTGCCGTCGGGATTGCGCGCGATCGTCAACGAGATCATCGGCGGGACGACGCAGACCACCGTGAAAAACGAAAACGGCGCGAGATTGGCGACGCCGTTGCGGCTCAATGTCGAAGCCCAGCCGATCGGCCGCGGCACGACCGAGCCGACCAGCAGGCGATAGATCTGCCGCTTGTCGGCGGCGGCGGGATCGAATTCGAGATAGTCGGACATGTTGGAAAACCTTGTGCGGACGGCAAGGTAACCCGGATCAAGTTTTAGGCGAATAGCGGGAGACGCACAGCGAATTGGGAAAGGACGACCCGATTCGCTCGGCCCAATTTGCCATCGGCCTGCAGTGGAACTGGAACCGCGCGTTGCACAAAAACTTGTGATCGAACCGGGGTCACGCTGTTGTCGTTCACTTCGGATGCAGCGAAAAATGGAGTTTAAATCATGAAGAAGCTTGTCATCGCGGGCGGGCTGCTTTTGGCCGCCACGCTGAGCGGTTCGTCGGCATCGCTGGCGCAAAGCAATTATTACGGTGGTCCATACTACGGGACGGGTGGCGACTACTATCCTCCCGTTTACGGAACTCCCGGTGTCGGCGTCTATGATTACTACGCGCCGGGCTACAGCGTTCCCGCCACGCCGGGCCTGAGCTATCGCTCTGGTTACGGCTATGGCTATGGCGGCGACCCGTACGACTACGATCGCGTCGATCAGCCGGGCCGTGGCAACAGCGCAGAGTTCGCAGCGGTAAGTGTAGAGCCGCCGTCTCGCAAGGCGGCGGCGAAAACCTCCGTCGCGTGGAAACCCGGCTTTGCGGCCGGGTTTTCCTTGTTGTCGGCGAAGAACGGCGGCCCGGCGATATTTTACTTTGCCGGCTGGCTGTCCGACGATGAGCGAATGTCCGGATCGCCGCCAGCGCAACGCCTGACCGTCGCCGTGATCGGCCTCGGCTCGATTGGCGGCGTCGCCGCCGGTTGCCTCGCGGCTGCCGGACGGCATGACGTCATCGCCTGCGTGCGCCAGCCGATATCGCGGCTCATGCTCGACGCGCCGGCCGGCGCCAGCGAATTGCCGCTCGCCGCGCTGACCGATCCGGCGCAGGCCGTGCCGGCCGACTGGGTCCTGGTGTGCACCAAGGCGCATCAGACCGCTGCGGCGGCGCCATGGCTCAAGCGGTTGTGCACCCAGGCGACGCGCGTCGCCGTTTTGCAGAACGGCATCGATCAGGTGGCGAGTGTCGCGCCGCTCGCCAACGGCGCCAGCGTCATTCCGGTCGCCGTCTATTTCAACGGCGAGCGGCTGGCGCCCGATCGGGTCCGGCTGCGGCAAGGCTCCGATCAGGACGTCGCGGTCGCCGACGACGCGACCGGCCGCGCCTTCGCCGCGCTGTTCGAGGGCACGCCGCTGCGCGTAAAACTCAGCGACGACCTCGTCACGCTCTTGTGGCGCAAGATGCTGATCAACGCCGTCGCCAATCCGGTCACGACGCTCACCCTGCAGCGGCAGGCAGTGTTGCGGCATGCCGACGTGCAGGCGCTGTGCCGCGCCGTGCTCGCGGAAGCGGTCGCGGTGGCGCGCGCCGAAGGCGCCAAGCTCGCCGACGACGAGCCGGAGCGCGCGATGGCGACGCTGTTCACGTTTTCCGGCGAGCTCGGCACCTCGATGTATTTCGACCGTCTCGCCGGCCGGCCCATGGAAGTCGAAGCGCTGACCGGCGCTATTGTCGCCAAGGGCGAACGCCACGGCATCGCGACGCCGCTCAACCGCGCGCTGTTGGCGCTGCTGCGCGCCATCAATGACGCCGTAGGCAAATAGCCACGCTCTTCAGCGGCCGAGCGCCGGATTGACGACTTCGAGCGTGACCGGCGTGAGGCCGGAAAAGCGCAGCTCGCGCGCCGCCGCCGGCGTCAGGTCGATGCTGCGGCCCTTGCCGAACGGGCCGCGATCGTTGATGCGGACAATGACGATCCGGCCGTTGCCGATATTGGTCACGCGCACCATGGTGCCGAACGGAAAGGTGCGGTGAGCGGCGGTCAGCTTCGCGGGCGAAAAGGCTTCGCCGCTCGCGGTCGTGCTGCCGCCTTTCTGGGTGCAGATCGCGGCGATCATCCGCTTGTTGGAAGCCCCGGCCGCCCCGGCCGGCGCATAGCCCGCCAGCAACAACGCCAGGCACAGCGCCGCTTTGATCACAGACCCATCTCCCGTCCGTCCACCCGGTTGGGGTACAATCCCAAGATCGCAAGACAGTTCCGTAAGACATATCCGCAAGAGAGGTCAGCATGACACGGCGCATTCCCGATGTCCGCACCGCGGCCGCGCAGGCTTTCAAGACGGCGACCACCAAGCCCGTTGAAGGACCGCCGAAAGCGCCGCCGGCGCTGCCCGGCGTGAAGGAAATGGTGTCGCTGCGCATCGACCGCGACGTGCTCGATTTCTTCCAGGACGACGGCCCCGGCTGGCAGGACCGCATCAACGCCGCGCTGCGCAAGGCGGCGGGGAAGTGACGACCTCTAAATCGCCCGGTAGCCGCCGTCGGCCATGACGATCGCGCCGGTGACGTAGGCCGACAGATCCGAGGCGAGAAACAGCGCCGGCCCGACAATGTCGTCCGGCTTGCCGGTGCGGCCGAGCGGGGTGTGGTCGAGAAAGATCTTCACGATCTCCGGCTGGGTGGCGCGCACTTTTTCGTTGAGCGGCGTTTCGATCAGGCCAGGGCCGATGGCGTTGACGCGCACACCGTCCTTGCCCAGTTCCGCAGCCAAGGCGCGGGTAAAACCGAGCACGCCGTGCTTCGAGGTGGTGTAGGCCGGCGAGTTCGGCGTGCGCACATGCATGAAGGACTGGATCGAGGCGAGATTGACGATGCGCCCCTTGGCCGCGCGCAATGCGGCGAGGAATGCGTGCGTCACGTTGAACAGGCCGTCGAGGTTCACCGCCATGATGTCCTCCCAGTCCTTGATCAGGGCGTCGGCGTCGCCGGTAAAACCGTTGCGCCGGTTGATGCCGGCATTGTTGACCAGGATCGAGACCGCGCCGACTTCGCTTGCGACCTGCGCGGCGACAGCGCGGCAGGCCGCTCTGTCGCTGACGTCGAGGGTGAAATTTTGCGCCTTGCCGCCGGCGCCGCGGATATCGGCAGCCGTTTTCGCGGCAGTCTCCGCGTTGATGTCGAGCGCGGCGACCTGTGCGCCCTCTTTGGCGAAGCCAAGGGCAATGGCGCGGCCGATCCCCGAGCCAGCGCCGGTGACGACCGCGATGTGATTGTGAAGAAGTCCCGGCATGTGTGCCCTCCCCTAATTTGATCGCAAGCATAGCAACCGCGCGCGAAGAAGCGAGGCGTCATGGCCGGACTTGTTCCGGCCATCTCGATCGACCTGCACTTTGCCCACCGAAGCGAGATCGCCGGGACAAGCCCGGCGATGACGAATGGGGAGGCCTTCCCGCGTGGCTCCTTCTCCCCGCGCGCGGGGAGAAGGTCGGGTTGAGGGGGCCTATCCGCCGGGCTCTGGCTGCGAAGCTCAGAATCGCGGCCGCGCCCCCTCATCCTCGTCGCTTCGCTCCTCGACTTCTCCCCGCACGCGGGGAGAAGTGAAAAAGCGATCTCGTTCTCGCGGCGCGCATGCGCGCGAGTTGGATTGATTGACAATGTCCAAACACGTCATTGCGAGGAGCGAAGCGACGAAGCAATCCAGAGCGGCACGGTAAAGAGCTGGATTGCTTCGCTTCGCTCGCAATGACGGAGGAATGAAAAAAGGAAGCGGAACGCCGGCAGACGCAGTGTTTCATGTCCGCACCAGCGGGTGCGGCTCGCGCCACGAAGAGGCCGGCTTGCGCCGACCCTCCGCTTGCGGGCGCGCTCGCCTGTCGGCGTTCCACCACGGCACTTACGGCAGCGACCGAACGCCACCGCTCAGCTCCAGTCACGCGCTTCCCGGGACGGGACTAGGGAGGAGCGGGCGTTACCCGCTCCCGGCCGTCCACGGTGCAGCGGGTTTCCCCGCAGACCGGTCGTAATGCCGGCCGGGCGTATCAACCCGGAGCCGCCCGGGAGCGGAGCTGACAACTCCGCCCGCGGGAACCGCCTCGCCCCTACCAACCGGCGTCACCCGGCGGCGTCCTTGTGGGCGAGATTCGTCATCTGTAACCGAAACAGTGACTATTGTCAATGAAAGAGTGACGACCCGGCGATGCCGGCGGCAGCCGGAAATCCTCGCCCGCGGGCCCCGCAAACTGCTATGACACCGGGGAAATCTTCAACGATTCTACGAAAAGGATGGCTCTATGGCCGAAAAGTCCAGCAAGCACGAAGCCAACGCGCAATTCGACAAAATACAGCGCGCCAACGATGCCAAATCGGCGACGGCCGAATACGAGACCGCGGCTGCGGCGACCCGCGCCAAGACCGCCCGGCTGAAGGCGCTGCGCCTCGCCCGCGATGCCGCCGCGCCGCCGGCGGCGCCCGCCGCGCCGAAACGCAAAGCCAAGGCCAAGAGCGCCGGTACGCTGGCAACGTTTCTCGACGGCGCCGCCAAGGATGGCCACAACGGCTGAGCCGTTGCCGCGCCGGCGTTGACCTTCTCACCAACGATGGACAAGACCAGCCATGAAACCGCTTGTTCTGTCGTTTGGCGCTTTTTGCGTGGCCGTGACACCGGCGCTGGCGCAGACGGCGACTGTCACGCCGGCCGAGGCCAAGGCGCATGTCGGCCAGACGGTGACGGTCGAAGGCACCGTCAGCGACGTCCACACCGTGGCTACCGGCGTGACCTTTATCGACCTCGGCGGTCATTATCCCGACAACGCCTTCACCGCGGTCATCTTCGCGGCCGATGCCGGCAAGTTTCCGAATGTGAGCGCGCTTAACGGCAAGACCGTCGATATCACCGGGCCGGTGCAACTCTACAAAGGCACGCCCGAGATCCTCCTGAACGACGCGGCGCAGATCAAAACCAAATAGCGCGCGGGCACGTAGCCCGGATTGAGCGCCAGCGAAAGCCGGGATTGTGCCGCGACGCCGACCCCGGCTTTCGTTTCACTCAATCCGGGCTACGGTTGGCTACGGTTGCCGCATCACCGCGTCGTGCACCGCGGTGCAATGGCGCACCAGGTTTGGCTTCGACACGACGAATTGTTTGAGCGGCGTATCGATGTCGTAGAAATAAATGTTGGCGACAAAGCCGTAGATGCCGGCATCGACGCTGGTCGGCGCCGCGCCATGCACATAGCCCGCCGCCGGAACGAGGTCGGCCAGCACCGCCAGATCGGCGAGGCCGCGCGCGTAAGCCTCGTCGGGCGTGTAGCGGCCGATGCCCTGGTAATAGTAGCGCTGCGCGTTGTACTCCTTGGCTTTCAACAGGCCCGGTTCGAACAGGCCCGGATGGTCGCGCATCAGCGCGGCGGCGAACGCCGGCCAGTAGCGCTCATCCTTCCAGCGTGAATACGACATCACCCAATACAGATCGTCGAGCAGGCGGGCGACCAGCAGATTTTGATTGCGCTCTTGCGGCGTGAGCGCCGCATCGATGGCGAGCCGGTATTTGGCGTTGAGATGGGCGACGATGGTTTCGCTGTCGCCGATGGTGACGCCGTCGTCGAAAATATAAGGCAGCTGCCCGCGCGGCGCCGCCGCCGCATCGAACAAAAACTTATGCTCGAACGCCACCCCGGCGAGCCGCATGAAGGCGAACACCTTGAGCCCGTAGCCGTTGTTGTCGGCGACGCCGAACAGCGAGGGGTAGGAGTAGAGGGTGATCATGGGGAGAGCGTAGCCCGGATGGAGCGAACGCGAAATCCGGGGGGTGCGGGCACGCACTTCCGCCCCCGCGATAGCGGGGGCGGACGTTTTATTCCGTCGTTGCCGAACCTGATTTGGCCATCTGGTGAAGATTTTCCGCCCGCGCCGCAACCTTTCGCGAGGTTTGCCGTTAGTAGCTCCAAAGGGGAGCATTCCAATGGACGAACGGCAGACACTTTGGCTTCTGGGCTGGACCGTGGGCAGTGTGCTGGCGGCAGCGTTCGTGCTCAACGCCGTCGCGCTGGCGGCGATCTGACCCGCCGATCTCACAAACATCGCGTGTGGAATCGAAGCTGCGCCGCCATCGTGGAACGGCATTTCACAGGACATAAACGGTATCACACCCGCTCGATGCGCGCGGCGTAACAGCCGGGCGCGGCGAAGTGCACGTGCAGATACGAAGTGCGCGGATCGGCGAACTGCCGCTCGATTGCCTCTTCGAGCGTGACGCCCTCGATCAATTCCCATCCGGTCATCATCCCGCCGGCATCGAAGCCGCGCACCGCAAGCGTGCGCGTGCGCAACTGCGCCGGCACCGCATCGACGGCGTCGAACCTCTCCTCGCCGGCGCGCACATAAATGGCAAAGCGCATGCGGTACGGCGAGGCGACCGGGTGGTGCTCGTAATTGACGAGGATCAGGTCGTCGCCGGCTTTGGCGTCGGTGAGGCTGATGCGGCAGGGATAGCCCGCTCTGTCGGCAATCCGCCGCACCGCGCCACGCGTCTCGAGCGCCCAGTCCGACATGGCAAACAGCGGCGCGAATGGCTCGGCCGGCAGGCCCTTGATGCGAAAGTGCATGGTGTCTTCTCCATGTGTTGATGCGGGACACATGGAGCTAAAACGCACGCGGCGACACCCGATTTCTGGATTACTTTTCCTGCTCCGCGAAAGCGGGGAAGGGGGCACAGGCGGCCTTCGGCCGCCGTACTTTACGCAAAGAACGCCAACGCAAAGCGTCGGCTATGGCACTTGCGCGGTGGAAGGGGCGTGGGCCGCGACAATTCTCCGGCGACGAAAACGAAGCGCCGAGTCAGACGCCCCCTCCACCACCCTTCGGGTGGTCCCCCGCCCCCGCTCGTGCGGGGGCGGATGGGGCAAGCCAGCAAAATCCGACATTGCGCCGCGCGTCATGGCGCCGGTCATGGCACCGAGGTAGAATGCCGAATCGTCCACGCGCCGCGGCGCTTTTGCTGTGAGGGAGAATTGACCATGCAAATCTTGTCGGGAATGAAAGCGTTGTCGAGAATGCGAGCCGGCCTCCTCGCCATTGCGGCGCTCGTCGGCGCGGTGTCGGTTGCGAACGCCGACAGCGCCACGATCAGCATCCGCATCTTCAAGGCCGGCTTCGTCATCGGCGGCTCGGCCGGCGAAGGCGTGCTGACGTTCCACGGCCAACGCTATCCGCTATCGATCGGTGGGTTGAGTTACGGCTTTACCTTCGGCGCCTCGGAGACGCGCTTCCATGGCACCGTCACCAATATCAACCGCCCGTCCGACGTCAACGGCGTCTACGGCCAGGGCGGCGCCGGCGCAGCCATCATCAAGGGCGCGCAGGGCATCGTCCTCGCCAACCAAAACGGCGCCGTGCTGACGCTCGCCGGCGAGCAGACCGGCCTGATCGTCAGCGCGGATTTGAGCGGACTGGTGTTGTCGCTGAAGTAAGGCGGCGAAGCCTTGGGGGTCTGAGCACGTAGCCCGGATTGAGCGATCCATCCTGCCCTCACGAGGAAGGATGATTTTCCTTCTTCGTCATTGCCGGACTTGATCCGGCAATCCATGGAGTGATTCCATTAGCGCTTGAGCTCGTAACCCGTGCGCCTGCAGGGCGAACGATAAAGGCTTTACGCGTCTCGATTTCTTGAACAGCATCCGGTCGCATGCGTAAGTTGCGTAAATTCAAATTTCATTTTTTAAGATGCAAATCCAGGCACTCAAGCCGGCTCAGCTTAGGTTGAACCCGGATAATGATAGGCACGGCCCTCTAAAAGATGAGGCGTCGGCCATTCAATGGCTATTGGAAAATCGCGACTCGCATATGCGGGCTTTAGCGGAAGACCTAGCAAATACAAAACGGCTCTATGAGCCTCCTCTCGTTCGCTTCGACAGCGGCAAATACGTAGTGTTCGATGGCAACCGCCGCATGTGCTGCATATCCGTGTGAGCGTGTCGAGCTAATTCTTCATCCAGATCTTGGAGCCTTATTACCGCGTCTGATTGAGGATCAGCCCGGACAGCTCCCGCCAGCTGTTCGAGGATGTCCGCCGCTGTATCATTGCGTCGATCGTTTGGATATTCAGTTACTTTTTCGCGCCGCCAATACGCCGTACTCTCAAGATCGCCGACGACCGTCTCAATAAAATCACCGTTCATCGTGGTTTAGGCGTCATGAACAAGGCTACAGCGCCTTGTTCGCCTCTTTGACCGCCTCAGCCTTATCGACATAAACCTGCGCCCCCATGTCGATGAACTTCTTCGACATCTCGGCCATGCCCTGCTTGGCGGCATCCGCCTTCGCTAAAGCTTCGGCGGACGAGACCGGATAAA
>CAVUPV010000013.1:0-1699210 GCA_963743395.1 uncultured Alphaproteobacteria bacterium
TGCTTCTCTAATCGGCCGGTTGGGGTCAAGCGCTTTCAGACTATCCACCGTTCCAGTGTCGATGTCTCTCGCGGGCTCGCGCTTCTTTTCGAAATCGGCCAAGGGCCCTTCCATCAGGGGTTCGAGGACGAGGTGGAACAATCTTTACCGCGGCCTTGCCATGAACAGACGACGATCCAAGCGGACACACGAACTACCTCATTCATCGTCCCGCGAGGGACATCATTCCACCGCTCGGTGGAGTTGAGTTCCTCCTATCGCATTCGATCCTGCACGGTCCTCATGCCGCTGCGACGTCTGGGTCCAGCGGAACTCGGTGCCGTCAACCCAGATGCGGTGCATGATCACGGCCAACCGGCGTGCCAGCGCGACGATTGCTTTCTTCATTCCGCGGTGCCGGGCAATCTTCATCGCCCACGCCTTGAGCCATGACCATTTCGTCGAAACGACCAGCATGGTCTGCGCCGCTTCATAGAGCATCACCCGCATCATCTCGTCGCCACACCGCGATATGCCACCGGTTCGCTCACTCTCGCCCGACTGATACTTGGATGGTGTCAATCCAAACGCTGCCCCGACCGACTTGGAGTTCCGAAAGCGAGCTGGCACGTCGACGGTGACGCGGAAGGTCAGTGCCACTACTGGACCGACACCTGGAACCGTCATCAGGCGCCGGCACACGTCATCCTCCCGGACAACGGCCAGCAAGCGGCGGTGCAGGATGCCGATCTGTTCGCGTAGCACCCGCCGGACAATGAGCAGCGGTTCGACCAGCATCGCCAAATCGGGTAGGTTCTCGACCAGCTCCTTGATGCGGGTCTCGAACTTCGCCATCCCGACCATGCCCACCTTGAGACCGAAGTTGCGCAACGTACCGCGCAGGTCGTTATCGATGGCGATCGCCTTCGACTGCAAAAGCTTGCGATGGGTCAGCAGCATCCGCAGCTTCTGACTGCGTAACGTCTTCACATGCACCGGACGGTAAAGCCCAACCCGCATCATCTGCGCCATGCCACGCGCATCGTTGCGGTCGGTCTTGTTGATCTGCGCCTTCAGCACCGCCCGCATTTGCCGCGTCTCGACACAGATCACTGGCAAACCCGCTTCGGCGAGTGCGCCGAAAAGCCATTGCGACAGCGGACCTGCTTCCAACCCAATCCGCTTGAAGCGGTAGGAGGGGTTCTTCAGCACCACCAATAACGCTTCCGGCTCGCTCGCCACCTTCACTTCCCGAACGATCTTGCCCAAGTCATCCACAATGCAGACGCTGGTCTCCTTGACCGATACGTCCAGTCCAGCAAAATGGTCCATGCTGCGCTTCTCCTTCTGATGCTTGAGGCCCGTAACCACGGTGACCTCGTTTCACCATCAGCCTGAAGCGCAGCACCCAAAATCCCTCAGCTATCCACAAGCTACCGGCCGATTACCCCATCTTTACCTCCGAAAACTGCCGCGGTAGTCGCTGACCGGCGTGTCCGCCATGGGCCAGAAGCGTACATCTTGTCGGACAGCGAAATCCGTCCCAGACTTGCCGACTGGGGCAATGCCGTCCTCATAATTCGGCGGCCATAATGTCTGCTCGGATTATCGGACCGCGAGGCCGCCCTTGGCCTCGATAAAACGCACGATCGCTTGCAGGCCTTCGCCCTGACGAAGATTGGTCATGACGAACGGACGCTCGCTACGCATTGTCTTTGCGTCCGCTTCCATCTTCGACAATGAAGCGCCAACATGGGGCGCCAGATCGATCTTGTTGATGACCAGAAGATCGGAGCGGGTAATGCCCGGCCCGCCCTTGGAAGGAATTTTATCTCCCGCCGCCACGTCGATCACATAGATTGTCAGGTCGGCAAGCTCCGGTGAAAACGTGGCGGCAAGATTGTCGCCGCCGGATTCGATCAGAATCAGATCGAGATCAGGAAACTTCTTCCGCATGTCGGCAACCGCCGCGAGGTTCATGGAGGCGTCCTCTCGGATGGCGGTATGCGGACAGCCGCCGGTTTCGACGCCGACTATTCGGTTAGCGTCGAGCGAGCCCGAGCGCACCAGGAATTCGGCGTCCCATTTGGTATAAATGTCGTTGGTAATTGCGGCGATATCGTAGGTGGCGCGCATCGATTTGCACAGCGCATCCATCAAGGCGGTTTTGCCGGAGCCGACCGGACCGCCGATGCCGACGCGAAGCGGACCATTGAGACTAGGCATGCTCGATCCACTTTAACTGCGAAACAATCGCGTGTATTGGGTTTCATGCCGCATACTGGCGAGGTCGGCGCGAAAACACGCGCTGCCGACTTCGTCAAGCCCGGCCGTCAATGAGTTCTGCGCCGTTGCGGCAACCGCCGGCTCCAGCGTTTTCAACAGGCGCTGGCCGTCGGTATGGCCGAGCGGGATTAGGCGCATGCCCGCGGATATCCAGTTGGACACGATCGCGGTCAAAAACCCGTGCAATGCCGGCGCAAGCGGAATGTCATGCCCAGCGCAAGCTGTGGCCACCGCCACCGGATAGGGAAGGGGGCCTTTCCAAAGCTGGTGCAGCTTGCCGAGCGCGGCACACGGCCACGCCGCTTGTGTCACTTCCATGAAAGCGCGTCCCAGCGTCGTCGTTTCCTGATGGCGTTCGCGAGTCGGGGCGAATGCCGCCGCGAGTTCGACGGCCGCCAGCAAAGCCGCATCGTCGGCGCGGATTACGGCGCGATGCACGTGCGCGAAGAAAATGCCGTCGCTCATCCCGGCGCCCGAGGTCAGCATGGCCTCAAGCCAGTGGTTCAGCGTCGTCACATCCACGATGTCAGCGGCCTCGACCGCCCATTCGATACCGCTTGAATAGGAAAAAGCGCCGACCGGATAGGCCGGAGACAGCCAGGTCATGAGCCGGCACAGCGCGCGGTGCGGTAAAATCTCCGCATCGGTGGCGCCGCGCAAAGCCATCCGCGCCATGCGTTTCTCACCGGCCATGATCGTGCCCGTTATCGTGGGAGTGCGCGTGGTGATGATTGTCGTCGGCGAGATCGCGGCGCGGTGTAGGCGCCGCCCTCCGGGTCGAACGGTGCCTCGATCTCGACGACTTCGGCGCCGAGATGCGCCGCCAGATCCGCAATGACGTGATCGCGCCGGATGCGCAGTGACGTCGTCATCATCTGCGCCAGCAAATGCCGATTGCCCAAATGCCAGGCGAGGCGCGCGAGATGTTTCGGTCCAGTGCAGCGGATTTCGAAAAGCAGTTCCGGCGCGGCGATGACTTCTACCAACCGGCCGTCTTGCAGCACCAGCGCATCCCCGCCGCGTAGTCCCGCGGGGGCCGGCAGGTCGAGTAGAAAGGCGAGTCCGCGCGCGCCCTTCATCGCCATGCGACGACGATGCCGGCCATCGTAATCGAGCACGACACGATCGACCGGTTCGCCCGACCACGCCGAAGCGTCCTTGACTGAAATCGCGCGCATCACGGCCGGCATGTACCTCCAGCTCAGAACAGAAAATAACGCTGCGCCATCGGCAGAACGTCCGCCGGCGCGCAGGTCAAAAGCTCGCCGTCGGCGCGAACCTCGTAAGTTTCCGGATCGACTTCGATGTTCGGTGTGGCGTCGTTGTGGATCATGCTTTTCTTCGAGATTTTGCCGCGCGTGTTTTGAACGGCGACGAGTTCTTTCTGGATGCCGAGCTTCTTGCCGAGGCCCGCTTTCACGGCCGCCTTGGACGCGAAGACGACCGATGAGGCGGTGCGCGCGCGGCCAAAGGCGCCGAACATCGGCCGGTAATGCACCGGCTGCGGGGTGGGGATCGACGCATTGGGATCGCCCATCGGCGCGGCGACGATCGAGCCGCCCTTGATGATGCAGTCCGGCTTCACGCCGAAAAATGCCGGCGACCACAGCACGAGGTCAGCCAGTTTACCCTTCTCCACCGAGCCAATGAGCTTCGACACGCCGTGCGTGATAGCCGGATTGATGGTGTATTTGGCGACGTAACGTTTCACCCGCACATTATCGTTGTCGCCCTTCTCCTGCGGCAGTCGCCCGCGTTGCTTCTTCATCTTGTCGGCGGTTTGCCAGGTGCGGATGATGACCTCGCCGAGCCGGCCCATGGCCTGGCTGTCCGATGACATCATCGACAGCGCGCCGATGTCGTGAAGAATGTCTTCCGCGGCGATCGTCTCTTTGCGGATGCGGCTTTCGGCGAAGGCGAGGTCCTCCGCGATCGACGGATCGAGATGGTGGCACACCATCAGCATATCGAGGTGCTCGTCGATGGTGTTCTTGGTGTAGGGCCGCGTCGGATTGGTCGAAGAAGGCAGCACGTTGGCGAGCGCCGCGACCTTGATGATGTCCGGCGCATGCCCGCCGCCCGCGCCCTCGGTGTGGAAGGCATGGATAGTGCGGCCCTTGAACGCCGCGATCGTGTCCTCGACAAAGCCGGATTCGTTGAGCGTGTCGGTGTGGATCATCACCTGGATGTCGTAGTCGTCGGCGACTGACAGGCAGCAATCGATCGCCGCCGGCGTTGTGCCCCAGTCCTCGTGCAGCTTGAGCGCACAGGCGCCGGCTTTGACCATCTCCTCCAGCGCCGCCGGACGCGATGCATTGCCCTTGCCGGCAAAGCCGAGATTGACTGGAAATTCGTCCGCCGCCTGTATCATGCGCCCAATATGAAACGGACCGGGTGTACAGGTGGTCGCGAAGGTGCCATGCGCCGGCCCGGTGCCGCCGCCGAGCATCGACGTGACACCGGACATCAGGGCGTCGTCGACCTGCTGCGGGCAGATGAAGTGAATGTGCGTGTCGAAACCGCCGGCGGTGAGGATTTTTCCCTCGCCGGCGATCACTTCGGTCCCGGGCCCGACGATGATCGTCACATCGGGCTGGATGTCGGGATTGCCCGGCCTTGCCGATGGCGAAAATTTTGCCGTTCTTTGATGCCGACATCGGCCTTCACGATCCCCCAATAGTCGAGGATAAGCGCGTTGGTGATGACGGTGTCGACGGCGCCCGCACGGTTGGTGATTTGCGATTGGCCCATGCCGTCGCGGATCACCTTGCCGCCGCCGAATTTCACCTCCTCGCCGTAAACGGTGAAATCCTTCTCGACTTCGATGATCAGGTCGGTGTCGGCGAGCCGGACGCGGTCGCCGGTCGTCGGGCCGAACATGTCGGCATAAACGCTGCGCTTGATTTTACTCGGCATGGTGGCGCCCTAGAGTTTTCCCATGATCTGCTTGCGAAAGCCGTAGATGGTGCGCGAGCCGGCGACGGCGACCAGTGCGACGTCGCGCGTCTGTCCCGGCTCGAAGCGCACCGCGGTGCCGGCGGCGATGTCGAGCCGCATGCCGCGCGCTTTCTTGCGATCGAATTTCAGCGCCGGATTTGTTTCGAAGAAATGGTAGTGCGAGCCGACCTGGATCAGGCCGGTCGCCGGTGTTGGCGACCGTCAGCGTGACGCAGTACCGGCCCTTGTTGAGTTCGATGTCGCCGTCCTTGATGAAGAGTTCGCCTGGGATCATTTGTGCCCGCCTGTCTCATTACCGGATTGGTTCGTGAACGGTCACCAGCTTGGTTCCGTCAGGAAATGTTGCCTCGACCTGGATTTCGGGGATCATTTCGGCGATGCCGTCCATGACTTGTGCGCGCGTGAGTGACGTGAGCGCCCTTTTCCATCAGTTCGGCGACGGTGCGTCCGTCGCGAGCACCTTCCAAGATGAAATCGGAAATGAGCGCGACAGCTTCGGGATGATTGAGCTTGACACCGCGGGCGAGGCGGCGCTGCGCCACCGTCGCCGCCATGGCGATCAAAAGCTTGTCCTTTTCACGCGGCGTCAGCTGCATGTTTCCTCAGTTCAACCACAGCCGCGGCAGCGGCGCGCCGCCGAGCGCGATCAGCACTTTCACAAGATCGTGCCGCAAAGCCGCGCCGTCGGCGGCGACGCAGCGGGTGAGCGCAAATCCGTTCCAGGCGGAGGCGTCGACTTCACCGGCAAAATCCTGCCGCATGGCGCGAACCCTCGGAGACAATCTCCTCATCGCCGGGAGATCTTTAGCACACCGGCCACCGCCACGCTGCCGCCCGCGACGGCGCGCTGGTGCAGGTGTTTCGCGATGCCGCCATCGAGGCGGATCGATTCGGCGAAAACCAGCGTCTCCCCGACGCGAACGCGCCAGCGGTCGATAAAGCATCCCGAGCTCACGGTTTCGCCCATGGCCGAGCGGCCAAAGACGCTTGCTTCAGCGAGAAGAAGGCCGGCGTCGGGCGCAAGCTGAACATCGATTTTGCGGCGTAAGCGCGCCTGGTCGAACAGAATTGTCTCCTGCGGCAGCCAGGTCAGCATGGCGCTGGGACCGGCCTCGAGCTTCACATCGATTTCCGTGTCCGGTCCGAGCGAACGATAGACTTTTTCCGCCGCGGCAGTGGTCACATTCAGGCTGGCGCCGGCGCCGACCTTGATGCCGATGTCGAAACGATCGCCGCCGGTCATGCCGCCGGCGACGTTGACGATGACGGCGTCGAGGGTGTCGCCGTCTCGGTTCGGAAAGCGTGCCCGCAGCGATCCCGCTTCATGGACGCGGCCTCGTCGGGTGCCGCCGCGACCCGCCGCCACGGTGAGCGCGATGCGCCCGACCGCGCGATTGGCGGCGAAAACTTCATCGCGTAACGGTGCGCTCGCCATCGTCACAGGGTTCTTCAAATCGCGCATTCAAATCGAACTTCAAATCGCCATGGCTCGCCGCAGCGCCCCTTCGTCGAGGTCGTCACGGTTGCACGAATAGACGATGGCGCCGCGATCCATGACCACGAAATGGTCGCCGAGTTCGCGGGCGAAGTCGAGATATTGTTCGACGAGAACTATGGCGATCTTGCCGAGCGACCGCAGGTAGGCGATGGCGCGGCCGATATCCTTGATGATGGACGGCTGAATGCCTTCGGTCGGCTCATCGAGCAGGAGAAGCCGCGGCCGCATCACCAGCGCGCGTCCGATGGCGAGCTGCTGCTGCTGGCCGCCCGACAGGTCGCCGCCGCGCCGGCGCAGCATGCCCTTGAGCACGGGGAAAAGCGAGAACACGTCGTCGGGCAGGGTGCGCTCGTCGCGCGGCAGCGGCGCAAAGCCGGTCTTCAGATTTTCCTCGACCGTCAGAAGCGGAAAGATTTCGCGGCCCTGCGGCACATAGGCGATGCCGCGGCGCGCGCGCTCCGGCGGCCGCAGCGCGGTGATGTTGCTGCCTTCCCAGGTGATTGTGCCCCGGGTCACCGGCTGCTGGCCGGCGAGCGCGTCGAGCAGGCTGGTCTTGCCGACGCCATTGCGGCCGAGCACGCATGTCACCTTGCCGGGCTCGGCCTTAAGCGACACCGCGCGCAGCGCTTGCGCCGCACCGTAGTGGAGATCGATGTCCTTGTGCGTCGAGCATGTTCAGCGTCCCAGATAGACTTCAACGACTCGCTCGTTCTGCGATACCTCGTCGATCGTGCCTTCGGCCAGCACGGAGCCTTCATGCAAACAGGTGACCTTGACGCCGAGGTCGCGCACGAAGGTCATGTCGTGCTCGACCACGACGACAGTGTGCTCGCGGTTGATCTCCTTGAGAAGTTCCGCGGTTTGCCGCGTTTCCGCATCGGTCATGCCGGCCACTGGCTCGTCGACCAGCAGAAGCTTCGGGTCTTGCGCCAATAACATGCCGATTTCGAGCCATTGCTTTTGGCCGTGCGACAAATTGCCGGCGAGGCGATCGTGCACTGCGGTGAGACGGATGATCTCCAACAGCGCCTCGATACGGCGTCGTTCGTCTGCCGTTTCGCGCCACCACAGCGTCGCGCGGACGCGGCGATCGGCCTTGAGCGCGAGCTCAAGATTGTCGAACACGCTGTGGCTGTCGAACATGGTGGGCTTCTGAAATTTGCGGCCGATGCCGAGCTCGGCGATCTCGGTCTCGTCGAGCCGCGCCAGATCGTGCAGCTTGTCGAAAATCACTGCGCCGGTGTCCGGCCGCGTTTTGCCGGTGACCACGTCCATCATGGTCGTCTTGCCGGCGCCGTTTGGTCCGATGATGGCGCGCATTTCGCCGGGCGCGATGGCGAAGGAGAGCTTATTGAGCGCCCTGAAGCCGTCGAAGGAAACGCTGACGTCTTCGATGTAAAGCAGCGTGCGGTCGAACACTTCACGCGCCTGATCTTCCGCTTGCGCCAGCCGCTCCTGAATCTTCATCGCCTGATCCTTATTCAGCCGGCTGCGGTTCGGGCGGCGGCGCGGCGACGCCTTCTTCAGCCGCGGCCGACACGCGGGCGCGTCGCAGCCCGGTCCAGTGGTGCAACGTGCCGATGATGCCGCGCGGCAATAACAGCGTCACGCCGATGAATAGGCTGCCGAGCATGAACAGCCAGTAGGGCGCGAGGATTCCCGACGTGAAATAGGTCTTGGCGTAATTGACGACGATGGCCCCGACCGCGGCGCCGATCAGCGTGCCGCGGCCGCCGACCGCCACCCAGATCACGGCCTCGATCGAATTGGCGGGCGCGAACTCGCCGGGATTGATGATACCAACCTGCGGCACGTACAGCGCGCCGGCGATGCCGGCCATGCAGGCGGATAACGTGAAGACGAAGACCTTATAGGATTCGACGCGATAGCCGAGGAAGCGCGTGCGTGCTTCGGCGTCGCGGATTGCAATCAGGACCTTGCCGAGTTTCGAGGTGACGATGGCGCGGCACACGACAAAGCCGAGCATCAGCGCCACGCAACTGATCGAGAACAAAGCCGCGCGCGTCGTCTCCGTCTGCACGTTGAAGCCGAGGAGGTCCTTGAAGTCGGTCAGGCCGTTATTGCCGCCGAAGCCGAAATCGTTGCGAAAGAAGCCGAGCATCAGCGCGTAGGTGAGCGCTTGCGTAATGATCGACAGATAGACGCCGGTGACGCGGCTGCGGAATGCGAACCAGCCGAACACGAAAGCGAGCACGCCGGGCACCAGCAAAACCATCAACGCGGCGTAGGGAAAAGACTGGAAGCCGTACCAATAGAGCGGCAGCTGCTTCCAATTCAGGAACACCATGAAATCCGGCAGGATCGGATTGGCATAGACGCCGCGGGTGCCGATCTGGCGCATCAGATACATGCCCATCGCGTAGCCGCCGAGCGCGAAGAACGCGCCATGCCCGAGCGAGAGAATGCCGCAATAGCCCCAGATCAAATCGATCGAGAGCGCCAGCAGCGCGTAGCAAAGATATTTGCCGAACAGTGCGACCAGATAGGTCGGAATGTGGAACGCCGGAAGCTTCCGGCACCGCCAGATTGAGCACGGGAACGACGATCGCAATGACCGCCAATATGATCAGGAAGATCGTCGCGCCACGGTCGAGCGACCGGATGAGGATATGAGAGGTCATGCCTCGACCGCCCTTCCCTTGAGCGCAAACAGGCCGCGCGGCCGTTTCTGGATGAACAGGATGATCAAGACGAGAATCGCGATCTTGCCGAGCACGGCGCCGGCATAGGGTTCGAGAAACTTGTTGGCGATGCCGAGCACGAATGAACCGACGAAGGTGCCCCACAGATTGCCGACGCCGCCGAACACTACGACCATGAAGCTGTCGATGATGTAGCCCTGACCGAGATTGGGGCTGACATTGTCGATTTGCGACAGCGCCACGCCGGCGATCCCAGCGATGCCGGAACCGAGCCCGAAGGTAAGCGCATCGACCCGGTTGGTGCGGATGCCCATCGACGCCGCCATGGCGCGGTTCTGCGTCACCGCGCGCATTTCGAGACCAAACCGCGTGTACCGCAGGAGCGCCAATAGCGCGACGAACACCGCAAGCGCGAAACAGATGATCCACAGCCGGTTATAGGTGATGGTGATACCGCCGAGGTCGAACGCGCCACTCATGAACGACGGATTGCCGACCTGGCGATTGTTCGGCCCGAACGCCGTGCGCACGGCCTGCTGCAGAATGAGCGACAGCCCCCAGGTCGCGAGCAACGTTTCCAGCGGCCTACCGTAGAGAAAGCGGATGATGCAGCGTTCGATCAGGATGCCGACCAGGCCCGCGAACAGGAAGGCGAGTGGAATGGCCATGGCCAGCGAATAGTCGAACAGCGCCGGCGCGCTGGTGCGGATCGTTTCCTGCACGACATAGGTGACGTAGGCGCCGAGCATCACCATTTCGCCGTGCGCCATGTTGATCACGCCCATCACGCCAAAAGTGATGGCAAGCCCGATCGCGGCGAGGAGGAGGACTGAACCGAGCGAAATGCCGTACCAGGCGTTTTGCACGGCATCCCACAAAGCGAGCCGTTGCTGGATGGCGGCGACGCCGGCATTGGCCGCCGTCATCACCGGCGCCGCGGTGCCGGCCGGCAGGCTCGACAGCAACGCCAGCGCGTCCTGGTCATCGCGCTGGCGAATGATATCGACCGCGGCGAGCTTGTCCGCGTCCGAAGCGTCCGCCGAATTGAGCACGATGGCGGCGCGCGCTTGCAAAAGTGCGCGCTTGACGCCGGCATCCGGTTCCTTGGCGATGGCGCTTTCCAGCGCCGGCAGCGCGCTCGCTTCGCGCGATTTGAACACCGCCTGGGCGGCGTCGAACCGCGCGCCCGGATCGGCCGACAACAGCGTTAGCCCGCCGAGCGCGGCGTCGAGCGCACCGCGCAGCCGGTTGTTGATGTTCACGGTGTCGAGATCGGCCGGCGGATCGCCGGGCACCGGCTGGCCGGTGGCGGCGTCGGTCAGCTTGCCGGCGTCGTCCTGGATATAGACCGCCTTGTTGGCGGCGCTGAACATCAGCTGGCCGAGCCTGCAGGGCGCGCAGAATGATCGCGGCGCGAGGGCTGCCGCTGGCGGCAACCTCGCTGACGCCGGTCAGCGTCTCGTCGAAGTCGCCGGCGGTGAAATGGGCGATCGCTTCGTTGATGTCCGCAGCGCGCGCGAGCGTTAGAGCCTTGGGCGAAGCCGAAGGCCAACAGCAGCGCCACGAGGCAAGCTCGGCAAAAACGCATCGCAATTGTCCCCGGCGCTGCATCCGGAGACGGCGCCGCCGTCTCCCGCGAATGTCGACAGTCAAGGCGCCGGCGCTACGAACCGCCGCACGATTTGGTCACGGTGTTGTAGTTGCCGCAATTAAGCTTCACCCAATCCGCCACCAGGTCCTTCGAGCCGGGCAGATAGGGCGACCACGCTTCGCCCGGCACGAGATCCTTGGTCTTCCACACCACGTCAAACTGGCCATCGGGCCTGATCTCGCCGATGAAGACCGGCTTGGTGATGTAGTGGTTGGGCAGCATCTCTGACACGCCGCCGGTCAGGTTCGGCTGCTTGATGCCGGGCAGGGCCGCGATCACCTTGTCCGGATCGGTCGTTCCGGCCTTCTGCACCGCCTTCACCCACATGTTGAAGCCGATGTAATGCGCTTCCATCGGATCGTTGGTGGTGCGCTTCGGATTGCCGATGAAGTCGTGCCACTCCTTGATGAAGGCGGCGTTGGCCGGCGTCTTGATCAATTCGAAGTAATTCCAGGCCGCGAGGTGGCCGACCAGCGGCTTGGTATCAAGACCGGCCAGCTCTTCCTCGCCGACCGAGAACGCCACCACTGGGATGTCGGTCGCCTTGATGCCCTGGTTGCCGAGCTCCTTGTAGAACGGCACGTTGGCGTCGCCGTTAATGGTGGAAACCACCGCGGTCTTCTTGCCGGCCGAGCCGAACGCCTTGATCTTGGACACCTCGGTCTGCCAGTCGGAGAAGCCGAACGGCGTGTAGTTGATCATGATGTCCTCGTCCGCCACGCCCTTTTGCTTGAGGTAGGCTTCGAGGATTTTGTTGGTGGTGCGCGGATAGACGTAGTCGGTGCCTTCCAGCACCCACCGTTTCGCCGAGCCGCCATCCGCGCTCATCAGGTAATCGACCGCCGGGATCGCCTGCTGGTTCGGCGCGGCGCCGGTATAGAACACGTTGCGCTCGCCCTCTTCGCCTTCGAACTGGACGGGATAGAACAGGATGCTGTTGAGCTCCTTGAACACCGGCAGCACCGACTTGCGCGACACCGAGGTCCAGCAGCCGAACACCGCGGCGACGTGATCCTGGCTGATCAGCTCGCGCGCCTTCTCAGCGAACAGCGGCCAGTTCGAGGCGGGATCGACCACGACGGGCTCGAGCTTCTTGCCGAGCAGACCGCCTTTCTTGTTCTGCTCCTCGATGAGCATCAGCATCACGTCCTTCAGCGTCGTCTCGCTGATTGCCATGGTGCCGGACAGCGAATGGAGAATGCCGACTTTGATCGTATCGTCGGCGCGCGCGGGCACCCCCGCCATGAGCCCCAGCGCAAGTCCGGCGGCGCCAGCGAGGAGGCGGCGGCGGTTTTGCTGAAACGTGATCGTCCAAGGATTAGACATCGGATTAGACATCGGATCAGACATGGGACGCGGCTCCCTTTTTTTGGGCGGGAAGCCCTAGGGCACCCACCTGTGGCAGCATCGTCGCAAGGCACATGCCAACTTCGTGTCGCGCTAAAATACTGATTTGTCTGTCTCAATCGTTCGCGGCCAATTTTGAGCGCAGCGGCTGCCCGATTAATGGGCAGTCCCATGCTGTTCCTTCGCTCTGTCGCGCGCGACACCATGGCGCGCTGGATTGTTCGCCGCCTCGGCGCCCGCAAAGAAATCGCGTCGGCCGTCGTGATGCTCACGAAGCTTGCGCGGAGCGCCGAACGAATGGGCTTGAGGGGCGCAAGGAATGGCGGCAAACTCCGATCCTGATTGTGAGGCGACCACGATGACCGTCGTACCCGCAGATGTGGCCGATTCCGCCGAAAGCATCAATTCCTTTCCAAGGAAGGCACTCGCCGCTTCCGCCATCGGCTACGCGATGGACGGATTCGATCTGCTCATTCTCGGCTTTATGCTACGCGCGATCTCCGCCGAGCTGCATTTAACGCCGCCACAGGCCGGATCGCTGGTCACCTGGACGCTGATCGGCGCCGTTGCCGGAGGGATCCTGTTCGGGATCCTGAGCGATTATTACGGCCGCGTCCGCGTGCTGACCTGGACAATACTTCTATTCGCGGTGTTCACCGGACTTTGCGCATTCGCGCAGGGCTATTGGGATTTGCTCGTCTACCGTACCATCGCCGGCTTGGGATTGGGCGGCGAATTCGGCATCGGCATGGCGCTGGTCGCCGAGGCTTGGCCGGCCGCGTATCGCGCGCGCGGCTGCACCTATGTCGCCCTCGGCTGGCAAGCGGGCGTGTTGGTCGCCGCGCTCTTGACGCCGCTTCTGCTCCCCGTGATCGGCTGGCGCGGAATGTTTCTGTTCGGTCTCATCCCCGGCCTCATCGCCTTCGCTGTCCGCTGGTTTGTCACCGAGCCGAAAATCTTCCTGGAGCGGTCGCGGGCGAGAAAGCCCAAGATGCCGCTCGGCCTGCTCGTCAAGGATACCACGACTGCTAGTATCAGCCTCGGCATGCTGATCCTGTGTTCCGTCCAGAATTTTGGCTACTACGGACTGATGATCTGGCTGCCGAGTTATCTGTCGACGCATTTCGGCTACACCCTCACGCAATCGGCATTATGGACCGCGGTCACCGTACTCGGCATGGCGTTCGGCATTCTGGTATTCGGAAACTTTGCCGATCGGGTCGGCCGCCGGCCCGCTTTATTCACCTTCCAGGCCGGCGCCTTCATCATGGTGCTGATCTATTCTCAGCTGACGACGCCAATGACGCTTTTGATCGGCGGTGCGATCATGGGTATGTTCGTCAATGGCATGCTCGGCGGCTACGGCGCGTTGCTGTCGGAGCTTTATCCGACCGAAGCGCGCGCGACCGCGGAAAACGTCATCTTCAATCTCGGCCGTGGGGTCGGTGGTTTCGGCCCCTTCGTGGTCGGGGCGTTGGCGGTGACTTATTCCTTCACGGTCGCGATCGCGCTGCTGGCGACCATCTACCTGCTCGACATTCTCGCCACCTTTTTCCTCATTCCGGAGCGCAAGGGCATGCCTCTTGAATAATGGGCCGCGCAAGGCCCATTTTTCCTGCATATTCAACTGAGTTTAGGTGTTGTTGTATAGGCTCTGTGGAACCGCTATAATTCGCTCTTGCGCGCCTCAAAGCCGCGCAATCTTGTTTTGTTGGTCGAGACACGGCCCGTCATTACGGCGGGTCGTATGGCTTTCGGGTTTAGCTTTCGATGAATCGTTCCAATCGCACCGAACATATCCGGCTCACCTCGCATCCCGAGCCGGGAGCAAAGCTGCGCTTTCCCCATCGCCTGGGGTGCGGCGACGGCGCGCGAGCGCGGCCCGATCATCGGGACGGTATCGCAGCCGCAAGATCGCAACGTCATCGGCAGCCATGGCGGCTCCTACGCGGTTTATCGCGCGCTTGCGGTCTCGTCCGGCGCGCTCGATCCGATCCGCCGTCCCGACCTGACCAACACCTATCCGGCGGCGACCATCGGGCCGTTCCCGCAATGGACGGAGCCGCAGCGCATCGTTTCGCTCGATCCCTGGGGGCATCTGGTCGCGGAAAACTTCAAGGCGGAAATCGCCGAGGGCATCGACATTCGTCCGACCATCGCGATCACCCGCGCGCGGCTCGATCTGCACGAAATGCAGGACGCACTGGCGGCGGGACGACTCGCCAATGATGGCGATGTCGTGCACGCCAACGGCAGTGTTTCGGTGGTCAAGGTTGCCATCGATCCGGTCTGGTACCTGCCTGGCATCGCGCAGCGGTTCGGAACGACCGAGACGGATTTGCGACGCGCGCTGTTCGAGCAGACCGCCGGCATGTTCCCCGAGCTGGTGACGCGGCCGGATATGCAGGTCTTTCTGCCGCCGATCGGCGGCACCACGATTTATCTTTTTGGCGACGTCGCCAAGCTTGCCGATCCGCGCACGCAGATCACCTGCCGCGTTCACGACGAGTGCAACGGCTCAGACGTTTTTGGCTCGGATATCTGCACCTGCCGTCCCTATTTGATTCACGGCATCGAGGAATGCGCGCGCAGCGCCCAGACGGGCGGTCTCGGCGTTATCGTCTATAACCGCAAGGAAGGCCGCGCGCTCGGCGAGGTGACCAAGTTCCTCGTCTACAATGCGCGCAAGCGGCAGGAGGGCGGCGATGCCGCCGCGGCGTATTTCGAGCGCACCGAATGCGTCGCCGGCGTTCAAGATGCCCGCTTTCAGCAACTCATGCCGGATGCCATTCATTGGCTCGGGCTCAAGCGCATCGACCGCTTCGTTTCCATGAGCGACATGAAATACGATGCGCTGACGGCTCAGGGCGTCGACATCGTGGAGCGCGTTCCCATTCCGGACGATCTCATTCCCGCCGACGCCCATGTCGAGATCGCGGCCAAAAAGGCGGCCGGATACTTCACGCCCGAGCCGCCGAAGCCGCAGGATCTGACGGATTCGGTCGGCCGCCCGCTCGAAAAGTACTAAGATCGGCATCCGTGCGTGAAATCCGAAACGGCCGCTGCGTTTTCTCTTTTGAGCGCCCAGGCGGTTCGCGAACGCGCGCAGCGGATGCTGGCGCTCGGCCTCGACGACAAGCTGCCGCACTTTCGCATCGATCTTGAGCGGTTCGACGCTGCGGTCGATCTCGTGATCGACACGACGCGGCAAAATTATCCGTCCCTCGTCATGCCGTTCCACTCGCGCTGGCGTCATTTTGTTTTCAACGGCGAGAATCGCTGGGCGGCGATCGACAAGGAGGCGAATTGGCATGACGACGCCGCGCGGGCTCGTGCGGCGTTCGATCTCGCCATCGTCAGTGTTCTGCTCGACGCCGGAGCCGGGCCGCAATGGCATTATCGCGATCCGGCGACGGGACAGAGCGTCGGCCGCTCGGAAGGACTGGCGCTCGCCAGCCTCGACATGTTTCGGCAGCGGCATTTTCTCGTCGAAGCTCGACGATCCGTTGCAGGCCGACGCCGAAGGTCTGATGCGCCTGTCCGACGCAATCGTCGGCGACGGCTTGCAGGTCTCCAGATCCAATCCGCTCGTCGGCATGAGCGGCCGCGTCGATTTGCTGCGCCGTCTCGGCGCGCTGGTTGCCGCCAAGCCGGACATTTTTGGGCGCGAAGATAAGCCGCGTCCGGGGGGCCTGTTCGATCATCTCGCGGCGTTGACGGATAAGCACGACATGGCGGCGGCGACGATCCTGTCGGAATTGCTGCACCAGTTCGGTCCGATTTGGCCGTCGCGGCTCACGCTTGGCGGCGTGCCACTCGGCGACTGCTGGCGGCATCCGTCGATCGTCACGCCGGACGCGACCAGCGGCCTCGTGCCGCTGCACAAGCTTTCGCAATGGCTCGCCTATTCGCTGATCGAGCCGCTGCAGCGGGCCGGATTTACCGTCAGCGACATCGACGGCCTGACTGGCCTTGCCGAATACCGCAACGGCGGACTTTTCATCGATACCGGCGTGCTGGCGTTTCGCGATGCCGCCGACGCGGCGCGCCAGCACGATGTCGCTTCGCCGCTGGTCGTCGAGTGGCGCGCGCTAACCGTCGCGCTGCTCGACCGACTGGCGGATGCCATGCGTGACCGGCTTAAAATGGATAAGGGATCATTGCCGCTGGCCAAAGTTCTTGAAGGCGGCACGTGGTCGGCCGGACGCATCATTGCAAGCAAGCTGCGCAGCGACGGCTCGCCGCCGGTCAAAGTCGTCAGCGACGGCACGGTATTCTGAGCAGGGCGCACGGGAGGAAATCATGGAAGGTGTCACGGTCGTCGAGCACCCGCTGGTCCAGCACAAGCTGACGCTGATCCGCGGCAAGAATATTTCGACCAAATCATTCCGCGAACTCCTCAAGGAGATCGGAATGCTATTGTGCTACGAGGTGACCAGAGATCTGCCGCTGACGAAGGTTGAGATTGAAACTCCGATGGCGCGGATGATGTCGCCGCGCATCGCCGGAAAGAAGCTGGTTTTCGCGCCGATCTTGCGCGCCGGGGTGACCTTCGCCGAAGGAATGCTCGACCTCGTGCCGGCGGCGCGCGTCGCCCATATCGGGCTCTATCGCGAACCGGACTCGTTTATTGCGGTGGAGTATTTCTTCAAGACGCCGTCCGATCTAGAGGAACGGCTTGTCATCGTCGTCGCTCCGGTCATCGCGACCGCCAATACGGCCGCTGCTGCGCTTGTTCGGCTCAAGGAGCGGCGCGCCAAGGACATCAGGGTTGTCTGCCTGCTTGCGTCGCCGCAGGGCCTAGAACGACTGCGCGGATTGCATCCCGATGTGCCGATATGGACAGCGGCCATCGACGAGGGTCTCGACGACCAGGGCTTCATTCTTCCCGGCCTGGGCGACGCTGGCGACCGCGCCTATGGTACTAAATAGGGCTTGCGGTGGTCAGGGACTGTGTTGTGAGATGTTGACTCATTCGCCTCTCAATCGTGACCGAACTTCCAACGGCGCAACCGGCTCGTTTGGAACGCGAATCCTCGACCTGGCGGATCGCCTGGCCCGAATTTCCGAAACGACTGACGGTTTGACCTGCACCTTCATGACACCCGCGCACCGCGCCACGGCTGCGGAGTTGTGCACGTTGATGACGCAAGCCGGCATGATCGCGCGTGTCGACCCTGTCGGCAACGTCGTCGGCCGCTATTGCGCCGCGACTGCGGACGCCCCCGCGCTGATGATTGCGTCACACTACGACACGGTGCGCGATGCCGGAAAATACGATGGGCGGCTGGGAATTCTTGTCGGCATTGTTGCCGTCGAAGAGCTGCGCCGGCGTCAACCGATCTTGCCGTTTCATCTGGATGTGGTCGGCTTTTCCGAAGAAGAGGGCGTGCGCTTTTCCGTTCCCTATATCGGAAGTGCCGCCATCGCCGGACGCTTCGACGCTACCATCCTGGGCCGGCGCGATGCGGAAGGGCACAAGCTTGCCGATGTCCTTCGCGAATCAGGCGGTGACAGCACGACCATCGCCGCGCTTGCCTGCCGCGAGAAGCTGGTCGGTTACGTTGAAGTTCATATCGAGCAAGGCCCGGTTCTGCTGCATGAGGGTTTGCCTGTGGGCGTCGTCACAGCAATCGCGGGGCTGACACGGTATCGCTTGACCGTGCGGGGTGTTGCCGGTCACGCCGGCACGGTTCCGATGAACCTCCGCCATGATGCCGCCGCCGCTGCCGCGGAAATCGTAAGCCTGGTCGAGCGTCGCTGCGCGCAATCGCCCGGCCTGGTGGGCACCGTCGGCCAGCTCCATGTGCCCGACGGCGCCATCAATGTCATTCCCGGACGGTGCGAGCTGTCGCTCGATATTCGTGCCGGCGACAAGGCTATGCTCGCCGACGCGGTCGATGACGTTATGCGCGGTATCGACGCGATCGCGGCACGCCGGGGCGTGACGATCGAAACGGAAAAGCTGGTCGAAATCCCACCGGCCCTGTGCTCGCCGCGGCTGCAACAAGCGCTGGCCGCCGCCGTGGCAGGGCAGCGGTTGGCGGTCCGTCATCTTCTCAGCGGCGCCGGACACGACGCGGTGATGTTCGACGGGCTGACTGACATTGGCATGCTCTTTGTACGCTGCGGCAACGGCGGCATCAGTCATTCGCCGCTTGAAACGATCACCCCCGAGGACGCCGACATCGCCGCACGCGTGCTCATGGATTTCGTCATCAATTTCGATGTGTGCCGGTAAGGCTTGAGACAGAGAACGGCTATGACCACACTTCGGATCAAGGCAGGGCCTTACGAATTCGAGGCGCGAATGGAAGAAGCGGCGGCGCCAAAAACTTGCGCGAAGTTTGCAACCCTGCTGCCGTACCGCCAGCAGATCATTCACGTGCGCTGGAGCGGGGAGGGCTTGTGGATCCCGCTCGGCGACCGCGACCTCGGCTTGGTTTACGAAAACCACACCAGCTATCCGGCCTCCGGCGATTTCATCCTTTATCCCGGCGGCATCAGCGAAACCGAAATCCTGCTGGCTTATGGGGCGGTGTCATTCGCGAGCAAGGTCGGCCAGCTCGTCGGCAATCACTTCTTGACTGTGACGAAGGGTCGCGAGAATCTTGCGCCATTAGGCAAGCTCACCCTGTGGAAAGGCGCCCAGGACATTGTGTTCGCGCGCGCCTGAGGCCCGATCGCTTGCGGACGCCGAAATTCGCGCCGGTGCAGCCATTGCCTAAGCGATATGCATCCGGCAGAGTCCCGGTGCGACGTGGAGCCGAGGCCATGTCTGCCGCTTTTGCCGCGCCGGCGGCGTTGCCGGCACGCGTACGGCTAAAACCTCGGAGACGATCATGCTGTCCTGCCGGCGTCTGCTTCCGGTCTGTTTCGTCCTGACGGCGCTTGGTTTCGCCGCCGCCGTCGCAGCCCCCACCCGAGCCGACGATCTCGATTCGATCATGGCGGCGAAGGTAATCAGGATCGCCGTGCCGCAGGATTTTGCTCCGTTCGGTTCTGCCGGGCTCGATCTGCAGCCGCAAGGCTATGACATCGACATGGCTAATCTGATCGCCAAGTCGCTCGGCGTGAAAGCCGAGATCATCCCGGTGACCAGCGCCAACCGCATTCCTTATCTGCAGACCCACAAGGCCGACATCGTCATTTCTAGTCTCGGCAAGAATGCAGAGCGCGAGCAGGTGATCGATTTCTCCGACGCCTATGCACCGTTCTTCTCCGGTGTGTTCGGCACCGCAGATATTAAGGTCAGCGGGCCTGCGGACCTATCCGGCAAGACGGTCGGCGCCACGCGCGGCGCTATCGAAGAGCAGGCATTGACGACGATGGCGCCAGCCGACGCCACCATCAAGCGGTTCGAGGACAACAACGCCACCATCACTGCCTTCGTTTCCGGCCAGGTCGACCTGATCGCCACCGGCAACACCGTGGCGGCGATCATCGCCGAGCGAAATCCGCAGCGCGCCCCGGCCCTGAAGTTCGTGATCAAAGACAGCCCGTGCTATGTCGGCATGAACAAGGACGAGCCGAACCTCAAAGCCAAGATCAACGAAATCATCGCCAAGGCTAAGGCTGATGGCGACATCGCCAAGCTGTCGGAAAAGTGGCTGAAGGCGCCGCTGCCGCCCGGGTTCTGAGCGAACGGCTGCGGCGCGCGCCATGATTTACAAGCTGCAGTTCGGCGATCTGTTGCCCTACTGGAACGTGCTCCTGCAGGGTCTGATCTTTACCGTCGCGCTGACGCTCGTCTCGACCGTCGGCGGTGTCGCGCTCGGCACGGCGGGCGCGGCAGCGCGCACTTTCGGCCCGCGCTGGCTCGGCCGCCTCGTCGTCGTCTATGTCGAGTTGATCCGCAACACGCCTTTTATCGTGCAGTTGTTTTTTATCTTCTTCGGCCTGCCGGCCTTGGGGCTGAAACTCTCCGAAACCACCGCCGCGTTCCTCGCCATGGTGATCAATCTCGGCGCCTACTCGACCGAGATCATCCGCGCCGGCATCGAAGCGGTGCCGAAGGGACATATCGAAGCGGGCGTGAGCCTCGCCATGAGCAAATGGGAAGTGCTGCAATACATCGTGCTCAAGCAGGCGTTCCGGAAAATCTATCCGGCGCTGTCGTCGCAGATCATCATCGTGATGCTCGGTTCGGCGGTGGTGTCGCAGATCTCGGCGCAGGACCTGACCTACGCCGCCAATTTCGTGCAGTCGCGCAATTTTCGCGCCTTCGAAGTCTATCTCGTGGCGGCGGTGATCTATCTCTTGCTGGCGATCGCCATGCGCGCTTTGTTGCGCGGGCTCGGCCGCGTTCTTTTCAAGTCGGCGGTCTAGCCCATGCTGCAATTCAGCTTCTGGGACATTCTGTCGAATCTGCTGATCGCGACGCAGTGGACGATCATCCTGTCGCTGATCGCCTTTGTCAGTGGCGGCGCAGTCGGGCTCGTTCTGTTGTTCATGCGCACCTCGCACATCGAGCCGCTGCAATGGTTCACCAAGTCCTATATCGAATTCTTCCAGGGCACGCCGCTATTGATGCAGCTGTTTCTGTTCTTCTTCGGCGTCGCTCTATTCGGCGTCGAGGTTAGTCCGTTGATGGCCGCCTGGCTCGCACTCACCTTCTGGACCAGCGCATTCCTCACTGAGATCTGGCGCGGCTGCGTCGAGGCGATCCCGCGCGGCCAGTGGGAGGCGTCGTCGAGCCTGGCGCTCTCCTATATCGAGCAGATGCGCTATGTGATCCTGCCGCAGGCCTCGCGCATCGCGGTGGCTCCGACCGTCGGCTTTTCGGTGCAGGTGATCAAGGGCACCGCGCTTGCCTCGATCATCGGCTTCGTCGAACTGACCAAGGCCGGAACGCTGCTCAACAACGCGACGTTCCGGCCGTTTCTGGTCTATTCGCTGGTGGCGCTGATCTATTTCTGCCTGTGCTTCCCGTTGTCCTGGTGCGCCAAGAAACTCGAAGGACGGCTCAATGTCGCTCGTTAGCATCCGTGAGGTGAGAAAAAGCTACGGTCCGCTCGAAGTGCTCAAGGGCGTCTCGCTCGAGGTCGAAAAGGGCGACGTCGTCGCCATCATCGGCCGCTCCGGCTCGGGCAAGAGCACGCTGCTGCGCTGCATCAACGGATTGGAGACCTTCCAGTCGGGCGCCATCGTCGCCGACGGCATCGAGGTCGGCGGCGCGAAGACGAATTTGCGCGAGCTGCGCCGCCATGTCGGCATGGTGTTCCAGCAGTTCAACCTGTTCCCGCATCTCACGGCGGCGGAGAACGTGACGCTGGCGCCGACGGTGGTGAACAAAGTCACCGGCAAAGCGGCGCGCGAACTCGCCGCCGAGATGCTGGCCAAGGTCGGACTGTCGGAGAAAATGGATTCCTATCCGAACCAATTGTCGGGCGGCCAGCAGCAGCGCGTCGCCATCGCCCGCGCGTTGGCGATGCGGCCGAAGGTTCTGTTGTGCGACGAGATCACCTCGGCGCTCGATCCGGAACTGGTCAACGAGGTGCTCAAGGTGGTCGAGCAGCTCGCGCGCGAAGGGCATGACGCTCGATGCTGGTGACCCACGAGATGCGGTTCGCCCGCGACGTCGGCACCTCGTTGGTGTTCATGCACCACGGCAAGGTGCACGAGCAGGGTTCGCCGAAGCGGGTTTTTGCCGCGACCGAAGACGCCAGAATTGCAGCAGTTCGTCGGTTCGATTGGCTGACCGTCAGGCCAAGACGGCCTGCTCGGAGAAAAGTTTTAGACAGACCGCCCGGTAATTGGACGGTTCCAAACGGGCCATCCATAAATTCGAATTGAACAGCAATGTCCGCTTCTCTAATCGGCTGATCAGGGGTCAAGCGCTTTCAGACTTTTCACCACCACTACGGTGTCGATGTCGCTCACGGGCTCGCGCTTCTCTTCGGAATCGGCACCAAGGCCCTTCCATCATGGGGTTCGAAGACGAGGCGGAACAATCTTTCGGTCGGCTTTGCCGTTAGACGAACGGCAGGTCCAAGCGGACATGCGAACTCACCTCATCCATCGTCCCGCGAGGGACATCATTCCACCGCTGGGTGGAGCTCTAGCTTCCTCCTATCGCATTAGATCCCGCACGGCTGTCATGCTGTTGCGAGGTTACGGGTCCAGCGGAACTCGGTCCCGTCAACCCAGATGCGGTGCATGATCACGGCCAACCGACGTGCCAGCGCCACGATCGCCTTCTTCATCCCGCGGCGCCTGGCGATCCGCATCGCCCAGGCCTTGAGCCAAGACCATTTCTTTGAACGCAGCATGCTCTGAACTGCTTCGTAGAGCATGACCCGCATCATCTCATCTCCGCAGCGTGATATTCTGCCGCTGCGATCGATCTCGCCGGATTGATACTTGGAGCACGTCAGTCCAAACACCGCCCCGACTGCCTTGGATTTACGGAACCGAGCGGGTACGTCGACGGTGGCGCGATAGGTCAGCGCCACCACGGGGCCGACACCGGGGGTCGTTATCAGGCGCCGGCACACCTCGTCGTCTCGCACGATGGCCAGCAAACGGCGATGCAGGATGACAAACTGCTCGCGAAGCACCCGCCGGACGACAAGCAGCGGTTCGACCAGCACAGCCAGGTCGGGCAAGTTCTCGACCAGCTCCTTGATGCGCGCCTCGAACTTCGCCTTCCCGACCATGCCGACCTTGAGGCCGAAGTTACGTAAAGTACCGCGCAGGTCGTTCTCGATGGCGATCGCCTTCGACTGCAGCAGCTTGCGATGGGTCAGCAGCATCCGCAGCTTCTGACTGCGTAGCGTCTTCACATGCACGGGACGGTAAAGCCCCGCCCGCATCATCTGCGCGATACCGCGCGCGTCGTTGCGGTCCGTCTTGTTGATCTGCGCCTTCAGCACCGCCTGCATGTGCCGCGTCTCCACACAAACCACCGGTAACTCGGCTTCGGCGAGACCGCTGAACAGCCATTGCGACAGCGGTCCGGCTTCCAATCCAATCCGCTTGAAGTGGTAGGCGGGGTTCTTCAGCACCGGCAGCAGAGCTTCCGGCTCGCTCGCAACCTTCACTTCTCGAACGATCTTGCCCGTGTCATCCACAATGCAGACGCTGGTCGCCTTGACCGAAACGTCCAATCCAGCAAAATGGTCCATGCTGCGCTTCTCCTTCTGATGCTTGAGGCCGTACACACGGACCTCGTTTCACCATCAGCCTGAAGCGCAGCACCCAAAATCTTCAGCTATCCACAAGCTCGCCGGCCGATTACCCCATCTTTGGGTCATTAGCTGCCGCACAGCCTAACCAGAGGCGCGGCTGCTTTACCCGAATAGCTGCCGCGACTGTTGCCAAGCGGCGCGGCAGCTAAGGGCCATAAGCAGACAAACGCGGCATTTTCATTCCACCTCGACCTGAACTACGACGCCATGCGCGTCGGCGGTGCCGGGCGCGATAACAAGATAGCGGCGCCGCACCTTGTCTTCGCCACGCACCACCTGGCGGATTGGTCCGATGGCGTTGACGATGGCCGAGCCGGCCGGGTTCGTCATGAACCCCTGCAACGATTCGAGGGTACCGGCGCCCGACGGCTCATCCGAGAGCGCAAGCACGTAAGGCCTTCCCGGATCCAGCCCGGTGACCGCGGCCTCCAGCACTTGCACGAGGCCCTGGTCGGACAGCGAAACACTGGTCGGCGCTTTTTCTCTGGCCTTCGCGCCCGGCGGCGCAAGCTGCAACTGCTCCGACTTTCCCGCTAATCCAAGCGGCTGTAGTCCCTGCGTGCCGGGACCATCGGGCACGGCGTTGGGCACATAGACGACGGCCTGCGCCGCCTGGCCACCCGGGCTGGTCGCAATCACTTTGTTCGTCAGCGTGTCGATTGCGGCGATGCGGTCCTCGTTCTCGAGGCCGACATAGACCCGCGTGCCGTCGCCGGACGGCCAGATGCCGTGTGGCAATTTGCCTGTCGGAATGGTCGCGACCTGCTCGAAGTTGTCGGTGCGAAACACTTTGACTTCGTTCAGCCCGCCCACCGTGACATAGGCGAACATGCCGTTAGCATTGCGCACGATGTTGACATGGTTGGAGATCGGACCGGTGTCGAGCGTCTTCAAAAGATTAAACGGCGGCTGCGCGTTGAAGACCTGGGTCTTGCCGGTATCTTTGAGGGTAAACCAGACCTGAGTACTGTCCGGCGTCGCGGCAATGTTAGGGCAGAATGGACTTGCCTGCGGTACTTTGCCGACGATCTGATGGTCGGCGACGGTTATAACATCAGTTTCAGGCGTGAACGACGAGCAGACATAGCCGTATTTGCCGTCGGGCGAGAAAATCGTCATGCCGGGGCCGTTTGGAACAATGATCCGCGTCTTTTCCTGATAGGTCGTTCCGTCGAGCACCGAAACGTAGTTCTCGCCGCGCACCGTCACCCAGACTTCCTTGCCGTCCATCGTAAAGAACGCCTCATGCGGCGAGCGGCCGACATAGGTTATGTCCTTCACGGCATTAGTCGCCGTATCGATGAAATTCACTGCATTCGAGCCGATAGCGACCACGGCGAGCGTGTGATGGTCGGGTGAAAAGCCCATGCCGTGCACCAGCAGTTGTCCCTTGTAGAGCGGACTGAAGCTGGCCGGCAGCGGATCGCCGAGATGGATGGCGCCGACCAGCGTGTTGTCGACGGGATCGGTGACGGACACGGTGTTCGAGAATTGCTCCGCCGAGTAGACGCGATCGTGATGGCTTATTGGAATATCGAGATCGGACGCCGCCGCCGGTACCTGTCCGCCCCACGCGTATGGCACGCCACCGAGCGCTGTCGCGGCGAGCAGCATAGTCAGTATCGAGATGCGCTTCATATCACGGCTCCTTCACAAGGTGCGTGGATTGGCTGGATTTCGAATCGTTGGTTTCCGCGGCCGGGATCTGGTCCGGCGCTGGCGCGGACGGTGGCAGCGGCTCGCCAACGGCAAGTCGCATCGCTGCGATCTCCTGCTCCTGAGTTACGATGATCTCTTGCGCCATGCGCCGTAACTGTCTCGTTGTGGCCGTAGCGCAGCTCGGCCTGTGCCATGTCGATGGCGCCCTGGTGGTGCGGCACCATCATGGCGACGAAGTCGCGGTCGACGTCGCCGGAAGGCGTAATGCCCATGTCGACCATCATCTTCGACATGGCGGTGACATTATCGGTCAGGAACGGCCTTTCGGCGCTGGAAGCGTCGCGAAAATGCGCCGCGCAAATCGCGGCGATGTACTCGGCGAGCGACTGCGATTTTTCGGAGCAGGCCGCGAGCAATGCGGCAGCAACAACCAAAGTGGTGGTAAATACTGCGCTTCGCATGCTGAAGAGCGGTCGAAATGCGGGCGACATGGGACAGCTCTCCATTGGTTCGAGAATCTCATCGCTGGCACAGGCAGCGATAGTTAGTGTTACGCAACGTAACACCTTCCGCGTCCTAAGCGGTAATGTACTCTCGGCGGGCCAAGTAATTGACGGCGGCCATGATCGAGGGTTCAACACGCACACGAAAGTTTTGACGCAAGCGCGAGGCGGCGTGCGTTTTTGTCCGGAGTCGCCCTTTGGATTGCGGCCGCTCCTCTTTCTCTCGCATTCCTTGCAAATTCGAGATCTGCGGCAATTGAAAACGGAGTTACCTCGATGAGCAACAACGGCTTAATCACGATCCCGAGCATTCATAATGTGAAGGACACAATCGATCTCATAGAGTCGGATGTGAAATCGAAGGGCCTGACGATCTTTGCGCGTGTCGACCATGCCGCCGGCGCGAAGGAAGTCGGCTTGCCGCTGACGCCGACGCTTCTGCTCATATTTGGCAATGCCAAGGGTGGTACGCCCCTAATGCAGACCAATCAGCAGGTTGGTATCGATCTACCGCTCAAAGTGCTCGTCTGGGGGGACGCTTCGGGAAAGACGTGGCTTTCCTACAATGATCCGACGGCCGCTTTGATCGTTTTCAGGTTGACGCCTAAGCGGGGCGCTTTCTGCGCCGCGAGAATAAGCCGAGCATTCCAAGGCCGCCGGCAAAGAGCGGCAATGCGGCAGGTAGCGGTGTAGTGCCAATGTTGAGCACGAAGCTATCGTCGGGTGCTTCGCCCCAGGTCCAGGTATACGTGCCAGGTGTCAGCCCGAGCGCGGCGAAGGTTGTGTTGTCGTATGTTGAGCTGTCGCTGAGTGGATCGCCAGATACGTATCCGGCCGGTACGGAAACGTAATTGTCCTCTAATACACTGACCACGTCCCCAGTGCCGCTAGATGCAAAAGTCGAACCACCTGTTCCAAATGAGGATGGCCCGCTCGCCCCAGTATAGATGTCAATGTTGCCACCTAGAGGTCCTACCAGCAGCTCGGCTTGGCTAGGGTCCACCGAGGCACCGTAAAATGAAGTTTCGTAAAAGGTGAGGCCAGTCAGGTCCAAAGACCCGCTCCCGGTCACTACCACGTTGGAACCGTCCTGTTCAAAGTTGGCAATAACTCTGCATGGGCGCGGTCTGCTACGCCACCCGAAACAAGTAGGCTGGCTCCCGCGAGCGCCACTGCGAGCTGCTTTTTGCACATTGTCCCCTCATCGGCCGAGGCTGCAAAGCGTAGTCAGACGTGCAATCGCAAGTCAACGATGTCGAAGTTATATACCGCGCACTGTCATAAAAGTTCCACACGCATTATCGCATCTCGATGAGCGCCGCGTGTATCCTCTCAGCTTGCATCTGGGGTCTGCGATGGCAAGCAGTCGCGATGGGTCATTAGCTGCCGCGGCGGCTAACGGCGGTCGTGGCTGCTTTACCCCCGAAAGCGGACACGGCCGTCGCGTTTATGAGTTCACGCCCTAGTCATGTCGCTCCGGTTTCGTCTGTAAGTGATCTATGCGAATAATATTGCCCTGGAAGCTAATGTCGGCGTTCAGGATGCCATCGGTAGTGCCTCGAAGGCAGTGACAAGGTGGCGCTGTGTGGCGCGTGAGAGCGACGTAAGACTTTCACCGCGGCGCGTTGGGCAGGCTGAGCCGAGCGGAACAAACCTCTCAAACTTTCTGCCTTTAGGTTCGCTTAAACGAGGTGGTTACGCACTCAAAGGACATTCACCAAATTTCAGTTGCAGACCCAAACGTAACCATCGGGCGTAAGGACATAGCAGCTGTCATAGCCGTAGCCGCCGTCGTATCCGTACAGGCCCTGAAAACCGCCGCTGCCTCTGACGAAGTGACCACCGCCAAAATGGCCGCCGCCGCCACCAAAATGCCGGCTTGAAGCGGCCTCGGACCCGCGTCACCAGCTATCTGGTGGTCCACAAGGGCCAGACCCCGTGCAAATGTTGCTGCAAAGTGGGGGATGAATTGGCGAACAGCCGCCACCACGGTGTCGGGGACCAGGTTATAAATCGGTACCCCTGATGAACATGGGTGACGCGACGATGCTTGGTGGCGGCCGATGCCGGAAAAGCGGTGCTGAGAACAATCGCAGCGGAAAGCGCAATTTTCATCTTGCTGAACATTCTCGTATCTCCTGGCTGAGCTTTGCGACTTAACGCGAAATTGGCTGGCGGTAGCCAGGCAACAAAGGACGAGACTGCAAAACGCCCTCGGTTGTTCCCGAGTGTCAAATTAAGTTGATGTCCGACGCTAAGTTATTGGAAATCCAGCCAGTGATCCGGGAATGGAGAAACCCAATTACCGGCTGCTGCTGCGCGCGCACAACAAGCGGCCAGTATAGGTTTCTCAAGACCGCTAAGGCTGCTTTCGGGAGTTGTCGTAACGAACGGCGCGTGCGAGCGGCGTAGACCTTCACCTTGGTCCATGGCACGGTGTAGGGCACTTCGCTTTTGCCTTTGGATCATCCAGATTTAGAACTCGACTAATTCGGGTCAGCCATGGCGAAAAAGTCACGGCGGCGGAGCAAAGCGCCTCAGCTTGCCTTTTACATCGTACGGATCACAGGTTGGGATTGGAGCTACAGCTTCAGTGTCAATTCCGTTTCATACCGGGACACGAAATACAACGAGTACAGGCACCTGCATGTTTTTGGTGCTGTACAGGGATGCTGGGAAAAGGCTGGAAGGCTATCAGGATCATAAAGACGCGACTTACGACCGATAGAGTTGCGTCTCTCAGTTTCGTCCCAATGGCGTGCGAAAGCTCACAAAAGCGCAATGACCAAGCGCAGCAAGGGAGGCAGAACATGAAGCACGTGTCGAAAATGGCGATGGCGGCGACGGCTGCATTCATCGGGGCATCGACAGCCTCGGCGGATACATTGCCTACGCATCGCATTCCCGCCACGCTTGCGGCCGAAGCAGTGAGCGAGGCGGTCGCGGCCTGCGCCAGGCAGGGTTACCATGAAACCGCAGTCGTGCTCAAGCTCTGATGGTGCCACCATCGCGGCGCTCCGCGGCGACGGTGCCGGTATCCATACGCTCGATAGCGCGAACGACAAGGCGTACACCAGCGTATCGTTTAAGAGCGACACTCTCGCCTTGGCTGAGCGTGCGAAAGGCAAAACTCGATTGCGCCGCTCGCCAAGCTACCGCATGTCATGTTCTTCGGCGGCGGCGTGGTGATCAAGCTGGGCGACGAGGTTATTGGCTCCATCGGCGCAAGCGGCGCGCCAGGGGCCAAGCTCGACGATAGCTGCGCGCATGCAGAACTCGACAAGATCCGCGATCAATTGAGGTGACGCGGACGGGTAATTCAGGCTCCCCGGCGCAACTACAAAGTCGCGGCTGCTTTATCCCCGAAAGCTTTGCCGCGACAATCGGCGACCGGCGTGTCCGCTTTGGGCCACGAGCGGACATCGCCTTGGACAATGCGAATTTTCTGCTGAGAGTGATGTCTCCCGCACCGCAGCAAATATCTCGCAGCCAATGCCAAGGACGACAGAGCTTTGTGGCCCCGACGGTTAATCCTCGTTCAAAATTTTCAATTCCATCGTGCCGCAGCCAGAGCACTTAAACAGTCGTTCTTCGTAGCAGAACTATCATCGGCTGACAAGGATAAACTTGGACTAGTCCCATTGCTTTTCCGCAGCTTGGGCAAGGTGGAAAAGCAAGATTGCGGCCCATCTCGCCGATGATTTTATCAAAGGCGTCGGACGGGTTATCAGCGCCGACTTGCCGAGCGGTTTCCTTGAACCCCTCGCTTTGTTGTTTGTCCTTTATCTCCGGCTTCTTCTTTTGCTTTTCGCCTGCTTTTTCCATAGGGCCGCTCAGTGAGTAGGCATTTGATAAGTGTAGTAACTAGCTTTTGGGAAATTCCCAGAAGCTGGAGGGTACGCAAATTTGCGCAGACTTCCCTTTAGCGGAAAAAAATTTGGTGTTTTGTACGCTTCCGAACAAATATTTCTATTGTGGCGGTGCTTGAATGCGACCTTCTGGACAGTGCTCCCGGCGCGGGGAAGCCGCCAATGGCCACAGTCAGTGAATTTAGGCGATTCGCAGCGAAAGAGTGTCTTCGCTGGGCCGACGAGGCCGAAACGGAGGGCGACCGCCATGCGTTCCTTGCATTAGCGCGCGATTGGACAGTTGCCGCTATGCGGCTTGAGGGTGTGTTGATTCCGGACTCGGAAGAGTACTTACACCATTACTGGATCGCGTTTTGCCCTTCATGGAGTCACGCCGTTGAATCGTTTTGATCCGGCGGGTGGTGAGACTGCTACATATTTCCGCACATTTACGCGCAGTAAACATGGCGGCACGATGTCGGCGAGAATAGAAAATGAATGAAAAATTACCCGCGCCCTGCGAGGCTTGTCACGGCTCAGGCTTGCGCAAAGGAAGTGAATGCAGCGAGTGCGGAGGCAAGGGCTATCGTTTGATCGTCAATGGAAATCAGATGCCCGTTCGACAGGAAAAACCGCGTCCCTGGCGAGGGCAGCGTCCAGTGCACCGGCAACGCTAACGGCGCAACGGAAAGTCAGTTCATCCAGAAAGACCTTGGTGATCCAACGCGGTAATCCCAAGGCGGCCAATCCCGGCAAGGTGGGCCGCTTCGTTATCGGCTAATCACTACCAGCGACCCGACTAACAAGGAGGCCCGTTCGGCCTCCTTTCTATTTTCAGAAAGCTGCACAGCCGCAGCGACACGACAAAAACGAGTGAGCCTTAATCATGGGCGCTTGTAGCGTGCCCATGTCCCTCGACGACGGGACAACTGGATGCCACTGGACGCTCAATCCGCTGCCGAAGTCAGCTCGCCACAGGTTCGCCACAGCGTAAGCGGTCTAAATCGCAAACAGACGTTCACGAACGTGATCAAATAACATCGAAGATTTAAGGTAGGCCATGCATGCCCCCTCGTTCGGGACGAGGGGCTTGCAGGTTCAAATCCAGCCACTCCAATAAGACTCACTAGAGCGTGTCGCCTTCGTAGGCGAGACTGATAAGGAAAGTGCATTTGGATTCAGTCGTCGCTGAGACTTGTTAAGAAATGTTCATTTCTTAACAAGTTGGACGCGCCTTAGTCGCTCTCGATCATATACGCCGTAGCCTTCGATTCGCGTAACAACGGATTATGGAAGCGTCGCAGTGCCGAAAACCGCGGACCCAGTGGGGTCCTAACGAGACTGGAACAGCCGCACGCCGTGATCGTCTAAGACGTACAACGGGGTGTATTCGGATTCATCGGTGTCCTGCACGAGCGCCAAGGTCAGGTCATCGAGGATGAGCCATCGATCGTTCTGATATACTGCGACAACCATATGATCTTCGACATGATTGCGCTGATGCACGATCACGAGCCGGACGCGATCCGCTGCGATGCCCACTTCGATAAGTGCAAAGTATTTTGCCGTCGAATAGGCCTTACAATCACCCTCGGCGTTGATGGCATCAAGTGCCGTCAACCATTCACTTGGCTCGAATGGCGTGATCGAAAGGTTGATTGTCCGATTGAGGTGACCAATTAGCGCCAGGTCCTCTTGGTGTTGCGCCTCAGCGACGATCTGCCACAAAGTACGAGATGGTCCGCATTCGGCCGACGTGCTATCGACGCAGGCACCGAGCAGTGCATGGTCGCCTCCAAGCTCTTCGTATACAATACGCCAGCTTTCGACGAGCGGCCCTTGCGGCACGTCAACCGTGTTTCCGCCAAACGGATCAATGGGTCGCGCGTAAAGGTGGCCCGTCATCGCAATCACAAGAGCGATGGCGGCCAGAACTGTTCTCGTTGTCTTCATCGGCAACCTGCCTGGCGTATTCGGTGTCGCCATGGAGAGGAGTTCCCCCGAAAGCGGATATTACCTCCGCATATAGAGCGCACGCCCTTGGCGTGCACCGTCCGCTGGCGCATCGAGCGTCACTCCTGCGTCGGAATTATATGACGACACCATTTTGTCGCGCGCCGGGGATCGATCATGCGCCTTAAGCGGCTTCATGCCAGTCAAGCTGCGCAACAGCACGTAGAAGACCGGCGTAAGAAACAGGCCGAAGAACGTCACGCCGAGCATACCGAAGAAGACGGCCACACCCATCGCGTGCCGCATTTCCGAGCCGGCGCCCGAAGACAAGACCAGCGGTATGACGCCCATGATGAAGGCAAAGCTTGTCATCAGAATGGGACGTAGCCGCAAGCCGGCGGCCTCGATCGCGGCGCTCAACGTTGGTCTGCCTCGCAATTCCAACTCGCGCGCGAACTCGACAATCAGAATCGCGTTTTTACACGCAAGTCCAATCAGGACGAACAGGCCGATCTGCGTAAAAACATTGTTGTCGCCGCCGGTCAGCCATACACCGGTGATCGCCGAAAACAAGCACATCGGCACGATTAGGATAATGGCCAGCGGCAAAATCAGACTCTCGTATTGTGCCGCCAGCACAAGAAACACCAGGAGCACACAGATCGGAAAGACCAGAAGCGCTGTATTCCCCGCGAGAATCTCCTGATAGGTCAAATCCGTCCATTCGAACTGCATGCCTTTTGGTAGCGCATCGGCGAGTATCCGGGCGATTGCGGCTTGCGCCTGCCCGGATGAATAGCCCGGTGCAGGCGCTCCGTTGAGATCGGCGCTGCGAAAGCCATTGTAGCGCAGTGCCGAATCCGGCCCGGTCGTTTGACTTACGTCGACGACTGCTCCGAGCGGCACCATCTTGCCGGACGAATTGCGGACCTGAAGCCGCAGGATATCGTCGGCTCTCGACCGGAACGGTGTGTCGGCCTGCGCGATCACCTCGTAGGTACGGCCGAAGCGGTTGAAGTCGTTGACATAGATGGACCCGAGATAAGTCTGCATCGTGTCGAAAATGTCTTGCACTTCGACGCCCAGCTGCATTGCCTTGATGCGATCGACATGGGCGTAGAGCTGCGGCACGCCGATATTGAAATTGGAAAAGACTGCCATCAACTCGGGCGCCTTCTGTGCCTTGGCCTGAATGTCGGCCATCACCTGATTCAGAACTTGATCGCCCTGGTCGGTGCGGTCCTCCACTTGCAGTTTGAAGCCGGCGATGGTGCCAAGCCCGTTGACCGGCGGCGGCGGAAAAATCGCGATGACGGCGTCGCGGATACCAGAAAACTTGGCTTGCAGCTTTTGCGAAATCGCAAAACCGGAGAGATCCGGCATCGTGCGCTCTTCGAACGGCTTGAGCGTCTCGAAGACAATCCCGGCCGAGGGGCTATTGATAAAGCCGTTGATCGATAGTCCAGGGAAGGCGACTGCGCTTTCCACGCCCGGCTCCTTGAGCGCAATGTCGGACATTTCGCGGATCACCTTCTCGGTGCGGTCGAGGGTGGCGCCTTCAGGCAGTTGCGCGAAACTCACCAGATATTGCTTGTCCTGCAACGGCACGAAGCCCGGCGGCACGGTGTGGAACACAAAGAACGTCCCCGCCAGCAGTACCGCGTAGATGCCCAAAGCGGCCGTCTTGCGCGTCAGGATCCGGCCCACGCCGGAGCCGTATGCGCTCGAGCCGGCGCGAAAGACGCGGTTGAAACGCATGAAAAAAGGACCGAGCACGCGTTCCATGCCCCGCGCCAAAAAGTCCTTCGGTGCGTGCTCTCCCTTCAGCAGGAGCGCTGACATCGCCGGCGACAGCGTCAGTGAATTGAAGGCCGAGATGACGGTCGAGCATGCGATCGTTAGCGCAAATTGGCGATAGAACTCGCCGGTCAGACCAGAAATGAAGGCGATCGGCACGAACACGGCGCAAAGCACGAGTGCGATAGCGATAATCGGGCCAGTTACCTCGCTCATCGCCCGTAGCGTCGCGTCGCGCGGGGTCAACCCCGCCTCGATATTGCGCTCGACGTTCTCCACGACGACGATGGCGTCGTCGACGACGATGCCGATGGCCAGAACGAGACCAAACAATGACAGGGCATTGATCGAAAATCCGCACATCCACATGCCGGCGAACGTGCCGACGATCGATGTCGGCACCGCCAGGAGCGGAATGATCGACGCCCGCCAAGTCTGCAGAAACAGGATGACGACCAGCACCACTAGCGCGATGGCCTCCAGAAGCGTGTGTACCACCGCCCTGATCGAATCGCGGACGAACACCGTGGGGTCGTAGACGATGCTGTAATCCATCCCTTCCGGAAAATTCTTCTTCAGTTGCTCCATTGTGGCGCGCACGCGATTGGAGATCTGAATGGCGTTCGAGCCGGGCGCCTGGAAGATCGGGATGGCGACGGCCTGCTGATTGTCGAGTAGCGAACGGAGACTGTACGCCGAGGCGTCGATCTCGATGCGCGCCACGTCGCTCAGCCGCGTTACCACGCCGTTCTGGTTCTTGACGACGATTTCGCTGAACTGCTCGGGGTCGGACAGCCGCCCCTCGACGTTGATCGGAAGCTGCAGCTCGCCCTTATCGCTGTACGGCGGGCCGTTGACGAGGCCGGCTGCCACCTGGACGTTCTGGCGGCGCACCGCGTTGACGACGTCGTCGGCGCTCAGTCCTAGTTCGGCGATCTTCTGCGGATTGAGCCAAATCCGCATGGCATAATCGCCCGAGCCAAAGAGTTGAACGCTACCGATGCCTTCGATCTTGGCCAATTGGTCCTTGACGTTGAGTACCGCGTAATTGCGCAGGTACAGCATGTCGTAGCGCTCGCCGATCGACTTCAGATGCACCACCATGGTGAGGTCCGGCGAGCTTTTGACCGTCGTCACACCGAGATTGCGCGTCACATCCGGCAGGCGCGGCAGCGCCTGATTGACCCGATTCTGCACCAGTTCCTGTGCGAGATTGGGGTCGGTGCCGAGCTTGAACGTAACGGTGAGCGTCAGCGTGCCGTCGCTCGCGGCCTGGGAGAACATGTAGAGCATGTTCTCGGTGCCGTTGATCTGCTCCTCGAGCGGCGTCGCCACAGTGTCGGCGACGGTTTCAGGATTGGCGCCCGGAAACAGCGCCGTGACCACGATAGACGGCGGCACGACCTCGGGGTATTCCGAAATCGGCAATTGCGTCATCGAGATCAGGCCGGCCAGGAAAATAGCGACCGAGATGACACCGGCGAAAATCGGCCGGTCTATGAAGAATCGCGAGAGAGACATGTGTGCTCTGGCCGCCCGCGGCCCACCCCGTGGTTAGTTGCTGGCGCTGTGGCGTTCTTGTTGCAGGTCGACAGGCACGCCGGGCGCGAGCCGTTGCAGGTGATCGAGGATGACGCGGTCGCCCGCTTTGACGCCGGCGAGAACGACGCGGCTGCCATCGACCTGCGGGCCGAGCTGAACGGTACGGTATTCGGCTTTATTGCCGTCGCCGACGACGAAGACGAAACGTTTGCTTTGATCGTTTCCGATCGCGCTTTCAGGAACGAGCAGTGCGTCGTCGAGTGTGCCGTCTCCCATGCGCACTGAGACGAACATTCCTGGAATGAGGCTGCCGTCCTTGTTGTCGAAGCGGGCGCGGGCGCGGATTGTTCCCGTGCCGGTGTCGATCCGGTTGTCGAAGCTTTGGATATCGCCGGTATAGACGTGTCCGCTGTCGCTGCGGACCACGAGCTCAACGGGGATCTTTTGTTCGTCCTGATGGCCGTGGCCGTAATTGCGCACATTGTCGAGATAGGTCTGTTCGTCGACTTCGAAATCGCCATAGACGCCGCTGTCGGAAACAATGGAGGCGAGAAGCTGCGGGGGCGTCGTCGGCGAACCGACGAGATTGCCGAGCGTGATTTCGGCGCGGCTGATACGGCCGGAGATCGGCGCCCTGACATAGGCGTAATCGAGGTTGACCTGCGCTGCGGCGAGCACCGCAGCAGCCGATTGAACGGCCGCCTGGCCTACGTCATCGGCGTTGACTCGCTGATCGTAAGTCTCCTGCGAGAGCGTGTTCGATTTAACGAGCTGGCTGCCACGGTCGCGCTCGGCCTTGGCGAACTTGGCATTATTGGTCGCGGTCGCGAGGTCGGCCTGGGCCTTGTCGACCGCTGCCTGATAGGGGCGGGGATCGATAACGAACAAAACATCGCCCGCGTTGACGCGCTGCCCGTCCTGGAAGCGGATTTCCGTGATGCGGCCGGAGACCTGTGGTCTAATCTCCGCAAAGTCCACTGCATCGATGCGACCCGAAAACTCGACGAACGGGTTTACGCTTTGCGGCTTGAGGAGTCCGACCGTCACAGGCACTGCCGCCGCCGCAGCGGAGCCGACATTCGCCTGCGCATCCGGGGTATATTTGCTCGTGAATGCCAAGGCGAAAACGGTTGCCACCGTTGCGCCGAACAGACCGGCGACCACCCACATACGAGGCCGTGTTGAAATAGACGAAAACGACCATTGACGCATGACCCATCTCCATATATGTATCGGTCGCTACAGATGTAGGAGACAGCTAGGGAGCGTCAAGGGCGTCCGTGGCGAAGACTAAAAAAAAATCGGAGAGACGTTCAATGGCTATGGGCCGACCCCGCGAATTCGACAGGGAAAGGGTCCTGGACGAAGCCATGGAGGTGTTTTGGCGCCATGGCTACGAAGGCACCACGATTGCGCAACTGACCGCCGCGATGGGGATTAATCCGCCGAGCCTCTACGCCGCTTTCGATAGCAAGGAAGGGCTCCTCAAAGCGGCACTTGATCACTATTCCGCAAAGCGGGCGGAATTCATGCGCGAAGTGTTGGCCGCACCGACCGCGCGAAAGGTAGTGGAACTCTTGCTGCTGCGGATCGCCGACTTGCAAACTGATCCCGCCAATCCTCCAGGATGCCTTTTAGTGGCAGGTGGGCTCGCGTGCGGCGCCGGTGCCGAAAATGTTCCGTTCGAACTTTCCTCGCGCCGTGCACAAACCGAAGACCTGCTTCGTGATCGTTTTGTTCGAGCGAAGAACGAAGGCGACCTTGCTGCCGGAGAAGACCCAGCGGCGCTGGCACGTTATCTTTCTGCTGTCATCGCTGGCATGGGAGTTCTTGCATCTTCAGGCTCCGACCGCGACGAGTTGCGACAGGTCGCCCTCGTCTCCCTTAGGGTGTTCGACGAGCGAGCGGGTGCAAAAACGGCGCAGAAAGAACGAAAAACGGGTGTCAGCCTACACGGCAGCGCGTAGGTGCTGCGCATCGTTGGTTCCAAGACGATCATTGGCGGGAACGCCACGACCGTCTAGGTGACGCCGCCAACCTTCAAGACGTGGATCGGCTGAGATTTAGCGCGCTTTGCACTGATGCCTTAGCTCGCGTCGTCAGCACGACAATCAGCAGCGATGTCGCAATGCAGGCGGCGCCGACAAGACCAAGCGCCTCGGGCGAGCCGTGGGCAACAGTAACGGAGCCCAGCGCCGCACCGAGCGCGAAGCCACCAAACATGAACGATGCATTGAGCGACAGCACGACCGAAGCGAGCTTTACTCCGGCGAGGCCGATGAGCCTGGTCTGCTGCGCCGGAAAGAATGACCATGCGGCCAAGCCCCACAGGACAATTGCAGTCAGAACGGGCACGCGTGCGTCGGCGGGCGAAAGTCCATAGGCGCTGGCGGACATTGTCACGAATGCCAAGGCAAGCAGCGATAGGCTCGTGATGATCACGCGCTTTGATCCCAGTCGGTCGGTCAGCGTCCCGCCTGTGGTGACGCCGATCGCTGCGGATATGCCCCATGCGAAGAGAACCAGTCCCACATGGGAGCCACTGATTCCAACCGCCCGCGCCAGGAACACCGAGAGATACGTGTAGACGGTGTAAGCGCCGGTCGCCCAGAGCAGCGTTACCAGCAAGGCGAGCACCACCGGCTTCTGCCGCAATACAGCGAGGCGCTCGCTCAGCCGCGCCACTGGCAGATCTGCGCCGACATCGTGAGCCAAAGAAAGCGCAAGTCCCGCGGTGGCGAGCAGCGCAAGGGAGCCCACGATGGCGAAGGTCACGCGCCATCCGAAGCCATGTCCGACCAGTGCGCTAATCGGCACACCCAATGCGACGGCCACGGACGTCCCGCCGGTGACGATGGCCAAAGCTCTTCCCCTGTGTTCGGGCGGGACAATGGCTCCCGCCAAGGCGTTGGCATTCGGTACATACAGTCCGGCGAGCAGTGCCAGCAGCACCCGCGCGAACATCAGCGTCACGTAGTTGGGCGCGCATGCGGCAACCACGTTGGCCAATGCGAAGCCGGCCATTGCCGCAACGAGAAGATTTCGCCGGCTGACGCCACCGGTCAGCGTGGTGAGGATCGGCGAACTAAAGGCATAGGACAGCGTGAAGACTGTTATCAATTGCCCGACGGCAACGATGCTGTGCGACAGGTCGGACGCCAGCTGCGGCAACAGCGGTGCAATCATGAAGCCTTCGGTGCCGACGGCGAAGGTTCCGAGCGCCATGCAAAGAAGTAAGCGCATCGGATGATGGACTGTGGTGTGAGTGTTCATGGCCAGCTCCTTATTCTTTCCTCTAGCGGTTGGGTTTAAGATGGTCGGTCATCTTAGTGGCGAGCAAAAAAATGCTTGTCCTCGTGTTGGCATTTGTTCAGACCAGGATTTGCTCGAAAGCGAACTTCATGAACCTGTCGAAGGGAGCGCGGCTTCGCTCCACGCGAGCGCGCAACAACGTTCCTTCGTAGGCGTCCAGAAGGAACGCCGCGAGATCGCCGGCGCGCGCTTTCGAAGCGATTGATCCTTCGGCTTGAGCGTCCGCGATTGCGACTTCGAGATCTTTCGTCCACTTCTTGAAGAGCTGTGCCAGGCTGTCACGGACAGCCGGACTTTGGTTCGCCAGTTCAGCGCTAAAATTGCCCAGCAGACAGCCGCGATTGAACTTGGAGGCGACGAACATGTCGTTTAGCGCGGCAAAATGTGTTCGCAGGCGTTCAAGCGGGCGGATGGTCTTGTCGGTCAGCACCGCTCGCCGCGTGCTCCCCATTCCGTAGCGCTCGACGATTTCGACACCGAGCGCCTCTTTGCTTTCGAAGTGATTGTAGAACGAGCCCTTTGGTACGCCCGCGACTTCGGTGATTTCCTGCACGCCGACGCCGTTGAATCCCTTCTCCAGCAGGGTCTTCAGCCCGGCCTGGATGATTTTTTCCTTGGTGTCATGCTTTGCCATGCCGTCTTAATATGACCGGTCGTCTTATTCGTCAAGCCCATCGTCCTAAACGTAGAAAAGGAAAATATATCAATCGGTTAATTCAGCTGATCCATCCGAACGCGGCAGTCGCCTGTTGTCCTCGCTTCGCCTGGCTCAACCTAGCACATTCGGAATATGACCTCGGGCCCTTCGTTGAAATGCTGGGTCAATGTCTGCTTCGGGTCATGAGCTGCCGCGGCCATTCTGACATTTAGTGTCCGCTTCTCTAATCGGCCGGTTGGGGTCAAGCGCTTTCAGACTATCCACCGTTCCAGTGTCGATGTCTCTCGCGGGCTCGCGCTTCTCTTCGGAATCGGCACAAGGGCCCTTCCATCATGGGGTTCGAGGACGAGGTGGAACAATCTTTACCGCGGCCTTGCCATCAAACAGACGACAGATCCAAGCGGACACACGAACTCACCTCATCCATCGTCCCGCGAGGGACATCATTCCACCGCTCGGTGGAGCTCGAGTTCCTCCTATCGCATTCGATCCTGCACGGTCCTCATGCCGCTGCGACGTCTCGGGTCCAGCGGAACTCGGTGCCGTCAACCCAGATGCGGTGCATGATCACGGCCAACCGGCGTGCCAGCGCGACGATTGCTTTCTTCATTCCGCGGTGCCGGGCAATCTTCATCGCCCACGCCTTGAGCCATGACCATTTCGTCGAAACGACCAGCATGGTCTGCGCCGCTTCATAGAGCATCACCCGCATCATCTCGTCGCCACACCGCGATATGCCACCGGTTCGCTCACTCTCGCCCGACTGATACTTGGATGGTGTCAATCCAAACGCTGCCCCGACCGACTTGGAGTTCCGAAAGCGAGCTGGCACGTCGACGGTGACGCGGAAGGTCAGTGCCACTACTGGACCGACACCTGGAACCGTCATCAGGCGCCGGCACACGTCATCCTCCCGGACAACGGCCAGCAAGCGGCGGTGCAGGATGCCGATCTGTTCGCGTAGCACCCGCCGGACAATGAGCAGCGGCTCGACCAGAATAGCCAGGTCAGGGAGGTTCTCGACCAGCTCCTTGATGCGGGTCTCGAACTTCGCCATCCCGACCATGCCCACCTTGAGACCGAAGTTGCGCAAGGTCGCACGTAAGTCATTATCAACGGCGATGGCCTTCGACTGCAGCAGCTTGCGATGGGTCAGCAGCATCCGCAGCTTCTGACTGCGTAGCGTCTTCACATGCACCGGGCGATAAAGCCCCACGCGCATCATCTGCGCGATACCGCGCGCATCGTTGCGGTCCGTCTTGTTGATCTGCGCCTTCAACACTGCTCTCATGTGCCGGGTCTCGACACAAATCGCCGGCAAGCCTGCTTCGGCAAGCGCGCTGTAAAGCCATTGCGACAGTGGCCCGGCTTCCAGTCCGATCCGTTTGAAGTGGAAGGCCGGGTTCGTCAGCACCGGTAGCAGAGCTTCCGGCTCGCTCGCCATCTTCACTTCCCGAACGATCCTGCCCGTGTCATCCACAATGCAGACGCTGGTCTCCTTGACCGATACGTCCAGTCCAGCAAAATGGTCCATGCTGCGCTTCTCCTTCTGATGCTTGAGGCCCGTAACCACGGTGACCTCGTTTCACCATCAGCCTGAAGCGCAGCACCCAAAATCCTTCAGCTATCCACAAGCTGCCGGCCGATTACCCCATCTTTACCCTCGAAAGCGGACGCCGCATGGCAGTCCGGCAATGTCCGCTTTGGGCCATAAGCAGACATGCCGTCGGCGTAACAGCGCACCGTCAACCACGTCACAGACCGCGGTGATTGATGGGCGTGCTGGGTAATTCCTCGTCGGCTCATATCGTGACGCTCCGCGGCGCCAGCGCGCGGCGACCTATTAGTGCCGCCACCACGAGAACGGCGGCGAAGCCAACCGGCGCCTCCACGAAGGGGAAGATCAGGATCAGCAGGCAGGCCAAGCCGATGCCGGCCAGTTCACGCGCCAAGAACCCGTGCATCCGGCCGAGGCGGAACAGAAAGGCGAGCGGCACCGCGAGTACCACCAAATCGTAGGTGAAGAGATGTGGCGTTGCCAGCATGGCACCAGTGCCCAGCGCCGCCGCCTTGATTTCGTAGGTGGCGCTGCCGCGCCAAAGCACGGCGATCGCGCCCGCGGCTATGACGGCCATAGCAATCTGCATGTTCCAGGCCAGCGCGTCACTGCCGCCGAGCGCGCGCGTGAAGCCGAAAGCGGTCTGCAGCTTGCCCCAGTCGGCCAAGCCGTCAGAAACCAGGGCGTGACTAATGCCGGGAGAAAAGGCCTGCCAGCTCCCACCGCCGAACGCTACCCATGATGCTGCCGCCATCAGCGCCGCAACGATCCCGGCGGTAACGAACACCCGCCAGCGACCACTCGCTATGAGCGCGATCGGAAATAAAAGGCCGAGATGCGGCTTGTAGGTGAGTAGTCCCAGTAGAACACCGGCGCATATCGGCCGCCGTTCCATGAGCGTGAGTGTGCCACCGATTAGACCGGCCGATAGGAAACCGTTCTGGCCGACTATGAAATTCGCGAGGACAGCCGGGAATGCGGCAGCGAGAAAATAGCCGACGCGGTCGCCTATGATGCCACGGATTGCGGCAAGGTAGGCCAGGAATGTGCTACAGACCCACAAAGCGAATGCGCTCACATAGGGCAATAACGATAAAGCGGTGGCGACGAAGAAAAATGTCGGTGGATATTGCCAGCCTGCATAGCCATCGAACGGGCCGACTACACGCTCCTCGACCAGCTTTAGGACCGGCCAATCATAAGCCGCCGCTGCATGGCCCGCGAGCGCCATTCGCCCCGCAGCCCATACAATCACGAAGTCGGCCGGGCCGCCGTCCGACGCCACCAGCCAGAAGCCCTGCAGGTAGGAGTCGACGAGATAGACTACGTTCGCGACAATCAGCGCAAAGCAAATCAGTTCCACGGGACGCGTGAGCTTCGCGCCGGCAGCGTGCGCAGGCGACATCTCGTAGGTGGCCATCGACGGTTGAATCTCGCTTCGCTCTCGGCGAAGTTAAAGCTCGGCTGCATTGAGGAACCCTTAACTGGGATTCCGGAAATAGTGGCCCAACTGCCTATTGGCCGGCTGAACAACGGCTGGTACATCCCGCCGCCACCGGAACGCCCGCGACTTGGTCGTCGCGGCGAGCATTCGCTGTCAGCCCTAAGACTATGTGATGTCCGCGTTGGGTCGCAAACGGACGTCGCGTTATTTCTACGCCATGTCCGGTTTGCCCCTGAAAGCGGACATCACGTCGGCGACGTTAGCGCGCCCAGTCAGATTTCCAATCGATAAGGACGACCATCTTTCCAATTTGCTGATTAAAAACTTCAGCGTACTCAAATATATTACGGACAGCTTGTTCATTCTCCCCAGTGGGGCACTGAACGCTATCGTGTGAGCGGCCCCAACGGTCAAGGAGTTCGTCGAAATTCCGCTCCAGGATGTCCATCGACGCGCTCGTAAGGAATGGATTGGTCAGGTACGCTCTATGCTCTCGGTCCGACGGGGCAACACAAAATCGCCACTCGGCGGCAAATGCCAATTGTGTGCCTACGATGCTTATGATCACAACAGCGCCAGCGAGTCTTAAGAGCCTCATCCGACGTTCCCGCTTCTGGTCGTCCCCCGAACGGCTCGCGCCAGCAAAACCTGAATAAACGCTTGTTGATGTTCGCGGAGTTGACCGCCACGCAGTGAATCGGCGCCGCTGCCGGTACATGGCCACTACTCAATTCCGAGGTCTACTGGGATTAATTACAGGAGTCGCAATCCCGATGTGATGTCCGCTTCGGGTCAAAAGCTGCCACGCGACCTAACTAGAGGCGCGGCTGCATTACCCCCGAAAGCGGACTCCAAATCGCAGTCATTGCGTGTCCGCTTTGGGCCACAGCGGACTCATGCACCGCAGCAAAACCTGGTCATTCGATCACCTCGTCGGCAAAGCCTAAAGAGTGGACAGTCGGTTTCTGACCGGCGGTGTTGGCTCACATAGGCTTGTGAGAATACTACGATTCTCGTCCCGTTGACTGACTTCAGCAGGTGATGGCGATGAGGCTCCAACGCGCTCTTCGATGGTGTTGAGCCAAATTTGGGGTATCGTTCCCACCGGCATGCGAGGGTGAGATGAACAAACCCAAACGCGGGCGAGCTGAGAAACGCGTTCCAGCGCGAACATCAGCGCGTGCCGATCCCTTGCGCGCCACAGAGGGGCGGCTCGCTCTCGTCACCGAGGCGATGACCGAAGGGATCTACGACTGGAATGTCGTCACTAATGCGATCTACCTATCCGACCGGCTGAAATCGATACTCGGCATCGTGGAGCTCACCAGCCATGAGTGGGCTGAGCACGTCCATCCCGATGATCTCGCAAGCTACAAAGCGGCGATTGCAAAGCACTTCAAAGGTGAAACCGAAAGATTGAATTGTGAGTATCGCGTCCGTCGGGGTTCCGGCGACTATTTCTGGGTGGCCGATAGCGCGCGGTGCATGCGTGGGGAAAATGGTCGGGCGACGCGGTTGATTGGAGCCGTCCGAGATATCACACGGCGCAAGCTTGCTGAGTTCAAGCTTGTTGCAGTGAGCCAAGCGGCAGAAAGGGCGCGCCAGCAACTTACGGATGCCCTGGAGTCTATGTCAGAGGGCCTCGTGCTTTTTGATGCCGAGGATCGGATCGTCATTTGCAACTCGCGCTATCGTCGCTTCTTTATGGAAGCTGGCTCACCAGCTATCGGCGAAATGGTCAAACCGGGCGCGTTGTTGTGGGACATCATGCGCGCGGCGCACGCGAAAGGCATGTTTCCACTAATCAAAGTCTCCGAAATGGAAGCGCATATCGACCGTCGCAAAGCGTTGCGTCGCAATCCCGGCGGCGATGTTGAGCAGCACCTCGCTGACGGGTTATGGCTGAAGATCAGCGAACATCGGACGGCCGATGGTGGCACCGCCTCCGTCTACACGGATATCACCGAGGTCAAGCGCCGCGAAGCAGAGCTCGCCTCCAAGACAGCCATGCTTGAGTCGCTTTCATCCAAGCTGGCGAAATATTTGCCGCCACAAATCTACAAATCGATCTTCGCTGGGGAACAGGATGTAGAGATCGCGCCAAAGCGTAAGAAGCTCACGGTCTTCTTTTCGGATATCGCTGACTTCACTGATACGGTTGAAGCGCTGCAATCCGAAGAGCTAACCCATTTGCTTAATCAATATCTCACGGAGATGTCCAAAATCGCGCTGGAGCACGGTGCAACGGTAGGCAAATTCATCGGCGATGCAATTCTGGCTTTCTTTGGAGACCCGGTGTCGCGTGGTGCAAGCGCGGATGCAATCGCCTGCGCACGGATGGCCATAGCCATGCAGCGGCGAATGCAGGAGCTGCGCGCCATCTGGCGCGGCAGAGGTCTTGAACAGACATTCGAGTTACGCATGGGCATTACCACCGGCTACTGCACGGTCGGCAATTTCGGGAGCCAAGACCGCCTCGACTACACGGTCATCGGTCATGCGGTAAATCTAGCCGCTCGGCTGCAACAGGGCGCCGAACGAGGTGCAATTCTCGTCGATAGTGAAACCCGGTCGCTAGTCGAAAGCGCAGTGCGAACTGAGAAGCGCGACGCAATCCAATACAAGGGTTTCTCGCATCCGATTCAGGTATATACGGTCACAGGTCTCCACAGCGATCAGGAGCCGCAAGGCCGAGTGATTGCTGTGAATCGCGCCGGTCTCCAGCTCTTGATCGACCGTGATAAGCTTTCCGGGACAGCCAAAGAAGAGGCCATTGCCGCACTCAAGGAAGCGCTCGAATTGCTCGACCGATAGTCGAGCTATGGAGTCCGGAATGGGTCAAAAGCTGCCGCTACCGTCCTTACAGTTGGTGTCTGCTTCTCTAATCGGCCGGTTGGGGTCAAGCGCTTTCAGACTATCCACCGTTCCAGTGTCGATGTCTCTCGCGGGCTCGCGCTTCTCTTCGGAATCGGCACAAGGGCCCTTCCATCATGGGGTTCGAGGACGAGGTGGAACAATCTTTACCGCGGCCTTGCCATCAAACAGACGACAGATCCAAGCGGACACACGAACTCACCTCATCCATCGTCCCGCGAGGGACATCATTCCACCGCTCGGTGGAGCTCGAGTTCCTCCTATCGCATTCGATCCTGCACGGTCCTCATGCCGCTGCGACGTCTCGGGTCCAGCGGAACTCGGTGCCGTCAACCCAGATGCGGTGCATGATCACGGCCAACCGGCGTGCCAGCGCGACGATTGCTTTCTTCATTCCGCGGTGCCGGGCAATCTTCATCGCCCACGCCTTGAGCCATGACCATTTCGTCGAAACGACCAGCATGGTCTGCGCCGCTTCATAGAGCATCACCCGCATCATCTCGTCGCCACACCGCGATATGCCACCGGTTCGCTCACTCTCGCCCGACTGATACTTGGATGGTGTCAATCCAAACGCTGCCCCGACCGACTTGGAGTTCCGAAAGCGAGCTGGCACGTCGACGGTGACGCGGAAGGTCAGTGCCACTACTGGACCGACACCTGGAACCGTCATCAGGCGCCGGCACACGTCATCCTCCCGGACAACGGCCAGCAAGCGGCGGTGCAGGATGCCGATCTGTTCGCGTAGCACCCGCCGTACAATGAGCAGCGGTTCGACCAGCATCGCCAAATCGGGTAGGTTCTCGACCAGCTCCTTGATGCGGGTCTCGAACTTCGCCATCCCGACCATGCCCACCTTGAGACCGAAGTTGCGCAACGTACCGCGCAGGTCGTTATCGATGGCGATCGCCTTCGACTGCAAAAGCTTGCGATGGGTCAGCAGCATCCGCAGCTTCTGACTGCGTAACGTCTTCACATGCACCGGACGGTAAAGCCCAACCCGCATCATCTGCGCCATGCCACGCGCATCGTTGCGGTCGGTCTTGTTGATCTGCGCCTTCAGCACCGCCCGCATTTGCCGCGTCTCGACACAGATCACTGGCAAACCCGCTTCGGCGAGTGCGCCGAAAAGCCATTGCGACAGCGGACCTGCTTCCAACCCAATCCGCTTGAAGCGGTAGGAGGGGTTCTTCAGCACCACCAATAACGCTTCCGGCTCGCTCGCCACCTTCACTTCCCGAACGATCTTGCCCGTGTCATCCACAATGCAGACGCTGGTCTCCTTGACCGATACGTCCAGTCCAGCAAAATGGTCCATGCTGCGCTTCTCCTTCTGATGCTTGAGGCCCGTAACCACGGTGACCTCGTTTCACCATCAGCCTGAAGCGCAGCACCCAAAATCCCTCAGCTATCCACAAGCTGCCGGCCGATTACCCCATCTTTACCCCCAAAAGCTGCCGCAGCTCCGGCCCACCGGCGCGGCAGCTAAGGAAGCCAAAAGCGGACTTATGCAGTGCAACATAATCGGCAAAAAAAGACCGCCCCGTGCGGCGGTTCTTCCGAAATCCGATCGGGTATTTTGATCAGGCGGCGATAGCTGCGGCGTTCTTCCGTTTCCTGCGCCAACCAAACAAACCCATCGTGCCGAGGCCCGTCGCGAAAAGCGGTAGAGCAGCGCGGATTGGCGTCGACAAAGTCGGTATTCGAAAATCTAGACCGACAAAATTTAGGCCTGCAAAGTTGTTGGCAAATTGGACTCTCGCGGTGCTAGAACGTTAATTATTAAAAAAATCCGGGAGGAAACCTATGTGTCATCGCATCACGAAGATTGGCGCGTTTGCCGTAGCGCTTGCCGCTTTGCCGCTGCTGTCTTTCAATGCTACGGCGCAGATCGCCGTCTCGGCCAACGACAACAAGGCTGTGCTGGTCAACGGTGTCAACTCGGTGCCGCCGAATCCGGCCGCCGATACCGTCACCATCGTCAATCTGGGCGTCTCGCCGCCCAAGGTGATCGGCGAGCTCCAGGCGCCGAACAGCGTGGTGGGGCCGCCACAGAACGTGGCGGTGACGCCCGACGAATCGATTGCGCTGGTTTCGTCCAATCAGAAACTCGACCCGGCGGATGCGACCAAACTCGTTCCCGACAACAGGCTGTCAGTGATCGATCTCAAGGCCAATCCTCCGGCGGTCATTGCGACCATCGAGCCCGGTCTCGCGCCAGCCGGCATCGGCATCAATCGCGCCGGGACGATGGCGCTGGTCGCCAATCGCGGCGACGGCACGGTTGCGGTGCTCACGATTTCCGGCAAGACGGTCACCGTCGCCGGAAAAGTGGATTTCGGTAATCCGAAATGCGGGGCCGAGCAGCGCTGCGTTCTCGCCCGACGGCAAGATGGCGCTGGTCACCCGCGACGGCGACTACCGGATTTCGATCCTTTCGGTCGACGGCACCAACGTCACCGACACCAAGAAATATTTGGTCGGCGCGATCCGGCCTTACGCCATCCAATTCACGCCCAAGGGCGACGCCGCTATCGTCGGTTTCCAGGGCGGCGGCACCGGCGATATCGACACGATCAGCGTGATCGACGTCAAAGGCAAAGCCCCGCGTATCGTCCACACGCTCGACGTCGGCCAGATCGTCGAAGGCTTGGCGATTTCCAACGACGGCAAATACGTCGCGCTGACCACGCAGAACGGCTCGAACAAGACGCCGGATTTTCCGTTCTACAATGCGCGTGGCCTGGTCGTGATCTTCAGCATCGACGGAACGAACCTCACCAAAGTCGCCCAAGCGGAGGCCGGCGGCTGGGATCAGGGCGTTGCCTGGAGCCGCGATGGCACGATGCTGCTCGTCGACGACATGACCGGGCACGCCTTCGACGTCCTGAAATTCGACGGCAGGAGTCTGCGCATGACTGACGCGATCAAAGTCTCGGGCGGACCGGCCGGCCTGCGCACCGCGGAGCACTGACACGCGTCGTTGCGGCTCGCCGGGCAAGCCCCGGCGGCCCCGCGTCTCACCACAGGTCCGACTGCTGCGATGCACGCCTTATGTCCGCTTTGGGTCATTAGCTGCAGCGATCGTTGACGGCGGTCGCGACCGCTTTACTCCCGAAAGCTGCCGCGGCGGTCGCTGACCGGCGTGCCCGTTTTGGGCGAACGACGACCGTTTGCACCGCACTTTACCAAAGTGTTATCAATCCCGTTGGGCAAACCGGTGAACGTTGGTTAGAGGAGCAATCTCCATGCATGGCGACGCCACCATCATCAGCGAATGCGACATGGCTGACGAAGAGATTGGCTACGAAGTTTCCGACGAAGAGCTTGAAGCGGCGGCAGGCACTTATATGAACGGTCAACCGATCATGACTGTTGGGATGACGATCGTGATGGGTGGGTGCTGCTGACCTGGGCTGCACGCGAACAACAAATCCGGAAGTCGCATGCTGCCACCAAGAGACTGCATTACCCCCGAAAGCAAACATTTCCAGCGCATGCGCTGAAGCCATAATTTCCCTGTTTGTCCAGAAAGTTTCCCTGCAACACGTTTGAAAATTCCTTGTTCCGCTGCGCAGGGAATTCGGCCGCAAGCGATTGATTTTGCGCGGTGACCGGGCGCAATAATCGCGGGAGAGGGCGGAAAATTCCCGGTATTATGGCGCAAACGCCACAAGAAGAGAATCCAGCCAGCACCTAAATTCGGCGCATGGCCGAACCTCATGTCGTCTCCGCCCTCAGAGCCAAGCGCGCTGAAATCAGCGGGCACGTTCACGACCTGGAGCGGAAGCTGGCACGCCACCGGGCAAGCCTTGCGGCTATCGACGCTACGATCCGGCTCTATGCGCCAGAACTAGACCCCGACAGCATCCCGCCGAAGCGCACCTATCGGCGCACGCGGTATTTCGCCAAGGGTGAATTGTCTCGCCGGGTTGTGTCTGTACTTCGGCAAGCCGCTGGACAGCCAATGACCACCGCCGCGATCACGACCGCTATCGTGGCGGACAAGGGCTTCCCGGTTGGCGAGGGTGCGCTATCACAGGCGGTCACTGACATGGTGCTGACGGTTCTGCGGCGGCTTTGTAAGCAAGAGACGGTCGCTAAGTCAGGAACTAGCCGAAACGCCCCCTGTTTATTTCCCTGTTAGCAGGGAATTTGAGCCCGAGACTGGTCCGATACGGACTGCCGCCTCAGCCAGCCGGTTGCCATCTCCGTGGTTCCATTAGGAACCATGCCGCACTGCAACAGTTGATCCCAGTACGTGCGAGAACGGAGAAAGAAAATGAAGAAGAGCGCAACTGGAATTGTTACTTTGCTTTTGATCGCGGCGACAACGTCACTCGCGATGGCGCAGGGCCATCATTCAAGGCGTTATTACGACAACTACCGCGGCGGCTTCGGCGCGCCGAGCCAGCCCTACAGTGTCAGCCCAAACTATTACGACTACTACGATGGGGGCGCCTACGGCGCCGGCAGCCGGCAGCTCAATGTCAGCCCGGCCTCTCCTAGCGCTGGTATCGAGCAGGAACGCTAATTGGCCGAGCGCGGCTTGGGCGAAGAGCCCGCTGGGTTGTTGCAGCGGGCTCTTCACTTACTCTCCGGACTGCTGACAGAGACACCGACCGTTTGCTCTACTTGCTATCCGGCTTGTAGTAGTCGCCTTGCTGTATTTTTTGCTCTCCTCCAGGGCTCGCGCGTTGCGGCGTTGTCTGGCCGGGGGCGTAGTAGTCGCCCTGCTGTATTCTTTGCTCTTGTCCAGGGGTCGCCTGCTGCGGCGCTGTCTGCCCGGGCGGGTAGTAGTCGCCTTGTTTTGGGTTTTGCGCCTGCGCCGGCGCCGCGATCGACAGTGCAAAAATTGCGACCAGGAACAATTTCGTGGTGATGTTCATTTGGAACTCTCCCTTATTAACGGGTCGGCGATGGTCGTACCCAACGGAAGGGAAGGCCATCGCACGCTGAACGTCGCCACTGCCCAGGCTGTTCCCCGGACTAGGCATTTTCCTATCCAAAGAACGTCGGGGAACTTTGAAGAAGATTCTTCTAAATGTCGGACTGGCCCTCAGGCAGCCCGCCGGTCGGGTCACCAGGAAGGTCTATGGAGTCAAACGCGGCCCATCACGTTACTGTGTCCGCCGGACTGGCCGAGCGCTGCACCGCCGGTTTTGCCGCATCGCTCAGATTGAAGGCGGAATTGATCAGCGCGATATGCGACAGCGCCTGAGGAAAATTGCCCAGAAGACGGCGGGCCTTGGGATCGTACTCCTCGCTCAACAATCCAACATCGTTACATAGCGTCAAGAGGCGCTCGAACAATTCGCAAGCCTCGGGGATGCGGCCTAGCAGCACGTAAGCGTCGACAAGCCAGAAGCTGCACGCGAGAAATACGCCCTCGTCGAACGACAAGCCATCGTCGGATTTTGTCGTGTCATAGCGCTTGACCAGCCCGTCGACGAGAAGTTTGCGCTCGATCGCTTCGATTGTGCCTCGCACGCGCGGGTCCGCCGGCGGCAGGAATCCGACCGTTGGCAGCAGCAACAAGCTGGCGTCGAGCTCTTTCGAGCCGTATGACCGCACAAAGCTATTCAGTTCTGCATCGAACCCCCGGCGACAGACGTCGTCGTGAATTTTGCCGCACAGTTGGCGCCAGCGATCAAGCGGACCCTTGAGATTGTATGTTTCGGCGTCCTTGATCGCTCGATCGAAGGCGACCCACGCCATGATTTTCGAAAAGGTGAAATGGCGAGCGCGGCCGCGTACTTCCCAAATCCCTTTATCCATCTTGGGCCAGATTTTCTCCAGATGTTCGAGCACCGTCAGTTGCAGCATCCAGCCGGATCCGTCCGCTGCTTTCAATCCCATCTGCCGCGCATGATGTATCGCGTCCATGAGTTCGCCATACACGTCGAGTTGCAGCTGTTCGTGGGCAGCATTGCCAATCCGGACCGGACTTGAATTGTCGTAGCCGGGGAGCCAGGGAATCTGCCACTCGGTTAAGCGCCTTTCGCCCGCGATCCCGAACATGATTTGCAATTGGCTCGGTTCGCCTGCCGCGGCGCGAAACAGCCATTCGCGCCATGCTTGCGCTTCTTCCAGGTAGCCGGCGTTCATAAGCGCCAGCAGGGTCAGCGTCGCGTCACGCAGCCAGCAAAAGCGGTAGTCCCAATTGCGAGAGCCCCCGATGTGTTCCGGCAGCGATGTTGTCGGCGCGGCGACCATTCCTCCGGTGCGAGAATAGGTCAATGCCTTCAATGTAATCAGGGAACGACTGACGGCGTCCGCCCACCGGCTGGGAACCCGGCTTTTGGCGGTCCAGTTTAGCCAAAATTGTTGCGTAGCGCTGAGCTGTGTGACGGTGTCCTCTGGCGCGGGGACAGGCAAATGCGACGGCGTATAGGTCAAGCTGAACGGCACGGTTTCGCCGGCGCCGACGGTAAATTCGCCGACCGTCGTGAAATCTTCGCCACGCAACGGGACAGTCGTTCGCAGCAGCACCATGTCGGGTCCGGCGATGGCTCTGCGCGTCCCGTCGTCGAGTTTGGTCATCCACGGCACCGTCGCTCCATAGCCGAAGCGGATCACCAATTCGGTCTTCATAGTAATACTGCCGCGCTCGCCAATAATGAGGCGCACGATACTGGAGCCTGTTTGATGTCCGGGCATGAAGTCGAGGAGGGTCGCGGCTCCGTCGGCGTTCTCGAAGCGCGTCTCCAGGATCAGCGTATTGGGCTGATATCTCCGCGTTACCCGCGTCGTCCCGTCTTGTGCGGCAATGAGCCAGCGGCCGTGGTTCGGCGTGCCGAGGAGAGCCGCGAAACAGGCGTCGGAATCGAACCGTGGCCAACACAGCCAATCGATGGAGCCATCGCGACCGACCAGCGCGGCTGACTCGCAATCGCCGATAAGCGCGTAGTCTTCAATACGCAGCGGCATGCAGATGTTCTTCAAGATTGAGTACGGGGATATCTAGCTGGCACGGATTATGTCTTTGCGATTATCAATCAATTTTAGACAGTCCCGTTCCGAAAGACTTCTAATTCTTCGGCGATGATAGGACCGGAGCCGATACCACTAGAATGGCCGGCACGATCATTAGTTTCGTCCGATCAGGGAATTGCCCCTCGACCCGGTCTTCTGCTAGTCCTACGATTGCAAATGGCCGGCTACGGTCGGTCATTACTGAGCCATATTGCTCGGTAGCAGGAAGTCACTAAATTTTGAGAGGTTAGCGGCGGATCATTGGCCGTCAGACTGGAACTGCCTCCTCCTTCAAGGGTTCCGCTCAGGGGGCGCTTCTCCACGGCGCTGGATTGCGTATCCGCCTGCCGAAGGACGTGAGAAGCCGCTTATGTCAGCAGAATCGACGACAATCCAACGCGGCGATGCACCGGGGTCGGAAACCGGGGAAGAAGGCGCACTAGATCAGCTTTGTATCGATACCATTCGCACCCTGGCGATGGATGCTGTTCAGAAGGCCAATTCCGGCCATCCGGGGACACCAATGGCATTGGCCCCGTTGGTCTACACCATCTGGCGGAATTTCCTGCGATTTGATCCGGAAGATCCGATCTGGCCCAATCGCGATCGTTTCGTGCTGTCCAATGGCCACGCTTCAATGCTGCTCTACGCGGCGCTTCATCTCGGCGGCGTGAAAGCGGTAAATGCCGATTACCGGCGGCTCGGCGAGCCCGCGGTCTCGCTCGACGATATCAAGAGATTTCGCCAGCTCGGCAGCAAATGCCCCGGCCATCCCGAATATCACCTCACGTCGGGCGTCGAAACGACAACCGGCCCCCTGGGCCAGGGTTGCGGCAACAGCGTCGGCATGGCGCTCGCCGGACGCTGGTTGGCTAAGCACTTCAACCGGCCGGATTTCGCGATATTCGACTATGACGTCTATGCCCTATGCGGCGACGGCGACATGATGGAGGGCGTGTCGAGCGAAGTAGCGTCGTTCGCGGGCCAGCAGATGCTCGATAATCTTTGCTGGTTCTACGACAGCAACCGGGTGACGATCGAGGGTCACACCGATTTGTCTTTCAGTGAAGATGTGGCGGCGCGGTTTCTCGCCTATGGCTGGAACGTGCAACACGTCGGCGACGTCAACGACCAAGAGCGGCTGGCGCAAGCGATCCAGATTTTTCGCCGGACTAAAGGCGCGCCGACGCTCATTATTGTCGACAGTCATATCGGCTATGGCGCGCCACACAAACACGACACCAGCGCAGCCCACGGCGAGCCACTCGGCGAAGAGGAGATACGGCTCGCCAAGCGGAATTATGGCTGGCCCGAAGATGCCAAGTTTCTTGTCCCGGACGGCGTGCGCGAGCACTTCCAGGAGGGTATCGCCCGGCGCGGCCAAGAGCTGCACAAAGCCTGGCTCGCGCAATTCGAATCCTACCGAAAGAAATATGCCGCTCTGGCCGACGCGATCGAGCGTATGCAGCGGCGTGAACTGCCGGCGGATTGGGACGCCGGGCTTCCGGCTTGCTACCCCGCCGACGCCAAGGGAGTTGCCACCCGCAACTCCTCCGGCAAGGTGCTCAATGCTATTGCTTCGCATTACCCTTGGTTGATTGGCGGCTCTGCCGACCTCGCCCCATCGACAAAGACGTTGCTGGAATTCGAAGGCGCGGGTGATCTGGAAGGCGCCACGCCCGGCGGCCGCAATCTGCACTTCGGCATTCGCGAGCATGCCATGGGCGCGATCCTCAATGGGGTCGCCTTGTCCAAGATTCGTTGTTTCGGATCGACCTTCCTTATTTTTTCCGACTACATGAAGCCGCCGATCCGCTTGAGCGCGCTGATGCAACTTCCGGTCGTTTTCGTGTTCACGCACGATTCGATCGGTCTCGGGCAAGACGGTCCGACGCATCAGCCGATCGAGCAGCTCGTAGCGCTGCGCGCCATTCCCGGCCTCATCACGCTGCGGCCCGCCGACGCCAATGAGGTCGTCGAGGCCTGGCGCGTTATCGTGGGACTCAAACATCAACCCGCCTGTCTCGTGCTGACCCGCCAATCGCTTCCGACCTTCGACCGCACGCGCTTTGCGTCAGCCGGGGGCGTCGCGCGGGGCGCCTATGTCATGGCTGATGCCGGAACGGACAAGCCGAGGGTGATCCTGATCGGCACCGGCAGCGAGGTCGCGCTCTGCGCGGAAGTCTATGAAACGCTCGAGAAGGATGGCATTGCGGCACGCCTCGTCAGCATGCCGTCTTGGGAGTTGTTCGAACAACAGGACCAGGCCTATCGCGACAGCGTGCTGCCGCCCGACATCACGGCGCGCGTGTCGGTCGAGGCGGGTTCGGTCGTCGGCTGGGATCGCTACGCCGGGATGGGGGGCGCCATGATCGGCATGCACACTTTTGGCGCATCTGCCCCAATCGAGGATCTCATGACGAAATTCGGCTTTACGCCGGAGAAGGTCCTAGCCGCGGCCAAGGAACAGATTGCAAAGTCGAGGAGACGGACGGCATGAATCCGCTGAAAGAGCTCGAAGTGTGCGGTCAGTCGCCGTGGCTGGACTATCTCAAGCGCAGCCTGATCGAAAAGGGCGAATTGCTTACTCTGATCGAACGCGACGGACTGAAGGGCATCACATCGAACCCCTCGATTTTCGAGAAGGCCATCGGCGAAAGCGACGAATACGAAGATGCGCTGAAACAGTTCCTGGCCGGAGCCGACCACAGCATCTCGGAAATCTACGAGCACTTGGCGATCGCCGATATTCGTAGCGCTGCCGATGTGCTGCGCCCGGTTTACGAGCAGACGCAGGGCCGGGATGGCTATATCAGCCTGGAATGCTCGCCCTATTTGGCCAACGACATCGAAGCGACAGTCGCCGAAGCCCTGCGGCTCTGGGCGGCGGTGCAGCGTCCGAACTTGATGGTGAAGGTGCCGGCGACCCCGGCCGGCATTCGCGCGATCCGCGAACTTATCGGCCGTGGACTGAATATCAACATCACGCTGCTCTTCGGCATAAAAGTCTATGAGCAAGTCGTCGAAGCCTATCTCTCCGGGCTCGAAGATCTGGCGCGGGCAGGCGGCGACATTTCTAGGATCGGCAGTGTCGCCAGCATTTTCGTCAGCCGTATCGACACGGCCGTCAATAAGCGGCTCGACAAGCTCGATGACAAACGGGTGGTCAACCGGTTCCGCGGCAAGGTCGCGATCGCCAACGCAAAGCTCGCTTATCAGCGCTACAAGGAGATGTTCTCCGGCCCGCGCTGGCAGCGTCTGGCCGCGGCCGGCGCACAGACGCAACGTCTGCTATGGGCGTCCACCAGCACCAAAGATCCGGCTTACCAAGACACAATGTATGTCGATGCGCTCGTTGGCCGCGACACCGTGGATACCATCCCGCCGGCGACCATGGACGCATTCCGCGACCACGGTAAGGCGGTACCCGACGCCGTAGAACGGGATGTTGCCGACGCACGCGCGATCCTCGCCGAACTGGAACAACACGGCATCTCGCTGAATGAGATCACGGAAGAACTGGTCACCGAGGGCGTGCAGCAATTCGCGGATTCGTTCGACAAGTTGTTTGGTGCGATCGCGCGCCGGCGCCGAACACTACGCGACGGCGATCGCGTCCGCTTCGCAATCGGGCTGGGCTCTCCCGAGCTGAAGGCCGCCTTCGAAGAGGAAATGGAAGTCTGGCGCAAGGAGGGCCGCATTCGGCGCCTTTGGGCCGGTGACAAGGCTCTATGGACCGGGACTGACGAGGACAGATGGCTTGGCTGGCTCGACATAGTGCCGGAAGAGCTGGCCGATATTGATCGGCTGCAAAACTTTGCGGGCGAGACTAAGAAGCGCGGGTTCACCGACCTCGTCCTGCTCGGCATGGGCGGCTCGAGCTTGGGTCCGGAGGTGCTGGCCGAGAGTTTCGGGCCGCAGCCGGCTTGGCCGCGCTTCCACATGCTCGATAGCACAGATCCCGCACAGATCAGGGCGATCGAGGAAGCGATCGGTCTCGGCACGACGCTGTTTATCGTTTCCTCGAAATCCGGCAGTACGCTCGAACCCAACATTTTCTTGGATTATTTTTTCGAGCGCGTCGGCGCCGTGCGCGGCAAGGACAAAGCCGGCGAGCAGTTCATCGCGGTGACCGATCCGGGCTCCTCACTGGAGCGCCGCGCCAAAGAGCTGCGCTTTGCCCAGATTTTTTATGGCGCGCCCTCGGTCGGCGGCCGTTACTCCGTACTGTCAAAGTTCGGTCTGGTGCTGGCTGCGGCGATGGGTATCGACGTCAAGCGCTTCCTCGAGACCACTCAGCCGATGGAACGGTCCTGCGGCGCGGACGTGCCGCCGGCGGAGAATCCAGGCATTCAGCTCGGCATCGCCATGGGCATTGCCTCTACTCGGTTCGGCCGCGACAAGGTGACGATCATCGCCTCGCCAGGAATTGCCGGTGTCGGCGCCTGGCTCGAGCAGCTGCTAGCGGAGAGTACGGGCAAGCAGGGACGGGGGCTCATTCCATTGGCCGGCGAGCCGCTCGCTTCACCCGAGCGCTATGGCAGCGACCGATTCTTCGCTTACCTGGAGCTCGACGGGCAGATCGATCAGTCGCAACGACAGGGGGTGGAATCGCTTGAGCGGGCCGGTCACCCGGTCGCGCGGATCAGCGTCAAGGACGCATGGCACATTGGGCAGGAATTCTTTCGCTGGGAGATGGCGACCGCGGTGGCCGGTGCGATCATCGGCATCGATCCATTCGATCAGCCGGATGTTGAGGCCAGCAAGAACAAGACGCGCGCGCTGACGGATGATTACGAGAAGACACATCGCTTGCCGGCGGAGGAGCCGATTTTTCGCGAGAATGGCGTCGCCCTCTATGCCGATCCGCGAAACGCTGCCGAGCTTGGTCGGCACAATACGCTAAGCGGCCATTTGAAGAGTCATTTTGCCCGCGTGCACGGCGGGACGAAAGCGGGCGACTACGTGGCGCTGCTCGCCTACATCCAGCGCGACGAGGCGCACACGCAGACCTTAACCGGGATGAGAAGCCGTATCCGCGACAAAACCCGCGCCGCGACCTGCCTCGGCTTTGGGCCTCGTTTCCAGCATTCGACAGGACAAGCTTACAAGGGCGGCCCGAATTCCGGCGTGTTCCTGCAGATCACCTGCGACGATCCGGCCGATCTCGACGTGCCCGGTCATTCGTACAGCTTTGGTGTGGTGAAGGCGGCGCAGGCCAGCGGTGACCTCGACACTTTGGTGGAGCGCGGCCGCCGCACGCTGCGCGTCCATCTCAAGGATGTCGATACCGGATTAGCGGAACTCGCACGCGCAATAGATACGGCACTCGAATAGCGCGGACTCTCGATAGGGGTGAAACAAATGCGGATCGGTATGATCGGTCTTGGTAAAATGGGCAGCAACATGTCGCGCCGCCTGATGAAGGCGGGACACGGTTGTGTCGTATTCGATGCCAATGACAAGCCACGCGAGGCGCTGGCCAAGGATGGCGCCACGGCTGCAACGTCGCTTGCCGATGTGGTGAAGCTGCTTGGCGAAAAGCCGCGCGCGATTTGGCTGATGTTGCCCGCCGGCCAGGTCACCGAAGAAACGGTCGAAAGCCTCAGCGGCCTGCTGGAGCGCGACGACATTCTGATCGATGGCGGCAATTCGTTCTACAAGGACGATATTCGCCGCGCCAAAAAACTCGCCGAGAAGGGTATTCGCTACGTGGACTGCGGCACGTCCGGCGGCATCTGGGGTATCGACCGCGGCTATTGCATGATGATCGGCGGCTCAAAGAGTGCCGTCGATCACCTCGATCCGATCTTCGCGGCGCTCGCTCCGGGACTCGGCAATATTCCGCGCACACCGGGCCGCGAGAAAGGCGATTCCCGCCCCGAGCGCGGCTACATTCATGCCGGTCCGTCCGGCGCGGGGCACTTCGTCAAGATGGTGCATAACGGCATCGAGTACGGATTGATGCAGGCTTATGCCGAGGGTTTTGACATCCTGCGCAACAAGGATTCGAAGGATCTAGCCGAGGACAAACGCTTCACGCTGAACTTGCCGGATATCGCCGAGGTTTGGCGGCGTGGCAGCGTCATCTCATCGTGGTTGCTTGATCTCGGCGCCGCCGCGCTGGCGAAGGATCCGCAATTGAAGGAATTCTCCGGCTATGTCCAGGATTCGGGCGAGGGTCGCTGGACGGTCGAGGCCGCGGTCGAGGAATCGGTCCCGGCGGATGTGATCACCTCGGCGCTCTATGCGCGCTTCCGCTCGCGGCAGGAGCACACTTTCGGTGAAAAGGTGCTCTCGGCCATGCGCTATGGCTTCGGTGGGCACGTCGAAGGTCAAGAGACCATTGACCCCGAACCAAAGCCGAAAGATTCGCAGCGTCACTCGTCAGCGCCGCAGGCCGCCGAGTAGCGCCATGCTTGAGAAGCTTCCGGCCGGAACGCCGAAGACAACGCAGGTAAGTGCGCCGCCGCCGCGGCGTCAGCCCAAGCCGGCCGACCCCTGCGCCATGGTGATATTCGGCGCCACCGGCGATCTGACCAAGCGCCTGGTGATTCCGGCGCTCTACAACCTCTCCCGCACCAAAATGCTGCCGGAGCACTTTGCGTTGATCGGCGTGGCCCGCACGGAAGGAACCGTGGAGAGCTGGCGCGGCCACCTTCACGATACGCTGAAAAGCTTTGTCGGCAACGCCGCCGCGGAGTTCGATCTCGACCACATCGACGAGGCCGCATGGCAGTGGCTCGCGAAAAGGATGGTTTATCTCCAGGGAGACCTGGCGAAGCCGGAGCTATACGGCAAGCTTCGCAGCGCGCTTGCAGAGGCGGACAAGGTCTACGGCACTCAGGGCAACACCATCTTTTATCTCGCGATCGCGGATCGGCTGTTTGCCACCGCCGTCGAGCAACTGGGCAAGGCGAAGCTCACCGATCAGGAGAAGGACGGAAACGGCAAGCGCCAATTCTGGCGCCGCGTGGTGGTCGAGAAGCCGTTCGGTCACAGTCTGGATTCGGCACGGAAGCTGAATGCCTATATCGGGCAAACGGTGAATGAGGATCAGATTTTCCGGATCGACCACTTTCTCGGCAAGGACCCGGTCCAGAGCATCATGGCGTTCCGTTTCGCCAATGGACTGTTTGAACCGATCTGGAATCGCGACCGGATCGATCATGTGCAGATCACCGCGGCGGAGACAGTCGGCGTCGAGGCGCGTGGCAATTTCTACGAGGCGACCGGCGCGTTGCGCGACATGGTTCCCAATCACCTGTTCACCCTGCTCTCGATGGTGGCCATGGAACCACCCACCGGCTTCGATGCCGCCGCAATCCGCTCAAAGAAAGTCGAGCTGCTGACGGCAATCCCCGCCGTCAGGCCGGAAGCGGCGGTGCGTGGCCAATACGGCGCCGGGACGGTGTTGGGCGAAAAGACGAAGGCGTACCGGCAAGAGCCCCATGTGGCGCCCGATTCAAACGTCGAGACCTATGTCGCGATGGAGGTTGAAATCGATAACTGGCGTTGGGCCGGCGTGCCCTTTTACCTGCGCACCGGCAAGCACCTGTCGCAACGCCACACCGAGATAGCGATCCGCTTCAAACAGGCGCCCCACGCGACGTCCAAGGACATGCCCGCCGACGCTCTGCGGCCTAACTGGCTGGTGCTGCGCATATCGCCCGACGAAGGCATTTCCCTGCAGATTGAGGTCAAACGGCCGGGGCTGGTGATGGACCTCGCCGCCGTGAAAATGGACTTTCATTATGATGACTGGTTCCCCAAAGAACCAAATGCCGGATACGAGACATTGCTCTATGACGTCATGATCGGCGATCCGACATTATTCATGCGCGCCGACATGGTGGAGCAGTCTTGGCGCATCGTGCAACCGGTGCTCGATGCTTGGGCAAAGGAAGGCGCGGCCGGGCTGCCAATCTATCCGGCAGGAAGCTCGGGACCGAGCGAAGCGGATGCGCTGTTGGCGCGCGCCGGCCGAAGCTGGCGGAGCGTCGGCGGCGATGACGCCGGCAAATCGGCATGAGTCCCGCGCGCGCGTTGCCGTTCAAATGTTCGGCCGTGATTTCGGATGTCGACGGCACGTTGGTCACCGATGACAAGGTTCTGACCGCGCGCGCCCGGGCGGCTGTGGCGGATCTGCGCGCCAGCGGAATCATTTTTTCGATTATCAGCAGCCGGCCGCCCCGTGGCTTGCGCATGCTGCTCGAGACCCTGAAAATCACGACGGCGGTGGGCGGCTTCAATGGCGGGGTCATAGCGATGCCGAATCTTGCGGTGGTCACCGCACATCTGCTGTCCTCACAGGTGGCTCGGCGCGCGGTCGAGACGCTCGATGCCCGCGGCGTAGAAGTTTGGGTTTTCAGCGGCCAGGACTGGCTGGCGCGTGACCCCGATGGGCCCTATGTCCCGTTGGAGGAACATACCGTGGGGTTTCGGCCGACGATCATTAAAGACTTCGGCGCTGCCCTTGAAACCGCTGCCAAGATCGTCGGGGTCAGCAAGGATTTCGTTCTTCTCGAACGGTGCGAGCGCGATGTACGTGCCGCGCTCGCCGATGGCGCTTGCGTGGCGCGTTCGCAGCCCTACTACCTCGATATCACCCATCCGCTCGCCAACAAGGGCGTCGCGTTATCGGAGATCGCGAATCTGTTGGGGATTCCCTTGGCGGAAATCGCCGTCATCGGCGACAGCGCCAACGACGTTGGAATGTTCGAGCGAGGCGGTCTCAGTATCGCCATGGGCAATGCCAGTCCGCAGGTGCAGGGAAAGGCGGATTTCGTAACGGACAGCAATCGCGACGATGGCTTCGCTCATGGAATCGAGAGATTCATTCTCGGCGGCGGTCGTTCGCGGGCGCGTGTTGAAACGGCGAAGGCAGGAGATCGCGCATGGTAGAGCCGGCACGCGGCGCATCGAAAATCTCGCTTGTGCTGGCCGACGTCGACGGCACGCTCGTCACGGCGGAGAAAGTGCTGACGGCGCGCGCGCAAGCCGCCGTGAAGGCGCTGCAGACCGCAGGCATCGCCTTTGCGATTACCAGCGGCCGGCCGCCGCGCGGCATGGCGATGCTGATCGGTCCGTTGGCGTTGCGCACCCCAGTTGCCGGGTTCAACGGCGGAATTTTTGTCAAGCCCGACATGACCATCATGGAAGAGCACGTGCTTGCCGCCGATGCCGCAAAGCGCGCGCTGGAGATCATCCTCCAGCACAAGATGGATGTGTGGTTCTATAGCGGCAAGGACTGGCTCATTCGCGATCCAAACGCGCCCCATGTCGCGCGGGAGCAATGGACGGTCAAGTTCGCTCCGACCGTCGTCGAGAATTTCGACGCTGTGCTCGGCAATGCCGTCAAGATCGTGGGCGTGAGCGACGATCACGATCTGGTCGCGCACTGCGAAAAGGCTGCCCAGGACGCGCTCGGCGCCAAAGCGTCGGCGGCTCGTTCGCAACCCTATTATCTCGACGTCACCCATCCGGACGCCAATAAAGGGACCGTCGTTACCACGCTGTCAAAACTCCTCTCGATCCCGGCGGACGAGATCGCCACGATGGGCGACATGCCGAACGACGTACTGATGTTTCGCAAGAGCAGGCTGAGCATCGCGATGGGCAATGCCAGCCCGGAAGTGCAGGCTCAGGCCAATCTGGTGACCGATTCCTATGACGACGAGGGTTTCGCCAAGGCCATCGAGCGTTTCATCTTGCCGCGCGCCAGCTCGGTCCTGCCGAGGGCGTCATGAGTAACCTCGTCACCGGGAACCAGACTTTCGCGGGGACCGAAACGCTCGCCCACGATGTTGCCGAATGGCTGTGCGGTCTCGCGTTGGCGAGCGACGGCGCCTTCGCGGTGTGCCTGTCGGGCGGTTCAACCCCCCGGCCTCTGTATGAGCGTCTTGCCGATCCGGCAATTGCGTCGCGCTTTCCATGGCGTCGTACGCACTGGTTCTGGGGTGACGAACGGTTCGTGCCGCACGATCATCGCGACAGCAATTATCGAATGGCGCGCGACGCCTTCCTTTCGCGCGTTCCTGTTCCCGACGACAATATCCATGCGGTGCTGACGGAGGGCTTGTCGCCGGAGAACGCCGCCAGCGCATATGAAGCGACGCTAAAGCGTTTCTACGGCGCCGACACGCTGGATTCCGGCCGGCCGCTATTCGACGTCATGCTGCTTGGGATCGGCGATGACGGCCACACCGCCTCGTTGTTTCCCGGGCAGCCCGCGCTGGCGGAGACAAAGCGATGGGCGGTCGCCGTCATTGGCGCCAAGGCCGAGGCACGCATCACGCTGACCTATCCGGCGCTCGATAGCAGCCGCGAACTGGCATTCGTGGTGACGGGAAAAGATAAGCGGAGCATTGTCGCGCGCGCCCAGGCGGGCGATCGAACGCTTCCCGCGGCCATGGTTCACCCGGTCGGGCGTCTCCACTGGTTTACGGATCGCGCCGCAGCGCCTGCAGGGGCGGATTGATGTCCGTACAAATTCCACCGACGGAAGACACGTCATCCTCCGGCCCCGGAGTGGTGGTGGTTATGGGCGTCTCGGGATGCGGGAAGTCGACTGTCGGCGCACTTCTCGCTTTGCAACTACGATGGGAGTTCGAGGACGCCGATTGGTTCCACCCGGCCGCCAACGTCGAGAAGATGCACAGCGGTATTCCGCTCACCGATGAGGATCGTTGGCCCTGGCTGAATGCGGTCGCCGCGTGGATCGACAAAACGCGCTCCGCGGGCGGCCATGCCGTCGTCGCCTGTTCCGCGCTGAAGCGGCGCTACCGCGACGTCTTGATCGGCGATCGTTCCGACGTTCGTCTGGTCTATCTCAAAGGCGATGAGGCACTGATCGCGCGCCGTATCGCCACCCGCCATGAGCATTTCATGCCGCGCGCCTTGCTTCACAGCCAATTCGAGGCGCTGGAGGAACCGGGTCCGGACGAAAATCCCGTCATCGTCTCGATCGAGCCGTCGCCACGTGAAATCGTGACCCAAATCATGTCGGCACTGAACATGGCGGAACGCGCTCAGCCGCCCCAGCAAACATCTCTGAAATCATCCGTCGGCGGCGGCTGAATAAAGCTCAGGTCGCTGAAATGCGGGATTGTCCGTGCGTCCCGATCATCGGCTACGCGCCACGCTAGTTCGGCGGCCGATGTCGAGCACGATCGGTCTGGTCGCTGTCCGCAACGGCGCGCGTCGCAACGACGAAAGCGTGCGCAGGAAATCAGAAAACCAATGCTGGACCGAAGATGCCCTGAGCCTGCGCACCATCGTCTGCCAACGCTCGCGCCGCTCTTCGAGGCTCATGGCAAGGGCAACCACGATTTGCCGCGCCATCGCGTCTATGTCGTGAGGATTGACCAGGAGGGCGGCCTCGCCAAGCTCCTTCGCCGCGCCGGCGAATGAAGACAACACCAGTACGCCTGGATCGAACGAATTTTGCGCGGCGACATATTCTTTGGCGACCAGATTCATGCCGTCATGCAGGGGCGTCACCAAGCCGACTTGGGCCGCGCGGTAAAAGCCGGCGAGGATAGGCTGTGAAAAGCCTTTATTGAGATAACGGATCGGGGTCCAGTCCGCTTCTCCGTGGCGACCGTTGATCTCGCCGACCAGGGCACCAAGCTCGGACTTAAGCTCACGGTAGGCGCCGATGTTGCCGCGCGATGGGACGGCGACTTGCAACAGTGACACGTGGCGTTTCAAGCTTGGTTCGATCTCCAACACACGGTCGAAGGCGCGCATCCTGTTGGCGATACCTTTTGAATAATCCAGCCGGTCGACGCCGAGAACGAGCTTGGCGCCCTGCATGCTCGCGCGCAGACGCCCGACTTCCGGCAGTGCAACCAACTCGGTCGCCCGGGCAGAAAATTCTTCCACATCGATCCCGATTGGGAACGTGGCGAGTTGCGTCAATCCCCAATCCGATGCCGCAGTTCCGTCGACTATGTTGAGGCCCAACTCGGTCTGGAGATAGTCTTCGAAATTCTGCCGGTCCTCGACGGTCTGGAAGCCGATTAAATCGTAAGCGAGCATCGCCTCGACGAGATCGGCATGATGCGGCACCGCGACCATGGTGCGGCGATCCGCCCACGGCGTGTGCAGAAAGAAGCCGAGCGGGCGCCCGATGTTTAGCCGACGCAACTCCATGCCCAACGTGAGGAAGTGATAATCGTGGATCCAGAACGCTGCCTCAGGTCCGCTGAAGGGCAGTAGCGTGCGGGCCATGAAGGCATTGACTTCGCGATAGGATGCGTAGTCGTCGGCGGAGACGTTGATGAGATCGGGGCGCGAATGCAGCGCCGGCCACAGCGCCGAGTTGGCGAAGCCCTCGTAATAGCCGCGATAATGTTTCGCCGGCATGTCGACGGTGGCGAGAGCGCCGGTGCCCAGCGGCTCGATCGTGGCGAGAGGATCTCGTGTTTGCGTTGGATCGCTGACCTGACCGCTCGAGCCAACCCAGACCGCTCCGGAATCCGTGACCATGGAGAGCAGCGCCGCCGCCAATCCGCCGGCGACCGGCTCATCTGGCTTTACACGCGCCACACGGTTGGAAACGACGATGACGGTCACTGGAACACCCCCTACGGCGTCGCACCGTTAACCCGCGCGGGCGCGTTTTGTTCCCATTTTCGTTGCAGTGCAGCGTAACTACCGAGAAATAGGGAAGTTTTTCTGATCGGACCTTAGGAGCCGAGCGCGCGGGGCTGCGGCGAGCGCCAGTCAAGCTGACCCATAGGCGATGGTCGAGAGCAGGCTGACTTCGGCGTGACGCGAGTCGAGTCGCGTGTGCTGAACGACGATCGGCACGTCGGATTCGAACACGGATGCATAGTCGGTGTCGCGCGGGATCGGCTGAGGTTCCGTGAGGTCATTGAAGCGCAGATGCAGCGTGCGACCCGCCGCAATCGTCACAATGTAGGGCCCGACCGGGTCGCGGTCGGTGAAAAAGATGGTGATCCGAATGTGCGCCACCTGGTCGCCGGCGTTGAGAATGCAAGCGGTCTCATGCGACACCAGGGTGCGATCTGAAAAAGAGCTCTCCGAAGGAATGTATCCTTCGGCAATAGCCCAACGCCTGTGTCCGATTGCTGCCATGGCCGATCGTGGAATGATGGAGCGTTACACTGCGCAATGGACAGTGTAACGTCCCCAGGGACCGATCAGTTCCAAGAGGAAGAATTCTTTGCCACGACCTGCCGCTGGCATCACCCGCGCCAGTAGCGGTCTTCCCAGCTTCGCGACAGCCGCATCGCGGAGAGAATGAGCCCGGCCATCGAATAGGTCTGCGGGAAATTGCCCCACAGCGCGCCGGTTTGCAGATCGAGGTCTTCGGAGAGAAGACCGTAGCGATTGCGGTGTCGCAGCGCATCGGTGAACAAATCGAGGGCCGCTTCGCGACGCCCGAGCGACCACAACGCGTCGATCAGCCAGAACCTGCAGATCAGAAACGCCGTCACCGGCATGCCGAAGTCATCTTCGCTGGCATAGCGCATGACATGTTTTTCGCGCACCAGCTCGCGCTCCATGGTGGCGACAGTGGAGACGAAACGCGGATCGTCGACCTCGACGACGCCGAGATCGGCGAGCAAAAGCACGCTGGCGTCGAGGTCGTCCGATCCAAACGCCGCAGTGAAGGCACCGCGCTTTTGGTTCCAGGCGCCCTCGAGCAACTTGGCATGGATCGGATCGGCGATTGAATTCCAATGTTTCGCGCGCCCGTCCAGGCCAAGCCGCATGGCGATCGCGGAAAGCCTCTGACAACCGGCCCAGCACATCGCGGCCGAATGGGTGTGGATGCGCTGGCGTCCGCGATATTCCCAGATGCCGGCATCGGGTTCGAATGCCTTCGCGGCGCCGCGGGTGCCGAGCAATTCGAGCAGATGAAACAATCCCGTGTCGCCCGGCCGAGGCAGACGGCGGTCGAAGAACATCGGCATGGCGGCGAGGATCACGCTGCCATAGGCGTCGTGCTGCACTTGATTGACCGCGGCATTGCCGATCCGCACTGGGCCATCGCCGCGATAGCCTTCGAGGTCAGGCGCGATACGCTCTTCGATCGAGGTCGTCGGCACCACGCTATAAACAGGACGCAGCTCCTGCTCCGGCTTCGATGCGATCGACAGCGTGAACGAGATGAACTCCTCCATGGTGCGCGTCGCGCCGATGCGGTTGAGTGCCTGGACGACGAAATAGGCGTCGCGCAGCCAACAATAGCGGTAGTCCCAGGTCCGTCCGGAGGACGGCGACTCCGGGATCGAGGTGGTGTGTGCGGCGATGACGGCGCCCGTCTCGTCGAAATTGCTGAGCTTGAGCGTGATGGCGGCGCGGATGATGGCCTCCTGCCAATCGTACGAGATTGACAGGCGGCGTACCCATTCCATCCAATAATCGTGCGTGGATTCGATAAATTCGCGGCATGTCCTCTGCAAATCGCCGGTGAAGGGCTCGTCCGGACCAAACACCAGGTGAAGCGGGCGCGATAGAACGAAAGACAACTCCCCCTCGATGAGCGAGAGCGGTGTGTCCGTCGTGAGCCGGATCGCGGTGCTATCGTCGGAATAGCGGATATGGTTGCTGCCGACCGAGCGGTGCGGCAGCGGCTTGCCGTAATCGCATGTCGGCCGCATTCTGATCGTGATACGCGGCAGTCCGGCGACGGGTTCGACGATCCGGTATATTTGCGGCGGCCGGAAGACTCGGCCGAATTGACGAAAGCGCGGCACACAATCGGTGATGCGCACCTTGCCGCCCTGCCGATCCGTAAGCACGGTGGATACGATCGCGGTATTGCGCACGTATTCGGATTGAAACTCCACCATGTCGTCGAGCACGACGTCGGTGAAGCCCTTCTCCTCCTTGCCGGCCAGCAGCCGGCTGAAGATCGGGTCGCTGTCGAACCGCGGGAAAGCACCACCAGACGATCCGCGCGCACGGGTCGACCAATGCCGCCGTTCGACCGTTACCGATCACCGCAAGATCAAGCCCGTGATCCATTATCCCGCCGTGCTTTCGCCGTCGGCGACGACACGCGCGAGCCACGAGCGTACGGTTTCAGGCTTGTCGAAATGCCCGTTGACGTCGGCAACAATCCGACCGACGGAAAAGCCGAGGCCGCCAAACTTTGAAATGATAGCCGAATACCGGAATGTCCGTTGTGTCGTCGCCGATGAAAATCGGATTGCGGCCGGCGAACGGCGGATAACGCATCAGGTCGCACACCGCATTTGCCTTGTTCACGCCGGCCGGCTTGATCTCCACCACCAGCTTGCCCGGCAGGATCTCGATCGTCCCTTGCGGAACGGCCGCGCAGATTTCAGCGACTGCCGCACGCAACTCCTCGCCCTTTTCGGGCGCGAGACGATAGTGAAGGGCGAGCGAATAGCCCTTGTCCTCGGCGAGTATGCCGGGCCCGATTTCAGTAACGCTCGCAAGTTTACGCTTCAAAGCGGCGCTCAGCGGCGCCGCGGACAGCCGCGGCTCGGCGCTCGCGACCGCACGGAGTTCCGCGCCGTGGCCGCCGATCGCGGCGAGCTGCAAAGGAGAAAATATGAGATCGATGTCGGCCAGCGGCCGGCCGCTGACCAACGCCAACGCGCCGCCAGTCAGCTCGTCGAGACGAGCAAGAGTATGCCGCAGCTCCGGCGGCACCCGGACCTGCTGCGGCGACGGCGCGATATCGAGAATAGTGCCGTCGATGTCGAGCAGGATCGCGCATTTACGCAGGTCAGGAACGAGCGAGGGTTCCGCAAGCTCCATGTCGCGTCCGGAGGTTTCTAATCCATTTGCACGCTTGATATCCGTTTAATAGACGAATGCAAGCGGCGCAGTCGCAGCGGTAGTCGCTCGGTTTGAAGCTTGGGGAACCGGATGGTCAATTTTATACAGACTCCCTTTTATTGCGAACGCACCATACGTTTAGATAGGTACAGAAGAAGACGACGGAATGCACGGAGGCACAATGTCAGTCCAGGATGACGTCGAAATGAACCGCTAAAAGTGACGCGACTCGATAGGCCATGACTGTTTACGCTGTGACGCGCCAATGCAGTCCGCATTACATACGAGATGTTTGTGCGTTGATGACGAGATTGTTTGTGGTTGCCTGGCCTGCAAAATCGACAGAAAGCGGACCGTTCTAAAGGCTGGGTCGGTGTGGCATTTTGCCAAGCATATTGTGGCAGATGAATGGAAGCGCCACGCCGGCGGCGGCGACTGTCTCGCTACGCCGCCAGCGCTCTGCCAGTCGAGCCGAATGAACCTATTGCGGTCGTCACGCGTTTGCATGGGAAGGGTTATTCACGTCTACCTCCATATGGAGCATTGCCTGCGGCCCGAATCTGGTTCTTAAATGCACCACGATGTGAAGCGTATGGGGTCGTCGTCGACCCGATCAAAACGCGGTGTCGCTGAGTATCGTCGCCAAGTATCCCCAGAGCAGCGCCAGAACACCGATGGTGGTGGCGGCTAAGCGAAAAAGCGATGACCCCCAAAACCGCCGTGAAGATTGCCGCAAAGATCGCCGCGCCGGCTGTTTCAGCCGAGCCCGCTCCCGAGTCGTCTTTCGCCATCACCGCCACGCAGCCCGTGCGGCCGCCACGCGCGCTCAAATACGGCGACACTTTCGTGGTGTTCGACGGCCGTGGTGACATCGGGACGTCATCCGACGGCTCCTCCGGCCTGTTCCACATGGACACGCGCCATCTCTCGCGTCTCGAATTGCTGGTGAACGAGCGACCACCTTTGTTGCTTGGCTCCAATCTGCGCGACGACAATTCAGCGTTCTCCGTCGATCTGACCAATCCGGATTTGATGGACGGTCAGTCCATCGTCCTGGAGAAGGACAGAGTGCACATTCTGCGCACGATCTTCCTGTGGCGTGACACCGCCTATCAGCGGCTCGCGGTGCGTAATTACAGCGACCGCGCGGTCGACCTGCGTCTGTCGATGCTATTTGCGAATGATTTTGCCGATATTTTCGAGGTGCGAGGGGCGCACCGAGAACGGCGTGGCACAGCGACGGCGAAGGTTCACAGCGATGATCGGGTGCTGTTGGTTTATCGCGGTTTGGACGCAAAGATACGGCGCACCGCATTGAACTTCGATCCACGGCCGGATCAGCTCGCAACCGACGCCGCTGTTTACGATCTGCATCTCGCACCCGGAGAAATGCGGCCGATCTTTTTGGCCGTGAGCTGCGAGCGAACGGACTCGCGTCCGGTGCCGTTCCTGCGTGGTCTCGCCGCGGCCGGTCGTGAAATGCGGGAATCGACGCGCGAGCGGACATCGGTCGAAACCTCGAATGAGCGTTTCAACGAGATCTTGTGCCGCTCGGCCGCCGACCTCGCGATGCTGATGACCGAAACGCCGCAGGGCCGTTATCCCTATGCCGGCATCCCCTGGTACTCGACGACGTTCGGCCGCGATGGCCTGATTACGGCCTTGCAGATGCTGTGGTGGAGTCCGGAAGTGGCGCGAGGCGTGTTGCGCCGATTGGCTGCCTATCAGGCCAAGACCACAGATCCGCTTGCCGATGCCCAGCCGGGAAAGATCCTTCACGAAATGCGCGGCGGCGAGATGGCGGCGCTCCGCGAAGTGCCATTCGGACTGTACTACGGCAGCGTCGATTCGACGCCGCTCTTCGTTCTGCTCGCCGGGCTCTATTTGGAACGCACCGGCGACACCGAGACAATCGTCGAATTGTGGCCGGCCATCGAGGCCGCTTTGGCTTGGATCGACGGACCCGGCGATCCGGATGGCGATGGCTTTGTCGAGTACAAGAGCGCGACCGATCAGGGGCTCGCCAACCAAGGTTGGAAGGATTCCCATGACGCGATTTTTCATGCCGATGGACGTCTGGCCGAGGGCGCGATCGCGCTGGTCGAAGTGCAAGGTTATGTCTACGCCGCCAAGCGAATGGCGGCGTGCTGCGCGCGGCGGCTTGGCCGTGACGCCACGGCGGACAAGCTCGAGGCCGAAGCAAGTCGTCTCGCCGGGCGCTTCGAGGCCGCGTTCTGGTGCCCGGAGATCGACACCTATGCGCTTGCGCTTGACGGCGCGAAAAAGCCCTGCGCAGTGCGCACGTCGAATGCCGGACAGGTCCTGTTCACCGGCATTGCCGCTCCCGATCGGGCGGCGCGCGTCACCAAAGGGCTTTTGCAGCCGCGCTTCTTCTCCGGCTGGGGCATTCGCACGGTCGCGAGAGGCGAGACGCGCTTTAATCCGATGTCGTATCACAATGGCTCGGTCTGGCCGCACGACAATGCGCTGATCGCGCTCGGTCTCGCTCGCTACCAGTCCAAGCGCTCGATCGAAACGCTGTTTACGGGTCTGTTCCATGCCGCCACGTATATGGACCATCGCCGGCTGCCGGAGGTGTTCTGCGGTTTCCAGCGCCACAGCGGCCAAGGCCCGACGCTCTATCCGGTCGCCTGCTCGCCGCAAGCCTGGGCCAGCGCCACGCCGTTCACACTGCTCGAAGCCGCGCTCGGCCTGGAATTCGACCTCTTCAAGGGCGAAATTCGGCTTCGCAATCCACGCCTGCCGGAATTTTTGGAAGAGGTGACGTTGCGCGATCTACGGATCGGCTCGTCGAGCGTCGATCTCAGGGTGCGCCGCTATAACGATACCGTTTTGCTCAATACACCGCGGATCAGCGGCGATATTCAGGTTTCGATCGTTTTTTCCTCCTGATTGCGTCGAATTCTCGCGGGCACCCCTCCGGCGTCGCGATGCCTGCCATCCCGGCCGTCGCATGGCGTGGAACCAGCAGCACTTGGTGGGCTTAAGCATTTGGGAGGCCCAGTCGTCTGGGTTCCCATCGGCATTGCTGGAGCAAGCATGCGCGGCAAAAAACCAACGGGCGTGGGGACTGTGGCGGCCGTGGCGGCAGTCATCGTGCTGACACTCGGCGTCGCGATTGACGTTGCTTTATCCGAAAACGGACCGCCGCCAGTGCAACCTCAGCAATCTACGGACACTCCGGCGGCAACGCCCGCCGGCCCCCCCGCGGTGACCGTCCTCAACGACCACGAAGTCGAGGGCATCTTGGGACGCGAAGTGCGCAGTGCCGACGACGCGAATATGGGCCGGATCGTGGATGTGATCGTCGACCGCAGCGGCAAGGTGCCTGCCGCGATCATCGATTTCGGCGGGTTCCTTGGCGTCGGCAGCCGCAAGATCGCGGTGGACTGGAACGCGCTGCATTTTGCCGCTCCGGGCCAGCCCGGCGAGCGGATCACGCTTGAACTCACTCCCGACCAGGTCAAGGCAGCTCCCGAATACCAAGAGGGCAAGCCCGTCATTGTCTTAGGTGCGCTCGGCAAGCTCGCGCCCCTGCCGTTTGAATAGAGCATGATCCAGAAAAGTCGCTGCCGTCTTTCGCAAACGATTCGGTTCTTACTCTAAACAGTCGCGCTGGAGGCGCATGTTACCCGGAAATCCGTCACGTCGCTTTCGCTACGGGCCGGATCCACACGGCGCGATCAATGACGAGTCGGCACCGCCGCCCGTCGAACAGCCGGAGGGGACCGAGCCGCCGGTGCCTCCGTCCCGGCGCAGTCTGCGCGGACTCGATTGGTTCATTTTCTTCGTCGCCGATGTGCAGACCGGTTTCGGGCCATTCGTGTCTGTCTATCTCACGACGCAGCGATGGACGCAGGTCGACATCGGGCTCGTCCTGTCAGTCGCCGGCTTCGCGTCCCTCCTCGGCCAAATGCCCGGCGGAGCGCTGGTCGATGCGGTCCGCTCGGAGCGCTTCGCCGCCGGCGTCGCTATCGTGGCCATCTGCATAAGCGCTTTGACCTATGCGGCGCTACCCGTTTTTCCGGTGATTTTGGCGGGGTCGGTGCTGCATGCGCTGGCAAGTTGCGTGCTTGGCCCCGCCATAGTCGCGATCAGCCTCGGTTTGGTTGGGCACGCCGCGATCGGCGAACGGCTTGGACGCAACGCGCGTTACGCCGCGGTAGGTAACGGGCTGGCGGCGGCCGCGATGGGCGCCTGCGGCTATTTCCTTTCGGCCCGTGCCGTTTTTATCGTCACCGTCCTTTTGCTCGCGCCGGCGCTGGTGGCGCTGCGGTCGATATCCGCGGCTGAGATCGATCCCGAGCGAGCGCATGGTGGACTGCCGCGGCGGCGTGCCGACAAACCCGATGTCGAACAGCATCCGGTCAAAGCGGCTGCGCTGCTGCACAATCGGCCGCTGCTCATCTTTGCCGGCTGTCTTCTGCTGTTTCACCTTGCCAATGCGGCCATGCTGCCCTTGATGGGCAGTGTCGTCACCATGCGGTCGGCGCAGTGGGCGACGCTCATCATCGCGGCCTGTATCGTCGTGCCGCAACTCCTCGTCGCGGCTTTGGCGCCGTGGGTCGGGATGCGGGCGCAAAGCTGGGGACGCCGACCCTTGCTGCTGGTCGGGTTCGCGTCACTGCCTATTCGCGGCCTTTTGTTTGCCTCGGTCACCAATCCCTCGCTGCTCCTCGTTGTGCAACTCCTCGATGGCGTGACCGCAGCCGTCTTCAGCGTCATGGTGCCCCTGGTGGTCGCCGATCTCACGCGCGGCACCGGCCATTTCAACCTCGGCCTCGGAATCCTCGGAACCTCCACCGGAATCGGCGCTTCGCTCAGTTCAACGCTCGCCGGCTATATAAGCGACCACTTCGGCAGCCCGGCCGCCTTTGCGGCTTTGGCCGCGATTGCATTCGTCGGCTTGGGAGTGCTGTGGCTCCTGATGCCGGAGACCCGTCCGGCGGAAAAGACGGAGTAGGGCGCCGCCTTGAAGGGCGCCGCCGCACTCGATCTGCAATTATGGGGTCTGCAAATTACAAGGCCGGCGCGCCGTCGATCAGCCGCAGGTGCGGTGTGGCGGCATTGCTCAGGCTGCGGTAGATGCTGAGATAGTCCTGCGCCATGCGGCGCGCGGTAAAGCGCTCCTCGAAACGCCGCCTGATCTTTTCGCGGGACAAATGTCCCAGCCGGTCGACGGCGCCGATGGCGCCGGTTTCGTCCTCGACGATAAATCCGCTAACGCCCTCGTCGATGATCTCCGGCACCGATCCGCGATTGTAGGCAATGACGGGCGTGCCACAGGCCATGGCTTCGATCATCACAAGTCCGAACGGCTCGGGCCAGTCGATCGGAACCAAAAGCGCGATCGCGCCGCTCAGGAATTCCGATTTGTCGCTGTCGTTGATCTCGCCGATATATTCGACGTTGCCCGACTTGATCATCGGCTCGATTTGCTCGTGGAAATAATCTTGGTCCGTTTTGTCGACTTTTGCCGCGACCTTCAGCGGCACGCCGCAACGCTGGGCGATGCGGATGGCGCGGTCGATGCCCTTTTCCGGGGCGATGCGGCCGAGGAACGCGAAGTAACTCGGTTTGATGGGTTTCGGGACCAGCAGCTGCGCGGGCAACCCGTGGTGGACCGTGCGTATCCAGTTCGCCTGCGGCAACGGCCGCCGCTGCGAATTGGAGATCGCCACGACCGGCACGGAGCTGAATGTGTCGAACACGGGCTGATGCTCAGGCAAGTCGAGCCGGCCATGCAATGTCGTCACGAATGGCGTGGACTGACGTGAAAACAGCGAGAAGGGATAGTAGTCGAGGTGGAAGTGGAGGAAGTCGAATTCAGCGGCGCGCCGGTACACGCGTTCCAGCATCATCATGTGCAGCGCATTGGGGTCGCGGACCCCGCCATCGAGCCGCAACGCGCGAGGCCAACCCGCCTCAAGCCGGGCCGAAGTCACTGAGTCGCCGCTGGCAAAGAGCGTCACCTCGTGGCCGAGCGCGATCAATTCCTCTGTCAGCCAGGAAACGACCCGTTCGGTTCCCCCGTAAAGCTTGGGCGGGATCGCTTCGGTTAGCGGCGCAATTTGTGCGATATGCATCGAATGGCCCCCTGATTTGGTGATGTTTTCACCCGGCAACTATCGACAACGTTGAAACAGCAAAATATTTCAAACTTTGCGGGGAACTTATTTTTTGCGGGGGATGGAACTTTTTGTCGGCTGCGACGTGGAGATTTAGCGCGCGAAAACCCGTCTCGGACGCGCTGCCGTCATCGGGCCGTGGTTTTCGGAACATTAAAGGTTGCAACGCGTTTTAGTTGCAGGCGTTGTGCCTCGACATGAGCTTTGCGGGAGAGCCGGCTTCATGCCGGGGTGGAAATGAACAGTCCCATGGCCGACCTTTGTGGGTACAGTTCTCGTCCGCTTGCCTTCATCTTCCGGTACGTTCGGCTGCGGCCGCTATCCCATGCGATCATCCTCACCGCGGTGCTGGCGGCAGTCCTTTGTTCGGTAGGCACCCAATACGGCGTCAAGTTCCTGGTCGATACGCTCTCAAGCGGCGCCAGCGCCGATGTATGGATGGCGTTTTTTGTCCTCGGCTCGCTGATCGCCGCCGATAATCTGTTGTGGCGCGTCGCGAGCTGGATCGCCAATTCCTCATTCGTCGGGGTCACCGGCGATCTGCGGCGCGATTTGTTCCGGCACTTGATGGGCCATTCGCCGGGCTACTTCGCCGACCGGCTGCCCGGCATGCTGACCAGCCGCGTGACCGCCACCTCGAACGCAGTCTTTACCGCCGAGAACATGTTTATCTGGAACGTGCTGCCGCCGTGCGTGGCAACTGTCGCAGCGATCGCTCTAGTATTCACGGTCAGCCTGCCGATGGCCGCCGGTCTCGCCATCGTTGCCGCCGCTATGGTGTGGCTGATGTTCCACCTGGCGGCGGCCGGTCGGCCGCTGCATCACGACTTTGCCAGCAAGGCGGCAGCCGTCGACGGCGAGATGGTCGACATCGTGAACAATATGCCGCTGGTGCGGGCGTTTGGCGGCATCCTGCGCGAGCATCGCCGCTTTGACGTGACGGTCAATCACGAGATGGACGCGCGACGGCGCAGCCTGTTTTACCTGGAGAGGCTTCGCATCCTTCATGCCGCGGCGACGATCGTATTAACGCTCGGTCTGCTTGCCTGGGCAATCTTGCTCTGGCAGCAAGGCGCGGCGACGACGGGCGATGTCGTGCTGGTGTGCACGCTTGGGCTGTCCGTGCTGCACGCCACGCGCGATCTTGCGGTGGCACTCGTCGACATCACGCAGCACATCGCCCGTCTCGCCGAGGCGGTCGCGACGCTGCTGTTGCCCCATGAGCTGCGCGATCATCCCGAAGCGGAGCCGTTGGTCAGGCGCGGCGCCAGTGTGAAGTTCGAGCACGTCGATTTCCGTTATGCCGGCGGGCAACACATTTTCGAGGACTTCAGTCTCAGCTTCCGACCGGGCGAGCGAGTCGGTCTCGTCGGCCATTCCGGCGCCGGCAAGTCGACATTGTTCGCGCTGCTGCAGCGCTTCTACGATCCGCAGTTCGGCAGGATCCTGATCGACGGCCAGGATATCGCGCGCGTCACGCAGGAGAGCCTGCGCGAATCGATCGGCGTCGTGCCGCAAGACATCTCGATGTTTCATCGCTCGGTGATGGACAATATCCGGTATGGCCGGCCGGACGCGTCGGATGACGAAGTAATTGAAGCGGCGGTCTCGGCGCGCTGCGACTTCATCGACGATCTGAAGTCCGGCATGCGGACCATCGTCGGCGATCGGGGCGTGAAACTCTCGGGCGGGGAGCGCCAGCGCATCGCTATCGCGCGCGCCTTCCTCAAGGACGCGCCGCTGCTGCTGCTCGACGAGGCCACCTCCGCGCTCGATAGCGAATCGGAGGAAGCGATCCGCGAGGCGTTGGGCCGGCTGATGCGCGGGCGTACGGTGATCGCTATCGCGCATCGGCTGTCGACGGTGCGGAATTTCGATCGCATCATCGTGCTGCAAACCGGCCGGATCACGCAGGACGGCCCGCCGGATCACCTCGTCGGCCACGAAGGGCTGTATCGGCAACTCGTGCGGCGCGAAGTGGCCCGCCTGACATAGCAGGCGGCGTTTTCGCCTTACGCGCCAAGAAAATCAGCTTCGGCAAGCGCTGCCGGCCGCAATATTGCGGGCAGGGCTGGATTCGGCGCGGAATTCCCGATTTATTCGCCGTGGGCAGGGCGTTTAGCTTGCCGGCTGGTCCGCTCCAGACAGCCTCCTTAGCCAGCCGGCGGACGAAATTTTTGTCGGGTTCGTTGTCATGAGCAATTTTCCGGGCGCCGCCTGGCTTGGCGAATATCGCCAGCGCGTGAACGGCGATCCCGAGCTGAATGTCATCGGCGAATGGTTCAATACGAGCTTTTCGCTGACGTTCGGCGATCATCGCTATGCCTTGACAATCGACCGGGGCAAGATCGCCGACATTATCGCTTCCCCGCGGCTCGACGTGCGTTGCAGTTTCGGATTTACGGCGCCGGTGGAGGTCTGGGAAAAATTCCTCAGCCCCGATCCGCCGCCGCTCTATCACGACTTCTTCGCCATGCTGATGCGCGTGCCGGAGTTTCGGCTGGAAGGCGACGGGCTTATCGCTATGCAAAACGCGCGCGCGTTGCATCGCCTGATGAACATCATGCGGGAAACGGGGATGCCTCGTGACTAAAGCCGCAATTCCTGACTTCGAGCCGATCACCGGCCGCTATATCGGTCTCGATATTTCAGGCGAGCGTCACCGCATCTTCGTCGAAGAAGCGGGACATGGCCCGCCGCTTCTCCTGCTGCACACCGCCGGGAACGACAGCCGGCAATTCCGTCACCTGATGAACGACGCGGCGGTCACGGCACGGTTCCGCGTCGTTGCCTTCGATATGCCCTATCACGGCCGCTCGACGCCGCCCGACCGCTGGTGGCTAAAGAAATTCCGCCTCACCACCGAATCCTATCTCGGCATCATTCGTGCGGTGTGGCTGGCGCTCGGATTGGAAAGGCCGACGGTGCTCGGCTGCTCGATGGGAGGCGCCATCGTGCTCAAGCTCGCGGCGCGCTATCAGGACGAAATTGCCGGCATCGTCGGGTTGGAAAGCTCGGCCTATGCGCCGGGCCGCTACAATGATTTTCTCCATCATCCGGCGATCCACGGCGGCGAGCTGTGCGCGAGCTACACCTATGGCCTCAACTCGCCCTATAGCCCGGAGGTCAACCGCCGCGAGAACTGGTGGTATTACGCCCAGTCCGGCCCCGGCGTTTATCAGGGCGACGTTTATTTTTACAGTATCGACTGGGACGCGCGTGAGGATATCAAGCAGATCGACACCAAACGCTGCAAAGTCGCGCTGCTGACCGGCGAATACGATTATTCCTGCACGCCGGCCATGAGCGAAGCCGTCGCCCGCGCCATTCCCGGCGCGCATTTCGCCCTGATGAAGGGCATGGGCCACTTTCCCATGATCGAGAACTATCCCGGTTTTCGGCCCTATCTGCTCGGCGCGCTCGACCACATTGCGGCTGCCGCGTAACCGCGCGTGGGCGCTGCGCCGCGCCACAACGATAGTGCGTTGGCTATCGTCCGCGCATGCCCTAATTTGGCGCCGGTGGCATACGCGCCGTAGAGGGAAGCGGGCCGGTGGGGATGGACGCGTTCATGGCGCGCCTGAAGGACAAGGTGGCGATTGTCGCCGGCGCCGGCTCGATTGCCGAGGGTTGGGGTAACGGCAAGGCGACCGCGGTTGTGTTCGCGCGTGAAGGCGCCAAGGTGTTTGCCGTCGACCGCAATCTGGCGGCGGCCGAGGAAACCCGCGATATCATCCGCGCGGAAGGCGGCGAATCCACCGCGCATCGCGCCGACGTGTCGATCGCCGCCGAAGTCGAAGCGATGGTCGCGGCCTGCCTCGCCGCTTATGGCCGCATCGATGTCCTGTTCAATAATGTCGGCATGCAGATCGTCGGCGGCCCGCTCGACGTGGCCGAAGAAGACTGGGACAAGCTGATGACGGTCAACGTCAAGAGCATGTATCTGACCTGCCGCGCGGTGATACCGCACATGCTCAAGCAGGGCGGCGGGTCGATCATCAACAATTCGTCGGCGGCCGGGCTGCGTTTCACTTATGCCAACGTCGCCTATTCGGCCTCGAAAGGCGCGGTGAAGCAATTGTCGCAAAATATCGGCGTGCAATACGCCGCCAAAGGCATCCGCTGCAACGCCGTGATGCCCGGCTACATCGCCACCCCGCGCATTACCGACCGGCTCAGGCGCAGCAATCCAGCCGATTACGAAGCAAAGATCAAGGCACGGGCGATGTCGGTGCCGACCGGCACGCTCGGCACCGCTTGGGATGTCGCCTATGGCGTGCTTTATCTCGCCAGCGACGAAGCCCGTTACGTCAACGCGACCGAGCTTGTCATCGACGGCGGGCAAACCGCATCCACCACCGGCAAAGTGTGGGAGGATTGATGGCGCCGGTCGCCGCGTCGTCATCGGTAAGACGAAAGATTTTCAACAAAAGCGAGCATGTGTCATGTGCGAAACCACAGCCAACAAGATTCCCGGCTGGCAGGGCTGGCCCGATCTGCCGGCGTCGAAGATTTCAGGCCTCGCCGGTCCATGGATCGATCTGTCGCATCGGCTGACCCAAGAATTGTCGCGCATCCCGTCGTTTCCGCAGCCGCGTATCCGGCGGATCACGAAAATTCCCGAGCACCGCGCCAATGTGACCGAAGTCCACATGGTGGTGCATCACGGCACCCATCTCGACGCGCCGCGGCATTTCATCGCCGATGGGCCGACCATGGATGAGGTGCCGCTCGACCGGCTATACGGCGCGGGCGTCGTCTGGCGTTTCGACGTGGCCGATGACGGCGTGATCGACGTCGGCGATCTCGAACGCGCCACCCCGCGCATGAAACCGGGCGACATCGTGCTGATCGACAGCGGCCGGGCCAGATACGTCAATACCGAGCGCTATATGCGCCACGCTTGTCTCACCGGCGAGGCCGCGGCGTGGCTGGCCCAGCAAGGCGCCAAGATCGTCGGCGTCGATTTTGCGACGCCGGACCTCGCTGCCGGGCGGCGGCCGGCGGATTTCGCCTTTCCGGTGCACTACACGCTGCTCAGCCAGGGTGTGCTGATCGCCGAGCATGTCACCAATCTCGAAACACTGGCGGGCCATCGCGCCGAGATCATGTTCCTCGGGCTCAATATCGCCGGCTCGGACGGCGCGCCGGCGCGCGCCATCGCCCGCGCTGTCGATTAGGGCACTACCTATGCCGCTCGGAAAGGCCGACATAGACATTGCGCCGACCGTTGACGAACAGCGTTTCCATGCGTTTGGTCCAGGCCGACTTGCCCGCGCCCGCGGCGTGGCGATAGGCCGCCGATTGCAGAACGTCGGGGGATTCGAGATCGTAGATCGCCAGATATTTCGGATTGCCCTCGAGGGCCTGAAACCGCCGCGCCGCGACGAATCCGGGGATCGCCATGCGCTCGGCAAGGTGTTCTTCCTCGTACCAGCGGTTAAATTCGCTCTCATGTGAGGGATCGATATCGGTCATGAACAGCAGCAGTCCGTTTGCCATGGCTGTGCCCTCTGTGTGTTCGCTGCAGATCGGTGCTGTTATCGCGCGCGGGAACAAGTCGTGACAAGCAAGATCAATTACGAAATCGGCGGTGGCGGGCCGCGCCTCGTCCTGCTGCATCCGGTCGGTCTCGATCTGACCTTCCTGCGCCCGGTCGCGGAAATCCTGCGCAAGGATTTCACGGTTTTGACGCCCGACCAGCGCGGCCACGGCAAAAGCGCAGCCGCGGCGCCCGACGCTTCGCTGGAAACCTATGCCGACGATCTGCATAGTCTCCTCACTGAGCTCAAATTCACTCCCGCCGCGGTCGGCGGCTTTTCCTTCGGCGGCATGGTGACGCAAGCTTTCGCGCTGAAATATCCCGCCGTCACCAGCGCGGTCATCATCTGCGCCTGCGGCAGCCAGCAATCGCCGCAGCGTCGGGTAGCCGCTCGCGCGCGCGCCGACGATGCCCGGCGCGGCGGCATCCAGGCGGTGCTCGACGTGACGCTCGATCGCTGGTTCACCCCGGCATTTCGCGCCGCCGGAAAAGACGCGCCGGCAAAACAAAGACTCCTGGCTGACGATGTCGAAGGCTGGGCGCGCGCCTGGTACGCGATCGGCGATCTCGATACGCTTCCGCGGCTGCCGTCGATCCGGGCGCCGACGCTTTGTGTCGCCGGCGAATTGGACCAGTCGGTGCCGCCGCCGACCATCAAGGCCATCGCCGACGCCATCCCCGGTGCGCGTTACGAGATCATCGCCGGCGCGCCGCACATGCTGTTCATCGAGCAGCCGGAAGCGACGGCGCGATTGATCGGCAACTTTCTCAAGGGCGTGATGTAGCGGCGCGCCGGTGCGCGGCTTTCAGATCGAGCGATTGACGCCGCCATCGACCACGATCGCCTGGCCGGTCAGATAGCCGGCTTGCGGCGAACACAGATAGGCGCAGAGATCGCCGATTTCCTCCGGCCGTCCCATCCGGCGCACTGGAATGGATTGCGCAAAGCGCTTGAATTGCTCGTCGATCGATATGCCGAGGCCGTTCGCCCGCGCGGCATGAATGGCGACCAGGCGATCGGTCATGATCGGGCCCGGCGCGATATTGTTCACCGTGATGCCGAACGGCGCCACGTCCGACGCGATGGTCTTGGCCATCACGGTGACGCCGGCGCGGACTGAATCCGACACCACAAGATCGGACATCGGCTCCTTCACGCCATAGCCCGTGAGGTTGACGATGCGGCCGCGGCCGGAAGCTTTTAGCGCCGGCAAGGCCTCGCGGATCAGCCGAACCGCGCTCATCAATGTCAGCTGATAGGCAATATCCCAGTCACTATCGCCGGCCTTGTCGAACGGGCCTGTCGGCGGGCCGCCGGCATTGGTGACGAGGATGTCGAGGCCGCCGAGCGCTGTGATCGCGTCGGCCGTGACGCGCTTGATCTCGGCGGGTCGCGATACGTCGGCTGCGGCGTAGCCGGCGGCGCCGATTTCCACAGCCGCCGCCTTGATCTCTTTTTCATTGCGCGCGCAGATGAATACCCGCGCGCCTTCGCCGGCGAGCGATTTCGCGCAAGCCTTGCCGAGCCCCTTGCTGGCGCCGGCAACAAAGGCTCTGCATCCTTTTAGACCAAGATCCATTGGCGAACCTTCTTTGCCGGGGAAAGCGCACGGGACGGTGCTGCCTTACTTTATCACCGCGCGTCGGCTGGTTTTTTGGCGATTTTCGTCCTGAGGAACCAATAACCGCGGCCGCCGATCATGCGGAAGCCATATAGGAATAAATTCTACGGTCGCGCTTTCGTTGAGGGCGCAAAGGGGCCGGCGATCCCCAGTCAAAAATATTTCATCAAACTCGATTTTTTCCCGGAACCTACGCCACTTATCGGCGTTTCGCGTCATGGCACAGAAGGTTGAGGCCCGCGCGTGAGGGGGAATCCACGTCGGCTTATCGTGATAGCGCCGCGGGACTTGCGCCCGCCGGGTGCCTTTTGTCGTGTCCGCTTGACCGCGTGCCACAGCTCATACCGCCCGGGCTTCGGAGAAAATTATGCAGTCGACTGAAGAGGTTGTTGGCAAGGACGCCAACGGTTCCGCCGTTCCGTCCACCCCCGAAGCAAGCGACAATCAGCTCAACGGCAATACCGACGCGCACGGCCTGGCCGAGCTCCTGCACGCTTTGCAGGCGATGCGGGTCGGCGACTTTTCGGCGCGCATGGCCGGCGACCGCGTCGGCATCATGGGCAAGATCGCCGATACCTTTAATGAGATCGTCGGCACCAATCAGCGCATGGCCAAGCAGCTCGAACGGGTCGGCCAGGTGGTCGGCCGCGAAGGCCGTACCCGCCAGCGGGTGCGCGTCGGCCTGTCCGACGGCGCCTGGGGCGAGATGGAATCATCGGTCAATTCTCTGATCGACGATCTGCTGTGGCCCACTACGGAAGTGACCCGCGCCATCGCCGCCGTCGCCCAGGGCGACCTTTTGCGCACTGTCAGCCTCGACGTCGACGGCCGGCCGCTGAAGGGCGAGTTTCTGCGCTCGGCCGAGATCGTCAACACCATGATCAAGCAGCTCAACGTGTTCACCTCCGAGGTGACGCGCGTCGCCCGCGAGGTCGGCACCGAGGGCAAGCTCGGCGGCCAGGCTCAGGTCGGCGGCGTGACCGGCGTGTGGAAAGACCTCACCGAGAGCGTCAACTCGATGGCGTCGAACCTGACCGCCCAGGTCCGCAACATCGCCGAGGTCACGATCGCGGTGGCCAACGGCGACTTGTCGAAGAAGATCACGGTCGACGTGCGCGGCGAAATCTTGCAGCTCAAGGAAGCCATCAACACGATGGTCGATCAGCTGCGTTCGTTCGCTTCGGAAGTCACCCGCGTCGCCCGCGAGGTCGGCACCGACGGCAAGCTCGGCGGCCAGGCCATCGTGCCCGGCGTCGCCGGCACCTGGAAGGATTTGACCGACTCGGTCAACGCCATGTGCGGCAACCTTACCGACCAGGTGCGCAACATCGCGCATGTGACCACCGCCGTCGCCCGCGGCGACCTTTCGCGCAAGATCACGGTTGATGTGCGCGGCGAAATTCTCGAACTGAAAGACACCATCAATACGATGGTGGACCAGCTCAACTCGTTCGCTTCGGAAGTCACCCGCGTCGCCCGCGAAGTCGGCACCGAAGGCAAGCTCGGCGGCCAGGCGCAGGTGCCGGGCGTCGCCGGCACCTGGAAGGACTTGACCGACAGCGTCAATTTCATGGCCGGCAACCTGACCGCGCAGGTTCGCAACATCGCCGACGTGGCAACGGCCATCGCCGGCGGCGACTTGTCGAAGAAAATCACGGTGAATGTGTCCGGCGAGATTTTGCAGCTGAAGGAAACCATCAACACCATGGTGGATCAGCTCAACGCGTTTGCCGGTGAAGTGACGCGCGTTGCCCGCGAGGTCGGCACCGACGGCAGGCTCGGCGGCCAGGCCAATGTGCTCGGCGTCGCCGGCACCTGGAAGGACTTGACCGACTCGGTCAATTCCATGGCGTCGAACCTGACCGCGCAAGTGCGCAACATCGCCGAAGTGTCCACCGCCATCGCCTCGGGCGACTTGTCGAAGAAGATCACGGTCGACGTGCGCGGCGAAATTCTCGAACTGAAAGACACCATCAATACGATGGTGGACCAGCTCAACGCCTTCGCCGGCGAGGTGACGCGCGTCGCGCGCGAGGTCGGCACCGAAGGCAAGCTCGGCGGTCAGGCGCTGGTGCGCGGCGTGGCCGGCACCTGGAAGGATTTGACCGACTCGGTCAACTCGATGGCGTCGAATTTGACCGGACAGGTCCGCAACATCGCCGAAGTGGCCACCGCCGTCGCCCGCGGTGACTTGTCACGCAAGATCACGGTCGACGTGCGCGGCGAAATTTTGGAGCTGAAAGATACGCTCAACACGATGGTGGACCAGCTCAACGCCTTCGCCGCGGAAGTCACCCGCGTCGCCCGCGAGGTCGGCACCGAAGGCAAGCTCGGCGGTCAGGCCAACGTGCCGGGCGTCGGCGGCACCTGGAAGGACTTGACCAACTCGGTCAACTCGATGGCCTCGAACCTCACCGGCCAGGTCCGCAACATCGCCGAGGTGGCGACCGCCATCGCCGGCGGCGACTTGTCGCGCAAGATCACGGTCGACGTGCGCGGCGAAATCCTGCAGCTGAAAGAAACGCTCAACACCATGGTGGACCAGCTCAACCGCTTCGCCGGCGAGGTGACGCGCGTTGCCCGCGAGGTCGGCACTGAAGGCCGCCTCGGCGGCCAGGCCAACGTTCCCGGCGTGGCCGGCACCTGGAAGGACTTGACCGACTCGGTCAACTCGATGGCCGGCAACTTGACGGCGCAAGTCCGCAACATCGCCGAGGTCACGACTGCCGTCGCCCGCGGCGACCTCGGCCGCAAGATCACGGTCGACGTGAAAGGCGAGATTCTCGAACTGAAAAACACCATCAACACGATGGTGGACCAGCTCAACGCCTTTGCCTCGGAAGTCACCCGCGTCGCCCGCGAAGTCGGCACCGAAGGCAAGCTCGGCGGTCAGGCCGGCGTGCCCGGCGTCGCCGGCACCTGGAAGGACTTGACCGACAACGTCAACTTCATGGCGTCAAACCTGACCGCGCAGGTGCGCAACATCGCCGAGGTGGCGACCGCCATCGCCGGCGGCGACCTTTCGAAGAAGATCACGGTCGACGTGCGCGGCGAAATGCTGCTGCTCAAAGACACGCTCAACACGATGGTGGAGCAGTTGCGCTCGTTCGCCGCCGAAGTCACCCGCGTCGCCCGCGAGGTCGGCACTGACGGCCGCCTCGGCGGTCAGGCCGTGGTGCCCGGGGTCGCCGGAACCTGGAAGGATCTTACCGACAACGTCAACCTTCTTGCCGCGAACCTTACGACACAAGTCCGCAACATCGCCGAGGTGACCACCGCCGTGGCGCGCGGCGACCTTAGCCGTAAAATCACGGTCGACGTGAAGGGCGAAATTCTCGAACTGAAAAACACCATCAATACGATGGTGGACCAGCTCAACGGTTTCGCCTCGGAAGTTACCCGTGTGGCGCGCGAAGTCGGCACCGAGGGCCTGCTCGGCGGCCAGGCGCAGGTGCCCGGCGTGGCCGGCACCTGGAAGGATTTGACCGACACCGTCAACGTTATGGCCGCCAACCTCACCGAACAGGTGCGCGGCATCGTGAAAGTGGTGACCGCGGTCGCCAACGGCGACCTCAAGCAGAATCTCGCAGTGAAATCGAAAGGCGAGGTGGCGGCGCTTGCCGAAACCATCAACAACATGACGGACACGCTCGCCACCTTCGCCGACCAGGTGACGACCGTGGCGCGCGAAGTCGGCGTCGAAGGCCGGCTCGGCGGCCAGGCCAACGTGCCCGGCGCCGCCGGCACCTGGAAGGACCTTACCGGCAACGTCAATCTGCTCGCTGCGAACCTGACCACCCAGGTGCGCGCCATCGCCGAGGTGGCCACCGCGGTGACCAAGGGAGACTTGACGCGATCGATCCAGGTCGAAGCGCGCGGCGAAGTGGCCGAGCTCAAAGACAACATCAACACGATGATCGACAACTTGCGGCTCACTACCGACCGCAATACCGAGCAGGATTGGCTCAAGACCAACCTCGCCAAGTTCACTAACATGCTGCAGGGCCAGCGCGACCTCACCACGGTCGGGCGGCTCCTGCTTTCCGAACTGACGCCGCTCGTCAACGCGCACCAGGGCGTCATCTATCAGATGGAGAGCGAGGAAAAGCAGAACGGCCTCAACCTGCTCGCGGCCTATGCCGACGACGGCACGAATGGCCATCCGCGGTCGCTCGGCTTCGGCGAAGGCCTGATCGGCCAATGCGCGCTGGACAAGCGGCGCATGCTGATTACCGAAATGCCGGCGAGCACCGTGCCGATCTCGTCGGCGCTGCTCAAGCTGACGCCGCGCAACAATATCGTGCTGCCGGTTCTGTTCGAGAACCAGGTCAAGGCGGTGATCGAGCTTGCCTCGATACACGAATTCACCACGCTGCAAACCATGTTCCTCGAACAGCTCACCACCTCGATCGGCATCGTGCTCAACTCGATCGAGGCGACGATGCAGACCGAAGGCCTGCTCAAGCAGTCGCAACAGCTCGCCGGTGAATTGCAGGCGCAGCAAAGGGAGTTGCAGCAGACCAACGAGCAGCTCGAACAAAAGGCGCAACAGCTCGCCGAGCGTAACGTCGAAGTGGAGCGCAAGAACCAGGAAATCGAGCAGGCCCGCCGTGCCCTCGAAGAAAAGGCGACCGAACTCGCGCTCACCTCGAAGTACAAGTCGGAATTCTTGGCTAACATGTCGCACGAGCTGCGTACGCCGCTCAATTCGATCCTTATTCTCGGCCAGCAGCTCACCGACAATCCGGAAGGCAACTTGTCCGGCAAGCAGGTTGAATTCGCCCGGACCATCCATGGTGCCGGCACCGACCTCCTTAACCTCATCAGCGACATTCTCGATTTGTCCAAGATCGAGTCGGGTACTGTCACCGTCGATGCCGAGGAAGTGTACTTCTCGAACCTGCTCGACATGGTGGCGCGGCCATTCCGCCACGAGGCGGAGACGCGTCAGCTCTCGTTCGAAGTTCATGCCGATCCCAATCTCGGCCGCTGCATCACCACCGACACCAAGCGGCTGCAGCAGGTGCTCAAGAACTTGCTGTCGAATGCATTCAAGTTCACCGCCCAGGGCGGCGTCCGCCTCAATGTCGCGGTGGCGCTCGGCGGCTGGAGCGCCGAGCATCCGGTGCTCAGCCAGGCCCCGGCGGTGGTGTCGTTCGAGGTCACCGACACCGGCATCGGCATCCCGCAGGAAAAGCAGAAGCTCATCTTCGAGGCGTTCCAGCAGGCCGACGCGTCGACCAGCCGCAAATATGGCGGCACCGGCCTTGGGCTGGCGATCAGCCGCGAACTGGCGAGCCTGCTCGGCGGCGAAATCCATCTGCGCTCGTCGCCCAACAGCCGGCTCTACCTTTACGCTCTATCTGCCGATCAAATATGTCGGCCCGAGCGCGGCAATCCATGGCCAGGCCGCGAGCGGCGCTGCAACCGCGGTAACCCAAGCCGCGCGCCTGCATATCGTGCCGGAGCGGACCATCGAGCCAATCCCGGACGATCGCATGGACATCCAGGCGGGCGACGCCATCCTCCTCATCGTCGAGGACGATCCGCATTACGCCCGCATCCTGGTCGACCTGGCACGCGACAAGGGCTTCAAGGCGCTATTGGCGATGCGCGGCGACGATGCGCTCAATCTCGCCAAGCAGTACCAGCCGACCGCGGTTTCGCTCGACGTGTTCCTGCCCGACATGCTGGGCTGGAACGTGCTGAGCCAGCTCAAGCAAAATCCGCTGACCCGGCATATTCCGGTGCAGATCGTCTCGCTCGACGAAGACCGCCAGCACGGCCTTGCCCGCGGCGCCTTCGCCTTCGTCAACAAGCCGACGACCCGCGAGGGCATCGACGACGCGCTCTCGCGCATCAAGGAATTCTGCCGAGCCGCGCCGGAAGCGCCTGTTGATTGTCGAGGACAACGCGGTCGAGCAGATGAGCATCCGCGAATTGCTCGGCCATGACGATATCGAGATCGTCAATGCCGGCACCGGCGACGAAGCGCTCAGCGCGCTGCAGGAGAATCCCTGCGACTGCGTGGTGCTTGATCTTCGTCTGCCGGACATGTCGGGCTTCGAAGTGCTGGAGCGCATGCGCGCCAACACCGCGCTCGCCGACATTCCGGTCGTGGTCTTCACCGGCCGCGAATTGTCGGCCGAGGAGGACGCGCAGCTTCACACCATGGCGCGCAGCATCGTGGTCAAGGGCGTGGAGTCGCCCGAGCGGCTCCTCAACGAGACAGCGTTGTTCCTGCACCGCGTCATTACCGATCTGCCGCCTGAAAAGCAGCACATGCTGGAACGGCTCAACTCCTCCGACGAGGATTTGGTCGGCCAGACCGTGCTGCTCGTCGACGACGATCCGCGCAATATTTTTGCGCTGTCGAGCGCGCTGGAACGCCGCGGCATGAACGTGCTCACCGCGACGACCGGCGCCGAGGCGATCACGCTGATCGAAGGCGACGCCGCATCCGGCGATCGTGCTCATGGACATCATGATGCCGGAAATGGACGGCTATCAGACCATCGAGAAAATCCGCCAGAGACCGGGCGTTTCGCCGCCTGCCGATCATCGCCTTGACCGCCAAGGCGATGAAGGGCGATCGCGAGAAATGCCTGCAAGCCGGCGCGTCGGATTATCTCGCCAAGCCGGTCAATACCGAACAGCTCCTGTCCGCGCTGCGGATGTGGCTGCATCGCTAGGCCGCCGCGATGAACGAGGCAACCTGGCAGGAGAAAACGTTGAACGAAAAGCCCGTGAGCGAGAAAGTCAACGTGCTGTTGGTCGACGACCAGCCGGACAAGCTGCTTGCTTACGACGTCATCCTCGGCGAACTCGACGAGAATCTGGTCAAGACGTCGTCGGCGCGGGAAGCGCTGCAATTCCTGCTCAAGAACGACGTCGCCGTCGTGCTGGTCGACGTCTGCATGCCGGATCTCGACGGCTTTCAGCTTGCGGCGATGATCCGCGAGCATCCGCGCTTCCGCAAGACCGCGATCATTTTCATCTCGGCCATCCATCTGACCGACGTCGACCGGTTGCGCGGCTACGAGATGGGCGCGGTCGATTACGTGCCGGTGCCGGTCGTGCCTGAAGTGTTGCGCGCCAAAGTGCGCGTGTTTGCCGAACTGTTCCGCAAGACGCGCGAGCTCGAGCAATTGAACTCGAGGCTCGAGCGGCACGTCGCCGAGCGCACCGCGGAACTGGAAGCTTCGAATAGCCGGCTCACCCAGAGCGAGCAGGGCAGGAGCCTGGCGCTCGCCGCCGGACAGATGGGCTCGTGGGATTGGGATCTCGCCACCGACGAGTGGCGCTGGGACGAAGGCCAGCATCGCATCTTCGGCGTCGAGCCGGGAAATTTCAAAATCGAGCGCCGAGCATATCCGCGCGCTGATCCATCCCGACGACTGGAGTCGCGCTGCAAGCGATCGCGCGCGGCATGGCCGAAGGCACCCGCACGCAGCAGACCGAGTTTCGCGTGCTGCGCCCGAACGGCGAGATCCGCTGGTGCATCGGCACCGCGGCGGCCAGCGTCGACGGCGCCGGCAAAGTGGTGCGCATCTCCGGCGTCACCATCGACGTCACCGACCGCAAGGAGGCCGACGAGCGCCAGATCCTGCTGGCGCGCGAGGTCGATCATCGCGCCCGCAACGCGCTTGCCGTCATTCAATCGATCATCAGGCTCACCCGCGCCAAAAGCGTCGACGATTACGTGCAGGCGATCGAGGGCCGCATCAAGGCGCTGGCGCGCGCCCATACGCTGTTGTCGGATTCGCGCTGGAATGGCGCCGACCTCAGCACGCTGGTCGACGAGGAACTGGCGCCGTACCGCGCCGGCGACCGGATCCGGTGCGGCGGGCCGGATATTTCGCTGCAGCCGGCGACCGCGCAGGGTCTTGCGCTGGCGCTGCACGAACTCGCCACCAACGCCGCCAAGCACGGCGCGCTGTCGTCGCCCGCCGGCAAGATCAGCCCTCGACTGGCAATTGCAGGGCGACGCGCTGACCCTGAATTGGGTCGAGAACGGCGGCCCGGCTGTCGCTGAGCCGTCGTCGCGCAGCTTCGGCCTGAAAGTCATCGCCGCCAGCATCGAGCAGCAGCTCGGCGGCAAGGTCGTCGTTCGACTGGGATCCGAAAGGCTTGCGCTGCACGATTCTCGATACCGCGCAGCGAGTTGACGAAATCGCGCGCGTTCAACCTCGCGCGCAACGGCGGTGACGGCAACGGCGCGGTCGATCGGACTGAAACGCGCCGAGAAGCCGCGCGTGCTTCTGGTCGAGGACGAGGCGCTGGTCGCCATGATGATCGGCGACAGTCTTACCGAATTCGGCTTCCAGGTGATCGGCCCGATCGGCGACAGCGTCCGAGGCGTTGGCGGCGGCGCGGGACAAGCACTTCGACGCCGCCGTGCTCGACATCAATCTCGGCGACGGCCTGGTCTATACGGTCGCCGAAATACTGACGAAGCGCGGCGTGCCGTTCGTCTTCGTCACCGGCTACGACGCCGACAGCGTCGATCCCCGGTTTTCCGCGGCGTACCGATCCTGCAAAAGCCGATCGAGCGCGACATGCTGCAGAAGATTTTCTGCATGGCGCTGATCGCCCGCGGCCATCAGGCCGGCTGGCGGCGATCGCTGACGCCGCGCCGCTCACTCGTCCAAAATCGCGCGCACCTTGGCGGCGAGCTGGTCGAGCGTAAACGGCTTAGAGATGAAGTTGGACGCCTGGTCGAGCACGCCGCCGTGGACCACGGCATTGGCCGTGTAGCCGGTGGTGAACAGCACCTTGAGACCCGGCCGGCGGCGCACCGCTTCCTCGGCGAGTTTTTTGCCGTTGACGTCCGGCATCACCACGTCGGTGAACAACAGCTTCACGTCGGCCACCCGATCGAGCGTCGCCAGTGCATCGGCGGCATTCTCGCTGTCGAACACCGTATAGCCGAGCTCGTGCAGCGCCTCGGTGGTCGAGCCGCCGCATCAGCGCATCGTCCTCGACCACGAGGATGATTTCGCTGCGGTCGCCGGTGCGCATCGGTTCGGACGCCGCGCTTGATGTCCGTCGCGTCGGCGTCGCCGATCAGGCGCGGCAGATAGATTTTCACCGTCGTGCCGGCGCCGGGCTCGCTATAGACTTTGATGTGCCCGTGCGACTGCTTGACGAAGCCGTAAACCTGGCTCAAGCCGAGCCCGGTGCCCTTGCCGGCGCCCTTGGTGGTGAAGAACGGATCGAAGGCGCGCGCGGCCACCTCGGGCGTCATGCCGAGGCCGGTGTCGGTGATCGCGATCATCGCGAATTGGCCGGGCGTCGACTTCCGGATTTGGCTCGGCAATAGGCCTCGTCGAGATAGGTGTTGGCGGTTTCGATCGTGAGCTTGCCGCCGTCCGGCATGGCGTCGCGGGCGTTGATCGCGATGTTGAGAATGGCGTTTTCGAGCTGCTGGAAATCGGCATGAGACCGTCCACAAGCCGGGCTGCCGCCACGGTCTCGATCTGGATGTGCTCGCCCAGCGTCGAGTGCAGCAGCTCCGACATGTTGCCGATCATCTTGTTGGCATCGAGCGGCTGCGGCGACAGCGGCTGCTGGCGCGCGAAAGCAAGCAGACGCTGCGTCAGCGTGGCGGCGCGCTCGGTGGCGGCGGTCGCGGCATCGAGAAACCGCTGGATGCCGAAATCGCCTTTGGCGATGCGGCGCTTGACCAGATCAAGCGCGCCCATGATCACGCCGAGCATATTGTTGAAATCGTGGGCGATGCCGCCGGTGAGCTGGCCGAGCGCCTCCATCTTCTGCGCCTGGCGAAGCTGGCTTTCCGCCGTTCGCGGCGGCCGATCTGGTCGAGCAGTTGCTGGTTGGAAGCCGCGAGCCGGTCGCGCGCGGCGGTGAGGGCGCGAAGGAATTCGCGGGTGAAGCGCGCGATCAGGAAACCGACGCCGCAGATGAGCAGGAACGCGACGGCGACGCCGGCCTGCAGCAGCATGCCGGAGCGCGCCGCGCCGGCCTGCCGCGTCGCCAGCAGGCGATCCTCCGCGCCCTGCATGGCTCGATGGCCTGGCGGATTTCCTGCATCAGTTGGAAACCATTGTCGCTGTTGACGATGGCCAAGGCCATGTCGGGTTGACCGGCTTGTAGGCATCGATCGTCGAGCGCAATTCGTCGAGCTTGTCCGCGATGAGGTCGCGCAGCTGACCGAGCGATTGCAGTTGCTGCGGATTGTCGCTGACCAGGTCCTGGAGCGATCGAGCATCGGCGGCAGTTGCTCGATCGCCATCCGGTAGGGCGCGAGATAGGTGTCCTGGCCGGTGAGCAGGTAGCCGCGCTGGCCGGTTTCGGCGCTCTGCACCAGGCTCAGGACGCGCGTCAGCTGCGCGCGCACCTCCAGCGAGTGCAGCACCCATTGGTCGTCGCTTTTGTTGCGGGCGCCGAGCCAGAACGCGGCGGCCACGATCAGGGCCGCGAGCACGGTGGTGACGATGAGGCTGCGATTGAGCAGAGCCAGCGGCGGGTCCGCCTTCGCGGCGTCGGTTCGGTTTTTGGCTCGGTCAAAGGTCGCGCCTGGCTGAACTAACGCTGGAGGTTCGGCCTCATCCGAGCGGCATGAGAAGTCTGGCAATGAAATCCAAAGCTACGCAGCAGCCGCACGCTCGGGCACCCTGCGGCAGCAACACTATCCTGCCTGCTGCGAAGTCCCTACAGTCAAAAGACACAATGGTCGTTGTGCAATGGAACTTTTCGCGGCACGCGAGTTTTTCTGCTATCGGCGTCGGCGGATTCGGCAGTGGCCGTGATTTGGGTGCCGCAGACTATTGCGGCCCGTTCCCCATTACGAAGCTTTCGCATATGCCCATTGCCAATTTTCGTTCAACCAGGACCTTCCGTCATGGCAACAGCTGTTATCAATGCGCGCTGCGCGCTTGCGGCCTGTTCAAGCCGGTCACGCCCGGAAGAGCTCGAGACCATCAACGACATGCTGGAAGAGCAGATCGCGCGGCGGGCCGGCGCCGAGATCGTCCGCGCCGGCGACGATTGTCCCGAGCTTTACACGCTTTATTCCGGCTGGGCGTTCCGCTTCAAAACGCTGCCGGACGGCCGCCGCCAGATTTTGAATTTTCTCTTGCCCGGCGATCTGCTCGGCCTGCAGGCGGCGATGTTCGATGCCGCGCTGCACGGCATCGAGGCGCTGACCGACGTCGAGCTTTGCGTGCTGCCGCGGCGCAAGGTCTGGGATCTGTTCGGCGAGATGCCGAGTCTTGCTTTCGACGTCACCTGGCTCGGCTCGCGCGAAGAAAGCATCGTCGACGAGAATCTCACCAGCGTCGGCCGCCGCAACGCCGCCGAGCGCGTCGCCGCGCTGATCGTCGCGCTCTATAAGCGCGCCAGGATGCTTGGACTCGTCACCGACGACAGCTTCGCTTTTCCGCTTACCCAGCAGCATATCGCCGACGCGCTCGGGCTGTCGCTCGTGCACACCAACAAGACTTTGGCGCGGCTGCGCCGCATGGGCATGTTCACGCAGACCAACGGCACGATGACGCTGACCAATCCGCGCGTGCTCGAACGCGTCGCGCAATATTTCGATGAAGAAATGCCGCAGCGGCCGCTGATCTAAGACGCCGGCAGCCGCTGCGATATAAAAAGGAGAAGCCCCGGTCGAGGCTTTCCCAGATCGAACTGCGACTTGAGGTCGAACTACGACTTGCCGTTGTTGGACGTGTCGGGAACCCACGTGGTCTTGTCGCTGTCGTACTTGAATCCGGGCGCGCTTTTGAGCGCGTCCTTGGTGGTGTCCATCGTCAGATAGACCTTGTTGTCTTTCATGGTCTTCTGGATGGAGTTGAAATTCACCGCGACGTCCTTTTCACCGGCGCCGAGGAAGCCGCCGACGCCGACGATCACGGCATTGACCTGGCCGTTTGACCCGACCAGGACGTCCATGATTTCGCCGATCTTGGTGTTGGACGGGTTATAGACGTCCTGCTTGTACCAGTCGGTGACGGTCAGGCTTGAGGCCGGGACGCTGGACATCAGCTGGGCATTGCCAGCGGCGAGGGCGGCGGTGCTGATCAACAGCGCGGCGCAAGACAGAGTAACGGACCTTTTCATTGGGTGTAGCCTCCGGGTTATCGTTGACAATTGCCAACGTTCGAGCTCGGCTTTAGTGCCGTGCCGGAAAATATTTTTCGCGCCCAATGGAACTTTTCCGGGACGCTGCTCACGCCGACAGCAGGTTCTCGATCCTAATGGGCAATTGCCGGACCCGCGTGCCGGTGGCGTGATAGACGGCGTTGGCGACGGCGGCCGCGGTGCCCACATTGGCGAGTTCGCCGAGTCCCTTGATCCCGGCCGGATTCACGTCGTGATCCACCTCGGGCACGAGAATGACTTCGACGTCCTTGACGTCGGCGTTCACCGGGATGGGATAGTCGGCCAGATTGTCGTTGACGTAGCGGCGCGTAGCGCGGATCGATCTCGGTCGCTTCATGCAGCGCCGAGCTGATGCCCCAGATCATGCCGCCCATGTAGCTGGCTGTGCGCGGTGCGGGTGTTCATCAGCCGCCCGGCGGCAAACGCACCGACGATACGCGGCACGCGGATTTCGCGGGTCAGAGGCGTGGACGCGCACCTCGACGAATTCGGCGCCCATCGCGTACATGACTTTCTCGCCGTGCGGAGCCGCCGGTCATCTGCGAGCTTGCCGGCATAGAGCTTCTGCGACCGCATCCGGCTTAAGCCCGTGGGCACGAATTCGGCATATTCCTCGATGGCGCTCGACGCCGAGACGCTTGAACACGTCGTAAGCGTTTTCGTTGGCGCCATCCGGCGCGACGACATCTGCCGTCCTTCAGCGCGAGATCGTGACGGTCGCGACCGGCAAGCGGCGCCGTCGTTGGCGGTGGCCGCGGCGCGGAACAGCTTTTTCGCGGATCGCGTCGCAGGCCTTCAGCACGGCGTTGCAGGTGCTGGCTGTCGTGTTGGAGCCGCCGGCGACCGGCGCGGGCGGAAGCCGCGAGTCGCCGACTTCGACGGTTACCGACGAGAGCGTCGACGCCGAGCCGTTCCGCCGCCATTTGACCGAGAACCGTGTAGACGCCGTTGCCGATCTCATGGGCGGCGGTCTGCACGCGGACGTCACCGTTCGGCCATCAGTCGCACGCGCGCCGTGGCGGCGCCGATATGGGTCGGATAGACGGCGGTGGCGCAGCCCCAGCCGACCAGCCATTCGCCGTCGCGCATCGAGCCGGGCCGGCCAGCGCCGCTTCCAGCCGAACGCTTCGCGCGGCCTGATCGTAGCACTTCATCAGCGAGCGGCTCGAATACGGCTTGTCCGTCGATCGGGCTCTTCATCGTGTCGTTGATGCGGCGGAATTCGACCGGATCCATGCCAAGCTTCGCGCCATTTCGTCCATCGCGCTTTCCAGCGCGTAGATGTAGGGCACCACCGGCGGCGAGCGCATGAAACCCGGCGTGCTGCGGTCGGCATGCACGATGTTGACCTTGGTCGCGACCGCGCCGAACGCATAGAGCTGGGCGCTGTCTTCGACGCCGGCGACGACGTAAGGATCGGGCCGCGAGCTAATTTCCCAGCCTTCGTGACTGTAGCCGACAAGCTTGCCGTCGCGGCGGCGCCGAGCCGGATGTGATGCCGGGTTTCGGCGCGATAGGTCGAAATGGTGAAGCCCTGGGCCCGCGTGGCGACAAGCTTGACCGGCCGGTTGAGCCGCTTGGCGGCGAGCGCAATCATGGCCGTGCGCGGCGTCATCATGCCTTTGGAGCCAAATGCGCCGCCGACATAGGGGCTGACGACGCGCACCTTTTCGGGTTCGATGCCAAGCCGCTGGGCGACGCCGTTCTTCAGCCCGTAGACGAACTGGCTCGGCTCATAGACAGTCAGCCGATCGCCGGTCCAGACACAGGTGGTTGAGAACAGTTCGATCGGATTATGATGCTGCGTCGGCGTCCCGTATTCGACATCGATCGTCACATCGGCGCCGGCCAGGGCCGCCGTCGCGTCGCCGGCCTGCGGCAAGTGCTTGTGCTGCTCCGAGACCTTGGTGGCGTCTCCTCGGTGAGGCCCGGGGAGCCGAAGGTCGCGCGGGCTTCTCCTTGCGTAGGTCACTTTCACCTTGCGCGCGGCTTCGCGTCGCGGCCTCGAAAGTATCGGCCACTACGACCGCGATGATCTGGCCGTCATGAGAGATTTCGGGGCCGAGCTGCTGGATCGAGGTCGAGACGCCTCGCCGAATTTCACCGCTTGAGCTCGGCCGTATTGTCCTGGGTCAGGATATCGAGCACGCCCGGCACCGCGCGCGCGTCGTCGAGATCGAGACGCTCGATCCGGCCCTTTGCGATCGTGCTCGTGACCAGAACCGCATAGGCCGGATTGGCAACCGGAATATCGGCCGGATAGCGCGCTTCTCCGGTGACTTTGAGCCGCGCATCGAGACGCGGAGCGGCGCTCCCATATTGTCCTTCGGGCGGGTGCTGCGGCGTTTGCCATGGCGGATGTCGTCCGGCAGTCAGATCTCCAACGCGGCGACTTGCAGCAGCGCGCGCTCAAGGTGCGCTTGCCGAGCTCGATCTTGAAATCGTTGTGCGCCGTAACCGCGCGCCAGCAAACGCCGCTTCGGCGGCGGTCGCGGCGTTCTGCTCGTTGAGCGGCTTGCCGCGCAACGCACGCTTCGGCCTATGCGCGCGCCACGGCACCGTCGCAACACCGCCGAGCGCGATGCGCGCATTGCGCACCATTCCGTCCGCTAGGTCGAGCGCGACGGCGGCCGAGGCCAGCGCGAACTCGTAGGATTCGCGATCGCGCACCTTGAGATATAGCGATCGGCGCGTCCACGGCGCCGCCGGGACCAGAAACGAAACAATCATTTCGCCGGGCGCAGCGTGTCTCCAGGTCCGGGGTATCTCCGGGCTTGCGATGCAGCGCGCGAACGGAATGGTGCGGGTTCCGCGCGGGCCAACGACATCGACCGTCGGCGTCGAGCGCGATCAGCGCCTGGGCGAAATCGCCGGCATAGGTCGCGATACAGTGATCGCTCGCGCCGAGCACCGCGTGCCTGCGGTTGAAGCCGTCGATGGCGGCGCAGCCGGAGCCCGGCTTGCGTTTGTTGCAGGCTCGGCGTAGGACGATGTCGCGGAAATAGGTGCAGCGCGTGCGTTGCAGCACGTTGCCGCCGAGGCTCGCCATGTTGCGCAGCTGCTGACTGGCGGCGAGCTTCAGCGATTGCGCGATGACCGGATATTGCTGCGTAGATGTCGGATGCTCGGCCGCTTCCGCCATCCGCACCAGCGCGCCGAGCCGCAGGCCGTTGCTTGCCGACCTCGATCCGGCCAAGCGCGTGCGCGCCAGCGGGTTGATGTCGATCACGGTCTCCGGCCGCATCACGTCGAGCTTCATCAGATCGACCAGCGTCGTGCCGCCGGCAAGATACTGCGACTGCGGCCGCGCCTTGCCGCGCGACAGCCGCGAGGTGCACGGCGGCGGCCGCGGTCTGCGACCCGTTCATAGACGAAGGTGCGCATGGCTACTCCCTGCTCGCCGTCTTCATGATGGGCTTCGCCTGCTTCACGGCGTCGACGATGTTCGGATAGGCGGCGCAGCGGCAGAGATTGCCGCTCATGTATTCGCGGATTTCGGCATCGTCGTCGGCATGCCCTTCGTGGACGCAGCCGACCGCGGACATGATCTGGCCGGGCGTGCAATAGCCGCATTGGAAGGCGTCTTGTCGATGAAGGCCTGCTGCATCGGATGCAACTCACCGTTGACGGCAGTCCTTCGATCGTGGTAACGGCGCGGCCTTCGCGGCACGCCAGCGTCAGGCAGGACAGCACGCGCCGGCCGTCGACCAGCACCGTGCAGGCACCGCATTGGCCGTGGTCGCAACCCTTCTTCGAGCCGGTCAGGCCGAGATGCTCGCGCAGCAGATCGAGCAGCGACGTGCGCACGTCGAAAGAAAGCTGATGGTCGCCGGGAACCGCAGCCGCGTTGCAATCACGGAACAGAATTTCGGCTAAAATCTTGTCTTTACATGGGAATTAATACGTCGGCAGTAAGCCGGGTTGGCACGATGTAGAATAGCCAGTGCCAGCGGTTCGATCCACAAGGATTTGACGTCTCCAAAGCTTTAGCCGGGGGATAAGCTGTCCTTTTCGGTTGCGGCCTTTTACCGTTCCCCAAAGGGAGGAACAATTCGCGCGCGTCGACGTAAGCCACCGCGGGGCACTTTCGCACGATGCACGGGACAAAAACGCGCCTATGAAGCTCTTCAAATGCCAGCATTGCGGGCAACTGCTCTATTTTGAAAATACCGTTTGCGAAAAGTGCGGACTCGCCTCGGCTTTATTCCCGAGATCATGACCTTGTCCGCGCTCGAGCCCGAAGGCGACGTATGGCGGGCGCTGGCGGTTGAAAAGAAAGCTCTATCGCTTCTGCGCCAATGCGCGTTCGACGTTTGCAACTGGATGGTCGAGGCGGACGCGCCCGACACCTTTTGCACCGCTTGCCGGCATAACCGCACCATTCCCGACACCAGCGTTCCAGAAAATCTCGTCGCCTGGCGCAAGATCGAGATCGCCAAGCATCGGCTGTTCTACACGCTGATGAAGCTCAATCTGCCGCTCGACGAGAAGGGCGACAATGGCGGCGAACGCTTGGTGTTCGATTTTTTGGCGAGCTCCCCGCATATCGACGGCCCGCGGGTCATGACCGGTCACGACAACGGCTTGATCACGCTCGCGCTTGAGGAAGCCGACGACGCCGAGCGCGAGAAGCGGCGCACCACCATGCACGAACCTTACCGCACGCTGCTTGGCCACTTCCGCCACGAGGTCGGCCATTATTTTTGGGACGTGCTGGTTCGTGACGGCGGCCTCGTCGAGGCGTGCCGCAACGTTTTCGGCGACGAGACGGTGGATTACGGCCAAGCGCTGCAAACCTATTACGCCAACGGCGCCATTCCGAACTGGCAAGAGAGTTTCATCAGCGCCTATGCGACGTCGCATCCGTGGGAGGATTTTGCCGAGACCTGGGCGCATTACCTGCACATTGTCGATACGCTGGAAATGGCCCGCGCCTTCGGCATGTATGTCCATCCGCGGCTGGCGCCGCCCGGCGAGCTCGATGCGCAGGTCGATTTCGATCCGTACAGCGTGCGCGACCCGTCGCCTTTGATCGAGACCTGGATCCCCTTGAGCAATGCGCTGAACAGTCTCAATCGCACGATGGGTCAGTCGGATATCTATCCGTTCATCCTGTCGGCGGCGGTGGTCGAGAAGCTGAGCGCCATCCATGACCTCATCCACGGCAATAAGCTGCCGGACAAGGCGGACAAACGGCCGCGTAACCCGACGCGGATTTCTCCGGCGCGCGATTGGACAAGCAAAAGCGGCCTGGTTCGGCAATGCCGACCCAGACCGCTAGCGAATTTCAGGGGATAGGGCGTTAGGCCTGGATGACGGCGACGATCTCCAGACTGTCCGGATCGATGATCAGGATGTTGTCGCCGACGACGACGTAGTCAAAGCCTTCGTATTGCGGCACGATTTCAACCACGTCCTCGGGCAGCACCTCGACATGCACGTCCCGCGGCACCCGCGTCCCAACCGATACGTCGAACTTCACGTTGGTCGTGACGCGCGCTTCTGAACTCTTGCCGATGACGGCCTGGATCTTCGTGCGCTGGGTCTGCGAAAGCTCAACCGGGGCGCCGTGCGAGGCTTTGGGCTTCTGGCTCGCATGCTGCTCGCTGCTATTCGCGCCCGATTTCCGGTGTCCTCCTGGGCACCGCTTGTTCGGTCGCACGCTCTTCTTGCGCGCCACGCTGCGGCGTTGCCTCGTTTTTCTGCGTCGCCCTTTTGCTCGGCGCCGCCCTTGCGTCCTGTTCGCTCGACGCGGCGGGCGTCTTTTTCTGTTGCCCATTCGCTGTTCCGGCTTCGCGCCTTGCGCGCTGGCGCGTCATGGCGCCGCCGGCGGAACCCTTCTGCTCTTGCGCCGCCGGCCCGCCTGCGCTCTTTCCGCTGTTCTTCCGTCGTTTGCGCAGCCGCCATGGCTGTAAATCCGACGAGGGCCGCCGCGGCGACCGTCGCCATTAATGTCTTCCTCATGTCGCGTCTCCTGTTCGCCCTCATCTCATATCGAGCCTCGGATTCCTTCCGGCGAGTACCGCTACGACTCAGTCATGCTCCAACTCCGCTGCGACACTGGCGTTCCGCCGTCTGCACACATTTGCTGCAATGTCGCACCACGACGGAACGCGCGGAACGGAAACTTGATCGTCACAACGTTATCTTCGCAAAGCGCTGCGCTTTTTGACGGTTCAGGAATTCAGGAGATTGCGATGATCCCGCCGTCCAATAATTCTGCCGCCGAGCCACGTACTGTGGTGCCGACGCAAAAAGCCCGCCAGGGAGTCACCGGGCAGAACGTCCGCTACGTTCTCGGTTGGGGGCTGGCAGCCGTCATCGTCGCGTTTGGCATTATCTATCTCATCTTCTTCCACTAAGCGCGGCGTGCTCAGTCGTTGCGCTCGACAAGTGTTTGGCGCGTCTTGCTGACGTCGCTGGCGCTGACTGGCGGCGCTGAATTACCCCAGGAATTGCGGATATACGTCACGACCGCGGCGACCTGATCGTCATTCAATATCCAGCCGAAGGCCGGCATCGCCGCTGCGGTCGGCGCCTTGTCGGTGCCCACGCTGAGTGCGCCTCGCAGGACGACATGTAACAGAGAAGCCGGGTCGGTCTGCTGCACCACTGGCGCTCCGTTCAGCGAAGGAAATAAGCCTGCAGCGCCCTTGCCGTCGGCGGTGTGACAACCGGAACATTCGTCCGCGTAGATTTGCGCGCCCATCTTCATCGCCGCTTGGTCAGGCGCCAAGGGCGCGCTTTGCGCGTCGTTCTGCTGGGTTTTCTGATCGCCCGGCTGATCTTTCAGATAAATCGCAATGGCTTTGAGATCGTCATCGTTTATTTTCGAAGTTGAAAGATTGACCGTCTCGGACATCGGGCCGCTCGCGGCAGTCGGGTTGTGACCGGTCTTCAGATAGGTGGCGATCTCGTCGACCGACCATGAGCCGATGCCGCGGCGAGGATCATTGGTGATGTTGGGTGCGAACCAGCCCTGCAACGCATAACCTTGCATGCGTTCGCGGCTCTTGTCGCCGCCTAAAATATTCTTCGGTGTATGGCACAGGCCGCAATGGCCGAGGCCTTCGGTGAGATAAGCGCCGCGATTCCACTCCGGACTTTTGTCCGCGAGCCGGATCAAATGCGCCGGGCGTGAAGAACAGCTGTTCCAGATCGTCATGCTGGCGCGCACATCGAGCGGAAACGGCAGACGATCGACTGTCACCTCATTACGCACCGCCGGCACGGTATTGAGATAGGCGCGGATGGCGAGCGCGTCGTCGCGCGTGACTTTGGTGTAATAGGTATAGGGCATCGCCGGGAAAAGACGGCTGCCGTCGCGGCCCGTTCCCTTGGTCAGCGCATTGATGAACTCGTCGTCGGTCCAGGCGCCGATACCGGTTTGCGGATCGGGCGTGATGTTGGGCGCGATCGAGTTCGCCGAACGGCGTTTCCAGCGGTCGGCCGCCGGCGAAATCGTGGCCGCTGCCGGGCAGCGTATGGCAGGCCGCGCAATCGCCGACGACGGCGAGATAGTGGCCGCGCTCGATCTGATTGAAATCCTGATCGTCGATGCCGGCTGCATGCGCGGCCAGGGGCAGCGTCAATGCCGCTCCGAGCAACAGCGCGCACGTTACTCTCGGCGATATGCCTTTCCTCACGCATGAACAAGCGGGCCCGGGTTCTTGAGGTATTGCGAACGGATCGCTGACGGCGGACCAATAGGCGAGCGCGGCCACCGTGCCGGTCGGGTTGTAGCCGGCGTTTTGCGGAAAAGCGCTCGCACCCATGACGAACAGATTCGGGCACGTCCCAGCTCTGCAAATATCTGTTGAGCGCGCTATTGCCGGGATTGTCGCCCATGATGGCGCCGCCGTTGAGATGCGAGGTTTGATACTGGGTGACGTCGTAAGGTCCCTTGCGCGGCTTCTTGACGATCTGCTTCGCGCCCATTTGCTGCAGGATTTCGGCAAATTTGTCGGTGAGCCACGCGCTCATCTTGATTTCGTTGTCGTGGAGATCGATCGTGATGCGCATCAGCGGCCGGCCGAAGCGGTCTTTGTAGGTCGGATCGAGACTGAGATAATTGTCACGATAGCTGTAGAACGATGCGTGGACGTTGCCGCCGGAATTGATGGTGCTGAGATAATTGTCCTTGAGCGCCTGTTTCCATTTCGGGCCCCAGGCCGGCGTGCCGGGCGGCACCGCCGTGGTTTCGATCGGCCGGCCGTTGGTCTGCACCTTGCCAAGATAGCCGCCGCCGACGAAGCCCAGCGGAGCTGTGGTCGAAATTGTCGCCGTTGAACTCGTCGATGCACATGCCGATCGCGCCGGACGCGACGAACGGATTGAAATTGTATTTGTCCTTGTCGAAGAAGCCGAGCGCGGTCGACATTGTCTGGTGGGTGAAATTGCGCCCGATCTGGCCCTGGCCGGTTTGCGGATCGTACGGCGTGCCGATGCCCGACAGCAGCAGAAGTTGCACATTGAACAGCGAGAAAGCGCACAGCAGCACGAGATCGGCCGGCTGCTCGAATTCCTCGCCCGATGTATCGACGTAGGTCACGCCGGTCGCCCGTTTGCCGGTGCTGTCGAGATTGATGCGGGTGACTTCGCAGTCGGTGCGCGCCTCGAAATTCGATTTGCGCAACAGCACCGGCAGGATCGTCGTCTGCGGCGTGGCCTTGGAATAGTTGGCGCAGCCGAACCATTCGCAGAAGCCGCAATAGGTGCATTGGCCGAGCGTGACGCCGAGCGGGTTGGTGTAGGACTGCGACAGATTTCCGGACGGCTGCGGAAACGGCTTGTAGCCGAGCTGCTTTGCGGCTTCGCCGAACAGCGTATGGCCATAGCCTTGCTTCTGCGGCGGCGTCGGATAGGGCCGCGAGCGCGGGCCCTCGAACGGATTGCCGCCGGTCTGGATCGTGCCGCTTGAGATTGCCGGCCTGGCCGGACGTGCCGCACAGATATTCGAACGCGTCGTAATGCGGCTCAAGCTCGTCGAAGCTGACGCCCCAATCCTGGATGGTCATGTCGCTCGGGAAGAAAGTTCGCGCCGTAGCGCTGCGTCAGGTGGCTCTTCAGCGTGAAATCGGTCGGCAGAAAGCGCCAGGTCTCGGCGTTCCAGTGCACGCCGGCGCCGCCGGCGCCGTTGCCGAGCATGAAGGCGCCCCAGGTGCGCACCGGCAGCGCCGTCTGGTTGACGTTGTTGCGGAACGTCACCGACATCTGCGAATTGCGCAGGAACAGCTCGTGCTGGATCCGGTAGCGCAGCTCGTCCTGCGCGTAGGAGATCGGAAAGTCGGTCGCGGTATCGCGCCACGGGCCGCGCTCGATTGCCACCACGTCGAGGCCGGCGTCGGTCAGCTCGTTGGCGAGAATGGAGCCGGTCCAGCCCAGGCCGATGATGGCCACGTCTTTGCGGGGAAGTTTGCGGCATTCGTCGCCTCACCGATCGCATGGTCGCGCAATCGGATTAAGCAAACTCATTGCGACCAATTGGGATGATTGTTGATGCCGACCGGCGGCAGCGGGACTGCGCTGGTTATGCTTGTCGATCCAGTCGCGATAGTCGTAATGCGCGCCGGGGAAGCCGATCATTTTCCACGACGCCATGTCCTTGTTGCCGCCATAGATCGGATCGGCGAGAAAGCCGTTCTGGGTGTCCTTGAGGATGAGCTTGAAGAAATCCTGGCTGTCGGTGCCGTCGAGCTTGAGCGAGCCGTCCTCGAGACCCTTGATGACCTCGTCCTTCTTGCTCGTCCGAAAGATCCGCAAAGGCTTGCCCGGAATATTTGGCGCGACAGGCGCTGTCGAGCGCGGCGAGCGCCTTGCGATACTGCTGCGCCGGCGTGACCGGCGATTGCGGTCCCTGTTGCTTGGTGCCTTGCTGGAAGGGGCCGGCCATGTAGTAGCCCTCGAACCGGCCATAGGGGCCGGCGAGCTGACGATCGATGAAGACCGCGCAGCCGGAATCCTTGCCGCCGGGCGACAGCGCGTCGGAAGGGATGAGGCGGTCGACGAACGCCTCGACGGTGGCGGCTTCCTGCGGTGTGAAATATTTCCAGCCGCCGGGCGTCACGGCGTTCGGCGGATCGGCCGCGCCGGGCTTCCAGGGAATGCCGCCCTTGACGACGGCCGCGCGCGCGGCGCTCGAACTCAGAAGCAGCCAGATGGCGCTCGAACCGAGAAGCTGTCGCCGGTTCATCTGATACACGGGCTCATGTCCCCGATCCTGCGCCCGCTCAACGCGGCTGCGGCGTAAAGTTCCCGGAGATGGCGGCCGAATTGCCGCCGCAAACCGTTTGCGCCTAACGCGGGTTGCGGCATCGGAGACGGAAGAAAAAGCGAAAAAGATGCATGCCGAGCGCGACGCGATGCCGCCAAGAGAGAGACGGAGAAAAAGAGAAAAAAGTGCATGGCTTTATGCTATTTGTCGGAGTGAAAACGTAAAAGTAGTGCTGCAGTCGAAGTTCCGGAAGTATAGGAAAATGGCCTACAGGTAGTCGAAGGCGGCAATTGAATTGCAATTTGGTATAAATTTGGTTGAGGAAAATTAAAGAATTAAGAAAAAGGAACACAACGGACGAACGGCGTATGGAGCGGCGTATCGTGGAGCGCGGTGATCGCGGGCGCTGTGACCGCGGTCGCGGTCTCCAGCATTGTCATCGCGCTCGGCAGCGGCATCGGCATGTCGGTGATCTCGCCCTATTCATATTCGTCGTCGCCGTCCGCCGGCACGATGACGGTCATCGGTGCCTTGTGGCTTGTCTTCGCTCAGGCGGTCGGCTTCGCCACCGGCGGTTATGTCGCCGGACGGCTGCGCCGCGCGCCGACGTCGATGCACACCGATGAAGTGAATTTCCGCGACGGCGCCAATGGACTGATCGTCTGGGCGATCGGCGTGGTCGCTGACCTCTCTTATCGTGCGTCGCGCGGTGAACAAAATCGGCTCAGCGGCCGGCACTGCGCGCGGCGGAACTGCCGCCGGCGGCCTTTTCCGGCGCTGCCAGCCAGCCGCGATCGATGGATTATTTCACCGAAACGCTGTTGCGGCCGAGGCCGCAAGGCGGCGAAAGGGCGCGGCGAATAAGGCGCCGCCAAGAACGGCGTCGCGAATGGCGCCCGCGGCCGGGGCCAGCGGTGCGGCGAACGGCGCCAACGACCAGCGCAATCAGATCGATCGCATCATGCTGACGGCGCTCGGCCCGAACGGTATGTCGAATGACGACCGCACCTATCTCGCTCAGATCGTTGCCGCGCAGACCGGTATGAGTCAGGACGACGCGCAGCGTCGTGTCGACGACGTGGTCAATCGCGCGAAACAGGACGCCACGCAAGCCGCCGAACGGCGCGCAAGGCCGCCGCGTATCTGTCGTTCTGGACGTTCATGTCGCTCTGTTCGGCGCGGCCTGCGCCACGCTAGGCGGAGTTCTGGGCGGCGACATGCGCGACGACTTCGCCGGTCCGGCAGGCGGTTGCAACCTCGCCGCGCTAATCGCGATCGCAGCTGAAAAGACAACGGGTCGGCGCGGCAACGCGCCGACTTTTGCGTTCGCGGAACTTAAACTGTTTCGTATCAGCGCTTCGCGAGTTCCCGGAACGCTCGCAACATCATCACGTTGCCGTCGGTAGCTCGGCTGGGCAGCGACAGCCTGCCGCCCCACAAACCATGAAAAATAGGGAACCAACGACCATGGGACTGTTCACGAAAGACATCAAGAATATGGAAGACCTGTTCCTGCACACGCTGCGCGACATCTACTATGCCGAGAAGCAGATCGTGAAAGCGCTGCCCGACATGATCAAGAAGGCGACGGATCCGCAGCTCAAGCAGGGTTTCCAGACCCATTTGCGCGAGACCGAAAATCACGTCAAGCGGCTGGAACAGGTGTTCCACTCATCGGCAAGAAGGCGCAGGGCGTCGATTGCCCGGCGATCGACGGCATCATCAAGGAAGCCAACGAAGTCGCCGGCGAAGTCGAGAAGAAGTCGGTGCTCGATGCGGCGCTGATCGCGGCGGCGCAAGCGGTCGAACATTACGAGATGACGCGCTACGGCACGCTGATCTCGTGGGCGAAGCAGCTCGGCCACAACGACGTCGTCACGCTTCTGCAGCAGACGCTCGATGAGGAAAAGGCGACCGACAAGAAGCTGACGTCGATGGCCGAAGGCCAGGTCAACCGCAAGGCGGCCTAGCTCGCGATAACGCAGTTGAAAGGCAGCGCCGCGCTCGTGTGCGGCGCTGTTTTTTACCGAAGATTTTCCCTTGAGCCGCGTGCCATTCCCTGTTCTGTTGCGCCGGAACTTAAAAGGGCGAACCAGGTGAGGGAAATGGCTAAAGGCGGCGCGCGAGAAAGCATCGCACAAGGCGATCAAGCAGCAACTGATCGCCGCCGGCAAGGTGCTGGTGGCCGAGGGCCAGGACGATTTCACCCGCGGCCATATCTCGTTTCGGCTGCCCGACAATCCAGACCTGTTCTTCATGAAGGCGCACAGCATCGGGCTCGACGAGATCACGATGCAAAACATCCTGACCATCGATCTCGACGGCAAGGTGGTCGCCGGCACCGCGCGCCGCCACAGCGAGGTCTTTATCCATTCCGAGATTTTCAAAGCGCGCCCCGACGTCAATTGCGTGATCCACACCCATCCGACCTATTCGATCGCGCTGTCGTCGACCGGCCGGACGCTCAAATGCTACAGTCAGCCCGGCGCGCTGTTCTACGAGGCGCTCGGCATCTATACCGACACCATCAATCTCATTCGCACCCCGCCATGGGCGCCGGCGTGGCGCGCGCGCTGGGACGGGCCGCGGCGTGCTGTTCAAGAACCACGGCGTCGTCGTCACCGGAGCCAGCATCGAGGAGGCGGTGATCGGCACCATCATGCTGGAGAATGGCGCGATGGTGCAATTGCTCGCCGAAGCGGCCGGCGAACTGGCGCCGGAATTTCCGCGCGACGACATCGAAAAGCTCAAGCACGACATCAGCCGGGCCGAGCAGTTCAAGGTCAATTTCGATTATCTCGCGCGCCGGGTGAAGCGCCGCGGCAAATAGCGACAGTGCGCGTGAAGGCATGACGAGTGCAAGCCACACCAAAAAGATCGGCGCGACATCAATCCCGGCCTTGGGCCGCCGCAAGCTCAAGCTCGGCACCTTTCAGACCAATCTCGATTCCGGCTGCGTGATGTCGGATCTCGACGGCCGGCTCGAAATCACCTGGCCGAACACCGTCACGTTGGCGCAGCTCGCCGACGACATGGAATTCGAGGCGCTGGTGCCGGTGGCGCGCTGGCGCGGCTTTGGCGGCGCCACCGATCCGCAGGGCCCGGGCTTCGAGACTTTCACCTGGGCCGCCGGCATCGCCGGCGCGACCAAGAATTCCGGCGTGATCTCGACCTCGCATGTCGCGCTCAATCATCCGATCGTCGCCGCCAAGCAATCGACCGTCATCGATCACATTTCCAACGGCCGCTATACGCTCAATGTCGTCAACGGCTGGAATTTTCCGGAAATGGAAATGTTCGGCGTCGTCGCTCCTCGAACACGACGACCGTTACGCCTGCGCCGAGGAATGGGTGACCATCGTCAAGCGGCTGTGGACCGAGGACGAGCGTTTCGACTTCGACGGCAAGTTCTACCATATCAAGGGCGGCTACTTGCAGCCGAAGCCGATCCAGTGCGCCTCACCCGGTCATCATGAACGCCGGCTCATCGGAGCGCGGCCGCCACTTCGCCTGCAAGCACTGCGATCTCGTCTTCACCAATATCCGCAGCCACGACATCGCGACCAATACCGCCCATGTCGCGGCCTATCATACGCTCGCGCGCGAGACCTACGGCCGCGAGGTGCGCGGTGTGGACCAATGCCAACATCGTGCAGGCCGAGACCGAGAAGGAAGCCCGCGACTTCTACAATTATTATGTGCACGAAAAGGGCGATTGGGTCGCGGCCCGCAACGTCATCGACACGATGGGGGCCGAAATCAACAAACGCGATTATCCCGAGGAGCGGCGCAACGCCATGGCCGAGATGATGATCTCGGGCTGGGGCGGATTTCCGCTGATCGGCACCAAGGAGCAGATCGTCGACGGCCTCGCCACGCTGTCGAAGATCGGCCTCGACGGCGTGCTGTTGTCGTGGCCGCGTTATATCGAGGGCATGCGCGAATTCCGCGACGTGACCTATCCGTTGCTCAAGCAGACGGGGCTGCGGGACGAACTGTAGGGTGGGCATCGCGACGCCGTAGGGCTCCGAATTCGCAGATTTGAACGCGATGCCCGCGGAGGCGGGAGAGGAAGCGGATATCGATCTCCACCCATCGCTGCAAAAAGCACGTAGGGTGGGCAAAGGCGCGCAGCGCCGTGCCCACGCGTTCATTCGCCGAACCGCCCGGATAATCTCGCGTCTCCCGCCCAATCGCCGGACAGGATGCCTTGAGCAACATAGCGGTGAAAACTGCTGAAGGGCCAGTCGGCGACGCGCGTCACCAGCCCGTGTTTCACCGGATTGTAGTGGATGTAATCGACATGGCGCTCGAAATCGATGTCGTTACGGATGGCATGTTCCCAGTAACGGCGTTGCCAGATGCCCTTTTCTCTTTTCCGTATCTTGCTCATTGAACGTTTCGCCGGGGGAAGGCCACGTGAGAAACCGGATTTGAGCAAACTCCAGCGCGAGGCGTAATCGGCATCGCCGTCTGGCAGTTGCCACAGGGCATGGATGTGATCAGGCAGGATGCAGATGGCAACAGTCTCGAACGGATGTCGTTTTTCCACCTCGGCATGCGCGCCCCGCAGACGTTCGATGTGCCGGACCAACAGATCGCTGCCACGGTCAGCAAATGCGAGCGTGAAGAAGAACGCCCCACCTTCGATCTTAAGCCGACGATAGCGGGACATCAGAGGTTGCCGTCACAATTTGGTGGGCACGGCGCTGCGCGCCTTTGCCCACCCTACACTGCTAAACCAATCGAGCCGGTTTTGTCCGCCGGATCTGCCGCTTCGCCACGAAAGCGGACTTGAGGAGGTTGCATGTTGGGTCGCGTCGCGCTTTTTAGAGACATGCCCTTGACATGCGTCACCGTATCGGTTACATCCTCCCCCATCTCGTTCACGGAGGGACCTTTCGCGAGGGGTACTTTCGAAGGTGGAACGGGAGCGGTTCCCGCGGCGCGGCGATACACCGCGGCCGCGGGCGGTTCGGGCATCGTCCGGTCCGGCGCGTGCCGGTCTGCGAGGTGCTGGCTGCACTGGTGCCGGGGAGGGTCCTCCCGTTTGGATCCGGCAATTCCAGGAAGCGCGGCCCAGCCGAGCCGGGGTAAAAGCCGGCGAGTGCCGCGGTGGAGCGCCGAAAGGCGAGCGTGTCCGGCTCCGTGAAATGGAGGCATGGCGCGCGCCGCACATTGCGGCCTGCCGTTGGATGCGTCTCTCGGCGCTCCGCCTCCCTCCTTTTTTGAGGGAGGAGATTGGAAGGGCTTTCTTCACTGGCGTGGCAAAGCTCGGACGCGAAGACGCATCGCGAGAACGGGGACGCGTGACTTAACCTCTCCCCGCGCGCGGGGAGAGGTCGAGCGAACGAAGCGAGCGAGGGTGAGGGGGCCTCTCCGCGATTCTGAGCGCTGTAGTCTGAGCCCGGCGGAGAGGCCCCCTCACCCCGACCCTCTCCCCGCACGCGGGGAGAGGGAGTCAGCGCCGCGAAAAGGAGAACCATTGCCATGAGCAAAAGCGAACAGAAGCTGTCGCCGCAAGAATGGCAGGCGCGGTATGTGCGACTAGCCGGATTTGTCATGCCCCGCGGAGGCGGGGCATCGGTACACGCAGGCGATATTATCGAGCTCAATCCGGGATTACTGGATCACCCGCCTTCGCGGGTGATGACACCGAATGAAGTGATTTGTATTGTGCCGGTGCCGACAGACCTCTCAGGAGCAACAATGCCACGGATGAAGGGCGCCGAGCTGATCACCGAATATCTGATCGCCAACGACATTCCCTATGTCTTCGGCATTTGCGGGCATGGCAATGTCGGCATGCTCGACCCGCTCTATGAGGCGCGCGACCGCATCAAGCTCATTTCGCCGCGCCACGAGCAGGTCGCCGCCCATATGGCGGACGCCTATTTCCGCGTCAGGCACAAGCCGGTGGCGACGCTGACCTCGTGCGGGCCGGGCTCGGCCAATATCGTCATGCCGCTCGCCTGCGCGCTGACGGATTCCTCGGCGCTGCTGGCGATCACCGCCAACGTGCCGACCTCGCAGTTCAACCGCAGCCCGTTCCAGGAGATCAACCGGCATTTCCAGGCCGATTTCGTCAACGTGCTCCGCCCGGTGGTCAAGCGCAGCTTCCAGCCGACCCGCGTCGACATGCTGCCGCTCGCGTTGCGCCAGGCGATGACCACGATGCTGTCCGGCCGGCCGGGGCCGGTGAATATCGACGTGCCGTTCAACGTCTTTCAGGAAGAAGACGACGTCGAGATGCCGCCGCCGGCGCCGCCGCTCAACACGCAGCGCAGCGGCGCCTCGCCGGAGGAAATTTCTTGCGCGCTCGACATGATCCTGGGCGCGCAGCGGCCGGTGATTTTCATCGGCCACGGCGTGACGCTGTCGGAAGCAAGCCGCGAACTGACCGAATTCGTCAAAAAACTCGGCATCCCGGTGATCTCGTCGCCCAACGGCATGGGCTGCCTCGACATGACCGACCCGCTGTCGCTCGGCTTCATCGGGAGGAACGGCGCGTATCCGGCCAACGAAGCCGGCCGCCGCGCCGATGTCGTGCTCGCCATCGGCGCGCGTTTCGACGACCGCTCGGCCTCGTCGTGGATGCCGGGCTATTCGTGGAATTTCCCGGACACCAAACTCATCCATGTCGACGTCGATCCGGCCGAGCTTGGCCGCAATTATCCGCCCGATCTCGGCCTTCTCGCCGACGCGCGCACGTTCTTGCGCCAACTCCTCGCCGAGCTCGAGCGGCGCGGCGCCAAGTTTGGCGCGACCAAGCCATGGCTCGCCGACATCGCCAAATGGCGCGCCGAATGGGAAGCCTTCGTGCGGCCGAATTTCGAGCTGCACGCCATCGCCGATGCGGCCGGAGCGCGTGGTCGCCGATTGCCAGGCGGTGCTGCCGCCCGACGGCATCATCTGCTGCGACGTCGGCGTCAGCCATAACTGGTACATGCAGTTCTGGAATGCGCGCAAACCGCAGATCCATGCTCAATTCCTGGGGCTTTTCCGGCATGGGTTTCGGCGCCGCCGGCGCGCTCGGCGCCAAGCTTGCGGCGCCGGACCGGCCGGTGGTCGCGGTCACCGGCGACGGCTGCTTCACCATGGTGCCGCACGTGCTGTGCACCGCGGTCGAATACAACATTCCGGTGGTGTGGGTGATCTGGAATAATTTCGGCTGGGTGTCGATCCGCGACATTCAGCTCGGCATGTTCGGCGGCCGCGAATACGGCACCATGTTCCATCAGGGCGACAACAAGAAGCCGTTCAATCCGGATTTCGCCGCCTGGGCGAGGGCGGCCGGCGTCGATGCGCTGACCGTGACCAAATCGCAGGATTTCCGCGGCGCGCTCGATCACGCGATCAAGGCCAACAAGCCGTTCCTGCTCGACGTGCATGTCGACGCCGAGGTGCGGCCGCCCTCGACCGGCGCCTGGGAATTGCCGCCGACGCCGCACAAGGAGCCGGTGTTCGGCCATCGCTTCATTCCCGACGCCGCGCCGGTGAAGTGAAAGTGGCAGCGAAGTGACCGAGACGGTCGCCGAAATTCTCGACGCCTATCGAACCGGCGCCGCGACGCCAGCGGACATCGTCGCGCGCAGTTTTGCGCGCATCCGCGCCCACAACGATCCGGCGATGTTCATCACGTTGCGTGACGAAGAAGACGTCGCCGCGGAAGCAAAGGCGCTTGCGCGCGGCGGCGATAAGGCGCTGCCGCTCTACGGCATTCCGGTGACGGTGAAGGACAATATCGACGTTGGCGGCCTGCCGACCACCGCCGCCTGTCCGGCTTTTCTCTATCAGCCGAAGCAAGACGCAACCGCGGTGGCGCGGCTGCGCGCCGCCGGCGCGCTCATTCTCGGCAAGACCAATCTCGACCAGTTCGCGACCGGGCTGGTCGGCACCCGCACGCCTTACGGCATCGCGCGCAATCTGTTCGACGAAAAACTCATTCCCGGCGGATCGAGCACCGGCTCTGCGCTTGCGGTCGGCGCCGGCATCGCGCCGCTGGCGCTCGGCACCGATACCGCCGGATCGGGCCGGGTGCCGGCGGCCTTCGCCAATATCGTGGGGCTCAAGCCGAGCCTCGGCCTGGTCTCGACCGCGGGCGTGGTGCCGGCCTGCCGCACGCTCGACTGTGTTTCGGTGTTCGCGCTGACCGTCGACGACGCGGTGACGATGCTAAAAGTCATCGCCGGACCGGACGACGCCGATCCTTTTTCGCGCCCGCGCCCGTTGCACGCCGTCGGGCCGATGCCGGCGGGCGTCAAACTCGGCGTGCCGCTCGCCGCGCAGCGGCTGTTCTTCGGCGACAAGCTTGCCGCCGCCGCTTACGACGCCGCGCTCAAACGCTGGGCCGAGCTCGGCGCCATATCGTCGAGGTCGATATGGCGCCGTTTTTTGCCACGGCCAAGCTGCTTTACGAGGGACCGTGGCTGGCCGAGCGCTATCTCACCGTCAAAGACCTGCTCGCGTCGTCGCCGGACGCCATTCATCCGGTGACGCGCCAGATCATCGCCGCCGGCGCGACGGTAACGGCGGCCGATGCGTTCGCGGCGTTCTACAAGCTGGCGGAATTGCGCCGCGCGCGCGACCGCACCTTCGCCGCCATCGACGCGCTGGTGCTGCCGACCGCGCCGACGATCTACACGGTCGCGGAAGTGTTGGCCGATCCGATTGCGCTCAACAGCAAGCTCGGCACCTACACCAATTTCGTCAATCTGCTCGACCTGTGCGGGCTTGCTGTGCCGGCGTCGATGCGGAGCGACGGCATGCCGTTCGGCATCACGCTGCTCGCACCCGGCGGCGAAGATGCGATGCTGGCGTCGCTCGGCCGGCAATTTCACCATTCGTACCGGCCTGCCGCTCGGCGCGCTCAAAGCTGCGCAGCCGCCGCTGCGAAAACTTTCGGCGATGCCGGGGAGGGCGAAATCGCGCTCGCCGTGGTCGGCGCGCATCTGTCCGGCATGCCGCTCAATGGCGAATTGCGTTCGTTCGGGGCGCGGCTCCTCGGTCGCGCCAAAACCGCGCCGCATTACCGGCTCTATGCGCTCGCTGGCACGCAGCCGCCGAAACCCGGTTTGCTGCGCGTGAAGAACGGCGCCGGCGCGGCCATCGAGGTCGAAGTCTGGGCGTTGCCGGATGCCGCGTTCGGCCGCTTCGTCGGCGCGGTGCCGCCGCCGCTGTCGATCGGCACGCTGGAGCTGACGACGGCCGCGCCGTCAAAGGTTTTCTGGTCGAGGCCGAGGCGACAGCCGGCGCCCGCGATATTTCCAGCTTCGGCGGCTGGCGAGTTTGTGGCGTCCTGTTAATGTCCGCCGCCGCATCGTCGACAAACATCACGCTGCAATCGTTGCGCTCTGCTGACAGAACTTGAGCGCGCCGGCGCGCGCCGCTTCGACACTTCGCATGCCGCTCTTCCAGCCGAAGGAGCCGTCGGCCGCCAGCGCGAACGCTTTGTGCGGCGCGTCGATCAGAAACGTCGCAAAGGCTTTCTGGCCGTTGGGGCCCAGCACCGTCGGTGCGGCGATCGCCGGGAGCGGCAGCGGCAACGGCTCGGTGCGCATTGTCAGGTTTTGCTGCTGCAAGAATTGTTCGACATAGGGCGTCCACACCGGAATGCCGGCCGGCGAAAACAGGCCATGGCCGTCGCTGCCGAACGCGGGCGCGGCGACGAAATCGACGTGGCCGCCGGCGCCGGTGAACGCCGCGTCGAGCGCTTGCGCCAAATCCGGTCCGAAGAAATGATCGTTGGCGGCATAGACCCACAGCATCGGCACGCGCGAGCGCTTGCCGAAGGCGCGAAAGGCGTCGATCAGCCGGTCCGGCCGGCACACATTATTATCCGACAACGAGCCGCGGCCGCCGGCGAAGCTGATGGCGGCGACCAGACCTGCAGGCGGATCGGCGGTGAGCGCCACGGTGGCGAAGCCGCCCGCGGATACGCCGACGGCGATCATGCGGGTCGGATCGACGTCAGGCCGATGCGAGACGAATTCGAGCGTCGTCTTGAGGTCGTCGGCGCCGGCATACCCGGCGTCGGCATAACCGGCATTGGCGCAGCCGCCGTAGGTTTCGGCCCAGCCGCCGTCGGAGCCGCCATAGCCGCGGCGCATCACGATCACCACCGCCCAGCCGCGCCGGGCGAATTCAAGCGCCTGCGGCAGCAGCGCCAGCGGCGTCATGGCGGGGCGTTCGGCCGGCGAGCGCGGCGAGCCATGCGCGATCAGCGCCAGCGGATAGCGGCCCGGTTCGCTCGGCCGGACGAACAAGGCTTCGAGCGTGCCCAAATCGCCCGCCAGCGGAACGCGCAAGGGCTGCAGGACAAAAGGACCGTCCGCGCGCGCTCCGGCCGTCGCGGCGAGCAGCACGCAGACGACCAGAAGAATGCGCCTGTACGGCATGTCTTGCATTCGTCATTCCGGGGCGCGCGTAGCGCGAACCCGGAATCATAATCACAGGTCGAGCCGGTTTGCAAAAACCGCGATTATGATTCCATCACGCGTCGATCACGCTGACATGCGCGGCGACGACGCGCCAGCCTTGCGGAAAGCGTACCCAGGTCTGCATCTGGCGGCCGACTTTGCCGGGGGTCGCGGGCCGATGGAACAACGTCGAAGCGACGGCGAAGTCGCGCCCAAAGGTGCTGATGACGGTTTTCGACAAAGTGCGCGCCAGTCCCGCCGGCGAGCGCGCGGCGCGAAAGGATATTATCTCCGCATAGCCGTAAAGGTTCTCCGCGCCGCCGTAGCGGATGGTGCGCGCATCGTCGTGGAACAGCGCGTCCAGGGTCGCGACGTCGTTCGACACCAGCGCCTTCTCGTAGCGCTCGAACGCGATTTTGACTTCGGCGACGACCTCCGGCAGGTCGAGCTCCATGGGGTTTTCTCCCTTTACCTCCCCCTGCAGGGGAAGGTTAAAGTTGCGGCCGCGGCGCCGCGACCACGCCCTTTGATTCGAGCGCGTGCGCAAGCCGCAGCGCCACGTCCTCGCGCCACGGCGCGGCGATGATCTGGACCGCGATCGGCAGCGGGTTCAACGGCACCGGCACGGCGACCACCGGCAGGCCGATGAAGGAAATCGGCTGGGTATAAATCCCGAGATTGGCGCGCACCGGCAGTTCGACGTCGCCATGCATGAAAGTCTGCTGGCCGATCAGCGGCGCCGTGCAGGGCGTCGCCGGCGCCAGGATGGCGTCGACCTCCTCGAACAGTTGCAAAACCTGCTGGCGATACCAGCGGCGGAATTTTTGCGCCTTGACGATCAACGACGCCGGCGCCATGGCGCCCGCCATCAGCCGATCGCGCACGGCGGGATCGAAATCGCGGGCGCGCCTGCGCAGCCGGTGCAGATGCAGGCTCGCGCCCTCGGTCGCGGTGATGATGAAAGCCGCCGAACGCGCGCGTTCGGCCTGCGGAATTTCGATGTCGCGATTGGCGCCGAGCGCCGCGGCGACGCGGTCGATGGCGTAGCAGGCTTCGCCGCTCTTGCATTTGAAATAGCCGACGGCGACGGCGACGCGCAGGCCCTCGGCGCCACGGTCGAGCAGCGGCGTAACCGGCTCGACGGGGGCATCGGCGCAGACCGGATCGTCGGGATCGAAGCCCTGCATGGCGTCATAGGCGAGCGCCAGATCGCGGGCGGTGCGCGCGAACGGGCCCAAATGATCGAGGCTCGCGACAAACGGAAAGGTGCGCGCGCGGGTGAGCCGGCCGTAGGTCGGCTTCAGGCCGAAAATGCCGCACAGCGACGACGGCACCCGGATCGAGCCGTTGGTGTCGGAGCCGAGCGCGAGCGGCACGAGCCCGCCGCCGACCGCCGCGCCGAGCCGCCGGACGAGCCGCCGGTCATGCGGTCGTGATCGTGCGGATTGCGCGAGGCGCCGTCGTGAACGTTCTCGCCGGTGAAATCGTAGGCGTATTCGCCCATGTTGAGCGCGCCGACGAGAATGGCGCCGGCGGCTTCGAGCCGTTCGATCAAGGCGGCGTCGCGGGCCGCCGGCGGATTGTCGCGGTTGATCTTCGAGCCGGCGAGCGTCGGCAGGCCGGCGACGTCAAACAGGTTTTTGACCGCGAACGGCACGCCGGCCAGCGGCCCGACGGCTTCGCCCCGTTCGCGCGCGTCATCGATCGCTTCCGCGCGCAGCAGCGCGCGCTGCTCGGTGACCGCGGTGAAGGAGTTGAGCACCGGATCGCGCTCGCGAATGCGCGCGAGCGCCGCCTCGACGACATGACCGCGCGCGCGCGGCCGGACGTCACCGCGGCGGCGATATCGGCGGCCGTGCTGAAATCGAAATCGGTCGCGGGCGTATCAAGCATGAGGCACTTCAGGCGCGAACGGAACACCGGCGCGGGTTCGACATCGTCGGGCAGTGGGAATTCGTCGACCAGCGCCGCATGGCGCAGGATCAGTTGCAGATTGAACGTCACGCCGGGCTGCCAGGCCGGATCGAGCGCAAGCCCGAGCGCCTGCGCGCTCGCGGTGACCATCTCGTCGACGGGGTCTTGCGCTTCGATCGGCGCCTTCGCTTGTCTTCTCCGGCGGACCGGCTTTGCTTCGGGCGACTTTGCGTTTCATGAGCCGATTTTTGCTGCGGCAAAAATTCCTCGGCAAAATGGCAGGCGACCTGACGCGGCGCCGAAGCTGCGCAGCGCCGGCATCGTAGTCTTGCAGACATCGGTGCCGCGCGGGCAGCGGCCGTAGAAGCGGCACACATTCGGATCGGGATCGATCGGGCTGCGCGGCTCGCCGGAAAGCCGCAGCCGCTCGTCGGCTCGTCATGCAAGCGCGGCACCGCGGCGACCAGCGCCTGGGTGTAGGGATGCAGCGGATGCTCGAACACTTCGGCGGCGGGCCCGGATTCCACGATCTTGCCGAGATACATCACCAGCACGCGGTCGCACAGCAGCCGCACCACGGACAGATCGTGCGAGACGAACAGATAGCTCATGCCGAACTCTTTCTTCAGCCGCTGCAGGAGCTGAAGGATGACGACCTGAACCGAAACGTCGAGCGCCGCGGTCGGCTCGTCGAGCACCAGAAGCTCGGGCTCGACCGCAATGGCGCGGGCAATGCCGACGCGGGCGCGCTGGCCGCCGGAAAGCTGATGCGGAAAGCGTGTCAGCAGTTGCAGCGGCAGCCCGCATTGGCTCGCCACGGTCTCGACGCGTTCGGTGAGCGCCTTGCCGCGCAATTTGCGCAGCCGGCGCAGCGGATCGGCGATGGCGTCGAAGCCGGTGAAGCGCGGATTGACGCTTTCGCCGGCGTCCTGGAACACCATCTGAATGCGGGCGCGATCGCGATCGCGGGCGAAGACGCGCGCCGGCTTGAGCGACAATTCGCGGGTGCCGAGCTTGACGCTGCCGTCGCTGACGTCGATCAGGCGGGTGAGCGCGCGCACCAAGGTCGACTTGCCGCAGCCGGATTCGCCGACCAGGCCGACGGTCTCGCCCTTGTCGATGACGAAGCTCACGTCGTCGACGGCATAGACCTTCGGCAATTTCTCGGCCCGCCGGAAAAGCGCCGCTTGAGCCGCGCCAGGGGCCGGGCCCGCCGCCGACCGGAAACACTTTTGAGACTTCGGCGACGTCGAGCAGCGTGGTCATGCGGCGCTCACTTTCGGCGCGCTGACGGCTTCGGCAGCTAGCGGATTCCAGCAGGCGACGAAGTGCGTCGTCCCCGGCGCCGGTTGCGGCAGCGGCTGCGCGCAGGCGGCGATCTTGCGCGGGCAGCGCTCGGAATAGCGGCACGGCGGCAGGTCGGTGCGGCGCAGATCGGGCAGCGAGCCGGGTATCGAGGCGAGCTCGTCGAGGCTTTGCGCCGAATCCGGCGTCGCGGCGATCAGCTCGGCCGTATAGGGATGGCGCGGATGGGCGAACAGCTCCGCGGTCGGCGCATTCTCGACCACGTGGCCGGCATGCATGACGACGATGCGCGCGGAGCGCTGGCCGGCGAGCGCGAGATCGTGGGTGATGAAGATCGTCGCCATGCCCATCTTGCGTGGCGAGATCGTTGACCAGATCCATGATCACCGCCTGCGTGGTGACGTCGAGGCCGGTGGTCGGCTCGTCGGCGATCAGCAGCGACGGCTTGGCCGCGAGCGCGATGGCGATCATGACGCGCTGGCACATGCCGCCGGACATTTCGAACGGATAGGCTTTGGCGCGCCGCGCCGGATCGGTGATGCCGACCGCGCGCAGCATTTCGACCGCCTGCGCCGGCGCGTCGCGGCGCGGCACGTTGCCGTGGCGGATCAGCACGTCGGCGATCTGGCGGCCGACCGTGCGGATCGGGTTGAGCGCGGTGCGCGGGTTCTGGAAGATCATCGCGATTTCGCGGCCGCGCACTTGCGCGAGCCGCCCGGGCTGGCCGCGAGCAGATCGAGACCGCCGAGCATGGCGCGGCCGGCGGTGACGCGGCCGGCCGGATCGAGAATGCCCATCACCGCATAGGCGGTGACCGATTTGCCCGAGCCCGACTCGCCGACGAGCGCGATGGTCTCGCCCTTGTCGACGGCGAAGCTGACATTGTCGAGCGCGCGCACGATGCCCGAGCGGGTGCGGAATTCGACGCAAGCCTTCGACGCGAAAGCGCGGGGACCGGCGTCATGTGCGCCTCCGCGGATCGACCATGTCGCGCAGACCGTCGCCGAGCAGATTGAAGCAGAACACCGCCACCATCAGAGCGGCGCCGGGAAAGAACGCGATCCACCATTCGCCGGAAATGATATTGGCGGCGCCTTCGGCGACCATGATGCCCCATTCCGGCGTCGGCGGCCGCACGCCGAGCCCGATGAACGACAGGCCGGCGGCGTTGAGGATGGCGTAGCCCATGGTCAGCGACATCTGCACCACCAGGATCGGAAACACATTGGGCAGGATCTGAAAGGTCAGGATGCGCCATTCGCTGTTGCCGGAAAGCCGCGCCGCTTCGACGAAACCGGCGTCGCGCCGCACGTTGGCCTCGGCGCGGGCGATGCGCGCATAGAGCGGAAAGTTGATGATCGCGGTCGCCAGCACGATGTTCTGCACCGTGTTGCCCAGCGCGGCGACGATGCCCATGGCGAGCACGAACAGCGGAAACGCCATGATGGTGTCGGCGATGCGGCTGACGATGCGGTCGGTCCAGCCGCCGAAATATCCGGCGGCGACGCCGGCCAGGCCGCCCATCAGAAACACCAGCGCGACCGAGGCGATCGCGATGGTGAAATCGAGCCGCGTCGCCACCACGACGCGGCTGAAAATGTCGCGGCCGAGCTGGTCGGTGCCGAACCAGTGTTCGATCGACGGCGGCTTGAGCGTCGCTGTCGCCGCGCTGGCCAGCGGATCGTATGGCACGATCCACGGCCCGACCAACGCCGCGATCAGGATCAGCACGAACAGGCCGAAGGCGAGCCCGGTGACCGGATTTTCGGCGATGACGTAGCGCGCATGCCGAATCAGCGCGGCAAGGCCGCTCGCCGGCGGGGAGCGTGGCGATGTCGGTCATGCTTCGAGCCTCACGCGCGGATCGACGACGCCGTAGAGGATGTCGATCACCAGATTGAGCGCCACATACATGATCGCCATGGTGAGCACGAAGCCCTGCACCGGCGCGAAGTCCGACGCGATCAGCGCCTCGACCGCAAACGAGCCGATGCCGGGCCAGGCGAACACCTTCTCGACCAGCACGTTGGCGCCGAGCAGGAACGAGAACACCATGCCGAGCGTGGTGATGACCGGCAGCATCGCGTTGCGGAATGCATAGGTGATGATCACGGTGTAGGCGGACAGTCCGCTGGCGCGCGCGGTGCGCACGAAATCCGACGACAGCACCGCGAGCATCGAGGCGCGCGTCATGCGCGCGATCGGCGCCACCGAGAAGATGGCGAGCGTCAGCGCCGGCAGAATGAGCTGCTTGAGGCTGGCCATGAAAATATCGGGCTCGCGCGCGATCAGGCTGTCGATCAGGTAGAAGCCGGTCACCTGCGGCGGTGGGTCGAAGAACACGTCGAGCCGGCCGATCGGCGCTGGCGCCCAGCCGAGCCGGAAGTAGAACACGTAAACGAGGAGCAGGCCGGTGAAGAATACCGGCAGAGACACGCCGGCGGTCGCCACCACGCGGCAGGTATGGTCGATCCACGATCCCTGTTTGACCGCCGCCAGAATACCGAGCGGGATGGCGATCGCGATGGAAATGATCAGGCCGAACAGCGTCAGCTCGGCCGAAGCCGGCAGCCGCGACGCGATTTCGCTCATCACCGGCCGGCCGGTGGCGAGCGAATTGCCGAGATTGCCGTGGCCGAGGTCGTCGACATAGTGCAGAAACTGCTTGGGCAGCGGTTGGTCGAGACCGAGCGTTTTGCGGATATCGGCAATCGATTGCGGCGTCGCGGCGGGGCCGGCGAAATACACCGCCGGGTCGCCGGGCAGCACGCGGGTGAGCAGGAACGTCACGACGATGACGCCGACCAGCGTCGGAATCACGGTGATGAGGCGTTTGACGAAACTGACCAGCATCTGCCGCTTCTCCGCCTCTCCCCGCGCGCCGGGGAGAGGCAAACCGTCAGGTCTTTACGATCGAGCGGTAGTCGACCTGACGGTGGAACCAGTAGCAGTAGCCGGAAATATTGGTCTGGGTCGCCACGTTCAGGTACGGCTGAAACAGCGGGACGCGCGGCACGTCGTTATAGGCCATGGAAATAAAGCCCTCCACGTCGGTCGCGTATTTGGCGTTGTCGCCGACGGCGGCGGCATCGCGCGCGCCGTTGATGAGCGCATCCATGTTGGGGTTGACGTAGCTCGGCGTGTTGAAGATCGCGTTCTGGCCGGAATAGCACCACAGGAAGAAGTATTCCGGGTAATCGAGCCAGCCCGAGAAGAAGTTCACCATCAGCGGCATCGTCTTCTTCGCCATTTCGCTGCGCCAGTTGGAGCCGGGCACTTTGTTGATGGTGGTGGTGATGCCGATATGGCCGAGACTCTCCTGCAGCAGTTCGGCAATCGGCTCGCATTTTACCGCGTCGCCAAGGTCGAATGAGATCGTGGTATCGATCGGGCCGGCGCCGGCCGCGGCCATCAGCGCCTTGGCCTTGTCGATGTCGGTGCTATAGCCGGTGGGTTGCGGCCAAGCGATGGTCGAAACGGCGTTCGAAGGACCGCCGAACATCGGATTGCAATTGCCGAACATCGCTGAATTGACGATGTCCTTGTATGGGATCGCACAGGCGACGGCTTGACGGATCTTGTCGTTATTGAACGGCGGGTTCACCACGTTCATTTCGATGCTGTAAATGCCGTTGCCGATCGCATTGGAGATCATCTTCAGCTTGCCTTCCTGCTTCATCTCGGTGAAGTCCTTGGGAGGCAAATCGAAAGAGATGTCGGCGTCGCCACGCTCCATCAAGGCGCGGCGGTTGCCGCCCGACGGGATGGTGCGCCAGATGACCTTCTTCAGCTCGGGCAGCTTGCCGCCGACCCAGTCGTCGTTGCGCTCGTAGACGACTTCGACGCCGGGCTTCCAGCTCGTCACCTTGAAGGCGCCTGAGCCGGCGGTGTTGAGCTTGGTATATTCCAGCCCCCAGGGATCCTGATCGGTGACGTTCTTCTTCACCAGCTCGGAATTGTAGATGCCGGGCACGATCACCGCGAGATCGGGAACGGTGAGCCGGTCCTTCTTGACGAAATCGACGCGGAAGGTCGCATCGTCGACGACGACGAACTGATCCTTGTTGACGAGCGAGCCGACCTTCATCTGCACGGTCGGAAAGCCGCCGACGCTCACCGCGCGGTCGAACGACCATTTGACGTCCTTTGCGGTCACCGGCGTGCCGTCCTGGAATTTGGCGTTCTTCTTCAGCTTGAAGGTGACCGACATGTCGCCGACGTTCATGTCTTCGGCGAGCTCGGGCGTGAAATTGTCGCGGTCGTAGGACAATGAGCCGTCGGCAAGCGTTTTCTTGCCGTGCGTGATCAGCCGGTCGTAGCAATTCCACGACGCTTCGTAGCCGGGCCGGTTGGTGCCGACGCCGTGAATGTCGAGGTTGTTCGGTCCGTTCTCGGTGACAAGCAGCAGCGTCTCGTTGCGGGCTTGCGCCTTGGCGGGCGACCAGACGGCCGGCGCCGGAAGGGCGGCGGCGGCAGTCAGTGCGGTTGCGGATTTGAGGAAGTCTCGGCGCTTCATTTGAAAGCCTCCCAGGCTGTGGCGCTTTGTGGCTTGGTTCTCCTTCCGCAAGCCGCGTGCCACCCGCTATGCCGCCATTGCCGCAGCGTAAGTGATTGATTTCCCGGCTGTGTCGCGCTGGTTGCGCCAGCTGCGCGGTGGCCGACCGGCAGCCAGGGCAGAGGCCGCACATTTATTAGGCAGTGATTGCGCTGGCGGCCCGGTATCGTCAGAGCAGCCCGCCGCGTAGGCATTGCCGACGGCCGACCGGCAGCTTTCCTGCCGCTCTGGCCCCGATCTTGCACATTTTTTGTCGTTGCGAGGCAGGAGATCGGGATGCCACGCGTAACAGTCCAGGCCGAACCGTCAACGCTGGTCGTCGATCTCGACGCTGCCGCTTTCGTCATCATCGACATGCAGCGCGATTTTCTCGAACCGGGCGGCTTTGGCGAAGCGCTGGGCAACGACGTTTCGCACTTGCGGGCGGCGGTCGCGCCATGCCGGGCGATGCTCGCCGCGGCGCGGCGTCTCGGCTTTCTGGTCATCCACACCCGCGAGGGTCATCGGCCCGATCTGTCCGATGCGCCGCCGCACAAAGTCGAGCGCGGCGATCCCGCGACCCGCATCGGCGCCCGCGGCCCGATGGGCCGCATCCTCGTTCGCGGCGAACCGGGTCACGACATCATCCCGGAACTCTATCCGCTCAAGAGCGAGCCGGTGATCGACAAGCCCGGCAAGGGCGCGTTCTACCAGACCGACCTCGAACTCATGCTGCGCAATCGCGGCATCGACACGCTGTTCGTCGCCGGCGTGACCACGGAGGTGTGCGTGAACACGACGGTGCGTGAGGCCAACGACCGCGGCTTCCGCTGCATCGTGCTGGCCGACTGCTGCGCCTCTTATTTCCCGGAATTCCACGACGCCGGCCTCGCCATGATCAAGGCGCAGGGCGGCATTTTTGGCTCGGTCGCCGCTTCGGCGCCGCTGGTCGAAGCGCTCGCGGCGGTCGCCGATCGCGCGCCGGCGCAATTCGGGACAAAAACGGCCACTAACAGGAGCGTGCGATGACCGCCGCGACATCCGCAATGCCGTATCGTCCAAAATTGTGGACCACCGGCGACTGGAATGCGTTTTTCGGCTTCGGCACCAACATTCTCGTCAACATGCTGGTGCTCACCGGCCTGTTGCGGTTCGTGCTGAAAATGCCGGACTTGCTGGTGTTCGGCCGCATTCTGCCGGCGCTCGGCATGATGATGTGCCTGTCGACGTTGTATTACGCTTATCTCGCCTATCGGCTGGCGAAGCGAACCGGCCGCAACGACGTGTGCGCGCTGCCATCGGGCGTCAGCGTGCCGCACATGTTCATCGTCACTTTCGTGATCATGCTGCCGATCGCGCTGAAGACCAACGATCCGATCCAGGGTTGGGAAGCGGGACTGGTCTGGGTGTTCTTCCAGAGCTTCATCCTGATGATCGGCGGCTTCATCGCGCCGATCATCCGCAAGATCACGCCGCGCGCCGCGCTGCTCGGCACGCTGGCCGGCGTGTCGATCACCTTCATCTCGATGCGTCCGGCGCTGGAAATCTACCAGACGCCGGTGATCGGGCTCACCTGCTTTGCCATCATCCTGGTGAACTGGCTCGGCGGCTTTAAATATCCGAAGGGCATACCCGCCGGCTTGGTCGCCATCGCGGTCGGCATGATCATCGCCTGGGGCTCGAACCTGGTCGGTCTCAATTACGGCGGGCTGAGCGTCAAAGGCGTCGGCGACGCGTTTACGAATTTCGGCTTCAACGTGCCGATACCCGCCGTCGGTCACGTGTTCTCGGGCTTCCACTATCTCGGCGTCATCCTGGTCACCGCGATTCCGTTCGGCATCTACGACCTGGTCGAGGCGATGGACAATGTCGAGAGCGCGGAAGCCGCCGGCGACCCGTATCCGACGACCCGCGTGCTCACCGCCGACGGCATCGTCAGCCTGATCGGCTGCCTGATGGGCAACCCGTTCATCAACGCGGTCTATATCGGCCATCCGGGCTGGAAGGGCATGGGCGGCCGCATCGGCTATTCGGCCGCGACCGGCATCATGGTGATCGTGCTGTCGTGGTTCGGCATCATCTCGCTGCTGCTGGCGCTGGTGCCGGTGGTCGCGATCTCGCCGATCCTGCTTTATATCGGCATGCTGATCGGCGCGCAGGCGTTCCAGACCACGCCGAAAGGACACGCACCTGCGATCGTGCTGGCGCTGACGCCGCATCTCGCGGGCTGGTGCAAGACGTTGATGGACGGTGCGCTCGGCGTTGCCGGCGTAACCGCCGCCGCGCTCGGCTACGACAAGCTCTTCAACGTCGGCGTGCTTTATCCGGGCCTCGAGACGCTCGGCGGCGGCGCCATTCTGACCGGGCTGGTGCTGGCAGCCATCGGCGCCTTCGTCATCGACAAGAAATTCGTCAACGCTGCGGCGTTCGCGCTGGCCGGCGCCGTGCTGACGTTCTTCGGCTTCATGCACGGACAAGCGGTCGGCATCGCGGTGACGCCGACGGTGGCGGTCGCCTATGCGATCGTGGCGGCATTCCTGTTCGCGCTCAGCCGCTACCCGGCGCTCGCGCCGGCGCTTACGGGGTCTGACGAGATTATGGCGCGGCGACGCCGGCGGAATAAGTCCGCGCGAAAACCGCGAAAACGCGCTCGTCGCGATCGCTTCCGCTCTGCGCGCGCCGGCGGCGGCAGCAAAGATGTCCTCGAATTAATCTCGCCTCCAGGTCGTTGTAACCCGGAATAATCAAATGTATCCCCAAGCGCCCGCTCCGCAGAGGCCCGGGCCTCACCCATCGATGGAGATCAGTCATGACGCAAAGCAATCCCCCGCAGAAGCCACGAGTACTCACGGCCCGCCGTATTGCGCTTTTGGCGTCCGTCGCGGGCATTGGCGCGGCGCTGCTGCTCGCCGGTCCGAGCGGCTACTGGCCGTCCGCTTTCGGCACGCCGGCCGCGAGCGCCGCCGATGCGACACTGCAGCATCCGGTCGGCTTCGCCGACCTCGTCACCAAAGTGAAGCCCGCGGTGATCTCGGTACGCGTGAAGATTCCCGCCTCCGCAGAGCCCGCGATGATGCAGGAATTCGGTCAGGGACGACGCAACGACGACCAGCAGCAGATTCCGGCGCAGCCGGGTTCGCCGCTCGACAAATTCTTCCAGCAGTTCGGCCAGCAGGCCAACTCGGCCAAGCGCGCCGCAGCGCCAACCGCGCCGTGAGACGATCGTCGGCGAAGGCTCCGGCTTCTTCATCTCGCCGGACGGCTATGCGGTGACCAACAATCACGTCGTCGATCACGCCAAATCCGTCCAGGTGACGACCGACGACGGCACGATCTACACGGCCAAGGTGGTCGGCACCGATCCGAAGACCGATCTCGCCGTGATCAAGGTCGACGGCAAGAACGACTTTCCCTACGTGAAATTCGCCGATCAATCGCCGAAAGTCGGCGACTGGGTGGTCGCCGTCGGCAATCCGTTCGGGCTCGGCGGCACGGTGACGGCTGGCATCGTTTCGGCCCGCGGCCGCGACATCGGCGCCGGGCCCTATGACGACTACGTCCAGATCGATGCGCCGATCAACAAGGGCAATTCCGGCGGACCGGCGTTCGACGTCGACGGCAACGTGATCGGCGTCAACACCGCGATCTATTCGCCGTCCGGCGGTTCGGTCGGCATCGGCTTCGACATTCCGGCCGATACCGCAAAGCTCGTCGTGGCGCAGCTCGAGAAAACCGGCCACGTCACCCGCGGCTGGCTCGGCGTGCAGATCCAGCCGGTCACCGCCGGCATCGCCGACAGTCTGGGCTTGAAGAAGGCCGAAGGCGCGATGGTCGATGCCCGCAGAGCGACAGCCCCGCGGCCAAGGCCGGCATCGAGTCCGGCGACGTCATCACCGCGGTCAACGGCACGCCGGTGAAGGACGCCCGCGATCTCGCCCGCACCATCGGCACGATGGCGCCGGACGCTACGGTCAAGCTCGACATCATCCGCCAGGGCGAAGCGAAGACGGTGTCGCTGACGCTGGCGCAAATGCCGAACGACCAGCAGGTCGCGAGCGCCGATACCGGCAACGCGCGGCCGACAAGCGGCGTGCCGCATCTCGGCCTGCAAGTGGCGCCGGCGAGCGAAGTCTCCGGCGCCGGCAGTCAGGGCGTCGTGGTCACCGCGGTCGATCCGGACGGCCCGGCGGCCGAAGCAGGGCTTTGAGACCGGCAACGTCATCCTCGACGTCGGCGGCAAGGCCGTCGCCAATGCGGGCGACGTGCGCGACGCGCTCAAAGACGCCAAGGCCCAGGGCAAGCACGACGTGCTGATGCGCGTGAAAATGAGCGACGGTACGCGGTTCGTGGCGCTGCCCTTAGGCAGTGCGTGAAATGACATTGGAGCATGATCTTATCCGAAAACCGGAAGACCACTTTTCGGGATCATGCTTTGAGTAGTGTTCGGCCCGACGGCGTGGCCGTTGTCTCCCGGTTCATGTCGATGAGCCGATCCGTCTGAGGACGGGTTCTAGGCGCCCGTCCTCATTCGTTTTAGTGATAGGCTTGCAGCAGTCGCCCGCAATTGGCGTGCACGTCGCGTTGCAGCGGCGAATAGGCCCGCTCGGCGGCGACGTAAATGCCAAGCCCGTCGGCCAGCGCCCGTTCTGCGGCGATGCCGCCTTCAGCGAAGGCGGCGATCTTTTCCGCGATCATGCGGGTGGCTTCTTCCGCCGCGTTCGGCGCGCCGGATGCGAACAACATCAGCCGGGCCGAAATCACACTTTGCGCTTCGCAGGTGAAACGTACCGCTTCAAGCCATGTCGCCAGAAAATCGTTCATCTTGCTCTCGCGTCGGGTAAGGGGGCGCATGCACAACGCCGGTTCCCGATCGGGAGCAATGTCGTTCAAATTTTCTAAAATTGACGGCGGCGATCCGTTACAATGAAACCAAACATTCCTTCAAATTGAATCGAAATTGGTAAGAAAGCGGCGGTAGTCTGACGGCATGGCCGGTTGACCGGGGAGGATGCGATGGCTGGATCCCGCGCAGTGGATATCCGCGGGCGAAAACGCCTGCTCGACGATTTCTTTAAAGTCGACGAGCTGGTCGTTTCGCACATGCAGAATAACGGCGCGATGAGCGCCCCGCAGCGCCGGCTGGTTTTCGAGCGCGGCGATTCGGCGGGGATCATGCTCTACAATATCGACACGAAATCCGTCGTTGCGGTCAATCAGTTCCGGGCGGCGACGCTCGGCAAGGGAATCGACCGCGGCTGGGTCACCGAAACCAGCGCCGGAATGATCGACCGCGATGAAAGCGCGCAGACGACCGCGATCCGCGAGGCGCTCGAGGAGACCGGTTACGAAATCCACGCGGTAAAACCGATCGCCAAATTCTTCGCCTCGCCCGGCGGCACCTCGGAATGCATCTATCTGTTTTACGCCGAAGTCGGCAATGCCGACAAAGTCGCCACCGGCGGCGGCATCGGCGATGAAGACGTCGAAATCCGCGCCATTCCGGTCGAACAGCTGTTCGACATGGTCGACACGCAACGCATCGAAGATCCGAAGCTGTTGATCGGCGCGCTGTGGCTGCGGCAGCAATTGGCAGATGGGCGGCATCTTTTGATTTGCCGAAGGTCCACCGGTCCCCGCCTGCCAGGCGGAGTTTTGCTGCGAGCCTTGTTTCAACGATCGCGCATGCGGTCCATCAGCACCTTGTCCTGGCCGCCGTCGATCTCGATCATGGTTCCGTTGACGAAGAAGGCGAGATCGGAGGCGAGATAGGCGACGAGATTGGCGACCTCGTCGCTCTCGGCGATGCGGCCGAGCGGGATGCTGGCCGGCGCCAGCTTGTCGGCGTCCTCGTAGGACAGCTTCATGTCGCGCGCCATCGCCTTGACGAGACCGGCCCACCGCTCGGTGCGCACCGGGCCGGGATTGACGGCGACGAAGCTGATATTGTGCTTGCCGTATTGGCTGGCGAGCGATTTGGTCAAATTCTGCCCCGCCGCGTTGGCGGCACCGGGCGCGATCTCCCAATAGGAAACTTTGACGCCGTCATTGCCGATCAGGTTGACGACGCGGCCCTTCTTCTGTCTTTGCATGATCGGCAGCACGTGCTTCATCAAGCGCACGTAGCCCATGAATTTGAGCTGCAGCGCCTGCGCCCAATCGTCTTCGGTCAAATGTTCGAGCACGCCGCCCGGCGCCGAACCGGCATTGTTGACCAGGATGTCGATCCGGCCGAGCGCCGCATGCGCCTGCTTGACGAAATTCTCCGCGTCCGCGGGCTTGGTCAGATCGGCGGTGATGGCGAAAATCTTGCGGCCGGTTTCCTTGGCGATCTCGGCGGCGGCGGTTTCGAGCGGCTCCTTGCGCCGCGCGCAGACCGCGACGTCGGCGCCTTCGCGGGCGAGCGTCCGCGCGATGGCCTTGCCGATGCCCTCGCTGGCGCCGGTAACGATCGCCTTTTTGCCCTGCATTGCCAGATCCATGGCGGCGTTTCCCTTTATCTCTGCGCCTTATGTCCGCGCATTATCGTCCAGGACTTTCATCCTGCGATATCAATCGCTCTTGATCAATCGGGCCGTTCAGTCGGATTGGGGCAAATCCACCGCGCCGGTCGGTTCGCTCAGGATTTGCCACCTCCTGCTCTTCTTCGGCAAAAGATGATGCGGCAGGTAGAACGCATTGGCGATCAGAGTCGGGATCACCGCCGAACCGATCACGCCGGCGACCAAGATCGAATATTGCGACTGGGTGATGATGCCGTGCGACAGCCCGAACAGCGAAGAGATGGTGCCGAAGGTAAGCCCGGTGGACATCAACAGCGTGGTGTACATCGCTTCCGGGTTCGGCGTTTTATAAATGCGGGTCACTGGAAATACACCGCAGAACTTGCTCACCATCTTGGCGCCGAGCATGAAGAAGAAGGCGAACGGCGCGGCGATCAGCGCCGGAATCGACACGAACGCGCCGGCGCGGATGAAATAGAACGGCGTCAGCAGGCCGAAGGTCATCGCCCGCATGCGGCGAACCAGAACATGGTCCTTGCCGACGCTGCCCGCGAGCATCATGCCGATGATGTAGGCCGGCAGCACCGCCTCACTGTCGGCCCAGCCGGCCAGCGCGCCGAGGCCGAGTAGGCAGAACAGAAGGAACTTGATTTCCATTTCCGACGGCCGATTGCCGAATTTTTTGTTGAACCATGGCGCCGCCCACGGCAGCGCCGCGAATACCGCGACCGCGATCACGGCAAAGATCAGCGTGTGCAGCGTAAATGGCGCGAAGATGAAACCGAGCGCCAGCACGGTGCCGAGATCGTTGATGAAACAGGCCGCGAGAACGAGCTTGCCGTATTCGGTCTTGTTCAGCCCGTATTCGACCATCACGGCATAAACGACCGCGACCGAAGTCGTGGACAGCGCAACACCGGCAAGCCAGCTCGGCATCACATCCCAGCCGAGAACGTAGTGCGCCGCCGCGGCGCAACCGAAGAACGGAGCGAAAAATCCGACCAGTCCGAGCGCGGTCGCTTCTTTCCATCTTTTTTTGAAAACCACCGGATCGAGCTCGGCGCCGGCGAGAAAGGTCAGCAGGATGGCGCCGATGCCGGCGAGAGATTTGATCCAGCCCTCGTCGCTGCCGAGCACCGTCGCCCCAAAGGCGGTACCGAGAATGAGCTGCGCGGCCGTGCCGACGCAGATTTCGGTGAGCGCGGTGGAAACCCTAAGCCATACCGACAACAGGCCCGCGATCAGCGCGAGACCCACCCACAATGTGAACAAGGTCCAAACCGGAGTCATTCGCAATTCTCCCACATAAAGTCGGATCGCTCACAACGGCGCGCGCTTGCGCCCGCTTTGAACGGCCACACAAAAAGACACGACGGCTTTGGGGCAGTGGGAGCAAAGCAAAACTCCTACCGACGCCAAGCGCCCGGCAGGAGTCATCAGCCAGAATGGCGGTTACAGGGGGACTCCATCCCCAGATGCGAATCCATAATAAGCATGAAATCGACCCATGACAAGTCGGAATTGCTTCCCGTCCGCTTTTCGGTCGGGCGCTTGCTTAGCTCGCGCGTTGCGCGTGCGCGTTCTTATCCTGGGAACAGCAGATCCGACATCGCGCTATAGCGGAATTCGCTCTGCACGATCTTGGCGTTGTTCTTCTCGCGCAGCGCCGCGTCGGCTTCGCCATAGAGGAAGGCGAGAAAGGCGTAACGCCGCCCGCGCGTCACCGGCGTGACCTGATGCAGCGCGCCGCAGGAAAACACCACGGCGCCGCCATGCGGCGCGCGGTAGCCGCGGCGGCCGAACTCGGGAAAAACCAGATCGCAGCCGTCGTATTCCTTGTTGAGATTGATGGTGACGGCGAAACGGCGGTGCTGCGCGCCGGCATTGACGTTGTCGCGATGCCGGTGGAAGTGGCCGCCGAGCGCGCTGTCGTAGCAGGCGACGATATAGCGATCCATCCGCGTCGCCGCGAATTGGAAAAACCGGTCCACCGCCGGAACCAGGCGGCGCACGATCTGACTGCGGATCGCTTCGCGGACCTCCGGATGCACGACGGTAAGATCGTTGCGGCGCTTGAGCTTGTGATCGACCACGGTCGCGGTTTGGCCGGCGCTGTCGAGCAGAAAGCCGGATTCCTTGCCGCCGAGCTTGTCGTAGAACTCGACGAGGAAGTCGCACAGCGCAAAATCCAGCACCCGCGGCACGATCAGCACCGGCGCGGTCAACGGCACGCCGGCGCAATCGTCGACCGCGGGCAGGCCGCGCAGCACGTTGCGCACGGTGTCGGCGTGACCGGCGGCGTGATCCCAGGGAATGTCGGCGACCGCCCGCAACATCGGGTCGAGCACGACGGTGCGCGGCATCGCCGCGGCGCCGTAGGCGCGGCTGATCGCGCCATCATAGTCGGCGAGAAACGAAATCGCCGGCGTGCTCATCGCGCGATAGGGCGCCGGATCGTGCGGCGCCGCGGTGAAGACGCCACAGAACACGATGCGGTCTTCGTCGAACAATGCCGCGTCGCGCAGCAGCTTCGCCAGTTCTTCATCGGCCTTCGGATCGGCCGGCGAGCCCAAAAAGCTCAACACGATCCAGCGTCCGGCCGCGACCTGAAGATTGAAGGCGCCATCGCCGGAAATAAGCGGCGCGCCAAACCACGGCGCCGGATCGCCCAGAACGATCCGGTCGACGCTGTCGCTATTTGCCATGACGGAACCTTGGTTTGTTCGCCTCGGATGGTCCTCCGTCATGGTAAATTTTGTTCTAATTTCCCGGTGATTCGCGACGTCCAGGGCAAAGGCCGACATCGTGATCGAACCTCCGCCACTCGCCACGCGAAGCTCGCGCATTGCCGAGCTGACGCGCGCTGCTGGAGCGCGACGCGGAGGCGATCGAGCCGCGCTACGAACGCGCCGGACTGTTTCGCGAGCAGGGCCTGTTCGAGGAAGCCAAGCGCGATTACCTCGATCTCATCCGGCGCAGGCCTGACCATTTCGGCGCGTTGAACGATTTTGGCACGCTCGTTCTCAATGCCGGCTATCGCGAGGCGGCGCGGTCGCTGTTTGGCGAAGCGGTGCGGCATCACCCGCGCAATGCCAACGGGCATGTCAATCTCGCCAATTTGCTGTTCCTGCTCGGCGAGCACGCGCAAGCGCGGGTGCACTTCGAAATAGCGCTCGGGATCGAGCCCGATCACATCCATGCGCATCGCGGCATGGGCAATCTGTTGGCCGAGCTCGGCGACGCGGCCGGCGCGCGAGCGCATCGCGACAGGGGTTTTAGGAACCACGCCGTCACGACGCTGCCTTATCGCGGCGACGGGCCGCCGATTGCGGTCCTGCTTCTGGTTTCGGCGGCGGGCGGCAATATCCCGACCGGCGCGCTGCTCGACGATCGCTGTTTTAAGACCACCGTCCTGGTGACGGATTATGCCGACCCGGCGATGGCGCTGCCGCCGCACGATCTCGTCTTCAACGGCATCGGCGATGCCGATTTATGCCGCGAGGGTCTTGAGGCCGCGTGCGCGCTGCTGGCGCGGACGCGGCGGCCGGTCATCAATCATCCGCGCGCGGTGCTCAAAACCGGGCGGGCGGCAAATGCCGAACGGCTGCGCGGCGTACGCAATGTCGTCGTCCCGCGCATGACGAAGCTGCCGCTGCAGCGACTTTCCGGCCCACAGTCCGCGGCGATTGTCGCCGAAAAAGGATTTGCTTTTCCGTTGTTGTTGCGCGCGCCGGGGTTTCATACCGGCCGTCATTTCATCCGCGTCGACAGCCCGCACAGTCTCGGCGCGGCAGTGGCGCAAATTCCGGGCGACGACGTGTGGCTTATCGAAGAGCTCGATGCGCGTGATGGCGAAGGACTATTCCGCAAATATCGCGTCATGATTGTCGGGCAGAAATTATATCCGTTGCATCTGGCGATCTCGCGCGACTGGAAGGTGCATTATTTCACCGCCGACATGGCGGATTCACCGGACAACCGCGCCAGGGACAGAGCTTTCCTCGACGACATGGCGGGCACAATCGGGCCGCGCGGCATGGCCGCGCTGGAGCGCATCCGCGCCGCGCTGGCGCTCGATTACGGCGGCATCGATTTCGCTGTGAACGCGTCGCGGCGATATTCTGTTCTTCGAAGCCAACGCCACCATGGTCGTCCTGCCGCCGCTGCATGACCCGAAATGGGCCTATCGCCGTCCGGCGGTCGAGGCCGTGCTGGCGGCGGTTCGCGCCATGCTGCTGGATCGCTCGGCCGGCGAAGCGGGGGCTGCACGTTCCGCGGCCGGCTCTATAACTTCTGCGACAGGCCGACATAATAGCCGCGGCGCGCGCCGTATTGCGGCGCGAATTCGCCGATGCCGCTCCCGGTGCGAAGCTCGTAGATCTGGTCGAACAGGTTGACGACGTCGAACCGCACGGTCAGCGGCTTGGCGTCGGACGACCATCTGAAATCGTGGGCAATGCCGGTATTGACGACCGCATAGGGCGTGGTGTGCAGCGAATTGGGCGGGACGCCGTCGTCTTCCAGATCGCCGGTGCGCAGCCCGCTGCCGTAGATCAAGTCCGCGGTCATCGTCGTGTCGTAGATGCGATACGATACGCCGGCCGAGCCCGTCATGCGCTGCATGTCGTCGGTGTAGTGATAATTGGTGAGCAGATATTGGTAATCGGTTGCGTCAATAAGGTACTGGTTCGACTCGACGTCCTTGGCCCGCGTGATGTTGTAAGAGAAGTTCGCATAGGCGTTGAAGTTGCCGTTTTTGTATTTGAGCTTGAATTCGCCGCCTTCGCTGTAGCCCTGTGCATAATTGAACTGCGTCAACACCAGGGCCGAGCCGAACTGGCCGTCGTCCAGCATGTCGCGCGCTATCTTGTAATACGCGTCCAGCCCGACATCGAGACCGGGAAATATGGTCTGATCGATGCCGGCGTCGAAATAATGCGAGCGTTCCGGCTTTACCGGGTCCGCGATTGGAATATCGGGCTGATTGGTGGTGCCGGCGAACAGCGCGATGTTGGATTGGGTCGCCTGCGCCTGATAGGGCGGCGTGAAATACCGCGCATAGCCGGCATGGAAAGTCGTGCCCTCGAACGGCTTATAGATCAAGGCTGCCCGCGGGCTGAGCTGGTTGGCATCGACGAACTGATACAGTTGGTCGAACCGCAGCCCCAGGTTCAACGTGAGCTGGTTGGTCAAACGCCATTCGTCCTGAACGTAAGTGCCGATGTTCCAGCCGAGCAGCGAGGTTTGATCGGTGATCGGGAACGCCGGATCCAGTGACCGCGCCGACCGTCGTCCGGGCATGACGGTCGAGACGTTGGTGACATTGGTTTGCTCGCCGCTGACGGCAAAGCCGGCGCGCAGCGTGTGGCTGTTGTTGACAATGTAGGACGCGTCACCCTGCATGCCGGTGAGCGTGCTTTGCCGGATGACGTCGGAGGCGACGTCGTTGAAGACCATGTCGCCGAATATGTCGGGCACGAAATGCACCTCGGCGTAGCGGGAGAACACGGCAAGCTGCGCGTCGCCGTCGGTGCCGTGCCTTTGCAGCGCCGCCATGCGTCATATAGTAAGAATCGTATTCGTTTTCGTTGAGCGTACTAGAATCGTAGCTTGTCACCGGTGCCCCAAAGGGAAAATCGCCGAGCGGCATCTGACCCGGATTGTTCGGGATCTGGAAGGCGCTGTAGGACGCGGCCGAGATCACGCTGAACCGGGTCAATTCGTCGAGCAGCGTCGAGGCATAGCCGAAGAACTTGCCCTGCTGGGTCTGGTCGTGAATGGCGTTGAGCCACGGCGTCGAATTTTCCAGGCCAAGGCCATTCCAGTTGCCGCGCGCGGAGACAAAATATTCCGAATTGCCGACACTGCCGCCGTAGTCGAAGCTCGGCGTAAAGGTCTGGCGGCTGCCGCCATAAAGACTGACTTCGCCGCCCGGCGTGGCAAATGCCCGGCTGGTGATGTCGAGCACGCCGGCGGTGCGCAGGCCATATTCGGCCGGCAGCGCGCCGGTCAGGAGCGACATGCTGCCGATGAAATTGGTGTCGAGGAACGGACCGAGCCCCGAGACGCCTTCGGGGACCACGATGCCGTTGATGCGAAATTGCACGTTGGCATATTCGTTGCGGACGTGAAAATCGGGATTGGAGGCGTCTGAATCGTAGGACACGCCCGGCATTTGCAGAATGACCTTGTCGATCGGCGTGTTGTCGCCTTGCGGCAATCGCTCGATCGTGTCGCGGGTGACGCTATAGGTCGAGGCGCCGATTTTCGGCAGCAGATTCACGTCGCGCGCCTGGTCGAGGCTTTGCATCTTGTTGTCAAGGACGGCTTGCGCCGCCGCGGTCGGGTTCACCTGCGGCGCGACAGGCTGTGTCCGAACAGCGGTTGCCCTGGGTTTTGTCTTGGGCGCCCTAACGACAATCTGCGGCAATTGAGGCTGGCCCGGAGCGGCCGTGAATCGGTGGCGTGGACGGCGCGGCTTGCTGATCTTGCGGCTGCTGCGTTGGCGGCGATTGCTGCGTCTGCGCGAAACATTTCAGAATGCCGCCGAGACCAACTGCAAATGCGAACATGGAAATAGCCGCACGACGGCGGAATTTTTGGTCTCGAAATTTTTGCCAACTGCGCACCGATCGCGACACTGACGCCCCCGAAAACCCAGTTTAGAACCATGAAAAACTATTAGATATTTCAATATCTTGTTAGCAGCCGAACGATGGCTCGACAATCAGGAAACGTAATTTGGGGTTCGAAGATAATTATAATAATTCGAAACAGCACGGCGTCTGCCGTTTACACGGATTCTAAACAGCGAGCCGTTCGCGCGAGATTCTTCTTGTTCTTCAAGCTTAGCGAATGCGCCGGTACGCCGCGTAAACCGGCTCCCACATCCTGGCGCGCACCGCGGTTGCGATCGCGTCGTCCGACATCGGATCGGCAAGCCGCTCGGCCTGCGCCTGTTTGGCGACGGCGATCGCGACGTGGAACGAGACCTTGCGGATGTCGAGCAGCGGCGCCAGCAGGTTTGCCTGCGGGTCCTGAATCGCCGGGGACAATTCGGCGATCGCCCGCGCCGCGGCGAAGAACATTCCATCCGAAATGCGCCGCGCATCGGTCGCGATCGCGCCGAGTCCGATGCCCGGATAGACATAGGCGTTATTGTTTTGGTCGACGCGAAAGATCTTGCCGTTGCGCTTGAGCGGCGGAAACGGACTGCCGGTGCCGATCACCGCGCGGCCCTCGGTCCAGGCGAAAATGTCCTGCGGCGTTGCTTCACTGCGCTCGGTCGGGTTCGACAGCGGGAAGATCAGGGGCTCGTGCACATGCGCGGCCATCGCGCGCACGATGGGTTCGGAGAAAGCATGCGCCTGGCCGGACGTGCCGATCAGCACCGTCGGATGCGCGTTAGCGACCACATCGGCAAGGCCGATGCGGCCCGGCGCCTCAAGCGTCCATGCGGCGACGCGATCGCGCTTTTGCGCAAACGGCGCCTGAAACGATTGCAGATCGGGCATGCCGTCGACCAACAGGCCCTGGCGATCGACAAGATAAAAGCGGCCGCGTGCTTCGCTCTCGCTCAGGCCGGCGTCGATCATGGCGCGCAACAGCAGCGCGCAGATGCCGGTGCCGGCCGAGCCCGCGCCGAACACGGCAATGCGCTGCTCGGTCAGCTTCACGCCGGTGACATTGATGGCGCTGAGCAGAGTGCCGACCGCGATCGCGGCGGTACCCTGAATGTCGTCGTTGAAGGTGCACAATTGATCGCGGTAGCGCGCCAACAGCCGGTTGGCGTTGCCGATAGCGAAGTCTTCCCAGTGCAACAGCACGTGCGGCCAGCGCTTGCGCACGGCGCTGACGAAGATTTCGACCAGCTCGTCATATTGCGGGCCGCGCACGCGCTCATGCTGCCAGCCGATATAGAGCGGATCGGCCAGGTGCTGCTTGTTGTCGGTACCGACGTCGAGAATGACCGGCAGTGTCGTCGCCGGATGCAATCCGGCGCAGGCGGTGTAGAGCGCGAGCTTGCCGATCGGAATGCCCATGCCGCCTGCGCCTTGATCGCCCAGCCCAAGGATGCGCTCGCCGTCGGAGACGACAATGGCTTCGATGCGGTCGAAGCGCGGATGAGCAAGGATGCGGGGGATCAGGTCCTTGTGCGGAAGGCTGAGAAACAGGCCGCGCGGCCGGCGAAAGATGTGGCTGAACAATTCGCAGCCGAGGCCGACCGTCGGCGTATAGACGATCGGCATCATCTCTTCGATGTTGCGGGTCAATAGTGCGTAAAACAGGGTCTCGTTCGAATCCTGCAGGCCACGCAGGAATACATAACGCTGAAGATTGCTGGCCAGTCCGCGAAACGCGTCGAGCCGGCGTTTGACCTGATAGTCGAGTTCGGCCACATGCGGCGGCAGCAGCCCGTGCAGATCGAACGCGTCGCGTTCGGCGTCGGTGAATGCCGTGCCTTTGTTGAGCAGCGGATCGTTGAGCAGTTCGTAGCCGCTCAGCGCGGTTTCGACGATCGGTGAGGATTTATTATTCACGTCGCGGCGTTCCATCCCGCGACACGATACAAGCGAACGCCGTGCTTCAACAGGGCCTTGACGGCGGCGCTGTCATGGTCCGGTCACGGCGATGATCGCTTCCTTGATCTTGGCCAGGGCGAAATTGCCGATTTTGTCGATCTCGAGATGCGGGAAGTTCGGCATCTCGTCGGCCGCTACGACGCAGTCGACGATCGCCGGACCGTCGACCTTGAGAGCCGCCTCGATCTTGGCGTGCAGTTCGGCGGGATCGGTCGCTTTGTAGCCATGGCCGCCGCAAGCGGACGCGAGCGTGCTGAAATCCGGGTTGGGAAATTCGATGCCCTGCCGGTAAGCCGGCAAGCCGACGGACTCGGCTTCCAGCGGAATCAGCCCGAATGAAGAATTATTGTAAACGATGACTTTCACCGGCAGCTTGTGATGCGCCGCTGTGAGGAATTCGCACATCAGCATATTGAAGCCGCCGTCGCCGCACAGCGCGATGACCTGGCGGGAGCGATCGAGCGCCTGGATGCCGTTGGCCTGGCCGAGCGCGGTGCCGACCGCGGCGTTGTTGAAGGAGCCGATAATCCGCTGCGATCCGCTCTGGCGTATCCAGTTGGCCGACCACAGCGTGTTAAGCCCGGTGTCGAGGACGAACACCGTATCGCGCGCCGCGAGGTCGCTGACCGCCCGCGCCACCGCTTGCGGATGAATGCGGTCTTTGCTGCGCGCCGGAGCGGATTGCTTGTTCAGCATCTCATCCCATTTTTTGCGTTCCGCGGTGACGCGGTCGCGGAATTTGGTATCGCTCTTGGCTGCGACTTTATCGAGCAACAGCTTCAGCGTCGGACGCACCGAGCCGACGACGCCGAGCGCGGTCGGGGTGCGGCGGCCAAGAACGCGCGCCCGGTCGTCGACCTGGACCACGGCGCCTTTGGTCGGCAGGAATTCCGAATAGGGGTAGTCGGTACCGAGCATGACAAACAGATCGCAATGCATGACCGCGTGGTAGACCGGTTTGGTGCCGATCATGCCGATGCCGCCCATCCAATGCGGGTCATCGAACGGCATGATGTCCTTGCCCTTGACGGAATGAACGAGGGGGGCCTTGAGCCGGTCGGCGAGCGCTCGCAGTTCTTCCGCCGCGCCATGGCAGCCGGCGCCGCACATGATGGCGATGCTGCCGGCCTGGTCGATGCGCTGGGCGATATCGGCGATGTCCGCCTCGCTCGGCAGCACTTCCGGCCGCGGCTTCAAGGTGGCGATGCTGAAGACAGCCCCGCCGGCCGTCGCCGAGATAACATCCTGCGGCAAGGTCAGGTGGGCGACGCCGCGGCCCGCATAGGCGGCCGCAATCGCCTGATGGATGACGGCTGGCGCCTGCGCCGGCGAGGACAGCGTTTCGGTGTAGAGCGAGACATCGCGGAACAACAGATCGGGCTCGGTGGTCTGGATGAAATCGGTGCCGTGCATTTTGCGCGGCATGTCGCCGGATAGCGCCAGGACCGGCGCATGATCGCGGTTTGCTTCATAAAGTCCGGCGACGAGATGAGTGCTACCGGGACCGGTCGTGCCGGCGCAGACGGCGAGCCGGCCGGTGAGCTTGGCCTGGCCCGCGGCGGCGAGTGCCGCGCCTTCCTCGTGACGAACGCCGATCCATTCGATCTTGCTGCGGCGCACCGCGTCGGCGAGCGGATTGAGCGAGTCGCCGATCAGCGCGAAAATTTGCCTGACGCCGATCTGCTCAAGCACGCCGACCAGAATTTCCGCCACTGTCTGCGACATCGCACGCTCCTGTTTGGCAATTACACCACCGGACTGACTGCCGCGCCCGGATCCGAAATCGCGCTGGTGCCGAATCGAATGCCTTTCGCTTCGGTGCCGATCGCCGTGAGGACCACGATGACGACGGCGACCGTCCCGGCGACGGCCGCGAGCGCCAGCGCATAATCGCCGCCGTAATTCGTTGCGATGGTGGCTTGCAGCGTCGCATTGACCGAGGCGATCAGATTGCCGAGCTGATAAACGAAGCCCGGGAATGTGCCGCGGGCGTCGTCGGGCGACAATTCATTCAGGTGCACCGGGATCACGCCCCACGCGCCTTGGACCGCCACTTGCATCAGGAAAGCGCCGACGGCGAGCCACAGCATGCTCGCCGCAAATGCCCATAGAGGCAGCACAAAGAGCGACAGCGCGGCGCAAAAAATGATGATGCGCCGTCGGCCGAAACATTCGGACAGCGAACCGAACATTATGCCGCCGATGATGGCGCCGATATTGTAGATAACCGCGATCAGGCCGACTTCATGCGGAGATAATTTGTGCTGAACCTGCAGGAAAGTCGGATAAAGGTCTTGCGTGCCGTGGCTGAAGAAATTGAAAGCCGTCATCAACAGCACGGCATAAATACCGAGCTGCCAGTGCGAGCGAACGATCGCGAGCGTACTGCTGCGCTCGGTGGCCGGCCGCCAGCTTGGCGATTCCGGAACCTTGCGGCGGATGTAGAAGACGAGCAGCGCCGGAATGACGCCGACCATGAACATGCCGCGCCAGCCGATATACTGGAAGAATAGCCCGTAGACGATCGAGGCGAGGAAATATCCGGCCGGGTAGCCGGATTGCAGCAGTCCTGACACGAAGCCGCGCGCCTGCGGCGGAATGGATTCCATGGTCAGCGATGCGCCGACGCCCCATTCGCCCCCCATGGCGATGCCGAAGATCGCGCGCAGCACCAGGAGCGCGGTCAGGCTCGGCGCGAAGCCGGACGCGAATTCGATGGCCGAATAAAGCAGTACGTCGACCATCAAAGTCGGCCGGCGGCCCCAGCGATCGGCGGCGCGGCCGAACAGATAGGCGCCGATCGGCCGCATCGCCAAAGTCAGCAGGATCGCGAAGGTGACTTCGGTAATTTGCGTGCCGAATTCGGCCGCGATGTCCTTGAGCACGAAGACGAGGAGAAAAAAGTCGAAAGCGTCGAGCGTCCAGCCAAGAAAAGTCGCCGCGACGACGTGCTTTTGATCGCTGGTCCAGCCCGAAAGCGCGGCGATGCGCATGGCAGTAACTCCCGGCCGCTGCTGTCAGCCCTCCACATCGGTCTCGGGCCGGTCGTCGCCGCGCGCGAGTTCCTCGTGCCACTTTCCGCTTTTATCCTCCCAGGTGATCGCGCGGGTTTCGCCCGGCACGTGCTGCTCCTCGGCGGCGCGCATTGCCGCGGCCCGGGCGCTGTCGTGGGATGGAAATGTCTCGGAGAACACGCCGTCGACCTGATAGGCCCAGCCGCCGTCGTGTTCGACAATATGATAGGTGATCCTGGCCATGATTGTCCTCGCTACGCTGGATAATAATGTTCCAGTCTTGAAAGTTCCAGCCATCAAGCTTTGGCTGCCTCGCGCTTGCGGCGCGCCTCGTATGTTTGTAAATGCGCCTGGGCGATGCGAAGCAGCGGAAAGTCCGCGGTTTCTTTGCCGCCGCGCCGCAGCAAATCGCCGACGATATGATCGGCTTCGATTGGCGCGCCGCGTTCGATGTCGCGGAGCATCGACGCGGCGATGATGGAGCCGGGCGCGGTAAACATGGCGCGGTTGCGCTCGATGGCGGTGTCGCTGATGGCGAAACCGTTTGCCGCGGCAATGGCGCAGCATTCATCGAACATCCCGATCGTATAGTGCGCTCCGCCCGCCGCGGTGATGTCGCCAAAGGGCGCCCGCATCAGCGAGCAGATGCCGGCGGCCGCGGCGATGAAGGCCCACTTTTCCCACATTTCCTGCAGGATGTCCGGGCTCAGCCGCGACTCGAAACGCGCCTGCGCCAGCGTCGCGGCAATCGCCTTCGCGCGCGGCGATTGCGAACCGTCCTGTTCGCCGAACGACAGCAGATGCGAACTCGTTGAGATGCAGAACGCGGCCCTCGGCATCGAGCGTCGCCGAGATCAGGCATTGGCCCCCGAGCACGGTGCGGGCGCCGAACCGCGTGGCAAGGAAGTCCAGATGCGCCATGCCGTTGAGAAACGGCAGGATCGCGGTATCGGGTCCGACGGCCGGCGCGAACGAATCCGCCGCGGCGGCGAGGTCATAGGCTTTGCAGCTCAGAAGGATGAGATCGAACGGCTCGCGCAACGCGTCAGCCATGACCGTGGGCGGGTTAGGCAGACTGGCGTCGCCGAGCTTGCTGCGGATGACAAGACCGATCTTCGCCAGCTGCGCGGCGCGCCGCTCGCGCACCAGGAACGTCACGTCGCAGCCGGCTTCCAATAATCTGCCGCCGAAATAGCCGCCGAGCGCGCCGGCGCCGACCACGAGGATACGCATGCGAAACTCCTATCGGGAAGCAGGGCGGCGCGGCACCAGAAGATTGCCGGTGAAGACCATGACAGGTTCGTCGTTCTGATTGAACGTCGTGGTGCGGACCCGGATCATGCCGCGGTCGGGTTTCGACTTGGACGGCCGCACCTCCAGCACTTCGCTCCGCGCGCGCAGTTCATCGCCGGGCCGGACCGCGCGCGGCCAGCTCAAATCCTCGAAGCCGACGCCGAGAATGCCGCCGGCCGGCTTGAATTCGCCATCGACCATCAGCCGCATGGTCATTGCCGCGGTGTGCCAGCCGCTCGCTGCCAAGCCCTGAAACGGCGATTGGCGCGCCGCCTCCTCATCGACATGGAACGGCTGCGGATCGTATTGCCGGGCGAAGGCAAAGATCTCGTTCTTGTCGACGCGATGCTTGCCGGTGTCAAAAACCTGGCCGGGGGCAAAATCTTCCAAATAGTGCACGGTCATTTTTTCAGTTCCTGTGGACGGCGCGCGCCGGATTTGAACCACGCGCCGCTCGCCACCGCCGCCGCGTTGATCAGGCCGAAGGCGGCGAGCGCGATGGCCAATGCAATGAAAACATCGGTCAAGTCACCGGTCCATCGCAAGGCGAAAAAGCCGCCGACCGCGGCAATAATCAGCCGCGCCAAATTGGCCAGGAACGGCCATAGCAATCGGCCGGCGCCCTGTGAGGCGAAGTAAAGCGCCATGCCGAGGCCGAACAGCCCGTAAACCGGGCCGACGGCGTGGAGGTAGCGCGTTCCGGCGTCGAGCATTGCCGGCGCGGTGTCGAACAGCGACAGCCAGGCGTGTGGCGCCAGCGCGGCGCACACGCCGATCAGCTCGCATAAAGCCGCGGCAATGGCGGCGCCGATCCAGGCGACCCGCACGGCGCGATCCGGCCGACCGGCGCCGATATTCGTGCCCACCATGGCGACCAGCGGACCGCCCAAACCGAACACCAGCGGAATCAGCAGGTATTCGAGGCGCGAGCCGGTGCCGTAACCCGCGATCGCCGCCGGGCCGAAGGCGCCAACCAGGCCGGTGGCGATGGCGATGGTGAGATTGGTCTGTACCGTGATCAGCGCCGCGACCGCGCCGACGCGAAGGATGTCGGCGAACAGCCGCCAGCGCAGCCGCACGCCGCCTATCGCCAGCCGCACGACGCTGCGGCCGGAATGCAGATAGGCCGCGAGCACGGCGATCCCGGCGGCGTAATAGAGCAGGACGGCAACAGCGCCGCCGGCGACGCCAAGCCGCGGGATCGGTCCGAAACCGAAGATCAGGCAGGGCGATAACGGAATGAGCACAACGACGCCGCTCACGGTGACGAGCGCGGGGAATGCCATGTTGCCGGTGCCGCGGATCACATTGGCGAGCGAGTTGAACAGCCATACCAGGATGGCGCCGGCAAAGACGACGCGGGAATAGGTCATCGCCGCGTCAAGCGACGCACCCGAACCGCCCATCGCGGTGTAAAGCCATCGACCGCCGAGCAGGAGCGCGATCGTGAAGGTCAGTCCGAAGACGAGCGCGATGACGAGCGCATGCAGCGCCAGCGCATCGGCATCGGCGCGCCGCCCGCCGCCGAGCGCGCGCGCAATCGCCGACGACATGCCGCCGCCCATCGCGCCGGCCGACATCATCTGCATCAGCATCACGACCGGAAACACCAGCGCGACGCCGGCCAGCGGATCGGTGCCGAGCTTGCCGACGAAATAAGTTTCGACCAGGCCGACGGTGGATTGCGCCACCATGACGAGAATATTCGGCGCCGCGAGCCGCAGCAGCGTCGCCGCGATCGGCCCTTCGATCAAAGCGCGGGTGCGCGGATCGTAGCGGGTTTTGTCAGGCGCGGCGACGGCGGCAACAGCCGGCAGCGCTTCGGCGGCAGCAATGCTTTGCGAGGACATTTGGTCGCTCCGCCGGTCTATTCGAAACCGTCCATTGAAGCAGGAACGATATAGGAGTATATGCACCTATATCAAGCGCCACGCGAACGAGGCTTCGAGGTTGCGATGGTTTCGGATTGGACCAACCCGGCGGAATGCAATTGCCTGGCGCTGCGCCAGGCAGCCCGCCATGTCACGCAATTCTATGACCAATTCCTCGCCTTGAGCGGCCTGCGCACCACCCAGTATTCGATTCTTGCAAGGCTGCAGCGCAAAGGCGCGATGACCGTCAACGCACTGGCCGCGGAACTGGTGATGGACCGCACCACGCTGGGGCGGAATATCCTGCCGCTGCAGCGCGACGGGCTGGTGGCCGCCGGTCCGGGACGATCCGACCGCCGCAGCAAAGAATTGCGCTTGACCGCCGTGGGCGATGCCCGCCTGCGCGCCGGGCGCAAGGGTTGGGAAGAAGCGCAGGCGCGTTTTGAATCCGCATTCGGCGTCAAGCGCGCCAAGAAGCTTCGCTCGCTCCTGCACACAGTCGCGACCGACGAGCGGACAGCGGCCGGGTTTCAGGCGTAGCGCGAAAAGTCGTAGCCTTCCTTGACGACGAATTCGAGCAGGAACGGCGCCCCGGTCTCGGTGACCGCGACCGCATCCTTGAGCGCCGGAACGATATCGGCCGGTTTGTCGACCCGCATCGCGTCGACATTGAGCCCTTCTGCGACCTTGGTGTAATTGCCGCTCACGGTGAGCGCGCCGTATTTTTTGGTCGAGAGTTTCAGCACGTCGCGCTCGGCGGCCATGACGCCGTTATTGAAAACGACGGTGAGGATGCCGATGCGGTTGCGCGCGGCGGTTTCGATATCCATTCCGGTCATGCCGATCGCGGCGTCACCCATGACGTTGATGCAGAGTTTTTTCGGCGCGGCGAGTTTTGCGCCCATGGTGATGCCGAGGCCGTAGCCGAGCTGGGTCGACTTGCCCCAGCCCATATACGACCCCGCGCTGGTGGTTTCCCAGAACGGCAGCAGCTGCTCGCGCGGACTGCCGGAATCGTGGGTGATGATGACGTTGTCGCGGTCGAGCGTGCGCATCATGTCGCGGATGACGCGATACTGGTTGATCGGCGTCTCGTCGGAATCGAGATGTTTCGACCATTCATCGCGCCACGCCTTCTTGCCGGCGGCGATGTCTTCCTTCAGCGCGGCAAGGGCGTTGCCTCCGCTGCCGGAGCGTTTGCGGGCGAGTTCGGCAATCAGCGCATCGATCACCAGCGCGGTATCGCCGACCAAGGCATGATCGGCGCGATATTCCTTGTTGATGTCGGCGGCGTCGTTGCTGGAATGGATAATGGTCTTGCCGGGCGGCACCGCCGGCCCGAAATTGGTGATGGTGAGGCTCGAGCCGATGGCGACAACGAGATCGGCGCGGTTGAGGAAATCGGCGAACGGTTTCGAGCGCGAGCGCGTTGATGCGCCGAGCGCGAGCGGATGGCTGTCGGCGATGGCGCTCTTGCCGGGATTGGTGGCGACCACCGGCGCCGGCAGCATTTCCGCCAACGCCGCGAGCTGCGCCGAAGCTTCGGCGTAATGCACGCCTTGGCCGGCCCACAGCACGGGATGCTTGGCCGCCAGCAGCATCTCGACGGCTTTCTTGACGGCGTCCGGATCCGGCGCGGTGCGCTGCACCGGCACCGGTACGTAATCGACGGTGCCTCTGTACTCGGCGGTGAAAACCTCGTCCGGCACCTCAATCAGAACGGGACCGGCCTTGCCGCTGCGCATCGCGTGATAGGCCCGGCGCAGCAAATCCGGCAGTTCCTGCACCGAATGCGCCAGCGCCGACCATTTGGTCACCGGCCGGAATACCTCGGCGGCGCGGAAAACCGGCCGCGAATATTGCCGCGCCAGCGGCATTCCGCCGGACACGACGAGGAGGGGAACATTCTCGGAAAACGCCTGGGCGACGCCGGGAAAGGCATTCTCGATGCCCGGGCCCGCCTGCGCAGCGAACACGCCGTTGCGTTTGCCGCGCTTGATTCGCGAAAAGCCATCGGCAATGCCGACGCCGACCCGTCTCCTGCCGGCACAGGATCGGCCGGATATCGAGTGCGGCGCAGGGCTCGATCACCGGGTTGCGCGGATAGCAGGAGAGAAATTCCGTGCCTTCGCGCTTGAGAATGTCGGCAATGACCTCGGCCCCGTTCATCGTCCCGCTCCCCATCCGGCTGTTCTTCACCGCATCATAGGCTTTATGCGGCGCGCCGTACCATTGCGCGAACCGCCGCCCGCGTATGGCGGAAATCCCATTCCTTCCCCGCTGCGCATTGGCTATGATGCCAGCTTCGTCCTGGAGCGTGGCAATGAACCGGAAGTTTTGGCTGTGCGGCCTCGTTCTCTCTGTCGGCCTGCTCTTTAGCCGCATGCTTTTGGTCGGCATGGCATCGCCGGCGGCGGCGCAGGATTTCGGGCAAGGCGCGGCGCCGTGTTATTTCTGCATCCGCGATGCCATCTATGCGGACGTCAAGCTGATCAATCACGAGGAAGCCAATCCGGACATCGATGAAGGGCAAAAAGGCCCCGATATCGTTGCCGCGCGCGCCGACATTCACCGCCTGCGCAAAATGCTCGGTCCGCTGGTGCAAGGCGGCACCGAGCCGTGCTGCTACGCCCGTCCGCCGCTGTTTATCCGCTGAGCGGCATTAGGTCGCCGACGGCGCCTCGAACAGGCCCGGCAACAGCCGGTGCCGGGTCCGCAGCGACCACTGCCCGAGCCGATCCATGTACAGATAGACCACCGGCGTGGTGTAGAGCGTCAGCAATTGGCTGATCAGCAGCCCGCCGACGATCGAAATTCCCAGCGGCCGGCGAATTTCGCCGCCGTTGCCGAAACTCACCGCCAGCGGGATCGCGCCGAGGATCGCGGCGGTGGTGGTCATCATGATCGGCCGGAACCGCAAGCGGCAGGCTTCGAAGATCGCGTCGCGCGAATTCAGATTGTGCGCGCGCTTCGCTTCGATGGCGAAATCGATCATCATGATGGCGTTCTTCTTGACGATGCCGATCAGCAGGAACACGCCGATCAGGCTGATGATGCTGAATTCGGTGTTGAACAGCATCAGCGCCAATATGGCGCCGACGCCCGCCGACGGCAGCGTCGACAGGATGGTGATCGGGTGAATGTAGCTCTCGTAGAGAACGCCAAGAAGAATGTAGACGGCGATCAGCGCGGCCGCGATCAGCACCGGCTCGTTGTCGAGCGATTGCTGAAACACCTGCGCGGTGCCGGCGAGGCTGCCGTGGATCGAGGCCGGCATGCGGATCTGCTTGATCGCGTTGTCGATCTCGATGGCGGCGTCGCCGAGCGCGGCGCCGGGCTGCAAATTGAATGAAATGGTGGATGCGACGAACAGGCCCTGGTGATTGACCGACAACGGCGCGTTGCCGGCGTGGTAGCGGCTAAAGGCGGCAAGCGGGATCATCGTCTCGAGCGTCGTCGAAACCGCGGCGCCGGACGATGTGCTGCTCTTGCCGGCGTTGGCCAACGCGTTGATGGCGGCGTTGCGCGCCGAATTGTTGTTGGCGTTCGCCGCGGCCGTCGAGGCGGCAGACGACGCCGACGCAGTTGCAGCGGCCCCGGCGACCGTGCCCGGCCGGCAGGTTCGATGACGCGGTGCCGGCGGCGCCGCCGCCGGAGGTCGACACATAAATCTGGTTGAGCGATTCCGGAAACTGGGTGTAGCGCGGATCGATTTCCATCACGACGTGGTACTGATTGACCGCACTGTAGATCACCGACACCTGCCGCTGCCCGAAGGCATCGTACAGCGTATTGTCGATCTCGGCCGGCGTGAGGCCGAGCCGCGAGGCGGTAGGCCGGTCAATGACGAGATCGGATTCGAGGCCGCGTTGCTGCTGATCGGAGCTGACGTCGGCCATCACCGACGAATGCTCCAGCGCCTGGACAAGGAGCGGCGTCCATTGGAACAGCTGATCGGCATCATCGGCCTGAAGCGTGTACTGGTATTCCGCATTGCTTTGACGGCCGCCGGCGCGGATATCCTGGACTGCCGTTAGAAACAGGCGCCCGCCGGGAACCTGGGCGAGTTTCGGCCGCAGTCGCGCCATCACCTGGTCGATGCCGGGCCGTTCCGACAGCGGCTTGAGCGAGACGAACACCGAGCCGGTATTGATCTGCCCGAAACCGCCGCCGCTGCCGACGCCGGTATAGCCGACGACATGCTCCACCGCCGGATCGGCCTGCACGATGGACATCATCTGCCGCAGTTTCTGGGTCATCAGCTGAAACGAGACGCTCTGGTCGGCCTGCAACGAACCGACCAATCGGCCGGTGTCCTCTTCCGGAAAAAATCCCTTCGGCACGATGATGAACAGCCAGACGTTGAGCACGATCGCGCCGAGGAAAATGAAAAGCACGATACGGCTGTGGTCCAGCGCCCAGGCGAGCGAGTGCTCGTAACGCGCGAGGATCCGCTCGAACAGGCCGTTTCGCCGCCCCGCATCGCGCACCGATGTGTCGCGCAGGAACAGCGCGCACATCATCGGCGTCGTGGTCAGTGAAATCGCCAGCGAGATCAGAATGGCCATCGACAGCGTGACGGTGAATTCGCGGAACAGCCGGCCGAGGATGCCGCCCATCAGCAGGATCGGGAAGGAAGACGGCGATCAGCGACAGGCTGATCGACAGCACGGTGAAGCCGACCTCGCGCGCGCCAAGCAGCGCCGCCTGCATGCGCGTCATGCCGGCTTCGAGATGGCGTGAAATATTTTCGAGCACGACGATGGCGTCGTCGACCACGAAGCCGGTCGCGATGGTCAGCGCCATCAGCGAGAGGATGTCGAGACTGTAGCCGAACAGGTACATCGCGCCGAATGTGCCCAATATGGAGACCGGCACCGCGACCGAGGGAATGAGCGTGGCGCTGAAATTGCGCAGAAACAGGAAGACGACGGCGGTGACCAGCGTGACGGCGATCACCAGCGTCAGTTCGGTGTCGCTCAGCGACTGCCGGATCGTGGTGCTGCGGTCGATGGCGATGGTGACGTTGACGTCGGCCGGCATCGCCGCCTCCAGCTGCGGCAGTTCGGCCTTCACGCTGTCGATCGTGTCGATGATGTTGGCGCCGGGCTGGCGGAACAGGATGATCAGCACCGACGGCTGGCCGTTGGACAGTCCGAGATTGCGGACGTCCTCGACCGAATCCTCAACGTCGGCGACGTCGGACAATTGCACCGCCGCGCCGTTGCGGTAGGCGACGATGAGCGGGATATAGTCGGCGGCCTTGGTCGACTGATCGTTGGTGTAGACCTGATAACGGCGGTCGCCGTCGTCGATGGTGCCCTTCGGGCTGTTGGCATTGGCGGATGCCAGGGCGGCGCGCACGTCCTCCAGCCCGATGCCGTATTTGAACAGCGCCTGCGGATTGAGCTCGACGCGCACCGCGGGCAGCGCCGAGCCGCCGATGATGACCTGGCCGATGCCGCTGATCTGCGACAGCTGTTGCTGAAAGACATTGCTGGCCGCGTCGTACATCTGGCCTTGCGTCAGCGTCTTCGACGTCATCGCCAGAATGAGGATCGGCGCGTCGGCCGGATTGACCTTGCGGTAGGTCGGATTGGATTTCAGCGCAGCCGGCAAGTCGGCGCGGGCGGCGTTGATGGCGGCCTGCACGTCGCGCGCCGCGCCATCGATGTCGCGGTTGAGATCGAATTGCAGCGTGATGCGGGTCTGGCCGATGCCGCTGTTCGAGGTCATTTCGGTGACGTCGGCGATCTGGCCGAGATGGCGCTCGAGCGGCGCGGCGACGCTGGTCGCCACCGTCTCCGGGCTGGCGCCGGGAAGCTGCGCGCTGACCGAAATGGTCGGATAGTCGACCTGCGGCAGCGGCGCCACCGGCAATCTCGTGAAAGCAAGAATGCCGGCCAGCGCAATGCCCACCGTGAGCAGCGTCGTCGCCACCGGACGGTTGATGAACGGCGCGGAAATGTTCATTCGGCCGGCGCTTCCGGAACGATCGGATTTGGCGGATTAGCCGGCCGGCTGCCGGTCAGACGCACGGCCAGGCGATCGAAGTAGAGGTAGATGACGGGCGTGGTGAACAGCGTCAGCATCTGGCTTACGATCAGGCCGCCGACGATGGCGACGCCGAGCGGCTGGCGCAGTTCGGAGCCGGTTCCGGTTCCCAGCATCAGCGGCAGGGCGCTGAGGATCGCGGCCATCGTCGTCATCATGATCGGCCGGAATCGAAGCAGGCTGGCCTGATAGATCGCGTCGCGCGGCGCGAGGCCCTCGTTGCGTTCGGCATCCAACGCGAAATCGATCATCATGATCGCGTTTTTCTTGACGATGCCGATCAACAGGATGATGCCGATGATGGCGATGACGTCGAGGTCGTAGCCGAGCAGCATCAGCGAAAGCAGCGCGCCGACGCCCGCCGACGGCAAGGTGGAGAGGATCGTGATCGGATGCACGAAGCTCTCGTAGAGCACGCCCAGCACGATATACATCGCCACCACCGCGGCGACGATCAGGAACACTTCGTTGCTCAGGGACGACTGAAACGCAGCCGCGGTGCCCTGGAATGCGGTGATGAAGCTGACCGGCAGGCCGGCGTCGCTCTCCGCCTGCTCGATGGCGGTGATCGCCGCGCCCAGCGAATAGCCCGGCGCGGTATCGAACGAGATTGTCGTCGCTGGAAACTGGCCGAAATGCGTAATCAACAACGGCGAGGCTTGCTGGTCGACGTGGCCGATGGCGGTCAGCGGGACCTGTCCATTGGTCGACGACGACGATGACGGCAGGTAAAGCGATTCCAGACTGGTCAGGGATTTCTGCAGCGCCGGATCGACCTCCAGAATGACGCGATACTGGTTCGACTGGGTATAGATGGTCGAAACGATCCGTTGGCCGAAGGCGTCGTACAGCACGTTATCGATCGTCGCCGGCGTGATGCCGAAGCGGCTTGCGGTCGCCCGGTCGATGACGAGATTGACGGCCAGTCCCTGCTGTTGCATGTCGCTTGCCACCTGGGTGATCTGCGGCAATTGCGAGAGGCGCTGCACCAGCTTCGGCACCCAGGACGCGAATTCGGCGGCATTGGCGTCTTCCAGCACGAAATGATACGGCGCGCGGCTGATGGTCGAGTCGATCGTCAAATCCTGCACCGGCTGCATGTAGAGCGTGATGCCGGTCACACCGGACACCTCGTTCTGGATGCGGCTGATGATCTGGCTGGCGGTCAGGTTGCGATCGTCGCGCGGCTTGAGCGTGATGAGGAAACGCCCGGTATTGAGTGTTTCGTTGGTGCCGTCGATGCCGATGAACGAGCTTAGACTGTCGACGTCGGGATCCTTCAAGACCGCTTCGGCAAGCTTGCCCTGCAGATTTGCCATGGCGTCGTAGGAGATGCTCTCCGACGCTTCGGTTATGGCCTGGATCATTCCGGTGTCCTGCACCGGGAAGAAGCCCTTGGGGATCACCACATAGAGCAACACGGTCAAGCCGAGCGTCAGGATGGCGACGATGAGCGTGGCCAGTTGGCGGTCGAGGACCCAATTGAGGGCATGGCCGTAGCGGTCGATGACCGCGTTGAAGGCTTGTTCGGCCTTGAGATCGAAATTCGAGCGCTCATCATCCGGACGATGCCGGATGAGCTTGGCGCATAGCATCGGCACCAGCGTCAGCGATACGACGGCGGAAATGACGATGGTGACCGCGAGCGTGATCGAAAATTCGTGAAACAGCCGGCCGACGACGTCGCCCATGAACAGCAACGGAATGAGCACCGCGATCAGCGAGATCGTCAGCGATATGATCGTGAAGCCGATCTGTTCCGAGCCGCGCAGCGCCGCTTCGAGCGGATCCATGCCGCGTTCGACGAGGCGGGCGATGTTCTCGATCATGACGATCGCATCGTCGACGACGAAGCCGGTGGCGATCGTCAGCGCCATCAAGGACAGATTGTCGAGGGAGAAGCCGAGCAGATACATCGCCCCGAACGTGCCGACCAGCGACAGCGGCACCGAGAGGCTGGGGATGATGGTGCCCGGCAGCGTGCGCAGAAACAGAAAGATCACCAGCACGACGAGGGCGACGGCGAGGCCGAGCTCGAATTCGACGTCGGCCACCGAGGCGCGAATGGTCACGGTGCGGTCGCTCAGCACTTGAATCACGGCCGCCGCCGGCAGCGTCGCGGTGATCTGCGGCATCAGCGACTGGATGCGGTCGACGACCTGGATAATGTTGGCGCCGGGCTGGCGCTGCACGTTGATGATGATCGCCGGCGTCGTGTTCGCCCAGGCGCCGAGCTTGGTGTTTTCGGGGCCGCTGACGATGGTGGCGATGTCGGAAAGCTTGACCGGCGCGCCGTTGCGATAGGCGATAATGAGCTTGGCGTATTGATCGGCGCTGGAAACCTGATCGTTGGCGTTGATCGTCAACGCCTGGCTCGGGCCGTCGAAATTGCCCTTCGGCGTATTGACGTTGAGGTTGCCGAGCGTGGTGCGCACATCGTCGAGGTTAAGGCCGTAGGCGGCGAGCGATTGCGGATTGAGCCGGATGCGGACCGCCGGCCGCTGGCCGCCGCTGATGCTGACGAGGCCGACGCCGGTCAGTTGCGAAATCTTCTGCGCCAGCCGCGTTTCGCTCAAGTCCTCCAGATCGGTCAGCGCCAGCGTTTTCGACGTCACCGAGAGCGTCAAAATCGGCGCATCGGCCGGGTTGACCTTGGCGTAGATCGGCGGCGCCGGCAGATCGGCCGGCAGGAGATTGCCGGCGGCATTGATCGCCGCCTGGACCTCCTGTTCGGCGATATCGAGGGAAAGATCGAGGCTGAATTGCAGCGTGATCACCGACGCGCCGCCGGAGCTCGCCGACGTCATCTGGTTGAGCCCGGGCATCTGGCCGAATTGCCGCTCCAGCGGCGCCGTGACCGATGACGTCATCACTTCCGGGCTGGCGCCCGGATACAGCGTCTGCACCTGGATCGTCGGATAATCGACTTCGGGCAAAGTCGATAACGGCAGGAACGAATAGGCGACCATGCCGGATAGCAGGATCGCCGCCATCAACAGCGAAGTGCCGACCGGACGGAGAATGAAGGGTTCAGAGACGTTCATCGCACCGTTTCACCGCTGCGCGGATGCATTGGCGCTCGCCGCGGCTTATTGACCGCCAGCCGGGGGCAACGGCGAGGGCGAAGTCGAGGGCGAGGCCTGCGAGCGGCCGGAATGCTGTCCTTGGCCTTGGCCCTGACCTTGACCGGCGCCTCGGGTGCGCGTGCCGCCGGCCGGGGCGGCCTGATTGTTTGAGCCGGCCACGACGACATGCAGGCCGTCGCGCAGGCGATCGGTGCCGTCGACGACGACGCGCTGGCCGGCCGTCAGTCCGGAATTGACCTGGGTCAGCTTGCCGTCGACCGCGCCGGTCACGATCTGCTGCATCGCCACGGTGTTGTCGGCATTGATCACATAGACATAAGCGCCGGGCGAGCCGAGCTGGATGGCGGAAGTCGGCACCGTCACCACGTTTTGCAGCGTCTCGATCAGAAGATGCGCATTGACGAACTGGTTCGGAAACAATGCATTGTCGGTGTTGTCGAACTGCGCGCGCACTTTCACGGTGCCGGTGGTGGTATCGACCTGATTGTCGACGGCCGACACCTTACCGGTGGCAAGTTCTTTCAGGTTCGCCCGATCGTAGGCAGTGACGGCGAGCTCCTGGCCGGCATTCAATTGCGGCATGATCTCCGGCAGATCGTCTTCGGGGATGGAGAAGATCACCGTGATCGGCTGCAGCTGCGTGATGACGGCGAGGCCGGTGGTGTTGGAGGTCTGCACATAATTTCCCGGATCGACCAGGCGCAGGCCGACGCGGCCGGTGACCGGCGCAACGATGTGACAATAAGCGATGTTGAGCGTCTCGGCGTCGACCTGCGCCTGATCGAGCTTGCACCGTACCGATATATTGCTGCACGACGAAGGTCTGATCGTCGGCCTGCTGGCGCGCGATCGAATTTTGCGTAACGCAGTGTCTGATAGCGCTTGAGATCGAGTTGCGCCTGCGCCAGCAGCCCTTCGTCGTGGGCAAGCTGACCCTGATATTGTGCTTTCAGAATCTCATAAGGGCGCTGATCGATTTGCGCGAGAAAGTCGCCCTTGTTGACCAGCTGGCCTTCGGTGAAGCCGACGGCGGTGAGTTGACCGTTGATTTGCGTTTGCACGGTCACCGTCGCCAGCGGCGTGACGGTGCCGAGCGCGTTGACGATGACACGGATATTGCCGAGCGTGACGGTGCCGGCGCCGACCGTTTGCGCCGCGGCTTGCAGGTTCCGGCCGCCGCCCGATGAACCGGGACCGAGCCAGCGCGAGATTTCGTAACCGGCGAAGTAGGATCAGGAGCGCAACCAGCCCGACGCGGATGCGGTATTTCCAAAGCCAGCGCGTCCATGCGTCCGGGATCGGCGCCGCCCGGCGAATGTTTGGCGCCAAATCGTCATCCGTTCTGCGCGTTCGTTCGTCCATGATCGGCGTTCATCGATCCCGATATTTTCGACTTTTGTCGCAAGTTATAGAGTGCGCCAATATCGCTCGCCTAATGAATATTCGCTAATGACCGCGCCGGCGGCAACGCGGCACGGCCTTTTGCCGGCAGGCTGATCGGGCGAGCGCTCCATCGAGGCATGTAACCCCGCCGAAGTGTCCCCGGAATCGGCTGCTAAATCAATATGTTGCGAATGACAGCCGGTCTGCGTCCTGACGCGGCGAGCTTTTGCCCGCCATGGAGGTTTGGCCATAATCGCGACCGATGCGCGGGAGCTGCTTGGCCGCACGCGCGCGTTTCCGGCCGATTCGGGCTAAGGGATGACCTCGCCCTGTGGATTGGACGGCGTCTGCGGCTTGGGCAACAGTTCCACGGCGAGCGGGGTCGTTGATTCAAGCTGCGGCGTGAACGTGAAGTCTTTCTGCAACTGCAGCTGGTCCGGCAGCAGCGTCGTGTCCCAGCCGCCGCCGAGCGCTTCGATCAGGCTGACGCTGGCGAGGAAAAGATTCTGCCGCACCGTCAATTCGGCCTCCTCGTCGGCGAGCAATGTGGTTTCCGCCGTCACCACGGTGGTGAGGTCGACGAGTGCCGGACTGATATTGATTGGAATAGACGCGCACCGCCTCGCGCGCATTATTGACCGCGCCCTGCTCGACGCCGAGCTGCCGCGACAGAATATGGATCGCGGCGAGCTCGTCCTCGACCTGCTGGAACGCCGTGAGCACGGTCTGCCGGTAATTGGCGACGCTTTGCCAGTACACCGCCCGCGCGGCATCGACCTGCGCCGAGGTGAGGCCGCCGTTGAACAGCGTTTGCGTCCCGCTCGCGCCGATCGATCCGATCGAACGGGCGGCGCTGAACGGCAGCGGGATGGGGCCGATAAATTCGATCATGCTGGAGAGCGAGACATCGGGGAAATAAGCCGCTTCGGCGACACCGATGAGCGCGTTCTGCTCCTGCATGGTGCGCTCCGACGCGGCGATATCGGGGCGCCGTTCGAGCAGCGCCGAGGGCACTGCCACCGGAGTTTTTGGGATGCCGCCGGTCAGATCGCGGTGCGCGATCGTGAGTTCGGACGGTGGCCTGCCGATCAGCATGGCGATGGCGTGCTCGAACTGGGCGCGTTCGATGCCGACATTCATCTCCTGCGCTTCGGTGTTGAGAACCTGCGCTTGCGACAGCGCCACATCGGCGCTGGTGATGCCGGCGGTGCCGGGCGGACCCGTAGCCGGCTTTGAATTTGTTCAACGTGACCCGGTAGGTCTCCTGGAATTCCGCGACGGTGCGATGCAGCAGATCGCGCAGCGAATCCGCGGCGCGGAGATTGAAATAGGCGGTGGCAAGCTGGGCTTGCGCCGACAGCTTGGCGTTGTCGAGATCGGCGGCGCTCGCTTGCGCTGCCGCGGTATTGCTCTCGATCTGACGGCGGATTCTGCCCCAGACGTCGAGGTCCCAGCTGCCGCTGATCGGCGCGGTGTACTGCGTCGTGTATCGCGTCGTCAGGCCGAATCCGACGCCGCTGCCGCCGGTCGTGCCGGCGCGCGCACCGGTCCGCGTGCGGGTGGCGTCGTATTCGGCGGTCGCTGTCGGGAATAACGTGGCTTGCGCCTCCCGGATCAGTGCGCGCGCCTGCTCATAGGCGGCGGCATCGGCGGCCACGGTCTGGTTGGAGATTTCGACCTCGGGCAAGAGCTCATCAAGCGCGCGGTCCTTATAGACCGTCCACCAATCGCCGCGATCGGTGTCGTCGCGCGGATCGGCAAACTTCCAGCCCTTGAGCTCTTTGTATGCGGTCGGGACCGGCGCCGGTTCGCGGGAATAGTTCGGGCCGACGGCGCAGCCGGTGAGCGCCAGTCCGACAGTCAGTGCAAAAGCTGGCGTGCGCGCTGGTCCACGTGAGTAAGCTTCGCGCCGCACCCAACCACCCCAATGCAACACCAGCATGGGTCAACGCATGCGCTGCTACCAACCCGCTGCTGGAAGCCCCAATACTCAACGCCGAGCGACCGACTGACACAAGCATGCCCAAGTCAGGGTTGAATATCAATCGCACGCCACCCGGTTCGTCGTGCGGCACCTGCTTCGGCCGGCGATTGTGATATTCGAGCGACAGTGCGTTGCAGGATCACAGTAGCGGAGAGGTGGAACCGGCGGGACGATGTCGCGTTTGGATAGCGCGCGAGCGCGATTGCGGCGCGGCGGCGCAAAGGATTACCAAAATGTCAGAATCGAACTGCCCCCCGCGGAGAATTTCGGCGAGCCGGATTGCGACGCGTCTTGCTACGACCGCGCTTTCCACCGCCAGCGCGATTTGTTTCGTCCTCTGCATAGCGACCGGTTCGGCGCTGGCGGCGAAGCCGTCGGGCGGCCATCCTGGCGGGGGAGGGCATCCCGGCGGCGGACATCCGGGCGGCGGCGCGCGTGCTGCCGCGCCACATTTCAGTGCGCGTGCGTCAGCGCCACATTTTAGCGCGCGTGCCGCGCCGCATATTTCCGGTTCGCATGTGACGCGCTTCGCCAGGCCGTCGTCGCGCACCAGCGTCACCGCCCATACGCCGTCCACGGTCCGTCCGCTGACAACGACCGCGCGTCCATTGACCACGGGGCGTCCCGGCGCCCGCACGGCGTTCACTCACCCGGTCGGCGGCGCCGACCCGGCATCTTTCCGGGCGCACCGTCACTTCGCCGGCGACCCGGCGTTTCGGCCGTTTTTTGGCCACGGCTGGCATCCCTACCACCACCTCGGCTGGGTCGGCCCGCTGTTCTGGCCGTACGCCTATGGTGACATCTTCTATTGCTCGCTGTGGTCCTCGGGTTACTGCGGTTACGATCCGTTGTGGGCCTATGGCTACGGCGACGTCTACGAGTCCGTCTTCTCGCCCTACAATTACGCCGAATACGTGCAGGGACCGGGTGCGCCGGAGCGAATGGCCAGCCTGACCCAAGGCATGGAACAGAGCTGCACCGACGAGGCCGCCGAAGTCACCGGATGGCCGATCAACCAGATCCAGGACGCCGTCCAGCCGACCCAGCAGCAAGGCGCTTTGCTCGACAGTCTCGGCAACGCCATCGTCAAAGCCAGCGACGAAATCAAATCGCATTGTCCGACGACGGTCGCGTTTACGCCGCCGGACCGCCTTGCCCAGATGCAGGCGCGGCTGCAAGGCCTGGTCGACGCGGTGAGCATCGTCAGCCCGCCATTGACGCAGTTCTACGATTCGCTCTCCGACGAGCAGAAGGCGCGCTTCAACGATATCGCACCGCCGGCGCCGCAAAACGCGCAAGCGTCGCAAGGCCAAGAGCCGCAAGGGCAAAACCAGGATCAAGGCGCAGCGCCGAGCGTGCAGGCGCAGTGCAACGCCAGCACCTTGGCGTGGCCGGGCGACAAGATCAGCCAGGCGATCAAGCCCAACGAGGCGCAACAGGCGAAACTGAGTGCACTGCAAGCGGCGCTGGCGCAGGCATCGGACACCATCAAGGCGGCTTGTCCAACCGACCTGCCGGCGACGCCGCCAAGCCGTCTCGATGCGGCCGGCAAACGGCTGCAGGCGATGCTGCAGGCCGTCACGACGGTGCAGCCGGCGCTGGCGGACTTTTATAGCTCGCTGACCGACGACCAGAAGGCGCGCTTCAACGCCATGGGCCTGCAACTGTTCGCAGCGAACCAGGAATAGCGAATAGCGCGGTTGCGAATGCGCGATTGCGGATAGCAATTGGAGAATTCCATTCGCTATCCGCCGCGCGGAAAATTTGCCGGCGCGAAATAACCGCATTCAAATGCTTGGGTAGGTCACGCACTCGATGCTAGAATCGGCATCGGGGAATCAGTCCCAATGATGCCGTCATGACGCTCCTGACACCGGGCGAGCCGGCGCCGGCCAAGGGTGAGGCGAAAATCGGCGAGGCGAAAATCGCTATGGCCGAACCGAACTGGTTCGCCTCCTATCCCGCGGGCGTACCCAAATCCATCGATCCTGACGCCTATCCGTCGCTCTCGGCCATGCTGATCGCGTGCTGCCGCCAGCATGCCGGGCTTCCGGCATTCGAATTCCTCAATGTCCGCATGACGTTTACCGAATGGGACCGCGACAGCCGCGATTTCGCGGCGTTCCTCGTCGAGGAGGCGAACTGCCAGCCGGGCGAGCGCGTCGCCATCATGCTGCCGAACATGTTCGCCTATCCCGTCACCTTCCTCGGCGCGTTGCGCTGCGGCATGACGGTGGTCAACGTCAATCCGCTCTACACGCCGCGCGAACTGCAGCAGCAGCTTGCCGATTCCGGCGCCAGTGTCATCGTCATCATGGAGAATTTCGCTTACAAGCTTAAGGATATCATCGCCGAGACCGGCATCCGGCACGTCGTCGTGGCGCGGCTCGGCGATTTCGCGCCGACGTTCAAGCGCTGGGCGTTCAATTTCGCCAACTCCTACATCCGGCACGCCGTGCGGCCCTGGGAGTTCGACAAATTCACCATGCTGCAGGACGCCTGCGAACGGACGCCGAGCGGGCGCTATGAGGATGCCACGCCGCGCGCCGGCGACGTCGCCTTGCTGCAATATACCGGCGGCACGACCGGCGTGCCGAAGGGCGCGATGCTGACGCATCGCAATCTGATCGCCAACACATTGCAGTGTGTCGCCTGGATCGGATCGGGGCTGAAGATGGAAGGCGAGCGGGTGCTCACGCCGCTGCCGCTCTATCATATCTTCTCGCTGACCGCGAACCTGCTGAGCTTCGCCATCCTCGGCGGCCTGAATTTTCTCATTCCCGATCCGCGCGATCTGCACCGGCTCATTCGCGTCATCCGCGGCGGCGGGATCACGACGATGTCCGGCGTCAACACGCTGTTCAATGCGCTGGTCAACGCGCCGGATTTCGCCACCATCGATTTCAGCAAGCTTCGCATCGCCATCGGCGGCGGCGCGGCCGTGCAAAGCGAAGTGGCGCGGCGCTGGCGCGAGATCACCGGCAGCGAACTGGTCGAGGGCTACGGCCTGACCGAAGCCTCGCCGGTCGTGTGCATCAATCCGTTTTTGAAACCGAAGATCGGCACCGTCGGCCTGCCGGTGCCCTCGACCGAAGTGACCATCCGGGATGACGACGGCAAAGCCGTTGCCATCGGCGAAAGCGGCGAAGTGTGGGTGCGCGGGCCGCAGGTCATGCTTGGCTATTGGCGTCGCCCCGATGAGACCGCCCGGGTTTTCACCACCGATGGCTGGCTGCGCACCGGCGATATCGGCGCCTTCGATGCCGACGGTTTTTTGCGGCTACTCGATCGCAAGAAGGACATGATCAACGTTTCCGGTTTCAAGGTGTTTCCCAACGAGGTCGAAGACGTCGCCATGCAGGATCCCGGCGTCCTCGAGGCGGCGGTGATCGGCGTACCGGACGCGCGCACCGGGCAGGCGGTGAAGCTCTTTGTCGTCAAGCGCGATCCGGCGCTCGACAAGGCCGCGCTGATGAATTTCCTGCACGAGCGGCTGACCGGCTATAAGCGCCCGACCATCATCGAATTTGCCGACAGCTTGCCAAAGAGCAATATCGGCAAAATTTTGCGCAAGGATTTGCATTAGCCCTCTCCCCGGTGGAGAGAGGGAAGGATACAAACGGGAGGACGTCGCGCCGATGCCCAAGTTGCAGTTGTCGTTCGCGTGTGCGCTCTACGACCGGATGCTGGCGCTCTATACCGGCGAGGTAAAGCCCGACGGCATCGATCTGAATTTCATCGCCATCGACCAGCCGCGCCCGATTTTTGACCGCATGTCGGGCGGCCAGGAATTCGACATCGCCGAATATTCATCGTCCGAATTCATCCAGCGCTTCGCCAACAAACAGTGCCCGTTCGTCGCCATTCCGGTGTTTCCCTCGATCGCCTTCCGGCTCGGCTTTATCGCCGTCAACCGCAAATCCGGCATCAAGCAACCCAAAGACCTCGCAGGCAAGCGCATCGGCGTGCCGCTTTACACCATGACCGCGGCCATCTTCATCAATGGCATGCTGAAGAACGAATTCGGCGTCGATCTGTCGAATGTGCATTGGCTGCAGAGCGCGATGAACACGTCGGGCTCGCACGGCAGCCCGACGGTGCTGCCGCTGCTGAAGAAAATCTCGATCGAAAACAACGCGACCGGCAAGACGCTCGGCCAGCTGCTCGCCGACGGCGCGATCGACGCCACGCTCGGCACCAGCCTGCCCGACGAGATCCGCAACAATCCCGACATCGTGCGGCTGTTTCCGGATTATGTCGCGCGCGACATCGACCTCTACAAGCGCAAGAAAATCTATCCGATCATGCATCTGGTCGCGATCAAGAAGAGCGTTTACGAGCGCTATCCGTTCGTCGCTTCGAGCCTCTACGACGCTTTCGTCAAGTCGAAGCAGATCGCACTGGATAAATTGTTCAACCTGCGCGCGGTTCGTCACATGACGCCGTTCCTGATGCGCGAGATCGACGACATCTGGGACGTGTTCGACGGCGATCCGTGGCCCTATGGCGTCGAGCCGAACCGTCAGACGCTGGAGGCGCTCGTCACCTATCTGCAGGATTTGGGCCTGATCGCCGCGCCGGTGAAAGTCGACGAGCTGTTCGTACCGACCTATGGGTAAAAATTTGCACGATGGGCAAAATTGTCCGCCGACGCCCGTCGTGGGCACGGCGCGCGAGCGATTTTACCCACGCCGCTCAACCGAGAGGCGCGCCTTTGCCCACCCTACGGCTGACCGCCAGAAGGAAAACACGGACATGAGCCAACTCGACGATCTTCTGCGCGACCTTGTCGTCGCCAACCGCATCCTGTCCCATGAAGACGTGGTCGATGCCTACGGCCATATCAGCGTGCGCCATCCCGACAATCCGAAGCGCTTTTTCATGTCGCGCTCGCGCGCGCCGGACCTGGTCGAGCGCCACGACCTGATCGAGTTCGATCACGAAGGCGAGCCGGTCAGCGACAAGCGCCAGCCCTATATCGAGCGCTACATCCATGCGGCGATTCTGGAATCGCGCCCGGACGTGATGGCGGTCGTGCACGCGCATGCCGAAGACACGCTGCCGTTCGGGCTCATCGCCAAGCCGCTCGAGCCGGTGATCCATTCCGGCGCTTTCATCGGCGGCAAGGTGCCGGTCTGGGACATCCGCAAGAAATTCGGCGACACCAATCTGCTCGTCACCAACATGGCACAGGGCAGGGACCTGGCGAAATGCCTGGGCACGGGCGCTGTCGCGCTGATGCGCGGCCATGGCTTTGCCTCGGCGGCGCGCTCGATCATCGAGGTAGTGCGGCTTTCGGTCTATCTGCCGCGCAATGCGCGGGTGCAGATGAACGCTATGCGCATGGGCGGCAAGCCGAAGCCCTTGTCCAAGGGCGAGATCGCCGCGCGGGTGTCGGGCTACAAGCCGCATTCGCACGAGACCTGGCGCGCCTGGGAATATTGGGCGAACCGCGCCGGCTGCGGCGATATGATCGGCCAGCCGCACGACCACGCGGCGAAGAGATAGGCCTGCACTTCACAGTGCGACGCGCTGGCGCCGGCTTTTCTTCGGCCGGTGCCCATGGCACACTTTGCGCTACCGATCTGGTTTGGATTATCGCGGCCGAATGAACCGCGTCGACAGTTTTGCAAGTCAGTCACACAACACGAGGAAACCGCCATGACTACGCGTTACATCGCTTTATGCGCCGCCACAGTGCTCGCGGCCGTCGCCCTGCAAGGGACCTCCGCGCATGCGCTCTCGATGACCGAATGCAGCGCCAAATACAAAGCGGCCAAAACGGCCGGCACGCTCAACGGCATGAAGTGGAACGACTTCCGCAAAGCCAATTGCGGTTCCGACGCGACCGCGGCTCCGGCTCCAGCTGCCGCGTCCGCAGCGGCACCGGTCGCAACCGGCAGCGCCGTATTCCCCAGCGCCGTCGATTCCAAATACTCGAAGGATTCCGCCGGCAAGGCGCGGCGCGAAACCTGCCTCGACCAGTACAACGCCAACAAGGCCGGCAACGGCAATGGCGGCCTGAAATGGATCATGAAGGGCGGCGGCTATTACAGCCAATGCAACAGGAAGCTGAAGGGCGCGTGATCTAGTCCCACTCCGTCATCCTGACGTGCGACCCCCGGTTTGATCGGGGGCCTCGAAACATTCATGCCGACAATAATCGGGGCGTGGGAAACCGCGCCCCGATGCCGTTTTAGCGACTCAAATGGTCCTAAGACCCGGAAAAAGCCGAAGACGTTGCGCGCCGCATACGCCAGGCTCGGGGAACTGCCCTATGTGTAAGCAGATCGCCGGCCGGCGCTTACTGCAGCACAAGCTCCGTCACCTTGCCGTTCCCGGCGCGGCCTTGCGCATAGTACTGGCCGATATTGCGCATCAGCGCTGCGTCGGACACCGAATAGATCACCGCATCGGTCGTGCCGGTATTGATGTGGCGACGCCACAAGAAATTCGGCACCACGAACAGATCGTTGTGGCCCCATTCGAAACGCTTGCCGCCGACTTCGGTGACGCCGGAGCCCTGGACGCAGACGTAATAGCTGCCGGCGGTCTCGCGCTTTAACTCGGTCTCTTCGCCGGGGCGCAACAGCTGCGCCGAGTAATTGAGCGTCTTGAACACCGGCTCGGCGGTGACCGGATTGACGAAGTCGACCTTGATGCCCTCGTACGGATCGCCCTTTTCCTTGCGCAGGCTGTGCAGCATTTCGAGTACGTCCTCGCCGCGGTAGTGAAACAACGGCGCGGGCGCATGGCCGACGCCGCGCTGATGGCTCACAAATGTCGGCTTGATGCCGCCGTGACTGTAGAGACTGCGCGAATAACCTTCGGTCACGGTAACGGCCTGGACGTTGGTGTTGCCCTGCGCGCCCGACATGTCGTGATCGACCCAGGCGGCGTCGAGGAATTCCATCAACGGCCAGTCGAGAGTGTCGATCCAGATCACCGGCTCCTCGGAATTGTTGCCGTGGTCGTGCCAGGTGCCGTTCGGGGTGAGGATGAGATCGCCGTAGTTCGCCGTGACGCGCTCGCCCTCGACGACGGTGTAGCCGCCTTTTTTGGACAGGATGGTGCGGCTCGCATTGGGCGAATGCAGATGCACCGGCGCCACATCGCCGGGATTGTAGATCGAGATGGCGCAGCGGATGGTGTTGGTCACCTGCAAGCGGCCGTTCAGTCCGGGATTGAGCAAAAGAATGCTCTGCCGGTCGGCGAACTCGATCGGCGATACATCGGCCTTGGCGGCGATCTCCGAGATTTGCTTGAGGTAGCCGTTATATTCGTTCCACTTCCACATATGCGGCAGCGTTTTCATCTGATTGACGGCGACGCGGCCGGAGCCGAGCTGGCCGGAACCTTCGCCCGAAGTTTCGCTGAACCACGGCTTTTGCGCCGGCGCGTTCGCCTGGGTGCGGACCCAGATGTTGTGCTTGCCGGCGTCGGTGTTGATGGCCTCCATCAATTCGCGCGCTTTGTTGGACAGTCCGCCCGGGGCAGGGGCCTTCATTGTCACCGTGGCCATGACGTTTTCTCCGTAAGAGGCGGGACGTCAGCGTCCCATGCCGATATTTGCTCGACGTATAAGCGCTTCGTTAGATGTTTGCAAAGGCGTCGGGCCGACGTGACGCGATGCGTGCTGCCCCGAAAAAACATAGCCGCGCACGCGCGCCGGGCCTCAACGATACCAATGGCGGATGGTGTCGAGCGAATACAGCCCGCCGCCTTGAACGAAAACGTAGAACGTGGCGATCGTCCACATCAGCGTGTATTCGAGGCCAAGTTTGTTCCAAAAATATCCGCCGACGCGCCAGCGTTCGACATTGGCGACGAGGAGAAAAACCAGAACGGTTGCGGCGACCGGCCGCGTGAACAAGCCGAGCGCCAGCAACGGGCCGCCGACCAGCTGCGTGAGCGAGATCGCCGGCGCCCAGAATTTCCCCGGCCGATAGCCGCCGCCGTCGAGTTGCTTGGCCAGCGCGGCGATATTGAGCGCGGCGACGCCGGTATTGGGGAAGAAGCCGAACGTGTTGCGCAGCCCATGCGGCACCAGCGCCAGCCCGACCGCGACGCGCAACAGCGCGTAGGCAAATGGCGCGAGCGTCTGCAACAGCGAGGCTAATTGCGGGATCAATGCGCCATCAACAGCGGCAGCTTGGCGTTGGCGAGGATATGCCGCGTGGTGCCGCCAAAAATCATCTGCCGCAGGCGGCTCTGGGTATAGGCGCCCTTGACGATGAGGTCGCACCCGAGTTCATCGGCCTTGGCGAGGATGGTTTCGCCGGCGCTGCGCTTGCCGACGGGCTTCATGGTGACGGTGTCGGCGGCGATGCCGTTGAGCTTGAGCGAACGCGCCATCTGCTCGCCGCTCGGCCCGGCGACGGTCGCGCCTTCGACGGTGAGGATGGTGATGCGTTCGGCCAGGCGAAGCAACGGCATGGCGTCCGCCATGGTGCGCGCCTGTTCGGTGCTGTTGTTCCAGGCGACCAGGATATTGGTGCCGAGCGAGCGCGGCGAGGCGGGCGGCGCGATCAGCACCGGACGGCCGCTCTCGAACAATGCGGACTCCAGCGTGATCATGGACGGGCTCTGCCATTCGTCGCCCGGCCGCGCCAACACGATCATGTCGAAGACGCGGCCATAGCTGCCGACGAAATCGTGGCCGCTCGGCGAGTCGTTAAGCCACGACCACGACAGCGACGTCTGGCCTTCGCCGATACGCTGGCTGAGGTGGCGGCTTTCCATGAAGGCGCGGAACAGCATTTCCGCCTGGCGCACCATTTCCGCGTCGTTCTCCTTCACAGCCACCATGGTCAGTCCGCTGTCGGGATCCATGGCGACAAGGTCGGCGACGGCCGGACGCAGCGGAAAGCCCTCGATGCAGCTGCCGAACTTCTGCGCCAGCAACAGCGCCGTGTCCAACGCCGAAGCCATCGCCGAACCGTGCTCGGTCGGAACGAGAATGCTCTTCATGCGCGCGCCCCAGATGTTGCGGCAGAACGGTGTTGCGGCAACCGATGTCGCTCTGTTCACTGTCGTCCCGTTAGCCGGGGTCTTCCGCTGTCATACTGCCGCGCCGGACTGTGCCGGACAAGCTCCCGAATTGGCCGGTTCGGGCCTATTTCCGGCCGCTGTCGGCGTCAAATTCGGCGAGTACATCGGCCAACGCCGCGGGCTCCACCTTCACCGATCCGGTAAAGGGCCGGTCGATGGCGACGATAATGAGCAGCTCGGCAAAGATCATTACCGCCAGCAATCCCGTCATCATGACCTGCGCCTGCAAATTCCGCGTACCGAAGAAAAAGGTGAAAACGATCGCCACCACGGCGCCACCGAACAGAACCAGCCATATGATTCCTGGCACGCTGCCCTCCGCGGCAATCAACCGCGAGCGCCGCGCCTGCGTCATGGCGTCGAGCTGATGCAGCAACTCGGCCATCACCGGATTTCCGGTCCGCTCGGCCGGTTCGGAACTCAACAGCGCCGCGTAAATCGCATCGAGCGCCTGCCTTGCGGTCCGGCTTGCTCCTGTCACGCCGTGATCCATCGCCGGCCAGTCGTCGGCAATGGCGACTTTGAGATAGGCGGTGACGGCGTGGCGAATGTCGGCGCCGGATTTCTCGTCCATGCCCTGGGAAAGCCGATAGATCGTTGTCGCCGCGCCAGCCTCCTGCACGACATCCGCCTCGGCATCGCTGAACTTCTGCCACACCACGATGATGGTGAAGGCGAGGAAGACCGCGTAGAGCACGCCAAGCGTTGCATACTTGAATCCGGCGATCTCGTTGTTGGCGGTCAGGCGCTCGAGCGTGACGTAGCGGCGCACGAGACTGGGACCGAGCATCGATAGTGCGGTACCCAGCCCGACGAGGATCGCGCCTGAGAGCCAAAGCGACTGGCTGGTGAGAAAATAGATCATCTCGGAAGCGTTTCCGGCGGGCTTCTGCATAGTGCGGCGCGAAACCATGGCGGACAAGCTCAGGACGGACAAAATTGTCGGGATAAGCCGCGCCGCCGCCGCTCCTGCATCGGCCTTTTGATAAAATGCATGCGATTCGCGCTGACGGCGTTGCGCGCGGTCGGGGACAATTGCCATGGGGGCCAGCGATATCGGGCAAATTCAGTCGACGGCGCGTATTCTTTTGATCTGCCCGGATTGCGGGCAGGAAAACTCCGAATATGCCGACACGCTGCGCGGAAAGAGCTCCTATTATTGCAGCGGCGACGACTGCGACTATATTTTCGATCTGGCCGGACCGCGCCGGAGCGTCAAAAGTTTTGCCGAGGCCTGCAAGCGATTCTACGCGGCCTTCTATGCCCTGCGGCCGCGGGCCCGCTGATCATCCCACCGCCCGCGCCACGGCTTGAACCAGCGCGACCGGGTCGGTGAAGGCGGCGACGCCGAGTGCGCGCAGCTTGTCCACCGCCGCATCGGTACTGATCTGGCGGGTCGCGGCGTGGCCGGCGGCAAGCCCGACGAATAACGGTTTTGGCAGCGGTTCGGCGGCGATCCAGGCAACAAGCGCGTCGACGCGCTCGACGAGCGAACGCGACGCGATCACAGTCTGAAAGACGATTGCCTTGATACCGGGCCGTGCCGCGAGTGCGCGGGCGATTTTCAGGCGCTCGGTCATGGTTTCGTCGGGCGCGCCGCGCAAATTGTCCATGAAGGTCGCGGCGAGGAGGCCGTGATCCGCCAATAAATCCATCATCATCATGGCGAGCCCGGCGCCCGATGTGACGAGGACCACGTCGCCGGGCATTTCGACAAGCTGGAACCCGAGGTCGCGTGCCGAACGCTCGAGCGCCGTCAGGGCGCGCTCGGCCAGCATCCGGCTGATCGGAAATTCCTCGGCGTCGTGGCGGAATCCGGCCGCTGTGTCGCGGACGGCCTTGGCATCGGAAGCGACCAGGCTGTCGTCTTCCGCCAACGCCAGCGGGTTGATCTCCAGAAGCTCCAGATCCTCCTGCCGGGCAATGTCTGCAAGCCGCGCGGCGTAACGCGCAAGCCGCGCCGCAAGCTCGCGGGGAAACAGTTTTACGATGGCCGGAAAAATCGCTTCGGGCGTGATTGCATCCTCGACCGGAATGCGTACCAGCTTGTTTGACTGCTCGACATTCTCGCCGCCCTGCGGCGCGATGAGGAGTTCGAGGCGTTGCGCCGTGCCGTCGATACGGACGGCAATGTAAATCTCGCGCACGATCGGCACCGCCTCTTCGAGCAGCAGCGGCGTATCGGCGTCGTCGAGCGTCGCCAGGATCAGCCGCCGCGCATCGCGGAAATCCGCGATTTTATCGAAGCGGCGCACCAAACCGCGTTTGCCGCGGCCGCCTTCGAGGATTTGTGCCTTGAGCAGGAAACCCGGCCAGTAGCCCGCTTCGGTTGGGGGATTTTCGCCGGCAGGCAACAGCACGCTGCGCGGCACGGCGGCGCCGTGGCGGCGCAGCAAGGCTTTTCCCTCGACCTCGGCAAGACGCATAATGGCTGACGTCCCTCGGCGCCGTCCGGCGCGCGCTCCTGGAGCTTATCGCATGTCAGGTCAATTGAATTCCGTCCGATTGCGCCTGTCATTCCTCGATCCCGAGCCGTGGCGGGTCGCGGTGATCAGCCCGACCGGACGTTATGCGCGCAACCAGGTTGCCGGCATGATCAAGGCCGGCACGCCACTCATTGGCGGCGTCGCGCTCGGCCGCGGCGGCGGCGCCATGGACGGCCTGCCCCTCTACGACTGCGTCGGCGATTTGCCACAAAAACCGAATATCGCGCTCATCTATACGCCGGCCGAAGGCGTGCGTGACGCCATCGCCGCATGCGCCGCCGCGCGAATTCCGACGGTCATGGCAGCGGCCGAATATGTGCCGGTGCACGACGCGCTACCTGCCGTTGCTACCGCCCGCGCGGCGGAAAGCTGGCTCATCGGGCCGAACACGCTCGGCCTGTTCGTCCCGGGCCGCGGACTTTTAGGCTCCATTGCGCCGAGCTTTTGCCGAGCGGGGCGCCTCGCGGTGATCGTTCGCAGCGGCACGGTGGCGCTCGCTCTGGCGCGGCAATTGACGCTCGCCGGTATCGGCCAGCGCATTGTCATCCATATCGGTGGTGACAACGTGATCGGCCGCAATCCGCACGAATACCTGTTGGCTCTTGCGCACGACGACGCAACCGCGGCGGTGCTCTATTGCGGCGAGATCGGCGGCGACAAGGAATATGCGTTTGCTGACGCCGCGCGCGGCTTCGCCAAGCCGGTCATCGCCATGGTGGTCGGCCGCCACGCGCCGGCGGAGAAGCAGATGGGGCACGCCGGCGCTCTCGTCGGCAGTCCGCGCGAAAGCGCCGACGCCAAGCTCGACGCGCTCGCCGGCGCTGGCTGCCGGATCGCCAAAGGGCTCGAAGAAGCGGTGACGATGGCCGCCAAAGTTGCCGAGAATTTTACACCCGCGCCATGAAGAAGATGTCGTCGACGACGGTGTAATCGCCGCGATAACCGAGCCGGCCGATCGCCCGGATGCGTTTCATGTCGACCAAGCCATCGACGATCACCGCGTCATCGATATGCACATTGACCACTTCGCCGATCACCACCTCATAGCCGTGCTTCTTGCCGTTGCTGCCGACAAGATTGAGCGTCTGCGAATAGACGCATTCGAGCGCGATCGGCGACCTGGCGACGCGCGGCGGTTTTACCTTGCGCGACGGCGCCATTTCAAGTTTGGCGACATCCGGCTCGCTGACGTTCGCGGGATAGTCGCCGGCAGTAACGTTCATCTCGGTGCGCAAGTCGTAAGTCGTGAGATTAAACACAAATTCGCGGCCGCTCTGGGCATGGTCCTGGGTGTGCTTGCGCGAATTCGAGGCAAACATGACGAACGGCGGATGGCTCGCAATCATGTTGAAGAAACTATAGGGCGCGAGATTGATCACGCCGGCCGGACTGATGGTGGTGATCCAGCCGATCGGGCGCGGCACCACGAGACAAGTGGTCGGGTCGTGCGCAAGTTTGTGCGGCTCGCTGCGCGGGTCGTAATCCATGCGAAAAATTCCGGTTGCTGGGTGGTGTTGGCTGACGGGCAGCGGTAGATCGCCCGGCCGCGATGATGCAGAATGCTATCGCGTTTCGGCAAGGATCGTCCATCAAAGTATCGTCCATGAAAAGGATCGTTCATGAAGTTGCACTGGTCGCCGCGCTCGCCGTTTGTGCGCAAGGTCATGGTGGTCGCGCATGAGTGCGGCGTCGCCGACCGCCTCACCTGCGTGCGCACTGTGGCGGCGACGGCGAAGCCGCACCCCGACTTGATGAAGGACAATCCGCTGTCGAAAATCCCGACGCTCGTGCTCGACGACGGCACGGTGCTCTACGACTCCCCGGTTATCTGCGAATATTTCGACACGCTCGATGGCGCGCCAAAACTGTTCCCGAAACAGCCGGCGGCGCGGATGACGGCGCTGCGCTGGCAGGCGCTCGGCGACGGCTTTCTGGAGATGATGGTGCTGCTGCGCGACGAGCGGGCGCGCGACCATCCGTCCGATATCCATATGGCGAGCACCGCGGCACGCAAAGCCGCGGTGCTCAACAGCCTGGACCGCGAGGCCGAGTCGCTCACCACGACGCCGTTCGGCATCGGCCATATCGCCATCGGTTGCGCGCTGTCCTATCTCGATTTCCGTTATGCCGCTGACGATTGGCGCAAGGACCATTTGCGCCTCGCCAATTGGCATGCCGCTTTCGCGGCGCGTCCGTCGGTCCGCGCCACGCTGCCGGTCGATGATTCGTGAGGGCGAGCCGATTATGGAATCCGACGACAGATCCGCTATCGCCGAACTGATCCAGGCCTGGGGCGTCTATCGCGACCAGGGCAAATGGCCGGATCTGCGCGGCACGTTCACGCCCGGCGGCTATATCTCCATTTCCTGGTTTCGCGGCCCGTTCGGGCAATTCGTCGAGCGCTGCGAAGCGAGTTTTGCCGCCGGCGATACCTGGTCGCGTCATCATCTGTATCAGCCGTCTATCAAGCTGAACGGCGATCGCGCCGTAGCGGAAACCAGCGTCATCATTCGCGTGCGGCAGAAGTTCAAGGACGTTCCGGTCGACCTCACCTCCTGGTCGCGTTTTCTCGACCGGGTTGAACACCATTCCGGCGGCTGGCTGATCGCCGAGCGCGCGGCGATCTATGAGCGCGACCGGCTCGATCCGGTCGAGCCGTCGGAAGCCTATGAGCTATTGTTCGCAGCCGGCGGCGCCGCGCGTTTTCCGGAGCAGTACCGCTACATGGCCTTCCGCCTTGCGCACACGCGCGGACGCCGCCTTGCGCCGGTCGTTTATCGCGACAGGGGTGAGGAAACCGCCGAGCTTTATGCGCGCTTCTCCGCCTGGCTCGCGGGCGGCGCGCCTTGACGCGGATGCGCGTGTCGGGCAATCCGCCACGGAGTTTTTGGAGCCAATCATGGCGGTCTATACTGATGTCTCGGCGGAGGAATTGGGCCGCTTTCTTGCCGGTTACGATATCGGCGAGCTGCTTGCCTATAAAGGCATCGCCGAAGGCGTGGAAAACTCGAATTTCCTCGTCCACACCGACCGCGGCAATTTCATCCTGACGCTGTACGAGCGGCGCGTGGCCGAAGGCGATCTGCCGTTCTTCCTTGCGCTGATGGAGCATCTGGCGAGTCGCGGCCTCACCTGCCCGCAGCCGGTGAAAAACCGCTCAGGCAAGATGCTGGGCAAGATCGCCAAGCGTCCGGCGGCGATCGTCACTTTCCTCGACGGGCTGTGGATCCGCCGGCCGAGTGCGGCCCACTGCGCGGCGCTCGGCGAGGCGCTGGCGAAGCTGCATCTCGCCGGCGCGGATTTTCCCATGCGCCGCGACAACGCGCTTTCGGTCGCCGGCTGGCGTCAGCTCTACGAAGGCTGCCGCGAGCGCGCCCACAAGGTCGAGCGCAATCTCGAAACGCTCGTTGCCGCCGAACTCGAAGTGCTGGAACGCGATTGGCCGCGCGGCCTGCCGCAGGGCGTCATCCATGCCGATCTGTTCCCCGACAATGTATTTTTCCTCGGCGAGAAGCTGTCCGGGCTGATCGATTTTTACTTCGCCTGCACCGATACGCTTGCTTTCGACGTCGCCATCTGTCTCAACGCCTGGTGCTTTGAAACCGATCATTCCTACAACGTCACCAAGGGCCGGGCGTTGTTGGCGAGTTACGCCAAGGCGCGGCCGCTTTCGAGCGAGGAATGGGACAAGCTGCCATTGCTCGCGCGCGGCGCCGCACTGCGTTTCCTGCTCACCCGGCTGGTCGATTGGCTCGATGTGCCGCCCGGCGCGCTGGTGCGGCCAAAGGACCCGCGCGAATATGCCCGCAAGCTTCGCTTCCACCAGAAAGTCAAAAGCGCGCGCGATTACGGCGTGAGCGCGCCGTGAGCGATCGGCTGCCGCAAAATCTGCCTCACGTGATCGTCTATACCGATGGCGGTTCCTCACCTAATCCCGGCGCCGGCGGCTGGGCCGCGATCCTCGTCTTCGGCGATCACGAAAAGGAGCTTAAGGGCGGCGAGCCGAATTCCACCAATAACCGCATGGAGCTGATGGCAGCCATCGCGGCGCTTGAAGCGCTCAAGCGGCCGTGCCGCGTCGATCTGCACACCGATAGTCAATATTTGCGCGACGGCATCACCAGATACATCGCCAAATGGAAACAGAACGGTTGGCGCACCGCCGACAAGAGGCCGGTGAAGAATGTCGACTTATGGCAGCGCCTCGATGCGGCGCTCGGCGAGCACCAAATCCGCTGGCATTGGGTCCGCGGGCATTCCGGTCACGATATGAACGATCGAGCCGATGCGCTCGTCGGCGAGGCGATCGCTGAAGTTCGCGCGACCGGAAGGCCGACGGTAAAGCTCTAGCCCGGAATGACAAGTCACATCGATTTCAGCAGATTATCCGCACCGGAAATATCGGCTTTGCCCGGGGCATCTTCGACGTTGAGCGTTTTCACCACGCCGTCTTCGACCAGCATCGCATAGCGCTGCGAGCGTACGCCGAGGCCGCGTTCGGTCAGGTCCGCGGTCAGGCCCATGGCTTTGGCCCAGTTGCCGCTGCCGTCGGCGAGAAACTCGATGGCGTCGCCGCCGGAGGCCTTTTTCCAGGCGTCCATCACGAACACGTCGTTGACGCCGGTCACCGCGATGGTGTCGATGCCCTTGGCCTTGATCGCTGCCGCGTTCTTCACGAAGCCCGGCAGGTGGTTCTTGTGGCAGGTGGGCGTGAATGCGCCCGGTACCGCGAACAGCACCACCTTTTTGCCCTTGAACAAGTCGTCCGTGGTCATCGGCTTCGGCCCCTCGGCCGTCATCACCATGAAGGAGCCGTTGGGTACGCGGTCGCCGACCTTGATAGCCATGATCTCAATCCTCTTACGGGGTTACACGATGGTTGGGTTGTGGGATGGACGTTTCCTCGGCGCACAAACTAGCGTGTTGGAAGAATTAGTCGAGATGGGCCGAAACCTCGATGGCGTCGCCGGGCGACACGGCGGTGAAGGTCAGTATAGCCCCAACGGGCTTGGTGTCGGGCGGCATTCCGTCGAGATCGAAAGAAAATTGCCGGGTGGCGCCGTCGCCGCCAGTGGGTTGCGGCACCGGCAGCGACCAATCGGGCGTCGGGCCCTCGACAAACAGATCGACCGGCGTGCCCGCTGGCGCCGCGACGTCCACCACGACGCGCTCATGCGCGTCGCCGGGCTCGCGACGCACGGCGAGAATGGCGAGGCCCTTGCCGTCATTGTCGCTGTGGCCGAGCGCGACGCGCCGCGGCACGCGAATCTCCGCCTTCTCCAGTGCTGTCTCCTCGGCGCCGTCACCGCTGAGCGGCAGTTTGAGGTTCGCTTCCACTGGTACGCACAGATTTCCGCAAATGGCGTAACCGAGTTTGATCTGCAGCGACGTTGGCTTCGCCGCATCTTCGGGCGCAATGTGCAACGGCAGGATGACGTGATCGACATAGCCGATCGAATTGCCGCCGGCGCCGTCGGGAAACTGTTCGGGCGCCGGCCACAGTACCGTGACCGATTTCACATTGCCGGAACCGGAGAAATCGAGCGTCGGCGGAACTCCGGAATCGCCCGGATCGCGCCAATAGGTCTTCCAGCCCGGGTCGAGCTTGATCTCGACACCGGCGCGCAGAAAGCTGGCGTCGGTGGTTTTGACCGTCGCGCCGGCGATCAGGCGCGCCGCGGTATGAGTTTGCGCATCCCAATCGGAAGCATCCTGCGCCCGTACCGCCGGGATGCTGGCGAGGCAGACGGCCGCGGCTGCAATTGTTAATCGAAGCGATACCGGCATGGCGGCTGTCTAAGGCGAACGAGGCACAAGCGCCACTGACATGATTGTGACTGCGCCGGCACAATGACATCAAGCCGTCAAAGGGAGGCCCACTTCAGGGCATATCTTGAACTTTTAAGCCGGTCGTTCGTTTGCAAATACGGATTGATCGGCTAACCTTTCCATTATGAAATTGCCGCGCGGAACATCGGAAAAAAGCAGGCGCCGGGGCTATCTTGACGGCCAGATGCTGATCGCCATGCCGGCGATGGGCGATGAGCGTTTTTCGCGCTCATTGATCTACATCTGCGCGCATTCCTCGGAAGGCGCCATGGGCATCATCGTCAATCATCCAGCGTCGAACATCGCCTTTTCCGATCTGTTGGTGAAGCTCAATGTCATTCCGGCCGCCGACGTGATTCAACTGCCGGGACGCGCCGGCGTCGTGAAGGTCATGCGCGGCGGTCCGGTCGAGACCGAGCGCGGCTTCGTGCTGCACTCGGCGGATTTCCTCATCGAGAATTCGACGCTGCCGATCGACGACGGAATTTGCCTGACGGCCACCATCGATATCCTCAAGGCAATTGCGCGCGGCGACGGACCGGCCAGCGCTATCCTGGCGCTCGGCTATGCCGGCTGGGCTCCCGGCCAGCTCGAGACTGAAATTCAGGGCAATGGCTGGCTGCACTGCGCCGCCGATTCCGAGCTCATTTTCGGTCCCGATATCCACAGCAAATATGAAAAGGCGTTGAAGAAGATCGGCATCGATCTCGGCATGCTGTCAAACGAAGCAGGCCACGCTTAGCGATCAGGAACCAAAGACCTTGGCTCTGAGACCGGACTCCTGACGCCTGGTTGCCGATTCCGGCTCGAGTAGCGTGCGGGCCCGTTCAGCGGTCATCGGTTCGCCGAACACAAAACCTTGCGCATATTCGCAGCCGAGCTGAAATAGCTCGACCGCGTCGGAGTCGGTTTCGGCGCCCTCCGCCACGACGTCCATGCCGAGATCGTGTGCCAGCGTGATAATCGAACGCAGGATGACCGGGCGCGTGCCCTTGGCCGTGGTGCGCACGAACGACTGGTCGATCTTGATCGTGTCGAACGGAAAACGCTGCAGATAGGACAGCGAAGAATAGCCGGTGCCGAAATCGTCGAGCGCCAGGCCGGCGCCGAGTTCGCGAATCCGCTGCAGCATTTGCGCGGCGTGCTCGGGATTCTCCATGACGACGGATTCGGTAAGTTCAAGCTTCAGCGAGCCGCGACTCAATGGCGAACGTGACAGCACGGTGCGCAGATCCTGGATCAGATCGTGGCGCAACAGCTGGCGTGACGAGACATTGACGCTGGCAAACAGCGGCTCGCGCTGGCGCAGCGTGCGTTGCCAGGTCGAGAGTTGCCGCGCGGTGCGATCGAGCACGAACAGGCCGAGCTCGACGATCAGCCCGGTCTCCTCGGCGATGTTGATGAAATCGACCGGCGAGACGCGGCCCAGCTTCGGATGATTCCAGCGCGCCAGCGCTTCGAAGCCGGCGACGGAGCGATCCTCCAGCCGTATGATCGGCTGATAGAGGATGGCGATCTCGTCGCGTTCCAGTGCGCGGCGCAGATCGGACTCGATCGACAGCCGGTCGGCCTTGCGCGCGCGCATCGCGGCCTTGAACACATCGATGCGGTCGCCGCCGCCGCGCTTGGCGTGATACATCGCCAGTTCGGCATCCTTGAGCACCTCCTCGCCGCGTTGCGTCTCGCCGCTGTCGCCAAGCGCCATCCCGATCGAAGCGGTGATGAATATCTCGCGGTCCCGGAACGTAATCGGCGCGCGCAACGTGCGGCGGATGGTTTCGGCAAACGCGGTGATGCGCGCGGACTCGCGCTCCGACAGCAGGATCAGGCCGAATTGGTCGCCGGACAGGCGCGCCAGCGTGTCCTGCGGCTTGATCAGCCGGCCGAGCCGGCGCGCCAAGGTCAAAAGTATCGAATCGCCGACCGCCATGCCGACGGAATCGTTGACCTGCTTGAAGCGGTCGAGGTCGACGATCATGACGGTCGGCCGGATCGCGGTATCGGCCTTGGCGAAACCGAGCACGGCTTCGAGGCGGTCGAGAAACAGTTCGCGATTGGGCAGGCCGGTCAGATTGTCATGCACGGCGTCGTGCAACAGTCGCTCTTCGGCGGTCTTGAATTCGGTAACGTCGGTCAGCGTGCCGACCAGCCGAACGACCTCGCCGTCGGACCCCACCACGGGCCGCGCGCGCAAGGCGAACCACAGATAGTGACCGTCGGCGGTGCGCATGCGAAAATCCTGGGAGATACGGCCGCGGCGTTGCTCCAGCACGCTGTCGAGCGTGGCACGGAAACGGTCGCGATCGAGCTGGTGCAGCACTTCGAGCCATTTGGCCGCCGGGCCGTCGAGCGATCCGTGCTTCAAACCAAGTGCGGTTTCGGTTTCCGGGCTGGTGAAGACCTTGTCGGAGGAGACGTCCCAGTCCCAGATCATGTCGCCGGCGCCGGTCAGCGCCAGCGCGCGGCGCTCGACGTCGGACACGATGCCGCTCGTCATGCTGCCGGCAAAGGCGTGCTGCATGACCGTAAAACCGATCAGCATGACGATCAGTACAAGGCCGCCGAGCAGAGCCGGTCCGACAATGTCGTTGGTGACAAAACCCAGCACGGTGAGCGCCGCGCCGATCGCCCAAACGACCAGCAAGAGCCAGGTCGGGATCAGCATCACCGCGCGATCGTAGTCGTGGGTGGCGAGATAGATCACCAGCGCAAAGCCGAGCACGGCGACGAGAAACAGCGAGATGCGCGCAATGCCCGAGGCGACGGCCGGCGAAAACAATGCGACCGCGACCAGGGCGCCAAGGAAAGCGAGCCAGCCGACGGTGATGTGGGCGTAGCGCACGTGCCAGCGGTTGAGATTGAGATAGGCGAACAGGAACACCAGAAGCGTCGCCGCCAGGATCGCCTCGCCCGAGGCGCGCCAGATGCGCTCCGCGGCCGCCGACATGTCGAAGACCTTCGGCCAGAAACCGAAATCGATGCCGATATAGATCAGCACCGCCCAGCCGAGCGCCGCCGCGGCGGGGAACATGACGCTGCCCTTGACCACGAACAGGATGGTCAGAAACAGCGCCAGCAATCCGGCAATGCCGATGACGATGCCCTGATAGAGCGTGAGCGAATTGACCTTGTCTTTGTAGGCGTCCGGCTCCCACAAATAGAGCTGCGGCAGGTTATCGCTGCGCAGCTCGGCGACGAAGGTTATGACGGTGCCGGGATCGAGCGTGATGCGAAAAACGTCGGCGTTGGCATTGTCCTGCCGCTCCGGCGGATCGCCCGACGACGGCGTGATGGTGACGATGCGCGACATGCCGAGATCGGGCCAGATCAGGCCGGAGCCGACCATGCGGTAATGCGGCGCGACAATGAGCCGGTCGAGCTGCTCGTCGCCGTCATTGGCGAGCGCGAACACCGCCCAGGTCGTGCCGGCTTCGCGCGCGCGCACCTCGATGCGGCGGATAATGCCGTCCGGGCCGGGCGCGGTGGAAACCTGAATGCGGCCGCCGGCGGTATGCTCAATATCCACCGCGTCGGTGAGGTCGATGGCCGCCGCTTCGGTGTGGACATTGACCGCGTCGACGGCGCGCGCCGGCGGTACGCCGAGGAGCGCCGCGAATGCGATCGCCAAAACCGCGCACAAGATGCCGGCGCTGGAATTGGCGGCGCGCAGAAATGCCGCAAGAGCAGAAATGCAACGACCTCCGAGGCCGGCAGCCGGCGCCGCTCGCGCCACAACTTTCACGGATCCCCCGAATTTCCCCACCCTAATCCTCGCCCCGCTTGCGGGAGAGGATTAGGGAAGGGCGGCTTTGCGCCGAATTCGCGACGCTGTCGTCCGCACGCGCCAAATCCAGCCACGGCCCTTGTGCCATCAGGCGATCTTAGTAGCCGCTGCTGGGGCGAAGGGCAAGGATATTCCCGTTTACTTTCAAAGGGTCAGGACAATTTCGCCGACATGGTTGCCGCGCTCGGCCGTTCGATTTCCGCAAGCCCGCAGGCGTGTGACAAGGTGCGCGGCTGCCGCTAAAATTTGTGCCGGAGAAACGCAAAATGCCCGCCGTCGACGACGAGGATAAGCCAAAGAAGAAAATCGCGCATGAGATCGGGCAGGACCTCACGCTGCTGTCGGCTGGCGAATTGGCCGATCGGATTGCGCTCCTGAAAGACGAGATCGCGCGGCTGGAGGCCGACATGGCGCGCAAACGCGCGGTGAAGTCGGCGGCCGACACACTTTTCAAGAAGTAAATGCTTTCAGCGATTTAGCACCGCTGCGGCGGCAGCCGATTCGCTTTGAATCTGAGACAAGTTTGGCAACTTTCTGTGATTCCTTAACCTTTCGTTAAGCTTTCTCGTTCATTACAGGACCTGTCCATCTTCTGGACATTGAGTGGCTCCTGTCCACTCTGTTTGACGCCTCCCTGTTATCACCTTGAGCCGCCGGAAACGGCGGCTCTTTTTTGTTAACTGCAAGCGGCAGCTGGGCTTTTTGCCCGGCAACTATGTCGGCAGTTCCTCCTCTGGGACGCTGGACAGCGCACACATGCCGGGCGATGCTGGCCCGGTGTGAGGCGTAAATGTCAGACAAGCGTGTGATGGAAGCCGGCGCGGTCTCGTTTAGCGAGCGCTTGGCGAATTCCCAGGTATTTGCGGTCCTTTTTCGCGATGGCATGGCGCTGGTCGAGGAAACCGCCAGCTATCTCGATGGTTCGGGCCGCCTGGAATCCAAGAAACTCGAACGCAGCGCCAGTCTCGTCTACGCGACCGAAAGCATGCGGTTGACCACCCGGCTGATGCAGCTCGCCTCATGGCTGCTCCTGCACCGAGCGGTGAAAGAAGGCGAGATGACGCTTGCCCAGGCCAACAAGGAAAAAAGCAAGGTTCGCCTCGCCGCCTGCGAGCCGGGCGATGCAAAATCGCTGGCGTTGTTGCCGTCGAAACTGCAGGAATTGATCGCGCGCTCTACCAAGTTGCAGACCGAAGTCCGCCGCCTCGACGCCACTATGCATGCGCCGGCGCCGATAAGGATCGCGACCGACAATCCGGTCGAACGCCAATGGGGTCTGCTGAAGGCGGCCTTCGAATCCGACGCCTGACGAAGCCCGATCCGGGGCTACTTCTTCAAAAAGCCTTCGAACTTCTTGTTGAACCGCGACAATCGGCCGCCGCGATCGATCAGGTGCTGTTGACCGCCGGTCCAGGCCGGATGCGACTTCGGATCGATATCCAGATGCAGCACATCGCCGGGCTTGCCCCAGGTCGTGCGCGTGGTGAATTCGGTGCCGTCGGTCATGACCACCTTCACCAGATGGTAATCGGGATGGACGTCGGTTTTCATGGCTTTGTTACGGGTTATGGATTTGGGAAATTTGGCGGTTCTATAACGCGCCCGGACCGGCGAGACAAGGCGGCGCAAGGGCCGATTGGCGCGTTGCCATAATAGCGCCTAAGGAGGCATTGTCCGGCCCGCAACCGGCGGGCGGCCAACAGGGTAGCGCGCGACACATGAATTTGCGTGCCCACAGCGACGCTGCGCCGTCCTCAACCGCGCCGGTCGAGCTTGCGGCCGATGGTGCGGTCGGCGCCGCGCCGGATGAGGCGGCGGACGCGCCAAAGCGCAAGGTCAAACTGCGGCCGCTCGCTTCGCTTGTGCCCTATGTCCAACGCTATCGCGGCCGCGCGCTGGGCGCGCTCGGCGCGCTGATCCTCGCCGCGCTGACGACGCTGGTCGTGCCGATCGCGGTGCGGCGCATGATCGATTTCGGCTTCACCGCGCGCGGCATCGAACTCGTCAACAGCTATTTCCTCGCCATGATCGCGGTTGCCGCCGTGCTCGCCTTCGCCAGCGCCGCGCGCTACTACCTCGTCACCACGCTCGGCGAGCGCATCGTCGCCGACCTGCGCGGCGACGTGTTCGCGCATCTCACGTCGCTCTCGGCCGCCTTTTTCGACGAGGCAAGGACCGGCGAGATGATCTCGCGGCTCACCGCCGACACCACGCAGATCAAAGCCAGCGTCGGCTCGTCGTTCTCGGTGGCGTTGCGCAATCTCGTGCTGTTCGTCGGCGCCAGCGTCATGATGGTGGTGACGAGCCCGCGGCTGTCCGCTTTCGTGCTCGCCGCGATCCCGATCATCGTGCTGCCGCTCTACGCTTTCGGCCGCGCGGTGCGCCGCCGCTCGCGCTTTGCCCAGGACACGCTCGCCGACGCGTCGGCTTATGCCGCTGAACTGATCGGCGCGGTGCGCATCCTGCAGGCCTTCACCAATGAACGGCTCGGCGTCGCGCGCTTCCGCGCCGCCGTCGAGCGCGCCTTCGAGGCGGCGCGGGAATCGATCCGCGCGCGGGCGCTGCTGACCGGGTTTGCGATCTTTCTCGTCTCGGCGAGCGTCGTCGTCGTGCTGTGGGTCGGCGCTCAGGACGTGCTCACGCTCGAGATCACGGCGGGCCGGCTCGGGCAATTCATCCTTTATGCGGTGTTCGCCGCCGCCGCGCTTGGCTCGCTGTCCGAAATCGGCGGCGAGATCGCGGCCGCTTCCGGCGCCGCGGAGCGGCTGTTTGAGATTCTCGCGATCAAGCCTGCGATCTTGCGTCCCGCGCATCCGTTGGCGCTGCCGGTGCCGGCGCGCGGCGAGGCCGCTTTCGAAAATGTGGGGTTCTCCTATCCGACACGCAGCAACGTGTCGGCGCTCAAATCCGTGTCGTTTCGCGTGCGCCGGGGCGAAAAGCTTGCGATCGTCGGACCGTCCGGCGCCGGCAAGAGCACGATCTTTCATCTCCTCCTGCGCTTCTACGATCCCACCGCCGGCCGCGTCACGCTCGACGGCGTGAGTCTCGCCGATCTCGATCCGGCGGATTTGCGCGCGCGCATTGCGCTGGTGCCGCAGGACAGCGTGATGTTCGCAAGCTCGGTGGGCGACAATATCCGCTTCGGCCGTCCCGACGCCTCCGACGCCGAAGTGGCGCGCGCGGCCGAGCATGCCCATGCGTCGGCCTTCATCGCCGCGCTGCCGCGCGGCTATCGACACGCCGGTCGGCGAACGCGGCGTCACGCTGTCCGGCGGACAGCGCCAGCGCATCGCCATTGCGCGCGCCATTTTGCGCGACGCGCCGCTGCTCCTGCTCGACGAGGCGACCTCGTCGCTCGACGCCGAAAGCGAGACGCAGGTCGCCGCTGCGCTCGCCGATTTGATGCGCCAGCGCACCACCATCGTGATCGCGCATCGGCTCGCCACCGTGTTGTCGTGCGACCGCATCCTGGTCATGGAAGATGGCCGCATCGTCGAAGAGGGCACGCACCAGACGCTCGCCGCCGCCGGCGGGCTTTATGCGCGCTTGGCGAAGCTGCAATTCGAGGGCGCCTGATGTCTCAAGGCCGCCAGCTCATGCGGTGAAGCGGCTTGCCGGAGATTGGATTTTTGCCGGCGCCGGCGATGACAAATCCGTGTTTCTCGTAGAAGGCGATGGCGCGCGCGTTGTCGGTGTTGACGTCGAGATCGAGCCCGCGCGGCGACATGCGCTTGGCTTCGTCAAGCAGCGCCTGGCCGACGCCAAAACCCCAATGCTCGGGCGCCACCACGATCTGATCAAGATAAAGTGTGCGCGGATCGACGGTGACGAAGCCGATCATTTCGGCTTCTCGAGAGCCTTGAACTTGCGCAATCACCACGTCGGTGGCGGGCAGAAGCTCATTGCGCCAGCGCTCTCGCCACCAGCCGAGGCGCTCGGCGAAATCGAGTTCCGGGTAAGTCGCCTGCCAGGTCCGCAGCCACAGCGCGATCGCGGCATCCTCGTCGCGCGGGTCGTAGCGGCGCAGCACGAAAGCCGCGCTCACGGCTCGACGGCTTCTTTACCGGCCTCCTTGAGGAGGCGGAGGAGTTCGCGATGCATGGTGTCGTTGCCGGCAACGACCTGGCCTTTGGCGAAGATGTCGCCATCGCCGTCGAGATCGCTGACAAAGCCGCCGGCTTCGCGCACCAGGATCGAGCCCGCGGCCATGTCCCACGGCGACAGATCGCGCTCCCAATAAGCGTCGAGCCGGCCGGCGGCGATCCAGGCGAGGTCGAGGGCGGCGGCGCCGTAGCGGCGCAGGCCGGCGAAGTGCTGTTGCGCGGCGGCGATTTCATTGCGCGCCAGCGCCAGATCGCCGCGGCCGTAATGCGGCAGGCCGCAGGCGACGACGGCCTCGGCAAGCTTTTGCCGCGACGCGACGCGGATACGCCTGTCATTGAGGAAGGCGCCCTTGCCGCGCTCGGCGATAAACAGCTCTTCGCTGGCCGGGTTGTAGACCAGCCCGGCGACGATCGCGCCGGAGCGTTCGAGCGCGATCGCGACCGCGAAATGCGGAATGCCGTGCAGGAAATTGGTGGTGCCGTCGAGCGGATCGACGATCCAGCGATGGCTCTTGTCGGCGCCCTCGCGCAGGCCGCCTTCCTCGCCGAGGAAGCCGTAATCCGGCCGCGCCTTGGCAAGCTCTTCGCGCACGATCGCCTCGGCGCGGTGATCGGCGGCGGACACGAAATTGCGCGGCCCCTTTACGGAGACCTGCAAATTTTCGACCTCGCCAAGATCGCGCTTGAGGCTGCGGCCGGCGCGATGCGCGGCCTTGATCATGACGTTGAGAGTGGCGGAGTGGAGCATGGCGCTTCGCTAACCCTCATCGTGGTTGTGTGCAAGCCTGAACCGGTCGTCATTGCGAGGAGCTAAGCGACGAAGCAATCCAGGGCGGCTTGGCAAAGAGCTGGATTGCTTCGCTCCGCTTGCAATGGCGATTACGGCTTCGCCGACGGCGCTTGTGACTGATGCTCCCGTGCCTGCTGCGCTTGCTTGATGGCGTCGATCCAGGGCTGTGCCGCCTTCTCGCCCGCCGCGCGCGTGTCTGCTGGAACCTTGTCGATAAAAGCGTCGAGCTCGAGGTCGGTCTCGCCGCCGGCGCGCGAGACGAGGCGCCATTTGGTCGCCTGGACCGGATCGACCGGCGCGCCGACGCCGCTGAACAGGATGCGCGCCAGCCGGTCCTGGGCGATGGCGCTGCCGTGCAACGCGGCGGCGCGGAAAACGGCCGCGGCGGCCTGCTGGTTCCGGTCGATGCCGTCGCCGTTGTAAAGCGCGATGGCATATTCGACCTGCGCGTCGATATTGTCGGCGCGCGCGGCCTGCGCCCAAAGCTGCACCGCCTGGTGCATGTCCTTTGGCACGCCGCGGCCCTCCTTGTAGAAGGTGCCGAGCGCATATTGCGCGTCCGGGCTGCCGCCCTGGGCGGCGATGCGCAACAGCTCGGCGGCGCGCGAAAAATCCTGCGGGAATAATTGACCCTCGATATAGAGCAGCGCGAGATCGTAGGCGGCGGTGGGATGGCCGAGTTTTGCGGCGGCGGCGAGCCACTTGGCGCTGGCGTCGCGATCGCGCGGACCGGCGCGGCCATTGAGCGCGAATATCGCCAGCGCGAACATCGCATTGCTGTCGCCGCGGTCGGCGGCAAGCTTGTACCATTCGGCGGCCTTGGCATCGTCGCGCGGCACGCCGAGCCCGTTGGCATAGAGCTCGCCCAACAGCGTCATCGATTTGGCGTCACTTTTGTCGTCGACGTGTTGGGTCGCAAGCTGGAATGCGGTGAGGAAATAGCCGCGCTGAAAAGCGCCGAAGGCGAGGTCGAGCTCGCTCGCGCCGCCGGCCGGAGGGGAATTCTGCGCGGGCGCCGCGCCTGGCGCGATGCCACCGGCTTTTGCCGCCGGCTTGGCGGCCGGCTTGGCGACAGGCTTGGAGATTGGAGTTAATTGCGCGGTCGCGACCTGCGGCGACAGCATCGCCAGACCGAGCGCGAGCGCGAGCATCGCCGCGCGCCTCATCGGCCGATCGCCTCCGCGCGAGATTCTGGGCCGACGCAATTGCCGCCGCTGCGCCTTGGGGATGCGTCCATATCCAGTCACCAAGCGCGATAAAGTCGGCGCCGGTTCGCGCCAGCGGCTCGATTTCGTCGAGACCGGCGGCATAGCCGACGCAGGGGATTTCGACGAGCTCCGCCCACCATGTCAGCCGCTCCACAATTTCCTCGAACGGCGCGCGCCGGCCGCTGCGATCGTCGACGCGGCCGGGTTCGCCGAACGTCACATAGTCGGCGCCAGTCTCGCCCGCGAGCATGGCATCATCACGGCTGCGCAAGCCGCCGGCGCCGGCGATCCGATCGGGCTTCAACACGGCAAGCGCTGTGGTGAAAGCATCGATCCCTTGCAGATGCGCGCCGTCGGCGCCGGCGCGCGCCACAATCCCGGCATGGCCATCGATCAGCGCCGCGACATCGCGCCGCTGCGCCACGCCGGCTGCCGCTCTGGCGCGCTCGATCAGCGTGCGCTCCTCGGCCTCGGCAAGCCGGAATAGCACCGCCGCGATGTCGGCGGCAGAGAGCGCGGCGTCGAGTTCGGACGCAAATGCTGCCGTGTCGTCCAGGATTGGCGTGAACAAATAGAGCCGCTGGCGCGGAAGGGGAGGTACCATCACCAGGTGCGCGAAATTCTAATCCGCTCGTCCCCGCGAAGGCGGGGACCCAGTGTCTTCCGCCGGGTCTGCGGACTGGATTCCCCCATTCGCGGGAACGAGCGGAGAATGCTCACGCCGCTTTCCGTTCGAGATCGGCCTTCCACTGGCCGAGCGTGGCGAGGCTGTTCATCATGGCGCGGTGATTGAAGGCGCGCTGCGCCGCCGCGACATTCTCCGCCTTGCCGGACCACGTCGTCTGCGGTGCATGCTGCAAGGCGCGGCCGTAGGAAAATGTGACATGCCAAGGCAGTTCGCCGAGCTTGTGCATGGCGTCGAGACGCGCGGTCGCTTCCTCGTCGGATTGGCCGCCGGAAAGGAAGGCGATGCCGGGCACCGCCGCGGGCACGCAAGCCTTGAGCACACGCAGCGTCTTGTCGGCGACTTCCTCGGCCGAAGCGCGCTTGCCGGATTTTTTGCCGGGCACCGCCATGTTCGGTTTGAGCACCATGCCTTCGAGCGCGACCCGGTTGTAGAATAATTCCTGAAAGGTTTCCTTGAGCACCCAGGTGGTGACCTCGACGCAGCGGTCGATGTCGTGGTCGCCGTCCATCAGCACTTCGGGCTCGACGATCGGCACGATGCCTTCGTCCTGGCACAGCGCGGCGTAACGCGCGAGCGCATGCGCATTGGCGCGCACGCAGGTGTAGCTCGGCAGGCCGGGCTCTTGCGTAAGGTCGATCACCGCGCGCCACTTGGCGAATTTCGCGCCGAGGCCGCGATATTCGACAAGCCGCTCGCGCAAACCGTCGAGACCTTCGGTGACGACTTCGCCCGGGCAGGAGGGCAGCGGCTTCGTGCCCTTGTCGACCTTGATGCCGGGGAGGGCGCCTGCTTTCTCGATGAGCTTGACCAGTGGCGTGCCGTCTTTGGCGTTTTGGCGAATGGTCTCGTCATAGAGGATGACGCCGGAAATATATTTCGACATCGCGTCGCTGGTGCGGAACAGCATTTCGCGGTAATCGCGCCTGGTATCGGCGGTCGATTCCACGCCAAGCGCGTCGAAACGCTTCTTGATGGTGCCGGTCGACTCATCGGCGGCCAGGATGCCGCGGCCCGGAGCGACCATCGCCTCCGCGACCTTGTTCAATTCGGCAACATTCATCGCGTCCTCCAAATCCTTCGACCTGACATTCGGCGCCGGCGGTCCGGCAGCGAGGTGTCCATAATTATCTCCGATTCGCCGGCGCGTTCTCGGCGACCAGGAGCACCTTCACGCCGGGCAGGGTTTTGCCCTCCAGCGATTCCAGGAACGCACCGCCGCCGGTCGATACGTGGGTCAAACGATCCCGCACCGAAGCCAGATTCAGCGCCGCCACCGTATCGCCGCCGCCGGCAAAACTGACAAGCTTGCCGGCCGCCGTGAGTTCCGCCGCCGCCTCGGCCACTTCGATTGTACCATGATCGAATGGCTCGTGCTCGAAGGCGCCGAAGGGGCCGTTCCAGACCAGGGTTTTGCTGCGGGCCAGAACCGAAATGACGTGTTCGATGCTGCGCGGGCCAATATCGAGGATCATGTCGGCCGCGCCCACCGCGTCGACCGCGATCACGCGCGAGGGCGCATGATCGGCGAGCTTCTGCGCCACCACCACATCGACCGGCAGGACGATGTCGCGGCGTGCCGCTTGCGCCTTGGCCAGAATTTCGCGCGCAGTCGCCACCAGTTCTTTTTCGAACAGTGACTTGCCGATTGTTTTGCCCTGCGCCATCAGAAACGTATTGGCCATGGCGCCGCCGATGATCAGCGTCTCGACCTTCGATAACAGGTGGCCGAGCAGTTCGAGCTTGGTCGAGACCTTGGCGCCGCCGACAATCGCCGTCACCGGATGCCGCGGCATCTCGAAAGCCTTCTCCAGCGCATCGAGCTCTTTCTTCATGGCGCGCCCGGGATAGGCGGCCAAATTGGCTACCGTGACAATCGACGTATTGGAGGCGTGCTCGCGATGGGCGACCGAAAAGGCGTCGTCGACGAAAACATCGCCGAGCGCCGCGAGCTTGGCGGCGAAGACCTTGTCGTTTTTTTCTTCTTCCGGATGGAAGCGGGTGTTTTCCAGACAGAGAATATCGCCATCCTTCATTTTGGCGACGGCAGCTTCAGCTTGCGGACCGATGCAGTCGGTGGCGAAGGCGACCGGCCGCTTGACGATCCTTGCAACCTCGGCGGCCACCGGCCGCAGCGAATCTTTCGGATCGCGCCCCTTCGGCCGATTGAGATGCGAGAGCAGGATGATCTTGCCGCCCTTGCCGGCAAGTTCGGCAATGGTCGGCGCTATTTCTTCGATGCGGGTCGAATCCGAAACCTTGCCGTCGTGCATCGGCACGTTGAGGTCGACGCGCACCAGCACGCGTCTACCTTTGACGTCGGCATCGTCGAGGCTGCGGAAGGACTGCATGGAGACGCGCTGATGCGAAGGAGGCTGCGATGCGATCGGTTTCAGGCGAGCTTGCCCATCGCCACCGCGGTGTCGATCATGCGATTGGAGAAGCCCCATTCATTGTCGTACCACGACATGATGCGGACCAGCGTGCCGTCGACCACCTTGGTCTGATCCATGTGGAAGACGGCGGAATGCGGGTCGTGGTTGAAGTCGCTCGAGACGTTGGGCGCCTCGGTATAGCCGAGGATGCCCTTGAGCTGCTGCTCGGCGGCGCGCTTGATCGCAGCAGTTGATCTCGTCCTTGGTGGTGGCGCGCTTGGCGACGAACTTGAAATCGATCACCGAGACGTTGGGCGTCGGCACCCGGATGGAGACACCGTCGAGCTTTCCGGCGAGCTCCGGCAGAACGAGGCCGACGGCTTTGGCGGCGCCGGTCGAGGTCGGGATGATATTGAGCGCCGCGGCGCGCGCCCGGTAGAGATCCTTGTGCACCTGATCGAGTGACGGCTGATCGTTGGTATAGGAGTGCACCGTGGTCATGAAACCTTTTTCGATGCCGACGGCGTCGTTGAGCACCTTGGCGACCGGCGCGAGGCAGTTGGTCGTGCAGGAGGCGTTGGAGACGACCATGTGCGCCTTGGTCAGCTTGTCGTGGTTGACGCCGTAAACGACGGTGAGATCGGCGCTCTCGGCCGGCGCCGAGATGAGAACGCGCCTGGCGCCGGCATGCAGATGCGCCGCCGCTTTTTCCTTCGACGTGAAAATGCCGGTGCATTCCAGCGCGATGTCGATGCCGAAGTCTTTCCATGGCAGCTGCGTGGGGTCTTTGACCGCGGTCACCTTGATCGCGCCGTTGCCGCAACTGATGGTGTCGCCCTTGACCGTGACTTCGCCGGGGAAGCGGCCATGCACCGAGTCGAAGCGCAGCAGATGCGCGTTGGTCTCGACCGCCGCGAGATCGTTGATGGCGATGACTTCGATGTCCTTGCGCTCGGCCTCGACCATGGCGCGCAAAATATTGCGGCCGATGCGGCCGAACCCGTTGATGGCAACGCGAACCGACATTTCGCGGACTCCTCCCGGTCTTCTTCATTCCGGCCCGGCGGCGGACCGGGCAGCACCTGTATTATTTAGTCATTTCTCTATGATTTTCCTAATTGCGCCAATGCCGCCGCGGCCACCTTTTCCGCGGTCAGGCCGAAATGCCGATAAAGGTCCTTGGCCGGCGCACTGGCGCCAAACCCGGTCATGCCGACAAAAGTCCCTTGCGAGCCGATGATCGCGTCCCAGCCCTGGCGGATGCCGGCTTCGACGGCGATGTTGACCTTGGCGTTGCCGACGATCGCCGCGCGTTTGTCTTGCGGCAAAGCGAGTAAAAGCTCAAAGCACGGCACCGAGACGAGACGCGCCGAGATTTTGCGCTCGGCGAGGAGTTTTTTCGCTTCGGCGGCGATCGCGACCTCGGAGCCGGTGGCGAACAGCGACACGATGGCCGCGCCATCGTCGGCCACACTCAATTCATAGGCGCCGGTGGCGCAGCGGTTGCGTTCGTCGAAGCCGTGACGCAGCTGCGGCAGGGTTTGCCGCGTCAAAGCAAGCACGCTCGGACCGCTGCCGCTTTCCAGCGCGAGCTGCCAGCATTCGAGGGTCTCGACCACATCGGCCGGGCGGAACACCTTGAGGTTCGGTATCGCCCGCAAGGCGGCGAGATGCTCGACCGGCTGATGCGTCGGACCGTCTTCGCCGAGCCCGATCGAATCGTGCGTCATCACATGGATGACGCGCTGGCCCATCAACGCCGCCAGCCGGATGGCGGGCCGGCAGTAATCCGAGAACACCAGGAACGTGCCGGAATAGGGAATGATGCCGCCATGCAGCGCCATGCCATTCATGGCCGCCGCCATGCCGTGCTCGCGCACGCCGTAATGGATGAAGGTGCCGGCATAGTCGGCGGCGTTGAGCACTTTCATCGCCTTGGTGCGCGTATTGTTCGAGCCGGTGAGGTCGGCCGAGCCGCCGACCATTTCCGGCAGCGCCAGCGCCAGCGCCTCAAGCGCCAGCTCCGACGCGGCGCGGGTGGCGATCTCCTTCGGCGAAGCGGCGAGCTTTTGCTTCACGCTTACGACCGCCGGCGTGAGCCTGCCGCCGAGTTCGCCACTGATGCGGCGCTCGAACTCGGCACGCTTGTCGCCGTCGAACGCGGAGAGCCGCTTTTCCCAGGCAAGCCGCGCCGGCCGCCCGCGCTCGCCCGCGGTGCGCCATTGCTCGCGGATGGCGGCGGGAATTTCGAACGGCGGTGACGTCCAGCCGAGCCGTTGCCGCGCCGCCGCGATCTCGTCGGCGCCGAGCGGCGAGCCATGGCTCTTCTCGGTGCCGCCTTTGTTCGGCGCGCCGAACCCGATCGTGGTGCGGCATGCGATCAGCGACGGCCGGCGGGATTTTTTTGCAGCTTCGAGCGCTGCGGCGATCGCCACCGGATCGTGACCGTCGATGCGGCATGCCGCCCAGCCGGCGGATTGGAAACGCTCGACCTGATCGACGGAATCCGAAAGCGAAGTAGGGCCGTCGATCGAAATGTGATTGTCGTCGTAGAGCACGATGAGCTTTTTCAGCTCAAGATGACCGGCAAGCGCGATCGCTTCCTGGCTGATGCCCTCCATGAGATCGCCGTCGGAGGCCAGCACGTAGGTCGTGTGATCGACGATATCCTCGCCGAAAATCGCGGCGAGGTGACGCTCGGCGATCGCCATGCCGACCGCATCGGCCAAGCCCTGACCGAGCGGACCGGTGGTGGTTTCCACGCCGGGTGTATGACCGTGTTCGGGATGGCCGGGGGTGAGCGAGCCGAGCTGACGAAACCGCTTGATCTCCTCGATCGTCATCGTCTTGTAGCCGAGCAGATAGAACAGCGCGTAGAGCAACATCGAGCCGTGGCCGGCCGAAAGCACAAAACGGTCGCGATCGGGCCACAGCGGGGCGGCCGGATCGAATTTCAGGAAGCGGGTGAACAGCACGGTCGCGATATCGGCCGCGCCCATCGGCAGGCCGGGATGTCCGGCCTTCGCCTGCTCGACCGCATCCATTGCCAGCGCGCGGATGGCGTTCGCCATGCGGTCGTGTTCGGCGCGCGAGACCGCTGCCGCAGCGGCGGCGGGAAAGCGCGTGGCCTGGGCGAGAGTTGCGCTCGCCGCGGAAAGACGATCCGGCTTGGTCATGAGACCTGCAATTGCGGCGCGAAGGCCAAGTGCCGCGCTGACGGGATAACATGCGAAGCGCCTTAGTCAATTCCGCCGCGCCCGTCGTTCCACGTCATGCACAGGCCAGCGTGCGCGCCGTTGACGCTTTGCCTCGATACGACGTAAGCTTCTTCCGATAAACGATTGCCGTCGCACAATTTTCGCCCGGCGAACGGCGTGATTGGCCGCAGCGGATGGCCAGATGAGCAATACCAATTCGATCGAGCTCGCGGCGCGGCGTCTGACGCTCGCGCTCGAGGCGCTGGAGGCGGCGACGGAGCGCCGGCAGGAGGCCGATCGCGGCGAGGCTTCGCTCGCCAATCAAGTGCATGCGCTCGGCAGCGACCGGGCGCGGCTGGCGAGCGAGCTTGACGAGACGACCGCGCGCGCCCGCGCGCTCGAAACCGCCAATCGGGAAGTCGTGCAGCGGATCGATCAGGCGATTGAAACGATCCGCGGCGTGCTTTCCACCGACGAGTGAGGACCAAACACAATGGCGCAAGTCAGCGTCACCATTAATGGCCGGCAATTCCGCCTGGCCTGCGAGGATGGTCAGGAAGATCATTTGGTGGAGCTCGCGCGCGAGCTCGACTCCCGCATCAGCGGGCTGCGCGCCAAGTTCGGCGAAATCGGCGATACGCGGCTCACCGTGATGGCGGCGATCACGGTCGCCGATGAGCTTTCGGAAGCGGGACTTCGCATCAAGCGGCTGGAGGAGGAACTGGCCGCTTTGGAGAATGCCCGCGTCGCGTCGTCGGATCAGACCGTGGCCGCGCAGGCTTCGATCGCTGCCGCGCTTGGCGCTGCGGCCGAGCGGGTCGAAAGCATCACCAAGAAGCTTAACCAGACCATCAGCAGCAGCGGCGGCGTTGCGCTGGGCTAACGTCGGCCGGCGATTGGTGTTACCTTCCATTCCGCACTACATTGACGAAGCGGGGCTGCCCGGTGCGTAGGAGACAATTCTCCGGGGCCTTACGATCCTGACGGGAGCTGTCCCTGGCCGAGCCCCTGGGTTCGGTCATATGGCGCCCACCTACTTATGTAGGTTCCCGGGATCAGAGCTCTTACGGCCGGCGCGGCTCCGCACTCTTTGCTGTCACACCGCGCGCACTAACCTGTTTCCGTCACCCTGCGGTGCTCGGCCGAAAGCCGAGCCTCGAAGGGCGACAGCCCGGGCCGTCCATCCTTCGAGGCTCGCTGCGCTCGCACCTCCAGGATGACGGAGTTACTATGGACGCTATTTCCGACGAAAAAACTCGACTGCGCCGCGAGGCTGTGGCGCGGCGCGATGCGCTGCCGGCGGAGGCGCGCAAGGCCGCGGCCGAAGCCATTGCGGCGCGGGAATTTCCACTGGCCGTCGCGTCGGGCACGATCGTGTCCGGCTTCATGCCGATGCGCAGCGAGATCAGTCCGCTGCCGCTGATGCAGAAGCTTGCCAAGGTGGGCGCGCAATTGACGCTGCCGAAGATCGCCGGGCGCGCCAAGCCGCTCGTCATGCGGGCCTGGCAATGGGGCGCCCCGCTCGATGCCGGTCAGTGGGGCATCCGCGAACCGAAAGCCGATGCGCCGGAAATGGAACCCGACATTGTCCTGGTGCCGCTTCTCGCCTTCGACCGTGCCGGCCATCGCATCGGCTATGGCGCCGGATATTACGACATGACCATCGCGGGTCTGCGCGCGCGCAAGGCCATCGCGACCATCGGGCTCGCTTTCGCGGCGCAAGAAGTTGCCGCCGTGCCGGCGGCGCCCCACGACGCGCGGCTCGATCTCGTGCTAACCGAGCACGAGGTGATCGATTTTCGAGACGCGTGAGCATGCGCATCCTTTTTATTGGCGACATTGTCGGACGCAGCGGGCGCACCGTCGTCAACGAGCGCCTGCCGGCGCTGGTGCGCGACTGGAAGCTCGATCTGGTAGTCGCCAATGGCGAGAACTCAGCCGGGGGCTTTGGCATCACCGAAGCGATCTATCGCGAATTGCTCGATGTCGGCGTTGACGCGGTCACGCTTGGCAACCATGCCTGGGATCAGAAAGAGGCGCTGGTTTTCATCGAGCGGGCGCCGCGCCTGGTCCGGCCGATCAACTATCCGGCCGGAACGCCCGGGCGTGGCGCGGCCGTGGTCGAGGCCAAGAGCGGCGCGCGGGTGCTCGTCGTCAACGCCATGGGCCGCATCTTCATGGAGCCGCTCGACGATCCATTCGCCGCCGTCGACCATGAGCTTAACGCCTGTCCGCTGCGGCAAGGCGCCGACGCCATCATTGTCGATTTTCATGGCGAGGCGACCAGCGAGAAACAGGCGATGGGCTATTTCTGCGACGGCCGCGCCAGCCTTGTGGTCGGCACTCACACCCATGTCCCGACCGCCGACCTGCGCATCCTTGCCGGCGGCACCGCCTTCATGAGCGATGTCGGCATGACCGGCGACTTCGATTCGGTGATCGGCATGGCCAAGGACGAACCGTTGCAGCGGTTCCTGCGGCGCGTTTCAACGTCGCGTTTCGAGCCGGCGTCGGGTCAGGCCACGCTGTGCGCCATCGCCGTCGAGACCGAGCCGGGGTCCGGGCTGGCAACGCGCGTCGGGCCGGTGCGGCTCGGCGGCGGCCTCGATCAGGCCAAGCCAGCCTTCTGGACTTGAGTTTTGCGCCGCGATTGCATTATTTCCTCGTTACCTGCGCCCACGGAAATCGAGTCACGGAATGAGTCATGGCCGGACATTCACAGTTCAAGAACATCATGCATCGCAAGGGCCGCAAGGATGCGGCCAAATCCAAATTGTTCGGCAAGCTCGCGCGCGAAATCACAGTTGCCGCCAGGATGGGCGCGCCCGATCCGGCCATGAATGCGCGGCTGCGCGCGGCCGTGTTGGCGGCGCGCGCGGAAAACATGCCGAAGGACAACATCGACCGCGCCATCAAGAAGGCGACCGGCGGCGAGGGCGAGAATTACGAACAGATCCGCTACGAGGGTTACGGTCCGGGCGGCGTCGCCGTGATCGTCGAAGTGTTGACCGACAATCGCAATCGCGCCGCCGGCGAAGTGCGCGCGACCTTCACCAAGAGCGGCGGCAACCTTGCCGAAACCGGCGCCGTGTCCTTCATGTTCGATCATCTCGGCGTCATCGAATACGACGCCAAGGTTGCCAGCGCCGAGGCGATGTTCGAGGCGGCGCTGGAGGCAGGCGCCGACGATGTCGTCTCCAATCGGGATACGCATGAGGTTTACGCCGCGCAGGATCATTTCGGCTCGGTCGCCAAGGCGCTGGAAGTGAAATTCGGCGAGCCGCGCAAGGCGTCGCTGGTCTGGCGGCCGCAAACCACCGTCGCGATCGACGACGAGCAGGGCGAAAAGGTGTTGAGGCTGATCGACAGCCTCAACGATAATGACGACGTCCAAAACGTCTATGCCAATTTCGAGGTGTCCGATGCGCTGGTCAACCGGATGAGCGCCTAGCCGAGTGCGAACAGCACAAGCGCAATCGCGGCGACCACGAGTCCGGCGCCTTTCCTCATATCCAGCCGTTCCCGGAACATCGCGATGCCGAAAAGCGCCGTGAGGACGAAACTCATTTGCGCCACCGGCACGAGCACGCTGGCCGGTCCGAGCGCGAGCGCGTGCATCAAGAGGACGAACGCGCCGAACAATGCGAGCGCCGCGAGCGCCGAATAACTCCATGCGCCGGGCGGAACGCGAAGCCGCCGGTCGGGCCAATAGCCAGACAACGTCGCCAGCGGACAGAATGTCCATGCCTGCGCGACGACCATCGTTTCCGGCGGCGCGCCGTGTTGCAGGCCGACCTTGTAAAACAAATTGGCGAAAGCCATTGCCGCCGTCGCTATAAACACGCGGGCAAGCGAGGCGAGGTTCGATTTGCCGCGCTCCGCGCCGGCTTCGGCGAGCAGCAGCCAGACCGCCACCAGCGCGCATGAAAGAGCGGCGACCTTCGCGACGGTGAGCGTCTCGCCCAGCAGCAGGATCGCCAGCGCGGCGGTGATGGTGAAGTTCATCCGAAAGATCGGCGCGTTGGTACTGACCGCGCCGCCTCGCAGACTGCGGGCGAAATTGTACAAGGCGACGAACAGGACCAGCCCGGCCAGCGCGCCCCAAAGCGCGGCGAGATGCGCCTCGAGGGTGCCGGTCAGCCAGGCATAAAGGGTCATGCCCGGGCAAAAGATCCAGGCTTGCAACATGAGGAATTCGCCGGCCTCAATGCCGGCTGCCGCCACCCGCTTGTAAATGAGATCGCTGGCGCCGAAGCAGACCATGGCGCCGAGCGCGAAACCAAGACCAGGGGTCATGCCGCCTTGAAAGCTCGAGATAAACGTTGTGACGTCTGCTTATCAGGCCGTCGGCAATGGGGCGAGCGGGGCTTACGCGTGACGGCCATGCTATGAAAGGGCCGGCATGACGCGGGCGATTCGCATTCTCGGCATCGACCCAGGGCTCCGCCGCACCGGCTGGGGCGTGGTCGAGATTGCCGGCAATCACTTGAGTTATCTCGGCTGCGGATCGGTGGCGACCAACGATCGTGACGCGCTGGCCGCGCGGCTCCTTGCCATTCATGACGGGCTGATGCGCATCCTCGACGAATTTCGCCCCGACGAAGCGGCGGTTGAAGCGACTTTCGTCAGCAAGGATGCCCGGGCGACGCTCAAGCTTGGCCAGGCGCGCGGCATCGCCATGGTGGTGCCGGCGAGAGCCGGCGTGCCGGTCGCCGAATATGCGCCGAACCTCATCAAGAAAAGCATCGTCGGCGCCGGGCACGGCGACAAGGTCCAAGTGCGGATGATGATCCGCGTGCTGCTGCCGAAAGCCGAACCGGGTTCGGATGACGCCGCCGACGCGCTCGCTATCGCGGTTACCCACGCGCATCACCGGCAGAGCGTAATTCTTCACGCGGCGCTGAAACTTGCCGCGCCGAAGGTTGCCGCGCCGAAGGTTGCCGGGCCAAAGGCTGCGGCGCCAAAGGTTGCTGCACGATGATCGGCAAACTCAAGGGCATCATCGATTCTTACGGTGAGGATTCCATCATCCTCGACGTCAACGGCGTCGGCTACCTGGTGCATTGCTCGGCGCGGACCTTGCAGGAATTGCCGCGGGCGGGCGAACCGGCGACGCTGGCGATCGAAACCCACGTCCGCGAAGATCAGATCCGCCTGTTCGGCTTCCTGACCGATATCGAGCGCGAGTGGTTCCGGCTGTTGCAAACGGTCCAGGGCGTCGGCGCCAAGGTCGCATTGGCCGTGCTCGGCACGCTCAAGACCGCCGATCTCGCTACCGCAATCGCCATGCGCGACAAGGCGATGGTGGCGCGCACGCCGGGCGTCGGGCCGAAGGTCGCCGAACGCATCGTCACCGAACTGAAAGACAAGGCGCCGGCTTATACCGATGTCGATCCGGCTTTGGTGCGGCTGTCCGGTGCGCTTGACGAGAAACGGGCGCCGCGGCCGTTCACCGACGCGGTCTCGGCGCTGGTCAATCTCGGTTACGCGCAGGTGCAGGCCGCCACCGCCATCGCCGCGGCCGCGCGCACCGCCGGCGAGGGGGCCGAGGCGACGACGTTGATCCGGCTCGGTCTGCGGGAGCTGGCGAAGTGAAACGCCGTCCGAAGCTGAGTAAAGCCGACAAGGCGCTGATCGCGGCGGCAAGTTCGGCGATCAAGCGCCGCTACCGCGACGACTGGCAGGAAGTCGGCGCGGCGCTGCGCACCCGTTCGGGAAAAATCTTCACCGGCGTCAATCTTGACGCCTATCTCGGCCGTATGGCGGTGTGCGCCGAAGCGGTCGCGCTCGGCCGCGCGGTGGTCGATCTGGGCGATGCCGGCATCGATATGATCGTGGCGGTGCGGCATCCGCCGCCGGACGCCAAGGACCAAGCTATCGCGGTGGTGTCGCCATGCGGCGCCTGCCGGGAATTGATTTTCGACTATGATCCCGCCGCCCGCGTGATCGTGCCGGACGGCCGTTCGCCGGGGGTGGTGCCGATCGGCGAATTGCTGCCGAACAAATATACCAGAGGATCGGAACGGTGAGCGGCAACGCCGGACACAAACTGGTAACGCCTGAACGCCGCGACGAAGACTCGGCGGAAACAAGCTTGCGTCCGCAGCGGCTAACCGAATTCATCGGCCAGCGGCAGGCCTGCGCCAATCTCAAAGTGTTCATCGAGGCGGCCCGGGCGCGGCGCGAGCCGCTCGACCATGTGCTGCTGGTCGGTCCTCCCGGACTCGGCAAGACCACGCTGGCGCAGATTCTGGCGCGCGAGCTTGCGGTCAATTTCCGCGCCACGTCCGGACCAGTCATCGCCAAGTCCGGCGATCTCGCGGCGCTTTTGACCAATCTCGAAGACCGCGACGTGCTCTTTATCGACGAAATCCATCGGCTCAATCCGGCGGTCGAAGAGATCCTCTATCCGGCGATGGAGGATTTCCAGCTCGACCTTATCATCGGCGAAGGCCCAGCGGCGCGTTCGGTGAAGATCGATCTCGCCAAATTCACGCTGATCGGCGCCACCACTCGCGCCGGCCTCCTCACCAATCCGCTGCGCGACCGCTTCGGCATTCCGGTGCGGCTCAATTTCTACACCGAGGCCGAGCTGGAAGAGATCGTCAATCGCGGCGCGCGCGTGCTCGGTATCGTGCTCACCGCCGACGGCGCCAACGAGATCGCGCGGCGCGCCCGCGGCACCCCGCGCATCGCCGGACGGCTGTTGCGCCGGTTGCGCGATTTCGCCTCCGTTGCCGGCGCGCCGGCGATCGACCGTGCGGTCGCCGACAAGGCGCTCGCCGCGCTCGAAGTGGACAATGCCGGTCTCGATGCCATGGACCGGCGTTATCTCACGACCATCGCGGTGAATTACGGCGGCGGCCCGGTCGGCGTCGAGACGCTGGCGGCGGCGCTGTCGGAGCCGCGCGACGCCATCGAGGACATCATCGAGCCCTATCTGATCCAGTGCGGGTTCCTGCAGCGTACGCCGCGCGGACGGCTCGTCACCGTGCACGGCTTCCGTCACCTCGGCCTACCCGAGCCGTCGCGCGATGCCGCGCAGTTCGGGCTATTCGCCGCGGGCGAGGACGATTGACGCCATGGCGCAGACTTATGAAGGCGGCTGTCATTGCGGTCGGGTGCGGTTCCGCGTCACCGCAGACCTGTCGCGCGTCACCGAATGCAATTGCTCGGTCTGCGCCAAGAAAGGCTTCTTGCATCTGATCGTTCCGCCGGAGGCGTTCGAGCTTCTCAAAGGCAAGGATTCCTTGACGACCTACCGCTTCAATACCGGCGCCGCCCGGCACACATTCTGCGCCACCTGCGGTATTCACCCATTCTACGTGCCGCGTTCGGATCCCGATAAGATCGATATCAATGTGCGCTGTCTCGACGGCGTCGACCTTGCTGCGATAAAAACCCATCCGTTCGACGGCAAGAACTGGGAGCATGCCATGGAACAGCGCGTGCCGTGGCGAACGTAAGATGACTGGTGTTTCTCTCGACGGCGAAATCCGCGACGGCCGTCACCTGCTCACCGTGCGCGTCTATTACGAAGACACCGATTTCACCGGCATCGTCTATCATGCCAATTATTTGCGCTACATGGAGCGCGGGCGGACCAATTATCTGCGTCTCATCGGCGCCGACCATCGCGCGTTGTTCGAGGCGACCGAAAAGGAGGCGCCCGGCTTTGCCTTTGTCGTGCGCTCGATGACGATCGACTTCCTGAAACCGGCGCGGATGGACGATGTGCTCGACATCGTCACCGAGCCGGAGGAGGTCAAGGGCGCCTCGACTATTGTGCGCCAGCGCGTTATGCGCGGCGACGAGCTTTTGGTCGAAGCGCATGTGCGCGTTGCCTTCATCAGCGGCGGCCGGGCGCGGCCGATCCCGAAACCGCTGCGCATCGCCATGAAGGCGGATCAGGACCAAGTTGCCTCGGCCGCACGAGAGGCGGACGGGAATTGACCGGATTTCCCGGTATTAACGCCGCATTAAGCACAATCGGGCTTCGATAGCCGGGAACGACCGGTGTTGCGCCCTAGTTTGGACAAGTTTCGCGATTGATTTCGGGTCGCCGGTGACGGGTCCGGCTCGGGTCCTCGCGAAATTTCGGGTCTTGGTCGGCGCGCGCGAAGCGGCGGCCTCTGCCCTTTGGTCCCGGCGCCCGAGCGCCGCCCCGGTCATGGCCTCGACTTTGGCTGCTGCGGCCGGACCGCCGAAAGGACGCCTTATGAATCCAGCCGACATCGCGCCGGCGGTGGCACCGCTGACATCCTCCAACCTGTCGCTGTTTCACCTGTTCTGGCACGCCCACTGGATCGTCGAAACGGTGATGGCGGGCCTACTCGTGTGTTCGGTCTGGGTCTGGGCAATCGCCATCGACAAGACGCTGTTATTCTCGCGGCTGCGGCGCGCCGGCGACACCTTCGAAGAGGCGTTTTGGTCCGGCCAGTCGCTTGAGGAACTGTATAAATCGCTTGCCGTCCAGCCGGGACATTCGACCGGCGCATTGTTCGTTGCGGCGATGCGGGAATGGAAGCGCAGCCTCGAGGGTCACGCCAAATCTTTCGCCGGGCTGCAAATGCGCATCGAAAAGGTCATGAACGTCACGATTGCGCGTGAAGTGGAAACCATGGAGCGGCGGCTTCTGGTGCTGGCGACGGTCGGCTCGGCGGGACCGTTCATCGGCCTGTTCGGCACGGTGGCGGGTATCATGACAAGCTTCCAGTCGATTGCCGCATCGCAAAACACCTCGCTTGCGGTGGTCGCCCCCGGCATTGCGGAAGCGCTGTTTGCGACCGCAATCGGCCTTGTTGCCGCCATTCCCGCGACGATTTTCTATAATAAGTTCGTCAGTGAGGTGAACCGGCAGGCGCAGCGGCTCGAAGGTTTTGCCGACGAGTTTACGGCGATACTGTCGCGGCAGATCGACGAGCGCGGCTGAGGCGGGCTGGGGCATATGGCAGCGAGCACTGTAATGATGCCGTCGACCGGCGGCCGCAGGGGCCGACGGCGGGCGGTCATGAGTGAGATCAACGTGACGCCGTTCGTCGACGTCATGCTGGTCCTTTTGATCGTGTTTATGGTGTCGGCGCCGCTGCTCACCGTGGGGGTGCCGATCGACTTGCCGCAAAGCCAGGCCAAGGCCCTCGAACAGAACAACGAACCGCTGACGGTTTCGGTTAAAGTCGACGGCCAGGTCTACCTGCAAAACGATGAGATCAAGCTTGACGATCTGGTGTCGAAGCTCAGCGCGATCATTACCGCGCGCGGCGGCAATCCCAATGAGCTCATCTATGTGCGCGGCGACAGGAAAGTTGACTACGGCACGATGATGCGCGTGATGGGGCGCATCTCCGGAGCCGGCTATCACCGCGTCGCGCTGGTCACCGAGGTCGAGCAGGGCGCTCAATGAAGCCTGGCATGACCATATCGTGCTTCGGCCACGCTGCAGCTCTGGTATTCGGCCTGATGGCGATTTCGGCGCAGCCGATGGACGCGCCCCCGGTCGCGACTTTGCCGGTTTCCTTCATTTCCGAGAAGGACTTCACGCAGCTCACGCAAGGCGTGAAGAACGCACCGCAGCTGAAAATCCCCGACCTCAAGCCGCTCGCCGATAAAGTCGATGTGCCGAAACCGGTCGACCAGGCCGCGCCAAAAGTCGCCGACAAGCCGGCGATCACGACCGACTCGAGTAAGCCGAAAGCCGATCCGAAGCTGGATCCGAAGCCCGACTCGAAGCAGGCGGCGAAGGCCGATAAGCCAAAACCGCCCGACTACAAGCCCGATCAGATCGCCGACCTGTTGAAGAAGGACGCGGCCAAGACCCCGCCGAAGCCGGACGACAACCCGCCGCCGCAAAAACAGGATGCCACCAAATTCAACGCCGATCAGGTCGCCCAGCTGCTGGACAAGCGCGATCCGCAGCGCCAGGTCGCGGCGGCGGAGGCGCTCAACGCCACGCCCAATCTCGGCGCATCGTCTGCCGCGCCGGGCGCGCAACTGAGCCAAAGCGAAATCGACAGCTTGCGTGCGCGCATATCGAGCTGCTGGAGCCCGCCGCCGGGCATCGATGCGACGTCCAAACTCTATGTCGTGCTTCGCGTCCTGTTCAAAGCCGACGGGTCAATGTCGCAAGAGCCGGTGCTGGTTGAAGCCACCGCCTCGGCGTTGGGTCCGGCACTGGCCGAAAGCGCCAAACGCGCACTCCTGTTGTGCCAGCCGTTCACCATGCTCAAGCCGGAGCATTACGACCAATGGAAGGATCTTGAGCTCAAATTCGATCCGCAAGAATTGCTTGGCGGCTGAGGACGCGAATTCACACCATGACGCTTTGGCAGAGACCCAAATTGCTTGTAACCCGCAGGCGCACGCTCGCGCTCGGCGCGGCGGCCGGCGGCGTCGCGCTGTCGGCGCGTTATGCCCGCGCCGTCGTCCGCCTCGACATCACCGAAGGCAATTTCCAGCCGCTGCCGATCGCGATTCCCAAATTCGTCGGCGGCGCCGCGACTGACGATGACACCGCGGCGGGCGTGACGCAGATCATCACCGCGGACCTGCAGCGCAGCGGTCTGTTCGCGCCGATCGATCCCGCCTCGTATCTGGAAACGATCACCAGCGTCGATGCCGTTCCGAATTTTCAGAACTGGCGCACCATCAACGCCCAGGCGCTCGTCACCGGGCGCGTCACGCAACAGAGCGACGGCCGCCTGAAGGCCGAATTCCGGTTGTGGGACGTCCTTGCCGGCCAGCAACTTGCCGGCCAGCAATATTTCACCACGCCGGATATTTGGCGCCGCATTGCCCACATCATCTCGGATGCCATCTATGAGCGGCTGACCGGCGACGGCGGTTATTTCGACAGCCGCATCGTGTTCATCGACGAGACCGGGCCGGCGGAACGCCGCATCAAGCGGCTCGCCATCATGGATCAAGACGGCGCCAATGTCCGCTATCTCACGCGCGGCGACGAGCTGGTGCTCACGCCGAGGTTCTCGCCCTCGACGCAGGAAATCACCTATATGGCCTACGGCGAGGGCGATCCGCGCGTTTATCTCTTCAACATCGAAACCGGCCAGCGCGAGATCGTCGGCAACTTTCCGGGCATGAGCTTCTCGCCGCGATTTTCGCCGGACGGCCAGCGCGTCATATTGAGTCTGCAGGGGGGATCGAACTCCAACCTGTTCATCATGGATTTGCGCTCGAAGGCGACGACGCGACTGACCGATACGCAGGCGATCGACACCGCGCCTTGCTTTTCGCCCGACGGTTCGCAGATTTGCTTTGAATCGGACCGCGGCGGCCATCAGCAGATCTACATCATGCCATCCGCCGGCGGTCAGGCGCAGCGCGTTAGTTTCGGCGACGGCTCCTATTCGACGCCGGTGTGGTCGCCGCGCGGCGATTACATCGCCTTCACCAGACTGCTGCAGGATAAATTCGCGATCGGCGTGATGAAGCCGGACGGCAGCGGCGAGCGTGTCCTCACCGAAGGCTTCCACAACGAAGGCCCCACCTTCTCGCCCAACGGGCGGGTGATCATGTTCTTTCGCGATCCTGGAGGCACCTCCGGGCCTTCGCTGTTCACGGTCGATATTTCCGGACGCAACGAGCAGCGGGTTCCGACGCCGAGCTATGCGTCGGACCCGGCGTGGTCGCCGCTGTTGTCGTGACCGCGCCCGCGGCGGCGGTTCCATATAGTCGCCGCATTGACGCCCCATTAACCATTGCAAAAGCTTTCGGGGAAAAGAGCGGGCTCGAACCATCTTTGCAAGCCTGCATCAAGGTTGACGGAACGTTCGTTTAACGAAGGCGCTGCTAGACCCGCTGATGACCGACCATGTCCGGTCACAGTGAAAGTATGGAGGCACCGGAATGAACATGGCGATTATCCGCGGCGCCAAGTTCGTCGCCGTCATCGTCGCGATGCTCGCGATTGCGGGCTGCGCGAAACAATCGGATCAAAGTTCACTGGCTGGGGCCGCGGCGCCCGGCAGTCAGCAGGATTTCGTCGTCAATGTCGGCGACCGCGTCTTCTTCGATACCGATTCCTCGGAGCTTTCGGATCAGGCGCGCGCCACGCTCGACAAACAGGCGCAGTGGCTCACCAATTACAACCGCTACAATTTCACCGTCGAAGGCCATGCCGACGAGCGCGGCACGCGCGAATACAACATCGCGCTGGGTGCGCGCCGCGCCGAGACGGTGCGTCAGTATCTGGCTTCGCGCGGCGTGCAGGCGCAGCGCATGCGTACCATCTCCTACGGCAAGGAACGGCCGGTGGCGCTGTGCAACGATATTTCGTGCTGGTCGCAGAATTGTCGCGTCGTGACGGTGCTCGATCAGAGCTCGTAGCTTTTAAATCGTCAGGGGCTGAACAATCGGCGCCGTCATGGCGCCGATTGCATTTTTACCGCCCGCATCTTTTTCTAGCACCAAGTCTTTTGTGTAGCGCCAAGCCTTTTGTGCAGCACCGAGTCCTTTTGCCGTTTTGTCCTGATAGCTGGCGCCGCCAAGTTTGTCCTTGCCAATACTGACCTGAAATCGGATCGTAGCTGCGCCGTCGCCGAAGCGCGGCGTCAATGGCGTCCGCCCTTTGGCTTACGTAGAATTTTGACAAGATTCGGCTATGACCTTCGTCTCCTTTGTCCGCACAACGCTCTTGGTCGCGCTTGCCGGCGGTATCGCCGCTTGCGGCCAGAACAACGAGTATGCCGCGCCGCCGCCGCCAAAGGTCACGGTCGCGGCGCCGGTCCAGCAGGACGTCACGCGTTATTTTGAAGCGACCGGCAATACGGCGCCGGTCAACCAGATAGACCTGGTCGCGCGCGTGCAGGGCTTCGTCCAGGCGATCAGCTACACCGACGGCGACTTCGTGAAGAAAGGTACGTCTCTGTTCACGATCGAGCCGGAGCCGTACAAGCTCAAAGTTGACGCCGCGAAGGCGGCGGTCGTCAGCAACCAGGCTACGCTGACCCAGGCGCAGGCGGATTTCCAGCGTCAGGCCGATTTGCTCTCCCGGCAAGTCTCCGCCCAAGTCACCTACGACAAGGCGCTTGCGACACGTGATTCGGCGCAGGCCGACTTGCAGTCGGCGCAGGCCAACGAACAGCAGGCGGAGATTGATCTCGGCTACACCGACGTGACCGCGCCTTTCGACGGTGTGGTAACCGCGCGCCAAGTGTCGATCGGTCAACTTGTCGGCGCCAACTCGCCGACGACGCTCGCCGCCCTCGTGCAGATGGATCCGATCTGGGTGAACTTCAACGCGAGCGAGCGCGATGTGCAGCAGGTGCGCGCCAATCTGGCGAGCCGCGGCGAGACCACCGCGGCATTGCTCGGCATTCCCGTCGAAGTCGCGCTGCAGAACGAGAACGACTATCCGCACCACGGCAAGCTCGACTACATCGCGCCGAACGTCGATCCGTCGACCGGAACGCTCGCGGCGCGCGCAACTCTGGAGAACGGCGATCGCAGCCTGTTGCCCGGCTACTTCGTCCGCGTCCGCATTCCCTCGAAGCCGCAGCCGGCGCTGCTGGTGCCCGATGTTGCCCTCGGCAGCGATCAGAGTGGACGCTATGTGCTGGTGGTCAATCAGGACAATGTCGTCGAGCAGCGCAAGGTCGAGCCCGGCCAGCTCGTCGGCGATCTTCGCGTGATCGATAAAGGCCTGAGCAAAGACGATCGCGTCGTCGTCGGCGGCATCATGCGCGCCGTTCCGGGCGAAAAGGTCGACGCCGAACAGCGCTCCGCTTCAGCCTCCAACTAAGCGCCGCGAATTAGGGATGATCTCGAAATTTTTCATCGAGCGACCGGTTCTCGCGAATGTTCTCGCCATCCTGATGATTCTGATCGGCGCGGTCGCGCTCTACGCCCTGCCGATCGCGCAATATCCCGACGTCGTGCCGCCGACCGTGCAAGTGACGACGCGCTATCCCGGCGCCAGCGCGCGTACGCTCATGGATACGGTGGCGCTGCCGATCGAGCAGCAGGTCAACGGCGTCGAGAACATGATCTACATGCAATCGATGAGCGCCAGCGACGGCAGCTATTCGCTCACGGTCACCTTCAAGATCGGCACCGATCTCGATGCCGCGCAAATCCTGGTGCAGAACCGGGTGGCGAGCGCGCTGTCGTCGTTGCCGCAGCCGGTGCAGGCGCAGGGCGTCACCGTGCAAAAGCGCTCGACCGCTATTTTGCTGTTCGTCACCCTGACCTCGCCCGATGACCGCTACGACAGTCTCTATCTGGCCAATTACGCCACCATCAATCTGAGGGACGAACTGTCGCGGCTTCCCGGTGTCGGCAACGTCAACGTGTTCGGCGCCGGCCAATATTCGATGCGCATCTGGCTCGATCCGGACAAGCTGAAAGCGCGCAGCTTGAACGCGCAGGACGTGGTGGCGTCGCTGCAGTCGCAAAGCCAGGAAGTCACCGCCGGCCAAGTCGGCATGCCGCCGACGCCGCCCGACGTCAATTTTCAGTACACGATCGAGCTGCAGGGCCGCCTCGTCGATGCCGACGAATTCGCCAATGTCATCGTAAAGACCGGCGACAACGGTCAAATCACGCGGTTGCGCGATGTCGGCCGCGTCGAACTTGGCGCGCAAACCTATAGCCAGGCTTTCACGCTCAACGGCAAGCAGGCTGCCGGCATCGGCATCTATCAATCGCCGGGCGCCAACGCACTGGACGTCGAGCACGTGGTCAAGGCCAAGATGGCGGAGCTGGCGCGCCAGTTCCCGCAGGGACTGGTCTATTCGATTCCGTTCGACACCACGGTGTTCGTCAATGCCTCGATCCATGAAGTTTACAAGACCCTGATCGAGGCCGCCGTCCTCGTGTTGATCGTCATCCTCGTGTTTTTGCAGGATTGGCGCGCCATGCTGGTGCCGGCGACCACGGTGCCGGTGACGATTATCGGCGCTTTCGCCATGATGTGGGCGCTCGGCTTCACCGTGAACTTCTCCACACTGTTCGCGATCGTGCTTTCGATCGGCATTGTGGTCGACGACGCCATCGTCGTCGTCGAGGGCGCCGCGCACAATATCGAACAGGGCCTGAGCGGCCACGACGCGGCGATCAAGGCGATGAACGAGCTCCTTGGCCCGATCATCGGCATCACGCTCGTGCTGATGTCGGTGTTTCTGCCGGCGGCGTTCCTGCCGGGCCTGAGCGGGCGCATGTACGCGCAGTTCGCGCTGGTGATCGCGGCGACAGCGCTCCTCTCCGCGATCAATGCTGTGACGCTCAAGCCGACCCAGGCGGCGATGTGGCTGCGCCCGCCGGTGCCTGCCGAAAGCCGCAACGCCTTCTATCGTGGTTTTAACGCGCTCTATGGCCGGCTTGAGGGTAATTATGCAGATCTGGTGCACCACATGGTGGTCAATGCCGGCGTGCTGGTCGCCGTCGCTTTTGCGATCATGGCGCTTGCATTTTGGGGATTGGCGCGCGTGCCGACCGGATTTTTGCCGATCGAGGACCAGGGTTATGTCCTCGTCGCGGTCCAGCTGCCCGACGGCGCGGCGCTCGCCCGCACCAAGGAGGCGCTCGATCAGGTTTCCGCCATCGCCGGCAAGGACGACAGCGTGGCCCAGGTCATCGCCATTTCGGGCATTTCCGTTCTCGATAACAGCGCGCCGCTGGCCAATGCCGGCGTGGCCTATGTCGTGCTTAAGGATTGGAGCGAGCGCGACGGGCTGCGCGCGATCGTGACCCGCTTGTCGCAGGCCCTCGACCCGGTCGATGCGCGGGTCGCCGTGCTGCCGCCGCCGCCGATACAGGGCATCGGCAATGCCGGCGGTTTCAGCATGCAGATTGAGCTGCGCGACGGCAGCACGGACTTCGCCAAGTTGCAATCGATCACTAATACGATCGTCGCCAATGCGCAGTCGCAAACCGCGCTGCAACGGGTGTCGACGTCATTTCGCGCCGTGGCTCCGCAATTGCGCATCAATGTCGACCGCGTGAAGGTGCAAACGCTGCACATTTCGATCGATCAGGTGTTTTCGACGCTGGCGACATATCTTGGCTCCGATTACGTCGCCCAATTCAACAAGTTCGGGCGCGTATTTCAGGTCTATGCGCAGGCCGACGCCCGATTTCGGCTGCGTCCGCGCGACATCGATAATCTTTCGGTACGTAATCAGCAGGGCGACATGATCCCGCTGGGAACGATGATCAGTATCGAGCCGGTCGTCGGCACTGCGTTGATCAGCCTCTACAATCTCTATCCGTCATCCACCGTGGTCGGATTACCGGCAGCCGGTTTTAGCTCGGGGAACTCGATCCGTCTGATGGATGAAAATGCCGCGCGAACCTTGCCGCCCGGCACCGGCAGCGACTGGACCGCGATGTCGTACCAGGAGAAGCTGGTCGGCAATCAGATGTATTTCGTGTTCCTGATGGCCATGCTGCTGGTCTATCTGGTGCTCGCTGGCCAATATGAGAGCTGGTATACGCCGCTTGCGGTCATTCTCTCCGTGCCGCTTGCGCTCACCGGGCCGGTGCTGGTGCTGGAAATGCTGCACATCGACAACAATCTCTATACGCAAATCGGTCTCATCCTGCTGATCGCATTGTCGGCCAAGAACGCCATCCTGATCGTCGAGGTGGCACGCGAGCATCGGGTCATTGACGGCAAGCCAATTGTCGAAGCGGCAGTGGACGCCGCCCGCGCGCGCTTCCGGCCGATCCTGATGACCTCGTTCGCGTTCATCCTCGGCGTTGCGCCGCTCGTGTTTGCGAGCGGGGCGGGCGCCAGCGCCCGCAAATCGATCGGCATTACCGTGTTCAGCGGCATGATTGCTTCGACCTGTCTCGCCGTTCTCTTCGTGCCGTCGCTGTTTGTGGTGATCCAACGCATTGAGGAATGGCGCGCCTCGCGCAAGGCGCCGCGGATTCAGCCTGCGGAATGACGCTTACCGTGCGGCGGACGGTCACGAGACGGCCCGCATCGGGCCACAGTCACAATTTGGACGCAGGACGCGCTATGGTAAGGCGAGCCAAATCCACAGAAATGTCGTCGCAAGCGATGATCCGCTCAGCTTTCCTGCTCGCGTTGGCGTGCACGTTATGGACCGGCGCCGCCCGCGCGCAGGCCTCCGACGCCGACCTGGTGACCCGCATCGATCACCTCGAGGCCGAAATTCGCGATCTCACGGGGACGGTCGAGCAGCTGCATTATCGCAATCAGCAGCTCGAGCAGGAAGTGCAGCGGCTACAGGCGGGCGCGCCCGCGGCAACCCCGCAGCAGCCGGCGGCGGAAGCCGCACCGCCGACGTCGTCTCGATATACGGTGATCCCGCAATATACGCCGCCGCCTCCGGCGCCGTATGCACCGCCTCCGGCGCCGTATTCACCGCCGCCCGCGCCGGTGATCGCGACGGCGCCGGCCGCCGCGCCGCCGCCGGAGACGGGGGCGTCCCCCGGCGGTCGCGGTGACGCCTTCAATCCGGCGCTCAATCCGAATGCGCCGGGCGTGCCGCGCCCGCTTGGCGGCAGCACGACCGCGACCGAGCCGCCACCGCCGGTGGCAGAGGCTCCGGTTGCGGCTCCGGCGCCGCGGCAGCCGGGTGCGCCGCTCGACCTCTCAAGCGCGTCGGCGCCTCCCGCCGCCGCGCCGCCGTCCGCCGAGTTGCCACCGCCGCCGCCGACCAATTCAAGCGGCACCGGCGCGATGCAGGCGGCGCTGCCTCCGGGCGGCACGCCCAAAGACGAGTACGATCTCGCTTACGGCTACATCTTGCAGAAAAATTACGGGCCGGCCGGCGACACGTTCCGCGATTTCCTGCAGAAATATCCGAGCGACCGGCTGGCGGGCGAGGCGCAATATTGGCTCGGCGAAAGCCTGTTTCAGAACCAGCAATACCATGATGCCGCCGAGGCCTTCCTCGCGGTCTCCACGAAATACGAAACCACCGCGCGCGCGCCTGACGCGCTGTTGCGGCTTGGCCAGTCGCTGGCCGCTTTGGGTGAGAAGGAAGCCGCGTGCGCGTCGCTCGGCGAAGTCTTGCGAAAATATCCGCGCGCTTCGGCGACCGTGAAGCAGACCGTCGATAGGGAACAGAAACGTGTCCACTGCTGAACACGCCGTTCGCGACGACGAAGCGAACGCGCTGTTCTTTGGTCTTGAAGGCTTGCGTGGTCTTATCCTCGCGGTTTCGGGCGGACCGGACTCCACCGCGCTTCTTGTGCTGGCGGCGCGCTGGGCCAAAGGACTTAAGCCGCGCCTCAAGCGTGCGCCGAAGCTTGTCGCCATCACCATCGATCACGGCTTGCGCAAAGAAGCGGCGGATGAGGCGGCCGCCGTCAAGCGCTTGGCGCGCCGGCTCGGGGTCGCGCACCAAGTCCTGCGCTGGCGCGGCAACAAGCCGAAATCCGGTTTGCAGGAAGCGGCGCGCGAGGCTCGCTACCGGCTGCTCGCGCAAGCCGCGGCGCGCGCCGGCTACGGTCATATTCTGACCGCCCACACGCTCGACGATCAGGCCGAGACGGTGCTGTTTCGTCTTGCTCGCGGCAGCGGCGTCGTCGGCCTTGGCGGCATGGCGCAAGCGTCGCTTCTGCCCGCGCATTTTTCGATGAGCGGGGAGGCGTCCATTCTCCTGGTGCGGCCTTTCCTGCGGCTGCCCAAGTCTCGCCTCATCGCGACGCTGCAGGCGGCACGCGTCGCGTATAGCGAGGATCCAAGCAATCGCGACCCGCGCTTTACCCGCGCCCGGCTGCGCACCTTGCTGCCGGATCTGGCGCGTGAGGGACTCGACGCGCGCGGCCTGGCGCGGCTCGCCGCGCGCGTGCGGCGCGTGGAGGCGACCATCGAATTTGCCGTCGACGCCGCGCAAGCGGCGCTCTCGCCGGCGCCGTGGCGCCAAGACGATTCGGTGGTGTTCGAGACCGCACGATTCGCCGGCCTGCCCGCCGAGGTGGCGTTGCGGCTCCTCGGCCGCGCCATTGCCCATACCGGGAATGAGGGTCCGATCGAGCTGGCCAAGCTGGAGGCGCTTTATGACACCGTGCGCCAGACTCAGTCACGGCTGCGCCGGACGCTCGCCGGAGCCCTGATTACGCTCACCAGCGAGGATTTGACGGTCGAGCGCGCGCCCGCTAGGCGCGCATTAGCCATGCGTAAGGACCGCAAGAGCCGCTTTACGAAATAGCCCTATAATAGCCCGTTGCGTATGGGGTTCCCTTGGCAGGGGGCAACCCGACGCCTACATTGCTCGGTACTAGGGGACGTGAAGCCGCCACGATTTGCGGGCACGCAATCAGCCGCCGGACTCGCTTTGGTCGGGGGGTCAAGGACCTGAGATGAACGCCAATCTGCGCAATTTCGCTCTGTGGGTCATCATCGTCCTGCTGCTGCTGGCGCTGTTCACGCTATTCCAGAATCCCGGCCAGCATACGACGTCGCAGGACATCTCGTTCTCGCAATTGCTCAACGACGTCGACCAGGGCCGCGTGCGCGACGTTCTCATCCAGGGCCCCGAAATTCACGGCACCTATTCCGACGGGCGCACCTTCCAGACCTATGCGCCGGGCGATCCGACGCTGGTCCAGCGCCTCTACAACAAGGGCGTCTCCATCACGGCGCGGCCGCAGAGCGATAACGTGCCGTGGTTCGTGTCGCTTCTGATCTCCTGGCTGCCGTTCGTCGCGCTGATCGGCGTGTGGATTTTCCTGTCGCGCCAGATGCAGGGCGCCGGCGGCAAGGCTTTAGGTTTCGGCAAATCGCGCGCAAAACTTCTCACCGAGGCGCATGGCCGCGTGACTTTCGAGGACGTGGCCGGCGTCGACGAGGCCAAGCTCGATCTGCAGGAGATCGTCGAGTTCTTACGCGATCCGGCCAAATTCCAGCGGCTCGGCGGACGCATTCCGCGCGGCGTGCTCCTGGTCGGGCCGCCCGGCACCGGCAAGACGCTGCTCGCGCGCGCCATCGCCGGCGAAGCCAACGTGCCGTTCTTCACCATTTCCGGCTCCGACTTCGTCGAAATGTTCGTCGGCGTCGGCGCCAGCCGCGTGCGCGATATGTTCGAGCAGGCGAAGAAGAACGCGCCGTGCATCATCTTCATCGACGAAATCGACGCGGTCGGCCGCCATCGCGGCGCCGGCCTCGGCGGCGGCAATGACGAGCGCGAGCAGACGCTCAATCAATTGCTGGTCGAGATGGACGGCTTCGAGGCGAATGAAGGAATCATCCTGATCGCCGCGACCAACCGGCCGGACGTGCTCGACCCGGCTTTGCTGCGTCCCGGCCGTTTCGACCGCCAGGTCGTGGTGCCGAATCCGGACGTGGTCGGCCGCGAGCAGATTTTGAAAGTGCACGTGCGCAAAGTGCCGCTGGCGCCCGATGTCGTTCTCAAGACCATCGCCCGCGGTACGCCCGGCTTCTCGGGCGCCGATCTGATGAACCTCGTCAACGAGGCGGCCTTGATGGCGGCGCGGCGCAACAAGCGCATGGTCACGCAAGTCGAGTTCGAGGACGCCAAGGACAAGGTGATGATGGGCGCCGAGCGCAAGTCGCTGGTGATGACGGAGGAGGAGAAGCTCCTGACCGCCTATCACGAGGGCGGCCACGCCATCGTCGCGCTCAACGTCAAGGCGACCGATCCGGTGCACAAGGCGACGATCATTCCGCGCGGCCGCGCGCTCGGCATGGTCATGCAATTGCCCGAGCGCGACAAGCTGTCGATGAGCCTTGAGCAGATGACGTCGCGGCTTGCCATCATGATGGGCGGCCGCGTCGCCGAGGAATTGGTGTTTGGTCGCGAGCGGGTGACTTCGGGCGCGGCATCCGACATCGAGCAGGCGACCAAGCTCGCCCGCATGATGGTGACGCGCTGGGGCCTCTCCGAGGCGCTCGGCACGGTTGCCTATGGCGAGAACCAGGAAGAGGTCTTCCTCGGCTATTCGGTGGCGCGCCAGCAGAACATTTCCGAGGCGACGGTGCAGAAGATCGACGCCGAGATCAGGCGGCTGGTCGAAGACGGCTATCAGGAAGCGAACACGATCCTCACCGAGAAGCGCGGCGACCTCGAGACGCTGGCCAGGGGCCTCCTTGAATTCGAAACGCTGACCGGCGACGAGATCAAGGATCTGCTGCTTGGCAAGCGCCCGGTCCGCGAATCGGTGATCGAGCCGACGACGCCGCGGAATTCCACCGTGCCGACCGCCGGCGCCGGCCGCAACCGGCCGCGCCCCGAAACCGGACCGCTGGAGCCGCAGCCGCAGGGTTAAGCCGCTCGCCGGGGGCTTTTTGATGCGGATTATGTTCATTGCGGGCTTTGCGCTTGCGCTGGCAACGTCTCCGTTGCTGGCGCAGAGCAAGCTTCCTCAGCCGCCCAAACCCGTCTCGACGCCGGAACAGCGCTCGGCCGCCGAGCTCGCTTTGTCGTCGGAGCCGGTGTTCGACGACGGCACCTTTCTGCGGATCAAGGAAACGCTGCTCAGCTATTCGGATATCCAGGTGCGCGGCGGCTGGCCGGTTCTGCCCGCCGACGCCAAGCTGGCGCCGGGAGCGAGCGGCGCCGACGTCGCGCTCTGCGCCGCCATCTGGTCATCGGCGGCGATCTGGCCGCCGACAAGGAAGCCGGTGATGCTTACGACGACGACGTGACCGCAGCGGTCAAACGCTTCCAGTTGCGCCACGGGCTCGACGCCACCGGCAGCGTCGGCGCGCAAACCCTAAAGGCGCTCAATGTTCCGGTCGGCGATCGCATCAAGCAGCTCGAAGCCTCGCTCGAACGCCTGCTCGGCATGGATTTCATCTTTGCCGAGCGTTACGTCGTGGTGAACATTCCGGCAGCTTTCGTCGAGGCTGTCGCCAACGGCAAGGTCGAGCGCCGTTATCGCGTCATCGTCGGCCAGATCGACAAGCCGTCGCCGACACTCTCGGTTTACATCACCGCGATCGATCTCAACCCGACCTGGACGGTGCCGCTCTCGATCACCAAGAACGAGATCATGGCGCATATGCGCCGCGATCCGAGCTATCTCTCGCGCATGCATATGCGCCTCCTCGGCGCGCACGACGAGGATATCGATCCCTCGACCGTCGATTGGTCGGGCGACCGCTCGCCGAACTTCACCGTCCGGCAGGACGCCGGCACCTGGAACGCGCTCGGCTATCTCAAGATCGACATGCCGAATCCCTATTCGGTCTATATGCACGACACCGACACGCGAAAGCTGTTCGCCGACGACTACCGTTTCGATTCCCACGGCTGCACGCGCGTCGACAATGTGCGCGATCTGGCCGCCTGGATTCTGCAGGACGGTCCGCCGGGCTGGGATCGCGCCGCGATCGATGCCGGGATTGCATCGGGCGTCAGCAAAGTCATCAACCTGCCGCACAAAATCCCGGTCGCCTGGGTCTATCTCACCGGCTGGGTGAGGCACGACGGCACGGTCGAATTCCGCGACGACGTCTATAAGCACGACGAGGCGCTCGACCGGAACGCGCTGGCCGACGCCGCGGCCGGCGGTTTCGTCGCGCCGGTGCCGCCGACAATCGACGTGAAGCGGGTTTCGATCGACAGCCGTTAGTTATGCCGTCATCCTGAGACGTCCGCGCAAAGGAGGGGCGCCGATGCGGCAGATGACGTTGGTCGGCTTCCTTCAGGCGCAGAACTGCACCAATCTCGCAAGCTCCTGGCGCGACCCGCAGTCGCGTAGCGATAGCTGGTCGCCGGATTATTATCGCCACATCGGGCGCGTGCTGGAGGCGGGCAAGTTTCACCTCGGCTTTTTCGATGACCGCTTGTCGATGCCGGACATGTACGGCCGCGATCACGCGCATACCGTGCAATACGGTATCCGTTGCGTGAAACTCGATGCGGTCACCGTGCTCACCGTGATGGGCATGGCGACCGAGCGGCTCGGGCTGGGCGCGACTTACTCGACCAGCTACTACGAGCCGTTTCATGTGGCGCGCCTGTTCGCCACCCTCGATCTGATGACACAAGGCCGCGCGGCCTGGAACGTCGTCACCTCGCTCAACGACGGCGAAGCACAGAACATGGGGCGCGACTAGGTGGTCGATCACGATCTCCGCTATGACCGCGCCGATGAGTTCATGGAGATCGTACTCGGCCATTGGGACACCTGGGAGGATGCCGCCATCGTCCAGGACAAGGCGGCCGGCTTGTTCGCGCGAGCCGAGAAAGTCCACCGCCTCGATTACCAAGGCCGCTATTTCCGCTCGCGCGGGCCGTTCACGGTGCCACGCTCCGCGCAGGGTCATCCGGTAATTATTCAGGCCGGCTCAAGCGGCCGCGGCAAGGCTTTCGGCGCGCGCTGGGGCGAGGTCATCTTCGTCGTCTATCCGACCCTGGAAGTCGGCAAGCGCGACTACGCCGACTTCAAGGCGGAAGTGGCGGGCTTCGGCCGTGATCCCGAAGGGGTCAAGATCACTCATCTCGTTAATACGATTGCCGCGGCAACCAGAGCCGAGGCCGAGGACAAGTGGGCGGCGATCGAGAAGCTGCCGCTCGAAATCGACGCGCTGTCGCTGTTGTCGGAGGCGCTCAACTTCGACTTCGCAAGGAAGGGCATGGACGAGCCGTTCACCGCGACGGAATTGGCGGAAATGTCCGGCCTGCAAGGCATCCGCGACCGCGTGCTCCACGCCAGCGGCAAGAAAAATCCGACGGTGCGTGACTTCATCGAGATCAGCGGACGCGGGCGCGTGCACAATCCGATCGTCGGCGGCCCCAAGGAAGTGGCGGACCGGCTCGAGCAATGGTTCACAGCGCCGGCCTGTGACGGCTTTGTCCTCTCTGCCACCCACGTTCCGGGAACCTACGAAGACTTCGTGCGCTTTGTCGTTCCCGAATTGCAACGCCGCGGTCTGTTCCGCAAGGAGTTTACCGGCACGACGTTGCGTGAGAATGTCGGCCTGCCCGTACCGCCGATCGGCGCGTGGCACGGCGCGGCTGGTGATTTGAAAGGCAACGGATGACCGTGGTTGGCGGAGGTCGTGTTGGCGCGGCTCGACCGGATGTTGAGTCGATCCTGGCACGGTTTCCGGGGCCGGTGCGGCTGACCGCGGCCAAAGGCATGATCCGGATCATCATGATTGGCGGGCTGATTTTTGAATTCCTGCTGGGCCGCTCGCTGCTCGCGGGCGAAAGCGATAATTCCATTGTCCTCGTGAGCGTGATGATCGTTATGGCGGTGCCGATCTTGCGCTCGGCGGTGCTGATTGTCCGGCCCGATGGACTGGCGCTCACGCTCAGCCGCGAGGGGTTCACCGTGAGTTATCTGCTGCGCGCCAAAACACGCGCGTGGAGCGACGTCGGCGATTTCTCGGTCTCGAAATCGCGCCGCTTCGATCTCACCGTTTACAACGATCGATCGCGCAATGCCGGAATGTTCGATCGCGTCATGGCGCGATTTCGCAAGGCGCGGTTCGGACGCGATGCGGTCCTGCCGGACACCTATCATCTCGGTTCCGAACGTCTCGCCAAGCTGATGACGCTTTGGCAGCAGCGCGCTTTGCCGAAGCAGGAGTTATAGGCCGTAGAAGGCTGTCGGCTCAATTCAGCCGCAGCTCCGTGATGTGCTGTGGATCGGCCTTCAGCTCGCCCGTCTCGACGCGCTTGACGAGGTCGGTCAGCACCGCATTGGCGCGGCAGGGCAGGCCGACCTTATCGCCCTCGCGCACGATCAGGCCGTTGAGAAATTCGATCTCGGTGCGCCGGCCCTTCTGCATGTCCTGGCCCATCGAGGGGCGCTGCCCGGCGGCGGTGCGGCCTGAATCCTTGATGCGCTGCTCGTCGCAGGCGCGCATCGCCGCCTCGTCGCCTTCGCCGGCGCGCGCGATGGTTTCCGGCGGGATGTGCAGGATTTCTTCCAGCTGATAGCCGAGCGCCTGGCCGACGCGGATCGCTTCCGAGCCGACGCGCGTCGAGAAGCGGCGGATCGGCTCGCTCTTGAGCATATCGCCGCCGCCAAGACCGGTGCAGGCGGACAGCCCGTTCTGCATGGCGTTGGTGACGAGCTTCGACCAGCGCTCGCCCCACAGATTGTTGGTCACCTTGGCGCTGTCGGAATAAGCGACCAGGCGGCAGACCTCCTCGGCGCGCTGGGTGATGCGGCCGTGCACTTCGCCGGCGCGGAATACGGTATGCGCCGCGCCGTGCTTGGCGGCGCCGCGATGAACCAGGCCCGGCTCCGGCAGGTTCACGGTGATGCTCGAGGCGATGCAGCCGAGCGTCTTGCCCCAGCCGACAATGCCGGCGATGGTTTCTTCGTTCATGCAATTCTGCAGCGACACCACGTAGCCGTCGGGCGCCAGATATTGCCGGATCAGCATGGTCGCCCAGGCGGTGTCGTAGGACTTCATGCAGACGAAGGCGATGTCGACCGGCTTTTCCTTGGCAAGCTGCTGCGCGTCGGTGACGTGCAGCGCGCGCACCGGCACGGTGAATTCCGGCTCCTTCATCGCATGCGTCACGCGCAAGCCGTGCTTGCGCATATGCTCGACATGCGCCGGCCACGGATCGATGAAGGTCACGTCCTCGCCGGCCTGCACCATATGGGCGCCGGCATAACCGCCGACCGCGCCCGCTCCGACGAAGGCTATTTTCTTTCCCATGCTTTCCTCCCGGTGCATTTCGATGGAGCCAGCGTAGCGCGCCAGCCGCGCCCGTCACAACAGCGGCGCCGCATATCAGCCGCGCGCCGAAAATCCGCCATCGACCGGCAGCACCGCCGCGGTGACGAAATCCGATGCCGGACTGGAGAGGAACACCGCGGCTCCGGCCAAATCGTCGGGCTCGCCCCATCGTCCCGCCGGCGTGCGCGCCAGCACGCTGTCGTGCAGACCTTCGATCTGCTCGCGCGCGCTTTTGGTCAGATCGGTATTGATCCAGCCGGGCAGGATGGCATTGACCTGGATATTGTCCGCCGCCCACGCGCAGGCCAGCGAGCGGGTGAGTTGCACCAGGCCGCCTTTGCTGGCGGCATAAGGGGCAACGACCGGCGCACCGAAAATCGAATACATCGAGCCGATATTGATTATCTTGCCGCCACCTGCGGCCTTCATGTGCGGATAGACGGCCTGCGCGCAGAACAGGGCGCCGCCGAGATTGACGTCCAAGACCTGACGCCATTCCTCTTCGGTAATTTTCTCAGGACGCTTTCGGATCGTCGTGCCGGCATTGTTGATGAGTATATCGCAGCGGCCGAAATCGCCGATCACATGCTCGACGGTCCCCCGGCAAGACGCGGCGGACGACACCTGCAGCGGATAAAATTTGCAGCGAAAGCCGGCGCCGTTCAATTCCGCGGCGGCCGCGAGCCCTTTCTTCTCCTGGCGCGCCGCAATGGCGATCGCCGCGCCGGCGCGGGCCAGGCCGCGCACCATGCCCAGGCCGAGGCCGCCATTGCCGCCGGTAATGATCGCGACCCGGCCGCTGAGGTCGAACTGGTTCAAGTGATATCCCTTCCAGCAAGCGCCGCCGTTGCGATCAGCCCCGGAACGCGGCCTTGATCTCTTCGACCGTAACGCCGGGCTTGCGCGCAGCGGTTATGATGCGCGCCTCCTGTTTCATCAGGCCGTCGAACGCCGTCTTCATGGCGTCGATCTGGTCGACCGGAACGACAACTGCGCCGTGGCGGTCGGCGTGCAGGAGGTCGCCGCTTTTCACCGCCATGCCGTGAATGGTGACTGGAATTCCGAACTCCTCGACATGGACATAAGCGTGCGACGGCGAGATCGAGCCGGCCAGCATCTGGAATCCCTCGGCGACTTGCGCGATATCGCGGATCGATCCGTTGGTTACGGTGCCGAGACAGCCGAGCGCCTTGTGCACGTTGGTCTGCACCTCGCCCCAAAACGCGCCGTAGCCGGCCGGCTCGTCCTTGTCCTCGATCACGGCGATGGCCGGCTGCGGCGCCGCCGCCACATAATCGAGGTAATCCATCCGCTTTGCCATGTAGCTCGAGCCGCCGAACTTATCGCGGGCGCGCATCGTCACTGTTTTGGCGAAACCGACCATCGGCGGCAGATCGGGAAACGGGCAATGCAGATGCGTGACCGTATAGCCGGTGCCGCGGCGTTCGGGCGCCACGATCTCGATCAGGTTGCAGACGGTCGGCGTATCGATCGACCGCAGAAAGGCAAATTGGCTTTCGGACACCACAGGCTTTTCCTCCCGATTTTTTTCCGTTTGTAGAACTAATCCCACGCCAGCGTCACGATCGTCGCCATGATCGCCAGCATGGTGGCGATCATGGCGACGCAGCCGTTCCAGCCGGCCGCGGTCCAGGCGATACCGCCAAGAAACGCCCCGAGGCTGCCGCCGATATAGTAGATCGACGCATAAAGGCCCACTGCGGACGAGCGGCCTTCCGCGGCTGTCATAGTGACATAGCCGGTCGAGACCGTCTGGCACAGCATGCCGCAAACCGCGCACAGCGTCAGCCCGGCCAGGATCAGGCTGACCGGCGCCGCCAGCATCAGCAATACGCCGACGACCCAAAAGGCAATGAGCCCAAGCACGAATGGGCGGCGGCCGAACAGCGCGATGGCGCGGCCGACCCACGGCACCAGCGGGCTGCTGGCGAGATAGGTGATGAACAGGGCGCCCAGCAGCGTCGGCGTAAACAGATAGGGCGGCGCCGCGAGATGAAAGCTCACATAGGTGAACGTGGCGACAAAGTTGAACAGCACGCCGAACCCGATGGCATAGGTCGCAATCAGGCGCGGATCGCGCAGATGCCGAAGCATATGGCGCGCCGAAGTGGCGAGACCGCCCGATGTCACAAAACGGCTTTCGCGCGTCAGCGTGAGCGCGACGACGATAGCGGCGGCCAACGTCAGCGCCGCCATCACGGCGAAGGCGGCGCGCCAGCCGATGACATCGGCCAAAACTCCCGGAATGAAACGGCCGCAAAATCCGCCGATGCTGGTGCCGGACATATAGACGCCGGCGACGCGCGCCACGTCGGCGCGCGGCCATTCGTCGCCGATATAGGCGACGGTGACGGTGAAGATCGGCGGCAACAGCAATCCCTGAACGAACCGCCAGAACGTCAATTCCGGCACGGTCGATGCCAGCGTCATGATGAGCGTCGGGATCACGGCGGCGAACATGGCCGCGGTGATCAGGCGCTTTCGGCCCACCACGTCGGCCAGCGCGCCCGTGAACGGCGCCGTCAATGCAATCGCCGCCGTGCTAGCGGTCATCAGCGCGCTGATTTCGCTCGGGCCGGCGTGGAATTGCTCCGCCAGCTCCGGCAACAGTGCCTGCGGCGAATAGAGATTGATGAAGGTGCCGAATCCGGCAGTGGCGACGGCGAGGTTGCGCAGATCGAAGGACTTCCGCCGCATGTGCCACCAAGACATGAGGCATTATGCGGGAGACGCGCCGCGAAAGCACGCCCGCTCCGTTGCCGTCGCGGCTGGATCAGAGCTGGCGGATCGAATCGAAATTCCAGGCCGAGGCGCTGGAATCGTTCTCGCCGACGCGCAGCGTGGTGTCGTTGACGAAGCGATAGGGCGGCACCGGCAGATTGTATGGCGCCGGCACGCCCGAGAACACGCGTCCAGCCGGATCGTATTTGGAGCCGTGACAAGGGCAGAAATAACCACCCGGCCAATTCGTCACCGGCGCTGTCGCGCTCGGCGTCGGATAGAACAGCGGAATGCAGCCGAGATGGGTGCAAATGCCGACCAGCACGCCGAATTCGGGCTTGAGCGAACGGTGCCAGTTGTCGGCGTAGGGCGGCTGCTGGGTCTGTTCGGAATTCGGGTCGGCCAGCAGCGAAATCATTTGCGGCGACTGCATCGATTGCAGCGTCTGCTGCGAGCGGTGGAAAACGAAGATCGGACGTTGGCGCCAGCGGATCATGACCTGGGCACCCTCGGCGATCTTGCTGACATCGAGATCGACCGGGCCGCCGGCGGCGAGCGTCGAAGCGTCCGGATTCATCTGATCGACCAGCGGCACCAGAACTGCGGCGGCGCCGACTGCGCCGACGGTCGCGGTTGCGATGAAGAGAAAATCGCGGCGCGTGCCCTCGGCGGCGTGGCCGGCTGTGGTTGCGGATGCAGTGCTCGCCATGGTCCGTTCCTTATCGTCGCCCGGTGCAGCGTAATGTCATCATCGGCCCGGCCTAGTCAATCGTGCGCTTGGCACATGTTTATATTGCGAAAACCGCTTGTCGGCCCTTTGTCGCTTCCGCCGGATTTGCGCTATTGACCCTGCAATGGGAAGCACATTCCATACCAAAGGCCGCCCGGAATAGGGCGGGGCGACAAGTCGGGGAAGCTGTCTATGCGCGCCAAGGACAATCTGCGTAGCGCCGCCGAGGTGCTGGTCGACCAATTGCGCATCCACGGCGTGCGCCACGTCTTCTGCGTGCCGGGCGAGAGCTACCTGGCGGTGCTCGACGCCTTCCATGACAGCGATCTGGCCGTCACGGTCTGCCGCCAGGAAGGCGGCGCCTGCATGATGGCGGAGGCAGTCGGCAAGGCGACCGGCCGGCCGGGCGTCTGTTTCGTCACCCGCGGGCCTGGCGCCACCAACGCTTCGCACGGCATCCATATTGCGCAGCAGGATTCGACCCCGCTGGTACTGTTCGTCGGCCAGGTCGCGCGCGACACCCGCGAGCGCGAGGCTTTCCAGGAGGTCGACTACCGCGCTTTCTTCGGCTCGATGACGAAATGGACGACCGAGATCGACGATCCGGCGCGGGTGCCGGAAATCGTCTCGCGTGCCTTCTACACTGCGGCCAACGGCCGTCCGGGTCCGGTGGTCGTGGCGCTGCCGGAAGACATGCTGGTCGAGCGCATCGCTGTTGCCGACGCGCCGCCCTTCGCGCCGATCGAGACGTCGCCGGGACCGGTCGAGATGCTGAAATTCGCCGACATGCTCGGCGCCGCCCGCGCGCCGGTCATGCTGCTCGGCGGCAGCCGCTGGTCGCAGGCGGCGTCGGACGTCATCGGCCGCTTTGCGCAAAAATATTCGCTTCCGGTGGCGACGACGTTTCGCCGCGGCTCGCTGTTAGACCAGACGCATCCCTGCTATGCCGGCGATCTCGGCATCGGGCCCAATCCAAAGCTCCTCGCACGCATTAAATCTTCCGACCTTGTCATCATGATCGGCGGCCGGCTCGGCGAGTTACCGTCGCAGGGCTACACGCTGTTTGACATTCCGCGTCCGCAACTGCCGTTCGTGCACGTGCATCCGGGCGCCGAGGAGCTTGGCCGCGTCTACAGCCCGCAGCTGGCGATCAATGCCACGCCGACGGCTTTTGCCGCGGCGCTCGAAGAGGTGAAATTCGCGCGTGCCCCGTCCGGCGACGCCAAGAGCGCGAACGCCGATTACATCGCGTGGACGGAAAAGCCGACCGAGCAGCCGGGCGGCGTCAATTTCGGCGCGGTCATGGCGTGGCTGCGCGACAATCTTCCCGCCGACGCCATTCTGTGCAACGGCGCCGGCAATTACGCCGCCTGGATTCACCGCTTCTTCCGCTTTCGCCGCTTCGGCACGCATGTCGCGCCGGCCTCGGGCTCGATGGGTTATGGCGTGCCCGCCGCGGTGGCGATGAAGCGGCTTTATCCGGAGCGCACGATCGTCTGCCTCGCGGGCGACGGCGATTTTCTGATGAACGGCCAGGAATTCGCCACCGCCGTTCAGTACGATCTGCCGTTCACCACCATCATCGTCGACAATGGCATGTACGGCACGATCCGCATGCACCAGGAGCGCGAATATCCCGGCCGTATTTCGGCGACCGAACTGCGCAATCCGGATTTTCCCGCTTATGCCCGCGCCTTCGGCGGCTTCGGCGTATCGGTGGAGCGCACCGAAGATTTTCCCGCGGCGTTTGCGGCGGCGGCGGCCTCCGGCAAGCCCGCGCTGGTGCGTCTGGCGATCGATCCGGAAGCCATTACGCCGACGATGACGATCGCCAAAATCCGCGCCAAATCGCTGGCGGACAAGAAGGGCTGATCCATGAGACGAAAGAGCCGAAGACGCGAGAATGAAGATGCGACTGACATGAGAGATTTATGGGGCGGCGTCGCTCGGAGCCGCGGCGTGTATTCTGGCGGTCGCGCTCTCGCCTGCATCGGCCAATGCAAAAGGCTGCATCAAAGGAGCGATCGTCGGCGGCGCCGCTGGGCATCTCGCTCACCACACGCTGCTCGGCGCCGCGGCGGGCTGCGTGATCGGTCACCACGAGGCGGTCAAAGCCGAGAAGGCGCAGCAAGAGCAGCAGCAACAGAATCAACAGCAACAAACGCAGCCGTTAAACTCCGCGCCGGCTCAAACACCGATAAAGCAGCAGTGACCGGCCTCACTGCGCTTTGATGCCGGCGGCCTTGATGATCGGCCACCATTTTTCGACTTCGGCCTTCTGGAAAGCGTGCAACGCTTCGGGTGTCTGCTGATCGCGCGGGTAGATGACCTGAGCGAGATCGGTGAGCTTCTTGCGGGTGACCGGATCGGCCAGCGCGTCGACGATCGCGCCGTTTAACCTGGCGACGATAGCTTTGGGCGTGCCCTTCGGCACCCACAACGCGTGCCAGAAGGAAAAATAAAAACCCGGCAAGCCCGCTTCGTCGGTTGTCGGGATTTCGGGCGCAACGGCAATTCGCTCCTTGGCGGTGACGGCGTAGGACCGCAGGTCGCCCGACCTGATATGCGGCAACGAGACGGCCGGCGTGTCGAGCAAGACATCGATGGTGCCGGCGAGAAGATCCTGCGTCGCCAAGCCGGCGCTGCGATACGACACCATCTGCCAGTGCGCGCCGATTATATTTTCCATCAAAACGCCTGCTACATGGCTCGGCGAGCCGACGCCGGAATTACCCATCGTCGCCCTGTCGGGGTTTGCCTTCAGCCACGCGACCAGTTCTTTCAGATTGTTCGCCGGCATGGTCTTGCGCGCATCGATCAAAAACGGCTGCGTCGCCACCAGCGCGACCGGATCGAGATCGGTCAACAGATCGAAGTCGAGCGGATAGATGGCGCCGTTGGCCATATTCGTTCCCCACATGCCCCATTGGATCGTATAGCCGTCGGGCGCCGAGCGTTCGGCGCGGGTGACGCCGATGGTGCCGGCCGCGCCCGACACGTTTTCCACGATCACAGGCTGGCCGAGCCGCTCCGCCATCGCTTGCGCCATGATGCGGCCGAGCACATCGGTCGATCCGCCGGGGGCGAGCGGCACAATCATCGTGATCGGATGCGACGGATAATCGTCAGCGTTGGCCGGCGCCGCGATGGCAAGTCGCGGCGATGACAAGTCCCACGGCGATCGACCGCCGCGATGGCGAATTTTCTGATCATGATCGTCCTCCCCGTGAAAGCATATACCGCGCGCATTGCCGCACAAATTGAATCGTGGTTCAGTTATTGCAGAGCGCACGCCGATTCCCTCGCAAAACCATGCCGTATCGTCGCACCGAGAATGTCACGCGCCGGCTCGCCGCCCGGCATGCCGCCATCATCGCCGCGGCGCGTGAAGCGGCGAGCGAAGGCGGCATGGCGGCGGTCCAAATCGCGCCGGTCGCGCGGCGTGCCGGAATCGCGGCGGGCACGGTCTATCGCTATTTCCCCGGCAAGACCGATCTCGTCGCGGCACTGCTTGGCGGAAATCTCCACGCGCGAGATCGCCGCGCTGCGCCGCGCCGCCGATGTCGCGCCCGGGCCGTTGTCGGCGCTCTGCGCCGCGATCATGACGTTCGCCGCGCGCGCGTTACGCAACCGCCGTCTCGTCTTTGCGGCGATCGCCGAGCCGGTCGATGCCGAACTGGATGCCGCGCGGCTTTCCTTCCGCAAAGCATTGGCCGCGGAATTGACCTTGCGCATCGCTGCCGCGGTGGCCGGCGATCACTTGCCCGAACAGGATACCGCGCTGGCCGGCGCGGCTATCGTTGGTCTTTTGATCGAAGCGCTGATCGGTTCGCTGGCGCCCGACGCCGGCGGCCGCGAGCGCGTGATGGTGCAGTCTTTGACGCTTGTCGCTTTGCGTGCGCTTGGCGTTGCCGATGCGCGGGCGCGGGGACTGGTGGTGCAGACCACGCTGCCGGCCGACGTTGCGTCGTTCTAGGTAGGCGCGACTTCCTTCGCCGGTTTGCGCAAATGCGGGAACCGTTCCGTCAGCAGCGAGCCGGGATAGTAGGTCGGCGCGAAAGCCGCGTGGGCGCGAATGGCATCGTACCAGCGCTGGACCCTTGGCAGATCCTGCCAGCCCGCATCCTGGCCGAGATCGGCCATGCGCACGATCGCCGGCATCACCGCGACATCGGCAAGCGAGATATCGGCGCCCAGCAGCCACGGGCCGCCGCTTTGCGCGATGTCCGCATCCATGCGCTCATAGGTCCGCCGCAGCCGTTCCATCGCGCCATCCATGTCCTTCTGCGGAAAGCCCTTGCGTCCCATCGCCAGCATGAATTCCTTGCGCAGCGGTTTCGATTCGGCGAAGGCGATAAATTCTTCCTCGCTCATCGCCGCAAAGCGCGGCAGGAAAGCAAGATTGAAAGTCGGCACGCGCACCGCCGCGGCCGGCATTTCGTCGATGAAACGCATCAGCGCGCGCATTTTCGCGCGGATCACCGGATCGCGCGGCGTGAAGTTCGCGGGCGCCGGCGCGATCTCGTCCAGATATTCAATGATGACTGAAGAATCGATCACGATCGCGCCGTCATGGTCCAGCGTCGGCACCACGCCGTTTGGATTGAGCGCCAGATAATCCGGCTTGAGCTGGTCGCCGGCGAGAAGGTCAAGCTTGACTTCGGCGAACGGCAGTCGCTTGGCATTGAGCACGAAACGCACGCGCTGACTGCAGGTCGATTGCGGGGCGTTGTACAGGGTGAATGCCATTGGGTGATCCTCGGGCCGATGCTCAGTGCGCCATCAGCGTCGGCACCGTCATCGAACGAAAGATCGAATGGGTCACGCCGCCGAGCACGAATTCGCGCAAGCGTGAATGGCCGTAGCCGCCCATCACCATGAAATCGGCGCTGCTGTCGGCGGCGTGCGAGAGCAGCACATCGGCGACGTCGACGCCGCCGCCGGCGATGCGGTTGACCTCGACCTTGAGGTTATGCCGGGCAAGATGCTCGCCGATATCGGCGCCCTCGATCTCATCCTGTTTACCGCGTTCATTGGTGACGATGACGATCTCGACGCGGCCCGCTTTCGCCAAAAACGGCATGGCGTCGCCGATCGCGCGCGCCGCCTGCCGACTGCCGTCCCAGCACACCATCACGTTGTCGAGCTTGAGCGGCGTTTTCTGGATATAGGGCACCATGAGCATCGGCCGGCCGGATTCGAACAGCGTGGTTTCGCCGATGATCTCGTCGATTGGCGAGGTTTCCGGTTCGGCCTGGCCGATAATGGCGAGATCGAAGCGCCGCGCGATGCGGGCGAACTGCTCGCCGGCGCCGGCAAGGCTGGCGGTCAGCGTGAGCGGTTCGGCCGAAAGCGCCTCGCGCCTGACCGCCTCGGAAAAGCGGCCGATGGCGGATTTGGCTGCGGCCTCGTTGTCGGCTTGCTGCGTCTCGATCACTTCGGCGGGGATGTAGCCGGCGCCCGACATCGGAATGATCGGGTCATAGATGAAGGCGATGCCGGCAAGGTGCGCTTGCAACGCGCTGGCGACCGAAACCGCATAATCGGTGACGGCGCCCCCTGCTTTGGCAATGCTGAGATTGACGACAATGTCCTTGATCATGACGGCGTCTCCTGTGGTCAGGCCGCACTCATCGATGTACGGCGTCAAATCGTCTTGAGTTAGATCAAACCGCCGCTCCGGGTTCTACTTCTTGATATTGCCGTCGGCGTCGAACAGCTTGATGTAGGCCCACAGGTCATTGATCTCGTTGTCGTTCTTGATACCGGCGTAGCTCATTTTGGTCCCGGGAACCTTGGCTTGCGGGTCCCTGATATAGTCCTTGAACGACGCCTCATTCCACACAATGCCAGAATTCTTGTTAGCATCGGAGTAGCTGAAATTGGCGACGGTTCCGGAGTGGCGTCCGTCGAGCCCATTCAGCTCCGGGCCGATCTTGTTCTGCGCGCCGGGACCGATGGAATGGCAGGGCAGACACCTGTTGAAAGAGTGCTGGCCATTGGCGAGATCCTGCGCCATCGCCGCGCCGGCGCAGCCGCCGATCATCGCCGTCGCCACGATCGCTATTCTCAGCATGAACTCTCCGACCACGTCTCGAGCCGTTCAAGCGAGCCCGGCGCGGTATGTCAACGGCTAGGGTCACCGCGCCTTGCGCGGCACAGACCCGCACTGACTTCATGTGCGCATAGCGGCTTTCCTCGCTATAATCACCGCGGAAACGCTCAAAAAGATGCCGAGGCCGTCATGCCGATTTTGATGCCGCTGTTCGACGATGCGCTGCTCAAGCGCCGCGCCGAGATCGTGGCGGCGCTGCAGCGCATCGTGCCGGGTGAGGGTGTGATCGCCGCCGAGGAGGCGATGCGTCCTTACGAAAGCGACGGGCTTACCGCCTACCGGCAGCTTCCGATGGTCGTAGTCCTGCCGGAAACCACCGCACAGGTCTCGGCTGTGCTCGCCTACTGCTACCGCGAAGGCATCAAGGTGGTGCCGCGCGGGGCGGGGACGTCGCTGTCCGGCGGGGCGTTGCCGCTTGGCGACGGCGTGCTGCTCGGGCTCGCCAAATTCAATCGCATCCGCGAGATCGATTTCGACAACCGCGTCGCCGTGGTCGAGCCCGGCGTTACCAATCTCGCCGTTTCACAGGCGGTCGAGCAGGCCGGTTTCTATTACGCGCCCGATCCGTCGTCGCAGATCGCCTGCAGCATCGGCGGCAATGTGGCGGAGAATTCCGGCGGCATACATTGCCTCAAATACGGCATGACCACCAACAATGTGCTCGGCTGCGAGCTGGTCCTGATGACCGGCGAAATTTTACGGCTCGGCGGCAAGCATCACGATGCCGGCGGCTACGATCTGCTTGGCATCGTCACCGGCTCCGAAGGGCTTTTCGGGGTCGTCACGGAAGTGACGGTGCGCATCCTCAAGAAGCCGCAAAGCGCCCGCGCGGCGCTGATCGGCTTTACCGCGTCCGAGGACGGCGGCGAATGCGTCGCCAAAATCATCGGCGCCGGCATCATTCCGGGCGGCATGGAAATGATGGACCGTCCCGCCATTGCCGCCACCGAGGAGTTCGTCCACGCCGGCTATCCGCTCGACGTCGAGGCGCTGTTGATTGTCGAGCTCGACGGTCCGCGCGACGAGGTCGATCACCTGCTGGCGCGCGTCGAGGAAATCGCGAAGGCGTGCCGCGCGGTGACTTGCCGCATTTCCAATTCCGAAGAGGAACGGCTTTTGTTCTGGGCCGGCCGCAAGGCCGCGTTCCCGGCGATCGGCCGCATTTCGCCGGATTATTACTGCATGGACGGCACGATACCCCGCGCGAAACTGCCGCTTGTTCTGCATCGCATGAGGGAGATGTCGGAGAAATACGGGTTGCGCGTCGCCAACGTCTTTCACGCTGGCGACGGCAATCTGCACCCGCTGATCCTCTATGATTTCAACAAGCCCGACGAGCTCGATCGGGCCGAAAAGTTCGGCGCCGACATTCTGCGGCTTTGCGTCGAGGTCGGCGGTGTCTTGACCGGCGAGCACGGCGTCGGCGTGGAGAAGCGCGATCTGATGCCGGTGATGTTTTCCGAGGCCGATCTTAACCAGCAGCAGCGGCTCAAATGCGCCTTCGACGACAAGAGCCTGCTTAATCCCGGCAAGGTCTTTCCGACGCTGCATCGCTGCGCCGAACTCGGCCGCATGCATGTCCACGCCGGCCGCGTCGCCTTCCCGGATATTCCAAGATTTTGAACACTGCTAAAAGCTCGACCAATCACACTCGCGCATCGCCATGCCGAGCACATTCACGGTCACGGGAAAGGTCGCGCGCGTTCGGATTATTGCGTAAGTTTAATCCGTGTTGACCGGGAAGCGTTCGTTATGAAATTCGGCCTGTTCTGTTCAGCCCAAGCCAATAGCGGCGATCTCGGCCCGGAAAGCGGTCAGGGTTTCCGCGATTATCTCGACTTCAACGTCGAGGCCGAGCGGCTTGGCTTTACGTCCAGTTTTCTGGTCGAGCATCACTTCACCGGCTGGAACCAGGTGTCCTCGACGCTGATGCTTTTGATGGCGCTGGCGATGCGAACCAAGACTCTGCGGCTTGGCTCGGCGGTCATGGTTTTGCCCTGGCACAATCCGGTGTTGCTCGCCGAACAGGCGGCGACGCTCGATCTCGTCTCCGGCGGCCGCTTCGATTTCGGCATCGGCAGGGGCTACCGGCACAGCGAGTTCAAGGGTTTTCAGATCGCGCCGGACGAGGGCGAGGCGCGCTTCGAAGAGGCGATCGAGGTCATGCGGCGCGGCTGGACCTCGCGCGAGCGTTTTTCGCATCACGGCCGCTTCTGGCATTTCGAGGACATCGTCGTCGAGCCGCCGCCGGCGCAACAGCCGCACCCGCCGTTCTGGGTCGCCGCCGGCAGCGAGCCTTCGATCCGCCGCGCCGCCGCGCGCGGCTTCAATCTGATCCTCGACCAATATGCCAGCGCGGCGCAAATCGCGGACCGCATCGGCATCTACAAAGCGGAACGGCAGCAGCGCGGTCTCGCCTTCGATCCGGCGCAGATCGCGGTGGCGCGCCAGCTTTATGTCGCCAAGGACGGCGCCGACAAACAGGCGGCGTTGGTTCGGCAAGCCGCCTACACCAGGCGCACGGTCGATGTTTCGCGCACGCCCGGCGGCAAAGGCGGTTCGCACGTTCTCGCTTATGCCGACAGAGCAGGCGGCACCGAGGAGAACGCGATGTACGGCACGCCGGACGAGATCCGCGCGGCGCTCGAGGATTTGCAGAAGGCCGGCGCCGCCTATGTGCTGCTGATCGCCGCCGGCAGCGAGCAACTGCGCCGCTTTGCGCGCGAGATCATGCCGGCCTTTGCAAGTTCCGCGCTCGCAGCCGACGCCGCCGAGTAACCGCGCGATGGCCGATACCCTCAAGCCGCGTGATGCCAAGGAAGTCGAGCAGACGATTGGCTGGGCGGTTGCGGAAGGCAAGACGCTGGAGCTGATCGGCCGTGGCACCAAGCGCGCCATCGGCCGCGCCGCGCAATGGGATGCGACGCTCGATCTGTCCGGACTATCCGGCGTCACGCTTTACGAACCCGAGGAGCTTGTGCTCTCCGCCAAGGCCGGGACGCCGCTCGCCGAGATCGAAGCGCTGGCGGCGGCAAGCCGGCAGGAGCTCGCCTTCGAGCCGATGGATTACGGCGCGCTCCTTGGCGGCGAAACCGGCGCCGGCACCATCGGCGGTGCGATCGCGGCCAATCTTTCCGGTCCGCGGCGGATCAAAGCCGGCGCGGCGCGCGATCATTTCCTAGGCCTGTCCGCTGTTTCCGGCCGCGGCGAAATCTTTAAATCCGGCGGTCGCGTGGTCAAGAACGTCACCGGCTATGATCTGTGCAAGCTCATCGCCGGCTCATGGGGCACGCTCGCGGCGATGACCGACATCACTGTCAAGACGCTGCCCAGAGCCGAAACCGAGCAAACCATGCTCGTGCTCAACCTCGACGAGGTGACGGCGCGCAAAGTCATGGCGGCGGCGATGGGATCTTACGGCGATGTCTCGGCCGCCGCGCATCTGCCGGCTGCCGTTGCCGCGCGAATCGCCGAGACTGCCGCCGCGCAGACCGCGACGACGGCGTTCCGTCTCGAAGGCGTTGCGCCGTCGGTGGCGCAGCGCAAGACCGTGCTGGAGAAGCTGCTGTCGCCATTTGGATCGCTCGGCACGCTTGGCGATGCGCCGTCGCGGGCATTTTGGCGCGCGGTGCGCGACGTCATTCCGTTCGCGGCCGGGGGACCAGCCGGCAAGCGCGATCTCTGGCGCATCTCCACCGCGCCCTCGCGAGGCGCTGAAATCGGCCATGCGCTTGTTCACCAGGCGGACGCCGAGATTCTCTACGATTGGGCCGGCGGCCTGGTCTGGGCGGCGCTGCCGCCGGCGGACGACGCCAATGCGCCGCTGGTGCGCTCAACGGTCGCCGCCACCGGCGGCCACGCCACGCTCATTCGCGCACCGGCGGCGGTACGCGCCGCGGTCGCCGTATTCACGCCGGAGCCGGCGCCGCTTGCGGCATTGACCGCTCGGGTGCGCAAGGGATTCGATCCGCAGGGCGTGCTCAATGCCGGACGCATGTGGGCGGGCGTATAGATGAAGACCTCCTTCACACTCGCGCAGCTTGCCGATCCGGACGTGGCGGTATCGGAAAAGATTCTGCGCGCCTGCGTGCATTGCGGGTTCTGCAACGCGACCTGTCCGACTTATGTACTTGACGGCAACGAGCTCGATTCGCCGCGCGGGCGCATCTACCTCATCAAGGACATGCTGGAGAACGACCGGCCGGCGACGGCGGAAGTCGCGCTGCATATCGACCGCTGCCTATCGTGCCTCGCCTGCATGACGACGTGTCCGTCAGGCGTGCATTACATGCATCTGGTCGATCATGCCCGCGTCCATATCGAGCAAACGTACCGCCGCCCGCCGGGCGAGCGCTTGCTGCGCGATGTGCTTGCCAGGCTGCTGCCCTATCCGCGGCGCTTTCGGCATGCGCTCAACGCGGCGCGGCTGGCAAAACCGTTCGCGCCGGTCGCCGACCTCGTCGGACTGAAACGGCTCGCCGCGATGCTCCGCCTTGCGCCGTGGCGCCGCCCGCATGGCGCGCTCGCCCCACAAACGTTCCCCGCGGCCGGCGTGCGAAAAGGCCGCGTCGCGCTTCTGGCCGGCTGCGTCAACGACGTGCTGGCGCCGGACATCAATGCAGCCACAATCCGCGTGCTCACGCGCCACGGCATCGAGGTGGTGGTGGCGCGAGGCGCGGGCTGCTGCGGTTCGCTCGTTCATCACATGGGCCGCGACGATGAGGCGCTTGCGCAGGCGCGCGCCAATATCGATGCCTGGACCGCGACCGGCGGCCTCGATGCGATCGTGATCAACACATCGGGTTGCGGCACCACGGTCAAGGATTACGGATTTATGTTCCGCGACGATCCCGCCTACGCGGCCCGCGCGGCCCGCATCTGCGGCCTGGCCAAGGACATCGCCGAATACCTCTTCACGCTGCCGCTTGAGCCCGGTCGCGATACGGCAAAAAACGGCGCACCGCTTTCCGTGGCCTATCATGCCGCCTGCTCGCTGCAGCACGGTCAGCGCATCGTACGGCAACCGAAAGAATTGCTCCTAAAACTCGGCTTCGCGGTGAAGGATATTCCCGAAGGTCATTTGTGCTGCGGCTCGGCCGGCACCTACAATATCCTGCAACCGGACTTCGCAAGGAGGTTGCGCGAGCGCAAAGTCGGGACTATCGAGAGATTGCGACCTGATGTGATCGCCGCCGGCAATATCGGCTGCATCACGCAGATCGCAGCGGGTACGGAACTTCCAGCCGTCCATACGGTCGAGTTGATCGATTGGGCCACCGGAGGGCCACGGCCAGCCGCGCTTCGGGGCTAAGCCCCAGGAATTCAGGTATCGGTAGCAAGATCGGGAGGTCGATCATGGCGAAGAAGGCAAAAGCGAAGAAGAAATCCGCGAAAAAGAAAAAGGCGGCTCCGGCGAGAAAGAAGAACACGCTGAAGGCGAAGGCGAAAAAGTCAGTCAAAAAGAAGCCGGCCAAGAAAGTGGCGAAGAAGGCGGCGGCTCCCAAGCCGAAGGCCGCGGCGCCGAAGCCCGCACCCGCGCCGATGGCGGCTCCAGCGCCGGCTCCGGCGCCTGCCCCGTCTCCTGCGCCCTCCTGGACGCCGCCGACGAGTCCCGGTTTCGGCAGTGGCGGCGGCAGCGGCGGCGGTACGACATAACCGTCGTCCGGCCGACGCCGCGCACGGCTGTCGTGCCGGCGCTCGGTTGCATAGGTTTGGCGAGGCCAATAGCATTGGCGTGACATCGCGATCGGCGGCGTAGGGCCGCCGATTTGAGTTGCTTGTGGACCGGCTTGACCGGCCGTTTTCTGTTTGAGGAGGTGCGTTATGCCGGCGACCTACAAAATTTTGCTGTTGGGCGCGTCCTATGGATCGCTGCTCGCATCAAAGCTCTTGTTCGGCGGCCATTCGATCCATCTTGTCTGCCTGCCGGCGGAGGCCGACCTGATCAACGCCGAGGGTTTCAAGGTCCGCCTGCCGATACGCGGCCGCAAGGATCCGGTGCTTTTGGAATCGCGCAAACTGCCCGGCAAAGTGACCGCAGGTCCGGCGGCGGGCGTCGATCCGAAGCAATACGATCTTGTCGGTCTGTGCATGCAGGAGCCGCAATATCGCTCGCCCGGCGTGCGTGAGCTGCTCGATGCGGTGGCGAAGTCGCGCGTGCCGTGCATGTCGATCATGAACATGCCGCCGCTGCCCTATGTGAAGCGCATCCCCGGTCTGAATTACGACGCCCTCAAACCCGCCTATACCGATCCGAGCGTTTGGGATTCGTTCGATCCGAAGACCATCACCCTCAACAGCCCCGATCCGCAGGCGATTCGGCCGCCGGACGGCAAGGCGAACGAACTATTGGTTACGCTGCCGACCAACTTCAAATGCGCAAGGTTCGAAGACGACAAGAGCACGGCTATTCTTCGCCAGCTCGAAAGCGACGTCGAGGCCGCGCGTTTCGACACGCCCGAGGGCAAGATCGAATTGCCGGTCAAGCTCAAAGTCTATGATTCGATTTTCGTGCCGCTCGCCAAGTGGGCGATGCTGCTCGCCGGCAACTATCGCTGCGTGACCAAAGACGGCATGCGCACGGCGCAGGAGGCAGTGTGGAGCGACATCGAGACGTCACGCTCGGTCTATAATTTCGTTTTCGACCTGTGCGTAAAACTTGGCGCCAAGCCCAACGATCTGGTGCCGTTCGACAAATACGCCGCTGCGGCGCAGTCGCTGACGCGGCCGGCTTCGGCGGCGCGCGCGCTGCAGAACGGCGCGCCATTCATCGAACGGGCCGACAAGCTGGTGCAGCTCATCGCTAGGCAGAAAGGCTTGAGCAATCCGGCGATCGACGCGCAGGTGGCGCTGGTCGATTCGCGGCTCGAGGCCAATCGCAAGAAGCAGGCGGCCTAGCTACGAAACCTCGACGTCCTGCCAGAAACCCATTCTGCCGCCGACCGCGCCCATTTCCGGGCGAGGCGCCTCGTAGGACCATGCGGCACGCTCGTGCCGCGTGCCGCCGACGATGACGTTGTAGAACTGAACGCCATGCGGACAGGCGCGATCGTTGGGCGTCTTGTCGGCCTTTTCGAGCCAATCCATGCGCACCGAATTTCGCGGAAAGTATTGGTATCCCTTGCATTCAATGACATCGTTACTCTGGGCAACCACCTGGCTGTCGACAACCGCTTTCATGCTTTGCTCTCCGCTTGCTTCACGCTCCATCTAGGTCTGCATCTTGCCCCGGTCTACGACTGGCGGGGAAACCGAGGCGTGCGACTGCTCGATCCGAAAAATTTAAGGCTTCTGAGCCTCTTGCAGGCCTTCGGAGGGCCGAAAAGTGTATCCTGCCTGCCACACCTCGTAGGAAATTGTTAAGTTTTCCCGCGAAAGCATAAAAAGTCAGCATTTGCTGTAGTTTTAAGCTTGGCGCCGCGATAGCAAAATTGAACTATTCGTGAAGGTTCAAGCTGCGCAAGAGAGCGCGATTGAATTGGGAACTGTACCGGGCGCGCCGCGTACAGGCAGGGACATAAAAAGGGGCAGGTTATGAAGAGAGTCGCTCTTTCGGTTTTGCTGGCCGGGTTGGCCGCTTCCTCCGCGATGGCCGCCGATATGGCAACCAAGGCCCCACCGGCCGCAGCGCCGCCGCCTTCGCCGTGGGACGTCGCGATCACCGCCGCGTTGATGACGGACTATAACTTCCGCGGCATCACGCAATCGGCGCACAACCCGTCGACGCAGGCGACTTTCGAGCCGCGCTACAATTTCAATTCGACGTGGCAGGGTTATGTCGGTATCTCGGGTGAAAGCATCGACTTCCCGAATAATGCCGCGGCGGAAATCGACTTCTACGGCGGTATTCGCCCGACCTTCGACAAGCTCGCCCTCGACTTCGGCTTTTGGTACTACTGGTACCCCGGCGGCAATTGCTACGGCAACACGAACGTCACGGCGCCCGGTGTCCCGCAGAGCCAGTGCGGCGCTACGACGGCAGCTACGGCGGCGAACCCATTTGTGCCGAACAAGAATGCCCAGATTGCTGGCTTCGGCAACGAAGTGAAGTCAAACGAGAGCTTCTACGAGTGGTACGCCAAGGCGACCTACACCATCAGCGATCAGTGGAGCGTCGAGGGCCAGTACTACTACACGCCGTCGATCTCCAATACCGGCGCCTCGGGTAACTACATCACCGGCAACCTGACCTACACCGCGCCGGCCACATGGTTCCCCGCCAACAGCGGTCTCGGCGGCTATATTTCCGGTGACGTCGGCTACTGGGATATCGGCTCCAGCGGCGTCTTCTATGGAACGACCGCAGCCGGGGGCTCAGCGAATGGTACGGTTACAAGATTCTTTCCGAATGGCGTGCCTTACCAAAGCTACTGGAACTGGGACGCCGGCTTCGGCTGGACCTACAAGGCGTTCACGCTCGATCTGCGCTACTACGGCACCAACCTGACCAGTTCGGAGTGTAACGCCTTCACCAGCGCGCAAAACTCGACATTTTCCCCGACCAACGTTACAGCGCTCAATCCCGACGGTTTGGGTTCCAACTGGTGCAGCGCGGCCTATATCGCCAAGCTGACGTTCCAGACCAACCTCTCGGGCCTCAAGTAAGATCGCCTGAACAGCTGCAACGAATCGCGGCCGGTAGTGGAAACACTGCCGGCCGTTTTCGTTTGCCCTGTTGTTTTCGTTTCGTTGCTTCTATCTCATCTCGTCCCCGCAGAAGTGGGACCCAGTTGCAGAATAGATTTCCGCTTTCGCGGGAATGAGCGGAAAATCCCCGAAGCGTATTCCCGATTTACAAATCACTCCGCGGCCGAGACCAGCGGCGCGTCGCGCACCTCGCTCACCGCATCGTCCGCCACGACTTCGACGCGACGGCGGTGGAAAGCACCAAGCGTCGAGCGATGGCCGATCGAGATGATGGTGGTCGCCTTGAGCCGTTCGGCCATCAGCCGGTACAGCACCGCCTCCGCTGCCTCATCGAGCGAGGCGGTCGCCTCGTCGAGGAACAGGTAATCCGGCTCGGCCAGCACCGCGCGCGCGATCGCCAGCCGCTGCTGTTCGCCGGCCGACAGCATGCGGTTCCAGTGCGCTTCCTCGCCCAGCCGTCCGGACCATTCCGGCAGGCCGACGGCGGCGATGACCTCGGCGATTCTCGAATCCTCGAAGGTGCCGGATTTGGCGGGGTAGCTGACCGCCGCGGAAAGCGGCGCGACCGGAAAGTAGGGCCGTTGCGGCAGCAGCATGACCTTGGCATCGGTCGGCACGCCGACGTGCCCCGAGCCGAACGGCCAGATCCCGGTGATGGCGCGGAACAAGGTCGATTTGCCGGCGCCTGACGGTCCCGTCACGAGCACGCGTTCGCCCGGCGCAAACACGATGTGTTCGGCATTGACCAGCGGTTCGCCCTTGGGGAGGCGAACGTGCAGCCGTTTGATCGAAATCGCATTCGCCGTTTCTTCCGGTAGCACCTCGATGACAGGCGGCGTCAGGGCGACTTCCCGGCCCGCCACGATGGCGTCCTCGAACCCGGACAGGCGCTGGCATACCGCCTGGTATTGCGCGATCGATTGATAGGCGTTGATGAAGTAGGACAGCGCGTTCTGCACGCTGTTGAAGGCGGATGCCGTCTGCATCAGGCCGCCGAGCTGCATGGCGCCGGAGAAATAGGCCGGGCTGACCATCAGGTAAGGAAAGATCACCGAGGCCTGCGAATAGCTCTGGGTGAAGAACGTGAGCTGCTTTTGCCGCTGCATGATGGCGATCCAGTTGGTCACCACATTGGCGAAACGGCTGAGGTGGCGCTCGCGCTCGGCTGCTTCGCCGTGCAGCGCCGCGATCTGCTCGGAATTCTCGCGCGTGCGCACGAGATTGAAGCGGAAATCGGCCTCGAAGCGCTGTTGCTGGAAGTTCAGCGGAATGAGCGGCCAGCCGATCAGATGGGTCAAAAAGGTGCCGAGCACCGCGTAAGCGATCGCCGCCCAGACCAGATAGCCGGGAATGGCAAACGACGCGCCGAACAAATGCAGCGGCGCCGCTTCCGACAGCGTCCATAAAATGACGACGAAGGAGCACAGCGTCACGACCGAATTCAAAAGTCCGAGCCCGATCGATAGCGTGTTCTGCACGAACATCTGCAGGTCGTCGGCGATGCGCTGGTCGGGGTTGTCGGCCGCGTCGCCCAAAAGCTGCATGCGGTAATGGTTGGCGGTATTGAGCCATTGCCGCAGATAGGTTTGCGTCATCCAGCGCCGCCAGCGGATCTGGAGCCACAGATTGAGGTAGTTCTGATAGACCGCTAGCACCGTATAAATCGCGGCCAGCACGCAGAAGAACAAGATGGCGCTGATGAAGGCCGCCCAGTTGTGGTCCTGCAGCGTGTTGTAAAACCGATTGTACCACTGGTTCAAAATCACCGTGATGGCGACAATCGACAGTTCGATGGCCACAACCGCGGCAAGCAGGATGCGGCCCGGCCAGCGGTCTTCCGAGCGGAAATAGGGGATGGACAGCCGCCACATTGTGGCGAGCGTCGCGGCAAGGCGTTTCACGAATGACCTCCGAAATGGCGGGCTTGGACGCGGGGCAATAAGAAACCCGTTGCGTTAGCTACCGATTGGCTGAGCAACATCAACTCTAACCGGCAATTGGTGCGGTGCAATAACACGAACCTGTCCACGGTGCAGGCAAATTTCGCTTTCTTGATGTCGCGGCTGGCGGCATTCTTGGGCAGTGCGTCCTCGGACAATGAAGGACGCCTAACAAAAAGCCCTCAAGGGCATTTGCTGGGGAGGAACCATCCATGTTTACGCAAATACTCGATCCCGCCGGTAATCTGTTCGTGACCTGGTTGGTCGCGCTCATTCCGGTTGTGCTGCTCCTGTTCCTGTTGGCGGGCCTACGCATGTCGGCCTGGCTCGCCGTGCTGATCGGCTCGATCGTCACCTTTCTGCTCGGACTCTGGGTCTGGCAGATGCCGTTCGAAGACGGGATTCGTGCCTATCTCTACGGCTCGGCTACCGGCGTTTGGAATGTCGACTGGATCACGTTTTGGGGAGTGATGCTGTTCAACACGCTGGTCACCACCGGCGCGTTCGACAAGCTGCGGCGCTGGCTCATCCAGCAGGGAACCCGCGACGTGCGGGTGCAGACCATCCTATTTGCCTGGGCTTTCGGCGCGTTGCTCGAAGGGCTCGTTGGCTTCGGCTATCCCTGGGCCTTCGTCGCGCCGATCCTAATCACGCTCGGCATTCCCGCGCTCGATGCCATCCGCGTCGCGGCCATCGCCAACAACGCACCGGTTTCCTATGGGGCGTTGGGCGCGCCGATCATTGCGCTTGCCGCGGTGACCGGCATGCCGCTTCTGGCGCTGGCCGGCTCGGTCGGCAAGATCGTCGCCATTCTGGCTTTGCTGCCGCCGTGGATCCTGCTCTACCTCGTCAGCGGCAAGCAAGGCATGAAAGGCGGCTGGCCGCTCGCCATTGTCGGCTCGCTCGGTTACATCGCAGGCCAATTGCCGACCTCGATCTATCTCGGGCCATATCTGCCCGACGTGATCGGCGCCATCGTCTGCTTCGCCTGCCTGCTCGTTCTGCTGAAATTCTGGCATCCGGCGCAGACGCTCGGTTATGGCGGCGTTCCGGTGACTGCGGCGCAGGAAGCGCAGGCCGAAGGTCACGGGCTCACGCCCGGCGAAGTGTTCCAGGGTTGGCTGCCGATCATCGTCCTGGTCGCCATCGTCGTTGCCTGGACCGGACCGTGGTCGATACTGCCCGGGATCAACTGGCTGCACCTTGCGGTCGCTGCCGCGTCCTCGATCGCGCCGGGCGCGACGATCACCGCGGCGTTCGACTTCAAGCCCTTCGTCGGCGGCTCGGCGATCCTGGCGTCGTGGATCGTCGTGGCGCTCCTGCTGCGCGTCAACGGCTCGCAGCTTGCCCAGATCTGGAAGACGACCTGGTCGCAAATGTGGGGTGCCTGCCTGGTCGGCGTCTTCATCTTCGGCCTCGCCTTTGTCTTCAACTTCTCGGGCATGGCCGGATCGCTCGCCAAGGCTTTCTCCGTGCTTGGGCCTTACTTCATCGTGGTGGCGCCTCTGCTCGGCTTCATCGGCGTAGCTTTGTCCGGCAGCAATACCTCGACCAATGCCATGTTCGGCAAATTCCAGGCGCTGGTCGGGCAACTCCTCGGCTTCCCGTTGATGCTGTTGCCGACCTTGAATTCGGTCGGGGCGGAGATCGGCAAGCCGATCGCGCCGCAAACCGCGAGCGTGGGTGTGTCGACATCGGAGTTCGTGCGCAACGAAGGCGAGGTGATCCGCCACAATTTCGGCTGGACTATCGTGCTTCTCGTTTATCTCGTCTTGATCGGGGTGGCGTGCTATCTGTTCTTCCCCGATATCGCGGCACTGCCGAAAGCCTGAGAAAACGGCGAGCAGTACTAGGGAGTAGCGGGTAGGGGATTTTTCCCCTATTCGCTATTTCTCTATTCGACGTTCGCTACGTCCCATTCCCCTTCCCAGTCCCCTTCCCATTCCAATGACAATGCTGCGTTCCGCTTTGCTCCTTTTCATCACTGCAGTCTGGTGCGCTTATGCCAGCGAGCCGTTTCCGTTCGGCAACGAGCTCATGCTCGACGTCGCGCCGATGCATGGCAGCAAGCGGGTGCCGATGATCGAGATCGAGGATGACGGCTCGGCCTCGATCGACTTGTGGTGCACGAGCTTGCGGGCGCAAGCCACGCTCGATGGCGATACGATCGCGATCGTCCCATCCCAGACGCAAAACGACACTTCGGGCGGCCAATGTCAGCCGGACCGGCAAGCAAACGATGCCGAGATTTTGTCGGCATTGCGGGCGGCGACGAATTGGCGGCGCGCGGGCGAGGTCATTGAGCTCTCAGGACCCGCCACGCTGCGCTTCCGCCTGATGACGAACTAACCCGCTCAATTCGCCGTTCGTCAAAGGAGCTGTTCGATCTTCAGCGGCAGCTCGCGGACGCGCACGCCGGTGGCGTGATAGACCGCATTGGTGAGGGCCGCTGCGGCGCCGGCCAGACCGATCTCTCCTACGCCGCGCGCGCCGAGCGTGTTGAGATTGAAGTCCGGATATTCGATGAAATGAACGTCCAGCGCCGGTACATCGGCGTTGGTGGCGACCACGTAATCGGCCAAACTCGCATTGACCGGCGCGCCGCTTCCCGCTTCGTATTCGGTGCCCTCGAACAGCGCCATGCCGATGCCCATGACGACCGCGCCTTCGATCTGGTTGCGCGCCGCGAGCGGGTTGAGGATGCGGCCGGCGTCGAACACCGAGACGACACGCGACACCCGTAGCCGGGCGATGTCCGGTTGCCAGGTCACCTCGACAAAGTGCGCGCCGAACGAATGGCTGGAAAGCTTCGGCTTTCCCGCGGCGCCAAAGGTGCCTTCACCTGCGCCTTGCCCCGAAATTGTTCCAACCTTTAACGCCCGCATCACCTCGTCGAATGTCATCGCCTGCCGGTTGCCGCTTTTCGCCTCGACGCAGCCCTGGCGGAACCCGAGGTCGCGTGCCTTGGCGCCGCCGAACGGCGTGTTTTCGCCGGCGACGGTCAGATCGATCAGCGCATTGCCGGCTGCGGCAATTGCCGCCTCGATCGGTCCGACCAGCGAAGCGGTCAGCATGGATCCTCCGGACAAGGCGCCGGGTGTCAAATTGCTGTCGCCGATCGCGACCTCGACACGCTCGATCGCGATACCCAATGCCTCGGCCACCATCTGTGCCATCACCGTATAGGTGCCGGTTCCAATATCTTGCGATGCCGATGCCACCCGCACGGTGCCGTCGTCGTGCAGCTCGATCGAGGCGGTGCAGTCAAAGCGCGCGGCGATCCAGGAACAGGCGGCCATTCCCCATCCGAGCGTCATCCCGTCGCGCGTCATCGACGCTGCTTTCGGGTTGCGCTTCGACCAGCCGAACTTTTCCGCCCCCAGCGTCAGGCACTCCTTAAGATGACGCGAGGAGAAAGGAACGCCCAGGCCTTCGTCGAGCTGCGGCTCGTTGATCAGATGCAGTTCGACGGGATCCATGCCGAGCTTTACCGCCAGTTCGTCCATGGCGGACTCGGTGGCGAACAGTCCGGGCACCGCGCCCGGCCCGCGCATCGAAGTCGGCGTTCCGATATTGCGTTTCGCCAAACCGGAGGTCACCCGCAGATTGGCGACGCTGTACATATGCGGCGTGGCCTCGCCGCAATTCTCCTCGTAATCGTCGAGGATCGACGTCATGTTCACATAATCGTGCTGCAGCGAGACGAGTCTTCCGTCCGAACGCGCGCCGAGGCGAATGCGCTGCTCGACGCGCGGCCGATGCCCGACATTGCGGAACATCATCGGCCTGCTCAAAACCAGCTTGATCGGCCGGCCGAGCTCGATCGCTGCCGCCGCGGCGAGCGGGGATTGCGACCACGGCCACAGCTTTGAGCCGAAACCCGAACCGATAAACTTGGCAATCACCCGGACCTTGTCGCGCGGCAGACCGAGCATGGTGGCGAGCACATTGCGATGGTTGACCACGCCTTGCGAGGTTTCGTAGAGCGTGAGTTCGTTGCCGTCCCAGCTGGCGACCGTGGCGTGTGTCTCAATCGGATTGTGGGTTTCGGGCGATATCCCATACCGGGAGTCGATGGTGACGGGCGCGGCGGCGTAGGCCTTTGCGGCATTGCCGCGCTTGCTGGCGACCTTGGTCTTCGGCGCGACGAGATGCGCGTCGACGTTCGGCGTCTCGGCCGCGTAGGACACGGTGACGGCATCGGCTGCCGCCTTTGCCTGCTCGAACGTATCGGCGACCGCGAGCGCGACGTACTGTCCGTAATAGCGAATAATGTCGTCGTCGAACGGCGGCCGCGGCTCGTCCAGCATCACGGAGTCCGCAAAATCCGGCGTGATGTAAGCAATTGGAGCGAGATCGCCGCGTTTGAGGATAGCGCGCACACCCGGCATTTGCCGTGCGCGTGACGTATCGATGGCCGTTATCGTTCCGTTGGCGATCGTCGAGCCGACGGGCACGGCGAAAAGCATGCCCGGCAGATTATGATCGGAGGCATAACGCGCCGTGCCAGTGACTTTGAGCGGGCCATCGACCCGGACCCGCGCCTTGCCGATAAATGTAATCGCCGCTTGCGGTTCTGACATTAGGTTGCCTTCGGCTATTCAGCGCGTGACTTGTTTGAATGCATGGACGATACAGCGCTTCGCCAATTCGATCTTAAAGCCGTTGCGGCTCTGCGGCCGTGCCTCCTTGAGGCAAATTTCGGCGGCGTTGCGGAATGCCTGCTCGCTTGGGGCTTGCCCGACCAAGCCGCGTTCGGCTTCGTCAATCCGCCAGGGCCGCGTCCCGACGCCGCCGAGCGCGAAATGAGCGCTTGCGATCTTGTCGTTTGCCAGCGTAACGGCAACTGCGGCGGAGACGAGCGCGAATTCGTAGGACGCACGGTCGCGCAGTTTCAGGTAAGCCGAACACTCGCCGGCCGGGCGGGGCGGCAGCGTCACATGCGTCACCAGATCGCCTGGGGCGAGCACGGTCTCGATATCCGGACGTTGTCCCGGCAGCACATAAAAGTCTGCGAGCGGAATCTGCCGGTCGCCCGAAACGCCTTGGACATGGACCACGGCGTCGTAGGCCAGCATCGCCACCGCCATGTCCGAGGGTTGCGTAGCGATGCAGGATTCGCTGGTGCCAAGGATCGCGAGCATCCGGTTTGCGCCGGTGATCGCCGGACAGCCCGAGCCGGGCTCGCGCTTGTTGCAGGCGCTGGCGAGGTCGCGAAAATACATGCAGCGCGTCCGTTGCAGGAGGTTGCCCGCCGTCGTCGCAGCGTTGCGCAACTGGGTCGACGCACCGGCGAGAATGGCCTGTGACAGTGCGGCATAGTTGCCGCGCACCAGCGGATGGTGCGCCAGATCGCTGTTGCGGACGGTGGCGCCGACGAACAGGTCGCCATTTGCTTCGTTGCCGATGCGGTCAAGCCCGAGGCGATTGATGTCCACCACGCGGTCAGGATGCTCGACGCCGAGCTTCATCAGATCGACAAGCGTGGTGCCACCGGCAAGAAAGCGCACGCTGGCGCCTTGCTGGGCGGTGGGAGAGACCGCGCCGGCGGCGACGGCGGCCGGCCGGTCGGTGGCGCGGACGAGATCGAAGCTCTGCATGGTCAACTCCCCCCGCCGGCGCGCCGCACCTGCTGGATCGCCTTGACGATATTCGGATAGGCGCCGCAGCGGCAGATATTGCCGCTCATGAATTCGCGAACGTCGTCATCCGACGCGCCGACCGGCTCGCGCAGCAGTGCCACCGCCGACATGATCTGGCCCGAGGTGCAATAGCCGCATTGATAAGCGTCGTTGTCGAGGAAGGACTGCTGCATCGGGTGTAGGTTTGCCGGCGTGCCAAGACCCTCGATCGTAACGATCTCGTCGCCGTCATGGGCCGCCGCCAAAGCAAGGCAACTATTCACGCGCCGGCCGCCGACATGGATCGTGCAGGCTCCGCACTGGCCGTGGTCGCAACCCTTCTTGGTGCCCGTGAGGTGAAGCACCTCGCGCAGGCAATCGAGTAGCGTCATCCGCGGATCGATCGAAACCGCCCGCTCCTGGCCGTTGACCTTCAGGGTCACATTCAGTCGCTTGTCGTAGTGATCCTCGGCCGCCGCGGCATTCGCACCGGTGCTTGTCATGTCCGGACGTGCTCCGTCGCTCTCCCCAGCCAAGACAAAATATGTGCCGCGCGGCAAAACGGGAGGGGCGCGAATACAACAAAAAGGGCGCGGATTTCGCCGCGCCCTTTGTCGTTCGATATGTCGAGCGGATCAGAAGCCCATACCGCCCATACCGCCCATGCCGCCCATGCCACCGCCGCCACCCGGCATCGCCGGCATGGCAGGCGCGTCCTTCGGCGTTTCGGCGACCATGGCCTCGGTCGTCACCAGGAGGGCGGCGACGGAAGCCGCGTCTTGCAGCGCGGCGCGCACGACCTTGGCTGGATCGACAATGCCCTTATCGAGCATGTCGACATATTCCTCGTTCTGCGCGTCGAAGCCGAATGTCTCCGACTTGTTCTCGAGGATTTTGTTGACCACGATCGAGCCCTCGACGCCGGAATTCTCGGCGATCTGGCGCAGTGGGACCTCGAGCGCCTTGAGCACGATATTGATGCCGGCCTGAACGTCGGCATTGTCGTGCGACAGCTTGCCGATCGCCTTCTTGGCGCGCAGCAGGGCGACGCCGCCGCCCGGCACGATGCCTTCCTCGACCGCGGCGCGGGTGGCGTTGAGCGCATCCTCGACGCGGTCCTTCTTCTCCTTGACTTCGATCTCGGTCGCGCCGCCGACGCGGATCACTGCGACGCCGCCGGCGAGCTTGGCGAGCCGCTCCTGCAGCTTCTCGCGGTCGTAATCGGAGGTGGTTTCCTCGATCTGCGCCTTGATCTGGTTGACGCGCGCCTCGATGTCCTTCTTTTTGCCGGCGCCGTCGACGATCGTGGTCTTTTCCTTCTCGATCACGATCTTCTTGGCGCGGCCGAGCATCGCCGGCGTCACGCTCTCAAGCTTGATGCCGAGGTCTTCGGCAATGAGCTGGCCGCCGGTGAGGATGGCGATGTCTTCAAGCATGGATTTCCGCCGATCGCCGAAGCCGGGCGCCTTGACGGCGGCGACTTTGAGCCCGCCGCGCAGCTTGTTGACCACAAGGGTCGCCAGCGCCTCGCCTTCGAGGTCCTCGGCGATGATGAGCAGCGGCTTGCCCGACTGCACCACCGCTTCGAGCACCGGCAGCATGGACTGGAGCTGCGAGAGCTTCTTCTCGTGCAGCAGCACGTAGGCGTCTTCGAGCTCGGCCACCATTTTCTCGGCATTGGTGATGAAGTACGGGGACAGATAGCCGCGGTCGAATTGCATGCCCTCGACGATCTCGACTTCGGTGTCGAGCGCCTTGGCTTCTTCCACGGTGATGACGCCCTCGTTGCCGACTTTTTGCATCGCGTCGGCAATCATCTTGCCGACGGCTGCATCGCCGTTCGAGGAAATAGTGCCGACCTGCGCAACTTCGGCGGACGAGCCGACTTTCTTGGCGCGCTTCTTGACGTCCTCGACCACCGCCTTGACCGCGATGTCGATGCCGCGCTTGAGATCCATCGGGTTCATCCCGGCGGCGACCGACTTGACGCCTTCCTTGACGATTGCCGCGGCGAGCACGGTCGCGGTCGTGGTACCGTCGCCGGCCGTGTCGTTGGTCTTCTGCGCCACTTCGCGCACCATCTGCGCGCCCATGTTCTCGAACTTGTCTTCGAGCTCGATTTCCTTGGCGACGGTGACGCCGTCCTTGGTGATGCGGGGGGCGCCGTAGGATTTATCGAGGATGACGTTGCGGCCCTTGGGACCGAGCGTCACCCGCACCGCGTTGGCGAGAACTTCGACGCCGCGCAGCATCTTGTCGCGCGCGTCGGTGGAAAATTTCACGTCTTTGGCAGTCATTTTAGTTTGCTCCTGGGTTTATCTGTTCGCCGTCATCCCGAGGTGCGAGCGACGCGAGCCTCGAAGGCGACGGAATGTAGGTTCAGGCGATCACGCCCATGATGTCGGACTCCTTCATGATCAGGAGCTCCTCGCCGTCGAGCTTGACCTCGGTGCCAGACCATTTGCCGAACAGCACGCGGTCGCCGGCCTTGACCCCGATCGTGATGATCTTGCCGTTCTCGTCGCGGCCACCGGGGCCTACCGCGACCACTTCGCCCTCCTGGGGCTTTTCCTTCACGGTATCGGGAATGATGATGCCGCCCTTGGACTTCGCCTCGGCATCGATACGCTTGACCACCACCCGGTCATGCAGCGGCCGGAATTTCGTCTTCACCATGATCTCCCTCATTGCCGCCGGCCTTAAGCAAGGTGAAGCGGCTCTGGCGTTAAAAGAAAAGCGTTGTATTGCAGTATCTTAGCACTCTTAATAGCCGAGTGCCAGAAGCGGATGGGACATAAGGTTTCGCCCGGTCGGAGTCAAGGAGGCGCTACGGGGATACGGTTGCGAGGGGGTCGTGCTCAGGCCACGGGAAAGTCTATTCTAGCCGCCCAATCCGGGCCCCAACCTTTGCCGACGGTCCGGAGCCGGGAGTGGCGACTGCAAGAAAGTCGAAAGGCCGAAGCGGTAGAACGAGGCCTTGGAGGGGACCCGTCATGAATGTTTCGCTGCGTTTCCTGCGATCGGCCGCGAGTATCGTCGCCGTCGCCGCCGCGCTTGCGGCCTGCAGCGCCAATACGCCGCCGCCCGACGTGCAGGCGGCGCCGCCCGTGGCGGCGCCCGCAATCCCGTCGCAGTACCGGCCCGAGGAGATCGTCGGCCGCTGGGGCTATGGCGCCTTCCACAAAGACGAAGATTTGGCGCGCACCGCCGCTGCGGCACGCGGCCAGTGCGGCCAGCCGGTCGAGATCACGCGGGGACCGAACGGCGGCGTCATGATGTATCTCGCCGACAGCGCCACCTTGCAGGAATTGCAGCTCAAGGGCTCGGCCAGCGGCAAAAACTATATCGGACCGCCCGGCGATGCCGGTGGCGCGCAAGACCGTGAGATCGTCTCATTCGACGGCCGCACCATGGTGCTCAAATGGATGGACCCGGAAGTCGCCGGCCGCTACGGCACCGGCGTTTACGTGCGCTGCGCGCCGGAAGGCATGGGCCGCGCCGCCGGTAGGCCGCCGATGAAACCGCCGGCACAGTAATTTTTCGTCATTCCAGATTGTCGCAAAGCGACAAGTCCGGAATCGATAGGCCCGGCGCAGGGGAGTATGGATTCCGGGCTCCTCGCTTCGCTCGGTCCCGAATGATGGATCGGTAAATGCCCACCCCCCGCGAATTCATCTTCGGTCCCTGGCGCGCGGTCAGCGTACTCGGCGTCACCGAGATTTTATCGTGGGGCGTGCTGTTCTATCCGCCCGTCCTCACCGTGCCGCTGATTGCGCAGGATCACGGCTGGACGCGCTCCTTCGCCATGGGCGGCTTTTCGGCAAGCCTGTTCGTCGGCGGTCTGGTGTCGCGCTATGTCGGCGCCACGATCGATCGGCTCGGCGGCCATGTGGTGATGCCCTTCGGCTCCTTGATCGGAGCGGCCGGTCTGATCTGTCTCGTCACGGCGCAAAGCGCACCGGCCTATTTCGCGGCGTGGATGGTGCTCGGCATCGCCATGGCCTGTTCGCTCTATGACCCGGCCTTCGCGACGCTCGGGCGCATCTTCGGCCCTGCGGCGCGCTCGCCGATTACAACGCTGACGCTCGCCGGCGGCTTCGCCTCGACCGTGGGCTGGCCGGCGACGCAATATCTGATCGACGCGGTCGGCTGGCGCGGCTGCTATCTGGTCTATGCCGCTTTGCTGGCGCTCGTCGCCGCGCCGCTGCATGCCTTCGCGCTGCCGCGCCAGCATGCCGAGCGCGCCGCGCCGGCGACGCCGATGTCCGCGGTGAAGCCGGCGGCACTATTGCCCGCGCATGGTTTGGCGTTCCTGCTGGTTGCCACCGGCTTTGCGGCTTACGCCTTTGTGCCATCGGCATTATCCGCGCAGCTGCTCGCCATTTTCGGCAGATTTGGGCTGGCGCCGGCGACGGTCGTCACCATCGGCATGCTGTTCGGTCCGGCGCAAGTGCTGGCGCGGATCGGCGAACTGTCGTTCGCGCGCCGACTGCACCCGCTGTGGATCGCGCGCTTTGCGATCGGGCTTCTGGTCGCGGCTTTCGCGCTGCTGGCGCTGTTTTCCTTCTCGGCCGCGCTCGCTGCGCTCTTCGCCGTAATGTACGGCATGGCGAACGGGCTTTTGACCATCGCACGCGGCACTGTGCCGCTCACGCTGTTCGGCGCCGCCGGCTATGGCCGCCTGGTCGGCCGCATTGGCGGCCCGTTCCTGGTCGTGCAGGCGATCGCGCCGGTGGCCGTGACCTATATCGCGGAGCATTTCTCCGACGCGATCGGTCTCACCGTAGTCGCCGGGTTCGCCGCCGCGGCGCTGGTGTGCTTTGCGGTGATACGTGCACCGGACTGACGATAAATCAGTCACCGAACATGGCATCGATTTCGTTTTGCGAGACGTGGCCGCGGTCGTAGTCGAGCCGCGGCCCGTGAAGATACGCGGTGGTGGCATCCCCGGCCGCGCGTGCCGGCGGCGCCTTCTTGATCTCTTCGATCGCGCGCGCGAGGTGCTCCTCGATGACTTTCAGCGTCGCCATCACCTTGGCGATGCGTTGCCCGATCAGATCCTGAAAATTACACGCCTCGAAAATCGTCACGATGTGATCCGAAATATCCCGCGCCAGGTCTTGGTCGATCTTGCTTTTCAGCGCCGCCGCAAGGGTGCTCGCTAATTGATCGATCGCTTCGGCGGCGGAAAGAATCTTTTGCGTCGCCTGGCCGGTGCCGGTCGTAACCGCATTAAGCTCATGCGCGATCCGGGTAAGATTTTCGGCCTCGACGCCGAGCCATTGGCTCTCGCCGCGGGCAACATTGTCCGTTTTTTTAGCGTCCGATTTTGCCGTGCGGTAAGGCGCCGCGCTCGTCACGCCGCGCAACGCAGCCAGCGCCTGCATCAACTCGCCGTGGGGGAGCGAATCCGGGGAGCCGCCGCGCGGGCGCGCTAGTCGGGCGGCCGCAGTCTCCTCGATGCGGAAAACTTTGCGTGGCGCAGCCATTTCTTGGTTCGACCAGTACGTTTTTTGCGCATGATCTTTTCCGAAAACTAGGATCACGCTCAGCGACACTAGAATTCGGCGGCTTAATACCGCGTTGACGGCTCCGTGCGCCGGCGGAAAGATGAACCGATGCGGCGAGAAACGTCCGGTTAACCACAAGCTCGGACCATTCACGCAAAATCAACTGTAACTTGATGAACAATGTACCAATAAGCGGGTCGCGGAATTTGTTTACCAAACAGTCGAGGTTTGCGGGCGTACTTGTCGCCTGAGCACGCGTGCCGGCGCGATGTTAAATCGCGTCGCCGCGCCGGGCTCGGTGTGAAACTTGCGTAAGAGTACCCCAATGCGGCGTATCTGCATGACCGCGCTTGTGCCGGTCGTTCTGGCGAGTGCGTCTTCCGGCTCTGCCTTCGCTCAGGTCACCTATGCCCCTTACGCGGGCCAGCCTGTCTATGTGGCGCAGCCAGCCGGCCAGTCTTACGGTCAGTCCTACGGCCAGTCTTACGGCCAGCAATACTATGTCTATGTGCCGCAGCCGCGCTCTGCGCCGGCCACGGCGCCGGCCTATACCGGCACGGTCGTGCCGCGTTACGTCCCACAGACCTATGCCGCGGCTGCGCCGCAGACTTACGCCGCCGCCGCGCCGGCTTACACCGGCACGGTCGCCCCGCGTTACGCTCCCACGCAAACTTACGCGGCTGCCGCGCCGCAGAACTACGCCGCGGCTGCGCCGGCTCCCGCACCGGTGCCAGCTCCCGCGCCCGCGCAATCCAGCGCAGGCGGGGGCGGCTTTCTCGAAGCGATTTTCGGGGGACCGACCATCCAAGTTCCGGTTGCGCAAATGTTTGCGCCGCCATCCTCCTACCAACTGCCGCAACCGCAGCCTGAGCCCGCGACACTCACTCCGGCATCGGCGGCCTACGCGCCCTCGAGCCAGGGCGACATGTCGAACTATCCGATCGATCCGAGATATCTGCGCCAGGAGGTCATGTATCCGACCGTCGAAAAACCGGGGACGATCGTGATCGATACGCCGAACAAGTTTCTTTATCTGGTCGAGGATGGCGGCAGGGCGCTGCGCTACGGTATCGGCGTCGGCCGTCCCGGCTTCACCTGGGCCGGCGAGAAAACCATCACCGCCAAGCGCGAATGGCCGGATTGGTATCCGCCATCGGACATGCTGCAGCGGCGGCCCGACCTGCCGCGCTACATGCCCGGCGGCATCGACAATCCGCTCGGCGCGCGCGCGATGTATCTCGGCTCGACGCTTTATCGCATCCACGGCTCGAACGAGCCCTGGACCATCGGCACCAACGTCTCGTCGGGCTGCATCCGCATGCGCAACGCCGATGTCGAGGACTTGTACGGTCGCGTCAAGATCGGCACCAAAGTCCTGGTGATCTAGGCCAGCGCGAAGCCGCGCCCTGCAATCAGCGGCGACGGCGAAATTGTAAATTCAAGACGTTGATTGTTCGCCCCAAGCGAACAGTCTGTTTTCTTTCCAATTCATAGTCGAACGGCGCTGGCGTGCGCATCTCCCGGGCAAAGCTGCAGCACCAACAGAGGCTGCGGTCCGCTTCGCCCCGAACCGGGGTGAACGATCTACGGGAGATAGGACATGAAGAAATTTTTTACTGCCGTCGCCCTGGCCACGATGATGGCGACGCCGGCATTCGCCGCGACCACGCATCATCAGGCCGGACAATCGACACGCCAGCTGTATATGTACGCACCTCAGGGCGCTGCCAGCGCCAGAGCGGCTGCGATGCAAGAATGCAACGCCATTGCCGCGAAATTCAGCAATTCCGCTTGGGAAACCGCTCAATTGGCAGCCTACGGAACCTGCATGACCGAGCATGGTCAGCAGCCATAAGCTCACAATCTGAAGTCAAACGTGTGGCCTCGCGGGCAGCGCCTGGTCGCGTTGCCCGCAGGCCTTTTTTAGGGCGTGACATCCAGCCGTAATTATTCAGTCGCCACGAACAGGTTGTTTGCAATTACGCCCATAGGCGAAAGTCATTGGCAGATCCATTTCTCCCAGCAGGGAAGACATCAAAAAAAGAGATTTCATGAAGACGCTCACGATAGGCATTGCACTGGCCACCCTCATCTGTTCGCCCGCCTTCGCCACGCCTGTAGACGCCGTTACGGCCGGGGGCGTCGTGGCGGCCGGCGTGGCGGTGGACCAGGTCGCCGCGCGCGCCGATTTCGGCGCGTCGAGCGGTGGGAGCGTAGTGGGATAATCGATTGCGGTTTGCGGCGATTGCATTGTTTTTTCGGCGTGGTGAGCTATCTAACAATCTCAGCGCTGGCGACCGATGAGACGCGCTGATGCAGTATAAAATGGTGCAATTACGCCATTTGCGGGGATGCTAGAATGCGCGGCAGCCAATTCGCCGAGCTAAGCGCCTTTGTAACGGTCGCGGAGCACCGCAACTTCACCAAGGCGGCGGCCCAGCTCGGCATTTCACGCTCCAGCCTCAGTCAAACGATTCGTTCCCTCGAAGAACGGCTTGGCGTGCGGCTTCTCAACCGCACCACGCGCAGCGTGGCGCTGACCGATGCCGGCGAGCGGCTGCTGGCCGATACGCAGCCGGTCCTCGACGGCATCGACAAGGCGATCGAGGCCGTCAACGCGTTTCGCGACAAGCCGAGCGGCACGTTGCGCCTGAGCATGACGCGCGTGACTGCAATGTTCATCGTCGGTCCGCTGCTGCCGAAATTTCTGGCGAAATATCCCGACATAAAGCTCGAAGTCGCCGCCGACGACACGCACAGCGATATCGTCAGCAGCCATTTCGACGCCGGCATCAGCATCGGCGAACGGATTGCCAAAGATATGATTGCCGTTCGCGTGCTCGGCGACCAGCGGCTGATGGCTGTTGCTTCACCGGGCTATCTGGCGCGTCACCCGTCGCCGGCAACGCCGCAGGATCTGCATGATCACAATTGTGTGCGACTGCGCTCGGATTGGGACGGTGGGATTCATCCGTGGGCTTTCCGGCGTGACGGGAGCGGGCTCGAAGTCATCGTCGGAGGGTCACTCGTCGTGAACGATTGGTCGTTGCTGGTGAACGCCGTGCTCGGCGGCATCGGTATCGGCTATGTCCCCGAGCTTCTCATTTCGGCGCACGTCGCCAGCGGGCGTGTGGTCCACCTTCTCGAGGGCTGGTGCGGCGGCGTTTCGGGGGTGTTCCTCTACTATCCAAGCCGTCGGCAAATGCCCGGCGCCCTGCGTGCATTCATTGATTTCATGCGCGTTCAAGGCGATGCCTTGTCCGTAATCCGAACGTCCGCCAAAAATTGATATCGCGTGCGGGCCGGAGCCTTTAGCCCAGCGCAAAACCGCGGCTGGCGAGCAGCTGCGGAAAATCATCGTCGAGAAAGTACGCGTATTCGCGCTCGCGCAAATCGGTGAGCGGATCGAGGCGGCACAGTTCGGCGTCAACCTTCCCAGGATGGCACATCACGAGGCCGCCATCCGGCAAGCCATCGAGAAAGCGCGGAAACAGCTTCTGGTAATCGGCGCGCGGGCGGAAGGCATAAGTGCCGGCGAAGGCCGGGTTGGTGGCAAGCCCGTTCGCTGCCGCCAACCGGCGCAACCGGGCGCTGAGCCGGTCGAGCACAAGCGCCTTGGGATCGCCCAGGCTTTTATGCGCCGAAGCGGGCCGGCCGCATTGGCGGATCCAGGCCTGCGGCGCGTTCTTCTTGACGACGCGAACCAGCGCTTCGCGGATTTGCGGAAAGACGTGAATGTGCTGATGGCCGTCGAAATAATCCGGCGCGCGGCCGAACGCGCCGTGGAAGCAATCGAGTTGCCGGCTGATTTCATCATCGAGCGGCATGGCTTGCAGGCAGCGCGCCAGCGCGCGCGCCGCCATCGGCGCCAGCGGAAAAAATGCGCCGCCGCGCAATGGGGTAAAATGCGGATCAAGCGGCCGGAACGGTCCGGTCAATGTCACATGCAGCCCGATCGCGGCGCGTGTTCCGGCGGCTTCACGCAGCGCATCGGCCTCGGCCGGTGAAAAACTCGGCGCGCCGACCATCACCGAAGTGGCATTGAGCCGCTGGCGCGCGATGAGATCGCGGATCGCGGCGCTGACCGCGGGCGAGATGCCGTAATCGTCGGCGCAGAGCCAGATATGCAGCGGGGTCGTTTCGCTCATTCGGCCGCGGTGCGGGCATCGGTCGCGGCGCGCGCGACATCCTCACGCACCTTCACGTCGTGCTCGGCCACGAAATAGACCGGCCGACCTTTGATCTCTTCGAGGATCTTGCCGATATATTCACCCAGTACGCCGAGCATGATGAGCTGCACGCCGCCGAGCACCATGATGCCGACGAACAGCGACGGATAGCCGGGCACTTTTTCGCCGTAGAGGAAGGTTTCGTAGACGATCTGCAAGCCGTAAACGAAGGCGATCAGCGCCAGCACGGTGCCGAGCATGGTAGCGAACCGCAACGGCGCCACCGAAAATGCCGTCAGCCCGTTGAGCGACAGGCCAATCAGCCGGCGCATATTCCAGGTGGTGCGGCCGTCGGTGCGCGCTTCCGGCTCGTAATCGATGCGCATCTGACGAAAACCGATCCAGCTCGCCAGTCCCTTGAAGAAGCGATTGCGTTCCGGCAGTTGCCGCAGCGCATCCGCCGCGCGCGGCGACAATAACCGGAAGTCGCCGGCATCTTCCGGAATTTTGGTCCGCGCGCCCCAGTTGATCAGCGTATAGAACGCATGCACGGCGGCGCGCCGCCCCAAGGATTCGCCCACGCGATTGGCCTTCGCCGTATAGACAACGTCGCAATCGTCATCGATCCAGTGGCCGACCAGCGTTTCGATCAAATCCGGCGGATGCTGGCCGTCGCCGTCGATAAAGAGGACGGCGCCGCGCCGGGCATGATCGAGGCCGGCGAGCAGCGCCGCCTCCTTGCCGAAATTACGCGACAGCGACACCACCTGGACGTCGAGCCCGCGTGCCGGCAATTCGCGGGCGATGGCGAGCGTGCCGTCCCGGCTGCCGTCGTCGACATAGACCACTTCGCAGGTCAACGAACGTACGGCAGCGAGGCGTTGCGCGATCTCGACGAGCCGCACGTGAAGGCGATCGAGCGAGGCTGCCTCGTTATAGAGCGGCACCACGATCGATAGTCCGCGCGTGGCGGCATCCGCATGGTTACGCTCGCGCGACAGCGGGGCAATTCTGGGGTCGGATCCACTCGCCATTCGTGCGGCCCTTTTCGCCTATTCTATAGCGCAATCAAGTGGCTCGCGCCCACCCCCCCCTCGTGCCGGGGAGCGAGCGAGCCGGCGCGCGGGGCGCTCAGCTTTTCCGGTCGGCGTCGTATTCGGCGCTGCAAAAGCTGCCACCCTGGTAACGGGCGCCGAGCGGGTCTGACGGTAGTTTCTGCTGCGCGGCGAGCGCCTGCGGGCGGAAATCCTCGGCACGGCCCTGCGGCCGGTAGCCAAAGCGCCGCGCATTGGAATTATCCCACCAGCTTGCTGCGTTGTCGGAGGCGCCGTAGAAGACCTCGAAGCGGATATCGGGGTGGTCGAGCCCGATGCGAACGAGCTGCGCCAAATCCTCCGGCTTGAGCCAGATCGACAGCCGCCGCTCGTCGACCGGCGCATCGGCGACATTGCCGATGCGCAGGCACGTCACGCGCATCCCGTGCTTGTCGGCATAAAGCGCGCCGACCGCTTCGCCAAAGGCCTTGCTGACAGCATAGCGGCTGTCGGGACGCACGGTGACGGCGGTGCCGATGCGCGTGCTGCGCGGATAAAAGCCGACGGCGTGATTGGAAGAGGCGAAGACCACGCGTTCGACGCCGGCGCGGTAGGCCGCCTCGAACATATTGTAGCAGCCGACGATGTTGCTGCGGTGAATGGTTTCCCAGGGGCCTTCGACCGAGAAGCCGCCGAAATGAACGATGCCATTCGCGCCGGCGACGAGCTTCTCGACTTGTGCGTAATCGGCGAGATCGGCGGGGATGAAGGTCTCATCGGCGGCAAGACCGGCCGGGGTGCGGACGTCGCTCCAGACGATCTCGGGGTAAGCGCCCTTGAAGAGCTTGCGCATCCGCGTGCCGATATCGCCGGCCGCTCCGGTGACGACTATTCGTTTCATGGCTGCGCTCGAACCTCGTTTGCGCCGGCCTCGCCGCGATCGAGACTTGCATAGCGGGCGCGGCTGTGAAGCAGATGCCGTTGCATGGCGGCGCGCGCCTGGCCAGGCGAATGCGCCCTGATCGCGGCCAGGATTTCGCGGTGCTCGCGCTGGAACGTATTGAGATCTACCCGCTTGCCCGCGGACACCGCACCCTTCCACATGGTTCGGCGCGGAATAATGAAGCGGCCGAGATATTCCAGAAAGTGCTTGAACTGAGGATTGCCGGTGGCCTCAGCAATGGCGCAATGGAAGGAAAAATCCTCGTTCACTGCGTTGTCGCCGCGCGCGATTGCGCCGGCGATTGCGGCATAGCACTCGGCGACCTTTTTGATCCGGGCCGGTGTGGCGCGCTCGGCGGCAAGCCCCGCCGCCTCGATCTCGACCCCGGTGCGCAGTTCCATGACGTTGAGCACTTCGCGTAGCGTCGAGTTCTCGTCGAAATCGACACGAAACGGCCGGCGCACATGATCGGCGACGAAAGCGCCGACGCCTTGCCGCGTCACCACCAGGCGATCGGCGCGCAACGCCGCCACAGCCTCGCGGATAACGGTGCGGCTCACCCCGGTGGCGGCGATCATTTCCTGCTCGGTCGGCAGCCGGGCGCCGGGCGCAAGCTTGCCGCTGGTGATATCGGCGGTGAGCCGCGCCACGAGCTGCGCGGTAAGCCGGCCCGGCGCGTCGAGCGGCTGCAACAAAGCGAGTTTTTTCGGCGCCGGCTTGGTCAATGCCTTGACTCCGGCGAAAGAGGTATGGTCATCATATGACTGACTTATAATAAAAGAAGCGGCCGATCAATGCGGCCCATGCGCCGGCTGGATTTCGCAGCAAATGACGGAGGAGCAAACGCCATGAAAAACGCCGTAACGCCCCGGATCACGTTGATCGCACTCGGCCTGCTTGCAGCTGTGCTGGCGCCGGCCGCGGCTGCGGACAAGATCGTGCTCAAAGCCTCCGACGTTCATCCGGAGGGCTATCCGACGGTGGCCGCGGTCGAAAACATGGGCAAGAAGCTCGATGCCGCCACCAACGGCCGTATCACCATCCAGATGTATCCGGCGATGCAGCTCGGCGGCGAGAAGGAAGCGATCGAACAGGCGCAGGTCGGCGCCATCCAGCTTGCCCGCGTCAGTGTCGGTACGCTCGGCCCGGTGGTCGACGACCTCAACGTGTTCAATCTGCCGTTTCTGTTTCGCAATACCGCGCATATGGAGGCGGTGGTCGACGGTCCGATCGGCAAGGAGTTGCTCGATAAAGTGACCAGCAATCCCAATGCGGGCCTGGTCGGCCTGTGCTGGATGGATGCCGGCGCGCGCAGCCTCTACGACACCAAGAAGCCGATCCGCAGCATCGCTGACCTCAAGGGCATGAAATTTCGCGTCATGGGCAATCCCATGTTCGTCGACATGATGAACGACCTGGGCGGCAACGGCGTGTCCATGGGTTACGACCAGGTGCTGACCGCGCTGCAGACCGGCGTGGTCGATGGCGCCGAGAACAACCCGCCGAGCTTCGTCTTCGATCACCATTTCGAGGTGGCGAAGTTTTACACCCTGACCGAGCACCTGATCGTGCCGGAAATCCTCATCATGTCGAAGAAGGCCTGGGACACGATGTCGAAGGACGATCAGGCGCTGATCATGAAGTTCGCCGGCGAAACTCAGCAGGACGAGCGCGTCTTGTGGAAACAGTACGAGGCGAGCGCCATGGAGAAGGCGAAAGCCGGCGGCGTCGAAATCATCCCGGTGCCGGACAAGACGCCCTATCAGCAGGCGGTAAAGCCGGTCTGGGACAAATACGGCCCGAAATATTCCGCGCTGATCGCGCGCATCCAGGACGTGAAGTAACGGCGCGCACGCACGCGGGCGAGGCCATGGCCGCTTTATTCCGCCAAGCGATGGATCGGCTTTATCTCGCTTGCGTGTTGACCGCGGGGACGGCTTTGGTGCTGATCTCGGCCGTCATTCCGTGGGCGGTCTATACCCGCTACGTGCTCAACAGCGCCGCCTCATGGCCCGAGCCGACGGCGGTTCTGCTCACCATCGTGCTTACCTTCTTCGGCGGAGCATCCTGCTACCGCACGCAGGTGCACATGCGAGTGACGTTCTTCGCCGCGATGCTGCCGCCGCGGCCCCGCCAAGCCGCCGATATTCTCGCCGAGCTGCTGGTGGCGGCGATGGCCGTGTTCATGGTGCTCTACGGCGCCAAACTGGTCGAAGCCACTTGGTCAAACAGCATTGCCGATTTTCCCTGGTTGTCGGTCGGCGTGACCTATCTGCCCATCCCGATCGGCGGCGCCTGCCTTTTTCTCTTCGTGATCGAGCGCATCGTGCTCGGCCCGGCACTGACCGTTTATCCCGAAGCTACGTCCGATTAGGCGAAGAGGGAGGCGAGGGCGCGGCGCATGGATATCTTGGTTCTGCTCGCCACCATGTTCTTTTGCTTCTTCATCGGCGTGCCAATCGCCTATTCGCTCGGGCTTGCGGCGCTGGCCGGCGCGTTCTATATCGGCATTCCACTCGAAGCGGTGATGCTGAAAATCTCCGACGGGGTGAGCAAGGTGGCGATGCTCACCATCCCGTTCTTCGTGCTGGCCGGCGCGATCATGGCCGAGGGCGGCATGGCGCGGCGGCTTGTCGCCTTCGCCGACGTCCTGGTCGGTTTCACCCGCGTGCGCGGCGGGCTGTCCGTCGTCAATGTGCTGGCAACGACGTTTCTAAGCGGTATTTCCGGCTCGGCGGTCGCCGACACTTCGGCGATCGGTTCGGTGATGATTCCGCAGATGGAACGGGTCGGCTATCCGCGCGTGTTCGCCACCAATGTGACGATCACCGCGTCGGTGCAAGCGCTGCTGGTGCCGCCGAGCCACAATGCCGTGATCTACTCGCTCGCCACCGGCGGCACTATTTCCATTATCAGCCTGTTCATGGCCGGCGTGGTGCCCGGATTGCTGCTTGGCGCCTCGATCATGATGCTTTGTCTCGTCATCGCCTATCGCGAGGGCCATCCGCGCGGCCGGCGCGTGCCATTGCGTGACGCGGTCAAGATCTCGATCGACGCCGCCTGGGGGCTGATTACGCTGGTCATCATTCTCGGCGGTATTTTGGGCGGCATTTTCACCGCCGTCGAGGCCGGCGCGGTCGCCTGCGTCTGGGCATTTTTCGTCACCATGTTCATCTACCGCGATTACCGCTGGCGCGATCTGCCGGCGCTGGTGCATCGCACGCTGCGCACGGTGGCCATGGTGATGACGCTGATCGCCTGCGCCTCGAGCGTCGGCTACGTGATGGCGCTGACGCAAATGCCGGCGAAAATCACGGCGTTCTTCCTCACCATTTCGAGCGACAAGCACGTCATTTTGTTTTTGATCAATATTCTTTTGCTGGTGCTTGGCTGCCTGGTCGACATGGCGCCGTCGATTTTGATCTGCACGCCGATTCTGTTGCCGGTCATGGTCAATTTCGGCGTCGATCCGGTGCATTTCGGCATGATTATGATGCTCAATCTCGGCATCGGCCTGTGCCATCCGCCGGTTGGCGCCATTTTGTTTGTTGGCTGCGCGGTCGGCAAAGTCACGATCGAGCAGGTCATGCGCAAAATCTGGCCGTTCTACGCGGTCATGTTCGCGGTGCTGATGCTGGTGACGTATGTGCCGGCGCTGTCGCTTTGGCTGCCGTCGATTGTCGCCGCGCGCTAATCGCGACAATCTCTGTCGCGCTGAATGTCGCGAAGCGGGCGCTGCAGGTTAGCTGTGCTGCCTTAGGCTCTTTTCCAGATTGTCAGCCTTGACGCGCACATCGGTCTGAAAACTTTGCCAGTCGTCGCTGACGATGGTCCAATTGACCATCGGCGCCTGGCCCCCGGCCGAGGCAGCCGACAAGCCGTTGGCGGCGCGGCCAGTCGAGGAATCATACACGTAGGCGCAGCCTATGGTCACGATGACGCCGAGAATGAAGCCAAAAAATGCAGGCATGACCGTCCTCCGCCATAAGCTAAGGCCCCGCGCTTTTAACGCTCAATTGACACGATCGTTCCGTCGCGGCGAGACGGCGCTTAAACTGTGCCAAGATGGCCGTGGCCGAACAGCACCAGGACGACAATGATGATGAGCACGAGCCAGATCAGGCCGTGACCGCCGCCGCCATAATAGCCACGGCTGTAGCCCCAATAACCGCCGCCGCCGCCGAACAGCAGCAGAAGCACGACAATGAGAAGGATGAGACCCATAATTGGAAATCCTTGGTTGATCGAACGAGTGCATTGGCAGAATTCCTGACGATATGGCTGGTTCCACTGCGGCCGAAGATTTCCCCAACAGGTTCAGCTAGCGATCGATTCCTTGGCGCCATGAGGTCAGTGGCGGCATGAAGGTCGGCGCTTTTGAACTTTTGCCCGCGTTGGCGCGTTAACCGCCATAACCCCTTCCTTTGAGGACACCACCCATGGCCCAGAACCGTACCGCCAGTTCCGACTTCACGCGCGCCTTCGGCGACGCTAAGAAACAGGCCGGCGGCGTTGCCGGCGACGCGTCGGACGCCGCTCAGGATCTCTATGACCACGCCGTCGACAGCGCCGCCGACCTCGCCGATTCCGCCAACCGGGCGGCGCGCAAAACCGCGGGCTCGTTCGAGCGTGCGTTGCGCGTCACGATCGAAACGCAGCCTTACACGGCGGTCGCTATCGCGCTTGGCCTCGGCTGGCTGTTCGGCCGCATGCATCGCCCGCTCTGAGCCACGCGATGAAACCCGCGACTCGTGAAGAAGACAGGCTGACCGAGGATGAAATGGCGCGGCGCAAGCTCGGGCCGCGCGGCGTGCCGGGCGCGGCCGATTCCGCGAAAATGACGCCGCAGCAGGAGTCCGAGCTGCCGAAGTCCGGCGCGTTTGACGGCCACACGGCTTAAGGGCGCACTGCTGCGCAACGCTATTTGATCGACAGCCCCAACGCCTTGACCATGTCGCCCCACTTTTTGATTTCGGCGGCAAACATGCTGTCGGCTTGCGCCTGCGTGCCGACAATCGGATCGAAGCCCATTGCGGTGAGTTTTGTCGCAACGTCCGGCGTCTTGACGATGTCGCCGATTGCGGCGTTCAGCGCTGCGAGGATTTGCGGATCGGTCCTGTCCGGCGCGAAGAAGCCGACCCAGGATGAAGCGGTGAAGCCGGTAAAGCCTTGTTCGGCGTAGGTCGGCACGTTTGGCGCCACCGCGGCGCGCTTGTCGGCGGCGATGCCCAGACCTTTGAGTTTGCCGGCCGCGATCTGCGCTGCCGCGCCGCCGCCGAGCGTGGTCGCCATCAGGTCGACCTGGTTGCCGATCGTGGCGTTGATCGCCGGCGCGCCACCCTGAAACGGAATTGGCTGCACCGCCGCCTTGACGAGGAATTTGAAGAAATATTCGGCTTCGATGTCCGAGCCGGTGCCGACGCCAGGGATGGCGAGATTGATCGTCTTGCCGTTCATCGCCTTGACGAAATCGCCGAGGTTGTCGGCGGGATTGCTCAGGCTCGTCACCAGCGCTTCCGGGCTCGACGCGGCGATGGCGACAGTCTTGAAATCGCTCGCCGAAAATTGCTTGTCGGCGAACAGTGTCTCGTTGATGGCGAGCGCGGTGGTGGTGGCAAGCAGCGTATACCCGTCGGGCTCGGCGCGCGCGACATAGGCGGCGGCGATGTTGCCGCCGGCGCCGCCTCTGTTTTCGACCACGACGGTCTGATGCAGGCGCTCGCTTAAGCCCTGGCCGATTAACCGCGCCAGGGTGTCGGCGACGCCGCCCGGAGCGAAAGCGACGACCAGCGTGATCTTATTTCCCGCCGGATAGGTCTGTGCATCCGCGCGGCTCGCGGCGAGGGCGAGAGTCACGAGCGCGGCCGCCGCAATGGCGTGCCGGAGCATGCGAAACCGCGGCATAAAGTCTCCCCAATGGCTTCGTTTGCTATCAGGTGCCGCGAGGAGGGCGTGCGTCAAGCTCCGCGGCCAGCTTTAGGAAAAGCGGATTGTCGCGCGTATAGACATAATCGAGCGGCGCGACCGAGACGGCTTCGGCGCCATTCTCGCGCAAGAAATTCGCCAGCGCGTGCACATATTCCGGCGGACAGTGCAGCGTCAGCATGCCCGATGAGGTCGGGCCGCCGAACGGCGAAGCGACGCCGAATTGCTGCCGCGCCAGGTCCAGAAGCTTGTCGTTCATCCCGGCAAAGCGGGTTCGCACTTCGCGATAGGCCTCGGCGCGTTTTTGCGCGGCGATGCGATCGAGCAGAAGCCGCGCGGTGTCGCATCGAGCCTGGTCCCACGCCGCCGCGCGCGCGGCGATGAGATTCGCCTGCGAGCGCAGGATGATGCCGTCCTCGAGAACTTTGAGGCCGTTGGCGGCAAGCGTGGCGCCGGTCGTCGTGATGTCGACGATCATTTCGGCGGTGCCCGCCGCGGGCGCGCCCTCGGTGGCGCCGGAGCTCTCGACGATACGATAATCGACGATGCCATGGGCGGCGAAGAAGTCGCGCGTGAGATTGGCGTATTTGGTGGCAAGCCGCATCTTGCGTTCATGCTTGAGGCGGAACGCGGTGGCGACATCGTCGAGATCGGCCATGTCGCGCACGTCGATCCAGGCCTGCGGCACGCCGACCACCACATTGGCGAAGCCGAAGCCGAGCCCGGTGATGAGCACGACGCGCGCATCCGGCTGCGGGATCATTTCGCGCACCAGATCCTCGCCGGTGACGCCGAGATGCACCGCGCCCTGGCTCAGCTGACCGGCGATCTCGGCTGCCGACAGGTACACGATCTCGATGCCGTCGATGTTCTTGACGGTGCCGCGATAATCCCGCGGGCCGCGAGGCTTGACGAGTTCAAGCCCGGCGCGGGCGAAGAAGCCTTCCGCGTTCTGCTGCAAACGCCCTTTCGACGGCACGGCGAGAATGAGCGGCGCGGTCATGACGCGTCTCCGCTGCCGGCAAGCTCGTCGACGGAAGCGGCGAAACCGACCGCCGGAATCGGCTCGCGCGCGCCGAGCCGGGTCAGCAGGGCGTCGTAACGGCCGCCGGCCACGAGCGGGCTCCTGGCGCGCGCATCCTGCAATTCGAACACGAAGCCGGTGTAATAATCGAAGCCGCGGCCGAACGCGGTGGAAAATTGAATGGCGCGGACGTCGACGCCGCGCGCGGCGAGAAAGCCGGTGCGCGTCTCAAACAGATCGAGCGCCGGGCCGAACGAGATTTTGGCGTCACCGGCGAGCGCGTGCAGCTCGCCCGCCGCTTCGTCGGGATCGCCCTTGAGCGACAGAAAGCGCTCAATCAGCGCGCGCGTCTCGCGCGGCAGCCGCGTCGGCGCATTGAGCGCCGACTGTTCGAGGAAGCGGTCGGCGATCTCGCCGACCGTGCGTCCGCCGACCGCGGCAATGCCGGCGATCGACAGCAGGTCGGTGACAAGCGCATGCGCGGCCTTGGGATCGGAACCGGTCAGCGCCGCCAGCACGCCTTGATATTCCTTCGAGCCGTTGGCAGGCGCCAGCGTGAGTTGATCGAGATCGTGCGCCAGCGAGGATTTGCGGTTGAAATCCTTGATGAGGCGGCGCTTCCATGCCGGCGCCAGATGGAGCGCGGCAATGAAGGCGGCAAATAGGCCGACGTCGCCGATGCGGATTTGCGGCGAGCTCACGCCATATTGCATGGTGGCTTCAAGGCCGAGTGCGAGCATTTCAGCGTCAGCGGCGGCCGTGTCGGCGCGGCCGAAACTCTCGATGCCGGCTTGGAGGAATTCCGCCGCCGCGCCTTCGCGGTGACGAAACACCGTGCCGAGATAGCAAAAGGCCGCCGGTTTGCCCGCGGATGGCGAGGCGAGATAGGCGCGCGACACTGGAATGGTCAGGTCGGGACGCAAACACAATTCGCGTCCGTCGGGATCGGTCGTAAGGAACATGCGGCGGCGAATGTCCTCGCCGGAAAGGTCAAGGAACGGTTCGGCGGGTTGCAGCACCGGCGGCTCGATCTGCGTGTAACCGGCGCGCACATAGGAGCCGACGAGCGCTTGCGCCCGCGGATCCGGACCGGTCTGTGCGTTACTCGACATGCCTGTTACCGACGGCCGCGTCCTTGCGGCCGGCCATTATGTTTGTGCCAATCAATGCTGCGCGCTGCGGCGGGCCTTTAGCACGCCGAGCGTCGCCATTCGATGAAGATCGGAGGAGGCCGTTAACGCTGACGCGGCGGCGGCGGCGTTGCATCGTGATTTGCCATATTATACCATCTTTAAGCTGTTGTAATTGATGAGGATTTTTGGCGTTTGCGTGTTCCTCACCACAAACTAAATCCGCTGCCGACGCGCCGCGATTTTGTCGTGCTGGCGACCGGCGCCGCTGCAGCGGCCGCGACGCCGGTTCTGGCGCAGGATCGCGTTGCGGTGGTCGCGACCTTCTCCATTCTCGGCGACCTCGTGAAAAATGTCGGCGGCGATCGCGTCGCCGTCACGACCCTGGTCGGACCGGACGGCGATGTGCATGTCTACTCACCGACGCCGGCGGACGCCAAGACGCTCAGCACCGCAAAGGCGGTATTCGTCAACGGTCTCGGCCTTGAAGGCTGGATGACGCGGCTCATCGGCGCGTCGGGCAGCGTGGCGCCGGTGATCGTCGCCAGTGCCGGCGTCAAACCACGCGACATGCCGGATCGGCGCCAGGCCGGGCCGGTGCCCGATCCGCATGCCTGGCAGTCCGTCGCCAATGCGACAATCTACGTCGCTAATATCCGCGATGGATTAAGCCGCGCCGATCCGGCGGGCAAAGCCACCTATGATGCCAACGCACAATCGTATCTCGCGACGCTCGCTGCGCTGGATGAGGAAGTGCGGGCGGATGTCGCCAAAATTCCCGCCGATCGGCGCAAGGTCATCACCACGCACTATGCCTTCGGTTATTTTGCCGATGCCTACGGTCTGCAATTCATCGCACCCGAGGGACTATCGACCGACGCCGAACCTTCCGCCAAGGACGTCGCCACAATCATCGCCCAGATCAGGCGAGATAAAATTCCGGCCGTGTTTATGGAGAACATCGCCGATCCGCGCTTGATGCGCGAGATCGCCGGCGAAACCGGCGCCGCGATCGGTGGCACGCTTTATTCCGACGCGCTGTCGGCGCCGGACGGTCCGGCCGGTACCTACGTCGCGCTGATGCGCCACAATGCCGGCGAATTTGACAAGGCGTTGACGCTCTAGGCTACCCTCTTGCCAACTGTAACATTGTAACATTAGCATGCGGGCGATGGGATGGGTTCACTGCCATAAGCGGCGCGGCGCGTACTTGGCGCTGGCGGCGCTGGCGCTGCAGATCGCGCTGTCGTTCGGGCATGTGCATTTCGACGGCCTTATGCGCGCCGCGCCGCATGCCGCGATCGCCGGCACGCACAAGGTCGCGCTGGCGCAAAGCGCGCCGCAACTGCCGGTGCAAAATCCCGGCGATGACGACGATTATTGCGCGATCTGCGCTTCGATCTTCCTGGTTTCGACCTCGTTCGTGTCCGAGCCGCCCAAATTGCCGGTGCCGCTTGGGTTCGCGCGCGTTGAGCATTTTTTCAGTGTCGTGCGCGGCGTGATCGCGCCGCGGCGTTTTGCCTTCCAGTCTCGCGCTCCGCCCGCCGCCTGAGCTTGCGGTTGTGCTCAGCTTCGGCGTTGCTGCGCCGTTTTCCTTCGCGTCGGCAATATCCGTAAGACTGAACGCGGCATTACTTGATATTGAGACGTGCCGCGTCCGCACGACCGCCAGCAGGCCGTGGATCGTTCCCTGCAGCATTTTCGGCGGAGCATTATGTCAGTCCATCGCACGAGCGCCGTTGCCGGTTCAGCCGTGGTGGCGCTGCTGACTTTTGGCGCTGCGGCAGGCGCTCAGGATCAGCCCGCGCCAGCCCAGTCGGCGCAAGAGCCATCGAATCCAGGGCCGGCGCCCGTAGCGCCATCCGCGCCGGTGCCGTCGACGCAAGCGCAGCCCGCGCCGCCGCTTTCCCAAGGGAACAACCGTGCAACCCAGCTTCCGCAAATCAACGTGACTGCTCCGATAAGGAAGCCGGCGGCACGTCAAGTCGTCCAGCATCCCGCGCCGGGCTCCCCGATTTCGCCGGCCGATCAGCTGACCGCCAAAGAAAGCGGCTTCGACGCCGCACGCAGCAATCTCTACACCACCATCGGGACCACATCCGACACGATCAGCCGCGCCGCCATCGAAGCGCTGCCGCAAGGCACCAACGCGACGGTCGAGAAAGTGCTGCTGCAGGCGCCGGGCGTGTCACAGGATTCCGCAGCAAGCGGCTCCATCCACGTCCGCAACGATCACGCCAATGTGCAATTCCGCATCGACGGCGTGATGCTGCCCGACGGCGTCACCGGCTTCGGCAGCGTGCTCGACACCCAATTGATCGGCAGCATGTCGCTTGTTACCGGCGCGCTGCCGGCCGAATACGGAATGCGCACGGTGGGACTGATCGACATCACGACCCGCAACGATGCTTTCAACAATTCCGGCAGCGTCAATTATTACGGCGGCAGCCGCGGGACGATCGAGCCGAGCTTTGAATATGGCGGCACGATCGGCGCCAACTGCCCGTCCGGCGCGAAGCCGGCGTCGTCAACCGCGACCTGTTTTGGCGGCGTGCAATATTTCCTGAGCGGCAGCTATCTGCAGACCACCGAAGGCATCGAGAATCCGTTGCCGACGCTCAACGCCATCCACGATTTCTCCGAGCAGGAAAGGGGCTTTGCCTATGCGTCGACCTTCATCGACCCGTGGACCCGCCTGACCCTAATGGCCGGAACCGCCACCAACACTTTCCAAATTCCCAACGTGCCCAATCAGCCGGCCATGCTGACCAGCGCGTTCGGCGTTCCGGGCGCGACGTTCAATTCGGCGCAGCTCAACGAGAACCAATATGAGGACACCCAATTCGGCGTGCTGGCGCTGCAGCGATCGGTGAACGGCTTTGACGCGCAGATTTCCTATTTCACCCGCTACAACAATCTGCACTTCATGCCGGATCCGGTCGGCGACCTGCTGCTGAACGGCATCGCCTCCGACATCAGCCGGCAATCGTTCACCAACGGCGTTCAGGGCGATGCATCATATCTGATCAACCCGGCGCATACGCTGCGCATGGGCTTCACCGTAAGCGGCGAACAGACCAACGTCGACAACACATCGTGGGTCGAGGCCGGCGCCGCTCCCGGTGCCGAGCCGCCTTTCGCCATCACCGACGATGCCGACAAGCTTGGCTGGCTCGCCGGCGTCTATGCCCAGGACGAGTGGCGGATCACCGACAAGCTGACGATGAATGCCGGGCTTCGCTTCGACCAGATGTGGCAATATGTCGATGCCAACCAGTTAAGCCCGCGCCTGAGCTTCACCTACAAGCCGTTCGAAAACACCACGTTCCACGCCGGCTATGCGCGCTATTTCACACCGCCGGTTCTGGTCGAGGCGGCGCCGGCCAATATTGCGCTGTTCAACGGCACCACGGGCGCCGCGACCGGGCAGGGCACCAATCCGGTGCTGCCGGAGCGGTCGCATTATTTCGATGCCGGCGCCGATCAAATCATCCCGTTCGGGTGCTCCACCGCGTGGGGCAAAGACTGCACCACGCTCGATCTCGGCGTCGACGCTTATTACAAGATCGCCAAGGATCTGCTCGACAACGGCACTTTCGGCCAGGCGTTGGTGCTCAGCGGCTTCAATTACGCCAAAGGCATCAACGAAGGCGTCGAATTATCGGCAAAATTCCACAGCGGCAATTTCCAGGCCTATGGCAATCTCGCCGTCGGCCAGGAGAAAGCCACACAGGTGGTGTCGAACCAATATCTGTTCGACAACACCACGCCGCTCGCCGATCTCGGCGGCTTGACCGAATTTCAGTACATCCAGTCGCACTGGATCTACACCGATCACAACCAGTTCGTGACCGCTTCGGCCGGCCTGTCCTATCTGTGGGACGGCACCCGGTTCTCGACCGACATGATCTACGGCTCGGGCTTGCGCGCGGGCGACGCCAATATCGGCAGCGAAGCGCCTTACGCGCAATTCAATGCGGGCCTGTCGCACGAATTCGCCATGCCCGACGGCAAGCCGCTCACTGTGCGCTTCGACGTCGTCAACCTGTTCGACACGATCTATCAGATCAGAAGCGGCACCGGCATCGGTGTGTTCGCGCCGCAATTCGGTCCGCGCCGCGGCTACTTCATCGGCCTGTCGAAGAAGATTTGAGGCGCTTTGTCTGCAAGAAAGTCGCCGCCAGCGTCAGTCGCACCGCGAGGCGTGTTTGTTATGAACGCGACCAGGGTTATGATATTTTTTAAGGAAGTTCATACTCAGCGGAGCGCCTCGTGATCTGGATCAAGAGCGGCTTACTTGCCATCGCCGTTGCCGCATGGTGTTCCGCCGTCCGTGCGGAAACCCCAGAGGAATGGGTTACGCTCGGCGCGCGCGTGCACGGTGGATTCGGCTCGTTCATTCCGGTCGGCATCCGCATCGGCCTCGATGCGCTCAAGCGGCTCGGTGCGGAGCGGCGCGGCGTCACGGTGGTCTATTACACCGGTCCCAAATCGCCCTGTCCCTGCATGGCCGACGGCATTGCGATCGCCACGATGGCAAGCGCCGGCCAGGGCACGTTGCAGGTCGCAGCCGAAAAGGCCCACGATGACGCGATGGGCGTTGCGGAAATCCGTAGCAAGGCGACCGGCGCCGGATTCAAATACACCATTGCCGCGTCATGGATCCCAAAACTCGAAGATATGAACAAACAGTACAATCCCATGGGTCGCTACAATGCGGTCATGGATGCGGCCGATCTGTTCAGCATCGAGCCCTTGGCGGCCGCGCAATCGCCGCCGAAATAGCCGCTTGTGGTGATAAGACGCCTCGCCGCCATCGCGGAGGCAGCGATGCAGGTGCAGGAATTCGCCGACCACATCATCGCCGAGCGCGGCGTGCGCCATGGCCGTGTTGTATACCTGCCCGCCGACGGCGCGCATCGCCAAGGTCGTGGCGAGACGCATCATCACGGCCACCGGCACAGTCCGCGCCGGCGCGCGGTGTGACGACCAAAACGAACTCCGTCATAAATTCCTTGACCGCTTCCATGCCGATCTTCAGAATTGCCAACGGTGGTTCCCGCAAGGGATCAAAAGGGAACGCGGTGCGTGTGCTTTCGCACACAACGCCGCGGCTGCCCCCGCAACTGTAAGCGGCGAGTCTACGGCCAATATTGCCACTGGGAGCGAGTAACGCTCCTGGGAAGGCGGCCAAAGACGGTGACCCGCGAGCCAGGAGATCTGCCACCAGCAACGGGTCACGCGCGAGCGCGTTGGGCGGGGTGTCCTGACGTAAGGTCAAGTCCGGTTGTTTACGGTCCCCATCAAGGGCGAAGGCGGACCGCCAATCAGCCAAAATCGCGGTGACGGATACGTTCTTCGCCGTTGGGGCGTGACGTGTTGCCTGTCATCCATCGCGGCCGCCAGCGCGGCCGACTATCTGCAATCCATTCCTTTTTTCTCTCTACTTCGACCTTCGTGGCGGCTGCGCTGATCGCGGCAAGTCCGGGCGCGGCGCAAACAGCAACGCCACCGTCGCAACCGGCGACCCCGCAGGGGCAAGCGGTCAGGGCAAGAAAATCTTCCGCCGATCAACGTGTCGGGCAATCGGCCGAAGCAGCGCGGCAAGGTCAAAAATCCTCAGACCGAGGCCGCGGCTCCCTCGGCGCCGAACACCGAACCGACGCCGCCGAACAGCCTGGCGGGAATTCCGATGACGCCGCTCAACACCGTCGCCACCAGCGCGAGCCGGTTGGGGCTGCCGGTCCTCGAAACACCGGCTTCCGTCGACGTCGTCACGCAGCAGACGATGCAGGATCAAGGCTACCGCACCACCACCGATACCGCGGCGGGCGCGGTCGGTGTGTTGTCTGGCGACGCCGCCGGCGCGCCGGCCAACTTTTCGATGCGGGGCTTCAGCTTCAGCGAGGTGAATACTCTGTACAACGGGATTTGGACCGGCCCGTCCGACATTACGGCGCGCTGGATGGGCACGGCCAATCTCGACCAGGTCGAGTTTCTCAAAGGTCCATCGTCCCTGATGTCCGGAATCAATGCGATCGGCGGTTCGGTCAACTACGTGAGCAGACAGCCGACGACGGGGCCGATCCAGAACGAGGCTGATGTTTCGTTTGATTCACTCGGTTCGATCCTCTCGCATTATGGCTCCGGCGGCAGCACGGGGGTAAAAGGTCTCGATTATCGCGTCGATATGTCTGGTTCGAAGCTCGAATAGCTTCATTGACGGCGACTACCGGGATTTGACCGACTTCTCCGGGCAACTCAACTATCACGCCACGAACAACTTCATGGTGTGGGGCGCCATCGACTACAAAAAGGACTCCGGTCACGCCTATTGGGGCACGCCGTTGGTTCCGACCTCGTTTGCCGGGTCGAATGCGGTCAGCGGTGTCGTTTCGGGTTCGATGGCAAATGCGTTCTCAGGGTCCCTTATCGGACCGGTGACGATCGATTCGCAGACGCTGACGACGAACTACAACGTTGCCGACAACGCGACTGGCGCTCAGGAACTATGGCTGCGCACCGGATTCGAGTGGACGCCGCTTAACAACGTCACGATCAAAGATCAGTTCTATAACTGGCGGGCCAAGGCGAACTGGATCGATAGCGAGACCTATGCCTTCGACGATGGATCTGTCTTCACACCCGGTGTGATCGACCGCGACCGCTTCTTCGTGACGCACGATCAGAATCTGATCGGCAACAACGCCGATCTCACCTGGGATTCGCGAATTTTCTGGATGGAGAATCGCTTCGCCGCGCAACTGCAGGCGAGCCGGAACTGGATCACGTTCACGGAGGAGGGCGGTAACACCTTCCCCGATGACTTCGTCAGCGTTGTCGATCCGGATCCCGGAGTTTACGGTCCGGAGGAGCCCGATACCGTAACAAACCGGCTCACCGACATCGCCGGATCGTTTGAAGATCGTCTTAAGCTCACCTCTGCGTTCGCGCTAATCGGCGGCTTGCGCCTGGAGGATCTCACGTTGGATCGGGCCGCCATCGCCTTCGATGGTACGATGCCCGAAGGCCCGGCTTTCTCAAAAACTTGGACGCCGGTGTCTTATCGCGCGGCCTACACCTACGAGCCGATCCCTGACCTGATGTTCTACAGCATGTACGCCACTGCGTATGACCCCGCCGTTGCCGCCGTCTTCTCCATCAATCCCGGATCATCGTTGAATTTGACGAGTTCGCGGACATACGAAACCGGCGCCAAGCAAATCTTGTGGGACGGAAAGGCAGAGTGGACCGTGGCGCTGTACGATATCAAACAACGGAATGTCTTCGTACAAATCAATGATGTCACCAGCGCCGAGGCTGGCGAAGTTGCGTCTAAAGGCATCGAAATAGCGGGCGCCGTTAATCCGATCGACGGCTTGAAACTTTGGGGCAATGTTGCCTGGACGCACTCGCGTTTCGTGCAATTCGACGATCCGGGGGTCGGATCGTTTACCGGAAACACGCCGCCGGATGTAGCGCCGATTATCGCCAATGCAGGCGCATCCTATCGTTTCGACCATTGGCGCTGGCCGGTCGAATTTGGCGGTTCGGTGCGCCACGTCGGAAACCGGTTTGTCTTCGATGATGACGCCACGACCATGGTGGCCTATACGACGGCGGACGTCTATTCGTTGGTTGATATTCCGGGGCGGGATTTGTCGCTGCCGGAATTCAAGACCGTGCGCCTTACGTTTCGTGTGCGCAACCTGACCAACGCCATCTATGCCCAATGGGCCGATCCCGGTCTTCCGGACCAGGTTTTGCTCGGCGCGCCGCGGACCTATGAGGTTGCCGCCTCAGCCAAGTGGTGAAATCATCGGGCTAATGCGCGCGCTCATTCTGCTGCATCGCTGGCTGGGCGTCGCATTCTGCCTGCTGTTCGCGATGTGGTTCGCGACCGGCATCGTCATGCATTTTGTGCCGTTTCCGGCGCTGACGGAAACGGAGCGATTTGCCGGGCTGGCGCCGATCGACTCTCGCCAGCGTCAAACAAAGTCCGGCCGAAGCGCTGGGCGGCAAGCGGCATGACGGACGCCACGCGCATCCGGCTGGTGCAGCGGAGCGATGGCCCGGTTTACTTGATCGGAGAAGGCGCCCGCATTGCCGCGCTTCGCGCGACGGACCTGTCGGATGCCGCCGTACATTCGCAAGACTTGGCGCTGGCGATTGCCCGCGAATATGCGAGCAATCGCGGCTGGAGCGGACGCCGCAGCCAAATTCGCCGCCCTCAGCCTCTACGATCAGTGGACCGTGCCGGCAGCGTTCGATCCGCTACCGTCCGTTGTATCGGGTCGCGCTCGAATGATGCGCCCGGCACCGAGCTCTATGTGTCGTCGACAACCGGGGAGGTTGTGCTTGACACGACGCGCCGCGAGCGCGCGTGGAATTACGCCGGCAGCGTCGCGCACTGGATTTATCCGACGGCACTGCGCAGCCATCCGGCGGCATGGAGCCGGTTGTTGTGGTGGCTCTCGCTCCTGGCGTTAATCGGCGCGAGTGCGGGCGCCGCGATCGGCATGCTGCGACTCGGCGCCGGCGGATCGCGGTTCTCGTCGCCTTATCGCGGCTGGCAGGCTTGGCACCACTGGCTCGGCCTGTGCTGCATGCTGTTCGTGCTGACCTGGATATTCAGCGGCTGGCTGTCGATGGACAGCGGCGCTTTGTTTTCGACCGGCAAGCCGGCGGCCGCCGAAACAGTGGCGATCTCCGGAACGCCGGCGTGGAATGCGCTGCCGCGTGACGAAATCCAGCACCTGTCGGCGGCGCTTCGCGAAGTGGAATGGTTTGCCTTTGGCGGCCGGATTTACCGGCGCGAGCGCACCGGCATCGACCGCCAGCGGCTGTTTGTCTGCCGGTGCGCAAGACGCGGCGGTGGCTACAGAGCAAGAGCCTTTCTGCGCCGGATGAGATCGACGCCGCGATCAGCCATCTCGCGCGCCACTGTGACGCCGCGCGCGCTATCGGCGCGGAAGATGACTACGCAATCGCATCGAATACGCCGGGCGCGCCGGTATTTCGCGCGGTCTGCGGCGGCGACTGGTTTGACATCGACGGGGCGAACGGCGCAGTTGCTGGAGAAACTCGATGCGTCGCGGCGCGCCTATCGCTGGCTCTACGGCGCCTTGCACACGCTCGACTTTCCGGTTTTGACGGCGCGCCCGGCGCTGCGCACGGCGTTGATCGTCGCGCTCTGCGGGCTCGGCTTTGTCTTCAGCCTCACCGGCGTGGTGATCGCATGGCGGCGGTTCCTGTCTTGCTTTCGATCGCCGTAAGGACGGTAATGATCGATCCCGGAGACCGACATCGATGTTTCCGCCGGAGCGGATCGTTTGCCTGACCGAGGAAACCGTCGAGACGCTCTATCTGCTCGGCGAGGAGCGCCGCATCGTCGGCATTTCAGGTTACGTCGTGCGCCCGCCGCGGGCGCGGCGCGAGAAGCCGCGCGTCTCCGCCTTCACGTCGGCGGACATTCCGAAGATTCTCGCTCTACAGCCAGATCTCGTTCTGACCTTTTCCGATCTTCAGGCCGACATCGCCGCGACTTTGATCAAACAAGGCGTCGACGTTCACGCCTTCAACCAGCGCACGATTGCCGAAATTCTCGACATGATCCGCACGCTCGGATCGCTGGTCGGCGCGCAAGATCGCGCCAAGCGCCTGACGGACGATTTAACGGCCGCGATCGCCGGCGCGCGATCGCGCGCGGCGCGGCTGCCGTTTCGGCCAAAGGTGTATTTCGAGGAATGGGACGATCCGATGATCTCGGGCATCGCCTGGGTCTCGGAGCTTATCGACATCGCCGGCGGCATCGATATTTTCGCCGATCTCGCTTACTGCAAATCGGCCAAGGACCGCATCGTGACGGCGGACCAGATCATCGCCCGCGCGCCGGATATCATCGTCGGCTCATGGTGCGGCAAAAAATTCCGTCCCGAGAAGGTGGTCGAGCAGAGCCGGCTTTGACGCCGTGCCGGCGGTGCGACACGGCGCCGTTCATGAGATCAAATCGCCGCTCATCCTGCAGCCGGGTCCGGCGGCCTTGACCGACGGTCTCGCCGCGCTTGAGGCGATCATCGCGAAAAACCGCGTCGGCGCTGCGATAGCGCCGCCGGCGCGCGCCGTTACTGTAGAACATATTGCAAAATGTAGCCTAGGCTATAGGCTGTGGTCGGTGCTGCATCGCGCCGCGGGATTATCGTTCGGGCGGGGCTGAATATTATTCAGGGGTGACGCTCGCGGGATTATCGAGGCACGGGCTTTGGGACGTGCGTTCGGACTGTGGCCTGTCACGCTATTGTCGTAAGCGCGATGGCAGCAAGGTCGCCGGTTCCATGGGTACGATTGAGGGTTGGGGCTGCGATGAGGGGGCTTTGCGTTGCCGGCCTGGGTTTGCTTGCGCTTGCGGGAAGTGCGCGGGCCGGCGATCTGTCGGTCGGCTTGCCGACCAAGGCGCCGCCGCCTGCCGCACCGGTCTCTTACGACTGGACCGGATATTATCTCGGCGCGCATCTCGGCTACGCGCTCGGCGGCTCGAACTGGTCGGCGACGCAAGCGGGCGCGCCGGGCTTGAGCGGATCGCTCGATTTCTCCAATGCCTATAATTTTTCGACCGGCAACGGCAGCTACCTGCTCGGCCTTCAGGCCGGTTACGATGCCGTGTCGCGTCGCGCTGGCTGCTTGGCGTCGCGGCCGACATTTCGTTTCCGAGTTTCGTCGGCGGCAACACGACGTTCTCTTCGCCGCCGACCGGGACGGCGAATTATCTGGAGCGGGTCGAGTTCTCCGGCGACGCGCGGGTGCGGCTCGGTTACGCACCGGGCCGTTGGCTCTATTACGTCACCGGCGGCTTCGCGTTCAGTTACGACCAATTCACCCGCACCCAACTCGCCGGCTTTCCGGCCGGCGGCAGCGCGGTGCCCGGCACGGTGGAGAACCTCTATCTGGTGCCGCGCGTCGGCGGCGTCGTCGGCGCCGGCGTCGAAGTCGCGCTGGCCGCGCACTGGACCGCGCAGTTCGAATATCTGTTCACCGACTACGCCAGTCGCAGCGTCAGCTTTCCCGCGGGCGCGCAGCAGTTCAATTCCGGCCTGACGCTCAACGAATTGCGGGCCGGCCTCGACTATCGCTTCAATTCCGATCCATCGACGTCCGCCGACAAGGACATCACGCCGCCGGCTCTGCAGACCGACAATTTCGCGATCCACGGCCAGTCGACATTCCTCGAACAATACGATCCGCCTTATCATTCGCCCTATACCGGGACCAACAGCCTCATTCCGAACGAGGGGCGGGAGACCTTTGACGCCACCGCTTTTCTCGGCTGGCGGCTGTGGGACGGCGCCGAGTTTTGGCTCGACCCGGAGATCGATCAGGGATTTGGCTTGAGCAGCACGCTCGGCGTCGCCGGCTTTCCGAGCGGCGAAGCCTACAAGGTCGGCGAGGCGGTGCCTTATGCCCGCGTGCCGCGCGCCTTCATCCGGCAGACCATCGATCTCGGCGGCGATACCGAGAAAGTGGACGCCGACCAGAATGTTTTCTCCGGCTCGCGCACCGCCAACCGGCTGGTATTGACGATCGGCAAATTCAGCGTGACCGACATTTTCGACAACAATAAATTTGCCCACGACCCCAAGAACGATTTCATGAACTGGGCGCTGATCGATACCGCGACGTTCGACTATGCCGCCGACGCCTGGGGCTACAGCTACGGCGCCGCCGCCGAATGGTACCAGGGCGACTGGGTCTTCCGCGGCGGCATTTTCGATCAGTCGACGGTGCCGAACAGCGCCGAACTCGACACTACCTTCGCGCAATTCCAATGGGTCGGCGAGATCGAGCGGCGCTATCAGCTTTGGGGGGAGCCCGGCAAATTGGCGGTCACCGGATACCTGACACGCGCGCGCATGGGCACCTTCGCCGACGCGATCGCGCTGGCGCAAGCGACTGGCGGGCCGCCCGAGCACTGCATCGGTGCGCGAATACAGAAGCCGCGGCGGCGTCAGCCTCAATCTCGAACAGCAGATCACCGAAGAGCTCGGCGTGTTCGCGCGCGCCGGCTTCGCCAACGGCGACGTCGAACCGTTCGACTTCATCGACGTCGATCGCACCGCCGCGGCGGGCCTGTCGCTCACCGGCAAGCAATGGGGCCGGCCCGACGATACGTTCGGTCTGGCCGGTATCGTCAACGGCATTACCAGCGTGCACGAGCAGTATTTCAACGACGGCGGATTGGGCATTCTGGTCGGCGACGGCATGCTGCCGCATCCCGGGCCGGAGCAGATCCTCGAAACCTATTACGAGCTGCCGGTATCCTTCCTCAAGCTCACGCTCGATTATCAGTTCATCGTCAATCCCGGCTACAACGAGGATCGCGGCCCGGCTTCGGTCGTCTCGGCGCGGTTGCACGCGCAATTCTAATTCCGCATCTCGCAATCCACATCTCGCTCAGATCCGCTGTCATTGTTTAATCGACACCGCGGCAAAGCCAGTGCAAGCTATGGCCGGTGGCGGGGCTGGAGCGGTGATGAGGGGGCTGTCGGTTTTCGGCATCGCGGTAGTGGCCTCCATGGGGACTGCCGCAGCCGGCGATCTTCCGACCAAGGCGCCCCCGCCCGCGGCGGCTTATGACTGGACCGGCTTCTATCTCGGCGGGCACGTCGATTACGCGCTGGGATTATCGAATTGGTCGGCGACGCCCGGCTTGAACGGTACGGTCGACTTCTCCAATGCCTATAACTTCTCGACGGGCACCGGCAGCTACCTGGTCGGGCTTCAGGGGGGTTACAATTTTATGTCGGCGTCGCGCTGGCTGTTGGGCCTCGAGACCGATATATCGTTTCCAAGTTTCGTCGGCGGCAATCGGCCGTTCAGTTCGCCGGCCACGGGCCTGGCCAATTATTCCGAACAGGTCGAATTCTCCGGAACCGTGCGCGGCCGTTTCGGTTACGCGCCAAATTTTGGCACGCGCGGCAATTGGCTGTTTTATGCGACCGGCGGCTTTGCCTGGAGTTACGACCAGTTCACCCGCACGCAGATCGCCGGCGTGCCGGTGGGCGGCACCGCGACACCGGGCACCTTCGAGAGCTTGTTCATGGTGCCGCGCGTCGGCGGCGCCGCCGGCGCCGGCGTCGAAGTCGCTCTGAACGCAAGCTGGGCGGCGCGCTTCGAATATCTCTATACCGATTATTTTTCGCGCGGCGTCAGCTTTCCCGCCGCCGCGCAGCGGTTCGATTCCGGGTTGTCGTTGCAGACGCTGCGCGCCGGCCTCGACTACAAGCTCGGCCGCGACGGCATCGATTCCGATATTGTCACCAAGGGAATCCCTGACCTCGAGCTCGACCAGTTCGCGCTGCACGGCCAGACCACGTTCATCGAGCAATACGATGCGCCGTTCCATTCGCCTTACCTCGGCCCGCATAGCCTCGACCCCAACCAGGGGCGCGAGAGCTGGGACGTCATGTATTTCGTCGGTGCGAAATTGTGGGAGGGCGCCGAGTTCTGGATCGATCCGGAGATCGACCAGGGTTTTGGGCTGAGCAATACCGAAGGCATTGCCGGCTTTCCCAGCGGCGCATCGTTCAAGGTCGGATCGGGGGTGCCGTATGCGCGCATCCAACGTGCGTTCATTCGCCAGACCATCGATCTCGGCGGCGACAGCGAAAAGGTTGCCGGCCGATCAAAACCAATTCGAGGGCTCGAACACGCTCGACCGCCTGGTCATCTCGATCGGCAAGTACTCCGTCTCCGATGTATTCGATCAAAACAAATACGCGCAGAATCCGCGCAAGGACTTCATGAACTGGGCGCTGATTGACGCCGGTACCTTCGATTACGCCGCCGACGCCTGGGGCTATAGCTATGGTGCTTCGGCGGAGTGGTACGAGGACAAGTGGACTTTTCGCGGCGGCATCTTCGATCTTTCGACGGTGCCGAACAGCGAGGACCTCGATCCAAACTTCAGCCAGTTCCAGTGGGTCGGCGAAATCGAGCGCCGCTACGACTTGTGGAGCCATCCCGGCAAGATCGCGTTTACCGGGTTTCTTACTCGCGCGCGGCTTGGCACCTACCAAGACGCGATCGCATTGGCGCAGGCGACCGGCATGCCGGCGGATATTGCCGCTGTCCGCCAATACCGAAGCCGTACCGGATTAAGCGCCAATCTCGAACAGGAAATAACATCCGATCTCGGCGTATTCGCGCGCGCCGGTTTTGCCAATGGCGATATCGAACCGGATTCCTATACCGACGTCGACCGCACCGTTGCGGCCGGCTTGGCACTCAAAGGCACGCAATGGGGACGCCCCGACGACACGTTCGCGCTAGCCGGAATCGTCAACGGCATTACAAAGATTCACGAGGAATTTCTCAACGATGGCGGATTAGGCATCCTGGTCGGCGATGGACAATTGCCGCATCCGGGTCTCGAGCAGATCATCGAGACGTATTATTTGTTTCCCGTGCTTAAATGGAATGCGACGTTGGACTATCAGTTCGTCGTTAATCCCGCCTATAACCGCGATCGCGGCCCGGTTTCGATCATTGCGGTCAGGGCGGAGACGGATTTCTGATCGGCGGCCCGGCTTTCCGCTGTCTTAGCGGCAACATTGCCAGTTTCATTTTTTACTGTTTGGGCTCGATCACAATCGGGGCTTCGAGAATGAGCGGCGCGCCGGACCCGAGCGACGGCGTTCACAGTGACCGTCCAGTTGCCGGGCTCTGAAAGCGCTATGCCGTCGACCTGCCAGGCTTGATCCGCGTCTTGCACCGCGCGGCCGGGTGATCGATTGTCCTCCGCCGGGTGGAGTGAGGGTGAAGGTCAGCGATTGCGCCGCAAGGGTGCCGAAGTCCTCGTTCCACAGATGGATCGTGGCGTGCGCCGTGCCGACGCGGCCCGGCTCGATCATCACGTCCGCCATGCCTTGTCCGGTATGGATGTGCTGGAAGGTGGCATCGGCGGGGATGCCGCCGGACGGGATGATGATTGGCGTGGCTGCCGGGCGGCAACGTGCCGAGCAAGCCGACGATGCCAAGGACGATCGCGCCCGCCGTCGCTTCCAACAGGCGTTGCGGCGCAACTGGCGCAGCGCCTGCTGCGCGGCGCTCATGTTGCGTCTCCTGCACAAGGCGCGGCGTGAGGCGAAGCCGGTTGACGGCGGCGATCGCGACCATGACGAGGAACAGCGCGATTTTTATCAGCAGCAGCCGGCCGTAGTCGGTGCCGATCAGCGCCGGAATGCTGCCGGCGAGATACCAGGTGTTGACGCTGCCGGTCGCGAGAATCGTGGCGACGGCGACAATGCCGAGGGTCGAGAAGCGCAGCGTCGCCGTCGCGCGCGATTGCGGGCGAGGCGCCGTCATGCCCGGCCGCTTTCAGCAACAGCGCAAGCGGGACCAGCCCGCCGAGCCACGCCGCCGCGGCGACGAGGTGCAAGACGTCGGCGATCGGGTGGACGATCGCTTCGGCGCCGATGCCGCCGGCGGCGTGGCCGGACCAGGCCAGCGACGCCCGCGAATGCCGCGGCCGAGATCACCAGCGCGGATTTGAGCGAGCGCGATTTGATCCGTCGCTCCGCCAGCGAGGGATCGAACGAGCCGGCGAGCAGGCAGGCCAGCACGAAGCGCACCAGCCAGTCGTTGCCGAAAGTGGTGTCGGACAGCACCGTCCACCACACGCCTTGCGAAAAAACGTCCGCCACCGGCTGCCCGCTCATCGCCGCCGCGGTGAGATCGAACCACGCCGCGCCCGAGATCAAGGCGAGCGCGAGGCTGATCCGCGCGATCCAGGTCAGCCGCGCCGGACGGTCGCGGCGACGGCCGTGATCATTGTTCGCGCCGCGAAATGCCGGCTCGGCGATGAAGACAAGGAAGAACGCGACGCCCGCGACCTGCAAGGTCGCGGCGAAATGAATCGCGCGCGCGTAGATCAGCGGATCGGTCAAGGGTCACGATCCCAAGTCATGATCCAGTCACGATCCAAACGTCATGGACCGCCGACATGGAAGGTGAAACTGCCTTCCGTCGTATGGGTGTCGACCGACAGCGCGTGCCAGCGCACGCGATAGGTTCCGGGGCCGAAGGCCTTCAATCCGATCTGCATCGTATTGCCGCTGATCGCCGCCTTGCCCTGGTCGACGCGGGCGCCGCTGCCATCCATTACTTCGACGGAGCTGAAGGCCGGCTCCAGATTTTGCGTGAATGTCAGCGCGACTTCGTGCGGCGCGGCCGGCACCGTGGAGCCGACCAGCGGGCTGGCATGATCGAGGAAGGCGTGGGCCTGCGCTGCGGCGACGCACGAACGGCGCAAGCGACAACGAGATGATGGCGATGAGTGTTCGCATGGGATGAACCTCTAGAAGCTGGGTTTTTGCGGGGGCGGCGCCGTGCCGAGGAGCGGTTGCCCGATCGTCGTCGGGAACATGTCGTCGAGATAAAGATGTAATTGACCGAGGAAACCGACGCCGGTGCCGCTGGCGCGATTGACCGGAACGGTCGCCTCCAGGCCGACCTGGAAATAGCTGCCGACCCAGATCACGCCCGGATTGATCGTTCCGGTCGTCACCGGGCTGTTGCCGAAATTATTGGCGACCGGCGTCGACAGCTGTGCTTCGACGATCGGAATCAGATGATTGATGAAGTCGGGCAGCTGCAGATCCACGATCTCCGATTTGAGATACGGCATGCTGAATTGCACCGATCCGCCATAGGTCAGCACCTGCGGGATGTAAGTCGCCGTGGCGACCTCATAGGACGTGGTCGGGAACTGATAGCCGATCTGTCCGGTCACCGCGAAAGCGCGGAGCCATCCGGCTTGGTCGGGAAGGTCGCCGAAGCCCTGGCCGAAATAAAAGGTCGGGGTGAGCAGGCTATAGGGGGTGCCAATTCCGGAATTGCTGGCGCCGGTGCCGCCCCAATCGACGATCAGACCGAGCAGCATCGCCGTTTCATGTCGGACTGTTTTTGAGGAGCTGATATTGCAGCGTGGTTTCGAGGTCGCCGAAGCCCGCCATTTTGGGACCGCCCGGCGGGCTGATCTGCGACCAGGTATCGCCGATCGAAATCCCCAAATCCTCGGTGATGCGTTTCGACAGTTCCGCCGAAACGTCCCATTCGTTGGCCGCGGGAACGTCACCGGTCTTGGACCAGGCCACGGTCGGCAGCGACAGTTCGTCGGCGACGCACGGGTCGTCGACGGCGAGCGTGGCGGGAAAGAAACGCGCGCCGACAAAACAATGCGCCAGCGCGTTCGAGAACGACAGGGGCAGGAACAACAGCGCGAGCGCGATGACGCGCGAATAGCCTGGTTGGCGAAGCATAGGAAGTCTCCATGAAGCGTGCGAACTGCGGCTGCCGCGCTAACGGCAGCCGGTCATCACGCTGTCAGTGGAGGTGCTCGCGAGCGATGCGCATTGGCTTCGTGCCCGCCGGCGCGGACGGCGATCGCGGGCGGTGCGACGCGGTCGCTTGACGCTTGCGATAACGGCGCGGCGCTTGCGGGCGGCGTCGGCAGCGCCGCCATCAGCATCGTGCAGCCGACGCCGCAGCAGCAATCGATGCAGAGTTTGCCATTGCCCTCGGCAGGGGCGGGCGCTTGCTGCCCGTCGATAACCGTGTGGCAGATGATGCCGCCCGGAACGGCGGCGGCCTCGGCCGCGGCGCTGGCGGCGCCGAAGCTTGCGATCAGGCTCGACAGCGCAATCGCATAAGCGGCGGCCAGCGCGATAATGCGCCGCCGCAACGGCCGCCTGCCGAAATAGTTGCGCACAGCCCGATCCCCGATTGGGAGCTGAACGTCCGCGGAAAACTAACACGAACACGTCATCCTGAGCTGCGAACGACCCGAAAAATTGGCCCGGGCCAGGCTCGCCTTGAAACCGTTCACGCCGCGGAAAAACCCATGCCGCGCCAGCACGGCGCGGACCGCCTCGACAAGTTGCGCCTCCGGCACCGCGCGCTGCGCTTCGGCTTGCTTCTGCAAATGCTCCTCGCGGCCCTTTTCGAGCTTGGCCAGTTCGGCGCCGACGATCAGGTCCTTGATGGTGACTTCGCCCTTGGCCTTCTCGTCGGAGCCCTGGATGACGACGCACGGCGCATTGCGCCGGTCGGCATATTTCATCTGCGGGCCGAATTTCCCGAAGCCGAGATAAAGCTCGGCGCGGATGCCGGCGTGGCGCAGGGCCGCGACCATGTCCTGGTAATCGGCGATGCGATCCTTGTCGAACACCGTGACGACGACCGGGCCGGACTCGGTCTTCAGATCGACCTTGCCGAGATATTCCAGCGCGGCGAGCAGCCGCGACACGCCGATGGAAAATCCCGTCGCCGGCACCGGCTCGCCGCGAAAGCGCGAGACAAGGCCATCGTAACGCCCGCCGCCGCCCACCGAGCCGAAGCGCGGCGAGCCATCCTGGCCGTCGGTGGAGAAGGTCAGTTCAACTTCAAAGACCGGGCCGGTGTAATATTCGAGGCCGCGGACGACGGAGGGATCGAACGTAATTCTTTTGGAGCCATAACGACCAGAGCGCGCCAGATCCGCAATATCTGTAAGCTCGCTAAGTGCTTCGCCGATCTTTGGCGAACTGTCGACCCAACCACTGAACAGCGCCAAAGTCGCCCGATTATTTATGGGAAGTCGTCCGGCGCCGAAGTCTGAATACATTCGCCTAACAAGGCGTCCGCTGCTCTGATCAAGTTGAACATCGACGAAACTTGAATCGCTCTGCTCCCACTCTGGCAGGTGATCGAACTCGCTTTCAAATTGCGGAGTGAGTTCAAAAATCATCATCAGTTCTGAGATCTGCTCATCACTTAGGTCAACACCCGCCGAGTAGTCGCCGCTCTCGTCCTGCCGACCTTTGCCCAACAATAACCGGACACCGTCGGCGCCTAGCCGATCATACTTATCCAATGGCGCGCAGAACGGTTAGTCGTCGACTAGAATTCTGTTCACCGTCCAAGACCAATCGATTCCATCAGACCGTCAAGCAACTTTGCGGTTATTCACCTTCACCACATAACTGCCGCGCGGAATGCCGATCGCTTCCATCGTATCCGCCGCCATCATGCACATTTCGGCGTCGGCGGCCGGCGATGCACGAGCCCACCGTGTCGGCGTCGAACTGCATGAACTGGCGGAAGCGCCCCGGTCCTGGCTTCTCGTTGCGAAAAACTTCGCCGACACGATAGGAGCGATACGGCTTCGGCAGCGTGTCGAAATTTTCCGCGACGTAACGCGCCAGCGGCGCGGTGAGGTCGTAGCGCAGCGACAGCCATTGCTCGTCGTCGTCCTGGAACGAGAACACGCCTTCGTTCGGCCGGTCCTGGTCGGGCAAGAATTTGCCGAGCGCGTCGGTATATTCGATGGCCGGCGTCTCTACCGGTTCGAAGCCGTAAAGCTCATAGACGGCGCGGATTTTGTCGATCATCGCGCGGGTCGCGGCGATCTCGGCCGGCGTGCGGTCGGCGAGCCCGCGCGGCAGCCGCGCCTTGAGCTTGTTGGATTTTTCCGACTTTTCCGACATGGCGCGGTGGTACCAGCCAGTGTAAATGGCGGCAAGCCATCAGCATGCGTCATGCCCGGCTTTATGCCGGGCATCCACGTCTTTACTGTTGCAAAGGGAAGACGTGGATGGCCGGACCAAGCCCGGCCATGACGAAGGCACAGGAGGCCATTATGGCCGAGCCCAATCGACGCAGCGCCACGGCGGCGGTCCCCAACGACCTCGAATCGTTCTGGATTCCGTTCACGCCGAATCGCGCTTTCAAGCGCGCGCCGCGGCTGATCGCCCGCGCCAAGGAGATGCACTATTACACCCCGGAAGGCCGCGCCGTGCTCGACGGCACCGCCGGGCTGTGGTGCGCCAATGCCGGGCATTGCCGCGATCCCATCGTGGCGGCAATCCAGCGCCAGGCCGCGGAGCTCGATTATTCGCCGGCCTTCCAGTTCGCCCATCCGAAATCGTTCGAGCTCGCCAGCCGGGTCGCGGCTTTGGCGCCGGGCGATCTCAATCGCGTGTTCTTCTGCAATTCCGGCTCGGAAGCCGTCGACACCGCGCTCAAGATCGCGCTCGCCTATCATAATGTGCGCGGCGAAGGCTCGCGCACGCGCCTGGTCGGCCGCGAACGCGGCTATCACGGCGTCGGCTTCGGCGGGCTCTCGGTCGGCGGCATCGTCAACAATCGCAAGTTTTTCGGCACGCTGTTGACCGGCGTCGATCATCTGCCGGCGACCTATAGCCGCGAGCATCAGGCCTTCACCAAGGGCGAGCCGGACTGGGGCGCGCATTTTGCCGACGAGCTCGAACGCATCGTCGCGCTGCACGACGCTTCGACCATCGCCGCCGTCATCGTCGAGCCGATGTCAGGCTCGACCGGCGTCCTGCCGCCGCCGAAGGGCTACCTGCAAAAGCTGCGCGCGATCTGCGACCGCCACGGCATTCTGCTGATCTTCGACGAAGTCATCACCGGCTTCGGCCGGCTCGGTTACGCTTTCGCCGCCGAGCGCTATGGCGTCGTCCCCGACATGATCACCTTCGCCAAGGGCATCACCTCGGGCGCGGTGCCAATGGGCGGGGTGATCGCGCGCGACGGGCTGTACGAAACATTCATGCGCGGTCCCGACCACGTCATCGAACTGTTCCACGGCTATACCTATTCGGCGCATCCGCTGGCCTGCGCCGCCGGCCTCGCCACGCTCGATCTTTATCGCGACGAAAAACTGTTCGAGCGCGCCAAGGCGCTGGAGCCGAAATGGGCGGACGCGGCGATGACGCTCAAGGGCCTGCCGAACGTGCTCGACATCCGCACCGTGGGATTGACCGTCGGCATTGACCTTGCGTCGCGCGCCGGCTCGCCGGGCTTGCGCGCCTATCAGGCGATGGAGCGCGCCTTCGCCGAGGAAGGCCTGATGATCCGCATTGCCGGCGACACGCTGGCACTGTCGCCGCCGCTGATCGTGAGCGAGGCGCAGATCGGCGAGATTTTCGAGAAGGTGGGTCGGGTGATTGAGACGGTCGCGTAGCCGCGCCCAGTGGCGAAACGCCTTCTACGTCAATTGACATAGGCAGGCCGCCATATTTGAGGCGGAATTTCCTGCCGATTTAACCATGAAATCTGAAAACGGGGCGCATAGCGCGGCGGTTCGTCCGCTTCGGAGAGTCATGTCGATAGCATTACGCGACGGCGTTTCACGTCTTGAAGTCACGACGCGGGTCACGCTCGGCGTGCTGGCGCTCGCCAGCGGCGTTTACACCTATCTGGGCGTTCGCGATCTGCTCAATGGCGATGCGACGGTGGTGTTTTTTGCCGCCGTTATCTATTCGGTCGCGGTTTCGGTGGGAATCTATGCCTTTTGGACCTTCCTGATTCGCTTCCTGCCGCATGTGCAGGACAAGACGAGCCGCGGCCTGTTGTTCGCCTGCATGGGGCTCGGCTCGCTGATGATCATTGCGATGTCGGCGTGGCTCAACGCCTCGGCGCTCGCTGGCGCGGCGGCGATCCAGCAGCACCTCTCCGTGACCGTGCAAGCTTACACGCGCGATCTCGATCGGGCGCACAACAATGCGCTCGCGGCGCAGAGCCTTCTGCCCGATATTCAGATGGCGGCGACGCGATTTTCCACGCTGGCAGATGCCGAGCGTAACGGCTCACTGACCGGTACGTCCGGCTCCGGCACCGTCGTGCAACTCCTTACCCAGATGTCGAACCAGCTCGGCACGCTGGGTCAGGAAGTGGCGGGTTCCGCCGACAAAGTGAAAGCGCTGTTCGATCAGGGCAGCACCAATCTGGAAAAGATGCGGGGACTGGTATCGGACCGCGGTCCGATCAATCAGCGCGGCGACGCTTTCGGCAAAGAAGCGATGAGCCTGATGGGCGTGATCGCCAAGCTGCAGCAGACCTCGGTCGCGCCCGCGGTCAAGCGCGCCGCCGACGGGCTGGTCTCGGGTTTCATCGCGCCGGCGGCTGACGGGCGCGGCGATCTGGCGGAACGCCAGACGACCGTGGTCGGCAAAGTCGAAACCGCGGTGGCGGCGCAGGCGGCCGCACTGTCGCAAGCGGCCGACAAAATATTGGATACCCAGCCGGTCGAGCCGGCGCGCTTTCAGCCGCTGTCCACGGCGGAAGCGGTGGTGCGCTATGCCGGCGACTTTCTGCCGAGCTGGGCGGGCGCCATTTCCATTGATCTGATGCCGGCGGTTTTGGTCTTTATCCTATGTATCGTCCATGCCGGTATCCGGCGCGAGAACGAGCCGGCGGCCGCCGACAGCATGACGGCGGCGCAAATGCTGGCGGCGCTGCGGCTCGCGCACGAGGTCGAGCGGCTGCAAAGCGAGCGTGCGGTCTTGGCGGGCGATGTGCCGCTGCAACCGGCGGCGCAACCGGCCGCGGATGAGAACGTTACGGCGCTGGTCACCGCGCGCGCCGCCAAAAAGGATTAAGGCGCGTGGCGGAGGCTCAGTCGTTGCGATCGTGGGTCCTGAACTGGCTCGGCGGCACGCCGGACGACGACGTGCTGCGATGGCTCTATCGCGGCCTCCTGGCGGCGACCGTAACTGTTGTCGCGCTCGACTATGCCAACCTTCGCAATGTCGCCGCCGAGCGAACGACGGCGGGGCTGCCTACCACCGAGCAACCGGCGTCGCAGCTGCCGCTGCCGGCGCGCAAATATGGCGGCGGCCGCGCCGCGCCGGTGCGGCAGCCCGACGCGGCGTTGCGTGACAAGATGGCGTTCGAACTCGTCGGCGACGGGCGGCTGATGGCGACTGGCACGATCATGTTTGGCACGGCAGACCAGTTTGCCGCCGAGGTCGCCAAGCGCGGCTCTTACATCAAGACCGTGGTGCTGCGCTCTCCCGGCGGCTCGGTGCGCGATGCGCTGGCGATGGGTCGCTTGATCCGCCAGAAGCAATTCGCCACCGAGGTCGAAGGCGGCCGTTACTGCGCCTCGTCCTGTCCGCTGATTTTTGCGGGCGGTGTCGAGCGCCGCGCCGCGCCGAATGCGGCGATCGGCGTGCACGAAGTGGCGGCGGTCGGCGGCGACAATCTGTCCGCCGCCGCCAGCATGCAAGACGCCCAGCAGATTTCGGCGGAGTGCCAGCAATATCTGCGCGACATGGGTGTCGATCTCCAAGTGTGGATCCACGCCATGGAGACGCCGCGCGAGGAGCTTTATTATTTCCAGCCCGCCGAATTGCTGGCCCTGAAGCTTGCCACCGCGGTTGACGACGGCAAATCCCGCAGCGCCAGCACGCGCTGACTGGCGGGCGCCGATCCCGCTAACGAGCTTGCGGCTTTACGATCGCCCAGCCGACATGCACCGCGCCATCGCCGCGGTGCATCGGCAGATCGAATGGCGCGCCGACTTCGGCATTTGGCGCGATCGCGGCGAATGGGGCGGGAAGCTGCGTGGGATCGCCCTGCGTCCAGACCACAACGGCGCCGGATTTGCGCAGAGCTTCGAGATCGATCCACGGCGCGCGCGCGGGCTCGCCGTCGACCAGCACCTGCGGCTGATCCGGCGAATAATGTGCGAGATTGCCGCCCACCCACATCGAGCCGATGACATAACGCAGCGGCTGCCCCGTCGCGGCGTGGAAACGTTCCGTCAGCGTCGCGCCGAGCTTGTCGCCGGGAAACAGCACGGCGCGGTAACGGTGATCGACAAGAGGCAGCACGGTGTAGTTGGCGACAAAAACGATAACGAACAGCGTGAAGATGACGCCCCACGCGGCGACGACGCCTGCCATCCGCGGGGCGTCCAGCGTTACACGTGCGACCATCACGATCCAAAGGCCGAGGAAGAGCCAGAGCGGATAGCCCCACATGGCAATGGCGCCGCGGCCGCTCACCGCGATCAGCGCGATCATGGCCAGCGCCGGTCCGAAGGCGAGCAGCGTCACGATGCGGCGGTCGAAGGCATCGGCCGCGATCTGCCGGGGGGCATTGCTTTTCGGCCAAAATAGCGCGGCAGCAACGAACAGCGATGGCAGCGCAAAGAAAATCTGACTTGCTGCGAACATCGCCGGGTGTCGAATGTGATCGAACCAGTCGCGCACCGGCTCGGCGCGGTGGCTGACATAGGCGAAAGGCAGGAAATCGGTCTGCAGCAGCCACACCACGTGGGGCGCCGCGACGACGAGCGCCACCGCGGGCGCCAGCCATGGGCCGGGCGTCGCCAAAGCCCGCCGCGCCTTGGCGTCGAACAGCATGAACAGCGCATAGGGCGCCGCCAGCACGACGACGAAATATTTCGCCCACAGCGCGCCGCCGAAGGCGACGCCGAGCAGCAGCCAATAGCCGATGCCGCCGCGCTTGAGCGCGGCATGAAAGGCGTAGCCGGCCAGCGCCCAAAACGGCAGTTGAACGACGTCGTGGTTGAATTTGACAGCCGTGTACTGGAAATAATGCAAGCCATCGACGATCAGCACGGCAATCAGCGCGCCGGCCGCGCCGACAATCGAGCGTGCTGTAACGAACACCAGAGCAAAGGCGATGACCACCGCGGCCTGCGCCAGCGCGTAATAGGCGACGTCCGCGCCGATCGCGCGATTCGCGATCTCAACGAGCCACCATGGTAGCGGCGGTAGCTTGTCGTAGCCGAACTGCCATTCGCGCCCGTAAGTGAGCGCCTCGATCAGATCGAGCGGCAGGTTGGCGTAAAGCAGTGCCGGCAATGCGGTCCAGACCACAAAATGCAGGGCCAGAAAGCCGGAAAAAGCGGTCGCCGGCCGGCGTTCGATCGCGCCGAACAAGCCGCTGTCTGGCGATGACGCAAAATCTGGCATCTCTCGGTCCGCTCGTCGCTTTTAGCGTTATAGAAGCAGACCAAAAGCTTAGCTACGGTTCCGGGTGCCCTTGCGGCGTCACACCGCTTGTGGACACTGATAGCATTCGGGCGCGAATCGTTCTTGAGGGTCCCCGGCATGTTGCGTATCAGCGCCATCTTCATCGCCGTCTGCATGGTCCTCATCGCCGGCTCGATCGGCTTTGTGGTCTATCTGCGCTTCGGTTTCACCGGGGCGGAGTTGGCTTTGGTGGCGCTTGGCACGCTGATGGCGCTCGCGGTTTACAACGCCATTACCGCCCGCAAGCGCGACCGCCTGGAAGCGAGCAACCAGCTTGCCAATCTGGCCCGCGGCTCCGGCGATCTCGCCCGCCAATTGGCCGAATTCGGCCGCCGGCTGAGCGCCATGGAGGTCAAAGTCGATTCGGTCATCGACCGCGCGCTGGCGACGGCGCAGCCGCTGGCCGCCGAGATCGAGGAACTCTCGACGCTGGTCAGGCAGCTCGCCGACTCGGTCGCGGCGCACGAGGTCGCGCTGGCGAACGATCGCGGCGCCGACCGCCCGCCGCCCGCCGCCAATGACGAGGCGATGCCAGGGGCGATAGCACCCGTCGCGCCGCCCGCTTCGGCTATATCGCCGGCGGCGCCCGCGACCTTATCCGCCGCGCAGCCCGCGCCGCCTGCTCCCGCCAAAGTTGCCGCCTTCGCCGGTCTGGACCGCGACGGCATTATTGCGGCGATCAAGGGCGCCATCGATGCCAGCAGGATCGATCTTTACCTGCAGCCGGTTGTTACCTTGCCGCAGCGCAAGGTGCGCTATTACGAAGCTCTTTCGCGGCTCAAGGCGGAGAATGGCGATCTGGTCGCGGCCGGGGATTTCCTCAACTACGCGGAAGCTGGCGCGCTGATGCCGAAGCTCGACGATCTGTCGGCGCTGCGCTGCGTGCAGGTGGTGCGGCGGCTCCTGCTCAAGAATCGCGACATCGGCCTGTTCTGCAATCTGTCCGGCGCGACGCTGACCGATTCCGGCTTTCCGAAATTCCTCGAATTCATGGAGGCCAATCGCGCCATCGCGCCGGCCCTGGTATTCGAATTCACCCAGAGCGCGGCGCGCGCCATGGGGCCGATCGAGCACGAAAGCCTGGCGGCGCTGGCCGAGCGCGGCTTCCGCTTCTCGATGGACAACCTCACCGACCTGCGGGTCGATGCGCGCGAACTCAACGAGCGCGGTTTCCGCTTCGTCAAGGCGCCGGCGACGCTGCTGTTCAATCGGGTCGGCATCGCCTCGACCGATATTCATCCGGCGGATTTCTCCGACCTGCTCGGCCGCTTTGGCATCGATCTCATTGCCGAGCGCATCGAGAACGAAGCGACCGTGGTCGATCTCCTCGATTATGACGTCCGTTTCGGCCAGGGCTTCTTGTTCTCACCACCGCGACCGGTGCGGGCCGAAGCGCTGCAAAGCATCGCCGCCGACGGCAAGGATTCTCATGGTGCGGCGCCGGCGCCGGGCGATGCCGCGGCCCCGACATCCGGCCTCGCCCAGCTCGCGCGCGTCATGGGCCGCCCCTGATCCGGTCCCTCCCGCGCGTCAGGTCGCAATGACGATGCCACCAAACCACCTGTCCTATCGGTAAGCGAGCGTGGCCGATTTCATCGACAGCTTCGAGCCGTTGGCGCGCGACTATGACGTGCTGTTCTGCGACGTCTGGGGCGTGGTGCATAACGGCATTGCCGCCTTTCCGGCCGCCTGCGACGCGCTGCGGCGCTTTCGCGGCAAGGGCGGAACGGCGATCCTGATCACCAATGCGCCACGCGCCGGCGAGGCGGTGGCGCGCATCCTCGACCGGCTCGCGGTGCCGCGTGACGCCTATGACGCCATCACCAGTTCGGGCGACGTCACCCGCGGTATCGTCGCGGCGCGGCCCGGCCAAACGGTGTTTCATCTCGGCCCGCAGCGCGATTTGTCGATTTTCACCGGGCTCGACGTGATTTTCGCGCCGTTGCAAAGCGCCGACTACGTGGTGTGCTCCGGCCTGTTCGACGATACGACCGAGACGCCGGACAGCTATCGCGACATGCTGGCGGCGATCCGGGCGCGATCGCTGTTCATGGTCTGCGCCAATCCCGACATCGTGGTCGAGCGCGGCGACGCGCTGGTCTATTGCGCCGGCGCGTTGGCCGACGCTTACGCCGCTTTGGGAGGGGAAGTGCTTTATTGCGGCAAGCCGCATGCGCCGATCTATGACGCCGCGCTCGCGACGGCGGCGGCGCTGCGCGGCGGCCAAATGCCGGCGCGCCGGCGGGTTCTCGCCATCGGCGATTCGGTGCGCACCGATCTGAAAGGCGCGCAGGCTTTCGGGCTCGATTATCTGTTTGTCACGTCAGGCATCCACGCCGAGGAATACGGCTCGCGGGAGGCGCCGGATATCGCCGCGCTCAATGCGATCTTTGCCGCCGCGGGTGTGACACCCAAAGCGGCGATGCGCGGCCTTGCGTGGTGAGGCTAGTGATCGAGCGGTGAGGCGAGTTCGAGCTTTTCGGAAAACACCGCTTCGATTTTGGATTTCAACGTCTGAGCGTTGAACGGCTTGACGATGTAATTGTTGACGCCGGCCTTCTTGGCCGCGATCACGTTCTCGGTCTTCGATTCCGCCGTCACCATGATGAACGGTATCGTCTCCAGCGCCGGATTGGCGCGCACGTTGCGCAGCAGGTCGTAGCCGGTCATCGGCTCCATGTTCCAGTCCGATATCACGAGCCCATAGCGCCTGTTGTTCATCTTCTCGAGCGCCGCGGCGCCGTCGGCGGCGTCGTCGATGTCGGAAAAGCCGAGCTGACGCAGAAGATTGCGGATGATCCGCACCATGGTGCCGTAGTCGTCGACCACGAGCACGGGCATTTTGGGATCGAGCGGCATCGCTCTTTAGCTCCTTACGCGCCGCCGGCGCATCTGGCGCATTGGCGCGCAACACTTGCCGGCCGAACTTCGCCGAGGCAGGGACCCGCCCCGGACGTCACTCCCCAACTCGTCCCGAAGCTACATCGCGTTTTTGAACAAGGGGTTAATGATCGGCTAAACCGGCCGAGTACAGCCGTCGCCAGGCGCCCAGCTTGACTTTGCGGCGGCCGGCAAGCCAGCTAGACCACGATCCGATTAAGGTTTTATTAACCATCGAAAGCCGGATGCCGACACAAAGCTTCCGCGTCGTGCGCGACGTTGCGGCCGATGACACATTGCGTGGCGCGGTCGTCGCCATCGGCAATTTCGACGGCGTTCATCGCGGCCATCGGGCGGTGATCGCCGTCGCGCAGGCGCGCGCCGAGTCGCTGCATCGCCCGGCCGCGGTGCTCACCTTCGAGCCGCATCCGCGCGCGTTCTTCCATCCCGGCGAGCCGCTGTTCCGCCTGACCGACGAGGCCGCCAAATTGCGGCTACTCGCCTCAACCGGGCTCGACGGCGCCATCGTGCTGACGTTCGATGAGGCGCTGGCGAGCCTCACCGCCGAGCAATTCGTTGCCCGCATCCTGGTCGATCGCTTCGCGGTGAGCGGGGCGGTGATCGGCTTTAATTTCCATTTCGGCGCCCATCGCTCCGGCTCGCCGGGTTTTCTCCGCGCCGAAGGCAAGAAACTCGGCTTCACCGTCGACGTGGTGCCGCGTTTCGAGGACGAAGGACGTCCGGTGTCGTCGGGGCCGATCCGCGCCGCGCTCGCCGACGGTCGGTTCGGCGAGGCCGCGGAGCTCCTCGGTTATCCGTGGTTCGTGTCCGGCACGGTGATCCACGGCGACAAACGCGGCCGCGAGCTTGGCTTTCCCACGGCGAATTTACAGCTCGACGCGGCGTGCGGACTGCGGCATGGCATTTATGCGGTGCGCGCGGCGGTTGGCGGCCGCCGCTACGACGGCGTGGCAAGCTTCGGCCGCCGCCCGATGTTCGATACCGGGGCGGTGCTGCTCGAGATTTTCCTGTTCGATTTTTCCGGCGACCTTTATGGCGCGAGCATCGATGTCGCCTTCATCGAATGGCTGCGCGACGAAGCGATATTCGCCTCCGCCAAGGACCTGATCCGGCAGATGCAGGACGATTCGCGGCTCGCGCGAGCGGCCCTCGCGCGTTTCGGCGATGCGTTTCCGCCGATCTAGAAATCCTTTTGGCTCTTGTCGCGGCGCTCGCGCGCCCATTGCGCCGCGAGGAAGCCGAGAATCGCGACCGGCACTATGCGTTCCCAGCCGAGCGAGCGGCCGGCTTGCATGGCGACGCCGAGCACGCGCGGATCGAGCAGCCACGGCGGCGCGTGCGCCTTGGCGGCGCGGGCAAGAATGGCGCGCTGGCGCACGCGGCGGCGGACGACCGCGGCGGCGATCGCGGCGATAACCGCAATCGCGACGAAAATCGCGGTCATGATCAGGCCGGCGATGACGGGATCGAAGCGAAACGCCAGCCAATCGTAAGCGGCGACGCAGAGAAAGACGAAGGCCGCGAGCAAGGCCACGGCCATGACGGCAAGCCAAACCACAACGACGACGCTGGCGCCGTTTCTGGACTGGATCGCCAGCGTGATCTCGCGCATTACGGTTTTGAGCATCGGGCGCTCCGCTAAAGCCGCAACCCGACCGGTGTCGCCGCCATTGCCGCCATTACCGCCGCCACGCCATTCCGAACAGAAATCCGAGGCCGGCGGCGATCGCGAGTGTCGTGTAGGGACGGGTCTTGATCGACTCGTCGACTGCTTCGACAAAATGGTCGGACACTTCGCGCAACGCGTCCGCGGCATCTTGCCCGGTCTCCTGGGCGCCGGATACGGCATCGTCGACGCTTGCTTTGGCGCGCTGCCAGGCGGCGTTGCCCCGGTCGGCGAGGATGTCGGCGACTTGCTCGGCAAGCCGGCTGAAATCGTCGCGCAGGCTCTGCAGATCGCTCTGCGCGTTGGCGGATGCGTCGGCGGTGGCTTTGCCGATTTCGCGGACGCTCTCGCGCGTCTCGTTCGCCGCGTCGCGCATATTGGCTGAAACCGGTGCGGGGGAAACCATGATCTACTCCATCAATTGAAGATGCCGGATTGCCCGATTAATGACCCGACGCTGGGGAAAGTTCCATTATAGGCCCGGACCCGGCCGCGAAATAGCCCGCCCATCGGTAGATTGAGCGCCGGACTTCACTCCGGAAACTTCACTTCGTCGGCTGGAAACAGGTGGTGAACGATGACGAGCGCAACGATCGACAGCGGCACCGCGAGAAACGCGCCGAACGGGCCCCAAATCCAAGTCCAGAAAGCCAGCGCCAGAAACACCAGAAGCGGATTGAGTGTCAGCCGCCGGCCGACAATGGTGGGCGTGATGAAATGCCCTTCGGTCGTGGTGAGCGCGATCAGCGCCGCCGGCGCGATAAAGGCGTGGCCGACGGAGGGAAACGTGACGAGGCCGACGCCGAACAGGATCACCACCATCACGCAAGGGCCGACGTAGGGCACATAGTTAAACAGCCCCGCCAGCAAACCAAAAATGACGGGGTTGGGAAAGCCGATCAGCCACGCGCCCAGTGCGACAACTGCGGCGAGCACGGTATTGACGATGGTCACGACGGTGAGATAGCCGGCGAGATTGCGCTCGATGTCGCGCATGATTTTCATAAAGCGCAGCTTGGTGTCGTGCTTGGCGAACATCCCGACGGCCTGGTTGCGCAGCTCGATCTGGCCGACCAGGAAGAAGTAGAGCGTGGCGAAGAACAGCAGCAGTTCGCCCGCCGCCGGAGTGAGAAAGGCGACAACCGGCAGCACGACATTGGGTGCAAGGTCGGCGACATTGACATTGATCTGGCTGCTGTTGCCTAACAGCGACGTTTGCAGTTCGCGCAATGACGCCAGCGGGGCGTCGAGCACGGAGAGCTTGTCCTTGAGCGAATTCCCGATATCCGGCGCGCGGCCCATCCATTCGCTGACCGGTCCGGCGAGCGCGGTCACCAGCAGACTAAGCAGGCCGATGCCGACAAGAAGGATGAGCATGCCGCTGATCCACGGCGAAATGCCGGCGCGCTTCAGCGCCTTGATCAAAGGCGCGAATGTCAGCGCGACAATGGCGGCGGCCAGAATCGGCAAGAGGATGGCGTGGCCGACATAGAGAAAGGCGCCGAACAAAAGCAGGAATATACCGATGGTCGCGGCCTGGCCGGCCGTAACCCACATCTTCTGCACATTGTCGACCGGCGTCGGATCGCTGATCACCAAAGCGTGGCGGACTTCGTTTTTCGCCCGGATATATTCCAAAAAACCCTCCGTCGCCCCATGCACCCGCGACAATATCTGCCGGCTCAACGCGAGCTGGCGGCGCCCGGTTCCTTGGCTCCACTGGCACGGGCCGCGGCAGACCCTTTCCGCATTGCAGGAGGCTTGTTAGAAGGCCCCGCATGACCGAGCCGACGGCGAAGCCACGCGATTACAGCGAAACGCTGTTTCTGCCCAAAACCGACTTCCCCATGCGTGCCGGCCTGCCGCAGAAGGAGCCGGAGATTCTCGCGCGTTGGCATAAGCTCGGGCTTTACCAGCGGCTGCGCGCGGCGGCGAAGGGCCGGCCGCGATTCGTGCTGCACGACGGCCCGCCTTACGCCAACGGCAACATCCATATCGGCCACGCGCTCAACAAGATCCTCAAGGACGTGGTGACGCGCAGCCAGCAGATGCTCGGCTTCGATTCGAACTATGTGCCGGGCTGGGACTGCCACGGCCTGCCGATCGAATGGAAGATCGAGGAGGAAAACTACCGCGCCAAGGGCAAGCCGAAGCCGGATTTGTCCAATCCGGCGGCGTTGGTCGAATTCCGGCGCGAATGCCGGGCCTTCGCCGAGCACTGGATCAAAGTCCAACGCGCCGAATTCGAGCGGCTCGGCGTCACCGGCGATTGGGCGCATCCCTACACGACGATGGACAAATTCGCGGAAGCCCAGATCGCGCGCGAACTGATGAAGTTCGCGGCCAACGGCACGCTCTATCGCGGCTCGAAACCGGTGATGTGGTCGGTGGTCGAGAAAACGGCGCTCGCCGAGGCCGAGGTGGAGTACGAGGATTATGTCAGCGATACGGTGTGGGTGAAATTTCCGATCAGCACGCTTGATCGGGACGACCTCAATAATGCTTCGATCGTGATCTGGACAACGACGCCCTGGACGATTCCGGGCAACAGGGCCATCAGTTATTCAAAGGATATCGAGTACGGTCTTTATCAAGTCACCGATGCGCCTGACGGAAATTGGTCGAAAGTCGGCGATAAATATGTCTTGTCGAGGAAGCTTGCGCTCGACGTTCTGCGACAGTCACGCGTGACGGCATTCAAGCAGATTGCGGAACTGTCGCCGGAGACTCTTGCCCGTCTGGCTTGCGCGCATCCGCTGAAGGGCTTCGCCGGCGACTACGACTTTCGGGTTCCGCTGCTCGCCGGCGATCACGTCACCGACGATACCGGCACCGGCTTCGTGCATACCGCGCCCGGGCACGGCCGTGAGGACTTCGATGTCTGGACGGCGAACGCGCCAAAATTGGCCGCGCGAGGCATCAACACCGCCATTCCCTACACCGTCGATGCCGACGGCCGCTTCACCGATCAGGCGCCGGGTTTCACCGGCAAGCGTGTGCTCACTGATAAAGGCGAAAAAGGCGACGCCAACGAGGCGGTGATCAAGGCCCTGGTCGATGCCGGCATGCTGATCGCACGCGGCCGGTTGAAACATCAATACCCGCACTCATGGCGCTCCAAGAAGCCGGTGATCTTCCGCAATACGCCGCAATGGTTCATCGCGATGGATAAGGACATCGAGCGGCATGGCGATACGCTGCGCCATCGCGCGCTGGCCGCGATCGCGGTGACGCGCTGGGTGCCGGCGCAAGGCGAAAACCGCATCAACGGCATGATCGAGAGCCGCCCCGACTGGGTGATTTCGCGCCAGCGCGCCTGGGGTGTGCCGATCACGCTGTTCATCAAGGAAAAGCCGGACGGCTCGGTCGATGTTCTCGATGATCCCGAGGTCAACGTGCGCATCGTCGAAGCCTTCGAGGCGGAAGGCGCGGACGCCTGGTACCAGGCCGGCGCGCGCGAGCGCTTTCTCGGCAAGAAGCTCGCCGCCGAACCCTGGCAGAAAGTCGACGACATTCTCGACGTCTGGTTCGATTCCGGCTCGACGCACGCATTCGTGCTGGAAGACCCGCGGCACTTTCCGGCGCTCGCGCATATCAGGCGCAAGGCCGCCGGCGGCGACGAGACGGTGATGTATCTTGAAGGCTCCGACCAGCATCGCGGCTGGTTTCAGTCTTCGCTGCTCGAAAGCTGCGGCACGCGCGGCCGCGCGCCATTCGACGTCGTCCTCACCCACGGCTTCGTGCTCGACGAGGGGGGGCGCAAAATGTCGAAGTCGCTTGGCAATGTCACCGCGCCGCAGGATGTGATGAAACAATCAGGCGCCGACATCCTGCGCATGTGGGTGTGCGCCGCCGACTATGCGGACGACCTGCGCATCGGGCCGGAAATCCTGAAGACCACCGTCGATACCTACCGCAAGCTGCGCAACACGCTGCGCTGGATGCTCGGCAATCTGGCGCATTTCGAGGCCGCCGACCGTGTCGCCGGCGAAAAGATGCCGGAGCTTGAGCGGCTGATGCTGCACCGGCTTGCCGAACTCGATCCGCTGATCCGGCAGGCTTACGCGGATTTCGACACCAAGCGCATCTTCGCGGTGCTCAATGCCTTCATGACTAACGATCTGTCGGCGTTCTATTTCGATATCCGCAAAGACGCGCTGTATTGCGACCCGTATTCGTCGAAAACGCGCAAAGCTTGCCTGACCGTGCTCGATCATCTGTTCCGCGCCACGGCGTGCTGGCTGGCGCCGATGCTTTGCTTTACCGCCGAGGAGGCCTGGCTGGCGCGCGAGCCGGCCGCGCAATCGGTCCATCTCGAAGAGTTTCCGCCGGCGCCGCAATTCTGGCGTGACGACGCGCTCGCCGAGAAATGGCGCAAACTGCGCAATGTGCGGCGCGTCGTCACCGGCGCGCTTGAGGTCGAACGCGCGGCCAAACGCATCGGCTCGGCGCTCGAAGCGGCGCCCATCATCTATGTCGACGATCCGGATCTGTTTGCTGCGGCGGTCGACGCCGATCTCGCCGAATTGTGCATCACCTCGGCGGCGACGCTGGTGCAAGGCGAAGGGCCGAATTCGGCGTTCCGGCTCGACGACGTGCGCGGGGTCGCGGTCGAACCGCGCCGCGCCGAAGGCCGCAAATGCGCGCGCTCGTGGAAGATTTCCGAAAGCGTCGGTCTCGATCCGCAGTTTCCCGACGTCACCCCGCGCGACGCCCAGGCGCTGCGCGAATGGGAAATGATGCGGAAGGCGGCCGAGTAGGGGGCGCGATTGTCGGACGCGGTGCAGGGCAAGCCGGCTGGCTCCTATGTCTGGGGCCGGTTGAGCGCATTCGGGATTGCCGTGGCGATCATCACCTGTGCCGTCGATCAGGCCTCGAAATTCTGGCTGCTTGACCGCTTCGATATCGCCAGCCGGCAGCCGGTTACGGTGACGCCGTTCATCGATCTGCTCCTGGTTTTCAACACCGGCATCAGCTACGGCCTTTTTCCCCAATCGGGTGGCACAGCCGGGGAATGGGCGCTGTTCGCGTTCAAGATCGCGGCGGTGATTTTCCTGTGGCTTTGGTTGGCCCGGGCCTCATCGCGCCTGACCGCGGCTGCCCTGGGGTTGATTGTCGGCGGTGCCGTCGGCAACGCGATCGACCGGCTGCATTGGCCGGGTGTCGCGGATTTTGTGCTGTTTCACATCGATACGGCGGCCTGGACGTTCCGCTGGTATGTGTTCAATCTGGCCGATGTCGCCATTGTTGCAGGAGTTTTGGGCCTATTGTATGAATCCCTATGGCGCGGCGGCGCCGCAAAAGCGCCCTGATCGCGGCTATAAACCTGCTGCTGGGCGTGGGTTTATCGGGGATTTCCCCAAAGCGTGTGCATCGGCAGAGTGTGATGCAGGCAGGTCGGGGTGAGGGCATGCCGCAGGACAGACGAACTGGCCGCGATGTCGGCGACCGCAGGGTTTCGCGGGACCAGACTTTTGCGGATTGCGCTCGGCAGCGCGGTAGCCGTTTTTATCGTCTGCGCTAACCATTCGCCGGCGCGCGCCGGCGATGACGATGTGCAGAATGAGTCGTTCACCGATAAGTTCCTGCACGGCCTTGGCCTGAAGTCTCCCAACGACACGAACTACGATATCAACTACAGCGAACGCTCGCCGCTCGTCGTGCCGCCAAGCCGCAATTTACCGGCGCCGATATCGACGAATGCGCCGCCCGCTCCGAATTGGCCTGTCGACCCGGAAGTCAAAGCCCGTCAGGCATCCAAGGATAAAGACAAGCCGCCTCCTCAACCCTTCGACTCTGTCATTCATGAGGAGCGTGCGCTGACTCCGGCCGAGCTCGGTGTCGGCCGGCCCGTTCCCGCTCCCGGCACGGGCGAACAGAGCACGCCGTCGGAACTCGGCGAAAAGAAGAGCAGCTGGCTCAACTTCGATTGGACCAAGAAGGAAGAATACGGCACGTTCACCGGCGAACCGCCGCGCGTGAGCCTGACCGATCCGCCGGCCGGTTATCAGACGCCGTCGCCAGATCAGCCTTACGGCATCACGCCGGAGCACAGGGTGCCCAAGGCGTCCACGCTTGAGCAGCGGGTGGAGCCTGTGCACTAGGCTAAAGCCTGGAGCGCACTGTTCGCCGCTCTATGATGGATCCGTCGGCGGTTGGGGATCCTCATCTACCGCGTAAGTTGGAGTTTGCCGGGGCGCGCCGTTTGCTCGCGGAGGTTAGGTGTTGCCTATGAAAATGCAGATGCTGGTTTTCGCCTTCCTGGGCGGAGCGCTGACCGCAACGCAACGCCGCCGGCGGTCCCGACGTCACCGATTTCACTTTGGCGAACGGTCTTGAAGTCGTCGTGGTGCCGGATCATCGCGCCCCGGTCGTCACGCACATGATCTGGTACAAGGTCGGCGCCGCCGACGAGACGCCGGGAAAATCCGGCCTCGCGCACTTCCTCGAACACCTGATGTTCAAGGGCACCAAGCAGAATCCCGGCGCCACTTTCTCGCAGAACGTCGACGAAATCGGCGGCCAGGAAAATGCTTTCACGTCCAGCGACTATACCGGCTTCTTCCAGCGCGTCCCGCGCGATCATCTCAAGGACGTGATGGCGTTCGAAGCCGACCGCATCACCGGGCTCGTGCTCACCGACGACGTGGTGCGGCCCGAGCTCAATGTCGTGCTCGAAGAGCAGAATATGCGCGTCGCCAATAATCCGGGCGCCCGGCTCGGCGAGCAGATGGACGCCGCGCTCTATCTCAACCATCCCTATGGCCGGCCGGCGATCGGCTGGCGCCAGGAAATAGAAAAGCTCGACCGCGACGACGCATTGGCGTTTTATCAGCGCTTCTATTCCCCGAATAATGCCGTCGTGGTCGTCGCCGGCGACGTCACCGCCGACGAGGTCAAAGCCGACGCCGAGGCGACCTACGGCAAGGTCGCCGACCGGGCCCCGGCCAATCCGCGGCAGCGCCCGATGGAGCCGGTTCAGGAAGCGCCGCGCACCGTCACGCTCGCCGATCCCCGCGTCGAGCAGCCGACCGTCAGCCGCTACTATCTGGTGCCGTCGGAAACCTCCGCCAAGCCCGGCGAGAGCGAGGCGCTGGACGTGCTCGCCCATGTGCTCGGCAGCGGCGAGGATTGCCGGCTGTACCGAACGCTCGTGGTCGACAAGGGCGTCGCGCTCAATGCCGGCGCCTACTATTCCGGCACCGCGCTCGACTACGCCACCTTCGGCGTCTACGGCATGCCGAAGCCGGGCGCGACGCTGCACGATGTCGAGAGCGGCATCGATGCCATCCTCGCCGACGTCGCCGCGCATGGCGTCAGCGCCGACGAACTCGATCGCGCCAAGACCGGCCTGATCGCCGATGCCGTCTACGCCGAGGACAGTCAGGCCACGCTGGCGCGCTGGTACGGCGCCGCGCTGGCGACCGGCCAGACGGTCGATATGGTCCGCACCTGGCCCGACCGTATCCGCGCCGTGACCGCCGATGACGTGCAACAAGCCGCGCGCAACTGGCTCGATATCCGCCACTCGGTGACGGGCTATCTCGTCAAAAGCCTGCAGCCACAGGAGAGCCATTCGTGAAATCGATTGCGACTGCTTTGTTGCGCCGCGGACTGCGGCGGGCGGCCGCTGCGCTGGCGATGCCATTTTTGGCGCTGGCGCTCTCGGCGCATCCCGCGCGTGCGACCACAATCGAGCGCGTTGTGAGCCCGGGCGGCATCGAGGCATGGCTGGTGCAGGCCCCGGCGGTGTCGCAGATCACCGTCGAGTTTGCCTTCACCGGCGGCTCGGCCCAGGACCCGCCCGGCAAATCCGGCACCGCGAACCTGATGGCTGCGGTGCTCGACGACGGCGCCGGCGACCTCGATTCCAAGGCCTTCGCGGACCGGCTCGGGCGCAAGGCCATCCAGATGGGCTTCGATGCCGATCGCGACCACATCCGCGGCTCGTTACGCACGTTAACGGAAAACCGCGACGAGGCTTTCGACCTCCTGCGGCTGGCGCTGACGGCGCCGCGGTTCGACGCGTCCGAGGTCGAGCTCAATCGCGCCCAGATCCTGTCGGTGTTGCGCCGCGAGACCACAAGCCCGACCGATATCGCCAGTCAACGCTGGTGGGCGACCGCATTCGAAGGTCATCCCTACGGCCGGGCGGTGAATGGCACGCTCGAATCGCTGCCCGCCGTGACCGGCGACGATCTCAAGACCTACGCGCATCGCGTCCTGGCGCGGCGAAACCTCAGGATCGCGGTGGTCGGCGATATCGACGCCGAGACTTTGAAGCCGATCCTCGATCGCGTGTTCGGTGCACTGCCGGAGAAGCCCGATCTTTCGCCGATCGAGAACGTGAGCCCACAGGGCCTCGGCCGCCGCGTCGACGTCAGCCTCGACGTGCCGCAGACGGTGGTGGATTTCGGCGGCCCTGGCATCGCCCGCCGCGATCCCGATTTCATGGCCGCCTATATCGTCAATCACATTCTCGGCGGCGGCTCGATTTCCTCACGGCTTTACCAGGAGGTGCGCGAAAAGCGCGGCCTCGTCTATTCGGTGTCCGACAATCTGGTGTGGCTCGATCATGCCGCGCTCTTCATCGGCGGCACCGCGACCCGCACCGAGCGTACCGGCGAAACGCTCTTTCTGATCCAAACGGAGATCCGCCGGTTGGCCGAGCAGGGACCGACGCAAGCGGAGCTGACCGAAGCCAAGAACTATCTCGACAGCTCATTCGCGCTCAATCTCGACACATCGGGCAAAATCGCCGCGCTATTGGTGCAATTACAGCTCGACGGTCTCGACACCGACTATTTCCAGCGCCGGCCGGCCATGATCGCGGCGGTGACGCTCGACGACGCGCGGCGCGTGGCGAAACGGCTCCTCGACGACGGCCTGCTCGTCACCGTGGTCGGCAAGCCCGAGGGGGTCGCGGCGACGACGCCGAATTGAAATATCCTCCCTCGCGTTGCGGGGAGGATAAGATGCGACCATGATTCCGGTCACCGCCCAGATCAGCATCGACGAGCGCGAAATCGCTGAAACTTTCGTGCGGGCTTCCGGACCGGGCGGGCAGAACGTCAACAAACTCGCGACCGCGGTGCAGCTTCGCTTCGACGCACGGCACTCGCCGTCGCTGCCGCCCGAGGTGCGCGCGCGGCTGGAACGGCTTGCCGGTTCACGGCTGACGCGTGACGGCGTCGTCGTGATCATCGCGCAGCGCCACCGCACGCAGGGACGCAACCGCCAGGATGCGCTTGACCGCCTCATCGATCTGATCCGCCAGGCGGCGGTTGCACCGATCAAGCGCCGGCCGACCAGGCCGACCAAGGGGTCGCGCGAGCGCCGTATCGAAGGCAAAAAGCGCCGCTCTGGCATCAAGCATCTGCGCCGGACCAGGCCGTCGTTCGATTGAGGAATTCAGTGGCTGAGCGCGTATAGACCGCCGCCGACAGCGGCGACGCCGAGCAGCATCATCACAAGCGCGTAGTAATACGCTCCCGGCGTGAGGCCGGTATGCTTGCCGGGTTCGAGGACGGCGTTCGCAGGATTTTTCGGGTCGTGTTGCACCCACACGTTCTTGCCGACCTTGTAGGCGGCGGCGATCGCGGTCATCTCTTCTTCGCTGCCTTCGTTCGGGCCCCAGAAGATACGGTCGCACTGATAGTCCTTGCCGCCGACGCTGTAGCTATAACGGATGGCCGCGGCATAGATCTTCTTTTTGGGATTCGGCTGCTCCACCGCCGATGCGGTGATGGTGCCGACCTCGGAGGGCCAGGCTCGGCTCGGCCCGATCTTGGCGCGCTGGTAACCGTGCAGCATGTACATGATGATGCCAGTGATAAAGACGAGGACGCCAAAGCCGGCCAGGAAGGCATCGATCCAGTAGTTCAATGTCATGTGCTACTCCACGACTAGCCCGGCATTCTTGCCCCGGATTTCGCTGCCGCTCAATCCGGGCTACGGTGCCTGCCGAATTGTCATTCAAACCGCATTGACATGCCCGTCCGCCAGCTTTCGGAAAGCCTCGTCAACCGCATCGCCGCGGGCGAAGTGGTGGAGCGGCCGGCGAGCGTGGTCAAGGAGCTTATTGAAAACGCGCTCGATGCCGGCGCTCGGCGCATCGACGTCCTCACCGATGGCGGCGGCCGCCGCCTCATCCGCGTCGATGATGACGGCGAGGGCATGACCCGCGCCGATCTCCGGCTCGCCGTCGAACGCCACGCCACCTCAAAGCTTGTGGACGACGATCTGGTCGCGATCCGCACGCTGGGCTTCCGCGGCGAAGCCTTACCCTCGATCGGGGCGGTGGCGCGGCTGTCGATCGCGACGCGCCACGCCGGCGAGCCGCATGCCTGGGCGATCGAGGTCGACGCCGGCGTCAAGTCCGAGGTCAGGCCGGCCGCGCTCGGCGAGGGGACGCGCATCGAGGTGCGCGACCTGTTCTATGCGACGCCGGCGCGGCTGAAATTCCTCAAGCTCGATCGCACCGAGGCGGAGGCCGTGCGAGAGGCGGTGCGCCGGCTGGCTATGAGCCGGCCCGACGTCGCCTTCACGCTCGCTGGCGAGGAACGCGCGCCGCAAAGCTTTGCCGCCACGCTGCCCGGCGCGGCCGGCCGGCTGGTGCGGCTCGGCGACGTGCTCGGCGCTGACTTCCGCGCCAATGCCGTCGAGATCAAAGCCGACCGCGAAGGCGTCTTTATCGAAGGCTTCGCCGTGCTGCCGACGCTGACGCGCGCCAATGCGCTCGGCCAATATCTCTTCGTAAACGGCCGGCCGGTGCGCGACAAGCTCCTGATCGGCGCGGTGCGCGGGGCCTACGCCGATTATCTGCCGCGCGACCGTCATCCACTGGTCGCTTTGTTCGTCACGCTGCCGGCGAGCGAAGTCGACGTCAACGTGCATCCGGCCAAGGCCGAGGTTCGGTTCCGCAATGCCGGCCTGGTCCGCGCGCTGATCGTGCATGCGCTCAAGACCGCGCTGCAGCGCGACGGCGCGCGCGCCGCGACGACTGGCGGTGCCGCGACCATAGCTTCGTTCCGGCCGCAGCGCGGCTGGGACTCGCGGCGTTCGCCGGCGCGTCCGGGCGATGTGCGGCGGGCTTTCGCTCCGCTTCGCGGCGGCGGCTTTGCCGAAGCCGCACAAGCGGCCTTCGACGTCGGTGAACCCGTCGCCGATTTGCGCGGCGGCGTCGCCGAGGACAGCGAATCGGCCGACGCGGCGATGCTCGATCATCCGCTCGGCGCGGCGCGCGCCCAGGTCCATGATACATATATCGTGGCGCAGACCCGCGACGGCCTTGTCGTCGTCGATCAGCATGCCGCGCATGAGCGCATCGTCTATGAGCGGCTCAAGGCCGCGCTCGACAAAAGCGGCGTGCACCGGCAGATCCTCCTCATTCCGGAAATCGTCGAACTCGACGAAGCGGACGTGCAGCGCCTGCTCACGCGTGCTGAAGAGCTGGCGCGCTACGGCCTTGTGCTGGAGGCATTCGGCCCGGGCGCGGTGGCGCTGCGCGAAACGCCGGCGCTGCTCGGCGAGATCGACGGCGGCGGCCTTGTCCGCGATCTCGCCGAGCATATGAGCGAATGGGACGAGGCGCTGCCGCTGGAGCGCCGCCTGATGCAGGTCGCCTCGTCGATGGCCTGTTACGGCTCGGTGCGCGCCGGGCGGCGGCTCAAGCCGGAGGAGATGAACGCGCTGTTGCGCGAAATGGAAACGACGCCGAATTCCGGCCAGTGCAATCACGGCCGCCCGACTTATGTGGAATTGAAACTCACCGACATCGAGCGTCTGTTCGGCCGGCGCTAGAGCATGATCCCGAAAAGGGGCGTCGGTTTTCGGCAAAGATCATGCCCAGGTAAAAATTCACAGTCGGCCGCAAGAAAACGAACTCCGTGTCGTCGTAAGCGCGCCGCTCCAGCTGCGAAAAGCCGTCGGGCGCGGCGAAGGCGGCCTTCGCCGCCTCTTCGACAACAATCAAAGCATCGGGCGTGAACCATCCGCCGACGCGCGCCGAGACGAGCGCCGCGGCGGCAAGGTCTTGCCCGTAGGGCGGATCGAGGAAGGCGAGCGAGAAAGGCTCAACCGGATGAGCGGGACCGAGCCTGGTCGCGTCGCGGCGGAAGATGCGTGTCGTGCCGCCAAGGCCAAGCGAGGCGACGTTTTCGCGAAGCAGCGCGCGCGCCTCGGCGCCGTCGTCGACGAACAGCGCAAAAGCCGCGCCGCGCGAGACCGCTTCGATGCCGAGCGCGCCGGTGCCGGCGAAAAGGTCGAGCGCGCGCGCGCCGGCGATCGGGTCGCCGTAGCCATGCAGGAGAATATTGAACAGCGACTCGCGCAGGCGATCGGCGGTCGGGCGAATGGCGCTGGATTTCGGGCCGGCGAGCGGGCGCCCGCGCAGCCGTCCGCCGACGACGCGCATCAGCGCCTGCCCCGCGGGTGACGCGGCCGCGGCCCGGAGGTGCGGTCGGAAGAACGATGGCGGCCGCGCGGGCGGGGGAATCGCGCTCTTGCGTTCCTCGCGCGGCGCGCGCGGCGGCGGCGGCTCGCCATGTCGCTCGACGGCAACAGGACGGCCTTTGCGGTCGGTCAAAAGGCTCTCGCGCGCTTTGCCGCGCGGGTGCTCAGCCGGTTCGGCATTGCGGCGCGCGCCATGGAATTTGCGCCGCAACTTCTTGCTGGGCTGATCCTGCTCATGCGCGCGCCATGCGTGATGCGGCGATTTGCGGTTTTTAGGCTTGGCGCTCGCCGGTGCTCGCGCTTCCAGCGGCGGCCGCGGCGCGGATGCCGGGCGCGCCGCCGGCGCTGGGCGCGCCGCGGCGGTGCCGCGAGCGGCGCCGAGAAATCCGCCCCGGATTGCGCAACCAGTCGCTCGCCAAGCTGCTCGCGCAGCACGCGCGTCGGTACCTCGTCGACCGCGCCGAGCGCGAGCTCGGCAAGCTGGAACGGGCCGAACGAGACACGTATCAGCCGCGTCACCGTCAGCCCGAGATGGCCGAGCACATTGCGCACTTCGCGGTTCTTGCCCTCGCGGATGGCAAACGTGAGCCAGAGATTTGAGCCTTGCACGCGGTCGAGCACCGCTTCGATGTCCCCGTAATGAATGCCGTCGATCGTGATGCCGCCGCGCAAAGTATCGAGCTGCGGTTGCGTCACCGCGCCGTGCGCGCGCACCCGATAGCGCCGCAGCCAGCCGGTCGCCGGCAATTCCAGCGCGCGGGCGAGCGCGCCGTCGTTGGTCAGGAGGAGCAAGCCTTCGGTGTTAAAGTCGAGCCGACCGACGCTGACGAGCCGCGGCAGGTTCGGCGGCAGCTTCTGGAAGATCGTCGGCCGGCCCTGCGGGTCGGCATGCGTCGTCATCAATGCGCGCGGCTTGTGATAGAGAAAGAGTCGGGTGCGCTCGCGCGCCGGCAACGGGTTGCCGTCGACGCTGATGCGGTCGCTGGCGGTGACATTGAGCGCGGGTGAGCGGATGACCTCGCCGTTGACGGCGACGCGGCCGGCGGCAATCCATTCTTCCACGTTGCGCCGCGAAGCGAGCCCGGCGCGGGCGATCACCTTGGCGATGCGTTCGCCGGGTTTGTGCTGGTCGTCGGGGGGCATCGGTCTCTTATAATCGTCGTGCCCGGCCTTGTGCCGGGCATCCACGTCCTTATACCACCCGAACGAAGATGACCTCATTCATGGACATGGCATTGCAGGAGGCCCGCGCCGCCGGCGGCCGCGGCGAGGTGCCGGTCGGCGCCGTCATCGTGCGCGACGGAGAGGTGCTCGCGCGCGCCGGGAATCGCACGCTCGCCGATCGCGACCCGACCGCGCATGCCGAGATGATCGCCATCCGGGAGGCGGCATCGAAGGTCGGCTCCGAACGCCTCGACCGCTGCGATCTCTATGTCACGCTCGAACCCTGCGCCATGTGCGCCGGCGCGGTCGCTTTCGCCCGCATCCGCAGGCTTTATTACGGCGCTATCGACCCTAAAGGCGGCGCGGTGGACAACGGCGTGAAGTTTTTCGCGTCCTCCACCTGCCATCACCGGCCCGAAGTCTATGGCGGGCTGGCGGAGGCGGAAGCTTCGAGCTTGCTCAAGGAATTTTTCAAGGAGCGGCGTTAAGCAGCGTGCCGAGCTTCTCCTTCACTTCGCCCTTCACCGCGTCGGCGGTGCGCAAAATGGCGCTCGCCTGGTAGAAGTCGAGCGTGCGGAAGATCGAGACATTGGGACGCAGCACCAAGTCCGGTGCGGCGTGCTGGTGTTTGGCGGCGACGATGGTCGAGCCCATGATGTTGAGCGTGGTGAAGACGCTCTCCCAAGCGCCGGGCATGTCGCTTCGTTCCGGCGCCGCAGCGCCGAACACTTCGACGGCGATGACGGCATCGGCGCGGCCCAAAAGCTGATCGAACGGCAACGGATTGGTGGCGCCGCCGTCGACCAGAACGCGGCCGTCGATGCCGACCGGCCGGAACAGGCCGGGAAACGCCATCGACGCGGCAAGCGCCGCGCGCAGCGGCCCGCTCGACAAAGCTGCTTCCTGACGGCGATGCAGATCGGTCGCCATGACGACGAGCGGAATGGCCAGCGCGGAGAAATCGGCGGGGATTGCGTTCCGGCAGGAATTGCGCGCAGAATTTCTCCGCGTCCATCTGCGTCGCCTGGCTGAACGCGCCGGACAACAGGTCCGACAATGTCCCGGCTCGCGCCGCCAGCAGACGCCGCCGGGTCTCGCGCGGATTGTGCGCGATGGCGAGGACGTGGTGACGGATGTCCTTGCCGCTCATGCCCGCGGCATAAGCGGCCCCGATCAATGCGCCGACCGACGTGCCGGCGATGGCCGTTGGCCTCACGCCCATCTCGTCGAGCGCTTCGATCACCGCGATATGCGCCAGCCCTCGCGCGCCGCCCGAGCCGAGCGCGAGCGCGAAGGTTTTCATGCGCCCGGCCTGCTGCGCAAACTCGAAGGCCTTGGCGGCGAGTGGCCGCACCTGCTCACCCTTGGCCGCCGCGAAGGCGCTGGTCGCGGTGCCGTCGCGCACGCGGCCGGCGATGCCTTGCATGATCGCGGCGAGACGGAAGAAATTGTAAGCAAAATAAACCGGCAGATACGGCCGCGGGTCGAGGCCGGTGCGCGCCACATAAGCATCGACGTAAGCGTCGAGCGATGGAATGCCGAGCGCGGCAAGGTCGGCACCCACCAGCGATCCGGTGCCGGCTTCCGAATGCGGCATGTGCCATTGCATCAGATGATAGGAGAAATCCGCCAGCGGATCGCCGAGCGTGGACAATTCCCAATCGAGCACGGCGGCGATGCGCGGCGCGTTCGGCGCGACGATCATATTGTCGAGCCGGTAGTCGCCGTGCACGACGCGGGCCGAGCTGCGGCGGCGGGACATGCGCCGGCAGCCAGGCGATCAGCCGCTCCATCGCCTCGATCGGCTCGGTTTCGGACGCGCGATATTGCTTCGACCAGCGCTCGACCTGGCGTGCGACATAGTTCTCGCCGCGGCCGTAATCGGCTAGCCCGATTGTCGCCGGATCGAACGTGTGCAGCCGCGCCAGTGTCGCGTTCATGGCGTCGTAAACTTGCGCCCGCTCGGCCGGATCGGACGACGGCATTTGCGGTTCCCAGAATACGCGGCCCTCGACATGGGCCATGACGAAGAAGGCGGTGCCGGCCACGCTTTCATCGGCGCAATACAGAACCGGCTGCGGCACCGGAAAGCCTTGCGCGGCAAGCGCGCCGATCACCCGGTATTCGCGATCGACGGCATGCGCGGAGGGCAGCAATTTGCCGGGCGGTTTGCGGCGCAAAACGTAGCGGCGCAGCGGCGTTTCAACCAGATAAGTCGGATTGGATTGGCCGCCCTTGAACTGACTGACCACCGCCGGTCCGGCAAATCCCGCGACGTGTTCGCGCAAATAGGCTTCGAGACGCGTGACATCGAAGCGAAGCCGCTCGGCGACCTCGCGGGTGCCGGAAAAGTCGTTCTGGCGGTCGGTGCCCGTCATGACGCACGTTAACGCGCCGCGAAGAAATCCAGCAATGCCCGCGCCGTGGCGGCCGGGTTTTCCTCCGGCAGATAGTGCCCGCTCTCGATGGCAAAGCCACGCAAATCCGGCGCCCAATCGCGCCAGCACGCCAGCGCGTCGATCTCGCCGTTGGCGGGAAGCCCGCTAGAGCCCCAGAGCGCCAGTACCGGGCAGGCGATCTTTTTCCCGGCAGCGCGGTCGGTTTCGTCGTGTGCAAGGTCGGTGGTGCGGCCGGCGCGGTAATCCTCACACATGGCGTGAATGCGCGTCGGGTCTTCATAGGCGGCGTGATAATGCGCCAGCGCACGCGGATCGAAGATCGACGCGTCCTTCGCCCTGGCGCCCGCTCGCGCGCGCGAATCGAAAAAGAATTTCGGATCGCGGCCGATCAGCGTTTCCGGAAACGGGGCGGGCAGCGCCAGAAACGTCCAATGCCAGGCGCGATAGGCCAGAGCCGCGCTGATGCGGTGCCACATGTCCCAGGTGGTGACGATATCGAGGACCGCGAGCTGCTCGATGCGCCCAGGATGATCGAGCGCGAGGCGGTAGCCGACGCGACCGCCGCGGTCGTGGCCGGCGAGCCGGAAGTGGACAAAGCCGAGCGTCTCCATCGCCTCGACCATCGCCTTGGCCATGGCGCGCTTGGTGTAAGGCGCGTGCTCGGCATCCTCCTGCGGCGCCGCCGACCAGCCGTAGCCGGGCAGGTCGGCGATCGCCAGCGTGAAATGCGGCGCCAGCGCCGGCGCCACGCGGTGCCACATCACGTTGCTCTGCGGATGACCGTGGAGAAGGAGAAGCGGCGGTCCGCTGCCGCCGACGCGGGCAAAAATCTTGCCGGCCGAGGTGTCGATCCAGCGCGACGCGTAACCGGGATAAAGGTCGGCGAGGTCGGGCATTATTTCGTTTCCCGCTCCACCGCGCGCCAGCCGATATCGCGGCGGTAGAAGCCTTCCGGCCAGCGGATGCGAGATACCGCTTCGTAGGCGCGTCTGCGCGCCTCACTGACCGTCTTGCCGATCGCCGAGACGTCGAGCACGCGGCCGCCGTTGGCGAGGATCTTTCCGCCCACGGCTTTGGTGCCGGCGTGGAAGATTTCGACCCCCTCGACTTTGGCGGCATCGTCGAGGCCTTCGATCACTGTGCCGCGCGCGTACTGGCCCGGATAACCTTGCGCCGCCATCACCACGGTGAGCGCCGGGTCGTCGTACCAGCGCAGATCAAAACTTTTGAGCATGCCGTCACGGCTGGCGAGGAGCGCCGGGACGAGGTCCGACATCAGGCGCAGCATGAGCACCTGGGTTTCCGGGTCGCCGAAGCGCGCATTGTATTCGATCAGCTGCGGCCCCTCGGCGGTGATCATCAGCCCGGCATAGAGGACGCCCTTGTACGGGCAGCCCATCGTCTTCATCGCCCGCAATGTCGGCATGATGATCTCGGCCATCACGCGGGCGCTCATGGCGGCATCGATGTTCGGCGCCGGCGAATAGGCGCCCATGCCGCCGGTATTCGGCCCCTTGTCGCCGTCATAGGCGCGCTTGTGGTCCTGTGCCGTCGTCAGCGCGATCGCGGTCTCGCCGTCGCACAACGCGAAGAAAGAGGCTTCCTCGCCGTCCAGAAAGTCTTCGATGACGATCTCGCCGCCGGCTTCACCGAGACCGCCGGCGAACATCATGTCGACCGCCGCTTCGGCCTCGGCCAAATCTTGCGCCACGACCACGCCCTTGCCGGCGGCGAGGCCGTCGGCCTTGACGACGATCGGCGCGCCGCGCTCGCGCAGATAGGCTTTGGCTGGAACGGCGGCGCGAAAGCGCTCATAGGCGGCGGTCGGAATGGCGTTGGCGCGGCTTAGGTCCTTGGTGAAACCCTTGGAGCCTTCGAGGCGGGCGGCGTCGCGCGTCGGGCCGAAAGCCTTGATGCCGGCGTCTTCGAGGTCGTCGACAATGCCGGCGCATAGCGGCGCCTCAGGTCCGACGACGACGAAATCGATCCCGCCGTTACGGCAAAACGCGACGACCGCCGCATGATCGGCAAGATCGAGCGCCACGCATTCGGCGTCGCGCGCAATGCCGGCATTGCCCGGCGCGCAGTAAAGCTTGTCGGTGAGCGGGCTTGCCGCCATTTTCCAGGCCAGCGCATGCTCGCGTCCGCCCGACCCTAACAGCAGAATGTTCATAGATCAGAATGCCTTGGCGACCTGCGCGCGGGACTTGACCGGTGCCCGCGATGGGCCCCACTAATCGCCATGGACTCCGCCGACTCGTCAACCTCGGTCAGGACCGGCCCTGTGCAGAACGGCATGCGACGAACCGCGCCTCAATCTGCCGGAACAGACCGTCTCCGAACTGTCGATGGCGCTTAAGCGCACCATCGAGGAATCGTACGGTTACGTGCGCGTGCGCGGCGAACTCGGCAAAGTCAGCTATCACGGCAATGGCCACGTCTATTTCGATCTCAAGGACGACCGCGCCTGTATCGCCGGCGTGATCTGGCGTTCCACCGCGCAGCGCATCAAGCTCAGGCTCGAAGCCGGCCTCGAGGTCCTGATCACCGGACGGGTGACGACCTATCCCGGCCGCTCGCAATACCAGATCGTCGTCGAGACGCTGGAGCCGGCCGGGCTTGGCGCGCTGATGGCGCTGCTTGGAACAGCGCAAGCAGCTCCTGGCCGCAGAAGGATTGTTCGACGAGGCGCGCAAGCAGCTCTTGCCGTTTCTGCCCGCCGTGATCGGCGTCATCACCTCGCCGAGCGGCGCGGTGATCCGCGACATCTTGCATCGGCTCGCCGACCGCTTTCCGCGCCACGTTTTGGTGTGGCCGGTCAAGGTGCAGGGCGATGGCTCGGCCGCCGAAGTCGCCGCCGCGATCGCAGGCTTCAACGCGCTGCCGGAGCAACGCACTTCCGCTTTGCCGCGGCGGCCCGATCTCATCATCGTGGCGCGCGGCGGCGGCTCGCTGGAAGATTTATGGTCGTTCAACGAAGAGATCGTGGTGCGCGCCGCGGCGGCAAGCTTGATTCCGCTGATTTCGGCGGTCGGCCACGAGACCGACGTGACGCTGATCGATTTCGTCGCCGACCGGCGGGCGCCGACGCCGACCGCGGCCGCCGAAATGGCGGTGCCGGTGCGCGCCGAGCTGACTGCTCGATCTCAATTCGCTGGCGCGCCGGGCCTTCGCCTCTTGGCGGCGCAATCAGGACGCCCGGCAGAGCGAATTGCGTTCGGCCGCGCGCGCGCTGCCGGCCGCCGACGAAGTGCTGGCGCTGCCGCGGCAGCGGCTCGATCAGGCCGCGGCGGGACTGCGCCGCGGACTGCGCGCCAATGCCCAAATTCATCATGTGGTCTATTCGCGGATCGGCGCGCGGCTGAGCGCGCATCTTCTTCGCGGCACGGTCGAGCGGCGGCGCGAACGCCTTGGCGCCTTTGCCGAGCGCGCCACGCGCGCGTTTCGTCATGTCATCGCGGTGCGGCAGGCGCGGGCGGAACGCGGCGCCCAGTTGCTCACCGCGTTTTCCTATCGCGGCGTGCTCGCGCGTGGCTTTGCACTGGTACGCGATGCCGCCGGCCGGCCGCTGCGCACGGCGGCCGCCGTGACGGCGGGCATGGGATTCGAGATCGAATTCGCCGACGGCCGCGTCGGCGCCCGCGCCCAAGGCTCCCGATGCGCGCGCGCCGTCGGCAGAACAGCCGACTGGCGAGCCGGCCAAGCCGCGCAGCCGGCGCGACGGCGGACCGGGGCAGGGCGATCTGTTCTGAGCACGTCAAAAGGAGTGCGCGATGCAGGGCAAAATCGCGGTCGAGGAGCATTTCGCCCTTGCCGAGACGGCGGCCAAATCGGTGCGTCATCCGGACGACAGCTATTGGGCGGGCATACACGGCAAGCTGATCGACCTGTTTGATCGGCGGCTCGCCGAGATGGACGCTTGCGGTATCGAAATGGCGGTGTTGTCGCTCAATGCCGACGGCATCCAGGCGATTCCCGACGCCGCCAAAGCGATCGCGTCTCGCGCGGCAAGCCAATGACGTGCTGGCCGAGGCGGTCGCGAAGCGCCCAGATCGCTTTGCCGGCTTAGCCGCGCTGCCGATGCAGGACCCGCAAGCCGCCGCTGCGGAGATGCAGCGCTGCGTGCGCGATTTCAAATTCAAAGGCGCACTGGTCAATGGCTTTTCGCAGGTCGGCGACGCCGAAAACGTGGTCTATTACGACCTGCCGCAATACCGGCCGTTCTGGGCCGAGGTCGAACGCCTGGGCGTACCGTTCTACCTGCATCCGCGCTATTCCTTGCCGAGCCGCCGCCAGGCCTATGAAGGCCATCCTTGGCTGACCGCTTCGCCGTGGGACTTTGCCGAACTGACCGCGATTCATGCGCTGCGCCTGATGGGCAGCGGCCTGTTCGACGAGCATCCCGGACTACAGATCGTTCTGGGTCATCTTGGCGAGCGCATTCCATACGATCTTTGGCGGCTCGATCACCGGCTGACCAAGCTGCCGGCCCGGCCGGCCAAGAAACCCATGCGCGACTATTTCCGCAAAAACTTTTACGTCACGACGAGCGGCAATTTCTGCACGCAGTCGCTGATTTACGCGATGCTGACGGTCGGGGCGGACCGCGTGCTTGTTCGCTGTCGACTATCCATTCGAGGATCATGCGCACGGCTGCCGCATGGTTCGACGCCGTCGAGATCGGCGAACAGGATCGGATCAAGATCGGCCGCGCCAACGCTCAGGCGCTGTTCGGTCTTGATTGAAGCCGCACTGAAATTCTGACTGTTTGTTCATTTTTGCCGGCCAAGAGCCCGTCGCGGAACCGCCACCATGCTGCGGTGTTATGTGCTCGCACAGGTTCGCGCCGAAGGAGAACGATAATGATACGGACTGTTTTTGCGATGGCGGTCGCTGCGTTGCTTTTCGCGGCCGTTTCCGGGACTTCGCAAGCTGCGCCGATTGCGCCGCTGACGGGCGTCACTTCCGGCGATGCCGGCAGCGTCACGCCGGTCTATTACTATCACCGCGGTTACTACCATCGGCACTGGGGTCGCTGCTATTGGCACCATGGCTATCGGCGTTGCTGGTAGTAGTGCGTCACTGGTTCTGACGCCGCGCCGATCCTTCGGCGCGGCGTTTTCTTTCACGCGCGGCTTTATCTTTTCAGCAGCACTTGGTTCTCTTCCAGCAACACTCGGCGCTATTTCGCCAGCCATTCCGGTACGCGCTTGAGCGCGTCGTTGCGCGCCGCGGGATTGGTGCCGCCATGGGCGCGGCCGGACGGATCGGCGGTGTTGACGAGGCCGGTGCGCAGCCGGATCGGCGTATTGGCCCGATCGAATTCGTGATGCGCGCCCGGATAGACGACGATCTGCACGCGGGCGCTGCGGTCGTGCGCGCCGGCGACCATTTGCTGACAGGTGAGTCGCCGGCGTCCAATCGTCGGCGCTGCCGATCAGGATCAGCGTCGGGACGCGCGCGCTCCAGGCGGTTTCGCGCAAGCGGCGGCAGTTCGGATAGAGCGCGACCGCGGAGCGGAAGTCGACGCTGCCGTCGTGCGGCACGGCGGTCGGCCGTATCGCCCAAAGCGCAGCGACGCCGCCGCTCGACCAGCCCAACAGCGAGACGTGGTCCGGCTTGACGTAGTTCTGCGCCTGCAACCACAGCCGCGCGGCATTGGCGTCGGCGACGCGCTCGCGCGAGGCATGCACCTTGCGGTCGCGCTCGCGGCATTGCGAATGCAGGCCGCGCGAGCCGAACGAATCCGGAAACAGCACGACAAAACCTTGGGCGACGAGCAGCCGCGCCCATTCGGTCGTAAAGCTGCGCCTGCGTCATGGGACGGTGCAACAGCCCGCCGCAATCGTGCAGCGCCACCACCGCCGGGAAACGGGCCGGCACCGTCCGGCCGATACAGCGTCGCATGCAGCGTCAGCGTCGCCGTCGGGAATATCGACATGATCCGGCGCGGCGGCCGGACGGCGCTCATCCGACATCACAAGACCGGCAAGGGCGAAGGGCAGCGTCCGCAAAGCCATACTTGGCGACTTCTTGTTGATCTCTTGCGAGTCGACGGTTCGCCGATCTTGCCGAGTTCAGTGAACGCCCCGCCGGAGCAGAATATCACAGCGTGAACGCGAAGGTGATGGCTTTCGTCCCCGCGGCGGAGTGATTATGTTGCCGGCTTGGCTGCGGGTTCGACGGTCTTGCGGGTCCGCAACGGAGGCGCATTTGCTCAATCGTACCGATCGTCCGGCCCCGATGCCCGGCGAGGCCGATGTCAAATATCTCGACGGCGATTTTCGCGTCATGCGGCCGGGCGCTTTCGTGCGCTGCGCCGTGACCGGGGTGCCGATCCCGCTCGAAGAACTGCGCTACTGGAGCGTCGATCTGCAGGAAGCCTATGCCACGCCCGAGGCGGTATTGCAGCGGCAGGGCGGCGCTTATGCGCGGAAGTCAAGGCGCCTTAGTCGCTCGATCGCCTTCAGCACCATTTGCCGGAACTGATCCGCTTCCTCGATGACAAGCCGCACCGGAAACGCGCTGGCGCGCGCGGCGAGCGCCTCAAGCTCGGCCTCGCCGACAAGCCGCACCAGATCCTTCTCGGTGGTGACCAGCATCAGGTTTCCGGCTTGCGCGCGCGCGATCAGGTGCTGCGCCTCTGCGGCCGTGTAACGGTGATGGTCGGGAAAGCTTGCGCGCTCGGCGATCGCGATGCCGGCTTCGGTCAGCGTTGCAAAAAACTTTTCGGGATCGCCGATGCCGGCGAAGGCCAGCACTTTGCGCTTGCCTATGGCCGCGATGACGCCGCGGTCGGGCTCGAACCGGCCATGAAAGATCGTGATGCCGCGAAGGCGTGCGCGATCGAGGACCGTGGCGGCGCCGTCGGGCGGACCGACAACGACAATCGCGTGCACCCGATCGAGCTGCATGCCGAGCGGCGCGCGCAACGGGCCCGCCGGAACGATGTGGCCATTGCCGATGCCGCGGCGGCCGTCGACCAGAAGCATCGCGAGATTTTTGGCGAGTGAGGAATTCTGCAAGCCGTCGTCCATGACGATGACGCTTGCTCCGGCGAACTGCGCCAGTTTCGCGCCGGCAACGCGATCGCGCGCGACGACGGTCGGCGCGAGCCGGCTCAGCAGCAGCGGCTCGTCGCCGACATCGGCGGCACGATGGATCGCCGGATTGACGCGGACCGGGCCGACAAGCCGCCCGCCATAACCGCGGCTCAAGAAGAACGGCCGCTCGTGCGCGGCAAGCAGAAGCTGCGCCACCGCGAGCGCCGCCGGCGTCTTGCCGGCGCCGCCGACGGTGAGATTGCCGAGACAAATGACGGGCAGGCCGGCATCGCGTCCCGGCGATTGCATGCGCAACGCCGCCACCGCGCCATAGAGGGCTGCAAACGGCGTCAGCAGCGCTCCGGTGCCGGGTTGCCACCAGAAGGCCGGCTCGCGCATCTAGGAGGCCCGTTGCTCGAGCCGAAGCTGCATCAGATAGGGATCGAGCGCGGCGAGCGTGCGCTTGAGCGCCCCGCCAAGCCGGCCGACCGCGTCCGATGCCACATCGGCCGCCGCCTTGCGCGCCGCCGCATTGGCGAGCCACTCGCCGAGATGAGCCGTCAACGCCGCTTCGTCGCCGACGAGCTTGGCGCCATGCGCCGCGTCGAGCGTGGCGTAGATTTCGGCGAAGTTCCACACATGCGGGCCGTGCAGCACGGCGGCGCCGAGCCGAATCGCCTCGATCGGATTTTGGCCGCCATGCGAGGCGAGCGAGCCGCCCATGAAGACGATCGGCGCGATCCGGTAGATCAGACCGAGCTCGCCCAGCGTGTCGGCGACATAGACCCCGATATCGGGCATCGGCTGCGCGCGTCGCGAGCGCAGCGCCACGGTAAGCCCCGCCGAGTTTGGCGATTTCGGCGATGCTTTCGCCGCGCGCGGGATGACGCGGCGCGATCACCGTCAACAATGACGGAAATTTCGCGCGTAATCGCTGATGCGCGGCGATGATCGCGCTCTCCTCGCCGGGATGCGTCGAAGCCGCGGCGACGACAAACCGCGTGCCGACGATCTCCTTTAGGCGTTGCAGCGCCGCCTGATCGACTGGCGGCGCCGGCACGTCGAGCTTGAGATTACCGGTCGAGGTGACACGCGGGGCGCCGAGCTGCGCATAGCGTTCGGCGTCGGCGGCGGATTGCGTCAGGCATAGATCGAAACACGACAACAGCGCCGCGATCACGCCGGGAACGCGCTGCCAGCGGGTGAACGATCGCTCGGACAGCCGGCCGTTGATCACGATCATCGGAATGCGGCGATCCGCGCAGCACAGGATGAGATTGGGCCACAGATCGGATTCGACGAACAAAGCAAGGTCGGGCCGCCAATGGTCGAGGAAGCGCCGCACGAAGCGCGGCGCATCGAGCGGAATGAACTGGTGCAACGCGCCGTCCGGCAGGCGCTGCTCGGCGAGCGCGGCGGAGCTCACCGTGCCGGAGGTGACGAGAACGGCAAAATCCTGCGCGCGCAGCTGCTCGATCAGCGGCACCGCGGCGAGCATCTCGCCGACGCTCGCGCCGTGCACCCAGACGAGCGGACCTTTCGGACGTTTGAGGGTGGTTTCGCCGCGCCGTTCGGCGAGCCGCTCGGGATGCTCCTTGCCGCGGCTCAGCCGCCGCGCCAGCACCTGCGGCGCGACCGGCGACCCGGCTGCGGACGCCCACTGATACATACGCAACGCAAACGGCAGACGCTCCGGCACGTCACACTCCGCCGTTCGGGCGGTCGACTATCTCATAGGCGCGCCGCGTCGCCGCATTGAGCCGCTCCTCGAGCGTGCGGCGCGCGGCCTCGAGCGCGGCGTCGTCGGCGTCGGCCGGAACGCTCAGCGGCTCGGCGGCGACGCCGGCGCCGCGGCCGAACGGCAGATTGATGGTGGTGCGATCCCAATTGTCGAGCATGACGCGCCGGCTGGTGGCGATGGCGCTCGGATAGATCGGGCGGCCGGAGGCCTGCGCCAGCTTGATGATGCCGAGGCCGGCGACGCGCGCCACCTTCGGCACGTCGGCGGACAGCGCGATCGAATTTCCTTCGGCGAGAGAGTCGAGCATGGACTGGAAGGCGGCGACGCCGCCCTTGTGCACGAAGCCACCGCCGTGATTGCCGGAGCCGCGGATCGTGCCGACGCCGAGCCGCCTGGCGGCGACGGCGTTGATCTCGCCGTCGCGATGTCGCGATACCAGCATGTTCACGCGATGCGTTCCCTTCCGCGCTACCGGCGCGAGCAGATGCTGTCCGTGCCAGAACGCCAGTATGATCGGCATGTCCGCTTCGCCGCGCTCGTAGATATCGGCCGGCTCAAGCGTAAAGCGGGTCGTCATGCCGACGAAGCGCAGATATTCGGCGGCGGCGATTCCGACCGTCACCTTCGCCCATCGCTGCCGTCCGATATGCCGCCATAGCCGCATGTATAGCCTCAGCGTTGCGGCGCCGGGCTTTCCGGGTCGAGCAGGCGATGCAAGTGCACGATAAAATAGCGCATCTCGGCGTTGTCGACGGTTCCCTGCGCCTTCGCCTTCCACGCGGCATAGGCGGTGGCATAGTTTGGATAGACGCCGACGATGTCGACCTTGTCGAGATCCTTGAATTCGGTGTCGGCCACGCCGGCTACTTCGCCGCCGAGGACAAGATGGAGCAACTGTTTTGGCTTTGGGGTATCAGACATGGTGTTTGATCCACGCGCTCGATCCGCGATTATGAAAACGCGAGGCGTCCATCCCCAAGAAGCTCGATTAGGGCCGCGTGCCTGTCCCGGCCGGCCGCGACGAGCATCCCGTGCCGTGGCACGGGACGATTATAGGTCACAATGCCGCCCGCAAAAGACGTCAATGCGCCGCCCGCTTCGTGCACCAAAAGATCAGCCGCCGCAAGGTCCCAATCATGGCTGTTGCCGCCGGCAATAGCGACGTCGAAAGCGCCTTGCGCGACGCGGGCCAGCCGCAGCGCCAGCGACCGCACCCGCGGCATGGCGTTAAACGGCGGGGCGACCGTGGCAAGCCGTTCCATCAATCGTCCCGGCCCGGCGATTCGCGCCTGCGCGAGTTCCGCGCCCTGGCTGACCTTGATCGCGGCGCCGTTGAGGCTGGCGCCGGCTTTGGCGCGGGCCATGAAGAATTCGCTTAAGGCCGGCGCATAGAGGCAGGCGGCAATCGGCCGGCCATCCTCGACCAAAGCCGCAGACACCGCCCAATCCGGAAACCCGGCGATATAGGCGCGCGTGCCGTCGATCGGATCGACGATCCAGACGCGCCGCGCCTCGAGCCGCGCCGCATCGTCGACGCTTTCCTCCGACAGCCAGGCGACAGTCTCGCCAGCGGCGACGAGCCGTTGCCGCAACAAATTGTCGACCGCGATATCGGCCTCGGAGACCGGCGATGCGGAAGGCCCCTTGGTCCAGTTCTTCAGCGGCGTCTGAAACATCGATAGCGCCAGCGCGCCTGCCTCGCGCACCGCTGCTTCGAGCCGCGCCGCAATTTGCGTCAGGTCGTCGACCTCAGTGGCCGGCAACAGTCAGGCCCTCCACGCGCAATGTCGGCGCATTGGTGCCGTAGCGGAAAACGAGGTCGTTCGCCGGCACCAGGCTTGCGAATATTTCGCCAAGCTGCCCCGCGATCGTGACCTCGCTCACCGCATAGGTCGGTTCGCCGTTCTCGATCCAGAATCCGGCGGCGCCGCGGCTGTAGTCGCCGGTCACGAGATTGACGCCCATGCCGATGAGATCGGTGACGTAAAAGCCGTCTTCGATCTCGGCGATCAGCGCATCCGGGCTTTGCGCGCCGGGCGAAAGATAGAGATTGCTCGATCCGGGAGAGGGAACCGAAGACACGCCGCGCTGCGCGTGACCGGTGGTTTTCAGATCGAGCTCGCGCGCGGTCGCGCAATCGAGAAGCCAGGTCTTGAGCACGCCGTCGTCGACCAGTTTGAGCTTTGCCGTGGCGACGCCTTCGGCGTCGAATGTCCGCGAGCGCTGGCCGCGCGGGCGCCGCGGATCGTCGACGATGTCGATGCCCGGGGCAAAAATCCGCTCGGCCGAGCTTCTCCTTCAGGAAGCTCGTCTTGCGCGCGATGGCCGCGCCGTTGGCGGCGCTGGCGAGATGACCGACCAGCGAGCCGGAAATCCGCGCATCGAATACCACCGGCACCCGCCGCGTCGTCACCTTGCGCGGATTGAGCCGCTTGACCGCGCGCTCGCCGGCGGTGCGGCCGATTTCGTCGGCACGTTCGAGATCGGATGCATGCAGCGTCGAGGTGAAATCGTAATCCTGCTCCATGCCGGTGCCGCTGCCGGCGATCGCCGACATCGAGATCGAGTGCCGCGAGCCGATAGTGGCGCCGTGGAATCCGTGGCTCGTCACCAGCACCATGCCGCCGATGCCGGCCGACGCCGATGCGCCGCCTGATTTGGAGACGCCGGCGACGCCAAGGCCGGCGGCTTCCGCCGCCTGCGCCCGCTTCTCCAGCACATCGACCCCCGGCATGTCGGGATCGAGCAGATCAAGATCGGGAAAGCTCGTTGCCAGCAATGCCGGATCGGCGAGACCGGCGAATTTGTCCTCTGGCGCCGCGCGCGCCATGGCAACGGCACGCTCGGCCAGCGTATCGACGCCGTCGCCTTTGATATCGTTGGTGGATACCGCCGCCTGCTTCCTGCCGACCAGGACGCGCAAGCCGACGTCGTCGCCCTCGGAGCGCTGCGATTCCTCGACCGCGCCGTCGCGCACCTCGACCGACAGCGACACCGAGCGCACCGCGACCGCATCGGCCTCGCTCGCTCCGGCGCGGCGCGCGGCGGCGACGAGACGGCTGGCAAGATCGGTAAGCGCGGATTGATCGAGGAGTGACGACATTTTGGGTTTGCAATTGGTTTATGGGCGAGCGTGGGACAACACAAGATGTGCGCGCCAGGCGCGCGATTTCAACCCACAATCCGCCAATTCGCCGGATCGCGGAAACGACTTGGCAATCATGCAGCGCAGTGACCTGCGCACTACCGGACCTTAACCGAGCTTTTTAAGCCGATCACGACCGCACCGTGGCATGGTCACGGCAACCGGGCGGCAACAGCCCGGCGGGAGCGAGTTTCGAGGCGTCAAATGGAAGTCGGCAGGATCGCTGCCGGGTCGAGCCGCGCGGGGCTATGCCCTTTGCGGCTCGACCCCTTCTCTCTGCCCGTGCGTTTCGAAGCCGCCGATGCCGCGGCCGACGAGCGCCGGTGCATCGTCGATTTGCACCGCGAGCGCGTGGTGCTGCGCCGTTCGGTGCGCGGCATGCGCATGGCGCTCAACATGCCGGTCACAGCCTTTCGCGGCGTCGCCATCCGGCTTTGCGATGCAACCGATAAAACTCCGAGTGCGATCGCGGTCATGCTCGAACACGCCGATCCGGCGCTGTCGCTGCCGTTGTTTGCTTCGCTGGACAGCGATGACATCGTCGCTGAATGGCAGTCGTGGGGCCGTGTGCTCGGCCTGCCGCTTCTGGTCGCCGAAGGCGACGGCGGCTTGCGCGAGCCGTTCGCGCGATTGGGCGGCGTTCGTATCGAGGCTCCGACCTGGCGCCGCCGCCGGCGGAGTGCCATCGCGCGCCGCCGGCCTTCGCGGCTGCTGCGCCGCCGTGCGGTCAAGCTGCCGGCAACGCCAATCGTGCATCGCGGCGAGCGCGAGATCATCGCCCGGAATTAGCTCGGTCTTAGTGGTGCAGCGCCGCGTCGAGCAGCAGGCTGGCGAACAGGATCAGTCCGGCGTCGCGGTCGGATTTGAACACCGCCAGGCAATTGTCGGGATCGCCGATGTCGAGCCGCGCGATCTGCCAGGCGAGATGCGCGGCGAAGGCAACAAGCCCGATCGCGAAAAACAGCCCGGCGCCGCCGCTGTAGCCCGCGAGCCCGATCAGCGCGACGGCAATGCCGTAGAACAGCGCCAGCATCGGCTTGGTGCGCGGTCCGAACAATAAAGCGGTCGATTTGATGCCGATCAGCGCGTCGTCCTCGCGATCCTGATGCGCGTAAATCGTGTCGTAGCCGATCACCCAGGAAATCGACCCGGCGTAAAGCAGGAGCGCCGGACCATCGAGCCGGCCGAACGCTCCCGCCCAGCCCATCAGCGCGCCCCAGGAAAAAGCGAGCCCCAGCACGATCTGCGGCCAATAGGTGATCCGCTTCATGAACGGATACACCGCGACGATCGTGAGCGAGGCGATACCGAGCGCGACTGTGAAACTATTGAATGCGATCAGCACCGCGAAGCCGACCAGCGCTTGCAGGATGAGGAACAGCGCGGCTTGCGCGACGCTGACCTGGCCCGACGGGATCGGGCGCGAGGCGGTGCGCTCGACGGCGCCGTCGAGATCGCGATCGACGATGTCGTTCCAGGTGCAACCAGCGCCGCGCATGGCAAAAGCGCCGATGAAAAACAGCGCGATCTGCCAGGGGCTCGGGCCTCTGGCATGCGCCGCCACCGCGGCCAGCGCGCTCGACCACCAGCACGGCAGGAGCAACAGCCAGGAGCCGATCGGCCGGTCGAGACGGGCGAGGCGCAGGTAAGGACGCAGCCAAAGTGGGGCAAGGTTGTCGACCCAATTGCCGGCCGCGTCGGCGACCGAACCGGCGGCCGGGCTCATTTGCCCAGCGGATTGCCGGTGAGCGAGTTGAAAGTGCCGTAACCGCCAGTTTTAGTATTCGCCGAGGAATTGACCGCCGGCGTTTTGATGGCATCGCTGAGTGACGGCGCCTTCGGATGGGCATCGTTATCACTGCAGGCGGCGGTTCGGAATTTCATAGATTTCTCGTGGTTGGCCTTGGACATCTCGACCGCTTGATCGGGGACCCCACACCAGGTCCTGTTGTCCACGAGAAACTTGACCAATGCGCCTTCGGCGCCCACGAAGGTGGTCATCAACGCACAAATCTGCTTGCGCTCGGCGTGGGCATTCATCGCTGCCGTGACGGCGGCGGCTCTTTTTTGCGTTTCGGTTTGCAACGGACGGAATTGGTCGCACTGCGGCGGCGCCGGCATCTGCTGGGCGAAGCCGGTGTCTACCCCGAGGCCAAGCGGCAGACCAAGCGCAAACGCCGCCACACTCGGACGAAACGCGATGACAAGGCCGCGCCGCATTGTTGTGCCTTTTCCCATGCCCCGACTGTGCCCGATATTCCCCGCCCATTAAAGGCTTCGGCGAATTAAGACTTCGCCAAAAAAGACTTGGCCAATTAAGACCTGACGATTAAGACCTGCCGAATTCGGCGACAAGGCGGCAAAGCCCCGGCAGAGGCGGGGGGGTGCGACGCTGGTGCACAACTACAAACGGGGATAAAGCCGAAGCGAATAATGCCGGCCGACCCGCGTTTGCCATGCCCAGCTATGATTTTCGCAAGCCCCGGCTGTTCGTGAGCGCGCCGCTCGAAGCGGGGGCGCTAGTCGGCCTTGAGCGGCCGCAAGCGCATTACCTGGCCCATGTGCTGCGCCTCGGCGCTGGGGCCGGCGTCCTGATTTTCAACGGCCGCGACGGCGAATGGGATGCCACGATTGAAGCCGTAAAACACGCCGCGGTCCTTCGCGTCGGCGGCAAAGCGCGGGCGCAGACCATGCCGGCCGATCTGCATTATCTGTTTGTCCCGCTCAAAGCGGCCCGGCTCGATTACATGGTGCAGAAAGCTGTCGAACTTGGCGTATCGCGGCTGCAGCCCGTGCTCAGTCGCCATGGCCAGGTGATGCGGGTCAACCCCGATCGCATGCGCGGCAACGCCGTCGAGGCGGCCGAGCAATGCGGCATTCTTTCCCTGCCCGAGATCTGCGAACCGGTTGCACTTGCCCGTTTGATCGCCGAGCGCGATCCGGCGCGGTGGCTTGTCTTCTGCGACGAAGCGGCCGAGGTCGCAAATCCGGCTGCCGCGCTCGGCGCCGTCGCACCGCGCTCGCCGCTCGCGGTGCTGATCGGGCCGGAAGGCGGCTTTGCCGAGGATGAGCGCGCGCTGCTGTTGAAACAGCCGAACCTGGTCCGGCTGGCGCTTGGGCCGCGGATCCTCCGCGCCGATACGGCGGCAGTCGCTGCGCTCGCTCTGGTGCAGACGATGATCGGCGATTGGCGCTGATTCTCGTGGAATCCTGGCTCGCGCTCTGCTGCCTTGGAATGACGCTTAGTGAATCATGCCCGGGCGGTCGTAGCAGACGAAGCTGACGTAATCGCCGTATTGGCGATGAATGCTGGTGACCTTGGCGAGACGGCCGTAACGGGCGCAATGGCCTTCCGCAATTTGTTGATAGATGCCTTCGATGGCCGGCGAATAGGGAAAGATTCCGCCGGTGTCATTGCCGGTGATGCGCGGACCGGGTCCGGCAAATTCCCCGCCGGTGGCCAGGGCTGAGGTTCCGAGGCCGGCGCCGCCGCCGAGCGCGCCGGCGAACGCAATGGCGAGCGCAATCAACTGCCTTTTACCCGTCATCCGGCCCCTCCCGCCTCGGCAAGCGCCGAAGCTTAGAGGTAGAAAACAGGAATTGAAAGCGGTGGGAGTTCGCCGTCCCCGGGCGAAAGCGGGCAGCAGCAGAAGGGTGTCACAGCATCGAATAGGCGCTTGCCACCATTCCGACCGGCCGCTTGTCGGCGGCGTGCACCAGCATGACGCGGCCGAAGCTGGTATTGCGGCCGATACGCACGACACGGGCGTCGGCGACGAGATCGAAATTCACCGGGCGCAGGAAATGCGTGGTCTGGTCGATGGTGCTCATCGGCCGGTAGCCATTCCAGGCGGCCGAACAGGCGATCACCATCGCAGTGTCGGCGAGCGCCATCAGCGCCTGGCTGCAAACCACAGCGCCATCGCAACACACCTTCTTGGAGAACGGCAGCCGTACGATGGCGCCCGGTTGCCAATCCGGCAACGCACCGGGCGGGCGAACCGCTTCCACGCTTTCAACCAGCATCGCCAAGTCCTGGACCCACGGCGCAAACACTTCGGTCATCAGGCGTCCTGCCGCCTGCAGCCCGAACGATGCTTGCGGGGTCAGGAGCCGGTGCACCTCGCCCATCGCAAAATTCCCCCCATCTGTCCCCAAAGCGGTCCGCCGGTGTTCGCCGGATCATCACAAACCCGATCGGAAGCGAGCTCATCGCGAAAGTGCGGCTTTGCTTTCGCGGTGCACGCGGACGCGACGAATCAATGCAACGACCTAACGAGTGGTATCACAACGCGCCTGACGCGCGCGCGGATTTTGGCTCCGACAAAACTGTGAAAAATCGATTCGCGGCGGCACTTTGGTGTGGAAAGCCGGCATGGATAGTCTGCGGCATTGCTGCTTTGCGGTCTTGACCGGCGCGCGCCGGCGCGGCACGGTTTGGCGGTCGCGTGTTTTCGTTGGGGAGGGGTCCAAACCATGTCCCGAGCTGGTTTCCGGGCAAGATTGGCCGCCGGCTGTGGCGCGCTTGCGCTGACGCTTTGCCTCGCCGCACCGCCACAGGGCCGTGCGGCGACCTGGCTGGAAAAGAATTTCTGGCTGTCAGGCCCCGAATATAACCGCGACATCCCGTCCTGCGACTATCCGGCGGCGCTCGACCGCATCATCGCCAACTTCCGCACCAAGGAATTCCGCTTCTGGAATTCCGAATTGCGGATCGTCGGTTTCGAGAATATCCGCGAAACCGCCATGATGCCCTGGGCAGCGCAATCCATCCCGCGCCGCTTCTGCAGCGGCACGGCGGTGATCAATGACGGCAGCCAGGCACCCGATCTATTATTCGATTGCCGAAGATACCGGTCTGATCGGCGCGGATTGGGGCGTTAATTTCTGCGTCACCGGGCTCGACCGCAATTGGGCTTACAATCCGGACTGTCGCGCCGCGCAGCCGTGATTAGGCCTCGGCGTCTACGACCCCCCGCATCGCCTGTAAGACGCAATCGCGCAGCCGGCCGGGATCGCGCGCGCCGCGCTGAGCGAACTCGATGACTTTCTTGGCGACTGCGTCTGATCGCGCCGCGATCGCGCTCGGTCAAACCGAGGGTGCGGCACACCTCCGCATAAGCATGCGTCATCGTGGAAATCGCTTCCGGTTCGAAAGCTTCGTTTTTACAGAGCCGGTAAACAGCCATGCGTGTTTGTCTTCCGCTGATGAAGGTCGGCCTGACCGGCAGATTTGGGCTGCGAATGCGTCATTTCAATGCAGGCCGTGCGGTCATACAGCGTTGGTCGCAAAGCTGTGAAGTGATTACTTTGCGGCTATTTTGTTCTTGATTTGTTCTAAAACCCCGCATTAGCATGGACTATTGCTGGTTGCGTCTGTGCTGTTGTGTGCGTCGTGTCATTGGGGGGTTGTCATGATCCGTTTTGTCATCCGCGTGGCGTTTGTTGCGTTGTTGTTCGCCCCCCTGGCAGCGGTGGCCGAGGATTTGCGGCAGAACGAATTGCGGCAGAACGAGCCTGGGCAATTCGACTTCTATGTGCTGTCGCTATCCTGGTCGCCGTCGTTTTGCGCCGAGGCAGCCGAGCGGCATTCCGGCCAATCGTCCGAGCCGCAGTGCGGCGCGCGGCCCTATTCATTCGTCGTGCACGGGTTGTGGCCGCAGTACGACAAGGGCTTTCCGGAATTCTGCCAAGTGCCGTCGCCGCGGCTGTATCGCGGCATCGTCTCGTCGATGCTCGATCTGATGCCGGCGCCGCATCTGATCTTCAACGAATGGGACCGGCACGGCACCTGCTCCGGCCTTTCCGCGAATGCTTATTTCGAAACTGTGCGCAAAGCCCGCGCGGTGGTGAAAATCCCGCCGGATTATGTCGATCTCAAAGCGCCGCTGGCAGTGACGCCCGGTGCGGTTGCCGACGCCTTCATCAAGGCCAATCCCGGGCTTACGCCGGCCGCGATTGCAATCGGCTGCGACAAGACGCGGCTGACCGAAGTGCGGCTCTGTCTGTCCAAGGATCTGCAGTTTCACGATTGCGCCGGGATCGCCAAGCGCAGCTGCACCCGCGATCAATTGACCATGCCGCCGGTGCGCGGCGGCGACATCTAAGCAACCTTCGATAGGCAGGCCAAGGCGCGGCGGCTGTCGCTCGCGGCGCCGTTGACCTCGGCGTAAAAGCCTTGCAGGTGCTGGCCATGAATTACCAGCACGCGTTTCATGCCGGCAATTTCGCCGACGTGCACAAGCATGTGGTGCTTACCCGCAGTCTCGAACATTTGCGGCGCCAAGCCCGCGGCATTCCGGGTCATCGACAGCCATGCCGGCGCCGGCCGTTACGACCTGTTAGGTCCGCAAGCCGTTCGCTCCGGCGAATGGCATGACGGCGTGCAGCGTCTGTTGGCGGCGCCGCCGCGGGCAAGACGCCGACATGCTGCTCAAGCCTTATCTCGACATCGTCGCGGCGCTTAATCCGGCCGGGGATTTACGCGTTTATCCGGGCTCGCCGCTGATCGTCAAAGCGCTGCTGCGCCAGCAGGACCGCCTTATCGCCTGCGAGCTCGAGCCGCACGCGGCCGCTTCCCTCAAAGCCGCCCTGCGCGGCGATCGGCGCGCCAAAGTGCTCGCGCTCGACGGCTGGGTGGCGCTCAACGCCAATGTTCCGCCCAAGGAACGACGCGGCCTCGTGCTCATCGATCCGCCGTACGAAGAGGCTGCGGATTTCATGCGGCTGTCCGGCGCGCTCGCGGACGCCTACCGCAAGTGGCCGACCGGAATTTACATGCTGTGGTATCCGATCAAGGAGCGTGACGGTCCCGATGCGCTGGCGCGGCGGCTGCGCCGATTGGGCGTGGGGAAAATCCTGCGGAGCGAAATCACGCTCGGTCCACCGCGCGCGGACGCCGGTCTCGTCGGCTCCGGCCTCATCGTGGTCAATCCGCCTTTCACCCTGGAACGGGATTTGCGGATTTTGCTGCCGCTTTTCGCCCGGCTGTTCTCGGCGACGGGCGCATTCCGCCTCGATTGGCTCACCGGGGAAGAAAAGCGCCAAATTCGCGCCAATGTTCAGGCGCCATCGAGCTAACAAAACCGGGGCGAAACCGGCCGTTGCCCACTTTTCCACAACCGAAAATTGGTCTAGCTTTTTGGCTGGCTTGGACGTTCCGCCTCCTGTGGGGGGCCGGCGGATGGACTGAGACCGTACTTGGCTCAAGCTCTTTGCCCGCGTGGATGTCCGGCCTAGCCGTCGTGCCTGGGGACGACGGCGATGGAACTACGGGGGAAGGAGTGTCTCGATGGCAATGACCGGTACGGTCAAATTTTTCAACGGCGAGCGCGGCTATGGCTTCATCAAGCCAGACGACGGTGCCCGCGATGTGTTCGTGCACATTACCGCCGTTGAGCGCGCGGGACTGAAATCGCTGGTTGAGGGGCAGCGCATCAGCTTCGACGTCGAACCCGATAAAAAGGGCAAGGGTCCGAAGGCCGTCAATCTCGTCGTCACCGCCTAGGACGACGTTGCCGCGCCGCGCAACGAGCGCGGCGGCGGTTCGATAAGCGGGCGGCCTAGCCGCCGGCCGCTGCGCGGCGGCTTATTGCCATCGCAATGTCGAAAGCGGATAGCTACGAGCGCAACTACGATCATGGTGCCGCAATGATGATCTTACGTTCGTCGACGCCGTCGCCGTTCGGGCGCAAGGTGCGGATTGCCGTTTCGGTGCTGGGCTTCGACACCGAGGTGACCGTTGAGGCGGCCGATCCGACCAATGCCAAGGACAGCCTGCGCGGGCAAAATCCGCTCGGCAAGATTCCGGTGCTGATCGCCGAGGACGGTACCACCTACTACGATTCCCGCGTGATCCTCGATTACCTCGATCACCGCGCCGGCGGCGGCAAGATCGTGCCGCGTGAGGCCAGCGCCCGCTTCGCCGCCTTGCGGCTGCAGGCTCTATGCGACGGCATTCTCGATGCCTCGATCCTGACCATCTATGAGAGCCGCTGGCGGGCGGCGGAGAACCACGAGCAGAAATGGCTCGACTACCAGGCCGGCAAGGTGACGCGGGGGCTGGCAACGCTCGAAGCCGCGCCGCCGGCGCTCGAGGCAATGCCGAATGTCGGACAGATCGCGCTGGCCTGCGTGCTCGGCTATCGCGATCTGCGCTTCGGCGATGCTTGGCGCGGCGATCATCCGCGCCTTGTCGGCTGGCTCGACAATTTTGCCGCGCGCGTGCCGGCCTTCGCCGCCACCAAGGCGACGCGAGTAAAGCGGCCTTACCAGAATCGAGTAATTGAGGCCGGCGCGCAGCACGTTGGCGTGGAACGAGACATTGTCGGTCGTCAGGCCGGCCCCGCAATTAAGCCCGCAATTGAAGTTGCCGAGATCGACATAGAGGTATTCGACCTTGGCGGTCCAGTTGCTGACCAGAGCGGCCTCAAGCCCGCCGCCCAAAGTCCAGCCGGTGCGATCGGCGCCGCCCTGCGGAAAGCCGGGCGTGGACGCTTCGATATTGCCGAACGCGACGCCGCCGGTGACGAAGGGCATGAAACGGTCGGCCGCATAGCCGAGCCGGCCGCGCACCGTCGAAAGCCAGGTGTTGCTGGTCTTGCAGCCTGCCGCGCACAGGTTGTTGGACGAGCCGTTGATGTCGCTCCAATCGAGGTCGCCCTCGACGCCGAACACCGCCTGGCCGATTTGCCGATTGTAGCCGAGCTGCGAACCGACCACTCCGCCGCTGACATTGCGGCTGCCGGTCGAATTCCAGGACGAGCTGCCAAAGCCTCCGCCGCCATTGATGCCGAAATAGAAGCCGGTCCAATCGTAAGACGCGGCACAAAAACCTGAGCTCTCGGATAGACCGGCGGAGGCTGCGACAGGTCGGCCGCCGCGGCCGCTCCGGTAAGCACCATCATGCCGGCAAACGCAACGCACAGGCGTTTCATCGTGGACCTCCATCAGGTCCGTGCATAGTATTCGTGATAATTTCTTCGTCTAGTGCGCGAAAGCCACAGGTCTTGCGCAAGTTTTGACTGTATTGTGGCGGAAATGTTTTGGTATTGCCAAAGTTATAGTGAACGAAAACTTAAAAATAGAACGCGGCATTCCTTGAGACGATCGGCGCATACCGTTAGAAGCGGTAATTGACGCCGAGCCGCAGCAGATTGGCGGCGAGACCGTTATTCGTGGCCGGTAATCGAGTAGCTGCGATCGGCGAGATCGAGATAGAGCCATTCGGCCTTGGCCGACCAATGCGGGGTGAGGCCGACCTCGACGCCGCCGCCGGCGACCCAGCCGAAGCTGGTATGGCTCTCCGACAGGTTTCCCGCCGTGTCGCCGGTGAGGCCGCCATAGGCGAGGCCGGCGGTGCCGAAGATCAGCACATTGCCGACCGCGACGCCGGCGCGGCCGCGCACCGTGCCGAACCACGGATTGGAGAACTGCCAGGGCGCGAATGTGTCATCCGCCGCGGACAGGTTGATGTCGGCCTCGGCGCCATAGACGAAATTGCCGTGCTGCCAGTTGAAGCCGCCCTCGATGCCGCCGGCCACGCCGGACGGCTCCGTCGGGTTGTTGCTCACCTGGCCCCATTCATAGCCGAGCGTGGCGCCGAGATAGGGGCCAGCCCAGCTATAGGCGGAATACGGAGCCGGCGCGGTATAGTAGGGCGAGGCCGGGAAATCGGCCGCCATCGCCGCGCCGGTCGCGGCCAGGGACAAAGCCGCACCAAGAGCACCAAGAATCACACCGGGAATTGTTCTCATTGCTGGCCTCCTCGATTTTTGATCGGGCGGAACGTGCGACGTCGCGGTGGACACCGAATGCCTCTGCGGCCTCGAAGAAAGCGTCGAAGGCGTTTGTCCGATCGAAAGAATTTATCGCGATTTTTAAGTTAAACAGTTCTGAATTGGTAAGTAGTTCCAAGTTGATATCGTTAAGAGAGTTCTATATTTCACAAAGTGTAGCCCGGGATGAGCCAAGCGACATCCGGGGCTTGAGTTTTGGCAATCGGTCCCGGATTTCGCCGACGCTCTATCCGGGCTACATTCAAAAGCATGAGCACACCCAAGCCTGACACCGCGCCCAAGCCAGAAATCGCGCCCGAAGCCGACATCGTCGAAGAGGACGACGAGCAGTCGTTGCCGCAAGCCCGATGAGGCCGACGCCGCAAAGCTTGCCCTCGACGACGAGCAGGGCTCGCTCGCCGCCGGGCGGGCCGCGATCGTGCGCTACGCCAAGCTCGCGCCGTCGCGGCCGGGCGTCTATCGCATGATCGATGGGCGCGGCGACGTGCTTTATGTCGGCAAGGCCAAGAACGTCAAAAAGCGGGTGCAGGCCTACGCGCGGCCGACCGGGCTCGACACCCGCATCGAGCGCATGATCGCCGCCACCCGCACGCTCGAATTCGTCGTCACCCGCACCGAGACCGAAGCGCTGCTGCTCGAAGCGAACCTCATCAAGCGGCTACGCCCGCGCTTTAACGTGGTGCTGCGCGACGATAAATCGTTTCCCTATATCCTGATCACGTCGGACCACTGGGCGCCGCAAATCCTCAAGCATCGCGGCGCGCGGGCGCGGCCGGGACGTTATTACGGACCGTTCGCGTCGGTCTGGGCCGTCAACCGCACCGTCAACGCGCTGCAGCGCGCGTTTCTTCTGCGCTCATGCAGCGATCCGTTTTTCGAAAGCCGCACCAGGCCGTGTCTGCTGCACCAGATCAAGCGCTGCTCGGCGCCGTGCACCAAGGAAATCGACTTTGCCGATTATTCGGTGTTGGTGCGCGAGGCCAATGCGTTTTTGTCCGGGCGCTCGAAGACGGTCAAAGACGAGCTTGCCGAGGAAATGGAGAAGGCCTCCGCCGCGCTCGATTTCGAGCGCGCTGCCATCTATCGCGACCGCCTGGCGGCGCTGTCCGCCATCCAGTCGCATCAGGGCGTCAATCCGCGCGGCGTCGAGGATGCCGATGTGTTTGCGCTGCATCAGCAGGGCGGTTTCTCCTGCGTCGAGGTGTTTTTCTTCCGCACCGGGCAAAACTGGGGTAACCGCGCCTATTTCCCCAAGGCCGACCGCTCGCTCGGGCCGTCCGAAATCCTGTCCGCGTTCCTGGCGCAGTTCTACGACGACAAGCCGCCGCCGCGCCTCATCATGATCTCGCATGAGATCGCCGATCGCGAATTGTTGGCCGAGGCGCTGTGCACCAAAGTCGGTCATCGAATCGAAATCATGGTGCCGCGCCGCGGCGAGAAAAAAGATCTGATCGAGCATGCGCTGGCCAATGCCCGCGAAGCGCTCGGCCGCAAGCTCGCCGAGACGACGTCCCAGGAAAAGCTTTTGCGCCAGCTTGCCGAGACCTTCGGGCTGCCGCGCGTGCCGCGCCGGATCGAGGTTTTCGACAACAGCCACATCCAGGGCTCCAACGCCGTCGGCGCCATGATCGTGGCGGGGCCGGAAGGTTTCCGCAAAAGCGGCTACCGCAAATTCAATATCCGCTCGGCCGACCTTACCCCCGGCGACGATTTCGCCATGATGCGTGAAGTGCTGGAACGCCGCTTCAAGCGGCTTCTGGCCGAAGCGCCGCGCGCCTTACTCTCATCCGTTCTCGCGTCGCTTGAACGGCCTCTCCCGGAGAGGGAGAGGGAAGAGGAAGACGAAGAAGGCTGAATCGCCATGGCCCGATCTCGTCCTGATCGACGGCGGCCAGGGTCAGCTCAACGCCGCGCGTGAGGTGCTCGAGCCTCTCGGTGTCGAGGTTCCGCTGATCGCGATCGCCAAAGGTCCGGATCGCGACGCCGGCCGCGAAACGTTCTTTGTGCCCGGCCGCGAGCCGTTTCGCCTGCCGCCGCGCGATCCCGTGCTTTATTTTGTCGAGCGGTTGCGCGACGAGGCGCATCGCTTCGCCGTCGGTTCGCACCGCACGCGCCGGGCGCGCGATCTGCGCGAGGCCGGCCTGCAGGAGATCGCCGGCATCGGCCCGACGCGCAAGCGCGCGTTGCTCCACCACTTCGGCACGCTCAAGGCGATCGAGCGCGCTTCGGTCACGGATCTGATGCAAGTCGATGGTATCAGCGCGGAAACCGCGCGGCGGATTTATGCGTTCTTTCACGACGGCGCGGCCTAGAGCACACTCTGCGCCCAATCCGTAAAAGTGACAGCGCCCGGCCCTGTCGGTTCGGCCGAGGCGGCGCTATGGTATCGCCATGAACTCGACCACAACGACCACGAATGGCACGCCGGGTCGGGTGCGCGCCCATCCGCTCGCGCTACCGAATATCCTTACTTACGGACGGATCGCCGCGGTGCCGGTCGTGGTCGGCTGCATGTTTTGGCAGAACATCCTGCACGGCGGCCTATGGCTGCGCTGGGTCGCGCTCGCCATCTTCATCGCCGCCGGGGTGTCCGATTTCCTCGACGGCTATTTGGCCCGCATCTGGGGCCAGCAGTCCTCGCTCGGCCGCATGCTCGACCCGATCGCCGACAAGCTTCTGGTGTCGTCGTGCCTGCTGATGCTTGCCGCCGAGAACACCATTCACGGCTGGGCGCTGTTTGCCGCCGTCGTCATCCTGTGCCGTGAAATCCTGGTGTCGGGTTTGCGCGAATATCTCGCCGAGTTGCGCGTCAGCGTGCCGGTGACGCGGCTCGCCAAGTGGAAAACCACGCTGCAGCTCATCGCCGTCGGTTTTCTGATCTGCGGCGAGGCCGGCGACGCCATCGTGCCGGTGGTGACGCGGGTCGGCATCACGCTGCTTTGGCTGTCCGCGCTGCTGACTCTCTATACCGGCTGGGATTATCTCCGCGCGGGGCTGCATCATCTCACCAAGGAGGATGCGTGAAGCTTCGCTATTTCGCCTGGGTGCGCGAGCGCGTGGGCCTGGCGGAAGAGGAGATCGATCCCCCCGCCGGCATCGCGACCGTTGCTGAACTCGTGGCGTGGCTGGCGCGCCGCGGCGACGGCTATGCTTATGCCTTCGAGAATCCGCGGGTGATCCGTGCCGCGATCGATAAAACCCATGTCCGCGCCGATGCGCGCATCAAGGGCGCGGGCGAAATCGCTTTCTTTCCGCCCATGACGGGCGGTTAGGCGCTGGACCATGACCGCGACTATTCGCCTGCAGAAAGAAGCTTTCGACATCGGCGCCGAAGTCGCCGCGCTGGCGCACGGGCGTTCCGATATCGGCGCGGTAGTCACCTTCACCGGCATTTGCCGCGCCGATGAGGCGGGCGAGACGATTTCAGCACTGACGCTTGAGCACTATCCGGACATGGCTGAAGCCGAGATCGCGCGCCATGTCGAGGAAGCGCGCGCCCGCTGGCCGCTGCTTGGCGTTACCGTGATCCACCGCTATGGCCGGATCGCGCCGGCCGAGGTCATCGTGCTCGTGGTGACGGCGTCGAGCCACCGCGAAGCGGCCTTCGCCGCGGCCGAATTTCTGATGGACTATCTGAAAACCCGCGCGCCGTTCTGGAAACAGGTGGAAAAAGCCGCCGGCAAGGAATGGGTTGAGGCCAAGACCGCCGACGATAGCGCGGCGGCGCGCTGGTCCGCGCCCAAGCCGCGGCGTGAAGCGGCGAAATAACCGGCCGCGATGCCGTCAGGCGGCTGAGGCTAGGCCACGATCAGAATGATGACGCCGGCGACCGTAGTAGCGACAGCCGCCATAAGCGGCGCGCTGACGGGTTCCTCTTTGAGGAACAGGTGGCTGAGCAGGACGGTTACGAGCGGGTAGCTCGCGACTAGCGGCGACACCAGCGCGACTGGCCCGCATCCCAACGCGGCATACATCAACAGCACGGCGAGACCGTTGCAAATTCCTACGGCTCCGAACCAGAGCACGCCGCGCCGATCGAATTGACGCGGCGCGCCGCGGTTGTACAGCGCTGCGAAGAGAACGAGCACCATCGACGAGATTGTGTAGCCGATGACAACGGCGGCAATTGAGCTTGGCCAGTGTTCGAGCCCAAGTTTGATGACCGGCTGGGTGACGCCGCGAATGGCCGCGGCGGTCAACGGCGGCGCCAGCATCCAGATGGACGAGAGCGTCAACGCTCGCCTCCCGCCGCGAAACATCAGCATGACGCCACAGGCGACCGCGGCAATGCCGACAATGTGGAAAAGATGCAGACTTTCGCCCAGAAGAAGCCATGCCAATGGAACTGCGAACAGGGGCGCGAGCCCGCCGAGCGCGCCCGCGATATTGGGACCCATCAGGCGGTTCGATTCGAAATTCAGCAGCGTGACCGTCGCCGGGAAAAGCAGGCCGACGCCGGCAAAGATGGCAATGGCGTGCGAGTCGGCATGCGCGACGTCGACCGTGAACGGCGCCATGCACCAGAACAACAGCGTCGATGTCGGCACGCTGAAGGCGGCGCCGAGCCACGGCGGCATCCACCGGAGCGCGATCTGGGTCAGGACGAAGGCCGTGCCGAAGAACAGCGTCGATACGAGCGCCAACAGGATGGCAAGCGAAGGATTTTCCACATCGGCCTCGCGGAGCGAAGGCGAGAGTGGGCATATTTATCCCGCTGCGTCCAATTCAGGGGGTCGCGCGCGACACGGCGAAGTTGGCCTTCTGCGCTCTGGCGGCTGCGGCTTTTCCGCAATATGCTTGGCGCCGAGGCGCTGGATCAAAAGCACGCCGTCGAAGCGATCGCCGAAGAGGCTGCCAAGGAGGCCGTCATGTCAGTGCAAGCCCGCAAAGTCGTCCATGCCGATATCAGGTCGGAAAATCCGCCGGAACGCTCGGCGCATTATGTCGACGCCCCCGGCATGCCGTGGGAGGCAACCAAATTTCCCGGCATCAAGATCAAGGTGCTCTATACCGACGGTGATGGCGTCACCACAGCGCTGTTCAAGCTCGATCCGGGCGCCATCGTGCCGTTGCATGAACACACCGCGCTGGAACAGACATACGTGATCGAGGGGTCGCTCGAGGATCACGAGGGCAAATGTGGCCCGGGGCAGTTCGTCTGGCGGCCGGCCGGCAATCAGCACGAGGCGGTGGCGCCGAACGGCGCAATCCTGCTCGGCTTCTTCCTCAAGCCGAACCGTTTCGCCTACGGCGAAAAATTCTTCACGGAAAAGGGCGAGCGGTAAGACCGCCCGGCGCTACGCCGCCGCGGCCTTGCCCTTGGGCTGCACCGTGTCGGTGTAATCGCGCATCAATTGCGCGGTGATGCGCGCGGGCGCGAACGTCCAGCTGGCGATTTCGGACACCGCCGTCACCTCGGCAGCGGTGCCGGTGATGAAGCACTCGGAGAACCCGGCAAGCTCGTCGGGCATGATGCGGCGCTCGATCACCTCGATACTGTTGCGATGCGCCAGCTCGATCACGGTCGCGCGGGTGATGCCGGCGAGGAAGCAATCAGCGATCGGTGTGTGGATCTTGCCGTCGCGCACGAAGAAGATATTGGCGCCGGTGCACTCGGCGACGCGACCCTGCCAGTCCAGCATCATGGCGTCGGCGTAGCCGCGCTGCTCGGCGCGGTGCTTGGAGATGGTGCAGATCATGTAGAGGCCGGCCGCCTTGGCGAGACACGGCGCGGTTTTGGGGTCGGGCCGGCGATAGTCGGCGAGATCGAGCCGGATGCCCTTTAGCCGCTGTGCCGGGTCGAAATAGCTCGGCCATTCCCAGGTGGCGATGGCAAGATGGATTTTGTTTTGCTGCGCTGAAACGCCGAGCGCTTCGGAGCCGCGCCAGGCGACCGGGCGCACATAAGCGTCTTTCTGATTGTTCTTTGCCAGCACAAACTGTTTGGCGGCGTCGATCTCGGCGACCGAATAGGGAATTTCGAAGTCAAGGATTTTCGCCGAATTCTTCAGTCGCTCGGAATGCGCGGTGCCCCGATAGATCTTTCCGCCATAAGCGCGCTCGCCCTCGAACACGCAGCTTGCGTAGTGCAGGCCATGGGTGAGCACGCTGATCTTGGATTCGGCGGTGGGAATGAGCCTGCCGTCGAACCAGATCAGATCGGAACGTTCGTCGAAGGGCACGGCCATGGCATTGCTCCCTCGCGTCCTCGCCCGTTCACATACCGCTCATGCGGCAGGCCCAGTCTTCAGGCCCAGTCGTGCGGGCTACGGGCTTTTGCGTCGGGAGCGGACTCCCGTTATGGTCTTGGCTGCTCCGAGAGACATTTCACGGAAGAGCGCTTCGCCCTGTGCAACGCTCCGGGGCAGGATTTCCAACGTTATCTCGCTTGCAGCTTAACAACCAAGCCGAAATATGTCAACATAGCTGACCTAAATGGCTGACCTCGGCATAGCGCGTGCTCCGCGTTCCGCGACCATGGCGATCGAACCGGCGCCGCGGCGGGAGGAGCCGTATTTCGATCTCATCGAGCTCCTGTTCTTTGCCTATCGCGACTTTGTCGGCGATCCGGACGAAGTCCTGGCCAAGCTCGGCTTTGGCCGCGCGCATCACCGCGTGCTGCATTTCGTCAACCGCAATGCCGGCATGAAGGTTGCCGATCTGCTGGATGTCCTGAAGATCACCAAGCAGTCGCTCGGGCGCGTGCTCAAACAGCTCGTCGACGAGGGTTATGTGGTGCAGAAGGAGGGCGCCAACGACCGGCGCCAGCGGCTGCTTTATGTCAGTCCGGCGGGTGAGCTGCTGGCGCTCAAGCTGGCGGGACTGCAAACCGCGCGCATCGCGCGCGTGCTGGCCGAACTCGGTCCCGGCGCCCGCGAGGCTGCCCGGGACTTTCTCGCCGGCATGATCGACGCCAGGGACCGCGAGCAAGTGCTGCGCCTGATTGCGGACGCCGACGGCTCGCGGCCGCCGCCGCGCGACGACGCGCCATGACCGCGGTCATCGATCCGGCCGCCAGCCCGGCGGAAAAAAATCCGGCGCAAAAATACCCCGCCGACGACGCGCCGCACCTGCTCGTCGTCGATGACGATCGCCGGATCCGGGCTTTGTTATCGCGCTTTCTGCTCGGCGAGGGTTACCGCGTTTCGACCGCCGATACCGCCGCCGAAGCGAGAGCCAAGCTCGCGGGGCTGAAATTCGATCTTCTCATCCTGGACGTTATGATGCCGGGCGAGAGCGGGTTCGACTTCGCCCGCACCATCCGCGTCTCGTCCGCGGTGCCGATCCTGATGCTGACCGCGCGAGACGAGGCCGAAAGCCGGATCATGGGTCTTGAAATCGGCGCCGATGACTATCTGGCAAAGCCGTTCGAGCCGCGCGAATTATCGCTGCGGGTCGCTAATATTCTCAAACGCGCGCGGCCGCCGCGCGCGCAACCCGCCGAATCCGTCCGCTTCGGACCTTTCGTGTTTCACTTGGCGCGGGGCGAATTGCGCCGCGGCGAAGAGGTGATCCGCCTGACCGACCGCGAGCGTGAAATGCTGCGGGTGTTGACGATCAGCGCCGGCGAGACCGTGCCGCGTCAGGCGCTCGCCGGCAACGGCGAGGCGGTCGGCGAGCGCAATGTCGACGTTCAGGTCAACCGGCTGCGCCGCAAGATCGAGCGCGACCCGTCCAATCCACTGATCGTGCAGACCGTGCGCGGCATCGGCTACCGCCTGGTGTCGGCGATATGACCATGGCCGATCTCAATCATGACTAGTCTGGATGCGGGAATCGGACGCCTGCGCAATGCCGCCGGCCAACTGCTCGCCGCGGCGAATGCGGTGGCGGGCGCCGCTTCGACGGTGGCGCGGCCGATCACCGGGCCATGGGATCGCTTCGGCCGCTGGCTGAAATCGATGATGCCGAAGGGACTGTATGCCCGTTCGCTGCTGATCATCATCGTGCCGATGGTGGTGCTGCAATCGGTGGTCGCTTTGTTGTTCCTGGAGCGGCACTGGAATCTGGTGACGAACTATTTGTCGTCGGCGGTGACGCAGGAGATCGCGACACTGATCGACGTCTACAAGACGTTCCCGCGGGATCCCGATCACGCTCAGCTCCGCCGGATCGCCCAAGACCGGCTCGACCTGACCGTCGATTTCCTGCCGGGCACGCAGTTGCCGCCGCCCGGCCCCAAGCCGTTTTTCTCGCAGCTCGATGAGGCGCTGTCGGACGATATCCGCAAGCAGATCGGCCTGCCGTTCTGGATTGACACGGTCGGCCGCTCCTCGATCGTCGAAATCCGCATCCAGCTTCCCGACACGATCATGCGCGTGTTCGCCCGGCGCGCCGACGTTTACGATCCGAATTCCTGGATTTTCCTGGTCTGGATGGTGGCGACCTCGCTCGTTGTGCTTGCCATCGCCATTGCGTTCCTGCGCAACCAGATCCGGCCGATCGTGCGGCTCGCCGACGCCGCCGAGGCGTTCGGCAAGGGCCGCGAAGCGCAGAACTTCCGGCCGCGCGGTGCGCGCGAAGTCCGGCGCGCCGCGGCCGCCTTCCTAGAGATGAAGGGCCGCGTCGAACGCGCGATCGAGCAGCGCACCACCATGCTGGCCGGCGTGTCGCACGATCTGCGCACCATCCTCACTCGCTTCAAGCTCGAACTCGCGCTGCTCGGCGACGGGCCGGAAATCGACGCGATGAAGAAGGACATCGACGAGATGGCGGCGATGCTCGAGGCCTATCTCGCATTCGCCCGCGGCGACATGGGCGAACAGTCGGCGCCGACCGATATTGCCGCCTTGCTCGAAGAGCTCAAACTCGACACCGAACGGCACGGCCACCGGGCGAGCGTGTCGTTTCACGGCCAGCCCGAGGTCACGGTGCGGCCGGCGGCGTTCAAGCGCTGTCTTGCCAACCTCGTCACCAACGCCTCGCGCTTCGCTTCGACCGTGGCGATCACCGGCCATCGCGACCATCGCTGGCTTACGGTGACGGTGGACGATGACGGGCCCGGCATTCCGGTCAACATGCGCGACGATGTGTTCAAGCCGTTCCTTCGCCTCGACGATGCGCGCAACCAGGACGAGGGCGGCACGGGCTTGGGCCTTGCCATCGCGCGCGACATTGCGCGCTCGCACGGCGGCGACATCACGCTCGGCGACAGTCCGCTCGGCGGGCTTCGCGCCGTCGTCCGCGTGCCGGTGTAAAGTCGGGCAAGCCCGGCCCAATGGCCCTAGACGTCTTGAATCCGCCGCGCGTTCTCCTATCTCGGAGCCGATAATTCTTGCCGGGGACGTTGCCATGTCCGTTGCCGAAGACAGCAAATCGGAAAGCCGCCCGTTCGAGGCGGATGTCACCAAGCTGCTCCAGCTCATGGTGCACTCGGTCTATTCCGAAAAGTCGGTATTCTTGCGCGAGCTTATCGTCAATGCGGCCGACGCCTGCGAGCGGCTGCGCTATGAGGCGATCGCCGACCCGGCGCTGCTTGGCGACGACGCCAAGCCACGCATCACGGTTGCGCTTGATGCCGCGGCCAATCGCCTGAGCGTCGAGGACAACGGCATCGGCATGAGCCGCGATGAGATGATGGAGGCGCTCGGCACCATCGCGCGCTCCGGCACCAAGGCGTTTCTCGAGCGTCTCGATGCGGCGCAAAAGGATGGCGCGAATGAAGACAGCGCGCTGATCGGCCGGTTCGGCATCGGCTTTTATTCGGCCTTCATGGTGGCGGATCGCGTCGAAGTGATCTCGCACCGGGCCGGAAGCGATACGGCCTATACGTGGTCATCCGACGGCAAGGGTGAATTCTCGATCTCGCCCGCCGACACCCTCCCTAAAGCGGGAGGGGCAAGCGCGGGGATCCCGCGCCGCGGCACCCGCGTCGTCCTTCACCTGATGGAGGACGCTAAAGCATACGCCGAGCGGCCTGCCGTCGAGCAAATGATCCGGGCGCAATCGGGCCACGTGCCGGTGCCGATCGCCATCATCGACAAGCCGGAGGCCGAGCCGGCCGAGATCACCGACGGTGCCGCTTTGTGGGCGAAGCCAAAAACCCAGATCGCTCCGGCGGATTACATCGATTTCTACCGCAGCATCGGCGGTCTGTTCGACGAGCCGGCGGTCACCGTGCATTTCCGCGCCGAGGGGCGGCAGGATTATACGGCGCTGCTGTTCGTTCCGGGCTCGCGACCGTTCGACCTGTTCGATCCCGATCGCGCCGGGCGCATAAAACTCTACGTCAAGCGCGTTTTCATCACCGACGACGCCGAGATTTTGCCGCGCTATCTGCGGTTTGTTCGCGGGCTCGTCGACAGCGCCGATCTGCCGCTCAACGTGTCGCGCGAGAAAATCCAGGAAAGCCCGCTACTTGCCGTAATCAGAAAAGGCGCAACGAGCCGCGTCCTGTCCGAGTTCGAACGGCTCGCCGACAAGGAGACGCAGACTTACGCCAAGATCTGGGACACATTCGGCGCCGTCATCAAGGAAGGCCTTTATGAAGATTTCGAACGCCGCGACGCGCTTCTCAAGCTTGCCCGGTTCAAGACGACGGCGTCATCCGATGCGTGGCGCAGTCTCAAAGATTACATCGGCGCGCTGAGAACCAATCAGACGGCGATCTATTACCTCGCCGGCGACGATATCGAACGTCTGAAATCGTCGCCGCATCTCGAAGGGTTCCGCGCCCGCGGCATCGAGGTTTTGCTGTTGCCCGATCCGGTCGATACGTTCTGGGTGATGCCGGGTGCGGGGTTCGACGGCAAGCCGTTCAAGTCGGTCACGCAAGGCGCGGCGGATCTGGCGCTCATTCCGCTGCTCGATGCCAAGGACGGACATGCGCCCGAAACTGCGCCGGCTGTCGCGGAGCAGGTCAGGAATTTTCTCGACTTCGTGAAATCGATGCTTGGCGACGCGGTGGCCGAGGTGCGGGCGTCCGACCGCCTCACCGACAGTGCGGTCTGCCTGGTCGCGCCGGAGACGGGCCCGGACCGCGCGCTCGAACGGGTTCTCGCCGGCGCCGGGCGGCTCAAGACCGCCTCAAAGCCGATCCTCGAAGTCAATCCGCGGCATGACCTTGTGGTCGCGCTCGCGGCGCTGGGCGAGCGCGACCAGAGCTTTAAGGAGGACGCGGCGCGTCTGTTGTTCGACGAGGCGCGGTTGCGCGATGGCGAGCGGCCGGTGGATGCGCGATCGTTTTCCGACCGGCTCGCGCGCGTGCTCGAGCGCGGGCTGCGTCAGCCCTCGGCCTGAAGGTCTTGTCTCGGAGATTATTCCGCGGGTGTAACCGGCACGTGCCGTGTCGCGAGTCGCACCGGCATATCCCTGGTGTCGCCCGGAGCGTCGACCGGCGGTGTCAAGCCCGTCTTCTTTGCGCCCCGCAGCCGGAAATAAATCTGCGAGCCGATCAGCAACATGCACATCCCGACGAAGAAGGCGCTGATCGGCCGCTCGACGAAGACGCCGAAATCGCCGCGCGAAATCAGCATGGCGCGGCGGAAATTCTCCTCGAACCGCGGCCCGAGCACAAAACCGAGCAGGATCGGCGCCGGATGGAAGCCGAGGCGCAGCAGCAGGTAGCCGAACAGGCCGATAGCCACCACTTCGCCGACCTGGAAGAAGTCGTTGTTGGCGGCATAGACGCCGATGCAGACAAAGAACAACGCGCTCGGATAGAGGAACTTGTAGGGTATCGCCAGCATCTTCACCCAGATGCCGATAAGCGGCACGTTGAGCAGCACCAGCATGATGTTGCCGATCCAGAAACTGGCGACCAGTCCCCAGAAGATGTCCGGATGCTGCGAGATAAGCTGCGGTCCCGGTACGATGCCCTGGATCATCAGCGCGCCGAGAAGGAGCGCCATCACGGCGTCGCCGGGGATACCGAGACTCATGGTGGGGATGAAATCGCCTTGGACGGAAGAGTGGGTTGCGGCCTCAGGACAGACCACGCCCTCGATCAGCCCGGTGCCGAATTTCTCCGGGTGCCTTGAGATTTTCTTTTCCGTCGCATAGGCGACGAACGAGGCAATGGTCGGTCCGGTGCCGGGAATGAGCGCGCACAGGCTGCCGATGATGGTGCCGCGCCACATCGGGAAGAACGCCTGCTTCAGATCCTTCTTCGTCGGCCGCATGTCTTTGAAGCTGACATTGGTGTATTTGGTGTTGATCGGCGCCACCTGATTGACGCTGTTCATGAACTCGGCGATGCCGAACAGGCCGAGCGCCAGCGCGATCAGTTCGATGCCGTCGTCGAGTTCGGTCATCCCGAACGTGTAGCGCTCCGAGCCGGTTTCGAGGTCGGTGCCGACCGAGCCTAAGAACAACCCGAGCACGGTCATGGCGACGCCCTTGATCGGCGAGCCGCGCGCCAGCGTCGAGCCGGCAAGCAGGCCGAGCAGCATCAGCGAGCAAACTTCGGCGGGACCGAATTGCAGCGCCGCTCTTACCAGAAGCGGCGACAGGAAGATCATTTCGGTGATGCCCCAGGAGGCGCCGACGAAAGATGCGAATACCGTTAGCCCCAGAGCCACGCCGCCGCGGCCCTGTTTGGTCATTGGGAAACCGTCGAGGCATGTCACAGCGTGTGGTGGATGACAGGGTAAATTGAGCAGGATCGAGCAGATCGCGCCGCCATATTGCGCGCCGTACATGACGCCGCCCAGCATCAGGATAGCGGCGACCGGCTTCATGCCGAAAGTCAGCGGCAACAGGATCGAGATGGTGGCGAGCGGTCCCATGCCCGGCAGCACGCCGACCATGTTGCCGACCAGCACGCCGATAAAGCAGAACATCAAATTGTGCGGCTCGAGCGCGACGCCGAACCCGTACCAAAGACTCTCAAGCGAAGTCCCTATCATGAGGCGCCCCACCAGGTGAATATCGGCATCGGCACCTGCAGAAAATAAGAGAACAGCGCGACGCCGAACACGGTCACGACACTCGCCAGGATAATGGTGCCCCGCCAGGTCGCGTCTTTGTCACCGAGCGCGGCGATGCAAACACAGGCGAAGGTTCCGGGAGCCATTCCGAAGTAGCGCCCGAAGATGATGAAAAGCACCGGGCTCATCAAAATACAGAACCAGGCCCACCATTGCGGATTTTCCGGCAGGATGTTCTGGCCTTCGGCATGCCCGTCGTCGGATGGCGACAGGGCCGCGGCGGCGATGGCGATGCCGAGCAGGACCAAGAGTGCGCCGAGCGCGGTCGGCAGGAATCCCGGCCCCATATGCATGAGGGTTCCGGCGCGATAGGAGGTGCCCTTCAAAGCGACGCCCAGCCCGAGCAATACCATCAGGCCGCCAGCGTAGAAGTCACGCTTGCCTATCAGCTCGCGGAGAGGGCTTGTGGAAGGCCGCAAATATTTCCTCCCGGCCGCCTTCGGGGCCTAGTTTTTGGCCCCCGTTTCTTCGAAACGAGGGACTACAGTATTTGCCGAGATTTTCCGCGGTGACGCGGTGTCGCGGGTCTCCCGATGTTCCCGATTACAACGGGTCGCGAACCGTAGGGCCCCCGCTCTCGGCAGCACCAGACGATATAGGGCGTCGCAGGGGGGTGCAACTCCCCCACTTCCGCATAGCGCCGGCCAAGGACCGGCGCTCAATAACACCACGGCAGCGGCATAAGTCCGCGACGAAGCCATTGGGCCATATTGGGTTTAGCCGGGGTTGCGGAACTCAACCGGCCGGGGCGAGCGGTTCGAACAGGTCTGGACTGTCATTGCGGACATTGCCGACCCGCCGGTGGACCAGCCAAAAGGTCATGGCAACGCCCGGGTAGGGTTTTAGCATCGCTTTGAGCTCACTTCCGGTTGCGGGTTGTTGGTCCCGTCGATTTTCGCCCAACCATGCCGACCAACGGTCCGGCGGAATGAGCACCGGCATGCGGCCGTGCAATGGCGCGAGCAGTTCGTTGGCCCCAGTCGTGACGATGGCGAAGGATTTAAGCATCACCCCGTCGGGAGCGCGCCACTGGTCCCACAGCCCGGCAAAGGTCATCGGCCCGCGATTGCCGAGCGCAACGGCGAAGGGCTGCTTTGTCGGCGTCGCGCCATTCGTAATAGCCGTCGGCGATCACAAGACAGCGCTGGCCTGCCTTCCAGGCGGCACGAAAGGCAGACCCCGTGTCGATGCCTTCGGCGCGGGCATTGAAGGTCGAATAACCGATCTTGAGGGATTTGGTGTCAGATTGCGCCCACGACGGGATGAGCCCCCAGCGCATCAAAGTGAGCGTGCGCGCGCCGTCGCGCCAGACGACGACGGGAAGTTTAGATGTCGGCGCCCCGTTCCAGCGCGGCCGGTAATCGCCGATCTCGTCGAAATCGATTTTCAGTCGAGCTTTATTTCGGAAACATCGTCGGGAAGTTTGGCGCGGCCGCACATGATGAGGCTCCTGGTTGCATGTCAGTGAAAATCCCGGCTCTTGAGAGGCAGCGCGTCATCGTCCGCAAACGCGATCGGGCCGCCGGACAATTGCGGCGCGAACAGATCGCCGCCCTCGCGCAGCCACGGCAGTTCGGCGGAAAGATCGGCAAAGCTTTCGGCGATCACATGGATGACGAGGCCGGCGCGTTGCAGCCGGCCGCGCACGGCGAGGAACCGCGCTGTCATAACGGTCCGACGATTTTTTTCGAAAACTTTCGGCCAGACGACGATGTTGGCGATGTCGGTCTCGTCCTCGAGCGTCATGAACACGACGCCTTTCGACGTGCCCGGTCGCTGGCGGATCAGCACAAGTCCGGCGACGGTGACGTTTGCATCCCCCGGCAGGGCGGGGTGGGGATCGCCCCGCAGCGCGCCGTTGCGAACGGCGCCGAGCGCGGTGAGCCGATCGCGGAAGAAGCGCACCGGATGCTCTTTCAGCGACAGCCCGGTCGCCACGTAATCCTCGACGACATGCTCGGATAGCGCCATGGCCGGCAGCGCGACGATTTGTTCGGGGAAAAGCTCATCGCCCAAATGCGGTGTCAGCAGCGGCAACACATCGTTGGTTTGGCCGCTGCGCGAGGGACGAATCCCGATCGTGTCTAGCCGCCGCGCCGCCCATAACGCGGCGCGGCGATCGAGACCGAGCGAGCGAAACGCATCCGCTTCGGCCAGCCGCTCGATAGTGAAGCGCGAGACGCCGGCGATGGCCGCCAGCCGCTCGATCGAGGAAAAACCGTTGCCACGCGCGGCGATGAGCTTTTTCAATTCCTCTTCGGCAAGCCCGTGAATGAGCCGGAAGCCGAGCCGCACCGCATGACCGCCACCCATCCCTTCCCCGCAAGCGGAGGCGGGCAGGGAGGGAGCGCCTGCTTCCAGCGTACAATCCCAATTGCTGAAATTGACGTCGGCGCCGCGGATTTCGACGCCGTGCTGGCGCGCGTCGCGCACGAGCTGTGCCGGCTGATAAAAACCCATCGGTTGACTGTTGAGGATGGCTGCGGCGAACACGTCCGGATAGCGGCATTTGAAGAAAGCCGAGGCATAGACCAGAAGCGCGAAACTCGCCGCATGGCTTTCGGGAAAGCCGTATTCGCCAAACCCCTCGATCTGGCCGAAGCAATGTTCGGCAAAGCTGCGGTCATAGCCGCGCCCGGCCATGCCGTTGATGAACTTGTCGCGAAACAGATGGACATTGCCGGTGTGGCGGAAGGTGGCCATGGCGCGGCGCAGCCCGTCGGCTTCGTCGGCGGTGAATTTCGCCGCCGTGATGGCGATCTGCATCACCTGTTCCTGGAACAGCGGCACGCCGAGCGTTCGCTTCAGCACCTCCTGCAATTCGTTCTTCGGACCATGCGCCGGCGAAGGAGAGGGGTAATGCTCCTTGTCGATGCCGTCGCGCCGGCGCAAGTAAGGATGCACCATGTCGCCTTGGATCGGGCCGGGCCGCACGATCGCGACCTCGATGACGAGATCGTAAAAGCATTGCGGCTTTAATCGCGGCAGCATCGACATCTGCGCGCGGCTCTCGACCTGGAACACGCCGACCGAGTCGGCGCGCGACAGCATTTCGTAAACCGCGGCGTCGTCCTGCGGCAGCGTGGCGAGTGAGAAATTATTGCCGTAATGGTCTTTGAGAAGGTCGAGCCCGCGGCGCAGGCAGCTCAGCATGCCGAGCGCGAGCACATCGATCTTCATCAGCCCCAGCGTGTCGATGTCATCCTTGTCCCATTCGATGAAGGTGCGCTCGTCCATGGCGGCATTGCCGATCGGCACGGTCTCGTCGAGGGGACTGCGCGTGAGCACGAAGCCGCCGACATGTTGCGACAGATGGCGAGGGAATCCGATCAGCTCGTCGGCCAGCGCGACCGCCTGCCGGATCGCCGGATTTTCCGGATCAAGGCCCGCCTGGCGGATGTGATCGTCGGGCAGGCTGTCGCCATAGCCCCACACAGTCTTTGCCAGCGCCGCGGTGACGTCCTCGGTCAAGCCCAAAACCTTGCCGACTTCGCGGATGGCGCGGCGCGAGCGGTAATGCACCACGGTGGCGCAGATGGCGGCGCGATGGCGGCCATAGCGCCTGTAAATGTACTGGATCACCTCCTCGCGCCGCTCATGCTCGAAATCGACGTCGATATCGGGCGGCTCGCCGCGGTTCTCCGAGATAAAACGGGCGAACAACAGATTGCTTTTATCCGGATTGACCGACGTGATGCCGAGACAAAAGCACACCGCGCTGTTGGCCGCCGAACCACGGCCCTGGCAGAGGATTTCCTTATCTTGGTTGCGCGCAAAAGCGACGACGTCATAGACGGTGAGGAAGTAGCGCGCATAATCGAGCTTGGCGATGAGCTTAAGCTCGTCGTGAAGGCGCTTTTGCACTTCGACGGGAACGCCTTCCGGATATCTGTCGAGCGAATAATGTTCGCGGGCTCCTTCCCAGGTGAGATCCTCAAGGTGCTGCTGCACGGTTTTGCCGTCCGGCACCGGTTCGTCGGGATATTCGTATCGCAATTCGCCGAGTGAGAAGCGGCAGGCCTCGGCGATTTCGATCGTTCGGGCGATGGCATCGGGAAAATTCTCGAACAGCTGCGCCATGGCCGCGGCCGGCTTGATATGCCGTTCGGCGTTGACGGTGAGTTTCAGGCCCGCTTCAAGCAGCGTGCATTTCTCGCGCACGCAGGTCAGCATGTCGGCAAGCGGCCGGCGTTCCGGCGCGTGATAGAAAACGTCGTTGACGGCGACGAGCGGCGCCGCCACGCGGGCGCCGAGTTCGGCCAATAGACCGAGCCGGCGCGGTTCGTCGCCGCGATGATAATGCACGCCGGCGAGGAAGGTGCGGCCCGGCGCCGCCTGCGCCAAGGCGGAAAGGCGTTCGCTAAACCGCTCATTCCCGCATAAGCGGGGGTCTCCGCTTTCGCGGGGGCGAGCGGTCAGATCGAGCGGCGGTATTGCAATCAGCATCTGGCCTTCGCTGGCATCGAGGATGTCCGCGAAGGTGAGAGTGCACTCGCCTTTTTTGGTTTTGAGATTGCCCGCGGTGATGAGGCGGCACAGCCGGCCATAGGCCGCACGACCGCTCGGATAGGCCAGCACTTCAAAATCGTCGATGGTTGCGAGCCGCACGCCGACCAGAAGTTTTATTTTTCTGTTTTTGGCTTCGTCATAGGCCCGCACCACGCCGGCAAAAGAGTTGCGGTCGGCAATGCCGATGGCGGCGAGGCCGACCTCATCGGCGCGCGCCACCATTTCCTGCGGATGCGAAGCGCCGCGCAGAAAAGAGAAGTTCGTGGTGACGGCCAGTTCGGCATAAGCGCGCATCGGATGCCTTTCCGCCGTCATTCCGGATTGCCCCGAAGCGGCAAATCCGGAATCCATAACTCCAGCGCTGGGAGTATGGATTCCGGGCTCCTCGCTTCACTCGGCCCCGGAATGACGAATGAAATACTCACGCAAACAAACCTTGCACGAACCAGCGTGCCGCCACGGTTTCGCGTCCGTAGAGGCCTTCGCGGTAGAGCCAGTAGCGGCGGCCGCCCAAATCCTCGACCAGGTAATAGTCGCGCGTCGGACTTCCTCCCTTTCCCTCCCCCGCAAGCGGAGAAGGATAGGATGGAGGTGCGCGCCACCATTCGGCGCCGATGCGTTCCGGGCCCTGCGCGCCGGCAACGTCATAGGTTGCGCCGCGCCAGCAAAAACGCCGCGGTGGACCGTCGGGCACAAGCGCGGTGACCTCGGTCGGCTCGGCCTGCGGCAACAGGAAGAGCGGTCGCGCTTGCTCGGGCTCGGGCCAAGCGGGCCTTTCGACTTCGTCAATGGGCGGCAGCATTTCGGCGCGTTCGGGGAGATGACTGGCGACGGGCGCGAAGCGCCGCACGCTGTGCGGGCCGAGACGTTGCCGCAGCGCGTCGATCAGAGCGGCGCAACGTTCCGTGCGATCGCCGTCCGCCGCGGTGACGAATTCGGTCTGTCGCGCCGGCATCGGTTCGGCCCGGGTGACGGCAACGCCGATGGCCTCGAAGCCAAAACCGGCATCGTCCAGCGCCGCCAGCGCCTCGAGCTTGAGATCGATAAGCCGCACCACATGGGAAACGCTGCGCGTCGGCATCGTCAATCCGATCTCGATCGTCTCAACAGCGCCGTCGACGCGATAAAGGCAAAGCCGCAAGCGCCGCGCGCCGACATCGTCGCGCGTGAGCACATGCACGAGGTTTTGCATGAGCCGGCCGGCGCGAGCGACGATCGCTTGTTGGGTGACGATCGGATCGAGGAAATAATGCAGGCTGTGATAAACCGGCGGCGCGACGATCGGGACGATCGGCTCGTCAATGCCGCCGAGCGCCTGATCGAGACGGTGCAAAAGTTCGGCGGCAAAACGCGCGGCAAATAGCGCGCGCGGCTTGTCGATCAGCGCGCCTACGGTTTTGAAGCCGAGCCGGCGCAGGGCCGTGCGGGTTTCGCCCGATAGCCGCAGCGCTTCGATCGGCAACGGCGACAGCGCTTCGGCTTCCGCGCCCGACGGCAGAACGCACAAGCGCGCAGTGTGAAAGCGTGAGGCAGCCCAGGCCATGCCTGGCGTGCCGGCGACGGCAAGACGGGCCGTGAGCCCGAAATTTTCAAGCCGGCCGGCAAGATCGGCGATCAGCCTCTCTTCGCCGCCGAACAGATGCGCCGCGCCTTCGATGTCGAGGAAAAACCCGTCGGCGCCATTGCTTTCGTTCCAGGGCGAAGCTGTTGGCGTGTAGCGCGTCGCCCACAGAGCCAGCCGCCGCAGCGCCGCATCGTCGGCAGCCGTATCGATGTCGCGTACTTGCAAAAAACTCGCTTTCGCCCGGGCGTCGGCCACTGGCTCGCCGATCGCGAGCCCGGCATCCTCCGCGGCTGCATTCAAGGCGGCGACGCGCGGGCCGCCGGCGCCGGCAACGGCAAGGGCGAACGGCCGGTCAGGTTCGACGGGCTTGCCGGAAGGATTGATCGCCTGCGCCGCGATAAAGCGATAGATCGGCCAGCGCGGCAGCCAAACTGAAACGATGCGCGACATGATCGTACTCCACTACCCATTCGCCAGGTCGTCCGTTGCGGCAGCGTTCAAGCTGCAGATGCCATCGGGGGCGCCCGTAAAGACCGAAACGGTCGCGCGCCGCCGCAGCAGTGCCGACGCGCCAGCGCGTTGCCGCAGCGCTGGCTTCCAGCGTGGCGGCCGGCCGCAACAAGAAAAGCGGAAGGCCGCAATCGCCGGCCGCGAGATGCAGCTTTTGGCTCAATTTCAGATCGAGCTTGTCGATCATCCCGGCGACGGCGGCTGGCGCGCCCGAACGCAACGCCTCGGCAAGAGCCCACAAGGTCTGTTTGCGGTGCGCCGTCTCGATCAGGATGAGACGCGCCGGATCAAAGCCGAGAGTGTTGAGGCCATGGCCGCATACGCGGCCATGTCGGCGCCACGCGTGGCGAGGCATCACCAGGACGATCGGATAGGCGTGCGACAGGCGCGACAGAATCGTCACGATGAGGCCGAAGGCGGAGGCAATGGTGCTTTCGTTGTGGGGCACGACTTCATGCAGCGCGCCGGCAGCGAGGCCGCCGTGCGGCAGGCAGGAATCAAGCGCGGCAAGTCCGAATGGCAGGGTTTTGGCATGCTCCCTCGCCGCCGGACATGAGGCGGCGTAATTCCGCTATTACGCCGGCTCGTTGGGGAGAAAGAGAAAGCCTAGATAATTCAATCATTTGGTTCTCTTTTCCCGTTGGACAGACCTGTAGATGTTCGGGGTATGTTTTGGATGGACATATTAGAACAAAAAGGGAACACCGCCAAGAGGCGCCGTGATTATCCCCTTGACACACGTACTCGGAGGGCCTAATATGGCGACAGTTGAGAGGTCGTCATGTCAAAAGATACGCAACTTCAAAAGCTTGGCAGGCTCACGGTCGGGGAGTTTTTTGCTCGGTTCCCGGACGATGACGCTTGCTTGGACCACATCATGGAAGTCCGATTCGGCATGCGGCATGAGTGCAAAGCGTGCGGCAAATACCGAACATTCCACAGGCTGACTGGGCGCCGCGCCTATTCGTGCGCTGAGTGTCGGGCGCAAGTGCACCCGACCGCAGAAACCGTCTTCCAGGACACGCGCACGCCTCTCCGCGTGTGGTTCTATGCGATCTATCTTTTTGTCACGACGCGCCACGGCGTGAGCGGCAAGGAGCTACAGCGCACGCTCGGCGTGACATACAAGTGCGCTTACAGAAAATCGGCATGCAAATCCGCACTCTCATGGCGAAAGCCGATGGCTTTGAAATGCTCAAAGGCCATGTCGAAATTGACGAAGCCTACATCGGTGGTTACCGCGCTGGCGGCAATCCCGGCGCGGGCGATAATAAGACAATCGTGCTTGGAATTGTTGAGCGCGGCGGTCGCACCGTTGCCAAGGCCGTGCCGAATCTCAGGAAGGAAACCATTCGCCCATTCGTGTACGAAAACATTGAGAAGGGATCGCTTGTCTCTACCGACGAAGCCAATCTCTACAAGTTACTCAAGCCGAAAGGGCTATGAGCATAAGTCGGTGAACCATTCAAAGTACGAGTGGCGCAAGTACAACTACCGCCGCGACGAATGGCACCACACAAACAGCGTCGAAGTCGTTCTGGAAGCTGTTCAAAAATTCAGTTCGCAGCACGCATATCCACGTGTCGCGGGAAACATATGGACCGTTATCTGAAGGAATTTACTTTCCGCGCGAACCACCGCCAGATGACGAACGCGATGTTCGACCTTTTGATTTCGGCGGTGTAGTGGCGAGGCGCTTGATGGCGTCGTCAACTTTTGGCGTTCGACAGGACCGATACCGCGAGCTTCCTCTTGCGCGATAAACTCGCGTAATTGGCCAGTTTTTAAGGCTTTTGTTAGTGTGAGCATTAGTGGAATCTAGACGAATTCAATCTTATGTGCTAGGCGCAGCGCGGTGACCGGGACCATCGGGGCGGTTACTCCTTTTGGCCCCGGTCGCCGCTAACTATGTAACATGCGGTCGTCGAACCGCATTTAATACCTCCAAGTCTGCGGCTCTTGTGCGGCAAGAGCCTAGGTTAGTGGTCACCAACCACCAGGAAGAAGTTAGCGGCCACAGGCACCACCTGTGGCCGAATTTTTTAATTCTCCTACGCATTGGTTCTGGTGGTTCTCCTAGATCCTTGAGCCACCAGCCGCGATCACGCGATATAGAATATAGATTGGGGTCCTGGCCAAGGACGGCGCTTAGCGTGTTGCGCGGCAGCGCTGATTCGAACTGGATTCCATTCGCCGTGAGTGCCTCATCCAGTTCCGCTAGCGGAACTGGCCTCTTTTTCTCGCGGATGTAGGCGGAGGCGGCGAGGCGGGCACGCTTGGTGATGCTGGCGTTTTCTTGTTCGTGCTCGGCCATAATGCGCGCGATGATGCTTTGAGACGGCGCCGTTAGCAGATTGCCATTGAAATTCGCTAGTTGGCTCGTTGCCGATTTTGCAGCTTCGCGGGAGAGGCAGTCTCTGCCGGCGGGGTTACCGAAAGACCATATTTTGACGTGAGGCGTTCGAGTTCCTCCATGTCGTGGTCGATCTCGGCCACTTTCCGTTCGGCATCCGCACGGATATTGGCTTTCTTGGCTTCCGCAATTTTTTGCAGGTTAGACATGGTTAAGGCTCCAAGTGCTGGAGCCTAGCTAAAGGGCGTACTTGGCTGAGTCAAGAAGTTACTTGGTAACTGTCATCCTTTGTTCCCGTTTTACCAATACGTGCCTCAAGGGGATAAACCCCAAGAGGCGCTGAACCGGCACGCGGCAAAACGGCACCCCGCCGAGGAAAAATTGGATGATTTCGCGCCGTGCGCCGCCGCCGCCCTCACGTTGCTTTTCGGGCTTGGGCGCCTAAACTGACGCGGTGAAAATCAACATTCTCACACTGACATTTGCCGTGGCCGCGTCGGTGGCCGCCCTGTCTTGGGGTGCGAAGCCGAGCCACGCCTATGGCAACGAAAAATGGTGCGCGGTCACCGATCAAGGCGCCGGTTCCATGAACTGGGACTGCGAATTTGAAACGAACGAGGATTGCGCGCCGGCGGTCGTCGTGGGCAACCGCGGTTTTTGCGCGTTGAACCCGACTTACCGGCCGCCAGAACCGTCCACCAATCCGCAACACTGACGCTTGCAAACATCACGCGGGGACTGACGCATGCCCGAAGCCGACAAAGAAGGCGAACGCTATTCGCTCGATCAGCCGCAGCAGACGCCGGGCTTTTATCTTAAAGGCTCGCACCAGCTCGACTGGGGCATGAAGAACCGCATGGCGCGGGTGTTCGATCCAGGATCGGGCCGCACCGTAATGCTGGCCATCGACCACGGCTATTTCCAGGGTCCGACCACCGGCCTCGAGCGCATCGACCTTTCCATCGTGCCGCTGTTGCCGTCCTGCGACGCGCTGTTCTGCACGCGCGGCATTTTGCGCACCGTTATTCCGGCCGAGTGCGGCAAGCCGATGGTGCTGCGCGCCAGCGGCGGCCCCAGCATTCTGCGCGAAGAACTTTCCGACGAGCAGATCGCGATGGACATGGACGACGCCATCCGGCTCAACGCCGCCGGCGTCGGCATTCAGGTCTTCATCGGCGGCGAGCACGAAACGCGCTCGGTCCACAATATGACGAGGCTCGTCGACGCCGGCTTGCGCGCCGGCGTTCCGGTCATGGGCATCACCGCGGTCGGCAAAAATATGGTGCGCGACGCCAAATATTTCCGGCTCGCCTGCCGCATCATCGCCGAGCTCGGCGCGCAATATGTGAAGACCTATTACGTCGACGAAGGGTTTGAGACCATCACGGCGTCATGCCCGGTGCCGATCGTCATGGCCGGCGGCAAAAAGCTGCCCGAACTCGACGCGCTGACCATGGCCTATAACGCCGTGCAGCAGGGCGCCTCGGGCGTCGATATGGGCCGCAATATTTTCCAATCCGACGCGCCCAAAGCCATGATCGCCGCGGTGGCGGCCGTCGTGCACAAGAACATGAAGCCGAAAGAGGCCTTCGACCTCTTCAACACGCTCAAAGCGAAAGGCGCGATGCGCGCGGCGTGATTTCGTAGCTAGCTGTAGATTCGCACCGGCCCGGAGCCGATCAGGAACCAGGCGACTGCTCCGGCGACGATCGCGCCGCCGAGCGCGGCCATGGCCTGCGCGATCCATGAGGCTTTGCCGACGGCGCTTTGGCTTGCTTGGGTAGCCACAGGCGCGGCGAGCACGGATTGCGCCGCGGGCGGCAGGCGCCACGTCGGCCCGGTCGGGCGGTCGCCGCCGCCGGTGCTTCTTCAAGTTTGTCGCCGGCGGCAAGATCGATGGCGTTGACCTGATCCGGCGCGGCGACTTGCACGGTCTGTCCGCCGACCACGACCTCATTTGGCGCGGGCGCGTTGTCGGGCGGCAGGGTTTCCGCCGGCGATGCAGCCGCGGTGTCGGCCGCAACCACGGCGCGGTGATACCGGCCATGCATCCGGCGCCGCTGTATCGGTTCGCGCGTGCGGTTTGGGCGCGTGCGCAGCCGCGATCTTGATATGTTTCTTGCCGCGATTGGCGGCGTGAACGCTCGCCTTCGATCGGGCATTCGATTGACGCGGCGGTTTGAGAACCGCATCGTGCGGCGGTTTGAGACCCGCAAGCAGTGCCGGCGTTTTTTCCGATGGATCGCTCGTCGCGGCCCGCGCGCTCGCGCCGCCGATGACGAGCGCGACCGCGAGCGCCGTCAGCACACTTGCAGAGACAATGCGAATACGCTGCATTGCGTCCTCCGTTGCGAATACGGCGCGCATACGGCACAGGCGGCGTGACCTCACGGTGACGCAATTGCGGATTTTTCGGCGCAAACAGCGGAGAAAAGACGGCCGGCGTTAACCTTAGCCGAGCTCGGTGATGACTTCGGGAAACGGTGCAGCCGTTCGCCCGGGCCGTCCGGCCCGATCAGATAATTGTCGCACACCCAGGACAGCACGTGGCCGCGGATATAGGTCGGATGCACGACGATGTTCATGTCCTTTGCGATCGTCATCGGCTCGTCGTTGCGGATGAGCGGCCGCTCGACCAGATCGTAGCCCTGGCCGTGGCAGTGCAGCCGCTTCTCTTCCGGCCGGCCGTTCTTGCGCATGAAATCGTTATAGGCCGCAAACACGTCCTTGCACGGCGCGCCGGGCTTGAGCAGGCCGAGATTGAATTTGCGCGCTTCGAGCGCGAAGGCGAATTCGTCCTTGAGTTCCGCCGACGCCTTGCCGACCACGCAGGTGCGGCCAAGCTCGGTGTACATGCCGCCGGGACCGGAATCCTCGACCAGAAGCGCGATGGTGTCGCCTTCCTTGATGACGCGGTTCTGGTAGTGGCGCTGGCTGAACTGCGCCGGCTTGTCCGCCGGCATCGACGCGCACAGATAGATGCCGTTCTCGCTGCCGTGGCGCTGGCTGTAGCATTGCGCGATCGCGGCGATGTCGCGGTCGCGCATGCCGGGCTCGACGGCGGCGAACGCGGCACGCATGGCGCCGTCCTGCATGGCGGCGGCGCGCCGGACCAGGTCCTGCTCCTCGGCGCTCTTGATCACCTTGATGGGTCGACCAGGTCGGAGGCGTCGACGAAACGGGTGTTGGAGAAGCGGCCCTTCTGCAGATAATCGACCAGCGCGAACGACATCTGATAGGTGCCGACCAGGCCGATCGTGCCGCCGGCATAGGGCGCCAGCGCCTTGGCGGCGAGCTCGGGGTCGTAGCTCGCCGTATAATTGCAGGAGGCGTAGCTTGGCGTGGTGAACCATTGCTTGACGCCGCGGCGCACGCCGTCGCTGTTGCCGTTGAGATTGTGGACGCCGCCGAACGGGCCCTGGCTGACCAGCGTCATCAGATCGTCGCGCGGAAACACCACGGTCAGCGGATAGCCGTTGGTCGCCGGCAGATCGGTGAAATATTTGACGTAGCCGCCCATATGGTCGTTGTTGTTCTGCATCAGCAGCACGTCGATCTTGTCGCGCTCCATGGCGGCGCGCACCGCGGCCCAGCGCCGTTCGAGTTCGGCCGTCGAGATCGGCGTCTGCAGGCGTTCCGAAAGCTGTTCCATCTTCACGTTACCCCTAATGCGGCACGACATTGATCATGCCGCCGAATGTCGCCGGAGAGAAAGCACCGCATATTGGCTTCGACCGTCGGCAAGGCGTAATCGATATAGACGTCGCAGAAGCCGCCCTGGTGCGTGGTGATGATGACGTTATGCATCGCCCAGAACGGATGATCGGCCGGCAACGGTTCTTCGTTGAACACGTCGAGCGCGGCTCCGCCAATGCGGCCGGTTCGAGCGCCTCGATCAGCGCCGGTTCGTCGACCACGCCGCCGCGCGCGAGATTGATCAAGAAAACTCGTCGGCTTCATCGCCGCGAACACCTTGGCGTCGATGCTGTTGCGGGTCGCCGCGGTCAGCGGCGTCAGCAGCACGAAGAAATCGAATTCGCCGACGACCTGCAAGAGTTCGTCGCGGGCATGCATGCGGTCGAAACCGGCGACCGGGCGCGGCGCCGAACTGACGCCGACGACGCGCATGCCGAACGCCTTGCATTTCGGCGCCAGCGCTTCGGCGATGACGCCGATGCCGAAAATCCCGACCGTCTTGTTGTGCAGGAGCTGCGCCGGAAAGCGCCGCCACTGCCGCTCGTCCTGGGCGCGCACCGCGCGCGGCAGGTCGCGGGCCAGCGCCAGCATGGCGCCGATGGCGGCCTCCGATACCGGCGGGCCGTGGATGCCGCGAATGTTGGTGACGATCACGTCCTTGCGCAGCGTCGCCTGGTCGATGAGGTTGTCGACGCCGGTGCCGAGCGCCTGAACCCATTTCAGGCGGTCGCCTGTTCCAGGACCTTGGCTGGACAGCATCGGCGCGAAGGTCAGAAGCACGTCGGCGTCGGCGATATGCGGGCCGACCTTGGAATGATGATCGACCAGGTTGATCGTGAGTTCGGGAAAGCGCGCTCGCAGCCGGTCGCGGTATTGGTTGCGGACCGTTTCCGGCAGCGTCAGCAGAATAAGCAGATTGGTCATGAGGAACGGAGCGGCGCCGCGCCGGGGCGATGTCACGGAGCGGGTTGCGGACGCCTTATATCTTCTTGTGCGAAGGCCGCCACGGTGTCGCGCAACGCGGCGGACTCGGCTAAGACTGGCGAGGCAGGCTGTTTTGCAGGGAGCAAACGATGCCTATCGACCTGTCGACCGTGAATTGGATCTACGTCGCGTTGATGGCGGGGTTTGCATTCGTCGCCGCACTGCTGGGCAGCCTTATTTCGTTTCGCAATCGCGTCGGCGGCGCACTGATCGCCGCCATCCTGTTCGCCGCGATGTACGTGGCGTGGAATTACTATCCGCACCCCCAGATCCAGCTGCCGATCGTCACCACATACTCCTATCCTCCGAGCGGTTGAACCTTTCCGCCGGTCCCGTTATGCGTAGGGTATCGGCCTGTCGGGGGAAATGGAGCGTCATGAACAAGGTCTATGCGGACGCACGATCCGCGTTGGCCGGGTTGCTTAAGGATGGCATGACCATCATGGCCGGCGGCTTCGGCCTGTGCGGCATCCCGGAAAGTCTGATCCTTGCGATCCGCGACTCCGGCGTGAAAAACCTGACCGTCGTCTCCAATAATTGCGGCATCGACGGCATCGGCCTCGGCGTCCTGCTCGACACCAGGCAGATCAAGAAGATGATCTCCTCCTACGTGGGGGAGAACAAAACCTTCATGAACCAATTCCTCGCCGGCGAGCTCGAGATCGAGTTCAATCCGCAGGGCACGCTGGCCGAGCGCATCCGCGCCGGCGGCGCCGGCATCCCGGCCTTCTTCACCAAGACCGGGGTCGGCACCAAGATCGCGGAGGGCAAGGACGAGCGGGAATTCGACGGCGAGCGCTATGTCATGGAGCGCGGCCTCGTCGCCGACCTGTCGATCGTCCACGCCTGGCTCGCCGACACCGAGGGCAATCTCGTTTACCGCAAGACCGCGCGCAACTTTAATCCGCCGATGGCGACCGCCGGCAAGGTCACCGTGGCCGAGGTCGAGAACCTGGTGAGCCGGGCAAGATCGATCCCGATCACATCATCACGCCGGGCATCTACGTGCAGCGTATCGTCCACGTTCCGAATGCGATGAAACACATCGAACAGCGCACAGTGCGCAAGCGAGCATAGCCATGCCATGGACCCGCGATCAGATGGCGGAACGCGCCGCCAAAGAGCTGGAAGACGGTTTTTACGTCAATCTCGGCATCGGCATTCCGACGCTGGTGTCGAATTACATTCCGAAGGGAATGAGCGTGCAGCTGCAGTCCGAGAACGGCATGCTCGGCACCGGCCCGTTTCCGTTCGAGGGCGACGAAGATCCCGACCTCATCAATGCCGGCAAGCAGACCGTCACCGAGCTGCCGACCACGAGCTATTTCAATTCGGCGGATTCTTTCGCCATGATCCGCGGCGGCCACATCAACATCGCCATCCTCGGCGCCATGCAGGTCGCGGAGAACGGCGACCTCGCCAACTGGATGATCCCCGGCAAAATGGTCAAGGGCATGGGCGGCGCCATGGACCTGGTCGGCGGCGTCAAGAAAGTCGTCGTCGTCATGGAGCACTCGGCCAAGGACGAACTCGAAGCTCAAGCAGCGCTGCAAGCTGCCGCTCACCGGCGCCGGCGTCGTCGACATGGTGATCACCGATCTCGGCGTGTTCACGCTCGATCGGCACCGGCGGCGGCCTCACGCTCATCGAGCTTGCGCCCGACGTGACGCTCGACGAGATCAAGGGCAAGACCGAGGCGAGCTTCAAGGTCGCCAATACGCTCACGCAGTAAATAATCGGCCACCGGCTCTCGTCAGGTCGGGCGGGGTGGAAGCGTCGGATCGAGAAGATGCCGAGCCCGACGAAGATCAGGAGCAGCGACGCCCTGCGCGATGGCGAACTGGCGGCTCCGAATTGGGTCGGCGCCAGGTCGTGCACGCTCGGGACTTTCAAAAATGCCTGAAAGACGGCGACGAAGACGTCCAAATAGAGCGCAGCTATGGCGGTGATGGCGAAAATCCAGCGCCACGCACCGCGCAGGCCGAACGCATAGAGCGCGATGATCGCGGTGGCCGACAACGCCAGCGGAGGACGCCGAGGCGCGCGGCGGATCGAAGCCGAACGGCGCCAGCGGAAATCCGGTGAGGCTGGTCAAAATTGCCAGCGCGGAACAAAGCAGTCCAGTGCGCCATGCGCTTGCGTGCAACAGGCCGTAGATGACAGCAAAGCCGACCGGAATCTCGATCAAGCTGAGTGCAACGTGAATAGCGAGCAACGACATGATGTCTCCCTCATCGGTTCATGCGAAGACGGTTTCAGTTAGTGGAGTGTCCGCTAGCTGGCCGGATATGATCTTATAAACGCCGCCGGGCTAGTCGCCGCTGACCGCGATCCGGATCGAGTCGGCCGGCACGCCGCTGAGTTCGATCGTGAACGGCTGCGCCGCCAGATCGAATTTCACGCTTTTGCGGACACCGTCGCAGCCGGTCGCGCCGCTAAACGCGACCGATTTCACGAACTGACCGTTCTGGATAACGTCGATCCAGCCTTCGGACGACAGGGTGATCTTGTAGGTGCCGGCCTTCGACGGTGCGGGCACCTGGACGAAGCCGGCAAAGGACACGGGCGATTTCGGCGCGCGTTCCGGCGGCATCGGCAATTTGGCGTCGGCGAATGGAACGAGGGCGACAGTTGTGGCGAAGGGAACCGGCCAACTCGTCCGATCGCCGGATGCGACCTTCGGCAAATCCGTGCCGTTGAGCGTCGCTCGCTCCTTGTCGAGCGGCCATTTGAATTTGTCGCAGCCGACCGGCTCTTGGGCCAGGCACGGCGCGGCGATCGAACAGGCGGCAAGCGCAATAAGCAACAATCTCACGGTGAAGCCTTTTATTTGCATGCTCTAGTCGACCGCGATCATGACGCTCGATGCCTTGATGACCGCGGTAGCGGTGCCGCCGACCTTCAAGCCGAGTTCGTCGACCGCTTCATTGGTGATCGAGGAGGTGATGACTGATGCCGGGGGCGATTTCGAGGCGTACATGCGCGGTGGTCGCGCCCTTTTTCACTTCCAATATTTTGCCTTTGAACTGATTGCGTGCGCTGAGTTTCATGGCCGTCCTTCAATAAATGCTTGCAGCGCGGCAGGGCCGCGCCGGCGGTTGCATTCTCGATGTTGGAGCCGACGGCTTCGGAAGCGCGTTCCGAAACGCCGCGATGCGCTTACGGCGCAGCGGCGGTCGCCGACACTATAGCCGATGTTGTCCCGCGTGGCATCCGGTTGGATCAGCCATGCGCGGGCGCGGGGCCGTCTGCCGCAATCGGCAAATGACATTCGCCGTCTTTGCCGGTATTGCTCGTTCCGCCGGGGAGCGCTGCGGGCCTGATCGCAGCGTAGGTTTGCCGCATGAATGACGAGCGCGGTGCAAGCGCCGCGGGGTTTCAGGGGGAGGCGCAAGGGGGAGTGATTGCCGTCAACAACGGCGCCCCAAGCTTTGCCGCGCCTGGCGCTCGCGCAGCCGCGAACCGGGCCGATGCGGAGCCGCTGACGCACCGGGAAAAGCGGCTGATCGTCATCAGCATGATGCTCCCGGTGTTCCTCGGCTCGGTCGATCAGTCGATCCTGGCCAGCGCGTTGCCGACCATCGGCCGCAGTCTCGGCGAAGTGCACAATCTGCCGTGGCTGATCACGGCTTTCCTGATCGCCTCGACTGCGCTCACCCCGCTCTACGGCAAGTTCGCCGATATTCACGGCCGGCGCGCGGCGATGCTGATCGGATTGAGCATCTACATGACCGGCTCGCTGGTATGCGCCGCGTCGCCGACCATGCTGATGCTGATCTGCGGCCGCGTCATTCAAGGTTGCGGCGCCGGCGGATTGACGGTGACCGCCAATATGATCCTCGGCGATATCGCGGCGCCGAAGGATCGTGGCAAGTATTACACCTACTTCTCCATTGCCTTCACGACCGCGGGCGGCTGCGGCCCAGCGCTGGGCGGCTGGATTTCCCAGCATCTTTATTGGCAACTCATCTTCTTGTGGAATTTTCCGCTTTGCGTCGTCGCTGTTCTTCTCGCGCTCACCATGCTGCGGCGGCTGCCGCGCCATCAGCGGCCGCATCGGCTCGACGTTGCCGGCGCGTTGCTGATCATGGCGGCGAGCTCGTCGTTCATGCTCGCGCTTAATCTCGGCGGCGTGCGTTATCCATGGCTGTCGCCGCCGGTCCTTGGACTGCTCGCTTGCGCGCTAGTCCTCGGCACCGGCTTTGTCGCGCGGCTTCTCACAGCGGCTGAGCCGCTGATCCCGATCGCGATCCTGTCCGATCCCACGTCGCGGCTCGCGATCGCCGCGCATTCGTTCGGCTGGGGCGCGATCATCGGCCTCAACATCTTTCTGCCGATGTATCTGCAGAGCGCGCTCGGCTGGTCGCCGACCTCGGCAGGACTGAGCATGATGATTCTGATGGTCACGCTCAATGTGAGCGCCGGCTTTTCCAGCCAGCTGCTCGGACGGGTTCGGCGTTACAAGCTCTTGCCGCTCTGCTTTCTCGTTATCGGCGTCGGCGCGGTTGTCGTGCTCGCGCTCTCGGCCGGCACTATGACGACGGCGAAATTCGAGATCATTCTGTTTCTGATCGGCATCGGCTTTGGGCCGACCGCGCCGCTGACGCAAGTGGCGCTGCAGAACACCGTGCATATTCACAATCTCGGCGCCGCCCTCGGCACCATGAATTTCGCCCGCACGCTGATGCGGCACGATCCTGATCGCGGTGTTCGGCGCCGTCGTGCTCGCCAAGGCGCCGGTTGGGGCGCCGCGCGGGCACTCTCAGCCAGGCGTTTTTAGGCGGCGCGTCGGCGGCAAGCCTTCGCGACGGTCTTTTTGGCCATCGCCGGCACGCTGGCGGTGTCGTTTCTCGCCGTGATCCTGCTCGAGGAAAAGCCGCTCGAAGCGATCCATCCGGGGTCGCGCATAGCCGCAAGGTCATCCGGCCAATGTGCTTGCGCCGGGCTGCGGTTTGCGGGCATTTTGGCGTGCGGGCGGGGCTGGCTGCCCGCGCGGGCGTCTAAGCCTATGAGGAAACGAGAAATTTCCTTCTAGGCACGTGCAGCGCAGCATCAAAATATACTCACGGGCATTTGAACCCGGCCGTCACGAACCGCGACCAATCCATGAGCCGACCTTATGGCGATGCAGGCACCGGCGGACGAAACGCTGATCGGCCGTATCGCGCGGGGCGACCGGCTCGCGATGCAGGTGCTCTTCGCGCGGCACCATGTGCGGGTCTATCGCTTCGTGCTGCGTCTGTTGCGCGACGAGATGGCGGCGGAAGACGTCATCGGCGATGTGTTCCTGGACGTGTGGCGCCAGGCCAACCGATTTGAAGGCAGAAGCGCGGTTTCGACTTGGCTCATCGCCATCGCGCGTTTCAAGGCGCTGTCGCTGATGCGCAAGCGGCGCGAGGACGGACTGGACGACGAAACGGCGGAATCGATCGAGGAACCTTCGGATGATCCGGAGCTTGCTGTCACAAAGCTCGATAAGGGCGAGAAATTGCGCAAGTGCCTCGCCGCGCTTTCACCTGACCACCGGGAGATTATCGATCTCGTCTACTACCACGAGAAATCGGTGGAGGAGGTCGCACAGATCGTTGGCATTCCGGAGAACACGGTAAAGACACGAATGTTCTACGCGCGCAAGAAACTTGGGAGAGTTGTGCAAGGTGGCGGGAATCGATCGAGGTTGGCCATGACGCTAAACGACAAGTGCGCGAACCGGCACGCGACATCGAACCGACCGAGATCGAGGCGCTGCTGCCGTGGTATGTGGCCGGCACGCTGCGCCGCCGCGACCGTCAGCGCGTCGAGGCGGCGTTGCGCGAGACGATCGCCGGATCTTGCGCGCCAGGTCGATCTCGTCCGCGAAGAGCTCGCCGAGACCATTCATCTCAACGAAACGCTCGGCGCACCGACGCCGCGCGTCGCCGACCGGCTGATGGCGGCGATCGACGCCGAGGCGGACGCGGCGCGCAAGCGGGCCGGGCGGCGCCGCAGGCTGGCTGACCGGCTTCTTCGCCAATCTTTCGCCGCGCACCTTGGCGGTGGCGGCGTCATTCGCGACGCTCGCTATCGCGTTGCAGGCGGTCATGCTCGTCGACGTTTTCACCAAACCGCCGAAGGCGCTGTTCCGCAGGCGATGCCTTGGCGCCGAGCAGCGTCACGGCACTTTCGCCGATGGTGCGCTTCGCGCGCCAGGCGAGCGCCGCCGAAATCACCAATTTCCTGCAAAACTATCAGGCGACTCTGGTCGACGGCCCGACGCCGGGCGGGCTTTATCGGGTCAGGCATCGCGATGACGCGCCTCGCCAAGGAGGAGCTCGGCAAGATCGTCGCAGCGGATGCGGCAGGACCATGTCGTCGAATCCGCCGAGCCGAGCGAGTAGGCGTCCGAGCAGCGGCGCGTGATCGCCATCGCATTGCTGCGACGGGCTTGCCGGCTATCCATTGGCAGCGCACCGGTTATATTCTCGTTGAACCTTTCCCGCTGGCCGCGGCGACCAATAGGTGGTGGCGCAATCAAGCCGCCATCGGCGCGCTTCTCCCCTGACGCCAGCGCCGATTTTTCCGACCCGCCCGGTCACGTCCCCACCGGGCGGGTCACACTTTTCAAGCCCCTCGTGATCGAGTGCCGTAAGCGTGCGGCAACGCCGCGCGCTCTTGTCCCCTTTACGCCTGCGCCGAACACGCGGAGAATGGCGCCGTGGGGGAAAGTTGTGCGTGGCGATACGGTTCTCGAAACGGAAGATCTGACCAAGGATTTTGCCGGCTTCGTCGCGGTGCGCGCGGTCAATCTGCGCGTCGCGCGCGGCAGCATTCATGCCATGATCGGGCCGAATGGCGCCGGCAAGACCACCTGCTTCAACCTGTTGAGCAAGTTCCTGAGCCCGACGCGCGGCCGCATCGTGTTCGACGGCCGCGATATCACCGCGCTCAAGCCGGCGGACGTGGCGCGGCTCGGGCTGGTGCGCTCGTTTCAGATTTCGGCGGTGTTTCCGCATCTCACCGTGCTCGAGAACGTGCGCATCGCGCTGCAGCGCCGGCGCGGCGGCTCGTTCGATTTCTGGCGGTCGAAGCGCGTGCTGCATGGGCTCGACGAGCGCGCCATGGCGCTCATCGCCGATGTCGGGCTTGAGCGCCTATCGCCAATGCGCTGGCGGTCGAATTGCCCTATGGCCACAAGCGCGCGCTGGAGATTGCCACGACGCTCGCGCTCGATCCGGCACTGCTGCTGCTCGACGAGCCGATGGCCGGCATGGGACACGAAGACATCAAGCGCATCAGCGCGCTGATCAAATCCGTCGCGGCGACGCGCACCGTACTGATGGTCGAGCATAATCTCAGCGTCGTCGCCGATCTGTGCGACCGCATCACGGTGCTGACCCGCGGCCAGGTTCTCGCCGAGGGCGATTATGCAGACCGTGTCGGCCGATCCCGCGGTGCGCGAAGCCTATCTCGGGACCGGCCATGCCTGAAAGCCGCGCCGCGCCATGCTCGCCGTGAAGGGGCTCGAAGCCTGGTATGGCGAGTCCCACATTCTGCACGGCGTCACTTTCGAGCGTGCAGGTCGGGCGAGGTGGTGACGCTGCTTGGCCGCAACGGCGTCGGCAAGACCACGACGCTGAAATCGATCATGGGCATCGTCGAGCAGACGCAGCGGCTCGGTGCGCTTCGAAGGCCGCGAGCTGATCGGCATGCCGTCGGACGCGATCGCGCGCACCGGCATCGCCTTCTGCCCGGAAGATCGCGGTATCTTCGCAAGCCTCGACGTGCGGGAAAATCTGCTGCTGCCGCCGCAGGTGCGGCCCGGGCGGGCTCGATCTCGACCGCATCTTCGCGCTGTTTCCCAATTTGCGCGAACGTCTTGGCAGTCAGGGCACCAAATTGTCCGGCGGCGAGCAGCAGATGCTGGCGATCGCGCCGTATCCTGCGCACCGGCGCCCGGCTGTTGCTGCTCGACGAGCCGACCGAAGGACTGGCGCCGGTCATCATCCAGCAGATCCGGCAGACCATCGGCATGCTCAAGGCGCAGGGCTTTACCATTCTCTTGGTCGAGCAGAATTTCCATTTCGCCGCCACGGTCGCCGACCGTCACTACGTCATGGAACATGGCCGCATCGTCGACGAGTTTTCGACCCCCGAACTAAAGGCCAATATGGAAAAGCTGCACGACTATCTCGGAGTTTGATATAACCGCAGGGAGGGCGATAAAGGCCCGCACAGAGGGAGGTGTGATGAAATTCGCAGCCAGCTATGGCATTTGCCGCCGCCGCATTGATCGCGACGGCGGCGCAGGCACAGACGTCAACGTCAAGATCGGCGTGCTCACCGACATGTCGAGCCTCTATGCCGACGACACCGGCGCGGGCTCGGTCGCCGCCGCCAAAATGGCGATTGCAGGATTTCAATCCCGCCGCTCACGGCATGAAGGTCGATCTCGTCAGCGCCGATCATCAGAACAAGCCGGACATCGGCTCCAACATTGCGCGGCAATGGTTCGACGTCGACGGCGTCGACGCCATCGTCGACGTGCCGAATTCCGGCGTGGCGCTTGCCGTCAACGAGGTGACGCGCGAGAAGAACAAGGTTTTGCTGGTCTCCGGCGCGGCGATCTCCGATCTCACCGGACCGAAATGCTCGCCCAACACCGTGCACTGGACCTACGACACCTGGATGCTCGCCCACGGCACCGCCGGCGCGCTGGTGAAGACCGGCGGCGACACCTGGTTTTTCCTCACCGCCGATTATGCGTTCGGCCACGCGCTCGAACGCGACGCCACCGCGGTCGTCCTCGCCAATGGCGGCAAGGTGCTCGGCAGCGTGGCCATCCGCTCAACAACCAGGACTTCTCGTCGTTCCTGCTGCAGGCGCAGCAGTCGAAGGCGAAGATCATCGGGCTCGCCAATGCCGGCGGCGACACCATCAACTCGATCAAGCAAGGCGCCGAATTCGGCATCACCGCCGGTGGCCAGCATTTTGCCGCGCTGTTGTTCTATATCGGCGACGTCGAAGCGGTCGGGCTCAAGGTCGCGCAGGGCCTGGTTCTCACCGAGACCTTCTATTGGGACATGAACGACGGCACCCGCGCCTGGGCAAGCGCTGGCAGGCCGAGCGGCCGGGCAAATTCCCGAACATGAACCAGGCCGGCGTCTACGCGGCGATCTTGCATTACCTCAAGGCGATCGCCGCGCTCAAAAGCGCCGCCGACGGCAAGGCCGTGGTCGCCAAGATGAAGGAAATGCCGACCGACGATCCGGTGTTCGGCAAGGGCATGGTCCGCGCCGACGGCCGCACCATCCACCCGGCCTATCTGTTCGAGGTGAAGTCGCCCGAAGGAATCGAAATATCCGGGCGACGACTACAAGCTCCGAGCGACCATTCCGGCGGATGAGGCGTTCCGGCCGATGAAGGACGACAACTGTCCGATGGTGACGCGGCAACTGATGGGCGAACGTCTCGGAAGGTTGATATAGACGAGAAACAGGCCGAAGCGGCCGCAAAGGGAGGTAGCAATGAAATTCGTAGCCACTGTGGCATTTGCGGCGGCGGCGTTGCTGACGACGGCGGCGCAGGCGCAAGAGACCAAGGTCAAGATCGGCGTGATGAGCGATATGTCGGGCCTCTATGCCGACTTGCGGCGGTCCCGGATCGGTCACCGCCGCAAAACTGGCGGTGCAGGATTTCAATCCGGCCGCGCATGGCCTGAAGGTCGAGATCGTCAGCGGCGACATGCAGAACAAGCCGGACGTCGGCGCCAACCTCGCGCGGCAATGGTTTGACGTCGACCAGGTCGACATGATCGTCGATGTGCCGAATTCCGGCGTTGCGCTCGCAGTCAATGAGGTGGCGCGCGAGAAGAACAAAGTGTTCATGGTCTCCGGCGCGGCATCTTCCGACCTGACCGGACCGAAATGCTCGCCCGACACCGTGCACTGGACCTACGACACCTGGATGCTGGCCAACGGCACGGGCAAAGCGCTGGTGAAAACCGGCGGCGATACCTGGTTCTTTATCACCTCCGACTATGCCTTCGGACATGCGCTCGAACGCGACACGACGGCCGTCGTTCTGGCGAATGGCGGCAAAGTGCTGGGCAGCGTGGCCCATCCGCTCAACACCAGCGACTTCTCGTCCTATCTGCTGCAGGCGCAGGCGTCGAAAGCGAAGATCATCGGCCTCGCCAACGCCGGCGGCGATACCATCAACGCGATCAAGCAGGGCGCCGAGTTCGGCATCACGGCGGGCGGCCAGCAATTTGCCGGCTTGCTGGTGTTCATCAGCGACGTCAATTCGCTCGGCTTGAAGACGGCGCAAGGACTGGTTCTGACCTCGACCTGGTATTGGGACATGACCGACGCCAACCGCGCCTGGACCAAGCGCTGGCAGGTCGAGCATCCGGGAAAATTCCCGACCATGGTGCAGGCCGGCGTCTATTCGGCGGTCACGCATTACCTGAAGGCGGTTGCCGCGCGTCAAGAGCGCCGCCGACGGCAAGGTCGTGGTCGCCAAGATGAAGGAAATGCCGACCGACGATCCGCTGTTCGGCAAGGGCATCGTTCGCGCCGATGGCCGAAAATCCACCCGGCCTATCTGTTCGAGGTGAAGAAGCCGGAGGAATCGAAATATGCGGGCGACGACTACAAGCTGCGCGCCACCATTCCGGCGGACGAGGCGTTCCGGCCGCTCAAAGACGGCAACTGTCCGCTGGTGACCAGCAACTGATGCGTATATGCCTCTCCCCGCATCGTCGCGGGGAGAGCTTTTTCGGGCCGGTGTTGATGTTCGAGATTTTCGGCATTCCGTCGCAGGCGCTGTTCGGGCAATTGCTTGCTCGGCCTGATCAACGGCTCGTTCTACGCGCTGTTGAGCCTCGGGCTTGCCGTCATCTTCGGCATGCTCAACATCATCAATTTCACGCACGGCGCGCAGTACATGATGGGCGCGTTCACCGCCTATCTGCTGCTGCAATATCTCGGCATCAATTATTGGGCGGCGCTCGTCATCGTGCCGATTGTGATCGGCGCGCTCGGCGATCGTCATCGAGCGGCTGTTTCTCCAGCGCCTGCAAGAGCTCGATCACCTCTACGGTCTCATTCTGACCTTCGGCTTGGCGCTCATCATCGAAGGCCTGTTCCGCAACTATTACGGCTCGTCGGGCCAGCCCTATGCGGTGCCCGGATGCGCTGCAAGGCGGCCACAATCTCGGCTTCATGTTCCTGCCCAATTATCGCGCCTGGGTGATCGTCTTTTCGCTCGTCGTGTGCTTCGCCACCTGGTTCGCGATCGAGCGCACGCGGCTTGGCTCCTATCTGCGCGCCGCGACGGAAAATCCGACGCTGGTGCGCGCCTTCGGCATCAACGTGCCGCGCATGGTGACGCTGACCTATGGTTTCGGCGTGGGGCTTGCCGCGCTCGCCGGCGTCATGGCGGCGCCGATCTACAATGTCTCGCCGCAGATGGGCTCCGACCTCATCATCGTGGTGTTCGCGGTCGTGGTGATCGGCGGCATGGGCTCGATCATGGGCGCGATCGTCACCGGCTTCGCGCTCGGCATCGTCGAGGGACTGACCAAGGTGTTCTTTCCGGAAGCATCGAACACGGTGATCTTCGCCATCATGATCGTCGTGCTGCTGGTTCGGCCGGCCGGCCTGTTCGGACGGAGCGCATGATGGCCTCGACCGCCGCCGCGCCGTGCATCGCCGTTCACCGCGAGACGCCTGGAGCGAAGCGGTCGCCGCCGCGGTCATGGTCGTGTTTCTGGTCGCGGCGCCGTTCGTGCTCTATCCGGTCTTCCTGATGAAGGCGCTGTGCTTTGCGCTGTTCGCCTGCGCCTTCAATCTTCTGATCGGCTATGTCGGGCTCGTTTCGTTCGGCCATGCGCTCTATTTCGGCTGGGCCGGCTATCTCTGCGCCTATGCCGCCAAGTCCTGGGGCTTGCCGCCGGAATTCGCGGTACTGATCGGCACGGCGACGGCGGCGGTGCTCGGCGTCATCGCCGGCGGCGCTCGCCATTCGCCGCCAGGGCATCTATTTCGCCATGATCACGCTGGCGCTGGCGCAGATGATGTATCTGGTCGCGCTGCGGGTAAAACTGACCGGCGGCGAGGACGGCATCCAGGCGGTGCCGCGCGGCCGTCTGTTCGGCGTGTTCGATCTCAACAACGAAATGACGATGTATGTGTTCGTTCTCGTCGTCGTGCTCGCCGCCTTTTTCCTGATCTATCGGATTATCAATTCGCCGTTCGGCGAAGTGCTCAAGGCGATCCGCGAGAACGAGCAGCGCGCCATTTCGCTCGGCTACAGCACCGACCGCTACAAGCTCGTCGCCTTCGTGCTGTCGGCGACGCTGGCCGGGCTGGCCGGATCGGTGAAGGCTTTGGTGTTTCAGCTCGCCTCGCTGACCGACGTGCACTGGACCATGTCGGGCGAGGTGGTGCTGATGACGCTGGTCGGCGGGCTCGGCACGATCTTCGGGCCGGTCGTCGGCGCCTTCTTCATCGTCGCGCTGGAGAACTATCTCGCGCCGTTCGGCCAATGGGTGCTGGTGATCCAGGGCGCGATTTTCGTCGTCTGCGTTCTGGTGTTCCGGCGCGGTATCGTCGGCGAGCTGGCGAACGCTTGCGCGTCAAGCTGTGAGGGGGCGCGACAGAAGGAGAAGTTCATGGGTGCGGAAGCGCGATTGAAGGAACTCGGCATTGTGCTGCCGCCGCTGCCAAAGCCGGTCGCCAATTACCTGCCATACCGGCTCGCCGGCAATATCCTCTACCTCGCCGGCCAGGGTCCGCGCGAGAACGGGGTCCATCTGACCGGCAAGCTCGGCGCCGACGTCAGCATCGAGGAGGGCTACCGGCGCGCCAGGCTGGTCGGCCTCGGACTGCTCGCGGCCATGCATGACGCGCTTGGCTCGCTCGACCGCGTCGACTTCATCGTCAAGCTCCTCGGCATGGTCAACGCCACGCCGGATTTCAACGACTCGCCGAAAGTCATCAATGGCTGCTCCGACCTGTTCGTCGAGGTGTTCGGCGAGGCCGGCCGCCATGCCCGCTCCGCCGTCGGCCATGTGATGCTGCCGAACCAGATCTCGGTCGAGATTGAGGGCATCGTCGCGGTCAAAGCGTGAGCGTTCGCCGAATCACTTTTGCACACTGTTATCCACAAACTGAAAGTCAAGAATGCGCGCCGCGGCGCCTCATTCATTTTGTTGCCGAATCAAGGACGCACACTGATTATCTCCAAGCGCCGATTGCAGAGGCGTTTTTAGCTTTGCACTTGGCTTTGTCGTCCATGTCGGAACGGCAAGCAGGTCCGTACGACAGTATCGCGCGCAGATGGCTCGCGCTGGTCGAGCGTCGGCAGGAGCATCTCATTGAACTCTGCGATAGCGGGCGCTGGCGGCACTATTACACCCAGGCCGAAGTTTCGCGACGAGATGAACAAGGTCCTGCGCGTGCGCGAACAGTGGGCCGAGATCGCCGGCCTTGCCCCTGGCGAGGAGGCGGCACGGACGACGAAGACCGCTCGCCGATGCGCAGGATCCCGACGCCGGCCGCGCCGTCGGACGGAATACCTGCCCCGCTCTGGCCCGACTAGACTTTCGGCTCCCGAGCGCGTTATCCACAGACTCGGAACGGCAAACCGCCAGCGCGCCGCCAGGGCCGTCGGCGCTTTGCTTCCGGGTTTTCTCCTCCCTCAAACTTGAGGTGATCATCGATGCCGAGCGCTTTGTTCTCGCCCATAAAACTTGCCGGATCTGACCCTGCCGAACCGCATCGTCGTCGCGCCGATGTGCCAGTACAGCGCCGACGACGGCGTCGGCAACGACTGGCACATGACCCATCTCGGCATGCTGTCGAATTCCGGCGCCGGGCTGGTGGTCGCTCGAAGCGACCCATGTCGAGCGGCGCGGTCGCATCACCCACGGCTGTCTCGGCCTTTATTCGGACGCCTGCGAGGATGCGCTCGGTCGCATCGTTGACCATTGCCGGCGCATCGGCACGGCGAAGCTCGGCATCCAGCTCGCGCATGCCGGCGCGCAAGGCCTCCTCGCAGCGGCCCTGGGAAGGCGCCAAGGCGCTCCCGGCGCGAAGACCCCTGGCCGACCATCGGGCCGTCGGCGCTGCCGTTCGGGCCCGGCTGGCATACGCCGCGCGCCATGAACGAGGACGATATGGCGCGCGTGCGCAAGGCCTTTGCCGACGCCGCCAAGCGCGCCGCTGCGCATCGGTTTCGACGCCATCGAGCTGCATTTCGCCCACGGCTATCTGCTGCACAGTTTCGTCTCGCCGCTGTCGAACAAGCGCAATGACGAATACGGCGGTTCGCTCGCCGGCCGCATGCGCTTCCCGCTCGAAGTGGTGCGCGATGCCCGCGCCGCGGTGCCGCGTCACGATCCCGCTCGGCGCGCGCATCACCGGCACCGACTGGGTCGAGGGCGGCCTCACCGCCGACGATGCGGTCGCGCTGGGCAAGGCGCTCAAAGCGGCCGGCCTCGATTACATCGACGTGTCGTCGGCCAATATCACGCCCGAGAGCCGCTGGCCGACCGAGCCCGGCTTCAACGTGCCGATGGCCGAGCGCGTGCGCCGCGAGGCCGGCATTCCGGTGCGCGCCGTCGGCATGATCGTCAATGCCAAGCAGGCGGAAGCGATCGTCGCCGACGGCAAGGCCGACATGATCGCGATGGCGCGCGCTTTCCTCGACGACCCGCATTGGGCTTGGCACGCCGCGCAGACGCTCGGCGCCGAGGTGCCCGTCCGGTGCAATATGCGCGCACCGCGCCGACGCTATGGCCCGGCGCTGCGTTGCGCGGGTGACGGTGGAACGGGTCCGTAGCGCGGCGCAAGCCGCGCTGGTGCGACGCCGAGGTAGTAGGCGAGCCGCAGCCGCCACATCAGGACGATCGTGCGCACGACGCCGTGATGCTCCCAGCGGCGCCCGGACGTGATCACCGGCATCGCGATGCAGAACGGCCGGCACAGCCGCTTGAGCCGGCGTGAGATCGCGATGTCCTCCATCAGCGGCAGGTCGGGAAAGCCGCCGACCGCCAAGAACGCCTGGCGGGTGACGAAGATCGCCTGATCGCCGGTCGCGATGCCGGTCAGCCGCGAGCGCCAGTTGATCATGCGGGCGACGACGGCGAGGAGCGGATGCCGTCCGGCAATGCGCAAATCGAAACGGCCCCAAGCACGGTGCATTAGAGCGGAAGCGATCAGCCGGTCGGCGTTGTCCGGCAGCGCGGTATCGGCGTGCAGGAACAACAGCGCATCGCCCGTGCCGAGCGCGACGCGCCGCGTTCATCGGCGCGCCACGGCCGCGCGGAGCGGCGATGACGCGGTCGGCAAGCGGCTGCGCCAGGCGGGGTGTGCCGTCGCTCGATCCGCCGTCGACCACGATCACGCTCGGCGCCGCGCGCGCGTAACGGCGCAAGCGCTTGCAATGCGTCGATGATGATCGCTGCCTCGTCGAGGACCGGCACCACGATGGTGAGCCGACGCATGACGCCAGAATGGCGAAAGAAGCGTCGTGCGGTCAAGGAGCAAACGGATAAGGCCGCCAATCAGGGCGGCCTTACCGTTCGCGCAAGCGATTTAACGCAGAAGGACGCGGCGATAACGCAGCCGCGCCGTTACCGATCCGGGTTCGGAACCGCGACGACGTCGCCGTCCCTATCGTAGCCCGGGATCGTGTTATAGGCCCCCGCACCGTTGCCGACTTGCGGCGGGCCTTCGCGAAAGCCGGACTCGCAAGCACCGCGACGATACCAAGCGCGGACAGAACCAACTTCGTGTTGAGGGATTTCATGGCTGCTTCTCTCGTTTCAACGTCGCCCCTCAGTCCGCTAATTATCAAATAATTTTGCGTTGCACAAGGATCGGATCGCTCAAGCGCACGTCACAAATTTGTTATGGAATAGAATATGTTGATGGAAATTTTATTCGGCATACTTTGTGTCGATATTGCGATGCAATAAAAATATTCACAGCCGAATTTTCGCGCAGCATTTTGCGGTCATACGCTGCAAAGTGCGGAAAAAGTGAGCTGAGAAAGTAGCCCTCGTGAGCAGAGTACGCGGCCGGCGCAACTTCGCCGAGGATCCAATCATGACTAATCCAGTTCTCGTCGAAGTGACGCGGGGGCCGCTGGTGGAGAGCCGCCACCGCGGCGCTGTCGCCGTCGCCGATGCCGATGGAAGCCGGTGCTTGCGATCGGCGACGTGACGAAACCGGTATTCCCGCGTTCGGCGATCAAGGCGCTGCAGGCGTTGCCGCTGGTGGAGGAGGGCGCGGCCGATCGCTACGGCTTCGGCGATGAGGAACTGGCGCTCGCCTGCGCCTCGCACAGCGGCGAGCCGGCGCATGTCGCCGGCGTCGAGCGCATGCTGGCAGCGCCGGTCTCGATTCCTCCGCACTGCGCTGTGGCGCGCATTGGCCGATCTCGCAAGCGCGGCAGCCGCGCTGGCGCGAACCGGCGCGCCGTCGGCGCTGCACAACAATTGCTCCGGCAAGCACGCGGGCTTTCTGTGCCTCGCCTGTGCGATGGGTATCGACCGCAGATTACTGGCGCGCCCGAACATCCGGTGCAGCGGCAGGTGCGCGCCGTGCTCGAAGATTTTACCGGCGCCGTCCTGGCGCGAGGAATGTTGCGCCATCGACGGCTGCTCGGTTCCGACTTGGGCGGTACCGCTGGAAAATCTCGCCCGCGGCTTTGCCAAATTCGGCACCGGCCACGGTCTGGCGCGCCGACGCGCGGCGGCCGCCGCGCGGCTGCGCGAGGCTTGCGCCAAAAGCCGTGGTATGTCGCCGGCACCGGACGGTTCTGCACCGAGATCATGCAGCTCTTCGGCGCGCGCGTTTTCGTCAAAACCGGCGCCGAAGGCGTCTATTGCGGCGCGCTGCCGGAACAGGGGCTCGGCATCGCCATCAAATGCGACGACGGCGCCGGCCGCGCCGCGCAAGCGATCATGGCGGCGATGATCGCGCGCTTTCTGCCGCTTGAGGCCGCCGAGCGCGCGGCGCTTGCGCCGTTCCGAAAGCCGGTGTTGCGCAATTGGAACGGCTTCGAGGTCGGCGCGGTGAGGGTCACGGACGTGATTTGAGCGGCGTTAGCGCACGCGGTTGCCGTCGATCGACAGTTGCGCGTAACGCTGGCGGCGCGTCGCGGCCAAGGTCGTCGGCGACCATCTTGTTCCATTCCATGCCGACGATGGCGCCGAGCCGCGCGTCGGAGATGAGATTGTCGGCGATCACGGCTGCGCCGGCGCCTGGAGCGACGGAAACGGTAATGCCGTAATCGGCGCCGCGCACCACGTTGGCGCTGACGGTGACGTCGCGCAGATATGGGCCCCAGCCGGCCTGGATGCCGGCGCCTTCGACGTTCTCGATAACGTTGCCGCTGACCACGGTGTCGGCCTCGACGCCGATGCCGATGGCGGCAGCGTCGTTCGGATCGTCGCCGGCGGGCCGGCCGCGGCGGAGATTGCGAATCAGATTGCCTTGCACCACGGCGAGCCGGCCGTCCTTGTCGAAATTCGCCATCGCCGACGCCGGACGCCGCGCCGTCGACAACGTTGTTGGCGATGACCGCGCCTTGAAAGCCGAACTCGACGAAGACGGCGACCTCGCCAAGTCCGCTGCAGGTATTGCCGAGCGATCTGGAGGTTCGAGGCGGTGTTGCCGCGCACGGCGGAGTAGGCCGCGTTACGGATGCGGTTGCCGCGCACGATGACGTTGTCGGCGCGGAAGATATTGATGCCGTTGCCGTACTGCCCGGAGCCGCCGGTTTTGCTGGCGATGTTTTCGACGCGGTTGTCGACAACCAGCGTGCCGTCGTCGCCGGGCTTGCTGCGCCAGACCAGGATGCCGCCATTGCCGGCGCCGCGGACGGTATTGCCGGCGATGCGGAGGCCGACGGCGTCATTGGAAAAAATGGCATTGTCCGCGGCGGCGGCGATCGTATTCCGCCGTCACTTCGCCGGCGATCGCTTCGAGCGTGATGCCGTTGCCGCCGGCGTCGACGATCTCGCAATCGGCGATGCGCATCGCGGCGCCTTCGTCAAATGCACAAGCCCGCGGCCGTCGGGCAGCGGGATAATATCGCCGTCGAGGACGAGGCCGCTGAGGCTGACGTGATCGCTGCCGCTCGACGCCAGCAGCGACGGGCCGCCGGCCATGACCAGCCGCGTCGTACCGGGACGCCGGCGATGGCGGCATAGGGCGGCAATTGCAGCGCGCCGGCGCGATAATTTCCCGGCGGCAGGCGCAGCACCGCGCCGGCCGCGGCGGCGCGCTCGATGGCGCGCTGTAAAAACGCCGACTGATCGTCGTGCGCATTCGGGCGCGCAGGCCGAGCGAGGCGGCGTCGATCTCGGCGCGCGGCATCGCCTCGCGTGCTCGCGCGCCAGCGCGGGCGTCGCGGCGCCGGCGGACGCGACGCCGGCAAAGCGGCAAACAGGCGGCGGCGATTCGATAGTCATGCACGACGACTCCTGCGGCGCGTCATGCATCAAATGATGTGCCAGGACGTTGTTTCGGCGCGGGACACGACGCCGTTTTCGCGAGCACGGTTAACGGCGGCTTGCCGCACGTCACTTCGCCAGCATTTCGGCGATCTCCTCGACCGCGGTCGCCGGCGCCAGGCGGCCGGCCGCGACTTCGGCCTCGATCCGCGGCAACGCCGCCTTGAGCGCGCGGTCGGTTCGCAACGGCTCGAACAGACGCTCTTCGAGCATCGTCCACATCCATTTCACCTGCTGCTCGCCGCGTCGCGCCGCAAGCTCGCCCGATGCGGTCAGCCGTTGCCGATGATCGAGAACGTGCGACCACAGCGCTTCGATGCCGTCGCCCTTGAGCGCCGAACAGGTGATGACCGGCGGCGACCAGTTCGGCGAACGCGGCGAGAGGATGTGCAGCGCCGCGCCATATTGCGATGCGGCGAGTTTGGCGCGAGCGAGATTGTCGCCGTCGGCCTTGTTGACCACGATCATGTCGGCGAGTTCGACGACGCCCTTCTTGAGCGCCTGCAGTTCGTCGCCGGCGCCTGGCAGCGCCAGCACCAGAAAGAAGTCGGTCATGTCGGCGACCGCGATCTCCGATTGGCCGACGCCGACGGTCTCGACCAGCACGACGTCGTAGCCCGCGGCCTCGCAGAGCAGCATGGTCTCGCGCGTCTTGGCGGCGACGCCGCCGAGCGTGCCCGAGGACGGCGAGGGGCGGATGAAGGCGTTGGCGTCGTTGGCGAGCCGCGCCATGCGTGTCTTGTCGGCGAGGATCGAGCCGCCGGTGCGCCGCGACGACGGATCGACCGCCAGCACGGCGACCTTGCGGCCCGGCCCGGTGAGCATGCGGCCCAGCGCGTCGATCATGGTCGATTTGCCGACGCCCGGCGCGCCGGTAATGCCGACGCGCACCGCGTTGCCGGTGTCGCGAGCAGCGCTTGGGTCAGGGCCGCCGCGGTGCGGCGGTGATCGGCGCGCTTACTCTCGATCAGCGTGATGGCACGCGACAGCACGGTGCGCTCGCCGCTGCGGATATCGCGCGCGAGCCGTTCGACGTCAGGAGACGGGGAGGGTGAGGCCATGTGGCCGGATGCAAATCTAACGTTCAGCCCGGATGTTTTGCAGCCGTAATTTAGCGAATTGCAACCACGATCGGCGGGAAGAAATTTGCCGTGCGGGAATACCGGCATTTGCAATTGACAATCGGAGCCCGCCAGACCGGCGCCAAGATTGATCGTGGAAAGACCCCGCAATCGCCGAATTGAAGCCGCATCGGGCCGCTGTCATCCGCGCGACGACGCGGAGAGTCGCGTCGTTTGTCCGTCCTCAACAGGAGACAGTCGATGAATTGGGATCAGATTCAAGTCAATTGGATGCATTTCAAGGGCAAGGTCCGCAATAACTGGGCCAAGCTCACCGACGAGGATGTCACCCGCATCGGCGGGCGCCGCAGCGAGCTGATCGGCCGCCTGCAAGCGCGTTACGGTTTTGCCAGGGCCGAAGCCGAACGCGAGATCGAAGCCTGGACCGGGCGCAGCGCAACGCGGCGTGAGGGCAACGCGGTTTCGGGCGCGGCGCGGCACCGAGCCGCGTGCGCGACGCGTTCTACGGCAAAATCGCGAAGGCGCGCGCCGGAAAGCCGAGGCCGTTTTCCACTTTCGGCCAGGTCACCACGATCAGCGCGCCGGTCGGCGGCACTTTGTCGAGGTTGGCCATGACCTCGATCTGATAATGGCCGTGCTGCAGGATCCAGGTTTCCGAATCCATCTTGTCGGTGGTGTCGGTGTCCATCGATTCGTGGCCGGTCGCGGTCACGCCGCGCTCTTCGTAGAGGTATTTGATCGTTTCGAACGACCAGGCCGGAAACGGCTGGCGCTTGAAGCGATCGGGATTTGTGTCCCAATCCTTGTACATATCGGTGCGCAGCGCGGCGAAAGCGCCTTTCGGCACCCGCCCGTGCACGCGCTCCCAGGCCTTAGGTCGGCGACCGAAAAGGCGTGGTTCGGATCCTTGGCGAGGTAAGGCGTGTCGTCGAGTACGACCAGCCGCATGATCATCTGCTTGAGCGGGATCTTGTCCATGGTGATGCCGTCTTCGGCGAAATGCGCCGGCGGATCGACATGCGTGCCGTATTGTCCGACCATCTGATAGTAAGTGGCGCGGAACTCATCCTTCGCGATCGTGTAAGGCTCGCCGGTTTTGGGATCGGCGGCGGGCGAGAATTTCGCCTGGCCGAAACCCGGCCCATACCGGCGTTTCGGGACCGAACGAATGGGTGAGATCGACGAATTGTTTGCCGGCGATGATGCGGTAAGCGCGATCGAGGTCGGATTGGGCCCGCGGGCGCGGCCGTGCCGAGGCAAACGCACAGCGTTGCGATGGCCAGCAAGGCAGCATGGCAATGGACGGGACGGGTCATCGTCGCCTCCTGTATGCGCTGTCACTCCGGTAGCGGGATGTATTCGGTCGAATCGCCGGGCACGAGATCGAAGCGGCCGGACTTCCAATCGGCCTTGGCCGCTTCAATGCGGTCTTTGCGCGAAGAGACGAAATTCCACCAGATATGACGCGGCCCATCCATGGCGGCGCCGCCGACAATCACGAAGTGGGCGTCGCTTGCCGCCCGCAGCTCGACGCGGTCGCCAGGCTTAAGCACCAAAAGCCGTTCGGGACCGTGGCGGTCGCCGGCAATCTCGATCTCGCCGGCAAGCACATAGATCGCGCGCTCCTCGTGCTCGGTGTCGAGCGGCAGCGCCGCGCCGGCGGCAAGATGCGCTCGGCAAAAACGGTGTCCCAGCGGGTTTCGACCGGCGAGCGCAGCCCCTGCATCGTTCCGGCGATCACGCGCAGCGTCAGTCCCTGCTCGCGCAGTTCGGGGATGCCGGCGGCCGGCGTATGGGCGAAAGCGGGCGCGCTCTCCTCGTCCGTCATCGGCAGCGCGACCCATAATTGCAGCCCGTGCAGCGGCTCGCCGCCGTCGCGGTGATCGGGCGCGGTGCGCTCGGAATGCACGATGCCGCGTCCGGCGGTCATCAAATTGACCGCGCCGGGCCGGATCGGCTCGGCGCTGCCGAGGCTGTCGCGGTGCACGATCTCGCCGTCGAACAGATAGGTGACGGTGGCGAGCCCGATATGCGGGTGCGGCCGCACGTCCATGCCGTCGCCGGCGCGGAACACCGCCGGTCCGAAATGGTCGAAGAAGATGAACGGCCCGACCATGCGCGAGCGCGCCGATGGCAGCGCGCGATGCACCTGGAAGCCGCCGAGATCGACCGACCGGGGCACCACGATCTGGGCGATGGCGTCGCTGGAACGGGCATCGCCGAAGGCGGGATCTTTGGCTGGGAAGAAACTCATGGAACAGACCATTGATGATGGACGTCTGCCCAATAGCTTACATCCGTCGTCCGGCGTCTGTCCTCAATCGTCCGTGTTACCGGCGTGCGTCACTTGGGCACTTTGGCCTTTGCGACCAAATCCGCAATAAACCGCGGCTGCGCGAATGCGGCGACGTGGACTTCGGGCGTCCAATACTTGGTCTTGAAGCTGCCGGCCTTGCGGTAACGGTCGGCGATGGTCTTCACCGGATGCCGCCGCAGCCGCTTGTTATTGGTGGCAAAGCCCATCGCCATGTGGCCGCCGACATAGACCGGGATTGCCGCGACGTAGCAGGTCGCATCCGCGAACAGTCTGCGGAATTTCGACATGGTCGCGGTCAGCTCGTTCTTCTGGAAGAACGGCACGCCATTTTGCGTGATCAATATGCCGCCCGGCTTCATGCAGTGCCGGCAACCGGCATAGAATTTTTCGCCGAACAGGATCTTTCCCGGCCCGATCGGATCGGTCGAATCCACGATGATGGCGTCGAACCGGCGGTTGGTCTTGGCGACATATTTGGCGCCGTCGTCGATGACAGAGGTAAAGCGCTTGTCGGCGAAGACGGGCTTGGTGAATTCCGGGAAATGCTCCTTGGCGAATTCGACCACCTTTTCGTCGATCTCGACCTGGGTGAGGCTTTTGACCTCCTTGTGCTTGAGCACCTCCTCGGCGATGCCGCAATCGCCACCGCCGACGATGAGGATGTCTTTGGCATTGCCGTGGGCGAACAGCGGCACATGCGACATCATCTCCTGGTAGATGAATTCGTCGCGTTTGGAGATTTGCGTCGCTCCGTCGAGCATGAGCATTTTGCCGAAATAGGGCTGCTCGAACAGGATCAGGTGCTGGTGCTCGGTCTGCAATTCATAGAGCACCCTGTCGACCTGGAAGCTCATCCGGAAGCCGAGGTCGTCGAACAGGGTCTCGGGAATCCAGCGCTTCTCCGGTAATTTTTCCGCCATGTACCCCCCGGTGCGAGAGCGAATCCCAAACGGCAAGTGGCCGGGACTTGGCCCGGCCACTTAAACTTTGTCAATGGAGAATAGGGTTTCTAGGCGTTCTGGCCGCGCAACAGCTCGTTGACACCGACGCGCTTGGCCGAGAACGCCTCGCGCAGCACCGGGATGCACTTGTCTGGATCGGCTGAGCCGCACATGAACACGTCGAGCGCGGCATAACCGGCTTCCGGCCAGGTGTGGATGGAGATGTGGCTCTCCGCCAGCACCGCCACGCCGGATACTCCGCTCGGCTGGAAGTGGTGCAGGTGAATGTGCAGCAGCGTCGCCTCGGCGGCCTCGACGCAGCGACGCAGCGTCGCCTCGATGTGCTCGATGTCGTTGAGACGCTTGGCGCCGTGCAGGTCGACGATCAGGTGAACGCCGGCGCAACGGACGCCGTTGCGAACGGCGAAATGATCTTTGCATTGGAAGTCTTGGTGGTCTTCCTCCACCGGAGGAGTTGCCACCTTCAGTTTAGTCTTCCTGTCTTCCTTTCGGGCGGTACCTGGATTTCCCAAGCCCTTCACCGATCGCAAGAGGGCGTGTTGGCTCATGCCGTCCTCCCCAACCAGAGATCAGAACTCGAGTTGCCGGCGAACCGGCGCCTCGAAAGCGAACGCCGCTCGATCAGTCTACACGAACCGATCAACAGCGGCGGATTCCCCACTTAAATGCAATCAGCACGGAGTTAAGAAGATTTCTGCAAGAAAACCTTTAATGCTTCGTCACGATCGCCGCGCGACGGCGCGTCGAAGCGCGCTTCGCGACGCCGCGCGCGCCGATCGCACTCGCGCGAAGCACGCCGGCGAACGCACCAGCGCCAAGAAGCGCGTGCCGCATGGGCGACGACGCAACGCGCGGCCACGGCGCTCGCCAAAACGCGCTCGCGATGGCGAAGGCAAGCCAGAAAGTGGCTTGCCACGGCACTTTCTTGGATGCATGGCGCCGCCGCGCGGCGATTTCATCGGTGTCGTTCGGTGACGTGTCAGCCGGATTTTTGCCGGGAGAATCTTTATGCTGGCGCCGGAGTCAGGCTTCGGCTCCGGCAGCTTTCGCCGCCGCAGCGAGGCCGCTGAAGACGAACGAGAAGAAAAATGAGAGCCACACTCGGAGCAGGGATTTTTTTGGCGCTGGCGGCGAGCTGCTGCCGGCCAAACCGGTCGCGGCGCAGAATCCGGTCGGCGGTGCGATCGTCGGCGGCGCGGTGGGCGGAATCATCGGCGGCGCACTCGGCCGCGGTCCGGGCGCCGTTGCCGGCGCGGTGATCGGCGCTACCGCCGGCGCGGCGATCGCGGCCGAAGCGCAGCGGCGGAACAATGGTTATTACTGGTGGCACGACGGCTGCTACTACCGCTATCCGGACGGCAGCTGGCTGCAGGTGGCGCCGGGTTATTGCTAGGAAACGGCTAACCGTTGATGGCAACCGCCGGCGGGACCATCGGCTCTGCCGGCTTTTTCACGCGGGTGCGGAAGAAGCTCAGCACGCGGCGGGCGGTATCGGGTTGCAGACGGTTGAAGCTCGAGAGCGCTTGTTCGAGGTCCTTTGCCGACATGCCGCGGTCGGCGGCGCGCAGCAGCAGAACGGCCTTGGTCGTCGTCGAAGACAGGCCGGCGACTTTGGCGAGGATGAGCACGATCTCGGCGCCGGGGTCGAGCAGCGCCCGCTCGACGACGTCGATCGGGGTGTCGCACAGGATCGACAGCGCGATGGCTGTTTCCTCGAACTTGCGGTCGCGCGCGTATGTGTAGATTTCCGATTCGCCAATCCGCCGGAGCCGGTTTTGCCGCTCGACCGTCGCCTGGGCGGCGGCGAAATCCGGCGAGGAATTGCGCGCTTCGAACCGGATGCCGCCGACGACTTCGGCGACCACGCCCTCGATGGCGGAGCCGGCCTGCGGGTTCTCGGCGGCGAGCCGCGCCCGCACCGCGCTGGAAGCTTTCTCCAGCAGCGACAGGAAAAGCGGCCGCGGGATGTCGGAGCGCAGCCCCACTTCGGTTGCCAGCGCGTCGTCGCCGGTCGAGCGCGTGACCAGCATGCGGAAGCCGGCGTCGGAGAAACGCGCGCCGGCGTTCTTGACCACCGAATGGACCACGTCGCGGTCGCCACGTTCGACCAGAACGTCGGTCACCGCCTCGGAGAGCGAGCGGCGTTGCGCGATCGCGATCAGATGCTGCTGGCTCTTGATGGCGGCGCTTACCAGGTCGTTGTCGTCGAGCCGTTCGGACTGTGCCAGCACCGAGCGGGCGACTTCGATGTCGTCATCGAAGGCGAGCATGTGAATGACATGTCGCGGCGCGTTGGAGATCGGCGCCAGCCGGTGCGCCAGCTTGGCGCGCGCCTTGGCCTCAATGGTGTTGACCAGGCGCGCCATGACGTCGTCGAACACGCCGACATGGTCTTCGCTAAAGCGCTCGGCGCCGTTGATGAAGAGATCGGTGACGCGCGTGAGCATATCGATCCGGCGATCGATGCTGCCGGATCCGAGGGCGGCCTCGAGCTCGTCAATAAGAGGTAGGGTACGCATCATAACTCCGGCCGCCGCCGCACCGCCGTTCAATCAGTGATAACAATGCATTGGGAACGGTGAATAAAGCCTTTCCGGGCGGTTGATGCGGGTGGCGGGGAAAGCCTAGCCGCGAACGTTAATGAATTGTTGACAGGGCCGCGAAACCGCTGTCTCCGGCGATCCGCGGTGCATCGTTTTCCGAAAATCATCGCGAATTGCGGGGCCGGGCGGTAAAGGCACCCATCCGGTTTTGCACTTCGGCCGGTACGCGATAGTCGCGCATCACCGGGCGGGGGTCGCGCAGCCCGCAAGCCTCGCGCTGGACCACGAAACACCACAGCGCATCGCTCGCCGTGGCCACGAGTTCCGCCCGCGCGGCGGCGGGGCCGGCCTGGTCGCGATCGTATTCGGCAAGCGCCTTGAGTGCCGCCTCGAGCGCGCGCCCCAATCGGCCGAGCGCGGTGGCCTGCTCTTGCGCGATCTCATAGTCGAGCGCGACGATACCGCTTGATCGGCTGGGCTCCGGCGTAAGTTCATGCCGAAATCATAATAGGCGGTTCGGCAACCGTCATCATCGGGAGGAAAGCATGCGTCGTCTTCTTATTCTCGTCCTTGGCATCCTGGCGCTCGCGGCGACAACCGCCGTTTCGCCGCTGCCGAGGACACGCTCAAGGTGGCGATCGCAGAAAGGCGCCTGGACGCCGGCCTCGTCGAACTCGGCCAGCGCGGCGGCATCTTCAAGAAGCATGGCCTCAATCTCGATATCCTCTACACCGCCGCCGGACCCGAATCGATCCAAGCCCTGATCGGCGGCAGCATCGACGTCGCCGTCGCCTCCGGCGTTTCCGCCGCCATCGGCACTTTCGGCAAAGGCGCGCCGATCCGCATTATCTCGAGCGAGATGACCGGAGCGCCGGACCTCTATTGGTACGTGCCGGCGGATTCGCCGATCCACAAGATCGAGGATTTCAACGGCAAGACCGTCGCCTATTCGGCGGTCGGGGTCGTCCAGTCACGGCTCGCTGCTGGCGCTGATCGCGCAATATCACCTCACCGCGAAGCCGCAGCAGACCGGCAACATCGCGGCGACAATCACGCAGACCATGACCGGCCAGGTGGATGTCGGGTTCGGCGCCGCCCCGTTCGGTCTTGATCTGGTCGAGAGCGGCAAGACGCGCATCATCGCCACCGGCAATGACGTCGCGGCACTGAGCACGCGCGCGGTGCGCGTCAACCTGACCGGCGCGGCAACACTGCAGAACCGGCACGACGCGATCGTCCGCTTCATGCAGGCTTATCGGGAGACGGTCGACTGGATGTATTCCAGCCCCGAGGCGCTGAAGATCGACGGCGAATATTCCGGGCTGCCGGACAGTATTGTGCAGCGGGTGCTCAAGCTGATTCCGAAGGAAGCGCTGCAGACCGACAAGGTCAAGGGGCTGGACGACATCATGGCGGATGCGGTGGCGCAAAAATTCCTCGCGGCGCCGCTGACGCCGGATCAGGTCAAAGAACTGGTGCAGATTCCAGAAGTGAAGCAGTTGCGACCCGCCCGCGACGAGTTCATCGCTGCCACGTCACCAGCGTGACGCCGGCGGCGGCATCGAGATCGCGGCGCGGGCCGGGCTTGAGGCCATGCCGCGACAGCACGTCTTCCGGCGTCGCATTCGGTCCGACTTCGGTGAAGACCGCGAGTCCGCCGGGAATTTTTGCGTTGGCGGCGCGCGACAGATGGAAGGCGTCGTAGAGCGGCAGAAACAGGCTGAACACCTCGCGGCCGCCGATGATGGCGATCGTGCCGTCGGTGGCGCCGAGTTGCGCGAGCGCCGCATCGAGAGTGGCGCCGAGCGGATTCCAGAACAGCGCATTGGGATAGGCCGGATCGGGCGCGACGGCGGCGATCTGGCGCGTCACGACGAGCCGCTTTCGCCGCGCCGCGCGCGGGCCGCCTTCGTGGGAATGCCGTCCGTGCACGATGGCGGCGGCGCGGTCGAGCTCGCTCTGGAAGAAGCGCTGATCGGCGTCGTTGCGGATCGAATGCGGGATTACGCCTTGACTGTCGGCGATCATGCCGTCGGCGGAAACGATGACGTAGCCCTCGATGCGGCGCAAAGCGGGAACGCCGGTTAGAACACGGCGAGATAGCGCAGCAACGACAGCACGCCGATGATGATGACGATGATGCGCACGATCTGCTTGGCGCGGCCGTCGATCGGCAGCATGTTGATGAGATAGAGAACGAGAATGATGACAAGAAAGGTAATCAGGACGCTGATGAGGATGGACATGCAATTCCTCGCTTTCGAATATCGGAATTGATCTCACTTTTCAGTGGTATGCACAATCATTTTTAACAGTTTGACGATTTGACTAGGCGGCAAATAACGCGTTTTCCGCGCTTTTGGTTCCGTTTCGTTGCGGATCGACAGACCGGAACGCAATTTCTTGCCGGCGGCGGCCTTCGCGGCCGCGATCTCGACCGGGCGACGGCCATGAGCGAACGACTCTATTGCACGATTGCGGGCGTGATTTTCAGCATCGCCGCTTTGATCCATCTCGGGCGCTTATGCGCCGGCTGGGACTTTGTGCTGGCCGGCTGGCCGGTCCCGCTGTGGCTGAGCTGGATCGCGTTCTTTGCCTGCGGTGCGCTCGGCGGTGGCGGGCTGTGGCTCGGCTCGCGCGAGACGGATTAGCGCCGCGCTGGCCGTTGCCGAAGGGCGGCAGCTGCATCCGAAAGCATTTGCCGCTATAATGGGGCGTCAGCGGAGCCAGCGATGTCCGATTCGCCAAGCCTGATCATGGTCCAATTTCTAGCCTGGGTGGCGGACCGGCCGCGCACGTTACAGGCAGACAATGGACGCCTGGCGCACCAGTTGCCCGCGGCTGTCGGTCTGGGAGGATGCGGTTCTCGATGAGCTCGTGCGGATCGACAATGGCGACAATCGCGCCGTGACCTTGACGCCGCGCGGCCGCGCCGTGCTCGAGAAAGGCCAAAACGCCGGCGCACGCAGTCTGGCCTCGCTAGGTCAGCACCTCGCCGCCGGGCTGCGGCGGAACTTCGAACGCGTTGAGCACAAATCCGATCATGCCGTAGAAAGCCGGCGCAGCTGACGGCTTCGATGACGCCGTCGCGGCCAAGTGCGGATTTCGCGCGCTCGAAGGTTGCCGTGCTCACCATCTTTGTTTGAGCAGTTCGCTGACGAGGTCGTAGATCGCCGTTCGTCGTCACGTGCAAATCGGGCCGCTTGCGCGCGCGGATGGCGTCGATCGTGTCTGCCGTCAGTCCGGCCTGCCGGGCGAGCGGCTCGTGCACCGACCAGGCATATTTCACCGTGCCGTCGCGGCACATCAGCAGGACGATCAATTCGACGAGCCGCTTGTCGAGCTTTGGGTTGACGCGAAAGCAGTTGGCGAGCCCGTCGGCGGGTTCGGCGATTTCGGGCGTGTGGATCCATACCGAGAATGGCCCGCTCAGGTTGCCGCGCGGCCGCGAGCGCATGATGTCGTCATAGAGCTTCTGCTGCGCGGGCGTTGAGCTTTTCCCGTTTGACTTCCTCGATGCGAGCCATGGCGGCCTCCTTGCGTGCTCATTTTTCAGGTTGTTGCCGAGCCTCGATCAGTCCAGCAAATTGTACTTCTTGAACCAGGCGACCATTCGGCTCCAGGCGTCCTCGGCCGCCTCCTGGCGATAGCTCGCGCGATAATCGGCGACGAAGCCATGCGGCGCGCCGGGATAGATGTGGAATTCCGCCGTTTTGCCGTTCGCTTTGAGCGCGTCTTCCATCTGCTGCACCTGCTCGACCTTAATGCCCGCGTCTTCCGCGCCGTAGAGGCCGAGCATCGGCTCATTGATCTCGGGCGCCAAATCGATCGAGCTTTTCGGCGCGGCGTCGCTGCGGTCGGCCAACGGGCCGTAGAAAGCGACACCGGCTTTGAAATTGGGGTTGTGCGCCGAGTAGTGCCACACGTTGCGGCCGCCGCGGCACATTCCCATGATGCCGAGCCGGTTGGCGTCGCCGCCCTGCGCTTCCGCCCATGCCACCGTGGCGTCGAGGTCGGCGAACAGTTCGGTGTCCGTCTTGCTGTTGACCTTCGGGAACAATTCCTGCGGGTCGCTGATCTTCGTCATGTCGCCCATGCGAAAATAATAGTCGGGCGTGACCGCGAAGGCGCCGAGATGACCCAGGCGCCGCGTGACGTCCTTGAAAAATTCGTGCAGCCCGAAAACCTCCATGCAGACAAGGATGATCGGCGGGTGCGCCACCCCGGCCGGGCGCGCGTAATAGATCGGCATGTCGCCGCCCGCCACCGCGATTTTCGCGTCGCCGGCATCGAGCCCGGTCGCGTCGGTGTGGATGACGTCGGCGCGCACCGGCCCGGCAGCGAGCGTGTAGCCGGCCGCCGCCGCTGCGGAACTCGACATGAAGCCCCGCCGCGACAAGGGCGGCATGACCTTGGCTAGTCCGATGCCCGTCAGACGACTGATATTGCACGCTCATGTAATTTTTCCCGGCCGATTGCGCGCCCCGCCGCCATAAACACCGCGGCAGCCCATCCTATTGCCTCGAAAGGCGATTGCATTGCCCGCGGCAAAGTCCTATTTGGAATTCAAACGAGGGTTTGAAAAAAGGCGAAAATGGGTCAGGCATGACGCGGCCATCCGAAGTCACCCGCGAGCGGATTTTGAAGGCGGCCGAGCGGCTGTTCGCCGAGCGCGGCTATGACGGCACCAGCATCCGCGCCATCGTCGCCAAAGCGCGCGTGAACCAGGCGGCGATCAATTATCATTTCGACGGCAAGGACGGGCTTTACCGCGAGGTTTTGCGGGTGGCGTTCCGGGCGCTGACCGAGGATCAGCTCGCGCATGCCAAGGACGTCAAGGCGATGTCGCGCGAAGACGCGCTGGCCGAGTTCATCCGCCGCCAGCTGCATCCGCTGATGGCGCGCGACGAATACAGCCGGCACATGCGGCTGTTCAATTGGGAGACGGTGCGGCCGACGGCGGTATTCCGCAACCTCGTCAGCGAGGAGGCGGCGCCGTTCATGGGGCTTGCGGCCGACCTGGTGCGCCGCTTCATGCCGGACGCCGACCAGCGCACGGTGACGGTCGCCGCCATCTGGCTGATCGGCCAATGCAGCGTGTTCCTGCGCAATCGGGAGCAGCTCGCGGAGCCGCCGATAGGCCTGGTGCTCGACGATGCGGTGGTCGAGTGGCTTGCCGGCACGATCAGCCGCTGGGTCGTCGGCGGACTGGGCCGCCGCGCCTAGGGGCCGAGGGAACCAGAAAGCCGGGGATTGCCGCAAAAATTCCTTGTTCCGGGCCTTGCATCGCCCAGAACGAGTGTTTGAAATTCAACCAGACGTTTGAAAAATCGGGAACCGGATCATGCAGCCGAGCGGGATCGTTCCATAGCGCCGGATCATAGCAGCGGAATTTCGTGGCGCGGCCCGGTCGTGCCGCTGCTGGCGCGCTTTTTCGGCAAGTTCGTGCTCGACATCCTGCCCGCCGCGCTGGCGAGCGTGATCGGCGGCTTCCTGTTCACCCAGTACCAGGCCGGGCATCCGGCCGCCCGCATCGCCACCGAGCAGGTCACGCCCGCTTCGGCGGAAATGATGGCCATGGTGCGCGACGAGCACGCCATGATGATGGACTATCTGAAGTCGCAGATGACGGCGGAGCAGAACCGCGACGCCGCCGAGGATGCGGCGTCGGCGCGCGCTGCGGCGGACGCCAAAGCCGCGGCAGATAGCGCGGCCGATACTCAGGCGGCGAACGCGAAGAGTGCATCGGAAGCGCCGGTCCGGCAGCTCGCCGCCTCTCCAGCCGTCGCCGTCCCACATCAAGAAAGCCGTCGCCGTCGCGGCGGCGGTCCCGAGCGCGCCGCTCGTGATCGCGCAAGCCGATCCGCCCGCGGATCAGGATGACACTGTTGCGCCCGGCGACCGGCTCGCCCGCGACCCGAATTCGCTTCTCGCCAAGACGCTCGACCTCAAGGATCACGTGGTGGCCGCGACGCGTCACGTCGTCACCGCGATCGGCGATGTGTTCAGTCTCGGTCGGCCAGAGCATCGGCGTGACCGCGCCGAGCGTCACGGCAGTTCAGCTCGGCATCGTGAGCCGCGGTTTGCCGGACGTCTGGCGCGGAAGGAAATCGCAACTGCGCGGGCGCACAGAGGTGTGCATAACAATCGGCCAGCCTGCGGATCGCGATGAAATTTGCGTCAATTTGCGCGCCAGATGATGCCATTTGGCAACAGCGCCCGGTTTTCACATCTGCCGCGGCTTGCCCGGCCCCGTTTACCATGGCTAAGCCATAGCCGAGCGTGGAACCGGCTCCGCGGCGAGGGGTTTAAGCAACGCAGGGCGCAGCAATGGGCGCCGCTTTGCGTCCTCGAATGTTCGGCGTAGCTGTAGTGTATTTAGGTTACGGGCGGACGGCGCGCCGCCCAGGAGGTCGTGATGCGTTCGGCCGGTAATTTCAGTCCGGAATGGGGGTATCTCGCCCCAGCGCCGAGCTTTATGCGCACGGCACGGATTGTGGTTGTAGCGACCGCGATCGGCGCAACGGCGGGTGCCGGCGTCGTCCTGTCGCTGCTCGACCGCCCGGCCGAAGGCGACAGAACGTCATTGGCCGCGGCGCACGCGATCGTCACCAGCGTACAGGCTGCCACCGCCCCGATCGCGCCCGTGACTTCGGCGCCGGTCACCGCCGTCGTCCCGGCGAGCACCACTGCGATAGTACCGCCCGTGCAGACGCGGGCCGCAGTGCAGCCGGGAGCGGCAATCGCGCCACGGGCGCCCGCGCCGCCGCAAACTCCCGCCGTGAGGGCTCCTGCCCATATTTCCTCGGCTAATAGTCCCGCGGCCACTGTCTCTGCGACCAGCGTTGGCGCGAGTGGCGGCCCGAGCGCCGTTGCGGCGCCGCAGGCATCGCCTGGCATGACAGCTTTGTCGGATCCCTCGTCGGCGACAGACGCGACGCCGGCCGGCCTGCCGGACGGAACGACGGTCACGCCGGACGTGGCGCAGCCGAAGAAGACCACGCATCACAGCGCCAGCCGGTCAGACTCCCGGCCTCGGCACGGTGCTGCGGCGCATGTTCAGCGCGCACGCCGGAACGTCATATTATCCGAACAACTGATCATGGCCCTCTGCCTGGGCGGCCTGCGCGCTCGGCGCGCGTCATCTCGCGATGAAGCGATGGCCCGGCTCCGCCTCAAACGAGAGGCAATAGATTGCCGCCGCCCGGCATCGCTGGCGGACGGCGGCAGGCAAGCCAACCGAACAGCTCGGTGTTAGTTGCACTTCTTCGCGGCGACCGCCTTGGTCTGGGCGGCCCAGGCGCTCATGAAATCCGGCGCGGTGGCGACGACGGTCCAGCCGGCGCCCCACGGCTTCATGCCGGGGTCCCACCAGATCCGGCAGAAGCCGAGCTCGAACTTCACGACGGCGAAATCGGCGCGCGCCGGAGTGGAGGCGGCAAAACCCAGTGCCAGTACGCCAAGTGCGAAAACCAGACGCTTCATTGTCAGCTCCCTGTTGTGCCCGTAGGGGAACTTTCCGATAGTACGGGCTCGAACCTGAAGCAAGGCCGTCCCGGTCCCGGCTGCTCGACTGCAAGCAGGTGAGGCCGGCGCGCAACTACGGGAGCAGAGATCATGCCGGAAGTCGTCGTCTATATTCTGGAAGGCCGCACGCTTGAGCAGAAGCGCGGGCTCGTCAAAGACATCACCGAGGCCGTCGTCAAGAACGCCGGAACGACCGCCGACCACGTCACCGTATCGCTCGTTGAGACGCCGAAGACCTCGAAGGCCAAAGGCGGCGTGCTGTTTAGCGAGATGGCGGCGCGGCGTTAACGTTCGTCACGTCGGGGCAAAAGGTGTGCCGGCGGAAAGGCCCGGCGGGGGCGTCATTTGCGATGCCCGTGGCATGTCCGTACCCATGTGCAAATTGTTGTGAGTGCGTTGCACAATTTGCTTGCTGCACTGCGGTAAATGGCTGATAATTGGGACTCAAATCAATGAGTCCGGCAATAGGCCGGCGGCAGGTGCGACATGAGCGAAGTTTGGGAAACTAAAGACGGCCGGCGCCGGGTTCGGCACGATCCGCCGACTGTCGAGGACGCTGTTCTGGCCGCGCAGGGCATGACCGATGACGTCGACGGCCAGGTCGAGATCGTCATGTCGCTGATGCACGTCTCCGCCGAAGTCGCCCGCCCGGCCGTTCTGAAAATGGGTCAGCGCAAGGAGCCGACCCGCTTCACCATCACCGGCCGCGCCGGCGCGTCACGCGCGGTCGTCGTCGAGCACCGCTCGCCCCGCCGTTTCGGCGTCCGGACTATAGCCAGCGCCGGGCACCGGGGTCGGATATAGCGCGCGCCGACACCAGCCGGTGCCAGATGAAGAGCACGATCAGCGCTCCGACCACCGCGCCGATCAGACCCGCGCCCTGATCGGTCCGGTACCAGCCGACCGCCTGGCCGAGCCAGGTCGCGACGAAGGCGCCCGCGATGCCGAGGAGCGTGGTGAGAATGAAGCCCGCCGGATTGTTCGATCCGGGCGCCAGTAAGCGCGCAATGATGCCGGCAACAAAGCCGATGACGATTGTCCAGACTATGTTCATGACGACCTCGCAATGATTTCGCGGACGATCTTCGCACAACAGCGGTGGTCAATGCCACAATGCCGGTCCGGTTCCAGCCGGCGCACCGCGCGGCGCCGGCACTGGGACGCGCGCCGAGAGCGACTATACTTTCAGGTGAATACGCCGCGATGACATCAGGCTGTATTCGCATTGCCGGGTGCACAGTGGATTTTTAGAGGAGCATGGTGCTTCGGAAAATCGCATCACTTTTCCGGATCATGCCTGCAACATGACCAAGACCCTGGTCAAGCCGCGCACCAAGGTGCGCCTGAAAGAAAAGCAGCCGCCGCTCTACAAGGTGATCCTGCTCAACGACGATTACACGCCGCGCGAATTTGTCGTGCTGGTGCTCAAGGCGGTGTTCCGCATGACCGCCGACCAGGCCTATCGCGTGATGATGACCGCGCATCAGCGCGGCGCTTGCGTGATCGCGGTTTATACCCGCGACGTCGCCGAAACCAAGGCGAAGGAAGCCACCGAGCTCGGCAAGAGCAATGGCTTCCCGCTGTTCTTCACGACGGAGCCGGAAGAATAACGGCGCGTATTTCTTGCCGCTCTCCTATTGCTGCCTGATTTGCAGCGCCGCGTGCGGCAACGCGGCGGCCGGCGCTGTATCGTTAAAGGCCATCTGCATTGGCTGTTCGGTGGAGGCGTACAAAAAGCTGCCAATGACGACGCCCGTGAGAAAGACGGCGACAATCGCCAGTATCAGGGTGGCCTCGTTGCGCGGCGCCTCGCTCACGGACCGCAATTGCTTGTCCAAAAGTTCCTGGTCATGCTGATTCATCGAAAAGGCTCCTGATCCTGAAAACGCGCCAAAGCGGCTGCCGTTCCAGTGCTTGCAGGGCTTGCTTCAGGAGCGCGCAGGCGATGATTGGAGCGTGCGGAAGGTGCAATCGGATTGCTGCAGCGCACCGAGACGGCGGCGGGGGCTGCGAGAATCTCTGGCGATTATTTCCCTTGGATCGACAGCCCGCCGGGTCCGATATTGATTTGCATGCCCTGCGGCGGATGGCGGTCCTGATAGAGCTGATAGCTCAATCCGGCGACCGCAATCACCAGCGCGCCGAGGATCAGATAGATAATGTTGTTGCGGCTCATGGCGGCCCCCCTGAGAAAGACGAATCGTGGCTGCACAATATCATGGCAGCCACGCAATGCGATCATGGCGGCCGCACCGCGGAATTTCAGCGTCTCACCGCTCATTCTCGCCGCGCCATCAGAATGTTGTGATGTGCGCGCGGGCGGAACTTTCATTACACCGCGGCCGGGGCGATCCTTTGCAGCAGGTCTGAAATGAATCGTCGCGAGACGCCCGCCGTTTCCGCTTCCCCGATCGCTCCCGCCTCAACCCTCGCAACTCAGTTCGACCGCTTCCAGCCCTATGTGCTGAGCATCCTGCGCATCATGGCGGGGCTGCTCTTTTGCGAACATGGCATGGCGAAACTGTTCGGCTTCCCGCCGCACGGGCAGATGCCGGGATTTCATGGAGCTCGAGTGGTTCGCGGGTACGATCGAGTTCACCGGCGGCACGCTGGTCGCGCTTGGGCTGTTCACACGCGCTGCCGCCTTCATCATGTCCGGCGAGATGGCGATCGGCTATTTCATGGACCACGCGCCGCGCAGCTTTTTCCCGCTGCTGAACGGCGGCGAGGCCGCTGTCCTGTTTTGCTTTGTATTTCTTTATTTCGTTTTCGCCAGGCGCCGGACCGTGGAGTCTCGATGCGCTGATTTGGCGTAAAGCTCGCTGATTTTTGACGCCGGCCAGATCGACGTCGAAAAGCAGCTTGGCGACTCGGCGACTGTTTGCACGTCGGCTTCTGTTCATAGTAATTCTTTTCGGGGGTCCGGAATGGACCGCCATAGGGACCGCAATCGATGCGGCAAACGGGGGCGCCTGCAATGACGCCGATCCACGATCCGGATATCTGGCGACTACGGCTCGCCGCGCTTCCGCTCGAAAGTTTTGACGCCGGCGAGACCGTGTTCGCCGAGGGTACGAAAACCGGACGGCTTTTGATTCTCAAATCCGGCGCGGTCAGCATCGCCAAGGACGGCACCGAGATCGCCAGGGTGGACGAACCCGGCGCGGTGTTCGGCGAACTGTCGGCGCTGCTCGATCAGCCGCATGGTGCGGATGTGCGCACGCTCGAAGCATCGGAGTTTCATGTCGCCGACGCGACACTCTTGATGCAAGACCCGACTGCGCTCCTTTACGTGACGACGATCCTGGCGCGCCGTCTCGATTTTGCCAACCAGGCGTTCCTCGAATTGAGGAGCCAGCTTGAAGCGGGCGAGCCGCCGGGCTTGATCGAACAGACGATCGACAAGATCGAGGGACTGCTGGGCGCTATCGGTAACGGTTACATCCAGGCCGGGGTCGGCATTGCCGGCCACCATCCGTTTGCGTGACGGGCGGATCGCGGCGAAATAGGTTCCGTCATTCCGAGGAGCGAAGCGACGAGCCTCGAAGGGCGCGCCCGCGGCAACGGGCCGGATTCTTCGAGGCTACGCTCGGCGTGACGTCAGGGATGACGGGGATTCTATTTCACCCCGAGCAGTTCGACATCGAAGATCAGCGTCGCATTCGGCGGAATGACGCCGCCGGCGCCGCGCGCGCCGTAGCCGAGCGCGGGCGGGATGATGAGCGTGCGCTTGCCGCCGATCTTCATGGTGGCGACGCCTTCGTCCCAGCCGGCGATGACCTGCTGCTTGCCGATCGGAAACTCGAACGGCTGGCCGCGATCGACCGAAGAGTCGAATTTCGTGCCCTTCTTGCCGTTCGCATAAAGCCAGCCGGTGTAATGCACGACGACGGTCTGGCCGGTTTTCGGCGAGGCGCCGGTGCCAACCTTGAGGTCGATGATTTCCAGTCCGTCCGGTGTGGTCATGACAGTTTGCGCCTTGGCTGGAGTGACGACCGGCCGTAATGCCGGCAAATGAAGCGGCGAGGACGAGCGCGAGCAGACGGCCGCGCGGGGAAAGGAGCATGTTGCTGTTCTCCGGTCGATGGTCCGCCGTTAAGCCATGTCCACACGGGGGAGGCAAGCCGCGCTGCAAGGTCGCGGAACAACTTGCCGATTCGCCGATTAACCAAAATTGGGGGTGACGCTGACCGGCGATCTCGATGACCGATCATGCCGCAGTTCGGGAACATTCGGCCGTCCCCGCCATCGCGCATGACAATAATGACCCGGTGACATTGCATCGGATCATGCAGAGCATGATTGGCGACGGGCTCAAGGAACGCTACGCGCCGCCGCAAAAGCTCTCGCACGAGCTGTTCGTTCTGATGATGCAATTGAGAGAGAACGAGCGCCGGGGAACGGCGCGAAGGGCGCAGACGAAGCGCGAGCTGAGATGATGCGCGCTTAATCCTGGCGGCAGCTACAGATGGCCGAACAGGCAAACCACGTTGACCGCACAAGCGGTCACCAAGGCGACGATCAGCAGCTTGTTCATCGCGAGCTCCGAGAATCGCCCGCGAAGCATGAGCGAGACTCGGGTCAGGAGTCCCCAAAATTTTTTTTCGGCGGATTCATATTTCGTTTACGGAATCCGGCGCGATTCTCTATGCCACTTATCCGTCATGGCCGGACTTGTTCCGGCCATCCACGTCTTTACGCTCTGCCGAGATTCTAAGACGCGGATGCCCGCGACCAGCGGATTGTCTGGATTGCTCAACTCCCATATTGCTGCTGGTGGGGAATGCGTTCGGGCGACCACCGGAACTCAAGGAGACTGGCATGGAGGCGACAAGGTTTGAGCGTCGCGCGGGGGTGCTTTTCGCGGCTGTCGCACTAGCCGCGACGACCGCGGCATTCGCCATCGGCCGGGCCGAAGCGCAGACGGTCAATCCCGTCCCGCCACCGCCGCCGCCGGTTTTCAATCCATCAGATCCAAGCGCGGTGCCGCAAGCGCCGGAAGCGCCGGTTTCGCCGACGCCGCCCACCGGCCTATCGGGCTCCGCGCCCGCGCCGGCTTCGCCTACCATCGAGCCGCCGCCTGCCGCCACGCCTCAAACGGCCACCGCGCCCGCGCCGGCTTCGCCAGCCGTCGTGCCGCCTGCCGTCACGTCTCAAACGGCTCCCGTGCTCGAAGCGGCAAAGGCCGCTCCATCGCGAACGCATGCCGGCCATCACGGCGCTGTCCGCTACCGCTGGAGCAGGCGTCACGTCCGATTCCATGCCGTGCGCGTGCTTGGGCCGTCCTACTACCCGGGATTGGTCGAATTCTATCCGCCCTATGCCAATCCCTGTCATTTCAGCCCCGTGTGGAGCGGCTATTACGCGGGACTTTGGACTTCCTACGGTTGTTCTTGGTGAGCGCCAAAGGTAGGTGAGGGAAGCGGTCTCGTCATCGCGAGGCAAAAGGGCGCAATGACGAAAAATATCTCCGTTACCCTGAGGTGCGAGCGCAACAAGTAGGGTGGGCAAAGCGAAGCGTGCCCACGTCAGCGAAATTATTTGATCTCGATGACCGCGGGGCTCGGCGCGTTCCGCGCCTACCCCATCCTACGCTTGCTCGTTTACGGAATCCGCGTGATTCTTCACGGGAGCTGGTCATGGCCGGATCAAGCCGGCTATGACGAGTTAGAGAATTCACGAACACCCCGTCGTCCCGCCGCACGTATCGCATTTCAGACACGTGCCGTTCCGCACCAGCGTGAAATTCCCGCACTCGCCGCAGGCCTCGCCTTCGTAGCCTTTGGCTTTCGCCTCGGCGCGTTTCTCCGCCGCGGCGGCCTTGGCGTTCGCGCGCGGGTCGGTGCGGTATTCGAGCGCCTGCGCCGGCGACAGCTTTTGCTTCGGGCTCGGTTTTGAGCGCCGCGGCAGCCGGAGATTTCCCGCGCGGGCCGGAGGTGGAGAGCGCGGTGACGTTGCTGACGGTCCCACCCCGCCCGCCTTCGCTCGCCCCGCGAATTTCGGCGGATGACCCTCCCGCTGCAGGGAGGGTGAAGACTTCCGCGCCGCCCGGCATCACCTTCAGCCGGTCGGTGCGCGAGCGGGTCAGGCCCTTCGACACATAGCGTGTGTCAGGCGAGGGCTTGCCTTCCTCGACGCCCTTGCCGAGCGCGTCGAAGCCGCCTTCGGTCGGCTCGACATGGGCGAGGTCGAAGCGCGACAGGTAGCTCACCGCCAGCTCGCGGAACACGTAGTCCAAGATCGAGGTGGCGTATTTGATCGAGTCGTTGCCCTGCACCGGGCCGGACGGTTCGAAGCGGGTGAAGGTGAAGGCATCGACATATTCGTCGAGCGGCACGCCGTATTGCAGACCGAGCGATACCGCGATGGCGAAGTTGTTCAAGAGCGAACGCAGCGCCGCGCCTTCCTTGTGCATGTCGATGAAGATTTCGCCGAGCTTGCCGTCGTCGTATTCGCCGGTGCGCAGATAGATTTTATGGCCGCCGACTACGGCTTTTTGCGTGTAGCCCTTGCGCCGGTCGGGCATGCGCTCGCGCTCGCGCATGACGACAATGCGCTCGACGACTTTCTCGACGATTTTTTCCGCCAGCCCCGCGGCGCGCGCGGCAGCGGGTTTTTCGATGAAGGCCTCGATAACGTCGTCGTCCTCATCCTCATCGGCGATGAGCTGGCTTTGCAGCGGTTGCGACAGCTTCGAGCCGTCGCGATAGAGCGCGTTGGCTTTGAGCCCGAGCTTCCACGACAGGATATAGGCCGCCTTGCAGTCCTCGACTGTGGCTTCGTTCGGCATATTGATGGTTTTGGAGATCGCTCCGGAGATGAACGGCTGCGCCGCGGCCAGCATGCGGATATGGCTGTCGACCGAAAGGTAGCGCTTGCCGGTGCGGCCGCACGGATTGGCGCAGTCGAACACGGCGTAATGCTCGGGTTTCAGATGCGGCGCGCCTTCGACCGTCATGGCGCCGCAGACATGGATATTGGCCGCCTCGATCTCGCGCTTGGTGAAGCCCATATGCGTGAGCAGGTCAAAACTCGGCGCGGCGAGATCGGCCGGCTCGACGCCAAGCGCGTCGCGCAGGAAGTCGGCGCCGAGCGTCCATTTGTTGAAGGCGAATTTAATGTCGAACGCGGTTGGCAGCGCCTTTGTCACTTTCTCCAGCGCCTCCGGCGTAAAGCCCTTGGCCTTGAGCGTGGTCTGGTTGATCGCCGGCGCCTGGCCGAGCGAACCATGGCCGACGGCGTAAGCCACGATCTCGGCGATTTCGCTTTCGCGATAGCCGAGCACGCGCAACGCTTCCGGCACCGCACGGTTGATGATCTTGAAGTAGCCGCCGCCGGCGAGCTTTTTGAACTTCACCAGCGCGAAGTCCGGCTCGATGCCGGTGGTGTCGCAATCCATCACCAGGCCGATGGTGCCGGTCGGCGCCACCACGGTGGCCTGCGCATTGCGGTAGCCGTGCGCCTCGCCGAGCGTGAGCGCGCGATCCCAGGCGCGTTTGGCGTGCTCGGCAAGCTTCTGGTCCGGATTGTCGGTGTGGACGAGCGGCACCGGCGGCGTGTTCATCTGCTCATAGGCGGTGCGTTCGCCGTAAGCGGCGCGGCGGTGGTTGCGCATCACACGCAGCATCGCCTCGCGGTTTTCGCCATAGCGCGGGAACGGGCCAAGCTCGGCCGCCATTTCCGCCGACGTGGCATAAGCAACGCCGGTCATGATGGCGGAGAGCGCGCCGCAGATGGCGCGGCCGGCCTCGGAATCGTAGGGAATGCCCGACGACATCAGGAGGCCGCCGACATTGGCGTAACCAAGGCCGAGCGTGCGGAAATCGTAAGAGCGCTGCGCGATCTCCTTCGACGGGAATTGCGCCATCAGCACCGAGATTTCGAGCACGATGGTCCACAGCCGCACCGCGTGCTCGTAGCCTTCGACGTCGTAAAGCTCGCTCTTCAATTTTTCGCCGTTGGCGACGGAGGCCAGCGCCGGGGTGTGGAAGGACAGCAGATTGAGCGAGGCGAGATTGCACGCGGTGTCGTCGAGGAACATGTATTCCGAGCACGGATTCGACGCGATGATCGGACCCGACGCCGCGCAGGTGTGCCAGTCGTTGATGGTGGTGTGGAATTGCAGGCCGGGATCGGCGCTGGCCCAGGCGGCGTAGCCGATTTTCTCCCACAATTCGCGGGCCTTCACGGTCCTCGCGATCTTGCCATTCTTGGTGCGCCAGAACAGATCCCAGTCGCGGTCGGCGTCGACCGCCTTGAGGAATTCGTCCGTCACCCGCACCGTGTTGTTGGAATTCTGGCCGGAGACGGTGAGATAGGCTTCTGAATCCCAATCGGTGTCGTAGATCGGGAAGTTGATGTCGGTATAGCCCTGCTTGGCGAACTGGATGACGCGGCGGATGTAATTGTCCGGCACGTGGTTCTTGCGCGCCGCCTTGATCTCGCGCCGCAGCACCGGATTCTTTTCCGGATCGAAACAGTCGTCGCCCGAGCCTTCGCAATTTACGCAGGCCTTGAGGATCGAGCGCAGGTGCTTCTGATTGATCTTCGATCCGGTGACGAGGTTGGCGACCTTCTGCTCCTCCATCACCTTCCAGTCGATGAATTGCTCGATATCGGGATGGTCGACGTCGAGGATCACCATCTTGGCGGCGCGGCGCGTGGTGCCGCCCGATTTGATGGCGCCCGCGGCGCGGTCGCCGATCTTGAGGAAGCTCATCAGGCCGGACGATTTGCCGCCGCCGGATAGCCTTTCACCCTCGCCGCGCAGTTTTGAGAAATTCGAACCGGTGCCGGAGCCGTATTTGAACAGCCGCGCTTCGCGCACCCACAAATCCATGATGCCGCCTTCGTTGACGAGGTCGTCGGCGATCGACTGGATGAAGCAGGCATGCGGCTGCGGATGCTCGTACGCCGTGGCGGATTGCACGAGCTCGCCCGATTTGAAATCGACGTAGAAATGCCCCTGGCTCGGTCCGTCGATGCCATAGGCCCAATGCAGGCCGGTGTTGAACCATTGCGGCGAGTTCGGCGCCACCATCTGCATCGCCAGCATGTAGCGGTGCTCGTCGAAGAACGCCTGCGCGTCGGCTTCGGAGGTGAAGTAGCCGCCCTTCCAGCCCCAATAGGTCCAGGTGCCGGCCAGCCGGTCGAAAACCTGCTTGCACGATTGCTCGCCGACAAAGCGTTCGGCTTCGGGCAACGCCGCAAGCGCTGCCTCGTCGGCCACGCTGCGCCACAGCCAAGAGGGGACGCTCTCCTCCTCGACCTTCTTCAGGCTGGCGGGCACGCCGGCTTTGCGGAAATACTTTTGCGCCAGCACGTCGGAGGCGACCTGCGACCATTGCTCCGGAATTTCGACGTTCTCGGCGTGGAAGACGACCGAACCGTCCGGATTGCGGATCTCACTCGTGGTGAGACGGAAAACGATGTCCGCGTATGGCGATTGTCCCTCTTTGGTGTAGCGCCGCTCGATCCGCATTTTCTTTGCCCCTGATTCCTGGTGTTCTCGTATCGACGGCCCAGCGGAGACACCCGCTAATATAGGCCGCCGACGGTTTCCCCGCGACGCGGCAGAGCGCGCTCCGCCGCCTCGACCTCACCCCTGTTTCTGTCTGCCGCCCAACCCATCCCGGCCTTTTGCGGCCGGGTCTTGTTTTGGCACGCTCGACTGAAGTCCTTCCGTCCCTTCCGGGCGCAAAAATCCACGCTCGCGCCACGGCGGCACGGAGCACTCCCGCAAACCCTTTTTGGAGAGCCCGGCGGACTTCGTTACCCGCGCGCCGAACTTGACGAAGCTAGGTCAAGCCGACCGCGCCCGTCAAGACTTAGTATGAAAATCTGAATCAACCACTAAATGTGGGGATAGCGGGGACGAATCGGGAGGGGATGCGCAAGTATCGGAGATTCGTGATGAATCCGAAAGCGGCACGATGCGGCAGCCCAGATTTTGATGTTCGCAACACAACTTTCGCGCGGTCGGTGGCGTCGCGCAAAGCTTGCGGCCGGCCTCGCCGGGCCGCCAACCGAATTTCGCTCAGTCCTTCTCGCGTCACGCGACTGTCACGCAACCACGCGGGTTTCCCGCTGATTCTGAGTGAGAGATCGCGCAAAACCGGCGTTTTTGCCGCGGCCGCGCTCGGCGCAGAGATCGTAAGCTCTTGAAATCCTTGCAGGGACTCAGCGTGTCGCGCTGTGCGCCACGGCGTTCGCGGCTTCCGCCGCCACATTTGCCTCGCGCCGAACGTCAGTCGGCGCCTTTTTCGCCGGGCCGGCTACACCTTTTTAATTAACCTTAAAGAAGTCTTACTTTCCCCATTGGCTCGGCTTTCCTTGACGGGGCAGGGCTGCCTGCCAATAGTTTTTGGAAATGTGTGGGGCTTGGTTCCAGCGTGCGATCCGCGCGGGGCGTGTTTTTGCCTGTGCCGCGCTAGTTGTCGGCTGCACGCAAACCATCCGCAACGATCCGATCAATCAGCAGCTCACCGCCAATCCCGCCCAGGTCGAAGCCGAGCTTCAGCCCGACGTCGAGACCAATTACGACGACATGGTCGTGGCGCTGTCGTTCTCCGGCGGCGGCATGCGGGCGGCGGCCTTTTCCTACGGCGTGCTCAGCGGTTTCGACGAGACCCGCGTGCCGACCCGCACCGGCCCGGTTTCACTGCTCGACCGTCTCGACTTTCTGTCCGGTGTTTCCGGCGGCTCGGTGCTCGCGGCCTATTACGGGCTGCGCGGCCATGCGGCGCTTGCCGACTTCAGGCAGCGGTTCCTGGACGTCAATGCCGAGGAAGCGCTGCAGACCGACCTGAGCCTCGGCAATATCGCGCGCGGCCTGCAGGGCGGCGTCAACGATGCAACCGCGTTCCCGGTCTGGCTCGACGCGCATCTCTACAATCACGCGACATTCAAGGATCTGCTCACCCGGCCGCGGCCGCGGGTCTGGATCAACGCCTCGGATGTTTATAACCGCACCGCATTCATTTTCGCGCCGGTGACGTTCAGCGCGCTGTGCAGCGACCTCACCAGCTATCCGGTGTCGCTCGCGGTCGCGGCCTCGGCCGCGGTGCCGGTCGTGTTCGCGCCGATCGTCATCCAGAATTATCCCGGCGGCTGCCCGGTCGGGTTGCCGGCCTGGGTGCAGCGCGTGCGCAACGATCCGCTGGCGTCGCCGCTCATCAAGTCCTATGCCGATGCGCTCGAGCGCTACCGCACCGGCGCGATCAAATACGTCAAGCTGCTCGACGGCGGGCTGGTCGACAATTACGGGCTCGCCGGCTTCACCATCGCGCGGCTTGCCTCCGAGACGCCATTTGGTCCGCTGGCGCCGCAGGAAGCGGTCAAGCTGCGGCGCTTCCTGTTCCTGGTGGTCGATTCCGGCCGCGCGCCGTCGGGCAATTGGGCGCAGACCATTCCCGGCCCGTCCGGCGTCGATCTCATCATGGCAACCTCGGACACCGCGACGGGATCCGGCGCGCTCGGCAGCTATTCGGCCTTCGACGGTACGATGACCGACTGGAAGAAGGCGCTGATCGCCTGGCGCTGCGGCCTTTCCGAAGCCGATCGCCGCCGTTTCGGCGCGCCGCCGGGCTGGAATTGCCACGACGTGCAGTTCTTCATCAGCCGCATTTCGTTCGACCAATTGGGACCGGACCGCGCCGCCGCGCTCAACAAAGTCGAGACGCGCTTTAAGCTGCCGCGGGATCAGGTCGACATGCTGATCGCGGCCGGCCGCGACGGCCTCAGCACCAATCCGGTGTTCCGCGCGTTTCTCAATTCGCTTGGCCGCGCGCCGCCGCCGCGTTCGCCATTGTTGCGCCCGGCGCCGCGCAGCACGCCGGTTTCCCAATCGGAGGGCGCACCGCAACAGGCGCAGGCAGAGTGATTGTCATTGCGAGCGAAACGAAGCAATCCAGCCCGGATTGCATCATTGCTGTGCTCCTCGCAATGACGATTGAAGTTACTCCGCCGCGGCCTTCGAGTGGCCGAGCCGGCGGTTGAGCGTCATCAGCAGCTTCTCGGCGGCGTCGGCGATCACCGTGCCGGGCGGGAAAATCGCCTCGGCGCCGGCTGATTTGAGCGCCTCGTAATCCTGCGGCGGGACCACGCCGCCGACCACGATCATAATGTCGCCGCGGCCCTGCCTGGCGAGCTCGGCCTTGAGTTCCGGCACCAGCGTCAGATGCGCCGCCGCAAGCGAGGAGACGCCGAGGATATGCACGTCGTTCTCGACCGCCTGGCGGGCGGCCTCGGCCGGCGTGGCGAATAGCGCACCGATATCGACGTCGAAGCCGAGATCGGCAAAAGCCGTGGCGATCACCTTCTGACCGCGGTCATGGCCGTCCTGGCCGATCTTGGCGACGAGGATGCGCGGGCGGCGCCCCTCATTGTCCTCGAACTCGGCGACGAGTTTCTGCAGCCGCTCGACGGCGTCCGTCATGCCGACCTCCCGCCTATAGACGCCGGAGATCGCCTTGATCTCCGCTTGATGGCGTCCGAACACTTTCTCCAGCGCCAATGAAATCTCGCCGACCGTCGCCTTGGCGCGCGCGGCGTCGATGGCGAGCGCCAGCAGGTTGCCGTTGCCGCCGGCGGCGTTGCGCGTCAGCGTTTCCAGCGCCTCGGCCACCGCTTTCGGATCGCGATCGCGCTTTAGCCGCGACAGCTTGTCGATCTGCAACTGGCGCACCGCCGCGTTGTCGACTTTGAGAACGTCGATCGGCGCTTCGTCGCGCGGCCGGTATTTGTTGACGCCGATCACCGCCTGCGCGCCGGAATCGATGCGCGCCTGCGTGCGCGCGGCGGCTTCCTCGATGCGCAGCTTCGGCAAGCCCGGCCTCGATCGCGCGCGTCATGCCGCCGATCTCCTCGACCTCGGCGATATGGCCGAACGCCTTGGCGGCGAGATCGTGGGTGAGCCGTTCGACATAGAACGAGCCGCCCCACGGATCGATCACGCGCGTCGTGCCGCTCTCGCGCTGCAACACGATCTGTGTATTGCGCGCGATGCGGGCGGAAAAATCGGTCGGCAGCGCCAGCGCCTCGTCGAGCGCATTGGTGTGCAGCGACTGCGCGCCGCCCTGCGTCGAGGCCATCGCCTCGATGGCGGTACGCGTGACGTTGTTGAACACGTCCTGGGCGGTGAGCGACCAGCCGGAGGTCTGGCAATGCGTGCGTAGCGACAGCGAGCGCTCGTCCTTGGGATCGAATTGCTTCATCAGCTTTGCCCACAGCACGCGCGACGCGCGCAACTTCGCTACTTCCATGAAAAAATTCATGCCGATGCCGAAGAAAAACGACAGCCGGGGAGCAAAACGATCGATCGCCAGGTTCGCCGCCAGCCCGGCGCGAACATATTCGACGCCGTCGGCAAGCGTATAGGCGAGTTCGAGGTCGGCTGTCGCTCCAGCCTCTTGCATGTGATAGCCGGAAATCGAAATCGAATTGAATTTCGGCATATGCGACGACGTGTAGGAGAATATATCGGAGATGATGCGCAGCGACGGCTTCGGCGGATAAATGTAGGTGTTGCGGACCATGAATTCTTTGAGGATGTCGTTCTGGATGGTGCCGGCGAGTTTTTCCGCCGCCACGCCCTGTTCTTCGGCGGCGACGATATAAAGCGCTAGCACCGGCAACACGGCGCCGTTCATGGTCATCGACACCGACATCTGGTCAAGCGGGATGCCGGCGAACAGCGTGCGCATGTCGTAGATCGAGTCGATGGCGACACCCGCCATGCCGACGTCGCCGGAGACGCGCGGATGATCGCTGTCGTAGCCGCGGTGGGTGGCGAGATCGAAAGCGATTGATAGGCCCTTCTGGCCGGCGGCGAGATTGCGCCGGTAGAAGGCGTTGGAATCTTCCGCCGTCGAGAAGCCGGCATATTGCCGGATGGTCCATGGCTGGGTGACATACATGGTCGGATACGGGCCGCGCAGGAACGGCGCGATGCCGGGATAGGCCTCAAGTCCGTCAAGGCCGCCGAGGTCGCAGGCGTCATAGGCGCTTTTCACCGCAATGCCTTCGGGCGTGAGCCACGGGTCGGCTTGCGCCGGCGCCGGGAAGGGGGTGTCGGCAAAGTCGATTTTCGAGAAATTCGGGATGCGGCTCATGCGTTACCCGCTTTGCGGTTCATGCGTTCCCGGCTACCCCAGAATATCGTAAGCGGCGTTTAATGTCGCCAGTGCGTCGCAGCCCTCGTAAATAAAGGACTGAACGCCGGCGCCACGTAACGCGGTTTCCCGCTCGCCGGACCGTCCGGCAAGGTAGATGTGGCGGACGCCTGCCGCCTTGAGGGCCTGCGCTGCCGCCGGCGCTTTCCTATCATAGACCTTGTCCGACCCGCACAGGCAGGCCAGCGCGATACCTCCGGCGGCGCTTGCGGCGGCTTTGCCCTCGCCGCCGACCGCTTCGATGCCACCCGCTTCGAAGAAATTCTTGGCAAAGGCGGTGCGCGTGGTGAATTCCGCCGCCGTACCGAGGGGGACGAGCAAGATCGTCGGACGCGCGCCGGTTTTGGCCAGCATTCGGTCGGATCGGTCGCGCAGCAACTCAAAGGGTTCGGCAAGCCGCGAGCGCGGCAGGGCCGTCGTAGCGACCATCGCGGGTTCGTTAGTAACGACCGGCCACGGCGTGACGTCGAGAACCGCGGGCGCGGCGGCCTCATGAATGTCGGGATAGGCATTGGTGCCGGTCAGAATGTCCTTGCCGCGCGCCACCGCTTTTTCGCGTTCGGAACGCACCGCCGCGACGTTGCGCTGAATCAGACCGGATTCGAGCGCCGTCCATACGCCGCCCGCTTTTTCGATATCTTGGAACGACGCCCAGGCCGCGGCGCAGAGCTGTTCCGTGATGGCTTCGAGCGCGCCGGAACCGGCGGCCGGATCGGCGACGCGGCCAAGATTTGATTCTTCCAACAGGACGAGCTGGGTGTTGCGTGCAACACGGCGCGCCAGCGTATCCGGCAGGCCGAGCGGCGCCGTGTGCGGCAGCGCTGTGACGGCATCGGCGCCGCCGAATCCGGCGGCGGTCACCGCGATGGCGGTGCGCAGCATGTTCACGTAAGGATCGCGCCGGGTCATCATGCGCCACGCCGTCTCGGCCGCGATCATGACCGACTTTGGTTCAAGCCCGCAGGCGGTCTCGACGCGCGCCCATAATTTTCGCGCGGCGCGAAATTTCGCTATGGTCAGAAACTGATCGGCATCCGCCGACAGGCGGAAATAAATCGCGTCACGCGCTTTCTCGAGCGCGAGGCCGCGGTCTTCAAGCGCGCGCAGGTAAGCCACAGCGCTCGCAAGCGCAAAAGCGAGCTCCTGCGCTTCCGATCCGCCGGCATTGTGACTGACGCGCCCGTCGGCGACAGCGAAAGGCCCGCGAAATCCATCGGCCGCGAGCTCGCCGACCATCGCGGCGAAAGCGGGCGCGAGTTCCTTCCAGCCTCGCGGGCTGCGGCCGGTCGCGGCAAAGCCGCCGATCGGATTGATGCTGAACCGCAGATCGACTGCCGCTGGCGCGGTGCCGCGGCTCTTCAGGAGTGCAGCCAGGTCGCGGACGATATGCCGCGACGCCGGACTTAAATTGAGGTCGACGGCGACACCGGCCTCGAAATCGACGCCGTCGAGCACGCGCGAAAGCTTGTCCGCTGACGGTTCGAGGCCAAAACCATTGGCGCTGACCGATCCGGCGAAAACAAGGACCAGGCCGGTCGCGCCGTTTTCCAGATCGTCGAGCGCCTGCGCGTTGGCGGCCGCCGGATCGGGATGATCGACGCGCTGCATCAACGTCCACGGCGCGCCCGGGGCGGGACCGATGACGGCGCGTGCGTCGGCGGCGCGGCCGTAGAGTGGCTCGATGGTCAGGCCGTCATAGGTTCGGCTTTCCAGCCGTGCGAAGGGCGCGCCCTTGAGCACCGCGTCGACCAGTTTCCGCCACGCATCGGGCGTCGCCTTGGGAAAATCGCCGGCAAGCGAGAGGGGGTCGGAAGCCGTCATAACCGCAAAATGCCACGGGCGCGGGAAAGGGCCAATACGTCAGGCCGTGCAATTGCCGTGCCGCTTGTCCTAGGTTTTCGGCAATTTCTCGATGCCGGTTGCATCGACACGCGCAAGCGCGTCGCGAACACGGACGCCCGAAATCACGCGGTCACCGGCGATCTCGGCAAGCGGCGCCAGCACGAAAACGCGCTCGAACAGCCGCGGATGGGGCAAAGTGAGGTCCTCGCCGTGCAGGACGAGATCGTCATAGGCGAGGAGGTCGAGGTCGATCGTGCGCGGTCCCCATCGCTGCTCGTACTTGCGATCGCGGCCAAGCGCGCGTTCGACCTCCAGGAAACGGGCGAAAAGATCGCGCGGCGCAAGCGTCGTGCCGACGGCGATGACGGCATTAACGAAAGGCGGCTGTTCGGTGACGCCCCACGGCGGGGTGCGGTAATCCGACGAGCGCGCCTGAAGCCGTATATCAGGGCCGTCGCACAGCATTGCTATCGCCCGATAGAACGTCGATCGCACATCGCCGACATTGCCGCCGAGCGCAACGAAGGCGTCAGCCATTTTTCTGGCGGCTGCGCGCGCGGGTGATCGTCACGCCGACGTCGTCGAAGGTCGCGGCAACGGGCGCGTGCGGCTTATGCACCGTGACCCGAACACTGCGAACCTGCGGACAGCGTTGCAGGACCGCGCCGGCGACCGCGCCACCGGCAGCCTCGACCAGTTGATAACGGCGCGCGCAGAACGCCTCGCTCACCGTCTTGACCACGGTGTCATAGGAGACGGTGTCCTTAAGCTTGTCGGTGCGCGAGGCGTCGGCCAGATCGATATCGAGCTCGATGTCGAGCTTGAAAGTCTGGCCGACCTTGGCTTCGTGCTGCATCACGCCGTGAAAGGCGTGCAGCGCAAGCCCGGTGACAAAGATCGCGTCGCTCATCGGGCGCGCCTGATCGCCGCCGCCACGGCAAGCGCCTGCACGGTCGGCGCGACATCGTGCGCGCGGATGATGGCGGCGCCGTTGTCGACGGCGAGAAGATGCGCGGCGAGCGATCCGCCCAAACGCTCCGTCGGCTCCGATGGCGTGATCGAATTGATGAAGCGCTTGCGCGAAGCGCCGACCAGGAGCGGCAGGTTGAAGCCGCGCCATTCGTGGAGTCTGGCAATACAAGTAAGGCTCTGCTCCGGCGTCTTGCCGAAGCCGATGCCGGGATCGAGCACGATCTGCTCGCGGCCGATGCCCGCTTCCCAGGCGATTTCGAGCGAGCGCGAAAAGTACTCGGTAACGTCGGCGACGATGTCGATCGCCGGATCGGCTGCGTCGCGATTGTGCATGATGATGACGGGCGCGCCGTGTTCGGCGATGACGCGCGCCATGCCGGGATCGCGCTGCAAGCCCCAAACGTCATTGACGACGGCCGCGCCGGATTCGAGGGCCCAGGCGGCCACCCCGGCTTTGATCGTGTCTATCGAAACCGGAATGCCGATTGTAGCAACGGCTGGCAGGATCGGTTCAAGCCGTTGGCGCTCTTCCTCAAGCGACACCGGGCGCGAGCCGCCATAGGGCCGGGTCAATTCCGCTCCGATATCGATGATGTCGGCGCCCTCGGCGCCGAGGCGCCTGGCATGTTCGATGGCTGCGGCGGGTTGCAGGAACTGGCCGCCGTCGGAGAACGAATCCGGCGTCACGTTGAGAACGCCCATCACCAACGGGCGCTTTTTGGCCAAAAGCCGCGCCAACAGACCGCCGCCGGGCGCGGCGCTCGGCGCGGCAAAGCCGCGATCCGTCGTGCTCGTGGCCGCTGGTTTGGCCATCCCTGCTTACCGTTCCCGGGTTCTGTTCCTGACTTCCATCTCAGGTGCGATGGGCCTCGCCCGCCGTAGCAGGCTTCGGGCGAGCGACCTTGAGCGCAAATCCCGCCGGGGTTCAATAGCGGATGACGGGCGGCAATTTCTTGGCGTCCTCGATCCAGCGCATGACCGTCTTCACCGACGGCAGAACGCGCACCAGCTTGCGCTTGGCGTTGGTTTCCGACATCGAAGCCGCGAGCTTTTCCGGATTGCGGAAGGCAAGCTCGTTGACGGTGCGCACGCCGGAGACGCGCAACAGTTCGGAATATTCCCAGCCGACGCCCTTGACCCGCATGCGGTCGGCCGCGGTGACCCAGTCGAGCACGTTCTTCTCGGGAGCGCCGGTCTTCACCGCGATCTTCAAACGCTGCTTCGGCGTTTTGGCGATGCGCAACAGCCCGACGGTGGTACGAATCCCGTCCGACTTCAGGATCGCGGCAACGTCCGTTTCGATCCCCTGAATGTCGGTAATGGGATACGCCATAGATGCCTCCCCCTCAGCGCAATAACGTCGCGGCCACCACTTCGAACTCAAACAAACTGAGCGAGACCGGGGATCGCGGCGACGATCTCGCCGACCGCGTCCTCACCCGCCTTTTCACGCGTATAAGCGATCACCGCACGGGTGACGCTCTGCACTTGGCCCATACTCAGCCCGGCCGACATCATGCGCATGCCGGCACCCATCACCCCGTCCATCATTCCGCCCATGAGACCGCCGCCGCCTTCGCTCGCGGCCTTCTGCATCAAGGCTTCGGCTCCAGGGAGCTTGGCCAACAGCGGCTGCACTTTGTCGGCTGGCCCTTCCTTGACCAGGAAGTCGAGGATAATGCCGACGGCCTTCTCCGCGGTCGTGCGGTCTATCCCGATATCGGCGACGAGACGTCCGATCAGCTCGTCCATTATCCCCTCGCCCGTCCCGCGCTCTCGGCAGGTTGCGCCATATTGTACATTCAAACGCCAAGTGACAAGACTGTGTCGATAAATCGGCCGTTCTGCACGCGCGCACGCGATGGAACGCAGCGGACCGTTGCAAAGCTGCAACGCCCCATATCCAGCGAGCGCCGGTAGAATTCATCCGCGGCGCCGATTATAAAATCTATTGCTTCGGCCGATCCGCTGCGCGTCGGGACGGCCGCGGATAACGGTGCGAGAGGCTAGGGAAACGTCGAGGCGGTAAATTATGAGTGCAGCAGAAGTCTTACCCGCGGTTCTCAATCGCGTGGACCGCGATCTGGATCAAAGCCTCGATCGCTTGTTCGCTTTGTTGCGGATCCAGTCAGTTTCGACCGATCCCGCCTATGCACCGCAATGCCAAAAGGCCGCCGAGCACGTCGCGGCGGATCTCGGCAGTCTCGGCTTCGATGCGAGTGTGCGCCCGACCCCCGGCCATCCGGTCGTGATTGGCAAGAGCGGCAACGGGGAGGGGCGCGGCAAAGCGCCACGCGTGCTGTTTTACGGCCATTATGACGTGCAGCCGGTCGATCCGCTCGATCTTTGGCAGACCCCGCCCTTTGAACCGCGCCTCGAGACGCTCGAGGGTGGACGGAAAATCATCGTCGCGCGCGGCGCCTGCGACGACAAGGGTCAGGCAATGACTTTCGTCGAGGCTTGCCGCGCGTTTAAGGCGGTCACCGGCAAGCTTCCGCTCGACATCACCATGATGATCGAGGGCGAGGAGGAGTGCGGCTCAAAAAATCTCTTCGGGTTCGTGCGCGACAATGCCAATGAGCTCAAGCGCGACCTCGCGCTCGTTTGTGACACCGGCATGTGGGATGCGCAGACGCCGTCGATCACCACCTCGTTGCGCGGGCTCGTTTATGAAGAGGTGCGGCTGACCTGCGCCGACCGCGACCTGCATTCGGGGCTCTTCGGCGGCGCGGCGCGCAACCCCATCCATGTGCTGGCCGACATTCTCTCGGCATTGCACAGACCGGACGGCTCGGTCGCCATTCCCGGTTTCTATGACGGCGTCCACGAATTGCCGGACGACATCAAGGCCGACCTCAAGGGCCTCAACCTCACGCCGGAACAATTCCTTGGTCCGATCGGATTGAAAGTGCCGGCCGGCGAGAAGGGCCGCATGCTGATCGAGCAGATTTCGACGCGGCCGACCGCGGAGGTCAACGGCATCATCGGCGGCTATACCGGCGAGGGAGCGAAGACCGTCATTCCCGGCAAGGCCATGGCAAAAGTCTCATTCCGTCTCGTCGGCGCGCAGGAGCCTGAAAAAATCCGCGCTGCTTTCCGCGATTTTGTGCGCAGCCGCATTCCCGCCGATTGCAGCGTCGACTTCGGCAATTTCTCGAGCGCACCCGCGATCGAGGTCGAATTCGACAATCCGGCGCTCGGCAAAGCGCGCGCCGCGCTTGCACAGGAATGGGGCAAGAAGGCGGTGACCGTCGGCGCTGGCGGCTCGATCCCGATCGTCGGCGACTTCAAGACCGTGCTCGGCATGGATACGCTGATGGTCGGCTTCGCGTTGGATGACGACCGCGTGCATTCGCCGAACGAAAAATTCGATCTCAAATGTTTCCACAAAGGCATCCGCAGCTGGGCGCGGATTCTGGCGGCGCTGGCCGACTAAGCCGCTGCGCCGGCGACGTTACATCGCTTTTGCGCCGCGTCCGGCGGCGCGGCCTGCCGAGGTGGCGCCAAAGTCATCGACGATTTGCGCTACGACGTTCTTGGCCTTGGCCAACGCCGCACAGATGCGGTCTTTGCTCGGCGAATTCGGCCAATCCGAAAGCGTCGTCTCCTGCTGGTCGAGCGCACGTTTCAGATTTTGCAGTTTGGCCAGTACATCCTGCGGCTCGGCGTCGAGCGTATGAGCCTGCAGCGTGCGCGTGAGAAAATGCAGGACGTCCTGATCGGCGGCTCCCGACGAGGGCGCGTGGCCGCTATCGGTCAGTTTTGCCGCGTTCGACATCGTTCGTCCCCTCGTGCCCCACGCTTGAGGTGATACAGCATTTCACATAATGCGGGGACGAGAATGCGGACGAGCGCTGTCAGAAATTGCCTGACGTCTTAACTGAAACTTTACCGCAAAAGGAATTGGGACAGCGAGCCGCTAAAGCTCGAGCCAGCCCTGGCCCGAGGCGTAGCGCACCAATTCGGCGCGCGTGCGCAAGCCGAGCTTTTCGAGCCCGCGCGCCTTATAAGTCTCCACTGACTTCACGCCGACGTCGATGCGCGAGGCTATTTCCTTGTTGGTGAAACCCAGCGCCGCCATTTTCAGGACCGCGGCCTCGCGGTCAGTCAGCGCCGGGGCGGCGCTCTTGTTTGCCGACGGCTTGGCGTGGGCGCGCTTGTTCTCGAAGAAGCGGCCGACAATGGCCGGGTCAACATAGGTGCCGCCGACCATGACGGCGCGGACAGCATGAACCAGATTTTCGACGGCGGATCTTTTCAGCACATAACCGCGCACGCCCGCCTCCAGCGCCTGATTGAGATAGGCACGGTCCTCGTGAAGGGTCAGGACCAGAACGCGCAAGTCCGGCATTTCACCGGCGAGTCGGCGGCTGAGCATGATACCGTTGAGCTCCGGCATCGATATGTCGAGCACGGCTACGTCCGGCCGTTTCTCGCGGATCAGTTTCAGCGCCGCCAGCCCGCTTGTTGCCTCGCCGACCAATTTGAAATCGGCCTCCGCCCGAATAAGATTGCGCAGTCCATCGAGAACGATGGGATGATCGTCGGCCAGCACGATGCGGGTTGTTGTCATGCCGCTGACTTTTGACCGTCGAGCGTAATCCGGGCGAAGATCGTGGTGCCGGCGCCGACTGCCGATTCCACTTCAAGCGTGCCGCCGATGAGCGAAAGCCGTTCGCGCATGCCGTCGAGCCCCAGGCCGTTGTGAGGGCCGGCCTTGGCGGCCAGCGCGCCGGCGTCGAAGCCGCAGCCGTTATCCTCGACAATCACCTGCAATGTCGCGTCCGGACGCCGGATCACGACGCTTACAATGGACGGCCGCTGTGCGTGCTTGACGATATTCGTCAATCCTTCCTGTACGACGCGATATACCGTGGTGGCGATCTCGTTCGGCACCTCGTCGAGGCCGGGATCGTCGCAGTGAAAATCGGCTTCGGTATCGCACTGCTCGCTCCAATCCGCAATGTAGCTTGCGAGTGCTTTGCGCAGGCCCAGTTCGTCGATCGAAGGTGGCCGCAATTCCCAGGCGATGCGGTGGAGCGTCTTGCCCATCTCCTCCATTCGCTTGCGCACCAGATGCAAACGCTCGCGCGCCGCGCCGTCAGTCAGCGCGTCGATCTCGTTGAGTTCGAGGATGGCGGCGATGAGGCTTTGTCCGGCCTGGTCGTGCAGTTCGTGTGACAGCCGCAGGCGTTCGTTCTCTTCAACGATCGACAAATGACGGCGCAGGCCTATCACCAAATGGGATATCTTTTCGCTTTCGGCCATCAGTCGCGCGTTTGCGCGCGACAGATCGTCCAACAGCCGGTCGCGTTCGGTCAGCAATGTGGCCGTCGGCAGCGACCAAAATGAGGTTATCGCCAGGAACATCTGCAGCGTGAATATCCGCGACGACAGTTCCAGTTGGGACAGGATAGGCTGGCCCATATTCATCACCACGAAGGCGGTGGCCATGATGGCGACCATGAATGTCGACGCCGTGGCGCCGATCAGTCCAAAGCGCACCGTGGCGTAGAGTATTGCCGGAGCGACTATGAAAATCGCGGGCCGGAAGAAGGTCGCGCACAGACTGATGATGATGAAAGACAACAGAACCGCCGCGGCCTCCGGAAACCTCTCTTTTATCCGCAATCTCTCCCAGTCCCGCGACGTGGCGCAGACCAGAAACGGCGTCACGATAATCATGCCCAGCGCGTGGCCGGGATACCAGTTCCGCCAGATGCCAAGCCAGGGGAGTCCATATTCCCAACTGAAGGCAATCGAGCTGATGAGCGTGCTTGCAACCGGCGAGAGGCCGCCGGCAATCGCGATAAAGCTGAGTATTCCTCTAAACGACGTCAGGCTGGATGCGTTGATGTGAAAAATCGCCAACAAGGCCACAGCAGTAATCGCCTCGGCGATATTTGCGAACAGGAATGTCGCACTAAGGGCTGCGTTATTGCCCGCCACAAAACTTGCGCACGCCGCTGCAGCAGAGCCACCCACGACGACTGAAATATAGTTACTTGGGCTGCGAACATGCCGCAGCAATGCGGCCAGCATGATCGCATTGGCCGGCCAGATCGTCGCGATAAGATTGGAATGCCGCGATAAATCGATGGTCAGCAGCGAAATCACGAAGATTGCGACCGGCAACAGCAAATGCTCGGCCAGTGACAGCTTCAATAACGGGTCCGGCGCGGCGCCAGCCGCATCACGGCGCGACGGCGCAGTGACGACCGCTGCCTGCGCGGGCGCAAAAGCGGCGAAGATATTCGACGCCAGTCTCGACATTTCAAACGTCACCGTGGTTGCGGCGCTCGGTTAGGCAAAGCCGTCCGGCCGAATCGCGCGACGGTCGATCCAGCAAATAATCTCACCTCTAACGGCAGTCGCAACCGCCGAATGCGCTCCAAAATCGCGCCGATCGCCTTTATCCGGCGGCGGTGGCGATCAGGCGCGGACTGACGAAACGTTCCAACCGGCCGGTATGGCTATGCAATAGCGACCAGTCGTCGAGCGGCAGATCGATGACGACGAGGCCGGACGTGGGCAGCTTTTCGTTGAGTTGCTCGCGCATTTCCGCATCACCCGAAGCGATCAATCGCATCGCCAGATCGTGCAGGCCGGGATTATGGCCGACGACGATCAGTGCGTGCGGCTTGCGCGCTTGGCCAATCACAGCAATAAGCCCCTCGGGATTGGCATTATAGATGCGGTTATCGGTCATCTGCCGCGGCGACTTGGCGAAACACGCCGCGACGAGCGCCCAGGTTTCTTGCGCCCGCACCGCCGGCGAAACCAGCGCGAGATCGGGAACGAGGCCATGATGCATCATGAAGCTTCCGATTACCGGCGCATCGGCGCGGCCGCGTTTCATCAGCTTGCGGTCGCGGTCGCGCTCGCCGGGCTCGGCGCGTTCGGTTTTGGCGTGGCGGAGCAGCATCAGGCGGCGCATCGCGGTAATGTCGCTTTCTCGACTGGAGGAGTCTAGTGGAGTGGCCGGCAAGTCCCTACATTCCGGCGGCGAAGCCTAGCCAAGAGCACCGCATAGCGTCGTCATGAGTGAAACCGAAACCAAGGCTATCGATACCAAAGCCTATGGCGACAGTTGGTACGCCGCGACGAAGGTAGCGGCGCCGCCCCGGCCGCCGCTGGCGTTCGATCTCGATGTCGATGTTTGCGTCATCGGCGGCGGCCTTGCCGGCTTGACGACGGCGCGGGAAGTGGCGCGCAGCGGCTGGTCGGTCATACTTTTGGAAGCGGGACAGCTCGCCGCCAACGCCTCCGGCCGCAATACCGGTTTCGTCCTGCCGGGATTTGGCGCCGACGCTGACAAGATTATCGCCCGCGTCGGTTTTGAACGCGCCAAGGATCTTTGGACGCTGTCTCAGGCCGGTCTCGATTATGTCCGCAATACTATCCGCGACGAGAGGGCGCCTGGGATCGCCCCCGAAAACGGCTGGCTCTATGTTTCCAAAGTCGACAACAACGACGAATTTTTGCATTTTGTCGGACTGCTCGGCGAGTTGGGCTGCGAGATCGAGGGTTGGGCGACCGAGCGGGTTCGTTCGGTGTTGCGCAGCGAGCGCTATTTCTATGCGGTCAATTATTTGCGGGCCTTGACCATCCATCCGGTCAACTATGCGCTCGCGCTGGCGGCGGCGGCGGAACGCGACGGAGCACGTATTTTCGAAAATACTCCGGCTCTGTCGATCGATCCGACCGGCGTGCGCAAGCGCATCCTCACTCCGAACGCGCGATTGCGTGCGAGCCATGTCGTGCTGTGCGGCAATGTGCAGCTTGGCCCGCTGATGCCGAAGCTCGCCGCGACGTTGCTGCCGGTGACGACCTATGTGATCACCACAGCTCCCCTCGGCGAGCGGCTTGCCGAAGCGGTCGGCTATCGCGGCGGCATTAGCGACACCGACCTTGCCGACAATCATTATCGCATCGTCGGCGGCAACCGGCTGATGTTGTCGGGCCGTTCGACGGCGTGGCAGCGCGATGTGCGCCACTATGTCGGCGCGCTCACCGGCGATATCAGAAAAACCTATCCGCAGCTTGGCGACGTCGAGGCCGACTACGCATGGGCGGGTACATTGGGCATTACCACGCATCGCATGCCGCAGATTGGCGAACTCGGCCCCGGGGTATGGCTCGCCAGCGGCTTCGGCGGGCACGGGCTCAACACCACCGCGATGGCGGGCAACATTATTGCGCGCGCCATTGTCGAGGGCGATCAGGCCTGGCGGCAGTTCACGCCGTTCGGACTGGTTTGGGCGGGCGGTGTTTTTGGCCGGGCGGCGGCGCAGATGCGCGTCTGGAGTAAGCGCCTACGCGACGCGCTCGAGGAGCGGCGCGCCAAGGCCCGCGAACTGGCGCACCGACAGGCCCGCGATGCTGAATTGGCTCGGCAGGCAGAGCAGCAAGCAGCGCGGGCGCGCGAGACGACGCTGGCGCCACAACACCCGGGCGCGGCCGCCAACTCCATTATCCCGCAGCCCGAGGCCCCAGAGGCGCAAAGCCCGGCAGCGCCGTCGTCCAAGCGCAAACGGCGCCGCCAAGGGGCGAAAGCCTGAGCATCAGGCCGAACATATCGGCAACACCGGGCGGCAAAATCTACTATTCGGTGCGGTACGCCTTCGCCACCTGACTAGGGCTGCTATATTATTTGAGCCGGTTCTTGGGAATCCGGGTGGGGGTCGAGGCGGCATGGCATTGGCTGGGAAGGATTTTGCGCTCGCGTTATGGGTTGTCGTTGCCCCTGGCATTGCCGCGGCAGCCGACCTGCCGTCGCAATCGCCGCCACCGACCGCGCCGGCGACCTATACGCCAGCGGTACCGGACTGGATCGTTACCGTTGGCATCGAAGGCCGCATCGTTCCGGAATGGCCGGGCGCCAGCACCAGCAAGTTCGGCGCCACCGTGCTGCCGCTTTTCAACATCCGCAAGGAAGGTACGCCGCCCGATTTCTTCGGACCCCGCGATAGTTTCGGGTTCAACCTTGTCAATCTCGGCGCGTTCCAGCTCGGACCGGCCGTCCAGTTCATCGGCGACAGAACGGCGCAAAACTACAAGGAGCTCTATGGGCTGGGCAACGTCAGTTACACGGCGCAGGTCGGCGCCTTCGCCAACTTTTGGCCGTTACCGTGGCTCCGTCTGCGCGGCGAGGTGCGTCAGGGTATCGGCGGCGAAACCGGCGTTACCGGCGATGTGTTTTTGGATGCTATCGGTACGTTCGGGCCGTGGCAGTTATCGGGAGGCCCGCGAATGACGCTGCAAACGACGGCGGCAGTAAGTCCCTATTTCAGCATAACCGCCGCACAGGCCGCCGCGAGCGCGGCGGCAACACCGACGTCAGGCCTGGTAGGGCTTCCAGCCTATAATGCGAGTGGCGGGCTCTATTCCTACGGCGCCGGCGGCCAGGTGCAGTACCGGTTTAGCCCAGAATGGGAGCTCCACACTTTCGTCGAATATCAAAGACTGACCGATTCCGTCGCCAATTCACCGATCGTCACGGTTCGCGGTTCGCCGAACCAGTTCACTTACGGTGTCGGCGGCACCTATTCCTTCAGCATGCACCCGTGGTGGTGAGGCTCAGCGGCCCTCGCGCCGCGCCATAAACGCCAGCCGCTCGAACAAGTGCACATCCTGCTCGTTTTTGATGAGCGCGCCGTGCAGCGGCGGAATGAGTTTCTTCTGATCGCGCTCGCGCAGCGTCTCGGCGGAAATATCCTCGACCATCAAGAGCTTGAGCCAGTCGAGCAATTCCGACGTTGAGGGTTTCTTTTTCATGCCCGGCACGTCGCGGATCTCGTAGAACAGCTTGAGAGCCTCCGCGACGAGGCGATGTTTGATGCCGGGAAAATGCACCTCGACGATGGCGCGCATCGTGTCGGGATCGGGAAAACGGATGTAGTGGAAGAAGCAGCGGCGCAGGAAGGCGTCGGGCAATTCCTTTTCGTTGTTGGAGGTGATGACGACGATCGGCCGGCGCCGGGCATGAATCGTCTCGCCGGTTTCGTAGACGAAGAACTCCATGCGATCGAGCTCTTGCAGAAGGTCATTGGGGAATTCGATATCGGCCTTGTCGATCTCGTCGATGAGCAGAACGGGGCGCTCGTCGGCGACGAAGGCGTCCCATAGCTTGCCACGCTTGATGTAATTGCGGATGTCCTTGACGCGCGCGTCGCCCAATTGGCTGTCGCGCAGCCGGGTGACCGCATCGTATTCGTAGAGTCCCTGCAGCGCCTTGGTGGTCGATTTGATGTGCCACTCGATCAGAGGCGCCGCGAGCGCTTTGGCGATCTCGATCGCCAGCACGGTTTTACCGGTGCCGGGCTCGCCCTTGACGAGGAGCGGACGCTCCAGCGCGATCGCCGCATTGACCGCAACCTTGAGATCGTCGGTGGCGACGTAACCGCTGGTACCTTCGAAACGCATAAGTTCCTTCCGCGCCGGCGGCGCAAATTAGAACATGCCGACATTGGCGCTCACAAGGCGTGCCGGTTCACGGGTCGCGCGGCGATCGCGACAAGCGCAAATCGACCCGCTCAGGTCGGCAAATTTTGCCGTAGACCGGCATATCTGTACCGGCATCGAAACTCCATGCCACCATAAGTCATTGAAAACAAGATGATATTTTAATGGCATGCGGCTTGCTGCATTCGGCCCGGAGTGCGGCTGTGCGCCGCTGTCTGTTGAGAGAGTTGGAGACCAAGTCATGGGTATCTTCGATGCATTGACCACCGCGGTGGCTGGTCTGCAATCGCAGTCATTCGCGCTGCAAAACATTTCCGGCAACATCGCAAACTCCCAAACCGTAGGCTACAAAGAGACGGATACTGCCTTTCAGGATCTCGTCTCCCAGGCCGCGATCGGCGAGCAGACGGCAGGCGGCGTGTTCGCCAGCTCGACCGCCAGCAACAGCGTGCAGGGCACCATCCAGAGCGCGTCGGTCGCGACCGACATGGCGATTGACGGCAACGGCTGGTTCGTAGTGGCCCAGCCATCGAGCAGTTCGAGCACGACGCCGAGCTTCGATACTGTCAATTATTATACCCGGCGCGGCGATTTCCAGCTGAACCAGAACGGCTACCTGGTGAACGGCGCCGGCTATTACCTGATGGGCATCCCGGTCAATCCGGCCACGGGTAATCCCGAAGGCAGCGTTCCCCAGGTTCTCCAGTTCAACAACAATTTCCTCCCGGCCCAGGCGACGTCGACGATCGGCTACCAGGCCAATTTGCCGAGCACGCCGACATCGGGCGTGCTGGTGCCCGGAGACTTCTCGGTCAATCCGCTCGACTCTGCCACCGGCACGGTGGTCGCCAACGACGCAAGCACTTTCGCCAACCAATCGCTCGCTGGCGGTTCGGTCACCGTCTACGATTCCGAAGGCAATCCGGTCAACGTGCAGATGCGGTGGGCCGAAACGGCCAGCTCGGCCAGCAGCAGCTCGTGGCAGCTGTTCTACCAGGCCAATTCGAATGCGACCGGCACCCAAGTCGCCTGGCAGAACGCCGGCACGACGTTTACGTTCAATTCGAGCGGCCAAATGACTTCGCCGACGTCGTCGAGCTTGAATTTGGCGAATCTGACCGTCAACGGCGACACGGTCGGCAATGTTGAGTTGAATTTGGGCACCAACGGGCTGACGCAATTCGCCAGCGCGACCAACAGCGTCCAGGTCAACGGCCTCACCCAGAACGGCTTCACCGCGGGCGAGATGCAATCGCTCTCGGTGGACAGCCAGGGCCAGGTGGTCGGCGCCTTCTCCAACGGCCAGACAATTCCTTTGGCCAACATCACGCTGGCGACGTTCAACGGCCAGGATTCGCTCGAACCGCTCAACGGCGAGGCCTACTCGGCCACCCCGGAATCGGGCAATCCGATCTACGGCGCGAGCGGCACCGTGGTCGGCAGTTCGCTCGAAGCTTCGAACGTCGATATCGCCACCCAGTTCAGCCAGTTGATCGTGGCGCAGCAGGCCTATTCGGCCAATGCGCGCGTCATGACGACTGCGGATCAGATGATTCAGAGCCTGCTCACGGTCATCCAGTGAGGAGCGGCGTCTCCTCGCCGGCCAGCCGTAAGCCGCGCGGACCGCAAGTGCCATGAGCATCAGTCAGGCGTTGTCTGCCGCCTTGGCGGGCATCAACGCCACCCAGCAGGCGTTGCAGGTGGTCGCCGGAAACGTGGCGAACGCCAACACGCCCGGTTACGTCGACGAAAGCGTCAATCAGGTCGAGATCACAACCGCGGACCAGTCCGGGGCAAGCGTCGACGTCACCGGCGTCAACCGCGACCTCAATACGTTGTTGCAGAACCAGTTGTGGACGGAAACGTCCGGCGATTCCTACGCCGACACTGCCGCGCAAATCTCTCAGCAGCTGCAGCAGATCTACGGCACGCCAGGATCGTCGAGCTCATTCGACGCGATCTTCAATAATTTCACCAGCGCGTTGCAGACACTGTCGTCGAGCCCAAGCTCTTATTCCAGCCAGGCCGCCGTGATCAGCGCCGCGCAAAACGTGACGCAAAATCTTAATTCGATGACCGCGACCATCCAGCAATTGCGCAGCCAGGCGCAGCAAGGCATCGCCGACGGTGTGCAATCGGCCAACACCGCATTGCAGCAGATCGCTCAAATCAACGAGCAGCTCGAAACGGCGGCGCCTGACACCTCCACGGCCACGCTGGAGGACCAGCGCGACCAGGACATCACCCAGCTTTCGCAACTGATGAACGTCCAGGTGGTGCAGAACCCCAACAACCAGGTTTCCATATTCACCGGCACCGGCCAGCAGCTTGTGGCCGGCCCGCAAGCCTCGCAACTGTCGTTCAACAATGACGGCTCGCTGTCGGCGACCTCGCTATGGAGCGCCAATCCGAGCCAGGACGGCGCTGGCACGATCACGCTGACCTCGCCTGGCGGCGCCACGACCGATCTGGTCGCCTCGAACGCCATCCAGTCGGGCCAGATCGGCGCCTATCTGCAGATGCGCGATACCATCCTGCCGCAAGCGCAAGCCCAGCTCGACGAATTCGCCAACCAGATGTCGCAGGCGCTGTCGAACCAGACGACAAACGGCACCGCGGTGACATCCGGCAGCCAGTCGGGATTTGGCGTCGGCATCGGCGGCGTATTGACTGGCAATACGGTGCAACTCACCTACACCGATAGCAGCAACGTCCAGCACACGATCACGGTCGTCGCCCTCGGCTCGGGCGGCAGCCTGCCGCTGCAGACCTCGCCGTCAAATCCCAACGGCCAAATCATCGGCGTCGACTTCTCCGGCGGCATCAGTTCAGTGGTCACGCAGCTCAACGCCGCATTCGGCACGAACCTGCAATTTTCCAATGCATCGGGCTCGCTGCAAGTCCTCAACGCCAGCTCCTCCGGCAATACCGTCAATTCGCTGTCCACGACCACGACGGTCACTTCGCTCACCAGCGGCAGCGCGCAACTGCCGCTGTTCACCGACGGCGCCTCGACGCCGATCACCGGCGCGCTGACGTCGAGCGGCTCGCAGACCACCGGGCTTGCCGGCCAGATCGAAGTCAATCCGGCAGTTGTCGCTTCGCCATCGAGCCTCGTCGCCTATGCTTCGAGCACGACCGTGGGCGATCCGACGCGGCCGAACTTCATTCTCAACCAGATCAACAACGCGACGCTGACCTATTCGGCGGCGACCGGCCTCGGCAGCGCGGCGCAGCCCTATAGCGGCACGCTGACGCAATATCTGAGCGAGTTCGTCAGCCAGCAGGCGCAGGCGTCCACCGCGGCGACCAACCTGCAGCAGGGCCAGGACACCGTGCTGAACGCGTTGCAGCAGCGCTTCAACGATCAGTCCGGCGTCAATATCGACACTGAAATGTCGAACCTAATCGCGCTGCAAAACGCCTATGGCGCCAATGCCCGCGTGATGACGACGATTCAACAAATGTTCTCGACGTTGCTGCAGGTCGGAACGTAATGAGTATCACCGGACCCGGATCGATTACTGCCGCCAGTGTGGCGGCGCAGAACGAGTATGATGAACCAGCTCAATACGCTGGGCGAGGAGCTTAGCACCGGGGAGGCGGCGCAGACCTATTCGGATCTCGGCGCGCAGGCGGGTGTCGCTGTGGCGCTCGGCGCGCAGCTCTCCAATATCAGCGGTTACAGCAGCACGGCCACGACCGTCGGCACCTCGCTCACCATCGCGCAATCGGTGCTGGGCCAGCTCGGCGCTGCCTCCACCGCGGTCCAGCAGGCGGTCAGCCAACAGGGCCAGTTCGCGCTCGACAATACCGGTCAGACCTCGATTCAGGAATCCGCCGCGAGCTATCTCGATGAGATCGTTTCGCTGCTCAACACCCAGGTCGGCGGCAATTACATTTTCTCGGGCAGCGCCGTGAACCAGCCGTCGGTCGCCAGCGCCAGCACAATCCTCAACGGCACCGGCACGCAGGCCGGCCTTATCCAACTGACCGCGCAACGGCAACAGGCCGATCTCGGCGCCACCGGGCTTGGCCGGCTGACGGTTGGCGGCACCGGCGCCGACGTGACGCTGAGCGCGGATGGCTTCGCCATTCGGCTTTCAGCTTGCCGGCGTCAATTCGAGCTTGACCGGTGCGACGGTCAGCGGGCCGTCCGGCTCGCCGCCTTCGATTTCGGTCAATCTCGGATCGACCAATCCGAATCCCGGCGATTCAATTTCGTTCAACCTCACCTTGCCGGACGGTTCCAGCCAGACCATCACGCTGCAGGCGACCACGGATTCGCCGCCGGGCGCCAACCAGTTCACCATCGGCACGATCGCCGTCAGCCACCGCCGCCAATCTGCAGACTGCGCTGACCGGCGCGATAACGAACCTCGCGCAAACCGCTCTGCCGGCGGCCTCCGCCATCGCCGCGGCCAATAATTTCTTCAGTTCGGACCCGCCGCAGGTGGTGGCGGGGCCACCCTACGACACGGCGACCACTTTGGTAAGCGGCACGCCGGCCAATACGGTGTTCTGGTACACCGGCGAGAACGGCAGCACGCCGGCGCTGCAGACCGCGACCGCGCAGGTCGGCCCGTCGTTGAGCATCGCCTATGGCATGCGCGCCACCGAACCGGCGATCGCCTCATTGGTCGCCAACGTGGCGGCGCTCGCCGCGAGCACTTATTCCGCGAGCGATCCGAACGCGCAGGCAAGCTACGATGCGCTGTCGCAGAGCGTGGTGGCGAATTTAAGCGGCCAGCCGGGCACCCAGTCGATCAGCGACATCCAGGCCAATATCGCCAGCGCCCAGCAGACGGTTGCCAATGCGGGCAATCTGAACACGCAAACGCAGACCGCCTTGCAGGACATGCTGCAAGGCATCGATGGCGTAAATCAGAACCAGATCGGTGAAGATCTCTTGACGCTGCAGAACAATCTCTCAGCGTCGATGTCGGTCACCGCGCGGCTCGCGCAGTTGAGCCTGGTCAATTATCTCGGGCCGGTGTCCGGCTAACGAGCGGGCGTTTTTACGCCTTGCCGCCCAGGCCGGCGGCGATGCGGCGGTTGATCTTGATGATCGTCTGCAGGTGCTTCGGCTGCGGTTTGGTCATCAGCGCGAAGGTCTCGCCCATGACGAAGGCGCCGATCTTGGTCAGGTTGGAGCGGATCTGGGCGGGCAGCTTGTTGTCGTTTCTGACGACCGCGTCGATGAAGACCGTCCACAGCCGGCGATTATACATCAGCGCGTTGTCGAGACCCTTTGGCTTGTCGCGCCAGGAATCGTGAACCGCCTGTAATTTGGCGGCGGCGTTAAGGAGGAGCGTCGCCTCCAGGTTACGCGGGCTTGCCGTTTCCTTGGCGGTCTTCGCGTAGGCCTTGCTGGCGTAGTGCATTGCGAGGAGATCCTCTTCGTAGGCGATAAGTTTGCGGGTTTCCTTGAGAGCCTTGTACAATTCGCCTGTTAAGATTCGATTATTGATACTGTCGATGAACGGCCGCGCGCCGGGCGCGGATTGCAGCATCTCATGCATCAGCCGAAGGTATGTCGCGTGGTGCTGCTGCGGACGCTTGGACGTGTACATGTGCTGCACCGCGAGGTAGATGCGCTTGGCTAGGCTGCCGGCCCGCGCCGGCGTCATGATGTCTTTCTCGCGCAGGATCGGAACTAGGCCTTCGATCGTAAGGTGTGCGCGCTGGCCGGCATTAACGACCACGCAATCGCCGAGAATGAGGCGCTCGTTGGGTTTCAGTTCGATCTTCAGAGCCATCTTTAGGTTCTCATTGTCCCCAAATAAAAGCGGCGGAGCTTTCGCCCCGCCGCCTTCAAGTCTAGGCCTGTACCAGAAGACTTTAGCCGAACAGTTTGAGCACCGATTGATTCGCCTGATTGGCGATCGACAGGGCCGAGATTTCCAGCTGTTGCTGGGTCTGCTCGGTCAACAAGTCGGTGCTTTCCTGGTTCTGGTCCGCGACCACCAGGTTGCTGGCGCCCGTCTGGAGCGTGTTGATCATGTTGGTTTCGAACGTCTGACGGGTCGAGATGACGGCCGAGTTGGTACCGAACGTCTCGGTCTGGCTTTGCACTTGCGTGATCGCGCTATTGAGCGCCGTGACCGTGGTCGCGAGCACACTGGAGCTCTGGAACGACGTGGCGCCATTGCCGCTGACCGTCGACAGGCCGAGGCCGGTGGCGTTGAAGTTCACGCCATCGATGGTTAGGGAGCTTGAGCCGTTCGAGTTGAAGTCGATCGTCAGGTTGTCGCCACCGAGGAGGTTCACGCCGTTGTACGACGCGTCCGAGGCGAGCTGATTGATCTGCGTCAACAGGCCGTTGAAGTTGCTTTGCAGCGTGGTGACGGTCGTGCTCGTACCGGTGACGGCCGAGCTGGCCAAACCGAATGCCGACTGTTCCGCTCCGCTGGCCGTAAAGGAAGTGGAGGGGGAGTTGGCGACAAGCACGAGGTGGCCGGATCCGTCGTCGGTCGCGGTCACTGCGCCGGTGCTGCCAAGCCCGGCCGTGCCGTTGATGTCGGCCTCGATGGTGGTCAGAGCAGCGCTCGCCGCAATCGAAACGGTGTAGGTCGAGCCACCCGTGGTGATCAGCAGGTTATTGGCACCCAGGGTGTTGGTGGTCAGGACGACCGAGCCGGTCGTCGAGCCCGCCGTTGTCGGGCTGGCCTGTTGGGCCTGTTGCACCGTCGACAGGGCCTGCTGCAGCAGGCTGGTCAGGCCGGTGAGGCCGTTGGTGGCGGCGTTGATCGTCTGCGAGCCTTGGCCGATCTGGTCGAGCAAGGAGCTCAGCGAATTCGCGTCGTTGGTCAAATTCTGCGAAGTGAAATAGGCGCTCGGATTTTGCTCCGGCGAGTTGACGGCGTCGCCGGTCGAAAGCGCTTCCTGCGTGGACGTAAGTTCGGCGGACGTATGTCTGCAGCGACAGCAGGTTCTGCCGAATGCCCGAGGTTAGAGTGATATCAGACATGGTACTACCCTTCTGGTTACAGGCCGTACTGGCTTGCACTTGCTGTACGTGCCGTACCGGCGAGTGCATTTTTCCCGATCAACACGATCGGCTGCCGGAGGATTGCCTTAATTGGCTTAAAGACGTGTAAATCTGCGTATTTCGCGCCGCGGTATGGGGCAGCCGGACGATAGCTGCGCCATTCTTCGCCACGCCTGCGCCATAGGGGTTTTCACTCATTTGGCGGTTTTATCGCGCGGGTTTAAGGCGCTCTTAACCATTTGCGTTTGCTATTGGTTAACCATGATTGCAGAGACGCACGCGAAAGCGTTGCAGACACGGGAACACGGCCCGGATTGCGCATGGCGGAAATGAATAACGGGGTCGCCACATGCCACCCGCTGTCGCCAAGACTGCCGAGACTTCTTTGGAGTCCAAGACCCCCAAACTTAGAGACGGCGGGCACGAGGCCAAGGGCTCGCGGCCGATTGCGTCCCGGCCCGGCGCTTCGACCGGCGCCGCGCCGGGTTCGCCGACCACGGTGGCGTCACCGGCCATCAACCTGGTGGTCGCGACGCCATGCTTTGGCGGGCAGATTTCCGTCCTCTACGCGACTTCGCTGTTTAAGCTGCAAAAAGCCCTGCGGACCTATAGCGGCGTGAACCTCAAAGTGCTGTTCAAGGACGGCGACGCGCTGATTACGCGGGCGCGGGCGAGCCTGGTTTCGCAATTCCTAGACGATCCGGGCACGACCCATTTATTGTTCATCGATGCCGACATCGGCTTCGAGCCCAACCAGGTTTTGCGCCTAGTCCAGTGCGGCGCGCCAATGTGCGCCGCCGTCTATCCGGTCAAGCGGATCGATTGGAACAAGGTCAAAAAAACCATCGAAACCGCGCGGCCCAATCCGGCCGCGGCGGCGTTGAAGTATGTATTTGAAGTCGACGACCCGGATTCCGTGGTCTCAAAAGCCGGCTTTGTGCAAGTGCGCTATGCCGGCACGGGTTTTTTGATGATCCGGCGCGAGGCGCTCGAGGCGATGTGCGCGCGCTATCCGCAGCTGCAGTACCGGCGCGATCACTCCGTCGATGCCGCGACCGCAAGCGACCACCGCTTTGCCTTGTTCGAGAACATGATCGCCGAAGACGGCACTTATCTCAGCGAGGATTTCGCGTTCTGCAAACGCTGGACCGATATCGGGGGCGAAATCTGGGTCGATCTCGACAGCAAGCTCAGTCACGTCGGCCCGATGACGTTCTGCGGCGATCTGTCGTCGCAGTTTGTGGCCTGATCAGGCCAGCATATCGACCAGGCTGCCGCTCACGCCGTCGGCGGACAGGATACCCGCGGCGGTACTGAGGATTGTCGTTGCGTTCGACGCGCTGCCGTTGGACGACGTCTTGGACGACGTGCTCGATTTGCTTGCGGTTGAGGCGCTCGTCGACGTGCTGGAAGAGGCCGGCGCGGTCGCGGCGGGAGTGGGTGCGGTCGGCTTGAAAGTGGTGTGGCCGACGCCGAACCCCAACACTGACGCATCGGTGCCGGTGCCTGAGATCGTGACGTAGGCAGTGTCGTTTCTGCCGGTGACAACGAGCTGGCCTTGGCCGTTCAGCGATGCGGTCACCTGGGCGTTGGTCGAAAGATTTACGTTGAGCGCATTGATCAGGTCGCCAACCGTGTCATTGCCGGTCGATACATATGTTGTCGTGGTCAGGCCGGTCGTGACGCTGAATTTGCCGCCTGGCAGAATTCCAAGGGTCGCGAGCGAAGTCCCCGTCGACAATGGCACGGTGCCTACGGCGACTGCGGGCGCTCCCTTCGAAGGCGTCGAAGCGGCGGACGCGGTGGTCGATTTTGCCGTCGAAGTGGTTGACGATGACGACGTCGAATTGCCTAAGGCGGCTTGGACCGCGGCCGACAGCTGGGAATTGACCCGTTTGAGCGCGATCCCGTTGGCGATGCTCGCCTTGCCCTTGGATAGATCGGTCATCGCGGCGCCGATCACGTTGATCAGCGAGCCCTGCGCCGACGAGACCTGCGACTCGGCCTGCGCCTGGTTCCAGTAATTCTGGTCCTGCTGGTATAGCGAGATACTGCCGACGCTCATGAACTTGCCATGGACCTGCCGTGGGTTTGCCGCGCGAAGAGCCCCCCGATTGGCCATTGATGCGGTGATCCGGTTAATACGGCGTATCCATTTTAGCGAAATTTACCCATGGTTAACCATCTTGCCGGACCTTGCCTGATCGAACGTCATCGCAGGCTCCGGATCCCGCAATTATGGCGAAGCACGCGACCACGCAGCGCTCGCCTAAGGCGCCTTCCATCGAACAGGCGCTGGCGCTCCACCAGCAGGGCCGGCTCGGCGAGGCAGAACTCGCTTACGGCGCCATTCTTGCCGCCGATCCCGAACATTTCGATGCGCTGCATCTTTCCGGCGTGCTCCAGCACCAGCAGGGCCGCTCGGCGGAAGCTCTGCGTCGCGTCGCCGCGGCGCTGAAGGCGCGGCCGAAATCCGCCGACGTGCTCACCAATTACGGCGTCATCCTCGACGCGCTCAAGCGCCATGAAGAGGCGCTGGCGAGCTTCGACGAAGTCCTGGCGGCGCGCGCTGATGACGCCGGCGCGCACTACAATCGCGGCAATGCGCTCAAGGGCCTCAAGCGCCACGCCGAGGCTTTGGCGAGCTACGACCGGGCGCTGGCGCTCGCGCCCGGCTACGTCGAGGCGCTTTACAATCGCGGCAATACGTTCACCGCGCTCAATCGGCACGACGAAGCACTGGCCGACTACGACAAAGTGCTGGCGCAGCGGCCCAGCCATGTCGCCGCGCAGAACCGGCGCGGCAATGCGCTCGCCGCGATCGAGCGGCCCGAGGCGGCGCTCGCAGCCTACGACAGGGCGCTCGCCGCCGCGCCGGATCACGCAGAAGCGCACAACAATCTCAGCGTCGTCTTGGCAACGCTCAAGCGATTTGATGAGGCCTTGCAGAGCGCCGAGCGAGCGCTTGCAGTAAGGCCCGATTATGCCGATGCGCTTTACAACCGTGGCAATGCGTTGCGCGCGCTGGGGCGGTTCGACGAAGCGTGCAAGAGCTACGCGGCCGCGCTCGCGCTCGAGCCGCAGCGCGCCGACGCGCTCAATAATCTCGGCCTGACGCTGGCTGCGCTCGGGCAGCACGTCGAGGCGCTGACAAAATTCGACGCAGCGCTCGCGCTCGATCCAAATCATCTTGGCGCGCTGCACAACCGCGCCAACGCGCTGTTCGAGCTGGGCTCCTTCGAGGCGGCGCTGACGCCCTGCGACCGGATCCTTACGGCGCATCCGGCGCATACGGACGCGCTCAATACCCGCGGCGTCGTGCTGGCAAAGCTGCGCCGCTTTGCCGAGGCGCTGGTATGCTACGACAGGGCGCTGGCGGCGGCGCCGGACCGCGTCGATGTCGCGGTCAATCGCGGCAGCGCCTTGCTGGAGCTTGACCGGCACGACGAGGCGCTCGCCTGTTTCGATAAGGCACTCGCGCTCGATCCGAAAAATCTCACCGCGCTGGTGAACCGCGGCAATGTCTTCGTCAGAGACAAGCGCTACGCCGAGGCGGTCGACAGCTATGATCGCGCGCTTGCGATCAATCCCGATGAGGTGGCGGCGATCACCGATCGCGGCGTGGCGCTCGCCGAGATGGAACGTTTCGACGAAGCGCTCACTGCGCATGAACGTGCGCTTGCCATCCAGCCGCATGTCCTTGGTGCCCGCGTCAATCGCGGTAACGCGCTTCTCAAACTGGGGCGTCTGCAGGAGGCGCTGGAGAACTACGCTGCGGCGCTCGCCATCGAGCCCGACAATGCCGACGCGAATTTTAATGCGGCGGTGACACGGCTGTGCCTGGGCGACTTGCGCCAGGGCTTCAAACAATACGAATACCGGTGGCGGACCAAAGCGCTGAAGTCGCTGCGGCCCGATTATGCGCAGCCGATGTGGAACGGCGAACGGAATTTGCACGGCAAAACCGTGCTGCTTCTCCACGAGCAAGGTCTGGGCGACGCGCTTCAGTTCGCGCGTTATGCGCCTTTGGTCGCGGCACTCGGCGCCAAAGTACTGCTCGCGGTGCCGTCGCCGCTCAAGCTCCTCCTGGCGTCCCTGGCTGGCGATCCGTTGGTCCTGACCGACGGAGAACCGGTGCCGGATTTCGACATGTATTGCCCGCTCATGAGTTTGCCTTTGGCGTTCGGCACCGAGCTCGCGACGGTGCCGGCGGAAATTCCTTATCTGCGCCCCTATCAAGAGCGGCTGGACAAGTGGCGGCCGCGGCTGCCGGACAACGGACGCCTGCGGATCGGCCTATGCTGGGCGGGGAGCAAGGGGCACATGAACGATCGCAGCCGCTCAATACCGCTCGAGCATTTTGCCAAACTCCTCTCGGTGCCCGGGCTCGATTTCATCAGCGTGCAAAAAGACGTCAGCGACGCGGACGCGGCGATGCTGCGCGAACACGGCGTTGCGCAGCTCGGCCGGGACTTTGCGGATTTCTGCGACACCGCCGCGGTCGCCGCCATACTCGATCTCGTCATCACGGTCGACACGTCGGTCGCGCATCTTGCCGGAGCGATGGGCAAGGCGGTCGCGCTGCTCGTCGCCTTCTCGCCGGACTGGCGCTGGATGCTCAATCGCACTGACAGTCCGTGGTATCCGACCGTGCGGCTGTTCCGGCAAAACACAATCGGCGATTGGGACGGCGCGCTTGGCCGCTTGCGTCAGGAATTGACTGATCTCGCGTGCCGCCCGATGAGGCCGCGATGACGGCGACGCGGGCGACGGCCAAGCCGGCGCCGCTCAATGAAATTGAGCAGGCGCTGGCGCTGCACGGGCAGGGCCGCTGCGACGACGCTGAACAAATCTGCGGCGCGCTTCTCGCCGCGGAGCCCGATCATCTCGACGCGCTGCATCTTCTCGCTTTGGTGCGACACCAGCAGGGCCGCAATGTCGAAGCACTTCGGCTTGTTGGCGCACTGCTGCAGCGGACGTCGCCATCCGCCGAAATATTCAACAATCTTGGACTTATCCTCACCGCGCTCGGCCGCCACGAGCAAGCGCTCGCATGTTTTGAGGATGCGCTCGTGCTGGCGGCGGATCACGTCAGCACCCGCAAGAATCGCGCCGCTTGCCTCAAGCGGCTTGCGCGTTACGAGCAAGCGCTCGCCGCCTACGAGGCCGTCCTTGCGATCGATCCCGGCGAGCTTGACGTGCTAAACGAATGCGGCGGCCTTCATACCCGGCTTGGGCGCCCGGCTGTCGCGGTCGCTTTATACGAACGGGCGCTCGCCATCGCGCCCGGTACGGTGGAATTGCTGATCAACAAGGGCACCGCCCTTGCGGCGCTAAACCGGTTCGACGAAGCGCTCGAAAGTTTCACGGCCGCAATGGCAATCGATCCCGAGCGCGCCGAGCCGCACTACAATGCTGGCCTGGTGCGGCTTCGGCTTGGCGACTTTGCCGCCGGTTGGCGCGAGTTCGAGTGGCGCTGGCGCAAGCCCGACTGGGTGGGGATGCGGCGCGAGTTCGCCGCGCCGCTGTGGCTTGGCGACGAACCGCTCGCCGGCAAAACGATTTTGTTGCTGGCCGAACAGGGTCTCGGCGATACCATCCAGCTCGTACGCTATGCGCCGCTCGTCGCCGCGCTTGGCGCTGAAGTGATCCTCGGCGTGCAAACCCCGCTCAAAGCAATCGCGGCGACCGTGCCGGGTGTTTCGCTCGTGGTAGGCGATGGCGACACGACGCCGCAGGTTGATTTTTATTGCCCGATGTTCAGCCTGCCGTTGGCCTGTCGAACCGAACTTGCGACTGTGCCGGCTAACATTCCGTATTTGCAGCCGTGTCAGGAGCGCCTGGCCAAGTGGCGGCAAAGCTTGCCGGCGAATGGACGCCTTCGCGTCGGACTATGCTGGGCCGGCAGCAACACGCATTTGAACGACCGCAATCGCTCGGTTCCGCTTGAGCGATTTGCCCGGCTGCTATCGGTGCCCAACCTCGATTTCATCAGCGTGCAGAAGGACGTCGACGCGACGCAGGCCGCGATCCTGCGTCAACATGGCGTCATCAAGCGCGGCCAGGAGTTCACGGATTTTGCCGACACCGCGGCGGTCGTCGCGATGCTCGATCTCGTCATCTCGGTCGATACTTCGGTTGCGCATCTGGCGGGCGCGATGGGAAAGGCCGTTGCGTTGCTGTTGCCGTTCGCGGCGGATTTCAGATGGCTGCTCCATCGCACCGACAGTCCATGGTACCCAACCATGCGCCTGTTCCGGCAGGCCGCGCTCGGCGATTGGGGTGTTCCGCTCGAGCGGCTGCGGCAGGAGCTTGAGGCTGTCGCGCGCCGTCCAATGCGGCCGCGCTGAACAGCTACAGAATACGGCTGACGGCGAGCGGCCTGCCGTGCTTCGGATTGGGCGCGGCGGTGCGTCCGGAGGCGCCGTAAACCTGCGGCGAGGCTTTGCGCGTGAGATCCCCCGACAGGCGCCGCATGATGCCTTCCGACACCGCGTGCGCGGTCGCCAGCACGACCATGTTCTTGTGCAGCATGACACGAAACGCTTCCTGCACGCGCGCCAGCACAGCGCATTGCGTCGGCGCCGACTGCCGGATGAATTTCGCGCTCGCCTTCAGGCGCTCGCCGGAGGCGAACAATTCGCCGGCGAGTTCCGCCTTGGCCGGTTCGAGCGCGGCCGCGCTTCGGATCCGGCCGGCATGCACCAGCGCCGTTTCCCGCTCGATCAGGCCGGTCAGTTTCTCAATCAGCGCGGTGAGATTGCCCACCGCCTGCTCGGCTTCCATGGTGCTGGCGATCGGTTTCATGAGTTTTTGAGACCCTGCTCTTTGAGCAATGTGTCGTAGACCTTCGGCGCAATGCCGACGCCGCCGACTTTGGCAAACGATTTGGCAAATTGATCGATCGCGAAAGAGCGCCACACTTTTAACGCGCCACTGCCGCCCATCGGCCCGTCGCCGTCTAGGCCGGTGAACATTTCCTGGAACATGTTGTTCAGAAACATCGACTCGAAATTCTGCGCCGCTTCCTTGGTTTTGCCTTTGAGCTTGAGCGCGGCCTGCGCCTGGGCGCTGGTGGCGCTGCCGATCGACGATAGTGAAGCGCCGAGATCCGCGGGGCTTATGGTCGTCATCACATGACCTCGATGTCGGCCTGGATGGCGCCGGCGGCCTTGATCGCCTGCAGGATCACGATCAGATCGCGCGGTCCGATGCCGAGCGCGTTCAAGCCGTCGACAATCTGCTGCAGCGACACGCCTTCCTGGACCAATGCGAGCTTCTTGCCTTCTTCCTGCACGCCGACCTGCGTGCGCGGCACGACGACGGTGCGGCCCTTCGAGAACGCTCCCGGTTGGCTGACTTGCGGCGCTTCGGAGATGGTTACGGTCAGATTGCCCTGGGCGACCGCCACCGTCGAGACGCGCACGTCGCGGCCGATGACGATGACGCCCGAGCGTTCGTCTATGACAATCTTGGCGGGCTCGTCCGGCTCGACCTGCAATTGCTCGATCTCGGTCAGCATGGCGACGACGTTCTGGGGATATTTCTTCGGCAGCGTGAGCTGCACCGTCGACGGATCGAGCGGCTCGGCAACCGGGGCGCCGATATAATCGTTGATCGCGACCGCGATGCGCTTTGCCGTGGTGAAATCGGCATTGCGCAAAGCAAGCCGCAACTGGCTCACGCTGTTGAGCGCGAATTCAATCTCGCGTTCGATGATGGCGCCGTTCGGCAGCCGGCCGACGGTCGGCACGCCCCGGGTGATCTTGGCCGCGTCGCCCTCGGCCTGAAAGCCGCCGATGGTGAGCGAACCCTGCGCCACCGCATAGACGTTGCCGTCAGCGCCCAACAGCGGAGTGACAAGAAGCGTGCCGCCCTGCAGGCTTTTGGAATCGCCCATCGCCGAAGCGGTCACGTCGATGCGCGTGCCCTGGGTGGCGAAGGGTGGTAGGTCGGCGGTGACCATGACGGCGGCGACGTTGCCGGTGCGGATTTGCTGGCCGCGGATATTCACGCCCAGCCGCTCCAGCATCGCCTGCAGCGACTGCTTGGTGAAAGGCGCGTTGTTGAGCGTATCGCCGGTGCCGTTAAGGCCCACGACCAGGCCATAACCGATCAGCTGGTTTTGCCGCACGCCCTCGATATTGGCGAGATCCTTGATGCGCGACGTCGCTGCCGCCGGTGAAGCGGTGCAGGCAAAGGCTAACAGCGCGGCAAGCGCGATTCGAAAGGTCCTTCTCATCTTGCTCCCCAAGAGGCCGGACCGTGCCATCGATGCCAATCGCGTGCCATCGCGCCGGGAGCGCTATGACGCTGAAATAGCTCGCTTATTTTCGAAGACGCGTGAGGCGGGCGCCCGGCCGGGGAGCATCCCTTGCCGATTCCGGCAATTCTTGCCGGGTTTTACCGGCTATTAACCATAAAAGCACACCATCTTATTATGCGTGTTTCCGCACCGGACCGGACAGCTCTGGGCGCGTCGCCCAATGCGGCGCGCCGTGCGTCGGGCGGTCAATTTTCGCTCGGCGAAAGCGGCGCGCCACAGGCCCAGGCGGCGGCGGCGGCGTTGCGAACCGTCGGCGGAATCGATGCGCTCATAGCGCTCCAAGGCGTCGAAGACCCGGTGCAACGCCGGCGCCGCGTGGTCAAGCATGGCCGCCGGGCACTCGATGCACTGGACGAGCTTAAGCTTGGACTTCTGGCAGGGACGCTCGACCAGGCGACGATGCTGCGGCTCAAATCCGTAGCCGCCGATCTCCACGACGCTTCGGGCGACGATCGGCTCGATGCGGTAATGGCCGAGATCGATCTGCGGGTCGCCGTGGAACTCGCCAAAGCCGGCATGTCTTAAAGGCTAAACTCCGGCCTGTCTTAGAACCCGCGAAATTCCGCGACTTCTGTCGCCTCTCCTTGCCGGCGCCGAGGCTGGCTGGGACGCGGGGGAGGCTTCAAAATTGCCCACCGAACGGAACCGGCCTGCCTACAGGCCGCGTCACGATGTTGTTGTCACTGTCATGGAGCTTGGATATAAGCCGCCGCGCGAGGGGACCTCGCAACAGTGGGGTGCGGGAGTAAACGCGGATGCAGTTGCTCAAGGGCAAAAACGGTCGAATCGCCGATAAGTCCCATAAGAATGGCAACGGTAATGGCAACGGCAAAGCCGAAGGCACGGTTCTGCGGCTGGACGAAAAGCTTTACCGGCCGACCGACAAAGAGCCGTTTATGAGCGAGCGCCAGCGGGAGTATTTCCGCCTGAAATTGCTCGCCTGGCGGGAGGACATCCTCAAAGAGGCCAAGGAGACGCTGCAGCATCTCCAGGATGAGAGCCAGAATCACCCCGACCTGGCCGATCGCGCGTCGTCGGAAACCGACCGGGCGATTGAACTGCGCGCCCGGGACCGCCAGCGCAAGCTGATCGCCAAGATCGACGCCGCGCTGCAGCGAATCGAAGACGGCACCTACGGCTATTGCGAGGAAACCGGCGAGCCGATTACGCTTAAGCGGCTCGAGGCCCGCCCGATTGCCACATTGTCGATCGAGGCCCAAGAGCGCCACGAGCGCCGCGAGCGCGTCTATCGCGACGATTAAGCCGCCGTTTCGGCGCTTAACCCTTTCTTCACCATGTCTGCTTACCGGTCGTTAACCATCGACGGGCGGGTGAAGGCTTGGCGGGTGAAGACTTGCAGTCGAATCTTTCGCGCATGGTGCGGCGCGCGCGACGCGCTTGTGCAAGCGGCGACCTTGCCGCCGCCGAGCGCCTTTTCAACGCGGTGCTGCAACAGCAGCCCTGCAACTTCGACGCTCTGCACGGGCTCGGGCAGGTTCACTACAGCCGTGGGCGGCTCGATACCGCGCTTGTCCTCATCCAGGAGGCGCTGAAACGCGACCGGGCCCGCGCGGATGGCTTTGGCAGTCTCGGACTAGTCTTTCATGGCCTGCGCCACTTCGAGGAGGCGCTGGCAAGCTACGACGAGGGTCTCTGCCTCGCGCCGAATAACGCCGAATTGCTCAGCCGGCGCGGTGTGGCGCTGCTCGAACTGCGTTGTCCGGATGAAGCACTGCGAGAGTTTTGAACGTGCGCTCGCTGCGGATGCCGATCATCTCGACGCACTCGGCAATTGCGGCAACGCCTTGCTCAAGCTCAATCGTGTCGGAGAGGCGCTTTCGGTCTATGACCGCGCGCTCGGCGTTGCGCCGGAAAACGCACAGCTTTTGACCAATCGCGCCGTCGTGCTGCGCCGGCTCGACCGGCCGCAGGAGGCGCTGATGAGCGCAAGCCGCGCGCTCGTCGCGCGGCCGGATTTTGCCCAGGCGCGATTTGTCGAAGCGTTGGCGCGACTGACCCTCGGCGATTTCGCCGCCGGCTGGCGCGCTTACGAGGCGCGCTGGTCGGTTGGGCTGCTTTCTTCGCAGCGCCGCAATTTCGCGGCGCCGCCGTGGCTCGGCAAGCAGTCCCTCGAAGGCAAAACTATTTTTCTGCACGCCGAGCAGGGTTCGGGCGACACCATTCAGTTCGCGCGTTATGCGCCGCTCTTGGCGGCGCGTGGCGCAAAAGAAATCATTGTCGAAGTGCAGCGCGAACTGGTGCGTCTGGTGTCGGCGATCAAAGGCATCGGGACGGTGATTGGCCGCGGCGCGCCGCTGCCGGACTTCGACATGCATTGTCCGCTGCTCAGTCTGCCGCTCGCTTTCTCAACCGAGTTGGCGACCATCCCCGCAGACGTCCCCTATATCGTACCGCCCGCCGCGGACGTCCGGCGCTGGAGCACCCGTCTGCCGCGGCAACGCCCGCTAATCGGGGTCGTCTGGTCCGGCGACGCTGGGCACGACAACGACCTTAATCGTTCACTGCGCCTTGCCACCCTGTCGCCATTGCTTGGCTTGCCGGACGTTTGCTTCGTCAGCCTTCAGCACGTGGTGCGCGACGCGGACGCGCCGGCGCTGCGCGGCAATCCAAACGTGATCGCGATCGGCGAGGAGTTTTCCGATTTTGCCGACACCGCAGGCGCGATCGCCGCGCTGGACGCGGTGATTTCGGTCGACACCGCGGTCGCGCATTTGACCGGCGCGATGGGCAAACCGCTGATGCTGCTTCTTCCCTTCGGCGCCGATTTCCGCTGGATGCGCGAACGGCAGGATTCGCCGTGGTATCCGACGGCGCGGCTCTATCGTCAGCCGAAATTCGGCGATTGGGATAGTGTCATCGCCGCGCTGGCGCAGGATTTGACACGAAGCGGTTTGTTTCCGGTAGCACACAAGCTATCGGCCTGACGCCGCCCGCCGACGCAATTTGTACAGCCGCCATCGCGGCGTCGCGGATACTTCATTGATCACCGCGATGTTTCTCATTCTGACGTGTCAATAACCGGGAGACAACAATGGATAGCCACGACATCCATCAGCACCATGAGATCGCGGCGGACCATCACGAACACGCCGCGAAACATCATCGCGAGACGGCAAAGCACGCCAAGGCCGGAAATCACGAGAAGGCCGCGCACCATTCCAAAGTGGCACATGGGCGTTCGCTGCATGCGACCGAGCATCATGAGCAGGCGTCGAAAAAGCACGCCGAACACCACGGTTGATCGCTGAATTATCGCTTGTTGCCGCGGATAAGAACGGTTGCGGCCTCCGGCGGGAGCTGCCGGAGGCCGCGCCGTGGCGGAATTCTGCGCTGCGCAACGCGGATTCCGGGGAGCCCTGTCAGGGATTAGGCTTCTGGCACTGCCGCATTAGCCGGCTTTCGGTCCCCGATTAGAAAGGCAATATGATTTCAGCCGCTTGCTGAGCCCAAGGCGGCTGCTGAATGTTCGTGAGCGTGCCTTTGCCGCCATAGGCAAGCCGCGCCTCGGCGATCTTGGGCAGATCGATAGTGTTGTCGCTCTCGATGTCCTCCGGACGCACCACGCCGGCGACCAGAAGCTCGCGCATTTCCGAATTGAGCCGGACTTCCTGCTTGCCCTCGATCACCATATTTCCGTTCGGCAGGAGCTGGGTCACCACCGCGGCAACGTTCGTCACCAATTGATCCTGCCGGTTGATTGAACCGTTGGCGTCGCTTTGCGTATTGCTGTTCGTGTTGAGCAGGGTACCCGGCAGAGGCGCCCGGGCGCTGGTAATCGTGTTGGAGCCCAGGAAACTCGTTATAGCGGAATCCTCGGTGGCGGAGCGGGTGACCTGTGTTTGATCCTGAAATTCCGCCGTATCGTTGATGTTGACCTTCACCGTCAAAATATCGCCGACCTGATGGGCGCGCTGATCCTTGAAGAACGCGCGTGAGCCGTTGCGCCACAGCGAATTTGGATTGAAAGAGGCCGGTTGCGGCGTCGGCATCGGCATCTGCACCGGCTTGTAGCCAGGTTGGGTGGTGGGATTGGATACCGGCGACAACGGCGGCGGATTGCCGATTGTTTTCAGCCCGTCGAGCGAGGAGCAACCAGAGCCGAGCATGGCGACTGTCGACAACAGGGCACAACGCAGCATCAAAACGCGTTTCGACATCGTACTAACCTTTCAACAGACTTTACACTCGGCCCTACTTACTCGGAGCTTTGCTCTCCACTGTCGACGACCCGCGTGATCACCGGGCCGACCGTCACGCGGTCGGGCCCGGAAATAACGGCCTGCACCACGCGCTTGGATTCGGAATTGAGCACGCCGATCGTGTCGCCGACGCCGCCGGCGTCCTGCGCCTGGCCGCGCAGCGTGAGCGTCACGCCCGGCGCTTCGTAAACGATGGTCACGGTGTCGTTCCGCAGAACGACCTCGGGCTTCATCAGATCGGACGTAGTCAGCGGCTGGCCGGGGCGCAGCGGATGACGCGCCGCAAGGCCGGCCACGGCATTCGAATCGGTCAGGCTGCCGCTGTCGTCCTTCGGCCGCCGCAGCACCGTGAGATCGGAGACTTTGATCACCTCGCCGTGCTCGACCGGATGCGCAACCGCGACCGCATCGACCGTCTCGATGGCAGTGCCGGTGAAGCGCGCCGCCTGGCCGTGCAACGCCGCGCTCGACGGCAGATCGAATGTCACGTCAAACCGCGTCGTGTGAGGGTCGAAGGAAAGCGCCAGCACCCGCAGCGCGCCGGTCAGGCTCGCCTCGACCTGCAGCGTGCGAACCTCGCCGTCGAATTTGACGAAGATGTTGTGCGCCTCGCCGAAGCCGTATTGGCCGGCCAGCGCCTGCGCCACCGAGCCGGAAATATCCTGCGGAGTGATGGCGCGGCTGGCGTGGGTGACGATCACCTCGCTAAGCCCGCGGGTGTCGATTCCGATGAGCTGGTGCGATCTGATCGCATCGACGATGCGATCAGTCGCGACCGCGCCGGTGGTGCCTAGATCGGGTGCCCGGAAGATCGGTACGTCGGCGACCGGCCCCGCATTCTCGACGAGGTCGCCGATGCGGACCACGTCGCCGCTGATGATCACGCTCGCTTTGAGCGCGGGCGGCAGCGTCGTCGTTTGCGCGGCGGCAACGCCGCAAAGCGCAAGCAGGAATGCCAAACTGGCGGCGATCAGGCGGGTCATGGCGCGGATCTTCCTTTATTTGCCTTTCTCAGCGCATCAATTGCGACGTCGTCTGCAGCATTTCGTCGGCTGCGGTAATGACCTTGGAATTCATCTCGTAAGCGCGCTGCGCCGCGATCAGGTTGGAGATTTCGGTCACCGCCTCGACATTGGATTGTTCGAGGTAGCCCTGTTGGAGCGTGCCGGCGCCGTCGGTTCCGGCTAGCGTGTCCTGCGGCGTGCCGGAGGCGGGCGTGGCCGTGAACAAATTGTCGCCGTTGGCCTGCAGGCCGGCATTGTTGGAAAAGCGCGTGATGGTGAACTGGCCGAGAATACTCGACGTCGAAGAGCCGGGCAGCGTCACCGAAACCTGGCCCTGCTGGTTGATGGTCAACCCACTGGCGTTCTGCGGGATGCTGATGGTCGGTTGAACGACGTTGCCCTCCGCGGTGACGATGCGACCCTGCGCGTCCTGCTGGAACGAGCCGTCGCGCGTGTAACTGTAGGTCCCGTCCGGATTTTGGATTTTGAACCAGCCATCGCCCTGGATGGAGACGTCGAGCGTGTTGCCGGTCTGCTCCAGCGTGCCCTGCGTCATCAGCCGCGGCGTGCCGACGGTCTTCACGCCGGAGCCGAGTTCGATGCCGACCGGCAGGATGTTGCCCTGATCGGACGCCTGGGCGCCGATGCGCTGCACGTGCTCGTAGAGAAGATCCTGGAATTCGGCGCGTTGGCTTTTGAAGCCCGTCGTCGTCATGTTGGCGATGTTGCCGGCGATGACCTGAACCTGCAGGTCCATCGCCGCCATGCCGGTCGCTGCGGTATCAAGCGCACGCATCTTACGGTCTCCTGTACCTCAAGCTTTACGAACTTGTCGGCGTTTGCGACAGCTGCGACAGCGCGTTGCGGCGCTGATCGCTTTGCTGCTGCAGGATATTGGCGATATCGGTGTAGCTGCGGGTGAGTTCGATCATCCGCGCCATCTCGCCGACACCGTTGACGTTCGATTTCTCGACCGCACCCTGAACCACGCGCGTATTGGCCGACGCCGGATTGGAAGTGACGCCGGCCGGCGCTGCGAAGGTCGAGCCGCCGTCCTTTTGCAGGCGCTGCGGCTGATCGAAGCTGACGACTTGCAGCGAACCGCGCGACGAATCGGCGGTGCTGTTGCCCTCGCGCACCGTGATGATGCCGTTGCCGCTGATGACGATGTCGTGGTCGGTGGATTGGAACGTGATCGGGCCGGAACTGCCGAGCACCTGATTGCCGTCGCTGGTGACGAGGTTGCCGGTGCCGTCGATCGCCAGTGCGCCGTTACGCGTGTAACGCTGTCCGCGCGGTGTCTGCACCACGAGATAGCCGCTGCCGTCGATGGCGACATCAAGCGGATTGCCGGTGTGCTGCAGCGCGCCGGCGCTCATGTCGATCCAGCTGGCGCGGTCTTGGACATAGGAGACGCGCCGGTCTTGGCCGTTGAACGACTGGTCGCTGGCGCGCGGCATCAGGTACTGCGAAAACATCGCGTTGTCGGCTTTGTAGCCGTCGGTGTCGATATTCGCGATGTTGTTGGCAACGATGTCGAGCTCATGAGTGAGCGCCATCTGCCGCGACAGGCCGACGAGAAGCGCATTCTCCATCGGTGTTCTCCCCTTACGTGCGCGCAAACCCGCTCTCCCAAGCCGTGTGCCGCGCCGCTTTGCCGGACACGAATTGCAGAAGCCGTGCCAAGGAGGAAAATCAAGTTAAAACAATGATCTAGCAATTAGACGAGACCCCGATTGGGGGGCAGAAACAGCCGTTAGGCGTGCCGCACCCGGCAAATAATTCCGGGCGGAGTGGCTGCGGCAAGTATCCGTTAACCATTCCTGCCTAGCTTCGAAGAAACGGCGCCGGTTCTGACGCCGGATAGCGCTCGCAACGTTGGTTTTGCGTTTGTCCTGCCGGCTGCGTGCGCTCTCACGCAAGCGGGAGCGGTGATGGCAACCACGAACGATACGCCGAAAGAAGCCGAAGACGTCGAAGCCGAAGCCGAAGCCGAAGGCGAGGGCAACGAAGCCTCCGCCGGCAAGCGCAAGCTTCCGCTCAAGCTGATCAGCATGGCAGCGGGCGGCCTCGTCGCGCTGTGCGTGCTGGGCGGCATCGGCTATTATTTCCTGTTCGCCGGCAAGAGCGAGGCCTCGACCGCGGCCAATCAGGTCAAGCCACCGGTCTTTCTCGATCTGCCGGACGTTCTGGTCAACCTGTCCAGCAATGGCAGCGGCGAGCGCACGCAATATCTCAAGGTGAAGGTGGTGCTGGAGCTGCCGGATCAGGCGCTGTCGGCGCAGATCCAGCCGGTCATGCCGCGGCTGATGGACACGTTCCAGACCTACTTGCGCGAATTGCGGCCGACCGATCTCGACGGCTCGGCCGGACTCTATCGCCTCAAGGAAGAGCTGACGCGGCGCGTCAACGCCGCAATCGCGCCCGCCCGCATCAACGCGGTGTTGTTCAAGGAGATCGTCATCCAGTGACGGTCTGAACGGAAAAAATGGCACCGGCAGCAACAAAGGATCAGATCGACCACGACGCGCTCGCCGCCGAATGGGGCGTGGCGCTCGAGGCCGAGCAGAACGGGGCGCCAGGCGACGGCTCGCCGGCGGCCGACGGCCAGAACGCCAGCGAAGCCATGGCGTCGCAATGGGCGACAATGGTTGACGACGGCAGTTTCTCGCAGAACGGCAACACCAAAGGCGGCGCCGAGCGAGTTCTCACCCAGGACGAAATCGATTCGCTGCTCGGCTTTAGCCTCACCGACATTTCGCTCAACGACAATTCCGGCATCCGCGCCATCATCGACTCGGCGATGGTCTCCTATGAGCGGTTGCCGATGCTTGAGATCATCTTCGACCGGCTGGTCCGGTTGATGACGACGTCGCTCCGCAATTTCACCTCCGACAACGTCGAAGTATCGCTCGACCGCATCACCTCGGTGCGGTTCGGCGACTACCTCAATTCCATTCCGCTGCCGGCCATCCTCGGCGTGTTCAAAGCCGAGGAATGGGACAATTTCGGCCTGATGACCGTCAATTCCAGCCTGATCTACTCGATCATCGACGTGCTGCTTGGTGGCCGGCGCGGCCAGACCGCGATCCGCATCGAAGGCCGGCCGTACACCACGATCGAGACCAATCTCGTCAAGCGCATGATCGAGGTCGTGCTGGCGGACGCCGAACTGGCGTTCCGGCCGCTGTCGCCGGTGAAGTTCAATATCGACCGGCTCGAAACCAATCCGCGCTTTGCCGCCATCTCCCGGCCGGCCAATGCCGCGATCCTGGTGCGGCTGCGTATCGATATGGAAGATCGGGGCGGCACCATCGAGCTGTTGCTGCCTTATTCAACCATCGAGCCGATCCGCGACGTTCTGTTGCAGATGTTCATGGGCGAGAAATTCGGCCGTGATCCGACCTGGGAAGGTCATCTTGCGACCGAGCTCGGCCAGGCCGAGATCGCGGTCGAGGCCGTGCTTTACGAGGCGCGGCTGCCGCTGCAGCAGATCATGAAGCTCGATGTCGGCGACACGCTGATGCTCGAGCTGAAATCGGACGCGCCGGTGATCGTGCGCTGCGGCGACGTCATGTTGACGGAAGGCCGCATGGGCCGGGTCGGCGACCGCGTCGCGGTCCGGGTCGGCAAGCCATTGCGCAAGCCGGGTATGACGTTTGCGATGTTCGAGACCGCCGGCGGCTCCGGCAACCGGATGGAGACACAATGACGAACGGCATCGGGATGATGATCGACATGGTGGTGGCATTCCTTCTGGTGCTCACCATCGGCTACTGCATCCTGCTCAATCGCCGCCTGAAACTGCTCAAAGCCGACGAACAGTCGCTGCGGGCGACGATTTCGGAATTGGTGACCGCAACCCAAATCGCCGAGCGCGCCATCGGCGGGCTGAAACTCACCGTGCACGAATGCGACATGGGCTTGGGCGAACGCTTGCGCAAGGCCGAACGCATGACCATCGAGATCGATCGCACCATCGCCACCGGCAAGGATCTGTTAGGCCGGCTGTCACAGATTGTAACCGCGGGCCGCGGCAAGGATCCGCTGGCTGCACCGCTCAAAAATGACGGGCAGGGCGACGGCAAAGTGCCCGCGAACGCCGGCGCCCGGAGCGAAATCAAGACTAACGCCAAGGCTGTCGCCGCGGCCGCCCAAGCCTTCGCCGAGAGGCTGCGCACCAAGGTGCACGGTCTCGCGGCATGATGCGTTACATCCGCGATCTGCGGCTTATCCCGATCGCGCTGGTCGCCAGCGCCTGCCTGCTGGCATTGAAGCTCGCCGACCTCGCGTTGCACGGTCCCGATATGATGGCGGCCGACACTCTGCGCGCGCACGACGCCGATGTATCGGTGGTTCATTCGGTGCCGGACGCTACCGCGCTGCCTGGACGGGTTTCGTCGTGGGCGCAGCAGATGTTCAATTTTCCGGATGGCAGCGGCACGACGGCCGCGCCAGAGGGAACCCAAGGCATCCTGCCGCAACTGCCGCGGATCGCCACGCGCGACAGCGACGACATCACCGGCTCGGTAAACACGGAACCTGCCGGCGCCGGCAACAACAAAACCGCGCCGGACGCAAAAAATTCTGCGAGCACCGCAAGCGTGTCGCCGCCAGCGGGAAAAGATAGCAAGCCCGCAGTGTTGCCGAGCGGATCGGTGATCCCGACCGATGGTACGGCGCTGCCGACCGGCGCCGAGCGCGCCATTCTCGAGCGCTTGCAGGAGCGACGCGAGGAACTCGACACGCGCGGCCGCGAGCTCGATATCCGTGAAAGCCTGATCCAGGGTGCCGAGAAACGCATGGATGCGAAGCTTGCCGAGCTCAAGGAGACCGAGGACCGCATCAAGGTGGAAACCGGCCAGAGGGACGATGCCCAAGCGGCGCGCCTCAAAGGCCTCGTCACCATGTACGAAAACATGAAGGCGCGCGACGCCGCGAAAATCTTCAACGGCCTCGACACCAACGTGCTTATCCAAGTGGCCTCGCAGATTAAGCCGCAGGTCATGGCGGAAATTCTGGCGCAGATGTCGGCGGATGTCGCCGAGCGGCTGACCGTCGAACTGGTCAGCAAGGCGCAAGCGTCGGCGCAGCCGGATGGCGCCTCCGCCGGCCTGCCGAAGATCGAAGGCCAGCCGACGCCGACGCAGTAGGCCGAGTCGGTCAATAAGTTTGTCTGTAAGCTTCTGTATTCATTGAATTAAGTCGCCATTAAGCACGCCGGCTTACTTTGCTCTTGTGGCCGGCGTCGGGAGACGATGCACCGGCCGGTTTGGCGTGTCCGCGTAAGCGCCCCCGCGGGCGGGTGAATCCGGTGTCTCGGCGGAAGTGAGTTGTCTGAGTCCTTCATGGCGTGCGGTCGCACCATCCGGAACTTTGGCCTTTGCCTCGCCCGGTTTGCCTGGGGCTATACGCAAGCCATTGCCGGTCTTGCGGTTTTGCTGGCCGCGCTGGGAGTGCCGTCCTTTGCCGCACCGCTGAAGACGACCGTCGCCGTCACGCAGAGCGATGGTTATGCCAGGCTGGTCTTCACCGCGAGCGAATATATCGACGCCACCGCGCGCGTTAACGGCAGCGTGCTGATCATCAGCTTCAGTCAGCCGATCGACGTGTCGGTCGATCGCATCGCCGAGCAGGCGTCGGATTATATCGGCGCGGCGCGGCGCGATCCCGACGGCAAGGCGATCCGCATCGCTCTCGCCCAGACCGTCACCGTCAACACCATGGCGGCGGGCGAAAAGGCGTTTGTCGATCTGTTGCCTCAATCGTGGACCGGCTTGCCGCCAGGCCTGCCGCAGGACGTCGTCACCGATCTGGCGCGCCGCGCGCGCGCGGCCGAAGAGCAGGTGCAGCGCGACCGCCAGGTCGCGAAAGAAAAACCGATCCCGCTCGTCCGCGTCCGGGTCGCGACCCAGCCGACCTTCACGCGCTACATTTTCGATGTGCCGGCGCAAATGCCGGTCGCGCCCAATCGCACCAAGGACCGGCTGGTTCTCAATTTCGACTCGCCGTTTACCTTCGATTTGGCCGATGCCGACGCGGCGCTGCCGGCCGGCGTGCAGGAAATTTCCAGCGAACTGGACAACGACACCTCGCTAGTGCGCTTCATCTTTGGCGCCAACCTCGATGTACGCACCTTTCGCGACGAAACCGGTTACGTCGTCGATGTCGGCAATCCGGCCAATGCTGGCAACGCGAACCAGCCGAGCCAGCCTATCGCGGCTGCGCGGCCGGGCGCCGGTCCGCCGACCGCAGTAGAAGCGGCTTTGGCCGCGAGCGAAGCCGGCCACGCCGATGCCGCCGCGGCGAAACCTGCCGCGCCAAATATCGAGGTGCCGGCAACGATATCGGCGCCGGCGACACAAGCGCCGCAACCCGCACCAGCGCCGCAAGCCGCGCCAGCGCCCCAAACGGCGCCGGCCGCGGTCGCAACGCCTGTCGCACCAGGGCCGTCCGCGCCGCAGCCGAGCGCGCAATCCGCGCCGCCGCCGCCGGTTGCGCAAGATGTTCAGCCCGTGCCGGCAGCAAATGTTGCCACGGCGCCATCGCCGCCGCCAAACACATCCGCGCCGGAGGCCGCACCAGCGCAAGCCGCTCCGGCGGCAACCGCTGCTCCGCCAACAAATCCAACTCCGCCGGCGAGCGCCGCCAAACAGTCCGACGCCAGGCCGGTCCAAGCACAAGCGCCACAGGCGCAAGCTGATCCGAACAAGATCGCCGTCGAGCTGACGCATCAGGGCGCCAACCTGAAACTGTCGTTTCCGTTCAAGGGCCCGGCCGCCGCCGCGGTTTTCCCCCGCGCCGACATGCTGTGGATCGTGTTCGACGCCAAGACGCCGATCGACCTCACCGCGCTTGACGGCGAGCCAAGCCGCACCGTTCGCGGCTACGATTTCATCCAAACCGACGGCGCCGATATCATCCGCCTCAAGCTCGACCGGCCGCATCTGTCCAGCGTCGGCAGTGACGGCAATATCTGGACAGTGGAGATCGGCGATTCCGTGCTTGAGCCATCGCACGCGCTCGACATCACCCGCAACCTGATCGGCCCCAATCGCTCTAGCGTCAGTATTGCGTTCGACGGCCCGCAGCAGGTGCATCGCCTCGACGATCCCGAAGTCGGCGACAGTCTTTACGTCGTCACCGGCTTCGCGCCGGCGCGTGGGTTCATCGATACGCAGGATTTCATCGAATTCCACGCGCTCGCTTCGACACAGGGCGTGGCGATCGAACCGATCGCCGACGATGTCAACGTGCAGCTCGCACCCGACAAGATCGTCGTCGGCCGGCCCAGCGGACTGACGCTGTCGACGTCGCTGCAGACGCTGCTGCATGGCGGCGGCTTGCGGCCGGTGATGTTCGATTCGCAAATCTGGGGCTTTGACCGCGAGGCCTCCTATATCGAGCGTCAATCGCACCTCGTTGCCGCCGCGGCGGCGGCGCCGGACAGTCAACGGCTGGCGCCACGGCTCGACCTGGCGCGGTTTTATCTCGCCCGCGACATGTATCCGGAAGCCAAGGGCGTGCTCGACATCGCGCTGGCGGACGACAAGGCGGCGGCGGAGGGCATTTCGGCGATGGTGCTGCGCGCGGTCGCCGAAGTGATGATGAACCGGCCGCAAGAGGCGCTCAAGGATCTGTCCGATCCAGCGATCGGCGATCAGCACGACGCGCCGTTGTGGCGCGCGCTGGCTTACGCGCGGCAGGGCAGGTGGTCGCAGGCGCGCGAATCGTTCAAGACCCTGGACGCGGCGGTGGCGACGCTGCCGGTCGAATTGCAGCGCGTCGCGCTCAAGGACGAAATGCGCTCGGCCATCGAGGTCGGCGATTTCGACGGCGCTTCCACCGAGCTCAACGATTTCGAGACCATCGGCGTGCCGCATGACATGGAGCCGGTGATCGCCGTGCTGATGGGCAGGCTCGCCGAAGGCATGGGCCGCACCGAGGACGCGCTCGCCGCGTATCGCACTGCTGCGGATTCCTGGGATCGTCCGGCGGCGGCGCAGGGACTGCTGCGCGAGATCGTGCTGCGCTACCAGCTCGGCGATCTCAAGCGCGACGACGTCATCGACCAGCTCGAATCGCTCACCACCGTCTGGCGCGGCGACGAAACCGAAATCGAAGCACTGAAGGTTCTGGCGCATCTTTATACCGAAGACGGCCGCTATCGCGACGCCTTCTACGTCATGCGCAGCGCCATGGCGGCGCATCCGGATTCCGAACTGACGCGGCAAATCCAGGATGAGGCGGCGCAAACGTTCGACTCGCTGTTTCTCGCCGGTAAAGGCGACGTCATGCCGGCGATCGACGCGCTGGCTTTGTTCTACGACTTCCGCGAACTCACCCCGATCGGCACGCGCGGCGACGAGATGATAAGGCGGCTCGCCGACCGCCTCGTCTCGGTCGATCTGCTCGATCAGGCCGCCGATCTCCTGCAATACCAGGTCGACCACCGCCTGGAGGGCGCGGCGCGCGCGCAGGTGGCGACGCGGCTGGCGGTGATTTACCTGATGAACCGCAAGTCCGACCGCGCGCTCGCCGCGTTGCGCGGCACGCGCACCACGGATTTGACGAATGAGCTGCGCAATCAGCGGCTGCTGCTCGAGGGCCGCGCGCTGTCCGATCTCGGCCGCCACGATCTGGCGCTCGAAGTGATCGCCAATATCGACGGGCCGGAAGCGATCCGGCTGCGCTCCGACATCATGTGGTCGGCACGGCGCTGGGGCGATTCCGCCGAGCAGATCGAATTGATGTATGGCGACCGCTACAAGGATTTCCAGCCGCTCTCCGACGTCGAGCGGCAGGACATTTTGCGCGCCGAGATCGGTTACGCGCTGGCCGAGGACAAGCTCGGCATGGGCCGCTTCCGCGACAAATACGCGGCCAAGATGGCGGCGACGCCGGACGCGCGCGCCTTCGACATCGTTTCGGCGCCGCTCGGCACCAGCGGCGACGAATTCGGCGCCATCGCGCATGCCGCGGCTTCTATCGATACGCTCGAAGGTTTTCTGCGCGATATGAAGGCGCGCTTTCCGGATACCAGCGCCATTTCGTCGGCCGGGCAATCGCCGCCGCCGGCACCCGCTCCCGGTGCTGGCGCTGCGGCCGCGCCCGCCGTGCCGTCAGCCTCCGCTTCGACCGGCGTGCCGCCCGCCGCGGCGGCGCCGCCGGCGACAGTGCCGGCCGAACCGCCGCCGGTTCCTCCAGCCCGCGCCGCCGGCCACACCGCTGAGCGGTAGCGCAAGCAACGCGCGACATTTAATGGCCCTGTTGCGGCATCAGGATCGCCCAGCCGACGTGGAGGATGCTGTCGCCGCGGCGTGGCGGCAGCGTCAAGGGCGTGCCGACCTCGGCTGAGCCGGCGATGGCGGCAAATGTCGGCGGCAGGTGCTCTAAGTCGCCGCCGGTCCACACCACCACTGCGCCCTGGGCGCGCAGGTTGTTCAGGTCGATCCACGGTGCCCGGCGCGGCAGGCCGTCGATCAGGACCTGCGGTTGGTCCGGTGAATAATGTGCGAGATTGCCGCCGTCCCACATCGAGCCGATGACGTAGCGCAGCTTCTGACCGGTCGCCGCGTGAAAGCGCTGGGTGAGCGCGGCCGCAAGCTTGTCGCCCGGATAGAACACCGCACGGTAACGATGGTCGATTGAAGGCAGCACGGAATAGTTGACGATGAAGAGGAGGGCGAAGATGGCAAAGACGGCGGCCCATGCCGCGACCACCCGCTTTATGCGATCGGCGTCGAGCGCAGCGCGCGCCGCCATGACGATCCAAAGGCCGACGAACAGCCAGAGCGGATAGCCCCACATGGATACGGTGCCGCGTCCGCTCAACGCCGTCAGCGCGATCATGATGACGCCCGGCCCAAAGGCGAGGACCGTCACAATGCGGCGGTCGAACGAGTCGGCGGCGACCTGCAGGCGGGAAAAGGGCCGCGGCCACAGCAGCGCCGTCGCGATAAACAATGACGGCAGCGCGAAGTAGATCTGGCTTGCGGTGAAAATTGCGGGATGCACAAAGTGGTCGAACCAGCCGCGCACCGGTGAGGCCCGCGCCTCGCCGTAGGTCAAGGGCAAAAAATCGGTCTGAAACAGCCAAACGAGATTCGGCGCGATGATGATGAGCGCAACGGCGAGCGCGAGGTAGGGTCCCGGCGTCGCCAGCGCGCGACGCGCCTCGCGATCGAACAACAGGAAGAGAACATATGTCAGCACCAGCAGGAGAACGAAATATTTTGCCCACAGCGCGCCGCCGATGGCAAAACCGAGCAGCAGCCAGTGCCCTAAGCGCTTACCCTTGAGCGCGGCATGAAAGGCGTATCCAGCGAGCGCCCAGAACGGCAGTTGAACGACATCGTGATTGAATTTGACCGACGTGTACTGAAAATAGTGCAGGCCGTCGATGATCAGCACGGCAACAAGCGCGCCAGTCGCGCCGACGAGCGGTCGCGCGGTAGCCCAGACCGCCACAAAGGCTACGATCACCGCGACCTGCGCCAGCGCGTAATAAGGGGCGTCCGCGCCGAACAGCCGATACATGATCTCGACCAGCCACCACGGCAACGGCGGCAGCTTGTCGTAGCCGACCTTCCATTCGCGGCCATAGGTGAGCGCCTCGATGAGATCGAGCGGCAGGTTGGCATAGAGGAGCGTGGGCAGCGCGGTCCAGACGATCAAATGCAGGGCCAGGAAGCCGCCAAAAGCGGTCCGCGGCCGGGTCTCGATCCAGCCGATCAACCCGGACGTGGGCCCTTCTTGGGCTGCTGCCGTAGGCACGGAATTCGCTCCGATCTCGGCATACTCACATTGAAGTGGCGGGAGAAGAGTCGCTCGACGGATCAACGATCAAGGGTGACCTCCTCAGGGTGGGGAACGCGCTTCGCGCGTCGGATCAGCCACAACACCCCGACCGTGTCGAAGATGCCGACCCACAGCCGATTCCACAGGCCGTAGTTCGACAAGCCGCGAGTGCGTGGCCGATCGAGGACATCGACATAGCCGACATCGAAGCCTTCACGACGCACCAGCGCCGGCAGGAAACAGTGCAGCCCGTCGAAATACGGCAGCGACAGGAAAACATCGCGGCGGAACGCCTTGAGGCCGCATCCGGTATCGCGAGTGCCATCCTTAAGGAAAGCGCGGCGTACGCCGTTGGCGATGCGCGATTGCAATTTTTTGAACAAGGTTGCCTTGCGGCCGGTACGCTGGCCGGCGACAAGGCCGAGCCGCGGCGCGCCCGCTTCAAGCATGGCGATCATGGTGGGAATTGCTGCAGGGTCGTTCTGGCAGTCGCCGTCGAGCGTCACGACAATGGGAGCGCGCGCCATTGCGACGCCGGTGCGCACGGCCGCGGCCTGACCGTGGGACTCGTCGTGCCGGATTTGCCGCAGCCAGGGCGACTGCGCCATTAAGCCTAGCAATTCCGCTTCCGTCGCATCCTTGGAGCCGTCATTGACATAGACGATCTCAAAGGCGCGGCCCTGCAACGCCGCAGCGATCTCCGCGACGAGAGGCGCAATGTTGCTTACTTCGTTCTTGACCGGCACGATCACGGATATGGCCGGATCGCGCCCATTGCTCTGCGACATGCCAACCATCACTCGGCAGGTCGCCCCCGACCGCAGAATAGTCCCACCTTCCCGGCTTCTCCGCAACACCGACTCGGGCAAGCGCAAGCACCGGCGGGCTAGCTCCCCTTTACGTCCCATAACTCTGAATCAGGCTGCCCGCCACCAGCGTCCAGCCGTCGACCAGGACGAAGAAGATCAGCTTGAACGGCAATGACACCACGACCGGCGGCAGCATCATCATGCCCATCGACATCAAGACCGAGGCGACCACGAGATCGATGATGAGGAACGGCAGGAACAGCAGGAAACCGATTTCGAAGGCGCGCTTGAGCTCGGAGATCATGAAGGCCGGCACCAGGATGCGCATCGACAGGTCTTCCGGCTTGTCCGGGGCCTTCTCGCCCGACATGTCCATGAACATCTGCAAATCCTTGTCGCGGACGTTCTTCTCCATGAAGCCGCGCAGCGGCACGCTGCCGCGGTTGAACGCCTCGTCGACGGTGATCTGATTGGCGACCAGTGGCTTGACGCCGGCATCATAGACGTTGGTCAGCACCGGTCCCATCACGAAGGCGGTGAGAAACAAAGCGAGCGAGATGACGACCGAATTCGGCGGCGCCGTCGCGGTGCCGAGCGCGGTGCGCAAGAGCGACAGCACCACCACGATCCGCGTGAACGACGTCATCATGACCAGGATCGACGGCGCCAGCGACAGTACCGTCATCAGCGCGATCAATTGGATGATGCGCTCGTTGAGGCCGCCGCCGGCGGCCCCCGGCAGCGCCGCCGCCGAAATTAATGGAGATATCCTGCGCGGCGAGCGGCGTCGCCGTTACGAGAAGTGCCGCTACAGAGGCCGCACCGGCTACAAGCCAGACGCGGCGGCCTCCTGAGGCGAAGGTCAGGTCTTGGTCGGACGGCCCAACAAGCTCGCCATCTCCTGTTCGAGTGAATTGTAGAGCGCGGTCTTTTCAGTCTTGAGTCCCTGGCCCGGTTTGGCGTCCGTGCGCGCCGCCGGCTTGGCGTCGCTCGGCCGCGGAGGATTGCGCGGCGGGGGAGGCGGCAACGTGCTCTCGGCTGGCGCGGATCGCGTTGTCGCGGGCGCGGCGGTTTCGCCGGGCTTGCGCAAGGCGGCCTCAAGACGCTGCGCCATGTCGGCCAGGCTTTGATCGGCCGCAGTGTCGGCGGTGGCGGTCGGAGCTGCGGGAGGCGCCGCCGGCATGATCGGCCTGCGCGTCTCGCTTCGTGTCTCCTGTCGTACTGGCTCTTGTCGCGATTCTTGCGGCTTACGCGGCGGCATGGGCGCGGGGCGCGTGGTCGAGAGTTCGTCGGCGAGCGCGGCAAGCGTGTCGCGCTGCGGTCGAGGGGCGCGATTCCAGCGGCCGGAACGGCTGCGACTGCGCTTCGTCGGGCAGCGGGTCAAGCCGCGGCGAGGGACGAATGCCGACGGTGGATTCCGGCGCCAACGGCCAGGCCGAGCCGTTGCCGTTTTCCGGCAGCGGCATCGCGCGCGGCAGTGCGTCGATGCCGGCGGTGACGCGCAAAGCGGGCACGTCACGGGGAGCGGCGGTGGCGCGCACGATATTGGGTTCAACGACGACGTCGGTCGGACCGCCGATCATCATCAGGTGCTCGACATTGTCGCGCCGCACCAGGATCAGGCGGCGGCGGCCGTCGACGCTGGCATAGTCGACCACGGCGAGGCGGGGTTGGCGGCCGCGCGTTGCCGAGCCGAGCCGTCCGGCGCCGAAGCGCCGCACCGCCCATGCGGTCGCGCCAATCAGCCCGAGCACGATGACGAATGCCAGGAAGAAGCGAACGGCGAGCGGCATCTCCGCCCCGAACAAAGTGTCAAACATCCGCACTACTCCCCGTTTCGCGGCCGGTCACCCGAAGCACTCAAAGCGCGATTCCAAAGGTTAACGGCGCGGGTAACATTTGCCGCCGTGAATCCTAACAAAGCATTAAAGATGTTAGCCGATTTTCCCTGCAAAGCCGATGGCATAAGCATTCGCATGGTAAACGGCGGATTAATGGCAAAACGTCGCGGAATTGTTTTTAACCCGGCATTAACCATGTGCCCGGCAAAGTCTGCCCAGCTAAAAAGGGCCGCGCCGATGGCGATTTCCGACATTCCGATCCTGGCGATGCTGCGCGAGCGCATGCAGTGGCACGAGGCACGCCAGCAAGTTCTGGCGGAGAACGTCGCCAACGCCGATACGCCGAATTACCAGGCCAAGGATTTGGCGGCGCCGACCTTCGAGGGGGCGCTGTCCGCCTCGGTCTCGCTGGCGCGCACCGATCCCGGCCACATCGCAAGTTCCGGCGGCGACGGCTTCGCCGTCGACCAGAGCGGCAAGTACGACGTCACCCCGCGAGGCAATTCGGTCACCCACGAAGACGAGATGATGAAGGTGGCGGCGAACCAGATGGATTTCGAGGCGGCGGCGTCGATGTACACGCACTCGCTGGCGCTGATCAAACTCGCGATCGATCGATGAGCGCCGCGGCGAATAGCACGGGGAACCGCGAAGGCGACTAGATGTCCGGCATGGATTTCGTCAAAACACTCGCCGTCGCCGCCTCCGGCCTGCGCGCCCAGGTCGGTCGCATGCGCATCATTTCGGAAAATATCGCCAACGCGGATTCGGTATCGCAGACGCCCGGCGGCGATCCGTACCGCCGCCGCATCGTCACCTTCTCGTCCGAACTCGACCGCACGCTCGATGCCCACGTGGTCAAGCTCGGCGGGGTCGAAACCGATAAATCCGATTTCCAGATCAAGCACGAGCCGGGCAATCCAGCCGCCGACAAGAACGGCGATGTCAAATATCCGAACGTCAACGCGCTGGTCGAGATGACCGATTTGCGCGACGCGCAACGCTCCTACGAGGCAAATCTCAACGTCATCACCGCCACCCGCCGCATGCTCCAGCGCACCATCGACATCCTCAAGAGCTAAACCTGAAGAGCTAAACCATGCCGACGCCGACCATCGCCGCCAATGCCTATGCCGCGCTCGCCAAGCTCAACGATCCGGCCGCCAGTATCGGCGGGCTCGGCAAGGAGCAGGATGCGGGACCGAGCTTCAACAATGTGCTCAAGGACGTCATCGACGCGGTTTCGGAAGCCGCGCAAAAATCCGACGCGCAGGCGCAGGCCGTCGCCAGCGGCAAAGCCAATATGATCGACGTCGTCACGGCGGTCTCCGAAACCGAAACCACCTTCCAAACGCTCATCTCGGTGCGCGACAAAGTGATCGCCGCCTACGAGGACGTTTTGAAGATGCCGATTTGATCATTCCCCCGCGCGGATGAGGAGACGAGTACAAATGAGCGGACCGGAAGTCTTGGATGTGGCGCGCGACGCCATCGTAACGCTGCTGATTGTGGCGGCGCCGCTGATGCTGGTCGGGTTAATCGTCGGCATCGCCATCTCGCTGCTCCAGGCGCTGACGCAAATCCAGGAATCGACGCTGGTTTTCGTGCCAAAGATCCTGGCGATTTTCCTCGCGCTTCTGGTGGCGCTGCCGTTCATGGCCGACGCGCTGCATTCCAACTTCCTGCGGATCGCTGCGCATATCTCCAACGGCTGAGCGGGCTTAGCCGTGACGATCGACATTTCCTATCTGCCGGCGCTCGCGGCGGCGTTTATGCTGGTGTTCGCGCGCACCGGCACGATGGTCATGCTGCTGCCGGGCTTGGGCGAGCAGAACATTTCGGCGCGCCTGCGGCTGACCATCGCGATCGTTCTCGCCGCCGTTCTGTTGCCGCTGCATCGCAACGCCTACCGGATCGATACGACGGCGCTCGCGCCCACGCTGGTCTTACTGGTGGGGGAGATTTTGATCGGCGCGGTGCTGGGGCTGACCGCGCGGCTGACCATCTCTGCGCTGGACGTTGCCGGCTCGGTGATCGCGCAACAGCTGGGCTTGGGCTTCGTCACCGCTATCGATCCGACGCAAGGCGAGCAGGGCGTCATCCTCGGCAATTTTCTCACCATGCTCGGCATCACGCTGTTCTTCGCCACCGATATGCATCTTCTTGTCATCGCCGCGCTTAACGACAGCTACACCCTGTTTGCGCCGGGCGAAGTGCCCGCCACCGGCGACGTCGCGGCGCTGGTGACCAAAACCGTGTCCGGTGCGTTTCGCATCGGCATCCAGCTCTCGGCGCCGTTTTTGGCGTTCGGACTGTTGTTCAATCTCGGGCTGGGCGTGCTGTCGCGACTGATGCCGCAGATGCAGGTGTTCTTCGTCGCGCTGCCGCTGTCCATCCTGCTTGGCTTTCTATGCCTGATCCTGGTGCTCGGTTCGATGATGGGACTATTTCTCGGTTACGCCGGCGGCGTGCTGCATCAGTTGGCCCCTCACGCCTGACGCGAGCGCCAAAAAATAAGCGAACAAAATGGCCGAAGACCGCGACAGTACCGAACATACCGAAGACCCGACGCCGCGCCGGCTGGAAGAAGCCATCAAGCGCGGCGACGTGGTGCGCAGCGCCGAGGTCTCGACCTGGTTCACCATCGCCGGCGGCACGTTCATGCTGATGGTGTTCGCCGCGCCCGCGGCGTCAAGCCTGGCGACGCTGTTCCGCGGGCTTTTGGAAAATTCCTATCAAATTCCCGCCGATGCGGTCGGGCTCAACATTCTCGCCAAGGCCGTGGCGATGAAAGTGCTGGCGGCGCTTGCCATTCCGCTTCTCATCCTCGCGGCGGCCGCGTTCGCCGGTGCCGTCATCCAGCACCGCATCCTGTTTTCGGTCGAGCCGATCCTGCCGCGGCTGTCGCGCATCTCGCCGGCGGCAGGCCTGGGCCGGCTGATGTCCAAACAGGCGCTCGCCAATTTTTTCAAGGGTCTAATCAAGCTCACGGTGTTCGGCGGCGTTCTGGTCGCGCTGTTGTGGCCGCAACGCCAGCGGCTCGACGGCCTGGTCGGCACCGACCCGGTCGCGATCCTGCCGTTCACCAGCGCGCTCGCCATGCAGATGCTGGGCGCGGTGGTGGCCATTCTCGCCGTCGTTGCCGCCGCCGATTATCTTTTCCAGTACCGGCAGTGGTACGATCGGCACAAAATGTCGTTCCGCGAAATGAAGGAAGAATACCGCCAGACCGAAGGCGATCCCGCCATCAAGGGCAAGATCCGGCAGTTGCGGATGGCCCGCGCCCGCAAGCGCATGATGGCCGCGGTGCCAAAGGCCTCGGTCGTCATCACCAATCCGACCCACTTCGCCGTGGCGCTGCAATACGACCGCGGTATGAATGCGCCGGTCTGTGTCGCCAAGGGCACCGATCTGATCGCCCGAAAAATCCGCGAAGTGGCGGAGGCCCACGACATTCCGGTGATCGAAAACCCGCCTTTGGCCCGGGCGCTCCATGGCACGGTCGAGATCGACCAGGAAATTCCGCAGGAGCATTACCGCGCGGTCGCCGAAATCATCGGTTATGTGATGCGGCTGCGCCGCTCGGTGCTCCGCCCGAGGTGATTTATGCAGCTTTTCGCCAAATCCCCTTGCGCGATTCGATGACGCAAGGCACTGAGAAAAGGCACTGAGAAAGGCGCCGGGAACGGGCATGACAGAGCAGGCCGTATCCGATCAGGCCAGGTCCGATCGGGCCGTGACGGCGCCCGGCAATGGCAAAAGCTCCAACGGCGGCCGTGAACCGGGCGGCGCCGGGCCGCGTCCGTCGATCGATCGAAGCGCCAGCGCCAGCCGCGGCGGCAGCGTTGTGCTGGTGCTCTTGGTCGCCGTTCTCCTCGTCGGCGCGGCGACCGCCATCGTGATGCTCGGCGGCAGCAATGCCGAGCCGTATATTCTGGCCTTTTTGGCGGCGCTGGCGACTGTCGGCGTGTTCTCGCTATTCGCTTTGGCCTGCGGCATTCTGCGGCTCTCCAGCACGGAAGCTGCCAATCCGCTGATCAAGACCGTGATCGACGGTGCCAGTGACGGCATTGTGGTCACCGATGCCGATGGCCGCGTCGTTTATGCCAACTCAGCCTATCTCGACTTGATCGGCGCGGCGGACGCCAACGATATGCGCCCTGTCGAGCGCGCCTTCATCGGCGATGCCGACGCGTCGGAGGCGATCTATCGGCTCTTGAAGGCGGCCAAAGAGGGCAAGCGCCTGCAGGAAGAGGTTCGCGTCGCGGGCGTGAAGGGCCGGCCCGGGCGGTGGCTGCGCTTCACCATCCGGCCGCTCGGAGGCACCCGGCGCGACCGGCTGACGATCTGGTCGCTCGCCGACGTGACGCGCGAGCGCGAACGGCAGGAAAACGTATTTCAGGAATTGCAGCACGCCATCGATTATCTCGACCACGCGCCGGCCGGATTTTTCTCGGTCGATGACAAGGGCGACATCGTCTATCTCAACGCCACGCTGGCGAACTGGCTCGATCAGGATCTGGCGCAGGTCGGCTCCGGCGGGCTCAAACTCGCCGATCTGGTGGCGGGCGAGGGCGCGGCGCTGTTGACTACGCTGCGGGCGGCGCCGGGTGAGGTGAAGACCGAGGTGCTCGATCTCGATCTGCGCACGCGCTCTGGCCGCACGCTACCGGTGCGCGTCTACCACAAGCTCGCCTTCGGCGCCGACGGCACAGCCGGCGCTTCGCGCACGCTGGTGCTCAACCGTGCCCGCGACGACGGCACCGATCCGCAGCGCGCCGCGGAAATCCGTTTCACGCAGTTTTTCCTGCACACGCCGATGGCGATTGCGACTATCGACAAGCGCGGCGGTATAGTGCGGACCAATCCGCTATTCGCCAAGCTGTTCCAGGGGGAGCGTGGCGGTCGCGGCGGCGACGGCCAAAGCGAAACGGCGGACAGTTCGATCCTCGCCGCAGTGGTCGAGAGCGATCGCCAGGCGCTGGTTGCCGCGATCGGCGAGGCGGCGCTCGGCAAGAGCGGCATCGTGCCGGTCGACGCCAGGCTGGCGGGCGACGGCGAACGGTTCGGCCGCTTCTATGTGACCGCGGTCGAGGAGGAGGAGGAGCGCGACCGCGAAGCGGCCATCGTCTATGCGCTCGAAACCACCGCGCAGCGCGAGCTCGAGAACAAGGTCACGCAGCAGCAAAAGATGGATCTGGTCGGTCAGCTCGCCGGCGGCATCGCGCACGACTTCAACAATGTGCTCTCCGCCATCATGATGGCGACCGACTTCTTGCTCAACGCGCACAAGCCGACCGACCCGTCGTTTGCCGACATCATGCAGATCAAGCAGAACGCCAACCGGGCGGCGAGCCTGGTGCGGCACCTGCTCGCCTTCTCCCGCAAGCAGACGATGCGTCCGCAAGTGCTCGATCTCGGCGAGGTGCTGAGCGATCTCAATATGCTGCTCAAGCGGCTGATCGGCGAGAAGGTCATCCTGGAGGTGAAACACGGCCGCGATTTGTGGCCCGTCAAGGTCGACATTTCGCAATTCGAGCAGGTGGTCGTCAATCTCGCGGTCAATGCGCGCGACGCCATGCCTGATGGTGGCCGACTGACGCTGCGCACCGCGAATGTGACGGCAAAGGACTGCGAGCATTTTCATGCCAAGGGCATGCCGGCCGCCGATTACGTGCTGGTCGAGGTCGCCGATACCGGCACCGGCATTCCGCCGAAAATCGTCAACAAGATTTTCGAGCCGTTCTTTTCGACCAAGGACGTCGGCAAAGGAACCGGGCTGGGCCTTTCCACGGTGTACGGCATCGTCAAGCAGACCGGCGGTTTCGTTTACGTCGATTCGGTGGAGCAGCAGGGTGCGACGTTCCGCATTTTTCTGCCGCGCCATAAGGCGAGCGCCCAGGAGCTTGCCGCCGAACGCGGCGAAGCCGAAGCGGCGGCAATCCCCGGAGCCTTCGCGGCGGCCGAGCATGGCAAATGCGCGGCGAAAGCGGATCTCACCGGACAGGGCACGATCCTGCTCGTCGAGGACGAGGAGGGACTGCGGCAACTTAATGCGCGCGGGCTTGCCTCGCGCGGCTACACCGTGCTCGAGGCCGGCAACGGTGTCGAGGCGATCGAAGTTTTGGAAAAATATGACGGCAAGGTCGACTTGGTCGTATCGGACGTCGTCATGCCGGAAATGGACGGGCCGACGCTGCTGCGCGAACTGCGCAGCCGCATTCCCACCCTGAAGATCATTTTCGTTTCCGGCTATGCCGAGGATGCCTTCCAGAAGCATCTCCCCGCCGATGGCAGTCAATTTGCTTTCCTGGCCAAGCCATTCACCCTCAAGCAGCTGGTCAATGAGGTGAAGGAGACGCTGGCAGCCTGACCGCGCCGCTTTTCACAAAAATTGATTGTTCATTCCCCGTATGACAACGGTGCGACGGCGATGCGGTGCGACATGCGCGCGTGCGACGCTTTGCGACAGGCGGTCCGGCGCCAACTTGAGCGTAGATAAGCGCGCTCGCAGGGAAGGCGACTTGCCGTGGAACTTGGTGCCGGAATCGCAACAGTGACAGCAGCCGCAGGGGCGGTGGCTGCGCTCGCTTGCCACGCTCGCCGCGCTGGCGCTCGGTCTGTTGACGTGGACTGAAGATGCCGACGCCCGGCTCGAAGGCGGCCTGAGCGCCGCGTCGAGTCGCGCCAGCGTCTCGACCGGCTATAGCCGGCTCGTCTCCCTCGACACCTCGTCGGCTCCGGCCGCCGCGCCGCCGGGCCATCCGGGCTCGCTCGGCGGCCTGTTCAGCCGGCCGGGTCTGCTCGGCGGTTTCGCCGCTGGCTTCCTCGGCTCGGGCGTGCTCGGGCTGTTGTTCGGTCACGGCGTGGTGGACGAGCTGAGCGGGATTGCGTCGGTGACCGGCCTCATTTTCCAGCTTGCCTTGATCGTCATGCTGGCGCGCCTGATCTGGACCTGGTGGCGCGACGACAGGGCGAATGGTTTCGCCGCGCTGTCGCCGCGGCAACTCGCCGACGCCTATGGCCGTCCGCGCCACGAAGGACTGCCCACGATCGACGCCGCCGAAGCGGCGCTTGACGAGAGCGAGCGCGACGCGCTCACCACCACGCACCTACACTCCTAGCGATCAAGTTTTGCCTAGCGATCAAGTTTCCGCGGCGGCTACTGCGGGTCGGGGCCGTTATGGCAGGCGTGCGGCGCAGCCGGGTTGGGCATCCAGGTCGGCACGTCGCATTTGGAGCAGGCGCCGAGCGTGAGCCCACAGCAGAGCGCAATCGCCAGCCGCACGAGGCGCTGCGTTGCAAGACACCGGATGCTTTGCACCAAAGAGAACACGCCACTCACCGTCGTTCGGCTACTGGCTCGGATATTACCGCATTTATCCTAATAAATCGTCGTTAGCCGTTGTCCTCTTTCAGGAGTAGCCCGGACAGTGATGCGACGTTCGAGCCGCCGCTGTCGCGGGGCTTCGGTTTGACGGTGACGTCAATTCAAGCGGCCTCAGACAGTGCAAATCGTCGGCAATGGTCGAGGTACGCGGCTTCGTGCAGACCAATGAGCTCCACGATACTCGCCCACAACCAAGACGGTGCTTCGAGGGACGCTTTGTGGTTTTTCGCCAAATCGGAACGCCACGCCCGGCGTTGGCTCGGTGTCATTTGGCGGCCGTGCGCGCGCCCGACGACGCCGGCAAGATAGCGCGCCAAGTTCATCGCGTCCTGACGGGACAGTCGATCAATCTCAATCTTGAGGTCTTGCGGCATAAGCTCGCGGACGACGACCGCTTTATCGAGCAACCGGGCCGCCATCATGCGTTGCCCGAGGTTGGGAGAAAGCGCCTTCGCGCCTGTCACCACGCGAACGGCGTTATCCCGGGGCATCTCGACGTTCGGCGCGCGGGGAGCCGCCGCCGTGACGCTCTCCTTTACATCGACCAGGCAAAGGCTCGAATCCGTGCCACTGCCGATACGGAGTATTGCTGCGTAGCGAAGCCGCCCGAGCGAACTGCAGCCCTTCATCCAATAAGCAGCATCAAGCAGTTCTACCGCGTCATCCTTGGCCCGACCGCGAAGTGAGGTGAGCGATGGCTTGATCGAATCGCTGGCGAACATCTGGTTCAGGGACTTGCGTTCTTCCGGCATCAGCGGCCAGAAGCGCTTGCCGACGCAAATAGTAGGTTTGATGGTGTCGAGCCGCTCTTCCGCCAAATGACGCCATCGGCGTCGGGTGGATAGCGCCAGCAGCGCCTGAATGGACTTAGGCCGGTGGGATTTGTCTTTCTCCGTCTCGAAGTTGGTCGACAGCGCCGCCTGGTAGCCCGCGACCAGCTCCTCCAGGACTCTCGCCGTCGTCACGCCGGGCAGGTCCGAGCCTCGCCCTGCAGATGCCAGCGACAGACCTAGCCGAACCAAGTCGTGCGCCGGGTTACCGATCACCGTCTGATCAAGATCCCTGATCTGTATCAGAACATGGCCCTTGGCATCCACGAGGGGACCAAGATTGCCGATATGACAGTCGCCGCAAATCCAGACTGGAGGACCTTCCGGTAACTTAAGGCGACTGTTGCTCTCCAGCCATTCGTAAAATTTGGCGGTAGATCCGCGCACATAACCGTGCGCGGATCGCGCCATCTTGAGATTCCGAGTCTCTGTCAGAATTCGTTCGCGGTTATCCGGCTTCGCCATGCTCGCTCGGTCAAATCCTGCCAAGCAGAACCAAGATCAGGAGAATGACAATGACAAGGCCCAGTCCGCCGCCGCCGTAGTAGCCGGTCCCATAGAACGGACCGCCGCCAAAGCCGCTAAAACCGCCAAGCAAGATGATGACCAGGATTATTATCAGTATGGTTCCAATCGACATGGAAGGGCTCCCAAGTTTCAATGATGGTTTGTTTCAAGAAAAAGCCGCGCCTTTCGACATGGCTTCTTATTCCGTCAGTGTGAGAATAACGCGAGGAGGATGATGATCGGGATCGGAACGCCAAGCAGCCAAAGAAGAATGCCTCTACCCATGGTGTGCTCCTTATATTGGTCGAGGGGTGAGAACGCGATCGCTCCACGTGCCATCGCGCAACGAGCCGCCTTCAACCGCTGCGAGGCTGGCTGCGAATGCGCCGAACAGCATGGCGGCAGTCAACCAGAAGGAAAGCTTTGCGGCGCCTTTCCGTGTGTCGTCGGCAGCGGTCTTCGCTTCGGTAATCACGTCATTAACGCGCTTCTCGGCATCGGCTTGGCTTAAGCCGGTGCGAGCGGCGACGACTTGCGCTACATAGGCTCTGTCGGCGGCGCTGAGATCTTGGTTATCGTGAAAACTGGCCGTCCATAGCCGTAAAACCTCTGCCCGCGACTGGCCGGGATTTGTAGCGGCCGGACGCGGTATTTGTGGCGTTGGAATCGGCCGATGCTGGCGGTACCGGTGCAACCTGCCTCGGCGGATCGGCACGGAAGAGCTTATCGACATAGATGTCCGCCGGATTGACGGTGCGAGTTGCCTGCGATGCTGCGCCGCCCAATCCCGCCGCGGCGCCATTTGCCAAATACGCGGTGGCAGAGCTCAAAGCGCTCGCGCTGAGAAGCGTCGCGAAGGCCCAGGCGAGAAAGCCGTGGGCGGTATCTCGAAAGAAAGCCTCATGGGTGGGAATTCCTGCCCATTTTGTCCTCAGTCGAGCGGCAAGGTAGCCGCCGACGGCGGACGACATCACTGCCACGATCACCAGATATATTCCGGTGCCGGCTTTGAAACTCGATGCCGAAACGCCGCTATCGCTCCATGGTGATACCGCCGAAAGCCCAAGCGCCGCGCCAAATGCAATTAGCACAAGAGCTAATGCCGCGGCGGCAACCGCACCCGCGGCGATAGCAGGCCACGAAACGGCAGCCTGCGCATCCACAATCGTGGACACAGGACGATCATATTCCATCGAGTGGCTCCCCGGACGGTACGAAAACCGTACTGCCTAATAATGCGGCTGCCCGCAAAAAGTTCCGACTTTGAGGTTGAGTGTCAGGAGAGCTGTTAAGAACGAGGGCGAGCAAGCCGATCAAATCTGCCCGGCGAATGTCCTCAAACATCGGATGGAGCTTATTAGTAGCCCGAACCGTCGATCATCGCGAGACCCATGACGACGAGTGCCCCGAAAACAGAAAGGGCCGCGAACAAGTGGACGGACGGTTTCGGAATGCGACGTAGAACAGACTGGGTGATGCTCATACCCTTCAACGTCTTGCGGCATCGAAACGTTCCGGCAGGGGTACTTAAGGCGATGCGACGCTTCTTTTGAGGCTCGCAACTACGGCCTTAAGCGCCGCGCGGTCACTGCGGCTTCCCGATGCGGAAAGGCGATGAATTTTATTGTATACATAGCCCAGTTTGAGCATTGAGGGCGCGCCAATGACGAATGGCTAGAGGTCGCCCACGCCCATGCTGCGGTTGATCGAGTTGAACGCGAAGGTCAACGGTAACCACGCATCAATGAGACGGTCGACGCCGGCCGTATAGGGATCGAAGTCGACGGCAGTATCCAACGCCGTGCTGGTGAAGTGCGGGTCAGTGCGGACTCCGAACGCCTTGGCTGTCTCCAATGTATCGACGATGTGAAAATAATGCGCCCATGTTTCCGCAAAATCCTCCCATGGGTGCGAACTCGCATAGGCTGAAACGAAATTGTTGGGCCAGTCTTCCGGCGGACCGTGAGAATGGTGCCGCCAGAGCGACTTCCGTATAGTCGACCCGCTCGTCGCCAAAGACCTGACGAAATTCCTCTAGCGATCCGTCATCGCGTACCAGGCGATCCCAATAGTAATGCGCGATTTCGTGACGGAAATGTCCGAGCAGGGTGCGATAAGGCTCTTCGAGCATGCCGCGCTGCTTTTCTCGCTCGGAGTCATCAGCCTCGGCAAGATTGATCGTGATGACGCCGTCGAGGTGTCCGGTCATTACCGGCTTCCTGGTGGGAGCAAGAAAGTCGAATGCCAGCCCGGTGGAATCTTGCGTCTTGTTGCGAAGGGGAAGTCCCAGCCGCAGCAAGCTGTAAAACAGCCTCCGCTTGGCAATCTCAATTCGACGCCAAAGGGTGAGATTACGTTGGTCGGATAAATCCGGTATCGTGCGGTTATGCCGGCACGCCGCGCAGAAAGTCTCGCCGCTGTCGGCTGGAATCAGCCAGTTACAGCTGTCGAACCTTAAGTTGGCGCAATGGATGTATTCCGAACTCGGTTCAGCCAAGGCCTGCCAACGCTCGCCGCTCGGTTCAAGCGCCGTCATAGTCATCTGTGAGGAGAGAAAACCGAGGCGGCGACCGCAACTTTCACAAGGGAGTTCTCAAAAAAGAGAGGTTGACCGCAAACTTGGCATTCAAAGAATCGCATATCGCCTACTTGGCCTCGGTTTCCCATGTTTTTTAGGTTGTTGGGCTGTAAGGCGTCGGCGCCCACTCGTGCAATAGGTTAGTAATCTGAATTGGGTCGTAAGGTTTCGCAAAGAAGCGGCTACCCTCCGGCAAGTCTTGCTCCGTTAGGGGATCGCGGCCTGACGTCACAATGATCTTGATCGGCGGCCACCGATTGCGAACGGCACGAGCAAGTTTGAGACCATCCATCGAGCCGGGCATGTGAATGTCCGTGAACACAATCCGGACATCTTTGCGAGCCTCAAGTATCCGGATCGCTTCGTCAGCGTCCGCAGCTTCGATAACCTCGAAACCCGCATCAGCGATGAATTTCGCGGCGCCCAAACGGATCAGTGGTTCGTCTTCAACGATGAGAACCGCCGGAATTTTCTTGTTTTCCCCGGGACGCATTCGCTTTCCCGCACGTATTGGCCATTACACTGGCTGACAACAAGCGAGGGAGAGGAGGGGTTGTTCCCAGGAAAATGGCAAATGTCCGCAGGGATTAACTCCCGTATCGCGCACCCGGCCCTCATGGTTTCGGGAATGGAACCGCCAGGCGCCTTGACGGTCGGGCCATTAAAACCAAAATTGACGGTCACACGTTGCGAGGGGTTCATGAGGCGCTGGTATCGCTTTGCCGCCGTCGCATTGCTGTCCTTGGCAATGCTGGCCGCCCTCGAATCAGGCCGGGGAATGGCGCAGCCGCGAGCGCACGTTTATCTGTTTCGCGGGCTCGCCGATGTTTTTTCCGTTGGTATGGACACTTTGGCGGACGAGCTCAACAAGCGCGGCGTCTATGCAACGTCGCATAGCCATACCGACTGGAAGTCGATCGCCGACAGGGCCGCGGCAGACTATAAATCCGGCAAGGAAGGACCGATCATCCTCGTCGGTCACTCGCTGGGCGCCGACGCTGTCATGGAGATGGCCGACTACCTGGGCGATAAAGGTGTCCCGGTGGCGCTCGTCGTACCGTTCGACGGCACACAATCATTTCCGGCGTCTGGAAATGTCGGCCGTGTCATCAACTTCACCCAGCGGGATTATGCCTACATGCGGCCGGGGCCAGGCTTTCATGGCTCGCTCAGCAATGTCGACCTGAGCGCCGATCACAGCATCGGTCATGTCACGATCGACGAGTCGCCGCAGCTGCATGCCCGGGTGATTGCCGAAGTTCTTGCCATCGTTGGCGGACGTCCGCCGACGGCGCCGAAGCCTGCGTCAATCGCAAAACCCGAGCCAGGCAACGTGGAAGGCGGCGCAACGAAGCTGGGAGCGGGTGGCGGCACAGCCATCATTGCGCAGCCCGAAGAACGCGGCGCGCCCGCAGGCGCCATCCCGGCCACGCCGCCGCCGCGAACGTCGGCGCCACAACTCTCGCCATCGCCACCTGTCAAATCGCCGCAAATTCGCGACTGAGCGAGGAAGATCCGGACAGCCCTCACATAGTCAGGCTTTTTGGCCGGCCGTATGCAGGATCAAATTGGCGATCTCGCGCGAATGCGAGATGATGCAGAGGTGGCTTGCTTCGAGCCCGATGGTCGTGGCCTTCATGCGTTTCGCAATGAAGCGCTCAAGGTCCGGGTTGATCGTGCGATCCTTGGTTGAGACATGATAGAAGGTCGGCTTGATGCGCCAGGCGGCTTACGTCACGCGGTAGGCGAAGATGGTTTCGGCGGCACGGCCCTGAACCGCATACACGCGCGGGCCGTGACCGGGTCCATGTCGCCGGCGAAATCGCGGAGGAAAGCCTCTTCGCTCAGTGGGCATAGCCGTCGGCGTGAACGAGGCCGGCGTTGGCCGGCGGCGCGGGATATGTCTTGGCGAGCGTCGCATAATCCTCGTTAGCGTCAGGCGCGCGCGCCGCGCAATAGACAAGCGCCGTGATCTGCGGGATGACTTCGCCGCCACAGGAGTGCGCGACCAGGACTGTAGCGCCGTCCTGCAAGGCGAGCGTGCGGCGCGTGAACTCGCAATCCTCATCCAGGGATCGCAGGGGATTTTGAACCGCCGCGACGTTAAGACCCGCCATCTGCAACAGCGGGATGACTTTCAGCCAGCACGATCCATCGGCGTAAAGGCCGTGAACCAGCACCACGTTGCGGGCCGGTGAGAAAGGTGCGGCCTGCGCCTGCGTCTGGGTCGCGCCAATCACGAAAGTTGCTGCTCCGGCGAGCAGTGCGCCGGTTACGATACGTCTGTCGATCATCGTTTGCCTCCTCGCACCGACAGGTGAAAATCTCCGTCGCGCTCTCCGTCACGGTTTTATCGACAGCATCGGCGGATAATAGCGGCCCTGCACCGCGTCTTTGGCCGGAACGTAGAGCCGATAGGTCAGATTGTACTCCTGGCCCGCCGGCGTCGGCAGCCAATTCGCCTGCGGCACGCCGTCGAGCGGCTTCGGCGCAAAAACGAGCGTCAGCGAGCCGTCGGCATTGAGCTGCAATTCGGATTGGCTGCCGAGCAGATAGCGATTGAGCGGATTGGCGATGACGCGGCGATCCTTGCTGTCGACCGCGGTGACGGACCAGGCGTAGTGCGCCTTGAAAGGTGGAAGATCGTCTTTGGCATAGGTTTGTGTGTAGGTCTGGCCGCCATCAAATCGGATGCTGCCAAAAGAGACAGTCTCCCGCGGGCTGTCGGCCCAGATACGGGTAAAATCCACGATCGATCGGGTTAGATAATCGCGGCCGTAGTTGCCGGTAATGTGCGGTTGAATCCATCCGTCCACCGTCTGGCCCATCTTGGCAACTGCGGCCAGAAAAGCCGGGATGGCCTGGCTGCGGATTACCTCATCGATATGCGCGCGCTGCGCCGGGTCTGCTGCGGCTGCGGCGACCGCCCGCGCCATGGCCTGCGGTTCGGCCATACCCTTGTTGATGTCGGCTTCGCTGGCGAGAATTTCCGCGGTTTTGTCGAACGCCTCGACGCCCGGGAGCTTGTCATTGGTAAAATCGGGCGTGACGACGGCGTTGTCGATCTCGGGCGCGCCGGTCGCCCGCATCGTGATCCCGTTCGCCAGCGCCACGGCTGCGGCCGGATCGGCGCCCAGCGTGATCGGGATCAGGATGCGCGACTTGTTGCCGGCGACTTCGATGCGCTGCGCGCCGGCGGGAAGATCGACCTTCGCCTTGTTGAGGCAGAGCGCGAAAGTGCCGAACGGATGTTTCGAATACGTGCGCTCGTTGACGGTGTCGATGACTTCGCCCCAGCCATTGACGATCTCAATGGTGTAATAACGGCCTTTGATTTCCGGCAGATTGATCAGCGTGCAGCTCGTGTCGTCGACGGCGACCCAAGCCTCACTCAGGACAATGTCGAAATTCGGATTGGCCTGGGTGATGTCGCCAGGCGCGCGGCGGACCAGTTCGTTCCACTTGAACCCGGCCTTGAGATCGAGCCCCTCCTGCCGCAGCACCAGCCAGCGCGCCAGCATGTACTCATAGGCCTCGACAACGTCGCCGTCGGCGACCCGCGAGGCTTGCGCCGGAGCCGGTGCAACGGCGTAAAACAACGCAAATGCTGCAAGAATTGCTCGTTTCAGGTTGGCCTCCTCGTGGTTGGCCGGATATTACCCGGCGCCGCCGACAAAGCCATTCGCTCATTCAGCGGCAACTGCTAATCTCCGCTTGCTAAGCCGGGACATTGACGTGAAAACACATCGCGCTTTAGCGTTATTCTTGCTTGCGGCTAGCCTCGCAAGCCTGGGCTGCGCGCCGATCGCTTCCGCGCAAGACTGCCGACACACAGAATTGGCCGGTGCGGCCGGTGAAGATGATCGTCGGATTCGCGCCCGGCGGTCCGACCGATCTGTTCGCGCGCCTGATCGCGCAGAAACTCACCGAGCAGACTGGCAAGAATTTTTATATCGAGAACGTTTCCGGTGCCGGTGGCAATGTCGGCGCCATCCGGGTGGCACAGTCGCCGCCGGACGGCTACACGCTCCTGGTGACGGGCGGCAACCTGACCAATAACCCCTTCCTCTTCAGCAATGCTGGCTTCGATCCGCTGAAAGACTTTGATGCCGTCACGCTTGGCGCGCAAACGCCGACGGTGCTGGCGGTCAATCCCTCTGTCCCCGCGCAGACGGTCAAGGAACTGGTGGCGTGGATTCGCGCCAATCCCGGCAAGGAAAGCTATGCCTCGCCTGGAACCGGCACGCCGCCGCAGCTCGTCGGCGCTTTGTTCCAGCATGAACTGAGCCTCGACCTCGTGCATGTACCGTTCGGCGGCGGCGGGCCGGCGGTCGAAGCGACCGTCGGCGGTCATACGCCGATCTCGTTCGGCTCGATGCCGCCGGCGGTGCAGCTGATAAAGGCCGGTCAACTGCGCGCGCTGGCGGTGACCGGCAAGGAGCGATCGCCGACATTGCCTGAAATACCCACCATGGCGGAGGCGGGCTTTCCGGAAGTAGAGGGCAGCACCTGGACCGCTGTGGTGGTGCCGGCGGGCACGCCCAAGGACATCATTGCGGCGCTGCATCGCATGATCGTCGCCAGCCTGGCGCAGCCCGACGTCAAGGACAAACTGGCGGCGATGGCCTTCGTGCCGGTCGGCAATTCGCCCGAAGAATGCACCGCATTCTTCAAGGCCGAAATGGCGAAGTGGGGGAAGGTCATAAAGGACGCAGGCCTGCACGCCGAATAGATGCATCCCGCGGTCTGTCCCATCGCCGATCCGATTGTCTTTGCCGGTCGCGCGCGGCGGTTTTTCACCGACAATTCGAACGCCGCGAAGCCATTTAACGTAAGGCTGCCGGGCACTTAGGTTCAAGGTTGACCGTGTTGACAATTTCAGCCGCTGAGTAATTAATCCGGCTCACGAAGCGACCCGCATGCAGGCCTCAACCTCGCTCAAAACAGGGTGCGAACTCCGATGCTTCAGTCTCCTTCCGCGCCTCCCGGCGCCAGGGCGGGCGAACTGGCCTCAAAACAGTTGTTCATGCTTTTCCCGACGCCGATGTTTACGGGCCTGCTGCCCGACCTCAGCATGTGCGACCGGATCGAGAAAGTCGTTCGCGGGTTGCAGAAATCGGGCAAGGGCAGGTCGTCTCCCGAAGGGGCGAGCTATGCCTACATGACGCCCGACGACATCCAGACCGTTCCCGAGATGAAGGAGTTGGTTGACGTCGCCCTGCGGGAGACTGGGAAAGTTCTGGATGCTTTCGCGGTCAAGCGGGACTCCCATTACATTACCAATATGTGGGCAAACATCGGCAATCCGAATGGCCGCGGCCACATGCACACCCATCCGAACTGCTTGCTGAGCGGCCTCGTCTATATCAGAACGCCGGCGAATTGCGGGCCGACGATGTTCTGTTCGGCGCGCCGGCTTACGAAAAATATCGAAGCCAGCTATACGGAAAAGAACGATCTCAACACGGACTTTATTCTTATGCCGGCCGAGAAGGGCCGCATGCTGATCTGGCCGAGCCACATTCCGCATGCGCAAGAGCGAGGCACGGCCGACGAAACCGACGAGCGGATCGTCGTTCCCTTTAACGTCATGATCCGCGGGCACGTCGATCTGTTCACGGCCCGGATCGACTTTATTTGACGGATTTTTGGGTCTGCCACCGCCGTGCCGGATCATTCGGTCTTTGGTGGGACATCTACCGTGCAACCTTGCTGCGCGGGGTGACGACAATTGCCGCACTATCGCGGTAAATTTCCACTATCTTACCGGCCGCCGGCCAAGCTATCGCGCCGGCCGCATCACAGGGAGAAAAGCATTATGGAAATTCAGGTTTGTGGGTCTGTGCCGTCGCGCCGCGGTCCGCCCGACAGTTTCACCGGCGTTGTCTGGCAGGAACCGATCATCGAGGCGCCGGCGCCGGCGCGCGTGCGGTCCGGTCTGGTACGCTTCGAGCCCGGCGCGCGGACCCATTGGCACACCCATCCGCTCGGCCAGACGCTGTTTGTCGTGTCGGGCGCCGGCCGGGTGCAGACCTTTGGCGGCAAGGTGCGCGAAATCAAGGGCGGCGACGTGGTGTGGATTCCGCCGAACGAGAAGCATTGGCATGGTGCCGCGCCGACCACCAACATGGTTCATGTCGCCATGCAGGAATCGCTCGACGGCAAGCACGTCACTTGGATGGAACCGGTGACCGACGAGCAATACAAGGCGGCGGGCTAGAGCCGCTACAACATTCCGCTCATTCCCGCGCCAGCGGGAATCCAGCGAAACGCCAAGTTGCCATCATTCGCTGGGTCCCCGCATGCGCGGGGACGAGCGTAGAAGGCAAATCGCACGCTACGAGTGACCGATGCGCTACGAGCTTTATTACTGGCCGTCGATCCAGGGCCGCGGCGAATTCGTCCGGCTCGCACTTGAGGAAGCCGGCGCCGATTACGTCGACGTGGCGCGCCGCCCAGGACGGCGCGGCGTGCCGGCAATGATGAAACTCATGGCAAGCCGGCGCGTGGCGCATCCGCCCTACGCGCCGCCGTTCCTCAAGGCCGGCAAGCTCATCATCGCGCAAACAGCGGAGATTTTGTTTTATCTCGGCCCGCGCTTAAAGCTTGCGCCGCGCGACGAGGTGGGGCGGCTGTGGGCGCACCAATTGCAGCTCACCATCGCCGATCTCGTCGTGCGCATTCACGATACCCATCATCCGGTATCGGGCTGGCTTTATTTCGAGGAGCAGCGGCCGGCGGCGAAACGCCGTACCAAGGATTTTTGGCGCTACCAGGCGCCGAAAATGCTCGGCTATTTCGAGCGCGTGCTGCGGCAGAATGGCGACAAATATCAGTGTCGGCCGCCGCCTGACCTATGTCGATCTCTCGCTGTTCCAGATTGTCGAGGGTTTGCGCTACGCGTTCCCGAAGCGCATGAAGCGATTCGAGAGGAAAATCCCGGCGCTTGTCGCGCTGCACGATCGCGTGGCAAAGCGGCCGCGAATCAAAGCCTACCTCGCCTCCAAGCGGCGCATTCCGTTTAGCCAGTGGGGCATCTACCGCTATTTCAAGGAGCTGGATGCTTGAGCGCCATACGACCAGCGCCGTAAGTAGGGATGCCGAAAGGTTCTTGGAAAAGATCAAGCCAAACTGAGAGACTACGGGGAAACGCGGGGAGCACGACAAATTATGTCCTATCTGGCGGAAAACTTTGATCTCACCAACGAATTCAACATCCTGCGATTGATTTGCGGACTATTTTTCATCCCGCATATCTACGCAAAATTTTTCGTGCCTGAGGCGCTCGGATTCTTCGTCGCGGCCAAATTCGATCCGCCGGCGCGGTGGATGTACACCGCCTGCGTCATCGAGACGATCCTCGCGATCGGGCTTATTTTCGCGATCCTGCCGATGTATGCCGGCGGCATCGCCTGCCTGCATCTTTTGGTCGCTGCCGGCGCGGTTTGGAAAGTGACGAACTGCAAATGGCTGTGGAATATCGGCGGCTTTGAATATTGCCTGTTCTGGGCGATCTGCTGCCTGATCGTGGCCATGCATTATTATCACGCGGCTTGACGGGAGCCGGCGCGGGCCTTTGAAGGAGTTTGCAAATGATCAAGGCGGCGATTGTCGGTCTTGGCTGGTGGGGCAAGACGCTTGTTGAATCGGCCGAAGGCAGCGACACGATCCGTTTCGTCGCCGGCGCCACCCGCACCGTCACGCCCGAAGTCGAGGCTTTCGCCAAAAAGTATGGCTTCCGGCTGGTGCCGGATTACGGCGCTGTGCTCGCCGATCCGAACATCGATGCCGTGGTGCTGGCCACGCCACATTCCATGCATGGCGCGCAAGTGGTTGCCGCCGCCGCCGCCGGCAAGCACATCTACTGCGAAAAGCCGTTCACGCTGACGAAACACGAAGCGGAAGAAGCCGTCGCCGCGGCGACTAAGGCCAAAGTCACGCTCGCGGTCGGCTATAATCGCCGCATCCATCCTGAAATGGTCAAGCTGCGCCAGATGATCCGCTCGGGCGAGCTCGGCACCATCCTGCAGATCGAAGCGACCATGACGTTTCCCAATGTGCTGTTCATCAATCCGGGCCATTGGCGCGCCGACAAGGCGGAGACGCCGCTCGGCGGCCTGATGCCGATGGGCGTGCACGCGGTCGACGGCATGATCGATCTGTGCGGGCCGATCGATCACGTGTTCGCGCAGAGCTTCCGGCGCGCCGCCCCGATCGACGCCGACGACACGACCTCGATCTTGTTTCGCATGAAAGAAGGCATGTCCGGCTATCTCGGCACCATGACGACAACCGGCCCAGGCTTCTCCTTTCAGGTGTTCGGCTCGAAGGGTTGGCTGCGGCTCGAAGGCGTCACCCATGTCGCCGGCGCGTCGTCGGAGGAGCGCCGCACCAAACTGTTCGGCACCTGCAAGTTCCAGCCGGTGAAGGGCGAAGCCAAGACCTGGCAGGCGGCGACGCTCGATATTTCGCGCGCGGCGCTGGAAACTTTCGCCAAATCGGCCGAGGCCGGCCAGGTCTCCTGGATTCCCTACGATCAGATGATCGAGGGCGTCGCCGCGACCGAGGCCATCATTCGCTCGGCGGGTTCGGGCGCGGTGGAGAAGGTCCGGTAATGCTAATGTTCGTCATGCTCGCGTCTGTCGCAGGCATCTACGTCTTATAAGGCGCCAAACTTGAAGACGCGGATGGCCGGAACAAGTCCGGCCAGGTCGGAAGTGTAATTTATAATAGGAAACCAGTTATGGATCTCGGCAATGGCCTCGGTCATTTGACCTATTCGACGCTCGTGCATCCCGCCGATAACTGGGAGCAACTCTACCACTCGCTGGTCACCTACCTGCCGAGGGTGAAGGCGCGGATCGCCGGCAACAAATCCTTCGGTGTGTGCATCCGTCTGTCGGCAAGCTCTGCGGAAACGCTCGCCAGCAGCGCAGCCGAACGGGCCAAGCTGAAAAAATTTCTCGATGACAACGACATGTACATCTATACCGCCAATGCCTTCGTGTACGGGCATTTCAAGGGCGACAAGGTGAAGGAGCAGGTCTACGAGCCGGACTGGCGCTCCGAAGAACGCACCCGCTACACCATCAACGTCGCCGACGTGCTGGCCGATGTCTGCCTGGCAGGCATCGTCCCGTCAATTCAGAGTGCGCCCCTCGGGTTCAAGCCGCGCGTGACCGACGACGGCGTGGTCAAGAGCTACACCGATCATGTGCTGCGCGTCGTCGCCCATCTCATCGCGCTCGAAGATCGCACCGGGCGCACCGTCCAGCTCGCGCTTGAGCCCGAACCGTACTGCTTCCTCGAGACCACCGACGAGACGATCGACTATTTCACCCGTCACTTGTATTCCGGCGCCGCGGTCGAGAAACTGGCCAAGCTCGCGCACGTTCCGATCTCCGAGGCGAACGAGGCGCTGCGCCGCCATCTCGGCATCGTCTACGACATCTGCCATCAGGCGGTCGAATACGAGAATATCGGCGCCTCGCTGCAGAAGCTGGTCGATGCCGGCGATCCCGATCTTCAAACTGCAGGAAGCCGCCGCGCTGCATATTCCGGAAGTGACGCAGCCGGTGGTCGATACGCTCAAGCGCTATGCCAAGACGATTTATCTCACGCAAACGATCCAGAAGATGGACGGCAAGCTCACCAAGTTCCTCAATGTCGACGATGCGATTGCGGCTTTCGAGAAAAATCCGGGCCCGCGGGAATGGCGGACCCACATTCACGTGCCGGTTTTCCTTGACGACCTCGGGCAATTTCGCACGACGCGCTTTGCCATCGAGGACGCGCTGCGTTTTCACAAAGCCAAGCCGCTGTCGCATCATCTTGAGGTCGAGACCTACACCTGGGACATGCTGCCCGACAGCCTCAAGTCGGGCGACATCGTCGACTACATCTGCCGCGAGCTGGAATGGGTGCGCGGTCAATTGGTCTGATATCGCTTTTGTAGGAGAGTTGTCATGAAGGTCGGATTCATCGGGCTCGGCCGCGATGGGCGGGGCCATGGCGCGCCGCCTCGCCGACGGCGGTCACGACGTCGGCGTCTATAACCGCAGCGCCGAAAAGCTAAAGCGCGCTGACGGAGCACGGCGCCAAGGCGCTTGGCTCGATCAAGGCGGCGGCGACTTACGGCGAAGCGGTGTTCACCATGCTCGCCGACGACGCCGCGGTATTGGATGTGGTCAATCAATCCGGCGGCCTTTTGCAGTCATTGCCCAAGGGCGGCATTCACATCTGCGCCGGCACGCACAGCGTCGCCTGCATGCAAAAGCTCAAATCCCTGCACGGCGAAGCCGGACAGGTCTTGCTGGCGACGCCGATGCTCGGCCGGCCCGAACTCGTCGCCTCCGGTCAAGCCGGGATGCTGGTAGGCGGCGCGACGGATGCCGCCGAGCGCTGCGGTACGTTGTTCGCCGCGATCGCGCGGCGCACTTTTGCGGCCGGTGCCGATCCGGTCGCGGCCTGCGCGATCAAGATCGCCAATAATTTCGTGCTCGGCTGCGCCATCGAGGCGATGGGCGAGGGATTTTCGCTCATTCGCAAATACGACGTCGTGCCCGACGTGTTTTACGAGGTGATGACCGACGGATTGTTCGCCTGCTCGGCGTATAAAGTATACGGCAAGATCATCGTCGAGGAGCGCTATCAGCCGGCCGGCCAGCGCGCGATTTTGGGATTGAAGGACGCCAATTTCGCGCTTGAGGCCGGCGGCGCGGTCGGCGTGCCGCTGCCCAGCGGGAATGTCTGGCGCGATCGCCTCGTCGGCGCGGTGGCGCATGGCGAAGCCGAGCACGACTGGGCGGTGATGGCTAAGGATCAAGCGCGGGCGAGCGGCTTGGACTAAAGCGTGCGCCCGGTGATCCGTTTGCGACGTCAAGCCTAAACTTTAGGTGTGGTAGCGAAACTGTTGCGTGCCGCGTTGGCGGCTCTATGCTGGTGGCCAATAAGAACAGAAACGACGACGCTTCCCGGAGGGAACCATGGCAACGACGCAAGTCGAACAGTCGACGATGCGCAAGGTCTATTGGCGGCTCTTGCCGATCGCGATCCTCGACCTATTTTCTGGCCTATCTCGACCGCATCAATGTCGGCTTCGCGGCGTTGACGATGAACAAGGATCTGGGGATCGATGCTTCGATCTACGGTCTCGTCGGCCGGCGCCTTCTTCTGGGGTTATTTCCTGTTCGAAGTGCCGAGCAACGTGATTCTGGAAAAGCTCGGCGCGCGGCTGTGGATCGCCCGCATCATGGTGATCTGGGGCCTGCTCTCCGGCGCCACCGCCTTCTGCACCGGACCGTGGAGTTTCCTGACCATGCGCTTTCTGCTCGGCCTCGCCGAGGCAGGGCTGTTTCCAGGCATGATCCTGTTTTTCACCTACTGGTTTCCGGACTGGCATCGCGCCCGCATCGTGTCGGGCTTCATGGTCGCGCTGCCGCTCTCGGTCGCCGCTGGCGCGCCGGTCTCGACTGCAATCCTCGGCGGCCTCAATGGCGCGTTGGGACTGGCGGGCTGGAAGTGGATGTTCATCTGCGAGGCCGTGCCGACGGTGCTGGTTGGCATTGTCATTCTTTTCTACGTCACCGACCGCCCGCACCTTGCGTGGTGGCTAAAAGACGACGAGCGCAAGTGGCTCATCACGACGCTGGAAACCGAACGCGGCCTCGTTGAGGCCAAACACAAAATCAGCATGTGGCAATCGTTCCTGGATCCGAAAGTTCTGCTGCTCACGCTGAACTATTTCGGCATCGTCGGAGCCAGCGTCGGCATGCTGCTGTTCGTGCCGCAGATGGTGAAGACGCTGGGATTGACCAACATGGAGGTCGGCTGGGTCACCATGATCCCGTATATCTGCGGCGCGATCGCCATGCTGATCTGGGGCTGGTACTCGGATCGCACCGGCGAACGGCGATGGAATTTGTTCTTCGCCTGCACGACCGCGACGCTCGGCCTGATCTTTGCTGGCCAAACGATCGGCACATGGTGGGCGATCGCCGGCATGTCGGTGGCCGCCATCGGCTTCTACGGCTCCAAAGGCCCGTTCTGGTCGATGCCGCCGGCGATGTTGACCGGTACCGCGGCGGCGGCCGGCATCGCCTGGATCAACGCCGTCGGCAATCTCGGCGGCTTCTTCGGTCCGACGGCGGTTGGCTGGGCTAAGGATTATACCGGCAGCTTCGCCGGCGGGCTATATATGCTGGCGGGATTTTCGCTGGTGTCGGCGATCGTGTCGGCATTCTGGCTGCACATCCCGCATCCGGCGGCGCGCGACCCTCTGGCGAGCGTGCCGGCCGAGTAGCGAAACTTCCTGCGCTAATCGCGGCTGACGGTGACGAGCCGCCGGCCGATTCGTGTCTTATCCGAGCGTGCTGACACCGGCGTGGGCGACCTGTTCGTCCTCGTGCGACTGCACGCCCGACACGCCGATGGCGCCGACGCATTCGTTGTCGTGAATGAGCGGCAGGCCGCCCTGAATGAGGATGCCGGCGGGAAAGCTGGCAAAGGCCGGCCGTTCCTTGACGCGGTCCTCGAAGAATTTGCTCGGCCGCTTGGTCATTGCCGAGGTGCGGGCTTTGCCCATGGAGACTTCGGCGGAAATCGGCGGCGCGCCGTCCATGCGCTGGAAGCCGAGCAGGAAGCCGCCGTCGTCGACGATCGAGATCGCGACCGCCCACTTGTTCTTGGCGGCCTCGGCCTCGCAGGCGGCAAGGATTTTCTTAACGTCGGTCGATGTCAGGGACGGCTTGATACGCATGATGCTTCCTCAAATGATTTCGTCAGCGGCGGACGTTATACCCAATTCGTCATTGCGAGCGAAGCGTCGCAATCCAGAGCGGTGCCCGGTTCTGGATTGCTTCATCGCTCTGCTCCTCGCAAGGACGAAACGTCACTTCAGCGAGAACCGGATCGGTACGGTGAGATCGAGCTTGGCGTCCGGCATATCGGCGGGGAAGGGTGGCAACGGTTGGGCGCGCTCGATCATCGACATCACTTCATTGTCGAGATCGGGGAAGCCGGAACTGCGCACGACCTGATGCGCCAGCACATGTCCGCTGCGGTCAATGCTGAAGCTCAGCAGCACCACGCCTTCCTCGCCGCGCGACTGCGCGTCGCCCGGATAGCGCTTGAACTGCTCGAGGTGCTTGATCAGGCTCGTCTCCCAGGAGGTGGCGATATGCGGCGCGCCGCCTTTGGTGCGCGCCGGCATGGCCGGCGTCGGGGGCTTGTCCGTCTGCGGCGTCGGCGGCTGCTCGGGCGGCGCGACGATGGCCTGGGCATCGGGCGGCGGCGGTTGGTCGATTTGTTGCTGCTGCTGCTCGGGCACCGGCGCGACTTCTGGCTGATCGATCGTGTCGTCACTCGGTGAGAAGTCGACCGCCACCGGCGTGGCATCGTCGCCGACGTCGTCCGGCGCATGGATCCAGACATAGGCGGCGATGGCGGCGAGGTGCAGCGCCACGACGATGGCCGCGGCAATGGCCCAGCGCCGCAGGTCGCGTGGATCATCGTCCTCGAACCAGGTCGAAACCAGCGCGGTCATTTCGCCTCGCGGGTTTCCATGCCGATCAGCGCGACTTTGAGGTAGCCGGCGCCGCGCAGGTCGTTCATCAATTCCATGACGTCGCCATAGGGCACCGCCTTGTCGCCGCGCAGGAACACACGCTGCTCCTTGTCGCCGCCGGTGGCGCTGGCGAGCGCACCCGGCAGCGCGTCACGCGATATCGGATTGTCGCCGATCGCGAGGCTGCCGTCGGCCTTGATGGTGAGATAGACCGGCTTTGGCGGCCGCTGCTGCTGCGGCGCGTTGGAGGCGGGCAGATCGACCGGCACATCGACGGTGGCAAGCGGCGCCGCCACCATGAAGATAATGAGCAGCACCAGCATCACGTCGATGAAGGGGACGACGTTGATGTCGTGAATCTCGGCGAGTTCGTCGGTGCCGTGATCGAGACGAATGGCCACCGGATTACTCCGCGGCCTGGTTCAGCGGCAGCTTGGCGCGGTCGAGGTCGCGGCTGACGAGCCGCATCACGCCCGCCGAAGCGTCGCCGAGATAAGCGCGATAGTGTGCGGTCTGGCGTGCCAGCACGTTGTAGATCATCACCGCGGGGATGGCGGCGACGAGGCCGAGCGCGGTGGCGAGCAATGCTTGCGCGATGCCGGGCGCCACCACCGCGAGGTTGGTGGTATGGGCGTTCGAAATGCCGATGAAGCTGTTCATGATGCCCCACACCGTGCCGAACAGTCCGACGAATGGCGCGGTCGAGCCGATGGTGGCGAGCACGCCGGTGCCGCGCGAAATTTTTCGGCTGACTGCCAGCTCGATGCGTTCCGTTTGTAATGCGATGCGCTCTTTCAATCCTTCGGCGCGCGGATTGGCGGAAAGCCGGATTTCCTGAGCAGCCGACTGGACCAGCAGCGAGACCGGGCTCTCGCCGTCGCGGAACTGTTCGTGCGCCTGAGCGAAAGTCGCCGCACTGTTGAGGGTACGCAGATCCCGGCGCACTTCGCTGCGCGCCGTCCGCAGTTCGATCGTTTTCGCGAGCCACACCGTCCACGTCACCAGCGAGGCAAAAGCAAGCCCGATCAGGACGATCTTCACCAGCAGATCGGCATCCTGGAACATGCCCCATGGCGAAAGGTCGCGTGGTAGTTCCGCGTTACTGACGGCGGGCTCGCCGGGCAACGGTGCGGCTGCTGCCGGCGCCGGAGCTGGCGTCGCGGGAGGTGCGATCGAAGGCACGGCGGGCGCCGGCGAAGCGGCGGGAGCGGTTGCATTCGGTGCGGCGGCGGGCGGCGTCTGGGCGCCGGCGGGCTGCGCCAACGCGAGCGCGACCAAAAGCGCGGCGGCCGCGGCCATGGCGGGACCTAATCGCAGCGTGCGGCGACGGAGATGCGTGTCAGCTTTCACAATCGGCGTCCCATTTTCGCTTGAGCCGCATGGTTGTCCGGCGCAGGCCGTCATGTGGCGGGGGAATATGACGTTATAATGTAACATTTGGCGCAGTGGCGCTCCAACCGGCCTGGGGGTCAAAATCGCAGTTCTTTCATTGGAATAATGAAAAACTGCAATCCTTTCAGTATCTTCAGTCGGGGTATCCCGCCCGGTCAAGCGCTTCGAGCAACAAAAATCGGATCGCACCGGATTTAATCCCGAAACCGCACGCCGCCCCCGGCCCGGCTGACGCCGCTAGCCGTCTACCACCCGGATTTGCCTGCCGTCCAACCTTCCGTTCAGGGGCCGCCGCGTCGCACATTATTATGTCGCCATCCGGGCAGCGCTCGACGCGCCTTAATGTCCCGTCTGAATGCGCGCCAGCAAATCGGCGGTCGGATAAGAATCCGCCGGAAGGCCGTATTTCGACTGCATCGCCTTGACCGCCTGCCGCGACTTCAAACCGAGAAAGCCGTCGATGGCGCCGACGTTATAACCGGCGTGCGCCAGCATGGTCTGCAAGGTCTTCACGTCGGCAAATGGTAGCGCCGGCGGCGGATTGCCGCGGTGGAGCGCGGCCGCTCCGGCGATCCGGGTGGCGAGATAGGCGGCGGTGGTCGAGTAAACCAGTGAATTATTCCACTGCAGATAGACCTGAAAATTCCCATAGACGAGAAACGCCGGTCCGAACCGGCCCATCGGCAGCAACAGCGATGCCGGCAGGTCGTCCGCCGGCAGCGGCCGTCCGTCGGCGAGCGCGACGCCGAATGAAGCCCATTTCGCGCGCGGCAATGCAATGTCGAGATCGGCCTGGTCCCAGGGAAAGTTTTGCGCGTTCGCCGGCACGCGCACCTCGGTGAGCCACGACTCACCACGCTTCCAGCCGAGCCCGACCAGATAACTCGCCGTTGAGGCCAGCACGTCGGGCACGCTGCGCAACAGATTGCGCTTGCCGTCGCCGTCATAGTCGACGGCGTATTGATAATATTCCGACGGCATCATCTGGGTCTGGCCGAGTTCGCCGGCCCAGGAGCCGATCATCTCGTCGGGCTGCAGATCGCCGCGCTGGATCAATCGCAGCGCATCGAGCAGTTGCCCGCGAAAGCGGTCGGCGCGCCGGCAGTCGTAAGCCAGAGAGGCGAGCGACGGCAGCGAATGGTAATTGCCCAAATTAGCGCCGAAGTCGCTTTCCAGCGCCCAGAACGCGACGATGACCGGCGCCGGCACGCCATATTGCTGGTCGATACGGGCAAAGACCGGCGCGTAGGTCCTGATCTTCGCCGCGCCCGTCTGGATGCGATAGGCCGCCGCCATGCGATCGGAAAATTCCAGAAATGTCTGGCTGAAGACGCGCTGGCCGTGGTCAATATTGACGATTCGCTGGTCGTAAGTGAGATAGGGCGCTGCAGCGGCAATAGCCTGCTGCGAAATGCCTTGCGCCATCGCCTCGCGTTTCAGATCGGCGAGCCACGGCTCATAGGGGCCGCTGCTGCGGCAGGCCGCAGCCTGCGCGGCCCCGGCGGACAGCGCGACGGCAAGCAACAAAGCTATACGGATTATGGCGCGGATCTTGGCTTGCATCGCTGATACCAATCGAAGATCTCTTCGCCGGTCCAATACACGACGCCGTCGAAGCGGCGGGTATAGTCGTAGATGGCTTCGAGATATTTGATGCGGTGCGGCTGGCCGCTCAAATAGGGATGGATGGCGAGCGCCAGAATTTTTGCGCGCTGTTCGCTCTCCGCGTAGAGCCGATCGAACTGGTCAATAGCGCGCTTGGTCAGATACTCGGCCTCGTGTTGCGCCACCGCCATCATCGGAATGTCGTTGAGCTCCATCGTGTAGGGCAATGTCACCAGCGGGCCGTTCGCGGTGCGGATTGTCGTCGGCTCATCGTCATAGACCCAGTCGCCAATATATTTGATGCCGGCCGCGGCGAGCAGATCCGGCGTCTCCAGCGTTTGCGTCAAACCGGGCCCGAGCCAGCCGACCGGCCGCTTGCCGGTAAAATTTTCGATCACGTCCAGCGAACGCTTGATCATGGCCTTCTGGTTCGGCTCGGTATGGATCGGTCCTTGCTGGTAGGAATGGCCCATGAATTCCCAACGATCGGTGTTCGCTTCCTCGGCGACACGCGCATAGTCCTCGCAGACGCGCGCATTGATCGCCAGCGTCGGACGGATGCTTTGCCGCTTGAACAGATCGAAGAAGCGCCACACGCCGACCCGCATGCCGTATTCGTGCCAGCTCCAGTTCGGTACGTCGGGCAGATGGGTCACCCCGGCGGGGGGCCCGAGCACCTGACGCGCCATCGGCTTGGCGATATCCCACACTTCGAGATTGACGATGCTCCAGAACACGAGGCGCGCATTGCCCGGAAGTTTTAGCGGCGGCCGGTCGACGATCGCCGAGAAAGCGGTGCGCTCGCGCGGCACCATGGTCTTCGTTGCGGGGCTTTTCCTGACGCGTTTTTTCATCCGGCGGTCCTGATCGGCCAATTCGCGCGGCGCTTGCGTGTGACGCGCACGGCATGGCAAATTACATGAGAAATCACGGGTTGAGCGGTCTCCATAAGGACAATTTGCGACGAGTTGGGGCAAGTTGATTGCAGCCCTCTCGTGTGCGATCACAACCACGTTAGCGGGCGCCGAATAGCATTGCAGTCCGCTGAGGACCGATCATCTATTGGAACCAACGTGCCGGCGACTGATTATCATAGCAGCCATTGAAATTCTGCAATAAAGCCCGTTATTTGCACCCGTAATCATGCCACGCTCCGCTATCTCCAAGCGCGCCCGGCTGGCCGAACCTGCCCCTTCGGCGGCGGGACAGAACGTGGGCTTGGCCGAGCGGCCGTCATCCGGCGATCTGCGCCAAAATTGGCTTAAAACCTTTCGCGCGGTGCGCGCGGAGACCGAACGCCGCGCGTCATTGCTGTCGTCCGAGGACCAGGTCGTGCAGTCGATGCCCGACGCGAGTCCGACTAAATGGCATCGCGCGCATGTGACGTGGTTCTTCGAGCAATTTTTGCTGCGGCCCCATGCCAGCGGCTATCGGCCGTTCGATGAGCGCTTCGCCTACCTCTACAACTCCTATTATGTCTCCGCCGGGCCGCGCCAGGCGCGGCCGCAACGGGGCCTTGTCACCCGGCCGAGCGCCGCCGAGGTCGCCGCCTATCGCGCGCATGTCGACGACGCGGTAGCCGCCCTGATCGAAACCGTCGGGGATTTCGGCGGGCTCATCCCGATCATCGAGATCGGGTTGAATCATGAGCAGCAGCACCAGGAACTTCTGCTCACCGACATTTTGCATGCGTTCTCGCACAATGAAACGCATCCGGCTTACGATCCCGACTGGCAATGGCCGAAGCCGGCGAGCGAGAGTTCGCACGCCGGCGCCACGCTCGACGGTATTCACAGCATCGGCCACGACGGCGGCGTCTTCTGCTTCGACAACGAGCAACCGGCACATCAGGTCGTGTTGCGGCCGGTGCGGCTCAGGGAATCGCTGGTGACCAATGGCGAGTGGCTCGATTTCATGGCCGAAGACGGCTATGCGACGCCAACGCTGTGGCTGTCGGATGGCTGGACGTGCCGCGAAGCGCAAGGCTGGAGCGCGCCGGGCTATTGGCGCAAAGTTGATGGCGCGTGGTTTTCGCTGACGCTCGGCGGACTGCGGCCGGTCGATCCGGCGCTGCCGGTTTGTCATGTCAGCTATTACGAAGCCGACGCGTTTGCGCGCTGGGCCGGCAAGGACTTGCCGGCCGAGGCCGAGTGGGAGGTCGCCGCCAAAGCCGGCGTGCTCGGGGATGCGTTCGGCATCGTCTGGCAGTGGACGCGCAGCGCCTACGCGCCCTATCCGGGTTACCAAGCCGCCCCGGGCGCGCTCGGCGAGTACAACGGCAAGTTCATGGTCAACCAGATAGTGTTGCGCGGCTCGTCGCTGGCGACGCCGCACGGTCACTCGCGGCTGACTTATCGCAATTTCTTTTATCCGCCGGCGCGCTGGCAATTCAGCGGGCTAAGGCTTTCGGAATACCAACACTGAAGCACATCATGGCAAGACCATTGCAAACCGCGTTGCGCGTGGCGCCGCCCATCGAGGCCGCCGACCCGAAATTCGCCGCCGACGTGCTGGCCGGATTGACCGCGAAGCCAAAACGGCTGTCGCCGAAATATTTTTACGATGCGGCCGGGTCCGCTTTGTTCGAGCGCATCACCGAACTGCCGGAATATTATCCGACCCGCTGCGAGATCGAGCTGTTGCGCCGCCATGCGCCGGCGATCGCCTCGTTGTTCCCGCCAAACTGCGCGCTGATCGAATTCGGCAGCGGTTCGAGCAAGAAGGCGCGCATCCTGCTCGGCGCTGCGGCGACGGTGGAAGCCTACGTTCCGGTCGATATTTCCGGCGATTTTTTGCAGCAGGACGCGGCGCAGTTGCGGCGCGATTTCCCCCATCTGGCCGTGCATCCGCTGATCGCCGATTTCAGCCAGGCCTTTGAGCTTCTGGCATCGATCGCGAAGCTGCCGCGGGTCGGCTTTTTCCCGGGTTCGACCATCGGCAACTTCGAGCGGCATGAGGCGGCGCAATTCTTGCGTCATGCCGGCGACATGCTGGGGCCGGGCGCGGTCCTCATCATCGGTATCGATCTGGTCAAGGACACGAAGATCCTCTGCCCCGCCTATAACGATGCCGAGGGTGTGACGGCGAAATTCAATCTCAACCTGTTGACGCGCATCAATCGCGAATTGGGCGCGGATTTCGATCTGGCCGCCTTCGAGCACCACGCCTGCTACAATCCCGAGCACAACCGGATCGAGATGTATCTGGCCAGCACCAAGCGGCAGAAGGTCCGCGTCAACGGCAAGTCGATCACTTTCCGCGCCGGCGAGACCATCCACACCGAGAACAGCTACAAATATACGCTCGACGCGTTCGCGGCGCTGGCGCAGGGCTCAGGCTGGTCGAAAATCAAGGTCTGGACCGACGGTCAGTTCAGCGTGCATGCATTCAGGAATCAGTAGTCAGGGATCGGTAATTTCGGGTACAGGACTTAGTGACGTTATCTGCCGAGCGTGATCTGATCCTTGTTACCGACCTCTGATTTTGGTTCCCAGATATGCCGATCTGCGAGGCCGATCCTTGGCGGCTGCAATATTTCGCGCATGTCGACACCGCGGCCAACATCCCGACCGAGGACAGCGACGCTTGGCAATGGTATCCGGCGCATCGCTGGATCTACAACAAGCTCGCCGTCGCGCTGAGCCAGGAGCTCGATGCCGGACCTCACGGCACATCGCCCGGCCGCTTTCCGGTGTTTTCCAAACCGATCGTCAATCTCAAGGGCATGGGTATTGGCGGCCGCGTGCTACATTCGCCAGCCGATTGCGACAGGCATTACACGGCGGGGCATTTCTGGGTGACGTTGCTCGATGGCCGGCACGTCTCGTCCGACATCGCGGTGGCGGACGGCGAGCCGCGCTGGTGGCGGCATGTCACCGGCAAGCCCGCGGGCGAGGGCACCTTCGATTACTGGACCGTGCATGCTGAGGCGGACGCCGGTATCGAGGACTATTGCAGCGCGTGGCTACGAAAATATCTCGCCGGCTATACCGGCATGGTCAATCTCGAGACCATCGGCGGAAAAATCATCGAGGCGCATCTGCGGTTCGCGGACCAGTGGCCCGACCTTTACGGGCCTGGCTGGGTCGACGCGGTGGTCGCGCTTTACGAGCGCGGCGAATGGGAATTTTGGCGACGACGACCGCTGCGAGGGTTATAGCGTCGTGCTGTTCGGCGCGCACGGTCCGCGTTACCGCCATCCGCCACCGGCTCTGGTTGATGCTGTCAAAAGCATGCCGGGCGTCACCAGCGTGCAAATTACTTTCCATGAAGACTGGGCGCCGGAGCGGCACGCCATGCCGCCGGGCGGCTTCCGCCTCGCCATCGTCAACGGCTTCGACCTGCGCGCGGCGCTGGGCGGTCGCGAGCGGCTGCGAGAGCACTTCGGTGTGTAGCCCGGATTTCGCGTTGCTCAATCCGGGCTACCGACTATAGTCCCGGCCCCGAGATCGGTTTCGTCAGTAGTTTGAGGAAAAATCATGAAAATCGTTGCGTTCGAAGGGCAAGGAAGCCTGCATCTTGGCGTTGTCGAAGGTGATCAGGTGGTCGATCTGCAGGCCGTCGATAATAAAGTGTCGGCCGATCTTGGTGAGTGGCTCAAGAAAAACAACGGCGACACCAAATCGCTCGCCGACATCGCCAAGAAGGCGCCGGCGAGCGCGCGCAAGCCGCTAGCGGAACTCACCTATGCGTTGCCGGTCGCGCGGCCGGGAAAAATCATCTGTCTGGGCTTAAATTACCTAGAACACGTCAAGGAAGGCTCGCAGCGCGACAACATTCCGAAATTTCCGACCATCTTCATGCGCGGGCTCAGCTCCATGGTGCCGCACAACCAACCGATCGTCCGGCCGCAGGTGTCCGAGACGCTCGATTACGAAGCCGAGTTGATACTCGTCGTCGGCAAGCGCGCAAAGCATCTCACAGCCGCCAACGCGACCTCCTGCATCGCCGGCTATTCCTGCGGCAATGAAGGTTCGGTGCGCGAATATCAGCGCAAGACCACGCAATGGGCGATGGGCAAGAATTTCGACCGCACCGGCGGCTTCGGACCGTGGCTCGTCACTGCCGATGAGCTGCCCGATGCCGCCAAGGGGCTAAAAATCCAAAGCCGGCTCAATGGCAACGTCATGCAGTCGGACAATACCGACAATATGATGTTCCCGGTGGTCGAGATGCTGGTTTACATCACCCAGGGCATGACGCTTGAACCGGGCGATGTCATTTTCACCGGCACGCCGTCCGGCGTCGGCCATGCGCGCAAGCCCAATCCGGTGTGGATGAAAAACGGCGACACAATCGAAGTCGAGATCGAGCGCGTCGGCATTTTGCGCAATCCGATTGCGGACGAGAAAGCCGGCTGAGGCGCAACGTGTGGCGTTGTTTCACTGCGTTCCTTCTTCTCTGCATGGCGCTCACGCCGGCGCACGCGCAGGGCGAGATCAAGATCGGCGTCGGTTTCGGACTGGCGTTTCTGCCGGTCTATATCTGCGAGGATCTAAAACTCGTCGAAAAGCACGCCAAGGCCGCCGGTCTTGACGTGAAAGCCGATTTTCCGCGATTCATGGGCGCTGCCCAGGTGCAGGAGGCGGTCGCTTCCGGCGCGGTCGACATGGGACCGTTCGGCACCGCGCCCTTGCTGGCGGCCTGGCAAAAGGCGAAGGACACGCCGGGCCAGATTTTCGCGGTTTCCGGCATCACCTCGCTGCCGCTCGTTCTCTTGAGCAATCAGGCGAACGAGCGATCTATCGCCGATCTCACGCCGGCCGACCGGATCGCGGTGCCGACGCTGTCGTCGCCGCAGATGTATGTGCTGGAGCTGCAGTCGGAGAAGACTTTCGGCCATTACGACCATCTGAGCGGCCAGGTTGTCGCGCTATCGCATGCGGACGCCATTGCCGCGCTGGCTGAAGGGGCGGCGGTGGGGCAGGGCCCGGCGCCGGTGACGGCTTATTTCGCCTCGCCGCCCTACACCGAGCTCGCGCTGCGCGGCGCCAACGTCCATGCGCTGTTTCGCTCGTCCGACACGATGGGCGGCAAATCCTCGTTCCTCATCATGGGCGCGACCAAGGCCTTCATCGACGAGCACCCGCAACTGCCCGCGGTGATCGACCAGGCCATGGACGAGGCCGCGCGCATCATTCACGACGACCCGCGCCGCGCCGCCCAAATCTACCTGACGCATGAGCCGTCGCAGGCGCTCGACGGCGCCACGATGGAAGCGGTGATCCGGGACATCAGGGACGAATTCGGCAGCGCCATTTACGGCGTGCAGGCGATGGCCGATTTCATGAGCCGGCACGATGAACTCAAGGCACCGCCGCGGAGCTGGAAGGACATCGTCGCGCCCGCGCTGCTGAATTCACCAAGCACATAAGAGGCACGAGCATGGCCGACGGCACACTCAACGTCATCACAATATGCGGCAGCCTGCGCAATGGCTCCTACAATGCCGCGCTGGCGCGAGCACTGCCGGCGCTGGCGCCGCCGGGACTATCGATCAAGCCGGCGCCGGCGTGGGACAAATTTCCGGTTTACAATGCGGATATTCAGAATAGCTCCGGCTTTCCGCCCGAAGTTATCGTCTGGGCCGACGCCATTCGCGCCGCCGACGGCGTGGTCGTCGTCTCGCCCGAATACAATTGGAGCATCCCCGGGGGTTTGAAGAACGCGATCGACTGGGCGTCTCGCCTCAAGGACGTGCCGTTTACGAACAAGCCGGTCGCGCTGCAATCCTGCTCGGGCGGCTTGCTCGGTGGCGCGCGCATGCAATATCACCTGCGCATGACGCTCACCACGCTCGATGCGGTTCTGTTCGGAAAACCGGAGGTCTTCGTCAACTTTCTCGGCCAAAAAATTCGACGAAAAGACCCTCGAACTCACCGATCAGCCGACCATCGACATGGTCAAACAGCAACTCGCCGGTTTTGAGAAATTAATCCACCGGGTGAGCGGGAAGAACTGACCATGGCGCGTCTTGATGGCCGCGTGGCGGTCCTTACCGGCGGCGCCAAGGGGATCGGCGCGCATTATGCAAAAATCCTCGCGGCTGAAGGCGCGCGCTTGATGATCGCCGACATCGCCGACGGCAAGGAACTCGCCGCGATGCTGGCGCGCGAGCACGGCGCCAATTCGATCGCCAGCGCGGTCACCGACGTCAGCGACGAAGCCGCGGTCAAGGCGCTGGTCGGCAAAACCATGGATCGCTTCGGCAAGATCGACATTCTGGTCAACAACGCGGCTCTGTTCGCACCGCTCACCGAGCAGAAAGTCACCGACATCGACATCGCATTGTGGGATCGCGTCATGGCGATCAATGTGCGCGGCGTCTTCCTGATGACCAAGCACGTCGCCCCGCATATGATCGCGCAGAAATACGGCAAGATCATCAATATCAGCTCTGGCACGGTGGCGCGGGGCATCCCGCTGATGGCGCATTACGTCTCATCGAAGGGCGCCGTCACAGCCTTTACGCGTGCGGTGTCGCGCGAGCTTGGCGAATTCAACATCTGCGTGAACAATCTGGCGCCAGGCTTTACGCTGAGCGATACCGTGATCAACGAGAACCCCGGACATCTCAAACATTCCCGCCAGCCGTCGATCGCCCGCCGCGCGCTCAAGCGCGACGAATTTCCCGAGGACCTGCTGGGGGCTTTGGTGTTCCTGGCGTCGCCGGACAGCGATTTCATCACCGGGCAGACCATCGCGGTCGACGGCGGCGCCACGAATAACTGAGAAGCCGCGGCTTTTCTCGCTAGCGGCAGACGCCTTGCGAGCGCGCGGTATCGAGCGCCGCCGACGCCGACAGCCAATCGGGCATGCCATAGGCGATTTCGGTCCAGCTATCGCCCCACGGGGAGGCGCTACTGTCCCACCAGATCTTGCACCAGCCGTCGTGAAACTGAACGACTGCATAGTCGGCGCGTGCCGGGGTCGAAGCGGCAAAACCAAGCGCTAGGACGGCGACAGCATAAGCCAATCGTTTCATCGTCAACTCCTGTGCCCGCCCGCCAAGTTCCAACGATCCGGGTGATAACCCCGACGCCGCATGGCTGTTCCGCGATGCCGGCGTTAAGACGCTATTTCCGGTTCCGCGCGCTTTGATTATATTCCGCGCAAAGGAACCTGGATTGCGGGCTTCAGGAGGACACCATCGTGGTCAGAGATCTGGCGGTCGCCACCGCGAAGAAAACCAACGGCAAACCGGGTCCAAAACACAATATCGAAGCGGTCCGGCAAGCCTATTACGAGCGCATCGCCAAGCACGATCTTAAGCCCCTGTGGAAGGTGATGAATTCGATCGTCACCAAGGAGCCGGTGTCGCGGTGTCAGCCTGTGGTCTGGCACTTCGACGATGTCAAATCGCTGGTGATGGAATCGGGAAGCCTCATTACCGCCGAAGAAGCCGAGCGGCGCGTGCTGATCCTGGAAAATCCAGCGCTAAAGGGCGAATCCCGCGCCACCAACACCCTGTTCGCCGGCGTCCAGATGATCCTGCCGGGCGAAGTCGCACCCGCGCATCGCCACGTCGCCGGTGCGATCCGCTTCGTGCTCGACGGCGAGGGCGCCTATACCGCGGTCGAGGGTGAGAAGGCTTTCATGGCGCCCGGCGATTTCGTCATCACCGCGAATTGGGCGCCGCACGACCACGGCAATCCGTCCAAGAAGCCGATGCTGTGGCTCGACGTGCTCGATCTGCCCGTCGTCAATTTCTACGAAACCTCCTTTGCCGAGCATTCTGACGATCCGACGCAGGAGACATCGCGGCAGGACGGCAACTCATTGAGTTTCTACGGCTCCGGCGTGTTGCCGGACGGCACGCGCGCCATGAACCGTACCCCGATCATCAATTACACCTATGCGCGCACGCGCCCGATCGTCGAGCGCATGATGCAGGCCGGTGAAATAGACAAGCGGCACGGCGCGCGTGTGCGCTACGCCAATCCCGCCACCGGCGGCCCGGTACTGCCGACCATGGGCGCCAACCTTGCGATGCTGCCGAAGGGGTTTAAGGGCGAACAGTACCGCTCCACCGACAGCACCATTTTTGTCTGCGCGGAGGGCAGCGGTACGACGACCGTGGACGGCAAAGTCCTCGAATGGGGACCGCAAGACGTCTTCGTCGTGCCGTCGTGGAAGCGCTACGCGCATATTGCCGGCAAAGAGTCGGTGCTGTTCTCGATCTCTGACCGCCCGGCGCAGGAAGCGCTCGGCATCTGGCGTGAAGGGAAGTGATTCCCGCCAGGACGCGAACGCATGAAACCGAAAATTTGAAACGTCGGCGCGCTGAGGCTTATTCCAGCTTGATGCCCGCAAACTTAATCACGTTGCCCCATTTCTCGGTTTCGGCCGCGATCAGCTTGCCATAGTCGGCGACGCTCATTGGCGCCGGTATATTCCCAAGGTCGACGAAGTGTCCTCTCACCGTGTCATCGGCGAGGCCGGCATTGATCGCCTGGTTGAGTTTGCCGATGATCTCGGCCGGCGTACCGCGTGGCGCGCCAACGCCCAAGCCTCCCGTGACCTCGTAGCCCGGTACGGTCTCACCGACGGTCGGAACATCGGGGAGCGAAGCAATGCGCTTTGGCGTTGTCACCGCGAGCGCCCGCAGCTTGCCGGCTTTGACGTAGCCCAGTGAGGAAATAATGGGATCGAACATGACCTGAGCTCGGCCTGCGAGCAGATCGGCCAGCGCCTCCGGCTCGCCGTGATACGGTACGTGGAACAGATCCACTCCGGCCATCATCTTGAACAGTTCCCCGGAAATATGGGTCAGATTTCCGGTGCCGTTCGAGGCCATGTTGATCTTTCCCGGATTGGCTTTGGCATAGGCGATGAACTCGGCAACAGTGGTGGCCGGGAACGACGGCGTGACGACCATGACGAACGGCGTGAAAGCGATATACGCAACCGGCGCAATATCGCGCATGAAGCTGAAATCGAGATTTTCGTGGAGCAATCCGCTGAGCATGTTCGGCGAAGCGACCAGAAGCAGCGTATAGCCGTCCGGAGCGGCGCGAACGACGGCCTCGGTGGAAAGATTTGTGCCGCCGCCGGGTTTGTTCTCGATGACGAATTGCTGACCGAGACGATCCGACAGCCATTGCCCCATCAGGCGGCCGGCGATGTCGGGCGAGCCACCGGCGGGATAGCCGATGACAATGCGCACCGGACGATTAGGATAATCGAGGGCCGCGGCGATGCGCGTTGCGGCGGGGAGAGCCGCGGCGCCCGCCGCCAGATGCAAAAAAGCTCTACGGCGAATCTTCATTCAATCACCTCGTCGGCCAGCAGCGATATATCCGGAACTCATTCCGGCTTGAGGTTCGCCGCGCGGACCAGGTTGCCCCATTTCTCGGTTTCCGCGGCGATGAATTTGCCGAATTCGACGGCCGTCATGGCCATCGGAACGGCGCCCATGTCGGCCAGCTGCGCCTTCACCTTGGGTTCGGCGAGTGCGACATCGACCTCGTTGTTGAGCTTGTCGATGATTTTTGCGGGTGTGCTGTTGGGCGCGCCAATTCCAAACCAGCCGCTTGCCTCGTAGCCTGGTACAAATTCGGCCACGGCCGGGACATCTGGCAACGTCGGCGAGCGCGTCGCGGTCGTCACCGCGAGGGCCCGCAGCTTGTCCGCTCGTATATCCGCGATCAACTGAGATATCGGACCAAACGCCACCTGCACCTGTCCGCCGAGCAGGTCGGGCAGAAAGCTGGCGCGATAGGGGACGTGGACCATATTGACGCCGGCCATCATCATGAACAGCTCGCCACACATCAGGCTCAAGCTCCCGTTGCCGACCATGTTGATCTTGCCGGGATTGGCCCTGGCATAGGCGATAAATTCGGGAACGGTCTTGGCTGGAACCGATGGGCTGAGCGCCATGACATAGGGCGCGCGGGCGATACCCGCCGCCGGCGCAATATCGCGGATGAAATTAAAGTTGAGGTTGTCGTAGAGCGTGGCGTTGGCGGCGGCCGACGGAGCGATCAGGAGAAGTGTGTAGCCGTCCGGCGGCGCTCGCACGACGACTTCGGTGCCGATATTGCCGCCGGCACCGGGCCGGTTTTCGATGACGAATGATTGGCCAAGCTGCTCCGACAGCCTTTGACCCATTAGGCGCGCGACGATGTCGGTTGCATTGCCGGCTGGAAAGGCAACGATGATGCGCACCGGCCGGTCGGGATAGGCTTGCGCCCGTGCAGAGCGAGGTATCGCCGGAAGCGCGGCGGCGGCCGCCAAACACAGGAATTTCCGGCGCGGAAGTGTCATTCAATCACCTGGTCGGCGCGGGTACCACCGACATTGATCTATCTCAATAGCGCGCGGCCTAGAAGCGCTGGCGGTATTCCACGGGCGTGGTGCCGACCTGGCGCGCGAAGGCGCGGCGCAGCCGCTCTTCCTGGCCGAAGCCGCACATCGCGGCGAGCCGTTTGATCGGCACGTCGGTCTCTTCGAGAATCCGCCGCACCGCTTCGATGCGGATTTTTTCCACCATGCGCGCCGGCGTCTGTCCCATTGTCGCGGCATAAATGCGCGCGAAAGTGCGCGGGCTCATGCCGGCCTGTTCGGCGAGCCGCTCGACGCGCAGATCGCCCGTCAGATGCTCGGCGATCCAGCCGTGCAGCGGCGCAAAGGCGTTCGGCGCATTGCCGTCGGCGGCGGCGGTTTGCGCTTCGAGCGCCGCGCTGAACTGCGATTGGCCGCCGGGCCGGTTGAGAAAGACAACGAGATGGCGGGCGACCTGCATGGCAAGTTTCCGCCCGAGGTCCTCTTGCACCAAAGCGAGGCTGAGATCGATTCCGGTGGTAACGCCCGCCGACGTCCAAATCCGGTCGTTACGCATATAGATCGGATCGGGATCGACCTCGATATTCGGGTGCTCCTGCTGCAGACGCGTGCAGAATTTCCAGTGCGTGGTGGCGCGCAGCCCGGAAAGCGCGCCGGCTTCCGCCAACAGGAACGCGCCGGTGCAAACCGATGCGATCCGGCGCGCGGCCAAAACCTGGCGGCGGATCCAAGCGACGGTCTTTTTCTCGGTCGCAGCGTCATGAACGCCAGCGCCGCCCGGAAGGATGAGCGTGTCGATGCGCCTGTTGCCGATCGCCTTGGCGATCGATTGCGTCACGACCGGCAATCCCGACGACGAGCGGACCAGGCCGCCGCGGCGCGACACCACGACGATGCGGTAGGGCGCGCCGTGAGTCGGAGCGCCGCGCGTTCCACAGACCATTTCATTGGCGCTGGCAAAAGTTTGAACCGGCCCGGCCACATCGAGGAGCTGCATGTCCTCGAAGGCGAACACCACGATCAGACGAGGAGCTTCTGGCGATTTGCGCAACGGGAGCCTCGCGACGCTTTGGCAGAAAATCGCCGGTATAATGACATTGCTGCCACGCGCTGTCACGGTGAAAATACGTGCGTCGACGTTTTCCCAATGGGAGCGCAGGTCATGTCAGTTGTTGCCCCGCCGTGCCATATCGGGTTGTTGCTGTTTCCGGCGATGACGCAGATCGATTTCGCGGAACCCTTCGAAATCTTTGCCCGGCTTCCGGACACGGTCGTGCATGTCGTAGCGAAGACACTCGATCCCGTGCGCACCGATCGCGGGCTTATGCTGGTTCCGACCGTTACTCTCGAGGAATGCCCGCCGCTCGACGTCATCGTCGTTCCCGGTGGACCCGGCACGCAGGATCTGCTCCAGGACGAAGCGATGCTTGACGTTTTTGCGCCGAGCAGGCCGAACGGGCGAAATATGTCACTTCCGTCTGCACCGGGGCACTTGTGCTCGGCGCCGCCGGCCTATTGCGCGGCTATCAGGCGACGACGCACTGGCTCAGCATGCCGCTCCTTGAGCTGTACGGCGCTACTCCCGTGACCCAGCGGGTCGTGGTCGACGGCAATAGAGTGACGGCCGGAGGCTGTCACGGCGGGCATCGACTTCGGCTTGCAGCTTGCGGCGATGCTGCGCGGCGAGACGATCGCGCAGCAAATCCAGCTGCAGCTGGAATATAGTCCGGCTCCGCCATTTCAGAGCGGTTCGCCGGCGACAGCGCCCAAAGCCATCGTCGACGCGGTCCGCCGCGTCGCCGCGCCGTTGCAGCAGGAACGTTGGAAACTTGCGCACAAATGGCGAAAGGATTGGATGTCGCAGCGCGATCCGGAAACCGCGTGAGGTCAAGTATCAAGCTCGTTCATCAACCGCCCGAGATTTTTGTGCGGCACCGCCGCTTTGGCGCCGAGCTTGCCTTTGAGCCGCTTGAGGCAGCCCCATAAGACCGCCTGGTTGCTGTTGACCACCGGCTTGCCGAGCTTTTGCTCGATGGCAGCCACCGCCTCGATCTGCGTCGTATTGGTGCAGCTGAGGAAAATGCCGTCGGCCTCCGGCATGTCGTTCTCGACAGCGAGTTCAAGCCAGCGCTGCGGCGTCACGGTCTCGAAATCGGCCGGCGTGTTGCATTTGAGCGCGACGTCTTTGACGACGGTGAAACCGGCCGCGGTCAGATAGTCGATGATGTTGGCGTTCGACATGTAAGGGCTGAGAACCACGAGCTTCTTCAGCCCGAGCGCCCGCAACGCATCCTTCACCAGGCTCGACGTCGATAGTGCCTCGATCCCGGTGGTCCGCCGGATCAAATCGATGATGCGGGCTTCGCCGTCGGCGCCTTCCTTCATCGACGTGTGGGTGCAGTGGAAAACGATGAGATCGGGTCCGGCGTCGGCCAGCGTGGCGGCGGCATGCGCGATCTCGCCGGTGAGTTCGGCGACCGTCTTGCCCGGCTGGCCGGCGACCCGGCCACGCGCCACCAAGACGCCGAGCCCGTCGGGCGCATAATGGTTGAACTGCGGTTCGGTCATGCGATTGACCGACGGGATGATGAGCCCGATGCGAGCCCGCGGTTTGCTTAATTCCGCAACCAGGCGATCCTTTTCGGTGACGGCATCCATGGTGGGGCGCTCCTCCTGCGTTCCGGTCTTGCGCTGCAGTTGCGCTCCGGTCGAATTCCGTGCCGGCCATCCTAGCAAAACGGAATATGCAGGTCGCGGCGATGGCTTGCGCGGCTTCGGCGGCGATGTAAGATAATACCTCGCAAGGATGGGGGACAATCATGCGGGTCATGTCGATCGTGAAAATCGGGCTGCTTGCGGCTGCAATGGCGCTGCCGTCGGCGGCGTTCGCCAAGGGCAAACCGGCGCCGGCCGGCTCCTGCGCTTTCGAGAAGACCTTCGTCGCCACCAATACGATGTGTTCGTTCCAGTGCAATGACGCGACGAAGTGGTGCTCTCAGGAACTGTGCGTCAACGGCGTAGTGACGCCGATGTTGCCGTGCTGGGGCACTTTTTGTACCGCCAAGTGCGGCGGCTAAAGCTTCTGCAATCGGGCTGACGGAAATTTGGTCCGCTCCCGAAATGGCGGGAGCGGGTCTTGCCGCGCGTCGTGGAAGCGCGTAACCGACCGCGCATGGACGCCAGCACACGAAAATCGAAGCTGATCAACGGCTGGGAAGTGGTCATCGGCATGGAGGTCCATGCCCAGGTCACCTCGGAGGCGAAATTATTTTCGGGCGCTTCGACCGAATTCGGCGGCGAGGCCAATTCGCACGTCTCGCTGGTCGACGCCGCCATGCCCGGCATGCTGCCGGCGATCAACGCCGAATGCGTGCGCCAGGCGGTGCGCACCGGGCTCGGGCTCAAGGCGCGGATCAATCTGAAATCGGTGTTCGACCGCAAGAACTACTTTTATCCGGATCTGCCGCCCGGCTACCAGATCAGCCAATACAAATCGCCGATCGTCGGCGAGGGTGAGGTCGTCATCGACATGCCCGACGGCGAAACGGTGCGCGTCGGCATCGAGCGGCTGCACCTTGAGCAGGATGCCGGCAAATTGCTGCATGAGCAGCATCCCAATATGTCGCTGGTCGACCTCAATCGGGCCGGCGTGGCGCTGATGGAAATCGTGTCCAAGCCCGATTTGCGCTCGGCCGACGAGGCCAAGGCGTTCATCGCCAAGCTGCGCAGCGTGTTGCGTTACCTCGGCACCTGCGACGGCGACATGGAAAAAGGCAATCTGCGTGCCGACGTCAATGTTTCGGTGCGCAAGCCCGGCGGCCCGCTAGGCACCCGCTGCGAGATCAAGAACGTCAATTCGATCCGCTTCATCGGCCAGGCGATCGAGCACGAGGCGCGACGGCAAATCGAGATTGTCGAGGACGGCGGCGCGATCGAGCAGGAAACCCGCCTGTTCGATCCGATCAAAGGCGAAACCCGATCGATGCGGAGCAAGGAAGAGGCGCACGACTATCGCTACCTTCCCGATCCGGATTTGCTGCCGCTCGAACTTTCGCCGGCGCTCGTCACGGCGTTGGAGAAAAGCCTACCGGAACTGCCGGACGCAAAAAAATCACGTTTCATGCGCGATTACGCGCTCAGCGCCTACGATGCGGATGTGCTCGTCGCGGAGCGCGCTGCCGCCGAATATTTCGAGGCGGTCGCCAACGGCCGCGACGCCAAGACCGCGGCCAACTGGGTCGTCAATGAATTGTTCGGCCGCCTCAACAAAGCGGGCTATGATATCGCCGCGACGCCCATTTCCGCCGCCCAGCTTGGCGCCATTCTCGATTTGATCGCCGAGGGTACGATCTCCGGCAAGATCGCCAAGGATGTGTTCGAGATCGTCTGGACCGAGGGCGGCGATCCGCGTGCGATTGTCAGCGAGCGCGGGTTGCGGCAGGTCACCGACACCGCGGCGATCGAGAAGCTGGTCGACGAAATCGTCGCCACGAATGCGGACAAGGTTGCCGACGCGAGGACAAACCCGAAAGCGATCGGCTGGTTTGTCGGCCAGGTGATGAAGGCGTCCGGCGGCAAGGCCAATCCGCAGACCGTCAACGATCTTTTGAAAACGAAAATCGGTATCTGAATACAAAGGTTCCACGCTGCGTGTGGCGAGTGCGAAATCCGATGGTGCGGACGCGCCGCGAAAGCGAACGCGATGCGAAGGCGGCGTGTGAGCGCCCCGCCAAGGCGGGCGCGGAGCGAATCGGTTGGCACTGATTCGCGCGTTTTGCGTCCCGCGACAGTCGCCGACACGCCTGTAAAGGCATCCGGTGCATAATTTTTTTCGCGGTGTGGAAGCGGCCGTATCGGGCGGCAACGCGCGCGCGAAATCGTGCGTCGATCACACAGACGTGCGTGTCGTCAACGCAAAATTAAAAAAATAGAAGTCACGAAAACCCATATTTCATGGGCATTTAGGCGCTACCGCGAAATTCTTGCGGCAAATCGCGCGCCGTGAAAATGTTTTGTCGCGGCGTCGCGCGCGCAGTTGTCGGCGAGTGCGCGCAATGATGGCAGGCGCGGCAGCCGTGCACAAAATGTAGTGGAGTCTCTATTAATTTTTTCCTGCTGTAGTAATCCGGTTGCAGTGCAGATCGATTCGCGACTGCACTGGACTTACATCGCCATCCACTCATGGCTAGGAGGGCAGCAATGGCGAAGAAGAGAAAGAAAGCGGTAGCGAAGAAGAAGACGAAACGTCGGAAGAAGAAGTAGTCTTCGACGCGATCGGTCTTCGGCATCGCATGTGTCGGAGATCGCGTCACACGGGCCGGCCAAAGTCGAGGGCGGATCGACGATCTCCCGAGACGGGCCGGCTCAGGTGCACGACAGGGGGCGTCGGCGGGACGGAGGTGTAGGCTTCGCGGTCGTACTGATAGAGAACGACGGCGGGGACGAGAGACGGGAAACCGGATCTTACCGTGGCGATATAACCGCCGAGTTTGCGCTTCTGCCATCTCGCCGACGCCCTCGGTTTTTGAAATATCCTCTCCGGAAAATATCCTCTTTGAAACTTGCACCGGCGTCGTGGGCCTCCGCGGCGCCGCTTTTGTTTTCTTTTTATTCACAACCGCACGCGCACGCGGCCGTAGCGGCTGGGGCGCGAGCTTAGCTGACGCTCCGCATCGGCGTCAGCGTTACCAAACTTAAAAAAGCGGCGGCCGGAGGCAGCCTGTGCTTCCCCGTGAACGGGGAGGCAAGGATGAAATTATTTCACCCGCGTCCAGGTCTGCGTTTTGCAGAGGATGCTCATCACGCAGCCCTTCAGATCGGCGGTGTTATCGCCGGTCATGGTGAACGAGCCGCTATAGGTCTTGCCGTCCGAGGCGTTGTAGACGTTGCCGCTCCAGACATTGGGCCCGCTCGGCTTCATGCCGAGCACGATCTGCACGCCGAGCAACGGCCGGCTTTGCTTGCTGGCGTCGGCATTGTTCTTGTCGAGCTTCGGCTTGCCGGTCGCCGGATCGAGCGGATCCTTCAGCCATGTCAAGACACCGCACAGCGCGCCGCCGCAATTGGTGATGCGGACCTGGCTGTCCTTGTCCGCCGTGTACCAGGTTCCCATCGGATCCGCGGCCAAGGCCGGGGTGACGGTGGTTACCGCAGCCGCTGATGTGGCGATCAAAGCCCACATGAAGGCCGCCGCCAGGCGATGGCTTTGCATTGCTACCCCTGTCTGTTGGTATCCGGGGCGCACGATAGTCAACGCCGCGGCCATTGCCTAGTTGCCTAACGAAGCGTTGCCGAAAACGTGCCGATCGCGAGCCGCAATTCAGAAACGATTCATCGCATTATTTAAACCACCATTCAAATCTTCTGACGATTATCGGCAAATCGGCTGGGCGGAAAAACGGCCGCGCGCGCGAAAGCGTGCAGGGATCAAGAAGCGCAACAGGCGCAATGACAGGGGACTTGCTATGGCTCGTTTTGAAATCCTCGACAGTGACGCGGCGCCGCTCGGCGAAGGTCCGGCGGATGCCGACATGCTGTTCGAACTCGGGATGACCTATTCGGTCGGCCGCGACATGCCGGTCGATCTCATCGCCGCGCATAAATGGTTCAATCTCGCGGCGGTGAAAGGCAACGTCGAGGCGATCCGGCTGCGGCGCGAAGTCGCCAACCAGATGTCGGATGTCGACATTGCGGTAGCGCAGCGCGCCGCGCGCGACTGGCTTCGCAGGCATGCCGACACGCCGATGCGCGCGATCGCGGCCTAGCGGCGGCGTCTCGGTCACGCCTATCGCGAATTCGGCGCCGCCCGATCGGCGCGCAGTTTGCGCACCCAGAACTGGTACATGCCGGCGAATATATCGGGCGCTTCGGTTTCGAAGACCTGCCAGCGATCGAGATCGCCGATTGCCGCTGGTTCGGCAAAGCGCGCCGCGAAGCGTCGCAGCACGGGTGGCTCTAGATTAAAGCCCGCAAACTGCACGTCGTTCGCGGCGAGGAAAGCCTTGATCTCGGGCAATGTGATCCGTCGTTCCTGCACGTGGAACAGCAAGTCGCGGCATTCGCTGGTGGCGTAGAAATCGTCCGCCTGCGCCACCAATTTCAGCAGCGAGCCGTCGGCGGCCGCCATAATGTCCTCGCGGCAGCGCCGGATGTCTTCCGGGATCGGCCGATAGCCGCGCTCGGCGATCAGCGCGCGCGCCGCGACGATGTGCCGGCGCGCCAGCTCGCTGTAGAGACCAACCTGCATGGTGCCGCCGGCTCGCAATAGCGACAGCAGTACCCGCCAGCCCTGCCACGGATCGGCGAGATGATGCAGGACGCCGGATGAATCGATGAAATCGAATTGCCGCCCGATCGAGTCGAGCGTCAATAGATCGGCCTGCGCGAATTCGATGTTGGCAATGCCGACAATCTGCGCCATGCGTTTGGCGTAGCTAAGGCTCGCCAGGCTGAGATCGATGGCAAGCACCCGCGCCTGGGGCGCCTGCCGCGCGAAGTCGATCGCCGACATGCCGGTGCCGCAGCCGGCAATGAGCACATCGACGCTCTGCCGCGGCCACTCACCGGGCGCGGCTGGTTCGAGCCGGCCGGCGGCGGCCCAGCGCGGATAAGGGTTCTCTTCGTATTGATCGCGCACCGCGCGCGACACCGCGCCGTCGATTGCGGTCAGCGCCGGAAGGGTTGCGGCGAGCCGGCGTTCCTCGGCAGGTTCAACGATCTGTTGCGTGAGCAAAGCCTGCACGGATTGCGGCCACGACGGGTCGAGCAGCCGCTCCGCGCCCGCCACTGTGTGGAGTGGAAAATATGCACCGGCGACGACCGGCCAGAGCGGCGAACATCGTGTTCCTGCCTCAAGCGCCGCTTCGAGGCCGGCCCGCAATCGCTGCGCCAGTTCGGCCTCCGCCGCTTCGAGCGAGAAAACATATTCGTTGATGAAGCATTGCCGGGCGACGGCGCAATAAAAACCGAGCAGGCTTTCGTCGTACGCGCCTCCCGCGGCGCTCGTGAGCATTGCGTAGCGCACGCTGGTGAGAAGGCGCTCGAGGCCGATATCGGTGACCGGATCGGTTTCGAGCAAACGGCACAACAGCGGATCGTCCGCCAGAATCGCTAGTCCGGACGGGCCGCAGAGTTCGGCGACGCTAAGGCGCGCCGGCCACGCCGCGGTGGCGCGGCGGATGCAATCTTTCGCGGTTGCGCTAAGCGTAATCAGACTGATACAGGCGCCGGTCAGTTCACGCGGCCGGGCCCAGCCTTCGGCGAGCGCGCGCAGCAGCAATTGACGAATGCCGCTCCCGGCGTCGGCGGTGAAACGCACGGCTTTGACGCTTTGAGCAAAGAGCGCGTTGCCCTGCGGCGTCTGCTTGATCGCAAAGGCGCGGCTCAAGACATGGATCGCCTGCTCGGGCCGTCCGGTGGCGAGGTAGGCTTGAGCGAGATTGCCCAAGGCCTCGAACAAATCTGGCTGCAGTGCCAGCGCGCGCTCGATAGGGCCGATGGCTTCGGCCGCCTTGCCTTGCGCCATCAGCGCAGCGCCAAGACGGCTGTGCGTCTCGGCATGCGCCGGCGCAAGCGAAACGATATGGCGGTAACGGCGCTCGGCTTCGGCAAGCGCTCCGGCTTGATGTTGCGCTACGGCCGCGGCGAACAACTCGGGAACTGTTCCGCGAAGCGCCGCTTTGTCGGAGGCCGGCGATGGCGCAGGGCCTGCCAGCCGGGCAGATCGCCGTTGTTTGCGGCTCATGACGCTGATGGCTCAATGAAAAGCTGGCATCCTGCTAGCGAACTGGCCATGGGGGGTCAATGTCGGGCAAAACCCATTGGGCGCAACATGACGGCCGCCGGCAATGCGGGCGTGCCTTCATCAAATAAATACCGTAAAATACTGGATTCTGGCGTTAGGAGAGGTGGCCGAGTGGCTGAAGGCGGCGGTTTGCTAAACCGTTATACGGTCCAAAGCCGTATCAAGGGTTCGAATCCCTTCCTCTCCGCCACCACCGAGTGAATTCAATGCGATAGGCGACATCAGCTGCGCCTACCTCCAGTTCTACCTCCGAGTGGTGAGCTACTATGTCCGGCAACGTGATCCCGATTGGCGACGAACAGTCCAAGGCCATTGCGGAGGCCTCCAAAGCCATTGCGGAAGCTCTCAAAGCGCTCCACGGCATCGCCGGCTTCTTAAAGGAGACCTTTGGCACCGTTCCCAAGATCTCGCCGCGGAAACCGTGGCCCCTTTGTTTGACCAGTCTGCTTTGGGTCATTAGCTGCCACGCAGCCTAATCAGAGTCGCGGCTGCTTCACCCCCCGAAAGCTGCCGCGCCACTCACTGACCGGCGTGTCCGCTTTGGGCCAGAAGCGGATTCAAGCAGCGCAGCATGATGACTAACGCTTCTTCTGAACCCAAAACTCGTACATGCTCCTGAATGTGTCGGGATGTTGGGTTTCGAATTTGTCCCACAAGGACAAATCGGCTTCCCCCTGCATCGAAAAATGCGTCCGGAATTGATCGCGGATTTCGCTCTTGATGCTGAATCCGAGAAATTCCAGATCGTTCTCGCCGATAAAAGCCTGCATCTTCGGAATCGTATAGCGAAGCATCCGAGTCGGCAGGAACAGGTCCCGAAACTCGCTTGTCGAATAGAAATCCGTAAACGTCAGTACGCTGGCAAGCGCGGTATCGGTAGCGGCAGCGGCCGCCATCTCCTGTCGCGCGCGCCTGATACCTTCCACCGAAGGCGTGAAACCGCGCTCCGTAAGCCAGCGCTGGGCGGCAATAAGGTTGCGGTGCGCACGCTCACTGTAAATGCCGATCTGCATGCAGCCATCGGGTTGGAGCAAACGTAAAAGCGTGTGCCATCCCTTCTCTAGGTCAGCGGTGTGATGTAGCACGCCGCATGAGGAGATGATGTCGAATTGTTTTTCCAAACCGCCAAGTTCCAGGATATCGGCCTGGGCATATTCAATATTGTCTACGCCCATCTTCCGAGTCTTCTCTTTTGCGTAGCAAAGACTGGCTAGGCTTAGATCGACGGCAAGAATTCTTGCCTTTGGCAAGACTTGAGCGAAAATGATTGAATGGTGTCCGGTTCCGCATCCGGCGATGAGTACATCGAGCTCCGCACCCTTTCCGGTTTTACGGAATTTGCTGCACGGAAATTCCCCGCACATCCACTCGTCGACCAGCATCGGACGGTTCGGCGACAGCTTGACCCACCGCGGAAAGGGGTTTTCCTCGTATTGTTCCCGCACTTTGACGGATGTGTTATTGGCGATCGGCGTTATCTGCGGAATACTTGTCCGCAGCTTGCGTTCGGCAGCCGGCGTCTCGATTTGCTCTTCCAACAAAGCCGCTATGCTTTTTGGCCAAGACCTCTTGAGTAGCGCGGGCAGGCAATCGAGCTGAATATAGGCGGAGAGCAGTGCTATCTCTGTGGGAGCAATCGCTGCATTGACGTCGAGCGCGTGCTCAATTCGATTCCGCAATTTAAAAGCGCGTTCATTTTCGTCAGCAGTGAGATCAAATACGTATTCATTGATGTAGCATTGCCGCCCCAACGCGCAGCAGAATGCTGTCATGTCTCCACTTTGAGGACCCGAGTCCTGTAGGACGATTTCAAGCAGGCCAAGGCGCAGCGACGTCAGGAAGCGCTCTATTTCGAGGTCAAAGACCGTGCTTCTTTCGAGCAGTGCGATGAGCAAGGGATCGATCGCGACGTGGGCAAGGCCGGTGGGGCCCAATAGTTCACGCAACGAGAGGCGGCGGGGCCATGCGACTACCGCACGTTGGATCGCGGGCCCGATCACGGAATCGGACGTCAGAACTCCCTTGGCAATGTTGAAAAGCTCATTTGGCTTCGCCCACACCTCGCGCAACGCGCGAGCAACTATGTCTCGAATACCGTCGGCACCGGGAAAAAATCTCCACCGTTTCACACAGTTGACAAAAAATGCCCGCGTTTCCTCCGTCTCCTCCAGACGCACGATGCGTATGGCCAGGTCCGTTGCCTCCTCATCGCGACCCTCACCGAGCAACGTCCAGCCCTGCTTCAGCAATGCTTCAACGAATTTTTGGTCAACATGAGGTCCGGGCTTCGCAACCGCCGATGGCTTCCCGCCACGCTGACCTGCACGCCTCAACTTTCGATTCATCGTAAGCCCCGTCCGATCACAGTCGCGCCGGCTGAGCTTGGTGTGCGATCTGCATGAGCCATTCCGCCCATTGGTGGGCCCGATCCGGCCACAAGTAGCTTTGCCGAATAAACTCTAGGCGTTGGTCGCGCCGTAATCGCGCGGCCTCGGGATTATCCCGCATATCGCGTAAGGACCGAACGACCATCGCCGCAAAATCTTCCGTAAACCTAGCCTTGTCAGGCTGCCAGTCCACTGTGACGGCGTGACCGCCGGTCGTTTCCGGCAGCGCGCCGAGGCTGGTGGCAAAGACCGCCGCGCCGGCCGCCATCGCTTCAATCGCCGCGATGCAAGAGGTTTCGGCGAATGTGGAGGGGTAAGCGAGTGCCGCGGCGCCAGCAAGTTCCCGGGCCAAACGCGCCTGACCAACGGAGCCGATATACTCCACTCCGTCCATACGCCGCGCTCTGTCGTAGAGGGAACGATATTGGTCGGCGTCCGGCGGCACCTGATAGACGCCCATGCTTGAATAGATGCGCAGGCGCGTATCCGGCGTCGATGCGCGAATTTGCGGAAACGCGTCCAGGAGAACGTCAAGGCCGCGAAACGGCGTACTGGTGTAGAACAGAACCGGCGCGTCGCCGGTCGCGAACCAAGGGGCTGCAGCGGTACGTTCGGTGAACGCCGGCGATGCGGCGTTTCGCATGACCCGGCTTTTCTCGGCCGGCACGCCAAAAGCTTTTTCGAAGCTTTGCCGCTGCCAATCGCTGACAAATGCGAAGGCGTTCCAGGCTTCGCGCTCGCGCAGCCGGCGCAATTCGGAAATTGCCTGCTGATCGTGTGCGTGCTGGTTCCACAGCACCAAGGGGAACGGGACGCGCAGGTCGCGCCGCAGCCTATGGCCGATCGCGCTGTTAAGAACCACTCCGACATCAATGTCCGCAAGAAACTTCGGCGTATCGAGAGCCGAGATATTGGCGATTTTCACGCCTCGGCTCTCCGATGCCACGGTGCTTCCATTGAGGATTGTCATTGCATGACCAAGCCGCGCCAGTTCGGTCGCCAAATAGCAAAGCGCGGATTGCGAGCCGCCAACGGGCTTTTCGTAGGGTGTTTCGACCGTGTATTGCCAGGCGGCCGGGTCAATGAAAACGATACGCATCGACGTCTCTGCTCTGCGCGTTGTGCCACGGCGTGATATAAACACAATTGGAGCCGCGCCAGCGTCGTTTTACGATCATGTTATCGCCTGGAGATTCTGCGTGGCGCGCCAGCGCGGCGACGCGCATGCGAAGGACCTTGTCCATGGATCGTGCCGCTGCAATGACGTTGACGTTTCGCTGCCCGGCCGGGCTCGAGGCAATTCTGCCGCGGCCGATCCCGGCGGTGGAGGGCCTGCCCGCCTGGTTCAAAGCGATGCCGCAGCGGACCTATAATCCGACCATGGGCAAGGACGTCGAGACCGTCAAAAAATGCCCGCCCTTCATCGACGCCATGACCTGCGGCTTTCTCATCCCTCTGCCAATCGATCTTAAAGTGCAGGATGGCGAGTTCACTTGGAACTTCGAAGTGCCGGAAGGGCCGGTCAGCGGATATTCGCATTCGCCCATCGGCTTTCACGATCCCAGCCAGATCGCCGGCGCGCCGTTTTACGAGGAAGATCGTTTCGTCATCAAGTTCAACAATTTTTGGACCATCGAATCGCCGCCGGGTTACTCGCTGCTCTTTACCCATCCGGTCAATCGCACCGACCTGCCGTTCACGACGCTTACCGGCTTGGTCGATTGCGACACGTTCTACCATAGCCCCCTTAACTTCCCGGCATTGTGGCATGACACTGGCTTCAACGGCGTCCTGCCGAAGGGCACGCCGGTGGCGCAATGCTTGCCGGTGAAGCGCGAAGGCTGGGCTGGCCGGTTCGACGTGCTGTCGGCCGAGGACGCCGCGCGCATCATCGCGACGCGAGAGGCGCTCGCACACGATACCGACGTCTACCGCCGGCAATTCCGCGCCCCCAAGCGTTAGCTCTTCGGACCACGTAGAAATCGTGCCGCGGCGCTCGGTCTGAGCCAAAACCGACCGCGCCCCGCCGATGTCAGCGAGGTGAGTGCGTTGCCATAGCGCTTCTGATCGCCACGCGCGGCGGTGCGGAAGCACTCATAGCCGGCATCGCGTTGGCCAAGCTCCAAAAGACAGTGCCCGAGACTGAGCCAGGCGCCCACATTGTCGGGCTTGCCGCTGAGGAGGCGCCGAAAATAATCGGCGGCTGGCGCATTCTCGCCGATTCTCCTGATGCGCCCGCGCCATGCCGAACAGCGCGTCAGGTGAGGTTGGAGAAATTTCGAGCGCGTGGGCAAAAGCAAGCTTGGCGTCGGCGCAATTTCTGCGCTGGAGCGATATGTAGCCGAGCTGGATGGACAGTTCCGGCATCATCGGCGCGATTTCGAGGCCGCGGCGGAGCGCATCGACCGCCTCATCGTGCCGGCCCAGCGAAGACAGCAGATAGCCGAGCTCGTGGAATGCCGCCGCGTATGGCGGCTGCCGCTTGGTGGCGCGCTTGAGCCGCGATAGGGCGTCGTCGCTTCGCCCCGCCTGGCGCAGCGCGATGGCGAACAGCGTATCGGTTTCCCCATCGCGCAGTTCGCGCGCGGCGCTTTCGAACGGCGCGAGGGCGTCCGCGGCGCGGCCCTGCATGAGTAAAGCGCAACCGAGAACGTGCAGGGCGCGGGCGTGCCGCGGGTCCGTCTTTAGAACCTCCTCGGCGATCCGCTGCGCCTCTTGGGGTCGCCCGCTTTCCAACGCCGATTTCGCCCGCTGCAGAGCGCTGCCGCGGTCTGCGTCGCCGCCAAGTATCGTCGGATGCCGGGTGTCGGCCGCCATGACTGTCCTGCGCTTACCTGCGCGCCTCCATAAAGAATATCATAGGCGCGCTGCACATTTGAGCGTGCAGCACTTTTGCGTTCGGCATTATATAACCTCACGCCTAGGGACGTTACGATGAGACAACGCTGGCTCGCCGCGGTTTTATTTCTCTGCCTATCGGCGCCGCATGCGCTCGCGCAAGCAACCCTGGTTGAACGCAGCGTCAATGCCGCAGCGGGGCGTGACATGCGTGTCGGGATCTACACCAGTATTCGGCCGGATTGCACGTCCGGCCCGCTGCCGGCAATCAGGCTTGCCAGCGCACCGGCGCACGGCACGGTCAGCGTCAAGCGCGCTACGCTCAAGGCGACCAACATCAAACAATGTCTGGCGATCGAAGTGCCGGCCTATGTCGCGTTTTATCGCGCCGCAGCCGACTTCAACGGCGCCGACGACTTCCAGCTGGAAGTCACTTTTACCGGCGGGCGCAAGGAGCTCCAACACTTCACGGTTAGAGTCAGCAATCTTCCGAACGGCGGTCAAGGGATCTGACGCAGCAGATTCTAAGGGATCTAACGCAGCAGATTCTTTTGTGTCTTCTGCCGTGAATTTTTGTTTCGTTTTTTATTCGCATATTTCCGCGCCGTCGTGCGGATCAAGAATCGAAATTTCACCGCCGCCAAACGCCGCCGCGGCGACCAAGAATTGACCTGTCAAGCAACGGCGATAGACGGCGCGCCTATTGGACGAGGGGTTCAGGGTATTTCGTGCGGTTTCGCCCAACGAGACCCACGGAGCGCCAGGACCGGAGCGCGCCACCCACGCGGTGGCCGGACATAACGCTTTGACTTAACAGTTAAAATTTACCTCACTTCTAGAGTCCGGCGTCGCCCAGGAAGGCATCAATGGCTGCGTGTTTTTTACGCAACACCTCGCCGAAATCGATCAGAAGGGCCTGTGACTTGGGCAGTTCTTCGTTGCACCGGGGAACCCGTCGGCTAAGGTATGCCTGCGACGGAGGGGGGAACCCTAAGTCGAACCGTACGGTGTTTCGGGAAGTGAGAGACCGGACGGTTGGGGACGTAAGGGGACCTTCGAGGGTGCAGTTCACCCGGCAGAGACGGAACCCTCCCACGGCAAACAATTGGAGGTTCAAAATGAAGATGGTGAAAAGCCTCCTCCTCGGAAGCGCAGCCGGTCTGGTTGCGGTTACGGCGGGGCAAGCAGCTGATCTTCCCGTTAAGGCCAAGCCGGTCGAATACGTGAAGATCTGCAGCCTCTATGGGGCGGGATTCTATTATATGCCGGGCACCGATATGTGCATCAAGATCGGTGGCTTCGTACGCGCGGAAACCACGTGGGGTAGCAACGGCAACTTCACTCAGGGTCCGCAACAGCAAGACTTCAACAACCGGGCGACCAACAACTTCACGATGCGGGCACGCGGTTACATCACCGCTGACGCGCGCGAGCAGACGGCTTACGGCACCGCCCGCGCCTATATCGCGGTCGGCATCTCCACCTCCGACACCGGCGCGACGCTTGCTTACTCGAGCCAGGCGACGAACCGCGCCTTCATTCAGTGGGCAGGCATCACCGCTGGTCAGACGCAATCGTTCTATGACTTCTATAGCGCGCCGGCCATGGGCTATCGCGGCTACCTCCCGTCGTCGGATACCGGCGATCCAGGTTGGTGGGTGTGGGCCTATACCGCTCAGCTGGGCAATGGCGTGACCGCGACGATCTCTGCTGAAGAGCGCCGCACGTCACAGATCATCGGCCTTGGCGGAGTTGGCGGCGGGTCGTCTGTCATTACTAACGGCGCCAGCTTGGTTTCCCTTACCAATACCGCTGGCTATGGCGGCATGACCTCGCCTGACATCATCGGCAATATCCGCGTCGATCAGACGTGGGGCAGTGCTCAGATCATGGCTGCCGCGCATAACGTCGATGCTCCCTACTACTCCAGCGCGACAGTGCCTTTCTCCGGTGGTCCGAGTGATAGATGGGGCTTCGTCGTCGGTGCGGGTCTACGCCTGAACTTCCCGATGGTTGCCCAGGGCGATTACTTCCAATCGCAGGTCAACTACACCCAGGGCGCCACGAGGTATGTCGAGTTCGGTAACAGCTCGCCGGACACTGGGAACGAGAATGGTGGCGCAGTGGCTCTTGGTGTTATGAGCGACTGCGTCTACGGCAGCACCAATGCCGCAGGACTAGGCGCGCCTGCACTCGCTGGGACGGGTTGCAACCTGACCACCGCTTGGGGCGTCAACGCCGGCTATGAACATTACTGGACGCCGCAATTCCATGAGTCATTCATCGGCGCCTATGATGTGTTCAGGTACAACAGCCAAGCTAACAACAGCTTGTGCGCCTTCGAGAACGAGGCGGGCGCGGTTGGAAGTACAGCTGTGGCCACTCCAGGCTGCAACAACAACTGGAATCAGTGGTCTGTCGGCACGCGCTTGCAGTACAACGTGACGAGCAGCTTGTACATCGGTGTCGAGTTCCTCTACACCGAATACGACACTGCTACCTTGAATGCGACCGGAACTGTCGGTCCCGCATTGGCGAACGGCGTTGCTCCAGTTGGTGTAAACGCCTTCGGCGGCGGCGTGCTCCCGACTACTCCGACCAGGGACGAGGGCAATCTGGCCGTCACGGCTCGTATCCACAAGGACTTCCTGCCCTGATCGTCTGATCGAGGTTGAGAATTCGAACCCCGGCGGCTCGTCCGCCGGGGTTTTTCTTTGCGCTGTGTTCCCCAGGCGTGAAACAAGCAGAGGAGGATTACCGGAGAATTGCTGCCCCGGCGAAGCAATCGCCTTGCGGCCGCAGATGTCGGCGCCGACGAAATGACGGGTAGGGCGCTAACCGATTGCAGCGAGTGCAAATTCGCCGCGCAGGTCAGGCGGTGCGTTGCGCCGCCGCAGCTGGGGCGGGCCCGATATGCGTTTCGCACCTGGCGACGAATTCGATGACGCGGGAAATAACCATCCGGTTGAACTGGGGAACGTGGCCCTGGTCCGGCACCTCGATCGATTCCATCGCCCGATGACGTTCACCCATCGCGGTCACCGTCTCCGCCGACAGGATGTCCGAATTGGCGCCGCGGATGACCAGCACCGGCAGCCGCGCCAGCGCGCCGAATTCGTTCCATAGCGGCGCCAACGGCCGCTCGATGTCGAATTCGGCAAGCGTGCGCGCCAATCGCACGTCGTAGGTCGGCACCAGTTCGCCGTCGTCCATCTTCCAAGTGCGTTCGGCGGCGGCGAGCCATTGCGTGGCGGAAAGTTTTGGAAACTGCGCGTCGAACAGGCGGCGCAGGATTTCACCGCCTTCGGCAAAGCTGCGCGGTTGCGGCAGCTTGCCGACATAGCTCTTGATGCGCGCCAAGCCCCTCGGCTCGATCACCGGGCCGATATCGTGCAGCACCGCGCCGGCGAGCGCGGCCGGATGGACGACGGCGAGCAGCATGGTGAGAATGCCGCCGCGCGAGCTGCCGACGAAAACCGCGGGGCCGATTTCGAGAGCGGTCAATACCGTAACCACGTCAGCGAGCTCGACCGCCAGGCTGTAATTATCGGTGTTGCTGTCGTAGTCGGATTGCCCGCGTCCGCGCGAATCGATGGCGATGACCCGCCGCCGCTGCGGTCCGTCGGCCAAAGCCGGCGCCAGCGCGTCGAAATCGGCGACGGTCCGGGCGAGGCCAGGCAGGCAGACGACCGGCAGCACCGGCGCGGTGCGCAGTCCGTATTCGCGCACATGCAATCGCAAGCCATCCTGCGCGGTGACAAAAACGCTCATGCCGGAATCCGGACGGCCGGCGCCGCTTGGCGCTTCGGTACTTGGCGCTTCGGCTGCAGTGGAGGGCTCGTTCACCACGTTGACCCGTTGGCTGGGTGGTCAATGTAACGGCGCGATCCGTCGGGCGCAATTATCGGCCGAATTCGCGTCGGGAAAAATTGCTTATTGATGTCAATGTATTAGGGTAATAGAACCCTCAGAAACCGCTTAAGTCACGTCGAGTTCGGCATGTCCAGGTCTGGCGATCAACAGCAACTGCAGAAAGCGTTTTCCTTCCATCAAGCAGGCAGGCTCGACGACGCAGCCGTGTTGTACCGGCGACTCATACGAAAAGATCCGAAGAGTTTTCACGCCTTGCATTATCTCGGCGTGATCGAGGCGAGCCGCAGCAATTACCAGCATGTCAAAAGTCTGATGGAGCGCTCGCTCGCAATCGAGCCGCCGAATATCCAGTTTGTGGAGAACTACGCCACGATACTGTTCCAAATGGGCGACTATGAATCCGCCATCGAAACATCAAAGCGCGGACTTCGGCTCAGCGACGTCAATATTCCGCTTTTATACGTTGGCGCAATTTCATTGCTCAAGTTGAGGGAGTTCGAAGCATCGATCGCGCAATTCGACAGGCTTCTCCTGCTGGCGCCAAATCATATTGCCGCAATCAACGAGCAGGGATCCGCGCTGGCGGAGATCGGTCAATACGATGCCGCGCTAATACGGTTTGAGAAAGTACTGAGTCTTCAGCCGCAATATGCGGAGGCGCATGTTAACCGGGGCAATATATTCGGCGCCCGTAAGAATTACGACGACGCCTTGGCCGCCTACGACAAGGCGCTTGCCCTAAAGCCCGATCTTACCGACGCCTGGATCGGCCGCGGCAATATATTCAGAAGCCTCGAGCAATATGACAAAGCATTCGCGGCCTATGACGCGGCGTTAGCCTCAAAAACCGATCTTGCTGGCGCGTGGCTCGGCCGTGGCAATGTCAATTTCGATCTCAAGCGCCATCCCGATGCACTTAACGCTTACGACGCGGCTCTAGCGCTCAAGCCCGATTTACCCGAAGCGTGGCTTGGCCGCGGCAATGTCCACTTCTACTTCGAGCATAAGTACCAGGATGCGCTGGCTGCCTACGATCAGGCGCTGACGCTCGATTCGAATCTGGGCGAGGCATGGCTTGGCCGCGGCAACGTCTTTGGCGAGCTCAAGCGATACGACGAGGCGTTAACTGCCATCGATCGGGCTCTGGCGCTCAAGCCCGACCTGGCCGACGCGTGGCTTGGCCGCGGCAACGTCGTTTCCGAACGCAAACAGTACCAGGATGCATTTGCCGCCTACGACAAGGCCGTGATGTTGAATCCGGATATCGACTATGCGGCCGGGTCTCGCCTTCATTCGAAGCTGCATATGTGTGAGTGGACGAATCTTGAGGCGGAGACCACGCAGCTCTTGTCATTGGTAAGACAGGGAAGACCGGCGGCTGTGCCGTTCGTGCTCCTGGGATTGCCATCGTCGGCCGCCGATCAGTTGCAATGCGCCGAACACTTCGTGCGATCCAAGCCGGCTTTCGAGTCGATGTGCGGAGACGTCTATTCGCACAGCCGGCTTCGGCTGGCCTATCTGTCGTCGGAGTTGCGCGAGCACGCGGTAGCCTATCTGACGGCCGGCCTGTTCGAGCATCACGACAGATCGCGTTTCGAGGTAACCGCGATCTCGTTCGAAGCGGGACAGGATTCGGAATTTTGCCGCAGAATCAAAAGCGGCTTCGAGCGGTTCATCGACGCCCATTCGCAAAGCGATCAGGAAATCGCCGATCTCATCAAAAAGCTGGAAATCGACATAATGGTCGATTTGAACGGATTTACCCGCAATGGACGACTGGGTGTTTTTGCCCGGCGCCCGGCGCCGATTCAGGTGAACTATCTCGGCTATGCCGGCACGATGGGCGCCGATTACTATGATTACCTGGTTGCGGACGAGACCGTTATTCCGCGCGAGGATTTCGGATTCTACAGCGAAAAGGTGGCTTGGCTGCCTGACAGCTTCCTGCCCAATGACGACGCGCGGCTTATCGAGGAGCAAACGCCTTCGCGCGCCGAATTGAACCTGCCCGACAAGGCGTTCGTCTTCTGCTGTTTCAACCAATCGTTCAAGATCGATCCGGATATTTTCGACGTTTGGATGCGGCTTTTGCGACAGGTCGATGGCAGCGTGCTGTGGCTGAAGGAAAACAATCCCGAGGCAACGCACAATTTGCGGCTGCAGGCCGAGGCCCGCGGAATAGGGCCGGAACGTTTGATCTTTGCCGCGACCGTTCCGCTCGCCGCGGAGCATCTCGCACGCCAGCGGCAGGCGGATCTGTTCCTCGACACTTTGCACTACAACGCCCACACGACCGCAAGCGATGCGCTGCGGGTGGGGCTGCCGGTGGTGACGTGTATCGGCTCGACATTCGCCGGGCGCGTCGGCGCGAGCCTGCTCAAGGCGGCCGGACTTCCGGAACTCATCACAACGTCGCTCGAGGACTACCAGGCCATAGCGCTGCGGCTCGCCGGCGATCCTGCGCTTCTCGCCTCGGTCAAGGCTAGGCTGGCGCGTAACCGCCAAAGCTGTGCGCTATTCGACACGCGGCGCTATACGCGCCACATCGAGGCCGCTTATGCCATGATGTGGCAACGCCATGCTGACGGCCGCACGCCGGAAAGCTTCTCGGTCCAGGCCGTGGATTGATTGGCGATGACATCCTCTGTGGACGAGATTTTCCGGCGCGCCATTGCGGAAATGCAGGCCGACAAGATTGACGCCGCCGAGCGTTCATTCAAGCAGGTCATTCAATCACAACCCGGACATCTCCCCGCGCTGGATGTGCTCAGCATCCTCTTGGCAAGACTAGGACGACGCCAGGAGGCGGAGCATTATGCGCAGCGTGTTCTCGCAGCCTATGACGAGGTTTTGCGGCTAAAGCCGAATTTGGCCGAGCCATGGCTTGGCCGCGGGCACGTTCTCAACCGGCTCGGCCGCAACACCGAGGCTATCGAGAGCTGCGAGAGGGCGGTCGCCGCCAAGCCCGATTTTGCGCAAGCGCATCTGTTGCGGGCAAAGCTGCTGACGGAGTTGCGGCGTTACGACGACGCACTCGCCGGCGTCGACAGACTGCTTGTGCGCGCGCCAGGCTTCACGGAAGCATGGCTCGGCCGCAGCAATATTCTGTTCGAACTTAAGCGTTATGAGAAGGCGCTCGCCGCCTGCGAGCGGGCGCTGGCGCTAAGCCCCAATCTCGCCGAGGCATGGCATGGACGCGGCAACGCGCTCAACGGGCTTAAGCGCTACGATGAAGCGCTCGCCGCTTATGATAAAGCTCTGGCGCTAAATCCCGGTCTTGCCGCGGCGTGGCATGGCCGCGGTAATGTGCTCAACGAGCTCAAGCACTATGACGATGCGCTTGCCGCCTACGACAAGGCCCTTGCCGCGGCGCCCGATCTCGCCGAATCTTGGCTCGGCCGCGGCAACCTCTTGAGCGAGATCAAGCGCTACGACGAGGCGTTTGCCGCCTTTGACCGGGCCCTGGCGCTGCGGCCCGATCTGACCGAAGCACAGGTTGGCCGTGGGAATATCTTTTTCGACCTCAGACAGCACAACGATGCGTTGGCCGCTTATGACCGCGCTCTGGCCCTACGCAGCGAATTCGCCGGCGCTTGGCTTGGCCGCGGTAATGTGTTGGCCGACGTCAAGCAGCATGACGGCGCTCTCGCCGCTTACGACCGGGCGCTGGCGTCAGACCCCGATCTTGCCGAAGCATGGTTTGGCCGCGGCAATGCTTTCTTCGACCTCAAGCGGTACGACGATGCGCTCGCCGCATACGACCGGGCGGTTGGGCTTAAGCCCGACCTCGACTATGCGGCTGGCGCGCGCCTCTCGTCAAAGCTGTATATCTGCGACTGGACGGATCTGGAAAGCGAAACCGCGCGGCTATTGGTGACGATTGACGATGGAAAACTTTCAAGCGTTCCTTTCAAGATCCTGGCAATGCCGGCGTCGGCCGCCTCCCAACTGCAATGCGCCGGATGCTTTGTGCAAAACCAACCGGCTTTTCCACCAATGTGGCAAGGCGAAGTCTATCCGCATGATCGGATACGTATTGCCTATCTGTCGGCGGACTTCCACGAGCATGCAACGGCGCATTTGGCGACGGGATTGTTTGAACAGCACGACAGATCGCGATTCGATGTCACCGCGATATCCTTTGGCCCTGATGACAAATCGCCAATGCGCCACAGGATTAGCCACGCATTCGAACACTTCGTCGACGTCCGGGACAGAAGCGACCAGCACATCGCCGAGCTCATTCGCCGGCTTGAAATCGATATTGCGGTCGATCTCAAGGGCCACACGCAAAATGCGCGGCTCGGCATTCTTGCGCGCCGTGCCGCGCCCATCCAGGTCAACTATCTCGGTTATCCGGGAACGATGGGGGCGAGCTATATCGATTACATCATGGCCGATCCGACGGTCATTCCCGCGGGTGATGGCGCGTTTTATAGCGAGCAAGTCGTCTGGCTGCCGGACTCTTATCAAGTCAACGACAACCACCGGCCGATTTCCGAATGCACGCCGACGCGGCAGGAGTGCGGGCTGCCACAGACCGGATTCGTTTTTTGCTGTTTCAATAACGTCTACAAGATTACGCCAGCAATTTTCGGTATTTGGATGCGCCTGTTGAGCGCGACCGGAAACAGCGTGCTTTGGTTGTTTGCGCCAAATTCAACAGCTGCGGCAAACCTGCGCCGCGAGGCCGAACAACGCGGCGTTTCGCCGGAACGCCTGGTCTTTGCCGACAGGGCGGATCCGGCCGATCACTTGGCCCGTCACCGGCACGCGGATTTATTCCTCGATACGCTGCCCTATAACGCGCATACGACAGCGAGCGACGCGCTGTGGGCCGGCGTTCCAGTGCTGACCTGTATTGGCGCAACTTTTGCGGGCCGCGTTGCCGCGAGCTTGCTGAAGGCGGTCGGGCTCGATGAATTGATCACGCACTCCTTGCGAGACTACGAGACATTGGCGCGCAAGCTTGCCGGCGACGAGTCGCGTCTGGCGGCGCTTAAGGATCGGCTGGTGCGCCATCGCGCGACCTATCCTTTGTTCGATACCGAACGTTTTGTCAGGCACATCGAGGCTGCTTATGTAACGATGTGGCAACGGTATCAGCGAGGCGAAGTGCCAGCCGGCTATGGGGAATCACATCCGATCCACATCTTATGACGTCGGGGAGAAGGAGCTAAATCTCTCATAAATTCATGTATTTACGAGGAAGCGTGATTTTGTTTGACTTGCAGATCAGCATCGGTTGCCGTTCGCGGAACGGGCTGCAAACGAAGACAATCCGATCCGGTCGGGGACATCATTGACGACGGCTATTACTGACACTGACAAATTCCGGCGTGGATTGTCGGCGTTCCAGGCCGGCCAGCTCAAGGATGCCGAGCGGCTATTCAAAGCTGCTCTTCGCACCGACCCCAAACACGTGGCGGCGCTCAACTTGCTTGGCGCCGTGCTGACGCAACTCGGCGGATTTGCCGAGGCGGAAACGTATTTCCGCCGGGCCCTGGAACAGCAACCTCAGTCCGAAGTGACTCTGTATAATTACGGTCTGGTGCTTAAGGCTCTCAAACGCCCGGCCGAGGCGTTGGAGTGTTTTACTAGGGCCTTGGCAGTCAATTCCGCCGTTGCCGAAACGTGGAGTAACCGCGGCGCCGTTTTCAACGATTTAGAGCGTCATGCAGAGGCGATCGAGGATTTCAATCGAGCCCTAAAGATCAACCCTCAATATGGAGAAGCGTTCTGCAATAAAGGCAGGTCCTTGACTATGCTTAAGCGCCACGACGAAGCATCCTCTGCCTTCGCTGACGCTCTCGCACTCAAACCCGATCTTGCCGAAGCATGGCTAGGCCGCGGCAATATCCACTTCGAACTTGAACAGTATGACGATGCGTTGACTGGTTACGACCGGACATTGGCGTTAAAGCCAGAGCTTGCTGAAGCGTGGCATGGCCGCGGCAAGGTGTTCAGCGCACTCAGTCGCTACGAAGATGCTGCAGCCGCTTTCGAACGGGCGTTGGCGTTGAAGCCGGACTTCGCTGAAGCGTGGCTCGGCCGCGGCAACGTCTTTTTCGAACGCAGACAGTATGACGAGGCCATGGCTGCCTATGACAAGGCGCTGGCACTAAAATCCGACCTAGCCGACGCGTGGCTCGGCCGCGGCAATGTCTTTTCCGAACGCAAGCAGTATGACGAGGCCATGGCTGGCCACGACAGGGCGCTGGCTCTCAAGCCCGACCTGGCTGACGCATGGCTTGGCCGCGGCAACGTGTTTCTTCGTCTTAAACGCCGCGACGAAGCGCTGGCCGCCTATGACAGAGCGTTGGCGATCGAGCCTGACCTCGCGGCAGCGTGGCTTGGCCGTGGCGGAGTTTTCTTCGAGCTCGGGCAGTACGACGATGCCGGCATCGCTTATGACAGGGCGCTGTCCTTGGATCCCGGACTGCCCAAAGCATGGCTCGGCCGCGGCAATGTGCTTTTTGCCTTCAATCGTTACCAGGATGCGCTCGCCGCCTACGACCGGGCACTGTCGTTGGATCCCGATCTCGCCGAAACGTGGCATGGCCGCGGCACTCTTTTGGTCGAGCTCAAGCGGTTTGACGATGCGTTCGCTGCCTATGACCGGGCGTTAGCGCTCGATCCTACCCTCGACTTTACCGCAAGCTTTCGGCTTTTTGCGAAGCTCAATCTGTGCGACTGGACGGATCTGGAAGCGGATATTGCCCAAGTTTTATCGATGACGAGGGCAGCGCAGACTTTGAGCGTGCCGTTCACGTTCTTCGCCATCCCGTCGTCGCCCGCCGATCAGTTGCAATGCGCCACGGAGTTCGTCCGGCACAAGCCGGCTTTCCCGCCGATGTGGGCTGGTAACGTCTATTCGCGCGATCGCATTCGAGTAGCCTATCTGTCGGCCGACTTCCGGGAGCACCCCGTTGCCTACCTCATGGCCGGTCTTTTCGAGCACCATGACAAGTCGCGCTTTGAAACGACGGCGCTATCGTTTGGGCCGGATCAGGATTCGGCGACGCGAGACAGAATAAAGCGCGCGTTCGAACATTTCATCGATGTCGATAAACTCAGCGATCACGACGTCGCGACTCTCATTCGGCGGAAAGAAATCGATATCGTGGTCGATCTCATGGGATATACCGCGCAAAGCCGCGCCGGCGTCCTGGCGCGGCGAGCCGCGCCCATCCAGGTCAGTTATGTCGGCTATTCAGGGACGACCGGCGCCGACTACATGGACTATGTTCTCGCCGATTCGACAATCATCCCCGAAGATCACCGCGCCTACTACACGGAAAAAATTGTTTGGTTGCCCGACAGCTTCCTCGTCAATGATAGCCGCCGGGCCATCGCCGACCGCGCGCCCACGCGCCGGGAATGCGGATTGCCCGGCAATGGCTTCGTGTATTCTTGCTTCAATAATTCCTACAAGATCGCGCCGGAGATTTTCCAGATTTGGATGCGACTGCTAAGGGCCGGAGACAATAGCGTTCTTTGGCTGAGCGAGGTCAATCCGGTCGCCCAAGCCAATCTACGCCGCGAGGCGGAACGATGCGGCGTACCGGCGCGGCAGCTGATATTTGCGCCGAGGACGGCGGAAGTGGCCGATCACCTGGCGCGCCAGCGCCATGCCGATCTGTTTCTCGATACGTTGCCCTATAACGCGCACACGACGGCCAGCGACGCGCTGTGGGCCGGCGTTCCGGTGCTGAGCTGTCTCGGCGCCACCTTCGCGGGCCGCGTCGCCGCCAGCTTGCTCAAAGCGATCGGGCTCGACGAATTGATCACGCACTCCTTGCAAGACTATGAGGCCTTGGCGCGCAGGCTTGCCGGCGAGGAGTTGTACCTTGCGGCGCTCAAGGAGCGGCTGGCGCGCAACCGCGTGGCCTATCCTTTGTTTGATACCGAGCGCTCCGCCCGGCATATCGAGGCCGCGTATGTGACGATGTGGCAGCGCTATCAAAAGGGCGAGCGGCCGCAACCTTTCGCGGTCGATCGGATCAACTAGATAGAGCCATTCAACCTAACCGCCGCGGCGCAGGTCGGCCTCGATCGAAAGCTTGGGATTGTTTTCGAGCACAGCACGATAGACCTGCATGTTCTCGACAACACGCTGGACGTAGTTGCGCGTCTCCGAAATCGGGATGCGCTCGATCCAGTCGACCGGATCGACTTTGGGGTCGCGCGGATCGCCGTATTGCTCGATCCACTCGCGGGCGCGGCGCGGCCCGGCATTGTAGGCGACGAAGGCGAGGATATAAGAGCCGCGCCAGCTCGCGATCTCGTTGCCGAGTTCGGCCGTGCCAAGCTGGGCATTGTAGACGATATCGTCGGCCAGCCGGCGCCGATCGAACGTCACGCCAAACCGCTTGGCGGTGTCGCGGCCGGCGTCCGGGGTAACCTGCATCAGGCCGATCGCATTGGCGCTGGAGACAACCTGCGGATTAAAAGCGCTTTCCTGGCGGGCGATTGAATAAACAACGCACGGCTCGACCGCTGGCCCGATCTGTTGATAGCTCGGCACGCCGAAATCGGGAAAGGCGTAGTGCTCGAACGGCAGGCCGCGGCTCAGGGCGGCTTTGCCAATCAACAGCGTCGCGCGCGCGTCATTGTGGCGCGTCGCGATGTCGGCGAGCGTGGCCAGCGCGGCGGTATCGGTTGCTTTATCGCCAAGGTCCGCGGCCATGACGGCGATGAGGTCGCGGTTGTCGATGGCGTAAAGAACATCGAAGGCGCGCGCCAGCTCGAGCGGGCTGGCCCCCGCGGCCGGTTCCGGCGGAGCGCGCAGAGTGACCTCATCGAGGCCGAGATGCGCTCGCGCAAGCTGGCCGTAATAAGCGGTCGGATAATGCGCTGCCACTTCGTAGAGCGCCCGCGCATCTTGATCGCGCCCGAGCGCTTCGGTGGCGCGGCCCTGCCAATAGAACGAGCGGGCGAGCGTGATCGGATTGACGACGCCGTCGGCGATGCGGGCGAAATGCGCAAGCGCAATCGCCGGCTGGTGCAGGAAACGCAGCGCAATCCAGCCGGCGGTAAAATGCTGCTCGGCGCGGTAATTTTCGCTCGCCGGCGCGGCAGCGCCGTTGGCGACCTCATAGGCCGTTCTGGCATCGCCGAGATCGAGGAGCTTGCGGGCAATCAGCCGCCGCTCGACCCACCACTGATCGACATCGACGAATTTTGCCGGATCGTGCGGCGCCGTGATCATCCACTGCGCGGCCTCGGGGATTTTGTCCTCGCGCCGCAGCCACTGAATGCGGCTGAACACGTAGCCGGGATCGTGGCGTGCGGCCTCCGGCACGGCCTCAAGCAACGCTTTGGCGTTGCCGGCGTCGTTGATGACGGCGGCGCGCGCTTTGGCGACGAAAAGCGCGGTCGCGTCGAGGTGGTGCGCGGCGCGCAAACCCGCATCGTCGTCTTCGGCATAAAGACGCGCGTCCATGCGCGCCTGGTCGTCGGCCGGCGTGATCAGGCCGGCGAAAATCTGACGCGCCTGGTCCTCGAGATCGGCCGAAAAGGCGTCATTGCGCCAGGTCTCGCGCAGCGCCGCCGCGGCGCCGGCGGTGTCGCCGCGCGTCAGTAGCGCACGCGTCAGCGCGAAGTGGCCTTTCGCGGTGTGCGGCGGCTCGCTGGCGAAGAAGTTGATGACGACTTGCGGGTCGACCTGCTGCTGCCACATCACCCCTTCGGCGCGCCGCCGCAAGGTTCCGATGCTCGGCCAGCTCGGATTGGCGCTGATGAACGCCGTGTAACGTGAGAAATCGCTGGAGCCGTCCTCGCTGCGCAGGATCGCCCATTCCACGAGCTTACGCGCCAGCGGATCGGTGATCGTGCCCTCGACATTGGTTGCTTCGTCCTGCCGGTTCTTGCCGACGAGATCGACGGCCTGTTTGACGGCGGAGAGGTCCATTGGCGTCGTCGTTGCAGTCGGCGCTATGGCGAACGGCTGGGCGGGTCGCAGCAGCGGCGTGGTTTGGGGCAAGAACGGCTGCCGCGCCGCATTGGCCGGCTCGGCCGCGATGGGCGTCACGGCGCCTGATGTCGCAGGCGCAATCGAAAGCGGCGCCGATCTCGACGCCGGCTTTTGCACTTGATGATTCGTCGGATGCGCCGTGACGGTCTTGTTCGCCGGGCGTTGCCGCGGCAGCGGGATGGCGCCGGCCGTCGCCTGGGGATCGACCGCCAGCGCGTCGCCATCGGCGAGGAGCACGGCGCCGATCAGCGTGGCGGCAAACAGGAGAGTGGGTCGAAATACCAGCACGTTTCCTCCCGCGGCGGCCTATTGCCGTCATACCCCGCCGATGTCTTCGGTCGGGTAGATTGAAAAAACCCTAACCCGCGAAAGCTGGCCGGACTTTTTACAGTTTTGCGGCAAAAGCGGGGCCGAACGCCACGCGGCCCGAAGGAGGAACCGCCTCCGCAGCCGTTTGAAGCGGTATTACTTCAAATCCGCCGGCGCCGGCTGGGCGCGATTGGCAAAGCCGCCGACGGTTCTCGCCGGAACGACGGGCGAATTGGCGGAGACGAAACGCTTCCAGCGCAGTGCCCGCCGTTCAACAAGATGCCACGACACATACGCCAAACAGAGAGTTGTCGCCGCCGCGGCGATGACTGTCGGCCAAAAACCGATGTGCGGATAAAGCGACATCAAATACAAGATGCTGATCGGCCAACCGTACAGGTAGGTGCTGTAGGAAAGGTCGCCAAGCTTCCGGCGATAAAGACCGTTGAAATACAATAGCGGCGAGCAGCCGACATAAACTCCGCCGAGCGCAATCGTGGCGTAGATCGCCAGCGATCCAAGCGGCGTTCCAGTTGCCAAAACGAGCACGACGCCCATGAAGAGAAAAATTCCAAACCATCGGTACAGCGCATTCGCGACCACCACACGCGCCACCGCCGCCAGGAAGAAAATGGCTGCGTAGTACCGAAAGAAGCCCATATTGAAATATTCAAAACGCAGAACTCTGCTGCTCAGCGTCGACGCCGGCGGAATCTGCCAAGCGTCGATCGGCGCGAGCCAAATGATGACCGCCAGGGCGCACAACGCCATAAAGACGAAACGACGCCGGGCCTGGGGGAATAAAAATACGCTCAGCGTCACAGCATAGCAGGCCAACTCGTATTTGATCGTCCAAAGCGGACCGTTCATGGCGTTCCACGGCGGCACGAATACGCCGGGCAGCGTCCGTTGCTCCTGCCAAAAGAACGGAAACACATTGCCGAAGAAAAATTGTGCCGTTTGCGCGGAAAAGTAACCGTCGAGAGTCAGGCCGGTCAGAAATACGCCGGCGACGATGCACACGACCAGGCAGACGATCAGTGCCGGGTAAATGCGCAATAATCGCGATGCGCTGTAGAACTTCAGCGTAGCGCCATTCAATATGCTTTCGGTGATGAGATATCCGCTGATCCCGAAGAAGATCAGGACGGCAAAGCCGCCCAGGTCCTCATCGGTCCCCCACAAGCCGTCCAGCGGGTCGCCTCTGCCGGACATTCCGTAAAAATGCGAAACCAGCACCGCGAGCGCGGCGAGGAGACGAACGACATCGAACGAGTTTTTGTGCGTTGCGCGATCCCTTTGCGTCGCCATATTCGATCGTCCCAACCGTGCCCGGTCATTGCCGCGAGGCAATTCAACGATGATTACTGCTGAACGGCGGGAGTGTAGCGAGTTGCCGGACAGCCTGGAAGCTTTATCGGCCAGACAATGAGTTCAGGCTTCGCGAATTCAGCCGGCGGGGTGGGACCGAGAAAATCTCAGGCACCCTGCGCAAGCGCCGCCGCGGTTCGGGGGTCTCATTTCGCAGCTTTCAGCCGAACATAATAGTGGAAGGAATCCTCCATCCCCGTCCATCGCCTAAGGCTGGGGAAGCGATATGCCGCCTCAATAATATCCTTGGCTCCGAACGTGTCGGCGATCTTAAAGGTGTAGTGCAGACGCCGGCCATTCCAATTCCATTCGACACTATCTCCGTCGGCCCATTTGTCATTTTCGATCATTGCAATCGACGGAACCGCGGGATAGCGGAACTGATGCATTTCACCGATATCAGGCGCATCGTCCACGACGACATGTCTGAAGCCCCGGTCATAGGCCTGGCGTACGCGCATGCAGTTATTGATGTGATCGTCGAAAAAGCACAAATCGGACGGATCCTCTGCCCGTACGTCGTCCGTTCCCCAATCATGCTGGCGATAATCGACCCCCTCCAGCCTCGACATCAGCGCGCCGAAATTGACATCAAAGGCGAATATCTTCGCTTGCGGAATGGCGCTTTTGAAAGTGAAAAGCGACGAACCGTGAAAGACACCGCTTTCTACAATGACTTTAGGCTTCAATGCGCGCGCCAGCAGAAACAGCCAAATCGTTCCATTGCCATGCGTGGTTCCAGAAGCCCCGAACGCCCTGTTATTGCTCATCGCTTGGAAATATTCTTTGAGATCGGCGATCGACTCCGTGGCTGGCAAACCGGCCATGAGCATGAAATCCCGCACGCAGGCCAACAGCTCCTCGAATTTTCGCGTCTGCAGTGCCGGGCTCGCGTTAAATTTGATGAAGGGGAATGTCGGCACCGCCGCGCCAATATCTTTCACCAACGAAACCGATTGCATATCGTAGGCCATACTGTCCTCTATTGCGTGACTACAATCGTACGCTATGCGGCCATTGCGCGTCAAAAGGCAGCGGTCCGTCGGACGCGAAGAAAAATAATTCGTGCCGAGGCGGCTGAACCGTCGGATGGGTGCGCTCGAACGCACGCACATTGGTGAAGTACTGCTTCAGGCGTTCGGCAAGACTCGGCATATCATGCCAAAGAATTTCGCGACCGCTCTGGTTAGTCTCTACACATGTGAAGCCACAGAGCCGCGCGTTATCTGCCATGACGCCGCGGAGTTTTCCCATTAATGCCTCCACGTCGTCGGGGGTGTAGGCAAAAATGGTCGGCGTCCAAACGATCACGTCGAATGGCCCCGCGGGTAACGTCGCCCTGAAATCCATCACCTCGTATCGGATATTCTTTGCCTGGTGCAGGCGTCGCGCCGTTTCAATGGCGCGCGCATCGATGTCAACGGCGACAATCTCGGCCGCGAAAGGCGAAAAGAAGACATCCGTGTAGTAGCCGGTGCCGCATCCGAGGTCTAAGATTCTTGCGCCCGGTTCGATGGCGAGGCCGCAAAACGCCGGCCCCTCCAGCCACCAGGTCCGCTTTTGTGTCGACATTAGGAGAAATTGATTGATGTAATGATCCGTGAATAGCGTCGCCGGAGGAATCTGAAAGTCGCAGAGGACCTTCAGATTGTGCGCATTATACGCGATGCCGCGACTAACCTCGGCCAGCCTCTCGACGCCCGCATAAAAATCTCGAAACGATATCGAGCCCCCCAGCTGTTGAACGAGCCGTTGGAGCTCCGCGGTGCCGCGGCCTATTTCATTTGTTACTGTCGCGGAAACCCGGAAGACGTCTGCAAGAGCCACCTGCTTGGCTTCCGCCCAAGTATCACGGTATTTGGTTCTGTCGTCCACGAGCGCTCTCCCTTCACCTTCGGCGGAAGTTTATGCTTGCTGATTGGCGCCTTGCATAATCGTCGCGACTTGTTTGGCAAGCTTGAGACCGTCCGGCGATGGACGAAATAGATATGCATTGAAAATTTGCAGAATGCCATCCGGCTTCCAGGCGCCAAACCAGGGCGGCGCGTTATATGGCGTGACGACCTGGAATGATTTATTCGAGGTTCTTTCCTTGAGCAGATTCTCAATGATGAGGTGGCCGGGCGATGCACGATGATACGCCTCGTCGTAGCCGATTCGAAAAATGTACCAGATATTGTCGGTAACGATGCCGAACATGGTGGCGATTGCAGCATTGCCGATTCGCATGAGACGAATTTCGCAGCCGCCTATCGGGGCGAAGTGACTTATCAAATGGCGTAGAAATGTACCGGTTGCGGGGTCCTTGAGTGCGCTCGTTCCCAGTTCTCCTTTCCAGCCGGATGATTTAACCTTTAGAAACTCAGGTAGGAACCTGAGGAGATCGTGCTCTGCGCGGGCGGTTTCGAATGCTACCTGTTCGGCCTTCAGCTTGTTATGCGCGGTCCGTAGATTTTGTTTGAAGCCCTTAGTCAGGCGATTGAGCGGTTGGTTGTCCTCGGCGGATGATATGAATTCAACGCGCCCCCACGCACCGCCAGGCGCCTGCAGAACGGGCAGTTCCGAACAATGCTTGACGGCTTTTGCGGCAACCGAGTCCTCCAGTATCCCCGGCAATTCCATGATATCCCACGATGCATCATGTTCGGCCATATACTTTACAAATCCCTGGAAGAAACCGGTTTCCGCCAAGCCGGGTGCGAGAACAAAATCTCGCGCCGTGGCAGCGTCTATGTGATCCGAAGCAAGTCGTAAGGCGTTTAATTGGATCGGGCCCAACTGCATCCGCATGAATCGAAAGGGAAAGACCGCAACGAGATTGTCATCAGAGAATACGGCGGCGCAGCGCAGTGACACGAGGTTGTGACGTTCAAACGTCTCGGTAAGGGCAAGATGCCATTCGACATGATGGAAATGTCGCCTGGATTGCAATTGGGCCGTCAGCGATCGCCATGCCGGCGCCAGGGCGCGTACTCCGGCCGCCCCGTCAAAAAATTGGACTCTGATCATAATCTCGATGTCGAGGTTGGCGGAACGCCGGGTCTTCGTCCGACTGGATTCTACAATACGGGCCGCGGACAATACCAATCGGTCAGTTGCCTGGCCATGTCCACAAAGGCGCGAGCGTCGTCCTCAGCTGCGCCGACAGCCACCGCAACGTCGAGACGAGCCGCCCGTTTTTGAGGGACTTTCCATGCCCCGATGCAACCCGTTATATGCCTCCAGCCGCTCATAGATGCACGGAGCTGACTCGCCCGGGGATACCAATATGCAAGGCACGAAAGACATAACGTACATAGCCGCCTTCCCGAAGTCGGGCATCACCTATCTCAACTTCATGCTGTTTCACATTCTGTTCGATCGTCCGCAGGACGCTCGGCTGATTGATAGTGATTATATCTTCGACCTGCACGAAAGCCTGGCACGGGTCCCCCAGCAGAGCGATGTGCCGCGCTACGTCAAGATTTACTTTCCCTTCACCTCCCAGGTGCCGCTGCGGCAGCGTGCAAGCCGCACCGTCTATCTGTTTCGCGATCCGATCGACGTCATGATGTCGGTCTGGGACTTCAAGCATTTGACCGGCGAAGACGGGCTCCTCGATGCGTCTCCGGCGCAGGATGCAGCACTCTTCCAGCGCTTTGCCCAGCAATGGCTGGCCAGCGGCGGGATGGCGTATCCGTGGGCAGGAAGCTGGAAGCAAAACGTCGCGTCGTGGCTAGATCAAACGGAGTTGCCGCTTCTTGTCGTCCGCTATGAACAACTCAAGGCGCGGCCACTGGAAGAGCTGCGACGCATTCTCGGATTCCTCGGCCGCCAGGCAACCGATCAGCGCATCGCCGCGGCGATCGAGGCCGGCAGGCCGGACAATATGCGCAAGCTGGAATCCGAAGAGATCGACAAGCAAACTTCAGGCATATTCTATCGGCCGTTTTTGGCGAAAGGTTATGCCCGCGGTTACCGTTTTGTCGGGAGAATGCACGGCGGATCGTCGGAGAAAATCCTCAGTCCCGCCGCCCGCCAATACGCAAACGAGATTTTTGGCCCTGTGCTGGAGCGCGCGCATGCGCGCGCAAAATGAGAATGAGCGATATTTACTGCACCTATTTCGATCACAACTATCTGAGCCGCGCGGTGCTGACGATCCAATCGCTGCGCCGGTTCGATGCCGAGACTCCGATCTATGTTCTGGCTCTTTCCGAGCCTTGCGAAAAGATCATGCGCGAACTTGCATTACACCACGTCGAGATCATTCCGGTGGCGACACTGGAAGCCGCTTATCCCGAGCTGGCGGCGATCAAGTCGACGCGAACGCTGATCGAGTATTACTTCACGCTGTCGCCGTTTCTTCCGCATTATCTGTTCGCGCATACGAATGCAGACCGGATCAGTTACATTGACGGCGACCTTTATTTCTTCACGTCGCCCAGTCCCGTGCTCAATTCCTTCGGCGACGCATCGGTCGCCATCACGCCACACCGATTTTCGTTCGAGTTTCGAAACCATGAAATCTACGGACTCTTCAATGTCGCGTGGATAACCTACCGGCGCTGCCCGGAAGGGCTCGATTGTCTGAATGCCTACAAGGCGGATTGCACGGCATGGTGTTACGACAGAGTGGAGGAGGGACGTTTCGGCGATCAGAAATATCTCGATACCTGGCCGAGCCGATTCCCTTCCTTGAAAGTCATCGAACACAAGGGGTTCAATTTGGCGAACTGGAATATTCACAACTACATCATTCGGATGAAGAACGACGCGGTAATGATCGACGACGACCCGCTGGTGTTCTTTCACTTCGCCTCGACGCAAATGGATCCGGACGGCAAGGCTCACATACTCGTCTCGCACCGGGGCGGCCGAAGCAAGGCCGTGCTGTTCGAACACGTCGTCGGGCCGTATAGGCGGAAATTGGAAGAAGAGAATTGCTCCCTGCTCAAGCGCTTTCCGGTGTTGGCGACGGCCGTCAGCAACGTCAGATACCCGCCGCAAGTCCAGGCAACGCAAGGCCAGGGTACGTAAGCTGGACGGTTGCGCACGCCTGCCCAACCCGATATTTATTGGCCTTTGGTGGTGCCGTTGCCGCAGGCCTCGGTCTGCGATATGCCGGGCGCCACAACCTCACGGATTGTGCCATGGTCGCCAAGACCCGTTTTCGAGGCTCATTCACCGCGCTCGTCACTCCGTTCAAGAACGGGTCCGTCGACGAGAAAGCGTTCCGGGACCTCGTCGAGTGGCAGATTGCGGAGGGCACCAACGGCCTCGTGCCGGTCGGCACGACGGGCGAGAGCCCGACGCTGTCGCATGACGAGCACAAGGACGTGGTGGAGTGGTGCGTCGAACAGGCGCGCGGCCGGGTGCCGGTTGTCGCCGGCGCCGGATCGAACTCGACCAAAGAGGCGATCGATCTGGCGCAGCATGCCGAAAAGTCCGGCGCCGATGCCGTGCTGGTGGTCACGCCCTATTACAACAAGCCGACCCAGGATGGCCTCCACGCGCACTATAAGGCGATCAACGACGCCATCGGTATCCCAATTCTCATCTACAACATTCCGGGCCGCTCGGTGATCGACATGTCGGTCGACACCATGAAGCGGCTGTATGAGCTAAAGAACATTGCCGGCGTCAAGGATGCGACAGCGAACATGGCGCGGCTGTCGCAGCAGCGCGCCGCAATGGGCGAGGATTTCAATCAGCTCTCCGGCGAGGACATCACCGCGCTCGGTTTCATGGCCCATGGCGGCCACGGCTGCGTCTCGGTGACGTCCAATGTGGCACCGCGACTGTGTGCCGAATTCCAGGCGGCCTGTCTGAAGGGCGATTTCGCCGCGGCGCTGAAACTTCAGGACAAGCTCACGCCGCTGCACGTCAATCTGTTCGTCGAGACGAGCCCGGCGCCGGTCAAGTATGCGCTGTCGCTGCTTGGCAAATGTGCCAACGCGCTGCGCCTGCCGATGGTGCCGGCGACGGAGAAGGCCCAGATCGCGGTTCGCCAGGCGATGGTCCATGCCGGTCTGATCAACTGAAGTCGGCAATCTCCGCTCATTCCCCCGGAAGCAGGAATCCAGCGGCTGGATCCCCGCTTACGCGCGGACGAGCGGAATGAATGACGGAGCCCTCAATGCTCAAAGAATTCGAAAAATTCGCGATGCGGGGCAATGTCGTCGATCTCGCAGTCGGCGTGATCATCGGAGCGGCGTTTGGCGCGATCGTCAACTCGCTGGTGAGCGATGTTGTCATGCCGCTCATCGGCGCGATCACGGGCGGCCTGGATTTTTCCAACTATTTCATTCCGCTGTCTTCCAAGGTTACGGCAACGTCTCTTGTCGATGCGAGAAAACAGGGTGCGGTTCTTGCTTGGGGCAACTTTCTCACCCTGGTGATCAATTTCGTCATCATCGCCTGGGTGTTGTTTCTGGCCATCAAAGGCATCAATCGGCTGAAGGAAACGCCGCCACCTCCGGCGCCGGCCGCGCCTGCCCCGGAAGTGCAGTTGCTGACCGAAATCCGCGACCTGCTCAAGAGTCGTTGAGCGGAACATGGCGGCGAAAGCTGAACGCAAGCTGCGCGTCGTTGCCGACAATCGCAAGGCGCGTTTCAATTATTTCATCGACGAGACCTTTGAGGCCGGCGTCGCGCTGACCGGCACCGAAGTCAAATCGCTGCGTCTCGGCAAGGCGACGATTGCGGAATCCTATGCCGACGCGCGCGGCGGCGAGATCTGGCTGATCAACTCGAACATTCCGGAATATCTTCAGGCTAACCGTTTCAATCATACGCCGAAGCGTCCGCGTAAGCTCCTGTTGCACAAACGCCAGATCACCAGACTGGTCGGCGCGGTCGAACGCGAAGGCATGACGCTGGTGCCGCTAAAGCTCTATTTCAATGAAAAGGGCCGCGCCAAAGTCGAGCTCGCATTGGCGCGCGGCAAGAAGCTCTATGACAAGCGCGAGACCGAGAAGAAACGCTCATGGGAGCGCGAGCGCGGCAGGTTGATGCGGCAGAAGGGATAAAGATGCTACCGACCAGCTCGACCATTGCGTGATCCATGTGACCGATTGGCAGCGCTCCAACGCGTTCTACACGACGGTGCTCGGCGCCGAGCTTGTGGAGCGGCCGGCCGGTTTCGCCTACCGCTTCGGCGACAAGCAGCTCAATGTGCACGGGCCGGGTGTGAAGCCGGCCGAAGTGGCGCGATTGCCGGTTGCGCCCGGCAACAGCGATCTCTGCTTCGAATGGATTGGACCGATCGCCGACGCGGTCGCTCATGTCGCCCGCTGCAATGTTGGCATCGAGGTCGGCCCGATGCAGCGCTTCGGCGCTAAAGGTCCGGGCGCCTGCGTTTACTTTCGCGACCCCGACGGGTCATTGATGGAATTCATGTCTTACTCATGATCGGCAACGAAACACCTGGAGCGCAATTATGAGCGCGAGAGAAGCCGCCGGAGCGCACGATCCAACCTTTCTGCCGCCGGATATTCCGGTTCCGCAGGATGACGGCGCGGCAAAACATCTTCCCGGCACGAAACTGCCCGATCTGGCGCTGCCGGCCACCAGTGGTTCGGCCGTGAACCTGTCGAAGCTCAAGGGCCGCACCGTCCTCTATACCTATCCGCGTACCGGCGTGCCGGGGGTCGATGCTTTGCCGGGATGGGATGACATTCCGGGCGCGCGCGGCTGTACGCCGCAATCGTGCGGTTTCCGCGATCATTTTGCCGACCTCAAAGCGCTCGGCGTTGCTTACGTCCACGGCCTTTCCACTCAAGACAGTGCCTATCAGCGTGAGGCGGCCGAGCGGCTGCACCTGCCGTTTGCGCTGTTGTCGGATGCCGATCTGAAATTTGCCCAGGCGCTCAAGTTGCCGGTGTTTTCCACCTCCGGCATGACGTTGCTCAAGCGCATGGCGCTCGTCATCGACGACGGCGCGATCGTCAAGACGTTTTACCCGGTGTTTCCGCCCGACAAGAATGCCGCGGAGGTCATTGCCTGGCTGCGCGGTCGCCGCTAGGTTCGGATTCCAGTTTCAATAGGTTTGGCGGAGAAAACCAATGTCGAAATTCGTGGTTGCGCCGCATTTTCGGCTGCAGGAATGGGTCGCCGAGGAGAAGGGCTATTTCGCCGACGAAGGCCTCGACTACGAATTCCGCGAGACGATGGATTCGAGCGCGGGCAGCGGCCATCACATCGGCAACAAGGTCGGTGCCTATCAGACCCTCGAAGCCGGTCGCACCTGCAATGTCAGCGCCGCCTGTCACTGGACGATGAACGTCGCTGCGTCGAACGGCCACGGCAAGCTGTACGCCGATTGCTATTCGGTGTCGCCGTGCGGCGTTTTCGTGTCGCCGGAATCGCCGATCAAGACGCCCGCCGATCTCGCCCATGTGCCGATCTCGGTCGGCTATCAGTCCGGCAGCCATTACGCCACCATTCAGGGGCTCGAACAGTACCTCAAGCCGGACCAGATAAAACTGTCGTTCAACGACGGCCTGTTATTCAGCCGCATGGAGCTGTTGGTCGATCGCAAGGTGCCGGCGGCGTCACTGTTCAGCGGGCCGTACTATTTTGCCGAGCAGCTCGGCTTTCGCAAAGTCATCGACACCACTTTCATGATGGCGTCGATGGTCACCGGCACACCGGAGCCGGAGGACGTGCGCAAATATTTCCGTGGGCTGCGCCGCGCCCAGCGCGACATCGATCTGCGGCCCGAGCTTTACACGCATTATTACGGCAAGGAGTTTCCGGCGCGCTTCCGCGATCAGATGGATACGCGGCGCTGGGGTCCCGGCGAGCGGCTGGTCTTCGAACCCTATTCGAAAGAAGTGTTTGAGGAATCCTTCGGCTGGATCGAGCGCCACGGCATTTTCCCGCGCAGCGAGATGGGCAGCGGCCGATACGAAAGCTCGATCTATGTCTGATGTCGTCATCTGCGACATGACAGATTAGGGATTGCCATCAAGCAGCTTGCGCACTTGCGTAAAGACAGCGCGGAACATTGCCGGGGTGAGCACGCCGGTATTGGTGTTGTAGCGTGAGCAGTGATAGCTATTGAAAAGAGTAATGCCGCCCAGCGCGTGCGCGCCGCCATGGCTGAAGGGATAATCCCGCCGCTTCGCGTTTTGCGCTGCGAGGAATGTTTCGTGCGCGATGCGGCCAAGCGTGACGATGGCGCGCAGTTTGCTCATGTCCTTGAGCGTGGCGACCAGAAAATCGCGGCAAGTCGCGATCTCGGCGGGTGTCGGCTTGTTTTCCGGCGGCACGCAGCGCACTGCATTGGTGATGCGGCAATCGACGAGTTCGAAGCCGTCGTCGGCATCGGCCCGATAATGGCCGCGGGTGAAGCCGAATTCCTGCAGCGTCGCGTAGAGCAGGTCGCCGGCATAATCGCCGGTGAACGGGCGGCCGGTGCGGTTGGCGCCGCGCAGCCCGGGAGCAAGGCCTACGATCAAAACACGCGCGTCGTTCGGGCCGAATGAATCGACCGGCGCATTGAACCAATCCGGTTCACGCTGGCGCCAATCCTGACGAAAGGCGACGAGCCGCGGACAGCGCGGGCAATCGCGGCCGGGCATTCCGCTCGGACGCGGCATCGTTCCGCCCTCCGACGACTAATCTTCTTCGAATTCGTCCTCGACTTCGACGCGCTGCGAGGTCGGGCTACGCTGGAGGAATTGCGGCGTGTGGCCGGCATCGCGCGGCTCCCTGGGTTCGCGCATCGGCCGCTCCGACGGATCCCGGCCGATTTTGGACCGCAGCTCGACGATATCGACGAACTGATCGGCCTGGCGGCGCAGCTCGTCGGCGACCATCGGCGGCTGGGTCGAGACGGTCGAGACCACGATCACGCGGACGCCGCGGCGCTGCACGGCCTCGACGAGCGAGCGGAAGTCGCCGTCGCCGGAGAACAAAACCATCTGATCGATGTGCGGCGCGAGCTCCATGGCATCGACCGCAAGCTCGATATCCATGTTGCCTTTGACCTTGCGCCGGCCGGTCTGATCGACGAATTCCTTGGTCGCCTTGGTGACCACCGTATAGCCGTTGTAGTCGAGCCAATCGATCAGCGGCCGGATCGAGGAATATTCCTGATCCTCGATCACCGCGGTGTAGTAGAACGCGCGCACCAGATAACCGCGCGACTGGAACTCGCGCAGCAGCCGCTTGTAGTCGATGTCGAAGCCGAGCGATTTTGCCGTGGCGTAAAGATTGGCGCCGTCAATGAATAGCGCGATTTTTTCGATCTGTGTCGACATGGTGACTCTCGTGACCTGTGTGACTCTCGTGACTGTTATCGTGATGAGACCGTATCGATCGCAATGGATGAGACGATACCGGCTCTCTTAAATCTAAGTTCTCGCCATCGGAAGCCTTCGACGGTCGAAGCGCAATCGCCACGCAGTGCCCTAGCAAGCTCGGCGCGGCGAAAGCGCTGCGGTACGCCGTCGCGGCTTTCCCGAAAGTATAATTCGGGACGCCGCGATCAGGTTCCCAAAATTTTGGGTAACAGAGCCTTGTGCGGCCGCCAAGTTAAAAATCAAAGGCCGTAAATCACAAGGAAAAATCGGACTTGCGCTTGAGCGCCCGGAACGTTACTTAAGCGCCACATTGCGGAACAATCGATTTCGGAACCCGGCAAGCAGAGGAACCTCGCTCAATGGCCCGCGTCACCGTTGAAGACTGCATCGACAAGGTCGAGAACCGGTTCGATCTGGTTCTGCTTGCCAGCCATCGCGCGCGCATGATCTCCTCCGGCACGCAGATTGCCGTCGAGCGGGACAACGACAAGAACCCGGTCGTGGCGTTGCGCGAAATCGCCGATGAGGCGGTCTCGCCCGGTGACCTCAAGGAAGAACTGGTCCATTCCCTGCAGAAATACGTCGAGGTCGACGAGCCCGAGCCCGAGGCGGTCCCGCTTATCGGCGCACCCGGCACCGGGGCCGATGCCGACGACACCGACGTCACCACCGACCGCATGTCCGAAGAAGAGCTGCTCAAGGGCCTGGAAGGCCTCACCCCACCCGAAAGTCAGCCGGAGCCCGACACCGGCGACGACGAGGAATAAAACCCGTATCGGCGGCCCCGCCGTTCGGGCTTTCATTAACCACGTCAGATCCTGCCCCCGGGCGTCGTTGCTTCGGTTCACCGCTCGCCTTGTGGCTTCCGCGTACCTCCATGATATTCTTGTAGCAGCCTTGGCCGACTCTCTGGGCGGAACCGGGGCGGCCAAGGACGACCATGGCGCGTCTGCCGATCGATCTGCCGCGCATGCAGAACCAGCCCCGTTCCCGGCTGGCGGCGGCGCGCGGCCCCAATCTGGTGCCGATCGACGGCGAGGCCCCGCCGCCGAAGACGCGCAAGCGTCTGATGCGGCAATTCGAGCTGGTCGACCGGGTCAAGCAGTACAATCCGAAAGCCGACGAGGACCTGCTCGACCGCGCCTACGTCTATGCCATGAAGGCGCACGGCAAGCAGAAGCGCGCCTCGGGCGATCCGTATATCTCGCACCCGCTCGAAGTGGCGGCCATTCTCACCGACCTCAAGCTTGACGACGCCACTATCGCTGCAGCGCTGCTGCACGACACGATCGAGGACACCGACGCCACCCGCGCCGAAATCGACCGCGTGTTCGGCCGTGAGATCGGACTGCTGGTCGAAGGCCTGACCAAATTGAAGCGGCTTGAGCTCGTCTCCAAGGAGGCCAAGCAGGCCGAAAACCTGCGCAAGCTTCTGCTCGCCATTGCCGACGACGTGCGGGTCCTGCTCATCAAGCTCGCCGACCGCCTGCACAACATGCGGACGCTGTCGCATCAGCCGCCCGAGGCGCGCCGGCGCACCGCCGACGAGACGCTCGAAATCTACGCGCCTTTGGCCGGCCGCATGGGCATGCAGGAGATGCGCGAGGAACTCGAAGATCTGGCGTTCCGCGAACTCAATCCGGATGCCTACAAGGTGCTCACCGAACGGCTCGAGACGCTCGCCGCGCGATCCAGCGCCTGGATCACCGAGATCGAGCAGCAGCTCGCCAAAAAACTCGCCGACCGCGGCATCACCGCCGAGGTTTCCGGCCGGCGCAAGCGCGCCTATTCGATCTGGCGCAAGATGGAGAGGAAGGCCGTCGGCTTCGAGCAGCTTTCCGATATTTTCGGTTTCCGCGTTGTCGTCGGCAATGTCGCCGAATGCTATCAGGCGCTCGGCATCGTGCACACGTCCTGGCCGGTCGTGCCGGGTCGTTTTAAGGACTACATCTCGACGCCGAAGCAGAACGATTACCGTTCGATCCATTCGACGGTGATCGGCCCCGGCAAGCAGCGCGTCGAGCTGCAAATCCGCACCCGCGACATGCAGCAGATCGGCGAGTACGGCATCGCCGCGCATGCGCTTTACAAGGACAATCTCGGCTCGCCGACGGAACTTTTGTCGCGCGAATCGAGTGCCTATGCGTGGCTGAGGCGCACCATCGAGCTTTTGGCCGAAGGCTCTAACCCGGAAGAATTTCTCGAGCACACCAAGCTCGAACTATTTCACGATCAGGTGTTTTGCTTCACTCCGAAGGGCAAGCTGATCGCGCTGCCGCGCGGTGCGACGCCGATCGATTTCGCCTACGCCGTGCATACCGACGTCGGCAATATGGCGATCGGCGCCAAGATCAACGGCAAGATCGGCCCGTTGAGCGCGCCGTTGCAGAACGGCGACGAGGTGCAGATCCTCACTTCGAAGGCGCAAACCGTCCCGCCGAGCGCCTGGGAATCGATTGTGGTCACCGGCAAGGCCCGCGACGCCATCCGCCGCGCCACGCGCGACGCGGTACGAAATCAATATTCGGGCTTGGGCCGCGGCATCGTCGAGCGGCTGTTTACGCGCGCCAAGATCGAATACTCCGACGACAAGCTGCAAGGCGCGCTGCCGCGGCTGGCGCGCGCCTCCATCGAAGATGTGATGTCGGCAGTCGGCCGCGGCGAGATGAAGGCGTCGAATGTCGCGCGCGCGATGTATCCCGATTACAAGGACGAGCGCGTCACGCCGACGGCGCCCAAGGCGGAAAGCGGCTGGTTCGGCTTGCGCTGGGCGAGGGCGGTGAAGTTCAAGGTGCCCGACGAAGCCGAGAGCAGTCCGGCAATTCCGATCCGTGGCATCAACACCGATTTGCCGGTGCGGTTTGCGCCCGACGGCGGCGCCGTTCCCGGCGATCGCATCGTCGGCATCATGACGCCGGGCGAGGGGATCACGATCTACCCGATCCAGTCCGAGGCGCTCAAGCAATTCGAGGAAACGCCGGAGCGCTGGCTCGACGTGCGCTGGGACATCGACGACAAGACGCCGCAACGGTTTCCGGCGCGGCTTGCGGTGTATTCGGTCAACGAGCCGGGCACGCTGGCCCAGATCACCCAGGTCATCGCCGAGCACGACGGCAATATCGACAATATCCGCATGACCCGGCAGTCGCCGGATTTCACCGAACTGACCATCGATCTGGAAGTCTACAATCTCAAGCATCTCACTTCGATCATTTCGCAATTACGGGCGAAGAAAGTCGTCGCCAACGCCGATCGCGTGACCGGATAAGCGCGACACAAAGGCCGTCATGTCCGCTGCTCGCCCCATCCGCCTCGGCGTCAACGTCGATCATGTCGCCACCGTGCGCAATGCGCGCGGCGGCCGTCACCCCGATCCGGTCAAAGCCGCCGAGATTGCGATCGCCGCCGGCGCCGACGGCATCACCGCGCATTTGCGCGAGGATCGCCGGCACATCGTCGATGCCGATGTGGTTCGGCTGAAGGAGCGCATCACCAGGCCGCTTAATCTCGAAATGGCGGCGACGCCGGAGATGATCGGCATCGCCTGCAAGATTCGGCCGCACGCCGCCTGCATCGTTCCCGAAAAGCGTCAGGAGCGGACCACCGAAGGCGGTCTCGATGCCGCCGGCCAGCCTGACGCGTTGCGCGCCGCGGTCGGCGAACTGGCCGCCGCCGGCATCCGCGTCTCGCTGTTCATTGCCGCCGAGCCGGCGCAGATCGACGCCGCCAAGGCGATCGGCGCGCCGGTGATCGAAATTCATACCGGCGCCTGGTGCGACGCGCTTGGGGCCGGCGATGCGGCGGCGGCCGTAGCGGAGTTCGACCGCATAACGCGAGCCGCCGCGCAGGCCAGCAATGCCGGCCTCGAAGTTCACGCCGGGCACGGCCTCGACTATGTCACGGCGGCAAAAATCGCGGAGCTCGACGCGATTGCCGAACTCAATATCGGCCATTTCCTCATCGGCGAGGCGATCTTTGACGGCCTCGATGCGGCGGTGCGCGCGATGCGCGCGGCGATGGATCGGGGCAGGCACCTGGGCAGTTCGCGAGGTGCGCTATGATCCTCGGCATCGGCTCCGACATCACCGACGCGCGCCGCATCGCCAAGGTGATCGAGCGCCACGGCGATCGCTTCCTCGACCGCGTCTTTACCCCGATCGAGCGCGCCAAGGCCGACAAGCGGCGCAATCGGATCGAAACCTATGCCAAGCGCTTTGCGGCCAAGGAAGCCTGCGCCAAGGCATTGGGAACGGGGCTGCGCGCTGGCGTGTGGTGGCGCGACATGGGTGTCGTGAACCTGCCGGGCGGGCGGCCGACCATGGAGCTTACCGGCGGCGCCAGGCGCCGGTTGGCCGCGATCACGCCGAAGGGTTATGAAGCGCGCATCGACGTGACGATCACCGACGAGGGGGCGACGGCGCATGCCTTTGTCGTTATCTCGGCCGTTGCCACGGACGACGCTGCCTGATCGCCGCGCCGTCCCGATGAAAAATTCGTCATCTGTGGGCACCGGCGATAACCGCATGGGATTGCTGGCTAAACCGTCGCGGTCCCAAACCGCGGCGAAATCCCCGCGCAATTGCCTGTGGGTGGCCCAGAGGCTACAAGGTCGCGGGCGGGCGCGTGGACACGAGACGACAGGCCGATGAGCGTGCAGACAGGAACCAAACGCAAAGAGGGTGGCTTCGCCGAGACAGTGCGCGTGGTGTTCCATGCCCTGATCATCGCGCTGGTCATCCGGACTTTTCTGTTTCAACCCTTCAATATCCCCTCCGGTTCGATGATCCCGACGCTCTTGGTCGGCGATTATTTGTTCGTCTCCAAATATTCATACGGCTATACGCACTACTCCTTGCCGTTCTCGCCGGATATTTTCTCGGGACGGGTTCCTTCGCGCTGGACGCCGGCGCGCGGCGACGTCGTGGTGTTCCGGCTGCCGAAGGACAATTCGATCGATTACATCAAGCGCGTCATCGGACTGCCCGGCGACAAGATTCAGATGATCGACGGCGTGTTGAACATCAACGGCGTGGCGGTACCGCGCCAGCGCATCGACGATTTCGTCACCGACGATGATGGCGTTGTGCAGCGCGTCAAGCAGTTTCGCGAGACGCTGCCGAACGGGGTGAGTTACAACACGCTCGATCTCACCGATAACGGTTTTTACGACAACACCCCGGTCTACGAAGTGCCGCCCGACCATTATTTCATGATGGGCGACAATCGCGACAATTCGACCGACAGCCGCGTGCTGAGCCAGGTCGGTTATGTGCCCTACGAGAATCTAATCGGCAGAGCGCAGATCATCTTCTTTTCGATCCGCGACGACACCCATGCCTGGGAGGTGTGGCGCTGGCCTTGGGCGGTGCGCTGGGAGCGCCTGTTCACGCTGGTACGATGAGCGGCCGCAAGAAGGCAAAGCCCGCAGCAGCGCCGCGCCGCGAAGCGTCCGCTGCCGAACCGGCTCCGCCAGCTGTCGCGGCGGCGACGCCGAAGGAGCCGCGCCGCCGCAAGCGCGGCGCCACCGCTCTGGAAGATCGCATCGGCTATCGTTTTCGCGATGCGGCGATGCTTGAAATAGCGCTTACGCACATTTCGGCGCTCAAGGGCGCGCGCAATCGCGCCGGCAGCTATCAGCGGCTCGAATTTTTGGGCGATCACGTGCTGGGCCTCGTCATTTCCGACATGCTGTTCCGCACTTTCCCCAAGGCCGACGAAGGCGAACTCTCGCGCCGGCTCGCCGACCTGGTGCGCAAGGAGACGTGCGCCGAGATCGCGCGCACCATCGATCTCGGCGCCGCGATCCGGCTCGGCGCGTCGGAAGCCAATGCCGGCGCCCGCACCCGCCTCGCCATTCTCGCCGACGTCTGCGAAGCGGTGATCGGCGCGGTCTATCTCGACGGCGCGTTACGACGCAGCCGAGGATTTGGTCACCCGCCTGTGGCAGGTGCGTTTGCAGGCCAAGACGCAGCCGCTGCGCGATCCGAAGACCGTGCTGCAGGAATGGGCGCAGGCGCGCGGGCTGCCGACGCCGGTCTATCGCGAGGTGGCGCGCTCCGGCCCGGATCACAGTCCGGAATTCCGCGTCGCCGTGCAGCTGCCGGCTTTCACGCCGGCCGAAGGCCAGGGCCGCTCCAAGCGTGCCGCCGAACAAGCGGCGGCCGCCGCCATGCTGACGCGCGAAGGCGTGCAACCCACGCGGCGCGATGGCTGAGCCGGCCGAAAGCGAACGCCGCTGCGGCTTCGTGGCGCTGATCGGCGCGCCCAACGCCGGAAAATCGACGCTGGTCAACGCGCTGGTCGGCGCCAAAGTGTCGATTGTCACGCCCAAAGTGCAAACCACACGCGCGCTCCTGCGCGGCATCGCCATCGAAGGCGTAGCACAGCTCATCTTCGTCGATACGCCCGGTATTTTCGCGCCGCGCCGGCGGCTCGAGCGGGCGATGGTCTCGACCGCATGGAGCGGCGCGCAGGACGCCGATCTGGTCGCGTTGTTGATCGATGCCAAGAAGGGCATCAAGGACGACGACGAAGCGATCCTTGGCGGGCTTCGCCGACGTCCGCCCCAACAAGGCGCTCGTTCTCAACAAGGTCGATCTGGTCGACAAGCGGGCGCTGTTGGCGCTCACACAGCAGCTCAATGAACACGCGGCGATTCGCCGCGACCTTCATGGTTTCGGCGCGCACCGGTGACGGCGTCGCCGATCTCAAGCGCTGGTTTGCCGCGCACGTGCCGATGGGGCCGTGGCTTTATCCCGAGGATCAGATGACGGATGCCCCGCTGCGCCAGCTTGCCGCGGAAATCACGCGGGAGAAGCTGTACCTGCGGCTGCATCAGGAACTGCCGTATCAGTCGACCGTCGAGACCGAGGTGTGGAAGGAACTGCGCGACAAGTCGGTGCGGATCGAGCAGACCATCTATGTCGAGCGCGAAAGCCAGCGAAAAATCGTGCTCGGCAAAGGCGGCCAGGCGATCAAGGCGATCGGCGCCGCGGCACGCGCCGATATCGCAGCCTCGATCGAACAGCCGGTGCACCTATTCCTGCACGTCAAAGTGCGCGAGGGCTGGGGCGACGACCCGGAGCGCTATCGCGATATGGGACTGGAATTCCCGAAGGAGTAGTTCCCGTCATTGCGAGCCAACGGGTCCGGCCCGAAGTGGCCGGCCCGATGACAAGCTCCGCGAAGCAATCCATTGCAGCGGGTCGTTTCTGGATTGCTTCGTCGCTTCGCTCCTCGCAATGACGCAGGAGGGGCGTTAGATAGACGAGATGCAGTGGATCGATGACGGCATCGTGCTCGGCGTCAAGCGCCATGGCGAAACGAGCGTCATTCTCGAATTGATGACGCACGCGCACGGCCGCCATCTCGGCCTGGTGCGCGGCGGCTCCGGCACGCGCCATCGCGGGGTGCTGCAGCCCGGCAACGCGCTGCGCGCCACCTGGCGGGCACGGCTCGACGAGCATCTCGGCCATTACACCGTTGAGGCGCTCAATTTGCGCGCGGCGCGTTTCCTGCCGTCGGCGCTTGCCGTTCACGGCGTGACGCATCTGGCCGCGCTGTGCCGGCTGCTGGCCGAGCGCGAACCGCATGCGGGCATCCATGACGCGCTCGAAGCGATCCTCGACCGGCTCGACGAGGCGGGCCTCGCCGCGCCGATGATCGCGCGCTTTGAGCTCGACTTCCTCGCCGAGCTTGGCTTTGGCCTCGATCTGGCGGCGTGCGCCGCCACCGGCGCCACGACCGAACTTGTGTATGTCTCGCCGCGAACCGGCCGTGCGGTGTCGCGCGGCGCCGGCGAGGCCTATCGCGACAGGCTGATGCGGCTTCCCGCCTTCCTGCGCAGTGAAGCCGATCCGCAATCGGCGGACGATCTCACCGATGCGTTTACGCTCACCGGTTTTTTTCTCGAACGCCACGCCTTCGCGCCGCGCGGTCTTGCTTTGCCGGAAGCGCGCGCGCATTTCGTCATGGCGCTGGCGCGGCTTGCTCAGTAGATTCCGTAGTGCAGCCCGAAGTCAGGCTGGCAGCCGCAGCTCTGCCGGCCGTAAGGGTCGAACCAGCATTCCCAGTGATAGCGGTAAGGGCATGGTGGCCGATACCCGTAATAGTAACCGCCGTAATAGCGGTTGCCGTAATAATAGCCCTGCGCCAGGTGAACGAGCGGTGTCGCGTTTGGCGTGGTCGAGACCGATACGGGTGCCGCTGACGCCGGCGCCGCCCAGCCGATGTTCGCGACGATTGCCGCCGCGAACAGTGCCGTCAAAATTCGGCCGCCCGTTGTCATCTGCATCACCAGCGGCGCCAATGCCGGTGCCAACCCCAACCCCATCCGCAGCACGGCGGTCCCCACGGGCGGCCGTAGTAATAAGGGCCCCAGGGCGCCGGCCACCACGGGTCTGCCCCATAATATTGACGGTGCCATCCCCAATAAACCGGCCCCGGCGCGAACCATGGCCGGCGCCAGCCCCATCCCCAACGGTGATGCCCGCCCCAACGGCGATGCCACCCCCAGCGTACTTGTTGCACTGGATTCAGATCGGTCGCGGCGGCGCCAAGGGCAGCGGGCGCGGCGACCGTCATCGCCGCCGCGCGATGGGCCGGCGCGGCAAAACAAAATAAGGCCGCCACAGCGGCAGCTGTCAGGATGATCTTGCGCATGCATGTCCTCCGTAACGTCCGGCACGAACCGAGGTAAGCACACCGGGTATTGTAACGCGCCGCCAATGCGGCGCGGCATTAAATTTCTGCTACGGCTGAGGCGCCGCGTTCACCCCTTGTTCAGGCCACATATCCGCGGTAGTGCGGCACTTGCCATGAACAAGAAGGTGATTCCCCCCGAGCCGAGCGGCGTGCAGGAAATTGCGCTGCGCGAGGCGCTTGAGGAGCGTTACCTCGCCTATGCGCTGTCCACCATCATGCATCGCGCGCTGCCGGATGCGCGCGATGGGCTAAAGCCCGTGCACCGCCGCATTCTCTACGGCATGCGGCTGCTTCGCCTCGATCCCGGCGCGGCATTCAAGAAATCGGCAAAGATCGTCGGCGACGTGATGGGCAATTTCCATCCGCACGGCGATCAGGCGATTTACGATGCGCTGGTGCGCCTGGCGCAGGATTTTTCCTCACGCTACCCGCTGGTCGACGGCCAGGGCAATTTCGGCAATATCGACGGCGATAACGCCGCGGCATACCGCTATACCGAAGCGCGCTTGACGGAAGTCGCGCGGCTACTGCTCGACGGTATCGATGAGGACGCCGTCGAATTTCGGCCGAACTACGATGGCGTCTCGCAGGAACCGGTGGTGCTACCGGCGGCGTTCCCGAATTTGCTCGCCAACGGCTCGCAGGGGATCGCGGTCGGCATGGCGACGTCGATTCCGCCGCATAACGCCGCCGAGCTGTGCGACGCCGCATTGCATCTGATCGATCAGCCGAACGCGCGGACCAAGACGCTGCTCAAATATGTGCCGGGTCCGGATTTTCCGACCGGCGGTCTCGTCGTCGACCCGCCCGCCGCCATCGCCGAGGCTTACGCGACCGGCCGCGGCTCGTTCCGCGTGCGCGCGAAATGGAACACCGAGGAGACCGGGCGCGGAACTTACCTAATCGTGGTCACGGAGATCCCTTATCAGGTGCAGAAGATGCGCCTCGTCGAGCGCATTGCCGAATTGATCAACGAGAAAAAGCTGCCGCTTCTTGCCGACATGCGCGACGAGTCCGCCGAAGATGTGCGGCTGGTGTTCGAGCCGCGCTCGCGAGCGGTCGATCCGGCGCTTTTGATGGAGAGCCTGTTCAAGCTCACCGAGCTTGAAAGCCGCGTGCCGCTCAACATGAACGTGCTGGTGCGCGGCCGCATCCCGAAAGTCGTCGGGCTTGCCGAAGCCCTGAGCGAGTGGCTGGCGCATCGCCGCGACGTCCTGCTGCGCCGCTCTCGCTATCGGCTGTCGCAGATCGAGCACCGGCTCGAAGTTCTGGGCGGCTATCTCATCGCCTATCTCAACCTCGACAAGGTCATCAAGATCATCCGCAAGGAAGACGAGCCGAAGCCGGTGTTGATGAAGTCCTTCAAGTTGAGCGATGTCCAGGCGGACGCCATTCTCAATATGCGGCTGCGCAATTTGCGCCGGCTCGAAGAGATCGCGATCCGCCAGGAGGACAAGGATTTACGCACCGAGAAGAAATCGCTCGAGGAGCTGATCCGCTCCGAGAAGCAGCAGTGGAGGAAGATCGCGGAGGAAGTCCGGCAGGTGCGCGACACGTTTGGGCCGAAAACGCCGCTCGGCAAACGCCGCACCCACTTTGCCGAAGCGCCCGAACACGACGAGGGCGCGATCGAGGAGGCTTTGGTCGAACGCGAACCGGTCACCATCGTCGTTTCTGAAAAAGGATGGATTCGCGCTTTGCGCGGTCAGGTCGCCGACCTTTCCGGCCTGGCGTTCAAGGCCGACGACGGCCCAAACCTCGCATTCTTCGCCGAGACCACATCGAAGCTGTTGGTGTTCGCCACCAACGGTCGCTTCTACACCATCGACGCCGCGAAACTGCCGGGTGGCCGCGGCCACGGCGAGCCGGTCCGGCTTTTCGCCGACCTCGAACAGGAGACGGATATCGTTTCTGTGTTCCGCTATCAGGGCGGCCGCAAGCTCATCGTGACGAGCAGTCAGGGCAGGGGATTTGTCGTGCCCGAGGACGAGTGTCTGGGCAACACCCGCAAGGGCAAGCAGGTGCTCAACGTCAAGCCGCCCGACGCGGCGTGCGCCGTAGCCCCGGTCGAGGGCGAACTCGTCGCCGCGATCGGCGAGAACCGCAAGATGCTCGTCTTCCCGATCGAGCAGGTGCCGGACATGACGCGCGGCCGCGGCGTGCGGCTGCAGCGCCACAAGGACGGCGGGCTCTCCGACATCAAGACGTTCGAGGTCGAAAAGGGGCTGAGCTGGACCGATAGCGCCGGGCGCGTTTTCAATCTGACGCTCAAGGAGCTTGCCGACTGGCGCGGCAACCGCGCCGACGCCGGCCGTCTGGCGCCCAAGGGTTTTCCAAAAACCAATAAATTCGGCAATAGCGGCGCCCGCACGGTCGCGAGCGGGGAGAGTGACGGCGAGCCATAGCTGCATCGGCTTCCCGCTTCGGCAGCTTGTCCTTCTGGAATATTTCGGTTCCCTAGGCGATCATGAGTACGGCGCGTTGGCGCGGCGGCTTTAGACCATGCAGACGATTGCTTGGGATTCTCGGCAATGGCGGGCGCGGCTGCGGCTGGCGAGCGCGCTCGTCATGCTCGCCTTCGTCATCTGTCATCTGACCGCGCATTGCTTCCTGCTGGTGTCGTTCGAAGATGCGGAAGCGACGCGCACGATCCTGATGTATCCGTGGCGAACCTGGATCGGCACCAGCCTCCTCGTCGCCGCGTTTGCCGTCCATTACAGCAACGCATTGTGGTCGATCTACATCCGGCGCTCGCTCCGCCTGAGCCGCTGGGAATGGGCGCAGGTCGCGCTCGGGCTCTCGATCCCGCTGCTGTTGACGTTCCACGTGGTGGCGACGCGCATCGCCGAAGAAGTGCTGGACGTCACCACCTACTACAACACGGTCTTCATCGTTCAGTGGTTGATGTTCCCGTGGCTCGGCGCTTTGCAGATGCTGGCGGTGGTGACGGTATGGGGCCACGCCTGCATCGGCATCCATTATTGGCTGCGCACTAAGCCGTGGTACCCGGCATGGCGGCCGCTATTTTTCAGTTTCGGCCTGCTGTTGCCGATGCTCGCGCTCGCCGGCTACGTCACCGGCGGCAATCAGGTGCTGCGCGAGGCCAGGGCCGATCCGAATTTCGCCGCTTCATCGCTGGACGATTCCAATCTGACGGCGGTAACCACCGCCGAGATCGAACGGATGGTCTATATCGGCTGGGGCATCGTCATCGGTTTGACGCTGTTGCCCTTTGCCGGCCGCGGCATCCGCAATTGGCACTATCGCCGCCGGAAACCGCCGATGCTGGCGCATCCGAACGGCCGCGTGATGCCGATCCGGCCCGGCGCCACGGTGCTCGAGACGCTGCGCGCCAACGGCATCGCGCATGCCTCGGTGTGCGGCGGCCGGGCGCGCTGCACCACCTGCCGCGTCGTCGTGACCAAGGGTCTCGACCGGCTGCCCGAACCCATCGGACTGGAAGCCAAGGCGCTGTCGCGCATCGGCGCGACGCCCGGCATGCGGCTCGCCTGCCAGATCCGGCCGACCGCCGATATTTCGGTGATGCCGCTTCTTGCCGCCGACGCTAATGCCGCCGATGGCACCGTGCGCGGCGGGCTCGAGGGCAGCGAACGTCCGATCACCGTCGTGTTCGTCGACATGCGCGGCTCGACCACTTTGGGCGAGGCCAGGCTGCCCTACGACGTGCTGTTTATCCTCAACCAGTTTTTCCACGAGATGACCAAGGCGCTCACCGCCACCAACGGCCATTATTCGCAATTCACCGGCGACGGGCTGATGGCTCTCTATGGCCTCTACACCGCCGATCCAGCGGCCGGAGCGGTCGATGCGGTGCGCGGCGCGCGCGAAATGCTGACGCGCCTCGACCAGCTCAACGCTCAGCTGCGCACCGACTTGCGCGAACCGTTGCGGATCGGCATCGGCATTCACCACAGCGAGGCCATCGTCGGCGCGATGGGACCGCCGCGCTCGCAAATCATCACCGCGATCGGCGACACGGTGAATACCTGCGCGCGGCTGGAAAGCCTGACCAAGGAGTATGACTGCCTGGTCATCATCTCACGCCAGGCGGCGGAGGCTGCCGGACTGCGACTGGTCGGCCACGAATTGCACCGGGCGCCGGTCAAAGGACGCAACGAGCCGGTGCAGTTCTATGCGCTCAAGACGCTCGACGGTTTGGCGCTCTGATTGCGCTGCAGAAGTTATGGCGCGGCGATGTGCCAGACATTATTGACGCCGTCGCCGCCGGCATCGCCGGGATTGCCGTCCTTGTAATAGGAATAAATAGGCTTGCCTTTGTAGGCCCATTGTTTGCTGCCGTCGGCACGGGTGACGATGCTCCAGTCGCCCGATGGCTTGGCATCGGCGGCTGCCCCGAGCGGCGGCCATTTCGTCGCGCACTGATCGTTGCAGTTTGACGTCCCGGTGGTGTCGCGGTCGAACGTGTAGAGCGTCATGCCCGCGCCGCTGACGAGCGCTTTGCCCTTGGAGGTGTCGCCTGTCGTCGCCGGTGCGGTCTGCGCGAGCGCTGCGGCGATGCCGAGCACGAGAACGCCGGCGGTGAAAAAAACTGCAATGGATTGGCGCATGAAAATTCTCCCTCAACGATCGAATTTACGGCGCTAATTTAGGAACAATCGGGACTCCGTTTTATTCCACCCGATTTATTCGACTCGTTTTATTCAACTCTTGCCCAGCCCTCCGGCATCAGCCGCTCCTGCGGCAGGAAGCGGCTCTTGTAATCCATCTTGCGCGAGCCGCGCACCCAATAGCCGAGATAGACATAGGTCAAACCCATGCGTTGGGCGCGCGCGATATGATCGAGCACCATCAAGGTGCCGAGCGAGCGGGCCGCCTCATCCGGCTCGAAAAACGAATAGACCATCGACAGCCCGTCGCCGAGGACGTCGGTCAGCGCGATGGCGAGAAGGTCGCCGCCGCCGCGATGGATGCCATCCCGGCCATCAGCTCGCGCAGCGGAGTCGGCGCCGGGCGGCTCGCGGCGCCGATATTCGGTGATGCGCGTCTCGATGTGGCTGTCCTCGACCATCATGGCGTAATCGAGCACCGTCATGTCGGCCATGCCGCCGTCGCGATGGCGCGAATCCAGATAGGCGCGGAAGATCGCGTATTGCTCGGAGGTCGGCACGGCGATGCGCATTTCGCTGGCGATATCGGCGTTGCGCCGCACGATGCGGCGCATGCTTTGCGTCGGGCGGAAATCGTTGGCGACGACGCGCACCGAGACGCAGGCGCGGCAGCTCTCGCAGGCCGGCCGATAGGCGATGGATTGGCTGCGGCGAAAACCGCCCTGGGTGAGAATGTTGTTCAACTCGGGCGCGCGCTCGCCGACCAGGTGGGTAAACACCTTGCGCTCCTCCTTGCCTCCGAGATAGGGGCAGGGCGAGGGGGCGGTGAGATAGAATTGTGGGGTGTCGCGCGAGTGGTGGGTCATGGCAGCTTATGTTCCGCGGCCGGCAATCGAATCCGGCCGTCGCCTAGGATCGCCTGAGAGGCTGCCGCCGTCAAAGGCCAATTCCGCGTCAGCGCGTCGCGCGGCTGCGCAACGAATCCGCCCGCGCCGGGTTGTTAATGAGGATTGCGCCGACCAGCATGTCATGCAGCAGGCGGTGTCGGACGTTGAAGAATCCGACCACAAGGATAAACGGGGTGAGTACGCTGACGCTGATCCAGAAGACGATGGCGTGGACCGCGCCGAGCACGAAATAGGCCGGCGCGCCATACCAGGTGCGCATTTCGATTTCCATGGCGCGCATGCCGATGGTGGCGGAGGCCGGGCTGCCGAGCGTCATGCCGTAGTAAACCAGCGCCCAGATCACCGAGCCGGGCGACATCAGCCAGAACAGCGCCCAGCCCAGGCCGAATGTGACAAGACCAAAGACGAATATGAACATCCAGCCGACGATGAGCGGGATGGCGATGATGATGACGTCGATGATGAAGGCGACGACGCGGCGCGCCAGCACGCCCTCGAAAAATTCCGGATTGACCGCCGGATCGTAGGCGTGCGGTTTGGCATCGAACGAAAGTCCGATCCGTCCGGGACCCGCATTTGAGCCAGAATCCGTCATGATGGATTGGATTATAATCCGCCGGCAGACCGTCAACAACGACTGCCCAGGAACTGCCAAGGACCGCTCATGCAAGGCTGCCGACATTGTCTACTTCCGCGAATGACCCGGTGAAGATAACGCTCGCCAATATCGAAGCGGCCCGGCGCACCATTGCCGGCCAGGTGCTGCGCACGCCCATTCTGGCGGCGCCGCCGCTCTCGGCGCTCACCGGAGCGAGTGTTTACGTCAAATACGAGAATTTGCAGGTCACCAATTCCTTCAAGGAGCGCGGCGCCTGCGTAAAGCTTGCCGCGCTCAGCGCTGCCGAACGCCGCCGCGGGGTGATCGCCATGTCGGCCGGCAACCACGCCCAGGCGGTGGCCTATCACGCCCGCCGCCTCGGCATCCCGGCGACCATCGTCATGCCGGTCACCACGCCGTTCGTGAAGGTGAAGGCGACCGAGGCGCACGGCGCAACGATCGTATTGTGCGGGCAGACGCTCGCGGAGGCGCAGGCGCGCGCCGAGGAAATCGCCACCGAGCGCGATCTCGTCTGGGTCCATCCCTATGACGATCCGCGCATCATCGCCGGCCAGGGCACGATTGCGCTCGAAATGCTGGAGGATGTGCCGGATCTCGATGTCCTCATCATCCCGATCGGCGGCGGCGGGCTCATTGCCGGCAACGCCATCGCGGCCCACGCCGTAAAACCGTCGCTCGAGATTTTCGGCGTCGAATGCGCGCTTTATCCGTCGATGTGGAATGCGATCAATCGCGGCGAGCGGCCGTGCGGCGGCGCTACGCTCGCCGAAGGCATCGCGGTGAGCCAGGCCGGTGCGCTGACGCTGCCGATCGTGCGCGAACACGTGCGCGATATCATCCTGGTCGACGAGCCGTTGATCGAGCGCGCCGTCAATGCCTTCGTCACCCTGCAAAAGGCGATGGCGGAAGGCGCCGGCGCGGCCGGACTTGCCGCCATGCTGGCGGCGCCGGACCGCTTTGCCGGCCGCACGGTCGGCCTGATCCTGTGCGGCGGCAATATCGACCCGCGCATCCTCGCCGCCATCATGGTGCGCGAACTGGAGCGGGAAAACCGCATCGTGTCGTTCCGCCTCACCATTCCCGATCAGCCAGGAATTTTAGGCCGCATCGCCAGCCGGCTTGGCGAGCTCGGCGCCAATATTCTCGGCGTCGATCATCACCGCCTGTTCCTGGACGTGCCGGCCAAGGGCGCCAAGCTCGACGTCACCATGGAGACGCGCGACGGGGCGCATGCCGAGCAAATCTTTCGCGCGTTCGCCGCCGAGGGTTATCAGCCGGTCCGACTGGAAGGCGGCGCGGCGCTGGAGTGATCGCGCGTTCCGGCTAATGCCCCAGGCCGGGTTCGTAGCCGTAAGGGGATGTCTCAACCGGAGGGCTGGGCGCCGCCTCCGGAGCGGATGCCGGGCGGGCGCGCGGCAGCGGGATGGCAGTCGCCGTGGCGGACGGCATAACTGGCGCAACAGCAGGCGTCTCCGGCGTGGCGGCGGGCTCCGTCATCGCAATGACGTTCGGGCGGCGGCGCGGCAGCGGAATCTGCCCTTTGAGCGGATCCGGCGCAGGCAGATCCGCGGCGGCACCGTCGCCAGACGTTTGATTGGCGGCGATAGAATTTGCCCCGCCATCCACCGGCGGAATTGCCGGCGGACTGGTCGTCGGACTGGGCCACGCAAAGTTCTGGCCGGGGGCCGGCGTGGCCGCTGCCGCGACCGGACCGGGCGGTGCGGCAGGTGTCATCGGCTGAGCGCTTATCGGCGGTGCCGGGAGGGCCGAGGCCGCCGGCTGGGGAGCCGTAGCGACTTGCGGCGCGGCTGCCGGCGCATTGGCGTCGGCGGCCTGCGGTGGACTAGCCACATCCGGCGTGGCGTTCTGCGTTGACGGCGGCTGGGCGTCCTGCGGGGCCGGCGTCGCGTTCGCCTGCTGTCCGGCGGACGCATTGTCCGGCGGCAGGGACGGCGTCAGCGACAAGGGCTGGAATATCGGGACCTTGGGCGGCGCGACATAAGTGCGCACGAAGGCCGTGATAGTCCACATCACCACCGGCACGGCGATGATGACCGCCACCAGGATGATAATTCGCTGCAAAACCGGCGTGTAGAGCCGGATATTGTTGTCGTCGTACTCACGCATCACATCCGCCTCGTTCTTCATCCCGGGCGGGGCGGCGATTCGTCAGCAATCGCCCTTGTTCAGCTTCTCCGCGACGCTAGCGGCGAAGTAGGTCAACACCCCGTCCGCTCCGGCCCGTTTGAAGGCGATCAGGCTCTCGATCATGGCCTTGTCGCCGTCGAGCCAGCCGTTCCCGGCGGCAGCCATGATCATCGCATATTCGCCGGACACTTGGTAGGCGAAGGTGGGCATCGCGAAGGTGTCTTTGACCCGCTGCAAGATGTCGAGATAGGGCAGGCCGGGCTTGACCATCACCATGTCGGCGCCCTCGGCGATATCGAGCTCGACCTCGCGCAAGGCCTCGTCGGTATTGGCCGGGTCCATCTGATAGGTGCGCTTGTCGCCGATCAGCGTGGCGCTGGAGCCGACGGCGTCGCGGAAGGGTCCATAGAAGGCCGACGCATATTTGGCCGCATAGGCCATGATCTGCACGTCGGCAAAGCCGGCCGCGTCGAGCCCCGAGCGGATCGCGCCGACCCGGCCGTCCATCATGTCGGAGGGCGCGATAATGTCGCAGCCCGCTTCGGCCTCGACCAAAGCCTGGCGGACCAGAACGCCGACGGTTTCGTCGTTGAGGATGACGCCGTCGCGCAACAAGCCGTCATGGCCGTGGCTGGTATAGGGGTCGAGCGCCACGTCGCAGAGGATGCCGATGTCCGGCACCTCCTTCTTGATCGCGCGGATGGCGCGGCACACGAGATTATCGGGATTGAGCGCTTCCGAGCCGCCATCGTCGCGGCGGCCGGGGTCGGTATAGGGAAATAGAGCCAGGCACGGGATGGTCAGTTTGGCGGCGCGCTCGGCGGCGCGCACGGCTTCGATCGACCGAAAGCCGTTCGACGCCGGGCATCGAATCGACCGGCGCGCGGACTTTTGTGCCGTCGACCAGGAACAAGGGCCAGATCAGATCGGCCGTGGTGAGCACGTTTTCGCGCACCATGCGGCGCGACCACTCGGCGCGGCGGTTGCGCCGCATGCGGATCGCCAGATCGAGGCGATCGGCCGGCGCCTCGGCCTCGACCGGCGCCAGGCGGCTTCTTTCCAACGGGCGGCCAAATTTGATGGCCATGGACGACACTCCGGATATGCCCCCTTTTACCCCGTCCATGCCTAAGGTGCCACTAAACGAAACCCCGGAATTTCGTGGATATATCCGGGCCCTAGACGGGCTAGCCGGGCTTCTCTATCGGTCCTGGCGGGTGTGGGCCAAAGCCGTGGCCGGCGCGGGCTTGAAGGAGCGGAATGAGCGATCAATCGCGGCGGCGACCGACCAGGCCGAGCGACATGCTCGAGCCGGTGCAGGTGGTGAAGGGCCAGGGCACCTGGACGGAATATCTCGTCCTCTTCCTGCGCATCATGGCCGGCGTCTCGCTGATCAAGGGCCTTTACCATTGGGCGCAGATCTGCGGCATCGGCGCGCCGTCCGATGGCGGATTCGAAGCCCATACCATCGCCTGGCAGACGTCGACGGTGCTGTTTGCCGTGCTCGATCTGGTCGCGGCGGTCGGCCTTTGGCTCGCCGCGGCGTGGGGCGCGGTGGTGTGGCTCACCTCCGTCGTCTCGATGGCGACGGTGGAAGTATTTTTCCCGCAGGTTTACGGCGGCAGCATCTTCATCGTGCTCATCGAGATGACGCTGCTTGGCTCCTATCTTTTTCTCGCCATCGCCTCGGCGCGCGAGCACCATTAGTCAGTTGCCGCCCGCGGCGCGCAGCGCCGCCCTGATGCGCTGCGGCGTCGCCGGAATTTCGTCGATCGAAACGCCAAACGGCGACAGCGCATCGTTGACGGCGTTGACGATCGCCGCCGGCGCGCCGATCGCGCCGCCTTCGCCCAAGCCCTTGGCGCCGGTGACCGACGATGCCGCCGGCGTCTCGATGTGGTGCAATTCGATCGGCGGAATTTCGCAGCTGGTCGGCGGCAAATAATCCGCCAGCGTCGCGGTCTGGATATTGCCGAGCGTGTCGTAGACGATTTCCTCGAACAGCGCGTTGCCGATGCCCTGCGCGATGCCGCCGTGCACCTGGCCGTCGGCGATCATCGGATTGATGATGCGGCCGGCATCCTCGACGGCGAGAAATTTCTCCAGCGCCACCCGTCCGGTCTCGACATCCACCTCGACGATCGCGACATGACAGGCATTGGAGAAAGTGCCCGGGCGGGTCGTAATGCGCGCTTTCGTGCAAACCCGGCGTGATCTCGCCCTTGAAACGATGCGTCTCGTGATAGGCGGCGCGCGCCAGCGCTGCGATCGTGACCGTGCGGTCGGTTCCCAAAACATTGGCGCTGCCGTTCTCCAGCACGATATCGTCGACCGCGGCCTCCAGAATATGACTGGCAATGGCGAGAAGTTTTTCGCGGATTTTTTGTGCCGCCAGCATGGTGGCGCCGCCGGAAATGACAAGCGAGCGGCTGGCAAACGTGCCCCAGCCATAGGGCGTGCGATCGGTGTCGCCGTGAATGACGCGCACGTCGTGCGGGGCGATGCCGACTTCGTCGGCGACGAGCTGCGCGAGCGCCGTGCCGAGGCCCTGGCCGTGCGGGCTCGCGCCGATGCGCGCTTCGACGCGGCCCGACGGATCCATGACGACCTCGACCGTCTCCCAACCCGGCGTGATGTCCATGCCGCGCGCGGCGAAGGCCGCGCTGCCGTAGCCGGTCCGCTCGGAAAATGTCGCAAAGCCGATGCCGAGATAACGTCCGGCGGCGCGCGCGTCGCGCTGGCGGGCGCGAAACGCCGGCAGATCGATAAGGCCGGCCGCTTGTTCGAGCGTTTCGAGATAGCTGCCCTCGTCGAACACCAGCCCGGTGGCCGATGTGTAGGGAAAGTTTCCGATCAGGTTGCGCCGCCGGATTTCGACCGGGTCGAGAGCGAAAGCCGCGGCGGCTTTGTCCATCAGGCGCTCGACGGCAAACGTGATGACCGGCCGCGAGACGCCGCGATAGGGCGCCATGGTGCAGGTATGGGTGGCGACGCCGCGAGCGCGGCACGAATAGGCGCGCACGTCATAGGGGCCCGGCAATTCCGCCATGGCCATCAGCGGCTCGACGCCGCAGGTGGTCGGAAAGCACGAATAGGCGCCGATATTGACGACGACATCGGCCGATAGCGCAACGAGCTTGCCGGTCGCGTCGAACGCGCCTTCGAGCTCGATTTTCTGGTCGCGGCTGTGAAACGCGGCGATCAGGTTTTCGCGGCGGTCTTCGCTCCAGGCGACGCTGTCGCGCAGTTTTCGCGCCAGCCAGACCAGCACGACATATTCCGCCGGCAGCGACATTTTCTGTCCGAAACCGCCGCCGACGTCGGGCGCCACCACGCGCAGATCGGCTTCGGGAAAGCCGAGCAGATCGGCGATCGCGGTGCGCAGCAGATGCGGCATCTGCGTCGCGCAGGTCAGCGTCACGCGGCCGGATGCCGGGTCGAACGCCGCATGCGCGGCGCGCGCCTCAAGCGGCGTCGCGTTCTGCCGCCGCGAGCGCACCTTAACGGCAACGCGCCGCGACGCCTTGGCCAGCGCGCCGTCGAAATCGGCGGTTTTGGTGCGGCCTTCGACCACGACGTTCGATGCGCTTTGCGCGGTGTCGTGCACGCGCGGTGCGCCGGGCGAAAGCGCATCGCTGGCGTCGACCACGGCCGGCACTTCCGCGATTTCGACCTCGACCCGGTCGGCGATGTCTTCGGCTTCGGCGCCGGTCGGCGCGAACACCGCGGCGATCGGCTCGCCGACAAAGCGCACCACATCTTTGGCCAGGACCGGCTGCTCGATCGGCTGATAGTTGAACTTGTGCAGCATCGGACGGATCGGCCGCACACCGGCGAGGTCTTCGGCGCAAATGATCGTCACGCCGTCGGGCGCGCTGATGCGGACGATGCGGCCGGACGCGACCGCGCTGCGGACGAAGCGCACAGAGTGCGTGGCGGCGAGATCGGCGGTGAAGCGGCCGCGCCCGGCCACCAGCGCCGGATCTTCCAGCCGCCGAATGGCGCGGCCGACCCATTTCATTCCCGAGCCGGCGGTGGCTGATTTGCTGTGTCGCATTTTTCTAAAAGCGCGGCGGCGCGCCCGCATAGGCTTGGGTGATGATGTTTTGAAGATCGGCCGGCGAGACCGGCTTCGGATGCGCGATCTTTGCCGCCGCGACAACCTCGACGGCTTTGCCGATGTCTTCCTCACGCATGCCGAGGTCTTTGAACCCGGTCGGCAGCCCGATGCGGACATTGAGATCGTAAAGCCCGCGCGCCGCGTCGCCCGCGCCAAGCGCGCGCTTGATGCGCGCCATCGCCTCGGGCGCGGCGGAAGCATTGAAACCGATCGCATAGGGCGTCGCGATGGCGTGGGTCTGCGCGTGATCGAGGTTGAACCATTGCCGCACGCGCTGCGCGATGGCGTGTTCGAGCCCGATCTTGGCGCGGAAATTCGCCGCCAGCCACGCGCCATAGAGCGCATCGGTGCGCGCGGCGAGGTCGCGCGGGTTTTGCACGATCAGCGGCAGGCTCGATCCGAGCAGCCGGACCGCTTCCTCGGCCATGGTCTGCACCACCGGATTGGTGTCGATGCCGTAGAGGCTCTCCACCGCATGCGCCATGGCATTCATGCCGCTTGCCGCCGAGACGCGCGCCGGCAGATCGAGCGTCAGTTCCGGATCGTAGATCGCGGTCGCCGGCAGCGCCGCCGTGGTTTCGCCCAGCACGCGGTTCTCGGCGACGCCGATATACCAGCGCGCCGCCATTTCCGAGCCGGAATAGGTGGTGACCACGGCGATATAGGGAAGCTTTGTCGTCGCGGCGGCGGCCTTGGCAAGCCCGATCGGCGAGCCGCCGCCGACCACGACGAAACCGTCGGCGTCGTGCCGCTTGATGTCGGCGAGGATGCGCTCGAAGGCGTCGCGCGGCATGTTCTGGCCGGCGGCATCGCAGAAGCCGGCAATGCGATCTTCGATCGGGGCGGTGACGCGGCGGGCGAAATCGGCGCGCGTCGTCGAGCACAGCACGACAAGCCGCGACATTTTGTGAAAATCGGCTTCCGCGCGCAGCGCCGCGACGGCGCCGGCGCCGAACACGATGCGCACCGGGTCGGAGCGATAGGTGAAGTTAGCGATCGTGCTCGCGCCGCTCGGCATTGTTACTCCGCCTTCATGCCGGCTTTTTGCACCACCGGTCCCCATTTGGCGATTTCCGACTGGATATAATTTCCAAAATCCGCCGAGCTCATGAGGAGCGGCGTCGCGCCCTGCTGATCCATGTATTTTTTGGTGTCCGCCGACTGCAAAACCTCTTCGATGGCGTCATGCAGCTTGTCGACGATCGGCGCCGGCGTGCCGGCCGGCGCCAGTATGCCCCACCAGTCGGACGCCACATAGCCGGGCACGCCCGCTTCGCCGATGGTCGGCAGATCGGGAAGAATCGGGCTGCGCTTTGCGCCGCCGGTCGCCAGCGCGCGCAACAGGCCGGACTGGATGTTCGGGACGGTCTGCACGATCGATGAGAACATCACCTGGTCTTCGCCGGCGATGACGGCGAGCATCGCCGGTCCGCCACCTTTGTACGGCACGTGCACAATGTCGACCCCGGCCATCAGCTTGAACAATTCGCCGCTCAGGTTCTGGAAGCTGCCGATGCCGGCCGATGCGTAGTTGAGGAAGCCGGGCTTCTGCCTGGCGAGCGCGAGCAGATCCTGCACCGAATTGACGGGCACTTTCGGATTGACGGTGAGCACATTGGTGCCGGTGCCCAAAATGCCGACCGGGACGAAATCCTTGATCGGGTCATACGGCTCTTTGTAGATCCAGGGATCGACGGCGTGCGCCACGGAAATCACCAGGAGCGTGTAGCCGTCGGGCGCGGACTTTGCCGCAACGTCGGTGCCGACGACGCCGCCGGCGCCGGCGCGGTTGTCGACAAAGACTTGCTGGCCGAGTTTTTGACCGAGCTGGTTGGCGACGATGCGCCCGACCACGTCGTTGCTGCCGCCCGGCGGAAACGGAATGATCAGCCGGATCGTCCGCGACGGATAATCGTCGGCGGCGGCAGGTGGCGGTAAATGCGGCGAGCGTCAGCAAAAAGCCGAGGATTGTCAGGATCGTTCCGTGCAGCTTGCCCACGCGCGTCGTTCCTCAGGTTTTCTTTGAATGGGGTTCTTATATCAATTCGTCTAGCCCGTCCTTCCGGATTGCCGCGCAGCGGCAAGTCGGGAATCCATAATCACAGGTCAGCGAATATGGATTCCGGGCTCGCGGCCTTCGGCCGCGCCCCGGAATGACGAAGGGTCAGTTCTTTCCATCCACATTGATGTCCCGCACCTCCTTGGCCTTGGCGGTAGCGGCGCCAAGTAGAAAGCCGAGATCGGTGCCGGTCGAGACATAGCGCGCGCCCATGCGCACGAATTCGGCGGCAAGCTCGGGTCGCGACGCCAAGCCGCCGACGCCGACATGCTTGCCGTGCTTGCGGCAGGCGGCGATGGTTTTGGCATAGGCGTCGCGCAGCCGCGCATGCTCGTATTGGCCGGCAAGCCCGCATTCGGCGAGGAAATCGTTCGATCCGATCATGACCATGTCGACGCCATCGACGGCGGCGATCTCGTCCGCCTTCGCCACCGCTTCCTCGCTCTCGAATTGCACCATCAACGTGGTCGCGGCATTGAGCGCGGCGTCGGCTTCGGCGGCCGGAAACGAGCGGTAGTGCAGGTGGGGCAGAGGACCGCCGGCCGAGCGTTCGCCGAGCGGCGGATATTTCGCCGCCCGCACGTAATCGCGCGCCTCGGCAGCCGAGCGGACGTGCGGCGCGATGATGCCGAGCGCGCCGGCGTCGAGCACGCGCGACACTTCGGCGATACTCGGCACGCGCACGAACGGGGTGATGCCGGCCTCGAGCGCGGCCTTGCAGATTTGCCCGGTGGTTTCCAGCGAGAAGCTCGAATGTTCCAGGTCGACATAGAGGCTGTCGAAGCCCGCGGTCTTGGCAAGCCGCGCGATCTCGATGCCGGGCACCAGCCGCACCGTCATCGAGGCGACGACCTCGCCGCGGGCGAGCTTGTCCTTGACGTGGTTGCGCAGGATGTCGCCGATCTTATTCGTCAACTTTGCCGCCTGACATAAGCCGTCTCGCGCGTTATGCTGAAGGGAAGGGAGAAACGACCGTGAATTACTCGACCGATTTTAAATCAATCCGCAAAGAGGTGTCCGCGCAAGAGTGGCAGGCGCGCACCGATCTCGCCGCCTGCTATCGGCTGGTCGATGCCTATGGCATGACCGACCTCATCTATAACCATATCACGGCGCGCATCCCGGGCACCGAGCATCTGCTCATCAATCTCTATGGGTTGCTCTACAAGGAGATCACGGCGTCGAGCCTGGTCAAGATCGATGTCGAGGGCAATATGATCTCCAAGCCCGATACCGATTACAGCCTCAACGTCTCCGGCTATGTCATCCACGGCGCCATCCACAAGGCGCGGCCGGATGTCGCTTGCGTGCTGCACACCCATACCCGCGCCGGCATGGCGGTGGCGGCGATGAAATGCGGGTTGTTGCCGCTGTCGCAGACCTCGATCCGCTTCGTCGGCCATATCGGCTATCACGACTATGAAGGACCGGCGGTCGACACCGACGAGCGTGAGCGCATCGTCGCCGACCTCGGGCCGCACGACGCGCTGGTGATGCGCAATCACGGCTTGCTGACCTGCGGCCCGACCATCCAGCAGGCGTTCAACACGATGTATCAGCTCGAAATGTCGTGCCGGTCGCAGGTCGACGCCATGGCGGCACGCGCCGAACTGACCATGCCCGGCGAGAACGTGCTGGCGCACACCGCGCATCTCTACCAACCCGGCACGCGGCGGCCGTACGGCGTCCTGGAATGGCCGGCGATGCTGCGGCTCCTCGCGGCGGAAGAGAAATCGTCTGGCTATCCGCCGTATTGGCACTAAGTCCGCCGCGGCAAAATCTGTCGCCGGCTCACTGGCGGCCAGGCTACTTTGCGCGACGCTATTTTTTTAACGCGCGCAGTTCTGCCGTCGCTATGATCGCTGCACCCAAAACTGATACATTTGCGCGAAGGTGCGCGGATTATCGATTTCGTACCGATGCCATTGCGCCAGATCCGTCATGGCGATGTCGCCCGGAAATTGTCGCGCGTAATTCCGGCGAATTTGCAAATCGAGATCAAAACCGAGGAATTGCAGATTGTTCTCACCCAAGAATGTCGCGATCGCGGGTAAGGTCAGGCGATGCTCCTGGATGTGGAACAGGAGATCGCGGCAATTGCTGAGGCTGAAGAAATCCGTCGTCAAGGTCACATTCTTGAGCGCCGTGCCGTCAGGGCGCGCGGACAACTCCTGTCGGCATCGGCGGATGTCATGCGCCGTGGGGCGATAGCAGCGCTCGGCGATAAAGTCGCGCGCCACTAAGATGTCTCGCCGCGCGATCTCGCTGTAGAAGCCGAGTTGCATGATGCCGCCGGGCCGCAGCATCGAGAGCAGCCCACGCCAGCCGGCGCGGGGATCGGCAAGATGATGCAGCACGCCGCCGGTCTCGATGACGTCGAACGACCGGCCGATCGATGGCAGGTTCATTATATCGGCTTGGGCGTAACTGATATTGTTCAGGCCAAGCGCGCGGGTCTGCCTTTGAGCGTAGCATAGGCTAGTCAGGCTGAGGTCGATGGCGAGCACCCGCGCCGCCTTGAATTGCCGAGCCGTATCGATCGGGTGTTGCCCGGTGCCGCAGCCCGCGACCAAAACGTCGACGTTGCCGTTCTTGCCGAGTGCTTTAAATGGCGATTGCGGGAACCTTTCGCGGATGAACGCATCGATGGTTTGCGGGCTTCCTGAGGTCGCCGTCTTAACCCACCGCGGGTAAGGGTTCTCCTCGTACTGGTCGCGAACCTGCACCGAGACTTCGTTGTCGATCGCGGTCAAGATCGGCATCGAGGCGCGCGACCGTTGCTCATCGATTGGTGCGCGGATCTGCTGCGCCAGCACGGCGCGCAGCGCGTCCGGCCATGACCGGTCGAGCAGGGACTTGGCGCCGGATAAAGTGTGGAGCGGCATATAGGCCGCGACGGCCACGACCGATAGAACGGGAATGGCGGCGCCGGACGCAAGCGCCCCAACAAGTCCGTCGCGCAACGCCCGTGCCCACTCGATCTCTGCGTCGGACTCGGCGAACGCGTATTCGTTGATGAAGCACTGACGCGCCAGCGCGCAGTAAAAGCTCAGGTCCGGCCCCGCTACCGTGCTCTCTGCAGATCTTGCAGCCGCGAGCAGCGTGAAACGAAGTCCGGTCGCAAGCCGCTCCAACGTGGTGTCGCAAACGGGGGTCGATTCCAGGAGCGCCCGCAACAGGGGGTCTTCGGTGAAACGCGCCAGGCCCGCGGGCCCGGCCAGCTCCTCGACTGGCAGCAGGTGTGGCCAAGCCTTCGCGGCGCGCGCCATGCCTTCCCGAATGGCATCGTTGAACACCAGGAAGCGGGCGCAATTGGGCGCAAGATCGGCCGGTCTAGTCCACGGCTCCGATAGTGCTTGCAACAGCAGACCTCGCAGATCACCCATGCCGGGGTGCAAGAGCGGCGAGCAAAGACACGAGGCGACCAGAAATTTTGTTTCATGCGCTTCATTCGCGGCGAGCGCACGCCGAGCCAGGTCCAGCGCCTCCGCAATATTGCCTTCGGACAGCGACAGAAGAGCCAGCGCACTGAGTGCTTTGGAGAAATCCGCCTCAAGGTCGAGGGCGCGGCGGTAGGCGAGACGGGCCTCATCATAGCGCATGAGAACCGTCAAAACATTGCCACGACCAAGCCATGCCTCAGCCAGGTTGGGATTTAGTTTTATAGATCGATCGTAACTTTCGAGCGCCTCCATATACCGTTTGCAAAAAAATAGTGCAGCGCCGCGAGGAGTATAAGCTTCCGAATAATTTGGATCGATTGCCGACGCACGATCAGAGCTGCTTATAGCATCGTGATAGCGCTCAAGTTCGTTTAGTGAATTGGACCGATTGCCGAGCGCCATGACGTGATTTGGTTCGAGCTTGAGGGCGGCATCAAAGCTGGCGAGAGCTTCTTCATGACGCTGCAGATGCGCCAATATAATGCCGAGGCTGTTCAAGGCATTCGCCGAACGCGGATTAGTCTTGGTCGCCTTGGCAACAAGTTTGAGGGCGTCGTTAAGGTGCCCCTGTTGATATTTGAACAATCCGTAGCGGTGCAGAGCATCAAAATGATCGGGGTTTTTCTTAATGACCCGCGAATACATTTTCTCGGCTTCGACGAACTGCCCATGCCGTTGGAAAAAAGCCGCCTGCTCCAAATTACGGAAGGCCTCTAAAAATCGGGGGTCGGTCCGCAAAATGTCCCGCATAAATGCCGCTTCTAATGATCGTGTGAGCCGCTTTTATCGGCCAAAATATTTGCCTGCTTGTTGAGTGTTTGTCGAGGTTCCGCCGAAGTTATTTATCGCGGGCTCACCGGCGGTGAGGCCATTTTTGCGCGCGCGGGCAGCTTGGCGAGAATGCCGTCGACTCGCTCGATCACCGCAGCCGCACCGACGTCCTTCATGCAGGCGTGGCCAAAATTGCAGCGGCTCAGTTGCTGCAAGTAGCAGGGCGAACACGGCAGCTGCGCGCGCAGCACCGCATTGTCGCGACGGTAGGGGCCGGCCCAGACCGGATCGGTCGGTCCGAAAATGCTGACGACCGCGCGGTCGAGCGCAACGGCAAGATGCACCGGTCCGGAATCGTTGGTGACGCAGACGCTGGCGCGGCGAAGCAGCGCCGCGAGCTCGCTGAGCGTCGTCTCGCCGGCGAGGTTTACGGCTCCCGGCGCAAGCCGCGCCACGTCTTCGCAGACGGCGCGATCGCGGTCCGAGCCGATCAAGGCCACGGCGCAGCTTTTTCCCAGAAAATGCCGCGCCGTCTCGGCGAAGGCGTCGGCGCGCCACTGTTTGGTTTCCCAATTCGTGCTCGGTGCGATGGCGATGAGTCTTGCTTTGGCGGCGCCGTAATAATCGAGCAAAGCGTCGATCCGGGTCGCCGCCTCCGGCGGGATCGGGAATGAAAAATCGGGCGCGCCGCCCTCGAGGCCGAGCATCGGCCCGACGCCGAGATAGCGCTCGACCGGATGCATGTCGAGCGTCGGCAGCGCGATGTGATGGGTGTAGGCGAGCCAGCTGCCTTCCCGCGCGCCTTGCCAGGCATGCTTTTTCGCCTCGTCCAGGATTTTGCGCGGCGATGCCGTCCATCTGTCGGCGCGCGGTTTGTCGAAGCCGATCCGCACCGGCGCGCCGGAAGCGAAGGCAAAGACGGCGCTGCGCAATTGGCCTTGCAAATCGAGCACCAGGTCGTATTGCGCCGAGCGCAGCATGGCGATCAGCCGCGCCGAACTGACGAACGGTGTCAGTTTCCATGGTGCCGACCACGCGGCGCGGAAAAATTCGACGACGTTGGAGATGGCAGGATTGTCCCGCAACAGCTCGTCGGTGGGCGGCGTCACCAGCCAATCGATGCGCGCCTTGGGATAGCGACGACGCAGCTTGTTGAACAGCGGGATCGTCTGCACGACGTCGCCCATTGCCGACAGCTTGATCAGGAGGATCCTTTTGAAATCTCGGCTGGCGAGATCGTTATCCGGCACGGTGCGACCCGTTGGCGGAAACTTGCTGGCTGCGCGCTTCGGCGATCGCGCGCCACACGCGCTCCGGCGTCGCCGGCATTTCGACGTGGCGTACGCCAAAATCCGACAGCGCGTCGACGATGGCGTTGACGATGACGGCGAGCGCCGGCACCGTGCCGCCTTCGCCGGCCGGCCGAATGCCGAGTGGATGCGTCGAGGACGGCACTTCGCTGATCTCGGTGAGGTAGTTCACCAGATCGGAAGCGCGCGGTATGGCGTAGTCCATCAGCGAACCCGCGAGCATTTGTCCGCTTTCGGGATCGTAATAGGCATGCTCCAGCAGCGCCTGGCCGACGCCCTGGGCGATGCCGCCATGCACCTGGCCGTGGATAATGAGGGGGTTCACGGCGCGGCCGACATCGTCAACCGCCGCATAATTGATGAGCGTGACCTTGCCGGTATCGGCGTCGACCTCGACCTCGCAGACATGCGCGCCATAAGGAAAAGCCGCGTCGAGCACGGTCTCGTCGCAGGCGGCATGGAGCGGCCCGCGCAAATCCTCCGGCAGGTCGGAACGTTCGGCGGCGGCGCGCGCCACATCGAACAGGCCGACCGCGTGGTTGGTGCCTTTGACGAGAAACCGCCCCTGCTTGAATTCGATGTCGGCTGCGGCGGTCTCCAGCAGGTGTTCGGCGATGCGCATGCCCTTCTCGATGATGCCATCGGACGACTTTTTGATGACGATCGAGCCGAGCCGCATACCGCGGCCGGAATGGGCGCCGCCGCCGACCGACACGCGATCGGTATCGCCGGCGACGAAGCGCACGCTTTCGATCGGCACGCCGAGCCATTCGGTGACAAGTTGCGCGAAGCTTGTCTCGTGGCCCTGGCCCTGCGACACGATGCCGATCACCAATTCGACGGTGTGGTCGGGCTTCACTGTGATCTCGGCTTTCTCGCGCGGCACGCCGGTCGAAATGTCGACGTAATTGCCCACCCCGATGCCGCGATATTTGCCGCACCTTCTCGCCTCGGCGCGGCGGCGCTTGAAGCCTGCCCAGTCGCCGAGTTTCAGCGCCATGTCCATGCCGCCGATATAATCGCCGTTGTCGTAGGCGACGCCGAACGGATTTTTGTACGGCATCTCCTTTTCGGTCACGAGGTTCTTGCGCCGGAGCGCGACACGGTCGACGCCGAGGTCGCGCGCGGCGAGATCGATCAGCCGCTCCATGACGAAAATCACTTCCGGCCGCCCGGCGCTGCGATAGGGCCGGGTCGGCGAGGTATTAGAGAGCGTCGCGCGGGCGCGAAAATGCGCCGCCGGCATCCGATAGATGCTCGACATCATCTGCACGCCCTTCTGCACCATGGCGAAATTGGTGGTATGGGCGCCGAGATTGCCGAGGTTTGAGCCGCGCATCGCCAGGAACCGGCCTTTGTCGTCGAGCGCCAGCTCGGCTTCGACCGCGAGGTCGCGCGCCTGATAGTCGCTGAGGAACGATTCATGCCGCTCGCTGATCCATTTCACCGGCCGGCGCAGCTTGCGCGCCGCCCAGGCGACCAGCGCGAATTCCGGATAGATCATGCCGCGGGTGCCGAAATTGCCGCCGACGTCTTGCATCAAGACGCGGACTTTCTCCGGTTTGACGCCGAGCATGGTGGCGAGATCGTTTTTCAGACGAACCGCGCCGCCGTTACCGGCGTAAACCGTAAAGCGCCCCGTCGCGGCATCGAAATCGGCGAGCGCGGCGCGCGGCTCCATCGGCACGCCGGTGACGCGCCGCACCCAGGTCTCGAACCGCGTCACATGCGCAGCGCGCGCAAACGCGGCATCGGTCGCCGCGGCATCGCCAAGCTCGGCATCGAAGCAGACATTGGTGGCCGCGTCGTGCACCTGCGGCGCGTCCTGCCGCGCCGCAGCGACGGTCTCGACCACCGCCGGCAGGACGTCGTAATCGACCTCGATCTGTTCGGCGGCGTCTTTGGCCGCATGCACGGTCCCGGCGACGACCATGGCAACCGCTTCGCCGACGAAACGCGCTTTGTCGGCCGGCAGCGAATGATGCGGCGCTTCGAACGGCGGCACGTCGCCTTTATTGCGCAGCTTGGTCTCGGCCGGATGCGGCGACCACGGCTTGTGCGGCACGGGTTTTAGGCCATCGGCAATCACATCGGCGCCGGTCACCACCGCAAGCACGCCGGGCATCGCCTTGGCCTTGCCGGTTGCAATGGTGCGGATGCGCGCATGGGCATGCGGCGAGCGCAGCATGACGGCATGGACCTGGCCCGGCAGGTTCTCGTCGGCGGTGTAGCGGCCGGCGCCGCGCACCAGCCGCAAATCCTCGCGGCGGCGCACCGGCTGGCCGATGCCGGAACCATTGGCGGTCGCGTTATCGGCGGAGTGGTCCATCAACGTCCTTATCGTCATTCCGGATCGACGCGAAGCGGCGAGTCCGGAATCCATACTCCCTGTGCCGGGATTATGGATTCCGGGTTCCGAGCTGCGCTCCGCCCCGGAATGACGTGACCCGAATGTTAGTGGACGGGCACCTCTCGCGCCAGCACGGCCCCAGCACGCGTGTGCTGACAACATTCGGCGGCGGATGTAGAGAGATAAAGTGAGGGAGGACGCATAAATCATGTCGGGCCAGCTCGGCAAACCCATTCTGCGCAAGGAAGACCCGGCGCTCCTTTCCGGCCGCGGCCGCTATGCCGACGATCTGCCGATTCCGGTCGGCACACTGCACGCCCATGTCATTCGTTCGCCGCACGCCCATGCCGAGATCGTCGACATCGATACGGCAAACGCGCTGGCGCATGACGGTGTCTGGGCGGTCATCACCGGCGAAGACATCCACAAGCTTTCCGATCCGTTTCTCGCCGCCATCAAGGTGCCGGTGCAGCAATGGGCGCTTGCCGTTGGGCGCGTCCGCTATGTCGGCGAGCCGGTCGCGCTCGTCGTGGCGGAGAGCCGCTATGTCGCCGAGGACGCCGCCGAACTGGTCGCGGTCGACTACGCACCGCTCGAAGCGCTGATCGATCCGCAGGCGGCGTGCGAAAAATCGGCGCCACTTATCCATCCCGAAGCCAACACCAACGAAATTTCGGTGCGGGAATTTAGCTACGGCGATCCGAAAGGGGCCTTCGCGCGCGCCGACCGCCGCATTGCCATGACGGTGCCGTTCCCGCGGCAGTCGTTCACGCCGATCGAATGTTACGTCGTGGTGGCGCAGCATAATCCCGCCGAGGGTAGCTACGACGTGCTGGCCAATTTCCAGGGCCCGTTTTCCATGCATCCGGTGATGGCGCGCGCGCTGCGCGTGCCGGGGCCGAAAATGCGCTTGCGCATTCCGCCGGATTCCGGCGGCAGTTTCGGCATCAAGCTGTCGGTGTTTCCCTATGTGGTGCTGATCGCTCTTGCCGCGAAAATCACCGGCCGGCCGGTGAAATGGGTCGAAGACCGCATCGAGCATCTGGTCGCCGCCAGCTCCGGCCCGAACCGCGTCACCGAAATCGAAGCGGCGGTCGCCAATGACGGCCGCGTCCTCGCGCTAAAACTCGATCAGCTGGAGGATTACGGCGCGTTCCTGCGCGCGCCGATGCCGGGGCCGCTCTATCGCATGCATGGCGCGGTGACCGGTGCCTACGACATCGAAAATGTCGAAGTGAAGAACCGCGTCGTGCTGACCAACAAAATGCCGGCGAGCCTCATTCGCGGTTTCGGCGGCCCGCAGCTTTATCTGGCGCTGGAACGCTTGATGGCCCGCATCGCCGTCGAGCTGAAGCTCGATCCGCTCGATGTCATCCGCCGCAATCTCATCCCGACGCAAAAATTCCCGTACCGCGCGGCGGCCGGTGCGCTGTACGATTCCGGCGATTATCCGCGCGCGGTGGAGATGGCGCTCGGCGACGGGCGGCTCGCCGATCTCAAGCGGCGGCGCGACGAAGCGCGCGCCGCCGGGCGCAAATACGGCATCGGCTTCGCCGTGGTGGTCGAGCCGGCGATGTCGAACATGGGCTATCTCTCGACGCTGATGACGGCGGCAGCACGCGAAAAAGCAGGGCCGAAAAACGGCGCGGTGTCGATGGCGACGGTGAACGTCGATCCGCTCGGCGCGATCACGGTTACCGCCGATGTCACCGTGCAGGGCCAGAGCCACGAGACCGTGCTGGCCCAGATCGTCGCCGACGAACTCGGCCTGAAAGCCGACGACATCAAAGTGGTTCTCGAAATGGATACCGCGAAGGACCAGTGGTCGATCGCGGCCGGCACCTATTCGAGCCGGTTTGCCTCCGGCACCGCGGTCGCCGCCCACATGGCGGCGGCGCAGATGCGCGACAAGCTCAAAGGCATCGGCGCCAAGCAGCTCAACGTGCTGCCCGACGACGTCGAGCTTTTTGGCGGAAAAATCCGCAGCCGCTCCAATCCGGACAACGCGCTGCCGTTCGGCCGCGTCGCCGCGGCCTCGCACTGGTCGCCGGTGCTGCTGCCCGAGAGCATGGCGCCGGCCTTGAGCGAAACCGGCATATGGGCGCCGGAAGAGCTCGAGCCGCCATCGAGCGACGACCGCATCAATACGTCGCTGACCTATGGCTTCATCTTCGACATGTGCGGCATCGAGATCGATCCGGTCAGCTATCAGGTCCGCGTCGACCGCTATGTCACCATGCACGACGCCGGCCGCATCATGAATCCGATGATCGCCACCGGTCAGATCCGCGGCGCCTTCGCGCAAGGCGTCGCGGCGGCGCTGTACGAAGAGTTCATCTATAACGAGGAAGGCGCGTTTCTGTCCGGCACGTTTGCCGATTATCTGGTGCCGACGGTGAGCGAAATCCCCGCCGTCGAAATTTTGCATTATGTATCGCCGTCGCCGCTCACCCCGCTCGGCGCCAAGGGGCTGGCCGAAGGCAATTGCATGTCGACGCCGGCTTGCATTGCCAATGCCATCGCCGACGCGCTCGGTGTGCGCGACGTGGTGCTGCCTGCAACGCCGAGGCGCATCCACGCGCTGCTCAAAGGGGTCGAATGAAGCCGCGCCCGTTCGACTACATCCGGCCCGACGGCGTCGAGGAAGTCATCGCGCTGCTTGCCGAATACGGCGAGGACGCGCGCATCCTGGCCGGCGGCCAATCGCTGTTGCCGATGCTCAATCTGCGGCTGATCGACGTCGGAGCGATCGTGGATATTTCGCGGATCGCGGCGCTGGACGACATCCACGATCTCGGCGACAGGATAGAGATCGGGGCCGCGGTGACGCAGAACAAACTCATGGCGTGGCCGAAACTTACCGAAAAACTTCCGCTAGTCGCGGCAGCATTGCCCTTCGTCGGCCATTTTCAGACCCGCAACAAGGGCACCGTCTGCGGCTCGATCGCGCATGCCGATCCAAGCTCGGAATTGCCGCTGGCGCTGGCGGTGCTCGGCGGCGAGGTCGTGCTGCGCTCAAAAAAACGCGGCGACCGCGTGCTGGCGGTAGGCGATTTCCAAAAAGACGTGCTGACCACGGCGCGTGTGGACGACGAGCTGATCGCCGCAGTGCGTTTTCCGGTGATCAAGGGCAAGGGCGCCGACTTTCGCGAAGTGGCGCGCCGCCACGGCGACTTCGCCATCGTCGCGGTCGCAGCCGTGGTGGAGGCGGGCGGCGCGGTGCGGTTCGGTGTTGGTGGCATGACCGGCAAGCCGATGGTGCGATTGATTAACGGCGATGCAGCCGGCGCGATTGCCGCATGGGCGGAAGAGCTGGAAGGCTACGAAGACCTGCACGCCTCGGCGGCGTTGCGCCGCGATCTGTTCCGCAATCTCGGTCCGCTCGTGATCGAGGAGGCAAAAAAATGCGCCGCGTGAAGCGCGACGAGCGCGTGCGGATCGCGCTGACGCTCAACGGCCGCAGGCTTGCGGCCGACGCCGAGGCCCGCACGTTACTGTGCGACTTCCTGCGCCATGCGCTTGGCGCCACCGGCACCCATGTGGGCTGCGAGCACGGCATCTGCGGCTCCTGCACCGTGCTGATCGACGGCGTCGCCGCGCGCTCGTGCCTCACGCTTGCGGTGCAGGCCGAAGGCCGCGAGGTGAAAACAGTGGAATTGCTTGCCGCGCCGGACGGCGCGCTGAATCCCCTGCAGGCTGCGTTCCGCAACAATCACGCTTTGCAGTGCGGCTTCTGCACGCCGGGCATCCTGATGTCGTTCACCGATTATCTCGGCCGCAATCCAAATCCCTCGACCGGCGAAATCCGCGAGGTTTTGAGCGGGCACCTGTGCCGCTGCACCGGCTATGCCGGGATCGTCGCGGCGGTGGAGGAAGTGGCGGGCGGCACTAAAAAACCCTGACGAGCCGGTCGTTTCCCTTGCCGCGGCGGCTCCGCTATGATGACGGGGCTGAGAGGTGAAGTCATGAATGGGACTGCGGGTGGGCTGGACCAAGACGGCCAGGACCTTCTGATTTTCGAGGTTTCCGACGCGGCGCTGGAAGCCGCGGCCGGCAACCCGCTGGGCGCGGCCATGTCGTTTCCCAATGCGCCGACCGTCAGTATTCTGGTCGTCTGCTGCAGCAACGACGACGCCGCGGGGGCGTGACTGAGGCGTGTTAAATCCGGCCGGTCGGGGGCCGCTACAAGCGGGATCGGTAGCGAACAATGAAAGACATTCTCGACAGGCTTGAAGAGCGGCGCGCCTCGGCGCGCGCCGGCGGCGGCGAGAAACGCATCGAGGCGCAGCACAAGCGGGGCAAACTCACCGCGCGCGAGCGCGTCGAACTCCTGATGGACCGCGACTCGTTCCAGGAGATCGACATGTTCGTCGAGCACCGCTCGACCGATTTCGGCATGGAGAAATCCCATGTCGCCGGCGACGGCGTCGTCACCGGCTTCGGCACCGTTAACGGCCGCACCGTCTTCACCTTCGCCAAGGATTTTACCGTGTTCGGCGGCTCGCTGTCGGAAACGCATGCGCAGAAGATCATCAAAATCCAGGACATGGCGATGCGGTCGCGCGCGCCGATCGTCGGCCTGTTCGACGCCGGCGGCGCCCGCATCCAGGAGGGCGTCGCGGCGCTCGGCGGCTATGGCGAGGTGTTCAAGCGCAATGTGCTGGCCTCGGGCGTCATCCCGCAGATTTCGGTGATCATGGGTCCGTGCGCCGGCGGCGACGTCTATTCGCCGGCGATGACCGATTTCATCTTCATGGTGCGCGACACGAGTTACATGTTCGTCACTGGGCCCGACGTGGTCAAAACGGTGACCAACGAGATCGTTACCGCCGAAGAGCTCGGCGGCGCCTCGGTGCACGCCACCAAATCTTCGATCGCCGACGGCGCTTACGACAATGACGTCGAGACCTTGCTGCAGATGCGCCGGCTGATCGATTTCCTGCCGGCGAGTTGTTCCGCCGGCGTGCCGGAATGGCCGTCGTTCGATCATTTGGACCGGATGGAGGATTCGCTCGACACTTTGGTGCCGGACAATCCGAACAAGCCTTACGACATCAAGGAACTGATCCTCAAAGTAGTCGACGAGGGCGACTTCTTCGAACTGTCGGAAGCGTTCGCGCGCAACATCGTCGTCGGCTTCGCCCGCATCGGTGGCCGCACCGTCGGCATCGTCGCCAACCAGCCGATGGTTCTGGCCGGCGTGCTCGACAGCGACGCCAGCCGCAAGGCGGCGCGCTTCGTGCGTTTCTGCGACGCGTTCAACATTCCGATCGTCACCTTTGTCGACGTGCCGGGATTTTTGCCCGGGACCGCGCAGGAATATGGCGGCCTGATCAAGCACGGCGCCAAGCTGCTGTTCGCCTATTCGCAGGCGAGCGTGCCGCTGGTCACCGTGATCACGCGCAAGGCGTTCGGCGGCGCCTACGACGTGATGGCGTCAAAGCATATCGGCGGCGACGTCAATTACGCCTGGCCGACCGCGCAGATCGCGGTGATGGGCGCCAAGGGCGCGGTCGAGATCATTTTCCGCGCCGACATCGGCGACCCCGAAAAAATCGCTGCGCGCACCAGGGAATACGAGGAGCGCTTCCTGTCCCCCTTCATCGCCGCCGAGCGCGGCTATATCGACGACGTCATCATGCCGCACGCCACCCGCCCGCGCATCGCGCGGGCGCTGGCGATGCTGCGGGGGAAAACGGTGGAGATGGCGGGACGGAAGCACGATAATTTACCGGTGTGAGCGAGCATAGCAGGGACGAGCGTGCCGATGCTTTTACGCTGGGGATCGTATCGTGCCTTCTTCTATTCCAATGAAGGCAATGAGCCGGCGCATATCCACGTACGAGTGGCGGATCGCGAGGCTAAGTTTTGGCTGCACGATGTAGCCGTTGCTTTCAATGCGGAGTTCCCGCCGCATGAAATTGGGGATATCATTCGATATCTGCGGCAGAATCGCGATTTACTTCTGAGTGCATGGAATGACTACTTTGGAGCTTGAGGTCGGTGACTTGAAGGCGAGCGCGGTGGAATTCACCGCGAGCGAACTTGTGGTCACGCTCGCCGACGGCCGCAAGATCGCAACGCCGCTCGATTGGTATCCGCGCCTACAGCGCGCGTCGGCCATTGAGCGCGACAATTACGAGATCATGCCGATGGGTATTCACTGGCCGGCGCTCGATGAGGATTTGAGCATTGCCGGCATGCTCAAGGGTCAGCGCGTTTCCTGAAGCGCAATCCGCACAAAGATTCTCGATGCCGTCATGGCCGGGCTTGTCCCGGCCATCCACGTCATTAAGCGCGCTTGAGAGACGTGGATGCCGGCAACAGGTGCGGGCGAGACGGAAGGAAACCTAAATCCGCCGCACCGTGATCTTCGCCTTGCGCGCCGCCGCGGTCTTGGGCCGATCGGGTATCGAGGATTCCAGGCTCAACTGGTGGCTCAAGAGTTCGTGTGCAGTATCGGACACAGACTTTCGGCGCGCCCGCGCCAATTTCAGCACGCGCATGTGGGTGGTCGGGCTGACATCCTGGATCAAGAGGTAGGGGATGGTCGGCATGGGTTTTCTCTCGTCCGCCTGCTGAACGCTCGAGGCTCACTGGCGCTCGCACCTCAGGATGGCGGGTCTTCATTATCGTCACCACCGGGCTTGACCCGGTGGTCCATGCTGACTCTCCGATTGCGCCACGGTGCCGCATGAATTGCCGGATCAAGTCCGGCAATGACGCCCAAATGGCCGTCGCCTTTTCGTTGACAATTGTCACCGAAACAATTACACTTCGCCACGAATCAAATCTCGCCCAAGAAGGACGCCGCCAGGTGACGCCGGTTGGTAGGGGCGAGGCGGTTCCCGCGGGCGGGGTTGTCAACTCCGCTCCCGGGCGGCTCCGGGTCGATACGCCCGGCCGGCACTATGGCCGGTCTGCGGGGAAACCCGCCGCACCGTGGACGGCCGGGAGCGGGTAACGCCCGTTCCTCCCTAGTCCCGTCCCGGGAAGCGCGTGACTGGAGCTGAGCGGTGGCGTTCGGTCGCTGCCGCAAGCGCCGTGGTGGAACGCCGACAGGCGAGCGCGCCCGCAAGCGGGGGTCGGCGCAAGCCGATTATCCGTGGCGCGAGCCGCACCCGCTGGTGCGGATCATTGACCAATGCGTCTGCCGGCGTTCCGCTTCCTTTTTTTCATTCCTCCGTCATTGCGAGCGAAGCGAAGCAATCCAGCTCTTTACCGTGCCGCTCTGGATTGCTGCGTCGCGGAGCTCCTCGCAATGACGACCGTATCGTTGGCTGTTTGACATTGCGGCGTGCCAAACTTGCGCACCAAACGCGCGGCGAGAACGGGATTCCTTATGTCGTTCGTTCCCGCTTTCGCGGGGACGGGCGGTCGACGATTTTGATGCTAAGATGCGGCATCCGCGGGGAGGGGACGAATGCGAGAATTGATCGTTGCGATTGCACTGGCGCTTTGCGCCGCCGTTGCGTCCGCGCACGCCGACACCTTCCCTTCGCGGCCGATCACGCTGATCGTGCCGTATCCGCCGGGCGGCTCGACCGACGTCACCGCGCGCATTCTGGCGGACAAGATGGGACTTCTGCTCGGCCAGCCGGTCGTGGTCGAGAATGTCGGTGGCGCCGGCGGGAGCCTTGGCGTCGGCCGCGTGGCGCGCGCCACGCCCGATGGCTACACCATCGACATCGGCCAGTGGGACACCCATGTCGGCAGCATCATCTACAATCTCAACTATGATCTGCAGAAGGACTTCGCGCCGATCGGGCTGGCGACGGTCAACCCGCAGCTTTTGATCGCGCGCAAAGCGTTTCCGGCCGACGATCTCAAAGCGCTGGTCGACTGGATGAAGGCACATCCGGGCGACGCCAAATTCGTCAACCAGAACGCTTCGGGCCAGGTCGGCGCCATCCTGTTGCAAAAACTCACCGCTACGCAGGTGCTGCTGGTGCCCTATCGCGGCGCCGGTCCGGCGTTGACCGATCTGATCTCCGGCCAGGTCGATCTCGCGGTGTTCCAGGCCGCGGTGTCGATGCCGCAGGTGAAGGCCGGCACGCTCAAGGCGCTGGCGAACCTGTCGCCAGCAGCGCTCGCAGGCGATTCCGGACATCCCGACGTCCGACGAAGGCGGCGTGCCCGGCTTCTATATGTCCGGTTGGTTCGGCATGTTCGCGCCGAAGGATACGCCGGCCGACGTCATCAAAACGCTCGACATCGCGATGGTGCAGGCGCTGGCCGATCCGGCGGTGCGCTCGCGCCTCAACGATCTCGGCCTCGACGTCGCACCGCGCGAGCAACAGACGCCGGAAGGCCTTGCCGCGTTCCAGAAAGCCGAGATCGAGAAGTGGTGGCCGATCATCAAGGCGGCCGGGATCAGGGGGGAGTGAAAAATCTCCCTCTCCCCGCGTGCGGGGAGAGGGCGGGGTGAGGGGGCCTCTCCACCGGGTTCGACCTGCGACGCTCGGAATCGCGGAGAGGCCCCCTCACCCTCGCTACGCTCAACCTCTCCCCGCGCGGCGGGGAGAGGTGAAAGGAGAAACACATGCCCAAAGCTTATTTCATGGTGCGCGCGATGGTCGCCGAGCCGCTGCGGCAAAAATTCGATCATTGGTACTCGACCGACCACCTGCCGTGGGCGCTCAAGGATTTTAAGGCCGAGAAGGCCTGGCGGTTCTGGAGCACGCTGGAGGCGGGCGTGCATTACGCCGTCTATCAGTTTGCCGACCAGGCAAAACTCGACGCGGCGATGAAGGACGAAATTCTAAAGCCGCTGATCGCCGACTTCGACAAAAACTGGCCGAGCGGCGTCACCCGCAGCCGCGACAAGCTGACTTTGGCGGAGGAGCGGGATGCGGAGGGCGCGAAGGGTCACCGCCAGCCGCCGCCGCCGTTCACATAGACCGTGTCGGCGGTCATGAACGGGCAGGCGTCCGAGCACATGAACAGCACCAGTTCGCCGATTTCCTCCGGCTCGCCGAAGCGCTTCATCGGAATGTCGTCGAGGAAACGCTTCACCAGTTCGGGCGACGAACCCGCCGCGTCCTGGAACGGCGTCTGGATCGGCCCGGGCGAGATCGACAACGCGCGGATGCCCTGGGTGGCGAATTCGCGCGCCACGCCGAGCGTCATCGACACCACCGCGCCCTTCGCGGCGGCATAATGCACCGACGAGCCGGGGCCGCCGCGGCGGTGCGCCATGCTGGCGACATTGACGATGACGCCGAGCTTGTTCTTGAGCATGTGCGGCAGCACCGCCTGCATGCCGTAGAGCGTGCCGTTGACGTTGAGCGCGAAGGTTTTTTCCATCAGCGCGTCGTCGATCTCCAGAAATTTGGCGCGGCGGATGGCGGCGCCGGCCGAGTTGAACAGAAACTGCACGCTGCCGAAGGCGTCGATCGCGCGCTTGACCATGTCGTCGACCTGGGCGCGCGCGGTGACGTCGATCTTGAGCGCCAGCGCCTGGCTGCCCTTGCCGTTGACCGCGTCGGCGGTGTCGCGCGCGCCTTTCTCGTTGATGTCGGCGCACACGACGTTGGCGCGCTTCGCGGGCGAAAATCAGCGCGGTGGCGCGGCCGATGCCGCTGCCGGCGCCGGTGATGATGATGGTTTTGCCGGCGAAATAATCCGGTGTCTTCGGCATGGCGTTGCGGTCCCGTTTTGCCCTTTTGCCTTTGCCTGCCCTTTTGTGCGGGTCATTGTGCCCGCTCGACGCGCCAGCCACAATCGGGGTCACGGCTGCCGACTGGCAGCGAGGAGGCGCTCATGAGCACCATAAAGCCGATCGACTATCGCGATGCTTCGCCACAAGTCCGCGCCGTGTATGACGACATCAAGCGCACGCGGCAGGTCGAGGACGTCAACAATTTCTGGAAATATCTCGCGCACGATCCGCCGACGCTGCAGCGCACCTGGCAGAGCATCAAGGAGATCATGGCGCCGGGCGCGCTCGATCCGCTGACCAAGGAAATGATCTATCTCGCGGTCAGCGTCACCAATGGCTGCGCCTATTGCATCGCCAGCCATGGCGCGGCGGCGCGCAAGGCCGGCATGAGCGAGGCGATGTTCGGCGAAGTCATGGCGGTGGTCGGCATGGCGAACGAAACCAACCGGCTCGCCAACGGCTATCGCGTGCCGGTCGATCCGGCGTTCGAATAAATCGATCTTCGGCCGTGCCGGCACCTTTCATTCAAATGCGAAGTTAAATGCGCGAGCGTGGCTTTAGGCCGCCTGCAATGAGCGACCTGTTACTGCTTTTTCCGGCAAATGGATGAGGGGACGCGCTGCATTATGGCCTTGGCGAAATCGCACAAGCGGCGAGGGCTCGCAACGCCGCGCTCATCAACCGCATGGCGAAAATCCAGCTCGGCGCCGGCACGCTGCCGCGCGACTGCCTGGTCACCGATCTGTCGACCGGCGGCGTGCGGCTGCATGTCGAGGGCTTTGAAGTTCCCGATGATTTCGTGCTGCTGTTGTCCGGCGACGACTCGCCAAGGAATGCAGTTATCAGGTGGTCTGGCGGCTCGGCCATGAGATCGGCGCCAGGTTCGTCGGACTGGTTCGCCGCGGCGGCGTCGCGGCGCACGGTTGATCGCACTGTTTCGCTCCCGGCAGACGAAAAACGGCCCCGGCACAAACCGGGGCCGCTTACGCACTCATACCCAACTCGTCCTAAGCGAGGTTACTGGCCCGAGCGCCGGTGCATTGGGCGCCGGCGCGATCGGCGGCGCAGACGTCGCCGGCGCCGGGTTGGCGGTCGGCGGCAACATGTTCGACGCCGGTGGCGCCATATGGGTCGCCGGTGGCGGCGTTACGTCGTTCGACGCCGTGTTGGTTGTGTTATTGCCCTGGTGGCCGAGGCCGAACGCAACCGCCAGAACGACCACGAGAAACACCGCGGCGGCGATCCAGCCCCACGTCGGCATTGCTGGCACGCACATCCGGGCTTAACGTGGAATCGCGCCGCAATGGATCGTCGAGGTTCGGATCGTTGTAATCCTGGTTCCGATAGTCAGACATGACGGGTCTCCGTCCATCGTTGGTCCTCAAGGCTAACCCGAAGCGGCCTGCTGCCGTTCCCAAGCGGCGGGAATATCGTCCCGGCGGAATTGTCATGACGACGGAACTTGGGAATTCTGGCCGGGGTTTGCGCCAAGTTCCGGCGCGTCAGTGACTTTTTCGGGCAAGCCACTATTCTGCTTCCCGCCGCGCTCGTAGCTCAGCTGGATAGAGCATCAGACTTCGAATCTGAGGGTCGGGGGTTCGAATCCCTCCGAGCGCGCCAAGTGTCAGCAAACTTGCGCCAAGACTGAAGATCGCGCCAAGAATCTTGTCAATCGCGAACGCGTCGGCCTAGACCGCCCTCAAGGGGCTTGGTCAGGGATGGACGATCTCGCCAGAGAGAAAGCAGGCCGCCGTTCCGGGCGGATCGGTCGGCCGGGTCTGCCGGCTCAAAGCAGATCGTAGGCCGCACGGAGGATGTGCCGCGCGGCATTCTCATGATGATCGTCGCGACCATTCTGTTTGCCGGGGCCTCGGCCGCCAGCAAATGGCTGGTCGGCATTTATCCGGTCGGCGAGGTGCTGTTCGTGCGCTCGCTGTCGTCGTTCATCGCCGGCGCCGCGGTGATTCTTCCGGTCAGCGGGCTGTCGGTTTACGCCACGCATCGGCCGCGCGACCACGTCTTGCGCGGCATGTCGCAATCGATCTCGCAGTTTTGCCTGCTGGTCGCCTTCAGCCTGATGCCGCTGGCCGGCGCGGTCGCCATCAATTTCTCCGCGCCGCTGTTTGCGGCGGTGGTCTCCATCATCTGGCTCAAGGAGCCCGCCGGCTACGTGCGCGGCGGTGCGCTGCTCATCGGCTTTGCCGGCGTGCTGATCGTGACAAATCCCGGCGCCAATTCGCTGACGCTCGGCGCGCTGTTCGCGCTCACCAACGCGGTCATGTACGGCACCGTCACCGTCGCGGTGCGCGGCATGACCAGAACGGAATCGGCCAATACGCTGGTCATCTGGCAATTGAGCGTGCTGGCTTTCTTTCACAGCTTCCTGCTGTTCTTCGGCTGGCGCTGGCCGACGCCGCTCGACGCCGCGATGCTGTTCGGCACCGGCTTTACCAATGCGCTCGGGCAATGGTTCTGGACCAAGTCGTTGCATCTCGCGCCGGCGCCCGCGGTGACGCCGTTCTATTACCTGATGCTGGTTTGGGCGCTCGGTTTCGGTTTTATCGTCTGGGGCGAAGTGCCTTCGGCCAGCCTGCTGGTCGGCTCGGCTATCGTCGTTGCGACCGGCCTGTTCCTGTTTCTGCGCGAGGCGCGGCTGCAACGCTCGTTGCGCGCCACGGCGGCCGGCGCCAGGTGGGGCACGATGACGCCTCGACAAGATGCCGGCCGCATAGGCAAGGTTCATATAATTCGCAGGTTGCGCCGCCAAAGGCAGCCGCGAATTGGGGGGAAATGCTGGTGGAACGCCGCGATTTTCTGAAACTTTCGGCCGGCGGCCGCCGCGCTGCCATTGCTGCCTCGACAGCGCCTCGGCGCTCGATTATCCGGCGCGGCCGGTGCAAATGCTGGTCGGGCAGGCGGCCGGCAGTTCTTCGGACATCAGCGCGCGGCTGATCGCGCAATACCTGTCCGAACATCTCGGCCAGCAGTTCGTCGTCGAAATCCGCCCCGGCGCCACCGGCAATATCGCTACCGAGGCGGTCGTGCATTCGGCGCCCGACGGCTACACGCTCTTGCTGGTGAATTCGCAGAACACGATCAATGCGGCGCTCGTTCCCAATCTTCCGTTCGATTTCGTCCACGACATCGCGCCGATCGCGATCATCGACCGTGTCGCGCTGGTCATGGAAGTGCTGCCGTCATTTCCGGCCAAAACCGTTCCGGAATTCATCGCTTACGCCAAAGCCAATCCGGGCAAGATCAACATGGCGTCGGCTGGCGTCGGCGGCCCGCAGCATGTCGCCGGCGAATTGTTCAAGTATATGGCCGGCGTCGATCTCGTGCATGTGCCCTATCACGGCACGACGCCGGCGCTGGTCGATCTTCTGGCCGGCAATGTCCAGGTGATGTTCGACGTCACGCCGACGTCGCTGGCGCATATCAGGGCCGGCGAGTTGCGGGCACTCGCCGTCACCACGCCGCAACGCCTCGATTATCTTGCCGGACGTGCCGACGGTGGCGGAATTTCTGCCCGGCTATGAGGCGTTCGGCTGGATCGGCTTTGGCGCGCCGAAAGGTACGCCCGCGGCGATTATCGACACGCTCAACACGTCGATCAACGCCGCGATTGCCGATCCGGCGGTCAAGGGGCGGCTGTTGGATCTCGGCGCGCTGGTGATGCCGCCGAATACGCCCGCAGAGTTCGCCAAGTTCATCGCCGCGGATACGGAGAAGTGGACCAAGGTGGTCAAATTTGCCAACCTCAAACCGGAATGAGGGGACGATCATGAAAATTCAGCGACGCAGATTTTTGCGATTGGCGGCAGGCGCCGCCGCAACGCCCGCGCTGTCGCGCTTCGCGGCGGCGGATACTTACCCGTCGCGGCCGATCACGATCGTCTGCCCGTTCGCCGCGGGCGGCGCGACCGACGTGCTGGCGCGGGTCATGGCCGACCCGATGGGCAAGGCGCTCGGCCAAGCCATCGTCATCGAAAATCTCACCGGCGCCGCCGGCGCCATCGGCGTGGCGAAAGTCGTGCGCTCGACGCCCGATGGCTATACGCTGAGCGTCGGCACGCTGACGACGCATGTTCTGATCGGCGGTCTCTACAAGCTCGATTTCGATCTGCTCAACGATCTGACGCCGATTGCCGAGCTGGCCTACGAACCGCTGCTGATCTGCGTCAAGAACGGCCTGCCGGTGAAAAATCTGAAAGAGCTCATCGCCTGGCTCAAGGCCAATCCCGGCAAAGCCAGCGCCGGAATTCCCGGCGTCGGTTCGACCGGAAATCTCGCCGGGATTTCGTTCCAGAACATGACCGGAACCTCATTCCAGTTCGTGCCGTATCGCGGCGACGGCCCGGCGGTGCAGGACCTGATGGCGGGGCAAATCGATTTGATGATCGAGCCGTCATCGAATTTCACCGCGCAGGTGCAGGCCGGAACCATCCGGGCCATCGCCGTTCCGGCCAAGACCCGCATGACCAGCCTGCCCGACGTGCCGACAACGGACGAAGCCGGCCTGCCGGGATTCTACGCCTCGATCTGGTTCGGGCTCTGGGCGCCGAAGGACACGCCGAAAGATATAATCGCCAAGCTCAATGCCGCCACTGTCACGGCGCTGGCCGATCCGAATGTGAAGGACCGGCTCGGCAAGCTTGGCCAGACGGTCGCCGCGCGCGACATGCAGACGCCGGAGGCGCTGCGCACCTTCGAGAAAGCGGAAGCCGACAAATGGTGGCCGATCATCAAAGCCGCCAACATCAAGGTCGATTGAACTACACAGTGCCGGGAAGAAAGAGCAATATCGTGAAATCCTCGCGTCGGTCGTTTTTGCAATTCGGCGGCACTGCCGCCGGTCTTGTTCTGTTGTCGCGCGGCGTGCGCGCCGATACTTGGCCATCCCGCATCGTGAAGTTCGAGGTCGGTTTCCCGCCCGGCGGCGGACTGGATTCCGCCGCGCGCATCGCCGCCAGCCGATTATCCGATATGTGGGGCCAGACGGTCGTCATCGAAAACCGGCCCGGCGCCGGCGGCCGGATTGCGATGGATGCCACCGCCCATGCCGCGCCGGACGGTTACACGATGATGCTGGCGCCAGGTGCGCCGGGCGTGCTCAGTCTTCTGTTCGATTCGCTGACGTTCGACCCGACCGACCTTGAGCCGGTGTCGCTGGTCGGCACTTATCCCAATCTCATCGTGGTGCCGAATTCTTCGCCGTTCGCCAAGCTTGCGGACTTCATCGCCTTTGCCAAAGCCAATCCCGGCAAGATCAGCTGGGCGTCGCCCGGCGTCGGCTCGATACCGTATCTGGCCGGCGAATTGTTCAAGCACATGGCCGGCGTCGACATTACTCACGTGCCGTATCGCGGCGTGACCACCGGCGCCATGACCGACCTCATCGCCGGCCGGCTCGACGCCATGTTCAATACCACCGGCTCGCTCCTGCCGGCCGTTGCGGGAAAGCAGGTGCGCTGCCTGGCGGTGACCTCGGCGCAGCGGTTTCCGATCGCGCCGGACATTCCGACCGTCGCCGAGTCGGGAGTGCCCGGTTACGAGGATGTGTCGTGGTACGGGCTTTACGTACCCAAAAACACGCCGGCGGACATCGTGAAAAAAATGAACGCCGACAGCGTCACGATGCTGGCCGATGACGCCATCAAGCAGAAATACATACCGCTCGGAATCCTCGCGGCCGGTTCGACGGCTGACGAACTCGCCGCCAGAAACGCCGCCGATGTCGCGCGCTGGGCTCCGATCATCAAGGAAGCCGGCATCAAGGGCGAATAGGCGGCGCCGAGCGCCGCTCAATCGTATTCGGACGGCTTGGTCTCGGAGACAAAGATCCAGATCAGGGCGGTAGCGGCACCCGCGATGCCGGCGATAACGATGAAGCCGGCACCGTTTCCGATGCCCTGGAACAAAAACCCGGTCGCCAGTGTGCTGATCGACGCGGCGATGCCAATCGCCGCGCCGACGGCGCCTTGCGCCAGGTTGAATCGCGCGGTGCCGGCGGTGAGGTCGGTGATGACCAACACGGTCAACACGCCGATGATCGCGCCGGTGACGCCAGAGAGAAGTTGCGCGATGACAAGGAACGCATAGCCGCTGGTGAAGGCTAGCAACGCGGCGCGCACCGGCTCGGCGGCGAAGCCGATCAGCAGCAGCGGTTTGCGCCCGCGTTTTTCGGAATGATAGCCGACCCACGGCGCGAATGCCGCGACCACGATCTGCGGCACGATGATCAGCCCCGAAATCCAGAGCGACGACTCGGTCGGGATCGTCGTCGCCAGATGTCTCGCCGATCAGCGGCAACATCGAGGCGTCGGCAAGCTGAAACAGCACCAGCGCCGCGGTGAACAAAATGAGCCTGTGGTTTTTCAGGAGGTCGGTGACACGGCCGATCTCGCGGCCGATGCTTGCCGGGCGCGGCATTGCGCGCGCGGTCATAGTCGATCTCGTTCGGCCGGATCATGGCGAGCGCGATCAGCGCGGGAATACAGAGCGTCGCCGCCACGATGAAGATCGCGCTCATTGCGAAATAAGCGCCGACCAGGCCCATCAAAGCGGCGGTGACGGCATGGCCGCCGGCGGCATAGCGATAATTGCGGCCGGTGCGCAGCGACATGGCGCGGCGGCCGACCAGGCCGAGGCTGATGGCGCCGATCGCCGGCGTGACAATTCCGGCGGTCGAGCCTTGCAGCACGGATGCGAACATCACCGTCAGGTAAGACGGCGCCAGCGCCAGGATCAGCGCGGCGGCGCCGATCATAACAATGCCGACGGCGATCAGCCCGCGTTTCCACGGTAGCGCGTCGGTGAGCGCGCCGCCGGGAATTTGGCTCATCACGCCCGCCAGGCCGCCCAGTGTCAACGCAAAGCCGACGCTGTGCTCCGACCAGCCCAGATGCGCGAGATAGAACGCGACGAAAGTGCCGAAGCCGGTCTGCACGTCGGCCAGAAAAAAGTTCATCCAGTCGAGGCCGTAGCGGCTCTGCGGCGACGCCGGCGTGTGCAGGCTTTTGCTGGCGTCGCGATAATGCGCAACGGCCCGGTGGAGACGAGATTTTTTGTGGGCTTTTGCGTCCATTGCAATGACTGAGCGGCGGTGCCGGCAAATCAGGCCATTCCGGCAACGGTCAGCGGCGGAGTGCAGTTCCGTCGGTCATCGTGTAGCTCCCAGATCGAGACGGAATAGCTGAACCGGCCATTGGATTTGCGTCTTGCCGCCGTTGAACGGCGCGACGCGATCGAGTTGCGGCACCGGAAGCCAGATCGAATGATTTGAATCGATGTACGGCGCGTCGACCCAATGCAGGCGCGGATCGCGGATGACAGTGGAAACCGCGCCGTCCGGAGTGCGGCGCTTAAGACTGCTGTCGGCGAGATCGCTGAAATAGAGATCGCCATTTCCGTCCATCGCGGTGCCGCCGACCGGTGGCAGATCAGCCCAGGGTTCGACCTTTGTCGCCAGCACATCGGGCGCGATCGTGGCATCGTCGAGCCAGCGGGTCTCGATCCTGGACCACGGCCCCTCCAGCGGCGCGAAATAGAGCCATCGACCGTCAGGCGACACTTCGAGCGGATCGCTGTTCACCCGCAGCGCGGAGCCGTCCGGGGCCTTCAGGATTTTGCCATCCACAACGATCGGGCGATCGGGCGGGGCGGTCGCGGCCGGCGCGCCGTCAAGCACTCGGCGCGTCGCCGCGGTTTTCAGATCGAGAACGAGCAGTCCCGGGCGGCCGGCATCCGTCAGATAAGCATGGTCGCCATGAAAACGGATGTCGTCGATGTAACTGCCGGAAAGCACGACTTGCGGTCCAAGCGGATAAATCCTGTCGACCCGGTTGGTGGCGAGAAAAAAGCGGATCGCCTTGGCGCCGCCGGGGACTGCATCGCCGCCAAAATTCGGAGCGCCGGTGTCGATCACCCAAAGTCCGCCATGGTCGTCGCGGTGCAGAGCGTTGACGCTGACGAAGGCTCTGCCCGCGTCGGCACCCGGCGTCCAGCTGTTCCAGGCCTTGTTCGGATAAGGCTGCGGATGCCCCTTGCGATCGAACACCGCGACGGCCGGTCCCTGGCCTCCGGTCCAGCGCGGGCCGGCGACGAATATACGATCCTGGTCCGTGACAACGGCGTTCCAGATCATCTCCCGGCTCGACACGATCGGAAAAAGCATTGCATTGGGCTTGGCTATCGCGACCAGCGTTTGCAGTGCCATGAGCGCGCCGAGCGCGAGTGATTGCTGCCGCATGTGAAACGCTCCTCTCGGCTCGCAGGCGAGGATAGCTAATAGACGACGACGCTGCGGATCGATTTACCGTCGCGCATCAGCGCGAAGGCGTTGTTGATGTCCTTAAGCGGCATCGTATGCGTGATCATCGGATCGATTTCGATCTTGCCGTCCATGTACCAGTCGACGATTTTCGGCACGTCGGAACGGCCGCGCGCGCCGCCGAACGCGGTGCCGCGCCAGACCCGGCCGGTGACGAGCTGGAACGGCCGGGTGGCGATCTCCTGACCGGACCCGGCGACGCCGATGATGATGCTTTGGCCCCAGCCGCGATGGCAGCTCTCGAGCGCTGCGCGCATCAAGCCGACATTGCCGATGCATTCGAAGGTGTAGTCGGCGCCGCCGATCTGGTCGGCGCCGCTCTTGGTCATGTTGACCAGATGCGCGACCAGATCGCCGCCGATCTCGGCCGGATTGACGAAATGCGTCATGCCGAACCGCTCGCCCCAGGCTTTTTTGTCGGGATTGAGATCGACGCCGACGATCATGTCGGCGCCGACCAGCCGCAAGCCCTGGATGACGTTGAGCCCGATGCCGCCGAGCCCGAACACGATTGCCTTTGCGCCGGGCTCGACCTTGGCGGTGTTGATCACCGCGCCGACGCCGGTGGTGACGCCGCAGCCGATGTAACAGACCTTGTCGAACGGCGCGTCGTCGCGGATCTTTGCCACCGCGATTTCCGGCAGCACGGTGAAATTGGCGAAAGTCGAGCAGCCCATATAGTGGTGGATCGTCTTGCCTCCGATCGAGAAGCGCGACGTGCCGTCGGGCATGACGCCCTGGCCCTGGGTGGCGCGAATGGCGGTGCACAAATTCGTCTTGCGCGACAGGCAGGACGGGCAGGTGCGGCATTCCGGCGTGTAAAGCGGAATGACGTGGTCGCCCTTTTTGACCGACGTCACGCCCGGTCCGATATCGGCGACCACGCCCGCGCCTTCGTGACCGAGGATCGCCGGAAAAAGTCCCTCCGGGTCGGCGCCCGACAGCGTGAATTCGTCGGTGTGGCAAATCCCGGTCGCCTTGATCTCGACCAAAACCTCGCCGGCGCGCGGGCCGTCGAGGTTCACCGTCGTCACTTCAAGGGGTTTGCCCGGCGCATAGGCCACGGCGGCGCGCACATCCATGCTATTCCTCACTGTGTTTCGCGAACGATGACATTGGCGGGATTGGATGGCAAACCTGCCGATGCCGCAACCGGCGGCCTTGCATCATGCGCGCGGTTTTGCTCTGCCAGTGTTCCAAGGCTAGTTTCAAGTTCTGCCCACGGTGATCGTCATGTACCAACCTGATCATTTTCGCGTCGAGGATGTGCCGCAGATGCATGCGCTGATGCGCGAGCGGCCTTTTGCGGCGCTGGTTTCGGCGGGCCCAAGCGGGCTCTATGCCAGCCATTTGCCGACCGTGCTCAAGGATGAAGGGCCGCATGGTCTGATCGAATGCCATCTCGCGCGCGCCAATCCGCATTGCCAGGATTTGGCGGAAGCCGCCGAAGCGCTGATGATCTTCCAGGGGCCCGAAGGCTACATCACTCCTAACTGGTATCCGACCAAAGCGCAGAGCGGCAAAGTCGTGCCGACCTGGAACTATGCCGTGGTGCACGCTTACGGCCGCCCGCAGGTAATGAACGACGCCGATTGGCTGCGCCGCCACGTCGGTGAACTGACCGCGCAGCAGGAAAAGAACCGAGGCCAGGCCGTGGGCGGTGTCGGATGCGCCCGACAGATATGTCGAGGTCATGCTGCGCGGCATCGTCGGCTTCCGCTTTGGCATCACGCGGCTCGAAGGCAAGTGGAAGATGAGCCAGAACCGCGAAATGGTGGATCGCGCCGGGGTCGTGAAGGGTCTCGGCCAGCGGGCGGCCGGCGACGATCTGGAGATCGCCGCGATTGTCGAGCGGCAAATCCCGCCGCGGGATTGAGCAAAGTTTGGCGGTTCTACGCCTTCTCCGGCACGATGACGATCTGCGTCTGGATCACCAGCGCGCACAGCCTGCCGTCGTTGCGCGTGATGCGGGTCTGCCAGACCATCGTGGTGCGGCCGCGATGCAGCGGCGTGCATTCGGCGCGCGCGGTGTCGCCGACCGGAATGCCGGCGAAAAAATTGGTCTTGCTCTCGATGGTCGCCGTGCGGCCGCCTGCCGGCAGGTTCGCCATCGTCGCGGTGCCGCCGAGATTGTCGGCGAGCGCCATCACCGCGCCGCCATGCAGCGTGCCGTTGCGGTTATTGAGTTCGTCGCGCACGAGCATTTCGGCGGTCACTTTGTCCCGCGAAACGTGCGTGATCTTCATGCCCATGAGGTCGGCGAACGGCGGCTGCAATTCGGCTTCGGGATTCATTGGAGCACTCATTCTCATTCTCTTTCGGTCGCGTAGAGCGGGCGGAGCGGCAAAAAGTCGGTAACGCGCGATCCCGGATAGTAGGTTGCCTTGAACGAGGGCCGCGCCTGCAAACGCTCATACCATTGCGTGACGCGCGGATACTTGCCCTGCCAGAGCGAAGACAGGCCGAGATCGGCCATCCGGTCGATGCTCGGCATCACCAGCACATCGGCGAGCGTGAATTGTTCGCCCACCAGCCATGGCCCTTTCTTCGCGATCGCCTCATCCATGCGCCGGCAAGTCTCCGACAGCTCGCCGAGCGCTTTGTCGATTTCCTCTTTGGAGAAACCTTTGGGCGAGCCCATGCGCCAAAACAGTTCCTTGCGCACCGGGCGCGGCTTGATCTCGCGCTCTTCGAACTGCTTTTGTTCTTGCCCCTCGAATCGGTAGAGGAACGCACGATTGAAGGAAGGGACGCGGATGGCGCCGACGGCGACTTCCTCGATGTAATGCGTCCAGGCCCGCATGCGCGCCCGCTCGACGAGGTCGACGGGAACCAGCGGGTTGTGCGGATATTTCTCGTCGAGATATTCGCAGATCACGCTCGATTCGATAATCGGAATGCCGTCGTCGACCAGCGTCGGCACGACGCCATTGGGATTGAGGGCGAGATAATCCGGCTTGAGCTGCTCCTTCTTCGCCAGATCGATCCGGACTTCGTCGAATTCGACGCCTTTCTCATGCAGCACCAGCCGCACCTTCTGGCTGCAGGTCGAATGAGAGGTGTGATACAGGACCAGCATTGCAGTCTCCCCAGCCCGAACGCAAAGGGCGCGGCATCAAACCGCGCCCTCGCGATCAAAGCAGAGACTGACGCGACTTGCTACCGCGGTTGCGGCACGACGCGGATATACGGTTTCGGCGTCTTCCAGCCGCCCGGATAGAGCTTCTTCGCCTCCTCGTCGGTGACGGCGCCGGTGAGGATGACGTCCTCGCCCTGTTTCCAGTTGGCCGGCGTGGCGACGCGGTGCTTGGCGTTGAGTTGCAATGAATCGACGACGCGGAGCACCTCGTCGAAATTGCGCCCGGTGGTCATCGGGTACACCAGGATGAGCTTGATCTTCTTGTCCGGGCCGATGATGAAGACGTTGCGCACGGTCTGATTGTCGGCCGGAGTGCGGCCCTCGGAACTGCCACTCGTCGACGCCGGCAGCATGCCGTAGAGCTTTGAGACGTTCAGGTCGGTGTCGCCGATCATCGGATAATTGGGCGCGAAGCCGACGACGTCCTTGATGTCGGCCGCCCACTTTTTGTGGTTGTCGACCGGATCGACCGACAGCCCGATGATTTTCACGCCGCGCTTGTCGAATTCGGGTTTGAGCCGCGCCATGGTGCCGAGCTCGGTGGTGCAGACAGGAGTAAAATCCTTCGGATGTGAGAACAGCACGACCCAGTTGTTGCCGATCCAGTCGTGGAAGCGGATTTTGCCTTCGGTCGTCTCGGCTTCGAAATCCGGGGCGATGTCGCCAATTGCAAGAGCCATAAAAACCTCCGTCGGGATGATTGGATATCGGGACTGAGCCGAATATCCGGAAATGGATGCGGACATTATGTACGGTTCGATCGGCGTCAATACTAGCCCACCAGTCGGGTAATATTCCCTTGATCCGGCAGTATTATTCGGTCGAGCCGCGGCCGCGACCGGCAAAAATCGGCCGGCGCGCCAGTATGACCGGGAAAGATTATTTTGCGCCCGCTCGCCGGACATTTTCCGGGGGAGTGCCGCGACTTTGCCGCACTGACGCCCTTCGCAAGCCACCCTCGCATCGCAGATTGAACTTCAGCGTCGCCCGACGCGACCAAAAGGAACCTGCGGGCGCCGGGCGGGTTTGATTAAGTGAACCGAAGGGCGACACGAGCGATGGCTGGCACTTGGCAACGTCCTGACCTCGAAACGCTGGTCGCCGTGATTGCGCGCTCGCAAATCGTGGTCGCTCAGGCTTTAGCTCGCCCAAGATCCCGGCAGCTTCCGGCCGGCTTCGAAGCAGTCGATATCGCCATCCTCGACTGGATCGCCGCCGAAGGCCGCCGCGCCAGCCGCGGTTTCGTGCGGCTATAGTCAGTCAAAGCAGCGATTTCATTGCGTCGTTGCATTTGGCAGAACGGTCGTCGACAAGCCGACCGTGCGGCCGGGGAAGCCCGCAGCGTCGAAGTAGCGTGTCGATCCCCACCATCTGCATATCCAGCACCGTCACGAGGCCGTTGGACGCCGGATCCGACGTTAAAACGCGGCTCGATACGTCGGGCGCCGCGCCGCCGGGCAGCGCCTCGGACAGCACGCGCCCGACCAGCTTGCCTTTGCCGGTCACGTCGAGGTGCATCAGCTGCGCGATGGTACGGCCAATGTCGGCATTACTGGCCGGCGCCGGATCGACATATTGCGATTTGAAGTCCGGTCCCTGCATGGCCTGAAAATTCCAGGTGTCGGCACGGCTGAACGAACCATGCATGCCCTGGCCTTGCTGCAGCACCGTATCGGCGACTTCAACCGTGCAACGCACCGGCTCTCCGCACACCGTGTCGAACGAACGGAAATTGACCGCGATCGCCGGGTGCGGCGTGATGGCGGATCCTTCAAGCGCGATGTCGTCGAGCGAGTGCCGGGGAATTTGCCGAGCTTTGTATCGACGAACAGGCCGCTGACATAGTCTTGCGTCAAGCAGAAAATCGACCACCCGTTTTGCCATCGTCTTGTCGCCGTCGGGCAGATAGATCAGGTCCGAGCCGCCATTGGCGGCGACCACGACTTTCGGCTCGCTGCGATCGCCGCCGATCAAGCCATTGCCGTTTTTGGTGTGCTGGCCGTCGCCGATGGTCTTGTAGCCGTCGTCGGGATCGATCAGCGGCAGCTTCAGCGCGTGCGCGAGATCGAGCGCGACGAAACCGAGCGGCAGATGACTGGGCAGCGCATCGGAGAATTTTGTCTTTACGGTAGAGCTTGTCTGGCTTTCTTTCGAAATTGTCGAGAAGCCGTGGTCCGCCGTGGTGATGATATCGGTTGTATCGAGCAGGCCGAGCTCTTTGAGCGCCGAGCGGATACGCGCCAGATCGTTGTCCGCATTGCGGATGGCGGCAAGCGACGTCGGACCGTTGATGCCCGGAACGAGCGCATTGAGGCTGTCGCCTTGATTATGCTGGCTGCCGTCCGGATTGCGGGACCAAAATACCAGCACGAAGGGTTTGGCGCGGTCCTTGAACAGCGGCAGGACGACTTGCGTCGTGACCGCCGCGAAGTAGTCCTGCTGAACGGTGTTGGCGCTTGTGGTGCCGGGCGTGGTGACATTGCCGGGCTTGCCGTTCTCCCCGCGCGAAGGAGCAGCGAGCGGCAGGTTCGCCGTCTGCAGCCGGCCCGACACTTCGGACGAAAGCGGAATGCCCTTCGGACTGCCGGTCGCGTCGTCCACCAGAATCGTCTGATTGCCGCTTCGCTCGATCGGATCGAAGATCAGAGCCGGGCCGATTTTGCCGATCGAGGCCGTGCTGTAGCCGTTGTCGCGCGCAAGCTTCAGGATCGTCGCCTCGTCAAGGTAATTGCCGCCGAAATGTTCGTCGACATCGCCGAGCACGACGTCGCTTTCAAGAAAGGGGTCAGCGAATTGCCGGCGCCTGGAACTTCGAACCCGGCATAGATGGTGTTGGAGAAGTCGCCGCTGTCGCCAAGCATATGGCCGGTCGCCATGCCGGAGACGTTGGCCGTGGTGAAAGTCGGAAACAGCGCATGGCTGTTGCGCAGGCTCACGCCCTCGCGGGCGATGGCGGCCATGGTTGGGGCGGTCGGGTCGTCGACCATGCGAAGGCGCAAACCGTCAGCAACGAACAGCACGATGTTGTGGGGTTGCGGCGCCGGCGCCTGCGCGAATGCAGCGGAGCCGACGATGGCTTGCAGGATTGTCGTACCGAGCAGAAGCGGCAGACGCATGGCGAAACTCCGGGCAAACTGGAAACCGCTGTTTTGACGGTTGCGGATGACGATTGTGTGACTATCCTTGCACACCCGCCCGCTTCTACACTGTTGTCGCGGCGAAAAGTGTTTTTGGATTTGGCATGTCCGACCGCCTCCATCGGCTGTGCAGCGTCAGGGCGCTATGCGCCGTGGCGATCGCGTTGCTCGGTTTAGGCTCCACGGCCTCGGCGCAAACCCACGATCAGATCATAGCGCAATGCAAGCAAGCCTTGATGCCGCAATTGCACGCCTGCGTCGTCGGCAAGGTTGGCAATCCGCGGGCGGCGGACGGCGGTGAACTTGAGAAGGCGAGGCAGGCCTGCGGGCAGGCCATCGTTCGTCCCTGCGTCATGAGCGAGGAATTGAAAATTGCCGGCCGGGTGGGAGCGCCGGCGGCGCCGACCGATAATACCGAGATTGCGCCGGCCGGCGCCGCCCCCGTTGCGACGACCTTTGTCGCGCCGCCGCGTTCCATCGCCGACATCACCGCCATCCTCGACAGCGAAAAGCCGGACCCGGCGAAAATCGCCGCTCGCCAAGCCACGGCCGACGCTACGCCGCCGAGCAACGTCTCAACTGAAAAACTAGGGGAGTTTTATTTCAACCGCGCCGCGGCGCGTGCGCTGCTGGCGCGCAACAAGGATTCGCTCGCTGACGGATTGCAGGCGCTTGCTATCGGCAAGAGCGGGCTCGACCTGAGATTTCTCGCGCGCACGCGACGGCTCATCGCACAGGAATACAAGCTGCTCGGCGATCCAAAAGACGCGATCGACACCCTCGAAGCGCAAGTCCGCGAAGGCTACGTCCCGGGCCGAATGGGCACCATCATCAATTCGCTGGCATCGCTGGCGCAAATTTCGGTTTCGATCGGCAACGTCAATCAAGCCGATAGCTATGCCAGCCGGGCGGAATCCATGGTTCAGGACGCACGGGGAAGCCCGAATCCGAATTGGCGCGCGGGTTACTTGATCTTCGGTCATGCCTGGGAAGCAAGCTCGGACGCCGCCCGCGGGTTGATCTTCGAAGCGCGCGGCCAATACGCCGATGCCGAAGCATCCTACCGGCGCGCCGAAGCATTCGAGCGGGAGTCAGTGAAGGATCTGCCACGCTACGATCCGCCAGTTCCTCCTCCTGAACAGTTCTTGCACGTTGCGGATAGTTACCTGTTGTCGACTGCGCGCAACGAGTCGAAGCAGGGCAGGTTGAGCGAGGCGGAAGCCGATGCCCGCCGCGCATTGCTCGGGACTCTCGACACCGAGGGAAAATACAGTCCGGCGACTCCCTTCTTCATCGTCGGGCTGGCCGGCGTTCTGGTCGAGCAGGGCCGCTATGAGGATGCCGAGAAGTTGGCCCGGTCGGCGCTCGACGTTCAGCGCACGGTCGGCATCGCTGACGACGCGCCCGAGACCGCGAGCATTCTTTCGCAGCTCGGCAATATCCTGATTGCGGAACGCAAAGCCAAAGACGCCGCCGTCATCTACGCGCAGCTCGACAAGGCGATCGCGCAGTGGCCGGCCGAACAGCGCGATGCGCTGCAGCTCAACGGCTCGCGCATCGCGGCCCTCTATGCGACCGGACAGATCGACGCCGGCGTCGCCGCGGCCGAGCAGCTGGTGAAGCGCCAGGCCGCGCGAACCGGCGACAACAGCTACGATACCGCGTCAGCGCACGGCACGCTTGCCGTCGGTTACGCGCGCGCCGGGCGCGACGCCGATGCCATCCGTGAATTTAAAGTCGCGCTTCCGGTTCTGATGACGGCTACTCGCGAGACCGATGACGATGACCCGACGCTGGTCGCGGCGCGCAGTGCCCGGCTGCAACGCACTGTGGAAACTTATATCGGCGTGCTGGCGCGCGGCACGACCGCGTCCAACGATGTTGCAGTCGAGACCTTCAGCCTGGCCGATGCCATCCGTGGTCACGCGGTGCAGCAAGCCCTCGCGGATTCGAGCACGCGCATGGTGGCCAAGGACCCGGGCTTGGCAGCGCTGGTGCGCACCGATCAAGATGCCGCCAAGGAAATCAACGCCCAGCTTGGCGCGCTCAATAATCTGTTGTCGCTGCCGTCGGACCAGCGCGACAGTCAGACCGTCGCCGGGATCAATGCCGAGATTGAAAAACTGCGCGCCGACCGCAAGACCGCGCGCCAGCAGATCAACAAGCAATTCCCCGCTTACGCCGATTTGATTGATCCGAAGCCGCCGACGGTCGACGCGATCAGGACGGCGCTGCGGCCCGGTGAGGCTTTGCTGTCATTCTACTTCGGCCAGGATGCGAGTTTCGTGTGGGCCGTGCCGAAGGACGGCACTGTCGCTTTTGCCGCCGTTCCGGCGACCGCGCTGGAGCTTGAGGCCAAAGTCCACACGCTGCGCAAGGCGCTTGAGCCGCAGGTCACGATGGTTTCGGACATCCCGCCATTCGACTTGACGCTGGCTTACGAGCTTTACAGCGAGCTCCTAAAGCCGGTCGAGGCCGCCTGGCAGCCCGCCAAAAGCTTGATCGTGGTGACCAACGGAGCGCTCGGCGAATTGCCGTTGAGCCTGTTGCCCATCGCACCTTCGCAGATCGATGCCGGCGTCAAGCCGGCCTTCGCCGGCTATCGTCAGGTGCCGTGGCTCGCCCGCAGCCACGCTGTGACGGTGGTGCCATCGGCTTCGGCTTTAGTGACATTGCGCCGCCTGCCGCCGGGGTCGCCCGCGCGCGACAAGCTGATCGGTTTTGGCGATCCCTATTTCAACGCGCAGGAAGCGGCAGAAGCCGAAGCTCAACAGTCCGCGCCGGCGCAGGTCGCGTCGGCGAACGAGGGCGATAGCGCCGCGGCGACCGTGACGCGCGGCGTACCGCTCAAGCTGCGCGCGTCGCCACACACCGAAGACGTCGCCACTGCCGAACTGGCGATGCTGCCGCGCCTGCCCGACACGCGGCTGGAATTGATGTCGGTTGCCGATGCGCTTGGCGTCGATCCCGCCAACACGCTTTATCTCGGCAAGGCCGCGAACGAACAGAACGTCGAGACGCTCGATCTGTCGCATTATCGCATCGTCGCCTTCGCTACGCATGGGCTTGTTCCCGGCGATATCGACGGCCTGACCCAGCCTGCTTTGGCGCTGAGCGCGCCGGACGTTGCCGGCGTCACAGGCGACGGCCTTTTGACCATGGAGAAGATCCTGGCGCTCAAGCTCGACGCCGATTGGGTGGTGCTGTCGGCCTGCAACACCGCGGCCGCAGCTGGCGCGGGCGCGGAAGCGGCCTCCGGGCTCGGCAGCGCGTTCTTCTATGCCGGCACGCGGGCCTTGCTCGTCACCAATTGGTCGGTTCAGTCGACCTCGGCACGAGAGCTGATCACCGACATATTCCGCCGCCAAAGCGCCGATCCGACGCTGTCGCGCGGCGAAGCTTTGCGGCAAGCGATGATGGCTCTGCTCGACGGAGCGGGCGCGGTCGATGCCGCCGGGCACACCGTTTTTACCTATGGGCATCCGCTGTTCTGGGCGCCGTATTCGGTGATCGGCGACGGCGGCGGCAACTGATCGCCGATTTTATCGGCAGTGCCGTATAAAACTCGGCATAAAAAAAGGGCGGCCCGGTGGGGCCGCCAAGAGTCCGCGCGACAGGAGTAGAAGCGCGGACCCGGACTTGCGAGCGGCCATCTTGCCCGCAAGAGAAGAAGTAAAAAGTGAAGCGCAGTGATTGCTGCGCTTCACTCGAGCGGGAGGATTATTCGCCCTCCGTGCCGATTGCGTAGGCGGTTTCGCCGTGCACCGCGTCGTCGCCAATCTTCAAGGTAGCCTCATCCATACGCAGGCTCACGAAGATCGAGATGACCTTGAGGATGATGAAGGTAGCAATCACGTTGTACACGATGATGAACGCCGCACCCTCTACCTGCAGGAGGACCTGCGAGGGGTTGCCGTAGAGCCAGCCGGTGATGTTCACGCCGGGTGCATCCTTGTCGGTGCCAATATATTCGAGCATGCCGGGATCGGCGAGAACGCCGGTCAGGATGCCGCCCATGAGGCCCGCAACGCCGTGGGTGGAGAACACGCAGAGCGTATCGTCCACTTTCTGCATAAAGCCAAGCTTTTGGAACTTGTTCATGCTGGCCCACGGAATGATGCCCGCGCAGACGCCGATGATGATCGCGCCCCAGCCGTTAACATAACCGGCGGCGGGGGTGATCGCGACCAGACCTGCGATCATGCCGTTGACAGCGCCAAGGACGGAAGGCTTGCCGTAGGCCATCTTGTCCATGAGGGTCCAGACCAGGAGGGCCACTGCGGTAGCAGTGTTGGTGTTGAGCACGGCCGCGCCGGCGTCGGCGTTGGCGAAGTACGGGTCGCCACCGTTGAAGCCGTCCCAGCCGATCCACAGGATTCCGGCGCCGACCAGGGTAACGAGCAGGCTGTTCGGCGGGAAATTGTCGCGATCCGCCTGAAGCCTCGGCCCGATAACCCAAGCAGCGACAAAGCCCGACGTTCCCGCGGCGAGATGGATCACGTATCCGCCCGAGAAGTCCGCGATGCCCATGCTAGCCATCCAGCCGCCGCCCCAGAGGCTGAACGCGCCCACGGTGTAAACCAGGGTCATCCAGATCGGGCAGAAGATCATCCATGCGGTGAAGCTCATGCGACCGAGCACTGAGCCGCCGAGAATGATGACGGTGATCGCAGCGAACACAAATTGGAAGAACATGAGCGTCGCCATGGGAAAGGCGAGAGGCGGCATGCCCGCTGCTGCGGCGGGAATTGTGGCTTGACCCGTCGTGAAGGCAGCCGAAACGCCTAACAGTGGCTGACCAACGAATGGAAACCATTGCGGCCCGAAGGCCATGTTGTAGTCAAACAAAACCCAGACGACCAGAACCGACGCGAAAGCGTACATCGACATAAAGGCGGAATTGATCGCCCATTTCTTCTTGACGATGCCGCCGTAGAGGACGGTCAGCCCAGGTATGCTTTGAAGCCCGACGAATGTCGCGGCTGCCAGCTGCCAGGCATTATCGCCGGTATCTAGCCATGATGGTGACGGTACGAGTGCCATGTGCCTTCCCCCAATAATGTGCCCTCAGTGCGCCGACGGCACACGGGCGAGCGATTGAACGGTCGCAAAAATTATGCCAGTTAATCGGCCACTGGCCGGACACATTTTACTGACTGTTAAGGCTGTGCCCGGTCCAGAGTGACTATAAAATCCGCATATTGGTTACAAACTGGGCAGTCGAGTGGGGGGCGATGCATCGGACTAGGCCACTGGCGGTGCTATTCGGGGGGCTTGCACTGGGAATTGCCTCTGCGGCTATCAGCGGCGCCACCCTGCGCGCCGACACCGCAATCACCTGCACCAATCCCTCAAGCGGGATTAGCTGGCAGATCAAGGTGGACTACGACCACAGAACCGTGGATTCCAATCCCGCGGCGATCAACGACGCCGAGATTTCCTGGCACGACGCCAACGATGGTGGAAACTATAAGCTTGATCGTAAGTCGGGAAAACTTACGGTAATCGTGGCGTCCTCCACCGGCGGCTATTTCCTCTATGATCATTGTGGGCTGCAGAACTGAACACCTGAAGTCTGCGCCGCCACCATTTCGAGCCGGGCTGCGCGCCGCGGAGCGGCGGTGATGGCCGAGCGGCTTTCCGGCGTTAAGACCAGCGTGGGGTTTGCTTCCGACACCGGACCGCGCAAGACCAACGACGATTTCGCCGGCGCCGTGTTTGGCCTGGAACTGCCGCAGCCGCGCCGCGACGTCGTGGCGGCGCTTGCCGATGGCATTGGCAGCGCCAAGGGCGGCCGCGTCGCGGCCGAGATGGCGGTGCGCGGCTTTCTCGACGGCTTTTGCGACTTGCCGGAAACCATGGAAGTCCGCCGCGCCGCGGCCCGCGTAATCAACTCGCTCAACGCTTGGATTTATTCGCAGGCGCAACGCGACAGCAACGTGGCGGGCATGGGCTGCACCTTCACGGCGCTGGTGCTGCGCGGGCGCATCGCGCATGTGCTGCATGTCGGCGACAGCCGTGCCTATCGCCTGCGCAGCGACCGCCTTACCGTACTCACCACCGACCATGTGCGCGACGGCGGCACGACCGGGCGGTCGAACATTCTAAACCGCGCGCTCGGCGTCGAGACGGAGGTCCGGCTCGATTATGCGAGCCAGCCGCTGGCGCTGCACGACCGCTTTCTTCTCTGCAGCGACGGCGTGCATGGCTACATGCCGCAAGAGGCCATCGCCGAGATCCTGCGCGAGCGTTCGGCGTCGCAGGATTCCGCCCGCGCACTGGTCGCGGCCGCACTCAGCTATGGCAGTACCGACAATTGCACCGCGCTGGTGGTGGACGTCGTCGAACTGCCGACCGCGGAATCGGCCGACGTCGGCGCCGCCATTGCGCAACTGCCGCTGATCCCGGTGCCGGTCACCGGGGAGACGGTCGACGGCTTCGTGCTCAAAGTGCTGGTCTCGGATGGCCGCTACACGACGCTCTATGGTGCGATGGATGAGGTCGAAGGGCGGCGAAGTGGTGCTGAAATTTCCCAAGCCCCAGGTCGCGGCCGTCGCCACCTACCGCGCGGCTTTCGTTCGCGAGGCCTGGGTGGGCGCGCGCATCCACAGTCCCTATGTCGGCCGCATCATCGAACTGCCGCCGGGGCGGCAGACCGCGCTCTATACCGTCATGCCGCTTTATCCGGGTGAGCTGTTGTCGTCGCGGCTCGCTGCGCCGCCCGATGGTGGGGCTCGAGGAAGGACGCAATATCACGATCAAGCTCGCGCGCGGCGTCGCCGCGCTGCACCGCGCCGGCATCATTCATCGCGACATCAAGCCCGACAACATAATCCTCGAGGGCGAAGGATCGCTCAAGCTGATCGATCTTGGCGTGGTGCGCGTTCCTGGCATGGAGGATTTTCCGCCGGAGGACATTCCCGGCACGCTTGCCTATATGGCGCCCGAAATGTTCGCCGGCGAACCCGGCAACGAGGCGACCGACATTTATGCGCTCGGCGTCACGATGTATCGCGCCTATTCCGGCGGCGAGTATCCGTATGGCAATCTCGACGCGACGAGCCCGTCGCGGTCAAAACGGCCGAAGCCGCTTTCCGAAATCCGCCCCGATCTGCCGGCCTGGCTCCAGGCCGCGCTGGCGCGAGCGATCGCCATCGATCCGGCGCAGCGCTATCGCGACGTGATGGAATTCGCCGTGGAGATGGAGGCGGGACCGACGCGCCGGCCGGTCGGCCTCGGCAGGGCGCAGACGCTCTATGAGCGCTCGCCGGTATTGGTCTGGCAGGGCATCGCCGCGCTGCTTGCCGCTGCTTTGGCCTGGGCGCTGCTGCTCCGGCACTGAGGGATTCAGTCATGCGTCTTCTCAAGCGAAATTTCTTGGGCCGGATTGCCGGCATCGCGATGGCGCTCATCGGTTTCGCTGTCGCGTCGGTGCGGGCCGAGGATTATCCGACACGGCCGATCCGCATCCTCGTGCCGTACGCAGCCGGCGGTATCGCCGACATCGCCGCACGCATTCGTCGGCGCCAAGCTGACCGAGGCCTGGGGCCAGCAGGTCATCGTCGAGAACAGGACCGGCGCCAACGGCTTTATCGCCGTTAGCGAAACGGTGAGATCGGCGCCCGACGGCTATACGCTGGTCATGGTCACGACCGGCGACATCGCCATCAATCCGGCGCTGTTCAAAGACATGCCCTACGACATCGATCGCGATCTCGCGCCGATTGCCGCGGTGAGCGATGCGCCGATGGTGCTCGCCACAAACGGCGCATCGCCATATCACTCGGTCGCCGACGTCATTGCCGCCGCCAAGGCGGCGCCCGGCACGCTTGACGTCGGTACACCGGCCTACGGCAGCATCAACCAGCTGGTGCTGGAATCGATCGCGCTCAATACCGGCACCAAATTCGTGCACGTGCCGTATAAAGGCGGAGCGCCGGCGGCGCAGGCGCTGGTCGCGGGCGACATTCCGTTCGCCATCTTGGCGAGTTCGTCGGTCTCGCCGTTCACGCCAGATGGTCAGATCCGGGTTCTGGCGGTGACGACGGCGAAACGTTCGCCGCTCAATCCGGCTTGGCCGACCTTGCAGGAACAGGGCGCCGGTGACATCAACGCATCGAACTGGACCGCGTTGCTCGCGCCCAAGGCGGTGCCGCAGCCGATCATCGACAAGCTCTCCGCCAAGGTTGTCGAAATCCTCAATATGGCCGACGTGAAGGATCGCTTTGCCGCCGGCGGCGTTTCGACCATTCCGTCCGGCCCGGCCGAACTCAAGGCCAAGATCAAGCGCGAACTGGCGATCAATCGCGTCATTATCGAGAAAGCTAACGTGCACGTCGACTGATGGGTTGGCCGCGGCCGTGATTGACATTTTCGCGGCAGCGCCGCAAAGCCAAAGGGCCGGTGTGCGGGATTCATAGTCTCACATGTTCAAGCAAATCCTGATTGCCAATCGCGGCGAGATCGCCTGCCGGATCATCAAGACCGCGCGCCGGATGGGCATTGAAACCGTCGCGGTTTATTCGGAAGCCGACCGCGACGCGCTGCATGTCGAGATGGCCGACGCGGCCGTTGCGATCGGGCCGCCGCCGGCGGCGCAAAGCTACCTGGTGATCGACAAGATTGTCGCCGCCTGCAAGTCGAGCGGCGCCGAGGCGGTGCATCCCGGTTACGGTTTTCTCTCCGAACGCGAAGCATTCGCAACCGCGCTGGCGAATGCCGGCATCGTCTTCATCGGGCCTAACCCCAAAGCCATCGCGGCGATGGGCGACAAGATCGAGAGCAAGAAGAGCGGCGGCGGCCGCCAAGGTCTCGACCGTGCCCGGCCATCTCGGCGTCATCGAGGACGAGAAACAGGCCGCCAAGATCGCCGACGAGATCGGCTATCCGGTGATGATCAAGGCGTCCGCCGGCGGCGGCGGCAAGGGCATGCGCATCGCCTACAGCCGCGACGAGGTCGCCGACGGTTTCGCCCGCGCCCGCTCCGAGGCGAAATCGAGTTTCGGCGACGACCGCGTCTTCATCGAGAAATTCATCACCGATCCGCGCCACATCGAAATCCAGGTTTTGGGCGACAAGCACGGCGACGTCATCTATCTCGGCGAGCGCGAATGCTCGATCCAGCGCCGCAACCAGAAGGTGCTCGAGGAATCGCCAAGCCCGCTGCTCGACGAGGCGACGCGCAAAAAAATGGGCGAGCAGGCGGTCGCGCTGGCCAAAGCGGTCGGTTACGACAGCGCCGGCACCGTCGAGTTCGTCGCCGGTCAGGACAAGAGCTTTTTCTTCCTGGAGATGAACACGCGGCTGCAGGTCGAGCATCCGGTTACCGAGCTCGTCACCGGCATCGATCTTGTCGAGCAGATGATCCGCGTCGCCTATGGCGAGCCGCTCACGCTCAAGCAGAGCGATATCAAGTTGTCCGGCTGGGCGGTGGAGAGCCGCATCTATGCCGAGGACCCGTACCGCAATTTCGCGCCCTCGATCGGACGGCTGGTTCGCTATCGCCCGCCGGCCGAGGGCGTGCACGGCGGCGTGACGGTGCGCAACGACACCGGCGTCACCGAGGGCGGCGAGATTTCGCTGTATTACGATCCGATGATCGCCAAGCTCGTCACCCATGCCAAGACGCGGCTCGCGGCGATCGAGGCGCAATCGGATGCGCTCGACGCCTTCACCATCGAAGGCATTCGCCACAACATCCCGTTCCTCGCGGCGATCATGCAGCATCCGCGCTGGCGCGCCGGCAAGCTCTCCACCGCGTTCATCGCCGAGGAATTTCCCAAAGGCTTTGAGCGCGTGCCGCCGACCGGCGAGATGGCGCACGGCATTGCCGCCGTTGCCGCGGCCATCGACCACGTGCTGGGCGAGCGCAAACGCAAAATCTCCGGCCAATTGAACACCACGCTGACGCGCGAGCGGCGCCGCGCGATCTGGCTCGGCGAGAACGAAGTCCAGGCCGATGTCGAGCACGACGGCAAGGCGATCACCGTCACCTTTGAGGACGGCGCGCAGGCACGTTCTGTCCTCGAACTGGGTGCCCGGCATGCCGGTTTGGGCGGGCACGATCGACGGCGCGCCGGTCGCGATGCATGTGCGCGCGCTCCCCAACGGCTTCGAACTCGCCTATCACGGCATCGAGGTCAAAGCCTTCGTCTATACCGAGCGCGAGGCGCGCTACGCGCGGCTGATGCCGGTGAAAAAGCTCTCCGACACCGGCAAGGCGGTGCGCTGCCCGATGCCGGGCCTCGTCGTTTCGCTCGCGGTGGCCGAAGGCCAGGAGGTCAAGGCCGGCGAGACGCTCGCCGTGGTCGAGGCCATGAAGATGGAGAACATCCTGCGCGCCGAGCGCGACGGCACGATCAAGAAAATTCGCGTCAAGAAGGGCGACAGCGTCGCCGTCGACGCCGTCATCATGGAATTCGCGTAAGCGTCATTCCGGGGCGCGCCGCAAGGCGCGAACCCGGAATCTATAATCCCCAGTCTATCGGGCGGTACGCCGGCCTTAGTTCTGCAATACTGGGGCTATGGATTCCGGATTCGGCGCTACGCGCCGCTCCGGAATGACGATGTCGCCGGGGACGGCCTGGATGCAGCCACTTCGCTTTGTCGTTTCGCCGAACGGACGGATCCGGCCGCAGCCCTTCGTCTGTGGCGCGATCGCGGTTTATCTCGCCGGCGCCGCGTCGCACTTGCTCACCGTGCCGGATGTTTTGGCGCGCGCCGGACTGTGGCCGTTCGTCATCGCCCAGGGCATCCTGATCTGGATCTGGTTCGTTCTGCACGCGCAGCGTCTCCACGACGCCGGACGCGGCAGCGGGTTGGCAGTCGGGGTCGCGCTGCTTTACGTGTTGTCGATCGCGCTGTTGTTGATCGTGGCCGTTCGGTTTCTTCAACACGTCCGACGGCCTGATGGCCAATCCGAGTGCGAACGGCGCGCTCGGGCTCATCTTGCTGCTCTACATCATCTCGGCATTGGCCGGCTCGAGCCAATACGATCTCGGCTGGGTCGTTGTCGCGATCCTGACGCTGATGGCTTTCGTGCCCATCATCGCCGCGCTCAGTCTGACGCTCTGGGCGGCGACGCGGCCGAGCGCTCTTGAAGAAGCGTGATGCTGCACTTCGCTTACGGCTCGAACATGTACCGCGCGCTGATGCGCAAGCATGCGCCGGCGGCGGCGCCGATCGGCGTCGCGCGCGCTGCCGAACCATCGCTTCGTCATCACCGCCGACGGTTATGCCTCGGTCGAACCGGCGCGCGGGCGGACGGTGCATGGCGTGCTGTGGCGGCTGACGCCGCGCGACCGCGTCACGCTCGATGCCTGGGAAAATATCGCCGGCGGACTTTATCGCGCCGAAACACTGCCCGGTTCACTGCGACGGCCGGCGCCATCGGGCGCTCGTCTATATCGCGCGGCCGCGGCCACGCGGCAAACCGAAAGCCGGTTACATGGAGATCGTGGTCAAGGCGGCGCGCGAATTGGAACTGCCGGCCGATTACATCGCCTCTTTGGAAGCGTGGCTGCCGACGCGCCCGCTCGGCGCCGGGCATCGCAAGCTTGGAGACTTCGCGTGACCGTGCATCGTCATCGTCGTCATTCGCGGCCGCGTGCAGGGCGTCGGCTATCGCGCCTGGACCGAAGTGGCGGCGCTCGAGCGCGGCCTGCAGGGCTGGGTGCGCAATCGCCGCGACGGCTCGGTCGAAGCGCTGTTCATCGGCCTTGAGGACAACGTCGCCGCCATGATCGCGGCTTGCCGCAACGGTCCGCCCGGCGCCCGGGTCGATTTTGTCGATCACCGCGAGGCCGGCGCGGCCGAAGTGGCGTTGCGCCGTCGCGACGAATTATTTTCGGTGCTCGGCAACGCTTGAGCGTCGGCCGTGGCGCCGAACAGCGGCTCGAATTGCGCCCGCAGCACGCTATCGACGTCCGGCATCGACGCGGTGAGGCCGAGATCGGCGAAGCTCGTGACGCCATAGCGGCGGTCGGATACGCCGCATGGCACGATGCCGGAAAAGTGCGACAGATCCGGCGCGATATTGAGCGCAAAACCATGCAGCGTCACCCAGCGCTGCACGCGAATGCCGATCGCGGCGATTTTGTCCTCGGCGCCGCCGCCCTTGTCCGGCCGCGGCACCCAAACCCCGATGCGGTCGTCGCGGCGCTCGCCGCGTATGGCGAAGGCGGCGAGCGTGTGGATGATCCATTCCTCGATGGTGGCGACGAAGCGGCGCACGTCCGGCGCGCGGCGCTTGAGATCGAGCATGACGTAACCGACGCGCTGACCGGGCCCGTGATAGGTGAATTGGCCCGCCGCGGCCGGCGATGTGGACCGGAAAGCGCGCCTCGATCAGCTCGTGCGGCCGTGACGACGTGCCGGCGGTGTAGAGGGGCGCATGCTCGACCAGCCAGACCAGTTCCGGCGCTTGCGCCGCGCGCGATCGCCTCGGCGCGCGCGCTCATGGCCGCGAGAGCGGCGTCGTAGGCCACTGGCCCATCGCTCGACCTGCCATTCGACCGGCGCCGCGCCGGGGGGAGGCAACAGCCCGATGGTCAGCTCGCCGCGCGTATTAACCACCTGATAACCATAGGCATGATCCAAACATACCGCACTTAGAACCTCCGAATGCAAACCGTAAGGGGGCTACCTTGCCGACCATCGAAAACGTCTCGATCGACATCGCGGTCGTGTTGGGCACGAGCTCCATGCCGATCCATCAGGTGCTGCGTCTTGGCCGCGGCGCCGTCATCGAGCTCGACTCGTCGGAGGACGATGAGGTGCGCATTCTCGCCAACAATCTGCCGGTGGCGCGGGGCACTGTGATCGTGAGCGGCAACCGCATCGCCGTCGAGGTCAAACAGCTGTTGCCGCGCACGTCCGGCGGGGTCCTGATCCCCCGGATTTCGGCCTGTCGCGGCCCGGCTGTCGTCCCCGGCTTGTCCCTAATTGGCCTAGCTGTTACATCGGCCCCGTCGCGTGCCGGCCTGGCGCGCGTCCACCCCACATGCGGCCGTGGCGGAATTGGTAGACGCACTAGCTTGAGGTGCTAGCGGGGCAACCCGTGGAGGTTCGAGTCCTCTCGGCCGCACCATCCTACGGGCTCCGGCTCGGCAAGCCGGATCAATGCGGGGTCTGCTGCGCCGGCGAATAGAGCGTGGCAACGGACTTTGCTTTACTGGCGCGATCGGCGCGGTGAGCCTCGCTGCCGGCCCGCGCGGGCGCGCGGCCGTTCGGTGCGGCGAGGGCTCTGATCGACGTGAGCTGGTGGCCTCCCGCCTCTGCCGTCCCACTGATCTTCTCGCGCTTGACGCGGTGTATCTCGGGCTCGGCGCCGGGGCGGCCATTTTCGGCTGCTCGGGCCATTGCACATCGCCGGCGTTATCCGCCACGCCGGAATCCGGCTCGAAGGCCGCCGGGTCGGGCACCGGCAGTACGGCGTCGCCGGGTGTCAGGCTGGCGGTCGTTTCCGGCCAGCTCGGTTGCGCGGCGTTGTCGTCGATGCCGTGGCCAAGCGTTATTTCTTGCGGCATCGCCGAGGCGAGCATGCGGCTGCCGGGTTTATTGGCCATTGCAATCACATAGGATGGCGCCGGGACCAGCTGCACGATATGGAAGCCTCTGTCCTTGAGCCCCTTGAGGATGCCGGGGAGCGCCGCCACCGTTTTCGGGTGGATGTCATGCAGCAGCAAAATACCTTTGCCGAGCGCTTCCAGACGGCTCAGCGCCAGCGCCGTGATCTGCTCCGGCTTGATGCCGCGGTGCCAATCGTCGGCCACCGTATCGGATGAGAAGACCGTCAAGCCACGCGCCGCCAATTCGCTCTCGACGGTATCCGAGCGATCGAGGCCTGGAATGCGGAAGAACGGCGCCAGAAATTTCGCATCGCCGAGCGCGGCGCCGACATCGGAAATGCCGGCATCGATCTCGAACCGCATGCGCTCGATCGGCAATGTGCCGAAGCGCATCGGATGGTCCTCGCTATGCGTGCCGAGCGTGTGGCCTTCCTCGTATTCCCGGCGCACCACGGCGGGATAGGCGCGGGCCATCTCGCCGACCTGAAAATAGGTCGCCTTCACGCATTGGGCGGCAAGGATATCGAGGATCTGATTGGAATAGGGCGGCAGCGGGCCGTCATCGAAGGTCAGCACGACTTCCTTGTCGTTCAGCGGCAGCGAGTCGGGATATTGCATGTGGCCGACGCGCGATAATTGCGCGGGATCGACGGCGAGCACGCGGCTCGTTCCGAGCGCGTCGGGGTTTCCGGGACAGGTTGAGGCGGCGCTGCCGCGGGCAGGGGCTGGAGCGGCGGCCTGGACATTATCTTGATCTTGGAAAGTATCCTGAGCGCGCGCCGAACCGGCGGCGAAGGATACGCCGACGGCTGCGGCGAAAGCCGCAGCCAATAGAGCTCTCCTGAACTTTCGCATTCCCCGCCCTCGAATCCCGGCACCCATCCGGGACGCAACCCTCGGCTAAATAATAGGAATCGCCATGGTTAACGCTACCTGAACAAGGATTCGCATGGCTACAAGCTGTTGATAAGTCAGGCTGAGGGCGCAGTCCCCTGGCGTAATGACGCCCCTTTCCTTGCCGTTAATCACGCCCGTTTAGTTTTGCGGCGTGCGGAGTGGGTCGAGGGGGCGTGGGCATGCAGGCCGCTGTGGCAGCCCGAAAGCAGTGGGCGCGGCGGCGATCGGGCGAGCCGGACGGCTCGTCTATGCCCGGTTGGACCACCGCGCGCGTCACCACGATTCTGCTGCTGGTTCTCGCCGTCGCGGTGATCGGCTTCGCGGCGATCGGTGTCACCGACACGGGGCGCGAGGATAACCGGCGGGAAGTCGAGCGCCACGCCGCCTTGCAGGATGCGATCGGCGAACTTCACGCCGTGTTCGGCGACGTCGACCATTTCGACCCCGGCCAGCTTCGGCTGATCGAGCGGCGCGCCGGCCTGGCCGATCTGCGTTTCGACGCCGATCTCGCCGCCGACGGCAACCGCGAAGTGCAGTCGCTGCTTGGCCCACAAGGACGGATCATCGGCTGGTTCAGTTGGCTGCCCGACCGGGCGCTTGCCCATGCGATGAATTGGCTGTGGGGTTTTGCCGGCGCAGTCGGCGCCGGGCTCGCGTTCTGCGCATTCCTGGCGGTGCACTCGACGCGCCGGCTCGGCGGGTCACTGGCCCGCAGCATGGAATCGATCCGCAAGCTGACCACGCAGGATATCCTCACCGGACTTCCCAATCGGGGCGTCATCCTGGCTCGCCTTGAGGAGGCGGCGGCGACGCGGCGCTCCAAGGTCGTGACCTTCGCCTTGATCGACATCGACAGTTTCGGCGACGTCAACGACACGCTGGGCCGGGCCGGTGGCGACACCATGCTCGTCAATATCGCCGAACGGCTGAAGTCGGCGCTGCCGGCGGGCGCGCTGTTCGCGCGTTTCGAAGGTGACGTTTTCGCCGTCATCGCGGAGAGCGAGAGCGGGCGGAGCGCAACGGAGCTTGGCGACAAGCTCACCGCCGCGCTGGCCGAGCCGATTTACATGGATCAGATGTGGCAGTTCGCCGCCGGAATCGGCATCGCGCAAGCGCCCGAGGATGGCACCATCGGCGACGAATTAAACCGCCGCGCCGCCTTGGCGCTGCGCGCCGCCAAACAGGGCGGCCGCGGTTCGGTGCGCCGCTATGTGCCCAAGATTCACGAGGAACACGCCGAACGGCGGTTCTTCCTGCGCGAGCTCGAAACCGCGATCGAACAAAATGCCTTCGACGTTCACTATCAGCCGGTGGTCGCCGGCGACGGCGGCGGCATGGTTGGCGTCGAAGCGCTGTTGCGCTGGACCCATCCGACGCGTGGCGCCATCGCGCCGTCCATGTTCATCCCGCTCGCCGAAGAAAGCGGTTTGATGAACAAGCTCGGCGAACTCGTGCTGCGGCGGGCCGCCGCGGACGGCGCGCGCTGGCCGGATCTGTTCGTCTCCGTCAATCTCTCGCCGGTGCAGATCCGCAGCAGCGGCCTTGCGGAATTGGTCAGCGCCGTGTTGCGCGAAACCGGCATGACCGCCTCACGCCTTGTGTTCGAAGTCACCGAAGGCGTCCTGATCGACAATCCGGAGGAAGCCCTCGCCAAACTCGACGCCTTGCGCGCGCTCGGCGTCGCGACCGCGCTTGACGATTTCGGCAGCGGCTATTCGAGCTTGAACTATTTGCAGAAATTTCCTTTCGACCGGCTCAAGATCGACCGCGCCTTTGTCGCCTCGCTCGGCACCACCGATAATACCGGGGCCATCATCCAGTCGATCGTCACGCTCGGCCACGCGCTCGGCATGAAGGTTCTGGCCGAAGGCATCGAGACCAACGAACAGCGGGTACTGCTGAGGCTTGCGGGCTGCGACGAGATGCAGGGCTATCTGTTCGCCAAGGCCTGCCCGGCCGAGGGTATCGACAAGGTTTTGGCACGGCCGTCGGCGCGGTCAGGCGCGCGGCGGACCGGCAATCCGGCATCCTGACAGGGCGGTCCTGAGCCGTTATCTATAAGCGGACCCTTCGGCACGCTCGCCCGGGAGGAGCGCGCAATGCTTGCGAACAGCCTACCCGGCCTCGATTTCGGCCTCGGCAGCGATGTCGAAATGCTGCGCGATACGGTGCGCGGCTTTGCGCAGGACAAGATCGCACCGCGCGCCGAAGACATCGACCGCTCCAACGCGTTTCCGCGCGAACTATGGCCGCAGCTCGGCGCGCTCGGCCTGCTCGGCATCACCGTCGAAGAGGAATTGGGCGGCTCGGGCCTTGGCTATCTGGCGCATTGCGTCGCCATGGAGGAAATTTCGCGGGCTTCCGCCGCGGTCGGCCTGTCCTATGGGGCGCATTCGAATCTTTGCGTCAATCAGATCAGGCGCAACGGCGACGACGAGCAGAAGCGGCGCTACCTGCCGAAGCTGATTTCCGGCGAGCATGTCGGGGCGCTGGCGATGTCGGAACCGGGCGCGGGTTCGGACGTGGTTTCGATGCGCACGCGCGCCGACCGCAAAGGCGATCGCTTCGTCCTCAACGGCTCGAAAATGTGGATCACCAACGGGCCCGTCGCCGACACGTTGGTGGTCTATGCCAAGACCGATCGCACCGCCGGCGCCCGCGGCATCACCGCTTTCATCGTCGAGAAGACATTTGAGGGCTTTTCCGCCGGCAAGAAGCTCGACAAGCTCGGCATGCGCGGATCGGACACCAGCGAAATCGTTTTTGAGGATTGCGAAGTACCGCGCGAAAACGTGCTCGGCGTGATGGGCAACGGCGTCAATGTGCTGATGTCGGGTCTCGATTACGAACGCACGGTGCTGGCGGCCGGCCCGCTCGGTGTGATGCAGTCCTGCCTCGACCTCGTCATTCCCTATGTCCACCAGCGCAGCCAATTCGGCCAGCCGATCGGCCGTTTCCAGCTTATCCAGGCTAAACTCGCCGACATGTATGTGACGCTCAATGCGGCGAAGGCTTACGTCTATGCCGTCGCCAAAGCCTGCGACCGTGGCGAGACGACGCGAGAAGACGCGGCCGGCGCCATCCTCTATGCGGCGGAGCGCGCCACCTGGATGGCGCTCGAAACCATCCAGTGTCTCGGCGGCAACGGTTACATCAACGATTTTCCCGCCGGCCGGCTGTTGCGCGATGCCAAGCTTTACGAAATCGGCGCCGGAACGAGCGAAATCCGCCGCATGCTCATCGGGCGGGAGATTTTTGAAAAGACGCGGTAGTCACCCCAGCCGCCGATCAAACTCCAGAACCGCGTTGAGCAACACTTGCGCGCCGGCGGCGCATTCGTCGAAGCTCGTCGATTCCGCTTCGTTGTGGGAAATGCCGCCGCGGCACGGCACGAAGATCATGGTGGTCGGCGCGACGCGCGCGATATAGGCGGCGTCATGGCCGGCACCGGAAATCATGTCGCGCGATTTAAAGCCGGCTTTGGCGGCGCCGACGCGCACGCAGTCGATCAGTTCGGGCGCGAATATGACCGGCGGCGATTGCCAGATGCACGCTTCACGCCAGCTGAGCTGCAAGGGCGTTAGGATATCGGCTAACGCAGCGCGTAGTTTCGTCTCCATGGCGTCGAGGACTTTTTCATCGGGATGACGAAAATCGACGCTGAAGAAAACCTCGCCGGGGATGACATTGCGGCTGTTCGGCTCGTTTTCAAGGAGGCCAACGGCGCCGACCGCGTCGGGCGGGTGTTCGCGCGCAATTGCGTCGATGCGCTCGATCAGGCGGGCGGCGCCGAGCAGCGCATTGCGGCGCAGCAGCATTGGCGTCGTCCCGGTATGGGCGTCCTGGCCCATAACGGTGACTTCGTACCAGCGGATGCCCTGGACACCCTGGACGACGCCGATCATGCGGCCTTCGTTTTCGAGGATCGGTCCTTGCTCGATATGCAGCTCGAACATGGCGGCGAATTTGCGCGCGCCGGCGCGCTCGTCGCCTTTGTAGCCGATGCGCTGCAATTCCTCGCCAAACGTCTTGCCATCGCGATCGGCGCGCGAATAGGCGAAGTCCGGCGTAAAAACGCCGGCAAAGACACCGGACGCGAGCATGGCCGGCGCGAAGCGCGCGCCTTCTTCGTTGGTCCAGTTCACGATCTCGAGCGGCGCGTTGGTCTCGTAGTCCGCTTGGTGCAGCGTGCGCAAAGCTTCCAGCGCGCCAAGGACGCCGAGCACGCCGTCGAACTTGCCGCCGGTCGGCTGGGTATCGAGATGCGAGCCCATGGCGATCGGCGCAAGCTGCGGATTTTTGCCCGGGCGGCGCGCGAACATGGTGCCGACCTCGTCGATCGTAACGGTGCAGCCGAGCGCCTCGCATTGTGACTTGAACCAGTCGCGCACCTGCCGGTCGAGATCGGTCAAGACTCAGCCGGCAAATACCGCCCTTCGCCGTCGCGCCGATTTGCGCCGTCTGCATCAGGCAGTCCCACAGCCGCTGCGCGTCGATCTGCAGGTTTTGCAAATCAAATCTCCAATTGGCGTCGCAAGGTTCTTAGCGTGTAATCTTAGCGGCGGCGAGGTGCGGAAATGGCGGCGCGAACAATCGTTTTGGGCTTGCTGGTCCTGGTTTCCATGTCGATGCCGGCGGCTGCACAATCTCGTCGCGGCGCCGTGCCTCAAGGCGGCTGGCAGCGCCGACGCGGCCATGGCCGATTGTTACGACATCGAAGGGATGATCTGGGGCCAGTTGCTCAACGAGAATTACAAGACCCTGCTGGGCACCCTGGATGACGAGCAGACCACGGCCGCGCGCGCCATGCAGCGCGCCTGGATCGCGTATCGCGACACCACCTGCCAGTTTTATGACAGCAAAATCCGCGGCTCGATGTCGGTCATGATGCACGCGGCCTGCATCACGCGCGAGACTGCGCGGCGCGCGATGCTGCTGCGGTTCTTTAGCGCATTGTGAGACGCCGCATGGGTCAAAGAAGTCGTCCCATGGCCGAACCGCCTGTCCTTTTGGCGGACTAACTCATTGAATCCATGACGAATCAGCTATGATGCCGCTGACCCAAAATGCCGGGCAACACGCCGGAGCGAAGCCCCATGCTGCGCGTGCGACTAAAAGCGGACGGACGCCTGGTTGAAGTTCTCCCCGATGGCAGCGAGCGGGCCATCGCCACTGACCCGCGATCGATCGCAACTGCGGCCCACAATGCGGCGCGCGCGGCCAATGCCAGCACCGACGCCACCTATGCGCGCAATGTGCGCGGGCAGACCGGCCTGACCCAGGCCGCCTTCGCGGCGCGTATCGGCGTGCCGGTCGAGACCGTGCGCAACTGGGAGCAGGGCAAGCGTTCCCCGCGCGGCCCGGCCCGAGCGCTTCTTAAAGTTCTCGAGCAAGCGCCCGACGCCGCCTTTGCCGTGCTCGGCAAAGCGCGCTGACCGGAGTAAACTTGTCATTGCGAACCAACGGGTCCGGCCCGAAGTGGCCGGCCCGATGACAAGCTCCGCGAAGCAATCCAGTAGGGCAGCGAGGTTCTGGATTGCTTTGTCGCTTCGCTTCTCGCAATGACGGTGGGACACGTAAACGTGACGACGACGATCGGACCTATCCCCAGCATTGACGCTCACGGGGCTAAAATCCCGTTGGTCGGCCTTGGCACCTGGGAATTGCGCGGCCGCGCCTGCGCGCGCATCGTCGAGCAGGCGTTGCGGCTCGGCTACCGTCACGTCGACACCGCGGAAATGTACGACAACGAACGTGAGGTGGGGGAGGGCGTGCACGCCTCGGGCGTCAAGCGCCGCGATATATTCGTTACCACCAAAATCTGGCCGTCGCATTTCGCGCCGCGCGCGCTGGAACGCGCCGCCCGCGATTGCCTGGTGCGGCTGCGCTTGAGCGAAGTCGATCTGCTCTTGCTGCATTGGCCCAATCCGCAAATTCCGCTTGCCGAGACGCTCGGCGCCTTATGCAAGGTCAAGCGCGATGGACTGGCGCGCAATATCGGTGTCTCCAACTTCACGGTGGCGCTGCTTGAAGAGGCGTTGCCGATCGCGAGCGAACCTTTGGTCTGCGACCAGATCGAGTGCCATCCGTATCTCGACCAGTCGAAAGTGATCGCGGCTTGCCGCGGCCACGGCATGGCGGTCGTCGCCTACAGCCCGATCGCGCGCGGTAACGCCCGCAACGATAAGGTGCTGGCGCGCATCGGCGCCGCGTACAAAAAGACCGCGGCCCAAGTCTGCCTGCGCTATCTGGTGCAGCAGGATATCGTCGTCATTCCGCGCACCAGCAAACTCGACCGGCTTTCGGAAAACGCCGCGATCTTCGCCTTTGCGCTGAACGACGATGAAATGGCGGAAATTGCCGGGCTTGCACACCGAGCCGGCCGCGTCGTCGACTGGGCCTATTCCGGGACGATGGATTGGGACTGAAATCCGCTGCGCGTTAGAACTCGACGTCGAGCTCTTCCAGCTCGTCGGGCTCGGCTTTGGCGGCGTCGATCCATTCCTGGATCAACGGCATCGCCATGATGGTGCGGCGGTAATTGGTCGCGGCCGCATCGAGCGCGACGTCGTAGGTGACGAAGCGCGAGCAGACCGGCGCGTACATCGCATCCGCCGCGCATGGCTTTTTGCCGAACAGGTAAGGTCCGCCATATTGGTCGAGGCATTCGCGCCAGATGGCGGTGATGCGGTCGATATCGGCGCGCGCCCCGGCCCACGATTTAAAGCCGGGGAAATGCGCCTTGATGTTCATCGGCAATGCGGATCGCAGGTTGGAAAAGCCGGAATGCATTTCCCCGCAAATCGAGCGGCAATGCGCGCGTTGCCCTTGATCGGCCGGCAGGATGCCGGCTTGCGGCGTGATTTCATGGAGGTATTCGGCGATCGCCAGCGTGTCCCACACTTTCATGCCGTCGTGGATCAGGCATGGAACCAGGAAGGACGGCGACAACAGCAGCAACTCCGCCCGGGTCGACGGATCGTCGGTCGAGACGTGCTGCTCCGCGAAATCGAGGTTTGCCATTTTGCATAGCAACCAGCCGCGTAGTGACCAGGAGCCATAATTCTTGCTGGCGATTGTGAGCGTGGCCTTGGACATCCCATTCTCTTTGAAATCTACCCCAAATCCAAAGACTTATGAGTAGAGTGACGTTTGCCTCGCGGCCGTCCGGCGTACTTGGCGCTGCCCGTTCAATGTTCACGCCGTGACCGATTGTGCAAGATGTTCATATTCTTGTCGCAGCGCAACAAAAAATGCACTAGCTTTCGCGGGGTTGGGGCGTTCCCCATGGGTGGGGGTCAAAAGTGCCGATGCAGGCGGCACCCGGCGCCCGTTGGACAACGGATGCTGTACCTCGCCTATCAATTACAATCCGACATTATGACGCCGGTCCGGGCCTGGGCCGGCATGGCAGCCGGCAATGGCAGTCCGCCGTTGCTGTCCGACCACCCGGCGATGCGCAACCTCACCGCCGTCTATGAGCTGATCGCGCGGGCCGGGCTTACCCACACGCGGCCGCCGTTCGGCATCGAGACCGCCACGGTCGGCAATCGTGAGGTCGAGGTCCGCGAAGAGGTTGCTGCCAAGACGCCATTCGCCAGCCTTCTGCATTTCAAGAAGGATATCGCCACCGCGCAGCCGCGGGTGCTGCTGGTGGCGCCGTTGTCGGGACATTTCGCGACACTGTTGCGGGCGACGGTGCGCACCATGCTGCCGGATCACGACGTCTTCATTACCGATTGGCACAATGCCCGCGACGTTCCGCTCACCGCCGGCCGCTTCGGCATGGACGAATATACCGACCATCTGATCAAGTTTCTCGAAACGATGGGTCCGGGCTCTCACATTTTGGCGGTATGCCAGCCCTGCGTCGCCGTGCTCGCCGCGGCGTCGGTCATGGCGCAAGCCGGCAATCCGGCGCAGCCGCGCTCGATGACGCTGATGGCCGGGCCGATCGATACCCGTGTCAATCCGACCAAGGTCAACGAGCTCGCCAAGAAACGCACCATGGACTGGTTCGAGCGCACGCTGACGGCATCGGTGCCGCTACGCTATCCCGGCGCGTTCCGCCGCGTCTATCCGGGCTTTGTGCAACTCGTCGCCTTCATGAGCATGAACATCGAACGCCACGTCAAGGCGCATAAGGAGCTTTACGAGAATCTCGCCAATGGCGAGCTGGAAAAGGCGGCGGTGACCAAAGCCTTCTACGATGAGTATTTCGCCGTGCTCGATCTTACTGCCGAATTTTATCTCGAAACGGTGCGGCAGATCTTTCAGGATCACGCGCTGCCGCTCGGCCAGCTTGAATGGCATGGCGCCAAAGTCGATCCGACCGCGATCCGCAGGACCATGCTGCTGACGGTCGAAGGCGAGCGCGACGACATCTGCGCCGTCGGCCAGACAGTCGCCGCGCACGATCTGTGCAGCAAGCTGCGGCCCTATCTCAAACGCCATCACATGCAGGCCGGCGTCGGCCATTACGGCGTGTTCTCCGGCAAGCGTTGGGAAAACCAGATCTACCCGATCTTGAAAAACGTGATTTTGTCGAGCGATTGAGGCGGCGGTCACCGCATCGCGGCCGCGATATTGCCGCCGTCGACGGTGGTGACGTCGGCGGTGGTTTTCAGCGCCAGCGCGTGGTGTAGGAAGGCTTGCGCTACGTCTTCGGCCGTGACTTCGCGCCCGAGCAAATTGCCGCTCATGTAATCCTTCTCACTCAAGCCGCGCGCCTTGGAGCGCGAAGCGATCATATCCGGCGTGAGCAGTCCCGAACGGATGCGGTCGGCATTGACCGCGTTGGCGCGAATGCCGTCGACGCCGTAGTCCAGCGCGTACTGCCGCATCAGCGCCAGCACCGCCGCCTTGGGAATGCCGTAGGGACCGAAATTGGGGCCGGGATTGACCGCCTGCTTTGAAACATTGAACAGCAGACAGCCGCCGGTGCCCTGCGCCAGCATGATCTTCACCGCGGCCTGCGCCACACGCTGGTGGCCGTAGAAATTGAGTTCGAAGCTTTTTCGCATGATGTCTTCGTCGACCTCGCCGATGCGGCCTTGCCAGGCCGCGCCGGCATTCGACACCGCGATGTCGACGCCGCCGAAGTTTTTGACGATCTTGTCGAAGGCCGTTCGCACCGACTCGGTATCCGTTACGTCGCAGACGACCGGCAACGCGGTCGCGCCGACCGCTTCGGCCTGCCGTTCCGCTGCGGCAAAATCCATGTCGAGAAGCGCGATCTCCGCACCCGCCGCCGCGAAGGCTTTTGCCGTGGCGGCGCCGATGGCGCCGCCGGCGCCGGTGACGGCGGCGATCTGCCCGGCAAGCGGCAGCTCCTTGCGCGCGCCAAGCTTGGCCTGCTCGAGCGGCCAATATTCGCAATCGAACATGTCGGCTTCGGAGATCGATTCGAACCGGCCGATGGCTTCGGCATCGCTGACACCTTCGATCCAGGCTTCGGCGATATCGGCGGCTATGATCGCATCTTGCTTGGAGCGGCCAAGCCCGAACAGGCCGAGGCCCGGCACCAGCACCACGCGCGGCAGCGGATCGAGCGCGCGCTTAATGCCGCCAACGCGTTTGTTGTTGCGGGCAAAATATTGGTGATACCGCGCGACGAATTGGCTCGCTTGTTCGCGCGCTGCGCGCGCAAAATCGCTCAACGCGCCGCTCTCGACTGCCGGCAAGACGAGCGGCCAGTTCTTGGTGCGGATAGTGTGGTCCGGTGTGATCACGCCGGCGTGGCTGATGCGGTCCAGATCCTTGGCGTTGACGAAGCGCCGGACAGCCTCGCCGTCGCGGAATTCCACGACAAGCCGCCGCCATGCGCCTTCGAGCTTGTCGTCCGGCTCGCTGCACGCCCCGCGAATGACCGGCGCGATCTGCGCGATCCCGGCCATGCCATGCGGCGCGGCGGCAACCGCGCCGGATTTGCGATGGCGAGCGACAAAAGCTTCGGCGAGCGTGACCATTTCGATCATGCGCTCGTAAGCCTCGCGCGCCGTTTCGCCAAAGGTGACGATGCCATGTTTGCTCAAGATCAAGCCGTCGCTCGGCTTGGCGCGCTCGAACACTTCGATCGCTTTTTTGGCGAGACCAAAACCCGGCAAGAGGTAGGGCACGAAGGCCAGCCGCTTGCCGAAAACCTCGGCGCACTTTTGTTCGCCGTCAGGCTGGTCGATCAGGCTGAGCACCGCGGTCGCGTGGGTATGGTCGATGAATTTATGCGGCAGAAACGCATGCAGCATCATCTCCACCGATGGATCGGCGCCTGCCGGGTCGATGAGATTGGCACGCTCGACACTGACGAGTTCCTCGTCGCCGACGGCTTCGAGCGCTCGCAATTTGCGCATTGGCGCAAGCCGCACGGCGGAAAATCCCCCGGGCCCGATGGTCGACATGTCGGCGCCGGAAGATTTTACCCGCAGGATTTCGACGTCCTCGCCGAAAGGATCGCGCATCCGCGTTTTGAGCGAGGTGTTGCCGCCGCCATGCAGGACAAGCTTAGAATCGCGGCCAAGCAGGCGCGTCGTATAGACGCGCAGCGCCAGCTCGCGGTCGACGCCCGATTTCGCTTCGTGCGCGACAAAAGCTTCGGCATCGCGATCGAGCCAGCCGCTTTTCATGCGCGCTTCATGGCAAGGCTCAGCCGCCGGCAAAACGGCGCGACCACCATCCGGTTCGGCGGGGCCGATCGCCGTCCGCAGGTTCGTTGGCGTCGGGAACGGCGGGCTCCGATGCGGGCGATACCGAGGGCGCCGGCGAAGGCAATGACGATGGCGCATCTTGGCCGCCGGTCATGGGCGCGCGCTCGCGCACCGTCGAGCGCCGCCGCGTCGGTTCGGGTTCGGCGGCTGGGGCGGTCGGCGCGCTGATCGGCACGCTAGGTGTGGCCCGGGGGGCCGGCGCGGCGTCGAGATCGGCGACAGGCACTTTGAGTTCCGGCTCGGCCGGCGGCGCACTCAACTCGTTGGCTGGCGCGAACGGCTGTTGTTCGCGCGGTCCGCGATCGCCATTGCGTTCCCGGTTGCGGCGGCCACCGCGGCGTCCACGCCGCCGCCGGCGCTCGCCGTCGTGGCGCGGCTCGCCGTGCTCGCGAGGCTGCTGCGGAGCAAGGTCCGCCGGTTGCTGCACGAGCTCGTCTTCGGCCGGCATTTCGTGCTCGGCTTCGGCGGCGAATTCGTCAGCTTCATCCGGAAGCGGAAGATTTTCAGGGGATTCGCCAGACCCGCCTTCGGCTGATCCATGGAACTGTTCGGGTGACCGGTCATGCGGCTGGCCCGCCGGATGGTCGCCGCCATTACGGCCGCCGCGGCGCCGGCGGCGCCGACGCCGTCGTGGACCGCCGCCTTCGCCTTGCTCATGCGGTGCGCCGAGTGCCGGCTGCGCGGCCTCCGGGTCGGCCTCCGCCTCCGCCTCCGCCGCTTCCTCGCCCTCGGCGGCTGCCAAATCCTCGACTTCGTCTTCTTCTTCGAGCGGTGCGGCGATGGTTTGCGCGCGCTCGGCCAGCACCTTGGCGGCCTCGACGGTGTGAACCTGTTCGCCACGATCGATCATGAAGGTCTGCGGCGCATGCAGGGATTCATCGGCGCTGATGGTGATGGTGATGGCAAACCGCTCCTCCAGGCTGCGCAGATGCGCGCGCTTCTGGTTGAGCACGTAGAGCGCCACGTCGGGCCGCGTACGCACGATGAGATTATGCGTGGCGCCCTTGATGAGCTGCTCCTCCAGCGCGCGCAACACCTGCAGCGCCAGGGACGATACCGACCGCACATGACCGCTGCCGCCGCAATACGGGCATTTCTCCGTCGAGCTTTCCAGCACGCTCGTGCGAATGCGCTGGCGCGACATTTCCAGAAGGCCGAAATGCGAAATGCGGCCGACCTGGATGCGCGCGCGGTCGTGCTTGAGGCACTCCTTCAGGCGCCGCTCGACCGAGCGGTTGTTGCGGTTCTCCTCCATGTCGATGAAATCGATGACGATCAATCCGGCGAGATCGCGCAGCCGCAGCTGGCGGGCGATCTCGTCGGAGGCTTCCAGATTGGTCTTGAGCGCGGTGTCCTCGATGTGATGCTCGCGCGTGGCGCGGCCGGAATTGACGTCGATCGCGACCAGAGCCTCGGCCTGGTTGAGCACGATGTAACCGCCCGAGCGCAGTTGCACGGTCGGCGAGAACATGGCGTCGAGCTGATTTTCGACGCCGTAGCGCGACAACAGCGGATGCGTGTCGTTGTAAAGTTTGACGTTCTTCGCATGGCTCGGCATGAGCATGCGCATGAAGTCCTTGGCCTCGTGATAGGCGTCGATGCCGGCGACGATCACCTCGTCGATGTCCTTGGTGTAGAGGTCGCGGATCGAGCGCTTGACCAGCGAACCTTCCTCATAAACGAGTTTCGGCGCGATGGATTTGAGCGTGAGATCGCGGACCGTCTCCCACATCCGCAGCAGATATTCGAAGTCGCGCTTGATCTCGATCTTGGTGCGGCTGGCGCCGGCGGTGCGCAGGATGATGCCCATGCCCTCCGGCACTTCGAGTTCGGCGGCGGCCTCCTTGAGCCGCGCGCGATCTTCCGAATTGGTGATCTTGCGGCTGATGCCGCCGCCGCGCGCGGTATTGGGCATCAGCACCGAATAACGGCCGGCCAGCGACAGATATGTGGTCAGCGCCGCGCCCTTGGTGCCGCGCTCTTCCTTGACGACCTGCACCAGCATGACCTGGCGGCGCTTGATCACCTCTTGGATTTTGTACTGGCGGCGATAGCGCGGTGAGCGATCGGGGACTTCCTCCAGCGCGTCGGAGCCGCCGACCGATTCGACGATCTCTTCCTCTTCCTCGCCGTTCGCGGCGGCTGGCGCGGCGGGACGTTCGGCGGCCTCGCTCTGCTCCGTTTCGCGAGCCTCGGCGGCGGCCTCCGCTGTCGCCGTTTCGCCGGCCGGTTCGGCGTCGTCGCCCAAGGCGGCGTCACCCGGCATCATCACGGCGGGCACTGCCGTTTCGGCCATTTCGGTCTCGGCGACTGCCGATTCCGCCTCGCCGACGTGATCGTCGGCATGATCGTCAGTGTGATCTTCGGCGTGCGGCTGCGCTTCAGTCGGTGCGCCGGCCGCTTCGTCGCTCTCGGCGGTCGGCTGCGCCTGATGTTCGGCGACAGAATCTTCTGCCGGCGCTTCGGGGTGTTCGCTGCGCATCGCCTCGTCGCGGCGGTTGGCGGGCCGGCCGTGGTGACGATGCCGGCGCGAACGCCGATCGACCTCGTCGTCGGCGGCGCGCTGCGCGCGCTCTTCCTCGTCGATCAAGGCCTGCCGGTCGGCGACCGGGATTTGATAGTAGTCGGGATGGATTTCGCTAAACGCCAGGAAGCCGTGGCGATTGCCGCCGTAGTCGACAAAGGCGGCCTGCAGCGACGGCTCGACGCGCGTCACCTTCGCCAGATAGATATTGCCTCTTAGCTGCTTGCGTTGTGCGGATTCAAAATCGAATTCTTCGACGCGATTGCCGCGCAGGACGACCACCCGGGTCTCCTCCGGATGGGTCGCGTCGATGAGCATTTTGTTGGCCATTGCATAATCTCATGAGGGCCGGCGTCGTTCGCCTTCGCGCCGCATCGGCGGGAAAGGCGAGGGCCAGCCCAATTGTCGGTGAATGGGACGGATCGGGAACCGCGAGCGCGCCAAGCGTCATAGGTCCGGGTGCCGGCGAGCGCCGCATGAACGTCGCCGTGCCTTCCGAATCGAACCTCAACTTGCGCCTCTCTCATGAACTCCAAACCGCGATGGGCGGCAGCGCGGAACGCGGCCGCAATTTCGCTCTCTGCTCACGGTATGGCGCGACATTATTCCAGCGGCTTTGTGACACCGCTGGCGCGCGTCGCGCGCGAGGTCCGGCTGTCCTCATCATCGAGGGCATCGGCGGCTTTGCGCCGGCATCCGCGCCATGTTTGTCAGAGCATGACTCCAACAACATATGGCCCCGGAGCGGTTCGAAAGCCACATCCGCCTCACTCCCGTCCTCTTTCTCGTTTCTCGGGGAGCCAATCAGGCGGACAGTCCTTCAGCAAGATTTGCCGGATGCCTTAACGCGACACAACCGGAACCTTTCACCGTCAGCATCTTCTTCTCTAAGGCCGGCTATGGTGAATTGGCAAGTCGCCTGTGGGATTTGGCGGAAGGAGAGCGAATTTCGCCGTGCGCCGAGCCGCCTTTTCCCGAGGCTTAGGTTTCAGTTAACCATGCGTCCCTAATGGAATAAGAGGGGCAAAATGGGGTCAAAACCGATGCCTGTTCGAGCCGCGCGGTGGGCCTTCCTCGGCGTGCTCATCGCCGGCGCGGCATTGGCGGGCGAACCGCCCGCGCCGGTTCCGGGGTCCAACTCATATCCAGTGGCGACCGATGCGCGTCTCGGCGGCGACGAGGCGCAGACGCGCTTTGTCATGGATTTAAGCCGCAAGATCGATCTCGCCGCTTTCACCCTCGCCGACCCCTATCGGGTGGTCGTCGACATTCCCCAGGTGACTTTCCAGCTCCCCGCCGAACGCCGGGTCGAACGGGCGGGGTCTGATCAAGGCGTTCCGCTTCGGCTTGATGATGGAGGGCGGCTCGCGGATCGTATTCGATCTCGCCAAGCCCGCGCGGGTCGACAAGGCCTTTGTCGTCGACGCAGCCGACGGCGCTCCGGCGCGGCTGGTGCTCGATCTCGTCGCCACCGATCGCGACAGTTTCATGCGCAAGGTCGCGCTCGACACCAGCGCGGTCCGCGCGGCGGCGCCGGCCAAGCCCGAGCCGCAGGCCGATAGCGGCGATCCGCGTCCGCTCGTCGTGCTCGACCCCGGCCATGGCGGCATCGATACCGGCACCCGGGCGCCGAGCGGCGAATTGGAGAAGGACATCGTGCTCGACTTCGCCCAGCGCCTGCGCGATCGGATCGAGAAGTCCGGCAAATACCGTGTGCTGATGACCCGCACCGACGACACTTACGTGCCGCTCGCCGAGCGCGTGCGTATCGCCCGCAATGCCGGCGCCAGCCTGTTCGTGTCCATCCACGCCAATTCCCTGCCGCACAAGGAAGGCGATGCCCAGGGCGCGACGATCTACACGCTTTCGGAAACCGCCTCCGATCCGCAGGCGGCGCAACTTGCCGACCAGGAGAACCGCTCCGACGTCATTGCCGGTGTCGATCTGAAGACCGAGCCCGACGACGTCGCCGGCATCCTGATCGATCTGGCGCAACGCGAGACCAAGACGTTTTCGGTGCAGTTCGCGCACAATCTGGCCGGCGAGATGAAAGAGGCGACGCGGCTGCACAAGGATCCGGTCAAGTCGGCGGGCTTTCGCGTGTTGCGCGCGCCGGACGTGCCTTCGGTGCTGGTCGAGCTCGGCTATGTATCCAACAAGCAGGATCTGGAATCGCTGCTTTCGGATTCCTGGCGCGACCGCACCGCGACCTCGATCGCGCAGGCCGTCGACGGCTTTTTCTCCGCCCACGGCCCCGGCGCGCGCGCCGGGGCGAACTGACGCTGGGACGCAGCGCGCGCATGCGCCCCAAACGGCCTCAGTTTGAACAAAAAACCAAGCGACCACCTGATGATCAGAGGTAAGTCTGGCGGGTTGCGGCCAATGCTGCCAAACTGGGCCGCCAATATGAGTCACGCGACTTGGCGCAATCATGGGTCGGTTGGCGTGACGGGACATTCTCAATGAAATTGCTGTTGCGATGAAATTGTTACTCCGATTTTTGGGCTTTCTGTTCGCGGCTGGGACGATCCTGTTCATCGTCGGGGTCGCCGCGACGGCGGGACTGCTGTGGCATTTTTCCAAAGACCTGCCCGACTATTCGCAGCTTCAGGATTACGAGCCGCCGGTCATGACCCGGGTGCATGCGGCCGACGGCTCGCTGCTTGCCGAATACGCCAAGGAGCGCCGGCTTTATCTGCCGATCCAGGCGATCCCGCGCCTCGTCACCAACGCATTCGTCTCGGCGGAGGACAAGAACTTCTACCAGCATCCCGGCATCGACATTCAGGGCATCATGCGCGCCGGGCTTCTCTACATCGAAAATTACGGCCACGGCGGCCATCCGCAGGGCGCCTCTACCATCACCCAGCAGGTCGCCAAGAACTTCCTGCTGTCGAATGAGGTGTCGTTCGAACGCAAGATCAAGGAAGCGCTGTTGGCGCTGCGTATTGAGCGCACTTATTCAAAGCAGAAAATCCTCGAACTCTATCTCAACGAAATCTATCTCGGCTTCGGCGCCTATGGCGTGGCCGCGGCGTCGCTTTTGTATTTCGACAAGTCGGTCCATGAACTGACGATCTCCGAGGCCGCCTATCTCGCCGCGCTGCCGAAGGGGCCGAACAATTACAATCCGTTCCGCCATCGCGACGAGGCGGTGGCGCGGCGCAATTACGTGATCGACCGCATGGTCGAGGACGGCTACATCACCGCCGACGCCGGCGACAAAGCCAAGAAAGAGCCGCTCAACGTCACCGTGCGGCCGACCGGCGCGCATATTTTCGCCGCCGAATATTTCGCCGAAGAAGTGCGGCGCTACCTCTACGACAAATACGGCGAGGACAAGCTGTACGAGGGCGGCTTGTCGGTGCGCACCACGCTCGATCCCAAACTGCAAATGACGGCGCGCCAGACCATGATCAACGGGCTCGTCAATTTCGACGAAAGCCAGGGCTATCGCGGCGCCGTCAGCACGATCGACGTCGGCGGCGATTGGGGCCTCAAGCTCGCCGACGTGAAATCGCTGGACGACATCACGCCATGGCGGATGGCGGTGGTGCTCCAGGTCGACGATCAATCCGCCCGCATCGGGCTGCAGCCCGACCGCGATCCCGGCGGCAATGTCGTCAAGGAGCGCGCATATGGCATCGTGCCGCTCGACGGCGTCAAATGGGCGAAACCGGCGACTGGCGCGGCAAAGCCGATCCAGCACGTCAACCAGGTGCTGTCGGTCGGCGACGTGATCTATGTCGAGCCGCTGGATCAGCAGGGCCAATACCGGCTGCGCCAGGTGCCGGAAATCTCCGGCGCCATGGTGGTGATGGATCCGCATACCGGCCGCGTGCTGGCGATGGTCGGCGGCTTCTCGTTCGATCAAAGCCAGTTCAACCGCGCCACCCAGGCGCTGCGCCAGCCGGGCTCGTCGTTCAAGCCGATCGTCTATGCCGCGGCGCTGGATAACGGCTATACGCCCTCGACCATCGTCATGGACGCGCCGATTGAAATCGACATGGGCGCGGGCGGCGGTATCTGGAAGCCGGAAAATTACGGCGGCAAGTTCTTCGGCCCGTCGACGCTGCGCTTCGGCCTCGAACAGTCGCGCAACGTGATGACGGTGCGGCTCGCCCAGGACATCGGCATGCCGCTGATCGCGGAATATGCCAAGCGCTTTGGCGTCTATGACGAGTTGCCGCCTTATTTGTCTTATGCCTTCGGCGCCGGCGAGACGACGGTGCTGCGCATGGTGACGGCGTACTCGATGTTCGACAATGGCGGGCGGCGCGTGATCCCGACGCTGATCGACCGCATCCAGGACCGCTACGGCCACACCATCTACAAGCACGATCAGCGCGACTGCCAGGGCTGCGACGCCGACAAGTGGGACAATAATCCGGAGCCGACGCTGGTCGACAAGCGCGAGCAGGTGATCGACCCGATGACCGCCTATCAGATCACCTCGCTGATGGAAGGCGTCGTGCAGCGCGGCACCGCGACGGTGGTGCGCGACGTCGGCAAGCCGATTGCCGGCAAGACCGGCACCACCAACGACGAAAAGGACGTGTGGTTCATCGGCTATTCGCCGGACATCGTCTGCGGCGTCTATATGGGTTACGACAAGCCGCGCCATATCGGGCGGCTGGCGACCGGCGGCCATCTCGCCGCGCCGATCGTGCGGGATTTCCTGAAAGTGGCGCTCGAGGACAAGCCGCCGATCCCGTTCGCCGTGCCGCCCGGCATCAAGCTCATCCGCGTCGATGCCCACACCGGCATGCGCGCCGGACCGGGCGATCCGAAAGTCATTCTCGAAGCGTTTAAGCCCGGCACCGCGCCGCCCGACACTTACTCGGTGATCGGCACCGATAGCGAAAACGGCGTCCCGACGTCGCAGGCCGCTCCCGATGCCGGCACCGTCGTCCGCAGCGGCACCGGCGGATTATATTGACGCTTCTTCTCTCCCTTGTGGGGAGGGAGTTCGCCGGCAAGCCGCTCGCATTGCGTTTCCGCTCATTAACGATTACATCGCCGGCCGGAGCATTGTCATGCGCGCGGAAATCGAAACCATCGTCGAGGAGATCAAGCAGTCGCTGGTGCTGCTGAGGAGGCATCTTTGACGTCGACAAGGCACGCGCGCGGCTTGCCGAGCTGAACCGGCAGGCCGAAGACCCCAATCTCTGGAACGATCCGCAGCGGGCGAGCCGGGTGATGCAGGAGCGCACCGCGCTCGACGAACAGCTCACCGCGCTGTCGCGCATCGAGCAGGAGCTGGACGATCAGGTCACGCTGATCGAACTCGGCGAGGCGGAGAAGGATCAAGGCGTCATCGCCGAAGCGGAAGCCGGTTTGCGCAAGCTCAAGATCGAGGTGGCGCGCCGCGAGCTCGAAGCGCTGCTCTCCGGCGAGGCCGACCACAACAATTCCTATCTCGAAGTGCATGCCGGCGCCGGCGGCACCGAGAGTCAGGATTGGGCCGGCATGCTGCTGCGCATGTACACGCGCTGGGCCGAGCAGCACGGTTTCAAGGTCGATTTCATCGAGGAGACGCAGGGCGAGGAGGCCGGCATCAAATCGGCCACGATCGAGATCAAGGGCCGCAACGCCTACGGCTGGCTGAAAACCGAGAACGGCGTGCACCGGCTGGTGCGCATTTCGCCGTTCGACGCCAATGCGCGGCGGCATACCTCGTTTGCCAGCGTCAATGTCTATCCGGTCGTCGACGACGCCATCAAGATCGACATCAATGAGGCCGACGTGCGCGTCGATACGCTGCGTTCCGGCGGCGCCGGCGGCCAGCACGTCAACAAGACCGAATCCGCGATCCGGCTCACCCACATCCCGACCAATATCGTGGTGTTCTGCCAGAACGACCGCTCGCAACACCGCAATCGCGCGCAGGCCTGGCAGATGCTGCGCGCCAAACTCTACGAAGCCGAATTAAAGAAGCGCGAAGAGAAGGCCGCCGCCGACCAGGCCGCCAAGACCGATATCGGCTGGGGCCATCAGATCCGCTCTTACGTGTTGCAGCCCTATCAGATGGTCAAGGACCTGCGCACCGGCGTCTCGACCTCGAACACCGGGGCGGTGCTCGACGGCGATATCGATCAGTTCACGGAAGCGGCGCTGGCGCAAAAGGCCTTCGGCACCGGGCCGAAGAAAGTCGAGGACGTCGAGTAGGCCGGCGCTAGCATTGCCGCCCGTTCGCTATTCGCCGAACAGCCTGTCTCCGGCGTCGAGGAATTTCTGCGGATTGACCGCCTCGCCGTTGACGCGCGTCTCGTAGTGGACATGCGGACCGGTCGAGCGGCCGGTCGAGCCGAGCTAGCCGATGACCTGGCCGATGCGGATCTTGTCGCCGACGGCGACGTCGATCTCCGACAGATGGCCGTAGCGGGTCGCCAGCCCGTTGCCGTGGTCGATCTCGACCATCTTGCCGTAGCCGCCGTCCCAGCCGGCGATGCTGACGGTGCCGGCGGCGGTGGCATGGATCGGTTCGCCGATGTCGCCGCGGAAATCGATGCCGGTATGCATCGCCGCTTCGTGCACGAACGGATCCATGCGAACGCCGAACGGCGATGTCTCGTCGATTTCGCCGGCCACCGGCTTGCGCACCGGCACCGTGAGCAGCGTATTGGTGAGCTGATCGGCGTCGGCGCGGGCGAAGTTCACGCGCATCAGCGCGCGGTCGAATCCTTCGTTCTGGGTCGGCAGCTTCAAAGGCACGAACGGGCCGCCGGTCGCTGCCGGCGCGGTGTCGAGCTTGAGCCCGAGCTGGTTGAAAACGCCGCGGATTTGCCGCGCCTTGTTCTTCGTAGCGATCCTCCAGCGCGCTCAGCGTCGTCGATTGCCGCTGCTCGACGCGATCGAGGGAAGTCTTCAAACGGTCGAGCGTCGCACCGAGGCTCGATTGCTTGCCGCTGCGCGTCGCGCGGGGCGGACGGCTTGATCGAGCCGGTCGTCGTCGGGTCGGTAATGCTGCTCAGCGTGGTGGCGCGCGATTCCAGCGTCGCCTGGCGGCGCATCAAGTCGTCGAGCTTTTGCTCGAATTGTTCCTGGTCGAGCAATTGGCGGCTGGTGGTGCGGTCGATCTGCGCGCGCAATTCGGCGATGCGGTCCTCATAGGCGAATTGCTGATCGGCCTGGTGCGCGATCAGCGTGCGCAGCACATCGTCGCGGAAGGCGAGGTAGGTCGCCGCCGTGACCGACCAGCCGGCCATGATCACGACGGTGCCGACGGCGATCCAGAACGCGACCGGACCAAATCTGACCTGCCGCCCGGCATGCGCGATGGTGTAGCCGGCGCGCGTTGCGGGTTGCCGCATGCCGCGCCGGTGCAGTCTCGCTTCGGCGAGTGGCCCGCGACTATGCTGCGCCGGATGCCTTGCACCGGATGTTGCGCCGGATGCTGCGATCTGGCGACCTGCTGCGACCGAGACCCTGTCCACTGCGACATTGCCGCTCCCACCCAGACGAGGAGCGGATTTCAGCCTTTTATGGTTAATAATCAGGAAATTGGCGGACCGCATTTTGCAGCCATTTTGCTAACTTCGGTAAACACTTCGGCAACGCAGCGCATCGGCGGTCAAAGCGTCTTCACTGCGGCCAGCACCTCCTCGGCATGGCCCGCGACCGACACTTTCGGCCAGACCTGCGCGATGCGCTGGTCCGGACCGATCAGGAAGGTTGAGCGGACGATCCCCAGGAACTTCCGGCCGTACAGCGATTTCTCCTGCCAGACGCCATAGGCCTCCAGCATTTTGTCGCTTCTCGTCCGAGCCGAGCGGGATCGTGAGCTTGTGCTTGGCCTTGAACTTGTCCTGCGCCGCCACCGGGTCGGCGGAGACGCCGAGGATGTCGGCGCCGGCGCGGTTGAAGGCCGCTTTCAGCCGCGAGAAGTCGATCGCCTCGGTGGTGCAGCCGGGCGTGTCGGCGCGGGGATAGAAATAAAGCACGAGCTTTCGTCCGGCGAAGTCGGCAAGCGAAACGGTCCCACCGCCGTCGCGCGGCAGGGTGAAGGGCGGGGCGGCTGGTTCCCGGTACCGGGCCGGCAGCGCCGGCTTCGGGTCCTCCGTCTAGCCGGCTCTTGGGCGGGCTTTTGCGCCATATGCCTTCCTTTCGACGCTTTCCAAGGGGCATTCTTACGCTCCAGGGTAGGCGTGTGGGCAGGGGTGTCGATCGCCCGCCGCTGTTATCCTGTTGGCTGCAACATCGTTATGACGGCGCCACGGACGAGGGGACGCCCGAGCGGGCATGACGAATCAAGACAGGCAAAGCGCCGCGCCATTCCCGCGCTGGGAATCGGCCGTCCACCCGCGACGCCGGGGCAGCCTCACGGCCGCTCATCGCGGTGAAAGGGGCGACGGCCGCTATCTGGCGGCTTACCGGCGGCTGCTCGCCCGGCATCGACGGCTCCTTAAGCGGGTGGGCATTGGTTTCCGGCGCCCTCGTCGGAATGCTGATCCTGGGCTGTCTCGGTCTGTTGTGGCGGCTCGACAGCGGCCCGATCCAGCTCGACGCCTTCACGCCCTGGCTGGTTTCCGCCATCGAAGAGAATTTCGGCAGCCGCGAGCGCGTCGAAGTCGGCGGCACGCAGATCGAGCGCACCGACAATGGCGGCGCCGCGGTGCGCGTCCGCGACATCGTGGTGCGCGATCCCGACGGCACCGTCGTGGCGAGCGCGCCGAAAGCGGAAATCCGCGTCTCCGGCATGAGCCTGCTCAGCGGCCATATGCGCGCCGAAAGCCTCAATCTGGTCGGCGCCGCACTTGCCGTGCGCATCGAGCAGGACGGCACCGTCACGGTGTTCGCTTCCGGCGCCGACAAGCATCCGATCGCCACCGCCAACGTTGCCGGCGCCGCGGCTATCGCCGAACACCAGGAGACCAAGCAGGACAAATTAGCAGCCGACAGATCCGCGCCGCCGCACCGGCTCCGGCAATGTCTCGGCAAGCGCAGGCGGCGCTGCCGCGGCCGCCGAGCGACAGCATCGCGGCGCTCCTGTCGTGGATCGACGGCATCGGCGAATCCGGGCTCGATGGCCACGATTTGCGAGAGCTTGGCTTGAAGGACGGCAGCCTGACCGTCGACGACGCCCGCACCGGCAAGCGCTGGACCTTCGAGAATATCAGCCTCAGCCTCGAGCGGCCGCACGGCGGCGGCGTCGTCGTGACCGTGGGCTCGGACAATCCGGATCATCCGTGGGGTCTGACCGCTTCGATCAACCCGACGCGGGACGGCTACCGCAGCATCGCGCTTGAAGCCCGGCAGGTTTCGGCCAACGATCTTTTGCTGGCGTCGCGGCTCGGCGATGGCTCGCTGCAGATCAATCTGCCGCTGTCGGCGAGCTTGCGCGGCGAGATCGGTCCGAACGGCGTGCCGCAATCGCTGACAGGCCGGATCGTTGCCGATGCCGGCTCCATCAACGATGCCAACGATTCGGACGGCCGGCTCGACATCGACCACGCCGAGTTCAAGATCGATTGGGATGCCGCGAGCCGCATGCTTTCGGTGCCGTTCCAGATTCTCTCGGGCGGCAACCGGATCACGCTGCTGGGCCAGGTCGAGGCGCCGGCGGCGGCGCCGGGCCCGTGGCTGTTCAAGATCGGCGGCGGCACGGTGGTGCTGGCGGCGCCAAGCGGGGCGGGCGATCCGCTGATCCTCAATCGCGTCGTGATGAGCGGCCAGTTCGATCCGGTCAAAAAACGGTTTGTCGTCGATCAGGGCGACCTCGGCAATACCGATGTCGGCGTCGCGATGTCCGGCACGGCCGATTATTCGAGCGGTGACCTTCATCTCGCCACCGGCGTCGCGGTGACGCGCATGCCGGCCGACGCCTTAAAGCGGCTGTGGCCGGTCTTCGTCTCGCCGAAAGTGCGCGACTGGTTCAACGATCACCTGACGAGCGGCAATGTCGATCACGTCACGATCGCGCGTAAATGCTCCGCTCAACACGCTCAAAGCGAGCGGTCCGCCGATCCCCGACGACGGACTTGTCGATCGACGCGCTGGCGACCAATTGCGTCGTCCAGCCGGTGGCGGGCCTGCCGGCGCTGCACGACGCCGATCTCAGCGTCCACATCGTCGGGCGCAACGCGCAGATTGCGGTCGGCAAGGCGACTGCCGATCTGCCGTCCGGCCGCAAGCTCGTGCTGTCGTCCGGCCTGTTCGAAGTGCCCGACACGGCGCCGCATGAGCCGCCGGCGCGCGTGCATTTCAAGCTCGACGGGCCGGTTCCGGCCGCCGCCGAGCTGCTGGCCATGGACCGCCTGCGCGACGCCTCCGGCGTGCCGTTCGATCCGGCGACGACGCACGGCACATTTGAGCGCGCTGGTCGCTCTGGCGATGCCGCTGAAATCCGATCTGCCGCCCGGCTCGACCAATTACGCGATCACGGTCGACGCGACGAATTTCTCCGCCGAACACATGATCATGGGGCAAAAGGTCGAAGCCGCGGCGCTGAAAGTCAGCGCCAATAATCAAGGCTTTGCGCTCAAGGGCGACGTCAAGATCGGCGGCGCGCCGGCCAGCCTCGAATATCGCAAACTGCGCGGCGACGACGCCGCCGACGTCCATATCCAGGGCATGCTCGACGAGACGATGCGCAACAATCTCGGGCTCGATCCGGCGAACTCCATCAGCGGCTCCATCCCCATCGACGTCACCGGCCGCGTCGGCACCACGTCCGATCGCGACGGCCGCTTCTCGGTCACGGCCGATCTGACGCCGGCGCAGATCGACGGCTTCCTGCCGGGCTGGGTCAAGCAAGCCGGCAAGCCGGCGCGCGCGACGTTTACGCTCACCACCAAGCCGCAATCGATCCGCATCGACGATCTTCTGATCGAGGGCGCCGGCGGCGGCGTGAAGGGCGCTATCGAGCTTGACGGGTCGGGCGACGCTGCAATCGGCCAATTTCCCGTCCTACGGCTTCTCGGACGGCGATCGCACCAGCCTCAAGATCGACCGCACCGCGGACGGCGCGCTGCGCGTCGTCATGCGCGGCGACGCCTATGACGGCCGCGGCTTCGTGCAGACGCTGACCGGCGACCGCATCCGCCGCCCCGCCCATCGCACGCCAGCCGCCGGATATCGATCTCGATATGAAACTCGGCGCCGTGCTCGGCTTCAACGGCGAGGCGGTGCGCGGTCTCGAACTCAAGATGTCGCGCCGCGCCGGCGAGGTGCGCAGTCTCGGCTTGATCGCCAAGATCGGTCGAAGCGGAACGCTGACCGGCGATCTGCGCGGCCGGCCGGGCGGGCGCCAGGTGGTCTATCTCGAGAGCAGCGACGCCGGCGCGCTGTTCCGGTTCACCGACGTCTATTCGCGCATGACCGGCGGCGAGTTGACGACGATCATGGATCCGCCGTCGGCGACCAATCCGGTGCAGCTCGGCAGCGTCAGCGTGCGGAACTTCGCCGTCCACGACGAATCGCAACTCGAGCGCGCGGTGGCGAACGGCAGCCCGCTGCCGCGCAACCAGATGGATTTCTCCGGGCTGAAGATCGACTTCACCCGCATGCCGGGCCGCATCGCGCTGCACGACGGCGTGGTGCGCGGACCGGTGCTCGGCGGCACCATCGACGGCATGATCGATTATGCGAACGACGAGATGCATCTGCGCGGCACGCTGATTCCGCTCTACGGCGCCAACAATCTGCTCGGCCAGCTGCCGGTGGTCGGCCTGTTCCTCGGCGGCGAAAAAGAGGGCTTGGTCGGCGTCACTTACGAAGTCGTCGGCAAGCCGGGAACGCCGATCCTCCACGTCAATCCGCTCTCGGCTTTGGCGCCGGGACTGTTGCGCAAGGTGTTCGAATACCCGGCGACGTCACCAGCGACCGTGCCGCCCGCGGACGACAGCGGCGGCGGCAGCGGCGGCGTGGACGACAATACCAGCGCCACGGTGAACCCCCACTGAGCGGGGACTTTCTTCAGACCGGCTTGAGCAGAACGTGACGCTTGCGGCCGAGCGAAAGCTTTATCGCGCCGTCAGCGGTGACGTCGGCTTCGCCGATCGCGGCCTTGTCGTCGGTGATACGCGCATCGTTGACCATGATCGCGTTGTTGGCGATGGCGCGGCGCACTTCGCCGTTGGAAGCGGCCAAGCCGGCTTTGACGAAGGCGGCGAGAACGCCGATGCCGGCCTTGAGCTCGGCGCGCGGCACTTCGACGGTCGGCAGGCTCGCGCCGAGGCCGCCTTCTTCGAAGGTGGTGCGCGCGCTCGCCGCCGCCTCCTGCGCGGCGGCTTTGCCGTGCACCAGCGCGGTCGCCTCGGTGGCCAGGATCTTTTTCGCCTCGTTGATCTCCGCGCCTTTGAGCGCGGCGAGCCGCTCGATCTCGTCAAGCGGCAGCACGGTGAACAGTTTGAGGAAGCGGGCGACGTCGGCGTCCTCGGTGTTGCGCCAGTATTGCCAGTATTCGTACGGGCTCACCTGATCGGCGTTGAGCCACACCGCGCCGGCCGCGGTCTTGCCCATCTTGGCGCCCGACGACGTCGTGATCAGCGGCGAAGTCAGCGCGAACAATTGCGCATTGTGCAGACGGCGGCCGAGATCGATGCCGTTGACGATGTTGCCCCATTGGTCGGAGCCGCCCATTTGCAGCACGCAGCCGTAGCGCCGGTACAGTTCGACGAAATCGTAGGCCTGCAGGATCATGTAATTGAATTCGAGGAACGACAGTTCCTGCTGGCGCTCGAGCCGAAGCTTGACCGAATCGAATGCCAGCATGCGGTTGATGGAAAAGTGGCGGCCGACATCGCGCAGGAAATCGATATAGTTGAGCGTGTTGAGCCAGTCGGCATTGTTGGCCATCACCGCGTCGGTCTTGCCGTCGCCGAATTTCAGGAACCTGTCGAAAGACCGCGCGGATGCCTTTGAGGTTGTCGTTGATGGCGTCGTCGGTGAGAAGCCGGCGGCTTTCGTCCTTGCCCGACGGATCGCCGACACGGGTGGTGCCGCCGCCCATCAGCGCGATCGGCCGGTGGCCGGTCTGCTGCAGCCAGTACAGCATCATGATCGGCAACAGCGAGCCGACATGCAGCGAGGGCGCGGTGCAGTCGAAACCAATATAGGCGGTAATCGTTGACGAACGCGCCAGCGCGTCGAGCGCCTCGGGCTCCGAGACCTGATGGATGAAGCCGCGTGCGGCAAGGACGTTGAGGAAATCGGACTTGTAGGTGTTCATCGCTGTCCGGCTTGACCTATTCTACAGAGTGCACCGCGGCTCGCCGCGGCGGCGCGGCTGGTGTAACAGGTCCGCGAAAAGTTAGTCAAAGTAGGTCTAAGTGTCACGAACATGATGTCCGAGCAAATGACATTGGACCTGCCGTCGTCGGCGGCCGCCATCGGTCGCGTCGGTGTTGGCGATCGGGCTGATGAGCGGCACCTCGCAGGACGGCGTCGATGTCGCCTTGATCGACACCGACGGCGAGCGGATCGCGCAATTCGGCGCGACCGCCTGCCGGCCTTACACCAAGGCCGAGCGCACGCTGCTGCGCCGCGCCACCGCCGCCGCGGCGAACCTGACCGATCGCACGGCGCGGCCGGATATCGTCGCCAAGGCCGGAGCAGCTGGTGAACGACGCGCATGCCGAAGCGGTGGAGACATTTCTCGCCGCCAACGATCTGCAACCGGCCAATCTGGCGGCGGTCGGATTCCACGGCCAGACCTTGCTGCATCGGCCGGAACGCGGGCTCACCGTGCAGATCGGCGACGGCCGGCCTTGGCGGCGCGGCTCGGCATTCCGGTTGTTTATGATTTTCGCGCCGCCGACGTCGCCGCCGGCGGGCAGGGCGCGCCGCTGGCGCCGATCTTTCATCGCGCTTTGGTCCGGCAATTGGGCGGCGAGCCGCCGGTCGCGGTGCTCAATCTCGGCGGCGTCGCCAACGTCACCTATATCGACGGCGACGACGTTGATCGCCTGCGACACCGGACCCGGCAACGCGCTGCTCGACGATTTTCTGCGGCTGCGCACCGGCCGGCCGCTCGACACCGACGGCCGCAAGGCCGCGGCCGGCGCGGTCGACGAGCGCATCGATCGAGCGCCTGTTGCAGCATCCGTTCTTCGCGCTGCCGCCGCCGAAATCGCTCGACCGCAACGATTTTCGCGGCTTCGTCGGCGACACGCTCGACGGCATCGGCGTCGAGGACGGCGCGGCGACGCTCACCGCGCTGACCGCCGCCGCGGTGGCGCGCATCGTGCCGCATCTGCCGCGCGCGCCGGCAAGCTGGATCGTCGCCGGCGGCGGCGCGCGCAATCCGACGCTGATGCGCATGCTCGGCGAGCGCCTGGCGCCGGCGCACATCGAATCCGCGCACGAGGCCGGCTGGTCGATCGATTCACTCGAAGCGCAGGCTTTTGCCTATCTCGCCGTGCGCAGCCTGCGCGGCCTGCCGATCAGCTTTCCCGGAACGACCGGCGCGCCGCAGCCGCTGACCGGCGGCGTACTGGCGAGCCCGTAGGCTCAGATCAAAAACACACCCTTGCCGCTCGTCTGCTGGTCGAACAACCGGTAGGCCTCATCGGCTTGTTCGAGCTGCCAGCGATTGGTGAACAGATGATCGACGCCGATCTTGCGGTCGGCGACAAAGCGCGCGCAATCCGCCTGGATCGTCGTGGAAAAAGTCCACGAGCCGACGATGGTGAGCTGCTTGCGCAGCATGTCGGGACTGACATCGATGGTGACATCGCCGCCTTCGCCGACAAAACAGGCGGTGCCCCATTTCGCGCGCACCGCGCACCGCGATCAGCCGTCCCGCCGCGGTGCCTGACGCGTCGAGCGTCAGGTCGGCGCCGGCGCCGTGCGTCAGGTCCTTGATCGCGGCCGGTGCGTCGCCGGCCTTCGGATCGATCATGGCGTCAGCGCCGAACTCCTTGGCGCGCTCAAGCCGCTCGGCGCTGACATCGAGCGCGATGACGCGGGCGCCCATCGCGGCCGCAAGTTGCGTCGCCGACAGGCCGACCGGTCCCTGACCGACGATGGCGATGGTGTCGCCGCCGGCGAGATTCATCCGCCGCAGCGCCTGATAGGCGGTGCCGGTGCCGCATGAAATCGCGGCCCCGGTCGCGAAGGACAGTTCGTCCGGCAAAGCAACCAGCGTATAGGCCGGCACTTTCATATACGGCGCATGCCCGCCGTGGCCGGTCCTGCCATAGACGGTGCTGCCGCTCGAGCACATCTGCGTCCAGCCGGTCTGGCAATGCCGGCAGCTGCCGCAGCCGGCATAGTGATGCACCATGACGCGCGTGCCGACGCGAGCGGTGCGCTCATCGACGGCGCTGCCGATCGCCGCCACGACGCCGCACGGCTCGTGGCCGGCGATAACCGGCCCGCTCGACCTTGCCGAGCCCCAGCGACGAAGAGCTCGCCGCTGGCGCGGTAAGGCCCGAGATCGCTGCCGCACATGCCGGACGCTTTGATCGCGACGACGACATCGCGCGGTCCCGGGTGCGGGTCGGGGAATTCCGCGAGCTGCAGTTTGCGGTTGCCGAGGAACGTTACACCGCGCATGGCTCCGCCCGTTTACTGCGCCGCCGCTTCCTTGAGCGGATCCTTCACCGCGGGGAAGGTATCGAACTCGATCGCCCACGGCTCGCCGTTCACCATCTGCACTTTGCGGATATAGACGTTCTGCACGATGTCGCGGGTGCGCGGATCGATCGAGATCGGCCCGCGCGGGCTTTCCCATTTCATGCCCTTCATCGCGCCGATCACCGTATCGGCGTCGGTATTGCCGTTGGTGGCTTTGAGCGCCTGGTAGATCAGGTTCATGCCGTCATAGCCGCCGACCGAAATAAAATTGGCGCGGTGGCCGGTCGCCTTCTTGTAGGCGGCGACATAGTCCTTGTTGAGCTGTGACGGATGCGCCGCCGAATAAATTCCCGCGGTGACGACGCCGAGCAGCGTATCGCCCGTGGTCGGCAAATCGTCGTCGTCGACGATGTCGCCGGGGCCGATCAGCTTGATGCCGGATTTGTCGAGGCCGCGCTCGGAAAATTGCCGGGCGAAGGTGCCGGCCTGTCCGGCCGGAACGAACACGAACAGCGTGTCGGGCGCGAGGTCGTGCGCGCGCTGCAGGAACGGCGAGAAGTCCGGATTGGCGAGCGGCACTTTGAGCGTATCGAGAATTTCGCCGCCGCCTTTGGTGAAATTCATCGCGAAGACTTTGCCGGCCTCGGCGCCCGGCGCCCAATCGGACAGGATCGCGACCGCTTTCTTGCTGCCGTTCTTGACCGCCCAGTCGGCGATGATGCCGGACTGCTGGCCGAGCGTGAAACTCGTGCGCACGTAATAGGGCGATTTGTCGGTCACCACCGAGGTGCCCGACACCATCACGACCGTGGCGATCTTTGCTTCGGTGGCGATCGGCGCCATGGCCATGGCGCTCGGCGTCAGGCTTGCGCCAAGGAAGCTCACCTTGTCGTTGACGATCAGTTCCTGGGCGAGCCGCTTGGCGTTGTCCGGCACGCTGGCGTCGTCGCGCACGATGAGCTCGATCTTCTTGCCGGCGACGGTGTCGCCGTGCTGCGCCATGTAAAGATGCGTGGCATCCGATATCTCGCGCCCGACCGCCGCCGAAGTTCCGGTCATCGGAGCAACAATGCCGATCTTGATGGTGTCCGGTGTGGCGGCGTTTTGCGCGATCGCCGCGCCGATTCCGACAAGCCCGACGGTCAGACAGCCGGCAACAATATGCGTGCTACGCATGTTTATCCCCCTGATCGCGTTTTAAGTCTTGGTTGGCTCCATTGAACGGCTGGAGCGCGCCGATTGCAAGCGCCGGTCGTTGTCACGCCGCCGTGGTGCGCCGGTCGCCTTTGAGCCGCTTGTCGAGATAGCCGCTGATCGATTGCATCAGCGGCTCGACCTTGCCGTCGAAAAAGTGGTTGGCGCCGGGCACGATCTTCTGCTCGATGACAATTCCCTTTTGCGTCTTCAGCTTCTCGACCAGGTTGGTGACGTCGCGATGCGGCACCACCGCGTCCTTGTCGCCGTGGATGATGAGGCCGGAGGACGGGCAGGGCGCCAGGAAGGAAAAGTCGTAAAGGTTCGCCGGCGGCGCGATCGAGATGAAACCCTCGATCTCCGGCCGCCGCATCAGAAGCTGCATGCCGATCCAGGCGCCGAACGAAAAGCCGGCGATCCAGCAGCTGCGCGCCTCGGTATTGACCGTCTGCGCCCAATCGAGCGCGGACGCGGCATCGGACAATTCGCCGATGCCGTGGTCGAAGCCGCCCTGGCTTCGCCCCACGCCGCGGAAGTTGAAGCGCAGCGCCGAAAAGCCGCGATGCACGAAGGAATAATAGATCTGATAGACGATCTGGTGGTTCATCGTGCCGCCGAACTGCGGATGCGGATGCAGCACGATGCCGATCGGCGCGTTCTTTTGCCGTGCCGGATGGTAACGGCCTTCGATGCGGCCGGCCGGCCCCGTGAAAATAACTTCGGGCATTTTTCAGAAACCTCGATCGGTGCGAAATGGCGGTCGCGGCGGACTCACAGCGCTGCGCTTGACGTTCCCGCGGGCTGCCCGTAAGTGTCTATGACCACTTGATATTTCAAGAATCGGCGGCGTGCTTGCAGCGGCGAATGCATTGGGTCGCGACTTCTAGCACAGGCCAGGGGACAAAAAGCAAGCACAACCAGCATGACAGAACGCAGCTATTTCGATTGGAACGCCACCGCGCCGCTCCGGGAAGAGGCGCGGGAAGCGTTTGCGGCGGCGCTGGCGCTCACCGGCAATCCTTCTTCGGTGCATGCCGAGGGGCGCGCCGCGCGCAGCATGGTCGAGCAGGCACGCGAACAGGTCGCCGGCGCTTGTCGGCGCGCGGCCGGGCGATGTGTTCTTCACCTCAAGCGGCACCGAAGCGAATATGCTGGCGCTCACGCCGGCGATTGAGACCGCCGCCGAGCGGCGGCCGCGGTCAAGACTTTTGCTGTCGGCGGTCGAGCATGTCTCGGTGCGCGCCGGCGGCCGGTTTCCCCGCGAAGCGATCGAGGAACTTCCGGTCGACGCGGACGGGCGGCTCAATCTCGCGGCGCTGGCGGCGGCGGTTGCCAAGATGCCGCGGCCGCTCGTGTCGGTGATGCTCGCCAACAACGAGACCGGCGTCATCCAGCCGGTCGCGGCGGCTGCTGCGATCGTTCACGCCGCGGGCGGCTTGCTGCACGTCGATGCCGTGCAGGCGGCCGGTCGCATCGATTGCGACATCGGCGCGCTCGGCGCCGACCTGTTGACGCTGTCCGGCCACAAGATCGGAGCTCTCAAGGGCGTCGGCGCGCTGGTGCGCCGAGGCGACGACATCCATATCGCCGATCCGCTCATTCGCGGCGGCGGCCAGGAACGCGGGCTTCGCGCCGGCACCGAGAATGTCGCCGGGATCGCCGCATTCGGCGCCGCTGCGGCGGCGGCGCGGGACGATCGCGAGGCCGAAGCCGCCCACATGGCGGCGCTGCGGACCAAGATCGAAGCCGGCTTGCAGGCCATCGTGCCGGGCGCGGTGATTTTCGGCGCCGGCGCCGAGCGGCTGCCGAATACCACCCTGTTCGCCGCTTCAGGGCTTAAGGCCGAAACCGCCGTAATCGCCTTCGATCTCGCCGGAATTGCCGTCTCGTCGGGCGCCGCCTGCTCTTCCGGCAAGGTGCAGCCCTCCCATGTCCTTGCGGCAATGGGCGTTTCGCCGCCACTGACGCGCGGCGCGGTGCGGGTCAGCCTCGGTTGGAGCACGAATCAGGCCGACGTCGAAATGTTCCTCGGCGCTTGGAGAAAGCTCGCAAGTGCATTATCTAAGGAGCACGGCATAGCGGCCTAAATGGTTGCATCGCCGATCAATTTTAACGACCCTTGGAATGATTAAAGGGCCGGAATGGGGTAAGCCCGAAGGCAGAACATCGCCATAACCGACTGATCCAACCCGCGGTCCTTGAAACCGTGAGCGGAGGGACGAATGCCGGCAGTGCAAGAGACCGTCGATCAGGTCCGGCGCATCGACGTCGATCAATACAAGTATGGATTCGAGACGCTGATCGAATCGGATAAGGCCCCCAAGGGCCTTTCCGAAGATACCGTCCGATTCATCTCGGCCAAGAAGAACGAACCGGAGTGGATGCTCGCCTGGCGGCTGGAAGCCTACAAGCGCTGGCTGACCATGCGCGAGCCGAAATGGGCCAAGGTCCAATATGGCCCGATCGACTACCAGGACCTTTATTACTATTCAGCGCCGAAGCGAGCACCGGAATCGCTGGACGAGATCGATCCGGAAATCCTGCGCACCTACGAAAAGCTCGGCATCCCGTTGCGCGAGCGCGAGGCGCTGCTCGGCATCAAGAAGCCCGCCGGCCAAACGACGGACACTGCCGGCGCGGAAGATCAAGAATCTGAAAACGGCGGCTCAAGCTATGGCCGCGTCGCGGTCGATGCGGTGTTCGATTCGGTTTCGGTCGCGACCACGTTCCAGGCGGAGCTCGCCAAAGCCGGCGTGCTGTTCATGCCGATCTCGGAGGCAGTCCATAAGCATCCCGAACTGGTGAAGAAATATCTCGGCACTGTGGTGCCGGTCAGCGACAATTTCTTCGCGACGCTCAATTCGGCGGTGTTTTCCGACGGCTCGTTCGTTTACGTGCCGCCGGGCGTGCGCTGCCCGATGGAACTGTCGACCTATTTCCGCATCAACGAGAAGAATACCGGCCAGTTCGAGCGCACCTTGATCATCGCCGACAAGGGCTCCTATGTCAGCTATCTCGAAGGTTGCACCGCGCCGATGCGCGACGAGAACCAGCTTCACGCCGCGGTGGTCGAACTGGTCGCGCTCGACGATGCCGAGATCAAATATTCGACCATCCAGAACTGGTATCCTGGCGACGCCAATGGCCGTGGCGGCATCTATAATTTCGTGACCAAGCGCGGCGATTGTCGCGGCAAGAACTCCAAGATTTCCTGGACCCAGGTGGAGACCGGATCGGCCATTACCTGGAAATATCCGAGCTGCATTCTGCGCGGCGACAATGCGCGCGGCGAGTTCTACTCGATCGCGATTTCCAACGGCTACCAGCAGGTCGATTCCGGCACCAAGATGCTGCATCTGGGCAGGAACACGACGAGCCGCATCATCTCCAAGGGCATCGCCGCCGGCCGCTCCAATAACACCTATCGCGGGCTTGTCACCGCACATCGCCGCGCCACCGGCGCCCGCAACTTCACCAATTGCAATTCGCTTCTGATCGGCGACAAATGCGGCGCGCATACCGTGCCCTATATCGAGGCCAAGAATTCCTCGACCGTGTTCGAGCACGAGGCGACTACCTCGAAGATCTCCGAGGACATCCTGTTCTATTGCCGCCAGCGCGGGCTGTCGGCGGAGGAGGCGACCGCGCTTGTCGTCAACGGCTTCGTCAAGGACGTGCTGCAACAGCTGCCGATGGAATTCGCTGTCGAGGCGCAGAAGCTGATCTCGGTCTCGCTTGAAGGCAGCGTCGGATAATGAGCGAGTTCTGGTTCAAGCCGAAGGCCTATGGTTACGGCGCGACGCCGGTGACGTGGGAAGGCTGGGCCATCGTGCTCGTCTACGTCGTGGCCGTTGGGATCGGCGCCGTTTTGTTCGTTTTGCGCGAGAAATCTTTTTCCAACGAGCTGACCTTCTTTGGAGTGATTGCACTCGCAACTGCGGCGATGATCGCGGTCAGCATGAAAAAAACCGACGGGCTCTGGCATTGGCAATGGGGCCCGGATAGTTCCCGAAAGGCAGACTGATGGCGTTGCTGGAAATAAAAGACTTGCACGTCGAGATCGACGGCAAGGAAATTCTCAAAGGTCTTGACCTCACCGTCAACGCGGGCGAGGTGCACGCCATTATGGGCCCCAACGGGTCCGGCAAATCGACGCTGGCTTATGTGCTCGCCGGCAAGGCTGACTATGCGGTCACGTCGCGGCGAGGTGCTGTTTAACGGCAAGAACCTGTTCGACATGGCGCCCGACGAGCGTGCCGCCGCCGGGATGTTTCTTGCGTTTCAGTATCCGCTGGAAATTCCGGGAGTCGCCACCATGACGTTCCTGCGCACCGCGCTTAACGCGCAGCGCAAGAAGCGCGGCGAGGCCGAATTATCCACGCCGGAATTCATCAAGAAGGTGCGCGATACCGCCGGCAAGCTCAGTATCGAGCAAGAGATGCTGCGGCGCGCGGTCAATGTCGGCTTTTCCGGTGGCGAGAAGAAGCGCAACGAGATTTTACAGATGGCGCTCCTGGAGCCGCGGCTCGCGGTGCTCGACGAGACCGATTCCGGCCTTGACATCGACGCACTGAAAATCGTCGCTGACGGCGTCAACCGGCTGCGGTCGCCGGACCGGTCCTTTGTCGTGATCACGCACTACCAGCGGCTGCTCGCCTACATCGTGCCGGACATCGTGCACGTGCTTTCGCATGGCCGCATCGTCAAGACCGGCGGCAAGGAACTGGCGCTCGAACTCGAAGCGCGTGGCTATGCCGAATATCAGGAAGAGGTTTTGGCGTGATCGCCGAAGTCGCCATCATCAAGACCGCCGCCGAAACCGCGCTGGCGCATGAATTTGCGACAGCGCGCGGCCGCCTGCCGGGCGACGATGTGATCGCCGCTCAGCGCAAGGCGGCGTTCGACCTGTTCGCCAAAGAAGGCCTGCCGAACCGGCGTATCGAGGAGTGGAAATACACCGATCTGCGGGCGCTGATGCGCGACGCCAAACCGCTTGCCGTGCCGCCCGACGCCGTGGCCAAGGCGCACGCCAAAGGCGGGGCCGCGGTGCTCGGCGATGTCGAGACGCGCCGCCTTGTTTTTATCGACGGCGCTTTTGTCGCGGAATTGTCCGACGTCGCAAACCTGGAAAGCGGATTGACGGTCAGTTCGCTCGCCGCTGCGCTCGCCGTGGACGACGCCACGGTCGAGGCGCATTTGGGCAAGCTTGCGCCAGCGGGCGACGTTGCGGTCGCGCTCAATACCGCCTTGATGGGCGATGGTGCGGTGATCCGTATCGCCGCGGGCGCGACGACCGAGCGGCCGCTGCATCTGCTCTTCGTTGCATCGGCGAAACCGGCGGCCAGTTTCATCCGCTCGCTCGTTGTCGTCGAGGAAGGCGCCCGCGCCATGTTGATCGAGAGCCACGAGGGCCCGGCAGGGAGCGACTATCAGGTCAACGCCGCGCTGGAACTGTTTGTCGGCGACCGTGCCCATGTCGATCATGTGAAAATCATCGGGGAGGGCGAAGATGCGCTGCATGTCTCCACTCTCGCCGCGGCGATCGGCGCGCATGCGCGCTTCAACTCATTCACGTTCACCGCCGGCGGCGCCGTGGTGCGCAATCAGTTGTTCCTGAAATTCGACGGCGAGGGGACGCTCGCCGGCATCCGCGGCGCGACCTTGCTCAAGGGCCGTCAGCACGCCGACACTTCGCTTGTTGCCAATCATGTCGCGCGTGACTGCCAGAGCCGCGAAGTATTCAAATCGGTGCTCGACGGCGAGGCCCATGGCGTGTTCCAGGGACGCATCATCGTGCGCCCGCAGGCGCAGAAGACCGATGCCAAGATGATGACGCAGGCGCTGCTGCTGTCGGACCGGGCCGAGGCGGACAACAAACCGGAGTTAGAGATTTTCGCCGACGATGTGCAATGCGGCCACGGCGCCACCGCCGGCGCGCTCGACGACGAGCTTAAATTCTATCTGATGGCGCGCGGTATCCCGGCGGCCGAAGCCGAAGCGCTGTTGATCCAGGCTTTTCTCGGCGAAGCGATCGAAGGCATCGAGCACGCCGGCCTGCGCGAGGCTTTGATGGAGGCCGTCGCGGCCTGGCTGAAGGCGCGCGCGCCATGAATGAAGTCGTGACCGGCGGCACCTACGACGTCGATCGCATCCGGGCGGATTTTCCGATCCTGGCGATGCAGGTCTATGGCAAGCCGCTCATCTATCTCGACAACGCCGCGTCGGCGCAGAAGCCGCGCGCGGTGCTTGACCGGCTCAACGAAGCCTACACGACGCAATACGCCAATGTGCATCGCGGCCTGCATTACCTGGCCAACGAGGCGACCGAAGCTTACGAGGGCGCGCGCGGAAAAGTCGCCACCTTCGTCAATGCCGGGCGCAAGGAAGAGATCATCTTCACCCGCAATGCGACGGAGGCGATCAACCTCGTCGCTTATACGTTCGGGCGCGAGCGCATCAAGGCAGGCGATGAGATCGTGCTTTCGATCATGGAGCATCATTCCAACATCGTGCCATGGCATTTCCTGCGCGAGCGTCAGGGCGCGGTGATCAAATGGGCGCCGGTCGACGATGAGGGGCATTTTCTTATCGACGAATTCGAGAAGCTTTTGACGCCGCGCACCAAGATGGTCGCCATCACTCACATGTCGAACGTGCTCGGCACGCTCACGCCGGTCAAGGAAATCACGCGGCTGGCGCATGCGCGCGGCATTCCCGTGTTGCTCGACGGCGCCCAGGCGGCGGTGCATCTCGACGTCGATGTGCGCGACATCGGCTGCGACTTTTACGCCTTCACCGGACACAAGATTTACGGTCCGACAGGCATCGGCGTCCTGTACGGCAAATATGAGCACCTTGCGGCGATGCCGCCGTTCAATGGCGGCGGCGAGATGATCCGCGAAGTGTTCGAGGACCGCATCGGCTACGGCGAGCCGCCGCACCGATTTGAAGCCGGTACGCCGCCGATCGTGCAGGCGATCGGCCTTGGCGCCGCGATCGACTATGTCGCCTCGGTCGGCAAGCCGCGCATTCGCGCGCATGAGACGGGCCTGATGCGTTACGCCCACGACCGGCTGCGCGAGATCAATTCGCTGCGCATTCTCGGCGCCACCAAGGATAAGGGGCCGATCGTCGCCTTCGAGATGAAGGGGACGCATCCTCATGACGTGGCGACCATCATCGACCGCTCCGGCGTCGCGGTGCGCGCCGGCACCCACTGCGTCATGCCGCTATTGGCGCGCTACGGTCTGACCGCGACCTGCCGCGCCTCCTTCGCGATGTACAATACGCGCGAGGAAATCGATGGCCTTGCGCAGGCGCTGTTGAAAGCGCAAAGCTTGTTGTTGGGATGACCGTCCAATGAGCGATGAAGGAAAGTCCGATACGGTTGAGAGCGCCACCGCCACAACGGAAAAGCCATCCGCTATCCCGGCCGAGGAAATGTCGCGGTTGACCGACGAGATCGTCGGCGCGCTGAAGACCGTTTACGACCCGGAAATTCCCGCCGACATCTATGAGCTCGGCCTGATCTACAAGGTCGATGTCGATGACGACCGCATGGTCAAGATCGACATGACGTTGACGACGCCGAATTGCCCGTCCGCGGCGGAATTGCCGGCGCAGGTCGAGAACGCCGTCGCCGGCGTGCCCGGCGTGCGCGAAGCCAAGGTCACAATCGTCTGGGATCCGCCATGGGACCCGAGCCGGATGTCGGACGAAGCACGGACGGTTCTCAATATGTGGTGATTGCGCGGGGAACGCCGCCGCATTACATCAAGACAACAAGGCCGTTAGGATTTTTGAGTTATTCCAGGTCCAAACGCGCGGAGATCATGACGATGGCTGTTGCCCGGCCCAGACCTCAAGTGATGCGGCTTACCGACGCCGCCGCCGAACGGATTAAAACGGTCATGGCGAAAGCTGACCGGCCGATCGCCGCGGTGCGCGTTGGCGTCAGGAACGGCGGCTGCGCCGGCATGGCCTACACCATGGAATATGCCGAACAGGTCAACCCGCTCGACGAAGTGATCGAGGACAAGGGCGTGCGCATCCTGATCGATCCGAAAGCGGTGCTGTTCCTGCTCGGCACCGAGATGGATTACAAAGTCGACAGGCTCTCCGCGCAGTTCGTCTTCAACAACCCGAATCAGACCGCGGCTTGCGGCTGCGGCGAATCGGTCCAGATCGAGCCGGCCACGGGTGTCGAGGCGCATTAGTTAGAAGCGCTGGTTCCGTCATAGCGAGCGAAGCGAAGCAATCCAGTTCTGGCCCTCGCAATGAGGTTCGGAATTTACGCCACTTGCGTGGCCGCGATATCGCCCGCGTCGGCGTCGGCCTCCAGGTCGGCTTCGCAGATGACGCGATTGCGGCCGTGACGTTTGGCCGCGTAGAGGCACTTGTCGGCGCGATCGATTAACAGCTGCGGCGTGTCGGCGGGGTGGAGAACGGCGGCGCCGATCGAGATCGTCACGCGGCCGAGACGCTCGCCACTCGACCGTTTCATCAGGTCCTTGGTCATCACCGCGCGGCGAATATGATCGGCCACCGTGATGGCCGACTGCAGCGCGGTGGAGGGGAGCGCGATAACGAATTCCTCGCCGCCGTAGCGCGCGGCGACATCGCGGCCCTTGACGTTCTGCTTCACCGACAGCGCGACAAGCCGCAGGACCTGGTCGCCGGTGAGATGGCCGTATTTGTCGTTAAAGCTCTTGAAGTGGTCGATGTCGGCCATCAACAGCGACAGCGGCTCGTTTTTATCCTTCGCTTCGGCGATGCTCTTGGCGAGCGCCTGGTCGAAAAATTTACGGTTCGACAGCGTGGTGAGGGGATCGGTGAAACTTTCGGTCCGCACCGTTTCGAGATTTTCCTGAAGCTGTTCGATTTCCTGCCGCGATGACGCGAGCCGCGCCTCGAGCATCTTGTTGTTGTCTTCCACTTCCTTGGCGCCCTGAACCAGATGCTCGATCACGGCGCGTAACGCCTCGCCGTCGTTTGCCTGTTCGAGCTTCTCGGTGGCCAGGTTCAGCCGCTTTGAGTAGCTCGTCGCCGAGCCGGCCGCGGCGTCGATCGTGGTCATCACATGTTTGATTGCGTCAAGCACGCGCGAGCTGACTGAATCGATGCGCTCGCCGGTGCGGCTCTCGGCGATGTAGCTGCCGTAAATCTGGTCGAGGTCGGCGTCACTCAGGACGCCCTTTTTCGCCAGCGTCTCGTTGATCGCCTGGTTCAGCGGCTGGTTGTAGCCGGTTGCGTAGTGATACCAGATTTCAAAATTTCGCGGGCTGCACGGCTGACCGAGGGCGCGAATCTGACCAAGCGCAATGTCAGCAAATGCGAAGGTCCTCTCGTGCTCTTCTTGGGGCACGGCCATCAGTCGCTCCAGTCGCCCTGGGGAGTTTTGTTTTACGCGCAGCGGCGTTGCGCCACCACGATTTCACAAGATTCGGCGGTAAATATAACGGCGAGCGGTGAAGGAGCAGTAAACAGGCATGGTCGCAAGCCGCAGCGACAAGTTGCGGGCGCTTAAGCTTTCACCGTGAACGGACGCAACAGGAAGGCGGGGAGATGTGAAGCGTCGGAATCGTCCGCGCGCGGGCGCGGCGGTGGTGGCGGCGCGTGGCGCGGTCTTGCGCTGTCGATCCGCGCGACCGGAGCGGGCCGCTCCTGCTGGCGGCGGTTTTCGGGCCGCTCGCGGTGCGGCGCCCGCTGCGTAACGGTATCGGCACTGGGGGCGTCGGCGGACCTTTCCATGAAGGGAATCGACTGTCCGATCAGCTTTTCGATCGCGGCGACGGCTTTGGCGTCGTTCGATCCGGCGACGATGGTGATTGCGGTGCCGCTTCGTCCGGCGCGGCCGGTGCGGCCAATCCGGTGCACGTAATCGTCGGGATGAATCGGCACGTCGAAATTATAGATGTGGCTGACGTCCGGAATATCGAGGCCGCGGGCCGCGACGTCGGATGCGACAAGAAGCGTCACTTCACCCTTGCGGAACTGCTCCAGCGCCGCCGTGCGCGCGGACTGGTCCATGTCGCCGTGCAACGCCTGGACCGAAAAACCATGACGCAACAGCGAGCGATGAAGCGTGGCGACGTCGCGCTTGCGGTTGCAGAAGACGATGGCGTTCTTCAATCCCTCGGCCGAGCGGATCAGCCGGCGCAGCGTGTCGCGCTTTTCGATCGGGTCGCGGCCGGATTTCGCCAAAAGCTGGGTGGTGGTGGCGACGGTGGTGGCGGGACGCGACACTTCGACACGCACCGGATTGCTGAGGAATTGCTCGGTGATGCGCCGGATCTCCGGCGGCATGGTGGCGGTGAAGAACAGCGTCTGGCGGGTGAACGGAACCAGTTTGCAGATGCGCTCGATGTCGGGGATGAAGCCCATATCGAGCATGCGGTCGGCCTCGTCGATGACAAGAAGCTCGACGCCGTTGAGCAGGAGCCGGCCGCGCTCGAAATGATCGAGCAGCCGGCCGGGCGTTGCGATCAACACGTCGACGCCGCGCATCAGCTTGTTATCCTGATCGTCGAACGACACGCCGCCGATGATCAGCGCTACGTTGAGCTTGTGGTTGACGCCGTATTTGGCAAAACTGTCTTCGACCTGGGCTGCGAGTTCGCGAGTCGGCTCAAGGATGAGCGTGCGCGGCATGCGGGCGCGTGCGCGGCCTTGCTCCAGCATGGTGAGCATCGGCAGCACGAAAGCCGCCGTCTTGCCGGTCCCGGTCTGCGCGATACCGAGCACATCGCGCCGGGCGAGCACGTGGGGGATAGCCTGATCTTGGATGGGGGTGGGGGTTTTGTAACCAGTCGCCGCGACTGCGGCGAGAACCTTTTCGGACAAGCCGAGATGAGAAAACGTCATAGACCCTCAGTGAAGGACCGCCGGCAGCACCCTTTCGGTTGAAATGGGAAACACGCCAGGCGGTCGAATCTGCCTTACTTGCGTTGCGCGGAACATAGGATCGATTGACCGAAAGTCAACCCGAATGTCCCTGCCGCAACGCAGTAAGTTAAACGGATTCCTTCACTTTTTCGCTGCATCCGACCGTGGCGGCCATATCCGCCGCGGCGTGGTGGCAGGAGCGCAAGCCCTCACGGGTGTGCTAACTATGACACTCGATTTCGGGAGGAAGCACCTATGAGTGTTCGCCATTTCGCGCGCCGGCCGGTCGTTGCGGCGCTGGCTCTGATGATCGCGTTGGCCGCGGCGCACACGTCCACGCGCGCCCAGAGCGACTATCCGACCCGACCAATCCGGCTGGTGATCGGCTTTGCGGCCGGCGGCGGGAACGACATCTTTGGCCGGCTGGTCGGCGCAAAGCTTTCCGACATTCTCGGCCAGCCAGTCGTTGTCGAGAACCGGCCTGGCGCGGGCGGGCGGTTGTCGGCCGAATACGTATCGAACCAGCCGGCCGACGGCTACACACTCCTTGTCGGCGCGACAGGTGCAATGTCGATGGCGGCCGCAATCTATCCCGATCTGAAATATCATCCGACCAAGACGCTGGTGCCGCTCGCCATGATCGGGAGCTTTCCGCTGATCCTGGTTGTTGCGGCGGACAGTCCGGCAAAGACCGTCAAGGATCTGGCCGAGGAGGCAAAGGCGCATCCCGACAAAGCGAACTATCCGAGCACGTCGCCCGCGTTCACCATCGCGATGGAGCAGCTCAAATTGAAATCCGGCATGCCCGGCGTGATGATTCCCTATAAGAGCAGCAACGAAATGATTCTCAGCATCATCGAAGGTCAGTCGATGATGTCGATCGTGGATCCGCCGCCGGCCGTTCCGCAGGTACAGGCCGGCAAGGTAAAAGCCCTTGCCGTTACTGGCGCCAAGCGCTCCGACCAGCTGCCAGACACTCCAAGCATGGCCGAGGCCGGCTATCCCAATGTCGACGTCGGATTGTGGAGCGGCATATTCGCCCCGATCGCGACGCCAGCGCCGATCGTCGCCAAGCTGGAAAAAACGCTGAGCCAAGCCATCCGCGATCCCGATGTGTCGGCCAAGCTCAAAAACATGGCCGTAAATCCCGGCGGCGGCTCGCCCGACGATTTCAAAAAGATGATCGATGCTGAAATCGTCAAATATACCGACGTGGTGAAGCAGGCGAACCTGCACTTCGAGGAGTAGCACCGCTCGCCGGCCGCGGAGAAGTTATAATCCAGCCGCCGATTGCGGAGGAACGGTCATGAAAACTTTTGCATGCGTCGCCGTCGCGGCAATGCTGGCGTGGAGCGCATCTGCCGTGACCCCGGCGCAGGCCGACGACATCGATCTTTCGACCTGGACCTGCAAGCAGTTCCTGTCGGCGAACAAGGACGACATCGGCGTCATGCTTGCCTGGCTCGACGGCTATTATAAAGATGAGGACGATCCGCCGGTGATTAACACCACGCGGTTCGTCGCCAACGCCAAGAAGCTCAGCGATTATTGCTCGGCCCATCCCGACAGCGGGCTGATCACCGCGACGGACAAATTGTTCCAGAAGGAATAGGGCGGCCCTCTAAACGTCCAGCAATTCCTCGTCGGCGAATTCGGCGCGCTCTTGGATGAACTCGAAGCGTGCCTCGGCTTTGGCACCCATCAACCGTTCGACCGCTTTTTCCGTATCTTTACGATCGTCGGTCATGAGCGTGACGCGAAGCAGCGTGCGCTTTCGCGGATCCATGGTGGTTTCCTTGAGCTGCGCCGCCATCATCTCGCCTAGGCCCTTGAAGCGGCTGACTTCGACCTTGGCATTGGCGTTGAATTCTTTTTTCAAAATCTCGTCGCGATGTTTGTCATTACGGGCATAGAAATTCTTGCCGCCGTGGGAGAGCCGGTAGAGCGGCGGCACCGCAAGATAGAGGTGGCCCTTGTCGATCAGCTGCGGCATCTGGCGGTAGAAGAATGTGATCAGCAACGAGGCGATGTGGGCGCCGTCGACGTCGGCGTCGGTCATGATGATGACGCGGCCGTAGCGCAAACCCTCGTCGCGATAATGCGTGCCGGTGCCGCAGCCGAGCGCCTGGACGAGGTCGGCGAGCTGCTGGTTCTGCGCCAACTTGTCCTTGCCGGCGGACGCCACATTGAGGATTTTTCCGCGCAGCGGCAGGATTGCCTGGGAGGCGCGGTCGCGCGCCTGCTTCGCCGAGCCGCCGGCTGAATCGCCCTCGACTACGAAAATCTCCGAACCTTCCGCCGCGCTGTTGGTGCAGTCGGCGAGCTTTCCGGGCAGCCGCAGCTTGCGCACCGCGGTCTTGCGCGCGATGTCCTTTTCCTGGCGGCGGCGGATACGCTCCTCGGCGCGCTCGGCCACGAAGTCCAAAAGTTTGTTGGCGGCGAGCGGATTGCCGGCCAGCCAATGGTCGAACGGATCCTTGATCGCCTGTTCGACAATCCGTTGCGCTTCGGCGGTGGCGAGCCGGTCCTTGGTCTGGCCCTGGAATTCCGGCTCGCGGATGAACACCGAGAGCATGGCGCCGGAGCCTACCATCACGTCGTCCGAGGTGATCGCTGTGGCGCGCTTGCCCTGGCCGATGCGCTCGGCGTGATCCTTCAAGCCGCGCGTCAGGGCCGCGCGCAGGCCGGATTCATGGGTGCCCCCGTCCGGCGTCGGAATGGTGTTGCAATAGGAATTGAGGAAGCCGTCGGCGTCGGCAGTCCAGGCCGCGGCCCATTGAACCGCCCCGTGTGCGCCGGTCTTGCCCGCTGTGCCCGTGAAGATGTCGGGATGGACGAGCGTCGCCTCCGACAGCGTCTCGGACAGATAATCGCGCAATCCGTCGGCGAAATGAAACGTCGCCTGTTCGGGCACGTCGGCTTCGCCGCGCAAAAGCTCTTTGGCGCAAGACCAGCGGATTTCAACGCCGCCGAACAGATACGCTTTCGACCGCGTCATCTTGAAAACGCGTTCGGGCTTGAATTGGACTTTCGCACCAAAAATCTGCGGGTCGGGTCGGAAGCGCACTTTTGTGCCACGGCGGTTCGGCGCCTTGCCGGCGTCCTGCAATTTGGACTTCGGCTTGCCGCGCTCGAAAATCATCCGATAGAGCTTTTGCCCGCGCGCGACCTCGACTTCCATGCGCTCCGACAGCGCGTTCGCCACCGAAACACCGACGCCGTGCAGGCCGCCCGAGGTTTCGTAAACCTTGGAGTCGAATTTGCCGCCCGCGTGCAGCGTGCACATGATGACCTCGAGCGCGGATTTTTTGGGAAATTTGGGATGCGGATCGATCGGGATGCCCCGGCCATTGTCGGTGACGGTGACGAAGCCGTCGGCCGTCATCTCCACCTCGATCCAGTCGGCATGGCCGGCGAGGGCCTCGTCCATCGCATTATCGATCACCTCGGCGAACAGGTGATGCAGCGCCTTCTCGTCGGTGCCGCCGATATACATGCCGGGGCGCCGGCGCACCGGTTCGAGGCCTTCCAGAACCTCGATATGCTTGGCCGTATAGCCGGCATCGCCCGCGGCCCGCGTGCTGGTGGCGGCTCGCCGCTCACCGCCGCGGCGGGTGGCCGGCGTGTCGGCGAAAAGATCGGGCGTTTTCGACGATTTGGCAGTCTTTCCCACGGTTTCTCTCATGTGGAGGGTCGCGCGGTGACGCGCCATGGATAACGAATCAACCCTGGACCCCGGCTCGACTATGCCATCTAGGCGGCAAAACCATGAGGGCGAAATCCGCGAGCGATTGACGGCCAAAGACCGCAGCCTTATATCGGCGCCATGAACGGCACATTACCGATCGCCGCTGCATTTGACCGCCGCCGCCGTCGCACCAACACGGCACGGCTGCGCGCTCGCGCGTAGACATTCGTGCCGCCGGTTCCGCGGCACTTTCCCCCGATATCTTGCCTGCGGATTCGCCCTGAGACTTGCTCAAGCCCCAAAGGTTGAATCATGCCCGCGAAAGTAAAAAAGGCGAAAATCGGTGTGCTCGGCGCCTCCGGCTACACCGGAGCGGAATTGCTGCGGTTGCTCATCCACCATCCGCGCGTCGAGATCGCGTTGCTCACGGCCGATCGGCGCGCTGGGAAATCCATGGCCGACGTCTTCCCGCAATTCTTGCCCTACAAGCTGCCTCAGCTCACCACGGTCGAGAGCGTGGATTGGAAAGCGCTTGCGCTCGATCTCGTGTTCTGCGCGCTGCCGCATGGCACGACGCAAAGGGTCATCAAGGACCTGATGACGCGCGCGCCAAAAATTAAGGTGGTCGATCTTTCCGCCGATTTCCGCCTGGCCGATCCTGCCGCCTATGCACACTGGTATGGCCACGCGCACGCTGCGCCGGCGCTGCAGCGAGACGCCGTCTATGGGCTCACCGAAATCTACCGGTCGAAGATCAAGGCGGCGCGGTTGGTCGCCAATCCCGGCTGCTATACGACCTGCGCCGAACTGGCACTGATACCGCTTCTCAAAGCTAAAGCGATCGATCCGGACGAGATTGTCATCGACGCCAAGTCGGGCGTTACCGGGGCCGGGCGGGGCGCGCGCGAGGATATGCAGTTCGCCGAAGTGTCGGAGGGGTTCCATGCCTACGGCGTCGGACATCATCGCCACATGGCCGAACTCGATCAGGAATTCTCTTTAGCCGTCGGACGCGAGGTGATCGCAACTTTCACGCCGCATCTCGTCCCGATGAACAGGGGCATTCTTTCGACGATTTACGTGCGGGGCCTAAAGACATCACCGCAGAATCTTCATGCGTTGCTTTTAAAGTCTTACGCCAAGGAGCCCTTCGTTCATGTTCTGCCATTCGGGACGCTGCCGGCAACCCGGCACGTGCGCGGCTCGAACATGACATTCATCGGCGTGGCGGCCGATCGCATCGCCGGCCGCGCTATCATCGGCTCGGCGCTCGACAACCTGACTAAAGGCGCCTCCGGCCAGGCGGTGCAGAACATGAACGTCATGCTCGGCTTCCCGGAGCCGATCGGGGTCGAACAGGTGGCGCTGTTTCCGTGACGAATGCGGTGAGCGCGGCCGATCACGGATGATTGGCGACGTTGGGATCGAGCTTTTCGGCGGAGGCGATATCGGCATCGCCGCCACTCGCGTCGCCGCTCTTGGTTTTGGCGACGCCGCGTTCGTACAGCGCCTTGGCGTCCTGCGGAACGAGCTGAACCGCCAGATCGAAGTCGGCGATGGCGCGCGCATTGTCGCCGCCGTTGAGGTAGGCGATACCGCGGCCGTGCAATGCCGGAATCAAATTCGGCAGCAGCGTCAGCGCCTGGGTGTAGTCGGTAATGGCGCTTGTCATATCGCCTTTGGCGCGCTCCGCGTCGCCGCGAAACGAATAAGCCAGCGCGCGATCATGGTCGCTGGTATGGCTCGATGCCATGACGCGGGAACAGGCGCCGATCGCGTCGGGTTTTGGTGGCACCGAGGCGCAGATCAGGCGGTCGTCGGCCGCCGCGAGCGAGCCGGCGCCGCAGAGCGCGATGCCGATGAGGGCCGTTCTCAAGCCGAATTTTAGCATTGTGTCCCTCTAGCCGCGCACCTTGACGTAACTTCCCGGCGCGTCCTCGATGGCTTTAAGCGCGCCGTCGCCGGGGATACGCGCCGGCACCTCGGTCGGCCCTTGCCGCGTGATCCAAAGCAGCCAATCAGGCCACCACGAGCCGGGATTCTCCCTGGCCTTGGCGCGCCACGTCTCGAAATCGGCGTTGCGCGGCTTCGGCCCGGTCCAATATTGATATTTGTGTTTGTCCGGCGGGTTGACGACGCCCGCAATATGGCCGGATCCGGCGACCACGAATTTCACATCGCCACCGAAATATTTGCTGCCGAACATCACCGATTTCACCGGCGCGATGTGGTCTTCGCGCGTTGCCAGATTGTAGATCGGCGTCGTTATAGCTTTGAGGTCGACCGGGGTATTGCCGAGTACCATCTTGCCTTTTGACAGCTTGTTCTCGAGATAGCAATTGCGCAGGTAGAACGAGTGATTGGCGGCCGGCAGGCGGGTGGCGTCGGAATTCCAGTACAACAGGTCGAACGGGAACGGCGCTTTGCCCCTCAGGTAATTGTTGATCACATACGGCCAGACCAAGTCGTTGGAGCGCAGCATGTTGAAGACGCTTGCCATTGCCGCGCTGTCCAGATAGCCGCGCTCGGCCATCTTCTGTTCCAGCGCCGCGACCTGGTCCTCATCGACGAAGACTTTCAGATCGCCGGCATGCGTGAAATCGACCTGAGCAGCGAACAAGGTGGCCGATACAATGCGCTCGTCTCGCCAAGCCGCCATTGCCGCGAGCGTCACCGCGAGCAGCGTACCGCCGACGCAATAGCCGATGGCATGCACCTTGTCCTCGCCGGTCGCTTCCTTGATGGCATCGAGCGCGGCGATGGGGCCTTGCCGGACATAGTCCTCAAACGACTTCTTGGCGAGATTCGCGTCGGGGTTGATCCACGAAATGCAGAACACGGTCAGGCCCTGATTGACGCACCATTTGATGAAGGACTTTTCCGGCGTCAGATCGAGCACGTAAAACTTGTTGATCCACGGCGGAATAATCAAAATCGGACGTTTGAGCACGGTCTCGGTCGAGGGCGCATATTGAATGAGCTGCATCAGCTCGTTCTGGAAGATCACCTTGCCGGGCGTGGTCGCGAGGTTGCGCCCGACCTCGAACATCGAGGCATCGGACTGCCGAATTCGCAGATCGCCGCCGCCCGCCTCGATGTCCTCGGCGAGCATACGCATGCCGCGAACTAGATTGTCGGCATTGGAGACAAACGTCTCGCGCAGCAATTCCGGATTGGTCAGCACGAAATTCGTCGGCGAGAGCGCGTTAGTAATCTGCCGCACGTAGAATTCGGCTTTTTGCCGGGTGTGGGCATCGATTCCGGCGGCATCGGTGACGACTGTGCCGGCCCACTGCGAGGTGAGGAGATAGGCCTGTTTGAGGAAATCGAAGAACTGGTTTTGCGTCCATTCCGGGTCGGTGAAGCGACGGTCGCCGGCCGCCGGCGTAGCGACCGGAGGCCCTTCATCGCCGGCGAGCCGCTTCGCCGTCGTCGCCCATAGACCGAGATAGGCCTGGCCGAGCCGGTTCTGCAATTCGACGGCTCGCTGCGGATCGGCCAGCCAATATTCCGCGACATGGCCGAGCGTCTTTAGGACCTCGGCGACTTCGTCGGCGAATTCGCCATCGTCGCGGCTCGCCTCGCGAGGTTTGAGGTAGGCGGCGAGCGCGCGGCCGCCTTCCTCGACGAGGCGCGCCAGATTGCGCGAGAACGCCTCGACGTCGAGCGACCCGATTTTCACCGGGACTTGCAATCCCGGTCCTTGCTTCACCGGGGGATGTTGCGACGGAGCCCGCACGAGCGTTCCTTAATGGACCGAAGGTATCCCGGTCCTTGCAGCAGAAATGGACTGCTCACGCGCCACGCACAAGACGCAAGCATCGCCGGTCCCAAATGGTTCTGTTGCGGTCTATTGTCGGATGCGAACGCGGGTATCGTCCTTGTTTAGACATATTGGCACGTTACCTTGTCAGCTTGTGTGATCTCTGAGTTTATCGTCCTAAATTATTGGTGTCGTGAGAATTTCTGAAGCGTTGAGGGGTCGGCGAGACGGCATTCGGGCAACATCGGCCGGAACGCTGAAACTTCGCCAGGGCATGTCGGAGACTAGTTTGCATCGTCGGCGTGGTTTTTTCACCCCGCGCGCCCTCGCGGGCTTTGCGCCAGCGCCGGCGGTTTTGGCGTTGGCGGCGGCCGCGTGCCTTCTCATGTGCGGATGCTCGCCAGGTGTCGACTATCCGTCGATTTTCCCCGCCATCCATGACATGCCGCCGCCGCGCGCCGATGCGCCCATGGACCCTAATCAGCTCCAGCAGGCGACCGAAGATCTCATTACCGATCGGAATCATTTGAACGCCGAGATGCAGAATAACGGCCCGGCCAAAGCCTCGACCAATCCGCCGGGCAATACCAAGGACTTGGCCAAGAGCCCGCCGCCGGCAAAGAGCCAGCCCGCGGCCGCCGCGCCGGGCAGCACTCAGGGCGCCAGCGGCGCACAGACCGCCGGTGCCGAAACCAAGTGATAAAACTCCCCTCCTAGTATAGAGTTTGATTAAGACGACGCGCCGGGCCGATCCATGGAAGACTTTTATCGTATTCGCCGGCTGCCGCCCTATGTGTTCGAGCAGGTCAACCGCGCCAAGGCGGTGGCTCGCAACGGCGGCGCCGACATCATCGATCTCGGCATGGGCAATCCCGATTTGCCGACGCCCGCCCATGTGGTCGAGAAACTCAAGGAAGTCGTCGGCAAGCCGCGCACCGACCGCTATTCGGCCTCGCGGGGGATTGCGGGACTGCGCCGCGCGCAAGCCGCCTATTATGGCCGCCGCTTCGGCGTGAAGCTCAATCCCGAGACGCAGGTCATTACCACGCTCGGTTCCAAGGAAGGCTTCGCCAATGTCGCCCAGGCGATCACCGCGCCCGGCGATATCATCATCGTTCCCAATCCGACCTATCCGATCCACGTCTTCGGCTTCCTGATGGCCGGCGGCGCCATTCGCTCGGTGCCGGTCGAAGCCAACGACGCCTTCTTCGGCGCGCTCGAGCGCGCGGTGTTGCATTCGATTCCGAAGCCGATCGCTGTCGTGGTCTGCTATCCGTCGAACCCGACTGCCTGTATCGCCAGCCTCGACTTCTACCGCGAGCTGATCGCATTCGCGAAAAAACACTCGCTCTTGGTGCTGTCCGATCTCGCTTACGCGGAAGTCTATTTCGACAACAATCCGCCGCCCTCGCTGTTGCAGGTTCCCGGCGCGTTCGATGTCGCGGTCGAATTTACGTCGATGTCGAAAACCTATTCGATGCCCGGCTGGCGCATCGGCTTTGCCGTCGGCAACGAGCGCATCATCGCCGCGCTGGGCCGCGTCAAGTCCTATCTCGATTACGGGGCCTTCACGCCTATTCAGGTGGCGGCGACGGCGGCGCTCAACGGTCCCGACGATTGCATTCACGAGATGCGCGCGACCTATAAGCGCCGGCGCGACGCGCTGGTCGATTCATTCGGCCGGGCCGGCTGGACAGTGCCGCCGCCGCTCGCCTCGATGTTCGCCTGGGCGCCGATCCCGGAAACGTTCCGGCCGCTCGGCAGCGTCGAATTTTCAACCCTCCTGGTCGAGAAAGCCGGCGTTGCCGTGTCGCCCGGCGCCGGCTTTGGCGAGCATGGCGAGGGCCATGTACGCATCGCACTGGTCGAGAACGAGCAGCGCATTCGCCAGGCAGCCCGCAATATCCGGCGCTTTCTTGAAACAGCCCCGGAAATGCTGCACAACGTCGTGCCGATGGCGACGCGCCGTTAGACGGACGTCGCTTCCTTCCAGCTTCCGCATTGGGCGACGTTTTATGGCTGAGCCGCTGAAAGTCGGTCTTGCCGGGCTGGGAACCGTCGGCAGCGCAGTCGTTTCACTCCTCGACGAGGGACGCGACACGCTGATCGCGCGCTGCGGGCGCTCCATCGAGGTTGTCGCCATCAGCGCGCGGTCGCGCGGCAAGAAGCGCAATTTCGATCCGAAGAAATTTCGCTGGGTCGCCGATCCCGTGGCGCTGGCGCGCGATCCTGGCATCGACGTGCTGGTCGAGGTCATCGGCGGCGCCGGCGATCCGGCCAAGACGCGCGGTGGAAGCCGCGCTCAACGCCGGCACGCCGGTTGTGACCGCCAACAAGGCGCTGCTAGCCGGTCACGGCCAAAAACTCGCGGCGCTGGCGGAACGGCATGGCGTCGCGCTCAATTTCGAGGCCGCCGTCGCCGGCGGCATTCCCATCGTGAAGACGTTGCGCGAGGGACTTAACGGCGCGTCGTTCACCCGCATTTACGGCATCCTCAACGGCACCTGCAATTACATCCTGTCGCGCATGGAGCAGGATCGGCTGGCCTTCGACGACTGCCTGCGCGAGGCGCAGCGGCTCGGTTATGCCGAAGCCGATCCGACTTTCGATATCGAAGGCCACGACACTGCGCAAAAGCTCGCCATCCTGGCGAGCCTCGCCTTCGGCACCAGGATCGATCCCGGGGCGGTCTATGTCGAAGGCATTTCGTCGATTACGCCGGCCGATCTCGCCGCCGCAAGCGAGCTCGGCTACCGCATCAAGCTTCTGGGCGTGGCGGTGAAAACCGCCGAAGGCATCGAACAACGGGTGCATCCGACCATGGTGCCGAAGGACTCGGCCATCGCCCAGGTCATGGGCGTCACCAACGCGGTCACGTTGGACGCGCAAGGGCTTGCGCCGATCACGCTGGTCGGCCCCGGCGCCGGTGGAGCGGCGACGGCCTCCGCCATTATCGCCGACCTCGCCGATATTGCGCGCGGCGTCGTGACGCCGCCGTTCGGCCGGCCCGCGGCGCGCATGACCGCGATCCGCAAGGCGCCGATGCAGCACCACGAAGGCGGCTATTACATCCGGCTGTTGGCCCGCGACCGGCCTGGCACCGCGGCGACCATCGCGCGACGCCTGGCGCAGCAGAAGATTTCGCTGGAATTGATCGTGCAGCGGCATGCCGCCGGTTCGCCCGGCGCCGCGCAGCCCGGTCGTTCCGGCGAAGCGGTCCCCGTCATCATGATTACCTATGCGACCAGCGAGGATGCCGTGCGCAAAGCGCTTGCCGCTGTACGCCGCGACCGCGTCGTATCCGGACGCCCACAAGTCATACGGATCGAGAAAAACTAGGAGATCTACCTATGTCATCCAAGCCCAGCCGCCGCCGCAAATCCTTGAGCGTGCATTGTCACTCGAAATCGTCCGTGTGACTGAACGTGCGGCAGTCGCCGCCGCGCGGTTGCGCGGGCGCGGCGCGGAGAAAAAATCCGATCAGGCCGCCGTCGATGCCATGCGGCGCGAACTCGCCGGCCTGCATGTCGACGGCACCGTCGTGATCGGCGAAGGCGAGATGGACGAGGCGCCGATGCTGTTCATCGGCGAGAAGGTCGGCACCAAATCGGGACCGAAAGTCGACATCGCCGTCGATCCGCTCGAGGGCACGACGCTGTGCGCCAAGAACATGCCAGGCGCCATCGCCACGCTCGCAATGGCCGAGGCGGGCACGATGTTGCACGCGCCCGATATCTACATGGACAAGATCGCGGTCGGCCCCGGCTATCCACAAGGCGTCGTCGATCTCGATGCGCCGGCCGACGAGAACATCCGCGCCTTGGCCAAGGCCAAGGGCGTGAAACCGGACGCCATTACCGCGATGATCCTCGATCGACCACGCCACGCCGACGTGATCGCCGCGGTGCGCAAAGCCGGCGCGGCGGTGAGCCTGATCACCGACGGCGACGTGGCGGCCGTCATTCATACCGCCGACCCGGATAAATCCGGGATCGATATTTTTCTCGGCATCGGCGGCGCCCCGGAAGGCGTCTTGGCCGCAGCGGCGCTCAAATGCATTGGCGGCCAGATGCAGACCCGCCTCGTGATCGATACCGACGAAAAACGCGAGCGTGCCGCCCGCATGGGAATCAAGGAGCCCAAGAAAAAATACCAGATCGAGGATATGGTGAGGGGCGAATGCCTTTTCGCCGCGACTGGCGTCACCGACGGCCGCATGCTGCGCGGCGTGCAATTCGGCAATGCCATGATCGAAACCGAAACGGTTTTAATGCGCTCCACCAGCGGCACTATCCGCTGGATCAGGGCCGAGCACCGCAGGCTTGGAAAGTTTTCATGAAACAAGCTTGTCATCACCCGCGAAGGCGGGTGATCCAGTCATCGGCGATAGATCGCGTTCTTTCCACAATCTTTGCGCTTATTGGATGCTACGCCTTCGCGGAGCATGACAGTGTACAATCGTACCAATGTCCGAGAGTCGTCTATTCCTTGGCGTCCAGAATTCGACGACCGGGCGCGCATGGCGCGACCGGCTCGACGAACGCGGCGCCGCGCGCGCACTGGCCATCGCGCAACGTCACGAGCTGCCGGAATTGCTGGCGCGCATCCTGGCCGGCCGCAATGTCGAGCCTGATGGGGTGGAGGCGTTTCTCGATCCAGCCGTCAAACGATTGATGCCGGACCCGTATGTGCTGACCGCCATGAAGGAGGCGGCACAGCGCATCGCCGATGGCGTGACGCGCGGCGAGAGCATCGCCATTTTCGGCGATTACGACGTCGACGGCGCGACATCGGCGGCGCTGTTGGCGCGGTTTCTGCGGCAATGCGGCAGCGACCCCATCATCCATATTCCGGACCGGCTGTTCGAAGGCTATGGACCGAATGTCGAGGCGGTGCGCTCGCTCGCCGAGCGCGGCGCGACGGTTCTGGTCTGCGTCGATTGCGGCACGACCAGCATCGAGCCGCTGGCGGAGGCGAAGGCGCTCGGTGTCGATGTCGTCGTCATCGATCATCATCAGGCCGACGAGGCGCTGCCGCCGGCTGTCGCTATCGTCAATCCGAACCGGCGCGATGATCTGTCGGGGCTCGGTCATCTCGCCGCCGTCGGGCTCACGTTCATGACCGTCGTCGCGGTAAACCGCGTGCTGCGCGAGCGCGGGTTTTGGACGACAGCGCGGCCGGAGCCCGATCTGCTCGCATTCCTTGACGATGTCGCGCTCGGCACCGTCGCCGACGTGGTGCCGCTCACCGGGCTCAATCGCGCCTTCGTCGCCAAGGGGCTGATCGCGCTGCGCCGGCGCGAGCGCGCGGGCCACGTCAGCCTGATGGACGTGGCGCGGCTTTCGGCCCCGCCCGAGGCCTGGCATCTCGGCTTTCTGCTCGGACCGCGCATCAATGCCGGCGGCCGCATCGGCCGTGCCGATCTCGGCGTAAGACTGCTGATCGAGGACGATCCCATCGAAGCCGCCAAAATCGCCGCCGAGCTCGATCGGCTCAATCAGGAGCGCCAGGCCATCGAGCAGGGGACCTTGGCGCAAGCCGAAGCCGAGGCAAGCGCGGCGCTTGGTCTTGAGGAAAAGGGCGCGGTCGTGGTCACCGCCGCCGAAGGCTGGCACCCCGGCGTCGTCGGCTTGGTCGCGGCGCGGCTGAAGGAAAAATTCGGCCGTCCGGCCTTCGCCATTGCGCTTGAGCCCGGCGGCGTCGGCACCGGCTCGGGACGCTCCATCGCCGGCGTCGATATCGGCCGCGCGGTGCGGCGTGCGGTGGCTGACGGACTTTTGCTCAAGGGCGGCGGTCATGCCATGGCGGCCGGCGTGACGCTGCGCAAAGGAGCGCTTGCGGAGCTGCGCGCTTTTCTCGAATCCACGCTCGGGGCCGACGTGGAAACGGCGCGCCGATCGAGCGGGATCTTGATCGACGGCGCGGTGACTGCGGCGGCCGCCGACACCGGCCTCGTCGCCATGATCGGCCGCGCCGGGCCATTCGGTTCCGGCAATCCCGAGCCGGTGATCGCGCTGCCGGCGCACACACTGACTTATGCGGAGGAGGTCGGCCAGGCCCATATGCGCGCGCGGCTGAAATCCGCCGACGGCTCGAGCATCAACGCCATCGCCTTCCGCGCCGCCGGACAGAAGCTGGGCGCCGCGTTGCGGGCCAGCCGCGGGCTGCGGATCCACGCCGCCGGCACATTCTCGATCGATCGCTGGCAGGGTGAGGAGCGCGTGCAGTTCAAGCTCACCGACATCGCACCGGCGGAGCCTTTTGTGGGGCAGTAATCGCGCCCTCAGGTTTTACCTTCGCACCAGACGCCGTGCGCCTGGCGCGCCGTGTCGGCCGGATTATCGAACTCGCCAAGCGGTCCGAGTTCCTTCTTACCTGTTAAATCGTAAAGCCAGTACCAGTCGTAGCTGCCGCCGAGCAGGAAATTGCGATGCGACAGCACGGCAAGATTGTCCTTGTATTTGTTGGCGCAGAAATTCAGGACGAGGAGATCGTTGGCAGGCAGCAGGAAGCGGTCGTCGCCGGTGCGCATGTCAAAAACATGCAGCGCGCCCGATGTCGGCCATCCCGGCGTCAAAAAATAAAGCCGCCGGCCGTCTGAGCTAAACTGCTTGTTGCGAAAATCGCAGAGCTGTTCGTCGGGCTGGCCCTTGTGGCCGGTGAGGAGAAGCTTGTCGCCGGTTCCGTCGGCATTGATCTGCCGTAGCTCGTCGGGCCGCGGATCGGTGGTGCAGATCTGGCTGAGATCGTAGCCGCGCACGCTGCGGCCGCGTCCCTGCCGCGTATAAACGACTACTGCGCCGCCGGGCGCGAGCGCGGGATCGACGTCCATTTCCGATGTGGTGAGCTTCGTCTTCTTACCGCCGCGCTCGATGAAAATGTTGCCGGCGTCGCTATAGACGTGCCGGGCCGCATCCTGCGCCCAGCCGGCGCAGGGCAGCAGGAGGACCAAGACCGCGCAGAAAAGGCGGTGCCACTTCATCCAGGAGCCATTTCTTGTTTGCAACCGGCAGGGGACGCGCCACGGGGCGTGAGATAGCATCTTGGCACGACCCATCGGAGGCGGCTATCTGTCGCTACGAAGAAAACCAGGGATCGGAAATGGCCAAGCTCAATCTCTCCGTCGCCGTTGGCGATTACGACCGCACCCGCCCGCTAATCGACGGCAGCGTCCGGATTGACGGTGTCGATCCGGTCTATATGACGCTCGTCCCCGAGGAGATCTTCTTCCGCGCCTTCCGCGCCGCCGAATTCGACATCTGCGAACTGTCGATGTCGAGCTACACGGTCAAGACCGCGCAGAACGATTGTCCCTATGTCGCGGTGCCGGCCTTCGTGTCGCGCGCGTTCCGCCACACCTCGGTCTATGTCCGCACCGACCGGGTGAAAAAGCCGGCCGACCTCAAGGGCCGCAAAGTCGGGGTGCCCGAATATCAGCTTACCGCCAATGTCTGGGCGCGGGCTTTTCTGGAAGACGATTACGGCGTCAAGCGCTCGGACATTCACTGGATTCGCGGCGGCATCGAAAACGCGGGCCGGCCGGAAAAGATCACGGTCAAGCTGCCGACCGGCTGTCCGGCTCGACAATGCGCCGGAGGGCGCGACCATTTCAGGTTTGCTCGAAGCCGGCGAGATCGACGGCTTCATGGCGCCGCGGCCGCCGACGCTGATCGAGAAGGGCCATCCGCATATCGGCTGGCTGTTTGACGATCCGGTCGCGGTGGCCGAGGATTATTTCAAGCGCACCGGGTTTTTCCCGATCATGCACGTGGTCGGCATCCGCCGCACCTTGGCCGAACAGCATCCTTGGCTGCCGGGCGCGGTGTTCAAGGCGTTCGAACAGGCCAAGGACGCGGCAATGCGGAAGCTATCCGATACGTCGGCGACCAAGGTGATGCTGCCGTTCGTCGAGGAGCGGCTCAAGGAAGCGCGCGACCTGATGGGTCAGGACTTCTGGTCATACGGCGTCGGGCCAAACCGCAAAGTGCTGGATTATTTCCTGGCGCAGCATCACCTCGAAGGCTTGTCGTCCCGCCGCGTTGCCGTCGACGAATTGTTCCACCCGTCGACCTACGAGACGTTCAAGCTCTGAGATAGGCTTCCACTCATTCCCGCGAAAGCGGGAATCCAGCGCGAAGAACCGGGTTCCCGCTTCCGCGGGACGAGTGGCGTAAGAGTTCACGGTTTCGGTCGCAGCCGCACGTGAATATTTTTCTCCTGCGTATAGGCGAGCATTTCTTCAAAGCATTCCTCGCGGCCGATGCCGGATTGCTTGTAGCCGCCGAACGGCGCGCCAAGAAAATGTTTTGAGACTTCGTTGATCCAGACAAAGCCGGCCTGGACCGCCGCCGCGGTGCGGTGCGCTGTCGACAGATCGTTGGTCCAGATCGAAGCGGTGAGGCCATATTCGACGGCGTTCACCTGTTCCAGCATTTTGGCTTCGTCACTCCATTTGAACACCGAAAGCACTGGCCCAAAAATCTCCTCGCGCGCGATGCGCATGGTCGGCTGCACGTCGGCGAACACGGTGGGCTCGATGAAAAAGCCCTTGGCCAGGGCGGGGTCGGACGGTCTTCCGCCGCCGGTGAGGAGCCGCGCGCCTTCCTGCTTGGCGCTGTCGATGAAGCCGAGGATTCGCTCGTACTGCGTTTTGGAAATGATCGAACCCATCGTCGTTGCCGGATCGGTGGCGATGCCTGGCCTGTAGTGAGCGATCTTGCTTTTCACTTTGGCCAGCACCGTCTCGTAGATTGTGTCGTGGATGAAGGCGCGGCTGGTCGATCCGCACGACTGTCCGCACCAGGTGAAATTCATGCCGCCGATCACGCCGTCGGCGACTTCGTCCGGGTCAGCGTCTGGATAGGCGATCAGCGCGTTCTTGCCGCCAAGCTCAAGCATCATCGCCTTGAGCGTATCGGACGCGGCCTTCATCACCGCGCGGCCAGTCGGCACCGAGCCGATCAGCGCAATCATGGCGACGTCCTTATGCGAAGCGAGCGCGGAGCCTGCCTCCTTGCCGCCCGGCACGATATTGAACACGCCGGGCGGCAATATGCCGTCGATTAGTTCGGCGAGGCGCAGTGAGGACAGCGGCGCCTGTTCCGGCGGCTTCATCACCACCGTATTGCCGGCGGCGAGGGGCGCGCCCGCCTTCCCGGCGCAGAACATGAACGGATGGTTGAACGGAATGATTCGGCCGACGACACCGCGCGGCTCGCGCACCGAGAAATTCACCACGCCCGGTCCCATCGGGATCGACGCGCCTTTCATCTCGGTGACGAGGCCAGCGTAGAATTCAATCTGCGCCGCGGCGATCGTCGCGTCGCGCACCATTTCGGTATAGGGGTTGCCGCAATCGGCGGCGTCGATCATCGCCAGCTCTTCGGCGTGCTCGCGCAAGACATTGGCGATGCGTTTGAGCAATCGCGCCCGTTCGAGCGGCGACGTGTCGCGCCACGCCGGGAACGCCGCCTTGGCCGCGCTCACCGCGGCGTCGATATCGGCGGCGCCACATTCCGCGACCGGACCGAGCGTTTCACCGGTGCCGGGATTGATCGCATCGGTGGTGCGGCCGGATTTCGCCTGGTGCCATTTGCCGCCATAAAAGGCGTCGCGATGTTCGGGCAGATGCAGCGGCTGCGGCTTTAAGGACTTGAGCGGAACGGCGGTGTTCACGACCTTCTCCCGTTATGCGGCACTTCGTGCCGTTATTTTTGTTTGAGCGCGTCGAAGCCGCCGCAGCGCGTCACCAGCGCATTGGCGCAGATCGCCATCACGAACAGCACGATGAGTATGGCGTAGAGTTGCGGCATGTCGAAGGCATTATAGGCCTGGACGACAAGATAGCCGATGCCGCGGTTGGAGATTTTCGTTTCAGCCAACAGCGTGCCGATCAGGGCGACGCCAAAACCCAAACGCAGGCCATTGACGACCGGATGGCGCATCGCCGGCAGATAGATCTTTAGCGCCATCTGCCACGGCTTGGCGCGGAAACTCTGGCCGACCCTGATCAAAACCCGATCGATCTGGCGCATGCCGGCGGCCACATTGAGCGCGATCGGAAAGAAACAGGATGCCGCGCCCATGGCGATCTTCGATCCGGCATCGACGCCGAACCACATGATCATCACCGGGAAGAAAATGATTTTTGGCGTCGGGCCGAGATAATAAAGGAAGGGCTCGTAAGCCCTGGCGACGAGTTGGTTGGCGCCGATGACGAGGCCGGTGAGGAGACCCGCCACGCCGCCGATGACAAACGCGGCGCCGATCTCGTCGGCGGTCACCCAAAGGTTCCAGTAAAAATCGCCGCCGGAGAGCAGCTTAATCAGCGCCGCGCCGATTTTTTGCAGGGGCGGCACGACGTCGCGATAGAACAGTCCGGAGACCGCCAGCGCTTGCCAGATCAGCAGTATCGCCAGCACGATACTCAAGCGCAAGAGCACCACCGGTGCCAACCACGGCGGCGCCTCGCGGGCGCGGGTTAGCCGGCCGATTTCAGCCATCGTTCGGCCCTTTCCGTCGCCACAAAGAACACGACGCTGACCAGAACGACAAAACAGATTGCCGCATAGACACCGGGCAGGTCGTAGCGCTCGGCAAGATCGTTGATGAGCTGGCCGAGGCCGCCGAAATTGATCAGGAACTCGAGGGCGACAACGTTGATCAGCGCGAACATCAGCCCGAGCCGGACGCCGACAAAGATTGTCGGCAGCGCGGACGGAAGTAAAATGTTCCAAAATTGCTGCGCCGGCGTGAGCTTAAAGCTGCGGCCGACATCGATAAGCACGTGCCGCGTCGCCGACAAACCCTCGATGGTCTTGAGAATGACGGGCGCCAGACCGACGATGAAAGACATCATGATGATGGTGAGCGCGCTGCGGCCGAACAGGACCAGAAACAGCGGGTAGGCAAGCACCAACGGCGCGGAGGCCATGGCGCCGACCCAATTTTCGCAGGCAAGCCGCAGCAGCGGCATACGATGCATCAAAACGCCGATGGCGATGCCGAACACGGTCAGCAGCACGCCGGCGGCGAGGCACTCCCAGGCGGTGAACAGGAAGCGATGCAAAATATCTTCCTCGGTAATGACGCGCCAAAAGCTCGCCGCGACATCCGACGGCAGCGGCACGATGTAACGGTTGATCGCGCCGGCGCGAATAAGAAGTTGGACGGCCAGCAAAATGAGCCCAAAAGTGCTGAGACCGACCAGCGGCGGCAACCATCGGCGCTCGCTGAAGGCGTTTGCCGCGCTCATGCCCCGAGTTCCCCGGCGTCGCGAAAGCGCGCCTCGTCGTCGCTCAGCCCGCGGCTTGCCTCTTCGCGCAAGTCACTCCAGATTTGCGCCACATAGCGGCCGAATGCCTCGCTGGAGACGATCTCCGAGGTGCGCGGCCGCGGCAGCTTGATGTCGACGATGCGCTTTACGCGGCCGGGGCGATAGGTCAGCACCAGAATGCGATCGGCGAGCTGTACTGCTTCGGTGATGTTGTGGGTGATCAGCAGCATGGTCTGTTTGAGCTGCTGCTGGATTTGCAAAACCTTATCGCCGAGCAAAAGCCGGGTCTGCTCGTCGAGCGCGGCGAACGGCTCATCCATGAGCAGGATTTTCGGCTCAAAGGCGAGCGTGCGCGCCATCGAAACGCGCTGGCGCATGCCGCCGGACAGCTCCGAAGGATAGCGCCGCTCAAAGCCTTCGAGGCCGACCATGGAGACGAAACGGCGCGCGCGCTCGATGCGTTCACGCCGCGACACGCCGGCGATTTCCAGCGGGAAGGCGACATTGTCGACGACGTTGCGCCACGGGAAGGTCGACTCCTCCTGAAACACCATGCCGATCGCGGCATGCGGGCCGGAAACCGTCTCGCCGGCGACCGTGACGCGGCCCTGATAGCCGCTCAAGAGGCCGCCGACGATGTTGAACAAAGTCGACTTGCCGCAGCCCGACGGTCCAATCACGGCCAAAAATTCGCCGGGAGCGACGTCGAACGACACGTCGTCGAGCGCGGTGATGCCATCCTCAGGCGGCGCCAAAGCGCATCGTGATGGCTTCGACGGCGAGGATCGGCGGCGCCGCCGCGTGGACCGACATCGCGCGATTGCTCGTCGAGACGGCGGCCACCGGAAGCTCAGCTTCCGGCGCGTGTCATCGCCGCGGTCATGGAGGCGGTATAGCCGGGCTCGACCCGCACATCGACGACGGCGACCCCGCCGGCATCGACCGCGGCGATGGCCTTTTCCAGCACGCCGGCAAGATCGCCGGGCTTGGTGACCGGACCGAAGCCGACTGCGCCTTGCGCGCGGCCCATGGCGGCGAGATCGACGTCGGGATCCGACATGCGCTGGCCGATCCATTTGTTCTCGACCGGACGATTGCGCGCGCGCGCCATGCGCTCCTGATGCAGCTCGTCGTTATAGAACGAGCGATTGTTGGCGAGCACGAAGAGGAGCGGGATCTTGTAATGCACCGCCGTCCACACCGCGGTGACGCCCATGAGGAAATCGCCGTCGCCGCAAATCGCGATCGGCAGGCGCCCGGAGCCTTTGAGCGCCAGCGCCGCGCCGACCGAAATGCCCGGGCCGCCGCCAACACCGCCACCGCCGTCGGCGCCGACATAGTCGAGCGGATGGCGGAAGGGGAGCCAGCTATCGTCCCAAGACAGCGGCAGATGCGTATAGGTCACCGGCCGGTCGCCCAAAACTTTACGCAGATTGCGGGCGATATGTTCGTTGGTGAAGCCGGCCGGTTCCTTGTCGGAAGCTTTTCGCGGACTCGGCATGGCATGCGGCTTTGAGCTTTTACCGATCTCTTTGACGAGTTCGGGCACGACAAGATCGGGATCGGCGGACAGCAACAGATCGACCGGCGGCAGGCCCTGGTGGTCCATGCTCCAGCCGTTATGGATGCGATGGTCGAGCGAAATCTGGATTATCTTTGCCGAAGGCTGCGGCCCAAAAAAGCGCAATGCGCCGGCGAGATCGACCCAGTCGAGGCTGAGCACGACATCGACATTCTTTAATCCCTCGACACTGTCGGGGGTGAGCGCGCGCGGCGAGCCGACATAGAGCGGGTGGTCGGTCGGGAAACTTGCGCCGATCTTCAAGTCCGTCACGACACGCGCATTGAGCGCTTCGGCGAGCGCGACGCGCGCGTTCCACACATTGGGATCGCGCGAGGTGCGGCCGGCAAGCAGCAAGACCTGTTTGGCGTCTTTGAGCATCGCCGCCGCCTGGCGCACGAGGTCGGCCGGCGCCGCGGTCGAGATTTGCGGCATGTAGCGCGCCACATCGATCGGCGGCAACTGGTCGGCGACTTTCATCTCCTGCAATTCGGCGTCGAAATTGATGTAAACCGGACCGTGCGGCACGGTGTTGGCGATCCAGCTACCGCGCAAAATTGCTTCGCGCGCGGCGCCCGGCGACGACGGTTGGTCGTCCCATTTGGTGTATTCGCGAACCAGCGCACCCTGATCGCGCGCGGTATGAATCCAGTCGATCCACGGCCGGCGCTTGACGGCGTCAACCGGTCCGGTGGCGCCGAGCACGATGACCGGCATGCGGTCGCACCAGGCGTTGAACATCGCCATGGTGGCGTGCATCAGCCCGACATTGGAATGCACGGCGGTGGCCATCGCCTTGCCGGTTACTTTGGCATAGCCGTGGGCGATGGCGACGGCGGCCTCCTCGTGCAGGCACAGCAGCATTTGCGGCTTCGAATTGCCGAGGTAATTGACGATGCTGTCGTGCAGCCCGCGATAGCTCGCGCCTGGCGTGAGCGCGATATAGGGGATATCGAGCGAACTCAGCGCCTCGGCGATCACATCGCTGCCGAAACCAGGCGCATTAGCGCCGGCGGGCGTCGGCCGCTCAAGCCCGGCGACGGCGGGATCGGCGGCACCGGTTTGGGCGCGTGCACTCGCGGAAGGGGACGGCTTCATAACGGGCGTTCCTCGGGTTTCAGGCTTAAAGTCTGATGGTCTCATCCAACCGGTTTATGAGCCTTGGCGCAACCGGGCGAGCAGTCCCACGCCGGCATAGCCGTCGACGGGCGCTATGCCGTTCTTGCGCTGATAGTTCTGCACGGCAAGCGTCGTTGAGCCGCCGATGCGGCCGTCGGCGAGGCCGGTATCGAAGCCCAGTGCGGTGAGGCGGCGCTGAATCTCCTGGATTTCGGCGAGTGTGGGGGCCGGTTCGCTGCCGGGGAATTTCTGCACGAAGGGTGCGCCGCCGGCGCAGCGGTCGCCGAGATAGACGAGACCGAGTGCGTAGGCCATGGAAGGGTTGTAGCTTTTCGCGGCGAAAAAATTCGGTCCAATCAGAAAGGCCGGACCGCCTGGCACCGCAATCCACGGCCGCGCCGTGGCGTCGGGCTGCGGGAACGCCGCGCCGTCGGCGCGCGTGACGCCGAGCTTCTGCCAGGCGGCATAAGTCCGCGAGGCGCCGCCGTGAACGCGCGGTGGCAGGCGCACTTCGTAACCCCAATGCTCGCCGCGCCGGTAATTGCCGCGCTCGACGAAATAGCGCGCTGTGGTTCCGAGCGCGTCGTCGGGCGGTCCATAGGGCGAAACCTTGCCGTCATGATTGTAGTCGATGCCCATATGCAGCCAGACTTCGGGCATCCATTGCGTGTGACCCATGGCGCCGGCCCAGGAGCCGACCATTTCGTCCGGCGTGATCCACCCGTTTTGAACAATAGTCAGCGCGTTGATGAGCTCTTGCTCCCAATAGGTGCGGCGGCGCGGTTCACCCCAGGCGAGCGTTGCCAGCGAGGGAATGACCGGCCGCATAAAGTTCTTCGCCACGGTCGGATCGCCGAAGGCCGATTCGATGCCCCAGACACCGAGCATGAAGGCAGGTTCAATGCCATAATCCTTTTCGATGCGAGCAAACAACGGCGCGTAGTCTTTCGCCGCTGCCTTTCCGGCCGCAATTTTCCAGTCGGAAGTGACGCGATTGAGATATTGCCAGAGCTGAAGGCTGAATTCGGGCTGGTTATGGATCGCCTCAAGCCCGGTCATGTCGCGCTGGAGCCCCGTCATCACGCGCGTATAAGTTTCGTCGGTGATGCCGTGAGCGAGAGCCCTAGTGCGAAACGTCGCGATCCACTGATCGAACGATGCGCCGGTGGCGTCCGCGCTCCTCGGCGCGATCAGGCTCGCAAAAGCGCCGACGATGCCCTTTAACGTAGCGCGTCTTGCAATGCTCGGCGCTGACAGTTTTGTCCTCCCGAGACTCGCTCTTGTCCGGCGCCACAATAGCAGGTGGCGCAGGTGTGGGTGTCGCATCAGCGGCAGCACCGGCCGAAGCGGTCGCAGCGACGGCATCCCGAACCACATGGCCGCGGCCGCCGATAAGCCACTCGTAGGCTGCGACCAGCGTCATGTAAGGGCTGACGAAGACCCAGCCGTCGCGGGTGAACACCTGAATATTGAAATGCAAATGATAGCTGGTGCCGGCCTGACTGTGCCCGTAATTGTCGACCGTGCCGAGCACTTCGCCCTCGCTCACCGGCCTTCCGTTGACCATGCCGGAGGCGTTCAGCATCTGCGGGTTCATGTGCAGGTAACGGAAGCGGATGTGCTCGCCGGGACTGTTGGCGATCAGATAAAGCGCCTCGTCGCCCGGATTGCGCATCAATACGCCGTCGCGTACGGCCACGAGATTGTGCTCGTAGGGGATGCAGCGGCCGGAATCCGGATCGCGCATCAGGCATGAACTCGGCCTGATATCTTCGCCCTGGTGGCCGAGGCCGGCGGGACATTGGCCCACATAATAGTCGCGGTGCTCGCAAAAATTATCGTGCCACGGATAGGCGTAATTCTTCGACTCGTCCTCAACCAGCGGAATGGAATTGACCCGACAGCGATAGGCCGGCGTCTTGCCGCCGCCGGGCAGGCCGACCCGTCCGGTCAGATTGCAATCGCCCCAATTCATGAACGATTGCGAATTGACGTAGGACGGCGCCGTCTGCATCGGATATCTGATCGCCGCGTAAACGGTTGGATCGGCGCGGCCGTCCTGGCCCTTCATTCCGGTGCCGGGAAGAAGATCGCCCGGCGGGTAATAGGTGAACTCGGGCGAGATGCCCTGCGGCCGCTCGACCGTCTGCGGCGCCGCCGGCGCTTTGCCCGGTTGCGGCGCGCCGCCTGCGATATTGAGGGCCTTGAGAAACCGCACCGCGACCTTGTCGGCTTCGCGGCAAGACAGGCGGTGCGCGCTGCTTCCACCGTCGAAACATCCGATCGACACGGCATAGGGGACGCCGAAGCGCGTAAACGTGTAGCGCAGCCGCTCCTCCAGAAGTACCCGGCGCAGATCGGGAAAGTCATCCGCCAGCGCGGGGACCGGTTCGGTTTCGGATAAAGCCGGAGGGTCAAGTTCGTAGAGGACCGTCGAACCGGTGATCAGCACGTCGATGCTTTTGGCGAAGGTCAGATCAAGCCCGCCGAAATTGTCCGGCGGCAGCGCGAATTCGGCATCGTAGCCGGATGGACCTGGAAAAAAGACGATCGGATTTTGAAATCCCGAAAAATATCGGCTTGCATCGCCGGCCGCGCCTGGCGCCTGATCGCGCAGCAACGCCGCCGGATCGAACGGCAGCAGGACCGGCACCGGGCTCGCTGCAATGTTCGGCAGGATTTTTTCGCTTGCGGCGTTGAGCCGCGTCAATGCATCGGGCGTTGTGGCCGGTTCGCCGGCGCCGGCGGGTTCCGCGGAACCGGCCACTTTTGCGCGGGCCTCGCTCCAGTCGATCGCCGCGAGTGAAAGCCGCGGATTCTTCATTTCGACTTCAGGCGCCGGTTCTGTCGCGCCCGTCGGGGCTGCGTCTTGAGCGAAGGCGGACGAAACTGACAGAAGAACGACGAGGGTGCAGGCTTGCAACGCGGCACGCACGATCATCACTGATGGGCGGCCTGGAGCGTTTCCGGCCGCAATTTTTCGATCAGCCGGTCGAGACTTGTCGCGAAACTTTCGATGTCGAAATTCAGCGGATCGTCGTGGCCGTCAGGAATGTCGGCATCGATAGCAGCGTGGAAGGCGGGAATGAGCCACTGTCCTGCGCGGACGCTGGCGATCGTGTAGAGCAGTGCGATCCGGTCATATTGCGCGGCGGTGAAGGCGGGATCGGGCGATTGCGCGTCGTTGCGCGAACCGTGCCCGTGCGCGCTGCGCCGCGGCTGGACCAGTTCGTTATGCAGGAAAAGGCCCTGCAGCGCGCCGCCGAATTCCGCAGCCTGCTCGAACTTGGTCTCACGCCAGGCAATGGAATAGTCGTGCGCGACGAGCATCTCACCGGTGCGATTAATGAAGACGTGGGCGCGTCCCCAACCGTCGGAACAGGCATAGTCGGCGAGATTTTCGTATTCCGGATCGGTATCGATGTTGTCGGGAAAGCCACGGTGGCCGTAATTCGGTCCGCTGGTATCGTGGATTACGAAATAGCGCGCCAACGGCGCATCGGGATTGTTGCCGCGTGCGCGCGCCACCGGTTGCCATAGATTAGCGGCAAAATCCCATTCGAGATTCTGCTTGGACAGGTAGTCGCTCAAAACTTCACGCGAGGGAATGCCGGCCGTTTCGCCGATGCGGGTGGCGAGCGCCGGCGGCAGGCCTTCGAGCGGCGCCGCAAGGTTCCTCGTCGCGTCCATGCCACGCATCAGGCACATTGCCTGCTCGCCCGGCGAGCCGGCATAGCTCAACGTTTCGGGATCGAAATTGCAGGCGCCCATGTCCTTGATGAAGTAGGGCGGCCGGAAGTGGCCGGGCTTGCACTCGGCACTCAGCGCCGCGTTCACGCAGCCGATCAGCATTGCGAAGCTGACCGCCGCGGGGAGGCTGTTGCAGGGCTTTAAAGCGCGCACGCATAAATCCCCAAATCGAGATGCCGTACTATCGCTATCAACGCGCGGGCTGCCAAGCGGTGCCATGTCAGGCCGCCGCAATCCACCCGCGAGCAATGAATGAATGTTCAGGATTTGTGATCGTAACCGGCCGTAAATCAGTCTTTCGCGCGTTCCACATAGCTGCCGTCGGCCGTCATCACCACGATCTTGGTGCCGGTGGTGACAAAGGGCGGGACCATGGTGCGTACGCCATTGGAGAGAACCGCGGGCTTGTAGGACGAGGCTGCGGTCTGGCTCTTGATGGTCGGCTCCGTTTCCACCACTTCGAGCGTCGCCTTGGGCGGCAGCTCGATGGCGACCGGATTGCCTTCATGCAGGCTGATGGTCACCTCCATCTCCGGCTGCAGGTAGGCCGTCTGATCGCCGATGATGTCGGCCGGCAGCGCCAGCTGGTCGTAGCTTTCCATGTTCATGAAATGGAAGCCTTCGCTGTCCTGGTACATGAACTGGTGCTTGTGGTCCTCGACGAAGGCCCGTTCGACCTGATCGGTGGTCTTAAACCGCAGCGAGAGTTTTACGCCGTCGGCGATCCGGCGCACGTCCATCTGGGTGACCGGCGTGCCTTTGCCGGGATGGATATTCTCGGTCGATACGATGACCCCGAGCTTGCCGTCCAAATCGACGATATTGCCTTTTCGCAGCGAGCTGGCGATGACTTTCACGGCTTCCTCAATGGTGCTGGCTCAGAGTTCTGGGCGCAACATACCGATCCTGAGCCTGACCGCTAGCTATTTCGTCACTGGGCCGCAAACAAGATTTGGGCCTGCGAGCAACGACATGCCGGACGTTCCACCCCTTTCCTCGCCGTTCTGGGCCCCGCACGTTCATGCCGACCGGCAGCCGGCCCTCCTGGCGCGGGGCCGTATCGTCGCCGCGCTGCGGACCTGGTTTGGCAAGAACGACTTTGTCGAGGTCGATACCGGCGCGCTGCAGGTTTCGCCCGGCAACGAGGTTCACCTGCACGGCTTCGCCACGACGCTGAGCGGGCCGCGCGGCGCCTCGCCGGTTTACCTGCGAACATCCCCGGAATTCGCCTGCAAGAAGCTGCTGGCGGCCGGCGAACGCCGCATCGTCGAATTCGCCAAAGTGTTTCGCAACCGCGAACGCGGTGCGCTGCACCACCCCGAGTTCACCCTGATCGAATGGTATCGCGCCGGCGAGCCCTATCGCACGCTGATGGGCGACTGCGCAGCGCTGGTGCAAGCGGCGGCACAGGCGGCCGGCACCAAGCAATTGAGTTTTCGCGGCCGCACCGCCGATCCCCTCGCGGCGCCGGAGCGGTTGACGGTGGCTGACGCGTTCTTGCGTTTCGCCGGCATCGATCTGTTAGCGACTTTGCCCGGCGGCGAGCCGGACCGCGCGCGTCTTGCCCATGCCGCCCAGGCGGCAAATATCCGCATCGCCGAGGACGATCGGTGGGCCGATATTTTCAGCCGGATATTGGTGGAACGAGTCGAAACCAATCTCGGCATCGGCCGCATTACCATTCTCGACGAATATCCGGCCGCGCTGTCGGCACTGGCGCGGCCTTCGGCAAAAGATAGGCGCGTTGCCGAGCGGTTCGAGCTTTATGCCTGCGGCGTTGAACTTGCGAACGGCTTTGGCGAGCTCAATGACGCAGCCGAACAGCGCCGCCGGCTGGAAAGCGAAATGGCGGAGAAAGAGCGCATCTACGGCGAGCGCTATCCGATTGACGAGGATTTTATCGCCGCGCTTGGCAACATGCCGCCGGCCTCCGGCGTCGCGCTGGGCCTTGATCGCCTTGTGATGCTGGCGACGGGAGCGTCGCGCATCGATCAGGTCATCTGGACGCCGATGCCAGGCGAATGACAGACGTTACGTACTGAGCACAACATTGAGAATGGCGGTGGTGCCGCCTTGGACTTTCGCCAGCGCCGCTTGCACCGCGGTTTTGAGTTTCTCCGGCCGCTCCACGCGCTCGCCGTGGAAGCCGAAATGCGATCCGAGCGTTTCGTAGTCGGGCCCTTCGAGCCGCGAGCCAAGGTGCATGTGCGCGCCTTCGGCAACGCCATCCGGATAATGGTGCACGTGACCCTTTTCCATCGCCAGATATTTCTTGTTGTTGAAGATGACGATGAGGATCGGCAGGCCGTGCTGCTTGGATGCGCCGAGCGCCTGAATGACAGGATTATAGAGAAAGCCGCCGTCGCCGACGACCAAAACAACCGGACGGTCGGGCGCCGCGAGCTTCACGCCGAGCGCGGTGCCGATGCCCTGGCCGAGCCCGCCAAAGCCACGGAAGAAGCTCTGCGGCTTCGTGAAGGGCAGGTGCTGGCGAACGAGGGTCTGGTGGGTGATGGTTTCGTCCACATAGATCGTGTCGGCGGGCATGACTTCACCGAGCGCTTCGAGCAAGGTGAGCGGATCGATCGCCTTGCCGTTGGCGCTGCGCGCCTTCTCCTTTTCGGCCTTGAGGCTGGCGACAAAACGCTCGTGCTCGCGCGCCCATTTTTCACGCCGCGTCTTGACTGCTCCGCCGTCGAGCTTGGCGGCGCGTGCCGCCGCCGTGAGTGCCTGTAGCGACGCCGTGATACCGCCTTCGAGATAAAGGTCGGCGTGCAGGTTCTGGTAGATCATGTTGTCTTTGAACTGATTGTCGTTGATGGCGACGATCTTGCCGGTGCCGGGACGGATACGCGCCGGATACCAGGGCGCGCGGCCGCCGATGAGCAGGATGAGATCGGCATCTTTGACATGATCGTAGCTGGCATTGCCGATATAAAGCGGATGATCGGTCGGAAAATTCGCGAACGTCACCCCGCGGCCCCAGGTTACCGGCAGCGCCAATAGCTCGGCGAGTTCGATCAGCGCCTTGAAAGCGTCAGGATCGCGGCCCGATTGCTCGGCGACGACGATTGGATTCTTCGCGGCGAGGAGCAGCGCCGCAACCTTTTCGACTTCGTCCGGATGCGGCGCGAGGCGCGGCGCGACCGGCACATTGCGGTCATTGGCCGGCGGCGTCCAGTCGTGCAGCATGTGCTCGAGCGCGACATTGAGATAGATCGGGCCCATCGGCGTGCGCTGCGCCATTTCGCCGGCGCGGATCACGCTCTCGTAGAGCGTGTAGGGGCTGGTGACCTGCCGCGACCACTTGGTGAAATTCTCGACATAGCGCTCGGTGCCGCCGATGGTGAGGCCGGCATACCATTGCGGCTCGATGTCGAGGTCCGGGTTTTCGCCGAGCGTCTGCAATTCGCCCGACATCACGACCATCGGGACTTCGGCTTGCAGCGCGCCGTGGACCCCCATGCTGCCCTGCAACAGCCCGACGCCGGCGTGCAGCAGGACGGCTTGCGGGCGGCCGGTCATCAGGGTGTAGCCGGTCGCCATATTGACGGCGAGCGTCTCGTGCCAGACGTCGATATAGGCGGGCCCCTGCCGGTTGCCGAGTTTTTGCCGCACCAGGGCCTCCCACACCGGCGACCATTCCGAGCCCGGCGAGGAGATGATGTAGTCGATTTTCAGCTTGCGAAACGCTTCGAGGATCGCTTCCCCGCCATCCATGTAGTTTTTCATTCGTCTGCTCTCACTCGCATGACTTAAGGTCGGGTGGCTTATTTCAGATAGCTTGCCTGGACAATGCGGCATCAAGCATAAGAGACATGATCCCAGCAAGCGAGGCCGGTCATGACGGCAGTCACCAAACCTCTGCGCGCGATAGCCGAATTGTCGGATGCGCAACTCGTCAAACCCGATCGGCTGGCGGCGCTGGAGCAGGTTGCGGCGCGCTATGCCGTCGCCATCACGCCGGCCGTTGCCGGGCTGATCGATCGCGACGACCCGGCCGATCCGGTCGCGCGCCAGTTCGTGCCCGACATCCGGGAACTCGATCTGCATCCGCAAGAAATTAGCGATCCGATCGGCGACGATGCGCACAGCCCCGTCGAAGGCATCGTGCACCGCTATCCGGACCGCGTGTTGCTCAAGCTCGTCAATGCCTGCGCCGTGTACTGCCGGTTTTGTTTTCGCCGTGAAACTGTCGGACCGGGGCGGGGCGGGCTGTCGCGCGCGGCGCTGGCGGCCGCACTCGACTACATTCGCGCCACGCCGCAAATCTGGGAAGTGATCCTGACCGGCGGCGATCCGCTGGTGGCCTCGCCGCGCCGCCTCAAGGTGGTGACGGCGGAGCTTGCCGCCATCGGCCACGTCAAGGTGATCCGCGTGCACACGCGCCTGCCGGTCGCGGCGCCGGAAAAGATTTCCGCCGCGCTGGTGCGGGCGCTACGCACGGACAAGGCGACCTTCGTCGTCCTTCATGCCAATCACCCGCGCGAATTGAGCCAAGCGGCTCGCGCTGCTTGCGCGCGCTTCGTCGATGCCGGCATTCCTATGCTGTCGCAGTCCGTGCTGTTGCGCGGGGTGAACGACGACGCCGAGACGCTCGGCGCGCTGATGCGGGTTTTGGTCGAGTGCCGCATCAAGCCGTATTACCTGCATCATGCCGATCTGGCGCCCGGCACGGCGCACTGGCGCACGACGATTGCGCATGGACAGTCGCTCATGCGCGCGCTGCACGGACATTATTCCGGGCTGTGCCAGCCGGCTTATGTGCTCGATATTCCGGGCGGCCATGGCAAATCGCCCATCGGCCCGAGTTATCTGAGCGCGGACGGTTGCACGATCGAGGATTTTAACGGACGGCGGCACACCTATCTGCCGCGGTCTGACGGTGAAAAAATTACGCCGCCGCCGCGGCCGGAAAAACGACGGTGGTCTCGAACTGATAGCCGCAAGTCTGGCACGACCAGGTATGCCGCACGCAACGCTCGCTGACATATTCGGACCAGTCCGGAGCGAGCAGTGACTCGCTGCACTGTTGGCAAGTGTTCTTGCTGTAGGTGGCGAGCCGTGCCCGCGTTGCTGTCTCGGTTTGCAGAGCCATGATGCTTCCTCCCTGAGAACCACCCCCTCCGATGCGAGGGACGCTAGCGGTCGTCTGTGGCGGCGGAGTGACCGACCTTGGACGCTGGTGTGTATGACGTGGGGAAAAATTCCGGTTGCGATGCAACAGATTGATGAATTGTCACTGTAACGCGCCAAAGACCGCGCGGGTGCGCCTTATTCCATTACCCAAAATATGGATGCGAATTCATTTGCCGGTCACGCGTCCATCATGCGGTTCGGCTTACGCTTCAAATGTAGAGTTTGGGGACTCTCCTCGGCATCGTGCCGAAACTAAGGAGGTTGCCATGACTTCGCTCAAGACATCGCTATTCACCAAATCACTGATCGTCAACTCGCTCGTTCGTTCCGGGATTGTCGTGGCTTCGCTTGCCTTTGCCGGAAATGTGTTTGCGGCTGACGGCCACGCCGTGAAAAGCGTAAAGGCAGCGCCCGTGGTGCACCACGTGTTGGCGCACCGTCCGGCCGCCCAGCGGTCCGACGCTCTCGCGCAATTCTTCCAAAGCCTGTTCGGCGGCGGCTTGGCGGTGCGGGTTACCGGAGGCGGCAGTTACGACTGGTCGCCGTCCTACGATAATGCGCCGACGGTCGACGCAAGCTCGGCAGCCAACGATTCACTGGCGGCGTCCGAGCAGGAGGACCAGGAAATCCAGTCCAGGAACGACACCAACGCGCTGAACGCCTCCATGGCCGCTGCCGAAGAGCAAAACGACACGGCCAATGCCGCGACGCTGCAGACCGAGATCAATGCCGTCATGTAAGCTCGCCTACGGCATTGATCTGGAAGGGCGCCGCTTTCGGGCGGCGCTCTTCGATTTTTTGATTTTGTGAGCGGTGGCGCGCCCTACGGGACTCGAACCCGTGTTACCGCCGTGAAAGGGCGGTGTCCTAGACCGCTAGACGAAGGGCGCGAAAAGGCGCGCGAGGTATAGTCAGATTTGCCGCAGGCGGCAAGGAAACAGGGCGCTTCTCACCACTTCCCGGTATTGGGCATCGAGAGCCAGGGTTCCTTGGGCGGCAGCGGCGAGCCCTTCTGCAACAGCTCGATCGAATGCTTGTCGGGCGAGCGCACGAACGCCATGTTGCCGTCGCGCGGCGGCCGGTTGATGGTGACGCCGGCCTTCATCAGCTTGTCGCAAAGCGCATAAATGTCGTCGACCTCGTAGGCGAGATGGCCGAAATAGCGCGCCTCGCCGTAGTCCTCGCTGTCCCAATTGTAGGTCAGTTCGACCAGCGGGGCCTGCCGGGTGGCGGGTCCCTTGGCGACCAGTTCGTCGTCGGCCGGCGCTTCGAGGAACACCAGCGTGAACTTGGCCTTCTCGTCGACCCGGCGGCGCACTTCCTTGAGACCGAGCTTGTTGCAATAGAAATCAAGCGCGGCGTCGAGATTGCGCACGCGCAGCATTGTGTGCAGATACCGCATAAGTGAACCTCCACTGATCGGGGCCGGGTCAAACCGGTTCTTATTTATGACAGAGCGAGCCGGTTATGAAGTTGGGTATGAAGGATGATCGCGCCGGATCTCGATAGCGCCATAGCGCGGCTCGGCGACCTGGTCCATGACGCGGCGGCCATCGTGCCGTTCACCGGAGCGGGCATTTCGACCGAGTGCGGCATACCCGACTTCCGCTCCCCCGGCGGGATTTGGACCAAGAACCGGCCGATCCCGTTCGATGATTTCCTCGCCAGCCAGGAAGCGCGCAACGAATCCTGGCGGCGGCGCTTTGCCATGCAGGACCAGTTCGGCGACGCCCAGCCGGGCCGCGGGCATTGCGCGCTGGCGAGCCTCTACCGCGCCGGCAAGGTGCCGGCGGTGGTGACGCAGAACATCGACAATTTGCATCAAGCCTCGGGAATTGCGCCGGAACACGTCGTCGAACTGCACGGTAATACCACTTTCGCACTGTGCCTCGATTGTAGCGAACGCTACGAGTTACCGTGGGTGCGCGGGCGAATGGACGCGGCGAACGGATGCGCGCCCGACTGCCCAAGCTGCGGCGGATTCATCAAGACCGCGACGATCTCCTTCGGCCAGGCGATGCCCGATGATGCAATGCGGCGAGCCCAGGACCTCGCTCAGTCCTGCGACCTGTTTCTGGCGATCGGCTCCTCGCTGGTGGTGTGGCCGGCCGCCGGATTTCCCCTGATGGCGAAACGAAATGGCGCGCGTCTCGTCATCATCAACCGCGAACCGACCGAGTTCGACGAGATCGCCGATCTCGTGGTCCATCAGGACATCGGCACGGTGCTGGCGCCGTTCATCGTTCATTGAATGAAGTCCAAAACGAGTCCCGGTGACTGAAATCCACTTTGTGCACAGGCTATGACGCTTTTAGTCCAGTGTTGCATTTTTGCCCTTTCGCGTCGGACTGCCGGTGTTATCTTCGATTCCAGAGATTCGTGATGCGCCCGCGGGGCGCCAGCACAGAAGCGGCGGCGGCCACGGCGTCATGGCGTCGGACGGGATCGAACAAAAATCAACCAAGCCGGGTCTCGGACCGGACGTCGCGCTTCCTGACGAAGCGTCGACGCGCGTCATTGAAATGTCCGGCGTCATCAAATGGTTCGATGTCGCCAAGGGCTACGGCTTCTTGGTTCCTGACAACGGCATGGCCGACGTGCTCCTGCACGTGACCTGCTTGCGCCGCGACGGCTATCAGACCGCCTATGAGGGCGCGCGGGTCGTTTGCGAGGTTTTGGCAGGGCCGAAAGGCCTGCAGGCTTTCCGCGTTCTTTCCATGGACGAATCGACGGCGATCCATCCGGCGCAAATGCCGCCGCCGCGAACCCATGTGACCGTGGCGCCCACCAGCGGCCTCGAACGGGCGCAGGTCAAATGGTTCAACCGGCTGCGCGGCTTCGGCTTCCTGACGCGGGGCGAGGGGACGCCGGACATCTTCGTGCATATGGAAACGCTGCGCCGCTTCGGCCTGACGGAGCTGCGCCCCGGCCAGTTCGTGCTGGTGCGTTTCGGACCCGGCCCGAAGGGCCTCATGGCGGCCGAAGTTCGTCCCGAAAGCGGCCCGCTCGGTCCCTCCTCGCACTGACGGCGATATCTCTTCTTAATCGATTAGCGGCACGCTGCTCGCTTGCTGGCTGCGGGCGGAAAAGCTATCCAATGCCGCGACCGGCGGGGTATAGCGCAGCCTGGTAGCGCGGCAGTTTTGGGTACTGCAGGTCGCAGGTTCGAATCCTGCTGCCCCGACCACCCGCCTCCGCTTCGCTACGGCACGACGAGGAATAGCTCGATATGACAGCCCGGATCTACAAACCAGCCCGCACGGCTATGCAGTCGGGCACCGGCAAGACCAAGGAATGGGTGCTGGATTACGAGCCCGAGCAGCCGCGCGCCGTCGAGCCGCTCATGGGCTGGACCAGTTCGGGCGACATGAAACAGCAGCTGCGGCTCAATTTCGATACCAAGGAAGAGGCCGTCGCCTATTGCGAGCGCAACGGCATCCCCTACGAGGTGTTCGACAGCAAGCCGCCGAAGCGGCTGCGCATTTCCTATTCCGACAATTTCGCTTACACGCGGCGCGGGGCCTGGACGCACTAAAGCGTGAAAGCGTGGCGTCGGCGGCTTTAGGCCGGCCGCTTTTCCAATGCGCGCGCTGGAGCGCGGGGTCTTGCGTGCCGGCAACGTTGACGTGCGCTGGCGAAGCAGCGAACTGAAGCGTTCTTCCGGCATCGGCTGGCCGAGCAGAAAGCCCTGGCCGTAGTCGCAGCCCATGCTGACGAGCGCGAGCGCATCCGAGGCCTTCTCGATGCCGACCGCCACGGCAACGCTGCCGAAATTATGCGCGAGGTCGATGACGGTCTTGCACAAGGGAGCATTGACCTTGTCGGTGCCGCAATCGGCGACGAAGGCACGATCGAGCTTGAGCTCGGCGAACGGTAAATTCTTGAGCCGCACCAGCGAGGAATAGCCCCGGCCGAAATCGTCGATCGCAAGCTGGACGTTGAGGTGCTGCAGCTTTTTGGTGATGTCGGTCGCGAGCGCGAGATCGGTGACGATCTGCTCCTCGGGCACGTCGATGACGAGACCGGGCCACTTCTCGAATTGCGACCGGTAAGTCTGCACAATGTCGGCCACGTCGAGTTTCACCAGCGGCTTGACCGGAATGTTCACCGCCATCCGCAGATTGACGCCGAGCTTGGCGAAGTTGAGACCGGCTTTTAGCGCGCTCGACAGAGCGAGTTCGGAAAGCTTGAGCAGGCTTGCGTCAGTGGCATCGGTCATGAACGCGCCCGGCAGCAGCACGCCGTGCACCGGATGTCGCGCGCGCGCAAACGCTTCGGCGCCGACCAGCTGTTTCTTGCGCAGGTCGATTTTCGGCTGGTACCAGAATTCGATCCAGTTATTCGATAACGCTTCGGCGAGATCGATCCGCCCGGCGACCGCCGGCGGATGACCGAGCTTGTGGTCCTGCAGCACTTTGACAATGACACTCGTTTCGAACGGCTTGCGCAACGCCGGCAGCATCTGCAGTTTTTGTTGATCGCCGATGTTTTTGACATGGGCGAGCACCGCCGAGCCGCGGCTCGACATAAGCTGCACCTGGCCGCGATAGCCGGCATTGCCGAGCGCGACGACGCACGCGATCGCATCGGCGGATTCCAGCGCGATGTCGAGAAAAACGAGATCGGGGACGCGGCGTTGCAGCGCCGCGTTGAGCCCGTTGCCGTCGGCAAGTTCCTCGGTATCGATTCCGGCGCCGTGCAGGATGAGCGACACGAAATGCCGGATGCTGGCATCGGCGTCGATGACGAAGCAGAGCGGGGTATGCGCCGCGCCGCCGCGCGCGGGAGCGGTATCGGCTGAAGGCCCGGGGGAGGACACGGGCGCCGGTTTTGCGCTCATATTCGGCTCTATACGCAACGGAGTAACCCATCATTGGCGCAAATGCTTAATCTGCGGTTTCGCCGGTCCTGCCAGACCGCTCGAGCCGCCGCCCACGATTGCCCCGCGGTACGTCCGCGGCACGGATCATCCGGGCCTTACGGGTCAGGCGTGGCCGGCGCAATACACGGCGGCGTGACCGCAACGTGCGGAGCCGTGTCGGCGATTGTGATTGGCGTGCCCGCGCCATGCGCCTTACATGCCGGCGAATGAGCAGTGACTTACAGAGGCGGGAGGAACTCATGGCAGTCGATACGTCGGCGGAAATCGGCGCTGGCCGGGGTTCTTTGCTGGCGCCCATTATTGGCGCGCTGCTGTTGATCCCGTTCCTCGGCTTGGCAACCAGCCACGCCGCCGAGCCGGCCGTCGCAATCCCTCCGCCGGCGCTCGACCAGCCGGCGTCTGCCGGCGGCGGCTTGCAGACCGTGGTTTTGGCCGGCGGCTGCTTCTGGGGCGTGCAGGGGGTTTACGAGCACACCAAGGGCGTGACGCAGGCGGTTTCCGGCTATTCGGGCGGGGCCAAGGAAACGGCCCACTATCAGATGGTCGGCACGGAACGGACCGGACACGCCGAATCCGTCTCCGTGACTTACGATCCGCAGCAGATTTCGCTCGGCAAGATTTTGCAGATCTATTTTTCGGTCGCACATAACCCGACCGAGCTGAACTATCAGGGACCGGACAGCGGTCCTTCATACCGCTCGGCGATCTTCTATGCCAACGACGAGCAGAAGCGGTTCGCCGATGGCTATATCGCGCAGCTGCAACAGGCGCATGTCTTCGCCGCGCCGATCGTCACCAAGCTCGAGCCGCTGACGGGCTTCTATCCGGCCGAGGACTATCATCAGGACTTTCTCGTCCTCCACCCGACCTATCCGTATATCGTTTTCAACGACCTGCCGAAGGTCGACAACTTAAAGCAGCTATTCCCCGATTATTATCGCGCAACGCCGGTTACGGTGATGGCGGCGAACCGTCCGAGCCAGTAACCCCGGCAAAAGTTCCTCGCCAGGCCTTTTGCGCTGCGAGTGCGCGATTTGGCCCTATAGCCATCGGTCCCGCTCCCAAGTATCGTTGCCCCAGGAGACGAGGCGACAACAAGCCCGCTCCGCGAAACGAGGAAACGGGGAGGAATGCCAATGGCTATGGCAACGACGGCGGGGGCGCTGCCCGATGCGGAACATTCCGCGCAACTGCGCAAGGCGGTCATCGCATCAACAGTCGGCACCGCGATCGAGTGGTACGACTTTTTCATCTACGGCACCGCGGCCGGCCTAGTCTTCGGCAAGCTGTTCTTCCCCAACCAGGACCCCCTCTCGGCAACCCTTCTGTCGTTTACGGACCTATTTCGTCGGCTTCGCCGCTCGTCCGGTCGGCGCTGCGATCTTCGGCCATTACGGTGATCGCATTGGCCGCAAGGCGACGCTGATCGCCACGCTGCTCTTCATGGGACTGGCGACTTTCGCCATCGCCTTTGTGCCGACCTATGAACTCGATCGGCATCTGGGGCGCGGTGCTCCTGACCGTCTTGCGGGCGCTTCAAGGCATCGGCGTTGGCGGCGAATGGGGCGGCTCGGTGCTGTTGGCGATGGAATGGTCGCGTACTCATAACCAGCGCGGCCTTGTCGCTGCATGGCCGCAATTCGGCGTTCCCTGCGGTCTGCTGCTCTCGACGCTGGCGGTCATCACCTTCAGCGTTGGTCAGGCGATCAATTCCTGGTCTGGGGTTGGCGCATTCCGTTCGCACTGTCGATCATCCTGGTCGGTATCGGGCTATGGATCCGGCTTGGCATCCTAGAGACACCGGTGTTCCAGAAACTTTTGGATACCAACAAGATCGAGAAGGCGCCCATCGCCGAAGTCATCCGCACGCAGCCGAAGCAGATCATTCTGTCGGCATTGCTGCGTCTATCCGAGCAGGCGCCGTTCTACATCTTCACCGCGTTCGTCTTCGCCTACACCGTCGGCACCCTGAAGATGGACCGCGGCTTCATCCTTACCGCGGTATGTGTGGCGGCATGTGTCTCGTTCTTCACCATTCCGATCGCCGGCCACATCTCGGATAAGATCGGCCGCAAGAACATGTACCTGATCGGCGTAGTCACCATGGGCGTGTTCGGGTTCCTGTATTTCGGCATGGTGGATTCGGCGACTCCGACGCTGGTGTTCGTCGCCATCGTATTGTCGCTCATACCGCACGATCTGCAGTACGGGCCGCAAGCGGCGCTGATCGCAGAATCGTTTACGCCGCGGCTGCGCTACAGCGGCGCCTCGCTCGGCTATCAGCTGGCCTCGCTTATCGCTGGCGGCCCGGCGCCGCTCGTCGCCACCGCATTGTTCGCTGCATATCACACGGGCTACGCGATCGCCGGCTACATCGCGGTCTTGTCCGTCGTTAGCTTCGTGGCGGCCTCGCTCATGCCGGACTACACCGGCAAGGACATTTCGGCCGAGGCCTACGTCGAGGATTAACGAGCGATATCGGGGAGGCCGGACCAACAGGTCCGGCCTTTCACTGACCGGTCTGGTGAACGAAAATGCCGGGTCATGATGTGATCGCCGATTTCTGGGAATGGTATCAGCGCCGGCAGGCGCGCGAACACGATCCCGTTGCCAGACTTGCCCTCGACAAATGCGAGGAAACATTCAGAAGATGCGAGTGGGATCGCTTCGGCTATTGGTACGCAATCTATCTTCGCGAACGTCCGAAGAAGCCGAACTCGGCCGCCTAGACGCGCTCGCACCATAAATGACGGTTGCTACAGCACCAAGCCGGTCTGCGGATCGATCAGGTGCATACGGTTCATGTCGGCGTAGAGCCCCATGGATTCGCCGGGGCCGACCGCGCTGCCGGGGTCGACGCGGCCGCAGATCTCCTGGCCATCGACGGTGAAATACACCATCGTTTCCATGCCCATCGGCTCGACGACGTCGAGATTGGCGGCGAATTCGCATTGCTGATCGCGGTCGTTGCGCCGCGGCTCGGTGATGTGCTCGGGCCGCAGCCCGAAGATCAGCTCCTTGCCGTTGAGCGACTGGAAGTGCGCCGCGCGCGACGCCGGTACCGGGAGGCTGATCTTGTCGGAAATGCGCACGCGCTGGCCGGCGCCGTTCTGCTCCAGCCGGCAGCGGATAAAGTTCATCGCCGGCGAGCCGATGAAGCCGGCGACGAAATGGGTCCGCGGATGATGATAAAGGTCCTGCGGCGTGGCGATCTGTTCGATCAGAGCCGCCGTTCATGACGACGACGCGGTCGGCGAGCGTCATCGCCTCGACCTGATCGTGGGTGACGTAAACGGTCGTGGTCTTGACCAGCTGATGCACGCGCTTGATCTCGGTGCGCATCTGCACGCGCAGCTTAGCGTCGAGGTTGGATAGGGGCTCGTCGAACAGAAACACTTTCGGATTGCGCACGATGGCGCGGCCCATCGCCACGCGCTGGCGCTGGCCGCCGGATAGCGCCTTCGGCTTACGGTCGAGCAATTCGGTGATGTCGAGAATGCGCGCGGCATGGTCGACGCGCTTCTTGATCTCCTCCTTGGCGAATTTGCGCAGCTTGAGTCCGAACGACATGTTCTCGAACACCGACATATGCGGGTACAGCGCGTAATTCTGGAACACCATGGCGATGTCGCGGTCTTTCGGCGGCAGGTCGTTGACGATGTCACCGCCGATATAGATGTCGCCCGCGGTCACTTCCTCGAGTCCGGCGATCATGCGCAGCGTCGTCGACTTGCCGCAGCCGGAAGGGCCGACCAGCACAACGAATTCGTTGTCCGGGATATCGAGATTGATGCTGCGAACCGCTTCGACATTGTCGTAGCGCTTGACCACATTACGCAACGCGACTTCGGCCATTTGGCAAAACCCTTTGTCAGCCTTTGGTGGCGCCCGCGGTGAGACCCGCGATGTAATAGTCCATCAGGAACGCGTAAATCACCAGCGGCGGCGCCGCGGCAAGGAGCGCGCCCGCCATCAGCATGCCCCACTTGTAGACGTCGCCGCGAATGAGGCTCGTCACCGTGCCGACGGTAAGGACCTGCTGGTCGGCCGAATAAAGAAATGTCATCGGATAGACGAAGGCCGCCCACGACACGGTGAAGGCGAAGATCATCGCGGCGATGATGCCCGGCAGCGCCACCGGGATGAAAATCTTGGTGAGCATCTGCAGGTGCCCGGCGCCGTCGATCAGCGCCGCTTCGTCAAGCTCCTTGGGGATCGACTGGAAGTAGCCGATCATGATCCAGGTGCAGAACGGCACGGTGAGCGTCGGATAAACCAGCACCATGCCCCAATAGGAGTTGAGCAGCCCGAGCACCTTGACGATCTGGAACAGCGGGATGAATAGCAGCGTGTCTGGCACCAGGTAGGTGAGGAAAATTCCGGTCGCCAGGATGCTGGAGCCCCAGAACTTCATCCGGCCGAGCGAGAACGCGGCAAATACGCTGACCACCATCGTAATCGCGACCGTGCATACCGTGACGATGATAGTATTTCTGAAAAAGATCAGGAAATCGGTCTGGGTGAGAAGGATACGAAATTGATCGAGCGTGACGCCGTCGGCGATGAACCACGGATTGGTCGCCATCCGCGCCATCTCGGAGTCGCTCTTGAATGCGGTGATGATCATGTAATACGGCGGGATCAGGAAAAAGATCGCGAACATGACCAGGAACACATAGGACATGATCAGCGCCCAGCGGCGGTTGCGGCTCAGGCTGGAGCGCAAACTAAAGCCTTGACCGGTACGTGCGGCGAGAGCGGCCGTGCTCATCCGATCTCCCGGCCGCGCTTGCGTACGCCGCGCAGGATGAGGACCGCCGCCACTGCGAGGATTGGAAACATGAACAGCGAGGTCGCCGCGCCGAGCGGCAGGTCGCCGGAGCGGATGCCGAGCATGAAGGCGTAGGTCGCGAACACATGCGTCATGTTGCGCGGGCCGCCGGCGGTCATGATCTGCACGATGTCGAAATTGGCAAACGTCACGATCAGCGAGAACAGCACGGTGATGGCAATGATGTTGCGCATCATCGGCAGCGTGATATGGACGAATTTCTGCCAGGCGTTGGCGCCGTCGATCGCGGCCGCCTCGTAGAGCTGCTCCGGCACCGATTTGAGCGCCGCCAGATACATGATCAAAAAGAACGGCGCGCCGTACCAGACATTGACAAGGATAACTGAAAAGCGCGCCCAGTAGGGACTGCCCAGCCACTCGACGTCGCTCAAAGCCGAGACTTTCAAGAATGTAGTTGAAGGCGGAGTGGGTGGGATCGAACAGCCACCACCAGCCCAGCGACGACAAAGCGAGCGGGATGACCCACGGCACCAGCAGCATGCCGCGCCACTTGCGCTGGCCTTTGGCCGGCAGATTGTTGATCAGGTGCGCGGTGATGAGCCCGATCAGTGCTTTGAAGAACACGGCGCTGAGCGCGAAGATTGCGGTTTGCTCCATCACCATGCGGAACACGTCGCGCGACAACAGGAAGCTGAAATTCGACAGCCCGATGAAGCGCGTCTGCGCCTTGTTCAGCATCGACAGATAAATCGAATAGAACGCCGGATAAACGACGAGGCCGACGATGATGACGATCAGCGGCAGGCACATCAGGAAGGCGATGGTCGAGCGCCGGCGCATAAAAAGCTGCAGGCTTCGGCCCCGGCTCGCCGGCGAACGCAGGCCGACGCCCGGCAATCTGCCTGGCAGTCCCGGCGACCACGTCTGGACGGTATCGGCCATCGGCTATCCTATCCCCGTCAGTTCCGGGGCCGAGCGAAGCGACGAGCCCGGAATCCATATTCCCGGCACTGGGTTTATGGATTCCGGGTCGCAGGCTTCGCCACGTCCCGGAATAACCATTAGGCGCGCAACGTGCCTTCGAGTTCGTTCTCGGCCCACTTGATCACGTCGTCGATCTTCTCGTTGCCCTGCGTGACCTTGGCGACCATCACGGTGTTGATCGCCTGGTTGTAGATCTGGGCGCCGACTTCGGAGCGCGCCGGCGCGCCGGCCATCGAAGTCTGCTCGTCGCCGCGCGGCGGATAGCCGTAAACAGTGCCGACCGGCGGCCCGACGGTCTGCCAGGTCGGCAGATCGTACATGGTCTTGAACGACGGCAGATCGTAACCGGACGACGCCTGCACCAGTTGCGCGACCGAATCCTTCTGCGAGATGTAGGTCAGAAGATCCTTCGCCGCCTGCTTGTTCTTGGAGAACTTGCCAGACGCCGTAGAATTGCGGCAGCTGGCCGACGAAGCGGCCCTTCGGGCCGTGCGGCATCGGATGGGTCCAGCAATTCTGGCCGACCTCCGGATGGTCGCGATTGGCGACCGCCCAGGCGCTCGGCGGATTCATGATGCCCGAACCCTTGCCGGAAATGAGCCAGCGGTTGTTGCCGGCGTCGTCCCAGGCGTAAACCTCCGGCGGGTTCACCGCCATCAGCTTTTTCAGGTATTCCAGCGCCTGACGCGTTTCGTCGGAGTTGATCTTGATGTTGTCCTTGGCGTCGACCATGACCACGCCGTAGGAATTGAACAGCGCGCCGACCCAGTCGACGGCGTCGCTCGTCTGCCCCATCGTCAGGCCGACAGGGAAGCCGGCCGCGTGAAGTTTCTGCGCGGACGCGAGATAGGTATCCCAATTCCAATTGTCGACTTTCGCCTTGTCCCATTTCGACTCGTCGGCGGGGAAGATGTCGCGGAGGTCGATGCCGGCATGCTGCTGGTAGAGATCGAAGCGCGAGCAGCACGGCTTGACCTGACTGCCGACCGCGGTCGGCACGCCGCGCCAGGTGCTTTTGATCTTGGCGAGATATTCGGCGACCGGGCTGATCGGGCCGTATTGCTTGATCAGTCCATTGACCACGTCGTCGAGCGGCTCTAGCTGCTCCTGGTGGATGCGGATGTTCCAGTCGCGATGGGACATGATGTCGTGACCGGTGCCGGCTTGCGCCTCGGCCGCCGCGGTCAGCTTGTCCTTCTCGCCCTGCGAGGTGATGTAGTCGATCGTCACCTGGCAATTATTCTTGGCGCCCCACTCGTTGCAGAGCTTGGTCAGCGTGTTGTTGGCGCCGGGCACCCAATGGTCCCATACGCCGAGCGCCAATGTGCCGGCGGCGTAGCTAGTTTTCACATAGGGAGCGGCGAAAGCGGCGGCGGAACCGAGCGCCGCGGATTTGATGATTTGGCGGCGGGAAAGCTTTGAATGGGTCATTGTGGGTGTCTCCTCCAGACGTGTTCCCAAAGACGGCGCCATGCTTATTCTTTGGTTTTGGCTGGCTTAGCGAAAAACATACTCTTATCGCGCCAGCCGGGCTAAGCGGCGTTTGGAAGCGGCGGCGCGGAAGGGGGGGAAGGCTAAGCCGGGGACGGCCGGAATGGCCGGCGCTTACGCCCACTCTACATAGGCGGCCCGCAAATCCGCGAATTTAGTGTTTGTACAATGGCTTGTGGCGGCGGACGCGGCGGAGCGGTGTCATGATGGCGCGCAAGCGACGTGACTGGCTGGTCGCGAAAATCGGCGATGACATCGTCATGATGAGCAGGGGAAAGACATATCGTATCGGCATCACCAAGGTCGAGCAGACAGCGACATACGATTGGAGCTAATCCCGGCTTACACCGGCGGCACGATCTTGATCGCAGTTCCCCTTGCAACTTAAACTGGCGGCTTCGCCGGGGGCGTGGCGAGATGGCTGGCAAGATCTTCATCAATTATCGCCGCGGCGACGATCCGGGCAATACCGGCCGCCTGTTCGATCGGCTGCAGGACGTCTTCGAACCCCAGCAGCTCTTTTTGGACGTCGACAATATCGCGCCCGGCCTCGATTTCGTCCGTGAGCTCAACGACCGCGTCGCCGAATGCGACATCGTGCTCGCTGTCATCGGCAGGGGCTGGGTCGATGCGCGCAACGCCGAGGGCGCGCGCCGGCTCGACGATCCCGACGACTTCGTCCGCATCGAAATCGAATCCGCGCTCAATCAGGGCAAGCGGGTCATTCCGGTGCTGGTCGGCGAAGGGCAATTGCCGAAGCCGGAGGATTTGCCGGAATCGCTCCAGCCGCTGACCCGGCGCAACGCCGTGCGACTGACCCATGAGCGGTTCCGCGCCGACGTCGCCGGTTTGGTTAAGGCGCTTCAGCACAGTTTAAACGAGATCGAGGCGCGCCGGCTGGCGGAAGCGGAAGCGCGCCACCGCGCGCAGGCCGAGGAGAAGCGCAAGCGTCAGGAGGCGGAAGCGGCGCGCCGCGCCGAAGAGGAAGCGCTGCGAAAAAAGGCCGAGCTCGAAGCGCAGGAGAGCGCGGCGGCCGAGCGCCGCCGACAGGCGGCCGAGGCGAAGCTTCAAGCCGAAGCGGAGCGGGCGTTTGGCGTCGCCAAACGCGCCAACACCGTTGTCGGGTTCGATGCCTTCGTCGCTGCTCACTCCGCAAGCGCTTTCGCCGACGAGGCGCGGCAGCTCAAGGCGGCGTTGCAGGCCCGCGAGGACGCGCATCGCCGTGCCTTCGCGAGCGACGACCCGGCGCTGCTGAGATCGTTTCTCGCGACATACGGCAAAGGCGCCGATGTCGTCGAGATCCGCAAGCATCTGCGGCGCCTCGAAGCGCCGGCAAAACAGCGCGCGCCCCAGCCGCCGAAGTTTTTTATTGCGGCCACGGTTGTCGTGGTGGCGGCCGGCGCCGTTCTTTACTGGCTCGCACGTCCGGCAGCGCCGCCGCCCTCCATGCCGACGGTGGCAACGGCGCCCGCGATTAACGCGCCGCCGACGCCAAGTCCCGATGCGGTGACCTGGTCGCTGCTCAAGGACACTACGGACGACGCGGCGCTCAAGCGGTTCGTCCAGCAATATCCCGACAGCCCGCTGCGCAAGGCAGCCGAGGCGCGCATCGCCGTGCTCGCCGCCGACGCGGCCGCCAGAGCGGATGTTTCGGCCAAGGCGGAGGCCGCGCTGAAGGCGCGGGCTGCGGAAGCCGACGCCGCGGCAAAACTTGCAGCCGCCAAGACCGAAGCCGACGCGGAGGCGAAAATTGCCGAGGTCAACAAGGAACTCGAAGCGGAACGTGCCAAGCTCGCCGCACAGACGCCGTCGTCGGTCCCACAGATCGCGTTGGCGACACCGGATGCCGGACAGGCCGGTTCGGCGTCGCTATCCGGCTCGGCGCTAATCCAGCAGATCAAAATGGAGTTGATGAGGGTCGGCTGTTACTCCGGGAAACTCGACGACAACTGGACGACGCCGGATGTGAAACTGTCGATCGCGAAATTCGTCAAGGACGCAAGCCTCACGCAGATGGCGACGGCGATTGCGTGACGTCAAAGGATCGCACCGCGTCACGGCCGCCGCCGTCCGCCGCCGCCGCGCCGACGGCTACGCCCTCGGCGGGACAGGGGGTCGGCGGCATAGCGGTGATATGCAACAAAACGGGCTGTCATAATCACGCTCTCCTCCCGGCCCCGACGGGCTTGCCTTGCAAGGCGGCTTTTCAGCGACGCGACGGCGCCTGGCAGTGCGGATGATTGGTGGCTCGTCGGGCGTCGACGTCGGAAGAAGCAAATGACATCGGCACCGGCGGCGGCTGATTTCGCCGCAAAATTCGGCGTGAAGGTTTTGACCGGCGTACAAGTCCGTATGCGCGACGGCGTTATTCTCAATGTCAGGCTGACGCGGCCCGATGCGCCCGGCCGTTTTCCAGCGGTGGTCGAATATTCGCCGTACCGCCGGCTCGGCGAGGCTTTGCCCGACTATCGCGACGAGCGGCCGCCGGTCGTGCCGTATCTCGCCGAACGCGGCTATGTCGTCGTCCAATTCGACGTGCGCGGCACTGGAAATTCGTCCGGCCACTGCACCGACATGTACTCCGCCGACGAGCGCCGCGACGGCTACGACATGGCCGAATGGGCGGCGGTGCAGGAATGGTGCACCGGCGCGGTCGGCATGCTCGGCATATCCTATGGCGCCGTAGTGCAATGGCAGGTCGCCGTGCAAGCGCCGCCGCATCTGAAAGCGATCGTCGTCCGTTCGGGGTGCGATGACGTTTATGGCGAGTTCACCAATCCCGGCGGCTGCATCCGGCCTTGGCTGTTCGAAACCTACGGCCCGATGATGAATGCCTACAACTTCGCGCCGCCCGATCCGGCGATCGCCGGCGCGCGCTGGGAAGCCATGTGGCGGGAGCGGCTTGCGAACAGCGTGCCCTGGACGCTGAGTTTCCTGCGCAATCTATTGGACGGTCCGTATTGGCGCAGCAGGAGCGTTGCGCCCGATTTTGCCCGCGTCAAATGCCCGGTCCTGCTGATCGAGGGCTGGGCGGATTGGTACGCGAGCGCGGAGCTGCGGGCATTTCAAAACCTGACGGTGCCGAAGAAGATTTTGATCGGGCCGTGGGGCCATTACTATGCCGAAGAGAGCCGGGCCTATCCGGGGCCGCGCATCGATGCGCGGCGCGATTATCTGAAATGGTTCGACCGCTGGCTCAAAAACATCGACAACGGCGTGATGGATGAGCCGCCGGTCACGGTATTCGTGCGCAGCTGGCAGCCGCCCGCGCGGCTTTGCGTCGAGACCGCCGGGCAATGGCGCAGCGCTGCATCGTGGCCGCCGCCTGAGGTGCGCGCCACCGATTTCTTTTTCGCAAGCCATGGCAGACTCGGCGATTCTCCGGACGAGGGGAGGGAGGCTTATGACTACCGCGCCAGCGTCGGCGTCGCGGCGGGGCGGTGCGGTCTCGGCACGACCAGCCCATGGGGCATGCCGCTCGACCAGCGTGCCGATGACGCCTGTTCGGTAGTTTATGAAACCGGCCCGCTCGCGGCGCCGATGGAATTGCTCGGTGAGCCGCAAGCGGTCTTGCATGTCAGCTCCACGGCGCAAGTTGCTTATTTTCATGTCCGATTATGTGACGTGGCGCCGGACGGCGCGTCGCGGCTCGTCAGCGACGGTGGACTGCTGGCGACGCATCGCACCTCGCATGAGCGGCTTGAGTTACTGATCCCGGGTCAAATCTACGAGCTTCGCATTGCGCTAAAGCATTGCGCCGATGTTCTGGCGCCGGGGCACCGGCTCCGTGTCGCCATCGCCAGCGCCGAATTCCAAAACGCCTGGCCGACAGGCTTGCCGGCACACAACACTATTTTTCGCGGCGCGGCGTATCCATCGCGCGTCGTGTTGCCGGTTGCCGGGGCGGATCGCGAACGCCTGCCGGCACCGCGTTTCGCGGAGTCCCCCTTTCCCCTTTGGCGTGCGACGCCGCAACCGGTTTATGCGCTGTATCGCGATCCGGCGGCGGATACCGTGACCTGCGAATTAGCCAATACGGACCAGAACGCGCACAACACCTCACACTATATCGTCTCCGACCGTGCCCCGGCGATCGCCAAAATCGAGTCGCGTTTTCGCTATCGTCCGCTGCACCAAGCCACACCTATCGAGATCGATGCGACCTGCGTCACCGAGAGCGACGCCGATAGCTATAGCCATACCTCCCGGATTGAGATCCGGATCGATGCAAAGCTCTATTTCGAAAAGACCTGGACGGAATCCGTGGGGCGCAACGGTTCCTAAGTTGGCGGCCGGCGGCAAAGTCGCAAAGCAGCTTCTGGTTTGTCCGCGATGTCGCGCGGTATCGGGGTGGGGCACCTTCGCGCAAGGCCCGGGCGCCAATTAAACGCCGCACAGGACTTGGCGACCCCGGCTGGATTCGAACCAGCGACCTTCAGCTTAGAAGGCTGTTGCTCTATCCCCTGAGCTACGGGGCCGTTTACGCCGATCATACAATAAACCTGGTCGCCCCAACGCCGGGTAAATCGGCGTGCCCCGGCGGCCGCCGCTGTTGCCCGATCATGACAAGGATTTAAGCTTGGCCGCGCCCGCTCGGCCACGACCTCGACACGATCTTTGCCTCAGCTTTCGGAGTGGGACAGAATTGGGCTTTCTGGGAGGGTTTCACCGATGTTTTCGTCTTTCCGCGCCGGCGTTTTGGCGGCGGCAGCCGCCGCGTGTCTCGCCGTTGCGGCTTTTTCCGCGAGCGCCGCGGACAAGCCATTTAAGGACGACGATCTCGCCAATAGCGCGATCGAGCTCGAGGCCCAGATCAAGTCGGACGCCGGAACGGCGACCAAAACGCCCGATCAGCTCAAGCGCGACGCCGACGCCGCGTTTGCGAAAAACGACTTCCGCACCGGCATGGCGGTTCTCGGCCAGATCGTTGCGGCGGCGCCCAATGACGCGACCACCTGGCTGCGGCTGGCGCACACCATTCAGCAAATCCGTCCCGCCGACGATCGCGAGCGCGCGATGCTGCTCGAGCGCGCCTCGTCGGCCGCCTACATCGCCTATGAGCGCACCGCCAATCGTAACGAGGAGGCGGACAGTCTCGCCTTCCTCGGCACGCTGTTGAGCCAGCGCCAGGTGTGGCGGCCGGCGCTCGATGCGCTGCGGCTGTCGCTCGAAATCCGCGAAACCGCCGACATTCGCGGGCTCTATGAGCGCCTGCGCGACCAATACGGTTTCCGCGTGCTCGATTACACCATCGACGCCGATACGGCCTCGCCGCGCGCCTGTTTCCAATTCTCCGAGGACTTGCCGCCGCGCACCGACTTCTCGCCGTTCGTCACGCTGACCGGCACCGACAAGCCGGCGCTTTCGCTCGCCGAGAAGCAGCTTTGCGTCGAAGGCCTCACGCACGGCCAGAACTACACCGTGACATTGCGCGCGGGCCTGCCGTCGGTGGTGCACGAGACGCTGTCGAAGTCGTCGGATTTTGCGATCTATGTGCGCGACCGCAAACCCTTTGTGCGGTTTTCGACCTCGGCCTATGTGCTGCCGCGCACCGGCCAGCAGGGCATTCCCGTCATCAGCGTCAATACCCGCGACGTCGCCATCGAAGTGTACCGCATCAGCGACCGCAACCTTATCGATACGATCAACGGCGCCGGCTACGCGAACGGCGACTTTCAAACCAGCCTCGATCGCTACGATCTTGGCCGCCTGGAAAAGTCGCGCGGCTTCGCCGTCTGGAAGGGCGATCTCGCCGTCGATGCCGGCGCGCTCAATGCGGAGGTCACGACCGCATTTCCCGTCGATCAGGCACTCGGTGCGCTGCAGCCCGGCGTCTATGTGATGGTGGCGCAGCCGCAGGAACAGAAGAACATCGACAACGACTATGACTCGCTGGCCACCCAGTGGTTCATCGTCTCCGATCTTGGGCTCACCGCGTTCTCCGGCAACGACGGCATCCACGTTTTCGTCAATTCGCTGGCGACGACGGCTGCGAAGGGCGGCATCGAGTTGCGCCTGATTTCGCGCGGCAACGAAGTTTTGGCGACGCGGAAAACCGATGCCAGCGGTCATGCGCTGTTCGAATCCGGCCTGGCGAACGGGCAGGGCGGTTCGGCGCCGGCGCTGGTGGCAGCGGCCGATCCGCAAGGCGATTACGCTTTCCTCAATCTCCGTTCGCCCGCCTTCGATCTGACCGATCGCGGTGTTGCCGGGCGTCCGGCGCCGACCGGACTTGATGCTTTTGTGTACGCCGAACGCGGCGTCTATCGCTCCGGCGAGACGGCCTATTTCACGGCGCTGTTGCGCGATCCTCAGGGTGCGGCAGCGCTGAACGTGCCGCTTACGCTCGTGGTCGAGCGGCCCGATGGCGTCGAGTTCAAGCGCGCGCTCATCCAGGACCAGGGCGTGGGCGGTTACACGCTGGCATTGCCGATCAATGCCACGGCGCCCACCGGCACCTGGCACGTGCGCGCCTTCACCGATCCGAAGCGGCCGGCGGTCGGCGAGACGACATTTCTCGTCGAGGATTACGTGCCGGACCGGATCGAATTCGATCTGACTTCGCCGTCGACCCATATTGCGCAAAACGCGCCCGCCGCGCTCGACGTGGCGGGGCGGTTTCTGTACGGCGCGCCGGCCGGCAATCTCGATCTCGACGGCGACGTGACCATCGCCGCCGCCAAAGAGCGTACGGGCTTTGCCGGTTACCAGTTCGGCCTTGCCGACGATGAATTAGATCCGACCCGGCAGTCGCTCGACGATCTGCCCTCGACCGACGACGCCGGCAACGCCAAGTTCAACGTCAGCCTCGACAAGCTGCCGTCGAGCACGCATCCGCTCGAAGCTAAGATCGCTATCCGAATGTCCGAACCCGGCGGCCGCGCCGTGGAACGCGCAATCACGATGCCGGTGACGGCGAGCGGCAACATGATCGGCGTCAAGCCGCAGTTCGAGGGCCGCTCGCTCGCCGACGGAGCGAGCGCGAATTTCGACGTCATCGTCGCGGCGTCCGACGACAAGCCGGTGGCGCAAGGCGGACTGCACTATCAGCTTTTGCGGATCGATACGCATTATCAATTCTACCAGCGCGACGGGAGTTGGAATTTCGAGCCGGTCAAGACAACCACACGCGTCGCCGACGGCACACTTGACGTGACGTCGGACAAGCCGTCGCGCATTTCACTGCCGGTGAATTTCGGCCGCTACCGGCTCGACGTTGCCACCGCCGATCCGAACGGTCCCGAAACGTCGGTCGATTTCGACGCCGGCTGGTATGTCGACGCCAACGCCGATACGCCCGACATGCTCGAAGTCGCGCTCGACAAGCCCGAATACCGCGCCGGCGACACCATGACTGTCGCCGTTACCGCGCGCAGCGCCGGCCGTGTCACGCTCAACGTGATTGGCGACAAGCTGCTCGCCAGCCAGACCGCCGACGTAAAGGAGGGTGTCGCGCAGATCAAATTGCCGGTCGGCCGCGACTGGGGCGCGGGCGCCTATCTCGTCGCGACGCTGCAGCGGCCGCTCGATGCGCCGGCGCAGCGCATGCCAGGCCGTGCCATCGGCGTGCAATGGTTTGCCATCGATCGCGCGGCGAAAACGCTGACCGTCGATTTAAGCGCGCCGGCCTTGTTGCGGCCGAATTCGAGCCTGCACATTCCGGTGAAGGTCGAGGGCCTTGCCGCCGGCGAAGATGCAAAAGTCGTTGTCGCCGCGGTCGATGTCGGCATTCTCAATCTGACGAATTACAAGCCGCCGTCGCCGGACGATTACTATCTCGGCCAGCGCGCGCTCTCTGCCGATATCCGCGATCTCTACGGCGAACTGATCGACGGCATGCAGGGCACGCGCGGCCAAATCCGCTCCGGCGGCGACGCCGGCGCGCAATTGCAAGGCAGTCCGCCCGCCGGACCGCCGGTCGCGCTCTATTCGGGCCTCGTCAGTGTCGGCAAGGACGGCACCGCCGATATTGCCTTCGACGTTCCGGCCTTCGCCGGAACGCTGCGGGTCATGGCGGTGGCGTGGAGCAAGAGTAAAGTCGGCCAGGCCACCGCCGATGTGACAGTGCGCGATCCCGTCGTCCTCACGGCGACGCTGCCGCGCTTTCTTCTCCCCGGCGACCGTTCGAGCGTTCATGTCGATCTCGACAATGTCGAGGGTCAGCCCGGCGATTATGTCGTCACGGTATCGAGCGCCGATGCAGTCATCGCCGGCGCCGGCGCGACACAAACGTTGACGTTGCGCGCCAAGGCGCGGGGCGCCATCGAGGTGCCGATCACCGCCAGCGCTGCGGGTAGCGGCGCCGTTAGAGTTGACGTCACCGGACCGGCAGGTTTCGCGCTGGAGAGAAATTACGTGCTTGCGGTGCGGCCGCCGGCGCAAATTTTGGCGCGCCGTACGGTAAAATCGCTGGCCAAGGGCGACAGCCTGACCCTGTCGAGCGACATGTTCGCCGATCTCGTTCCCGGCACCGGGGGCGTTTCGATCTCGGTCGGCGCCTCGACCGCGCTCGATGCGGCAAGCCTGCTCGCCGCGCTCGATCGCTATCCGTATCGCTGCTCGGAACAGATCACGAGCCGCGCTCTGCCGCTGCTTTATGTCAGCGATCTCGCCAGCGAAGCGCATGTGACGCTCGATGCCGACACCGAGCAGCGCATCCGCGACACCGTCGACGCGTTGCTGACGCGGCAGGGCAGCGACGGCTCGTTCGGGCTGTGGAGCGCCGGCGGCGACGACGTATGGCTTGATTCCTACGTCACCGATTTCCTCACCCGCGCGCGTGAGCACAAATTCGCGGTGCCCGACGGCGCGTTCAAGCTCGCGCTCGACCGGTTGCGCAATTCCGCCGCCGATCTCACCGATCCCGGCAAGAACAACGGCACCGATCTCGCTTATGCGCTCTACGTGCTGGCGCGCAACGGCCTCGCTCCGGTCGGCGACTTGCGCTATCTCGCCGACGCCAAGCTCGACTCGATCACGACCCCGATTGCCCGCGCCCAAATCGCCGCCGCGCTCGCCATGGTGGGCGACCGCGCGCGCGCCCAGCGCGTCTTTGCTTCGGCGCTCGCCGCCGTCGGGACGGCATCGTTCGATCTTGCGAGCCGCGAGGATTACGGCTCGACATTGCGCGACGCCGCGGCGGTGGTCACGCTCGCCGCCGAAGGCGGCGCCGATGGCGCGACCGTGCAGGCCGCCGTGCAGCGGGTCGAAGCCGCGCGCGCGACCTTGCGGCCGACCTCGACGCAGGAGGACGCGTGGCTCCTGCTGGCGGCGAGCGCGATGGCCAAGGACGCCAACAAAGTCTCGCTCGACGTCAACGGCCAGACGGTCAACCAGCCGCTCTACCGCACCATTGCCGCCGGCGCACTGAAAGATCCCATCCGCGTCACCAATACCGGCGACAGTGAGGTGAAAGCGGTGGTGACGGTCACCGGCGCGCCGGTCACGCCGGAGCCGGCCGCGGAAAGCGGCTTTAAGATCGAACGCCAGGATTTCACGCTTGACGGCGATCCCATCGACGTCACGCACATCAAGCAGAACACGCGCTTTGTCGTGGTGCTCAAAATCACCGAGGCGCAGCCGCAATTCGGCCGCGTGATCCTCGCCGATTATCTGCCGGCCGGGTTCGAAATCGACAATCCGCACCTCGTCTCGTCGGGCGATACCGACACGCTGCCGTGGTTCACCGACGCGGCCGACCCGGTTTCGAGCGAATTCCGCGACGATCGTTTCAGCGCCGCTTTCGAGCGCAAGAGCGACGATCCGGCGGAGTTCAGCGTCGCCTATGTGGTGCGTGCGGTTACGCCCGGCGCCTATGTGCGGCCGCAGGCGAGCGTCGAGGACATGTATCGTCCAGACCGGTTCGGCCGCACCGACAGCCAGAACGTCGAAGTCACGGCGGGCAAATGACTGTGCCGCATCGTCATTGCGAGGAGCGAAGCGACGAAGCAATCCAGAAGCGGCGGCGCCGCCTGGATTGCTTCGCTTCGCTCGCAATGACGCGGATGCGCTTTGCTGTCGTCGTTGGCTCTTTTGTCGCTGTTGCAGCGATCGCCGGATCGGCTTGGTGGGTTTATTCGCTCGGCCCGGCGCCGGTCGGCAAGGACCTCGAATTCTCCACGCGTGTGCTTGATCGCAACGGACGATTGCTGCGCGCTTATGCGACGAGCGACGGCCGCTGGCGCTTGCCGGCCGCGGTCGGCGATGTCGATCCGCGTTTCTTCGCTATGCTGTTCGCATACGAGGACAAGCGCTTTCGCGCCCATCACGGCGTCGATCCGATGGCGTTGACCCGCGCGGCGTTCCAGCTCGCCAGCAGCGGCCGCATCCGCTCCGGCGGCTCGACGCTGACCATGCAGGTCGCGCGCCTGCTGGAGCCGCGCCGCGAACGGACGCTGTCGGCAAAACTGCATCAGATCGTGCGCGCGATCGAGATCGAGCGCGTACTGACCAAAGACGATGTGCTGTCGCTCTATCTCGAACTCGCGCCCTATGGCGGCAACATCGAGGGCGTCCGCGCCGCCTCGCTCGCTTATTTCGGCAAGGAGCCGCGCCACCTTTCGCTCGCCGAAGCGGCGCTTCTTGTGGCTTTGCCGCAATCGCCCGAATTACGGCGACCCGATCGCTTTCCCGCCGCCGCGCGCGCGGCGCGCGACCGCGTCCTCGACCGCTACGCGGCGACCGGGGCCGTGCCGGCCGATGAGATCGCGCTCGCCAAAGCCGAGCCAGTGCCGTCGGCGCGCTATCCCATGCCGTTATTGGCGCCGCACGCAGCCGATGAGGCGGTTGCCGCGACGCCGGACAACCACGAGCTTTGGCTCACTATCGATGCCGAGCTGCAAAAGAATCTCGAAGATCTGGCGCGCGAGCGCGCTCGCACGCTGGCGGCGACGCTCGGACCGGATATCTCACTCGCTCTCATCGTCGTCGACAACGCGACGGGCGAGGTGTTGGCGCATGTCGGCTCGCCCGCCTATTTCGACGGACGCCGTGCTGGACAAGTCGACATGACGCGGGCGCTGCGTTCGCCCGGCTCGACCCTCAAACCCTTCATCTACGGTCTCGGCTTCGAGGACGGCTTCATCCATCCGGAAACGCTGATCGAGGATCGGCCGGTGAGCTATGGCGCCTACGCGCCGAAGGATTTCGATTTTGCTTTCAAGGGCACTGTGACGGTTCGCCAGGCGTTGCAATTCTCGCTCAACGTTCCAGCCGTTGCGGTGCTCGACCGGGTCGGGCCAAGCCGGCTTGCCGCGCGGTTGGCGCAGGCGGGTGCGGCGCTGACGCTGCCCGATGGCGACGCGCCGGGCCTTGCCATCGGGCTGGGCGGCGCCGGGATAAAACTTTCCGACCTGGTGATGCTCTATTCCGGCATAGCGCGGCTTGGTTCGGTGCTGCCACTTGGAGAACGTTTGGGAGAACCTGCGCCGCAAACGCGCCGGCTGATGGAGCCGGTCGCAGCCTGGTATGTGGGTAACGTGCTGTTGGGCTCGCCGCCGCCGGAAAACGGCGTTGCCGGGCGCATCGCATTCAAGACCGGCACCAGCTACGGCTACCGGGACGCGTGGTCCGTCGGTTTCGACGGCAAGCACACGATCGGCATTTGGGTCGGCCGTCCCGACGGCGCACCGGTGCCAGGTCTGGTCGGGCGCGAAGCGGCGGCGCCGATCCTGTTCGACGCTTTCGCGCGCCTCGGCGGACCGGTTGCACCGTTGCCGCATCCGCCCTCGCGGCGCGATCGTGACATCGAATGCGAGACTGCCGCCGCCGTTGCGGCAGTTCCAGCCGGGGCGGCTCGCCGGCGAGACCGCGCAGCCGCCATTGCACATCATCTTTCCGCCCGACGGTGCGCGGCTCGATCTGGCCGGCACCGACGGCAAGCCGGATCCGGTCGCTTTGAAGGTGTCCGGCGCCGTTCCGCCGCTGACCGTGCTCGTCAATGGCGTGCCGGTTGCGAATGAGGGGCGAGGCAGCCTGTTCTTCAATCCGGACGGTCCGGGATTTTCGCGCGTAACGGTGCTGGACGCCTCGGGGGCGAGCGACAGCGTTGTGGTGCGGGTCGAGGACGGCGCCGCCGCTGCGCCGGGCTCTGTCCAGGCAGCGCCAAGATAATGTGCAGCCAGCGCCCGGCGCGGGCTGAAATTGCTTGTCGGACAGGGTCTTGGCAGGGGCCTGCGGTTTCGATCATTGGCAGGTTGGGGCTTCCCAACAATTCCAAAAAGGGCTACTGGACAGGACGGCTCTGAACTCCGGGCATCGCCTCAATTCGGGAAACAATCCGTGAGTACGACGACGCTCGCTGCAACACCGACGGGCAAAGCGCTCGCCGTCAGGATATGGAAATTCTCCATGCGGCGGATTCTGTTTCCGCTGTGCGTGCTTGCCCCGTTCGCTTACTTTTTTCCGAAAATCGCGCTGTTTTACCTGGTCTGCGGCGCCTATGACGTCAGCCGCAACACCGGACGGAATCTTTCGACGCTGCGCCGCTATTTCATCGGCAACGGTTTTCCGACCTGGCTGCTGTCGCCGTTCAACACGCTCCTCGATCTCCTGTCGCTGCCTTATGTCAACAAAGGCGTCTATCGGCTGGAGGATTTGCCGCCCGCCTATCAGGACGAGGTGAAGCAACTGATCGAGGCCGCGAAAGAGGCGAATATCGTCGCGCAACTGGAAGAGGCGGTGAAGAAATTTCCGCGCACGATGGTTTTCTTCCGTTGGTACGGCGTCGACAAGCAAACCATCCTGGATGTGCCGGGCTTCCGCCGGCCGTGGAAGTATATCGAGACGATCGGGGTGTCGGTCTTCAATAAGAAGGTCTCGACCTCGCTGCATTTCGGATTCATGCGGGCGTCGCTGCGCATTTTGTACAATCTCAACGACATGAACGATGACTCCGCCTACATCGTCGTCGGCGACAAGACCAGCTATTGGCGTGAAAACAAGCTTTTCATATTCGATGACACGCTGCTGCATCAGTCGTTCAACGAAACCGACCAGACGCGCTATTGTCTGTTCGTCGACATGATCCGCCCGACGCCTTTTCCGGGTGTCATGCGCGCCGTTATCTCCGGTATCCGTTTTCTGACTCAGAGTTTCAAATTCGTCTATTACCAGAACTGGAAGCTCATCGAGCGCTAGTCGCGCGAAGCCGGATAAACCAGGCGTGTACGCCGCAACGACATGAGCACGACCAGCAGCCGGGTGCCGCGGACCTATTGGCCCGCCAGAGGCTTCTCCGCGCTGTTCGACTACGCCGCGGGATCGAGCCGCCGCGCGGCTGTGATGCTGATCTTCGTCTCGCTCATCGCCTTTCTGCCGGGCTTCTTTCAGATTCCGCCGGTCGACCGCGACGAGGCCTATTTCGCGCAGGCGACCAAGCAAATGATCGAGACCGGCGATTACGTCGACATCCGCTATCAGGACGACGTGCGCTACCGCAAACCGGTCGGCATCTATTGGCTGCAGGCGGCCGTGGTGAATACCGCGAGCGCGCTCGGATTGCGCGACGCACGCACCACCATCTGGTTGTATCGCGTGCCGTCGCTGATCGGCGCGGTGGGCGCCGTGCTGGCGACCTATTGGTGCGCGCTCGCCTTTGTCAGCCGGCGCGGCGCGGTGCTGGCCGCGCTGATGATGATGACCTCGACAATTCTCGGCGTTGAGGCGCGGCTGGCAAAAACCGACGCGGTGCTGCTGTTCACCGTTGTGCTCGCCATGAGCGTGCTGGCGCGCGTTTATCTGGCGCCGCGCCGCAACGATCCGCTGCCGGGCTTGGGGCTGCTCGCGGTGTTCTGGACGGCGCTCGCCGTCAGTATTTTGGTCAAAGGTCCGCTCATCCTGATGGTGGTCGGGCTTGCCGCGGTGAGCTTGTGCGTCCTCGACCGCTCGGCGCGCTGGCTTTTGGCGCTGCGCCCGTTGCCCGGAATTGCGTGGCTCCTGCTTCTGGTGCTGCCGTGGTTCATCGCGATCTATCTGCGCGTCGGCGACCAATTCCTGGTCGGTTCGGTCGGCGGGGATATGCTCGCCAAGGTCGCCAATTCGCAGGAAACGCATGGTGCGCCGCCCGGGCTCTACTTCGTTCTGTTCTTCGCGACCTTCTTTCCCGCCTCGATGCTGGCCGGATTGGCGGCGCCGGCGGTGTGGGCGGTGCGGCGCGAACCGGCCGCGCGCTTCCTGTTGGCGTGGCTCGTGCCGTCGTGGATCGTGTTCGAACTGGTCGTGACCAAGCTGCCGCATTACGTGATGCCGCTTTACCCGGCGATCGCCATTCTCATCGCCGGCGCGGTCGAGACAAAAGTTCTGTCGCGGCGGCCGTGGCTGGTGCGCGGCGTCATGTGGTGGTTCCTCGGTCCGGTCGTCCTCAGCATTGTCGCGGTGATCGGAGCGATCGTGGTCGATCGCGATCTTGCGCTGCTGGCGTGGCCGTTCTTCGCCGCTGCGATCGTCTGCGGCCTGTTCGCATGGCAATTGTACGAAGACGACGGCGCCGAACGCGCCTTCATGCGCGCCGCCGCCGCGCAGGTGTTGATGGCGGTCGGGCTTTATGCCGTGGTCATACCGTCGCTGACGCCGGCGTTTCCGAGCGTGGCGCTGGCGCAGGTGCTGCACGACTCCGGTTGCGCGCATCCGGTCGCCGCCAGCGTCGGCTATGAAGAGCCGAGCCTGGTGTTTCTGGCCGGCACCACGATCCGCTTCACCGATGCGGCCGGCGCGGCCGATTTTCTGCGCGAAAGCAGTTGCCGCTTTGCCTTCGTCGACGCCAGGCAGGAGCGCGATTTCGCGTTGCGCGCCGAGGCGATCGGGTTGCGTTACAGCCGCGGGCCGCGCGTCGAGGGCTATATCATCTCAAACGGCAAGCCGATTACCCTTGCGGTCTTCCAATCGGCGGGCACGCCGTGAATGGGCCCGATGTGCCGCCAGATAGTGTGAGTGCGATGAAGCGGAGGCCGCGCGCGCCGGGTCTATCCGGAGTCGGATCGATCCTGGCGCGAAATGCGCACGACAATCTGGATCTGTGGATCCGTATCCTTACGCCGCCGCCGCGCCTGAGCATGTTCCGGCCGCATCTGCCCGCCATGGCCGCAACCGTCGTGACGTTGGTCGCCGTGGTGGCTTCTATGTTTTTGTTGGATACCGCGGCGAGCGATTGGGCTCGGCACGAGCCGTCATGGTTCAGAGCGGCCTTCGAGAAGATCACCAATTTCGGCCTCGGCGGGTGGTTCCTGATTCCATTCGGCTTCATTGTGCTGTGCCTCGCGGCGATAAAATCGCCGAAATTGTCGCCGCTGACGCAGAGGCGTGCTTACGGCGCTCGCCGTCCGTTTCGGCTTTTTGTTTCTTGCCGTCGGTGTGCCTGGCCTGTTCGTCACCATCGTCAAGCGATTGATCGGCCGCGCTCGACCTTATGTCGGCAGCTATGACGATCCGTTCGCCTATATGCCGTTCATCTGGCGCCCGGAATACGCCAGCATGCCGTCCGGTCACGCCACCAACGCGGCGGCCGCGGCGATTGCCATCGGAGCCATTTGGCCGCCCACGCGCGGCGTGATGTGGGTCTATGCACTCATTATCATGCTCAGCCGGGTGTTCGTTCTCGCCCATCACCCCAGTGACGTCATTGCCGGCGCGCTGGTCGGCGTCGCCGGGGCATGTCTGGTGCGGCGCTGGTTTGCCGGGCGACGGCTGTTGTTCTGCGCGCGCGATCTGCGGGCCTATCCGGGGCCTTCGCTTCGGCGGATCAGGGCGGCGCTCGGCGAGGCGATTGCCGCCCTATAATCTATCCGTTTGAAAACATAAGCATTCTCGTCCGATTGAACCGGGGCCGGATGCCCTTTAGAAGCTTGCCCCATGGCGCAAAATAACGGGCGCGATCCGCCTCCCGCAATCTCGGTGATCGTCCCGGTGCGGAACGAAGCCGGCAATGTCGCTCCGCTCGTCGCGGAGATTGCCGCCGCGTTGCAGGGCGCACTCCCGGACCGCGCCTTCGAGATTGTCTATGTCAACGATGGCTCAACCGACGCGACCGAAGCGGAATTGCGGGGCTTGATGGCGGATCGCCCGTGGCTGCGCCAAATCCGCCATCAAAAGTCCTGCGGCCAATCGGCGGCCATTCGCACCGGCGTTGCCATGGCGCAGGCGCCGCTGATCGTGACGCTCGATGGCGACGGCCAGAACAATCCGGCGTTCATTCCCGAACTGATCGCGGCGCTGGAAGCCGGCGCGCCGCGCATCGGGCTCATCGCCGGCCAGCGCGTCGGCCGCAAGGCGACCGGATTTAAGAAATTGCAGTCGCGCATCGCCAACGGCGTCCGCGCCGCCGTGCTCAAGGACGGCACCCGCGATACCGGCTGCGGGCTAAAGGCATTCCGCCGCGACCTGTTCTTGTCGCTGCCGTATTTCGACGGACTGCACCGGTTCCTGCCGGCGCTCGTCCGCCGCGAGGGTTTTGACATCGGCTATGTCGATGTGATCGACCGGCCGCGCCATCACGGCGTGTCGAATTACGGGTTTTGGGACCGGCTGTGGATCGGCATTCTCGACCTCGCCGGCGTGTGGTGGCTGATCCGGCGTAAACGGCGCGTTCCCCAATCTGAGGAGGTTACCCTTGCTCATTGATATGTCGCACGCGGTCGGCGCCTATCTGGTGGACGTGTTTTTCACCAGGCTCGATTGGTGGGTGGTTCTGGGTCTCATCGCCCAGCTCCTGTTCACGGCGCGCTTCGTCGTGCAATGGATTGCCTCCGAGCGGGCCGGCCACAGCGTCATTCCGCTGGCATTTTGGGTGCTTTCGATTTTCGGCGGCTTGCTGCTGCTGGTCTATGCGCTCTACCGCAAGGATGCGGTGTTTATCGCCGGCCAGGCGTTCGGCGTCTTCGTCTATCTGCGCAATCTTTATTTCGTCATGCGCGATCGCAAGGCGGCTACCGCCGCGGCGTGAGGCCGGTCATGCGCACGCGGCGGCTAGCGCCGCGAAGCCGCGCTCGAGATCGGCGATGAGATCTTCGACCGCCTCCAGGCCGATGTGAAAGCGCACCGTCGGTCCGCCGGGCGCCCAGCGCGTCGCGGTGCGCAGCGGCGTGCAGTCGAACGGAATGGCAAGGCTTTCATAACCGCCCCACGACGCGCCGATGCCGAACAGTTCGAGCGTGTCGAGAAAGGCGAACACCGCTTTTTGCGGCACCGGCTTGAGCACCATGCTGAACAGTCCGGACGCGCCGGTGAAATCCCGCTTCCAGATCGCGTGTCCGGGGTGGCTCGGCAGCGCCGGATGCAGAAGGCGCAACACTTCCGGCCGCTCTTCGAGCCAGCGCGCGACGGCCAGGCCCGATTGATAGTGGCGCTCGAGCCGGACGCTGAGTGTGCGCAAGCCGCGCAAACCGAGATAAGTGTCGTCCGGCGCTTCGTGCAGGCCGGTGAAACGAACGGTATGTTTCAGCGCCGCCACGGTCGCCGCATTGGCCGATACGGTGCCGAGCATCAGATCGGAATGTCCGCCGATATATTTGGTGCCGGCCTGGATGGCGAGATCGACGCCGTGCTCCAGCGGCCGGAAATAGAGCGGCGTCGCCCAGGTATTGTCCATCAGCACGACCGCGTCCTTGCCATGCGCGGCTTTGGCGATCGCGGCGGTGTCCTGCATTTCAAAGCTCAGCGAGCCCGGCGATTCCAGGAAGACGGCCCGCGTATTGGGCCGCAACTAGTTCGGCGATCGCGGCTGCCGATCGTCGGCTCGAAATAGCTGGTGGTGACGCCAAGCCGGCTCAGTATCTGCTCGCAGAAATTGCGCGTCGGGCCATAGGCGCTGTCGGTGACGAGCACGTGGTCGCCGGCATGCACGAGCGACAACAGCGCGGTCGAAATCGCCGCCAGCCCGGACGGCAAAAGCGAGACGCCGGCGCATTGCGGCCCTTCCAGCTCCTGCAGCGCGAGTTCGAGCGCCTCCGTGGTCGGGGTGCCGCGACGGCCATATTGGTAGCGGGCGCGGTGCGCCAGAAAATCCTCGGCGCTCGGGTAAAGCACCGTTGAGGCGTGATAGACCGGCGGATTGACGAAGCCGTGATAGGATTTCGGATCGCGCCCGGCGGTGACGACCTTGGTGTCGGGGCGCCGGGATTTGGAGCGGCCGCCGTTTGATTTATCGTTCATCGCCGTGTCTCGCGCGTTTCGCAGGGGCCCGCTATGCCGTGCGCCCGCGCCATTACTCCGGCATCGGCGGCTCCCGTCAACCCCTTGACCTTCAAGCGCGATCGTCCTCAGATGGCCGCGGATGGGTCACTGCCTCGTGCGCTCCCGATTGCCGGGCTTGGCGCACGCCTCATGCTGAAAGGTCCGGTCATGAAACGTGTAGCTACGGCATTCGCCATTGCAATGGTACTGGCGTTCGGCACGCAAGCGGCCTTCTCGCAGACACTTAAGGCGGTTCAGGATCGCGGCCAGTTGATCTGCGGGGCCAATGGCACGCTGGCCGGCTTCGGCATGCCCGATCCGCAAGGCAATTGGACCGGCTTCGATGTCGATTTCTGCCGCGCCATCGCGGCGGCGATCTTCAACGATCCGACCAAGGTCAAGTACGTGCCGTTGACCGCGGCCGATCGTTTCACTGCGCTGCAATCCGGCGAGATCGACGTGCTGTCGCGCAACACCACCTGGACCATGTCGCGCGATACGTCGCTTGGCGTCGATTTCGCCTCCGTCAATTATTACGACGGCCAGGGCTTTATGGTGCACAAAGCGCTGAAGGTGAACTCCGCCTTGGAACTCGACAATGCTGCCGTGTGCGTGCAGCAAGGCACCACGACCGAGCTCAACCTCGCGGATTATTTCCGCTCCAACCACATGACGCTGAAAACCGTGACGTTCGCGACCGCGGACGAAGCGGTCAAGGCTTACGATACCGGCCGCTGCGACAGCTACACCACGGATTCCTCCGGCCTCTATGGCGAGCGGCTGCGGCTGACCGATCCGAACGCGAACATCGTGCTGCCGGAGATCATCTCCAAGGAGCCGCTGTCTCCGGCGGTCCGCCAGGGTGACGATGCCTGGGAAGACCTGGTGCGCTGGACGCATTACGCCATGGTCAATGCCGAGGAGCTTGGCGTGAACCAAAGCAACGTCGACGACATGTTGAAGTCCGCCACGCCGGATATCCGCCGCTTGCTCGGCGTCGAAGGCCAGTTCGGCCAGGCGATGGGCCTGACCAATGATTGGGCCTATCGCATCATCAAAAACGTCGGCAATTACGGCGAGAGCTTTGAGCGCAATGTCGGCCAGGGCTCGCCGCTGAAGATCGCCCGCGGGCTCAACGCGCTGTGGACCAAGGGCGGCTTGCAATACGGCATTCCCGTTCGCTGAGCCGGTGGCGCTCGCCGGCCGGCGCCGCCGCGGGCCCGCCGATGACTGAGATCGCCCAACGTTCCGCACGCAATGCGCGCCGGATTCGCGACGCCGCGCTGCAAATCGGCCTGGTCGTTGTGGTCGGCGGCCTCGCCTACGGCGCGGCGATCAATGCGGCGCAAAACCTCACGCAGGCGCATATCGCGTCGGGTTTCGGCTTCTGGAACAATACCGCCGGCTTCGACATCAGCCAGACGCTCATCCCCTATTCGTCGAGCACGTCGACGTTCGGCGATGCGTTCTGGGTCGGCCTTCTCAACACGCTCCTGGTCGCCGGCATCGCCGTCGTGTTCGCCACCGTGCTCGGCTTCATCGTCGGCATTGCGCGGCTGTCGCGCAATTGGCTGGTGGCGCACCTGGCCGGCGGTTACGTCGAATTGTTCCGCAACATTCCGCTCCTGTTGCAGATTTTGTTCTGGTACAACGCCGTGCTCAAATCGCTGCCGCAACTGCGCGGCAGCGTCGCGCTGCCGGGCGGCGGGATGCTCAACAATCGCGGACTGTTCTTGCCGCAGCCGGAGTTTGCCGCGAGTTTTCGCTATGTCGTGATCGCGCTCCTTGTCGGGATTGCGGCGGCCGTTATTTTTGCCGTGCTGGCGCGCCGCCGCCGGGACCGGACCGGCAAGCAGACGCCAATTCTGTGGCCGGCGCTCGGCCTGATCCTCGGCCCGCCCTGTCGTTTTGACCTTGCTGACGGACTTTCCGATCCGCTTCAGCTATCCGGAAGTCGGCCGCTTCAACGTCATGGGCGGCGTCGAAATCCTCCCCGAGTTCGTCGCGCTTCTTTTCGCGCTGACCGTCTATACCGCGGCCTTCATCGCCGAGGTGGTGCGCGCCGGCGTGCTGGCGGTGCCGCATGGCCAGACCGAAGCGGCGCAGGCGCTCGGCTTGCCGGCAGGGCGGACGCTCCGGCTTGTCGTCGTGCCGCAGGCGATGCGCGTGATCGTGCCGCCGCTGACGAGCCAATATCTCAACCTGATCAAGAACTCCTCGCTAGCCGTCGCCATCGGCTATCCCGATCTCTTTCAGGTCTTCACCGGCAGCGTGCTCAACATCACCGGCCAGGCCGTCGAAGTCGTCGCCATCACCATGGCGGTCTATCTGACCATCAGCCTTGCGATTTCGCTGCTCATGAATCTGTATGGGTACCGTCTCAATGTCGTGGAGCGCTGAACGCGATGGCCGCAATCGCCGATAGCGCTTACGTCCGCGAGGCGCCGGCGCAGCGCCTGCCGCCGCCGCCGGCGGCACGCGGCGGTATCGCCGGTTGGCTGCGGGCCAATCTGTTCTCGTCGTGGGGCAACACGGCGCTCACGCTGGTGTGCATTTTATTGATCGCTGTGGGTGGTGCCGCCGTTGTTGCGGTTCCTCCTGATCGATGCGGTGTGGTCCGGAAGCGACCGTCAAGCTTGCCTGGCTTCACCGGAAAATCCGGAGCCTGGCGCGTGCTGGGCTTTCGTGCGGGTCTGGTTTTCCTATTTCGTTTATGGCTTCTACCCGCTCGGTCTGCGCTGGCGCGTCGATCTGTTTTTCCTGGCGCTGGCGTTCGGCTTGGTCTGGCTTGGCTGGCTTTCGGCGCCGCGCCGCGATATCGGCGCCCTCTATTTCTTTATCGTGCTGCCGATCCTGTCGTTTCTGCTTCTGAGCGGCGCGCCGTTGCTCGGCCTGGTCAGCGTTCCGACTTCGTTATGGGGCGGCATCCTGGTGACCATCGTCGTGGCGACGGTCGGCATCGTCGCCTCGCTGCCGCTCGGCATCCTGCTGGCGCTCGCCCGCCGTTCCCGGCATGCCCGTGCTAAGGCTGTTTTCGGTGACCTTCACCGAATTTGTCCGCGGCGTGCCGCTGATCACCGTGCTGTTCATGGCGAGCGTGATGTTGCCGCTATTCGTCCCCGAGCGTTTTGCGCCGGACAAGCTCCTGCGCGCGCTGATCGGCGTCGCCTTGTTTGCTTCGGCCTATATGGCGGAAGTGGTGCGGGGCGGCCTGGTCGCGATCCCGCGCGGGCAATACGAAGCGTCGGGGGCGCTCGGGCTTGCTTATTGGCGCATGACGGCGCTGGTGATCTTGCCGCAGGCGCTGCGCGTGACGCTGCCGAATATCGTCAATACGTTCATCGGGCTGTTCAAGGACACCAGCCTGGTTTTCATCGTCGGAATTTTCGATTTTCTGCGCACCATCGAAGTGGCCCGCATCGATCCGCATTGGGCGACGCCGATCACCAGCGTCACCGGCTATGCTTTCGCCGCTTTGTTCTACTTCATCTGCTGCTACGGCATGTCGCGCTACGCCCGCAGCGTGGAAGCGCGGCTGGCGCGCGCGCATCGGCGGTGAGATTGTCCGCTATGGAAAACAGCTCCGATACGCCGCGCGCCGATCCGCCGAGGGCGGAGCTTGCCGTCGAAATCATCGACCTGCACAAATGGTACGGCGAGTTTCACGTCCTGCGCGACATCAATCTGACGGTGGCGCGCGGCGAGCGCATCGTCATCTGCGGTCCGTCGGGCGGCGGCAAATCGACGTTGCTTCGCTGCATCAACCGTCTCGAAGACTGGCAGCGCGGCCGCATCGTCGTCGACGGCATCGAACTGACCGACGATCCGAAGCAGATCGTCGCCGTGCGCCGCGATGTCGGCATGGTGTTTCAGCATTTCAATCTGTTTCCGCATCTCACCGTGCTGGAGAACTGTACGCTGGCGCCAATCTGGGTCCGCCGCATGCCGAAAAAGGACGCCGAGGAGCTCGCCATGCGCTATCTCACGCGCGTCAAAATCCCGGAGCAGGCGCTCAAATATCCGGCGCGGCTTTCCGGCGGCCAGCAACAGCGCGTCGCCATCGCTCGTGCGCTGTGCATGAACCCGAACATCATGCTGTTCGACGAGCCGACGTCGGCGCTCGATCCGGAAATGGTGAAGGAAGTGCTCGATACGATGGCGGAACTCGCCGGCGACGGCATCACCATGCTGGTGGTTTCCCACGAGATGGGTTTTGCGCGCCAGGTCGCCGACCGCATCATCTTCATGGATGACGGACAGATTGTCGAAATCAACGAGCCGCAAGCATTCTTCGACCATCCGCAGCACGAACGTACCCGGCTGTTTTTGCAGCAAGTTATACGTTGAGCCGCCGCGATAAGACGCTCGCACTACGAAAAATCGTTGCGACGCACAAACTACAGATCGCATTCTTTACTGTATAAATACCCTATCTAGTACTTTGACTATTGAAGATTACAGACCTGTAATCTTGCAGTAAATTCCACCTGTCCAAAGTTTAACTTGTTTAATTGCCTGCGCAGTCCATTATTTCCTCACATCCGAGATCTGAGGAGGATCACAATGCTCAAGCCAGTCATCGCCGCGACGGCACTGTTCGCCATCGCCGGCTCTTCGTATGTGTACGCGCAACAGGGTTACGGCGGTCACGGTGGTTACGGTGACGGCGGCGCCCGCTTCGAACACCGTCATCGGCCGAGCGCCGCCGACGTCTCCGCATTCGCCGACGCGCGCATCGCCGCGCTCAAGGCCGGTCTCGAAATGACGCCGGACCAGGCGAAGAATTGGCCGCCGTTCGAGCAGGCCGTGCGCGATCTCGTGCAATTGCGCGTTCAGCGCATCCAGGCGCGTCAGTCTGCCGACCAAACGCCGCCGACGTCGCCGTTCGACCGGATGGCGCGGCGTGCCGACAACATGTCCAAGACCAGCGCCGCGCTCAAGAAGATCGCCGACGCCGGCGCGCCGCTTTACCAGACCCTCGATGATTCGCAGAAAGGCCGCTTCATGATGCTGGCGCGAATGCTGCGCCCGCACCATCACATGCACGCCGGGAACGATCAGGGCTCGCGTCACGCGGAAGGCTACGGCCGAGGCGGCGACGGGAACGGTGGGGGCCACGGCGGACGTCACTTCGGCCAGAACGGCGGGCCGGGCGGGCGAATGCAAAACCTGTCGGATAGCGACGGCGATCAGGGCTCGAAACTCTAATCGTGCATGCGTGAATTTGCCGGCGCTCGCTGAATTTCCCCTCCCTGCAGCGAGCGCACGACGGAAGCCGCAGGAGCAATTCCTGCGGCTTTCGCATTTTTGCTAATCGGCCGTGTCGTTACCGCGCCAGGGGACCGTTCGCTTTTTTCCAGGCATCGATGCCGCCTTCGATATGACAGGCGGCTTTAAGCCCCGCGTCTTGCGCCGCGCGAACCGCCATCGCCGAGCGTTCACCGAAGGCGCAGTAGAACACGATGCGCTTGCCGGACGTTTTGGCCAATTCGCGCAGCATGCCGCCGGCGCCGATGTCGCGCTGCAGGTTGGGATAGGGCGCGTGCAGCGAGTCGGGGATGACGCCGTGCTTTTCCCGCTCGCTAATCTCGCGCAGATCGATGATCGCGACGTCGGCGCGGCCGCACAATGCGATCGCGTCGGCCGCGGTTAGCGCCCAGCCCTGGCGCGCGACGTCCTCCTGATGCAGGCCGACCCGCATATTGGCCGGCACCGCGACGTCCATCATTTTCGGGTTGGGCAGTTTCAGGTTGTTCATCAGCTCGGCATATTCATCCATCGACTTCACGCGCAGCCGCGGATTGAACAGTTTTTCCTCGCCGATGGTCGAGACCGTCTCGCCCTTATAATCGTGCGCCGGATAGACCAGCGTCTCCTCGGGCAGCTTGAGCAGCTTGTTGAAAATCGAATCGTATTGCGCGCGCGGATCGCCGTTCTGGAAGTCGGTGCGGCCGGTGCCGCGGATCAGCAGCGTGTCGCCGGTGAAGACGCGATCGGCCATGCGGAACGAATAGGAATCGTCGGTATGGCCGGGCGTGTAGAGCACGTCGAGACGCAAACCCTCGATCTCGACGCGGTCGCCTTCGGCAACGCGCATCGACACGACATCGGCATGGGTTTGCTCGCCCATCACCGTGATGCAATGGGTGCGGTCGCGCAGCGCGCCGAGCCCGGTGATGTGGTCGGCGTGCAGATGGGTATCGACCGCCTTCACCAGTTTGAGGTCGAGCTCGCGCACCAGCTGCAAGTAACGGTCGACCTTCTCCAGCACCGGATCGACGATCAGCGCCTCGCCGCCCTGCCGGCTGGCGAGGAGATAAGTGTAGGTGCCGGATGTCGAATCGAACAGCTGGCGGAAGATCATGGCGGCATCATATCCCGCAATGCGGCCGAATTATTCCTCGTAGATCATCTTACGAGTCATGCCGCCGTCAACGATAAAATTGGCGCCGGTGACGAAGCCGGACCGCGTTCCGTCGAGGAGCCAGGCGACGATCTCGGCGATGTCTTGCGGCTTGCCGACGCGGCCGACGGGATGTTGCGTGTGATCCTTGCGGCGCAAGGCGGCGTAGTTCTTGGTTTCGATCCATCCGGGACTGACGCAATTGACCCGCACATCCGGGCCCAAAGCTGATCGCCAAAGCGTGGGTGAGCGCGACAAGGCCGCCTTTGGTCGCCGCATAGGATTCGGTGTTGGGCTCCGACATCAGCGCGCGTGTCGAGGCGATCGTGACGATCGCGCCCTTGGCTTTGCGCAGCGGTTTTTCGGCCGCGCGCGCCAACAGAAATGCAGCGGTCAGGTTGGTGTCGATGACGCGATGCCATTCCGCCAGCGTCAGACGGCGGATCGGCTTGCGGATCATGATGCCGGCATTGGACACAACCGCGTCGAGCCGGCCGAAGCGGTGCACGAGCGCGCCGACCGCATTCGAAACGGCTTCTCCATCGCCGCACGTCGCCTTCGATTGCCAACACGTTGCGGCTGCGCGCCGAAAAGGCGCGCCGCAAACCGCTGCCGGGCAGATCGACGATGCCGACACGCCAGCCGGTGTCGAGGAGATGATGCGCAACCGCACGGCCGATGCCGTTCGCTCCTCCGGTCACGAGAGCGACGGGTTTGGCCGGAGCCATTTTATTCGTCGGCTTCGATCGGCGAATCCGGCCGCGAACCCCATTCCGCCCAGGAGCCGTCGTAGAGTCCCTTCGGCTCCTTGCCGAGGGCTTCGAGCGCAAAGGTCAGAATGGCCGCGGTGACGCCGGAGCCGCAGCTGGTGATGATCGGCTTGTCGAGATCGACGCCGGCGGAGGTGAACGCGGCCGTGACCTTGTCGCGCGGGCCAAGCCGGCCATTGTCGATCAATCGGTCATAGGGGACGTTGAACGAGCGCGGAATGTGGCCCGAGCGCAAGCCCGGGCGCGGCTCCGGCGCTTTGCCGGCAAATCGCTCCGCCGAACGCGCGTCGACGATCTGGACGCTATCGCCGGTCAGCGCCATGCGCACGTCGTCGAGCATGGCGACGGCGCCGACATTCATCTCGGCGTTGAATTGCTTTGGCTCGCGCTTGGCGTCGCCGGTCTCGAGCGGCCGGTTCTCGGCCTTCCATTTCGGCAAGCCGCCATCGAGGATGTAAACCGATTTCGCGCCCATCAAGCGGAACGTCCACCACACGCGCGGCGCCGAAAACAGTCCGGTCGAAGTCATAGACGACGACCGTATCGCCGTCGCCGATGCCGAGTTCACCCACGGCTTTGCCGAATTGGGCGGGGCCGGGCAGCATGTGCGGCAGTTCCGTCGAATGATCGCTCACCGCCTCGATATCGAAAAACACCGCGCCAGGGATGTGGCCCGCGCGATATTCGGCGTGCGCGTCGCGCTTCTGCGTCGGCAGGAAATAAGAGCCGTCGACGACGACGACGTTAAAATCGCGCAAGTGCTCGGCCAGCCACTCGGTCGTTTTGAGCCAGCGGCTCGCGGGGAGCGGAGTAGGGGTGTTTTCGGGTCTCAACATGCTTTTCTCTAATGGCTAACGCTGGCGAACCGGCGAAGTTCATTCGCAAATTTACTCGTAAGGCACTTTGATGCTCGATTTACGCTCCAGCCATTGCGGCACCGGGAGATTCTTCTCGCGCAGAAACGCCGGATTGAACAGCTTCGATTGATAGCGAGTGCCGTAATCGGCGAGGATGGTGACGATGGTGTGGCCTGGGCCGAGCTCCTTGGCGAGGCGGACGGCGCCGGCGATGTTGATGCCGGATGAGCCGCCGAGGCAGAGGCCTTCGTGTTCGAGCAGATCAAAAATGATCGGCACCGCCTCGCTGTCCGGAATCTGAAACGCGACGTCGATCGGCGCGCCTTCCAGATTCTTGGTGATGCGGCCCTGGCCGATGCCTTCGGTGATCGACGATCCCTCGGATTTGAGCACGCCGGTCGTGTAGTAGCTGTAGAGAGCTGCGCCCATCGGATCGGCGAGCCCGATGCGCACGTTCTTGTTGAACGACTTGAGCGCCATGGCGACGCCGGCGAGCGTGCCGCCGGTGCCGACCGCGCAGACAAAACCGTCGACCTTGCCGTCGGTCTGCCGCCAGATTTCCGGACCGGTCGTTTCGATGTGGCCCTGGCGATTGGCGACATTGTCGAATTGGTTGGCCCAGATCGCGCCGTTCTTTTCGGTCTTCGCCAGTTGCGCCGCTAGCCGGCCGGAGACTTTCACATAATTGTTCGGATTGGCGTAGCCGACCGCGGGCACCTCGATCAGTTCCGCGCCGCACAGCCGCAGCGTGTCCTTCTTTTCCTGGCTCTGCGTCTCCGGGATCACGATCACTGAGCGGAATCCCATCGCGTTGCCGACCAGCGCCAATCCGATCCCGGTATTGCCGGCAGTGCCTTCGACGATGACGCCGCCGGGCCGCAGCTCGCCCTTCTTCACCGCATCTTCGATGATGAACAAGGCCGCGCGGTCCTTGACCGACTGGCCCGGATTCATGAATTCGGCCTTGCCCAGGATGGTGCAGCCGGTCGCGTGCGAAACGCGCTCCAGCTTGATCAACGGCGTGTTGCCGATTGCCTCGATGATGCCGTTGGCGAGCTGCATGGCAAAAGTTCCCGAGCGCGGCGCGACACTAGATGACTAAGATTTTGGAAACAAGGCTGGCCGAAATACCGCGATTTCGCGCAACGCTCGTCGCAACCATAATGGCGCAACACGGCTCGACCGCGCCCTCGATTCACCGATTGTTTCCGGCGCCGGAGCTATGCCGGCAAGGACGGGGTTTCCCAGCACGTTGCCCGTGTCTGGTTCAGTGTGGTTGAGCGCGATGAATCTCGACGTCAATACCTTGTTCCTGGTGACCATCTACGTGGAGGCAATCCTCGGATTGCTGTTGTTGTTCGCGTGGGTGCAAAACACCTCCATCTACGCGGTGGCATGGTGGGGCTTTGCCGATCTGCTGCGTGCGTTCTCGGTCATGCTGTTCGGCATGTACGGGTCGGTTTCCGATCTGGTCTCGATCGACCTTGCCAATGCACTGTTGTTCACCGCCTTTGCGCTGACCTGGACCGGCGCGCGCGTGTTCGATCACCGCCGGCCGCTGCCGATCCTGCTGTTCGGCGGCGCGGCTCTGTGGCTCGTCTTGTGCCGCATCCCAAGCGTTGCCGGCTCGTGGGACGTGCGCGTGCTGCTCAGCTCCGGCATCATCACGACCTATACCTGGGCGACCGCCTGGGAATTCTGGCGCGGGCGCAGCGAGCCTCTGGTGTCGCGCTGGCCGGCGATCTTCATGCTGTTCGCCCATGGCGCGCTGTATCTGTTGCGTACGCCGTTCGGCGCGATGCTGCCGTGGACGACGAATAACGCGGTGTTCGAAAGCGTGTGGATGACCGTGCTCAGCTTCGAAGCGCTGCTGTTCACGATCTCGATCGCCTTCATCCTGCTGGCGATGGCGAAAGAGCGCACCGAGCACCGCCATAAGACCGCATCGCTGATCGACCCGCTTACCGGCGTCTCCAATCGCCGCGCCTTCCTGCAGGACGGCGAAGCGCAGCTCAAACGGCAGGCGACCGATCCGCGGCCGACTGCGGTCATGCTGCTCGACCTCGACAATTTCAAATCGATCAACGACCGGTTCGGCCACGCGGTCGGCGACAGGGTGCTGCAGATGTTCGCCCAGATCGCGGGCAACTGCATGCGCCGCATGGATCTGTTCGGCCGGCTCGGCGGCGAGGAATTCGCGGCGCTTTTGACCGACACGACCCGCGAGCGGGCCATGGCGGTCGCCGAGCAGATCCGCACCGCCTTCGCCAGCGCCACCTGCGGAAGTCGACGGCCGGCCGGTGGTCGCCACCGTGAGCATCGGCATCGTCATCAGCTACGATGCCGTGCTCGATATTTCGGCGCTGCTGGCGCAGGCCGACCACGCGCTCTATCGCGCCAAGGACAACGGCCGCAACCGTGTCGAAATCGCTTCGATCGAGCTCATCCTCGATCGCGCCAAGCGGGCGGGCGCCGATGTGGTCACCATTCCGCCCGGCAAGTCGGCCGCAAGATCCGCCGCGTAGCCAAGCCTGCCGTCATTGTCTGAAAGTTCATGGGATCGCGCCCATCGCGCAACGCGCCGTCATTGCGACGGCGTCGCGCTGATCCAGCATTGACGCCGCCGCGCCGGGTTGCTTCGCTCCCGCTCGCAATGACGGGCAGGAGCCGGAGCATCAATGAAGCGCAGCGTCGATCGCATTCTCACCACGCATGTCGGCAGCCTTATTCGGCCAGCCGAGCTGCAGGATTTCTTGCGCTTGAAGCAGGCGGGCAAGCCGTACGACCATGCCGCCTATGATGCGTGCCTGAAAAATTCCGTCGCCGAAGTCGTGCGCCACCAGGCCGAAATCGGCGTCGACGTCATCAGCGACGGCGAGTTCGGCAAATCGATCAGCTGGTCGCAATATGTGCTGGAACGCCTGAGCGGTTTTGAGCGGCGCCAGATCAAGCCCGGCGCCCATAATCCCTTCACGCGCGGCGTCGACCGCGAGAAATTCGCCGAATTCTACGCCGAGCTCGATGCGCGCGAAGGCGTGGCGACAACGGTCGAGGCCGTCTGCGTCGGGCCGATCGCCTATACCGGACAGGCCGAGCTGCAGCGCGACATCGATAATTTCAAGGCGGCGCTCAAAGCTGTCGACGTCGCGGAGGCTTTTCTTCCCGTCGCCGCGCCGGCCAGCGTCATTCCGGACCGCAAGAACGAATACTACAAGAGCGACGAGGAACTGATCCGCGCGATCGGCGCGGCGATGAAGACCGAATATCGCATGATCATCGATGCCGGCTTTCATCCTGCAGCTCGACGACGCGCGCTTCGCCGTCACTTACGACCGCATGGTGCCGCCGGCGAGTTTCGCCGATTACCGCAAATGGCTCGCCTTGCAGGTCGAGGTGCTCAACGACGCCATCGCCGGCCTGCCGGCCGACCGCATCCGCTATCACGTCTGCTGGGGCAGCTGGCCGGGACCGCACACCACCGACGTGCCGCTCAAGGACGTCGTCGATCTTATCCTCGGCATGAAGGTCGGCGCCTATGTCATCGAAGGCGCCAATCCGCGCCACGAGCATGAATGGCGCGTGTGGGAAAGCGCCAAGCTTCCGCAGGGCAGGGTTCTCATTCCCGGCGTGATCAGCCACGCCACCAATGTGGTCGAGCATCCGGAACTGGTCGCCGAACGCATCGTGCGGCTCGCCCGCCTGGTCGGACGCGAGAACCTGATTAGCGGGCACCGATTGCGGTTTCGCTCAGGGGCCGTTCCATCGCCGCGTGCATCCGAGTATCATGTGGGCAAAGCTCGACGCGCTGGTCAAAGGCGCCCGGCTCGCCAGCGCCGAATTGTGGAAATGAAGGCATTTTAGGTTCCGCGATCCGCGCGGAGTTCAATGCGGCCCCGCCGGCACAGCGGGTTCATCGGCGCTTTCGGATTTGCTAGAGATGGCGACTTCCAGCGCGCCACAAGGAGATCGTTCATGCTCGACGTCACCAAAAAACAAAACGTTGCCCCATTCGACACCGCTCGTCTCGACCGGCTGATGGACGACGCCGGCATGGACGTGCTGATCGCGACGTCGAAGCATAATGTCCAGTACCTCATGGGCGGCCATCGCGCGTTCTTTTTCGAATCCATGGACGCGATGGGGCTTGAGCCGGTATCTGCCGGTTTTCGTTTACGCCAAGGGCGAGCCGCAAAAGGCCGGCTTCTTCGGCCACCGGATGGAGCGCTTCCAGCACGAGAACACGCCGCTCTGGGTGTCCGAGCTGCATGTGCGAAATTCCGGCTCGGTCGACACGATGGAAAAGGCGGCGCCTACGCGCGCAAGATCGCACCCGAGGCGAAGCGCATTGGCGCCGAGCTTGCATTCATTCCGGCCGATGCCGCCGAGGTGTTGCGCAAGGCGTTTCCGCACAGCGAGATCAAGGATGCGCTGTTCGTGCTCGAACGCCTGCGCGCGGTCAAAACGCCGCAAGAGCTCGACATGCTGCGCCTCGCCTCGGATGCGGTGATCGATTCAATGGAGGCGGTCATCAAGAAGCACGGCGCCGGCGCCACCAAGAACGAACTGACCGAGGCGTTGCGCCGCGAGGAGACTTCGCGCGGGCTGACCTTCGATTATTGCCTGATCACCGCGGGATCGAGCCTCAATCGCGCGCCGTCCGATCAGCGCTGGGAGAAGGGCGATATCCTGTCGCTGGATTCCGGCGGCAATTATCACGGCTATATCGGCGATGTGTGCCGCATGGGAATTATCGGCGAGCCGGATGCCGAACTCGTCGACTTGCTCGCCGAAGTCGAAGCCGTCGAACAAGCCTCGATGAAGCCGATCCGGGCGGGTGCGCTGGGCAAGGAGATATATGCGGCGGCGAATGCGACGCTGCAGAAATCCAAGATGCACAACCACACCGAATTTCTCGCCCATGGCATGGGACTTGTGAGTCACGAGGCGCCGCGCCTGACCAATTCCGGGCCGGTGCCGTACGACGCCTATGACGCGGATCGTCCGCTTGAAACCGGCATGGTGGTTTCGGTGGAAACGACGCTGCAGCATCCGCAGCGCGGCTTCATCAAGCTCGAAGATACCGTCGTGGTGACGCCGTCCGGCTTTGAAGTCTACGGCGATCGGATTCGCGGCTGGAACCGCGCCGGCGGCTAATCCAAAACGTCCAAAGAAGCCGCTTAGCCCGGATGGCGCTCGCTGCGCACCGCGGGACTGTTTGGCAAAAGGCCAAGTTCGCGGCGCAGCATGTAGAGATAGCCGAACAGGACAATTCCGGCCAACACCCAGGCTATGCCGCTCAGGTAAATGATCGCGGGGGTGAGGTGAGGGGAAAGCGCGGTGAGGAGCCAATAGGTCGCGCCCCATCCGAGGAGAACAATAACCGCCCGTGGCAGCCACGTAGGCCATGATTTCGTCCCTCGTCGATGTGAGGCGCGAGGGTGGGGCAGCAGGGTTAACAATTGATGAGTTGCGGCCGGCGAGCGCCGGCGCGGGCCGAGCTTTCGCGGCTCCGCCGGGCTCGTGTGGTGGATGGTGGTTTGGCTCCCCGGGCCGGATTCGAACCAGCGACCAACCGGTTAACAGCCGGTTGCTCTACCGCTGAGCTACCGGGGAAAAGCCGGCTCGCGTCGCAGCGCTATAACAAAGCCGGTCCGGCATTGAAAGCGTCAGTCGGCGAGGAAATTCGCGGCTCGCCGGGCCGTCAGCATGCGCCGGGGTCCGGCGCTTCACTGCGCGCGTAGCGAAGGCTGGAGGCCACGCCCGGAATTGAACCGGGGTAAACGGTTTTGCAGACCGCTGCGTAACCACTCCGCCACGTGGCCGTCCGGCGCATGGGTTAACTGCACCCAATCGATTAAGCAATGCCTACGCCCTCGGTCAGTTAAAGGCCGGACGGCTGCGATTATTCCCGGCGGCGGCGTAACAATCGTCATAGCCGGCCGGTACACATTGCGGCGCCGGGAATGCGCTTGCGCGCGGCCCGGTGCTTGCGTTTTGCCGGGCTGTGTCGCAAAACCGGCCGATCGCTCATTGGGAATTGGGGCATGTTCGACACTGCCACGGCGCGCCGGATGATGGTGGACGGGCAGGTTCGCACCGCCGATGTGACCAATCTCGACTTGATCGCGGCGATGCTGGCGGTGCCGCGCGAGCTTTTCGTTCCGCCGGCGGTCGCCGGCCAAGCCTATCTCGACAGCGATATTACGGTCGGTAAAGGCCGCGCGCTGCTCAAGCCGATGGTGCTCGCCAAACTGATTCAGGCGGCACAGGTGAGCGGCGCCGATCATGTTCTCGATGTCGGCTGTGCGACCGGCTACTCGTCCGCGGTGTTGTCGCGGGTCGTAGGATCAGTGGTTGCGCTCGAGGAAGATGCAACACTGGCGCGCGAGAGCGCAGGCGGCGCTGGCCGCTGTCGGCGCCGCTTCGGTGGTTGTCGCCACCGGCCCGTTGACGGCGGGCTGGCCGGCGGCCGCGCCCTATGACCTCATTTTACTCAACGGCTCGACCGAGATCGCGCCCGAGGCGTCTGGGCCGCCAATTAAAGCCCAACGGCCGGATTGCTGGCATCTTCGGCCGCGGCCCGAACGGCAAAGGCATCATTTACCGGATGGTCGAAGGCCATCTTGTGGGCCGCCCGATCTTCGATGCCGCGGCTCCCCTTCTGCCGGGTTTCGCCGCCACGCCGGCGTTCGTTTTCTGACCGGTGCATAAGCGCCTGCGCAGGCCTGTCGGCGGGCGCAAATGTCGCGGTTTACGCAGCAGTTCTTAGGCTGAAAACTGCCTACGACCGGTTCATGACCTGTGGCGCTTATGTGCCAACTGCCAGATTTTTGCACTTCATCCCCAGATGCGGGGTTTCACCCTCTCCGCTGGCCGCCTTAGAGTTGCTGGTTCCACGTCTTCGGCCCAGCCCTGGTGGCCGGGTGCGGTGGTGTGTTCGTTTTTGTGAGGATCCACCCGCAGGGGCGGGCGGAAGCGGGTGGGGAGCCGTGTCTACGTCATGAGGGGACGAGGACTGCGAGCGCATATCCGGTCGATCGCAAGCCTCACTCTGGGCAGCTGCAGTCGTTGCCGCGACTTGCACGCTGGCGGCGGCTGACACGCTGGAATGGGCTTTGGTGCAAGCCTACCAAAATAATCCGTCGCTCAACGCGCAGCGCGCGTCGTTGCGCTCGACCGACGAGAATGTGCCGCAAGCTTTGTCCGGTTACCGGCCGAAGCTCAGCGTCACCAGCAGCGGCGGCTTCAATTACGCCAGCACGCTGTCGGATACCGTCAGTCAGTCGGTGTCGCCCAACAGCGTCACTTATTCCAATCTCGCCAGGGACTTCGGCAGCCGCGGCATCGGCGCTACGGCAACGCAGACGTTGTACAACGGCTTGCAGACCGCCAATCGCACCCGCCAGGCCGAGAGCCAGGTGATGGGCGCGCGCGAGACGTTGCGCGTCACCGAGCAGCAAGTGCTGCTCGATGCGTCGACGTCGTATATGAATCTGCTGCGCGACCAGGCGATTCTCGATCTCAACCGGCGCAACGTCGAGGTGCTTACCGAGCAGCTCAAGCAGACCCGCGACCGCTTCAATGTCGGCGAGGTCACGCGCACCGACGTCGCGCAAGCCGAATCGCGGCTGGCAGCCGGACGCTCGTCGTTGCTCGGCGCGCAGTCGAATTTCGTAACTTCGGAAGCCAACTATCGGCGCGTCATCGGCGTCGACCCGGGCCACCTCGCGCCCGGCACGCCGGTCGACCGGCTTTCACCCGCGGCGCTGATCGGCGCCATCAATCAAGGCGAGCAGCAGAGCCCGTCGGTGCTCGCCTCCACGTATGGCATCGATATCGCCGAACTCGCGGTGAAGATCAGCGAAGGCGCGCTCTATCCGAACCTGGCTCTAACGGCGAGCGCGTCGAAAAATTACAATCCGGCCTACAACGTCCTCAAGCAGACGACGGCGTCGGTGCTCGGCCGTCTTCACCGTCCCGATCTATCAGGGCGGCGCCGAGTATTCCGCGATCCGCCAATCCAAGGAAACGCTCGGCCAGCAGCGGCTCAATCTCGACGTCAACCGCGACCAGGCGCGAGCCACCGTGGTGCAGAGCTGGGGTCAGCTGGACGCCGCCAAGGCGCAGATCGAAGCGACGACCGCGCAGGTGAACGCCGCCGAAATCGCGCTCAACGGCGTGCGCGAAGAGGCGCGCGTCGGCCAGCGCACGACACTCGACGTGCTCAATGCGCAGCAGGAACTGGTCAATGCCCGCGTCGCGCTGGTGACGGCGCAGCACGACCGCGTGGTCGCGTCCTACACTTTGCTGGCGGCCGTCGGCGGGCTGTCGATGCAGCAGCTCGGGCTCAACGTTACGATTTACGATCCGCAGGTGCACTATCAGCAAGTGCGGGACGCGTGGATCGGCGTGCGTACGCCGGATGGCAGATAGTCGAAGAGTGGTCGCATGCGGGGCCGGTTCCTCCGCATCGCATGTCCACAGATCACGCCTTGCCTTCGACTTTCGCCATGACATACTCGTCAGCGTCGTTGCATAGTTGCGCGTGTGTGATTCGCCGTCGTCGAGGCCGTAAGACGCAACCTCGCGACGGCCGCGGTACCCGGAGACGCAATCGTAAGCAAGCAAGGAATTTGCGCATGACGCAGCCGGCGAAAGCGCAGGAACCGTCGATGGAGGAGATCCTGGCCTCCATTCGTCGCATTATCGCCGACGACGACGCCAGCAAATCCACCCCACGGGCGCCGGATCCGCCGCGCGCTGAAGCTCCGCCGCAGCGCCGCCGCCGCCGCAGCCGATCTACTCCGCGCCGCCGGCGCGGTGCCCGCGCCGCGCTTCGAACCCGAACCTTCCGCGGCGGCAGAGCCGCTATTCCCGATGGGTGGCGACGCCATCGCCGATCAAGCTTCCGACATCCTCGATCTCACGGAGATCCATGGCGGCACCGATGCCTCAATCGCCTGCACCGACCGAGTGCGCCGCGCCCCCTGCACCGCAATTTCGCACCATCGACGGTGGTTCCGACGTGGGATTCGACGAGACGAGCGAGAAGCCGTCACGTCCTTCGCAGCGCGCTGTCAGCGAAGACCGAGGACGCCTTATTTCCAGCGATACCAGTGCGGCGGTCGATTCCGCTTTCAACGCGCTGGCGCAGACCGTTCTGGTGCAGAACGCCCGTACGCTTGAGGATCTGGTGCGCGAGATGTTGCGCCCGATGCTGAAGACCTGGCTCGACGACAATCTGCCCGGCATGGTCGAGCGCCTGGTGCGTGCCGAGATCGAGCGCGTCTCGCGCGGGCGAACGGGCTGAGGCCCGTCGCCGATCGTCGAGGCCGGTCAATCACGCGTCAGCGCTGCGGCGAGCCGTGAGCGCCTGATCCGACAGCACGGCCGGGTCTTCCTTGACGCTTGCCGGCGGCTTCAAGCGCCACGCCGTTCTTGCGCGGGATGACGTGAACGTGCAGGTGAAAGACCACTTGGCCGCCGGCCGGTTCGTTGAATTGTTGAATGGTGAGACCGTCGGCGGCAAAGACCGTCACCGCCGCGCGCGCAATCGTCTGCGTCGCCTTGATCAGATGGGCGAGGTCGTCCGGCGCGATGTCGAGAATGGTGCGGGCAGGGGATTTTGGAATGACCAGCGTGTGGCCGGGCGCGCGCGGCATGATGTCGAGAAACGCGAACGCCTTGTCGTCCTCGAAAACCTTATGCGCCGGCATTTCGCCGCGCAGGATCTTGGCAAAGATATTGTTCTGTCGTAGCTCGCCATCGCGCTCTCCGCGTTCATGTCTGGCACTCGGCTTACTCATTCATCGTGCTCGACGGCGAAATCCTTGCGGAATGGCGCCAGCGTGGCAAGCTCGGCGCCGGCCGCCGCGACATAGGCGCGTTCGCGCACCAGATAGTCGGCGATCGCGCGCCGCAGCGCCGGGTCGGCGATGTAGTGCGCCGAATAGGTGGTCGTCGGCATGTAGCCGCGGGAGATCTTGTGCTCGCCCTGGGCGCCGGCCTCGACGCGCGGCAGCTTGTGCGCGATCGCGTAATCGATCGCCTGATAGTAGCACAGCTCGAAGTGCAGGAACGGATGGTGCTCGATGGCGCCCCAGTGGCGGCCGAACAGCGTGTGCGAGCCGATGAAATTGATGGCGCCGGCGATCCAGCGGCCGGCGCGTTTGGCCATCACCAGCACGATCCGGTCGCGCATTTTCTCGCCGACCAGCGAGTAGAAGTCGCGGGTCAGATAGGGCCGGCCCCATTTGCGCGAACCGGTCTCCATGTAGAATTCGAAGAACGCGTCCCAGACCTCTTCGGTGAGATCGCTGCCGGTGAGCCAGTGCACGGTGATGCCGTTCGCCAGCGCGTCGTGGCGCTCGCGGCGGATGGTCTTGCGCTTGCGCGCCGCGAGCGCGGCGAGGAAATCGTCGAAACTGGCGAAGCCCTGATTTTCCCAGTGAAACTGCTGGTCGGTGCGCTGCAGAAAGCCAAGTTCGCCGAGGCAGCCGGAATTCCGGCTCGGTCGCAAAGGTCACGTGAACGCCGGAGCGCCGAACAGGCCGCACAGTTCGACCAGCCCGCCCGCGAGCGCCTGGCCGACGCGCTCGGCGATGCGGGCCCGGCGCGCACCAGGAGCCGGCGGCCGGTCGCCGGCGTGAACGGCACGGCGACCTGCAGCTTTGGGTAATAGCTGCCGCCGGCGCGCTCATAGGCCTCGGCCCAGCCGCGATCGAACACGTATTCGCCGCGCGAATGGCTCTTGAGGTAGCAGGGCGCGGCCGCGACCAGCGCGCCGTCGCGGCGTTCGTGCCAGCAGATGCTGCGGCTGCCAGCCGGTGCGGCCGCCGACCGACTTCGATTCTTCCAAGGCGGACAAGAAAATCGTGTGATAGAATGGGTTATAGTCGATTTCTTGATCTACTTCTTGAGCGCGCGGGTGGGCCTTCGCTTCGGCATCGGACTTGCAGCGACGTACCGGCGTTCATCGCGCTGAGCGGAATTGGCTGTCGGATTGGCGCAGGCATTAGTCCGCAGGCATCGCCTCACTGCCGCGGCACATCGCTGATGCGCCATCTGGCGTTCACACGCTGACGCGCAGCTCGCGCATCCGGCGGCATGGCTTCGTCCGCCGGCATCGGCCTCATTGTGCACGTCGTTCATGGCCGAAAGCCCTCGAAAATCATCTGGTCGGCCCAGCGTGCCGCGCGTTCGCCGCTCGGCCGCGGTTCGCACCGCCCAGGTCAACAGCGGCATGCCGAAAACGTGCCGCGCGAACAAGCGGCGCCAGCGCCGGCAGATCGGCCACCGCATAGGCCACGAATTGCGGCCGGGCGACGACGCCCGTGAGCAGATATCCCATGCCGTGGCGCATCCAGGCCGGCATCAGATCCCAATATGGATGCGGGCGGTATTTGGCGGCAACGATCCCGCAGACGAGGCGCGGGGCTTTATGCCGCAGCAGCGCCACCTGCCGCGGGTCGAATGACATCGGCGCCGCCGGTCCGCGATAGCCGGCGAGCACTGCGGCGACGCGCGCGGGCAGCCTGTCGTCGCCGTCGAACCGGCTTTTGAGTTCGATCAGCATGGTGACGCGCCCGGCGACCAGATCGCAGAGGTCGGAAAGCGTCATCATGCGTTCGGCGCTGCCGCGGAACGGGACGCGCTTGCAGCTCCGCGGCGCTCAGGCGATCGAGCCGGCCTTCGCCGTCGGTCAGGCGGCCGAGCACATCGTCGTGGTGCACCATGGCCTCGCCGTCGGCGCTGACCTGCACGTCGACTTCGATGCCATAGCCGGCCGCGATCGCCGCGCGCACGGCGCCGGCGGTATTCTCGATGATGCCGTTGGCGGCGTCGTGCAGCCCGCGATGCGCGATCGGTCGTGCGGTGAGCCAGTCGAGTGAAGTCGACACGGATCGGAACACGCTCAGGACACTTCGAACAGGCCCTCGACTTCGACCGCGGCATCGGCCGGCAGCGCCGCGACGCCGACCGTCGAGCGCGCGTGCTTGCCCTTGTCGCCGAAGACCGCGACCATCACGTCGGAGGCGCCGTTCATCACCTTCGGCCCGTCGGGAAAGCCCGGCCGCCGAATTGATGAAACCGCCGAGCCGCACCACGCGCAACACCTTGTCGAGATCGCCGAGCGCGGCCTTGACCTGCGCGAGCAGATTGATCGCGCAAGCGCGCGCCGCCTTTTGGCCATCCTCGATGGAGACGCCGGCGCCGAGTTGGCCCTTGGCGACGAGCTTGCCGTCGCCGTCGAAGCAAAGCTGGCCGGACACGGTCAGCAGATTGCCGGTGCGCACGAACGGCACGTAATTGGCGATCGGCGGCTTCGGCTCCGCAGCGCGATGCCGAGCTCCTGCAACTGTCTTCTCCACCGTTCCGGCCATTGGCTCCTCGCTGCAAGTGGGGGTTCAGCGCAATGGGCTTTCTTCGCCGATCGCTCCAGGTCCTGCAAGCGGCGTGCAGGATAGCATAGGATATCAGCGCTCGCCGCGCCTATCCCGCTATGGGGGAGTGACTGTTGCGGGCGGCGGACAAGGTGCCTATCTTCGCCGCAATTCCGGGGCATGAGTTAGCTCGGCCAAGAGGGGAGAAACGGCAGGCGGGGGCCATCTCCGAAGCGAGCAGAGCGAGATAGGTTCATGGTCGTGGATGACACGTTGGCATCGCGCGCCGCCGTTATTGCTCTCAGCTTTGTTTGCCTCGCACCGATCTCCGCCGCGCGGGCGCAAGAGCCGCGCAAATGCCGCGCCGGTCGCACTTATTCCGCATCGGGCGATCTACGACCTGTCGCTCGGCGAAACGCGCGGCAACTCGCAGATTGCCGGCGTCAGCGGCCGCATCCTCTATGACTTCGACGGCAATGCCTGCCAGGGCTATTCGCTGGAATTCCGCCAAGTCTCGGAACTCGACACCGGCGAAGGCAAAGTCTCGACCAGCGATCTGCGCTCGACCACGTGGGAGGGCGCCGACGCCAAAAGCTTCAAATTCACCTCGGAAAATTTTGTCGATGAAAGTCTGGTCGATTCGGTCGACGGCCACGCCGAGCACGACGCGACCAAGACCGCCGTCGACCTCGACAAGCCGCAGCAGCGAAGCCTCGCGCTCGATGCCGGCGTTGTGTTTCCGACCCAGCACATGGTGCGGGTGATCAATGCCGCACGCGCCGGCAAGACCGTTCTCAATTTTCCGGTCTATGACGGCTCCGAAACCGGCGACAAGGTCTTTGACACGCTCACCGTGATCGGCCGCAAGCTGACGCCCGACGAGCGCGGCCACGACGATGCCGCGGCCGCCGAACCGAAGCTTGCCGCGGTGCCGCGCTGGCCGGTGACGATCAGCTATTTCGAGAAGGACAAGCCGGACAATTCGAGTGAACAAACACCGGCTTATGCGATCGGCTTCGAGCTTTACGAGAATGGCGTTTCGCGCGCTCTGACGCTCGATTACAACGACTTCGTCGTCAGCGGCAAGCTCAGCTCGCTGGAATTCAAGGACCAGAAGCCGTGCCCGTGACGGGTCGGCTTTCGTCTCGTCCGGCCTTTCGAACGCCAGGCCCCTGACGACTGCATCGTCGCCAAAGCGGGCGCGCACGCTGTCGACCGCGTGCTCGGCCAGCGCCGAGCGGCCGTCGACGAGATCGGCCGGATCGGCTTCATCCGCCGGCACGATCGCGCTGACGCCGACGCCGAGCAGGCGATAGCGGGTGCCATCGGTCTCGTGTTCGAGAAGGCCGCGCGCCGCGGTAAAAATGCGCCGCGCCAGCTGGGTCGGAGATTCCAGCGATCGGGCGCGGGTGCGGATTTTGAAATCAGCGGTCTTGAGCTTGACCGTCACCGTCGCGCCGGCCAGTTCCTTGGCCTTCAGCCGCGCCGAAACATCCTCCGCCAGGCTCCAGAGGATCTTTTCCAGCGCGCGAAAATCGGCAAGGTCGCGCTCAAACGTCGTTTCCGAAGAAACACTTTTGGTTTCGCGCTCGGCACTGACGTCGCGCTCGTCGATGCCGCGGGACAGCCGGGCGAGGCGGCGGCCTTCCTCGCCATAGCGGCGCATCAATTCGATTTCGCTGGTTTTCTGCAGGTCGGCGATGCGATGAAAGCCGTCCCGCGCATAGCGCGCCGCGCTGACTTTGCCGACGCCGTAGATGAAGCTCACCGGCTTGGGCGCCAGGAACGCCAAAGCCTCACTGGCACCCAACACCGCGAAGCCGCGCGGCTTGTCGAGGTCGGAGGCGATCTTGGCGAGGAATTTATTGCTGGCCAATCCGATGGAGACGGTGATCTGGAGCGTCTTCTCCACTGCGGCGGCAAAGCGGGCCAGCGCCTTGGCGGGCGACATGCCGTGCAGCCGTGCGGTGCCGGAGGGGTCGAGAAAGGCCTCGTCGATCGACAACGGTTCGACCAACGGCGTCAGGTCGAGCATCATCCGGCGGACTTCGCGGCCGACCTTGGAGTATTTCTCGATGTTGGGACGGATCACCTTGGCCTGTGGGCACAGCCGCAACGCCTCGAACATCGGCATCGCCGACCGCACGCCGTAGGTGCGGGCGATGTAGCAGCCCGTTGCGACAACACCGCGCTTGCCGCCGCCGACGATGACCGGGTCCGCGGCCACGTGGATCGTCGCGTTTTCTCGATGGTGGCATAGAAGGCGTCGCAATCGACATGGGCGATGGCGAGCGTCTCGAGTTCGGCGTGGCGCAATAGTCGCGGCGAGCCGCAGGCGGCGCAGCGTCGCCATGCGGCGCGCGTCGGCAAGGCAGTCGCGGCAGAAGCTCACGGCAAGCCTTACGGCAAGTCGCGTTCCCACGGGCGGCCGAGCGCGATGCGCCCGCGCGACTCGGCCGGATCGATCCCGGCGCTGTCGGCGAAAGCGACCAGGAAATTCTCGTCGCCGAGCATATGCTCGAGCACGCCGGCGAGGAAGGCGGGCTCGCGCGCGGCGCCGCGGATCGCTCCGGCGCAATGCCGGTGGCGGCAAGAAAGCCGGCCATGCGGTCCGGCTCTTCGGCAATGAAGGCAAGCGCCTGAATTGCCAGCATTTCCGCCGCTTGGCGGGTTGCGATGCGTGCCGCTTCATGGGGTTCTATTTGCCTTTCCGTAACATATCGGGACTAGCTTCGAGGCCGCGACGTGGGGAAAGCAGGCGATTCGCGGCTTGCCGCCAGCGATGCGGGCAGGGGACCGGCGAAGGGTTGGGGGATGGCCAAGACTGTCCTGATTGTGGAGGACAACGAGCTCAATATGAAGCTCTTCCACGATCTGTTGGAAGCCCACGGCTACACGACAGTCGGCACCCGAAACGGCATCGAGGCGCTCGATCTCGCGCGCAAGCATCGGCCCGATCTGATCCTGATGGATATCCAGCTGCCCGAAGTCTCCGGTCTCGAAGTCACCAAGTGGCTCAAGGACGATGGCGAGCTGCGAAACCATTCCGGTGGTCGCCGTCACCGCGTTTGCCATGAAAGGCGATGAAGAACGCATCCGCGAAGGCGGCTGCGAGGCCTACCTGTCCAAGCCGATCTCGGTGGGCAAGTTCATCGAGACCATCCGTCATTTCCTGGGCAATCCGTAAGGTTGAACGATGACCGCGCGCGTTCTGGTCGTTGACGACGTCCCGCCAACGTCAAGCTGCTCGAGGCGCGGCTGTCGGCGGAATATTTCGATGTCGTCACCGCCATGAGCGGCAAGGAGGCGCTGGCGATTTGCGAGCGCGCCGAATGCGACCTCGTGCTGCTCGATGTGATGATGCCCGACATGGACGGCTTCGAGGTGTGCCGACGGCTCAAATCCAATCCGGCGACGCATCATATTCCGGTGGTCATGGTCACCGCGCTCGACCAGCCCTCCGACGGGTGCGCGGGCTCGAAGCCGGCGCCGACGACTTTCTCACCAAGCCGATACCCGAACTGGCGCTGATCGCGCGCGTGCGCTCGCTGTCGCGGCTCAAAATGGTCACCGACGAGCTGCGCATGCGCGCGGTGACCTCGCGCGAGATCGGCATCGAATCGCCGGAACGCGAAGCGGTGGCTGATACCGGCCGCCACGGCCGCGTGCTGATCGTCGACGATCGCCCGGCCTCCTACGAGCGTATCGCCGCGATGCTCGCCAAGGAACACGACGTCGAGGTTGAAGCCGACCCGAGCGAAGCGTTGTTCCACGCCGCCGACGGCAATTACGATCTGCTGATCGTCTCGCTCGGTCTGGAGAATTTCGACGCGCTGCGGCTGTGCAGCCAGGTTCGCTCGCTCGATCGCACCCGCAACGTGCCCATTCTCGCGATCACCGAACCCGACAATAATGCGCGCATGGTGCGCGGGCTCGAGATCGGCGTGAACGATTTTCTGATGCGGCCGATCGACAAGAACGAGCTGCTGGCGCGGGCACGCACCCAGGTCCGCAAGCGCCGCTATACCGAGCGGCTGCGCGACAACGTGCAGATGTCGATTGAGATGGCGATCACCGACGCGCTGACCGGCCTGTTCAATCGCCGCTCATGGAAAGTCATCTCGGCACGCTGGTCGAGCAGGCCGCCGCGCGCGGCAAGCCGCTGGCGGCGCTGGTGATCGACATCGATTATTTCAAGTCGATCAACGACACCCACGGCCACGATGCCGGCGACGACGTGCTGCGCGATTTCGCGTTGCGCATCAAACGATCGATCCGCGGCATCGATCTCGCGTGCCGGTACGGCGGCGAAGAGTTCGTCATCGTCATGCCGGAGACCGACATGGCGGTGGCCGCCATGGTGGCGGAGCGGTTGCGCCGGCGCATCGCCGCCGAGCCGTTCGCCATCGAGCAGGGGCGGCGCCATTCCGGTGACGATTTCGATCGGCATCGCGGCCTGCGCGGCGGTGACGACACGGCCGCAATCTGCTCAAGCGCGCCGACCAGGCGCTCTACCGCGCCAAACGCGACGGCCGAAACCGGGTCGTGCCGGACGCCGCCTATTAGTAGTCGACTCTGACCGCCAATTGATAATTTGAAGAGTAGCCTTCTCAGGAGCGATTAATCACGATTATTGTGGTTTATCGAGAAAATATCGCTTTTGGCGAAATTGACCGTTGATTTCTCCACGGCTTCGGATAATATGCGCAAATGGAATGGATTCCCGGGCGCAAAGCGGCCGGCGAGTTTCGATGGCGCTCAGATACCCGACGTGAGTGCTCAGGTCCGCCGCATCTCCGGGTGTGGGGTTCGGCGGACGGGAGCGGTGCGAGTGCTCACGAGCACCGTCCCGCCGGGCTCACTGGCGGGGGTGTTAAGACTGCGGCAATCGCCGGATATGCGACTGGGTGCACAGAGAATAGCCATGCACGAGCAAAGGCCGGGCATGACGAACGGAGCAGGCGAGTGCGAGCGCCTTACTTGATCTTGGATTCGCGAAATTCGACGTGCTTTTTCGCCACGGGATCGTATTTCTTCTTCACCAATTTGTCGGTCATGGTGCGCGAATTCTTGCGCGTCACGTAATAGAAGCCGGTATCGGCGCTGGAAACCAGCTTGACCTTGATCGTGGTGCTTTGGCCATGATCGAGACCTCAATGTTTGCTGGCTTGGCCGCAACCTAGTCGCCGGCGTTCGAAAGTCCGAAATGGCCGGTTAGCGGCTAGAGGATTTCGCGCACGAAGCGCTTGTGCAGCATGCGGTAGAGCGGCACCGGATGATCGTGGCTCATGCCGGCCGCGATGCGGTCCTGAAGCTCTTCGAGCACGACGGCGGTGATGCCCGGCATGTCGAGCTGCCGCGCCTCGGTAATCGGCAGCCAGACCAGTTCGACCAGTTCCTTGTCCGGCCCGACAAAGCCGTCGTCGCGCCGCGCGATGGCCGAAACGTCGGCGGCAAAGAAGCGGCTGTCGAAACGCAACGGCCGCTTCGGCGGCGTAATGGCGCGGGCGATGAAATGGATCGCGCTCGAGATCGGGCAGGATCCCGGCCTTGGCGAAGGCCTCCCAGGCGCCGGGCGGCGTGCGTCATCGGCGCCGGCACTGCGGAACGCCGAGCATCAGTCCGGTCTCTTCGTAGGTTTCGCGCACCGCCGCAAGCGCAAAGGCCGCCGCCTTGGCGGCGCTCGGCCGCTTCACCCGTTGCATCAGCCGCGCGACGTGGCGCTCGTGCAGCAGCGCCGAGGCCGCCATCAGCCGGTCCGAGGGCTCGATGCGGCCGCCGGGAAAGACGAATTTGCCGGGCATGAAGCGGTGACGTGATGCCGGCGGCCGAGCAGCACCTTCGGTACCGGCTTCGGCGCGGTCGATCAAAATGAGCGTCGCGGAATCGCGCGGCCGGACATTCGGAAAGCTCTGATCGCGAGTCGTACGGCGTGAGCCGCTCGGCGCGATCGGCCGCCGTACCGCCGGCTTTTACGTTGGAAATATCGTCTTTCATGCATGCTCGTTCTGTCTCACGCTGCCGCCGTTTGCGCGACTTCGATGCCGGCGCACGAATTTCGGCCGCTGTTGCGGCGTGCTGTCCAGTCCCGTTGCTGCGCGAAGCGCGGATCGCTGGCCGCACGAGCTTGAAACGCAGCGCGCCGGCGACCGGCGCCGCCTCGACCAGTTCGACGGTCACCGGATCGCCGAGCCGGTGGGTTACCGAGCGCCCGACAAAAGCGCGGCCCGCTTCGTCGAAGCGGAAATATTCGTCGCCGATGGTGCGCGCCGGAATAAAACCGTCGGCGCCGGTCTCGTCGAGTTCGACGAACAGGCCGGCGCGGGTGACGCCGGAAATATGGCCGTCGAAAGTGGCGCCGATCCGGTCGGCCAGAAAATGCGCGATGAGCCGGTCCGCCGTTTCGCGCTCGGCCTTCATGGCGCGGCGTTCGGCGGCGGAAATATTGGCGGCGATTTCGGCAAGCGTGCGCACATCCATGTCGTCGGCTGGCCGTCGGCGCCGAGCTTTTCCGGCGCGGATCAAAGCGCGGTGCACGACGAGATCGGCATAGCGGCGGATCGGCGAGGTGAAATGCGCGTAGCGGCGCAGATTGAGGCCGAAATGGCCGTAATTCTCCGATGAATATTCGGCCTGCGCCTGGCGTGCGCAGCACGACTTCGTTGACCAGCCGCTCGCGTCGCGGCCTTTGACGCGCGCCAGAATGCGATTGAACCCGTCCGGCCGCAGCGTGCCGCCTTTGGGCAAGGAAATATCGATCGTCGCCAAAAACTCGCGCAACGCGTTGAGCTTTTCCGGCGTCGGCTCGTCGTGCACGCGATAGATCAGCGGCACGTGCGCGCGCTCGCAGGTTTCGGCGGCGGCGACATTGGCGAGGATCATGAATTCCTCGATCAGCCGGTGCGCGTCGAGCCGTTGCGGCATGATCACGCGATCGACGCGTGCCGTCGGGTTTCAGCACGATCTTGCGTTCCGGAATGTCGAGATCGAGCGGGCTGCGCTCGTCGCGGGCGCGGACCACCGTCCGATAGGCGGCGTAGAGCGGCTCGAGCACCTTTTCAACGATCGGCGCGGTGACCTCGTCGGTAGCCCCTGACACCGCGCGCTGCGCCTGCTCGTAATGCAGTTTCGCCGCAGAGCGGATCAAGACCCGATGAAATGTGTGCGAACGCTTGCGGCCGTCGGCGCCGATCACCATGCGCACCGCAAGCGCCGGGCGCTCCTCGTTCGGGCGCAGCGAGCACAGATCGTTGGAAATGCGCTCCGGCAGCATCGGCACGACGCGATCGGGAAAATAGACCGAATTGCCGCGGCGAACCGCCTCGCGGTCGAGCGCCGAGCCGGACCGTACATAATGCGCCACGTCGGCGATGGCGACGTTGACGATATGACCGCCGCGATTGCCCGGATCGGGATCGGGCAGCGCGTAGACGGCGTCGTCGTGATCCTTGGCGTCCGGCGGATCGATGGTGACGAACGGCACGTCGCGCCAATCCTCGCGCCACGCTTCGCGGCGCGCGGCCGATACCGGCTGCGCGGCTTCGGCTTCGTCGAGCACCGCGCGCGGAAAAACATTGGGAATATCGTGGGCGTGGATGGCGATGAGGCTGACGGCGCGCTCGCTCTTGAGCGAACCGAGCCGCTCGACGACGGTGCGGCCGGCAGTCCGAGCCGGCCGTGCCGCGCGACTTCGACGGCGACGAGATCGCCGTCCACCGCGCCGGCGGTGGCGCCGGCGGGATGGCGAGTTCGCGGCCGAGCTGCTTCTTGTCGACCGGCACCAGCCGCCCGCCGCCGTCCGGCAGGCCGCGAAAAATCCCGAGCATGCGATGCTTGGCGCGATCGATGAGTTTTATGACGCGGCCGCTGGTCTCCTCCTCGCTGTTTTCGTCGATGCGGATCAGCGCGCGGTCGCCGACGCCGGCGACTTCGCCGGGTTTGGCGCGCCGCGGCGTCGCGACATGGATCACCGGCGGCGCGCCGTGCGCCTGCTTCGTCCCATTCGGTCGGCCGCGCCAATAGTTCGCCGTCGCTGTCGCGCCCGGTGATGTCGGCGAGCACGACCGGCGGCAGCGTGCCGGGGTGATGCAGCCGTTTGCGGCTGGCGGTCGATCGGCGCCTTCCTCGGCGAGTTCGCGCAGCATGCGGTTGAGCGCCGCGCGGTCGGCGTTCTTGGCGCCGAAGGCGCGCGCGATCTCGCGCGTGCCGACCTCGCCGCTGCGCTCGCGGATGAAGGCGACAAGTTCGTCGCGGGAGGGAAGGCGGGTCATAGGCGCTCATGGCCCTGTCACGGGCCATCGCCGGCGGCCCGTGGTCATCAGATATGGCGCGTGTGCGTGAATGACTATTCGGCAGCTTGCGTGGTCTTGCGTGGCGGTTTGGCGCTGCCCGGCCGCTTGGCCGCGGTCGCGCCCGGCCGTTTCGAGGCCGCTTTGATGTGCCGCGCGGTGCCCGGCGCAGGCCGCTTGGCCTTGCGCGGCCGCGCATGCGGGGCCGGGCCCGTTGCGCTCGGCCCGGCGTCGATCGAGCGCGACGGCCTCATCCAGCGTGATGGTCTCCGGCGTCTTGTCGGCCGGCAGCGTCGCGTTGACGCCGTCGTGGCTGACATAAGGACCGTAGCGGCCCTTCTTGGCCACGATCGCGACCGCCCTTGGTCGGATGATCGCCGAGCGGACGGCCCGGATCGGCGCCGAAGCGGCCCTTGCGCGGACCCTTGGCGATCTTCTCGGCGATCAGCGTCACCGCGCGGTTGAGGCCGATGGTGAAGACCTCTTCGGGGGATTCGAGATTGGCGTAGATCTTGCCGTGCTGGACATAAGGTCCGAAACGGCCGATGCCGGCGCGGATCGGTTCGCCGTCCTCGGGGTGTGCGGCCGACTTCGCGCGGCAGCGACAGCAGCTGCAAGCGCGCGCTCGAGAGTCGATCTCGTCGGGCGCCACGCCTTTCGGCAGCCCGGCGCGCTTGGGCTTTTCGGCGTCTTTGACGGTTTCGCCGAGCTGCACATAGGGACCGAAGCGGCCGCTGCGCACCGTCACGTCGAGGCCGGTGACCGGGTCCTCGCCGAGCTTCTTGGTGCCGATATCGCCGCGCCGTCGCCGGCCGACAGCGGCCTGGTGTAGCGGCATTCCGGATAATTCGAGCAGCCGATGAAGGCGCCGAACTTCGACAGCTTGAGCGACAGCCGGCCGCCGCTGCAGGTCGGGCAGGCGCGCGGATCGCTGCCGTCCGCGCGCGGCGGGAACAGATGCGGCGCCAGCATCTCGTCGAGCGCGTCGATCACCTTCGAGATTTTCAGGTCCTTGGTCTCGTCGATGGCGCCGATGAAGTCGCGCCAGAAATCGCGCAGCACGTCGCGCCAGGCCACCTCGCTATTGGAAATGAGATCGAGCTGCTCTTCGAGGCCGGCGGTGAAATCGTATTCGACGTATTTGGCAAAGAAGCTTTCGAGAAAGGCGACGACGATGCGGCCGCGATCCTCCGGATAAAGCCGGCGCTTGTCGAGCCGCACATATTTGCGGTCCTTGAGCACTTGCAGGATCGAAGCGTAGGTCGAGGGCCGGCCGATGCCGAGCTCTTCGAGCCGCTTGACCAGCGAGGCTTCGGAGTAACGCGGCGGCGGTTCGGTGAAATGCTGATCGGCGGCGATTGAGCGCTTCTCCAGCGGCTCGCCGGCCGACATTTGCGGCAGGCGTCGCGCCTCCTCGTCCTCGGGATCTTCGTCGCGGCCTTCCTGATAGAGCGTGAGGAAGCCGTCGAACTTCACCACCGTTCCGGTGGCGCGCAGTTCAAGCAGCCGCCCGGCGACTTTGGCCTCGATATCGACGGTGGTGCGCTCGAGCTCCGCCGATTCCATCTGGCTCGCTACCGTGCGCAGCCAGATCAATTCGTAGAGCCTGGCCTGATCGGCATCGAGAAAGCTCTTGGTTTCGCGCGGCCGGCAGGCGAGGTCGGTCGGGCGGATGGCTTCGTGTGCCTCTTGCGCGTTCTTGGCCTTGGTCTCGTAGCGGCGCGGGGAGGGCGGCACGTATTCGCGGCCGTAATCGGTTTCGATCACCTGGCGCGATCGCGGCAATCGCCTCGGGGGCGATATGCACGCCGTCGGTACGCATATAGGTGATGAGGCCCACGGTCTCGCCGCCGATGTCGACGCCTTCGTAGAGCCGTTGCGCAACCCGCATCGTATGCGCGGGCGCAAAACCGAGCTTGCGGCTTGCCTCCTGCTGCAAGGTCGAGGTGGTGAACGGCGGATAAGGGTGCCGCTTGACCGGCTTGGCTTCGACCGAGGCGACCGAGAACTTGGCGGTTTCGAGCGCCTGCTTGAAAGCTTCGGCTTCGGTGCCCGCGCCGATGTCGAGGCGCTGCAGCTTCTTGCCGTCGGCGCCGACGAGCCGCGCCTCGAAAGTGTCTCGGCGCGGCGTCGCCAGCGTGGCGACGATCGACCAGTATTCCTGCGCCACGAATTTTTCGATTTCGAGTTCGCGATCGGCAACCAGCCGCAGCGCGACCGATTGCACGCGGCCGGCCGAGCGCGCACCGGGAAGCTTGCGCCACAGCACCGGCGACAGCGTGAAGCCGACAAGATAGTCGAGCGCGCGGCGCGCCAGATAGGCATCGACCAGGGCCTGATCGATGGCGCGCGGATGCGCCATGGCCTCGGTCACCGCCTGCTTGGTGATGGCGTTGAACACCACCCGCTCGATGGTCTGCGATTTGAGCGCCTTCTTCTCCCGGAGCACCTGCAGCACATGCCAGGAGATCGCCTCGCCCTCGCGGTCGGGGTCGGTGGCCAGGATCAGCTTGTCGGCGTCCTTGACCGCACGCACGATATCGTTGAGTCGCTTCTGCGCCTTGGGATCGACCTCCCAGAGCATGCGGAAATCATGGTCGGGATCGACCGAACCGCTCTTGGCGGGCAGGTCGCGCACGTGACCGAACGACGCCAGGACTTCGTAGCCCGGGCCCAGATACTTATTGATCGTCTTCGCCTTGGCGGGCGATTCCACCAGTACCAGATTCATGCTAACCCAATGATTTTACGGCTTTTTAGCCTTTGGAGCGTGCTTGAAGCGGCGCGGCCGCCGCGAACATGGGTAATGCAAACCCACCTGTCAAATCGTTACCGGTGGAAAGTGGCGTGTGATAACCCGCGAATGCGCACCAATCGGGGCAAATCGGCTACCCTCATAGGTTGTACAGTTGAAATGGTAGCGTTTAGGTATATATCCGCATTCGAGACGGAATCCGGCAGGGAGGCGGACGCATCGCGTGCGCGGCTTCGAATCCGCCCATACGGCCGATAAGGTGGCCATATGATGGACGACAATGACGACCAAACCGGCCAAGACCGGCGAAACGCCGGCGCGTGGCCCAATATATAGCATCGGTCGCGGATGAGCTCGCCAAGCTCGCCAAGCGAAACGGTCTCGGATCGGTCAGCACCTTTTCGAAATGGCCCGGCTTGCGGCGGATCAGACTACCGACGAGGAACACTAGAGCAGCGAAACCAGTCCGCCGCCATGACGCTCGAGGTGTCCGGCAATCTCGAGTTCGAGAAGTACCATCCGCACGACCCGCGGCGAGCTTGGACAGCCGGACCAGATCGTCGATCAACACCGGCGCGGGGCTCAGGAGCCCGACGATCCGCGTCCGCTCGTCCGGCGCCGGCTCGCTGTGGGCCGGGTCGTCGTCGGGCGCAGCCGGCTCTCGCGCCGGCAGCTCAATTCCCATGATCGGCTGCAGCACCGAAACGATGTCGGCCGCTTCGGTCACGGGCGTGGCGCCCTGCTTGATGAGCCGTTGGTGCCCTCGGCGCGCGGATCGAGCGGGGAACCCGGCACGGCAAAGACTTCGCGGCCCTGCTCGAGCGCAAGCCGCGCGGTGATCAGCGACCCGAGCGCTTCGCGGCCTCGACAATGACGACGCCAAGCGCGAGCCCGGAAATCAGCCGATTGCGCCGCGGAAAATCGCGCGCCCGCGGCTCCCATCCGAACGGCATTTCGCTCAGCGCGATGCCGGCGGGAACGAATCTCATCGACCAGCTCCTCATGTTCCGGCGGATAAATGCGGTCATGTCCCCCGGCCAGCACGGCGATGGTTCCGGTTTCGAGACTGCGCGATGGGCCGCCGCATCAATGCCGCGCGCGAGACCGGAGACGTGACGAAACCGGCCTCGTTCAATCCGAGCGCGATCCGTTGCGTCATCTTGAGTGCCGCCCGCCGAGGCGTTGCGGGAGCCGACAATCGCGACCGCCGGCAGCGCCAGCGCCGCGCGGTGCCGCGCACGGCGACTGCAGCGGCGGCGCGTCGTCGATCATTTGCAACCGGCGCGGATAGTCGGCCTCGCCGATCGCAACGAAAGCCGCGCCATGCTGGCTTGCGGCCTCGATCTCGCGCTCGGCCTGCGCGCGCGAAAAGATTTGCGGCGCAGTTCCGCCGCCGCGTCGCGCGCCAGCGCAGGCAGCGCCTCGAGCGCGCGCGCGCACCGCCGAAATGATTGATCAGGGCGCGGAAGGTGCGCGCGGCGCCGACATTCTGGCTGCGGATGAGTTGCAGCCAGTCGAGCCGCTGCTCATCCGTCAGACGGATGGCTGTTGTGCCGTCGATCCACTCCGCCCCCAAGCCCCGAGCTCAACTAAAGCCAAAGCTGCGGCCGCTGGTTGAGCCACAACCATAACTTACAATCGCGGGCCGGCGGGTGAAGCCCGTGGTAATGTATTGCAAAATGGCGGTAAACCCGCAGAGTCCGGCGGCGCCGCGGGGCCGCTTTGCAGGCGGGCCGCGGGAGTCGGCCAGTCACGGTTCCGAAGGGGGGACGTGGCCAAGCGCACGTTCCGGGTCGCTCTGATCAAACCGTCGCATTACGACCGCGATGGCTATGTCATCCAGTGGATGCGCTCGCTTATTCCGTCGAACAGCCTGGCGAGCGTCCATGGCCTAATGGTGGAATGCGCGCGAAACCGCGTGCTCGGCCCCGATGTCGATATCGAGGTCGAGGCCTGCGACGAATGCAACACCATCGTCGACGTCGCCGGAGTCACAAACGCATTCGCGCCGCGGGCGGCGGCATGGTCGGCCTGATTGGCGTGCAGTCGAACCAGTTTCCGCGCGCGCTCGATCTCGGGCGGCAGTTCCGCGCGGGCGGGCTGACCGTGGTCATGGGCGGCTTTCACATCTCCGGCTGCATTTCGATGCTGCCGACGCTGCCGGCCGATCTTCAAGAAGCGCTCGATCTCGGCATCCACCTGTTCGCGGGCGAGGCCGAGGGCCGCATGGCCGATATCTTGCGCGAGGTCGCGGCGGGCACGGCGAAGCCGATCTACAATTATCTCAGCGACATGCCGGAAATGGCGGCCGCGGTCTATCCGATCCTGCCGCGTTCGGTGGTGACGCGGGTCGCCGGCCACTATTCGAGTTTCGATGCCGGCCGCGGCTGCCCGTTCCAGTGCAGCTTCTGCACCATCATCAACGTGCAGGGGCGGAAATCGCGCTATCGCACGCCCGACGACGTCGAGGCCATCGTGCGGGCGAACGCAGCGCAGAACATCACCCGGTTTTTCATCACTGACGACAATTTCGCCCGCAACCGCAACTGGGAACCGATCCTCGACCGGCTGATCGAGCTGCGCGAGCGCGACAAGTTCAACATCCGGCTCTTGATCCAGGTCGATACGCTGTGCCACCGCATTCCGAATTTTATCGAGAAATGCGCGCGCGCCGGCTGCACCGCGATCTTCCTCGGGCTTGAGAACATCAATCCGGAATCCCTGATGGGCGCGAAAAAGCGCCAGAACAAGATTTGGGAATACCGCGAGATGCTGCTGGCGTGGCGCACGGCAGCATGTGATGACCTATGCCGGCTACATTCTGGGTTTCCCGACCGACACGCCGGAGTCGGTCGCGCGCGACATCGAGATCATCAAAAAAGAATTGCCGATCGACATTCTCGAATTCTTCTATCTGACGCCGCTGCCGGGTTCCGAGGATCACAAGAAGCTGTACATGAAGGGGGTGCCGATGGACCCCGACATGAACAAATACGATCTCGAACACGCCTGTACCGCGCATCCGCTGATGTCGAAAGAAACCTGGAACCAGGTCTATGCCGACGCCTGGAAGCGCTACTACACCGACGCCCATGTCGAGACGATCATGCGCCGCTGCATCGCCTCCGGCATCAATCGGACCAAGCTTCTGGATTCGCTGACGATGTTTTCCTCCGCCTCCCGCATCGAGGGCGTGCATCCGCTGCAATTCGGATTCTTGCGGCGCAAGCTCCGCAAGCAGCGCCGTTACGGCATGCCGATCGTCAATCCGCTGGTGTTCTATCCGTGGCGGGCATTCGACTTTGTCAAAGTCACGTCGCAATGGCTGGCGCTGGTGTGGCGATATCGCCGCATCATGGCGCGCATTGTCGCCGCCCCCGCCGCGCAGAGCTATACCGACGAGGCGCTGTCGCTGCACACGGGCGTCGGCGAGACCGACCACTTTGTCGAGGTCTTTGCTGACAAGATCCCGCATACCCACGGGGCGCCGGTGATGCCGGCGCGGATGCCGGTGGCCGCGGAGTAAATCTTACGATTTGCTGCCGATCTTGCCTTCGCTGCCGGCGACGAGCCGCGCGATGTTGGCGCGGTGCATGATCCACAACAGCACGGTGAGCCCTAAAAACAGCAAGGCAAGCTGCCCGCCGTCGCTCCACCACAACACCACCGGTGTCGCCGCGCTCGCGATCAATGCCGCAAGCGAGGAATAGCGGCTCGCCGCCGCGACCGCGAGCCAGAGCAGGCAGAACGCCGCGAGCGCGATCCAGGCGCCGAAGCCGAGCAGAAGCCCGATATAGGTCGCCACACCCTTGCCGCCCTTAAAGCCGAGCCAGACCGGAAACAGATGGCCGAGAAACGCGCCAAGCGCGGCGGCGATGGCCGCGTCGCGGCTGAATACGGCGATTACGATGGCAACGGCCGCGGTGCCCTTGAGCACGTCGCCGGCAAGCGTCGCCGCGGCGAGCGCCTTGTTCCCGGTGCGCAAGACGTTGGTCGCGCCGATATTGCCGGAACCGATGCTGCGCAAATCGGGCGTGCCGGCCAGTCGCGTGAGCACTATGCCGAACGGGATCGAGCCGCACAGATAGCCGAACACCAAAGCCGCGGCATATTCGAGCGTCGGCGACATTGGTGCGATCGTGGGCGCGATCGTGGACGCGATCATGGGCGCGATATTATGCCGTGCGAAGCTTCTTTGCGGCATCGCGCGGCGCAAATCCCGCCGCGGCGGCGTCGGCCTCGTGGCAAAGACGATCAGGTGCTTGAGCTTGTCCGGCGTCGCGCGCGCGAGGGCGCTCAAGCCCGGAGAAAATGTCTTGCGCCCAAGATCGCCGACGACGAATTGCGCGTCGCTGTCTTCGCCGACGTCCTTTTCGCAATAGACGCAGCGCAGCTTGCAGTGCTCGTGGCCGTCGCCGTCGACGACATAGAACTTGTTGGCGGCATATTGTTTTTCCGCCGGATCGCCGGTGATGCAATTGGCATTGTCGCATTGCAGCCCGGTGCCGATCGGTTGCGCGTAGACCGGATAATCCGGTTTGGCGAAGCCACCACTGAAAAGATTCAGCGATTTCGTCTTCTGCAGATGCAGCAGAAGCGAGATCAGCGCCATGCGGATGGGAACGCCGTAAGCGGCCTGCTGGAAATAAACGGCGCGCCGGTCGCTGTCGAAGGAAGCGTCGAGCTCGTTGACGCGCGGCAGCGGATGCATGACGCTGGCTTCGGAGAATTTCGCTTCGTCGAGAAATTTGGCGTCGATTTTCGGATACGTCCGTTCCTTCTCGGTCCAGCGCTCCTTCTGGAAGCGGGTGACATAGACCGCGTCGATTTTTTTCTGGACCAGCAGTCCGTAATCGATTTCCGGATCGGGAATAAGCGACAATTGATGCGGCTGGTCGGCGGTGACGTAGAGCGCGTCGATCGAGCCGCCATGCGGTAGCCCGGGATCTTTCGAGACCATGCGGCAGCGGAATTCTTCGCGCAGCCGGCGGTCGACATGCGGCGGCAGTTCCATGCCGGGCGCGGGGAGGGGATCGATGGTGGCGCCGAACCGCGCCAGCGCATAGACGAAAGAATGGATGGTGCGGCTGCCCTTGAGATCGCCGGCAATCGCCACCTTCATGTTCTTGAAGCTCTTCTTCTTGGCGCGCAGCGTGAACAGGTCGCACAGCGTCTGCGTCGGATGCTCGTGGCTGCCGTCGCCGCCGTTGATGACCGGGATTTGCGAATATTCGGCGGCGAGCCGCGCCGCGCCATCGCGCGGATGGCGGATGACGACGACGTCGGCGTAATTGGAAATCACCCGGATGGTGTCGGCGAGGCTCTCGCCCTTGGCGGCCGAGCTGACCGCGGGGTCGGCGCTGGTGATATTGGCGCCGCCGAGGCGGAGCATCGCGCTCTCGAATGACAGCCGGGTGCGCGTCGACGGCTCGTAGAACAGGCTCGCCAGGATGTATTTCGATGCCAAATCGGTGCCGCGGCCGATCCGGTAGGAGATGTTTTCGTCGGCGAGTTCCTTCAAAAACCCCTGCGCGACCTCGAATATCGTCTCGATCTCCTTATTGGTAAGGTCATTGATCGAAATGATATGGCGCGTCGGCGGCGAGGTTTTTGTCATTAAAGCGGTGCTATAGGCCCAATTGGCGCGGCGGGGCAAGCCCGCTTGCGCCGGCGGCGTTCGGCCATGCACCGAAACCTCATGTGGCCGCGCCATGCTACGATTGCCAGCCCAGACGAGGCGAGTCGCCGGGGAGGTGTCATGGCCATCCGCTCGCGCTTCGACACGCACGAGGTTTTCAACCAGTCGCCGCCCTACGAGAACGTCGATCTGTTCACGAGCGACGCGCCGCTGCAAGACGCGGTCAAGGCAAATGGCGCGGCCGGCGCGGCAACTGCGCTGGCGGCTTTCGGCAAGCAGTGGGGAACGGCGGAGTTTTTCAAACTGGCGCGGCAGGCCAACGAGAACCCGCCAAAGCTCCATGCCTTCGATGCCGATGGCTTCCGCCGCGACCGGGTCGAATTCCATCCGGCCTATCACGATTTGATGCGCACGAGCGTCGCTGCAGGCCTGCACGCTTCGACCTGGACCGCAGGCGGCAAGCGCGCGGCGGCGCCGGCCGAAGTCGAACGCGCGGCGCGCTTCTACATGGCGGCGCAGGTCGAGACCGGACACCTGTGTCCGTTGACGATGACGCGCGCCGCGCTGGCGGCGCTCGCCGCCGAGCCGGAACTCGCCGCCAAAATCGTACCGAAAGTGGTGACCCGCAGATTACGACGCGTCGTTTCGGCCGTGGTGGGAAAAATCCGGCATGACGCTCGGCATGGGCATGACGGAAAAACAGGGCGGCACCGACGTGCGCACCAATACCACGACGGCGACGCCGGACGGCGACGGTTATTCGATCATCGGCCACAAATGGTTCTTTTCGGCGCCGATGTGCGACGCGTTTCTGGTGCTGGCGCAGGCGCCGGGCGGGCTCACATGCTTTCTGATGCCGCGCTTCCGCCCCGACGGCTCGGTCAATGCGCTGCGCTTGCAGCGGCTCAAGGACAAGCTCGGCAACCGCTCCAATGCATCGAGCGAAGTCGAATTCACCGACGCCTTTGCCTGGCGCGTCGGCGACGAAGGCGGCGGCATTCGCACCATCTTGCAGATGGTGCAATTGACGCGTCTCGATTGCGCCGTCGCTTCGGCCGGCTTGATGCGCATGGCGCTGGCGCAGGCGGTGCATCACTGCCGCCATCGCAATGTTTTCGGCAAGCCGCTCTACGACCAGCCGATGATGCGCGCGGTGCTCGCCGATATGGCGCTCGAGGTCGGAAGCCGCGGTGGCGCTCGCGTTTCGGCTGGCGCGCGCGCTCGACCGCGCCGCCGCCGATGCCGGCGAAGCCGCTTACGCGCGCATCATGACGCCGGCGGCGAAATACTGGATCTGTAAGCTCGCGCCGGGTTTTGCTTACGAGGCCATGGAATGCCTCGGCGGCAACGGCTACGTCGAGGAGAACCCGCTGCCGCGGCTTTATCGCGAGGCGCCGGTCAACGCCATCTGGGAGGGCTCCGGCAACGTCATGTGCCTCGACGTGCTGCGCGCGCTCAAGCGCGAAGAGGACGCCGGATTTTTAGCCGCGCTGGCGGCCGACGCCGGCCTGCAGGCTGCCGAGGCGGCGGCTTTCCAGGCGGCAAGCGAGGCCACTGCACGCGCGGCGGTCGGCAGATTGGCGCTCATCGCCTCTTGGCGGCATTAAAGGCAAGCGCCCCTGCCGCGGTCGCCGCGGCCTATATGCGGACCCGGCTCGAGCGGCCGCATGGCGCGCTCTACGGCACTGCCCAGATCGACGCCGCGACAGCCGAATTGCTGCTGCAACGCGCGTTGCCGGAATGAGCGTTTACGGGACGCGGTTCGCCAACCGGTCGAGCGCGCCCTGAAGGATATAGCTTGCCGCATGGGCGTCGATCACCGCCTTGCGCCGCGCGCGGCTGGCGTCCGCGGCAATCAGCGCACGCTCGACCGCGGCGGTGGAGAGCCGCTCGTCCCACAGTGCGATCGGCAATGCGGTGAGTTTTGCGAGGTTGCGCGCGAAGGCGCGCGTCGATTGCGCGCGCGGTCCCTCCGAGCCGTCCATGTTGATCGGCAGCCCGAGCACGATGCCGGCGGCGCGCCGTTCGGCGGCAAGTTCGAGAATGCGCTCGGCGTCAAGCTTGAATTGCCGGCGCGCGATGGTTTCGACCGGCGCCGCGACGCGCCGGTCCGGATCGCTGACGGCGACCCCGATGGTCTTGCTGCCGAGATCAAGCCCGATCAGCGCGCCGCGTTCCGGCAGTAGCGTGGCGGCTGCGCAATCTCAACAACCGGCATGGCGTTCCGCTAGCACGCGCGCGGCGCAAAGGCGACATCGTCGGTGCGATCTTCCCGGCAACTGCACCCCCGGTTATGGTTGCGCCTCGTCGAGGGCGGTTACACCAGGAGTTCACATGCGGCTTGCACCTGCACTTCTGATCGCGCTTTCATCTGTCATGCCGCAAATCGCACAGCGCCGAGCTCAAGGTCGCCAGCGGCGGCGCCTTTAAACAGGTGCTCAACGCGCTTGCCACGCAATATCAGAAAGAAAGCGGCAACACGCTTGCCATCACCTATCGGACGACCGGGCAGCACCTCGCTTTGATCCGCGCCGGCGAGGAAGCGTTCGACGTCGCCATTCTGCCGCCCGAAGCCATCGACGCACTCACCAAGGAGGGCAAGATCGTGCCCGGCACGCGCGCCAATCTGGCGCAGACCGGCGTTGGCGTCGTGGTCAAAGCCGGCGCGCCCAAGCCGGATATTTCGACGGTCGAAGCGTTCAAGCAGACGCTCTTGGCGGCAAAGTCGGTCGCGTTCATCGATCCCAAGGCTGGCGGCTCGAGCGGCATTTATGTCGAGGGCTTGTTGCAGCGCCTCGGTATTGCCGATCAGATCAATGCCAAGGCGGTCCTGGTGCATGGCGGCGCGGTTGCCGACCACATCGCCGACGGCGAAGCCGAGATCGGGATCCACCAGATCAGCGAAATCCTGCCGGTTGCCGGCACGGCGCTGGTCGGTCCGCTGCCGGCGCAGATCCAGAATTACACGATCTATGCGGCGGGCGTCGGAACCGCGGCGAAGGATGGCGCGGCGGCGCGCGCGCTGGTCAAGTTCCTGTCGGGCCCGGACGCGTTGCCGATCATCAAGGCCAAGGGCATGGCGCCGGCGGGCTAGCTTTCTGTGTGAGCATGATCTTTTCCGAAAACCGGCATCCACCCTCGGATCAAGTCCGAGGGCAGGCTTTTTGGAGATCATGGTCTAAGCCGGCCCGCAGGCCGGCGACGCTTAGTGACGTGACTGTTCCCAAGCAACGCGCGCAATATCGGCGCGGGTAATACCGATGTCGGACAGCTCGCGGTCGCTCAGCTGGGACAGTTCCTGCATGGCGGTGCCGTAACGCTTCCAATCATGGAGGTAGCGGACAATGGATGACAACATGGCCTTTATTCCTTTCTCCAGCTCAGCGCCGGAATCACTGCGGAAATATAGGGTTCCATGGTGCGTCGCAAAATGATTCTTGTTGCAGTGCAGCTAGGTGAATTCTGCATGCTATAGGTAGGAATTTTTAAGGAATAGAGGTCATTCCACGCAAGTAACTATCTAAACAACCATTGAAAATCGAAATATGTCATGTTTCCGACGCAGAAGTGGCAATTGGGGTGCCTCTGCGCCAGGCCGAGATTCGGTCTCAGCGGGTTCCCGGGACGCGGGATTCGACTAAGTTCCCGCCCGTCGGCGACATGCGGCCTCCGCTTCGCGCCCCGGCGCGCCAGCCGAAGCGGCGCATAGTGAAGGCGTGGTGGACGGTGAGCAGACTGACGCCGACTTCTGGCCGAGCTAAGGCTGAGCTCTACTGACCATGGCTCGCCGCACTTCCTGGCAGGCGTGCTGTATCTTGGTACGGTCGGCTTGCGCAGCAAGGGCCGCGGCGGACCCCGGCCATTGTCGCCATCGGATCCAACCGCAAAAATTTGATGTGTGGGTCTGGGTCAGAACATATGGGATACCGGATTGGCAAATCATGGGCGGGCCGAATGCCCGGAGAGGAGGACTATGCTCCGGAAACCGGCTGACGATGGCCATTTACGCTGGCAACCGCCGTGATCGCTCATGCCCGAGCAAATGCCGCGCAACCGCCGCCGGTAGCTTCGCACTTTGGGCCAGGGAATTTCAGGAGCCGCGAGGCCTGTCATCCGGATGTGACCAAATTCCGCGCAGCCGCAGCTTCAGGGCGGTCCGAACATCGTACCGCGGACATTCTGCGTGTAAAGCAGACCTCTACCAAGATCAGCCGTGCCTGCCAGGAGGTCCTCGCCGCCACGGCCAGTAGGTTTGGAGCGCCGGGCGAAACAACGAGCAGGGGCAACTGGACGCCACGCGCGCGCGGCGGCAATCCAACCTCTAATTCGTCGACGCGCGACCAATAAAATCGCCCGCCGCCTCGCAATTCTGCGATCGCGATGGCAAGCGGGCGGTGAGTGGCGCCGAGACCCGCGCTTCGCGGGCCTAGCCGTAAGAGGCGATTAGACCGCTTCCTTGAGTTCCTTCGAGGCGCGGAAGGCGACTTTCTTGCTGGCCTTGATCTGGATCGGTTCGCCGGTGGCGGGATTACGTCCCATGCGCGCGGCGCGCTTTCTGACCTGTAGAATGCCGAGCCCGCCGATGCGGATGCGCTCGCCCTTTTTCAGGTGTTTGACGATGTTGCCGACAAAGCCGCCGAGGATGGCTTCCGCCTGTTTTTTGGAAAGCTCGTTATCCTCCGCGAGGCTCGCGGCGAGATGCTTCAACGTCACGGTAGTCGCGGTTGTTTTACCTGTCGACATCAGTCCCTCCTCAATGAAGCGGTAGCGTGAAAAAAGCGCCGCTCAGGGCGAAGCAGTTAAACGATTCGGCTCCGGCTGACCACGCTTGTTTTGCCGATTCCACCGATGTTTTCTGCATGCCTACGCTGTCTGAGGCCGCTCTGTGGCGAGCGTAAGGCGGGCGAGAAAGGCCGGTTTTGAGCCTAAATCCTTGACTTGCCGCCACTCGGGCCTTAACTGCCGACCGCGTCCGCGGGGGCGTAGCTCAGTTGGTTAGAGCGTCGGCCTGTCACGCCGAAGGTCGCCGGTTCGAGCCCGTCGCTCCCGCCATTTCAATGACTTAGCGCGGTTTTAGCCGCGATAGATGGGCGCCGGCTGGACGAAAAAGCTCCACAATATGTGGTACACCAGCGCGAAATTCTTCTGCTGGAAGCTGGCGTGGGAGATGCCGGGCATCACGGCAAAATGCTTGTCGGGATTGGCCAGCCGCGCAAAGAACGCCATCAGGTCCCCGAAGCCTGCAATGCCGTCCCATTGGCCGCGCATGATCAAAGTCGGCACCATGATCTTCTCCGGGTCGATCACGGGAAGCCTTGAGCACATATCGACATAGGTGCCGGTCGGCACCGAATTGTCGAGCGCGGTGACCGCATCGGCGAACGCGTCGATGACCTTCTCTTCGGCGGTGCCCGGATGGTCGCGGTCGAAAATCGAATGGATGAAGGCCTTGTCGATCGGCCGGCGGTTCTTGGCTTTGAATTCGGGCAGCTTTTTCTTGCGCTCGGCGAGCGTCGGCGAACCCTCGCCGGTCCAGACCATGGCATCGAGCGCGAGCCGCGCCACCATATCGGGATGGCGCTCGGCGAATATAGCCGCGCGCAGCGCGCCCGAGGAGATGCCGTAAACGAGAAGTGGCCGCTTGCCGCGCAGCTTTTGAATGTAGGTTGCGGCGGCGAAGCAATCGTCGGCGCCTTGCGCGATCGGAGCATTATTGTCGCGGGTTTTGGTGGAGCGCCCGTAGCCTTCCATGTCGACGCACCAGCAGTCGAACCCGCGGCGCGCGAACCAGTCCATCACCGAGGAGTCCGGCCGGCCCTCGACGTGAAGGTCGAACGTAGGCTGCGCCGCCATCGACGAGCCATGGACGAACAGGATGATGCCGGCGCTGGCCTTCGGATCGCCGGCGCATTTCTCGAACAGGAACAGCTTTACGCCGCCGTCCTTGCTGGTCCAGTACTCCTCGCCCTTGATTGCCGCAGGCGAAGTCTTGGTGATGTCATCCATTGTCGGCACCCTAATCGGTGAGCGTCCACGCTTTTTGCCAATTGCGGCCGGATCGTAACACTGGCGGCAACGATGCCGTCAACGCATCGCGGCGCAGCGGCCACGCACAGGGCCGCCTTGCACCTTTTTGTGCACTGCGCTAAGGGTCGAAACGTTCTACTTTCAGCGCCAATTCGCTGGATTTTCGGGCAAATCGGCGCTGGTCTATGGCGCGCAACCGCGCCGGGCCCGACCTGTTTGCCGGTGCGGGAACCGGGTCGGGGATGGCCGGTCAGAAAGGCTTCCGATAAGTCAATCAGTGACTCAATTGCTGCTCGCTTATCTGCCGCTCACTGTCTTTATCGGTGTCGCGGGCGTGATCGGGCTCGCGCTTCTGGTCGTTGCCTTCATCGTCGCCTACAAGCAGCCGGATCCCGAAAAGCTGTCCGCCTACGAATGCGGCTTCAACGCATTCGACGACGCGCGGATGAAATTCGATGTGCGGTTCTATCTGGTCGCCATCCTGTTCATCATTTTCGACCTCGAAGTGAGCTTTCTGTTCCCGTGGGCGGCGTCGTTCGGTCAACTTGGCGTGTTCGGCTTCTGGTCGATGATGCTGTTCCTTGCGGTCCTGACGGTCGGATTTATCTACGAGTGGAAGAAGGGAGCGCTCGAATGGGATTGAGCGAGCCTGCAATCGCTACACCGCGCCGGCAAATTCTCGACCCGCGCACCGGCAAGCCGGCCGGCGCCAACGATGCGTTTTTCTCCGACCTCAACAGTGAACTGGCCGACAAGGGCTATCTGGTCGCGGCAACCCAGGATCTGATCGCCTGGGCGCGCACCGGCTCGCTGATGTGGATGACCTTCGGGCTCGCCTGCTGCGCGGTCGAAATGATGCAGATGTCGATGCCGCGCTACGACGTCGAGCGGTTTGGCTTCGCGCCGCGCGCTTCGCCGCGGCAGTCCGACGTGATGATCGTCGCCGGCACGCTGACCAACAAAATGGCCCCGGCTTTGCGCAAGGTCTATGACCAGATGCCGGAGCCGCGTTACGTCATCTCCATGGGCTCCTGCGCCAACGGCGGCGGCTACTATCATTATTCCTATTCGGTGGTGCGCGGCTGCGATCGTATCGTGCCGGTCGACATCTATGTGCCGGGCTGTCCGCCCACCGCCGAAGCACTGCTGTACGGCGTGTTGTTGCTCCAGAAGAAGATCCGCCGCACCGCCACCATTGAACGCTAGCTATCGAACGCTGAAAATGGATGAGACGCTCGACACGCTCGGCAAAGCGATCGCTGGTGCGCTTCCCTCGTCAGTGACGGGCTACGCGATCGCCTATCACGAGCTCAACGTCACCGTGCAAGCGAGCGAGATCGTCCCGGTGATGCGGTTTCTGCGCGACGATCCGCGCTGCCAGTTCTGGAATCTGATCGATATCACCGCCGTCGACTGGCCGAGCCGCGAGCGGCGCTTCGACGTCGTCTATCATCTGCTGTCGCCGAAGCACAATCTGCGTGTGCGCATCAAAGCCGAAACCGACGAAACGACGGCGGTGCCGTCGATCATCGAAGTGTTCGCCGGCGCCGACTGGTTCGAGCGCGAGACTTACGATCTCTACGGCATCGTCTTCACCGGCCATCCGGACATGCGGCGCATCCTGACCGATTACGGCTTTGAGGGTCATCCGCTGCGCAAGGATTTCCCGCTCACCGGCTTCGTCGAAGTGCGCTACGACGACGGGCTCAAGCGCGTGGTGTACGAACCGGTGCGGTTGACCCAGGAATTTCGCAATTTCGATTTCCTCTCGCCGTGGGAGGGCACCGATTACGTGCTGCCGGGCGACGAGAAATCGAGCGGCAAAGGGTCATAGGGTGGTCGTGACATGAAAGCCACGCTCAAGCCGGGCCTCACTCATCGCTTCAGCTATCGGGTGCCGGAGAACAAGACGGTTCCCTACACCTATCCGGAATCGCCGGAGATCGCGGCGATGCCAAAAGTTTTCGCGACCGGCTTCATGATCGTGCTGATGGAATGGACCTGTACGCAACTGCTGGCGCCGCATCTCGATCCGGGCGAAGGAAGCCTCGGCGTGCATGTCGATGTCAGTCATCTGGCGGCGACGCCGGCCGGGATGACGGTCACCGTCGATGCCGAATGCACCGAATTGACCGGTCAGCGCGTCGCCTTCCACGTCAGGGCGCATGACGGCCTCGACCTCATCGGCGAAGGACGCCACGAGCGCTTCGTCGTGATGTGGGACAAGTTCAATGCGCGGCTCGACGCCAAGATGGCGAAAGTGAAGGAGCTGGCGTGATGGCTGAAGCCGCCGCACCGCGCAACTTCACGATCAATTTCGGGCCGCAACACCCGGCGGCGCATGGCGTGCTGCGCCTCGTGCTTGAGCTCGACGGCGAGATTGTCGAGCGCGTCGATCCGCATATCGGTCTTTTGCATCGCGGCACTGAGAAACTCATCGAGCATAAAACCTATTTGCAGGCGATTCCGTATTTCGACAGGCTCGATTATGTCGCGCCGATCAACCAGGAACACGCGTTCTGCCTTGCGGCGGAGAAACTGCTCGGCCTTGAAGTGCCGCGGCGCGCCCAAATCATCCGCGTGCTCTATTGCGAGATCGGCCGGCTGTTGTCGCACCTGCTCAATGTCACGACGCAGGCGCTGGATATCGGCGCGCTCACGCCACCGCTGTGGGGCTTTGAGGAACGCGAAAAGCTGATGGGCTTTTACGAGCGGGCTTCCGGATCGCGCATGCACGCGGCGTATTTCCGGGTTGGCGGCGTGCACCAGGATTTGCCGCTGAAACTGATCGACGACATCGCCGCCTTCTGCGATCCGTTCCTCAAAGTCTGCGACGATCTCGAGGAACTGCTGACCGAAAATCGGATCTTCAAGCAGCGCAATGTCGATGTCGGCATAGTCAAGCTCGAGGACGCCTGGGTGCGGGGTTTTTCCGGCGTGATGGTGCGCGGCTCCGGTGCGGTGTGGGATTTGCGCAAGTCGCAGCCTTATGAATGCTATGCCGAGCTCGATTTCGACATTCCGATCGGCAAGAACGGCGATAATTACGACCGCTACTGCATCCGCATGGAAGAAATGCGCCAGTCGGTTCGCATCATGAAGCAGTGCATCGAGAAATTGCACGCGGCGGACGGCCAGGGCCGCGTCACCGTGGACGATCACAAGATCGTGCCGCCGCGGCGCGAGGAGATGAAGCGGTCGATGGAATCGCTGATCCATCACTTCAAGCTCTACACCGAAGGCTTCAAGGTGCCGCCCGGCGAGGTCTATGCCGCGGTCGAGGCGCCCAAGGGCGAATTCGGCGTCTATCTGGTCGCCGACGGCAGCAACAAACCGTATAAGTGCAAAATCCGCGCGCCGGGTTTCGCGCATTTGCAGGCCATGGATTTCATGTGCCGCGGCCACATGCTGGCCGACATTTCCGCGATCCTCGGCTCGATCGATATCGTCTTCGGCGAGGTGGACCGATGAGCGTACGCCGCCTTGCCGAGAAACAACCGCCGAGCTTTGCCTTCACAGCGGACAATTTGGATTGGGCGAAGGCGCAAATCGCCAAATACCCGGCGGGTCGCCAGCAATCCGCGGTTATTCCTGTTCTGTGGCGCGCCCAGCAACAGGCCGGCGGCTGGCTGCCGCAGAAGGCGATCGAGGCGACGGCGCAACTTCTCGGCATGGCCAAGATTCGCGTGCTCGAAGTGGCGACCTTCTACACCATGTTCAATCTGGCGCCGGTCGGCCGTTTTCATGTCCAGCTTTGCGGCACGACGCCGTGCATGCTGCGCGGCTCGGAGGAGCTGAAAACAGTTTGCCATCGCATGATCGGCGAGGAAACCGAAGTGACCGCCGACGGTACGTTTTCCTGGATCGAGGTCGAGTGCCTGGGCGCCTGTGTTAATGCGCCGATGGTTCAGATCAATGCGGATTATTACGAGGATCTCACGCCCGAAACGTTCACTCGCATCATCAATGATTTTTCCAATGGCCGCACGCCAAAACCCGGACCGCAGATCGACCGCATCAATTCGGCGCCGGTTGGCGGCGCAAACACTCTGACCGATCCGTCGATCTACACGACCAAGCCGAAATCGTCGGGCCGCGGCGGCGGCGATGCGACCGACGAGGAAGCCAAGAAGCCGGGCGAGGCTGCGAACATTCACGAAGCGCCGATGCCGAAACCGCCGCTCGCCGACGCAACCGATCCGGGGCGCAAATAATGCTCGCCGACAAAGATCGCGTTTTTAAGAACCTCTACGGCCGCCACGGCTGGGGCCTCGACGACGCGCGCGCGCGCGGCGCCTGGGACGGCACCAAGGCGATTTTGGAAAAGGGCCGCGACGCCATCATCAACGAGGTGAAGGCGTCCGGCCAGCGTGGCCGCGGCGGCGCGGGCTTCGCGACGGGACTGAAATGGTCGTTCATGCCCAAGCAAGTCGACCCGGCGCGTCCGCATTACCTTGTGATCAATGCCGACAAGTCGAACCCGGGACCTGCAAGGACCGCGATGTCATGCGGCACGACCCGCATCTTCTCATCGAGGGCTGCCTGATCGCCGGCTGCGCCATGGCCGTGAACACCTGCTACATCTACATCCGCGGCGAATTCATCCGCGAGCGCGAGCGGCTCGAAGCCGCGGTGCAGCAGGCTTACGACGCCAGGCTGATCGGCAAAGACAACGTACACGGCTGGGATTTCGACATCATCGTGCACCACGGCGCCGGCGCTTATATCTGCGGCGAGGAGACGGCGCTGCTCGAAAGCCTCGAGGGCAAGAAGGGCCAGCCGCGACTCAAGCCGCCGTTCCCCGCCAATATGGGGCTCTACGGCTGCCCGACCACTGTCAATAATGTCGAGACCATCGCCCAGGTACCGGACATCATGCGGCGTGGTGCTGCTTGGTTCGCCGGCATCGGCCGGGCCAACAATACCGGCACAAAACTCTATTGCATTTCCGGCCACGTCGAACGGCCGTGCAATGTCGAAGAGAACATGGGCATTCCGCTGCGCGAATTGATCGATCGCCACGCCGGCGGCGTGCGCGGCGGATGGGACAATCTGCTCGCCGTCATTCCCGGCGGCTCGTCGATGCCGCTCGTGCCGGCGGGCGCCGACCAATGCGACACGCTGTTGATGGATTTCGACGGCTGCCGCGACAAGAAATCGGCGCTCGGCACCGCCGCCGTCATCGTCATGGATAAATCCGACGACATCGTCAAAGCGATGGCGCGCATTTCCTATTTCTACAAGCACGAGAGTTGCGGCCAGTGCACGCCATGCCGCGAGGGCATGGGCTGGATGTGGCGCGTGCTCACCCGCATGTCCGAAGGCCGTGCGCAAAAACGCGAGATCGACATGCTGTGGGAAGTGACCACCCAGATCGAAGGCCACACCATTTGCGCCTTCGGCGATGGCGCGGCGTGGCCGGTTCAGGGCCTGCTGCGGCACTTCCGGCCGGAGATCGAGCGGCGCATCGACGAATATACCGCCAATCCGCATCCCGAGCCGGTTCTGGTCGCGGCGGAGTGATGTGACATGACGAAGCTCATCGTCGACGGCAAAGAGATCGACGTTCCGCCGGAATACACGCTGTTGCAGGCGTGTGAGGCGGCGGGCGCGGAAATTCCGCGGTTCTGCTTCCACGAGCGGCTGTCGATCGCCGGCAATTGCCGGATGTGCCTCATCGAGGTCGTCGGCATTCCGAAGCCACAGGCGTCCTGCGCCATGGGCGTCAGGGATTTGGCGCCGAACAAGGACGGCTCGCCGAAAGTCCTCTCAACCCGCTCGCCGATGGTGCGCAAGGCGCGCGAGGGCGTGATGGAGTTTTTGCTGATCAATCATCCGCTCGACTGCCCGATCTGCGACCAGGGCGGCGAATGCGACTTGCAGGACCAGTCCATGGCCTATGGCATGGACGGGAGCCGCTACCGCGAGAACAAGCGCGCGGTTGAAGACAAATATCTTGGCGCGCTGATCAAGACCTCGATGAACCGCTGCATCCAATGCACGCGCTGCGTCCGCTTCGCCACCGAGGTCGCCGGCGTTCCGGAGCTCGGCGCCATCGGCCGCGGCGAGGACATGGAAATCACCACCTATCTCGAAGAGGCGATGCATTCCGAATTGCAGGGCAACGTGGTCGATATCTGCCCGGTCGGCGCGCTGACCTCAAAGCCTTACGCGTTTGCGGCGCGGCCTTGGGAGCTCAACAAGACCGAAGTCGATCGACATCATGGATGCGGTCGGCTCCGCCATCCGCGTCGATACGCGCGGCAGTGAGGTCATGCGCATCCTGCCGCGCGAGAACGACGACATCAACGAGGAGTGGATTTCCGACAAGACCAGGCACGTCGTCGACGGTTTGCGCACCCAGCGCCTCGATCAGCCTTATGTGCGCGACAACGGCAAACTTCACCCGGCAACGTGGACGGAAGCCTTCAGTGCGATTGCCGCGAAAGTGGCGAACGCCAATCCCAAGCGCATGGGCGCGCTGGTCGGCGATCTGGCCGCCGTCGAGGAGATTTTTGCGCTGAAGGATCTGATGACGCGGCTTAACGTCACCAATCTCGATTGCCGGCAGGACGGCGCGGCGTTCGATCCCGCCTGGGGCCGCGCGAGCTATCTGTTCAATGCGACCATCGCCGGGATCGACGCCGCCGATGCGCTGCTGATCGTCGGTTCAAATCCGCGCCGCGAGGCCGCCATCCTCAATGCGCGCATCCGCAAGCGCTGGCGCGCCGGAACTTTCCCGATCGGCGTGATCGGGCAGAAAGCCGACCTGACCTATACCTACGACTATCTGGGCGCCGGCCCGGAAACGCTTGCCGCCATGACGCGGCATTCCTTCGCCGACACCTTGCGCAAGGCGGAGCGCCCGATGGTGCTGGTCGGCGCCGGCGCGCTGACGCGAGGCGACGGCGCGGCGGTGGCTGCGCTCGCCGCCAAGGCCGCGGTCGACCTCGGTGCGGTCAAGGACGGCTGGAACGGCTATTGCGTCCTCCATAATGCGGCGGCGCGCGTCGGCGCGCTCGATCTAGGCTTCGTGCCGGCGCAAGGCGGTCCGAACGCGCGGCAGATGGCGGCCTACGGCACGCTCGACATTCTCTTCCTGCTCGGCGTCGACGAGATCGATATCGCGGCGGGCGCTTTCGTCATCTATATCGGCACCCACGGCGACCGCGGCGCGACGCGCGCCGATGTGGTGCTGCCCGGCGCCGCTTATCCGGAAAAATCGGCGATCTATGTCAACACCGAGGGCCGCGTGCAGATAGCGGCGCGCGCCTCGTTCCCGCCGGGCGACGCCCGTGAAGACTGGGCGGTCCTGCGCGCGCTGTCCGACGTGCTCAAGAACCGGCTGCCCTACGACTCGCTTGCGGCCTTGCGCCAGGCTTTGTTCAAGGCGCGGCCGCACATGATGCGCATCGGACAAATCACGCCGGCCGATCCGGCCGACCTGCAAAAACTCGCAGGCCTTGGCGGCGCCGCGGACAAGGCGGCGTTCGGCCCGGCCATCGAGGACTATTATTTCACCAATCCGATCGCCCGCAGCTCGGCGGTGATGGCGGAATGTTCGGCGTTGGCGCAAGGCCGCGCCGCTATGACGGCGGCGGAGTAGGGGACACGATGACCGCGTTCTGGTCCGACTACATCTGGCCCCTGGTGATCATGGTGGCGGAGAGCCTCATGCTTCTGATCATCCTGCTCATCACGGTCGCCTATGTGCTGTTGGCCGACCGCAAAATCTGGGCGGCGGTGCAGATCCGGCGCGGCCCGAACGTGGTCGGGCCATGGGGACTGTTTCAGTCCTTCGCCGATCTGCTCAAATTCGTTCTCAAGGAACCGGTCATCCCCGCGGGCGCCAATAAAGGCGTGTTCTTGCTCGCGCCGCTCGTCACTTGCGTATTGGCGCTGGCGGCCTGGGCGGTGATCCCGGTCAATGCCGGCTGGGTGATTTCCAACATCAATGTCGGCATTCTCTATATCTTTGCCATCTCGTCGCTCGGCGTCTATGGCGTGATCATGGCCGGCTGGGCGTCGAATTCGAAATATCCGTTTCTCGCCGCGCTGCGTTCGGCCGCGCAGATGGTCTCGTACGAAGTCTCGATCGGCTTCGTCATCATCACCGTGCTGCTTTGCGTCGGCTCGCTCAATCTCACCGCCATTGTCGAGGCGCAGAACGGCAAATGGGGCATGTTCGGCTGGTATTGGCTGCCGCTGTTCCCGATGCTGGTGATCTTCTTCATTTCCGCGCTGGCGGAAACCAACCGGCCGCCCTTCGATCTGGTCGAGGCGGAATCGGAACTCGTCGCCGGCTTCATGGTCGAGTACGGCTCGACGCCCTACATGATGTTCATGCTTGGCGAATACGTGGCGGTTACCACGATGTGCGCCATGGCTACGATCCTGTTCCTCGGCGGCTGGCTGCCGCCGTTCCCGGTGGCGCCGTTCACCTGGGTGCCCGGCGTGATCTGGTTTGTGCTCAAAGCGTTCTTTGTCTTCTTCATGTTCGCCATGGTGAAGGCCTTCGTGCCGCGCTATCGCTACGATCAATTGATGCGGCTCGGCTGGAAGGTATTTTTGCCGATCTCGCTCGCCATGGTTGCGATTGTTGCCGGCGTCCTGCAATTCGCCGGGTGGGCGCCGAAATGAACGGAGTGACGGCATGGAATTCTCGCTGCCGGCCTGGCTCGGCGGTCTTGCCGGAACGATCGTTGCGGTCGTCCTCTATGTTCCGGGCATCCGCGTCGTGGAGCGGCGGCTGCGCACGGGGCCGGGTCCGCAGACGATCGATCAGCACGCCGCGTTCGAAGAGAAGCTTTCGGTGGTGCGGCGACTGATCCTGGGCGCCGACATCGCGGTCCTCGCCGTCATCGGCTATTGGATCGGCAACGCCTTGGGCGGCAAATGGACCGGATGAGAGGTTTGATATGAGGCTGGATCAGGCCGCCCGTTCGATTTTCCTGAAAGAATTTGCGCAGGCTTTCGTCCTGTCGATGCGCTATTTCTTCAAGCCGAAGGCGACGCTCAATTATCCGTTCGAGAAGGGCATGTTGTCGCCGCGCTTTCGCGGCGAACATGCGCTGCGCCGTTATCCGAACGGCGAAGAGCGCTGCATCGCCTGCAAGTTATGCGAGGCGATCTGTCCGGCGCAGGCGATCACCATCGAAGCCGGGCCGCGGCGCAACGACGGCACGCGGCGCACCACGCGCTACGACATCGACATGGTCAAATGCATCTATTGCGGGCTGTGCCAGGAAGCCTGCCCGGTCGATGCCATCGTCGAAGGACCGAATTTCGAATTCGCCACCGAGACGCGCGAGGAGCTTTACTACGACAAGGAACGGCTCCTGGCGAACGGCGATCGCTGGGAGCGCGAGATCGCAAAGAATCTCGAACTCGATGCGCCCTATCGTTGAAACCGGCCAGACATGATCATCCAGGCGATCTTTTTCTATCTTTTTGCCGGAATCACCGTGGCGTCGGCGGTGATGGTCATTTCGTCGAAAAATCCGGTTCACTCCGTGCTCTTTCTCATTCTCGCTTTCGTCAATGCCGCGGGACTGTTCGTGCTCCTCGGCGCCGAATTTCTGGCGATGATCCTGATCGTCGTCTATGTCGGCGCTGTGGCCGTGCTGTTTCTTTTCGTGGTGATGATGCTCGACGTCGATTTCGCCGAGCTGCGTCAGGGCTTTCTCAATTACCTGCCGGTCGGCGCGCTGGTCGGCGCGGTGCTGCTGGCCGAGCTTCTGATCGTGGTCGGCGCCTGGGCGATCGGGCCCGACGTGGCCAAGGCGATCACCTCGCCGATCCCGCCGCCGGGCGAGATCAACAACACGCAGGCGCTCGGCCTCGTGCTCTATACGCGCTACGTCTATTTCTTCCAGGCCGCGGGCGTCATTCTTTTGGTCGCCATGATCGGCGCCATCGTGCTCACCCTGCAGCATAAGCCCAATGTGCGGCGGCAGAACATCGTCGCGCAGGTGGCGCGCGGCAGGGCGAGCGCGATCGAGGTCGTCAAGGTCAAATCCGGGCAGGGGCTTTCATGACATGGAGGCTTTCATGACGCGGGGGCCATCGTGACGATCGGGCTTGGCCATTATCTGTCCGTCGCGGCGATCCTGTTCACGGTCGGCGTGTTGGGAATCTTTCTCAACCGCAAGAACGTAATCGTCATCCTGATGTCGATCGAGCTGATCCTGCTCGCCGTCAACATCAACCTCGTGTCGTTCTCGAGCTTCTTGGGCGACATCGTCGGCCAGGTCTATGCGCTGATCGTGCTCACGGTCGCGGCGGCGGAAGCCGCGATCGGGCTCGCTATCCTGGTCGCCTATTTCCGCAACCGCGGCTCGATCGCGGTTGAAGACATCAATCTGATGAAGGGCTAAGCGGCAAATGTACGAAGCCATCGTCGTCCTGCCGCTGCTTGGCGCCATTATCGCGGGCGTCGATCGCGCTTGTCGGCGCGCGTAACCGCTATCCGGGCGAGAATCCGCCGCCGCCGCACGACGATCACGCCGCGCCGCCGGTTCCCGAACATGGTCACGCCGCGCCTTCGCCGTATGCGGCGCACGCGGTCGCTCACGAGTCCCACGAGCGAACAGCCGCCGGCCGAGCCGTCGGCCGCCGGTTCGCTCCCGGCCGAGCTCATCACCTCGACGTTCCTTGTCATCGCCTGCGTGCTGTCCTGGGTTGCGTTTTACGAAGTCGGGTTCGAGGGGCGAGGACGCGCGTATGCACGATTTTCTCGTTCATCACCTCGGGCGACCTGCATTCGGAATGGGCGCTGCGCATCGATCCGCTGACCGCCGTGATGCTCGTCGTGGTGACGACCATTTCGTCGCTCGTTCACATCTATTCCATCGGCTACATGGAGGAGGATCCGTACAAGCCGCGCTTCTTCGCCTATTTGTCGTTCTTCACCTTCGCCATGCTGATGCTGGTGACGGCCGACAATCTGGTGCAGCTGTTCTTCGGCTGGGAAGGCGTGGGACTGGCGAGCTATCTCTTGATCGGCTTCTGGTATTACAAACCGGAAGCCAACGCGGCCGCGATCAAGGCTTTCCTCGTCAACCGCGTCGGCGACTTCGGCTTCTCGCTTGGAATCTTTCGCCGTCTTCTATCTCACCGGCGCGATCGATTTCGACACGGTGTTCGCGCAGGCGCCGAGCCTGGTCGGCAAGACGTTTCATTTTCTGAGCTGGGATGTCGACGCGCTCACCGCGGTCTGTCTGCTGCTCTTCATGGGCGCGATGGGAAAGTCCGCGCAGTTTTTGCTGCACACCTGGCTGCCCGACGCCATGGAAGGACCGACGCCCGTCTCGGCGTTGATCCATGCCGCAACCATGGTGACCGCCGGCGTCTTCATGGTGGCGCGGCTGTCGCCGCTGTTCGAGCTGGCGCCCGACGCGAAATCGTTTGTCGTCTTTATCGGCGCGACCACGGCGATGTTCGCCGCCACCATCGGGCTCGTTCAGAACGACATCAAGCGCATCGTCGCTTATTCGACCTGCTCGCAGCTCGGCTACATGTTCGTCGCCATGGGCTCAGGCGCCTATTCGATCGGCATGTTCCATCTGTTCACCCATGCCTTTTTCAAGGCGCTGTTGTTCCTCGGTTCGGGCTCGGTGATCCTGGCGATGCATCACGAGCAGGATATCCGCCACATGGGCGGCCTGTGGCGAAAAATTCCCTTCACCTACGCCATGATGATCATCGGCACTTTGGCGCTGACCGGATTTCCCTTCACCGCCGGCTATTTCTCCAAGGATGCGATCATCGAGGCCGACGACGTGGCCAAGGGCGCCATGTCGAGCTACGGCTTCATCATGACGGTGGGCGCCGCAGCGCTCACCTCGTTCTATTCGTGGCGGCTTATCTTCAAGACCTTTCACGGCGAACCGCATGACCGCCACCATTACGAGGCGGCGCATGAGACCTCGAAGTTCATGCTCGTTCCGCTGGCGATCCTGGCGTTCGGATCGATCGCCGCCGGCTGGCCGCTGCTTGGCCTGTTCACCGGCGAGGGCGCGCTGCGGGTTCTTCCGCGAGTCGCTGAAATACGCGCCGGGCAACACCGTGCTTGAAAGCATGGAGCACCTGCCGCTCGAAATCGCGCTGGCGCCGACGGTGATGATGATTATTGGCTTCCTGGTCGCCTTCCAGTTCTATATCCGGCGGCCCGATATTCCGGTGCGATTGGCGCGCGACCAGCGCGTGCTCTACGAATTCCTGCTCAACAAGTGGTACTTCGACGAGATCTACGACTTCCTGATCGTGCGGCCGCTGTTGTGGCTCGGCCGCGTGTTGTGGAAGGGCGGCGACGGCTTCGTGATCGACGGTTTCGGCCCCGACGGGGTTTCCGCGCGCGTGCTTGACGTGACCAGGAACGTCGTGCGGCTGCAGACCGGCTATCTCTATCACTACGCCTTCGCCATGCTGATCGGCGTCGCAGGCTTCTTCACCTGGTTCATGTTGTCGGGGCCGCACTGATGACAAGCTGGCCCATCCTTTCCGTCGTCACCTTCCTGCCGCTTGTGGGCGCGCTGTTCATCGCCACCCTCAATGAGGACGAAGCCGGCGCTGCGCAATACGCGTTGGGCGGCGATGTGGACGACGCTCATCACTTTCGCGATCTCGCTGATCCTGATCTGGCGGTTCGATCCGTCGACGGCCGATTTCCAGTTCGTCGAGAAACGGCCGTGGCTCGGCGGCGCGATCAACTATTCGATGGGCGTCGACGGCATTTCGCTGCCGTTCGTGATCCTGACCACCGGGCTCATGCCGATCTGCATCCTGGCGAGCTGGACTGCGATCCAGAACCGCGTGCGCGAATACATGATCGCGTTCCTCGTCCTCGAAACGCTGATGGTCGGCACGTTCTGCGCGCTCGACCTCGTCTTGTTCTATCTGTTCTTCGAAGGCACCCTCATTCCGATGTTCCTGATCATCGGCGTCTGGGGCGGCCCGCGCCGCGTCTATGCGAGCTTCAAGTTCTTCCTCTACACGCTGCTCGGCTCGGTGCTGATGCTGCTCGCCATCATGGCGATGTACTGGGACGCCGCGACGACCGACATTCCGACGCTGCTGCATCATCCGTTTCCGCTCGTCCTGCAGACCGCGGCGTGGTTCGCCTTCCTCGCCTCCTTTGCGGTGAAGATGCCGATGTGGCCGGTCCACACCTGGCTGCCGGACGCGCATGTCGAAGCGCCGACCGCCGGCTCGGTGATCCTTGCCGCGATCCTTCTGAAAGTTGGGCGGCTACGGTTTCTTGCGCTTTTCGCTGCCGATGTTCCCGGAAGCCTCGCAGCATCTCGCGCCGTTGATCTACGCGCTGTCGGTGGTCGCTATCATTTACACGTCGCTCGTTGCGCTGGTGCAGGAGGACGTGAAAAAGCTCATCGCCTATTCGTCGGTGGCGCATATGGGCTTCGTCACCATGGGGATTTTCGCGGTGACGGCGCAGGGCGTCGCCGGCGGCATTTTCCAGATGATCTCCCACGGCATCGTCTCCGCCGCCCTGTTCCTTTGCGTCGGCGTCATCTACGACCGCATGCATACCCGCGAGATCGCGGCCTATGGCGGACTCGTCAATCGCATGCCGCTCTATGCCTTCGTCTTCATGGTGTTCACGCTCGCCAATGTCGGCCTGCCCGGCACCTCGGGATTCGTCGGCGAATTCTTGACGCTGATCGGCACCTTCCGGGTCAATAATTGGGTGGCGACGCTGGCGACCATCGGCACCATCCTGTCGGCGGCTTATGCGCTGTGGCTCTACCGCAAGGTGATCTTCGGCAAGCTCGAGAAGCCGGCGCTGTTCACATCCGCGACCTCGGCTGGCGCGAAGCCGTGATCTTCGCGCCGCTCGTCATCCTGACCATCGTGTTCGGCGTCTATCCGAAGCCGGTGCTGGACATTTCCGCGGCCTCGGTGACGCAATTGATCGACAATTACCAGCATGCGCTGTCCGCCGTGCAGACCGCGGCTTTGGCGAGGTAGCGATGTACGCGCGCGCAGCTTCCCAACCTCGTGCCGCTGTTGCCGGAATTCGTGCTCGGGCTCGGCGCCATGGCGCTGTTGATGGTGGGCGTCTTTCGCGGCGAGGCGCGAAGCCGCGTCGTCGATATCGCCTCCATCGTGCTGCTTGTCGTCGCCGGCGTCATTCTCGTCACCCTGCCGGCGGGCAAGCTCACCACCTTCGGCGGCAGCTTTATCGTCGACGATTTCGCCCGGTTCCTGAAAGTCCTGGCGCTGATCGGTTCGGCGGCCGCGATCCTGCTGTCGCTCGATTACGCCAAACGCGAGCGCCAGGAGCGGTTCGAATATTCCGTTCTGATCCTGCTCTCGACGCTCGGCATGCTGATGCTGATCTCGGCGGCGGACCTGATCGCGCTCTATCTCGGCCTCGAATTGATGAGCCTGCCGCTTTACGTCGTGGCGGCGAGCCACCGCGACTTGCTGCGCTCGACCGAAGCCGGCATCAAATATTTCGTGCTCGGCGCGCTGTCGTCCGGCATGCTGCTCTACGGCGCGTCGCTGATTTACGGCTTCACCGGCACCGTGAGCTTTGCCGGCATCGCGCAAGCGGCCTCCCAGGGCGGCGTCGGATTGATCTTCGGCATCGTCTTTCTGTTCGCCGGCTTCTGCTTCAAGGTTTCGGCGGTGCCGTTCCACATGTGGACGCCGGACGTCTATCAAGGCGCGCCGACGCCGGTGACGGCCTTCTTTGCCGCCGCGCCCAAGGTCGCCGGCATCGCCATGTTCGTGCGCGCCGCGGTGATGGCCTTTCCCGGCATCACTTCGGAGTGGCAGCAGATCGTGGTTTTCGTCTCGATCGCTTCGATGGTGCTGGGCAGCTTCGCGGCCATCGGTCAGCGCAATATCAAGCGGCTGATGGCCTATTCGTCGATCGGCCATATGGGTTTTGCGCTGATCGGGCTCGCCGCCGGCACCGCCGAAGGCGTGCAGGGCGTGCTCGTCTATATGGCGATCTACATCACCATGACGCTCGGCGTTTTCGCCGTCATCCTGTCGATGCGGCGCTCGACCGGTATGGTGGAATCGATCGATCAGCTTGCCGGGCTGGCGCGCACCCATCCGGCCACGGCGTTCTTTATGGCGATGCTGTTGTTCTCGATGGCGGGCATCCCGCCGCTCGCCGGCTTCTTTGCCAAATTCTACGTCTTTCTTGCCGCCATCAAGGCCGGGCTTTACGTGCTCGCCGTGCATCGGCGTGCTCGCCAGCGTGGTCGGCGCCTATTATTATCTGGTGATCATCAAGCTGATGTATTTCGACGAGCCGGCCGAGAATTTCTACGACATGCCCTACGAACTTCGCTTCGTGCTCGCGGTTTGCGGGTTGTTCAATGTGCTGTTCTTCGTCTATCCGGGACCGCTGGTCGGCATGGCGAGCGCGGCCGCGCATTCCCTGTTCTGATGCCGTTTGATCTGAAGCTGATGGAGCTCGATCCGCGGCCGTCGCTGCCGGCGTGCGGCTCGTCGAGCTCAACACGGTCGGCTCGACCAACGAGGAGGCGCGCATTCGCCTCGGCGGGAGCGCGGGCCGCTATGGATCACCGCGCTGTCGCAGACCGCGGGCGCGGCCGCATGGATCGGACCTGGATTTCGCCCCAAGGCAATCTTTATGCGAGCCTCTTGCTGCATGATCCTTCGCCCGATTGAGCACGCTCCGGAGCTTGCCTTTCGTCACCGCGCTTGCGGTGCGCGACGCCATTGTCGCCGAGGCGCCGGCGCTTGAAGCGAAGCTGACCTTCAAATGGCCGAATGATCTTTTGCTCGCCGGTGAGAAATGCGCCGGTATTCTCATCGAAGGTGAAGCGCGGTTCGATCGTGCGGAGAAGTTCCACGGATTGAGCGTCATCGTCGGCATCGGCGTGAATTGCATGCGCCATCCGCCGACAGCCTTGCCCGAAGAAGCGACTTCGCTCTTTGTCGGGGAAACGACGTCCTATCCTGCGACCGACCTTTATGCCCACGGCGCCGATGTCACGCCGGCGCAGCTGTTCCGGCGGCTTTCGGCGACGCATGGTCGCCCGTATCGCGCAATGGGAATCCGGCGCAGGACTGCCTGCAATCTTGCACGACTTGGCTTGCCGCCGCGCACCGCATCGGCGAGCCGATCACCGTCCGCGATGTGGCGCGAGAAAAGCAGGGCCGCTTTGCCGGCCTCGATCGACAAAGGACGCCTTCTTCTTGAACTGCCTGACGGCGCGATCGAAACCATAGTCGGCGGGTGACGTGTTCCCCCTCAAGAAAAACGGCGGCCGTATCGTCGGTTGAGAGTGATGGCGCAAAACGAACTTGTCTTCGCGCCGCTTGGCGGCATCGGCGAGATCGGGATGAACCTCTCGATCTACGGCTTTGGCGACGAGCGGCGTCGCCAATGGCTGATCGTCGATTGCGGCGTGTCCTTCGCTTCCGAAGAGCATTTGCCCGGCGTCGATCTCATCCTGCCGGATATCGGCTATCTGATCGAAGAGCGCAAAAACATCGTCGGCCTGGTTTTGACCCACGGCCACGAGGATCATATGGGCGCGCTGATCGATCTGTGGCCGCGGCTCAAAGTCCCGCTTTTCGCCACGCCGTTCACGGCGGCTTTGTTCGAGGCAAAACGCCTGTCTGAACCCGGTGCGCCGGAAATACCGATAAAAGTGGTGCCGTTGGGCGGGCGGCTGACGCTCGGTCCTTTCACCATCGACTTCATCAATGTCGCCCACTCGATTCCGGAATCGAACGCGCTCGCGATCCGCACGCCGGCCGGCATCGTGCTGCATACCGGCGACTGGAAGATCGATCCCACCCCGCTCCTTGGCGCACCGACCGATGCGGCAAAGCTCACCGCGCTCGGCGACGAGGGCGTGCTCGCGCTGGTCGGCGATTCAACGAATGCGGTCCGCGAAGGGCGATCGCCGTCGGAATCCGACGTCGCGAAAACCCTTGCCGAACTCATCCGCACCGCGCCGCGCCGCGTCGCGGTGACGACGTTTGCTTCCCATGTGGGCCGCTTGCGCGCGGTCGCCGACGCGGCGCGGGCCGCCGACCGCGAAGTCGTCCTGGTCGGCCGGGCCATGGAGCGGGTGGCGCAGGTGGCGCGCGAGACCGGTTATCTCGACGGCGTACAGGATTTTCGCAGCGTGCGAGAGCTACGGCTATCTTCCGCCGGACAAGGTTTTGGCGCTGTGCACCGGCAGTCAGGGCGAACCGCGCGCCGCGCTCTCGCGCATTGCCCGAGACGAGCACCCGGAGGTCACGCTCGCCAGGGGCGATCGGGTGATTTTCTCCTCGCGCGCGATCCCCGGCAACGAGAAGGCCGTCGGAGAAGTCATCAACGGCCTGGTCACGCAGGGGATCGAAGTCATTACCGACCGCACCCATCTCGTTCACGTGTCCGGCCATCCGCGCCGCGACGAATTGCGCGACATGATCGGCTGGGTGCGGCCGAAAATCCTCATTCCGGCGCATGGCGAGGCGCTGCACCTTGCCGAACATGCCGCTCTGGCCCGCCGCGCCGGCGTGCCCCATGTGCTGGTCTGCCGCAACGGCGATCTGGTTCGGCTCGCCCCGACGGCGCCAAAATCATCGACAAGGTGCCGTCGGGACGGCTTTATAAGGACGGCTCGCTGCTGGTGAACGCCGAAGGGCGCTCGGTGGCTGCTCGCCGCCGGCTCAGCTTTTCCGGCGTCGTCTCGGTCGCCATGGCTATCAACGACAAGGGGCAGCTCATGGCCGATCCGGAAGTCGAGCTCATCGGCGTGCCGGACAACGATGCGAACGGCGCCTCGATGCTGGAAATCGCGCGCGATGCGGTCGAGAAAGCGTTCGACGCATTACCAAAACCGCGCCGCCGCGATGCCGATGCGGTGGCCGAATCAATTCGGCGCGCCGTGCGCGGCGCGATCGCCGAGCGCTGGAACAAGAAGCCGATCTGCCACGTCCATGTGTTGGTCGTGTAGTCTGCGGAAACAGAAGGTCGTTTAGTCGCGGTACAAACTAATGACCCACCAGTCAGTTCCTGACATTCCTGCGACGTCAAAGATGTCCGCACTCATTCGTGCGAAGGACTGGTCGAAGACTGCGCTCGGCCCTGCCGATAGCTGGCCGCCTAGCCTCACGCTGGTCGTGAACGTCATGCTCGCCTCGGGCTTCCCCATGGCTGTTCGTTGGGGTCCGGAACTTGTGATGATTTACAATGATGGCTATCGTCCGATCCTTGGCGACAAGCATCCTTGGGCGCTCGGTTTGCCATTTCGCGAGGTATGGCCGGAAGTTCAGACGCAGCTGCGGCCGTTGCATGAAGCCATCCTCGCCGGCAAGCACAGCGCCTTCTTCGCCGAAGACTTGCTTTTGAAAATTCAGCGGCATGGCGCCAAATGGGAGGACGCACGCTTTACCATCAGCTACAGCCCAGTTCCGGATGCCTCAGCTCGGACGGGTGTAGGCGGGGTTCTCATCACCGCAGTAGAAACCACAGACAGAGTGCTGATGGAGGAAGCACTTCGGGCGAGCGAGGAAATGAACCGATCGGCGATGATCCTCGGTCGGATTGGGAGTTGGGAAGTCGATTTCGTCAGAGGCGTCAGGATCTGGACTCCCGAAGCAATGGCCCTGTTTGGAATCGATTTAGCAGGTGGTTTGGGCCGCGTTGGCGGAGAAACGGACGAGTTTCGCCAAGTCATCCACCCCGACGATCGGCATCTGCTTGATCACTTCCATGCCCTGACGGAAAAGCAGGATTCATTTCCAGCGGAGTACCGCATCGTCAAGGCGGATGGCCAGATTTGCTGGCTGTCTGGTTTTGGACGGGTTCTCGACCGGCAACCCGACGGCAAAGCTCATCGTCTGATCAACGTCGCCACCGACATCACCGAACGCAAGGCGGCGGAGGCGCACCAGCGTTTTCTTTTGCAGGAGCTCTCGCATCGGTCCAAAAACCTGCTGAGCATCGTGCAAGCGATCGCAGATCAAACCCTGCGCGATTGCAGCGACCTCAAGGAATTTCAAAATCGATTCGATGGCCGCCTCCGCGGATTAGCGGCATCGAATACGCTGCTGGCGCGCGGCGATTGGCGGGGAAGTTCGTTAAGCGCGCTCATCGAATTTCAGCTCGTTCCCTTTATTGACCTGCCGAGCCCGCAAATTGACATCCAGGGGCCGAAAGTCGATTTGACGGCCGAGGCCGCGCAGGCCATCGGGCTGGCACTCCACGAGCTCGCCACCAACGCCGTCAAACACGGGGCGCTATCGGTGCCGCAGGGAAGCCTCTCCATTTCGTGGGAGGTCGATCAGTCGGGCAGCGGGGGAGGATTGAAACTTCATTGGCGCGAGCGCGGCGGTCCCCCTGTGACGGCCCCAAAACGAACGGGTTTCGGGCATGTTGTGATGAAGAAGATGATCGAACAGGCGGTCCAGGGAACAGTTGAACTCAACTTCGCCCCGGAGGGACTGCAGTGGTCATTACAGGCTCCCGCCACCATTTTCCTACGATAGTCGGCCGGGCCGTGCCGGCGGTGTAAGATAGGCCGCCGGGTCGCAGGAGATTTCAATTCATGATCGGCAAGCTCAATCACGTCGCCATCGCGGTGCGCGACATCGGCAAGGCCACGGCGGTTTACCGCGACACTTTGGGCGCCCAGGTGTCCGCGGCGGTGGCACAGCCGGAGCATGGCGTGACCACGGTCTTCATCACCTTGCCCAATACCAAGATCGAGCTGCTCGAGCCGCTCGGCGAGAATTCGCCGATCGCGAAATTCCTCGAACGCAACCCCGACGGCGGCATGCACCATCTCTGCTACGAGGTCGACGATATCCGCGCCGCCCGCGACGCGCTCAGGACGGCGGGCGCGCGCGTGCTTGGCGACGGCGAGCCGAAGACCGGCGCGCACGGCAAACCCGTCCTGTTCCTACATCCGAAGGATTTTTCCGGCACGCTCGTCGAACTGGAACAAGCCTGACAATGCCGCTCGCCTCCGCCCTGGCGACGTTCTTCCTGATCTGGTGGATAACGCTGTTCGCCGTCCTGCCGTGGGGCATCCGCAGCCAGCACGAAGGTGGCGCGATGGTGCCGGGCACCGATCCCGGCGCGCCGACGCAGTTCGCGGCTGGGCTGGAAATTGTTGTGGACGACGCTTGTCGCCGTCGGTGCTCTTCGCCGCGTTCTACTATGTCTACAGCCGAGCACCTGGTCACGCTCGACGGCCTGATGTCGCCTTTCGTGAGGCTTAAATAACTATATAGTATCAATATATTACGTAGATAATGATAAGGACTTAGATTTGGACTTCCATGCAACTCTGCCAGATCTCGCAGGGCCAGCCCCAAAAAGAAAACGCAGGGCCAAGGCCCTGCGATAAAATCCTCATGTAACCCATTAACCCACGCTTACTTGTCGTACGCTACGCGGCGTGGCTGGCGATGCTTTACGCTCGCGGGTCATCCTCCCGAGACTTGGACCGCTGCCCGAATTGCCGTGAACAACGTTCGCGGCTTCAGGTTAGCGCAACATTGGTAGTCGATCTTTAGGCCGATGTCATCATGTTACCACCCGCCGGGCGCAAAAAAATTCGGCCGAGCAAGGTGACGCAAAGAACCTGCCGTGAAGCTTTCCTCAGCCCTTGTAATTCCGCCGTTGTTGCGGCTTCACTGCGCCCGGCTAATCGCTTGAGATTCCATGCGCCTTTCCCGCTATTTCCTGCCGATTTTGCGTGAAACGCCGAAAGAGGCCGAGATCGCCTCGCACCGGCTGATGCTGCGCGCCGGCATGATCCGCCAGGAAGCGGCCGGCATTTATGCCTTCCTGCCGCTCGGCTTTCGGGTGCTGCAAAAGGTCTGCGCCATCGTCCGCGAGGAGCAGGATCGCGCCGGCGCCATCGAACTGTTGATGCCAACCATCCAGTCCGCCGATCTGTGGCGCGAGAGCGGCCGCTACGAGGCCTATGGCAAGGAAATGCTGCGCATCAAGGATCGCCACGAGCGCGACGTGCTCTACGGTCCGACCAACGAGGAAATGATCACGGAAATCTTTCGGAGCTACGTGCACTCCTACAAGGATTTGCCGCTCAACCTCTATCACATCCAGTGGAAATTCCGCGACGAAGTGCGGCCGCGCTTCGGCGTGATGCGCGGGCGCGAGTTTTTGATGAAGGACGCCTATTCCTTCGACCTCGACTTCGCCGGCGCCAAGCATGCCTATAACCGCATGTTCGTCGCGTACTTGCGCACCTTCGCGCGCTTGGGCCTGCGCTCGATCCCGATGGTCGCGGAAAGCGGCCCGATCGGCGGCAACCTGTCCCACGAATTCATCGTCCTCGCCGATACCGGCGAGAGCGAGGTGTTTTGCGACAGCGAATATCTGAATTTCGAGGTTCCGGGTCCGGACGTCGACTTCGACCATATCGGGCGCTTGCAGGCCATCGTCGACAAGTGGACGTCGCTCTATGCGGCGACGTCCGAAAAACACGACGTTGCGGCTTTCGACAAGCTTGCGGCCGACAAACGCGTCTCGGCGCGCGGCATCGAGGTCGGGCACATCTTTTATTTCGGCACCAAATATTCCGAGCCGATGAAGGCTGTCGTGACCGACCACGACGGTACCGATCGGCCGGTGCATATGGGGTCCTATGGCATCGGCCCGAGCCGGCTCGTCGCCGCCATTATCGAGGCCTCCCATGACGAGGCGGGCATCAAGTGGCCGGATCCCGTCGCGCCCTTCAAAGCGATGATCCTCAATCTCAAGCAGGGCGGCGCCGATACCGATCCGGCCTGCGAACGGCTCTATGCCGAGCTCACCGCCAAGGGGATCGAGACGCTCTACGACGACCGCGACGAGCGGCCCGGCGCGAAATTTGCTACCGCCGATCTGATCGGCATCCCCTGGCAGATCCTGGTGGGGCCGCGGGGCCTCGCCGAAGGCAAAGTCGAGGTGAAACGGCGCGCCGATGGCGAACGGGAACTGCTGTCGCCGGCCGACGCCGTGGCGCGGCTGACGGCATGAATTTGCACGCGTTTGCGTGAACCTGTGTGCGGCGGCGGTTTGACGCGACGTTGCGTGGCTTGAAACCGCCAGAATCGTGTGAAACTCGGGATATTCGCGGGGACCAGACAGAAATGGCCACTTCCTTGGCCGAACCGACCGGCACGCATCCCTTTTCGGCGTTCGAATGGATGTTGTCGCTGCGCTACCTGCGCGCGCGGCGCAAAGAAGGATTCATTTCCGTCATCGCCGGCTTCTCGTTTCTCGGCATCATGCTCGGCGTCGCCACTTTGATCATCGTCATGGCGGTGATGAACGGGTTTCGCCAGGAACTGTTGTCGAAGATTTTGGGGCTCAACGGCCATTTGCTGATCCAGCCGCTGGAATCCCCGCTCACCGACTACGCCGATGTGTCCGGCCGGGTCTCGAAGGTCGACGGCGTCTATCTCGCCGCGCCCCTGGTCGAGGGCCAGGCGCTGGCATCCTCGCCGTTTAATGCGTCGGGCGTCGTCGTGCGCGGCATGCGCGGCGCCGACCTGATGAAGCTCACCCAGGTTTCCAACAATATCAAACAGGGCACGCTCGACGGCTTCGACGACGGGCAGGGGATCGCCATCGGCAGCGGCTCGCCGAGCAGCTTTCGGTGCGCGCCGGCGACAATCTCACGCTGGTGGCGCCGCGTGGCGCGGTGACGCCGATGGGCACGACACCGCGGATCAAGGCCTACAAGATCGCGGCGGTGTTCGAGATCGGCATGTCGGAATACGATTCCGCCTTCGTCTTCATGCCGCTGACCGAGGCGCAGGCCTATTTCAACCGCGCCGGCGACGTCACCGCGATCGAGGTTTACACCAACGATCCCGATAACATCGACAAATTCCGCAAGGCGGTAACCGACGCCGCCGGCCGGCCGATCTACATGGTCGACTGGCGCCAGCGCAACGCGACGTTCTTTAATGCGCTGCAGGTCGAGCGCAACGTGATGTTTTTGATCCTCACGCTGATCGTGCTGGTGGCGGCGCTCAATATCGTGTCCGGACTGATCATGCTGGTGAAGGACAAGTCGAGCGACATCGCCATCTTGCGCACCATGGGCGCGACCCAGGGCTCGATCATGCGCGTGTTTCTTATCACCGGCGCTTCGATCGGCGTGGTTGGCACGGTGGTCGGATTTCTGCTCGGCACCATCGTCTGCCTCAATATCGAGGAAATCCGCCGCTTTTTGTCGTGGCTCACCAATACCGAGTTGTTCTCGCCGGAACTGTATTTCCTGTCGCAGCTGCCTGCCGACATGAACGTCAAGGAAACATCGGCTGTCGTGGTGATGGCGCTCGGGCTATCGTTGCTCGCCACGCTATATCCGTCGTGGCGCGCGGCGCGGCTCGATCCGGTCGAAGCGCTGCGCTACGAGTGATCAGGCGCGATGGACGAGACCACCACGATAAACGAGGCCGCCACGTCGACAGCCGACACTGAACAGCCGCTTGTCTTCCTGCACGGGGTTTGCCGGCAATTCCGCCAGGGGGACTCGACGCTCGACATTCTCAAAGGTGCTGAACTCGGCATATGGGTGGGCCAGTCGGTCGCGCTGGTGGCGCCGTCCGGCGCCGGCAAATCGACGCTGCTTCACATTGCCGGCCTGCTCGAACATGCCGACGCCGGCGAGGTCTATATCGACGGGGTCGCCACTTCGAACCTCACCGATATGGCGCGCACGCGCATCCGCCGCACCGAAATCGGTTTTGTTTATCAAGCCCATCACCTGCTGCCGGAATTTTCGGCGCTCGAGAATGTCGTCATGCCGCAGATGATCCGCGGCTTGCCCCGTCACGAAGCGACGGTGCGCGGCGCCGAGCTGCTAAGCTATCTCGGTCTCAAGGATCGGCTGACCCATCGTCCGGCGGAGCTGTCGGGCGGCGAGCAGCAGCGCGTCGCCATCGCGCGCGCGGTCGCCAATGCGCCGCGCATCCTGCTCGCCGATGAACCGACCGGCAATCTCGACGTGCGCACCGCCGCTCACGTCTTCGCCACGCTCAATCAATTGGTGCGCGCTTCCGGCCTCGCCGCCATCATCGCCACGCACAACATGGACATTGCGGCGCAAATGGATCGCCGCGTCACCATCCGCGAGGGCATGGTCGTCGAGCTGGATTAAGCCAAACGGTCAGGGTTGGGCGCGGCGCCGATGGGGCGCCGCGGGCGGCTGGTAGAGCGTGTTCGGCGCGCAGAAACCGCCGATGCCGCTGACATCGGCCTGGCATTGCTGCAAGGTCGAGAAGCCGCAATTGCTGGCGCCAAAGCCGTTACCGTATTGTGCGCACCAAGGATAACTTTGCGCGTGCGCGGGCGTGCCGATAGCCGCGGTAGCGGCGAGAAATCCGCCCGCGACAAGAAATGTCTTCATGATGCTCTTCCGATTGCGCATGATTGCCTCCTGGCTTGCTGGTGGGCTCGCGCTCATAACACCGGATGCCATCAGGTAATTGCGGTGCCGCGACGGTAGTCGCATCACAAAAAAGCGAGGCCGCCCTCCGGCGGCCTCGTGGTCATTGTCGCGGTCGCGCCGCTCTTAATAGCAGCGGCGGCACCAGCAGCGGTAGGCGCCGCAAACGCGCGTCGTTCCCGGCGGGCAATAGGGGCCGAAGCCGCCGCATGCCGCCTTCTCGATCGGTGTCGCGTTTTGGATCTGGGCATGAAGCCCGGCCGCGCCCGTTGCTACGGATTGTGCGTTGGCGGAGATGGCCAACAATCCCAGCATGAGCGCCGCAGCCGTCAGGGTCATCGTGAGCTTTTTCATGGGAAAACCCTCCTCCTCGTTGTTCGTGATGCCGAATGAACACGACTACTCCGGCGCAGCGACAACGGACCGCGCCTATTCGAGTTCCATGATTTGATTCCATGGCTCGCGGTCCGATGCTTCGATAGCACGGGCGATTTTATCCGCCCCGCGGGGCCGCGTGGATTGGTCTTTGGTCGTGTGGAAAGGGTTCACTGCCGCCGCCGGTAAGGTAGTATTGACGCCAAGCCTTATCGCAGGGTCGGGGTGTGCCGTGCGTTCGCCGCTACTTAGGGTACTTTTTGCGGCAATTTCCGCAGCTGTCGCCGGCTGTTCAACCGTGCATCGCCCGGCGATGATGAAGCAAGTCATGGATCCTTATATCGGGCAGCGATTGTCCGACGTGGCGGCGCGCTTCGGTCCGCCGACGAGCAACTTCCAGATGACGGACAACGGTCAAATGGCATTCCAGTGGGATCAGTTTGCCCCGGACCAACCGGCCGCGACGGCGCCGCAGCCGGCTGGCGCCGCTTCCCGGATGAACTGCCGGATGTGGGTCTCTGCTTTGCCAACCTATGGCGGCGCCCCGACAACGGCTCTGAGCTACTGGATCGTGCAAAGCTGGGACTCCTACGGCAGCGATTGCCGCTAGGGTGCGGCCGTTTTCCGGAAGCGATTTGGCGCTCGGGTCATGGGCTAATTTGAATAAAGCGCATCTTAGTTATTGCCGGACCGTCGTGAAGGGACATATTTGGCTCCATGACCAAAGCCCCGCGAATCAGAGTCATTTTCAAGCCGAAACGCGTCGCGGAGGGCGACTGGCAAATCGAGGCCCACTGTCCCGGCGTCGAAATTCGTTACATCAAGGGTCTAACCAGCAAGGCCGAAGTCGACGAATGGATGCAGGGCACTCGGCGCATCGATTGGCTGCGATCGCAGGGCTACGCGAAATAGCCAGAGGCTCATTGCCCGCTTGCGCAATTATCCCTTGGCAGCAAGTAACCAGCCTGATAGCCCTCCGCTCAACCTAGAGGGGGTGGCGTCATGGCCGAATACACGTTCAAGCAGTTTCAGGAAGAATATCCTAACGACGCTGCTTGCCTCGCCCGGATCATGGAAATCCAATACGGCGGGAACGAAACGCATTGCGTGCATTGCGACAAGCGGAAGAAGTTTCATCCGATGGGCAACCGTCGGGCCTATGCCTGTCAATCATGCGGCCGTCATATCTACCCCTGCGCAGGGACCATCTTTCACAAAAGCAGCACCAAGCTCACTGTGTGGTTCTTTGCGATGTACCTCATGACCAGCACTCGGCACGGGGTCGCGGCCAAGGAAATCGAGCGGCAGAGTGGCGTTACTTACAAATGCGCTTGGCGAATTTGCCACGAGTTAAGAAAACTCATGGCATCTGCCGATGCACGCGGCCCGCTTGGTGGCGAAGGCAAACACGTTGAAGTAGACGAAACGCTGGTTGGCGGTAAGTTGCGGCATCACGGCAAAGGCAAGCACCGCGTTAACAAGACCACGGTGTTTGGAATTATCGAGCGGGAAGGGCGCATGGTTGCCGGTCCGGTTCCCGACGAAACCAAGTTTACGCTAGAGCCCATCATTCGTGAAAACGTGCGACCGGGCACTATTGTTAGTAGTGACGGTCACTATGCTTATCGTGATCTCAGTGGCGACTATGCACACGGTTTCGTGGACCACAGCGGGAAAGAATATGTGCGGGGCATACACCACACTAATTCAATCGAGGGACATTGGTCATTGCTAAAGCGCGCCATCAAGGGCACGCACGTTCACATATCGAGCAAGCACGCTTGGAAATACATCGCCGAATTTAGCTATCGCCGTAATATCCGGCACTCACATTGGGCGATGTTTAATCTTCTCGTACAGGCTTTTTCACTGCCGCGTTTAGTAGAGAGTTGAAATCCCCTTGGTGATTGGGGTTTGCGTCGTTGGCGGGACGGCCCGCGTCGCCCTTCTCATCATCAATATGACGAATAGCGGAGGCCGGACGGACGCCAGATCTTCTTTTCTTTTCGTCGATTTCCTTCATGCGAGCCTCCTTAGCTGCATCTGAATTCAGTAGATCAATGATAACTGATACGGGAAGCGCAATACCGATACCAGCATTGAAAGCGGCATCTTTCAGCGGATGAATTGCGCTGTCATCCTCTGACAAAATCTTGCAGATAGTTTCCGCCGTGAAAAGAGATAAACACCCCCAGTAGTAAGTACGGTAGAATCAAGTGACCTATGCTTTTAAGTTCTCCAGAGTTCGGCGTAGCTCGCGCAGTGCCGATACGATAACCATGAGCGCGACGGCGAACGCGGTGATCTTGGAGATTGAGGAAGACAGGCGACCCGCTTGTGCCGCCCAGTGAACGCGTTTCGATAAGGTAAGCGGGCTGCTTAGGCGACGCAAAATCTATTGGTTCCTCCGGCATTGCCTCAACGTTCGCAATGCGCACCACTGGAATATTTTTGCGATAGCCTCCGCGGCCAACAAAAGCGCCGCATATGAAGACTTCATCCCCCAAGCACAGACCTATTGATTCTGCGCTGTTGAGCGGATGGCCACCAATCGTCATTGTATTCAGATTGATCGAATGAACCTCTAGCTCATCAGCTTCATCGTGAATTACTTCGCGAAAGCGAAAAGCACAGACATCAACGGTTGGGTCGGTTGGGTAAATCCAATCTTTCGGTGGCGTTTTGATTACTCGGCTAGTGCCTTCTTTCGTGTTTAAGCGCACGACCATTGGGGTGTCAGGCAGTTGTGGGTTCCTCCACCTTTTTGGCCACAGCAAATGTTGCGCGCTAATCAGATAGTCGAACGTGAATTCTCCCTCTTCGAGAAAGACGCAAAAACACGTTCCATGCGCTGTGAAATTGTCAGCGGTGCCTATGCCAACAAAACCAGTGCAAAAACGTAAGCGGTCATCAACCTGCATTGATGACTCCCGCTCCTCTCTCAACCAGGTGGGCAACACGCCCATGCTCCCTCCTCAAGCTGGGCGGAATCATCCCCCTTAGATGGGCTGGCGGCAGAATTATCCCCATTTGCCAGCCCCACAACCCTTACTTGGGTCTAGGGGATTCCGCCCGCTTGACTCTAGAACAATAAGTGAATTATGTTCTTCTTTTGTTCTTTTACTGCGAAGGAGATAAACATGGTTCGCGCTGTTGCCGAAGAGGCTCTTGCTCTGGCGTCGATAGGCCTGTTCCTGGCCACACTGGCGGTTTGGGCCGAGGTGTTTGGCGTCCTGTGAGGAAAACGGGCCGCCGTAATTAAACTGCGGAAAACTGCGGGGACAACGTGGCTCCGCTTAGTCTCCGGCCATCCTCGCCGGCCTGAGAATCATGCCAGATCATGGGCTGACCGCAGTGAGCGAGTTTTTAGCCATGGTTGCCGATCCCGGCTTCGTCCATCTTCATGTCCACTCGTCCTATTCGCTGCTGGAAGGCGCGCTGCCGATTGCGCGGCTGGCGGAGCTCGCCAAAAAAGACCGCCAGCCGGCGATCGCGCTGACCGACACCGACAATATGTTCGGTGCGCTCGAATTCTCGGAAAAGCTTGCCGATTACGGCATCCAGCCGATTGTCGGCTGCGCGCTCGGCGTCGATTTCGCCGACCAGGATGTCCGCACCACGGCCGCCGGCACGACGTGGCCGCGACTGGTTCTGCTTGCCGCGAACGAGGCAGGCTACCGCAGCCTGATGCGGCTCTCCTCGCGCGCCTTTCTCGACACGCCGGCGCACGAGCGCCCACACGTCAAGCTCGAATGGCTCGAGGGCGAGAGCACAAGCTTGATCGCGCTCTCCGGCGGCCCGGGCGGCCCGCTCGATACCGCGATCGTCGGCGGCCAGAATTCGCTGGCGCTGTCGCGCTGCGAAACGCTGCAGCGCCTGTTCGGCAATCGCCTCTACATTGAACTGCAGCGCCACGGCATGCCGGCTGAGCGGGTCGCGGAAGCGGGCCTGATCGATCTTGCTTACGCGCGCGGCATTTCGCTGGTTGCCACCAACGAGCCATTTTTCGCCACGCGCGAGGATTACGAAGCGCACGATGCGCTGCTGTGTATCGCCGAAGGCAAGCTCATCGCCGATGCCGAACGCCGCCAGATGACGCCGGAGCACCGCTTCAAGAGCCGCGCCGAAATGGCGGCGCTGTTCGCCGATCTGCCGGAGGCGCTCGCCGCCACGGTCGAGATCGCCGAGCGCTGCCTGTTCCGCCCGCGCATGCTGGCGCCGATCCTGCCGCGGTTTTCCACCGATCGCGCGGACGCCGGGTCCGATGAGGCGCAGGCGCTGCGCCATGCCGCTCAGGACGGCCTGAAGATGCGCCTTGCGCGCTTCGGCGTCGCGCAGAGCCATACCGAGGAAGAATATCACGAGCGTCTCGATTTCGAGCTCGGCGTCATCGCGCGCATGAAGTATGCCGGCTACTTCCTGATCGTCGCCGATTTCATCCAATGGGCGAAGGCACAGGGTATTCCGGTCGGGCCCGGCCGCGGCTCCGGCGCCGGTTCGCTCGTCGCCTATGCGCTCACCATCACCGATCTCGATCCGATCCGCTTCGGGCTTCTGTTCGAGCGTTTCCTCAACCCGGAACGCATCTCGATGCCGGACTTCGATATCGATTTCTGCCAGGACCGGCGCGACGAGGTGATCCGCTACGTGCAGGGACGTTACGGCCATGACCGCGTCGCGCAGATCATCACCTTCGGCACGCTGCAGGCGCGCGGCGTGCTGCGCGACGTCGGCCGGGTGTTGCAGATGCCCTACGGCCAGGTCGACAAGCTCTGCAAGCTCGTGCCGCAGAACCCGGCGAACCCGATCACGCTCAAACGCGCGATCGAGGATGAGCCGCGCCTGCAGGCCGAGCGCGACCGCGATCCCGTCACCCGCCGCGCCTTCGACATCGCGCAGAAGCTCGAAGGCTTGCATCGCCACGCCTCGACGCACGCCGCCGGCATCGTCATCGGCGAACGATCGCTGACCGAACTGGTGCCGCTCTATCGCGATCCGAAATCGCTGATGCCGGTGACACAATTCAACATGAAATGGGTCGAACCCGCCGGACTGGTGAAGTTCGACTTCCTCGGCTTGAAGACGCTCACGGTGCTCGACCTCGCCGCCAAGCTGGTGCGCCGGCGCGGCGTCGACATCGATCTCTCAAGCCTGCCGCTCGACGACGCCAAGACCTTCGAGATGCTGGCGCGCGGCGAAACGGTCGGCGTGTTCCAGGTGGAAAGCCAGGGCATGCGCCGCGCGCTGGTCGATATGCGTCCCGACCGTTTTGAAGATCTGATCGTGCTGGTGGCGCTTTATCGTCCGGGGCCGATGGCGAACATCCCGACCTATTGCGCGCGCAAACTCGGCCACGAGCGCACCGATTACCTGCATCCGAAGCTTGAGCCGATCCTGCAGGCGACCTACGGCATCATCACCTATCAGGAGCAGGTCCAGCAGATCGCGCGCGACCTCGCCGGCTACAGCCTCGGCAAGGCCGATATCCTGCGTCGCGCGATGGGCAAGAAGGACCGCAAGGAGATGGCGTCGCAGCGCGACGATTTCATCTCGGGCGCGGTCGAGCGCGGCATCGGGCGCGCCGACGCCGAAGTGATCTTCGACACCTGCGCCAAGTTCGCCGAGTACGGCTTCAACAAATCGCACTCGGCGCCCTATGCGTTGCTCACCTACCAGACCGCCTATATGAAAGCGAATTATCCGGTCGAGTTCTTGGCCGCGTCGATGACGCTCGACATGGGCAATACCGACAAGCTCGCCGAATTCCGCGCCGAGGCCGAGCGGCTCGGCCTCAAGGTCGAGCCGCCCTCGATCAACCGCTCGCGGCGTCGAGTTCGACGTCGACGGCAACACGATCCATTACGCGCTTGCGGCGCTGCGCGGCGTCGGCCGGCAGGCGGTCGAGAGCATCATCGCCGCGCGCGGCGAAAAGCCGTTCACCGACCTTTCCGACTTCGGCGGCCGCGTTCAATCCGCAAGAGCGTCAACAGGCGCGTGCTCGAAAGCCTTGCCGCCGCCGGCGCATTCGATCCGATCGAGCCGAACCGGGCGCGCGCCTTTGCCGCCGTCGACGCGCTCTTGGCCACCGCGCAGCGCACCCAGGACGACGCGGCGCGCGGCCAATCGGAACTGTTCACCGGCGCAGCGTCGGCCGCGCCGATCATCGTGCCGGAACTCGAACCGTGGCTGCCGGCGGAGCGGCTGCAGCGCGAATACGAGGCGGTCGGGTTTTTCCTGTCCGGTCATCCGCTCGACGATTATGCCGCGGCACTCAAGCGGCTGCGCGTGCAGTCGTGGGCCGAATTCGCCCGCGCGGTCAAAAACGGCGCTGGCGCCGGCCGCGTCGCCGGAACGGTGGTGGCGCGGACCGAGCGGCGCACCAAGACCGGCAGCAAAATGGGCATCATCGGCCTGTCCGACCCGACCGGCGCATTACGAGGCGGTGCTGTTCGCCGAAGGCCTGGCGCAATATCGCGACCTGCTTGGAGCCGGGAACCGCGGTGCTGTTGTTCCTCACCGCCGAGGTCCAGGCCGACGAAGTGCGCGCCCGCATCCAGTCGGTCGAGCCGCTCGACGAAGCGGCAGCCCGGATGCAGCGCGGCCTGCGCGTGTTCCTGCGCAACGAAGAGCCGATCGCCGGCGTGGCCAAGCGGCTCGAGCCGCTGGCGAATGGCCGCAATGGCGCGGCGGAGGGCGACGGCGAAGTCTCGATGGTGCTGATGCTGGGCAATGGCAGCGAGGTCGAGGTCAAGCTGCCGGGCCGCTTTAAGGTCTCGCCGCAGATCGCCGGCGCCATCAAGGCGGTCACCGGTGTGGTCACGGTGGAAGCGCTTTAGGCCGATCTTTGGGCCCGACAAAGCAATTGCTTCACCCGGGCACAACCCTATATAAGCCTGACAACTCTCACGCGGACCTTGGCTGACAGAAGGCCGTCCGGTGTCCGGCCAAATGGCCGGGCTCTCGGTCCGCGGCGGATCAACCGGAGAACTTGATAATGGCGCTGCCAGAATTCAGCATGCGCCAGCTTTTGGAAGCTGGCGTTCATTTCGGCCATCAATCCCATCGCTGGAATCCGAAGATGGCGGAATACATCTTCGGCACCCGCAACAATATCCATATCGTCGATCTGACGCTCACCGTGCCGATGCTGCATCGGGCGCTGCAGGCGATCAGCGATACCGTCGCGCAAGGCGGCCGCATCCTGTTCGTCGGCACCAAGCGCCAGGCGCAGGACGCCATCGCCGAGGCGGCCAAAAGGTCGGCGCAGTATTACGTCAATTCGCGCTGGCTCGGCGGCACGCTGACCAACTGGAAGACGGTGTCCAACTCGATCAAGCGGCTGCGCGCGCTGGAAGAGATGCTCGCCTCCAACGAGGGGCAGGGCTACACCAAGAAAGAGCGGCTGACGCTGCAGCGCGAGCGCGACAAGCTCGACCGCGCGCTCGGCGGCATCAAGGACATGGGCGGGCTTCCCGACCTCGTCTTCGTCATCGACACCAACAAGGAAGACATCGCGATCAAGGAAGCGCGCCGGCTCAACGTTCCGGTCGCCGCTATCGTCGACACCAACTGCGATCCGGACGGCATCAACTTTGTCGTGCCCGGCAACGATGACGCCAGCCGCGCCATCACGCTGTACTGCGATCTCGTCGCCAAGGCGGCGATCGACGGCATTTCGCGCGCGCAGGGCGCTCATGGCGTCGATGCCGGCGCCCAGGCGCACCCGATCGTCGAGGAACTGCCGCCCGAGATCAACAAGCTCGGTTTCGAGCCGCTGTCGGGACCGCGCGGCGTCGCCGACGATCTGAAAACACTTTCCGCGTGTCGCCGACCATCGAGAAGAAACTCAACGACCTCGGCATTTTCCACTTCCAGCAGATCGCCGAACTGTCGCCGACCGCCGCGCATAATGTCGGCGAGGAGGTGGGCCTGCCCGGCCGCGTCGAGGGCTGGATCGCCAAGGCCAAGGAATTGACCGCCGAGGAAGTGTAGGACGCTCCGCAATGACCACGAATGTCAGCGCATCCATGGTGAAGGAGCTTCGCGACCAGACCGGCGCGGGCATGATGGATTGCAAGGCGGCGCTCAGCGAAAGCGCCGGCAACCTCGAAGCGGCGGTCGACTGGCTGCGCAAGAAGGGCCTGTCCAAGGCCGCGAAAAAGGCCGGCCGCGTCGCCGCCGATGGCCTGATCGGCGTCGCGGTGGCGGCGAACAAGGGCATTCTCGTCGAAGTGAATTCCGAGACCGATTTCGTCGCCCGCAACGACCTGTTCCAGGGCCTGGTGAAGATGATCGCCAACGCGGCGCTCGGCGCCGGCGCCGACGTCGACAAGATCCTCGCCGCCAAGGTCGGCAGCGTCACCATCGCCGACGCCATTGCCGACACCATCGCCAAGGTCGGCGAGAACATGACGCTGCGCCGCGCCGCCGAACTCTCCGTCGGCAAAGGCGTGGTGGCGAGCTATGTGCACAATTCGGTCATCGACGGGCTCGGCCGGATCGGCGTGATCGTCACGCTGGAATCGGCCGGCAATGCCGACGAGCTCAAAGCCTTCGGCCGCATGGTGGCGATGCATGTCGCGTCCGCCAATCCGCAGGCGATCGATCCGTCGGGTCTCGATCCGGCGAGCGTCGAGCGCGAGAAGAACGTTCTTGCCGACAAGTTCAAGGCGCAGGGCAAGCCCGCCAATGTCATCGACAAGATCGTCGAGTCGGGCCTGAAGACCTTCTACAAGGAAGTCTGCCTGCTCGATCAGGCCTTCATCTTCGACGACAAGAAAAGCGTCGCGCAGGCGCTCAAGGAGGCCGAAGGCAAAGTCGGCGCGCCGATCAAGATCGGCGGCTTCAAGCGCTTTGCGCTCGGCGAGGGGATCGAACGGCCCGGGGGAGATTTCGGCGGCGAAGTCGCCGCACTTGCCGGTGCACATTAGGCTTCCGCCTGTTGGGTTTGGCGCGCAAATGCGATAGCGCTACGCAGACGTGCCGGAATCGGCGAAGGGCGGGGCACCGCGATGGCGAAACCGAAATACCGACGGGTCATCGTCAAGCTCTCCGGTGAAGCGCTCAGCGGCCCAGAAAACTTCGGTATTCATCAGCCGACCATCGACCGTTTTGCCGCCGATCTGGTCGCGGCGCAGCGGCTTGGCATCGCGATCGGCGTCGTGGTCGGCGGCGGCAACGTGCTGCGCGGCGCGCAAATCTCGGAAAACGGCGTGTCGCGGCCGACCGCCGACGCCATGGGCATGCTGGCGACGGTCATGAATGGTCTGGTTCTGGAAGCCGCCATCGAACGCGCGGGGGTCGGCGCGCGCACCATGTCGGCGCTCGCCATGCCGCAAGTCTGCGAGACCTATGAGCGCCAGCGTGCGCTGCGCCATCTGGATGACGATCTCATCATCGTGTTCGCCGGCGGCACCGGCAATCCGTACTTCACCACCGACACGACCGCGGTGCTGCGCGCCGCCGAAATGGGCGCCGACGCGGTGCTCAAGGCCACCGACGTGGATGGGGTCTACACCGCCGATCCGAAGCAGGACCCGAAGGCGACCCGATACGACCGCCTCGACCATCAGGAGGCGCTGGACCGGCGCCTGAAGATCATGGATGCGACGGCGTTCGCGCTTGCCCAGGAAAACCGTATGCCTATCATCGTCTTTTCGATCCGCCAGCGGAGCGCGATCGAGAACGTCTTGTGCGGAAAAGGGCACTTCACCACCGTCGGCTGACCCTTTACGCGCCCGCGCGCGGCCGATGGATGCCGGTGAATAGGCCACGAAGCGTGCCACGGAGCGTATTATGGCGACGACATTCGACATGAACGACCTCAAGCGCCGCATGGCGGGCGCGATTGCCGCGCTCAAGCAGGAGCTGAGCGGATTGCGGACCGGTCGCGCCTCGACTGCCTTGCTCGACCATGTCCAGGTCGAGGCTTACGGCAACCACATGCCGCTCAATCAGCTGGCGACGATCAGCGTGCCGGAGGCGCGGCTGCTCAACGTTCAGGTTTGGGACCGTTCGATGGTCCATGCGGTCGAGAAGGCGATCTCGGCCGCCAATCTCGGGCTCACCCCATCCACCGAGGGTCAAGTCTTGCGGCTGCGCATTCCGGAGCTGAACGAAGAGCGCCGGCGCGAGATCGCGAAAGTCGCCCATAAATACGCGGAAAACGCCCGCGTCGCGGTGCGGCATGTCCGCCGCGACGGCCTCGACCTCCTCAAAAGGCTCGAAAAGGACCACCAGATCAGCGAAGACGATCACAACCGCCAGGCCGGCGACGTACAAAAGGCGACCGATGCGACCATCGCCGAAGTCGAAAAACTGCTCGCCGGCAAGGAAAAGGAAATCATGACGGTGTGAGTGACGCCGCTAATTCGAGAGCCAAGTTGACGCAACCCGAAAAAACGCCGCAGCCATTGAGCGCAACCAGCGACGGCTTCGACACGCCTCGGCACGTCGCCATCATCATGGACGGCAACGGGCGCTGGGCCGCCGCGCGTGGTCTGCCGCGGGTCGAGGGACACCGCCGCGGTGTCGAGGCGCTCCGCAAGACGGTGCGCGCGGCGCGCGAGCTCGGCATTTCCGTTCTGACCATTTTCTCCTTCAGCTCCGAAAACTGGTCGCGGCCGCAATCGGAAATTCGCGATCTGCTGTCGCTGCTGCGCCGCTTTATCCGCAACGATCTCGCCGATCTGCACAAGAGCAATGTCCTCGTCCGCATCATCGGCGAGCGGGACGACCTGTCACGCGACATCCGCGGGCTGCTCGAGGAAGCGGAGGATTTGACCCGCGGCAATGACGGTCTCACGCTTGTCGTCGCATTCAATTACGGCGCACGGCAGGAGATCGCGCGGGCGGCGCGGCGGCTGGCCGCCGAAGTGGGGGAGGGCCGGCTGGCGGCGGGTGACATTACGCCCGAACTTCTCGCCAGCCATCTCGATGCGCCGGATCTGCCCGATCCCGACGTGATCATCCGCACCAGCGGCGAGCAGCGCCTGTCGAATTTCCTGCTTTGGCAGGCCGCCTATAGCGAACTGGTTTTTGTGCCGATCAATTGGCCCGATTTCGACCGGGCGGCACTCGAGGGCGCCATTGCCGAATATCGCCGACGCGAGCGCCGCTTCGGTGGATTGATCGCCCAGACAGGATCGTGATCCCGCTGACTCAGCACGACCCTGGCGCAGGCCTGAAGACCACAACCATCGCAGCCGGTGGGCGCGATCTTTCGCGGCGCGTTGCGTCGGCGCTGGTGCTCATCCCGTTCGGTCTCATAACGACTTATGTCGGCGGTTGGCTTTTCTTCGCGGTATGCGCCATCGGCGCCGGCATCGTCCTGTGGGAGTGGACGACGCTTGCGGTCCGTAGCGCCGACCCGCGCATCCTCCTGCCCGGCGTCGTGGCATTCCTCGCCGCGACAGTTTTCGGCGGCGAGGGGCAGCCCGGCGCGGCCTTCGGTTCGATTGCCATCGGAGCGCTCCTCGCAGCCGGTATCATGGCCGCCACGCCGCGCCGTTCCCCACTCGCCGGTGGAATTGTCTGGGAAGCGGGCGGGGTGGTCTATGCCGGAGCCGCGCTGGTCAGTTCCATCGTGCTGCGCAACGACCCTGAACTGGGTCTCACGGCACTTTTATTCCTCTTCGCAACCGTCTGGACTACGGATGTTTTTGCCTATCTAGCCGGACGGTATTTTGGCGGTCCGCTCCTGTGGCCGCGGGTGAGCCCGAACAAGACCTGGTCCGGCGCCTTGGGCGGTCTTGTCGGGGGGGTTGCCGCAGGCGGCCTGGTCGCTTATGCGAGCGGCGGAACCAATCCGGCGGTGGCCGGCGTTTTGGCATTGGTCCTGTCGATTGTTGCGCAAGGCGGCGACCTGTTCGAATCCGCGGTCAAGCGGCGCTTTGGCGCCAAGGACGCGAGCAGTCTCATTCCGGGTCATGGTGGTGTGATGGATCGTCTCGACGGCTTCATCTTTGCCGCAATGGCCGCCGTCCTCATCGGCATGGCGCGCGGCGGCATGGCTGCGCCAGCCCGGGGTCTCTTGGTATGGTAGGACGTTGTGGGTAACGGAATGAAGCAGAAGCGCTCCGTTGCGAAAGTGGAACTCGCAAGCGTTCCGCGCACAGTCACATTACTGGGCGCCACCGGCTCTATCGGCTCGAGCACCGCTGACCTGTTGCGGCGCGATCTGGCGCGCTACCGGATCGAGGCGGTCACCGCGCATCGCGACGCGGCCGCGCTCGCCCGGCTGGCGCGCGAACTGAACGCGCGCTTTGCCGCGGTCGCCGACGAAACGGCCTATGGCGAACTCAAGGCCGCGCTGTCCGGCTCGGGCATCGAAGCCGCGGCCGGCGCCGCCGCCATGGTGGAGGCCGCGCAGCGCCCCGCCGACTGGGTCATGGCGGCGATCACCGGCGCCGCTAGCCTGGCGCCGACCCTCGCCGCAGCCGAGCGCGGCGCCACCGTCGCGCTTGCCAACAAGGAGTGTCTGGTTTGCGCCGGCGCGCTGTTCATGCGCCGCGCGGCGGCCAAAGGCGCCACCGTGCTTCCCGTCGATTCCGAGCACAATGCGATTTTCCAGGCGCTCAGCGCCGGACGCCGCGAAGATGTGCGCCGCATCGTGCTGACCGCCTCAGGCGGACCGTTCCGCACTTGGCCGCTTGAAGCGATCCGCAAGGTCACGCTGGAGCAGGCGCTCAAGCATCCGACCTGGTCGATGGGACCGAAGGTCACCATCGATTCCGCGACGCTGATGAACAAAGGGCTCGAACTGATTGAGGCTCATCACCTGTTCGCGCTCAGGCCTGATGAACTGGATGTTGTCGTTCATCCCCAATCCATCATTCACGGCCTGGTGGAATATCGCGACGGCTCGGTGATCGCGCAGCTTGGCTCGCCGGACATGCGCATTCCGATCTCGCACTGCCTGGCCTGGCCGGTCCGCATGGGCACGCCCGCGGCGCGGCTTGATCTGGCGCAGATTTCCACGCTGACCTTCGAGGAACCCGATCTGGTGCGTTTCCCGGCGCTGGCGATTGCCCGGCGGGCGCTAGCCGCCGGCGGCGGGGCTCCCACGGTGCTCAATGCCGCCAACGAGGTCGCGGTGCGCGAATTCGTCGCTGGACGGCTCGGCTTTGGCGGAATTGCGGCCCTGGTGGAGGCAACTTTGGACGCCGCCGAGCGCCGCGGCGACACTGCGGAGCCCCAATCGGTCGATGAAGCGCTCGGAATTGACCATAATGCGAGAAGGTTAGCCGCCGACCTGCTGCCCGAAATTGCCGCAATGGCCTCCTAGCGTTAAGAGACAGGGCGGGACACAGCCGGGGACGTGGGGATAGCGTCAATGGGATCGTATTTTTTAGCGCATTTGCATGCGGTCGGGGGAGGTGTGCTCGGTTACCTCATCCCTTTCCTGTTCGTGCTCAGCCTGGTCGTGTTCTTTCACGAGCTGGGGCATTTCCTGATCGCACGCCTCTGTGGGGTGCGGATTCTGGTGTTTTCCATCGGTTTTGGCCCGGAAATCGTCGGCTTTAACGACCGCCACGGCACCCGCTGGAAAATCGCGGCGATTCCACTCGGCGGCTACGTCAAATTCTTCGGCGACGAAAACGCCAGCAGCGTTCCCGATGGGGCGCGGCTCGAGGCCATGAATTCCGGCGAGCGCGCCCAGAGCTTCTTTTTCCAGCCGGTGTACAAGCGGGCGGCGATCGTGGTCGCCGGACCGCTGGCGAATTTTGTTTTGGCGATCTCGATATTTGCCGTGATCTTCATGCTTTACGGCAAGCAATCGATGAGCGCGCGCGTCGACTCGGTACAACCCGACAGCGCCGCCGCCGCCGCGGGCTTTCAAGTCGGCGACGTCGTGGTGGCTATCGACGGCCAGACTATCGACAACTTCGCCGACATGCAGCGCATTGTCGGCGACAGCGCCGCACAGACGCTGTCGATCAAAGTGGAGCGCAACGGCGCGCCGCTCGTCCTCAAGGCGACGCCGACGCTCAAGGAAATCAAGGACAATTTCGGCAATGTCCATCGGGTCGGAATTCTTGGCATCAGCCGATCGATGGCGCCGGAGGATCTGAAATTCCAGCCGGTATCGCCGCCGCAAGCGGTTTGGATGGGCGCGCAGGAAACATGGTTCGTCGTCGATCGAACGCTCACCTATATCGGTGGCGTCATTGTCGGCCGTGAAGCGGCCGACCAGCTCGGCGGACCGATCCGGATAGCGCAGATATCGGGACAGGTGGCGACGATGGGCTTCGTCGCCCTCATCCATCTTGCTGCCGTACTTTCCGTCTCCATCGGGCTCCTCAACCTGTTTCCGATTCCCCTGCTCGATGGCGGTCACCTTTTGTTCTATTCGATCGAAGCGATGCGTGGCCGCCCGCTGTCGGAACGCGCGCAGGAAGTCGGGCTTCCGGATTGGTCTCGCGATCGTCGTAATGTTGATGATATTTGCAACTTTCAATGACATCGTTCATCTGACGACGTCCTAGAGGGGCGTGGCAAAGTCGCCGCAGGGGTGGTAGAACTCATGGAAATCTCAGGAGAAATTGGTTACTGAGCAAGGCGAAATGAGGGAGATATCAAGTAGCCCGCCACGGGGGCGGCCACGAGGGTAAAGGGCGCTTTGCGTATGGACATGTGTGTGCGGGTAAAACGGGGGCTGGTCGTGGCCGGCTTGCTCCTCGGATTGAGCATCTTTGGATTCGTGTCCGGCGCGGCTGTCGCGGCGCCGGCCGATACCGGTCTCACCGCGAGCTCGATCGTTGTCCAGGGTAACCGCCGCGTCGACGCCGACACGGTGCGCTCGTATTTCAAAGTGGCGCCCGGCGAGCACCTCGACGCCGCCAAGATCGACGCCGCGCTCAAAGCCCTCTACGCGACCGGCCTGTTCCAAGACGTCCACATGTCCCAATCCGGGGGCAAGCTGATCGTGACCGTGGTCGAAGCGCCGGTCATCAACCGCATTGCGTTCGAAGGCAATCGTCGACTCAAGGATGAGCAACTCCTCCAGGAGATCGATTCCAAGGAACGTGGTGCATTGTCCCGCCCCACGGTGCAGGCCGATACCCAGCGTATTATCGAGGTGTACCAGCGCAACGGCCGTTTCGACGTTACGGTCGTGCCGCAGATCATCGAGCGGCCGAACAACCGGATCGATTTGATTTTTGTCGTCAATGAAGGCGAGAAGACCGGCATCAAGCATATCCTGTTCGTCGGCAACACGGCTTATCCGGACTGGCGCCTGAAAGAGGTGATCAAGACGGCAGAGTCGAATTGGCTGAGCTTCCTGCAGACCACCGACGTCTACGATCCCGACCGCATCGAAGCCGACCGCGACTTGATCCGGCGCTTCTACCTCAAGCACGGCTTTGCCGATGTTCAGGTTGTGTCGGCGACCGGTGTGTACGATCCGGCGCAGAAAGGTTTTGTCGTCACTTTCACCATCGAGGAAGGCGCGCGCTACCATTTCGGCGCGATCGACATTCAGTCCAACGTTCGCGCCGTGGATTCGCAGTCGTTGCGCAGATTACTGCGGATGACGTCGGGGCAGGTCTACAATGGCGAATCCATCGAGAAGACCGTTGAGGATCTGACCATCGAGTTGGCGAGGCGGGGCTATCCTTTCGGTCAAGTGCGGCCGCGCGGCGATCGCAATCCTACGACCCGAACCATCGGCGTGCTCTTTGTCGTTGACGAGGGCACGCGCGCCTATATCGAGCGGATCAATATTCGCGGCAATTTTCGCACCCGCGATTATGTTATCCGCCGCGAGCTCGATATCAATGAGGGCGATCCGTACAATCGCGCGCTGGTTGATCGGGCCGAACGGCGAATCAAGAACCTCAATTTCTTCAAGAATGTGAAGATCACCAACGAACCCGGTTCGGCGCCGGATCGGGTGGTGATCAATGTCGAGGTCGAAGAACAATCGACCGGCGACTTCTCGGTCATGGGAGGCTATTCGACGGCGCAGGGCTGGCTGGCGGAGGTTTCCGTTTCCGAACGCAATCTGCTCGGCACCGGCAGGTTCGCCAAAGCTGCGGTCACCTACGGCGAATATGTTCGCAGCGTCGAACTGAGTTACGCCGAGCCTTATATTTTGGATACGCGGACCTCCTTTGGCGTCGATCTGTTCGCCAAGGAAACCCTCGCCAACTCCTATCTTTCGTATGGAACGGACACCTACGGCGGCACGCTGAAATGGAACGTTCCGCTGCGCGAGGACTTGGGCTTCCAGTTGCGCTATTCGGCCTTTGACACCCGGATCACGCTGCCGTCTTATTTGAACGACTGCAATAATATCAATCCCGACCTCGTCAACACTTTCCCGACGCCGGCCGCTATTAACGCGCCCGGGTCGCCTTATGCCGCGGACACGAGTTGCTTTTTTTACGGCCAGGCCTCGCTGCCGGTGCGGGTCGAGCTTGCCAGTGGCCCGTATGTGACTTCGATGCTGGGATACGGATTCACCTACAACACACTGGACAACAACAAATCCCCAACTGCCGGTGTCTTGTTCAGTTTCGGCGAGGACTACGCCGGTCTCGGCGGCAGCGTGTCCTATTTGCGCTCGACCGTCGATGTGCGCAGCTATTACGAAGTGGTGACCGATCTCGTGTCCGTCTTTCATCTTCAAGGCGGCGACATGATCGGCTTTGACAATTGTCCGCAAAATCAATGCGCGTCGAACGGCGGTTACGTGCGCATGCTCGATGACTTCAAGATGGGGCCCAATCTCGTGCGCGGCTTTCAACCGGCTGGCATAGGGCCGCGTGATGTTACGTACGGAACGAGCAACGATAATCTCGGCGGCACGATGTATTGGGGCGCCAGCCTCGAATTCCAGTATCCGTTCTATTTCCTGCCCAAGGATGCCGGCTTTCGCGGCGCGGTGTTCGTCGATTCCGGATCGGTGTGGGGCTACAAGGGCGAGACGCAATCGGTGGCGACTGGAGAAATCAACGGCACGGTGAACTGCAGTGCCCCCGCCCTTCGTCTGCCAATGCGGGATGGTCTACGCCGACAATGCCGCCGTGCGCGCGTCGGTCGGCGCCAGCATTATCTGGGATTCACCGTTCGGTCCGCTGCGCTTCGACTTCGCCTATCCATTCTTGAAACAATACTACGACCGAACCCAGTTCTTCGCCTTCGGCGGCGGAACAGCGTTCTGATCTCGGCCAGAGCGCCGTCACGGACGGGTCTATGCCCGACTTTGTCAAACCCAGCTGCGAGTTGACGACCGGCGAGATCGCCGTGCTGACGCGCGCCACGTTGCGGACGGGCGACGCGGCCGACCGGCGCATCGGCAACATCGCTCCGCTGGATGCAGCCGGACCGTCCGACCTGACCTTCCTCGATAATTCGAAATATGCCGGCGAGCTTTCCGGCACGCGCGCCGGCGCCTGCCTGATCGCACCGCGCTTTGCCGCGCTCGCCCCGCCGTGGCTCGTCGTCCTTGAGACGCCGCATCCCTATCCGGGATTCGTTGCGGTAACGCGCAAGCTCTTTCCCGACGCGTTGCGCCCGTCATCGCTTTACGGAGTGAACGGTCGCGCCACCGCCGCGCACGTGTATCACACCGCGCGGATCGAAGGCAACGTCACGATCGATCCCGGCGCGGTGATCGGCCCGGACGCCCAGATCGGCGCCGACACGGTGATCGCGGCCGGCGCGGTGATCGGACCCAATGTCCGCATCGGGCGCGAATGCGCAATCGGCGCCGGCGCCTCTATTCTTCACGCGCTGATCGGCGATCGCGTAATCGTCCATCCCGGCGTTCGCATCGGCCAGGACGGTTTCGGCTATTTGCCCAGTCCGAAAGGGCATCAGAAAATTCCGCAGACCCGGCGCGTCATCATTCAGGACGACGTCGAGATCGGCGCCAATTCCACGATCGACCGGGGCGCGACCCGCGACACCGTGATCGGCGAAGGCACCAAGATCGACAACCTCGTTCAAATCGGACACAACTGCTCGATCGGCCGGCATTGCCTGATCGTCTCCCAAGTCGGCATATCGGGCAGCGTCACGATCGGAGATTTCGTGATGTTGGGTGGGCAAGTCGGGATCGCCGATCATATTACAATTGGCGCCGGCGCCATGCTCGGCGCGCGCGCGGGCGTGATGTCGAATGTTCCCGCTGGCGCTCGCTGGGCCGGCTTTCCGGCTGAGCCGGCGATCGATTGGAAGCGCGGGCAAGCCACCGTCCGCCGCCTGGTGCGGCGCGGCCGCAAAGTCGAAACCAGATCTGAAACTGAGTTCGAAACCAAGTCTGAAACCAAGTCTCAAACCAGGTCCGGGGGAATCGACGAATGAACGGCGCAACCGCGGAAATCGCCGACATCCTCGAAATCCTGCGGCTGTTGCCGCACCGCTACCCCTTTGTCATGATCGATCGCATCGTCGATATCCGCGGTGACGAGCACGGCATCGGCATCAAGAACGTCACGATCAACGAGCCGCAATTCCTCGGTCATTTTCCAGAAAATCCGGTCATGCCGGGCGTGCTGGTGATCGAGGGCATGGCGCAAACCGCCGGGGTGATGTGCCTGCGCCAGATGAGTGTGACCGAAAAGCCCCGCACCATGTATTTCCTCACCATCGACAAAGCGAAATTCCGCAAGCCCGCCGTGCCGGGCGACACCATCGAATATCACGTCAATAAGATCGCGCACCGCCGCAACATGTGGTGGTATCGTGCCGAGGCCAAAGTGGGCGATACTCTTATCGCCGAGGCCGAAGTCGGCGCGGTCATCTCCGAGGCCTAGATGGCGATTGATCCGACCGCGCGCGTCGCCGCCGGCGCGCGAATTGGCGAATCCGTTGAGATTGGACCTTACTGCCTGATTGGCCCGCAGGTGGAGCTTGCGCGCGGCGTGCGGCTTTTGGGCCACGTCAACATCACCGGCGTCACGGCGATCGGCGAAGACACTGTCGTTTACCCCTTCTCTTCCCTCGGCACGCCGCCGCAATCGGTGCGATACCGCGGCGGTGCAACGCGGCTTGTGATCGGCGCGCGCTGCGAACTGCGCGAGAGCGTCACCATGAACACCGGAACCGAGGAGGGCGGCGGCATAACGCGCGTCGGCGATCGCTGTTCGTTCATGGTAGGATCCCATGTCGGACATGATTGTCAGGTCGGCGACGACGTGACGCTTGCCAACAACGTCGTCCTCGGCGGTCATGTCAGCGTCGGCGATTTCACCTTCCTCGGAGGGCACGTCGCGATCCATCAATTCGTGCGCGTCGGGGAGGGCGTGATGATGGCCGGAATGTCGGCGGCGCGCGACGACATCATCCCGTTCGGCTTTGCGCTCGGCCAGACCGGCGCGTTGGTCGGATTGAACATTGTCGGCCTGAGGCGGCGCGGCGTGACCAAAGCCGAAATGCACCGCATCCGCCGCGCCTATCGCTCGCTGTTTTTTGTCGAAGGACGCATCGCCGAGCGGGTCAATGCGGTCGCGCGCGAATTTCCCGACGACCCGATGGTCGGCAAGATGATCGCCTTCATTCGCGCCGGCGGCAAACGGCCGTTGATGCGGCCGCGCGAGAAGTCCGACACCGCCGCGTCCGCTGACGAAGCCGAATGAGCCGGCCGATGGCTGCCACCGAGCCCGGACCCGATGCACTCGCCATCATCTGCGGCGGCGGCAGTTTTCCCGGCGCAGTCGCCGATGCCGTGGCGCGCCGCGGCCGCCGGCCGGTGATGTTCGGCCTCAAGGGTTGGGCCGACGCCGCCGTGATCGAGCGCTATGCGCATTATTGGATCCCGATTGGACAAGCCGGACGATTTTTTCGTCTCGCCAAGGCTGAGAATTGCCGTGAGGTTCTTTTCATCGGCACCGTGCTGCGGCCGCCGATCGCGCAATTGCGCCTCGATTGGCAGACCATCAAAGCGATGCCGGGCCTGGTTCGCGCCTATCGCGGCGGTGACGACAAGCTTATTTCCGGTGTGGCGAAAATCGCCGAGAGCGGCGGTCTTAAGGTTGTCGGCGTCAAAGACGTGGCGCCGGAAGTTTTCGTTCCCGAGGGCGTTCTAGGCCGTTGCCAACCGACCGAACGCGACAGGACCGATATCGCGCGGGCGCTTAAGGTGATCGCTGCGCTGGGACCGTTCGACGTCGGTCAGGCGGCGATCGTCGCCGACAATAATGTGCTCGCAGTCGAAGGCGCGGAGGGCACCGATAATCTGCTTGCGCGGATCGCCGAACTGCGCCGTCTCGGCCGCGTGACATTGCCGCCCGGCGTCGGCGTGCTGGTGAAGGCGCCAAAACCGGGTCAGGACCGCCGCTTCGATCTGCCCTCTATCGGTCCGCGCACCATCGAAAATGTCGCCCGCGCCGGCTTGGCTGGCCTCGCCGTGACCGCCGGTTCGACGATGATCGCGGAACCCGAAAAGGTGACCGCGGCGGCCGACCGCGAAGGGATTTTCTTTGCCGGCGTGCGCGAGGACGCCGCCGGATGAAGCAGGATCCGCAGCTCCTGCCGCGGCAGTCTTCACCGTCGCGACCGCTTTCGATCTGCATCATTGCCGCGGAGGAATCCGGCGACGCACTCGGCGCGGCATTGGCGCGCGCAATAACCAGACACGAAGCCGGCGCCATCGAACTCTCAGGAATCGGCGGACGCGCCATGGCGGCTGCCGGCATCGTGAGCCCGTTCCCGATCGACGAACTTGCGATCATCGGTCTTGCCGCCATTCCGCAAAAGCTGCCGACCATTTTTCGTCGCATCCGCGAGGCCGCCAGCGCCGTCGTCGCCGCCCGCCCCGACGCTCTGGTCATTGTCGACAGTCCGGATTTTACCCATCGTATCGCGCGGCGGGTGCGCCGCCTCGCGCCGTCGATTCCGATCCTGGATTATGTATCCCCTTCGGTTTGGGCCTGGCGCTCCGGCCGCGCCCGCGCCATGCGCGCCTACATCGATCAGGTGCTGGCCATTCTGCCGTTCGAACCCGACGTGCATCGCCGGCTCGACGGACCGCCTTGCGTTTATGTCGGCCATCCGCTGATCGAGCGAATCGCCGACCTGCGCCCCGATGCCGATGAAGCGCGGCGGCGGCTTGCCGACCCGCCGATCGTTTTGGCGCTGCCCGGCAGCCGCATGACCGAAATCCGGCGGCTCACCGGCATTTTCGGAGCCGCGATCGCGCGCGTCGCCGCGGCCGCCGGACCGCTTGATCTGGTGGTGCCGACCGTTCCGCATCTCGCTGCGCGGGTCCGCGAGGCAGTAGCGGACTGGGCCGTGACGCCGCGCCTCGCGGTCGAGCCGGCCGACAAGTGGGCGGCATTTCGCGGCGCACGCGCCGCCTTGGCGGCTTCCGGCACTGTGACGCTCGAACTCGCGCTCGCCGGCGTGCCGACCGTCGCGGCCTATCGGTTGCATGCCATCGAAGCGATCGTGGCGCGGCTTATTCGAATCCAGTCACGGTTGCCGAGCGTCATCCTCGCCAATCTGGTGATCGGTGAGAACGTCGTTCCTGAACTCCTGCAGGAGGACTGCACGCCGGAACAGCTTGCCGATGCGCTGCTGCCGCTCTTGTCCGACACGCTGCAACGGCGGCGGCAGATCGAGGCGTTCGGGCGGCTCGACGATATCATGGCGATTGGCACGGAAGCGCCGAGCGCCAAAGCCGCGGCCATTGTCATTGATACCGCCCGGCGCGGCCGCCATGCGGCCGCGATAAGCGAGGCGCGATAGTGTTAACTGCGGTTTCGCCTCGACCCTACCATTGGCGCAAGCATCCTGCTAAGTCGCAGGCGCAGCATCCGCCGAACTGTGCAACATCGAAGTATCCCGCGTGAGCAAGACCAAAAAGACGGTCCGGAAGTCCCCGATCCGTGCCGCAATCGCCGGGGTGTTCGGTTACGTGCCGCCCGACGTGCTCACCAATGCCGAACTCGCCGCCATGGTCGAAACCAGCGACGAGTGGATCACCGAGCGCACCGGCATCAAGGAACGCCACATCCTTAAGGGCAAAGGTCTCGGCACCTCGCATATGGGTGCGCAAGCGGTGCGCGGGCTGCTCGCCAAGACCCGCACTGCGCCCGGCGACATCGAGCTTCTGATTTGCGCGACCACCACGCCGGATTTCGTGTTTCCCTCCACCGCCAATCTCATCTGCGACATGTGCGGCATTCACTCGATCGGCAGCTTCGATGTGCAGGCGGCCTGTTCCGGCTTCGTCTATGCGCTCACCATCGCCACGCAATTCATCGAGACCGGAAAATACCGTAAAATCGTCGTGGTCGGCGCCGACAAGATGTCGGCGATCATCGACTACACCGATCGCGCGACCTGCGTGCTGTTCGGCGATGGCGCCGGCGCCGTCTTGCTCGAGCCGAGCCGGAAATTCGGCATCGTCGACACGCTGCTGCGTTCCGACGGCGCCGGCATGCCGCATTTGCATCAGAAGGCCGGCGGCAGCCGCATGCCGCCGACGGCGGAGACCGTGGCCAAGCGCCTGCATTACGTCCATCAGGAAGGCGCCGCGGTCTACAAATTCGCCATCGCGCGCATGGCGGAAGTCGCCACCGAGCTCATGACCCGCAACCAGCTATCGAGCGAAGAGATCGATTGGCTGGTGCCGCATCAGGCCAACCGGCGCATCATCGAAGCGACCGCCGAGCGCATGAAGCTCGATCCGAAACAGGTGATGATCACCATCCACAAATACGGCAACACCACCGCCGCGACGATCCCGCTTTGCCTGTGGGACTATGAAGGGAAACTCAAGGTTGGCGACCGGATGATCCTGGCGGCCTTCGGCGGCGGCTTTACCTGGGCCGGCGCGTACCTGACCTGGGCCTATAATTCGCAGCGCGAATAGAGCGCGGGCGAACTACTTCCGCTTCGACACCGGCTGATAGTCGCGCTGTTTCGAGCCGGTATAGAGTTGGCGCGGCCGGCCGAGCTTCTGGTGCGGGTCCTCGATCATTTCCTTCCACTGCGCGATCCAGCCGACGGTGCGCGCCAGCGCAAACAGCACGGTGAACATCGTATTGGGGAAGCCCATCGCGCGCAGCGTGATGCCCGAATAAAAGTCGACATTCGGGTAGAGCTTCTTGGAGATGAAGTAATCGTCGTGCAGGGCGATTTTCTCAAGCTCCATGGCGACGTCGAGCAGCGGGTCCTTGATGCCGAGCTCGGTGAGGACTTCGTAGCAGGTCTTTTGCATGATCTTGGCGCGCGGATCGTAGTTCTTGTAGACTCGATGGCCAAAACCCATCAGGCGGAACGAATCTTTCGGATCCTTCGAGCGTTTGATGAATTCAGGAATGCGGTCGACGCTGCCGATTTCGGCGAGCATTTTCAGCGCCGCCTCGTTGGCGCCGCCATGCGCCGGACCCCACAGGCAGGCGATGCCGGCGGCGATGCAGGCGAATGGATTGGCGCCAGTCGAGCCGGCCAGCCGCACGGTCGAGGTCGAGGCGTTTTGTTCGTGGTCGGCATGCAACGTGAAAATGCGATCCATGGCGCGGGCCAGCACCGGATTGGGCTTGTACTCCTCGCAAGGCACCGCAAAACACATGTGCAGGAAGTTCGAAGCGTAATCGAGATCGTTCTTCGGATACATGAACGGCTGGCCGATCGAATATTTGTAAGCCATCGCGGCCAGCGTCGGCATTTTGGCGATCATGCGGATGGAGGCGATCATCCGCTGGTTCGGATCGGTGATGTCGGTGGAGTTGTGATAGAACGCCGATAGCGCTCCCACCGAGCCGACCATCACCGCCATCGGGTGCGCGTCGCGCCTGAAACCCTGGAAGAACCGGCTCATCTGCTCGTGCACCATCGTATGATGGACCACGCGATCGACGAAATCGGATTTTTGTGCCGCGGTCGGTAATTCGCCGTAGAGCAGGAGGTAGCAGGTCTCGAGGAAGTCGCCGTGCTCGGCGAGATCGGCGATCGGATAGCCGCGGTAGAGCAGCACGCCGGCGTCGCCGTCGATATAGGTGATCTTGGACTCGCAGCTCCCCGTCGAGGTGAAGCCCGGGTCGTAGGTGAAAATGCCGGCCTCGGCGTAGAGCTTGCTGATGTCGATCACTTCGGGACCGATGGTCCCTTCGTACATCGGAAACGAATAGCTCTTGTCGCCTAATTGGAGCGTACCGGACTTGATATTGGCGCCGGCTTTCGCGTCGCCTGTTTTCGCGTCCATGATCGTGTCCTCGATATGTGAATGCGGCTGGGCGGCCTGTTCGGCCCGGCTCTGATGGCGTAGCGCAACCTTGTGTGCACCGCAAGATGATAGCCGCGTGGTCGCGGTTTGCGCGATCCGTTCCGGGCTCGCAAAGCGCGCACAAGGCATGCGTTTCCCGCTCAGCCGGCGCGCGATTACGCCGCCGTGACGCGGGCCTGATCGGTTATGCGCGCCAGGCTCTCAGCCTTGCCGAGCACGGCCAGCACTTCGAATATGCCGGGCGAAGTGGTGCGGCCGGTCAACGCGGCGCGCAAGGGCTGCGCCACAGCGCCGAGCTTGGCGCCTTTGCGTTCGGCAAAGCGTCCGGACTGTCTGTTCGGTTGCCTCGCCGGTCCACGGCTCGACGCTTTGGAGTTCGACGGCGATCTCGCCCAGTTGCGATCGGGCTTCCGGCGTCAGAACGGCCTTGGCTTTGTCGTCCAGCGCGAGCGGCCGATCTGCGAGCAGAAAGCTCGCACCGTCAATGATATCGAGCAACGTCTTTGCGCGCTCCTTTAAGCTCGGCATGATCGCCAACCATTGCTGCCGCAGCGTGGGCGTCAACCGCGCGGCAAGCGTTGAGCCGCCGGCGATATGGGGCAACAGGCGATCGATGGCGGCGAGTAATTGCGCGTCGTCGCTGCCCCGGATGTAGTGCCCGTTGAGACTTTCCAGTTTGGCGAAATCGAACCGCGCCGGCGAGCGGCCGATCTGCGGCAGATCGAACGCCGCGATCATTTCCTCGGTCGAGAAAATCTCCTGGTCGCCGTGGGCCCAGCCTAGCCGCACCAGATAATTGCGCAAAGCCACCGGCAGGTAACCCATGGCGCGGTAAGCGTCGACGCCAAGCGCACCATGGCGTTTGGACAGCTTTGAACCGTCCGCGCCGTGTATCAGCGGAATATGCGCCATCACCGGCACCGGCCAGCCGAGCGCGTCATAAATCTGCTTCTGCCGCGCCGCGTTGGTCAGATGATCGTCGCCGCGAATGACATGCGTCACGCCCATGTCATGATCGTCGACGACTACCGCGAGCATATAGGTCGGCGTGCCGTCGGAGCGCAGCAATACGAGGTCGTCGAGGTTCTCGTTCTGCCAGACGACGCGGCCCTGGACCTGGTCCTCGATGACGGTTTCGCCGGTCAGCGGCGCCTTGAGCCGGATTGCGGGCTTTATCCCGGGCGGGGCGTCTTTCGCATCACGATCGCGCCAGCGCTCGTCATACAGTTTGGAGCGACCCTCTTTTCGCGCGGCTTCGCGCATCTGCGTCAACTCTTCCTTACTGGCGTAGCAGCGATAGGCGTGCCCCGACGCCAGCAGCGCCTCGGCGACCTCGCGGTGCCGCTCAACGCGCGAGAATTGATAGACGACGTCGCCCTCCCAGGCGATGCCGAGCCAATCGAGACCGTCGAGGATGGCGTCGATCGCCTCTTGCGTGGAGCGCTCGCGATCGGTGTCCTCGATCCGCAGCAGCATTTTTCCGCCGCGGCCGCGCGCGTAGAGCCAGTTGAACCAAGCCGTGCGGGCCCCGCCGATATGCAGGAAGCCGGTCGGCGAGGGGGCGAAACGGGTGACGACAGTCATATTTGTCCAAACGGTCACGGGCCGCGCCCGTTTAGCACAGATAGCCGCTAAAGGGGGTAAACGGCACACTGCCATTCGTTTCCCGGGTACGCCGACTTCGAAACGATCCCGGATCGGCGGTGCACCGCTAACGCGCTGCACCGCGTCCGGGAAACGGAAGCTGCGGGGCTTGACCCCGTAAGCCAAGTTGTCCAATCCGTGCCGTCACGGCGCTTTGCCTTGGAATCGACGCGCCGGCCGGATTATTGGCGGCGGGGCAAACGGACATTGATCGCATGGCGGTTGCGGAAGCAGTAACGCGGGAAGGAGGCGGCGACTTCATCCGCGACATCGTGCGCGCGGATCTGGCCTCCGGCAGGCATAAATCCGTCGTCACCCGGTTTCCGCCGGAACCGAATGGTTACCTGCATATCGGTCACGCCAAATCGATCTGCCTGAATTTTGGCATCGCCGAGGAATTTGCCGGCCACTGCAATCTGCGTTTCGACGACACCAATCCGACCAAGGAAGAGCAGGAATATATCGACGCCATCAAAGCCGACGTGCGCTGGCTCGGCTTCGACTGGGAAAAAAATCTGTATTTCGCGTCGGATTATTTCGAGCGGCTCTACGAATGGGCCACGGTCCTGATCCGCGCCGGCAAAGCCTATGTCGACGATCAAAGCCCCAATGAGATGCGCGCGGCCCGCGGCACCTTGACCGAGCCGGGCAAGAACAGCCGGTTCCGCGACCGCGCCGTCGAGGAGAATCTCGATCTGCTCAGCCGCATGCGGGCCGGCGAATTTCCCAACGGCAAGCGGGTGCTGCGCGCTAAGATCGACATGGCGTCGGGCAATATCAATCTGCGCGATCCGGTAATGTATCGCATCCTCCACGCCGAGCACCCGCGCACCGGCACCGCCTGGTGTATTTATCCGAGCTACGATTTCGCGCACGGCCAGTCGGACGCGATCGAGGGCATCACCCATTCGATCTGCACGCTGGAATTCGAAGATCACCGGCCGCTCTACGACTGGTTTCTGGCCAATCTGCCGGTGCCGTCGCGCCCGCATCAGTATGAATTCGCCAGGCTCAATCTCACGCATACCGTGCTGTCGAAGCGCGTGCTCACCGAACTGGTTCGCGGCGGCCATGTTTTGGGCTGGGACGATCCGCGCATGCCGACGCTTGCGGGACTGCGGCGGCGCGGCGTGCCGGCAGTGGCGATCCGCGATTTCGTGCAGCGGATCGGCGTTGCCAAGGCGAACAGCACCGTCGATGTCGGCATGCTCGAATTCTCGATCCGCGAACATCTCAACAAGAGTGCGGAACGACGCATGGCGGTGCTGCGCCCGCTCAAAGTCGTGATCGAAAATTATCCGCAAGGACAGAGCGAGGAACTCGAGGCGCTCAATCATCCGGACAATCCGGCGGCGGGAACGCGCCGGCTGCGTTTCGGCCGCGAAATCTTCATCGAACGCGACGATTTCATGGAAAACCCGCCGAAGAAATTTTTTCGGCTGTCGCCCGGCGCCGAAGTGCGGCTGCGTTATGCCTATTTCATCACCTGCCGCGAATTCGTGAAGAATGCCGCCGGCGACGTCGTCGAGCTGCGCTGCACCTACGATCCCGCCACCAAAGGCGGCAATGCGCCCGACGGCCGCAAGGTCAAGGCGACGATGCACTGGCTGTCGGCGGAAATGTCCTTACCGGCCGAGATACGGCTCTACAATCCGCTGTTCATGAACCCGTTGCCGGAGGTCGGCAATTTCGCCGCCGAGCTCAATCCAAATTCGGTGGAAATCATCACCGACGCGCGGATCGAACCGGCCTTGGCCGACGCGGGTTTAGCCGCCCCGGTCCAGTTCGAACGTCAGGGCTATTTCTGCCCGGACAAGGATTCCGCGCCCGGCCGGCTCGTGTTCAATCGCACCGTCGGCTTGCGCGACACCTGGGCCAAGGTATCGGCCGGCGGCTGATATTTCCCCTCCCTGAGAAGGGGAAAAGCAACGGACACTCACTCGCCACGTCATTCGTGCCCGGCTAGCATAAAAGCGATTTTCAGCGCGCTGGGGCCGCGCAGCGGCCCTCGAAGGATCTGCACCAACCGGGCCGTCGCCCTTCGAGGCTCGCTTCGCTCGCGCCTCAGGGTGACGGAATAGATCAGTACTTTCGGAACAACCCGACGAGCTTGCCCTGAATGCGCACGCGGTTCGGCGGCAGGATGCGCACCTCGTATGCCGTATTGGCGGGCTCGAGCGCGATCGAGGCGCCGCGGCGGCGGAAGCGCTTGAGCGTCGCCTCCTCGTCGTCGATCAGCGCCACGACAATGTCGCCGGTGTCGGCGGCGTCGGTGCGTTTGAGGAGCGCGGTGTCGCCGTCGAGGATCCCCGCCTCGATCATCGAGTCGCCGCGCACTTCCAGTGCGAAATGCTCGCCGGTGGCGCTGAGAAGATCCGGCGGCATGTTGATGGTGTGGCTGCGGGTCTGGATGGCCTCGATCGGCGTGCCGGCGGCGATGCGGCCCATCACCGGTACGGCGACCGGTCGGCCGCCGTCGTCCTCGGACGCGGTGCGCACACGGCCGAGATTGCCTTCGATGACGCTTGGAGTGAACCCGCGCGAGCGCCCCGATACCAAGCCCTGGGCAACCGATTCTGGCAGCTTGATCACCTCGATGGCGCGTGCCCGGTTGGGCAGGCGGCGAATGAAGCCGCGCTCTTCCAGGGCCGTGATGAGGCGGTGGATGCCCGACTTGGACCGCAGGTCGAGCGCATCTTTCATCTCGTCGAACGAGGGTGGAACACCGGCTTCCTTGAGCCGCTCATGGATAAACCGCAACAGCTCGGCCTGCTTGCGAGTCAACATCGGCGGTCCCCCTCCTGAGCCGGAGCTCCCCCGCTTGGGGCTGCTTCCGGTCGAAACAAATCATGAACAGACACTATCCGTTCCATATGTGTTCCGCAACCATTTAATTTGAAGTGAAGAAAGCGAGCCTCTCGGCCAACGGGCGTTTAACGCTCGAATTTAACGATGGCGCAGCGGCTGCCGGTTTTTGCCGGCGGCGCATAAGGCTCGCGGATGACGAGACAATCAGCCTGTGCGAGCGGCCGCATCATGGAACTGTCCTGGACGTGAAAAGTCCGCGCCACCGGACCCTCGGCGCTCGCTTCGAGCGTGGCGCGAAGATAATCCGCGCGCTCGTCGTTCTCTGGCAGGTCATTGCCGAGCCGCACCGATTCGATTGGCGCCGTCAGATCGGTGCGCCCGCTCATGCGGCGGATGAGCGGCACCAGGAACAAAAACGCGCACACATAGGAGGAGACCGGATTGCCGGGCAGGCCGAGAACATGCATGCCGCCGAGCCGGCCGTGCATCAGCGGCCGGCCGGGCCGCATCGCGATTTTCCAGAACGACAGCTCCATGCCTTCCGCGGCAAAGGCCTTTTGCACCAGATCGTAATCGCCGACCGACGCGCCGCCGGTGGTCACCAGAATATCAGCTCCCGCACCGCGGGCATCGCGAATGGCGGTGATGGTCGCCTGCATCGTGTCGTTGACCACGCCGAGATCGGTGACCGCGGCGCCTTCCGCACGCGCCAGCGCCGCCAGCGCAAAGCCGTTGGAATAGACGATCTGCCCCGGCCCGGGCGCAACGCCCGGCGGGACGAGTTCATCTCCGGTGGCGAACAGGGCAAGTTTCGGCCGGCGATAAACCGGCAGCAGCGGATGGTTCATGCCGGCCGCCAGCGCGAGATCGCGGGCGGTGAGGCGATGGCCGGCAGGCAACAGCGCATCGCTCTGCCGGAAATCGAGTCCTTGCGGGCGCACATTGCGGCCCTTGGCTGTCGGCTTTTGCACCTCGACCCAATCGCCATCGCGTCGGGTCAATTCCTGCACCACCACCGCGTCCGTGCCGTCGGGCACGAAGCCGCCTGTGAAGATGCGCGCCGCTTCGCCGGGTGCGATTTTGGCGGTGAACGGCCGGCCGGCGGGCACTTCGCCGACCACTTTCAGCCGCACCGGTGCCTTCTCAACGTCGGTGGCGCGCACCGCATAGCCATCCATGGCTGAAACATCGGCCGGCGGCTGCGTGCGCAACGCCTTGAGACCGTAGGCCAGCACCCGGCCATCTGCCTCGGCAAGCGGGGTTTCTTCGGCGGGCAGCGGCGCGGCGTGCGCCAACACATGATCGAGTGCTTCGGCGACCGAGATCAATGCCACGGCATCACTCCCGTATTACCCTTTGGCGCGATAATGGCCGGAGCGGCCGCCGCGCTTTTCGACGAGCCTGATGCCTTCGATGCGCATGCCGCGTTCGACCGCCTTCACCATGTCATAGACGGTGAGGCAGGCGACCGAAACAGCGGTCAGCGCCTCCATTTCAACGCCAGTCTTGCCCGACACTTTCACGCGCGCCGTCACGATGACCCCCGGCAGCCTGGCGTCGGGCGCGATGTCGACCTCAATTTGCGTCAGCGCGAGCGGGTGACAGAGCGGGATCAATTCGTGGGTGCGCTTGGCCGCCTGGATGCCGGCGATGCGCGCGGCGGCCAGCACGTCGCCCTTCTTCGCGTTGCCCTTGCGCACGACGGCGAGTGTCTTCGGCTGCATCAGTACCCGGCCTTCAGCCACGGCCTCGCGTTCAGTCGCGGCTTTGGCCGAAACGTCGACCATGTGGACTTCGCCGCCGCGGCTCAGATGCGTGAGTTTTTTTGCCAGGCGCGCCACAGCGGACTTATCGGGCCGGCGCCAGCGCGGCTTTGCGCGTCAGCAGCAGGCGCGTCGCGGCGACGACGTCGTGCTGTCGCATCAAGCTTTCGCCGACGAGGAAGGTTGCCATGCCGGCCTTGGTGAGGCGGTCGAGATCGTCCGGGGCAAAAATGCCGCTTTCGCCCACGGCGATCCGGTCCTTGGGGATGCGTCGCGCCAGGCGCTCGGACGTTCCGAGCGTCGTTTCGAAGGTTTTTAGATCGCGATTGTTGATGCCAATGAGCTTCGACTTCAGGCGAAGCGCACGCTCTAACTCCTTGTCATCGTGAACTTCTATCAGCGCGTCCATCCCGAGCGCGACGGCCGTCGCTTCGAGGTCGGCAGCGCAAGCGTCGTCGACCGCCGCCATAATGATGAGGATGCAGTCGGCGCCGTAGGCGCGCGCCTGCGTCACTTGGTAGGGGTCGTACATGAAATCCTTGCGCAGCGCGGGCAGGGCGCACGCCGCCCGGGCCGCGCGCAAGTGATCGAGACTGCCCTGGAACGACGGCGTGTCGGTCAGCACCGAAAGGCAGGCCGCGCCGCCCGCCTGATAGGCTGCGGCGAGTGCGGCCGGATCGAAATCCTCGCGGATCAATCCCTTCGACGGGCTTGCCTTCTTGATTTCGGCAATGAGCGCAAAGTCGCCGGCGGCCAGCCGTTGCGCGATGGCGCGGACAAAGCCGCGCGGCGCGACCGCTGCTTTCGCCTCGCGCTCCAGCGCGGCGAGGGACGTCTTGCGCTTCGCCGCAGCGATCTCCTCGCGCTTATAGGCGGCGATCTTTTCCAAAATGTCAGCCATCGTTGGACACCACGATGAGGCGATCGAGACGGCCCTCGGCTTCGCCGGAATCCACCGAATGCGTGGCAAGGTCGAGCCCGGCTTGCAGGCTTTTCGCCTTGCCGGCAACCAGCAAAGCCGCCGCCGCGTTGAACAAAGCAACGTCCCGGAACGGGATTTTCTTGCCTTCGAGCACGTCCTGCACTGCGCTCGCATTGGCCGGAGCGTCGCCGCCGCGCAAGGCTTCCGGCTTGACCTTGGCCAAGCCGACGTCCTCCGGCGAAATCTGGAAGGTGCGCACCTCGCCGTCCTCCAGTGATGTGACCGTGGTCGGTCCCGACGTCGTTATCTCGTCGAGCCCGTCGGAACCGTGCACCACCCAGGCCCGTTCGGCGCCGAGATTTTTAAGCACCTGAGCCAGTGGCTCGGTCCATTGTTTGGAGAACACTCCAACCATCTGGCGGCGCACGCCGGCCGGGTTGGAGAGCGGTCCAAGCAGGTTGAAGATTGTGCGGGTGCCGAGCTCGACGCGGGTCGGCCCGACATTCTTCATCGCCGGATGATGCGCCGGCGCGAACATAAAGCCGATGCCGGCCTCGCTGATGCAGTGCCCGATCTGCTCGGGCGTCAGGTCGATATTGACCCCCAGCGCCGCCAATACGTCGGCAGCGCCGGACTTTGACGACAGCGCGCGATTGCCGTGCTTGGCGACCGGCACGCCCGCGCCGGCGACAATAAGTGCCGCGCAGGTCGAAATGTTGAACGAGCCGGAGGCGTCGCCGCCGGTGCCGACCACGTCGATGGCGTCAGGTGGCGCGTTGACCCGCAGCATCTTGGCGCGCATCGCGGACACCGCGCCGGTGATTTCGTCGACCGTCTCGCCACGCACGCGCAGCGCCATCAAAAGCGCGCCCATTTGCGACGGCGTCGCTTCGCCCGCCATCATCTGCTCGAAAGCAGTAGCGGCTTCCTCGCGGCCGAGCGCGGCGCCGGTTGCAACCTTCCCGATCAAAGCCCTGAACTCTACGGTCACCGTGCCGCCCTCACGCGCGAGCCCGCGCTTTTTGCGCCGTGTGTTGCGGCCGCGCTGCGCGCCGTCCGGTCGATGCGTTCCATGCCGCGGCGATGTCGAGAAAGTTTTTCAGCATCAGATGGCCATGGTCCGAGGCAATGCTTTCCGGATGAAACTGCACGCCGTGCACCGGCAACTTGGTGTGCGCCAGGCCCATGATGACGCCGGCATCGGTATCCGCTGTCACGGTGAGGTCGCGCGGCAGGCTTTTGCGCTCGACCACGAGCGAGTGATAGCGCGTCGCCTTGAACGGCGCGTTGATGCCGCGAAAAATGCCGCTGCCGTCATGACGGATTTCCGTCAGCTTGCCGTGCACCAGCGTCGGCGCGCGCACCACCTTGCCGCCGAAGGCGTCGCCGATCGCCTGGTGGCCGAGGCAGACGCCGAGGATAGGGATTGTCGAGGCGGCGCGCGTGATCAGATCGAGACAGATGCCGGCCTCTTTGGGCGTGCAGGGGCCGGGCGACAGCACGATCGCATCGGGGTTGGCGGCGATGACGTCGTCGCTTGTCACCTTGTCGTTGCGATGCACCTCGACCTGTGCCCCGAGCTCACCGAGATAGTGGACGAGGTTGAAGGTGAAACTGTCATAGTTGTCGATCAAAACGAGCATGGCACGACCGTTGAACGCGCTGGCAGCAAAAACGCCTTATCCGCGCGGCTCTTAGACGGGGGTAGGCGGAGGGTCAAGGCGGCCTATTTTGGTCGAATGCAGCGCCGGTCTAGATTAGCCGATCCGGCGGCAAAGGACGATACAAAGGAGGAAACGTCATGAACCCCGCGCGCCTGGTGCTGGCCGGATTTGCCGCGATCGCGCTGGCGGCGGCTTGCGGCCCACACGCCGCGCGGGCGCAGGCCTATCCCAGCCGGCCGGTCAAAATCATCGTGCCGACACCGCCCGGCGGCCCGGTCGACGTCGTCGCGCGCATCACCGCCAATGACCTGCAAGGCGCGCTCGGCCAGCCCTTTGTCATCGAAAATCGCGCCGGCGCCGGCAATACGATCGGCTCCAAGGACGCCGCGGAAGCGGCGCCGGATGGCTATACGCTGCTCTATTCGAGCGCCAGCGGGCTCGTCATCGCGCCGCTCTTGCATGCCGATGCCGGCTACGATGCGCTCACCAGCTACGATCCGATCGCGCTGGTCGCCGCCGGCTCCAACATCCTCGTCGTCAATCCATCGGTGCCGGCGAAAACGGTGGCCGAGCTTGTCGCCTATGCCAAGGCCAATCCGGGCAAGGTGAACTTCTCCTCCGGCGGTATCGGTGTCGTGCCGCATCTGATCGGCGAAATGTTCAAGGCGCAGGCCGGCATCGACATCGTCCATGTGCCCTATAAAGGCGGCGGCCCCTCGATCGGCGATCTTGTCGCCGGCAACGTGCAGATGACATTCGAGGCAACGACCGTCCTGTTGCCCTTGATCGAGAGCGGCCGGCTGCGCGCGCTCGCGGTGACGACGCCAAAGCGCATCCCGCAACTGGCGGACGTGCCGACAATGATCGAAAGCGGCTATCCGAACTTCGTGACAGTGGGCTGGACGGGACTGCTCGCTCCCGCGCACACGCCGCAACCCATCGTCGCCAAACTCAATGCGGCGATCAATGCCGGCCTGCAAACGCCGCAGATGCGGAACGCGCTTTCTGCCTTGAGCGCTGCGCCCATGGGCGGCACGCCGGCCGATTTCATCGCGCAAATCAAATTCGACATCGCCAAATGGTCGCCGATCATCAAAACGCTCGGGCTCGATCACACGGCACAATAGGAAGTCGGCGCAATAGAAAATCGGCGCAAAAAAATTTGGGCGGAGGGTGGGGAAGCACCCTCCCCCAGAGGACACGGCAAACAAGGCTGCGAAGCTAATTCGGCTTAGGCATGTGGTCGGCGGTGACAAAGCGCACGTCGCGCGGCGTCAAGAGCGGATTGCGTGCGTTCTGCGTGCAAGCGGCATCGAAATACGGCCACGCTTTCTGTCCGCAATCCCTGCCGAGCGGCCGCACATCGGCGCGGTCGGCCTTCGCGGCCAACGCCGAAGAATTCGCCTCGACCTGGAATGACAGGCTTGGAAATGCGACGAAACAAGCCGCCGCGATCGCAGCGACGGCGATGGCGTATACGGTCTTGATCATGACACCTATCCCCGTTCGCAACCTTCTGTCGTCAACGCGTGGACGGCTCGGTGGTTGCTTCTGATCTGGTTGTTACTTTGGCCCACCGTGCGCAAATCCACATTGACGGGCAGCACAATTTGGCCGATTACCGTAACGTTACTGAAACATCTATGGAATACGATGCCTTTTACGAACGACGAATGCCATATTCGGTACTTTCGCCGGGCTCAGCCAGCGGCCGAGCGCGGCGGCAATCGTGCACGTTGCGGGCGCCCAAACGTCGCTTGCGGTCGCCGGGAACGCGGGCTAGACCGCGCCCATGTCAGCAAGCTCGCCGCGGATTGCCCTCTTCGCCGGATCGTTCGATCCCATCACCAATGGCCATGTCGACGTCGTCGGCAAAGCCGTGCGGCTGGCCGATCGGCTCGTTCTCGCCGTCGGCATCCATCCCGGCAAGACGCCGCTGTTTTCCGCCGACGAACGGCTGGCGATGCTGGAGGAGATTTGCGCGCCGTTGGGCCGCGCGGCCGGATGCGAGATCGCCTGTGTGACTTTCGCCGATCTCGTCATCACCGCGGCGCGCCGCGCCGGCGCCACTGTTCTGGTGCGCGGCGTGCGCGACGCCACCGATTTCGACTACGAAATGCAGATGGCCGGCATGAACGCCGCCATGGCTCCCGACGTGCAGACGGTCTTCCTGCCGGCGGCGCCCGCGGTCCGCCCGATCACCGCCACTTTGGTTCGCCAGATAGCCGGCATGGGCGGCGACGTTTCGGCCTTCGCTGCCAGCGCAGGTTGTGGCACGGCTGAAAAAGAAATTCGCCAAAAGCTAGATCCTCATCATCCGGGAGATGACATGGTCCGCGTCCTTGCCGTACTATTCGCCATCATGTGTGCAGCACCAGCCTCCGCCGCGCCGCCGGCGCTCCCCGCCGGCGTCGATCCGCAAAACGCGGTCATTCTCGACACCACCGAAGGGCGCATCGTCATCAAGCTGCGCAACGACATCGCGCCGCATCATGCCGAGCGCATGAAACAGCTCGCCCGCGACGGCTTTTACGACAATGTGCCGTTTCACCGCGTCATCGACGGCTTCATGGCGCAAACCGGCGACGGCCAAAACGGCAACGGCACCGGCGGGTCGAAATATCCGGATCTGAAGGCGGAGTTCTCCAGCGTGCCGTATACGCGCGGCGTCGTCGGCATGGCCCGCACCAGCGATCCGAACTCGGCGAACAGCCAGTTCTTCATCATGTTCGCCGATGGCTCGTTTCTCAACGGCAAATACACCGTGGTCGGGCAAGTTATCGCCGGCATGGATGTCGTCGACAAGCTGCACAAGGGCGAGCCGCCCGCCAATCCCGACAAGATCGTCCACGCGCAGGTCGCCGCCGACATCAAGTAGCGGCGGCGGCTAGTTCGGCTGCTGAAGCTGCGACAGATAGGGCGCGACCCGCGCCAGCACCGCGGCTGGCGAAATAAGCCGCATGCCAACGGGCGACGGGCCGCCCTCAGGTTCGATCGCGTGGATGAATTTCGAATAGGTGAGAACCGGCGTCGATCCGAACAGCCCGAATGCGTCGGTGCCACCCGCCGCGGCGAGGTTCATCGGACCCGAGCTTGGTCCGACGAACAGGTCGGCGTGGCGTAACAGGGCGGCGGCTTCCGCCAGTCCAAGATCGCATGCATTGACGGCAGGAGCGCCTGCGCTCGCCGCGATGAAGTCTTGCGCCCGCGCGCTATTCGCACCGCCGCCAATCAGGAATACCGTTCCGGCGGCGCGGCGGCGCAACAGCGAGAGAAATTCCGCCCAATGGTCGTCGGGCCAATCCTTGACAGGATGCGACGCCCCGACACCAAGCACAATCCATGGCCGGGAATGGCGTTGGAATTTTTCGCCGACCGCCGCGAGCGTCGTCTCGAAAAGCCGCAAATCCGGTTCGGTCGACGGCAGCGGCACCTGCATCGCCGCCATCAGCGCACGCAGCCAGTCGATCGGCTGGTCATGAAAATGGTTCTGGCCGATACCGGGATTAGTGATGAGCCAATTTTGCCGGCCGAGACCAATCCCGATGCGCTCGGGAATGCCGGCAAGCAGGGCGGCAAGTGCCGGTCGCGTGGTGCGGTCGAGAATCCAGATCGAGCGGAATCGATGCCGCCGCAACAGCGCCACCAGCCGGATCAGATTGAGGCCGCGTTTGAATTCCGAACCGGCGTGCTCGAAATAGACCGTCTCGGCAACACTCGGTTCCGCTGCAAGCAGCTGTTTGGCGCCGCTCGTCGGCGGGGCGAGAAAGGTCACTTGCCCGCCCGGTGCTACGGCCGCGATGGCGCGGATGAACGGCAGGTGCCAGATGACGTCGCCGATGCCGGGTTTAACCTGGATGACCGCGGTAGAGGGCACGCTGATTGCCGTACTAATGTTGCGATATGCCCTTTTAGAGCATGGCTCCACAAAGAGAAAACCGGTTTTCGAACTCAGGCATTCACGGGGCGATCTGCTCGACCGCGCGCGCTACGTCCGCAACCGTCGGCGGTCCCCCCGTCCCTCCGAGCACGGCGGTATGACGCGACACAGCCGGAGCGGCGAGCAGATCGCGGGCGCGCTTAAGGATCGCGACCAGCGGCACGCCGAGCGCGGCGGCGAGATGCATCAGTCCGGTGTCGACACCGACGACAAATGCGGCCCCCGCGATCTGCCGTGCCACGATGTCGAGCGGCTGTCTCTCGCCGACATGCACACCCGGCACCCGAACGGCGATGCGCTCGGCTCGCTCGCGTTCGGCGCTGCTGCCCCACGGCAAGATAAGATCGAGACCGTTACCGCCAATGGTTTTGGCAAGCGCAATCCAGTTCGCTTCCGGCCACTCTTTTTCAGGCTGCGCTGTGGCGTGCAGCAGCACGGCATAGCGTCGGCCCGGTGCGGCCAGGCCGGACCGATCGAGACCGTAGTCGGGCGCGCCCTGCGGCGCATAGCCAAGTGCGGAGCCGGTAAGAATTCGAATGCGCTTCGCCGCATGCAGGTCGCGGCTGATGCGATAACGCTTATCGTAGAAAACAGCGGCCAGCGGTTCGCGAATGCTGCGGCTGTCGTAGCCGTGCCGGCGGCCGCGCGCGACGCGGGCGATCACAGCGGAGCGAACGAGGCCCTGGCTATCAACGATCTCATCGTAGCGCCGTTCGCGAATTGCGCGCATGCCGGCGGCCATCTCGGCCACCGTCGCCGGCGCATAGAGCGACTTCCGCCAGCGCCGCCACGCTACGGGGATCACCTCATTGACGCCCGGGTGCAGCCTGACCAATGGGGCGTAGGTCTCCTCCACCAGCCAGGTAAAGCTTGAGCCGGCGCACATGCGCCTCGCCTCGGTCAGCGCCGGCATGTGATGGATCACATCGCCAAGCGAGGACGTTTTGATGAAAAGGATCTCGGACATATCGGTTTGGCGGCGATCAAATACTGAATCGCCGGCTCGCGCAAATTCACTTAAGCTGCTGATTACCTATCTGAATCGAGTAACTCACCGCGGCACTCAGCGCGGCATCCGGCGAGTGCGGGTTAAGACCAATGCAAACGGATTTGTTCGACTTCGCGCTCCCGGCTGACCGCATCGCGCTGCGGCCGGCCTCGCCGCGCGATGCCGCGCGGCTGCTTACGGTGCGGCCGGGCGCGGCGATCGAATTCGAGAACCGCGCCATGCGCGATTTGCCGTCGCTGCTGCGGCCTGGCGACACACTCGTCGTCAACGATACCAAGGTCTTTGCCGCCAATCTGCATGGCCGGCGGCTTGGCCGCGGCGCACATGAGCCCGCGATCGCGGCAACGCTTACGCATCGTCTCGACGGTTCGCGCTGGCGCGCTCTGGTCCGGCCGGGGAAGCGGCTCGCGGTCGGCGATATCGTGCGTTTCGGCGGCGAAGGCAAAGTCTGCTTTCTCGAGCAGCTCGACGCCACGGTCGAGGCGAAAGGAGAGGGCGGTGAAGTGACGTTCGCCTTCGCCTTTCACGGCGCCGTGCTTGACCAGGCGCTGGCGGAACGCGGCGACATGCCATTGCCGCCCTATATCGCCAGCCACCGCGCCGTCGATGAGCAAGACCGCACCGATTACCAGACCATATTCGCGCGCGAAGACGGCTCGGTGGCGGCGCCGACCGCCGGCCTGCATTTCACCGAAAGCCTGACCGCGATGCTGCGTGAGCGCGGTGTCGATCTGCAGCGGGTCACGCTGCACGTTGGGCCCGGCACGTTTCTGCCGGTCAAGGCCGACGACACATCGGGCCACCATATGCAGCCGGAATGGGGCAGCGTGTCCGCCGAAACCGCCGCGGCCCTGAACGCAACACGGAGCGCCGGCGGCCGCATCGTCGCGGTCGGCTCGACCTCGCTGCGCCTCCTCGAAAGCGCGGCGGCGGACGACGGCACGCTCGCGCCATTTTCCGGCGAGACTGCCTTGTTCATCACGCCCGGTTACCGCTTTCGCGCGGTCGAGGCGATGCTGACGAATTTCCACTTGCCGCGCTCGACACTGTTCATGCTGGTCTGTGCCTTCAGCGGCCTCGACGTCATGCGGCGCGCCTATGCCCATGCCATCGAGGGCGGCTATCGCTTCTATTCTTATGGCGACGCATGCCTGCTGTTTCGTCAGGACGCCGGGTGATACGCGCCAGTGCGCACACTGGCGAGAATGCCGGCGCTCGATTAACATCCGCCGCAAAGACCGGGAGGCAGCGATGCCCAGTATGACCGATTTTCACGGCCTCATTCCCGCGATGGCGGTGCCGCTGCACCAGGACGGCAGCGTCGACGTTGCGGAATTGACCCGCTTTGCCCGCTGGCTGGCGCGCCAGCCGGGGATTGTCGGCATGATGACCAATGGCCATACCGGCGAGGTGTTTTCGTTCACGCCGCGCGAGCGTGCCGAGATAACGTGCATCGTCGCGCGCGCCGTCGAAGGACAATGCCCGGTCATCTCCTCGGTCGTCTGCGAAGGCATCCGTGACGCCGTCGAACAGGCCGGCTGGGCCAAGGAGGCCGGCGCACAGGCGCTCGACATCATGCCGCCGCATCATTGGCTGCGCTTTGGCTTTCGCCCGAGCCACGTCATCGATTATTTCACGGCCATCGGCGAAGGGAGCGGGCTGCCGCTGATCGTGCATGTCTATCCGGCATGGACGAAAGCGTCTTTTTCTTCGGAATTGCTCGCCGAGCTCGCCCGTTTGCCGAGTATCCGCGCTTTCAAGATCGGCACGCGCGAGATGAACAAGTATCGGCGTGACTTGCAGATGATCCGCGCCGCGGCGCCCGACAAGGCGCTGCTCACCTGCCACGACGAATATCTGCTGCCCTCGATGGTGCAAGGCGTCGATGGCGCGCTCGTTGGTTTCGCTTCGCTCGTTCCCGGCCTCATCCATGAGCTCCTTGAGGCGGTCAAAGCGGGAGATCTGACGCGCGCCATGGCGATCCAGGCGCGCATCGATCCGTTAAAGGACGCCGTTTATGGCGCCGGCGAGCCGACCGGCGAAGCGCATGCCAATATGAAGGCCGCCATGGTCGCCGCCGGTATCTTTACCAGCGGCGCGATGCGTCCCCCGACTCTCGCACCCGGCGAGGACGAAATTAAAAAAATCGAGGCTGCGGTCCGAACGGCCGGGCTGACCCGCTTCGCCGGCGCCGAACAGGCGGCGGAATAAATCATGCTGCGCAGGCGCGATCTCATCAAGGCAGCCGCTGCCGCGGCTGCAGGCGCCGCGTTTGCCGCGCCCGCCATTGCGCAAGGCGCGTGGCCCGCAAGCGGCAAGCCGGTGAAAGTGATCGTGCCGTGGCCGCCAGGCGCGGCGAACGACGCGCTGGGCCGCCTCGTCGCCCAAAGCATCCGCGACAAATTCGCGGCGACCGTCGTAGTGGAAAACCAGGCCGGCGGCTCCGGGCTGATCGGCACCAAGACGGTCATCGCCGCCGAACCGGATGGCTATACGTTGCTCGCCAGCGCGTTCAACACGGCGGTCATGCCGCTGGTGCTCAAGGCCGCCGACTTCGATCCGGAAACCGATCTCGACGTTGTCGCCCGCACCGCCGTTGCGCCGCTTGTTTGTGTGATGACGGCGCAGCGTCCGGAAAGAACGCTCGCGGAAGTGATCGCCGCCGCCAAGGCCAATCCCACGCAATGGAATTTCGCGATCCCGTCACTTGGCGCGGCTGGTCATCTCGCGACGATCGATCTCATTCGCCGGACCGGTGTCGCCATCCCGATGGTGCCCTATCGCGGCACGCAGCCGGCTCTGCTCGATGTGATGACCGGCGCGGTGCAGCTCCTCATCGACGCAAGCTTTGCGCTTCTGCCGGCGGCAAAGGACGGCACCAAGGTTCGCGCGCTCGGCATTGCCGAAGCGGAGCGTTCCGTCCTGGCGCCGGACATCCCGACGCTGGCGGAGCAAGGCCTGCCAGGCTTTGCGCACCAGTCGTGGTACGCGGTGTGGGTGCCGAAAGGCACGCCGCGCGAAATTCAAGCGACACTCGATGCGCTGGTGCAGGACACCATGCGCGATCCGGCCGTGGTCGCCAAACTGACAGAGACGCTGCTGGTGCCCGTGACCGAGAGCATCGATCAGACCAAAATATTCATCCACCAAGAGATCGCGCGCGCACACGAACTGTTGCAGAGCGTCAATTTCGAGCCGACGTGAGCCCGCCGGGCGCAATGTCGGAACCCTTTGCCTTTCACCTGATCGCCACCGACGGGCCAGCGCGCACCGGCGAGATCGCCACCGCGCACGGCATCGTGCGCACCCCGGCTTTCATGCCGGTCGGCACGCAAGCCGCGATCAAGGGCGTCCATCATGACGATGTGCGCGCGGCCGGCGCCGATATCATTCTCGGCAACACCTATCACCTGATGCTGCGGCCTTCGGCGGAACGCGTTGATGCCTTGGGCGGCTTGCATGAATTCATGCGCTGGCCGTTTCCCATTCTCACCGATTCCGGCGGCTATCAGGTGATGTCGCTGTCGGCCTTGCGCAAAGTGGCGGAGGAGGGCGTCACCTTCCGCTCGCATATCGACGGCGCGATGGTCGCGCTTTCGCCGGAACGCGCCATCGAAGTGCAAATCCTGCTTGGTGCGGACATTGCCATGCAGCTCGACGAATGCGTGGCGCTGCCCGCCGAGCGGGCGGAGGTCGAGCGCGCGATGCAGCTGTCGCTGCGCTGGGCCGAGCGCTGCAAGCGCGCCTTCGAGCGCGCGGCGCCCGGCCGGGCTTTGTTCGGCATCGTGCAGGGCGGCGACGATCAAAGCCTGCGCGAGGCGAGCGCGCGCGCGCTCACCGACATCGCCTTCGACGGCTACGCGATCGGCGGGCTTGCGGTCGGCGAGACGGCCGAAGTCATGCTAAGAGTGGTCGGTGAAACGGCGCCGGCGTTGCCGGCGGCAAAGCCGCGCTACCTGATGGGTGTCGGCACCCCGTCGGACATTCTTGGCGCCGTCGCGCGCGGCGTTGATATGTTCGATTGCGTGCTGCCGACGCGCAACGGCCGCCATGGGCTGGCCTTCACGCGCTTTGGCCCCATTAATATCAAGAACGCACAGCATGCCGACGATGCGCGGCCATTGGACGCGGCAAGCCGCTGTCCGGCGGCGCGCGATTTTTCCCGCGCATACCTGCATCATCTTTTTAAGGCTGGCGAAGCGCTCGGCGGTACGCTTTTGTCGATCGTCAATCTCTACTACTACCAGGACCTGATGGCAGGTGTGCGCGACGCCATCGCCAACGGCCGTTTTGCCGATTATGCCGCACAGGTGACGGAACAATGGACAGCAAAACGCGATGTCAGGATGCCGTGAGCGGCTGTTAGATTTTTCTCGAACCGGGAGATCAAAGAATGTTCAATTTCAGGCCGGCTTCGGCTTTCATCACGCGCCGCATTTTCGCGCTGGCGCTTGCGGCCATCGCCGCCATGGCGGTCTGCGCAACGGCGCAAGCGGCTTACCCCGACCGTCCGGTTCGCGTCATCCTGCCGTTCGGGCCGGGCGGCGTCGCCGACATCACCGCACGCCTGGTGGCGCAAAAGCTTAGCGAAAAGCTCGGCCAGAACTTCGTCATCGAGAACATGCCGGGCGCCGGCGGCATAGCGGCGGCGCGCGCGGTGCTTTCGGCTCCCACCGACGGCTATACGTTGGCATTTTTTACCAACGGCACCGCGATCAGCGTGCCGCTGTTTCAAAACCTGCCGTTCGATCCGCTTAAGCAATTCGTGCCGATCTCTGCGCTCGGCTATTTCGGTCTGGTGTTCGCCACCGCGGCGAATTCGGACTTCCACACGTTCGGCGACATGCTCAAGGCGGCGCACGACAAGCCGGGCACCATCAATCTCGGCTCCATCGTCGTCGGCTCGACGCAAAACCTGACGGCGGAATTGTTCAAATCGATGTCGGGGGCCGACATAGTCGTCGTGCCGTTCCGCACCTCGCCGGACGAACTGGTCGCGCTCCTTCGCGGCGACATCCAGATGGAGGTCGAATTCTACGCCGCGCTCAAGCCAAGCCTGCAAAGCGGCCAGGCCCGCGCGCTGGCGACCAGCGGCCCGCAACGCTCGCCGGAATTGCCCGATATTCCGACGGTCGCGCAATCCGGCGTTGCCAATTTCGACGTCATGTCGTGGAATGCGCTCTATGCCGCGGCGGGGACGCCGCCCGACATCATCGACAAGCTCAACGGCGCCTTGCACGAGGTTCTTGCCGATCCGGCCGTGAAGAAGGCGGCGCTCGATCTTGGCATCGACGCCAAAGCCTCGACGCCCGCGGAAATCGACGCTCGGATGCGCTCCGACATCGCCAAATGGACCAAGGTGATCGCCGGCGCCCACATTCCGCAACAGTAAGGCCGCGAACGCAAACCAAGGCTGAAAAAACTAAGACCATGATCCGATGTCATTCGGATCATGGTCTGGGGCACTCGGCACTCACGCAAAACTTAGTCGAGTGGCGACTTGATCCCGTTAGGACTTCAGTTGGCCGCGGACTTCGCCGCCCGGATTCGCCGCAGTGTGAATGTTCACATAGGCCTGGCCGCCGCTCAGCGCTGCGGCGAGTGCGGCGGCCTTGTCGTCGGCCAATGTCGCCGTGCCCTGGAACGGGCTGGTGAAGGGGACGTCCTTCTGCGACAGCGGAACGATGACGCCGGCATTCTTGCCCGCTTCGGCCGGACCGTGAATGTGCGCGGCGGTAGCCGGACCCGACAGGCCTGAGAAGCTGCCCTGCCAGGTGACGGTTTTGGTGCTCGCATCGTAGGTCACCGTCGCCGTCCCGGTTCCGGTGCTCGTGGTCGGCGGGACTTCGCTGGTGCCGTTCAATGCCGCTTTGTATGCCGTGCCGGCGGCGTAAGTGGGCGACGCCGATGCGACAAAGGCCGCGCTGGCCGCCGTGCCGATGGCTAGTCCCAATACTGTTCGACGATCGTAGGTGTGGTCCATGTGTTCCTCCTGCCTGGACGTTTCTTCCGTAACAATAACACCGCAGCGCCACGATTATTGCGGGTTGTTGCCCTCGGGACCAGGGTGCCCGGGCCGAGCCATTCCGCTCCTCGCAGAGGCAAAACGCAAGTTTTACCGAACAAACGTTGGCGGTTGCGCCGCGAACCCGATGACGCGCCTACCGCCGCCACAGCCTGATCGTGGTGACGAAGAGTTTGCCGCAATCGTCGCACGACCAACTGTGGTCGATACGGCCCGTGGCGTTGAAGCAGGATTGTTCGGCGACGAGCAAGACGCTGCCGCAGCGCGGGCATTTCGGCCGACTGAGCCTTGCGGCCGCATGCACCCGGCTCGGCGGAGCTTGCTGGCACACGGATTGGACGATCATCGTCGATCCTCCTCGACGCACACCCTCACCGCACCCTGCGATTCCCAGCCTGCGCACGCTCTGTGGCGTTACCGCGACGACGGCGTGAAACTGTGGTGGCGTTTGTGGACGAGTGAAAGAGGAATTGAATCCAATTAGCGCGACTGGGTGTCGAGCGGCGCGCAGTTGGTCCGTCCCGACATCAGGCAATCTTCCATTTTGCCGTTCGAATACAGTTCGCGCGCCAACAGCCAACCGACCACGAATAGAAACACGACGACGCCCAGCGCCACCATCGCGCCGCGCTGATTTCGATTGTCGTTGTCGTTTCCCGGCATGGAAGCTTTCAATTATCAAACGGCGATAAGCCGTTGATATGTATGGCGAGCCCGCGGGGGCTTGAACCCCGGACCCCGTGATTAAAAGTCACGTGCTCTACCAACTGAGCTACGGGCTCGCTGCGGGATCAATTACTGAAAACCGCCAACCTTTGCCAGCCTTGCCCGCCCCTTGGACGGTTTTATTTGCTAGATTGGCCAATGGCCGCCGGAACAACCGAAAAGCGAGGACGTTTTCGATGCCGATCGTCAACCGCGTCGCCGACCTTCACCGGGAACAGATCGAATGGCGGCGCGATATGCACGCCCATCCGGAACTGCTTTACGACGTGCACCGCACCGCGGCCGCGGTCGCCGACAGGCTCAAGAGCTTCGGCTGCGATGAAGTCGTTCCCGGCATTGGCCGCACCGGCGTGGTCGGCATCATCCGCGGCCGCAAGGCCGGCAACAAGGTGATCGGGCTGCGCGCCGACATGGACGCGCTGCCGATCGAGGAAGCAACCGGGCTGCCCTACAAATCGACCGTGCCGGGCAAGATGCACGCCTGCGGCCATGACGGCCACACCACGATGCTGCTCGGCGCCGCCAAATATCTTGCCGAAACGCGCAATTTCGCCGGCACCGCGGTGGTCATTTTCCAGCCGGCCGAGGAGGGCGGCGCCGGCGGGCTGGCGATGATCAAAGACGGGCTGATGAGCCGTTTCGGCATCGAGGAAGTTTACGGCATGCACAATTATCCCGGCATGCCGGTCGGCGAATTCGCCATCTGTCCGGGACCCATCATGGCTTCGGTCGATCACCTCACTATCGATCTCGAGGGCAAGGGCGGCCACGCGTCGCGGCCGCATGAAGCGATCGATACGCTTCTGGTCGGCGCCCAGATCGTCAACCAGCTGCAGTCGGTCGTGGCGCGCAATGTCGATCCGCTGGAAGCCGCGGTGGTGTCGATCTGCATGTTCCACGCCGGCAGTACCGACAACGTCATTCCGCAGCACGCCAAAGCTGCGCGGCTCGGCGCGCGCTCTCAAGACCGAGGTGCGCGAAATCGTACGCCGCCGCGTCGATGAGATCGTCGAGGGCACCGCGCGGCTTTACGGCGCCAAGGCCAAGATCACCTATGCAACCGGCTATCCGGTGCTGGTCAACACCGAGCGGCAGACCGACGTTGCCGCGAGCGCGGCGCGCGATATCGCGGGCGACGGCAAAGTCGACACCAATTTCGTGCCGGTCATGGCCGCGGAGGACTTTGCCTTCATGGCGCAAGAGCGGCCGGGCGCCTTCATCTTCATCGGCAACGGCGACAGCGCCGGCTGGCATCACCCGGCTTACGATTTCAACGACGAGGCGATCCCGGTCGGAACGTCCTATTGGGTCCGGCTCGCCGAAAGCGCGCTGGCGGGTTAGTCATCCGGGCCGCAAGGCGCGCGTGAAACGTCGTCTGGTTTGCTTACTGCGCCGGTTCGGCGGTGTCCGCCGGCAGCTTCGCCGGCTCGGCCACAGCGCCGGTCATGACGTTGGTGACGGCATTGGTCACCGCATTTGTCATTGCGCTGGTTACGGCACTCGTCATGGTGCCGGTCACGGCGTCACGCTGCGGCAACAGATCGGCGGCTTTGGTGCCGATGGCGGCTTCGATCCTGGCTTCGATGCCGCGCCAATAGGCGAAGCTGTTGAAGCGGGTGTCTTCGATGGCGGCCAGCGCCGCCGCCGCCAGGAACGGCAGGCTCTGAACCAGCATCACGAAAGCGAAAATGTTGATCTCGTGCACCTGCTTGTAGTTGCAGACGACGAGGGTGAGCGCGCCGAGCAGCAGCATGCCGCCGATCACGGCCTCCCAAAAGGCCGGGAAATCGGGACCCTTCCTGGTATTACCGCCCTTGGCGGTGCGCAGGAACGGCACGCGTTCCTTGACGACGCCCATGCCGACCGCGCGCGCCACCGTCCATTGCACCGCCATGGCCGCGCAGACCGCGCCCAGCATCTGGCCGGGCGTCGCCCGCACCCGCAGGCGATAGAGCGGCGACGAAATGCGCCAGCGAAACGACGAAAGCCGCGATGATCGGCAGCGTCAGGATGCGATCCGGTACCGCGATGTCGGCGAACGCGACGAACGGCACCCAGACAATGTTGAGCAGCGCGACGACGACGCCGATCGCGTCGGAGCCGAGCCAGTTGAGCCAGCCGATGCCATATTCGCGCTTCTGCTCGCGAGTGAGCCCGTCGGACCATGGCAACAGTTTGCGCCAGTGCTTGCGCATCAGCTGCGATCCGCCAAAAGCCCAGCGGTGGCGCTGCCGCTTATAGGATTCGAACGTATCCGGCAGCAGCCCATGGCCGTAGCGCCGGTTGGTGTAATGCGCGATCCAGCCTTGCTCGAGGATGCTCAAGCCGAGATCGGTGTCCTCGACGATGGTGTCGCTCGACCAGCCGCCGACCAATTCCATCGCCGCGCGGCGGATCAGGCACATCGTGCCGTGCATGATGACGGCATTGAACTCGTTGCGCTGGATCATGCCGATATCGAAGAAGCCGGCATATTCGGCGTTCATGGCGTAGTGCATCGGCGAACGGTCGCCGTCGCGGTGGTCCTGCGGCGATTGCACGAAACCGACGCGCGGATCGGCAAAGAGCGGCACCAGATCCTTGAGCCAGTCGGCGCTGACGACGTAGTCGGCGTCGATACTGGCGAGGATTTCCGCGTCGGCGGCGGTATGCGCGAGCGCCACGCGCAGCGCGCCCGCTTTATAACCGGCGAGGCTTTCGACCCTGACGAATTTGAAGCGTTCGCCGAGCGCTAGACAATGCTCTTCGAGCGGGCGCCACAGGGCCGGGTCGGGCGTATTGTTGATGACCAGCACGCATTCGAGATTGGGATAATCGAGGCGGGCGACGGCATCGAGCGTCGCCTTGAGCATGTCGGGCGGCTCGCGGCAGGCCGGAATATGGATCGACACTTTCGGAGCGAAGGCGTCTGGCACCAGAGGCGGCGCACTGGCGAGCCGCCGCGGCGGCCGGCCAAAGGCGATGGCCGCAATCTCCTCAAGCCGCGACATCGCGATGGCAACGAGCGGCACCAGAAGCATGATGCCCAAACCGAGCGCGAAAGCGGCGCCGGGCACGAAATAATGGCCCTTCCAGAACGCGACGATCGCGGTAAACCAAGCGCCGACCAGATTGGCGGAAATCGACAGCAACAGCGCTTGCGTCGCGGTCACGCCGGCCATGGCGAGGAGCGGCAAGGACAAGACGAGGCCGAGCAAAACGGCAAGGCCCGCGCGTTTGAGATAATCGGGGTCGGTGATCGGCCCGGTCCAGGAGAATTTGGGCTCGAGTGAAGCGTCGAAAAGCCCCCAATAGGGTCCGACGCCGCCCTCCATCGTCTTCCAGGGCTGGTCGATGGCTTCGACGATGTTGTAGTCGATGCCGTAGGCCTCGGCCCGGGTGACGAAATCGCGCAGGATCACAGCCTGGTCGATACGGCCCGGATCGGCGTCGTGGAAATTGTATCCGGCGCTGGGCCAGCCGAATTCGGCGACGACAATCCGCTTGCCCGGGAAGGTTTTGCGCAGCTTGTCATAGACTTCGATGCTGCTATCGACCGCCTTGGAGGCGTCGGTGCCCGCCCAATAGGGCAGGATGTGCGCGGCGATGAAATCGACCGATGAGGCAAGCTCCGGATGGTCGAGCCATGCGCTCCAAATATCTCCTGTAGTTACAGGGACCGGGCTCGATCGCTTCACCCTTTGGATGATCTTGATGAGATCGTCCGCGGTCATGTCGGTGCGCAGCAGGGTCTCGTTGCCGACCACGATGGCGTCGACATTGCTGTTATGGCGGGCGAGGTCGAGGGCCGAGCGGATTTCACGCTCGTTGCGGTCCTGGTTCTTGTCGAGCCAGGCGCCGACGGTCACCTTCAGGCCGAACTCGGCCGCAATCGGGGGAACAAGTTCGCCGCCGCCGGTGGACGAATAGGTGCGGATGGCCCGGGTATAGGGCGCGATAGCCTTGAGATCGGCACGAATTTGCTCGGGCGTCGGCCGCGGCCCGTAGTCGGGATGGGCGGAATCTTTGAAGGGCGAATAGGAAACGCTGGCGAGTTGGCCGTTAAAGGCCGGCGCTTTGCCTTCAGGCCTCAGGAGAGCCCACATGCCGGCGTGCACGCACGCTACGAGCGCGAGCACGGCTGCGACGGTGCGCATGGCACTTCTTACTCAGCGGGGCGAACCACACAGGCCCGAACCTGCCCCCAGGTTCGACGATGGTCGTAAGGAGAGGCAACCTTCCGAGCGGCAGGACTTAAGTTAGCGCCGGACAATCGTCAAATTCAAGACAACAAGTTGCGAGCGGAGCGTGCGCGACGCACGAATTGCCGATGAGGCAAACGCACAGGGTTAGCGCGTGGTGGTCGGGCTCGACGCTGCGGCCGCGGGCGCCGGCGCAGGCTCGAGCGAGGGGTTGAGCCAGCAGTCATAGACCCGGCCATTGAGGCTGTCGGCGGCCTTCGGATCGATGGTGTTGGAATGCAGAACCAGGCACCGGAAAGTCGCCTGGATATGGCCGCTCGGGCAGCCGAAACGGTCATAAAGGTCGAGATGGCGGAAGGCGGTATCGAGGTCGTCGCGCCACAGCAGGCTGACGACGCGCCGGCCAAGCCAGACGCATTCGGGATTGCCGGCCGGCCCATTGAGCACGCGCTGGGCTTCGGCGAATTCGTCGGCTTTCTGGGCGCCTGCGGCCGTATCCTGACCGGGCGGAGTTTGCGGATCGGCCGGCTTGGAATCGGCGGATTGCGCCGCTGCGAGGGTGATGTTCGGGCTGACCGGGGCCGCGACCAACCAGGGAGCAACAAACAACACGCCGACAAGCTTAAGCACGCGATACGACATGGTACGGGACATGGTTCCCTTGGTTTTCTAGGCCGATTTGAGCCGATAAGACGGACGTTTCCCCGGACGTTCTGCTGGCCTGTTCGCAGCCGATTGCCGGCTGCCGTTTGGCCATCCGATTGAGCCGCCATTACGGCGGCCGCTGCTCGAAAATGCTGTTGGAAGAACACCCTAACTGCGCGGATTTGTCCAGCGCGGCCCCGAAAGCAGCCCCTGCGCGCGTTTTGTCGCGGCTTAAGCCGCGCTTGGCATCGGCTTGCGCCAAGGCTAATGCCAGCCTGTGACCGGTCCTGCGAACCGAAATTCCATCGCCCCGGCGCTTGCGCATTTCGCGTTCACCGCGCTCGCCATCGCCGTGGTGTGGTGGTGGCTCGGCAGCACCGGTCCACCTGCCGCCATCGCCGCTCGGCGCCGGCGGCAAGCTTTACTGCGTGTCTTACGCGCCGTTTCGGGACAATCAGGATCCGATGATCGAATCCACTTATGTGGATGCGCAACAGATCGACGAAGATCTGACGTTATTGTCGCGCTACACGAATTGCGTCCGCACCTATTCGACCGAGAACGGTCAGGATCAGGTCGCGGCAATCGCGCAGCGCCACGGCATGAAAGTGCTGCAGGGGATTTGGGTGTCCAACAACGCGGCAAGAAACCACCGGCAGATCGCCGCCGCTGTCGCCATCGCCAAGAAATTTCCCGACGTCGTCAGCGCCATGGTGGTCGGCAACGAGGTGTTGTTGCGCGGCGATCTGTCGGTCACCGACCTTGCCGCGCTGATCGGGGAGGTCAAGGCGCAGGTGGCGCCCCTGCCGGTCACTTACGCCGACGTGTGGGAATTCTGGCAGCGCTACAGCAATCTGCAAAACGCGGTCGACTTCGTCACCATCCACATCCTGCCGTACTGGGAGGATTTTCCTCTGCCGGCCTCGGTTGCCGCCGCGCATGTCGACGCCATTCGCAAAATGGTCGCGGCTGCCATTCCCAACAAGGAAATCGTCATCGGCGAATTTGGCTGGCCGAGCCAAGGCCGCATGCGCGAAGCCGCCCGGCCGTCGCCGTCGAACGAAGCGCGCGCCATCGAGGAAACGGCGACACTGGCGCAGCGCGAGAATTTTCGGGTCAATGTGATCGAGGCATTCGATCAGCCGTGGAAGCGGCAGCTCGAAGGCGCCACCGGCGGCTATTGGGGCACGTTCGATCGCGCGACCGGCGCGCCAAAATTCGGTTTCGACGGGATCGTGTCCGATCATCCCGATTGGCTCGTGCAGGCCGTCGCCGGGATTTTGCTCGCCGCGGCGGTTTTCGGCGCCGCCTGGTGGGCCGGCCGCGGCAAGACCATGCCGCCTTCGTTGTGGCACTGGGTAGTCGCGCTTTCGTTTTTGCCCGCGGTGCTGTTCGGCTGGACGATCGAGCGGATTCCGATCGACAGTTTCGGCGCCGGCGGCTGGCTGCGCTCGCTCGGCTTCGCGTTTGCTGCCGCGGCCGCGCCGATTGCGTGCGCCGCCGCGTGCGCGACAGGCCGGATGCGGCCGAGCTTCGCCGCCTTGCTGTCCCGCGCGAGCGGGCCGCGCGATGCGGTGAGCGTTGCGCTCGGCGTGACATTTATTTTGCTGACGTTGCTGTCGGTCGAAACCGCGCTCGGGCTCGTGTTCGACCCGCGCTATCGCGACATTCCTTTTGCGCCGCAGAGCGGCGCCGCTTTTGCTTTCCTCGTCTTGATGTTTTCGACATCGCGGCCCGCCGGCCCGCGCGCGATGGCGGAAGCGGTGGCGGCAGCCGTGCTCGCCGTCTCGGCCGTCTATATCGCGTTCAACGAAACCTTCGCGAACTGGCAGGCGATCTGGCTTTGCGCCGGATTTTTAGGGCTTGCCGTCATTCTGGCGCGGGCGCGGGACGCGCCAGGCTGAGGATCAGCACGCCGGCCGCGAGCGCGGAGAGATCGGCGTTATGCTGCACGACGCCGAACCCCGCCGCCGCGAGCGCAAGCGCCATCAGCACGATCGACGGCCGCAGAAAATTGAGCACGGCGGCGACCAGCGCTACGCCGCCGAACACTTCGTAATGGTAGAGGACGGTCGTGAGCTCGAACGCGCTGCACAGCCAGGTTTTCAGGCCGGCCTGACAGGCCAGTTCCGCGTTCGAATTCTCCGCCACCATGTAGCGGATATAGAGCGCCTCGCCGACCGCCAGAAAGGCGACGGCCAGCAGCACATTGGTCTGGCGTGCGGTCGGCAAAAAAAGCGGGCGGCGCATGGTTTTCTGTCATTCGAGGGGCGGGCTGGAAGCACGAACCCGGAAATCCATAACCACGGAACCGGCCGGCTTGTCACCCTCCGCGCGGCGTCGGAATGACGGCTTACCGCAGCGCGAGGCGCTGGCCGTCGAAGATGGTCGGCTGGCAGAATAGTCCGAATGACGTCAGCGCGGCGCACAGTTGCGCCGCGGCCGCCGGCTGAGCCAGAGGGCCGACCACGAGCCGCAATTCGACCCGGTTGGCGCGGGGAATTTCCTTGACGCTGACGATGGGCTGCAAGCCCTCGAAAAGCTGCGGGTGCGCCGAGCGCAGGGTTTCCCAACGCGTGCGCAGCGCCAGAATGGTGAGTCCGCTGCCGATATCGACGCCATATTGGTCCGCGGGACGATGGCGGCAACGCGGCGTCGGCCGAGCGGGTGACGTACTGGGCATGCCGGCAAGCACGACCGGTGCAACGGTCGGCGGGTTTGACCATGACGGCGGTGAGCGCCGCGGTTGCCGCAACGGTGGGTCCATCGTCGGCGCGTCGCGCCGCATCGGCCGCTTCGATTTGCTTGCTGATCGAGCCGGTGACGTCATTCACATTCTGCTCGACACTGGCGAGGCGCGTCTTCGTTTGTTCGTCGTCGGCGATGAGCGCGTGCACCGCCTCCGACAGCCGCCGGGTCTCGGCCTCGGCGTCGAAACTATGCGCGGGCGGCGGCGGCGGGCCACTCTGCAACGCCAGCGCCAATCGCTGCGCGCCACCTTCGCTGCGGCTGGCAATCGCCGCGATGCAAAGCGCAGCCGCGGCGGTGCCGCCCCAGAGCGCCAGGCGGCGCAAGTCCCTTGAAGACGGCGGCCTTCTCGCCCTTGCGCGGCGGTGTCTCCTTGACGATCTGCTCTCTCACCGCTTGCGCGAGATCCAGCATGCAGCGCTCCGGCAAATGGGCAAAGCGCGGCCAAACAAATCGACCAGGACGAATCAGTGTTAAAAACCTAGCAGATTCTGTCGTTTGGAGCTTAGCCGGACCGCCGGCGCCCGGTTTGGCGCGGCTTCCACGGTTGATTGCCCGGCCGGTATCGTGGCTAAGAGAGCGCCGCGGAGATTGGGATGAACCCTCGGAGCTGCCTTGCGATCGTGCTCGCGGCCGGCGAGGGCACCCGCATGCGTTCGGCGCGGCCCAAAGTGCTGCACGCCATTGCCGGCCGGACGCTGCTTGAGCACGTACTGGCCGCGATCGGCGAGGCAGACATTGCCGCGATCGCCCTTGTCATCGGTCCCGGACAGGACGATGTCGCCGCCGCGGCCAAGCGCGCGCTGCCGGACTGCCGCGATTTTTGTGCAACAGGAGCGGCGCGGAACCGCGCATGCGGTGCTGGCGGCAAAAGCGGCAATCGAAAAGCGGCCGGACGACATCCTGATCGTTTATGGCGACACGCCGCTCGTGCGGCCGGCGACGCTGACACGGTTGCGCGCGCCGCTCGCCAACGATGCCGACGTCGCGGTGCTCGGCTTCCGGCCGGCGGATGCCGCCGGTTACGGCCGGCTCATCATGGAAGGCACCGACCTGATCGCCATTCGCGAGGAGGCGGACGCGAGCCCGAGCGAGCGCGCGATAAAACTTTGCAACGGCGGCATCATGGCGTTTGCCGGCAAAACCGCGCTTGCCATTCTGGAGCGGATCGGCGACCACAATCGCAAGCACGAATTCTATCTGACCGATGCGGTCGAGATCGCGCGCGGCATGCAGCTTCGCGCCGTCGCGGTCGAAGTCGAGGAGGACGATGTGCGCGGCATCAACACCAAGGGCCAGCTTGCCGAGGCGGAAGCGGTGGCGCAGCAGCGCCTGCGTCAGGCCGCGCTCGCCGCCGGCGTCACGCTGATCGCGCCGGAGACGGTGCATCTGAGCGCCGATACGAAATTCGGCATCGACGTCGTGGTCGAACCCTATGTGGTGTTCGGCGAGAAAGTGACGGTGGAAGACGGCGCGGTCATTCACTCGTTTTCGCATCTTGCCGGCGCGCATGTCGGCAAGGGCGTCTCGGTCGGTCCGTTTGCGCGGCTGCGCCCCGGCACGCGGCTCGGCGACGGCGCGCGCATCGGCAACTTCGTCGAGGTCAAGGAAGCGGTGATCGAGGCTGGCGCCAAGGCCAATCACTTGAGTTACATCGGCGACGCCTTCGTCGGCGCCAACGCCAATATCGGCGCCGGCACCATCACCTGCAATTACGACGGCGGTCAAAAGCACCGCACCGAAATCGGCAAGGATGCATTCATCGGATCGAACTCGGCGCTGGTCGCGCCGGTCAAGATCGGGGCGGGCGCCTATATCGGCTCCGGCTCGGTGATCACCGAAGACGTGCCGGCGGATGCGCTGGCGCTGGCGCGCGGCCGCCAAACCATTAAGGAAGGTTGGGCGAGCCGCTTGCGCGGCTTGAAATTGCTCGGCAAGAAGAAGGCGCATTCGCGCGATTAAAGCGCGCGCCGCGCCCGATCGTGTCACACAACGAAACGTTATTTGATTTCTGCGATCATCGGGGCTGCGCTTTAACCATATCGATGGGCGATCCCGGCGCGGCGGGTGAGGAGCATCCTGCAGGATGTGCGGCATAATCGGAATCATAGGGCAGGAGCCGGCGGCGCCGCAGCTCATCGATGCGCTCAAGCGCCTCGAATATCGCGGCTATGATTCCGCCGGCGTCGCCACGCTCGAAGACGGCAAGCTGACGCGCCGCCGCGCCGAAGGCAAACTCCGCAATCTCGAATCCAGGCTGTTGCGCGAGCCGCTTACCGGCACGATCGGCATCGGCCACACGCGCTGGGCGACGCACGGCCGGCCGACCGAGAACAACGCGCATCCGCATGCCACCGAAAAACTGGCGGTCGTGCACAACGGCATTATCGAGAATTTCAACGAGCTGCGCCGCGAGCTGGAAAAGCAGGGCGCCAAGTTCGCCACCGAGACCGACACCGAGGTCATCGCGCATCTCGTCACCGAGGAGATGAAACGCGGCGCTTCGCCGATTGCCGCGGTGAAGGCGGCGCTGCCGCGCTTGCGCGGCGCGTTCGCGCTCGCCTTCCTGTTCGCCGGCGAGGACAATCTTCTGATCGGCGCGCGGCGCGGCTCGCCACTGGCGATCGGTTTTGGCGAGGGCGCGATGTATGTCGGCTCCGACGCCATCGCGCTGGCGCCGTTCACCAGCACCGTCAGCTACCTGGAAGACGGCGACTGGGTGATCGTGACGCGCGACGGCGCCGAGATCCACGACGACCGCGGCAATGTCGTGCAGCGCACCGTGCTGAAATCGCAGGCCTCGGTGCTGCTCATCGACAAGGGCAACCACCGCCATTACATGGCCAAGGAAATTTACGAGCAGCCCGAAGTCGTCGGCCATACGCTGGCGAATTATATCGACATGACGGCCGAGCGCGTGGCGCTGCCGATGAAGCTGCCGTTCGATTTCCGCAAGCTCGACCGCATCGCGATCGCCGCCTGCGGCACCGCCTATTACGCCGGCATGGTGGCGCGCTACTGGTTCGAGCGCTTCGCGCATCTGCCGGTCGAAGTCGATATCGCCTCGGAATTCCGCTATCGCGACGTGCCGCTTGCGCCCGGCAATCTCGCCATCTTTGTTTCGCAATCCGGCGAGACCGCGGACACGCTCGCCTCGCTGCGCTACGCGCGCGAGCACAAGCAGCACGTTCTCTCCGTCGTCAACGTGCCGATGTCGAGCATCGCGCGCGAGAGCGACGTCGTCATGCCGACGCTGGCCGGCCCGGAAATCGGCGTCGCCTCCACCAAGGCGTTCACCTGTCAGCTCGCCGCTCTGATGACGCTCGCCATCGCCGCCGGCCGCGCCCGCGGCGTGCTCAGCGAGGCCGACGAGAAGGCGCTCGTGCATGCGCTGATCGAAATGCCGCGCCACCTCAATGAGGCGCTGGCGCTCGAGCCGCAGATCGAGCAACTCGCGCGCGATCTGGCGAAATCGCGCGACGTTCTCTATCTCGGCCGCGGCACCAGCTTTCCGATCGCGCTCGAGGGCGCGCTGAAGCTGAAGGAAATCTCCTACATCCATGCCGAGGGCTATGCGGCGGGCGAGCTCAAACATGGCCCGATCGCGCTGATCGACGAGAATATGCCGGTGATCGTCATCGCGCCGCACGACGAGGTGTTCAAAAAGTCGGTCTCCAACATGCAGGAAGTCGCCGCGCGCGGCGGCCGGCTGATCCTGATGACCGACGCCAAGGGCGCGGCGGAGGCCAACGACGGCCAATCGGTGGCGACGCTGACTTTGCCGACGGTGCATGCCGCCGTGGCGCCGCTCGTCTATGCCGTGCCGGTGCAGCTTTTGGCCTATCACACCGCCGTCCACATGGGCACCGACGTCGATCAGCCGCGCAATCTCGCCAAATCCGTTACGGTCGAATAATCCGCGACGGTGGCGTAGGACCGCCGTCGCCGCGCCGCTGTGCAAAGCCGCCCCTTGCGCACTATATTCGCTGGCCGGCAATTCCGGCACCTGGCGGCGGAAACGATGACAAACGACAACAATCAGACCCTCAGGTCGGCCGGCACGCCGCGCGCGCCCGGCCTGATGAGCCGCATCCGCACCTATTTCCTGACCGGATTGATCGTCGCCGGCCCGGTGGCGGTGACGCTGTGGCTGATCTGGTGGTTCGTCACCTGGGTCGACAATCTGGTACGGCCGCTCATTCCGGTCGCTTATCTGCCGGAAACCTACCTGCCGTTCAATATTCCGGGGCTCGGCCTGATCATCGTCTTCATCGCGCTGACGCTGCTCGGCTTTCTCACCGCGAATTTGATCGGCCGCAGGCTGGTCGCTTTCGGCGAGGGTCTGTTGAACCACATGCCGATCGTGCGGCCGATTTACCGCACCGCCAAGCAGATTTTCCAGACGCTGTTCTCCAAATCGGAATCGAGCTTCCGCCACGTCGGGCTGGTCGAATTCCCGTCACCGGGCATGTGGTCGCTGGTGTTCTTGACGCAATCGCCGACGCCGGAGATTTCCGATCGCCTGCCGGCGGTCGAGCACGTCTCGGCCTTCATGCCGTGCACGCCGAACCCGACGACGGGTTTCTTTTTCTACGTGCCACGGCGCGACGTGATCGATCTCGACATCACCGTCGAGCAAGCGATGACCTTGATCATGTCGGCCGGCATCGTACAGCCCGGCGGCGAGGCGCAGACGCAAGACCGGCTGGCGGCGCTCGCCGAAACCGCCCGCGTCGCGCAAGCCGCGCGCAAGCCGGCGCCGACTGCGGTGGAATAGGCGCCGCATCGTGCGGCCATCGGCTAAGATAAGCTTTTGGGGGGAACCACCATGAACTTCTGGCAAGCGGTCTGGTCGGGTTTCTACAATTACGCAAAATTTTCCGGACGAGCCATTCGCTCGGAATATTGGTTTTGGGTCCTGTTCACGATCATCGGCGGGCTTGCGACAGAGAGCCTCGACTACGCCCTGTTTCCCAATGTGACCGGCGCGTCGCCGCTCAATGGCGTTTTCGAACTGATCACCTTTCTGCCGAGCCTCGGCATTGCGATCCGGCGCCTGCACGATATCGGCCGAAGCGGCTGGTGGGTGCTGATCACGCTGACCGTCGTCGGTATCTTTGTTCTGTTGTACTGGGCCTGCAAGAAAGGCACTCCTGGCCCGAACAGCTTCGGCCCCGATCCGTTCGGCGCCGATGGACAGATCAGCCCACACCCGGCAACTTGATCGCCGCATCCGGCCATGAATTTCCAGCAGGCGATCCAGGCGGGATTTTCCAACTACCTGAACTTCAGGGGCCGCGCGCGCCGGTCCGAGTTTTGGTACTGGCAATTGTTTCTGATGGTGGGCGGCCTGGTCGCGGAAGTGTTCGACTATGGCGCCGGCTTCCGAATGTCGCCGCTGTCGTCGCTATTCTGGCTCGCTACGGTCATTCCCGACTTCGCCGTCTCTGTGCGCAGGCTGCACGATACCGACCGCAGCGGCTGGTGGCTTCTGTTGTTCTTTGTGCCGCTCATTGGCGCGATCGTGCTGCTGGTCTGGCTCTGCACCCGAGGGTCGCACGGCTACAACCGGTTCGGTCCCGATCCGCTGCCGGTCGAAGTCAGCCTGCACGGAGCAGGCCGATCGCTTCATCGCGCGCGAACAGATAGAGCAAATTGACCAGCGCCGCCCCGCGCGGCGATTGCAGTTTCGGATCGCGCGACAGCATCAGCGTCGCATCGTCGCGCGCTATCGTGAGCAGCTTACCGTGCACCCCGATCTGGGCGATGTGGAAGCCGGGCTCGCCGCTCTGGCGCGTGCCGAGCACGTCGCCTTCGCCGCGCAGTTTTAGATCCTCCTCGGCGATGCGGAAACCGTCGTCGGTTTCGCGCAGGATCGCCAGCCGCGCCTTGGCTGTCGGGCCGAGCGGCGCCTTGTAAAGCAGGATGCAGGTCGAGCGTTCGGCGCCGCGGCCGATCCGGCCGCGCAATTGATGCAATTGCGCGAGCCCGAAGCGCTCGGCGTGCTCGATCACCATGACGCTCGCCTCCGGCACGTCGACGCCGACTTCGATCACGGTGGTCGCCACGAGGAGCCGCGTTTCGCCCTGGGCGAAGCGCTCCATGGCGCGATCCTTGTCGGGCCCGCGCATCCGTCCGTGCACGAGATCGACGGCGTCGCCGAACCGCTCGCGCAAATCCTCAAAGCGCTTCTCCGCGGCGGCGAGATCGACGCTTTCGGATTCCTCGACCAGCGGACAGACCCAATAGACGCGCCGGCCGTCGTCGAGGGCGCGCTTGACCGCTTCGATCACCTCGGCGAGGCGCGACAGCGGCACCGCGCGGGTATCGATCTTTTGCCGGCCGGCCGGCTTTTCGCGCAGTTCGGAAACGTCCATGTCGCCGAAATAGGTCAGCACCAGCGTGCGCGGGATCGGCGTCGCGGTGAGCACCAGAAGATCGACGGCCTCGCCCTTGCGCGCCAAAGCCAGCCGCTGATGCACGCCGAAGCGATGCTGCTCGTCGACGATCGCCAGAGCCAGGTCGCGGAACGCGACATTGTCCTGAAACAGCGCATGGGTTCCGACAACGAGGTCGATATCGCCGGCTGCGAGCGCGGAAAGGATCTCCTCGCGGTCGCGGCCGCGCTCGCGCCCGGTGAGGATGGCGACCCGGATGGCGGCTGCGCGCGCCAGCGGCGCGATGGTGGCAAAATGCTGACGCGCCAGGATTTCGGTCGGCGCCATCAACGCCGCCTGGCGGCCGGCCTCGATCACGTTCGCCGCCGCGAGCAGCGCCACCACGGTCTTGCCGGAGCCGACGTCGCCGTGCAGGAGCCGCAGCATGCGTTGCGGCTGGACGAGGTCGGCGACGATGTCGGCGATCGCGCGCGCTTGCGACGGCGTCAGCGAATAGGGCAGCGCCTTGACGATCCGGGCGCGCAACAAGTCCCTCGGCAGAACTGCCGCGGCCGGGACGGGTGCGCTGATGCGCGCGCAGCAAAGCGAGCGCGAGCTGGCTCGCCAGCAGTTCGTCGTAAGCGAGCCGCGACCACGGCGCGCTGTCGGGCTGGATGTCTTCGGGCGTTTGCGGGCGATGGATTTGGCGGAGCGCTTCGGCAAAGCCCGGATAGTCGTTGCGCTGGCGCCACGCCGCATCCTGCCATTCCGGCAGATCCGGCAGGCGATCGAGCGCCGCATCCATCGCTTTACGCACCTGGAGCGGGTGCAGCCCTTCGGTGAGCGGATAGACCGGATCGATCAGCGGCAGTTTTGCCAGGCCTTCGGCATCGACCACGCGGCCGGGATGCAGCATCTGCAAATGGCCGTCATAGAGGGTCGCTGTGCCCGACACGTAACGCAGCTCGCCCTCGGGCAGGAGCTTTTCCAGATAATCCCTGCGCGCGTTGAAATAGGTGATGGTGAGCGTGTTGGTATCGTCGTGGGCGTCGATATTGTAGGGCGCGCGCGGCCGGTGCGGCGGCGGCGGGCGATGCCGGTCGATGGTGACCGCGATTGTCACGACGGTATCGGGGACGACTTCGCTCAGCTTCGGCTGGTTGCGGCGGTCGACAAAGCCGGTCGGCAGGTGAAACAACAGATCGATAATGCGCGGCTGGTCGCCGTCGCGCCCAACCAGGCGGCCGAACAGTTTTTCCAGCTTCGGCCCGATCCCCGGCAGGGTTTTGAGCGAAGCGAACAGCGGATTGAGGACCGGCGGGCGCATTGATTTCGCAATAAGCACCAAGTGCTTTCGCTGTCATCATCCGCGCAGGCGTGATCCAGTAATCCGCAGAGCACAGGGCGGGCAATGCGGTTCCGAAACGGCGTACGTGGTGATTACTGGATAGCCCGCCTGCGCGGGCCATGACAATTACGGACGGCCATGACATCAGACGCGCCGCCCTCTATATACCCGTCGCCCGGCCGCGTCCGGGCTTTCGGCGTTTGGCGAAGGTTTGCAAAACCGATGACGGCGCGATCGAGCGAGGGACTGGATGTACGGCGACGGAAGCTCTTGTTCCGGGCGTGGCGGCGCGGCGTGCGCGAAATGGATCTGATCGTCGGCCGCTTCGCCGATGTTTTTATCGACAGGTTCGACGATGCCGCGCTCGACGATTTCGAGCGCCTGATCGAAGCGCCCAATGCCGCGCTTTACGCCTGGGTGGTCGGCGACGAGGCCGCGCCGCAAAATTACGACACCGCCGTGCTGCGCCAGCTCATCGCCTTTCACGCGCAGACTTTTGCCGGCAAAGCCGGGGAGGGGACGTGACCGCGCCTCCCGCTTTGCTGACGAAATCGCCGGCGGCGCGGCTGAAGGCCGGCCGGCCGCTGACGCTCGGCGGCATTGCCGATGGCGCCGAAGGCCTCGTCATTGCCGACCTCGCCCGTTCCATCGCGGCCGGCGACAAAGCGCCGGCGATCTCGATCGCGGTCGTCTGCCGCGACGGTCCGCGCATGGCCACGCTGTCGCGGGCGCTCGGCTTCTTCGCCCCGGAGATCGAAGTTTTGGAATTCCCGGCCTGGGATTGCCTGCCCTACGACCGCGTCTCGCCGCATGCCGCCGTGGTGGCGCAGCGGATGATGACGCTGGCGCGGCTCGCGCGCGTAAAGGGCCGCGATCACCCGGCGGTGCTGCTCACCACCGTCAATGCCGTGCTGCAGCGCGTGCCGGCGCGCGAACTCATCGCCAAGCAATCGCTCTCGGCTGCGCCTGGCAATATGCTGCCGATGGCCGGTATCACCCAATGGCTCGACCTCAACGGCTTCAATCGGGCGGCAACCGTGCGCGAGCCCGGCGATTACGCGGTGCGCGGCGGCATCGTCGATCTGTTCGCGCCGGGCATGGATGAGCCGGTGCGGCTCGATTTTTTCGGCGACACGCTGGAATCGATCAGGAGTTTCGATCCGGAGACTCAACGCACCGATACTGAGCGGCGCGCGCTCGATCTGGTGCCGATGGCGGAGTTCCAGCTCACCAGCGACACCATCCGGCTGTTCCGCACCGGCTATGTAGCGGCGTTCGGCGCCGCCGGCCCCGACGACGTGCTCTACGAAGCGGTGAGCGAGGGCCGCCGCCACGCCGGCATGGAACATTGGCTGCCGCTGTTCCATCCGCGCATGGAGACGCTGTTCGATTATATCGCGGCGAGCCCGATCGCCGTCGAGCCGCTCGCCGAAGAAGCCGCGCACGAGCGCCTGGCGCAAATCGCCGACTATTATCAGGCGCGCAAGGAAGCGATGGATCAAACCAGCGGCGGCGCGCCGTATAAGCCGTTGCCGCCGGACCGGCTTTATCTCGCCGAGGCCGAATGGCGCGACCGGCTGGAACATTCCGCGCTGGCGCGGCTGACGCCGTTTTCCGCGCCGGACGATGCCGCCGACATCATCGATGTCGGCGCGCACGCCGGCCACAATTTCGCGGCCGAGCGCGCCACGCCCAACGCCAATGTGTTCGAGGCGGTGACAAAACACGTCCATGCGCTGCAGGCGTCCGGCAAGCGCGCGCTCGTCGCGCTGTGGAGCGAAGGCTCGCGCGAACGCATGGCGCATGTTTTGGCCGAACACGCGCTGGTCAATCTGACCCCGGTCGCGTCATGGCCGGCGGCACTCGCGCTGCCGCGCCACCAGGTCGCGCTCGCCGTGCTCGGCATCGATGCGGGTTTCGAGACCGCCGATGTCGCGCTGATCACCGAAGAAGACATTCTGGGCGAGCGGCTGGTTCGCACGCGGCGGCAATCCAAGCGCCCGGAAAATTTCATCGCCGAGGTGACAAGCCTCGCCGCCGGCGATCTTGTCGTCCATGTCGATCACGGCATCGGCCGCTTCCATGGGCTGCGCGCCATCGAGGCGGCGGGCGCGCCGCACGACTGCCTCGAAATCCATTACGCCGCCGGCGACAAGCTGTTCCTGCCGGTCGAGAATATCGAACTCCTCTCGCGCTACGGCTCGGAGGGCGCCGGCGTCGAGCTCGACCGCCTCGGCGGCACCGCCTGGCAGTCGCGCAAGGCGCGGATGAAGAACCGCATCCGCGAAATCGCCGGCGCCCTCATCAAGGTCGCCGCCGAGCGGCATGCTCCATGAGGCGCCGAAACTCACCGTCGCGCCCGGCCTCTACGACGAATTCTGCGCCGGCTTTCCTTACGAGGAGACCGACGACCAGCAGGCCGCCATCGCCGCCGTGCTCAACGATCTCAATTCCGGCCGGCCGATGGACCGGCTCATCTGCGGCGACGTCGGTTTCGGCAAGACCGAAGTGGCGTTGCGCGCCGCCTTCATCGCCGCCATGAACGGCAAGCAGGTCGCGTCGTGGTGCCGACCACGCTGTTGGCGCGTCAGCATTTCAAAACCTTCAGCGATCGCCTGAAGGGCTATCCGGTTCACGTCGCGCAGGCATCGCGCCTGGTCGCGGCGAAGGAACTGGCCGCGGTCAAGACCGGCATCGCCGAAGGCAAGATCGACATCGTCATCGGCACCCATGCGCTCCTCGGCAAGGCGATCAAGTTCAAGGATATCGGGCTGATCGTGGTCGACGAGGAGCAGCACTTCGGCGTCGCGCATAAGGAAAAGCTCAAGCAGATGCGCGCCGAGGTGCATGTGCTGACGCTGACCGCGACGCCGATCCCGCGCACGCTTCAGCTGGCGCTCACGGGCGTGCGCGAAATGTCGATCATCGCCACGCCGCCGGTCGATCGGCTGGCGGTGCGCACTTTCGTCTCGCCGTTCGACGCGCTGATGGTGCGCGAGGCGCTGCTGCGCGAGCGCTACCGCGGCGGCCAGGCGTTTTACGTCTGCCCGCGCATCGAGGATCTCGCCGAAGCCAAATCGTTCCTCGACAAGAGCGTGCCGGAAGTGCGCGTTGCCGTCGCCCACGGCCAGATGCCGCCGACCGTGCTGGAAGACATCATGGCCGCCTTCTACGACGGCAAATACGACGTGCTGCTGTCGACCACCATCATCGAATCCGGTCTCGACATTCCCACCGCCAATACGCTGATCGTGCACCGCGCCGACATGTTCGGCCTGGCGCAAATCTATCAGCTGCGCGGCCGCGTCGGCCGCTCGAAACTGCGCGCCTATGCGCTGCTGACGCTGCCGGCGGCGCGCAAAATCACCCCGCAGGCCGAGCGCCGCCTCAAGGTGCTGCAATCGCTCGACACGCTCGGGGCAGGCTTCCAGCTCGCCTCGCACGATCTCGACATTCGCGGCGCCGGCAATCTCCTTGGCGACGAGCAGTCCGGCCACATCAAGGAAGTCGGCTACGAGCTTTACCAGCAGATGCTGGAGGAGGCGGTCATTTCCATGAAGGCCGGCATTGCCGCGCCGGCGGCCGACAAATGGTCGCCGCAAATCACCGTCGGCACGCCGGTGCTCATTCCGGAGAATTACGTCACCGACCTGCCGGTGCGGCTCGCGCTGTACCGGCGTTTGGCCGAAATCGAGGACGAGCGCGACATCGAATCGTTCGGCGCCGAACTGGTCGACCGCTTCGGCCCGTTGCCGGAAGAAGTGGAGCACCTGTTGCAGATCGTCGCCATCAAATCGCTGTGCCGGCGCGCCAATGTCGAGCGCATCGAAGTCGGTCCCAAAGGCGCGGTGCTGTCGCTGCGCGACAACATTTTCGCCAATCCCGAAGGGCTCATCTCCTATATCGCCAAGCACCCCGAAGGCGCGCGCGTGCGGCCGGATCAGAAAGTCGTGTTCTTCGACGAGTGGGACACCGCCGAAGCGCGGCTCAAAGGCGCGGCGGGAATTTTGCGCACGCTGGTCGGGATCGCGGAGAAGGCAGCGAGGGCGGCGTGAGTCATCCTGGAGAGCCGTTGTAACTGCGTCTCTTCAAGTGTATCTTCACGCACAAACTGAAAATTCGTGATCAGAGATCCGCAATGCCAACCCTCGACCGACTAAAGGCAGTTCAAAAATTTCTGGTCATGAACTTGCTTAAAGAGGCAGGCTTCGATGTCAGTCAGTGGACGAGGTACAAAGGCCGCTCGCCCGCAGCAAAATTCAAAATTTTGTTATAACTGGTTGTTCGAGCAACCGGAGGAAGCGTTCGCAGTGTGCCTTTGGTACGACACACTGAAGGAGAGAGACAGTAACGTCTGCTACATTCGCAAACGCAAGTGTAGGCCACTCGCGGGACTAGTGGTCCGAAGCCGGCGTTGAAGAGAAACCCATCGCCTCCATTGATTTGTAATGATGAGCTCGCACGGCGTGTGCGGGCGTCGAACACGCGCATGGATTGTGAGACGATGCAGCGATGAGCGTTGAAGACATCGAAAAAGCCATCGCTAGGCTGCCGCCGGATCAGCTTGCGGAATTCCGCGCCTGGTTCGAGGCGTTCGATGGCGTGCGCTTCGATGACAAGATCGAACGCGACGCCAAGGCCGGCAAACTCGACGCATTGGCCGATCAGGCCATCGAAGATTTCCACACGGGCCGCGCCCGCGAACTATGAGGCACTTCGCGGGCTCCGGCTTAGCCCGGCAATGACGTCGCTCCTTGTCATGCTCCGCGAAGGCGTAGCATCCAGTACTCACAGGCGGGTATCAACCGCGCTCGCCCCGGGCCCGCATTCCGGCGCTTACTGGATTCTCGGCCTGCGCGGGGAACGACACCAGGAACCCAATTGCTTCCAAAATTCACTAGTCCGTGAAATCACGAGATTTCCTTATTTCCGGCTCGACCCCGTCTCAAACGCCTGTTTGAATTTCAATCGGGCGTTTGAGAACGCGCCGTGAAGCGCGCATCATGAGGTACACAATGTTGGCACAGCATTTGTTGCGGCCGGTCGGCTACCCGATCACGGCCTCCCCGGCCTGCCCGAACTGCGGGCGATCCATGCATCTGGCGCGTACTGCGCCGCGGCCGGAAGGCCTGACGGACCTGCACATCTATCGCTGCGGCGAGTGCGGCGTGTCGTTGACGCAAGCCGCCGACGACGGCGTGGCCGCATCCCGAAACGGCGCGTAGGGCGGACGACCTCTGGCGACGCGTATGGCCGGGTCTGTCCCGGCCACCCACGCCTTTGAGCCCCGGCAGAAGACAAAAAGACGATGCCCGGCACAAGGTCGGGCATGACGGCCGGGGAACGTCGTCACATTTTCATTGACATACGTCACCATTTAAGTTACAAAGACACATCTCGTTCGGTAAAGGGGCGTCACCGGTGACGGCCGACTGAGGGAGCGGGGGCGGTCCCCACGGCGGGTTTCGTGATCCCGCTTTGGGCGGTTCTGGGCATCGTCCGGTCCGGCGCGTGATCGGACTGCGAGGTGCTCGCTGCACTGGCGCCGGGGAGGGTCCTCCCGCTTGCACCCGGTAATTCCAGGAAGCGCGGCCCGGAGCCGAGCAGCCGCGGTGGAGCGCCGAAAGGCGAGCGCGCTGTTATCAAGCGCGCGCCGCGCGACAGACGAGGTTTGCGCATATCGGGCAAACTGGTCTGCGATGCGGCTTCCAATGGATGCGCCTGCCGGCGCTCCGCCTCCCTTCTCTTTAAGGGAGAAGTTTGGAAGGGCTTTCTTGCAGTGGCGTGGCATGACTCGGATGCGAAGGCGCATCGCGAGAACGGGCACGCTTTTCTCACTTCTCCCCGCGCGCGGGGAGAAGTGAGCCGCTGCCGCGAGCCTCAGGGTGACGGAATATCATTTGCATCTCGCGACAGGATTGGAATGCGCCGTTCCCCGCTCATTCCCGCCAACGGATCCGGCCCGAAGTGGCCCGCCCGATGACAAGCTCCGGCGGACTCGCCTGGGTCCCCGCTTTCGCGGGGACGAGTGGAGGAAGCTCTACGCCCGCAGCCGCGTATGCCGGCCCGCGGTGCGCTCGATGGCGCTGGCGAGATATTCCGGCGATTGCGCGCCGGTGACGATGACGCTCGAGCCGAAGATGAAGCACGGCACGCCGTCGATGCCGGCTTCCTTGGCGGCGGTGGCGTCGGTTTCGATGCGATCGACTTCGGCGTCGCTGGCGAGCAGCCGGCGCACCAGATCGCCGTCCATGCCGCAATCGACCGCGGCCTTGATCAGCACTTTGGAGTCGGACAGATCGGCGCCTTCGGCGAAGTAGAGCTCCATCAGCCGCTGCTTCATCCGCGCCGGATCGGTGGCGCTGCGCGACCACAGGATGAGGCGATGACAGTCGAGCGTGTTGGGCTGGCGGCTGATCATGTCGGGAGTATAGACCAGGCCTTCCATCGCGGCGGCGGCGGCGATGCGTTCGGCGATCACGGCGTAACGCTCGGGCGAGCCGAATTTGGTTTCCAGATAAGTCTGCCGGTCGATGCCTTCGCGCGGAATCCACGGATTGAGGAAATACGGCCGCCAGTTGACGCTGACGGCGATGTCGGGCGTGAGCGCGATGGCGCCTTCGAGCCGGCGCTTGCCGATATAGCACCACGGGCACACGACGTCGGACACGACGTCGATGTGGACGGTGGCGGCAGCTTCGGCGGACTCTTCCATGGCCAACCTTCGATTCTAGCGGCCTTTGAGACCTAGCGCAAAGTCCCAACCGGTGGGAACTGGAATTCGGACGCTCCTGGCGACTTGCCTAAGATGATGCGCGCCTCAGCCGGCGGCAACCTCGCCGACGACCCTGGCGATCAGGGAATCGACGTTGTCGGTCGGCTTCAGCGTGGCAAGCGTCACGTCGGCCTCGATGCCCGGGCGCTTGCGATCGGGCGCCAGCATGGTGTTCTTCAGCACGCTGGCGATGCGGCGCGCGACGACATGAGCGGCGCGCAGATCGGTTTCGGTGAACACCGCGAAGATCGAATTGTCGGCCTCGCGGCAGGCGAAATCGACCTGCCGCATCAGCCGGCCGACGAGCCGCGCCGCATCGAGGCCGATGCGGCGGTCGCCGCGTCGAACGAGAAGCGCGCGATCGACAGGCCGACGCCGCGTTTCTCGGCGTCGTCGACGGCGCGGTTGAGATCGCGCCAGAACGCGTCGTGGGCGAGGAGCCCGGTGTCGGGATCGATCATGCCCTTGGCGTCGAGCGATTTGAGCATGCGCTTGAGCCGCTGGCCGAAAGCGTGCACGCGCACATAGGGCAGGAAGCGCTCGACCAGCCGCTCCGGTCCCTCGGCGATGCGTTCGAGATTGGCAAGCTCGATGGCAAACGGCTCGATCAAGGCCGGGATGACCGCCGAGCACGACGACCGGCAGATCGCGAAAGCGCACGTCCTCGGCGAGCACGGTCAGCAAGGCTTCGACGATCTTCGGGCCAAAACCGTCGCCGATCACCATGCCGTCGATGTCGCGCGCATTGAGCGCGCGCGCCGCGCTCTCGACGGACAGCGCGCCGACCACGCCGACGCGCTCGCCGACCGCGACCGACAAAGCCGGATAGGAGCGGCCGCGTCCGGCGACCAGCACGCTGGCTTCGTCGAGCGGATCGGCCGCCGGCAGTTCGGGCAACACCTCGCCGCGCGAGGCGAGCGTGCGGATGCGGCGCAGCACCGTGCCGTGCAGAGTGCGCACGCGCAGCGCCGTCGAGAGGCGGCGCACCAGCCGTTCGGGCGGCGCGCTGGCCGCGATCGTGAGCGCGTCGGGAACGACCGGAGCGGCGTCGTCGCGGGTGCGGGCGATGACCGGCATGTAGAGGCCGTCGCCGGCTTTGCGCGCGCTCGGCGAGCAGTTTCGCCAGCGCGGCGGCATGCGCTGCGATCGGCGCAAGGCTCGGCCAGAACCACCGCTTCCGGCTCGACCGAGGCGAGCGCGCCCGGCGCATCGGCCCAGGTCGCTTCGATGATCGGGAAAGCGCCCGCCGCGCGCAGCGCCTCGACGACATCCGGCGCCTGGCTGTCGGCAATGACGGCGAACGGACCTTGCAGCGCCATGGGGGAAAACGCGCAACGCGACTTTTACGGATACCGGCGCAACCATGCCAAAGTGCTGTTAATGGCCCGTCAACGCGCGCCGCAGAACGTCGGCCGTCGTTGTCAGCCGGCGGCAAGGGCCTCGCGCCAAACCGCTTCATCGCGCCCGGCGAAGGCGGCGACCACCAGCGGGTTGACGCCAAGCTCCTTGAGCGCCGTCTGCATGGCTTTCGGATCGGCGGCGGTGCCGATGAGGCGCTGCCCGATCACCGGATCGGGCAGCGCCGCGAGCGTGGCGCCGGCGTCGATGCGCGCCGACGGCCTCCAGCAGCCGGCACAGCGGGAAGCGATAGCCGCCGATCGTGACGATGCCGGCAGGCGGCTCGGTGACCGTGATCGTCCTGCTCATGCGATCGACGCGGCAGGCGTAGCCGGTGTCGACCACGCCGTCGCGGCCGATCGCGAAATGCGGCTGGTCGGAGCGCTCGATGCCGGGCGGAAAGACGTGATGCGGCACCATCGGGCCGCGCAGCCCCAACGTGTCGTTCACGGTGGCGCTCAGTTCGGCGACCGTCACCGCGACCGGCGCCGCCGCCGTCACGCGGCGCGACGACCGCACCCAACGGCAAGCGGCGCCGCATGTCCGCCCACGCCGCGCCGCGCGGCGATGACGCCGGCTTCGCCGAAGAGCGATACATCGACCAGCGCGGCGTCGCGCTCGGGCCAATCCGGGCCTCGCGGCAAGCTGCTTCCGGCGCGCGCCAGGCCGCAAGCACGCGCGTCGGACCTTCGCGGGAAAACAGTCCGGTCTCGGCGAGGCGAAAGGCGGCGACCGCGGGCAGGATCAGCGTGCCGCAGCGATCGTCGCGGCGCTGTTGCGCGAAGACGTCGGCATCGAACGGGTGATGCAGCACGAGCGTGCCGCCGGTGAGCAGCCATGGCACCAGCGTCAGGCACAGGCCGGCAAACGACGCCGGCGCGATGGTCGACAGTATGCTGGCGCTTTGTTCGATGCCGCTTTCGAGCAACACGCCCAAGCCCCCGGCCAGCAGTTCAAGATGGCGGCGCGCCACCGGAACCGGGCCGTCCTCGCCGATCTCGAAGGTGATGACGGCAAGATGCGCCGCGGGATTGCCTTGCCGCTCGAGCGGCGGGACCGGATCGAGCTTTGCCGCGGTGAACAGATCGTCGAGCGGCACGACGCCGTCGGGCAGATTTTTTCCGCCGAAGCCGCAGACATAGCGGATCGAAAACACCTCGGCGGCGACGCGCGTGGCAAATTGGCCGTGCTCGAAATTGCCGACGCGCCGGCAGGTGATCAGGGCCTTGGCGCCGACGCGGGCAAGCGCCGTGACGGCGTCGGCGCGCCGCCACAACAGCGGCAACGGCGCCGCGATCAGTCCGGCGCGCATCACGCCGAGAATGGTCAGGATATTTTCGCCGATGTTCGGCAGCTGGATGCCGACGATGGCGTCGGTCGGCAGCCCCATGCGGCGCAGCCGCCCGGCAATCGCGGAAACCATGCGGTCGGCTTCGGCATAAGTGAGCCGCCGCGGCGCGCCGTCGGTAAAGCTCGCGCGGTTCGGCGGATCGGCGAGCGCGATCGCGCCCGGATGACGCTGCGCGGCGCGGCGAAACAATTCGTCGATGCCGATGCGGCTGCCGCTTGGCGGCGTCTCGCGTGCCGCGGCCGATCGCCGAGGATCATTGCAGGGCATCCTTGTGAAAGGTCCGCGGCTGATGCCACCAGGTTTCCGGCAGATAGCCGTAGAGCGAGGTCCGCTCCGGGTGCCGGATATAAGTCCAGCGCGCCACCCATTGCTGCGGCAGATAGAACAGCGGCACGACGTAGCAGCCGGAGATCAGCACGCGATCGAGCGCGCGCACCGCGGCGACGAAATCGGGACGCTCGCGCGCGCGCAACAACGCCGCGATCATGGCGTCGACCGCGGCGCTTTTCACGCCCATGTAATTGCGCGAGCCCGGCTGATCGGCCGCCGCCGCGCCGAAGTAGAAACTCTGCTCGTTGCCGGGCGACAGCGACTGCTCCCAGCGGTATTCGATCATGTCGAAGTCGAAGGACGACAGCCGCTGCTGATATTGCACGTCGTCGACCAGCCGCACCTGCATGACGATGCCGGCGCGCTCGAGCATCGTGGCAAAGGCGAGCGCCAGCCGTTCGTCGTCGCGGTTGGTCACCATGATTTCGAAGGCGAACGGACGCCCGCTCGCCTTGTCGCGCAACGCCGTGCCCTTGAGCTCGTAACCGGCGGCGTTGAGCAAAGCGAGCGCCTGGCGCAGCGTCGCGCGGTCATGGCCCGATCCGTCGGTGACCGGCGGCGACCAGGTGCCGTCGAGCACGTCGGCGCGCACCGCGTCGGGGTAGGGCGCAAGCAGCGCGCGCTCGCGCTCGTCGGCGGGGCGATGATAGGCCGACAATTCGGAATCGTCGAAGTAGCTCGCGCTGCGCTGATAGAGATTGTAGAAAAAATTGCGGTTGATCCATTGGAAATCGAACAACAGCGCGATCGCCTGGCGCACGCGGATGTCGGCAAAGATCGGCCGCCGCGTGTTGAAGACGAAGTCGGACGCAAATTTCGGCAGTCCGGTCGGAAACGTTTCCTTGACGACGCGGCCGTCGCGCGCGGCGGGAAAATCGTAACCGGTCTGCCAGCGGCCGGGATCGGTCTCGCTGCGCACGTCGTAGAGGCCGGCCTTGAACGCTTCGAAATAGGCGTTGCCGTCGCGATAGAAGTCGAACCGCACTTCGTCGAAATTCCACAGGCCGCGATTGATCGGAAGCGCGCGGCCCCAGTAATTCGGATCGCGCTTGAAGCTGACGCTTTTGCCGGCATCGACGGCGGCGACGACATAGGGCCCGCTGCCGATCGGCTTCGCCAATGTCGAATTCTCGAAGGTCGCAACGTCGACGGCGTGTTTCGGCAGCACCGGCATCAGGCCGAGGATCAGCGGCAATTCGCGGTCGCTGCTATCGCCGAAGTCGAACCGCACCGTGCGCGGATCGAGGATTTCGGCCTTGGCGACCTTGGAATAATAGCTGCGATGGTTGGGCCGGCCGTGGTCGCGCAACAGCTGCCAGGAGAACACGACGTCGTCGGCGGTGACCGGCACGCCGTCGGAAAAATGCGCCGCCGGATCGAGCGAGAAGGTGACGTAGCTTCGCGCATCGTCGGTCTCGACCGTGCGCGCCAACAGGCCGTAGAGCGTGAACGGCTCGTCGTAGCTGCGCGCCATCAGGCTTTCGACGACATAGCCGCGGATCGGCTGCACGGCGTCGCCCTGGACGATCAGCGGATTGAGGCTGTCGAAGGTGCCGAGCACGCCCTCGACGATGCGGCCGCCTTTCGGCGCGTCGGGATTGGCATAGGGCACGCGCCGTAAAATCGTCCGGCAACGCCGGCGCGCCATGCATGGCGATGGCGTAAGCCGCCGCGGCGTGAGCCTGCGGCGCAAGGCCGGCGCCAAAGCCGGCAAACACGACCGCGCCGCAAAATGCGGCCCGCGCTGCATAGCCGGCACTGCAGGATTTTGGAGCTTTCATCCGGGGCAAAAGCGTTGAACGCGATTCGGTCGAGCGGCGGGAATGTACCACGCTCGGCCCGCGGCACCCGTCAGCGCGCGCCGCGTCGCTGGCGGTCTGTCGCGTGCTCGCCGCCGCGCCCTTTATCTGTCCGCGCAATTGGGCTATTGGGCCGGGCCAAGGTTCGACGAAAGGCCAAATCCGTCGCGTTTGGGGTCACGCTGTTGCCGTATTCTGCGTCGATTGACGCTCGCGCAGGGGGCCCGCGCGGCGCGGCGGCGACGGATGTGGCCGATATCGGGGCATTGAACACGCCAGTCTGACCGGGCAGACCCATCCTTTGCTCATTCGAGCGGGATCGATTTGCCGGCGGCAGCAGCAAAGAGGAACTGCATCTCATGAATTATCGGAACGCGTCGGCGCCGGCACGGCCGGTGGGCCGCACGCTCGCTGCCACCGCCAGGACTTTGGGCAAGACCGCGGCGCTCACCGTCGCGCTGGCATTGGCAAGCGCCACCGTCACGCTCGCCCAGCAGGCCGCTCCGACGCCGCGCCGCGCCCGCTCCGGCGCCCGCCAAGCCGAAACCGCCGGCCAAGAAGCCGGCCGCGCCCGCGGCGCAAGCAGCTCCCGCGGCGCCTGCCGCTCCGCCGAGGCGCAGCAGGCGCCCGCGCAAGGCCAGGGCGGCGACCAGCAGCCAGGTCCAGCTGATCTATTCGCCGTGGACCAAGTTCTGCCTCAAGGGCAACAATAACGATCCGAATGCCAAGCAGGTCTGTTTCACCGGCAAGGACGCGCGCATCGAATCCGGCATGCCGGTGGTCGCCGCCGTGCTGATCGAGCCGGAGGACGAGCCGAAGAAAATCCTGCGCGTCACCCTGCCGCTCGGCATGCAGCTCATTCACGGCACGCGCGTGATCATCGACCAGAACCAGCCGATGACCGCGCCCTATGTCATCTGCTTCACCAACGGCTGCATGGCCGACTACGAAGCCAATGCCGACATGATCGCCAAGATGAAGAAGGGCCAGGGCCTCGTCGTGCAGGCGATCAATTCGACCGGCCAGCCGATCAGCCTGGTGCTGCCGCTCGGCGATTTCGCCAAGGCCTATGACGGCCCGCCGACCGATCCGAAGGTTTTCGAGGAGCAGCAGAAGAAATTGCAGGAAGAGCTGCAACGCCGCGCCGACGAAGCGCGCAAGAAGCTCGAGCAGCAGCAGGGCCAGCCGCAATCGTCGAACACGCCGGCGCCAGCGCGCCGCGCCGGCACCCGCGCCGCAATAAGCTCGAAACGGCTCGCGCCGATCTGGCTAGTGCATCGACGACGCGCGGGGGCGATAGCCGCCTTTGCCGTCCTTGACGAAGACTTCGGCGACCTGCGGATGGCGCACCGGCTCGCCGCTCTCGTCGGGCAACAGGTTTTGCTCCGAGACATAGGCGACGTATTCGGTCTCGTCGTTTTCGGCGAACAGATGATAGAACGGCTGATCCTTGTGCGGCCGCACTTCGGCCGGGATCGCCTGGTACCATTCCTCGGTATTGTCGAACATCGGATCGATATCGAACACGACGCCGCGAAACGGATAGAGGCGGTGCCGGACGACCTGGCCGATCTGATATTTGGCGTTCCGAATCTTGTTCATCGCAGCGCTAATTTACAGCCTGTATGGCGGCTCGAATGCAACGCCACGATTGTGGCCGAAGCCCATCGTCCTCATAGCCCGTAACGCTGCCCCATTTCGGGGTCCTTTTCGGCGACGAGCCCGGCCAGATCGACCAGCACCTTGGCCTGTTTCCAGGTCGCGTCGTCCTGCATCTTGCCGTCGATCATCACCGCGCCGCTGCCGTCCGGCATGGCGGCGATGATCTTTTTGGCAAAGGCGACTTCGGCCGGGTCCGGCGAGAACACGCGCTTGGCGATCGGCACCTGGCTCGGATGCAGCGTCCAGGCGCCGACGCAGCCCATCAGGAAGGCGTTGCGGAACTGCGCCTCGCAGGCGGCGCCGTCGGCAAAATCGCCGAACGGACCGTAGAACGGCTTGATGCCGGCCGCGGCGCAGGCATCGACCATTTTGGCGATCGTGTAGTGCCAAAGATCCTGCTGAAAGGCGGCGCGCGGCGCATCGGGCGCGCCGGCATCCGCCAGCACTTTGTAATCGGGATGGCCGCCGCCGACGCGCGTCGTCTTCATCGCGCGCGACGCGGCGAGATCGGCCGGCCCGAGACTGATGCCGTGCATGCGCGGCGAGGCGACGGCGATCGAAGCGACGTTGTCGACGCCCTCGGCGGTTTCCAGGATGGCGTGGATCAGGATCGGCTTTTTCACGCCGTTTTTGGCTTCGAGCTGCGCGAGCAGCTGATCGAGATAATGGATGTCCCAGGCGCCCTCGACCTTGGGCAGCATGATGACGTCGAGCTTTTGGCCGATGGCGGCGACGATCTCGGTGATGTCGTCGAGCACCCAGGGCGAGTTGAGCGCGTTGATGCGCGTCCACAATCCGGTCTCGCCGAAGTCGCAAGCTTTCGCCATGGCGATGAAGCCCGCGCGCGCCGCCTCCTTGGCGTCGGCCGGAATGGCGTCTTCCAGATTGCCGAGCACGACGTCGACCTGAGACACCAGCTCCGGCACCTTGGCGCGCACTTTTTCGATATGCGGCGGCACGAAATGGATCATCCGCTCGAGCCGCAGCGGCAATTCGCGCAGCGGCGCCGGCGCGCCGATCGCCAGCGGCTTGAAGAAATTGCGCGGCAGTTTCATGCGCGAGCCCCACAGCGCCAGATGCCCGAAGGCTAGGATGAAGGCAGGACCCCGCCAAGCCGCTTTTCACGCCAGCGCTGCCTAGGAAATGGCGTCATTCACACCATCTCGCCGCGCATCAGCCGCGGCTGCGAGGCGGCGGGCGTGACGCCTTCGCGCATCAACGCGCGGCGCAACGGGCCGATGCGGTCGACGAGGTAGAGCGACAGCCCGCGCGCGCCGTGCGCCGGAAGGAAATCCGTGAGCAGGCTCCGATTCAACAGATCGACGGCGATGGTGCGGCTGGTCACATCGGCGCGGCGCTGCAGGTCATAGCGCGCGAGCACTTCCGGCGCGCCGACGTCGAGATTGTGCGCGCCGCGCGTCGGCGACGATTTCGGCAATGGTCGCGCCATCGCGCAGGCCGAGATTGAGGCCCTGCGCGCCGATCGGCGGCACGACGTGGGCCGCTTCGCCGACCAGCGCGATGCGGGCGCGCGCAAAGGCGTCGGCGGTCTCGACCGCGAGCGGGAACACGCCGCGGCCGGGCTCGACGCTCATTTTGCCGAGCAGCGAATGGGCGCGGCGCTCGATCTCGGTGGAAAGCGCCGCCTCGTCCATCGCCAGCAAGTTCGGCGGCCCGCGCGCGGTCGAGCACGCAGACGAGGCTCGAACGCGCGCCGGGCAGGGGAACGAGCGTGAACGGACCGCTTTCGGTGTGAAATTCGGTCGAGGTGTCGTCGTGCGGGCGGGCGTGGGCGAGATTGAGCGTGAGCGCGATCTGCGGATAGACGCGGCGCCGCGTTCCGATCCCGGCCGCGGCGCGGCACAGCGAATGCGCCCCATCGGCGCCGACCACAAGCCGAACGCGCGCCTCGCCGCCGGCATGGCTGATCGTGACGCCGTCGGCATCGCTGGTGACGGCGAGCGCCGGGCCCGCGATCCGCGCCAGCTTGAGTTCGAACGCGCGGTCTTCCAGCGCGGCGATCAGATGCCGGTTCTCGATATTGTAGCCGAAGGCCTCAAGCCCGATCTCCGCGGCATCGAAAAAGACCTCGGGCGCGCGCAATAGCCGCTGCGTGGCGTCGACGATGCGAAGTTTTTTCAGCGGCGCGGCGTGCGGCAGGCACGCCTGCCAGGCGCCAAGCGTTTCCAGCGCGGTGACCGAACTCGACAAGCAGCGCCGTGGTGCGATGATCGGGTTCGGCCGGTGGCGCGACCAGGAGCGTATCCGCGCCGGCCGCCGCCAGCGCGATCGCGCTGACCAGCCCGGCCGGCCCGCCGCCGATCACCGCCACCTCGGCGGTGAATGCATTTCCACGGGATTTCACGTCTTCAACCAGTTTCTTAGCCGCGCTCCGCAATCGTACTGATTTATGATCGAAACAAGAACAATGACAGAGACATTGCCGGACCGATTTCGATTTCACGTGTAAGCTTAGCTGATGGACCCAACTGCACCCGAGGAAAACCGCGCGGCCGCTGCCACGGCGGCCTTCGCGGTCCATGTCTTCACCGCCTGCGGCGCCGGCTGCGCGCTGCTCGCGCTTTTCGCCGCGGTGCGTGCGGATTGGCCGCAAATGTTCGTCTGGCTCGGCGTCGCGCTCTTCATCGACGGCGTCGACGGCACCTTCGCGCGGCGGCTGCGGGTCGCCGAAGTGCTGCCGCGCTGGTCCGGCGACGTGCTCGATCTCGTGGTCGACATTCTCAACTACGTCTTCGTGCCGGCCTATGCGCTGGCGGCGAGCGGACTCTTGCCCGCCGTGGCCGCAATCCCGCTCGGCATCGTCGTTGTCGTCACCGGCTCGCTCTATTTCGCCGACCGGCTGATGAAGACATCCGATTATTACTTTCGCGGCTTCCCGGCGCTGTGGAATGTGGCGGCGTTCTATCTGTTCCTGCTCAAGCCCGCGCCGTGGCTCGCTGCCGCCGCGGTTGCCGCGCTGGCGGCGCTGACTTTCGTGCCGTTCCACGTCGTGCATCCGCTGCGTATCGCGCATTTGCGCGCGCTGACCATGGCGGCCTTGATCGTGTGGGCGCTGCTCGCGATTTATGCGGTGGCGAGAAATCTTGATCCAGGCATCGCGATCGTCGCGGCTCTGTGCGCGTCTGGCGATCTATTTCGTCGGCGTTGGCTTTTTGCGCCGGCACCATCCATAATTACCGTTCGCGCCGCATCATCGAAGGAGCAACCGATTGCCTCGACCCGTTCTGCTCATCGCCGGCGGCGGCCGCGGCATCGGCGCCGCGACGGCGCGGCTTGCCGGCGAGCGCGGCTACGACGTCGCGATCAATTACCTCAGCAACGCCAAGGCGGCGGCGCGGGTCGCCGACGCGGTGAAAAAATCCGGCGGCAACGCCGTGACGCTTGCCGGGCGACATGGCGAAGGAGGACGACATCCTGCGGGTGTTCGACGAGGCGGCGCGCGCATTGGGGCCGATCACGCATTTCGTTCACAGCGCCGGCATCGGCGGCAAGAATTCGCGGCTCGACGCCGCCAGCGCCGCCACCATCCGCGAGGTCATCGACGTCAATCTGTTCGGCGCCTTGATCTGCGCCCGCGAAGCGGTGCGCCGCATGTCGACCGCGCATGGCGGCAACGGCGGCTCGATCGTGCTGTTGTCCTCGATCGCCGCGGTGACCGGCGGCGCCACCGAATATGTGTTTTACGCCGCCGCCAAAGGCGGGGTCGACGCACTCACCAACGGTTTGGCGCGCGAAGTGGCGAAGGAGGGCGTCCGGGTCAACGCGGTGCGGCCGGGTCCGACCGACACCGAAATCCACGAACCGGGACGGCTGGCGCGGATCACGCCGCTGCTGCCGATGGGACGCCCGGGCCAGCCCAACGAGATCGCCGAAGCCGTGCTGTTCCTTCTCTCGGACGCGGCGTCCTACATTTCCGGCGCCGTTCTCAATGTCTCCGGCGCGCGCTGAGCGGCCGCAGCGATGCTCATCTTCGTAAACGCAAGAAAGACAAGGTCATGTCCAAACCGATATACGTTCTCAACGGTCCGAACCTCAATCGGCTCGGCACGCGTGAGCCGCAAATCTACGGTACGACGACGCTCGCGGACGTCGAGGCTATGTGCCGCGCCGAAGCCAAAGGGCAGCCCATCGAGTTTCGGCAGACAAACAGCGAGACGCAATTGATCGAGTGGGTCCACGAGGCGATCGACAATGGTGGCGGCATCATTATCAATCCGGCCGCCTACACCTTCACCTCGCTCGCGTTGTTCGACGCCCTAAAGATGTTCCCGGGGCCGATCATCGAGCTGCACATTTCGAACATTCATAAGCGCGAGGCCTATTATCACAATTCGTATGTGTCAAAGGTCGCTACGGCGATCATCGCGGGTCTCGGCGCGAAAGGATATCCGATGGCCATTCGCGCGATGCATGATCTGCTTCAATAACGACCCTTTCGTCTATTACGGTGACTGCCCGAACCTCTCGGAGGGCTCAAGGGTCCTTGCCCGAACTGTCTTGTGTTCGACGGCTCTGCGCCTATGATCCCGGCCGACTTTCGCTTTTCAGACAAATTCGACAAATTCCGAGGAGAGGAAAATGGTTGCTGCGGTACGCGTTCATAAAGTCGGCGGCCCCGAGGTTTTGACTTACGAGGAAATTGAACTTGCCGCCCCCGGCACAGGGCCAGATCCGGGTCAAGCAACACGCCGCCGGCGTCAATTTCATCGACACCTATTTCCGCATGGGCATGTATCCGTCGCCGGTCGGCCTGCCGTTCGTCGCCGGCAACGAAGCCGCCGGTGAGGTTATCGCCGTCGGCCCCGGCGTCACCGACTTCAAGGTCGGCGACCGCGTCGCCTACGTCGTCGCGCTGGGCGGTTACGCCTCGGAGCGCAACGTTCCGGCCGACCGCGTGGTGAAACTGCCGGCAAATATCAGCTACGAGCAGGCCGCGGCGATGATGCTCAAGGGGATGACGGCGGAATATCTCGTTCGCCGCACCTTCAAGGTCGAGAAGGGCATGAACGTGCTGATGCATGCCGCGGCCGGCGGCGTCGGCCTCATCCTGTGCCAATGGGCCAATTATCTCGGCGCCAACGTCATCGGCACGGTGGGATCGAAGGACAAGGCGGCGCTCGCCAAGGCCAATGGCTGTCATCACACCATCCTCTACCGCGACGAGGATTTTGTCGCCCGCGTCAAGGACATCACCGGCGGCAAATTGTGCGAAGTGGTCTATGACGGCATCGGCAAGACGACGTTTCCGGCGTCGCTCGATTGCCTCAAGCCGCTCGGTATTTCGTGAGCTTCGGCAGTTCGTCGGGCCAGATCGACGCCTTCAACATCAACATCCTGCAGCAGAAGGGCTCGCTGTTCGCCACGCGGCCGACGCTCAACACCTACGCCGCCAAGCGCGAGGATCTGTTGTCGATCGCCAACGACCTGTTCGACGTCGTCGGCAAGGGCGCGGTGAAAGTGCCGATCAACCAGAAATACGCGCTCAAGGACGCCGCGAAGGCGCATAAGGATCTCGAAGGCCGCGCCACCACCGGCTCGTCGGTCCTGATGCCGTAACGCTCTGTCATTCCGGGCCGCCGCGTAAAGCGGCGGCCCGGAAACCATAATCACGGAGCGCGAAATTTCTTCGCGCTGGCGTGCTTGTCTCGAATCATCGTGAGTATGGCTTCCGGGTTCGCGGGCTAAACGGGACCCCGGAATGACGAGGCTATGATGAAGATTTGGGGTTACTGGACGACGCTGGGCTGGGCCATCCTCGCCTTCCTGGCGGGACAGTTCATCGGCTTTGGCGTCCTGCTTTGGCAGCGCGCGGGTGCGTGGAACACGATCCTCGAAACGCCGTTCGATGGCGTCCTGGTCACGCTGTTCATCCTGATTTCCAATCCGGTCACCATCGCCGTCCTGATGCTGGCGGTGCGGGCCGCGGGCTCCGGTCAGGCGGACTACCTGGCGCTCAAGTGGCCCGCGCGACGCGACGTGCTCGCCGGCGTCGGCTGGCTCATCGTGTTGATCGCGGTCTGCGACGCGCTGCTTTATTTCAGCGGGCGCACGCTGGTGACGCAGTTTCAAGAGCAGTCCTACACCACCGCCGCCGCGGAAGGCTGGCTCCTGCCGATGTTCGCCGCGGCAATCCTGATCGCCCCGGCCGGCGAGGAGGTCATGTTTCGCGGCTTTCTGTACCGCGGCTGGGCACGTTCGGAACGCTCGGTATGGCCGGCGATCGTCGTCATCTCGCTGCTGTGGGCCGGGCTGCACGTCCAGTACGACTGGACCGGCATGCTGCAGATTTTCGTCATCGGCCTATTTTTAGGCTGGATGCGCTGGCGCTCAGGCTCGGTGCTGCTGACCTTCCTGTTGCACGCGCTGTTCAATCTCGAGGGCACTTTCGAGACGGTGCTGCAGGTGCATTTCGCCCGATAGAAGCGCCGTTATCGGCCGAAGATGCGATCGAACGCGGCAACCGGACCCGATCGGCCTTCTTGCGGAACCTGCTGCCGCGGCAAGCCGACGACCGGCTCGGCGAAACGGCCGATTGCCGCCACCGTATCGTCGAGCGGCACGGGCGAGCCCGGCGTTTCGCTTACGATGGTCGCCAAGACTTTCAGGCCGCGCTGGTAGAGCGCGTCGAGCGCGGTGAGCGTGTGGCTGATGGTGCCGAGATATGAGCCGGCGACCAGGATGAGCGGCAGTTGCAGCGCCATCATCACGTCGAGAATGGTGCGCTCGGCATCGAGCGGCACCATCACGCCGCCGACGCCTTCGATCAGCAAAATGTCGCGGCGCTGGTCGATCGCGGTCTGGCAGAACGTCACCACCGCATCGACGTCGATGACCTTGCCCTCGCGCGCCGCCGCGAGGTCGGGCGATAGTCGCGGCGCGAAACCGCCATGGCGCAATGCGGTCGATCTCCGGAATCGTCGCCGGCAGGCCGAGCGCGTGCAGCAGCACGCCGGGATCGCTTGTCGCGGCTTGCTCCGGATCGAAGCCGCTCACGACCGGCTTGAGCGCGTCGACGAGCCGTCCCATCTGGCGCAAGTGCCGGATCAGCGAGGCGGCGACGAAAGTCTTGCCGACGTCGGTTCCGGTCGCGGTGATGAAGATCGCGCTCACGGCTCTAGTTTCTCAAAACGCGCATGCGCACGATGGCCGCGAGCCGCTCGATGTCGGCGTCGGGATGCTGCGCGGTGAAAGCAAAGCGCAGCCGCGCCGTGCCCGCCGGCACCGTCGGCGGCCTGATGGCGACCACCAGAAATCCCTCGTCACGCAGCAATTCCGAAGCTTGCAGCGCCGCGTCGGTGTCGCCGACGATCACCGGCACGATCGCGCTCTGCGCCTCGGGCAGATTAAGGGCGCGGGCGAACTGCCGCGCCTTGCGCAACGGCTCGGCGGCGTAGGCCGGCTCGCGTTCGATCACATCAAGTGCGGCTGTCGCCGCGGCAATGACCGCTGGAGGCAGTCCGGTCGAATAGATGTAGGTCCGCGCGCGCGTTTGCATGAGTTCGATCACGGCGCGCGAGGCGCACAGATAGCCGCCATAGGCGCCGACCGCCTTCGACAACGTGCCCATCTGCAACGGCACTTCGACGCCGGCATGGCCATTGGCGAAACTCGAACCGCGCCCGCCGCCGACCACGCCAAGGCCGTGGGCATCGTCGGCAAGGAGCCAGGCGTCGAAGCGTTGCGCCAGCCGCGCCAGCGCATCGAGCGGCGCCAGATCGCCGTCCATGGAGAACACGCCGTCGGTCGCGATCAGGGCGCGCTGTTTGCCGGCGCGATGCGCGCCGAGCAATTCCTCGGCATGCGCCGCATCGGCGTGCCGGTAGAGCTTTATCGCGGCGCCGGACAGTTTGGCGCCGGCATGAATGCAGGCATGCGACAATTCATCGACCAGGATCAGATCGTCGGCGCCGACCAGCGCCGGAATGATGCCGGTATTGGCGAGGTAGCCTGAGCCGAACACGCAGGCCGCCTCGCTGCCCTTGAGCCGCGCCAGCCGCGTTTCGAGCGCCGCATAGAGCGGATGATTGCCGGTGACGAGCCGCGAAGCGCCGGCGCCGACGCCGTAGCGCGCCGTCGCATCGAGCGCGGCGGCGATGACATCGGGATGCTGGCTGAGATTGAGATAATCGTTGCAGGAGAACGAGAGCAGGCGGCGGCCGTCGCGTTCGGCCCAGATGCCGGAGCGCGCGGTGACCACCGGCGCGCGGCGGAGTTGCGCCCGATCCAGCGCTTCGAGCTTTTCGTCGGCGAATTCATCGAGCGAACGCATTGGCTTCCTTAGGTAACCAGCCTTAGGCACAATGTAGCTGTCGTATCTGCATGAAAGCGCCGAATGTCGGGCAATACCAGCGAAAACAAGGGGCTAGGCGACGCGGCGCCGGATTGGTACGCCGCCGGCCTCGACCACATCTGGCTGCCCTATGCGCAGATGAAGACCGCGACGCCGCCGCTTGCGGTCAGAGCAACCCGCGGCAGCCGCATCGTGCTCGCCGACGGCCGCGAATTGATCGACGGCATCGCCTCGTGGTGGACGGCCTGCCACGGCTATAACCACCCGCACATCCGCGCGGCGGTCGAGCGCCAGCTTGCAGCGCTGCCGCACGTCATGTTCGGCGGCATGGTGCATGAACCGGCGCTGACCTTGGCGCGGCGGCTTGCCGGACTGCTGTCGCAAAAACAGCAAACTGCCACGCTCGATCGCGTCTTCTTTAGCGATTCCGGTTCGGTCGCGGTCGAAGTGGCGCTGAAAATGGCGGCGCAATACTGGCTCAACAAAGGATCGCGAGCGCGCACCCGTATCGTCGCTTTCAAGGGCGGCTATCACGGCGATACCACCGGCGCCATGGCGGTGTCGGATCCGCAGAGCGGTTTTCATGCCGCCTTCGCCGGGCTTTTGCCGCAACAGATCCTCGCCGATCTGCCGGTCGACGACGCCAGCACGGCGGCGCTGGAGACCATACTGGCGGAGCGGGCCGGCGAGATCGCCGCCATGATGGTGGAGCCCTTGGTGCAGGGCGCCGGCGGCATGCGCTTTCACGATGCCAAAGTGCTGCACACGTTGCGCGCGCTGGCCGACCGTTATGAGCTGCTGCTGATTTTCGATGAAATCTTCACCGGCTTCCTTCGCACCGGGGCAATGTTCGCGTTTCAGCAAGCGGGCGTCGCGCCGGACATCGTCACGGTTTCCAAGGCGCTGACCGGCGGCAGCCTGCCGCTGGCCGTCACCGTCGCGCGGCGAAGCGTGTTCGAGGCGTTCTGGTCGGACGACCCGGCCAAAGCGCTGATGCACGGCCCGACTTTCATGGCGAACCCGCTCGCCTGCGCGGCCGCAAATGCCTCGCTCGATTTGTTCGAGCGCGAGCCGCGGCGCGATCAGGTGGTAAAAATCGAGACCGCGCTTCGGCAAGGCCTCGAACCGTGCCGAAACCTTGTCAGCGTCAAGGATGTGCGGGTCAAAGGCGCCATCGGCGTGGTCGAGCTCGACCGCATCGAAAACCTCAACGCATTGCGCCAACGCTTTATTGCAGAAGGTGTTTTTATCCGTCCGTTTGGCAACATTGTCTATCTGACGCCGGCCTTCACCATCGCCGACGACGAGCTGGCCAAGTTGATGGATACGGCCCGGCGCGTGCTTGCCGAGCGTGTGTGATCTCACCTCGGCTCGCCAGCAAAACCTTGTCGCAGCGTTGCCAACCGCTCGAGCGCGGCGGGCGGCAGCGGGCCCTTTTCGACCGCGGCGAGCGCATCCTCGAATTGCTGCGGCGTCGCCATCCCGACCAGCAGCGTGCCGATTGCAGGATGTGTCATGACAAACCGCGTAGCGGCTTCGCTCAGGCTCGCGGCAAACCCCTCCGTGACCAGGGGCACCAGGCGCCGCGCGCGCAGAAGATCGGCGTCGTAGCTCATGGCCGAGCCGATCGGTTCGGGCGGTGGACTGGCAATGGGGTGACGCTCGGCCGATCCGGATAGCGCACCGCCGGCAAGCACTCGGATGCCGATGACGCCGACGCCGGCCGCCTTGGTGCGATCGAACAGCCGCCCATAGTCTTGTGCCGGATAGTTCGCCGGCAGGGCCGCGGCAGCGGACGGATTGAGCATATTATAAACCACTTGAGCGCTGTCGAAGACGCGCGCGTCGATCACCTGATGCAATGCCGGCGTTTCGCCGATCGCGGTGAGCCCAAGAAAACGGATCTTGCCCTGTTGGCGCAGCCGGTCGAACGCCGGCACCACATCGCCAAGCACCTGCCGGATACTGAGCGTTTCGCCACCGCCGTTTTCGGTGATCGCATTATGCAGGTGGAAGATGTCGACCCGATCGCGACGCAGCCGCACCAGGCTGACTTCGAGCGATTTCACCACGGTGTCGGCAATGCGGCCGAACGCCGCGCTCGGCAGCCGGACCTTGGTGCCGACGACCGCGCCGGCCGGCTTGAGATCTTGCAGGATGCGGCCGAGATTCTTTTCCAACTCACCGTTGCCGTACTGCACCGCCGTGTCGAAGTAATTCACGCCGACAGAAACTGCGCGTGCGATAGTGCGCTCCTGGTCGCGCGGATCGCCGCGCACCATCAATCCGCCGACCGCGCCGCAGCCGAAACCCAGCGCCGAAAGCTGCAATCCGGTGCGGCCGTAGGCCCGCATTTCCATGCCGTTCCTCCGCCCCTGCAATCAGTGTCGTCTCAGATAATCGGCTTGCCGCGGACATCGATGGCCCGCTCGATCTTGAGTAACGCGCCGATGCCGGTATCGGCGCCGGCATGGGTCTGTTCGCGGGGCAACAATTTGGCAAAAATCGCCTCGCGCGTGGCACCGCTCTCGTGCAGCGCGACGCTGCCGAAAAAACGCAAAAAGCCGCTTTCCAGGACGCCGTCGCGCTGGGCCTTGAAGTTGGAATACATCACGCAAACTCGCTTATCGTGCGACAGGTTCTCCAGCGCCGTGCGCTTGGAACGCTCCCAATAGGCGAGGTGCGCATCATCGAACACAATCATGCTGCCCTTGACCGAGATGTTGGGTCCCGCCGGCCCATAAGTAGCTACCAGGCACGGACAGCCGTCGTCCCAGGCGTTGCGGATCAGGGTCCTGATAGTGTCGGAGAGCGGCATGGGATGTCCTGCAAGTTTCGGGGGGCCATCCTAACACGCCGACTGGCGCGTCAGTGAAGTCCGCCCCTAATAGCCCACCGCCGTGCCATGCAGGTCGTAGGCATCGGCGCGCTCGATCTTCACCGTGGCGATCTCGCCGACGCGCAGCGGACGACGGCTCGCGACATAGACCGCGCCATCGATCTGCGGCGCGTCGCCCTTGCTGCGGCCTTTTGCAACGGATGGACCGACCTCGTCGATAATCACGCCTTCACGGCCGCCGACTTTGCGCTTGAGGCGCTTTTGCGAGATTGCCTGCTGGCGCGCCATCAGCCGGTGCCAGCGTTCCTCTTTCGCTTCGGTAGGGACGGGCGCGGCAAGATCGTTGGCTGTGGCGCCAGCTACCGGCTCGTAGCGAAAACAACCGACGCGATCGAGCTCGGCCTCATCCAGCCAGTCGAGCAGGAGGGAAAAATCGTCGTCGGTCTCGCCGGGGAAGCCGACAATGAACGTCGAGCGGATGGTCAGGCTCGGGCAAATCTGCCGCCAGGCGCGGATACGCTCGAGCGTTTTCGCCTGCGCTGCCGGGCGGCGCATACGCTTGAGCACGTCCGGGCTCGCGTGCTGGAATGGCACATCCAGGTAGGGAAGAATTTTTCCCTCAGCCATGAGCGAAATGACGTCGTCGACGTGCGGGTAGGGATAGACGTAGTGCAGCCGCACCCAGACGCCGAATTCGCCGAGCGCTTGCACCAGGTCGAGAAATCTCGCCCGCACCTCACGGCCTTTCCAGGCGCTCGCCGCATATTTGATGTCGACGCCGTAGGCAGAGGTGTCCTGCGAAATGACCAAAAGCTCCTTCACCCCGGCCGCGACCAGCCGTTCGGCTTCGCCCAAGACGTCAGCGGCCGGCCGCGAGACCAGATCGCCGCGCAATTTGGGGATGATGCAAAAGGTGCAACGATTGTTGCAACCTTCTGAAATCTTGAGATAAGCGTAGTGCCGCGGCGTCAGCTTGATGCCTTCCGGCGGAATGAGATCGGTATAGGGATCGCGTTGCGGCGGCGCGGCGCGGTGCACGGCCTCCAGCACGCTCTCGTATTGCTGCGGTCCGGTGATGGCAAAAACGCCCGGATGCGCGGCGGTGATCTTTTCCGGTTCCGCGCCCATGCAGCCGGTCACGATGACCTTGCCGTTTTCGGCCATGGCGGCGCCGATGGCGGAGAGCGACTCCGCCTGCGCGCTGTCGAGGAACCCGCAGGTATTAACGATGGTGAGGTCGGCGCCCGAATGCTCGCGCGCCAGCTCGTAACCTTCGGCCCGCAGCCGGGTGATTATGCGTTCCGAATCGACCAGTGCCTTGGGGCAGCCCAGCGAAACGAAGGAAATGCGGGGGGCGCGGTTCATCGGCCTTATTAAGTCATTCCGTGGCCCCGCCGCCACGAAAAAGCCCGCTCGGTACCCTCATTTCACCTACTGCGAGGGACATCCATGTTCCGTATTCGGGGGAAATTAAGGATTTGGGGCTCTCCTCGACCGGTGGCGAGTCACGCGGGGAATCGCTCCTTCGAAAGTCATCTATCGACGTGCTGGAGAAGCATTGGCCGCGCGGTCGGCGTGTTGCCGGTTCTCCGGTTTGGATTTCGACGCGAAGCGACTGGGGCAAATGAGACTGTGGGACAACGCCTAGGCCAAATCGCAGTTCTGCTGTTTGCGGGGAGCCTTCTCGCTGTGGGCCTCGCCGGCTGTGGCGGCTATTCCATGTTCGAGCCGGACGCCTCGTTCACCTCGCCGGGCAAGCAAGCGCAGTGGAAGCCAGGCGTCGAGCCCGCCATGGCAACAGACCCGGCAACGACCGGCTCGACCTCCGACACAGTGGCATTGACCTCGCTGTTCGCGCGCGCAGCTAACGGCAAACTCGCTAACGATCCGGCCGCGCCTGTTTCAACTACGGCAAACCCTGTCGCAGTGGCCGATGCCGGCGACACCGCCGTCCCGGCAGCGCCGCCGCCAACAGCCGCCGAAAAAATCACCGAGCCGCGCGGCCGCGTCTATTTGTTTCGCGGCGTCGCCGGCCTGATCTATTCGCGCGGCATGGACAAGCTCGCCGAACGGATCAAGCATGTCGGCATCGATGCCAGCGTCGACACCTATCTGGTCTGGCGCGGCGTTGCCGACCAGGCCATCCGCGACTATCGCCGCGACCCCGAACCGATCGCGCTGATCGGCCATTCGATGGGCGGCGATTCCGCCCTCGATTTCGCCGAGGCGCTCAACGCGCAAAACATTCCGGTCAGCCTGCTTGTCACCTACGACCCGTCGCGCATCGCCGACGATGTGCCGCCCAATGTCGAGCGCTACATCAATATCTATCAATCCTCGAACTTCATGGGCGGCGGCAATGTCGTGCAGGGCGCGCGCTTCCACGGCCATTACGCGAGCTACAATCTCAAGGACCACAGCGAGATCGTCCACATCAATATCGAGAAGACCGATCGCCTGCAGGAGCAATTGGTGGCGAAAGTCGCGCAACTCGCTGGCACGCCGGCCATTGGCCAGGGCGAAGCTGTGCCGCTGCGTCTTCAGGTTCCCGCGGACGCATCGATCGAATTATGGGATTCCGGCTTGCCGGTGCAGGCGCATGCCGGCGATACGCTCAAAGCGCTGGCCGCGACGTATCATGTGCCGCTGTGGGCGATCGCCCAGGCCAATTCAGACGCGGACGGCGCGCTCACTGAAGGTCAGCGCATCGTCGTCCCGCGTTATCTCGCGCCGACGGCCGCTCCAAGCCCCGTCGCCAGCGCGGTCACGAGTTACGCCCCGGTCGGGCGCTGATCAGCTTCCTCGCCCCGCCTGCGGGGAGAGGTGAATTAGCAATGCGGCGCAACGCACAACCCGCTCGGCTGAAAACAGTGCCAGAACGGCACCGGCGTCGACTGGCCGCCGACGCAGGTATAGACCGTGCACCAATTGAGCTGATCGCAATCGGACACGCAGCGCCCGGTCGGCTGAGCGCAGGCGCCTGTCATTTTTTTAGTCTGCTTCGCCGCCAGCGCCGGAACTAGCGACGCCACAGCGAGCGCGCCGGCCAGCATGATCGTGACCATCGATTTATGACGCATGAGACGCCCCGGGTTCATTCGATACGGCAAATTTCCCATAATCGGCGACAGCCGACAACCGGACCGGCACGATGAAGCTCCCCGATCCGCCATTGCTGCTGGTGACCGACCGCGCGGAGGCGCGGCGACCGCTCGCTGAAATCGTCACCGCGGCGCTTCTCAGCGGCTGCCGCTGGGTGAGTGTGCGCGAGAAGGATTTGCCCGAGGACGAGCAGGTGCCGCTGTTGCGCGGACTCTTGCCGGTCGTGCACCGTCACGGCGCGCGGCTCGTTTTGCATGGTGAAGCCGCGCTGGCAAGGCTCGCCGGTGCCGACGGCGTGCATCTGCCCGCCGGCAGCGATGCCGCCGCCGCACGGACGCTGTTGGGCCCGGAGAAACTTGTCGGCGTTTCGATCCATACGGTTACCGAGGCCGAAGCGATCGATCCGCGAGCGGCCGATTATGCGCTCGCCGGTCCGGCTTTTGAGACGCCGAGCAAACCGGGCTATGGGCCGGAGATCGGCCGCAAGGGACTTGCCGAAATCGCGCGCGCCTCGCGCGTGCCGGTGCTTGCCATCGGCGGCATCAATGCCACCCGCGTCGGCGAAGTCATCGCCGCCGGCTGCGCCGGGGTCGCGGTGATGGGCGGCGTCATGCGCGCGCCCGATCCAGCGCTCGAAGTCAGCGCGCTGATTGCGACGTTGAAAGGCTATCCGCGCGCCGAATACGTCCGGATGCCCTGATCCGGTGCCCAGACGCCGGCCGGCAGTTGTCCCGCCTGCCAGAACACGTCGATCGGCATGCCGCCGCGCGGGTGGAAATAACCGCCGATGCGCAACCATTTCGGCTTGAGCAGCGCGGCGATTTTTTTGCCGATCGTTACCGTGCAGTCCTCGTGAAACGCACCGTGGTCGCGAAAACTATTGAGATAAAGCTTTAGCGACTTCGACTCCACCAGCCAGTCCTTCGGCACATAGTCGATCACGAGCGTGGCGAAATCCGGCTGGCCGGTGACCGGACACATCACGGTGAATTCGGGAAAGGTGAAGCGCGCCACATAATTGGTGCCGGGATGCGGATTGCGCACGCGGTCCAGTTTCGCCGCGCCAGGCGAGGCGGGTATCGGCGTGGGACGGCCGAGCTGCGGCTTTTTTGCCATGACGCACACTGCATGCCTTGCTTGGGCGGGACATGACAAGGGGCTCCCCGATCCTGTAGAAGCCCCCGCAGAAGCACGCCGGAAACAACATGACCGCCATTACCGACATTATCGGCCGGGAAATCCTCGACAGCCGCGGCAATCCGACCGTTGAGGTCGACGTCGTGCTGGAGGACGGCTCGCGCGGCCGCGCCGGCGTGCCGTCCGGGGCCTCGACGGGAGCGCACGAGGCGATCGAGCTGCGTGACGGCGACGCCGAGCGCTATCTCGGCAAGGGCGTCAAAAGCGCGGTCGAGGCCGTCAACGGCGAGATCTTCGATTCACTGTCCGGCATGGACGCCGAGGCGCAGGTCAAGATCGACGAGACGATGATCGCGCTCGATGGCACGCCGAACAAAGGCCGGCTCGGCGCCAATGCCATCCTCGGCGTCTCGCTCGCTGCCGCCAAAGCCGCCGCGGCGGCAAACCATCTGCCGCTTTACCGCTATGTCGGCGGCGCCGCGGCGCGGCTCCTGCCGGTGCCGATGATGAACATCATCAACGGTGGCGTGCACGCCGACAATCCAATCGACTTTCAGGAATTCATGATCGTGCCGCTCGGTGCAGCAAACTTTGCCGAAGCGCTGCGCGCCGGCTCGGAGATATTTCACACGTTGCGCGCCGCGCTCAAAGCTGCCGGCCACAACACCAATGTCGGGGACGAGGGCGGTTTTGCGCCGAACCTGCCGTCGGCGGAGGCGGCGCTCGACTTCGTATTGTCGGCGATCGGCAAGGCGGGTTACAGCGCTGGCAAGGACGTCGCGCTGGGGCTCGATCCGGCCGCAAGCGAATTTTTCAGGGACGGCGCCTACCGGTACGAAGGCGAGGGCAAGACCCGCTCAGTCGATCAGCAAGTCGATTATCTCGTCGAACTGATCAAGCACTATCCCATCGTGTCGATCGAGGACGGCATGGCCGAGGACGATTTCAAGGGGTGGGAAAAGCTGACCGGCAAGATCGGCAAGCAATGCCAGCTCGTCGGCGACGATATTTTCGTCACCAGCGTAGCGCGGCTTAATGACGGCATCAAAAACGGGATCGCGAATTCGATCTTGATCAAGGTCAACCAGATCGGCACGCTGACGGAAACGCTGGCGGCGGTCGAGTGCGCGCACAAGGCGGGCTATACGGCGGTGATGTCGCATCGTTCCGGCGAGACCGAAGACTCAACCATCGCCGATCTTGCGGTCGCCACAAATTGCGGTCAGATCAAGACCGGCTCACTGGCGCGCTCGGATCGCACCGCCAAGTACAATCAGCTTTTGCGCATTGAGGAGGAACTCGGCGCGCAGGCCAGCTATGCGGGCCGCGCGGCATTCAAAGCGCTTGGATAGATTCCAGATTTCCCGCGCTTGTCCGGCGGCAGCGAACGGCGCTATACCCACATCACTCAGCCGGGGACGGGTGCGCGATGGATCAAACGCTTGAATTAAAGCCGGACGGCCGCCGGCTGGCCGTCGAACATTTGAGCGATTTCGTCGCTACCTCGGTCGCCGGTGCGACGATGTCCGACGCGCCGTTCACCCATCTGGTGTTCGATCGCGTCTTTCCCGACGATATTTACGATCTGATGCTGGCCAACATGCCGGACGCGAACGACTACCGGCCGATGCACGGCCGCAGCAAGGGGCACGACCTCGCCGACGGCACGCATACCCGGGTGAAGATCGACCTGTTTCCGGAATATATCCGGCATCTGCCGCCGCAGAAGCGCGCGGTGTGGGATGTTGTCGGGCGCGCGCTGTGCTCGCGCGCGGTGAAAGAAGCCTTCATCCACCGGCTCGCCGCACCGCTGACCCGCCGGTTCGGTAAACGCGCCGCCGGCATGTATCCGATCCCGATTCTGACCCGCGACATTCCCGGTTATCTGATCACGCCGCACACCGATACGCGCTGGAAGGGCGTCACCGTGCAGCTGTATCTGCCACGCGACCGCTCGCACACCGAGATCGGCACGATCTTCCACGAAAAGCTCGCCGACGGCTCGCTGCCCAAGCGCAAGCAAATGTCGTTTGCGCCGAATTCCGGTTACGCCTTCGCCGTCGGCACCGATACCTGGCATTCGGCCGATCCGGTCGGCCCCGAAGTGCGCACCCGCGACAGCATCCTGCTCACTTATTTCGTCGACCAGGGCGCGCTGCGATTCTTCCGCAACCGCGGCAAGCGGTTTGGTAATTTCATCGGCAGTGAAATCCGCAACAGGCTGCCGTAATCGCCGAATTAATCCGCCTTTAAGCCGCTCCCTGACATGGTGACGGCATGGTCACGCGAAAACGGCTGCGCGCCATCCTCAACACGCTTGCGCTCTATGGGCTGGCGGCGCTGCTGATCGGTTACTTCGGCGTCAACGCCTATAGCGGCGACCGCGGGCTCAAGGCCAAGGAGGATATCGATCGGCAGACGGCGGCGCTCACCGCCGACCTGCAACGGCTTCAGCGCGAACATGCGCAATGGGAGCGGCGCATCGCGCTGTTGAAGTCCGACGATCTCGATCCCGATATGCTCGACGAACGCGCCCGCGCGCTCCTCGATTACGTCGACCCCAACGAGCTGGTCATGATGCTCGATCGGAAGGCCGCGGCAGCGCCTTAGCCCTTGAACTGAACCCTGCCGGTTCCGAAATTAAATTTGCTGCCAAGGATTTGCCAATGATTTGGCGGCGGGTGACAATCCCGGGCCGCAACTGCCCCGACTTCCGCACTGGGGCGATTTCGGCTAAGGGTTAAGCCCGCCCGGAAGTTTCAAGGACAGTTGAGTTTCGAGGACAATAATGGCCGTCGCCCAGACCAAGCACACGGCTCAAAACACCCAGGGGCTGCTTCCGGACGCGGATATGGCCGCGCCGCCGACGACCGGCATCGAGTTTTCCAAGGATCAGGAGTTGGTGGCGCTTCGGCAGATGCTGCAGATCCGCCGCTTTGAGGAAAAAGCCGGCCAGATGTACGGCATGGGCCTGATTGGCGGCTTCTGCCACCTCTATATCGGCCAGGAAGCGGTCGTGGTCGGCGTGAAGCTCGCCATGCGCGAAGGCGACCAGATGATTACCGGCTATCGCGATCACGGCCACATGCTCGCCTGCGGCATGGATCCCAAAGGCGTGATGGCGGAACTCACCGGCCGGCGCGGCGGCTATTCCAAGGGCAAGGGCGGCTCGATGCACATGTTCTCGCTGGAGAAGAAATTCTACGGCGGCCACGGCATCGTCGGCGCGCAGGTGCCGCTCGGCACCGGCTTGGCCTTCGCCAACAAATATCGCGGCGACAATAGCGTCTGCCTGACTTATTTCGGTGACGGCGCGGCGAACCAGGGCCAGGTCTATGAAAGCTTCAACATGGCCGAGCTGTGGAAACTGCCGGTCATCTATGTCATCGAGAACAATCGCTACGCCATGGGCACATCGGTCACGCGCTCGTCGGCACAGACCGATTTCTCCAAGCGGGGCGTGTCTTTCAATATTCCCGGCAGGCAGGTCGACGGCATGGATGTGCGCGCGGTCAAAGCGGCTGCCGAAGAGGCACTCGCGTGGTGCCGCGCCGGCAAGGGCCCGATCATTCTGGAAATGATGACCTACCGCTATCGCGGCCACTCGATGTCCGATCCGGCCAAATACCGGACTAAGGAGGAAGTCGACAAAGTCCGCACCGAGCACGATCCCATCGAGCAGGTGCGCAAGCGGCTCCTCGACAAGAAATCGGCAAGCGAAGACGAATTGAAGAAGATCGATGCTGCCGTGCGCGCCGTCGTCAACGAAGCGTCGGAATTCGCCACCCACGACGCCGAACCCGATCCTGCCGAGCTCTACACCGACGTCTATCGGTGATGCGCGCCTTAGCGCCAATAATTCACGTAAGCCGTTAGCGAGCCGCCATGCCGATCGAGGTTTTGATGCCCGCCCTGTCGCCGACGATGGAGAAGGGCAACCTTGCCAAGTGGATCAAGAAAGAAGGCGACGCGGTCAAATCCGGCGACGTGATCGCGGAAATCGAGACCGACAAGGCCACCATGGAGGTGGAGGCGGTCGACGAGGGCACGCTGGGCAGGATTTTGGTGCCGGAAGGCACCGCCGATGTCGCGGTCAACACGCCGATCGCCATGATACTCGCCGAGGGCGAGGACGCCGCCGCACTCAAGGGCAATGGCGGGGCGCCGAAAACGCCCGCGCCTAAAGCCGAGCCGCCGGCGCGGCAGGAAAAGACCGCCGAAGCCGCGACCCCCATGCCTACGCCGGCGAAAACCGGCACTGCTGCTCCGTCTGCAAAAGACATCATGCCGGAGCCCGAAGTGCCGCAAGGCACCGAGCTTGTCTCCATGACCATGCGCGAGGCGTTGCGCGACGCCATGGCCGAGGAAATGCGCCGCGATCCGGACGTCTTCGTCATGGGCGAGGAGGTCGCCGAGTATCAGGGCGCTTACAAAGTCACGCAGGGATTATTGGACGAATTCGGCGCGCAGCGCGTTGTCGACACGCCGATCACCGAACACGGCTTTGCCGGGCTCGGCATCGGCGCCGCGCTCGCCGGACTAAAACCCATCGTCGAATTCATGACGTTCAATTTCGCCATGCAAGCGATGGATCAGCTCATCAATTCGGCGGCGAAGACGCAATATATGTCCGGCGGTCAGGTCAAGCTGTCGATCGTGTTTCGCGGCCCGAACGGTCCGGCCTCGCGCGTCGCCGCGCAGCACAGTCAGGATTATTCGTCGTGGTACTCGCACATTCCCGGCCTGAAGGTGATCGCGCCGTCAACCGCGGCCGACGCCAAGGGTTTGCTGAAAGCGGCGATCCGCGATCCCAATCCGGTGATGTTTCTGGAAAACGAAATTCTCTACGGCCATTCCTCGCCGGTGCCGAAGCTTGACGACTATGTGCTGCCGATCGGGCGCGCCCGCATCGTGCGCCCCGGCAATGACGTGACGATTGTCGCCTGGTCGATGGGCATGTCGTACGCGCTCAAGGCCGCCGAAGAGCTGGCTAAGGACAATATCGACGCCGAGGTGATCGATCTGCGCACGCTTAAACCAATGGACTCTGACACGATCATCGAGTCGGTGAAAAAGACCGGTCGCCTCGTCACCGTGGAGGAAGGCTGGAAGCAATCCGGCGTCGGCGCCGAGATCGCCGCCCGCGTGATGGAAGAGGCGTTCGATTATCTCGACGCGCCGGTGGCGCGCGTCACCGGCAAGGACGTGCCGATGCCTTATGCCGCAAATCTGGAAAAGCTCGCGCTGCCGTCGGTCGCCGAAGTCGTCGAGGCGGCTAAGGCCGTCTGCTACCGCTGACGCCATGCCGATCAACATCCTCATGCCGGCGCTGTCGCCCACGATGGAGAAGGGCAACCTCGCCAAGTGGCTCAAGAAGGAGGGCGACGCGGTCAAGACCGGCGATGTCATCGCCGAGATCGAAACCGACAAGGCGACGATGGAATACGAAGCCGTCGATGACGGCGTCATGGCCAAGATCGTTGTGCCGGAAGGCACCAGCGACGTGCCGGTCAATCAGCTCATAGCGGTGATGGCGGCGGAAGGCGAAGATGCAAAGGCTGCGGCGGCCGGAGCAGGGAAAGGACCCGTTCCCAGCGCCGGAGCCCCCTCACCCCCACCCTCTCCCCCTCGGAGAGAGGGCGCCGCCCCGCAAACCGCATCGCCTGCACCGAGTACCTCTCCGTCCGCAAGAGAGGTGAAATCTCCGACACCGCCACCAGCAACGCCCGCTCCCTCTCCCCAGCGGGGAGAGGGTGGGCGTGAAGGGGTTCGGACCAACGGCAGCAGTACGAACCGCGCCTTCTCCTCGCCGCTGGCCCGGCGGCTGGCCAAGGAGGCCGGCATCGATATCGGCCGCATCGCGGGCTCGGGGCCGCATGGCCGTGTCATCGCCCGCGATGTCGCGACAGCAAAGCAGGGCGGCGGTTTGCGCGCGCCCCCTGGCGAGCCCGCCCCTGGCGCCACCGGAATTATCGCGCCGGCGATGACGGATCAGCAGATCCGCGCGCTCTACGAAGACGGAAGCTACGAGGTGGTGCCGCACGACAATATGCGCCGCACCATTGCGCAGCGGCTAACCGCCTCGGCGCAGAGCACGCCGGTATTCTATCTCACCGTCGATTGCGACATCGGCAAGCTTCTTGACGCACGCGAGGAGATCAACGCTACCGCACCGAAGAACAAAGACGGCAAGCCCGCCTACAAGCTCTCGGTCAACGATTTCGTCATCAAAGCGCTCGCGCTCGCCTTGCAGCGCGTGCCGGATGCGAATGTCAGCTGGACCGAAGCCGGCATGCTCAAGCACAAGCATTCCGACGTCGGCGTCGCGGTGGCGATGCCGAACGGTTTGATCACGCCGATCATCCGGAATGCCGAGACGAAATCGCTATCGACGATCTCCAACGAGATGAGGGATTTCGCCCAGCGCGCGCGCGACAGGAAACTCAAGCCGCATGAATACCAGGGCGGCACCACGTCAGTGTCGAATCTCGGCATGTACGGCATCAAGGACTTCACCGCGGTGATCAACCCGCCGCAATCGACCATTCTTGCGGTCGGCGCCGGCGAGGAACGCGCTGTGGTGCGCAACGGCAAGATCGAGGCGGCCCATATCATGAGCGTTACCATCGCCTGCGACCACCGCTCGATCGACGGGGCGCTCGGCGCCGTTATGATAAGCGAATTCAAATCGCTGATCGAGAATCCGGTGATGATGCTGGTTTAGCGGTCAGGCAGGTTCGAGGCCCTTCGAGCGAAACACCGTGCTCGCCTCCGGCGAGCGCAACATTGCGATCAACGCCTTTGCCGCCTCAGCATTCTTGCTCTCCACCATGATGCCGGCGGCGAATTGCGTGACCATGTTGAGATCGCCGGGCAAAAAGTCGACGATTTCCGCACCGGCGACATGCATGAGTTCCGGTTTCTGCTGCACGGCGAGCTCGGCTTCGCCGGTCAAGAGCAGCGCGGCGGAAAAGCCGCCGGCGGGCGCATATTTGGTTTTCGGTCGCATCTGCTCGGCGATGCCCATGCGCTCCAGAAGCTTTGCGAAATAAACGCCGCTGGCGCCGCCGGCTGACGGCTCGCTATAGGCGATCGATTTCGCTTCAAGCAGCGTGCGTTTGAGCGCCTCCGGCGTGGAAATGTCCGGCTTCGGCGCACCGGCTTTCACCGCGATCGCAACACCCGAACCGGCCAGCGTGACGTCGGAGCCCGATGCAATCTTGCCCTGCTTCACCAGCGCATCGATGCCGGCGCGGCTGAGGATCAAGACGTCGGCGCTTTCGCCGCTCTCGATGCGTTTGCCCAGCATCGGCGCCGTGCCCCAGGTGACCGCGAGCTTGTGGCCGCTTTGCCGCTCGAAAGTCAGGAACAGCACTTCGGCAGCGCTGCGCACGCCAATGCTGCTGTAGATTGTCAGTTCCGCCATCCCGGAGGCATCCTTCTTGCTTGACGTTATAGCGTGTGCAAAACAGCAACGCGAAAAATTCTGGCTGCATCATGGACGATCTGATCGAGGGTTATCGCCGCTTCCGCTCCGGCACCTGGCAGGCCGAACACCGCCGCTTTGAGGCGTTGAGCCGGCTCGGGCAGCGGCCGCGCGCGCTGATCATCGCCTGTTCGGACAGCCGTACCGACCCGCAAATGGTTTTCAACGCCCGGCCGGGCGAACTGTTCGTTGTCCGCAACGTGGCGAATATCGTGCCGCCCTATGGCCCCGACGACAAACCGCACGGGGTCAGTTCCGCGATCGAATTCGCCGTTCGTTCGCTCCAGGTGCGCGAGATCGTGGTGCTCGGTCACGCCATGTGCGGCGGCATTCGTGCGCTGCTCGACGGCGCCTCCGGCGAAGCATCGGACTTCGTCGGCCAATGGGTCCGCATCGCCGAGCCGGCGCGTCAGCGCGCGATCAAGGCGCCACCGGAACAACGGCAGTCGGTTTGCGAGCATGAATCAGTTCGTCTCTCGCTCGACAATCTGATGACGTTCCCCTGGATCAAGGAGGCGGTGGACGCCGGCCATATCACGCTGCATGGCTGCTTTTTCGATATCCGCTCCGGCGTGCTGGAACGGCTCGGCGACGACGGGATTTTTCATCCGATCCCCGATCAGGACGCGCGCGCTAAGCGCGTAAAGCGGACCGCAATGTCGCCGAGCGTCGGCCGCGGCCGATCCTCCGGCGGACCCGGCGGCTTGCCGATATGGATAAAGCCGGCGATCCGCTCATGCGGCGCGAGGCCCAAAGCATCCAGTACGCCGCGGTCATAGGCGTACCATTCGGTGATCCAGCTTGCCCCATAACCCAGCGCGTGCGCGGCAAGCACGAGGTTCATGGCGGCGGCGCCGGCGGAAAGCACCTGTTCCCATTCCGGAATTTTGACATGCGGGCCGGCGCGGCTCACCACGGCGATCACCAGCGGCGCACGCGCCAGGCGCTCGCGCTCCACATCGACGTGTTCGGGCTTCGCGTCCGGATATTTTTCGCGAAAGGCGGCAGCGATAGCCGCGCCGGCCGAACGCCTTGCCTCGCCTTCAAACACGATGAAGCGCCACGGCGCGAGCTTGCCGTGATCGGGCACGCGTGAGGCGACGGTCAGGAGCATATCGATTTCAGCCGCGGACGGAGCAGGACCGGCAAGTTCGCCTGCTTTGAATGAGCGCCGGGTGGTGAGCAGCTTCAGGGCATCGGGCATGGTTTTGACGATAAACCTCGCTATTGGAAGGAATGGGTGCGGAGGCGGGCAATACGCGCGGCGGTCATAGCGCATAGATGGCCGCGACAATACCGGCCGTCGCGGCTACATATATAATATCTGGAACGCGCGAGGCGAGGATTGGAATGCCTGATACTAATTTCGACATCATCATTATCGGCTCGGGACCGGGCGGCTATGTCTGCGCCATCCGTGCCGCGCAGCTCGGTTTCAAGACTGCCATCGTCGAACGCGATTATCTGGGCGGCATCTGCCTCAACTGGGGCTGCATCCCGACCAAGGCGCTGTTACGCTCCGCCGAGATTTTTCATTATCTGCAGAACGCCAAGGATTACGGCCTTTCGGCCGGCGAGGTGACCTACGATCCGAGTGCCGTGGTCAAGCGCTCGCGCGCCGTTTCCAAGCGGCTCAATGACGGCGTCGGCTTTCTGATGCGCAAAAACAAGGTCCCGGTGATCTGGGGCGAGGCGACCATCGAGGCGCCCGGCAAGATCACCGTGAAGGCCTCAAAGAGCGAAGCGCCGAAGGGCGCGCTCGGCGCCGGTTCGTACCAGGCCAAGCACATCATCGTCGCCACCGGCGCGCGGCCGCGCGTCCTGCCTGGCATCGAGCCCGACAAGAAACTGGTCTGGACTTATTTCGAGGCCATGGTCCCGGACCGCATGCCGAAGACACTGCTTGTCATTGGCTCGGGCGCCATCGGCATCGAATTCGCCTCGTTCTATCGCACGCTTGGCTCCGAGGTGACCGTGGTCGAGGTGCTGCCACAGATCTTGCCGGCCGAGGATGCCGAGATCGCCGCCTTCGCGCGCAAGAGTTTCGAGAAACAGGGCATAAAAATTCACACTGGCGCCAAAGTGACAAAACTCGACAAGAAGGCCGACAGCGTCGTCGCGACCATCGATGACGGCAAAGGCGGCATGCAGACGCTGACCGTCGAGCGCGTCATCTCCGCCGTCGGCGTCGTCGGCAATATCGAAAATCTCGGCCTGGAAAAACTCGGCGTGAGAACCGAGCGCGGAATGATCGTCATCGATGGCGCCTGCAAGACCAATGTGCCGGGCATCTATGCCATCGGCGACGTCGCGGGTCCCCCGCTGCTTGCCCACAAGGCCGAGCACGAGGGCGTCATTTGCGTCGAGGCGATCAAGGGATTGCATCCGCATCCGATGGACAAGCTGCTTATTCCCGGCTGCACCTATTGCACGCCGCAAATCGCGTCCGTCGGACTGACCGAGCAGGCCTGCAAAGAGAAGAAGCTCGACATCCGCGTCGGTCATTTCCCCTTTGTGGGAAATGGCAAGGCCATCGCGATGGGCGAGGATCAGGGCATGGTCAAAGTAATTTTCGACAAGAAGACCGGGCAACTGCTCGGCGCGCACATGGTCGGCGCGGAAGTGACGGAGCTGATCCAGGGCTACGTGGTGGCGATGAACCTCGAAACCACCGAAGAAGAACTGATGCATACCGTGTTCCCGCATCCGACACTGTCGGAAATGATGAAGGAAGCGGTGCTCGACGCCTATGGGCGCGTGCTGAATATTTGATTCCGTCATCCTGAGGTGCGAGCGAAGCGAGCCTCGAAGGGCGACGACCCCCACGCCTCGGCTCGCATCCTTCGAGGCCCGCGCTTCGCGCGGCACCTCAGGATGACGTTATAAGTCCCGTCATCGGTTTCACGTCGGCGCTGCCGGGAAAGACATTCTGCGCCAGCGCGCGATCGTCGGCGCGCAGGTGATCCTTGAGCACGCCTTTGAGCACCGCGCGCAAATCCGTTGTCGGTTTCAGGTCGCGGTTTTCGTAGAGATCGACGCTTTTCAATCCCGGCCAATCGGCGATGACGCGGCCGCCCTTGAGCGCGCCGCCGGCGAGCAGCGCAACCGTCGCGGTGCCGTGGTCGGTGCCGTCGGTGCCGTTGATATGCGCGGTGCGGCCGAACTCGGTCGACAGCGCCACCACGGTATCCTTCCACGCCGCGCCCATATTGGTCTTGATCGCCAGGAGCGCGTCATCGAGCGCGCCAAGAAGTTGCGACAGCCGGCCGGTGGCGATGCCTTCGTTGACATGGGTGTCCCAGCCATCGAGCGCGAGCGCGCCGAGCCGCGGCCCGTCGGGCTGCGCCAGGAATTTCGCGGCATTGCCGGCGGCCTCGGAGAAATAAGCCCGCACTTGCGCCGGGCCGGGGCCGCCTGGCTTTTGCCCCATCGCCATGTCGCCGGATTGCTCGATGGCGGACAGTTTTGAATTATCCTCGAGCACGCTGGCGAGCTTCGCGTCGGAGTGCCGATAGAGATCGAGCAGCCGCGCCACCGTATCGTCGCTCGCCGGCTGGATGCGCTGCGGCGACCACGACAGAACCGGCGCCGGCCCGCGTGCCACAAGCGGCGTCACTGGACCGACAGCGAAGACGCGGCTGCCTTTTTCGCTTCCTTGCGGATCGACGCGGCCGCCCGGCGCGAGACCGGCCAGCGCGCGATTGAGCCAGCCGCTTTGGCTCGCAGCCGGCTTTGGCAGGCCGCTTTCGAGCAAATCCTGGCCGTCGAAATGCGAGCGCTCGCGGTAGGGCGTGGCGCAGGCGTGCACGACAATCGCTTCATTGGCCTGGAACATGCCGTGCAGATTGGGCATCGCCGGATTGAGCGCGAAGAAGTCGGTAAGCTTGAGCGCCGGCGCCTTGCCGTCGAACGTGAGCGCGTTGTCGCCGCGCAAGCCTACCCAATCCGGATCGCCGACCGGCGCCACGGTGGCGAGGCCGTCAAGCGCCCCGCGCAGAATGATCGCGAGAAAGCGCGGGTCACGGCCTTCGGCGAGCGCGAGCCTCGGCAGATAGGCCCAGGCGAACAGCGTTCCGGAGGCGAGGAGAAGTTCGCGGCGCGATGGGGCATGCAGTCTCATGGTCATCTCCGCAAGAATTCCGGTGACATGACAAGAAGCGCGACGGCCTGATTGCGGGTTTCGGCGCGGCCGACCGTATTGCGCGTATCAGTCGAAGCGAGCGGACCGAGCCCGGCTTCAAGCAGCGCCAACGGATCCGCCACCCGCACCCGGCCGGCGAATTGATTGGCGACATCGATGCGGTGCGGCACGCCGTCGATCCAGGCCGCCTCGGTGTCGGCATAGCCGTTCGGGGCCGGCGGCCGCCACAGCGGCGCACCCAACGCGGCCTGCGCATTCATGATCGGACCGATGGGAATCGTATCTTGAGCGCCGGTGAGACGTAGCGCGCCCGCGATCCATTCGGCGGGGGATTTGAGCTTTTGCCGTTGCGGCGTCCAGGATTCGTCGGCCGAGACAAGGGTCCTGGCTACTTCCTTGAGATCGCCGTCGCTGTCCCTGAAGCTTTTTGCCAGCTTGGCAACGAGCGTCGATGGCGGATTGTCGGCGACAAAATGCACGGCGAGCTTTTGCGCGATGTGCTGTGCAGTAGCAGGAGACCGAGCAAGATCGGCCAGGACCGCGCGGCCCTGCGCCATGCCGGTGTCGGGATAGGTTTTGCCGAGCACGGTCTGCTCGCCCGGCTCGTGCAGGCGCTTGTTGTAAATAAACTCGCCGCCGCGGTCCGGCTGGTCCGGATTGATCCAGGTCCAGCCGGTGAGGACGTTGGCAAAGCTCGTGACATCGGCCTGGGTATAGCCGGAGCGGACGCCGAGCGTGTGCAGTTCGAGCGTCTCGCGGGCGAGGTTTTCGTTCAAGCCCTTGTCGCGATTGATGCCCGCGATCGAGTCCGCGCCCATCGACTCGACATTGTCGAGATAGAACAGCATGGCCGGATGGCTTTCCACCGCCAGCAACAGGTCGGCGAAGCGGCGGAGCACGTGCGGACGGATCGCCTCGCGCTCATAGGCGCCGGCCATCGCGGGAATCTTGTCGGCGGAAATGCAGAAATGGTTCGACCAGAACCACACCAGCCGTTCGACAAAGCCAAGATCGGGACCAGCTGCGGCATTCATGCGCACCACGCCGGTCACGGCATCGAAGCGCGCTTTGGCCTCGCTCTGGATGATCTGCTGCGGCAATGGCGGATTGCCCGGAACCGGCGGGGCATCCGCGATCGCTGCTTTGGCGAGGTCGGACGTTGCCGGTGACATGGTTTGCGACTGACTGTCGGCATCACCCGCCTTCTGGACGCGCAACGCGAGCTTTTGCTCGGCGCGGCGTTCAGCCTGGAAGTCGGACACCATGCGCGCGGCTTCGCCGCTGGACGGCAGATCGTTCGCGAGCGCGCCAGTAAAAGCCCGATCGAGATCCGCAAGCAATGCGCCGCGCGGGTCGCCGGCGATGGTCGCGATCTGATCGGCGGCCGGGCCGAAGCCGAACCGGTGGAGCCCAAGAGCTGCCGCTTCTTGTCCGCGAGCGGTCATAAAGAAAAATCCTCCCGCGAGGCACGGACTCGCGAGCGATCAGTTGGCATTTCTATTGTGGCAAAAGTTCTATTTTGGAACGCCGAACCGGACGTTGTTTCCTTACGGTTTGTTCATGAGAAGCGGCGTTTGCGCGCGGCAAGCCCCGGCCTTGCGGCGCAGCACGCCGCCTCGTAAGTATCACAACAGGGATTCATTGCCGGGACGCCAATGGCCGCTTTGATCGATACAATTAGTGATGCCGCCGGCCCGCTGCGCCATCCGGAAAAGGCGCACCGGCCGGATCAGCCCAGCCTGCGCAAGCCCGACTGGATCAGAGTGAAAGCGCCGGTTTCGCGCGGCTATGTCGAGACCCAGAGGATCGTGCGTGAAAACGGCCTGCACACCGTGTGCGAGGAGGCCGGCTGTCCCAATATCGGCGAGTGCTGGGAGAAGAAGCACGCCACCTTCATGATGATGGGCGACACCTGCACCCGCGCCTGCGCCTTCTGCAACGTCAAGACCGGACTTCCCGGCGCGCTCGAGGCCGCTGAACCGGTCCATGTCGCTGAAGCGACCTCGAAGCTCGGGCTCAGCCATGTCGTCATCACTTCGGTCGACCGCGACGATCTGGAAGATGGTGGCGCAGCGCACTTCGCGGCCGTCATCGGCGCCATCCGCACGCGCTGCCCGAACACCACGATCGAAGTGCTGACGCCGGATTTTTTGCGCAAAGATGGCGCGGCGGACGTCGTGGTCGCGGCGTGTCCCGACATTTTCAATCACAATCTCGAAACCGTGCCGTCGAAATATCTCACGGTGCGGCCGGGCGCGCGTTACTTCGCCTCCATCCGTCTTCTGCAACGGGTCAAAGAGATCGATCCGGCGATGTTCACCAAATCGGGCATTATGGTCGGGCTCGGTGAGGAGCGTAACGAGTTACTGCAGGTGATGGACGATCTGCGCGCGGCGAACGTCGACTTCCTCACTATCGGGCAATACCTGCAGCCGTCGCGCAAACATCATCCGGTCATGCGCTTTGTGCCGCCGGACGAATTCAAGGCGCTTGAGGCCACCGCCTATGCCAAGGGATTTTCGATGGTGTCGTCGAGCCCGCTGACGCGCTCGTCGCATCATGCCGGCGAGGACTTTGCGCGGCTTAAGGCGCTGCGCTCGGCACGCTGAGCGATGCCGCAATTTTCGACCAAGCGGCGGGTGGCGCATTCCGCCGCCGAAATGTTCGCGCTGGTCGCCGATGTCGAGCACTATCCCGAGTTCGTACCGCTGTGCCGGTCGCTCACGGTGCGCAAGCGCTCAAGCGACGGCGAGGGCAGGGACGTCATCCTCGCCGACATGACGGTCGCCTATAAGCTTATCCGCGAGACTTTCACCAGCCGCGTCACGCTCGACCGCAACAAGCTCGAAATACTGGTCGAGTATCTCGAAGGGCCGTTCCAGAAAATGAACAACCACTGGACCTTCACGCCGGCCGGAGATAACGCCTGCGATGTGGAATTCTTCATTGCTTACGAATTCCGCAGTCGCACGCTCGGGCTATTGATGGGCGCGATGTTTGATGCCGCCTTCCGCCGCTTTGCCACGGCCTTCGAGCGCCGCGCCGACAAGGTTTACGGCACTGCCTGATTTGTCTTTTACCGCTTAACTATCCCGCGCGTTTGCCCGGGCGGCCGCTCGAATTTGCCGCCGCGAAGGCAGATAATGTGGGCGCAGCTGTGAGAGATCGATGCGCTTGCGAAAATCCATTGCCGTGGCTTCCGCGGTTCTGCTCGCGATCGTGCTGGCGCGGGATGACGCCGTGGCCAAGGGATTCGGCGGGCGCGGTTTCAGTCCTGGCTTCGGCCACGGTTTTGGCGGCCACGATTTCTCCGGCCGTCATTCTTTCGACCATGGCTTCCATCATTTCGGCCACCATGACTTTCACGGCCGTCACTGGGCCGATCACGATTTCGACTATTGGGACGGCGGTCACTTAGGCGGCCATTTCGGCCACTGGGAACCGGGCCACTGGCACGACGCGGTCGGCTTCGGCGGTCACGATCACTGGTCGCCGCACCTGGAAGGCGTCTGGGGGCTTTAAGTCCAGCGCGCTAGCCGCGCGGATTTTTCGCCAGCATTTCGAGGAGGGACGAGCGCCTCCGCAACGGAGCGTAACCGGACGCGGGTGCGGCCGATCACACCGAAGACGGCGAACGCGCGCAAGGCGCCGGCCATCGACGCTCGCCGCGACGAAATAGACGAGCCCCACTGGCTTTTGTTTCGAGCCGCCGCCCGGACCAGCGATGCCGGTGATGGCGACGGAAATATCGGCTTGCGATTTTTTCAGCGCGCCCTTGGCCATCGCCAATGCGGTTTCGGCGCTGACCGCGCCGTGCCGGCTTAGTGTCGCCGCCGGCACGCCGAGCATTTTTCGCTTCGCCGCATCGGAATACGTGACGAAGCCGCAATCCACCACGTCGGATGAGCCGGCGATTTCGGTGAGCGCTGCCGCGACAAGGCCGCCGGTGCAGGATTCCGCGGTGGCGATTTTCAAACCACGCGCGCGGCAGAGAGCGAGCAGGCGCCGCGCCGAGCGTCGTAGCTCCGCGCCGATCATCCGGCCCCCCACGGCAGCCGGATTGTCGCCGTCGCCATCGCCACGATGCCTTCACCGCGGCCGGTAAAGCCGAGCTTTTCACTGGTCGTCGCCTTGACCGCGACGCGCGTGACCGCAATGCCGGCGATAGCGGCGATCCGCGCGCGCATGGCGTCGCGGTGCGGCGAAACCTTGGGCGCTTCGCAAACGACGGTGAGGTCGAGATGGGCGATCATGCCGTGGCGGGCCCGCACCCGCTCGCAGGCGAAGGCGAGAAAGCGGTCCGACGATGCGCCCTTCCATTGCGGATCGCTCGGCGGAAAGTGCACGCCGATATCGCCATCGGCGAGCGCGCCCAAAATCGCGTCGACCAGCGCATGCAGACCGACATCGGCGTCCGAATGGCCGATCACGCCGCGCGAATGCGGGATGCGAACGCCACCGAGCATGATGTGATCGCCGTCGGCGAAGGCGTGCACGTCGAAACCGTTGCCGGTGCGTATATCGGCGAGCGACGCCAGATGCATCAGTTCGGCGCGGGCAAAATCCTCATTGGTGGTCACTTTGACATTGCCGCTTTCGCCCTCGAACACGCTGACGCGCTGACCGGCCCATTCGGCGAGCGCCGCGTCGTCGGTAAAGGTCTCGAGCCCGGCCGCCGCGGCGCGCCGATGCGCCGCGAGGATGGCCTCGAAGGCGAAGGCCTGCGGCGTCTGCACGATGCGCAACCGGTTGCGGTCGAGCGTTTCGGCGATCGTCGCGTTGTCGTCGATACGCTTCACGGTGTCGGCAATGGCGATCGCCGGCACTGCCGCGCCGCTTTTCTTGCCAGCGGCGATCGCGCGGGCGATCAGCGCGCCGGTCAGGAACGGCCGCGCCGCGTCATGAATGAGCACGAGAGCGGGCTTGCTGGCCGCCAGCGCCTCGAGGCCGGCGCGTACCGACGCCTGGCGGGTGGCGCCGCCCGGCACCGGCGTCGCGACATTTTTCATGCCGGCCGTCGCCGCACGAAAAATCTGTTCATCGTCCGGATTGATGACCGGTAGCACCACGTCGACCTGCGGGTGATCGAGGAACGCCGCGAGTGTCGGCCGGATCATCGGCTCGCCAGCGATGTCGCGATATTGCTTTGGCAGGGCGCCGCCCGCGCGCTCGCCGCGCCCGGCGGCAACGACAACGGCGGCCACTGTGTTTGTCATACGGCAGTCTCGTCCGGTTCCGCGCAATGCTTTCGTCGGGCAACACGCTGGTCGCGCAACACTCTGGCGCGCATGGCTTTAGCGCATGTCGCGATGATGTGCGAACGCACGGCCGCAAGGCCGACGCATTTAACCACGTCCGGAACTCGCCGGCCCCGAGATGTTCACAGAGGCACGATATTGCAGTGCAGCACTTGCACCGCACAAAGTTTTGGCTAAACTCTATGCACACGCGCAATAACGCCTAATTCGTGTGCATCTATGACGCCAGCACGAAATCGGCTCTGCTTCCCAAAGGTCAAGTCCCTGACTTCACGTAGCTTTTTCAATGAGCGTGGAGGCCCCGGAGACGGGGCTTCGAGAGCCACAGAATGAGCGCCGTCGAGCCTCTGCCAACGACATCGGCTGCGGATGCAGTGCTCAATGCGCTTCCGCATCCTGTCATCGTCGTGTCACCTGACGGCAAGGTGGTCGACGCCAATGTTGCCGCCGAAGCCTTCTTCGAGGTTTCGGTGCCGCTGTTGCGCCGTCACCTGCTGCGCGATCTGGTGCCGTTCGGCAGCCCCTTGCTGCCGTTGATCGACCAGGTGCGCCGCCGCGGCGCCGCGGTGAACGAGTACAAGGTCGATCTCGGCACGCCGCGCAATCCCGGCGACCGCTTGGTCGATCTGCATGTCGCGCCGCTGCCGGAGCAGCCGGACCACGTCGTCGTGATGCTGCAAGAGCGCACCATCGCCGACAAGATGGATCGCCAGCTCACCCATCGCGGCGCGGCGCGTTCGGTGATCGCGCTCGCCGCCATGCTCGCCCATGAGATCAAAAATCCGCTGTCCGGCATCCGCGGCGCGGCGCAGCTCCTCGAGCAGTCGGCCGACGACGACGATCGCACGCTGACGCGGCTGATTTGCGATGAAGCCGACCGCATCGTGAAGCTGGTCGACCGCATGGAGGTGTTCACCGACGAGCGGCCGATCGAGCGCGAGCCGATCAACATCCACGTCGTGCTCGACCATGTGAAGCGGCTTGCCCAATCCGGCTTCGGCCGGCAAATCAAATTCATCGAAGAATACGATCCGTCGCTGCCGCCGGTATTTGCCAACCGCGACCAGCTCGTCCAGGTGTTCCTCAACTTGGTCAAGAACGCGGCCGAGTCGATCGGCGACAATGCCGGCGGCGAAATCGCGCTGTCGACCGCGTTTCGCCCCGGCGTCCGGCTGTCGCTGCCCGGCGCCAACGCGCGCATCTCGCTGCCGCTGGAATTTTGCGTCAGGGACAATGGCCCCGGCGTGCCGGACGAGCTGATGCCGCACCTGTTCGATCCGTTCGTCACAACCAAGCCGACGGGATCGGGTCTCGGACTGGCGCTGGTCGCCAAAATCGTCGGCGACCACGGCGGCATCATCGAGTGCGAGTCGCAGCCGCGCCGAACGGTCTTTCGAATACTCATGCCCAAATACGCCGCCGAATACGGCGGTGAAGGCGCCGAACCGGACGGCGGCCGCCAGCTACAAGGGGATCATTGATGCCCGCGGGAAGCATTCTCGTCGCCGACGACGACGCCGCGATCCGGACGGTGCTCAACCAGGCGCTGTCGCGCGCCGGCTACGAGGTGCGCTCGACCGGCAATGCCGCCACGCTGTGGCGCTGGATCAGCCAGGGCGACGGCGACCTCATCATTACCGACGTGCTGTTGCCCGACGAGAGCGCCTTCGATCTCCTGCCGCGCATCAAGAAGTCGCGGCCCGATCTGCCGATCATCATCATGAGCGCGCAGAACACGTTCATGACGGCGATCCGCGCGTCCGAGCGCGGCGCTTACGAATATCTGCCGAAGCCGTTCGATCTCAAGGAGCTGATCGCGATCGTCGGCCGGGCGCTGTCGGAGCCGAAGGAAAAGGCGCGGCAGCCGGCCAAGGTCGAGGATTTCGAATCGATCCCGCTGGTCGGCCGCTCGCCGGCGATGCAGGAAATCTATCGCGTCCTGGCGCGGCTGATGCAGACCGACCTCACCGTGATGATCTCGGGCGAGTCCGGCACCGGCAAGGAACTGGTGGCGCGCGCGTTGCACGATTACGGCAAACGGCGCACCGGGCCGTTCGTCGCCATCAACATGGCGGCGATTCCGCGCGACCTCATCGAATCCGAACTGTTCGGCCACGAGAAGGGCGCCTTTACCGGCGCCAATACGCGCAGCTCGGGACGCTTCGAGCAGGCCGAGGGCGGCACGCTTGTTCCTCGACGAAATCGGCGACATGCCGATGGAGGCGCAGACGCGGCTGCTGCGCGTGCTGCAGCAGGGCGAATATACCACCGTCGGCGGCCGCACGCCGATCAAGGCCGACGTGCGCATCATCGCCGCGACCAACAAGGACTTGCGGCAGCTCATCCAGCAGGGACTGTTCCGCGAAGATCTTTTCTTCCGTCTCAATGTCGTGCCGCTGCGGCTGCCGCCGCTGCGCGAGCGCACCGAAGACATTCCCGATCTGATCCGGCACTTTTTCGCGATGGTGGAGCGCGAAGGCTTGCCGCCGAAGCAGATCGATCAGGCCTCGGTCGAGCGCCTCAAGCGCCATCGCTGGCCGGGCAATGTGCGCGAACTGGAAAATCTGGCGCGCCGGCTGGCCGCGCTTTATCCGCAGGAGACGATCACCGCCGCCGTCGTCGACGCCGAACTGTCGCAGCCCGCTTTGGTCGCGCCCGGCGAAAGCAGAAGCAGCGACGAAAGCCTGTCCAGCGCGGTCGAGCGCCATCTGGCGCGCTACTTTTCCGGTTTCGACGAAGGCCTGCCGCCGCCCGGGCTCTACCATCGCATCCTGCGCGAGATCGAAGGCCCGCTGTTGTCGGCGGCGCTGACCGCGACCCGCGGCAACCAGATCCGCGCCGCCGATCTGCTGGGGGTTAACCGCAACACATTGCGGAAGAAAATCCGCGATCTGGATATCCAGGTGTACCGGACGGGCGGCGGCTAAGGCCGCACAGCTGCCAAGGTCTGGGCGTGGCAAATCGCGCCTAGTAATTGTCGCAATCGGGCAACATTGTTGTATAAAAGCATCACTCGGGGGCGGGTGGCGAGGCTCTCGCCTGTCCAATTCACCCCGAAAAGCCCCGCTTGGACGCGTCCGGGAAGCCACAATGGCCACTGTTGATCAGGTCGCGCCGCTCGATCCGGCCGCGGTAACGCCGATGCCGGTGGCCTCGCGGCTCATCGGCGCCCTCGCGGTCGCCGTCGCGCTGTTGTCGGCGACCGCCACCTTCCTGGTGCTGGCGGGCCTCACGCCGATCGAGCCGGTCCACGAGGTCGTCGTCAAGCTTCTGCTCGGCAACGCCGTCACCGGGCTGCTTCTGCTCGCCATCATCGGGCGCGAAGTTTTTGTCGTCATTCAGGCGCGCCGCCGCGGCCGCGCCGGCTCGCGCCTTCACATCCAGATCGTCGGCCTGTTCGCGGTCATCGCCGCGGTGCCGACCATTCTCGTCGCCGTGGTCGCATCGACGACGCTCGACCGCGGCCTCGATCGCTATTTCTCCTCGCGCACGCGCGCCATGATCGAGCAATCGCTGATCGTGGCCAACGCCTATATGAACGATCACGCCGCGGCGGTTCGCGGCGAGATTTTGGCCATGGCCTACGATCTCGGCCGCGCCAAGCCGCTGTTCGATCAAAATCGCGATCAATTCCGCACCCTCCTCACCACCCAGGCGACCGGGCGCAATCTTGCCGCCGCCATCATCCTCAAGTCCGACGGCTCGACGGTCGAGCGCGCCGACGTCGCGATGGACAAGAAGATCGTGTTGCCGTCGCCGCAGTTGCTTGCCGCGACCAACGAAACCGAGCCGCAAGTCGCGCTCATTCCGGAAGGCGATCACGTCGCGGCCGTCGTCAAGCTTGCCGGTTACGACGACCTGTATCTCTACGTTGCGCAGATGCTCGATCCGCGCGTCGTGCAGCAATTGATCGCGACGGAGGAGAGCGTCGGCGAATTTGCCAATCTCGAAGCACGCCGGCTCGGCATTCAGGTCGCTTTCGGGCTGATGTTCACCGTCATCGCGCTCATCGTGTCTGCTTTCTTCGGCGTGGATCGGACTGGATTTCGCCAACCGGCTGGTCGCACCGATCCGCCGCCTGATCGGCGCCGCCAATGTGGTTTCGACCGGCAATCTCAACATCCAGGTGCCGGTGCGCCGGTCGGAAGGCGATCTCGCCAGACTGGGCGAGACATTCAACAAGATGACGCACGAATTGCGCACGCAGCATGAAGACATCATCCGCGCCCGCGACCTGATCGACAGCCGGCGGCGATTTACCGAAGCGGTGCTCGCCGGCGCCAGCGCCGGCGTCATCGGCGTCAACGCCGACGGCCGCATCTCCATTCTCAACCGCTCGGCGGAACGGCTGGTCGGCCGCATCGAAAGCGAAGTGCTTGGCCTGCCGCTTTCCGAGGTCGCGCCCGAACTCGCCGAGATTTTCCAGACTGCGCGCAACGGCTATCAGCGCCTGGTGCAGCGTCAGGTCACCGTCACGCGCGACGGCCAGGAACGAAATTACTCGGTGCGCGTCACCAGCGAGCAGGCGACCGAAGCCGAACACGGCTACGTCATCACCATCGACGACATCACCGAGCTCGTTCTGGCACAGCGCTCTTCGGCCTGGGCCGACATCGCGCGGCGCATCGCCCACGAAATCAAGAATCCGCTCACCCCGATCCAATTGTCGGCCGAGCGGCTGCGCCGCAAATACGGCAAATCGATCGTCGACGATCCCGCCGTGTTCGAACAGTGCACCGAGACGATCGTGCGCCAGGTCGACGACATCAAGCGCATGGTCGACGAGTTCTCGCGCTTCGCGCGGATGCCGAAACCCGTCGTCACCGACGAGGACGTCGCCGACACGGTGCGCCAGGTCGTCTTCCTGTTGCGCGTCGGCCATCCCGATATCGACTTCGACGTCGAGCTTGCCGCCGAAACCATGCCGGCGCGCTTCGACCGCCGGCTGATTTCACAGGCGCTGACCAACATCATCAAGAACGCGACCGAGGCGATTGGCGCCGTGCCGCCGGCCGAGCTCGGCCGCGGACGCATTAGCGTGCACGCCTACCGCGACGGCAAAGAGCTCGTCATCGACGTGATCGATAACGGCATCGGCCTGCCGAAGGAAAACCGGGCGCGCCTGCTCGAACCCTATGTGACGACCCGCGAGAAGGGCACCGGCCTCGGTCTCGCCATCGTCGGCCGCATTCTGGAAGAACATGGCGGCCGCATCGAACTGCGCGACGCTTCCGACAAGATTCCGGGCGCGCGCGGCGCCTGGATGCAATTGCGTTTCATCGCCGAGCCGCTCACAGCGCCGGCGGATGCCGAGGCGGCGCTCGAACCGCGCGCGGCGGCAGAGTGACCGGTCAGAGTAGGGCAGCGTAGATCATGGCATCCGATATCCTGATCGTCGATGACGAAGCGGATATTCGCGAACTGGTCGCGGGCATCCTGCAGGATGAAGGCCACGGCACCCGCACCGCGCGCGATAGCGACGAGGCGCTCGGCGCCGTCGTCGCGCGCCGGCCCAATCTCGTCTTCCTCGACATTTGGCTGCAAGGCAGCCGCCTCGACGGCCTGCAATTGCTCGACAGCCTTAAAGCCGAGCATCCCGAACTGCCGATTGTGATGATTTCCGGACACGGCAATATCGAAACCGCCGTCTCGGCCATCAAACGCGGCGCCTACGACTTCATCGAAAAGCCGTTCAAGGCCGACCGGCTGCTCCTGGTCGCCGACCGTGCGCTGGAAAATTCACGGCTCAGGCGCGAGGTACGCGAACTCAAACAGCTCGCGCCGCTCGCCGCGATGCTGGTCGGCCGCTCGCCGGCCGCCAATCAGCTGCGCCAGACCATCGAGAAAGTCGCGCCGACCAACAGCCGCGTTCTCGTCGTCGGACCTCCCGGCAGCGGCAAGGAGCTCACCGCCCGCACCATCCACGGCCACTCGACGCGCACCGACGCGCCGTTCGTGGTGATCAACGCCGCCGCCATCACGCCGGAATATATGGAACCCGAATTGTTCGGCGTCGAAGGCGGCAACGGCTCGCACAACCGCAAGGTCGGCGCGCTGGAAGAGGCGCATGGCGGCACGCTGTTCATCGACGAAATCGCCGACATGCCGCGCGAGACGCAGAACAAGATTTTGCGCGTGCTGGTCGACCAGACATTCCAGCGCGTCGGCGGCAGCACCAAGGTCACGGTCGACGTGCGCATCGTGTCGTCGACCAGCCGCAATATCGAATCCGACATCGCCGCCGGCAAATTCCGCGAGGATCTTTATCACCGGCTGTCGGTGGTGCCGATCCGCGTGCCCGCTTTGGCCGAACGGCGCGAGGATATTCCGGAATTGGTCGAGTATTTCATGGCGCAGATTTCCCAAACGACGGGCCTGCCCAAGCGCAATGTCGGCGCCGACGCGCTCGCCGTCCTGCAATCGCACGATTGGCCGGGCAATGTGCGGCAGCTGCGCAACAACGTCGAGCGGCTGATGATTTTGGCCGGCGGCGATCCGGAGGCCCCAATCACCGCCGCGATGCTGCCGCAGGACGTCGGCTCGATGATCCCGAACATGCCGAACGGCAACGGCGGCGAGCATCTGATGAGTCTGGCTTTGCGCGAAGCGCGCGAGGTGTTCGAGCGCGAATATCTCCTGGCGCAAATCAACCGCTTCGGCGGCAACATTTCACGCACCGCCGAATTTGTCGGCATGGAGCGCTCGGCGCTGCATCGGAAACTCAAAGCGCTCGGGATTGATTAGGGACCCGATGTCCCGCATCGCTTACGTCAACGGCCGCTACCTCCCGTTGCGCGACGCCAAGGTCCACGTCGAGGATCGCGGCTATCAATTCGCCGACGGCGTCTATGAAGTCTGCGAGGTGAGGGGAGGCCGCCTCATCGACGAGCAGCGTCACATCGAGCGGCTGCAGCGCTCGCTCCGCGAATTGCGCATCCGCATGCCGATGTCGCCCGCGGCGCTCGGCGTGATTTTGCGCGAAGTGGTGGCGCGCAACCGCATCGGCTACGGCATCGTCTATCTGCAAATCACGCGCGGCGTGGCGCGCCGCGACCACGCCTTTCCGGCGCCGCAAGTCGAGCCGAGCCTGGTCGTCACCGCGCGGCCGCTCAATATGGCGCGCAACGCAGCGCTGGCCGAGAAGGGCATCGCCGTCGTCAGCGTGCCGGATAATCGCTGGGGCCGTGTCGATATCAAGAGCATCGGACTCCTGCCGAATGTGCTGGCGCGGCAGGCCGCAATCGAGCAGGGCGCGCGCGACGCCTGGTTCGTCGACAAGGACGGCGCCGTCACCGAGGCCGCTTCGGCCAATGCCTGGATCGTTACGCCGGCAGGAACGCTCGTCACCCGCCACGCCGACCAGGCTATCCTGCGCGGCATCACGCGCACGGTGCTGTTCGACGTCATCAAGGCGCAAAACCTCGAGGTCGAGGAACGCGCCTTCACGCTGAAGGAGACTTTTGCGGCGCGCGAAGCCTTTATCACCTCGGCGAGCCAGATCGTGCTGCCGGTGATTAGTATCGATGGTCGTCCGATCGGCGATGGCAGGCCGGGCCCGGTGGCAATCGCGCTGCGGCGCGACTTTCATCGCTACGCCAAGGCCGGCTGAGAACTGCCAAATTCGGCTTGCATCGCACCCCGGCGCGCCCTCTAATGGCCGTTCCTTCGGGTCCGTCCGGCCGGGAACCGGACGAGGCTTAAGACCAACACAAGCGACAGGCGAAGGGACAAGAAAAGACCCGCGGCGCAGGGGTCCGCGGTACAAAGAACGGATCAACGGCCATGGCAGCCGACCGCGCACAAAACCTACAAGACACCTTCCTCAATCACGTCCGCAAAAACAAAATTCCGCTCACCATCTTTCTGGTGAATGGCGTGAAGCTGCAGGGCGTGGTGACCTGGTTCGATAATTTCTGCGTGCTACTACGTCGCGACGGGCATTCGCAGCTCGTCTACAAGCACGCCATTTCGACCATCATGCCGGGTCATCCGGTCCAGCTCTTCGAAGGCGCTGAAGAACCGCCGGCTGGGGAATAGAGCTTATTGGAGCCGCGCCATCGCGACACCCACTCCGACCGGCTGAGCCCGACGGGCTCGGCGACCGGTCGTGCGCTCGTCGTCGAGCCGGTGCTGCGGCGCCCCGCAGTCAGCGCTTTGCCCGACGAACGGCCGCCCGAGGCGAAACTTGACGAGGCGGTCGGCCTCGCCCACGCCATCGATCTTAAGGTCGAACAGTCTGGCATCGTAATGCTGCGCGCGGTGCATCCGGCGACCTATCTCGGCAAGGGCAAGGTCGAGGAGATCGCCGGTCTCGTCAAAAGCTTTGAAGCCGGCGTCGTGGTGATGGATTGCGCGCTTTCGCCGGTGCAGCAGCGCAATCTCGAAAAGGCCTGGAACGCCAAGGTGCTCGATCGCACCGGCCTCATTCTGGAAATTTTCGGTCGCCGCGCACGCACCCGCGAAGGCGCCCTGCAGGTCGAACACGCGCACCTGACCTATCAGAAGGGCAGGCTGGTCCGCTCGTGGACGCATCTCGAACGCCAGCGCGGCGGTTTCGGCTTTCTCGGCGGTCCGGGCGAGACGCAGCTCGAAGCCGACCGCCGCATCATCGAGGAGCGGCTCGCCAAGATCGAAACCGAGCTCGTCAAGGTCAAACGCACTCGCGCGCTGCATCGCGACAGCCGGCGCCGCGTGCCGTATCCGATCGTGGCTTTGGTCGGCTACACCAATGCGGGGAAATCGACGCTGTTCAACCACATGACGGCTGCGACCGTGCTGTCCGCCGACATGCTGTTCGCCACGCTCGATCCGACGTTGCGCGCAGTAGTGTTGCCGCACGGCGCGCGCATCATCGTCTCCGACACGGTCGGTTTTATCTCCGATCTGCCGACCATGCTGATCGCGGCGTTTCGCGCAACGCTCGAAGAGGTCATCGAAGCCGACGTCATCCTGCACGTGCGCGATTTGTCGCACGAAGATGCCGAAGCGCAATTGCACGACGTCGAGAGGATTTTGCACGAGCTCGGCATCGATCCGAAAAGCAATGAGGATAAGCGCTCGCTGATCGAAGTGTGGAACAAGATCGACCGGCTCGATGCCGAGGACCGCGCGCGGTTGCAAAATATCGCCGAGCGCCGGCCGGAAGCGGAGCGGCCGGTGCTCGCTTCGGCGATTACGGGGGAGGGGATGGACGCGCTCGGCAACGCCATCGAGGCGCGGCTCGCCGCCGGCCGCGAGCTGATCGAACTCAAGCTCGATCCCGCCGACGGCGCCGGCGTGAGCTGGCTGCATCGCCACACCGAAGTGCTCAGCAAAGCCATGGATGACAACGGCCGCTTCGCCATGACGGTGCGCGCCAGTCCGGACAAGGCGAAGGCGGTAAGGGCGAAGTTTCCCTCATAGATACCATTGCTACTCCGCGGCCTTCGCTTCCTCCCACAGCGCTTCCATCTCGGCGAGCGTCGCACCCTTGGGCGCTTTGCCGCGAGCGGCAAGCGCGCGCTCGATGGCGGCAAAGCGGCGCTCGAATTTCTGGTTGGTCCGGCGCAATACCGCTTCCGGATCGGCGCGCAGATGCCGCGCCAGATTGACCGCGGCGAACAGCAGATCGCCGACTTCGGCCACCGTCGCCGCGATCACCGCCGCATCCGTCTCGCCGCGGCCAAGCTCGGCTTCGATCTCGTCGGTTTCCTCGCGGATCTTGCGCAGCACGGCGCGCGGATCGTTCCAGTCGAAGCCGACCTTGCTGGCTTTGTCCTGGAGCTTGAGCGCCCGGGTGAGGGCAGGGAGCGCTATCGGCACGCCGGCGAGCGCGCCCGCTTCGCCGGCGGGCTTGTTTCGGGCCGCCTTATCAATTCTCTCTTGTGCCTTGATCCGCTCCCACAATCCTTCCACGGCCTGCGGCGTCTGCGATCGTTCATTTGCAGATCCTTGGCCGAAAACATGGGGGTGCCGGCGGATCAGTTTCTCGGTGATGCCCGCCACCACGTCGCCGAAATTGAACGCGTCCTGTTCCTCGGCCATGCGCGCGTGGAACACGACCTGAAGCAAAAGATCGCCCAATTCTTCTTTGAGATCGGCAAGATCGCCGCGCGCGATGGCGTCGGCGACCTCATAGGCTTCTTCCAGCGTGTAGGGCGCGATGGTGGAGAAATCCTGCGCCAGATCCCACGGACAGCCGGTTTGCGGCGTGCGTAGCGCCGCCATGATGGCGAGGAGACGCCCGATATCGTGCGAAGGGGTCATGATAGATTCCCGTTGGACGCGGGAAGCTATCAGACCGCTTGAGCGGCCGCGACTGCGTGGATGGCGCCTAGAGCACGATCCCGCAGGCTCTAGTGGCCCGAGCCGTCGACTTTGCGGCTGGCCTCGAATAGGAACCAGGTCCGCCGCTCGGCCTGATCGATGAAGTTTTCGAGCAAGGCTCTTGGTGGCGACGTCTTCGTGCTTGTCGGCGACTTCGTGAGCCTCTCGCATCGAGCTCACCAGCGATTGTTGTCGTTCATCAATTCACGCAGCATTTCCACTGCCGGCACGGCCAGATCAGCGAACTCCAGTCGCTCAACGCTGCGCTCCATCGGTGCAAGATCGGCGGCACCACGCACCGCTCGGCGATGTCGTCGGTTATGCCGAAAATCTGTTCGGTCTGCTCGCGCACTTTCGCGATTATCATCTGCTGCTCGACGGGCCACTGAAGTGCCAGTGAAAGTTCTTGGTCTTAAGGTAAAGCGCGGAAAACATCCGCCAGCACTTCATTGAGCTGGGAGGAGATTTCGCGCACCGCGCTTTCGGAAATGTCGCTCGGGGTATCGAGGTCGGCTGCCACTTTGCGCCGCGTATCGAGAGCTCGGACTTTATTGTTCATAGCATCACCTTATTGTTCATAGCATCACCTTGCAAAAAATTGACGGGGTGGGGAACTGGCTCAACCGCCCGAGCGCGCTCTGCCAAAGAGTCGGGCGGGGTAGCCTCGAAAACAGCCGCCGGGGAACTTTGGTTCCGCGGCGCCGATACCCATTTAGATGGCGATTGTACCCATTTGATGAAAGCGGCGCATGCCCATTTTCGCCTACGTGCAATCGGCTTTTTTTTTCGTTCTGACGGCGATGGCGCTGTTCGGCTCGGCCGGAACGCTCGCGATCCCCGGATTTTGGATTTACCTGGCGATTTTCGCTGCCGTCCTCGCCGCCTCTTTCGCCTGGCTCGATCCCGGGCTTTTGCGCGAGCGAATGCGGCCCGGCGGCAAGAAACCACCGCCGGCGCTAAAACTGTTCACCGGCGTCCTGTTTCTGCACTGGATCGTCGCAGGGCTCGACCGCGGCCGTTTCCGTTGGAGCGATGACATACCGGCCTGGCTTCAGGGCGCCGGTCTGATCGGGCTCGCCGGCGGCTACGCGCTGTGCCTTTGGGCAATGCGGGAAAACAGGTTCTTCTCATCCGTCATCCGTATCCAGTCCGACCGCGGCCAATACGTGGTGACGGCTGGGCCTTACGCGGTCATCCGCCACCCGGGCTACGCCGCCGGCATTCTCATCATTGCGGCGAGCGGTATCGCGCTGGGCTCGTGGCTGGCGGAGGCACTCCTGGTCACCACCACGCTGCCATTCCTGCTGTACCGAGCGTGCACGGAAGACCGGATTCTTCAGGTCGAACTTGAAGGCTATCGCGGCTACGCCGCCCGGGTCCGCTGGCGGCTTCTTCCGGGGATTTGGTGAGCGGGAAGAGGACGTTGGCTGAACCAATACATCTCAAATCTTAATCACTGATTCGCATAAGACATATTATGGAAAATTTCTGATACTAGCTTCATCATGCTTCGGCAATGGAGAGCGTCATGCCGTCGAATGCCGGCACCACATGGACCGGCAATTTGCCCCGCAAAACCTCGTAATCGAGATCGGCGTGCAGATTGGTCAGGATGGCGCGCCGCGGTTTTAGCCGCTCGATCCAACCAAGCGCGTCGTCGAGCGAGAAATGGCTCGGGTGCGACCGGTAGCGCAGCGCATCGACGATCCAGACATCGAGGTCCGACAGCGCGGCAATGCTGTCCGGCGGAATGGCGCTCAGGTCGCACGAATAGGCAAGGTTGCCGAAGCGGAAGCCGAGCGAGGGAATGTCGCCGTGCTCCTGCAGGATGGGCAGCGCGGTGATGGCGCCGCCCTCCCCCTCGATCGTGACCGGTGTCCCCGCCGTGAGCCGGTGCTCGGCGAGGATCGGCGGGTAATCGCTGCCGGGCGGCGAGACGAAGCAATAATCGAAGCGGTTGCGCACGACACCCGCCGTGCGCTCGTCGAGATAAACGTCGACGCGCTGCCGGCGTTTGATGAACAAAGCCCGCAAATCGTCGATGCCGTGGGTGTGGTCGGCATGATCGTGCGTATAGAGCACGCCATCGACCCAATCGACCTCGGCGTCGAGCAGCTGCTCGCGCAAATCCGGCGACGTATCGACCAGCACGCGGGTCGCCACGCCAGCGTCGCCATGTTGGGTTTCTTGCCGCTCGACGAGAAGCGAGGTGCGGCGTCGCCGGTTCTTCGGATTGTTCGGGTCGCAATCGCCCCAGCCCAGCGCCGGGCGCGGCACGCCGCTGGAAGAGCCGCAGCCGAGAATGGTGAATTTCAGCGTCATCTGAGGTTCACGCGGCGGCAGCCGCAGGGCGCGGCACTTTGCCAAACAGGCGGAAAAAGTTCGCGGTCGTCTGTCGCGCGATCTCGTCGAGCGAAACGCCGCGGGTTTCCGCCAGCACTTTGGCGGTTTCGACTACATAAGCCGGCTCATTGCGCTTGCCGCGCAATTTTCCCGGCGCCAGATAGGGCGCATCGGTTTCGACGAGGATGCGGTCGGCCGGCAGTTTGGCGGCAATCGCCCGCAATGCGTCCGAAGTCTTGAATGTCAGGATGCCGGTGAACGAGATGAAAAGCCCGAGCGCAATCGCGCGCTGGGCGAGGTCGGGCCCGCCGGTAAAACAGTGCAGCACCGCGGGGAAGGCGCCCTTCCTCGTCTCCTCTTCGAGGATTTTTGCCGTGTCGTCGTCGGCGTCGCGCGAATGGATGACAAGCGGCAGGCCGGTTTCCCGGGCGGCGGCGATATGGGCGCGAAAGCCGCGCTCCTGCGCGTCGCGCGGCGAATTGTCGTAGTGATAATCGAGCCCCGCCTCGCCAAGCGCCACCACTTTCGCCGCGCGTGTCCGCGCGACGAGATCGGCCGCCGTCACGTCAAGCTCTTCGTGGGCGTAATGCGGATGGGTGCCGACCGAACAAAACACATCGACAAACCGCTCGGCGATCGCCAGCAGTTCGGCCTGGCGCTTCACCCGCGTCGAAATCGTCACCATGCGCTCGACGCCGGCGGCGCGAGCACGTTCCACCACGGCGTCAAGCTCGCTGGCGAAATCCGGAAAGTCGAGGTGGCAATGGCTGTCGATCAGCATTGTGATGTTGCTACTGCGCCGCCTGCTTTTCCGGCTCGACATAACGCGGAAAGATCGCCGCCGGCGCCGGAAGCTTTGCACCCGCCGCGATCCGGTGTTTGCCGCCGAGGAATGCGAATGTCCGCTCGCCGTCGGGGATCGCCAACAGATCGAGCAGTTTTGCCGCCGAACCCGGCATGAAGGGCAGCGTCAGGATCGCGATCTGGCGCAGCACTTCCGCGGTCACGTAGAGCACCGTGCCCTGCCGCGACGGATCGGTCTTGGCCAGCGCCCAGGGCGCTTCGCCGGCGAAATAGCGGTTGGCGTCGGCGACGACGGCCCACACCGCATTGAGCACCTGGTGGAGCTGCTGCGTCGCCATCGCCTCGCGCGCCTTGTCGATCAAGGCGTCGGCCGCGCTCAGGATCGCCTGGTCGTTGGCGCTGAACGCGCCCGGTTTCGGCAGCACGCCGGAAAGACGCGCCACCATGGATAGCGAACGCTGCGCCAGGTTGCCGAGATCGTTGGCAAGGTCGGCATTAATGCGGTTGACGATGCCCTCGTGGCTGTAATTGCCGTCCTGGCCGAACGGCACTTCGCGCAGCAAGAAATAGCGCAGCGGATCGACGCCATAGGCATCGGCCAGGGCGAACGGATCGATGACGTTGCCGACCGATTTCGACATTTTCTCGCCGCGGTTGAACAAGAATCCGTGCGAAAAAATCCGCCGCGGCACCTCGATCCCCGCCGACATCAAAAATGCCGGCCAATACACGGCGTGGAAGCGCACGATGTCCTTGCCGATCACATGCAGGTCGGCCGGCCAGTATTTTCGGAATTTTTCGCTGGCCGTATCGGGAAATCCGACAGCGGTGATGTAATTGGTCAGCGCGTCGACCCAAACGTACATGATGTGCCTGGCATTGCCGGGCACTTTGATGCCCCAGTCGAAGGTGGTGCGGGAGAGCGAAAGGTTCTGCAAGCCGCCGCGCACAAAGCTTGCGACCTCGTTCATGCGCTCCTTCGGCAGCACGAAATCCGGCACGCGCTTGTAGAGATCGAGCAGTTTTTCGGCGTATTGCGAGAGCTTGAAAAAATAGCTCTCCTCCTCGACCCATTCGACCGGCGTGTTGTTCGGGCCGAGCCGCGTGCCCTTGTCGTCGAGGCGGGTCTCGCTTTCGTCGTAGTAGGCCTCGTCGCGCACCGAATACCAGCCGGAATATTTGTCGAGATAGATGTCGCCGGCCTTCTCCATGCGCTCCCAGATCGCTTCGGAGGAACGGAAATGGCGCGGCTCGGTGGTGCGGATGAAATCGTCGTTCGAAATCTCGAATTTTTGGACCATCGCCTCAAAGCGCGGCACGTTGCGCTCGACAAGCTGTTTCGGCGTCAGGTTTTCCTTGGCCGCGGTCTGCAGCATCTTGATGCCGTGTTCGTCGGTGCCGGTGAGAAAGAACACGTCGCGACCATCAAGGCGGGCAAAGCGCGCGATGGCGTCGGTGGCGATGGCCTCGTAGGCGTGCCCGATATGCGGCACGCCGTTCGGGTACGCAATCGCAGTGGTGACGTAATAGGGCTTGCCGGACATGAGGGTTGGTATCAACCGCGCGTGGCGTCGGCAAGCAAGCCGAAAACGTTGAAAACCAGCGGCTTGCGCTCGAGATTGTAGGTCTCGGCATCGCGCGCGGCGGCATTGATGCGCTCCGAGGCCTCGGCGAGGCGCGCGAGCCGGTCAAGATCGTTGCCGCGGCCGCGGCCGACGCGTTGCGCCAGCCACCCATTGATGGTGTCGACAAAGGCTGCGAGCCGCTGCGGGTCGGTGCCGGCCAGCGCCTCGCCGAGCGCATGCAGCGCCTTGCTATCGAGCACCGGCAGCCGGTCGAGCAGATCGAGCGCCTGCTGGCGCAATTCCAACGCGCCCGCATCGAGCAGCGCGAAGGCGCGCGCCACCGAACCCTCGGCCGCCGCCGCGGCCGCGGCGATATCGGCATCGCCGGCCGGCAGCCCGGTCGCCGCCGCAACCGCCGCAGCGACGTCGGTCTCGGACAGCGGCCGCAGCGCCAGGATGCGGCAGCGCGAACGCAGCGTCGCCGGCACGCGCGCCGCCGAATGCGACACCAGGAGCAACAGTGCGCGCTGCGGCGGCTCCTCCAGCACTTTGAGCAGCGCATTGACGCCGGAACGGTTAAGCTCGTCGACCGCGTCGACGATGGCGATCCGCCAGCCCCCCTCGCCCGCCGTCGAGCCGAAAAACGAAACCGTGCGGCGGATGTCGTCGACCGCGATCTGATTGCGCAGCACGCCTTTGTCGTTGAGCGTGCGCTCGATCACCAGGAGATCGGGCTGCGCCTGGGCGGCGATCCGCCGCGTCACGGTATTTTTGGCGTCGACCGTGAGCGAGGCCGCCGTCTGCACGTCACGCGATCCGGGATCGGGATGCGCCAGCACGAAACGCGCCATGCGGTAGGCCAATGTCGCCTTGCCGATGCCCTTGGGGCCGACGATCAGGAAGGCATGCGGCACGCGGCCGGAGCGATAGGCGGCAAGCAAAGCCGCCTCGGCCAGTTCATGGCCGAACAGGACCGTCGTGAGGCGCGGCGGCGGCGCCTCATCGGTTTCCTCGTCGTCATCGCTGTCTTGTCGCGCCATGCCACGAACCGCGTCACGAAACCGCGTCTTCGACCACGCGCCGTACCGCCGGTGGATCGAGCCGCGATTTCACCGCATCCCAAACTGCTTTGGCGACCTCTTCCCTGGCGGCGCTGGCATCGGCGACGACGCAACGGCGCGGATCTTCGGCCGCGATCGCCAGAAAAGCCTCGCGCAGCTTTTGGTGAAATTCCACGTTCTCGGCCTCGAACCTGTCGGGCGCCGCTGCGCCGCGGCGCTGCTTGACGCGATCGAGCCCGAGTTCGACCGGCACATCGAGGATGATGGTGAGATCGGGCGCCAGGCTGCCGATCGAAACGCGTTCGAGACCCTTGATGAGCCGCTCGTCGACTTTGCCGAGGACGCCCTGATAGACGCGTGTTGAATCGGCGAAGCGGTCGCAAATGACCCATTTGCCGGCCTCCAAAGCCGGCAGGATCGTGCATTGCACGTGATCGTCGCGTGCCGCGGCGAACAGCATCGCCTCCACCTCCGGACCAAACGGTTTTGCCGCACCGGACAACAGCACGTGGCGAATGATCTCTGCCCCAGGCGAGCCGCCCGGCTCGCGGGTCAGCTGCACCGCAAGGCCAAGCGACTCCAGCCGCAGCGCCAGCATCGCCGCGTGGGTCGATTTACCGGTGCCCTCGCCGCCCTCGAAGGTGATGAACTTTCCGCGCATATCCGCAGCTTTATAGCGCCGCCGTGTTCCGACAAAGGCCAAATCCGGGTCTGACATCAACATATTATTTCCAAAGGCTTAGAGCCGGTTTCGAGCCTGAATTATGAAGCCAATATTATGAATGTGAGCGCAATATAGGCGGCGTACGCTGCGCGCGCACGCGTGGACCGGCAAGGATGCACAGGCTCTTACAGCTTACTCACCCCGGCGCGCAGCAGTCCGATCATCAGTTCGGTGGCGCCGTCCATCGCCCGCTGCGACATGGTGCCGGTGTCGACATCGTCGGCGGCGGTCAGCGGCAGGACCAGCGCGAGGTCGTCGCCGCGCCACACTTTGAGCTGTCCGATCGGTTGGCCTTTGGTGACCGGCGCCGGCACCGGGCCGGTATAGACGACCTTCGCCAGCAGCCGCTCGTTGGCATTGCGCGGCACCATCATCCGGATAGTGCCGGCGGGCGCGACCAGCGGCACATAGCTGCGGTCGCCGCCGAACACCTTGGCGTAGCCGATGGTCTGGCCCTCGGCGAACAAGATTTTGGCCTCGAAGCCGTGGAAGCCGAAATCCAGAAGCTTCTTCGCCTCGTTCGAGCGCTCGGCGTCAGTCTTTGCGCCGGTGACGACGACAATCAGCCGTAAGTCGTCCACCACAGCGGAACCGACGAGGTTAAAGCCCGCCTCCGCCGTCTCGCCGGTTTTCAACCCGTCGGCGCCGATACCCATGCCGAGCAGCGGATTGCGATTCTCCTGGTGGATCTTGTCCCAGGTGAAATCGCGCTCGGCAAAATAGGGATACATGTCGGGATAGGCCTGCATGATGTGGCGGGCGAGCTGCGCCATGTCGCGCACCGTCACGCGCAGGTTGGGATCGGAAAAGCCGGTCGCGTTGGTGAAGGTCGAATCCTGAAGCCCGATCTCGCGCGCCCGCTTGGTCAGCGCTTGGCCGAAGGCGGTTTCATTGCCGGCCAGCGCCTCGGCAACCGCGATGCAGGCATCGTTGGCGGAGTCGACGATGATGCCCTGGATGAGGTCCGACACTTTGACGTGGCTATTGATGGCGGCGAACATCGTCGAGCCGTGTGACGGCGCGCCGCCATGGCGCCAGGCGTTTTCGCTGATGACGTATTCGTCGTCGAGCTTGACGCGGCCCTGCTTGATCCCGTTGAACAAGTATTCGAGCGTCATCAGCTTGGCGAGGCTCGCCGGCGCTACCGGCTGATCGCCGTTCTTCTCATACAGCACGCTGTCGCTGTCGGGATCGAGCACCATGGCGGCGGGGATGCTGGTCTGGAAACCTTCCTCTTTCTTCGGCGGAGCGGGTGCTGCGCCTGCCACCGCTAGCGCGGCGACAGCGACGATGAGCGCGACGGCGGCCGCATAATGCAGCCCCTTGCCCCACAACACGCCACGATAATCCCCGCGCAAATCCCACCTCCACGACATCGAACGCTGTTCTCGCGCATTCTCGCGCAAAAAGCTCAGGCAAAATAGGGCGCGCGCCGTCGACGCCGAAGCAGCGTTAAAAGCGCCGACTGGGGGATTCGCTGGAGGAATTGGGGAGAAGTTTGGAGGGATGAGTTGTCAGCCGCAAGACAAAGAAATGCCCCGGTGACTTGAACCATCCCGGGGCTCCATAGCGTCACGCGTATCCCAACGCGCTCGCCTTAAGATGGCTAATGCGTACCGAGATGATAGTTGATGCCGAAACTGAAAACATTGTCGTAAGCGTGTCCGCCGAGAGAGGCCGTGCTTCCGCTGCCGGTCAGCAGTGCATATTCGGTTCCTGTATAAACGCCGGTAGCGCCATTACCGCCAAACCGCACGTAATCGTATTCAGCCTTTAGGCTCCAGTGCTGATCGATCATGCGCTCAATGCCGGCGCCAAGAAACCAACCCTCGGCCGTCTTGTTGCCGGGGTTAGCGGTGGATGTCCCCCCTACCCCAACGCCGGTCGAACTCCCGCCTACTTGGCCGATCGCGAGGCCGCCCGCCCCATACACCATCATGTGATTTGAATCCGTCAAAAATCCAAGATGCGGGCCGATAAGAAACGGATCGACATTGGTCGTATTGGTAAGGTTTGTAAGCGGAACTTAAGTCGACGTTGTTGAACCTGAGTGTTCTCGAGGAAAATCATAGCGCGCTTCGATACACGCCACCATTGCGGTCGTATTCGTGTTCGTGTTTTGCCAGCAATATCCGCCTTCGACGCTGGCCTCCCAACCGTCATGTCCAATCGTCTGGGTAAAGGTAGCCCCGAGTGCAGTACTGTCTGTCGTTGCGCGGCTGCGGCCCCAACTGTAACCGGTGTTGATGCCTCCATACCAACCAGTCCAGTCGTACAGCTGTGGGGGCGGCGGGGCCTTCAAAGCCATATCCGCGGCGAGCGCGGCAGGGATTACGCCGAACGACAGACCAGCGGCTATCAAAAAGGTAAGACCTGAATGACGCATGATATGCCCGCTATTCCCACTTGGACCTCATTAAACTCCCGGTGAGCCGGCTCGGTCCATGGCAAGGCGCTGGCTGCAACCCATTCCTCGGTGCGATGGAGCCGAATTCTGCCGAGCGTGTCGATGGGGCAACAGTTCGCAAGGGAAACTAAGTGCCTTTGATATCTCTATTAAGCTCGGTGCTGATCCGCTTTACCCGCAACAGCAGCTTGGCTGGCGTTTATCAGTCCACCCGTAACTGAGATCAGTAAAGCCCGCGACCGCTGAGGACGGCGCTGCCGCCGGGCTGGGAAGAATCCGCGTAGGACATTGCCTGCACCGGACCAGGACTTGGCGAGGCATCATTCGCGCTGTTAGCGGGGGCGGCGCTGGCGTAGCGCGGCGTGCCGACCGGCGCCGGCTGCGGCGGCAACGGCGGAATAAAGGAGGTCGAGGCGAGCCGCATATCCCACGGCGCCGGCGCCGGCGCGTTCTGCCGCAGCGTCGCTTCAAGCACCCGGTCGTCGGAGCCTTCGATCGGCGCGCGACCGACATATTCGACGCGCACCCAGGCGGTGCCACGCTCGGTAAAGCCAAGCAGATGCGCCGATTTGCGCGATACGTCGAGGATGCGATTGGCAGCGTAGGGTCCGCGATCGTTGACGCGCACGATCAGTGAGCGGCCGTTGCTCAGATTGGTCACCCGCACATAGCTCGGCAGCGGCAGTGTCGGATGCGCCGCCGAAATGCTGTCGGCGTCGAAAATTTCGCCGTTGGCGGTGGCGCGGCCATGAAAATCCTCGCCGTACCACGAGGCAACGCCGACGGCGCTGTAATGCGGATCGTCCTCGGGGACATAGACGCGGCCGGCGACCGTATAGGGCTGGCCGACGTGATAGACGCCGCCACCTTTGGGCACCGGCTCGCCGGGCGCAACCAGCCGCGCGCTGGCTGAAACGCCGTAAGAATTATTATTGGCACAATTGGAGAGCGACACGCACAAGACGGCGCAAGCGCTAAGGGGCGCAAGCCGCCTGACTAAAACGCTGAAACAACCCCACATCGTCCCCGATCCCAAGGATAAATGTATCGGGGCACAGCGTGGTTACATTGTGGCAAAAATGGACAGGGCCGGAACGATCGCCGCGCGGATAGTGAACGGGACGTTGCGAAACAGTCTATTTCAGTCGTTCCAGCGCGAGCGGGGACCCCAGTGGCGGCAGCGGCGCAGCAAAATTTCAAACTTTGCCGGTAGCTTTGCGCTGCGGCTCGTTCTAATTCCAAGCCGCACAATGGAAGGGTGGCCGAGTGGTTTAAGGCACCGGTCTTGAAAACCGGCAGGGCTCGCAAGGGCCCTCGTGAGTTCGAATCTCACCCCTTCCGCCATCCGTCGCCGCTGTCGGGGCTTCGGGACGGTGGAGCACTCAAATCCCGAGATGCCGGTGCTGAATCTCTGGCGCGCCGGCCAGTTGCGCCGACGTTCCGCTCCACACCACGCGGCCGCGCTCGATGACGTAATGGCGGTCGGCGATGCGGGTGAGCGCCGCGACATTCTTGTCGATCACCAGGATCGACTGGCCGGCGGCGCGCAAGCGCGCGAGACAGCGCCAGATCTCCTCCCGGATGAGCGGCGCCAAACCTTCGGTCGCTTCGTCGAGGATGAGAAGACGCGGATTGGTCATCAGCGCGCGGCCGATCGCCAGCATTTGCTGTTCGCCGCCGGACAGAAGGTTCGCCATGCTTTGGGCGCGTTCGGCGAGCCGCGGAAACAGCGTCCAGACCTTTTCGAGCGTCCAAATCCGATCGTGCGCCGGGTCCGCGCCGCGGCTCCGATTTGACGCGGTGGCGACCAGATTCTCGCGCGCGGTGAGATTGGGAAAAATCTGACGGCCCTCCGGAACAAGCCCGATGCCGCGTTTGGCTACGCGGTACGCCGCCAATTGGCGAATTTCCTCGCCGCCGAACCGGATCGAGCCGGCCGCGGCGGGCGTAAGGCCCATGATCGAGCGCACCGTCGTGGTCTTGCCCATGCCATTGCGGCCGAGCAGCGAAACCACTTCGCCTTGCGCGATCCGCAGCGACACGCCGAACAGCACCCGGCTCAAGCCGTAGCTGGTTTCGACATCGGACAGTTCGAGCAGCGCATCAGCCATCGGCCGCTCCCTGTTGCAAGACGTCCTGTTCGCCGAGATAGGCGTCACGTACAGCGGCATCGGCCTTGATCGCCGCCGCATCTCCGGAGGCGATGACGCGGCCGTAAACCAGCACGCTGATGCGGTCGGCCAGCGCGAACACCGCGTCCATGTCGTGCTCGATCAGCAGCACGGTGACGGCGCCTTTGAGCTGCCGCAGCGTTGCGACGAGACGCGCGGATTCTTCCGGGCCCATGCCGGCCAACGGCTCGTCGAGTAGCAGAAGCCGCGGCCCGGTTGCCAGCGCCATGGCGATTTCAAGCTGGCGGCGCTCACCGTGGCTGAGATCGGCGACCGGCGTATCGGCGCGTCCGGCGAGACCGGCGCGGTCAAGCGCGGCGCCGGCTGGCCCGCGCAGCGCGGCGTCGCGGCGCGCGTCGCGCCAGAACCGGAACGAATGCCCGGCATGCGCCTGGACTGCGAGCGCGACATTGTCGAGCGCGGTGAAATCGGCAAACAGCGAAGCAATCTGGAACGAGCGGGCGAGCCCGAGCCGGCTTCGCCGGTACACCGGCAGCGCGGTGATATCGCGTCCCGCGAAGTGGATGCGGCCGCCGTCGGGCTCGATCTCGCCGGTCAGTTGGCCGATCAACGTGGTCTTGCCGGCGCCGTTCGGCCCGATGATGGCATGCAGTTCGCCGGGGAAAACGCCAAGCGAAATCGCGTCGGAGGCGACCACGCCGCCGAACCGCTTGGTCAAACCCTCGGTCTGCAGCAATGGGTCAGCCACGGCGGGCTCCGAATAAGAGTGCGTCGATGCCGCCGTGCACGTAGATCGCGACCAAAAGCAACAGCGGCCCGAGGATCAGATCGGGATAATCGGTGACGTGCGAAAGACCCTCTTGCAGCAGGAGAAAGACGAGCGCGCCGATCAGCGGACCGAACATCGCATGCATGCCGCCGAGCACCGCCATGACGATGAGGTCGCCGGAGCGCGTCCAGTGCATCATCGCCGGACTGACGAAGTTCGTATGATTGGCAAGCAGCGCGCCAGCGAGACCGCACATCGCGCCGGCGATCACGAAGCAGACGAGCTTGTAACGGAAGGTCGGAAATCCGATCGCGCGCATGCGCCGCTCGTTCGACCGCGCGCCGCGGATGACCATGCCGAAGCGGGAATTGACGATGCGCCAGACCAGATAAATGGCCGCCAGAAGCAGCGCGAAACACAGATAATAAAACAGCGTCTTGTTGTTGAGATCGATGAGACCGCCGAACTGGCTCGGCGAATAGATCGTCAGCCCGTCGTCACCGCCATAGCGGTCGAGCCCGATGGCGACGTAATAGATCATTTGCGCGAAGGCGAGCGTGATCATGATGAAATAGACGCCGCGCGTGCGCAGGCTGAGTGCGCCGACCGCCAGCGCATAGAGTGCGGAAGCCGCAACCGCGACCGGCCATTGCACGAAGCCGGAGCCGATGCCCTCCTTTGCCAAAATGCCGACCGCGTAAGCGCCAATTCCGAGATAGGCGGCGTGGCCGAAGCTGACCATGCCGCCGAAACCCATGATCAGATTGAGGCTCAAGGCCGCCAGCGCCAGAATAATGACGCGGGTAAACAGCGTCAGCAGGAATGGATCACCCGCGAGGCCGGCGTAAACAGGCACCAGCGCCAGGCCGACGACCACGGCAGCATTGAGAGCCACGCGCGGTGTGATGAGGCGCGCGCCAGAAATTCCGCCGGGGCCGGTCATTTGCCCGTCGCCGGAAACAGGCCCTCGGGACGCACGATCAAAACCAGCGCCATCACCAGGTAGATCATCATCGAGGACAGCGCACGGCCGAGGCTTGAGGAGGCGCTTTCGCTCAAGAATGCGTGCAACAAATCGGGCACGAAGGTGCGGCCCACGGTGTCGACCAGCCCGACCAGAAGCGCGGCGATGAAGGCGCCGCGGATCGAGCCGATGCCGCCAATGGTGATGACGACAAAGGCGGCGATCAAAATGTTCTCGCCCATGCCGATCTGCACGGTGAGGATCGGCGCCTGCATGAGTCCGGCAAAACCTGCGAGCGCGGCACCAAGCCCGAACACCAGTGTGTAGAGAAGCTTTATGTTGACGCCGAGCGCGCCGACCATTTCGCGGTTCGACGCGCCGGCGCGGATCAGCATGCCGAGCCGCGTGCGCATCACCAGGATATAGAGCGCGAGCGCCACCGCCAGCGTCACGCCGATGATGACGAGGCGATAAAGCGGATAATACAGGCCCGGCAGAATTTGCACGGCAGTGAGCATTTCGTCCGGCAGCGACAGCGTCAGGCCGGCCGGTCCCCAGATCAGCCGGATCAACTCGTTGAAAAACAGCAGGAGGCCGAATGTACCGAGCACATGATCGAGATGATCGCGCCCGTAAAGCCGCCGCATCGCGATTACTTCGAGCGCCATGCCGACGGCTGCTGTGGCGGCAAGCGCGAGAACGGCGCCGAGCACGAAACTGCCGGTCCACTCCGCGAAGGTAGCGGCGAAATAGGCGCCGATCATATAGAGCGAGCCGTGCGCCAGATTGACGAGGTCCATGATGCCGAAGATCAGCGTCAGCCCCGCCGCCAGGAGAAACAGCAGCATGCCAAGCTGGATGCCGTTCAAAAATTGCTCGATGAGATAGAGCATTGCTCCTGTGCAGCGACTGGCCGCATTCCCCCAGTGACGCCCGCGCCTAGCCGTCGCTTCGCTTCCACGTCTTACACCGGCGAGCATCAAACTTCACCAAATCATGACTCTTAATGTTAGATTGCAACTCTTGGACCCAAACATTTGGACGTAAGCGATGTTCGAGAGGATAATAAAGCGCGGCTTGCCAACGATTGCCGCTTTATTCGGCATCGCGTTCATTTCCGCCGGACCGTGCCGCGCACAAACACCGGACTCGGCGAATACCGATGTCGCGGCGCAACATGAGCTGGTGGTCGGCACCAAGGAAACGCCGCCGTTTGCAATGAAGGCCGCGGACGGCAGCTGGAGCGGCATCAGCATCGATCTCTGGCGTCATGTCGCCGATGCACAGCACCTGCGCTATCGCTTTTCCGAGGAGCCGACGGTGCAAGGGTTGCTGGATGGAATCGCGAACGGCAGGTTCGATATTGCCGTCGCGGCTCTGACGGAGACGGCCGCGCGCGCCCAAATTCTCGATTTCACGCAGCCCTTTTACGTAACCGGACTTGGCATCGCGGTTCCGGCAGGCGGGGAGCCAAGTTGGCAGCCTATTATCCGCACGTTGACATCGTTTGGCTTTGCCCAAGCGATCATGGCCCTGGTCGGCCTGGCATTGGCCGTCGGGATTCTCATCTGGCTGTTCGAACGGCGTCACAATGAAGATTTCGGCGGCGGTGCCGCGAAGGGATTAAGTTCGGGTGTTTGGTGGTCGACCGTGGCGATGACGCAACGCAGTACCGGAAATTTCGGTCCGCGAAGTATGCCTGGTCGCATCGTGGCCATCGTGTGGATGGTCGTCTCTATCGTCACAATCGCAGTATTCACCGCCAGCGTTACGTCGGTGCTCACGATAAAGCATCTTCAAGGGGCAGTGCACGGTGTGAGCGATTTGCCGGGCGCTCGTGTCGGAGCCGTCGCCGGAACGTCCACCGAGGACACGCTGTCCCGCCTGAAAATAAACTATCGAAAATTCGCCACTCCCCAGGATGGCCTTAAAGCGCTGCGCACGCATTCACTCGACGCGTTTATATATGACAAGCCCCTGCTGGCCTGGGTTATTCAACAGGGTTTTGGTTCCTCGATCGAGCTGATCGATACGACATTTGATCCGCAGGAATACGCATTCGCGGTGCCAATCAATAGTCCGCTCGAAAGAACGATTAATCTGGCAATTCTCGGCGCGGTGCACAGCGATTGGTGGGAGCAAACCACCTTCCGCTATCTTGGTTCACGATGAAGCCGCCGGGAGAACGAACGCTCATTTCATCGGGCACTGGTCGTGGAAGCGGTCCTGGTTGTCCTTGACGATGGTGGCGACGGTTTTGAGCGCGAAACTGCCGTCGGCATTCTTCATCGCATCCTGCAGATAGAAATTCTGGATCGGGATGTGGTTGTTGCCGAACTTGAAATTGCCGCGCACCGACTTGAAGTCGGCCTTCTCCATTTCCTTGCGCATGCCTTCTTTGTTGGACAGGTCGCCCTTGACCGCGGTGACGGCGGAATCGATCAGCGCCACGGCGTCATAAGTCTGTGCGCCGTAGAACGACGGTGACGAACTGTATTTCGCCTTGTAGTCGGCGACGTATTTCTGGTTCGCCGCATTGGGCAGATCGTTGACCCATTCCTGCGCGCCGGGAACACCCACCGCGAGATCCTTCAGCCGGGGCAGCGACAGGTCGTCGATGGTGAACGCGGTGTAGAGCGGAATCTGGCCCTTCAGGCCGGCCTGCACGTATTGCGTCACAAACTGCACGCCGGCGCCGCCCGGATAGAACGCGAAAATCGCGTCGGGTTTCGCTTCGCGCGCCTTCGACAGTTCGGCGGAGAAATCGAGCTGGTCGGGCCAGCGGGTAAGTTCCTGGCCGACAATCTGGCCTTTGAAGCTCGTCTGCACGCCGGCCAGCATGTCCTTGCCGGCGGCATAATTCGGGCCGAGCAGGAACGCCGTCTTCACGCCCTTCTGATTCATGTACTGGCCGACCGCCGCCGGTGTCTGATCGTTCTGCCACGAGGTCGAGAACACGTAAGGCGAGCACAGTTCGCCGGCGACTTGCGACGGCCCGGCATTGGTGACGATCGTCATGGTTTTTGAATCGACGATCGGCTTGAGCGACGCCAACAGCACGTTCGACCAGATATAGCCGACGATGAAGTCGACATGATCGGATTCGATCAGTTCCTGGGTCTTCTGCACCCCGATGTCCGGCTTGAGCTGATCGTCCACGTAAGTGACCTCGACCGGCAGGCCGCCAAGCTTGCGGCCGTGATGATCGAGCGCGAGCTCGAATGAATTCTTCATATCGTTGCCGATCGCAGCGACTGGGCCGCTGAAGGTCGAGACGAAGCCGATCTTGACCGTCTTCTGCTGAGCGATAGCCGGACCTGCCAACAGCGCCAAAGCGGCGGCGGCAACACATGTCGTGCCTATATTCTTCTTGATATCCGTCATGGCGTACCCCCATCTGGCCGCCGCACTGGGCGCGACGCATTTTTCCTGGCATTTTTCTGCCAAGCTCGACTTGGCCACGGTGCGATGGGCCGATTTGACCGCGCCCCGGCGTGCTAATCAAGCCACGCCGGAAATATGTCGCGGGATGAACAGTGAACGGATCGATGGCAAGCGATGGCGCAGCAACTCGAACTCGGGCTTGACACTTTCGGCGACATCACCGCCGGGCCGGATGGAACGCCGCTGACCCATGCGCAAGTCGTCCGCGACGTGGTCGACGAGGCGGTGCTGGCGGACGAGCTTGGCGTCGACTTCATCGGACTTGGCGAACATCATCGCCCCGATTTCGCTATTTCCGCTCCCGACGTCGTGCTCGCCGCCATCGCGTCGCGCACCCGGCGCATCCATCTCGGCTCGTCGGTCACGGTGCTGTCGTCGGACGATCCGATCCGCGTGTTTCAGCGTTTCTCGACGCTCAACGCCGTCTCGAACGGCCGCGCCGAAGTGATCCTCGGCCGCGGCTCGTTCACCGAGTTGTTTCCACTATTCGGTTTCGATCTGTCGAAATACGAAGAACTGTTCGACGAGAAACTCGATCTTTTCGCCGCACTCTTAAAGAACGAGCCGGTGACGTGGCAGGGCCACACCCGCCCTTCCCTGACCAATCAGAAAATCTATCCGCCGGTCGAGAACCCTCCGCTCAAGGTCTGGGTCGGCGTCGGCGGCAGCCCGGAATCGGTGGTGCGGGCGGCGCATTATGATCTGCCGCTGATGCTCGCCATCATCGGCGGCGATCCGAACCGCTTCAAATCCTATGTCGATCTCTATCACCGCGCGTTCGCGCAATATGGCCGGCCGCCACGCGAGATCGGCGTCCATTCGCACGGCTATGTCGCCGACACCGACGAAAAAGCGCGCGAGGAGTTATGGGCCGACTATAAGGCGATGCGCGACCGCATCGGCGCCGAGCGCGGCTGGCCGCCCATGCAGCGCGCCGAGTTCGAGCGCGAGGCCGAGAGCGGCTCGCTCCATCTCGGCGCGCCGGAAACTGTGGCGCGCCGCATCGCCACCACGGCGAAGGCGCTCGGCATTTCGCGCTTCGACATGAAGTATTCGGCCGGCGCGCTGAGCCACGAGAAAATCATGCGCTGCATCGAGCTTTACGGCCGCAAGGTGATGCCGCTGGTGCGGGAGATGATGGCGTAACCCGCCGTCTTACGTCCCGACCAGCCCCAATTGCGGGCTCGACGGCTCGGCGTGGCTGCGCTTGGCGATGCGGCCGGCGAGCCGCGCCAGCCGGCCGGCTTCGACCGCCGCGCGCAGGCTTTGCGCCATCAGCACCGGATTTTGCGCCTTCGACACCGCGGTATTGACCAGTACCGCGGCGCAGCCGAGCTCCATGGCGAGCGTTGCGTCGGACGCAGTGCCGATGCCGGCATCGAGCACCACCGGAACCGGCGAACGCGCGCAAATCAGCTCGATGAGATGCGGATTGGAAATACCGAGGCCGGAGCCGATCGGCGAGCCGAGCGGCATCACGGCCGCGGCGCCGGCATCGGCAAGCTTGCGGCAGGTCACCGGATCATCGGTGCAATAGGGCAGCACGACAAAACCCTTGTCGACCAGCGTTTGCGTCGCCTGCAACAGCTCCTCGACGTCCGGATAAAGCAGTTCGCGGTCACCGATCACTTCGAGCTTGATCCAGTTGGTGTCCAGCGCTTCGCGCGCCAGCTCCGCGGTCAGCACCGCATCCTTCGCGGTCTGGCAGCCCGCCGTGTTGGGCAGGAATTTTACGCGCCCGGCCAAAAGCTCGATCAGGCTTTCGTCGTCGCCAGCGAGGCTGATACGGCGGATCGAGGCGGTGACCATCTGCGTGCCGCTCGCCGCAACGGCGTCGAGCATCATCTTGCGGTTCGGGTAGCCGGCGCTGCCGAGAAACAGCCGCGAGCCGAATTCATGGCCGGCAATGACGAGGGGATCGGACATCTGTTGCTGCTCCTAAAACCAATTCCGCTCATTCCCGCGCAAGCGGGAATCCGGCAATGGGTCCCGCTTTCGCGGGGACAAGCGGCGGGAAACACTGCTTGTCGTGTTCGTCATTATTTCAGCCTCCCTGCCGCGCGCGCACGATCTCGACGCTGTCGCCGGCGCGCAGCAGTGTCTCGCGCCAGGACGCGCGCGGAACCACCGAACCGTTGAGCGCGACCGCGATGCCCCGCTGCGCGGTATCGATCGCCTTCTCCGCCACCAGCGCTTCAAGCGTCGCGACAGCGAGCCGCTCGTTTTCACCGTTGACGCGGATGATGGCTTCGCTCACCGGCCTCTCCTACTCCGCCGCCCGCGCCGGCAAAAACCGTTCGAGCCCGAACGGCCGGATCGCCGAGTCGACCACATCGTCGAGGATGAGCTTGGCCATGGCGTCCGCCGTCACCGGCGCCAGCAAAATGCCGTTGCGATGATGGCCGGTGGCGTAGAACAGGTTGTCGAGCGGCGCGCGGCCGAGGATCGGCGCGTCGTCGCGGCTGCCCGGCCGGTGCCCGACCCAAATCTCGTCGATCGGCAATTCCTCGATCGCCGGAACGGCGCGCCATGCCGCTTCAAGCAGTGTGAGCATACCGCCGGCGGTGATGGTCTCGTCAAAGCCCTTTTCCTCGACGGTGCCGCCGACGATGAGCCGCCCGTCGCGCCGCGGCACGAGATAGGCGCCCGGCGCCCACAAAACGTGATTGAGCAACGGCGTCGCGGCATCCATGCGCAGCGCCAGCATCTGGCCCTTTACCGGGCGCACCGGCGGCCGGCGGTCGGGCGGCAATCCGCCGATGCTGCGCGACCACGCGCCGGCGGCGAGCACCACGATGTCGGCTTCGAAGCGCGTGGCGTCTTCGAACACGACGCCATTGGCGCGGCCGCCGTGCAGCGAAATCTCCTTCACCGGCCGATTCTCGTGGATCTTCGCACCAGCGGCTTCGGCGGCAATGCGCAGCGCAGCACTGAGTTTCCGGTTGTCGACCTGATGATCCTGCGGACTGAATACCGAGCCCGCGATTTTGCCGGCCAGATGCGGCTCTTTCGCCCGCGTCGCCGCCGACGACAGCCATTCCAGCGGCAGGCCGAGTTTTTGCTGAAACGCAAGGCGATGCGCGATCTCGGCCTGGTCGTCCGCGGTGAGCGCCAAAACCAGTGTGCCCTCGCGGCGCAATTCCACATCGACGCCGCTTGAGCGCAACAGCTCATCGGCGAAAGCCGGCCAGCGCGCCTGACTGTCGCGGCCAAGCGCGACCAAAGCGTTTTCGCCGGGCTCTGCTTCGCTGCAGGCGGCGAGCATGCCGGCCGCCGCATTGCTCGCGCCCCCGCCAGCTTTACCGCGGTCGAAGACGGCCACCTCGGCCCGCCCGGCAAGGCGCCAGGCGATGCCGAGGCCAATGACGCCCGCGCCGATAATGGTGACGCGCGGCGCTTTGCCGATCGATGCGATGGATTTTGCCGTTCCGTTCAACGCGGCTCCCTTCGCTGGTATGACCCAGACAGGTTCGACGGGTGTGATCTCAGCCGCGCTTTTTGGCGCAGCACCCCTGGCCGATGCACAAATGATGGGAGTTTTAAGCTCCCGCGGCAAGAGGCACGAAGACCCGCATGAGGTCCGGCGCAAGCGCCGCAGAGCTGCGGCCAGTGTCCCCGCCGTTAGCCTCTTTTGGCCAAGGCGTCGAATTCGATCAATCGCTCAAGAAGCGTAGGCAAGTCATTGAGCGGGATCATATTCGGTCCGTCGGAGGGCGCCTTATCCGGATCCTGATGGGTCTCGATAAAAACCCCCGCGACGCCGACTGCCACCGCCGCCCGCGCCAGCACCGCAATGTAGTCGCGCTCGCCGCCGGATGTGCCGCCCCGCCCGCCCGGCTGCTGCACCGAATGTGTCGCGTCAAAAATCACCGGCGCGCCGATTTTTTGCAGCACCGGCAGCGCTCGCATATCGGAAACGAGCGTGTTGTAGCCGAACGACACGCCGCGCTCGGTGACGAGCACATTGGCATTGCCGGCGCCGGTGACCTTGGCGACCACGTTCGCCATGTCCCACGGCGCGAGGAATTGGCCTTTCTTGACGTTGACGGCGCGACCGGTTTTTGCGGCGGCGACAAGTAGATCGGTCTGCCGGCACAAGAAAGCCGGGATTTGGAGAACGTCCACTACTTCGGCAACGCGCGCGCATTGCTCCGGCTCGTGCACGTCGGTGAGCACCACGAGCCCGAGTTTTTCGCGCAGCTCGGCAAAAATCGCGAGCGCCCGCTCGAGCCCGATGCCGCGGCCGCTCGCCGCGCTGGTGCGGTTCGCCTTGTCGAACGAAGTTTTATAGACGAAGCCGAGTTTGAGCTTGGCGGTGATCTCCTTCAGTGCCACCGCCATCTCGAAGGCATGCGCGCGGCTTTCCAGCGCGCACGGCCCGGCGATCAAGCCGAGCGGCAAAGCGTTGCCGAACTTCGCCGTGCCGACGGTGACGACGGCGTTCGGTTTTGCGGCCGTTTTTGCGGTCATGAGCACCCTTGCGGGGCGACCATGAAGCCGGCACGCGGCCTGGTCAACCGTGCCTGCCGGCGCCTATTTAACGGCGGAAAACGCGGTCGGCTGCAGGATTTGATTGCTGGCGTTCTGCAGGATCGGACCATCCTTCTCGCTGTCGGCGCGCGCCGAAACCCATGCCGGATCAGCCATGAAGGCGTTCCATTTCTTCTCGCGGTCGGCGAGCGATTCCCACGCCAGCATATAAGTCAGTTCCTGGTTGGAATCGCCGATCAGCGTGGTCCAGAAACCGGCCTGTTTGATGCCGTGCTTGTCCCACAGTTTCAGCGTGATGTTTTCGAACCGCTTAAGCAAAGCCGGCAGCCTGCCCGGCACAGTGCGATAGACGCGCATTTCGTAGATCATGGGTTTTCCTCTCCTGTTTCGTCATTGCGAGGAGCAAAGGGACGAAGCAATCCAGGCCTCGTCGCAGACTGGATTGCTTAGCTTCGCTCGCAATGACGATATTACACCAGCCGGCTCTGCTCCACCGCCGCCCCGATAAACGACGAGAACAGCGGATGTGGCGCGAACGGCCGAGATTTCAGCTCGGGATGGAATTGCACGCCGATGAACCACGGATGGTCATCGTATTCGATGATCTCCGGCAGGATGCCGTCGGGCGACATGCCGGAAAACCGCATGCCATGCTGGGCAAGCCGGTCCTTGTAGGCGGTGTTGACCTCATAGCGGTGGCGGTGCCGCTCGGAAATCTCGCCGGCGCCATAAATCTCGGCGACGCGAGAGCCGCGCTGCAGCACCGCGGGATAGGCGCCAAGCCGCATGGTGCCGCCCATATCGGTGCCGACGCCGCGCTTCTGCAATTCGTTGCCCTTCATCCATTCCGTCATCAGGCCGACCACCGGCTCAGGCGTCGCGACGAATTCGGTCGAGTTGGCCTGCTCGATACCGCACAGATTGCGCGCCGCCTCGATCACCGCCATCTGCATGCCGAAGCAGATGCCGAAATACGGCACATGGCGCTCGCGCGCGAACTGTGCCGCGCGGATTTTTCCCTCGGCGCCGCGCTGGCCGAAACCGCCCGGCACCAGAATGCCGTCGACATGTTCGAGGAACGGCGCCGGATCCTCGTTCTCGAACACTTCGCTTTCGATCCAGTCGAGCTTGACTTTCACCTTGTTGGAAATGCCGCCGTGCGACAGCGCCTCGATTAGCGACTTATAGGCGTCCTTCATGCCGGTATATTTGCCGACGATGGCGATGGTGACGTCGCCTTCCGGATTGCGGATGCGCTCGTTGATGAGATGCCAGGTGGCAAGATCGGGCTCGGGCGGATTTTCGATGCCGAAGGCAGCCAAAACCTCGCCGTCGAGGCCGCCGGCGTGATAGGCCTCTGGCACAGCGTAAATATTATCGACATCGCGCGCTTCGATCACCGCGCTTTCGCGTACATTGCAGAACAGCGCCAGTTTGCGGCGCTCGCTCTCGGGGATCGGCCGGTCGGTGCGGCACAACAGAATGTCGGGCTGGATGCCGATGGCGCGCAATTCGCGCACCGAGTGCTGGGTCGGTTTGGTTTTCAGCTCGCCGGCGCTCGGAATGAACGGCATCAGCGTCAAATGAATGTAGATGGCATCGCCGCGCGGCAAATCGTTGCCGAGCTGCCGGATGGCTTCGAAGTAGGGCAGGCCTTCGATGTCGCCGACCGTGCCGCCGATCTCGCACAGTACGAAATCGAAATCGTCGTTGCCGTGGCGGACGAACTCCTTGATCGCATTGGTGACGTGCGGAATGACCTGGATGGTGGCGCCAAGATAATCGCCGCGCCGCTCCTTGGCGAGGATTTCCTGATAAATGCGGCCGGTGGTGATGTTGTCCTGACGCGTCGCCGGCCGGCCCGTAAAGCGCTCGTAATGGCCGAGATCGAGGTCGGTTTCCGCGCCGTCATCGGTGACGAAAACTTCGCCGTGCTGGTACGGCGACATCGTGCCGGGATCGACGTTGAGATAGGGATCGAGCTTGCGCAGGCGGACTTTATAGCCCCGCGCCTGCAACAGCGCACCGAGCGCCGCGGAAGCCAGACCCTTGCCAAGTGAGGAGACCACGCCGCCGGTGATGAAGATGTACCGCGCCATGGGACCTACTGCTTAGCCCCCGCCACTCGATTCGACGAGCGATTTTCGGGAATATCTGCCGCGCGCTGTGGAACAGTCCCTCTACGACCGCAAAACCAGTTCAGTTGCATGTCCTTACACCGCAATCCTTACGCAGAGCCGGAGCCCCCGCGCTGTGATCAGTTTGAACTGATGCGGAGTGTTCTCTGCGGCCATCGTTTCTCGCTAGTGCGACTGCGGGACTTGCGGCCCGCCCGGCTCCGGCGCCGGGCTTTGCTGCGAACTTGGCGCCGTTCCCGGCGCGGCGGGCAGACCCGGCAGGCCCTTCTGCAACTGGTTGAGCAGATTGCCGCTCGGCGGCAGTACCGGCGATTCCTGACCTGCCGGCGCGCCGGACGTATTGATGATCGAAGCAGGATGGCGCTCGAAACTTGCCAACCACGACAAAGCCAGGCTGGTGGCGAAAAAGCCCGCGGCAAGCAGCGCCGTTGTGCGCGTCAAAACGTTCGCGGTGCCGCGTCCGGTCAAGAAGCCCGAGGTCGAACTGACGAGGCCGCCGCCCTCGGATTTCTGCAGCAGCACGACGCCGATCAGGGCCATGACCAGCATCAGATGAACGACAATAATAACCGTCAGCATTTCGGTGTTATCCGCCTGCGGCAGAGCCGGGGAAAGCCGCCCGCCACCCCTGCCCGCGTCTTCATATAGGAAGCCGCGGGGTCTCTACACGATCCGCGCCGGCATTTCTATGGCCGTTGCGGCGCCACAACCGTTAACCGAACGGCCCTTTGCATACCTGCCCTATGGCACCGGAAGGGCTCCACGGGCGTTATCCACACGGTCTCTTGGCGCCTTCTTGAAATGGCGGGTTCGATGGGCAAAGAACTAAGCAAGCAAGACCTCAAATTCGGGCCGCTTCCGGCCAAATTTGAATTTGAGAACGCCGCGGACGCAACCGGGTTGTGGTTCGCCGCGGCCGTGTTCTGCGCGGTGCTCACCGCCGCCGTCATCGTTTACCGGACCGGCAATACGGACTTTCGCACCGCATCGAACGACGCGACGCCCCCGGCCGCGCAAGCGGATCCGGTGGCTCCGGCGCCCATTGTCCCGCAAGTGCCGATCCATCTGAGGGCGGGGCGAAGTTAGGCCGCCGGTCTGACATAGACGGCGGCAATCGCCAGGAACTCGTCGGCGTGAAGGCTCGCGCCGCCGATCAGCGCACCGTCGACATTTTCCACCGTCAGCAAGTCCTTGGCGTTGCCCGGTTTGAGCGAACCGCCGTAAAGAATGCGAACTCCCCCGCCCGCGTCGCCATAGCGCGCCGCAAGCCGCTTCCGGATAAAGCCGTGAATGGCGCCGACGTCGCTCCGAGTCGGCGTCAGCCCGGTGCCGATCGCCCAGATCGGCTCATACGCAACCACGACGCCCGCGGCACCCTCCGGCAGCGAGCCGTCGAGTTGTGTGCGCACTACATCCTCGGCGCGCCCGCCATCGCGCTCAGCGCGCGTTTCGCCGATACAGACGATTGCGGCAAGGCCGGCGCGCTGCGCGGCAGCTGCCTTGGCGCGGACCGCCGCATCAGTTTCGCCATGGTACTCGCGGCGTTCTGAATGGCCGACGATGACGGCTTCCGCGCCTGCGTCGCGCAGCATCTCGGCCGAGATATCGCCGGTATAGGCGCCCGCGGGGAGCGCGTGGCAGTCCTGAGCGCCGATCGCGACCGGCGACGCGCGCGCGGCCGCCGCGAAACCCGCGATCAGCGTTGCCGGCGGGCAGACCATCACATCGACATTGGCAGAGCTTTGAGCCAGCCCGCGTGCGCCGGCAATGATCTTTTCGAGCTCGCCGATCGAGGCTTTGAGCCCGTTCATTTTCCAATTGCCGGCGACCAACGGTCGAAGCGCCATGGTGTCTCCAAAAAGTGCTGCGACAAAGAGGCGTTAGCAGAGCCATTGCAGGTGGAAAAGGGGCGTTTTAGCTGTAAAACCCGTCGGTTGCAGCGAATGTTCCCGCTCCCTATAGTGCGCCGCCTTCCAACCATAGTATCGGACCCATGCTGCGAGGTATCCGCAAAGCCTCCGAAAACTGGCTCGGCCGCGCCGTGATGGCCGTGGTCATGACGCTGCTCGCCGGCAGTTTTGCGGTCTGGGGCATCAACGACATCTTTCGCGGCTTCGGCAATTCGACGCTCGCCAAGATCGGCGGCGTTGAAATCCCGATTGAGCAATTCCGCCAGAACTATCAGGACCGGCTGGAGCAGGTCAGCCGTCAACTCGGCCATCCCTTGCCGCCCGACCAGGCCAGCGCGCTCGGCCTCGACCACCAGGTGCTTGCCGAAATGATCGCGCAAGCCGGGCTCGATCAGCGCGCCCATCAGATGGGATTGGGCCTTGCCGACAGCGAGATCGCGGCGAACATCGCGGCCGATCCGAATCTGCAAACCGTGAACGGCCAGTTCGACCGCGCCCGCTTCGACGAGGTGTTACATAGCATGGGGCTGACTGAGCAGCGCTTCATCGCCGACCAGCGGCAAACCGAGCTGCGGCGGCAGATCATCGATTCGGTGTCCGGCGGCATCGTGCCGCCCAAAGCCTGGTTCGACGCCATCAATCAGTATCGGAACGAACAGCGCAGTGTCGAATTCGTGGCGCTCGGCGCGGCGCAAGCCGGCGGCATTCCGCAGGCAACCGACGACCAGCTCGAAAAATATTTCGATGCGCGCAAGACGCTGTTCCGCGCGCCGGAATACCGCAAGATCGATACCGTCACCGCGACGCCTGCGGAACTGGCGAAATGGATGGAGATTTCCGACGACGACCTGAAGAAGGCCTACGACGTGCGGCGCGCGAGCTTCACCACTCCGGAACGCCGGCATATCGAGCAGATCGTGTTTCCGGCCATGGCGGACGCGCAGACCGCCGCCGACCGCATCAAGAGCGGCACAAGCTTTGCCGCCATCGCCGCCGAGCGCGGGCTGAAGGATCAGGACATCGATCTCGGCACGGTGGCGAAGTCGGCCATCGTCGATCCGGCCGTCGGTGACGCCGCCTTTTCGCTCAAGCAGGGCGAAGTCAGCGCGCCGATGCAAGGCCGGTTCGGCGCCGTGCTCGTCACCGTCCTTGCGATCGATCCGGAAGTGACCAAATCGCTCGCCGATGTCACGCCGCAACTGCGTAACGACCTTGCACTCGAGCGTGCCAAGCCGCAAGTGCAGGATATTCACGACAAAATCGAGGACGACCGCGCCGGCGGCATGACGCTCGAACAGGCGGCGGCGAAGGAGAAGCTTGCGATGGTGACCTATGACGCGGTCAGCCGCAACGGTCTCGATCCGGACGGCAAGCCGGTCGTCAATCTGCCGCACGGCACCGAAGTCATCAATGCCGCCTTTGCTTCCGATGTCGGCGTCGACAACGATCCGATCGACGCCGACGGCGGCTATGTCTGGTTTGACGTGGCCGGTATCACACCGGCGCACGATCGCGGCCTCGACGAGGTTAAGCCGCAGGTCGAGCAACAGTGGCGGACCAATGAGACGGCGTCGCGACTGCGGAGCAAAGCGAACGATCTTCTCGACAAGCTCAAGACCGGCACGCCGTTCAATACGCTGGCCGCGTCGAACGGGTTAAAAATCGAGACGGCGAACGATTTCAATCGCCGCGGCGCGGTCCCCGGTATGTCGCCGAAGACGATCGACGCGGTCTTCCATACCGCCAAGGACGCCTTCGGCGGCGGCGAAGGCAACGATCCGACGCAATGGATCGTGTTCCGGGTGACCGGCGTCAAAACGCCGGCGCTCGATCCGAATTCGACCGAGGGCAAGGACCTTCAGCAAACCGTGCAGCGTCAATTGGGCGACGACGTGATCGGCCAATACGTCGCCCGGCTTGAAAACGATCTCGGCACCAACGTCAATGCCGCGGTGCTGGCGCAGGCCATGGGCCAAAATAACGCGCCGGACACTAACTAAATGCAAGTCGAGCCTTCGGCGCAATCATTCGCCGCCCGTTATGCGGCCGGCGAAGCGCAGGCCGTGTGGACGACGCTGGTCGCTGATCTGGAAACGCCGGTTTCGGCGTTCCTCAAGGTCGCCGGCTCGCGGCCCAGCGGTTCGTCCAGCATGAATTTTCTCCTCGAATCGGTCGAGGGCGGCGCCGTGCGCGGGCGCTATTCGATCATCGGCCTCGAGCCGGATCTGATTTTCCGCGTCAACGGCAAAGCCGCCGAGATCAACCGCACGGTCGCGACCGATCCTGCGGCGTTCGTTCCGGCCAATGACGCACCGCTCGCGGCGTTGCGCAACCTGATCGCCGAGAGCCGCATCGCGCTGCCGGCCGCATTGCCGCCGATGGCCGCCGGCGTATTCGGTTATCTCGGCTACGACATGGTGCGGCTGCTCGAGGACTTGCCGCCGCCGTCGCGCGACCCGATCGGCATTCCCGATGCCATCCTGGTCCGCCCCACCGTGGTCATCGTCTTCGACGCGGTGAAGGACTCCATCACCGTCGTCACGCCGGTGCGGGCGCATGCCGGTGTGAGCGAGAAAGCGGCGTTGGCCCGCGCCACCGACCGCCTCGCCGCCATCGTCGACGCGCTCGACAAACCGCTCGACAAATCGGCGCGCGAAATCCACACCGGTCCGCTCGACGTCACCCCGCAATCCAACACGACGCCGGATGAATACAAGCGCATGGTTTTGCAAGCAAAGGATTACATTGCCGCCGGCGATATTTTTCAGGTCGTGCTGTCGCAGCGTTTCGAAGCGCCGTTCGCGCTACCGCCGTTCGCGCTGTACCGCGCGCTGCGCCGCGTCAATCCGTCGCCGTATCTTTATTTTCTCGATTTCGGCAGTTTCGCCGTGGCCGGATCGAGCCCGGAAATCCTCGTCAAAGTCGCCGGCGGCGTTGTCACCATCCGTCCGATCGCCGGCACCCGCCCGCGCGGCGCGACGCCGCACGAAGATTTGGCGCTGGAAACCGAGCTCCTCGCCGATCCCAAGGAACGCGCCGAGCATTTGATGCTGCTCGACCTCGGTAGAAACGACGTCGGCCGCGTCGCCGAAATCGGCACGGTGAAGGTCACCGACCAGTTTTTCATCGAACGCTACAGTCAGGTCATGCACATCGTCTCCAACGTCGAAGGTAAATTGCGCAACGACAACGACGCGATCGACGCGCTTGCCGCCGGATTTCCGGCCGGCACCGTATCGGGCGCGCCGAAAGTGCGCGCCATGCAGATCATCGACGAATTGGAAAAGGAGAAGCGCTCGCTCTATGCCGGCGCCGTCGGTTACTTTTCCGCCGGCGAGGAGATGGATTCCTGCATCGTGTTGCGCACCGCGCTCATCAAGGACGGCACCATGTATGTGCAGGCCGGCGCCGGCATCGTCGCCGACAGCGATCCGGGTTTTGAGCAACAGGAATGCATCAACAAGGCGAAAGCCCTGTTCCGCGCCGCCGAGGAAGCCAAGCGTTTCGCCAGCGCCGCGCGACGTGGCCAATAGACGGCTTATTACTCCAAGAGCTCGAATGCATCATCGCGCGGCGCCGAGGAAGCCAGAAGCTCCGCCAGCGCCGCGCGAAAAATCTATCAGACAACCGCGACAATCAATAAGCCTTCGGGCCGGTTGTCACTTCGCCATGGAGACGAAGAGCGGGTAACAGGTCGCAGACGGCGCTCCGCCGAGAATATTCCAGCACGATACGCACTTGCAGCCGGCAGCCGAGGTGCATTGTGCGAGTTTCTGTCCCTTCAGCATGATCCAGGCATGATTGTGCACGCCCAGCCCAACCGTGCAGGGCTCAGCCCGGACGCTTGATCCGGCAAAAGCGAGGCCTACCAACGCGAGCGCGAGATACAATGACAGTCGAAATCGGCGCATTTAGTCCCTCCTCTAAGACGCCCTAGGACATTTGCCCCCCGGGACGAGTCACTGTCACATACCGGAAATCACGGCGCAAGATTGGGCAATTGCCACAATCGGCCAAATCTCAGATTTAAGTCACGCTTTTTTGTCGCCGCGTGCCTTGGTCGCGCCGGCCTGGAGTGCGGTTTAGCGTCAACCGGTTACCGCCACGAATTTGTAGCCGTTATCCCAGCGGCGTACGCGGCCGGTCGAGGGCGCGGGGAAATGGGTCGCGCACATGATCGTCGGCTCTTCGCAGAAGCGGTCGAAAATTGTGCGCCGCGTTTGTTCGGCCTGCTTGGAATCGTAATCCGACATCATGCCGAGCTCGGGATATCTGCCCTGGATGGGCGAATGGATCATGTCGCCGGTGATCAGCACGTCCGCGCCGGCGAGACCGACCAGCACCGAGAAGTGATCGATGGTGTGGCCGGGCGACGGCACAAACCGCACCTGCTCGTTGAAGGCGAAATCGCTTTTGACGATCTGCTCGCGCTTGGCGGCGATGATCGGCAGCACCGAATCGGTGATCCACGGGCAACTGGCCGCATTGTCCTTCTCCCGCGCCGTCCAGTAGGTCAGCTCGCGGTCGGACATGATGTAGCGCGCCTTGGGGAAGGTCGGCACCCAGCGTCCGTTGTCGAGACGGGTGTTCCAGCCGACATGATCGCCGTGCAGATGCGTGCACATGACGTAATCGATGTCGTCGATCGCGAGACCGGTGGCAGCCAGTCCCTTCTCGAAGCGGTCGTGGTTGAGCATGTTCCAGAACGGGCGCGCCGGCCGCGGCTTGTGATTGCCGACGCAGGCGTCGATTAGAATATTGTGGTGCGGCGTCTTGATGACGAAACTCTGGATGCAAAGCACCAGCCCGTTATTGGCGGGATCGACGAAGTCGGGCTCGAGCCAGGAGCGGTTCTCGTCGAATAGCTCCTTGGTCAGCGCCGGAAAAAATCCCATCACGTCGAAGTCGGTGCAGCGTGCCTGCTCGACGACCGGATGAATGGTGATGTTTTTGAGCGCGATCGGCGTCGTCATCGCAGCAGCCTCCCCGTTTTATTTGCTTCTCTGCCGGATCGCGGTGGATCGGGTCCACCCACAATACGGTTTCCGGCTTTTCCACCGGCTCGATGTCGAGATTGATGGCGATGGCCTCGCCGTCGCTGCGCACCAGCACGCATTCCAGAACCTGATCCGGGCTGGCGTTGATCTCCTGATGCGGCACGTAGGGCGGGATGAAGATGAAATCGCCGGGATCGGCTTCGGCGGTGAATTGCAGGTGCTCGCCCCAGCGCATGCGCGCTTTGCCGCGAACCACGTAGATGATGCTTTCGAGGTGGCCGTGATGATGCGCGCCGGTTTTCGCGTTCGGCTTGATCGTCACCGTACCGGCCCAAAGTTTTTGTGCGCCGGCGCGGGCGAAATTGATCGCCGCCTTGCGGTCCATGCCCGGCGTCGAAGGCACGTTGGGATCGAGCTGGTTGCCCGGAATGACGCACACGCCGTCGTGCTTCCAGCGTTCCGCCTCACCGGCGGCATGAGCGTGATCGTGCTGTTTGACCATGACTGCCGACACCATAAACGATCGGCCGAGGCGACGCACCCACTATGGCGCGACAAGACCGAGGGACGCGAGATAATCGGCGTTGACGCGGACGTTGCGAAATTTCGCGGCCTCCAGATAAGCATCGAGGATCGCCTGCGCCTGTTCGCGGGGCGGCAAGACGGCATTGCCCAGGCTGCCTGCATTGGCGATCAAATCCCAGCCCGCCGGCTTTTGGATCGACACTACCGACAGATCGGAGTCGAGGTTCTTGTAGGGCCAGAAAATCCAGCCGATGCCGAACCGCTCATGCAGCCGGCGGAATTTATCGTTCCACCCGTTGTCGTACTCGCCGGTCTCGCCGATCAGCACCGGTACGTTCCAGCGATTGCTGAAATCGAGATATTCTTGCAGACCGTCGCGGGCCGGACTGATCCAAAATTTGTGGTAGGTATAAATGGCGTTGCCGTCGAACGGCCGGCCGAACACGGCGAAATTGGTATCCCATTGGCCGCCGCCGAGCAGCACCACGTGGTTTCGATCGACACTGCGAATGGCGGCGACGATGTCGCGATAGAGCGGCTCCAGCTGCGGGTTGAGATAATCGACGTCGCTATAGGGCGAGATCGGTTCGTTCAACAGGTCGTAGCCGAGGATGGCGGTTTCATCGCGATAATGCGCGGCGAGTTTTCGCCAGAGCGCGATGGTGAGCGCCCGATAGCACGGCACGTAGAAGGTGAGCGGAAAACCCGGACCGTCATCGTGATTGACGCCGGTCTGCCCGCCCGGCGCGGCGTGCAGATCGAGGATCACGCGCAGCCCGGCGTCGCGACACCATTGGACCAACCGGTCGAGCAGCGACCAGCCCGGACCGTCGAACCGGTCATTGCCGCCGATCGGCTCGGCGCTGTGGCCGTTATCGCCGGACGCGACGAACAACCGCCAGTCGAGCGGGACGCGAACGGTATTGAAGCCCGCCGCTTTCAGAAAATCGATATCCGCCTTGCCGACATAGACATCGCGAAATTCCGTCCAGAAGCGCGACGCCGCCTCGGCGCCGACCAGCGCCTCAACGAGCCGCGCAATCTCCGTCGGGCTGAGCGCATGCTTGAACTTGAACATGTAGCCTTCGGGGACCAGCCAATTGCCGAGATTGATACCGCGAACGGCAAAATTGTCGCCGTGGCCATCGACGAGCCGCGTGCCGTCGGCATGGATGAAGTCGGCTGGCGCGGCGCGCGCGAGATCATGGCCCGCAAGACCTTGACCAACGAGCACAACAAAGAACAGCGCGCAGATTCTGACGCAAATCCGCCTTGCAGCGCCGACGCTCATCGGCCGTTGTCCTTTAAGGTCCGAATACCGGTGACGTTATTTCGCGATCATGCTTTAAATAAAAGCAAAATACCAATGATGCCATGAGCGCGGCTGCGTCCGGCGCCGGCGCAGAGAGGGCGGATCGTCGATGTACGGCATGCCGTTATCCCAGGCGCTCGTGTTTGCTATTGCCGTTGTCATTATCATCGTCGCAACGCAGTGGCGGCATTTCCATCCGTTCGTGGTGCTCTTGGTCGCGGCCACCGCGTTTGGCTATGTCGCGGGATACCCTATCTCCCAGCTCGGCAGCCTGTTCGGTGGCGGTTTTGGCGAAAAAATCTATTCTCCCGGCCTGGTGATCGTCGCCGCAAGCTTCATCGCCAGTCTCGCAGAAACGACGGCGGCGTCGGATCGGCTCATGGCGCAGATCGATCGCTGGCGATGGCTCGGGGCAAATTGGATAGCGGCGTCTTTGGGCCTGATCGCCGGTCTTGCCGCTTCGCCCACCGCGGCCTTTGCGCTCATCACGCCGCTGCTTCGGCCGATCGGCGGCGGCAAACCGCAAGGCCGGCAAAGCGCCACGATCGCGCTGGCGCTCGCGATTTCGGCGGGCCATGGCCTGTTGGTACTGTCGCCGGTGCCGATCGCGGCAGTGGCCATTCTCGGCGCCCGATGGGATCGCGTCGCTTTGTTCGGCCTGCCGCTGGCAATTTTTGTGGTTGGCTGCGGTGCGCTGTTTGCGGTGTGGTCATCGACCGTTGACGCCGCGCCAGCTCCCGCCGAGCCAGCGCCCGGCGGAGAGAAACAAAGCGGCGGCTCCGCCATCGTGCTGCTGTTGGCGGCCGCAATTCCGTTACTCCTGCTGATGGTGCAATCGCTCGGCGACATTCCGAGCGAGCCGCTCGGCGGCGGCCAGGCGCGCGAGCTCGTCATTGGCATCGGCCGGCCGCTGATCCTGTTTCTCGCCGGTATCGGGATCATGCTGGTCGGCAACTTGCGGCACGGGCTCAAACTCTTGGCCGACTCCGACTGGACAGGCCGCGTGCTCGGCAACGTCTCGAGCATCCTGCTCATCGTCGGCGCGGCGGGCGGTCTGCAGCGTCTGTGCCAACAAAGCGGAATGGCCGAAATGGTCGCCGAGCACCTGCTCGGCTGGCATGGAGTTGACGCGCTTGGCGTGCTCGCGCCGTTTCTGATCGCGGCGGGCATGAAGACGCTGCAGGGTTCGTCGCTGGTCGCCGCCATCACCAGCGCGGGCATGGTACAGCCGATTTTGCTGTCACTCGGTTTGGCCGACGCCAACGGAACGGCGCTCGCCGCTCTCGCCGTCGGCGCCGGCGCCATGACCGTCTGCCACGTCAACGACGACTATTTTTGGCTAGTCACGAATAACGCCGGGCTATCGCCGCTGCGCGCGATCGCCACGGTCAGTGTCGGAACGTTGCTGCAGGGCGTGATCGCCGCGGCGGCACTCGTCATCCTCGCTGCGCTGGTCTCCCACGCCTGAAGACGGCGCATAACTTCAAGTATAGCTTCGTCGTAAATCTATCCGATATCTATACATTCGCAGCTCACGCATAAGTTTTGTGTAGCCTCTACCGCGGATTTACGTATTCACGATCCGTATTTATGGTTTCACCCCTATATTTCCGGGACCGCTGTCGATACTCCGAAAAATACCAGCCGGATGGGTTCGGCGTCCTTGGGTGCATCCCAACCGCCTCAAAAAACCAACCGGCAAAAAACACAAGGAGAGTCGACAATGCATCCCAAGATCATCACAGCGGCCGCCGCGCTTGCGCTCAGCGCCGCCTTCGCTTCAGCACCGGCCCTCGCGCAGCAAGCGCCGCTCTCGCCCGGCGGCGTCACAACAGGGGCCTCCAGCTTCGGCGGACCGGGTAACAGCGGTCCTACCGCTCCTGCGCAGAACAGCAAAAGAAAACCGGTGACTTATTCCAGCTCGGGTCCGACCGGCGCACCGCTCTCGCCGGGCGGCATCACCACCGGGGCCTCCAGCTTCGGCGGACCGGGTTACAGCGGGCCTGAAGGTCATCCCCAGGCTGACGGCAAGCTGGCAAGCTTTTCTAGCACGGGTCCGGGTGGCGCACCGCTCTCGCCGGGCGGTGTCACCGCAGCGGCCTCCAGCTTCGGCGGCCCGGGTTATAACCGGTAATAAGAGCAAACTTCGGCACTAGAGCCCGGTTTGGCATCAGCCCAAACCGGGCTTTTTTGTCCGCAGGTTCATCGTACCACACCGCTGGCGCACAATGACGAGCGGATTTTCGGCCAGAACGCCGCGGCAGTAGAAACGGCGCAGAACTTGGAGTTCAATGTCGCGGGAAGTGCTCAAACGCGTGGAGTACCGCGATGCGATTTCCCCGCCGAAAATTCTTACACCTGTTGGCCAGCGCGGCAGCACTGCCGGCAGCGCCGCGGATCGCGGCCGCGCTCGACTACCCAACCCGTCCGGTGCGTTTGGTCGTCGGCTTTCCCCCCGGCGGGCCGACCGACATTTTCGCGCGGCTGATCGCCGACTGGCTGTCGAAGCGGCTCGGCCAGCCTTTTGTCGTCGACAACCGGCCCGGCGCCGGCAGCACGATCGGCGTCCAGGCTGTTGTCAGCGCTCCTGCCGACGGCTACACGCTGCTTCTGATCAGCACGTCCGCCATCATCAGCGCGGGCTATTACCGCAATCTCGGTTTCGATCTGACCCGCGACATCGCGCCGGTCTGCGGCGTCTCGCTCGAACCCATGGTGATGGTGGTCAATCCGTCGGTCGCTGCTAAATCCATTCCCGACTTCATTGCCGACGCCAAGGCAAATCCAGGCAAGATCATCATGGCGTCGGTTGGCAATGGCAGCACGCCGCAGATGGCCGGCGAATTATTCAAGTACATGGCGAAGGTCGATTTGCTCCACGTTCCCTATCAGGGCGCGGCGCCGGCGCTGACCGACCTTTTGGGCGGTCGTGCCAATGTCATGTTCGAGGCGATGCCGACGCTGGTCGGATACATCCAGTCGAGCAAGCTGCGCGCGCTGGGCGTCACCACGGCGTCCCGCTCGGCGGTGTTCCCGGATCTGCCGAGCATCGGCGAATTTCTGCCGGGCTACGATGCCAGCGTCTGGTTCGGCGTCGCCGCGCGCAGCGAAACGCCGCGCGACATCGTCGAGCTCCTCAACAAGGCGATCAATGACGGGCTCAGCGACCCCGCGCTTAGCGCGCGGCTCGCGGAGGTCGGCGGCACGCCGCTCAAAGGCTCGTCTGCCGATTTTGAAAAGCTGTTTGCCGCCGACAGCAAGAAATGGTCGGAGCTGATGGCGGCGGCCAACATCAAGTCGGAGTAACGCGCCGGCGGCCGGGACGTTGCCTTGCGCAACCGGGGAGGGGTTTATTCACTCGCCGCCGTGAATGCCGGCGCCGCCGTTCTCTTCGCCGTCGTCGCTTCCTTGGCCTTCCTCGGTCAGCCGCTCGACGGAAGCGACCTTCTCGCCTTCGGCGGTCGAGAACACGATGACGCCCTGGGTGGCGCGGCCGGCGATGCGGATGCCGTCGACCGGGCAGCGGATCAATTGGCCGCCGTCGGTGACCAGCATGATCTGATCGGTTTCCTCGACCGGGAATGACGCCACCAGGCGGCCGTTCTTCTCGGTAATCGCCATGGCCACGATGCCTTTGCCGCCGCGGCCGGTGGTGCGGTATTCGTACGATGACGTGCGCTTGCCAAAACCCTTCTCGGAAACGGTGAGCACGAATTGTTCGGCTTCCGACATGACGACATACCGCGTCTCACCGAGCTCGATCGCGGCATTGGCCTCTTCGCTGTCGGCGCCGTTTTCCTCGGCGTCCCCGTTGGTCCCGCGCCGCACCGCGTTGGCGCGCTTGAGATACGCCGCGCGCTCATCGGCGGTCGCCTCGACGTGGCGCAGGATCGACTGCGAGATCACCTTGTCGCCGTCGGCGAGATTGATGCCGCGCACACCGATCGAGGTACGGCCCTGGAACACGCGAACGTCGTTGACGGCGAAGCGGATGCACTGGCCCGCCGTCGACGTCAAAAGGACGTCGTCGTCCTCCTTGCAGATTTGCACGTCGACGATAGCGTCGCCCTCGTCGAGCTTCATGGCGATGATGCCGGAACGGCGCACGTCGGCGAAATCCGACAGCTTGTTGCGCCGCACCGTGCCGCGGGTGGTCGCGAACATCACGTCGAGCTTGTCCCAGGTCGCTGCGTCCTCCGGGATCGGCATGATCGTGGTGATGTTCTCGCCCTGCTCGAGCGGCAGAATATTGATCAGGGCCTTGCCGCGGCCCTGCGGCGGCGCCTGCGGCAGCCGCCAGATCTTCTCCTTGTAGACCTGGCCGCGCGACGAGAAGAACAAAACCGGCGTATGCGTCGAGGCGACGAACAGCCGGGTGACGAAATCCTCCTCGCGCGTTTGCATGCCGGCGCGGCCCTTGCCGCCGCGCCGTTGCGAGCGATAGGTCGATAGCGGCACGCGCTTGACGTAGCCGGCATGCGAAACCGTGACGACCATGTCCTCGCGCTGGATCAGGTCCTCGTCTTCCATCTCGCCTTCCTGATCGACGATCACGGTGCGGCGCGGCGTGGCAAATTCGCTTTTGATCGCGGCAAGCTCGTCCTTGAGGATCGTTTGGATGCGCGCCCGCGAGCGCAAAATATCGAGATAATCGGCGATCTCCTTGGCAAGCTTGTCGAGCTCAGCCTTGATCTCGTCGCGGCCGAGCGCGGTCAGCCTCTGCAAGCGCAGATCGAGGATGGCCTTGGCCTGCTCAGCCGACAGCCGCGTCGTGCCTTCGGCCGACATGGCGTGGCGCGGGTCGTCGATCAGCGTCACCATGGTTTCAACGGCGCGCGCCGGCCAGTCGCGATTCATCAATTGCTCGCGCGCCTCGTTGGCGTCCTTGGAGCCGCGGATCAATCTGATCACTTCGTCGATATTGGCTACCGTGATCGCGAGCCCGACCAGGACGTGGGCGCGGTCGCGCGCTTTGCCGAGCAGGTGCTTGGTGCGCCGATAGATCACCTCCTCGCGGAAGGCGATGAAGGACATCAAGAGGTCCTTCAAGTTCATCACTAGCGGCCGGCCGCCCTCGAGCGCCACCATATTGGCGCCGAACGAGCTCTGCAGCGATGTGAAGCGGTAAAGCTGGTTTAGCACCACGTCCGGCACCGCATCGCGCCGCAATTCGATCACCACGCGGAAACCGTCGCGGTCGGATTCATCGCGCAGGGCGGCGATCCCCTCGAGCTTTTTCTCGCGCACCAGTTCGCCGATGCGCTCGACCATGTGCGCCTTGTTCACCTGGTAGGGAATTTCGGAAATGACGATCGCCTCGCGCTCAACGCGCAGGCTCTCAAACTCGACCTTGCCGCGCATGACGATCGAACCGCGGCCGAGGTGATAGGCGGAGCGGATGCCCTGGCGGCCGAGAATGATGCCGCCAGTCGGGAAATCCGGGCCGGGCACGATGGCGATCAGATCCTCGATCGATAGAGCCGGGTCGTCGGCCAGCGCGATACAGGCGTCGATCACCTCGCCGAGATTGTGCGGCGGAATGTTGGTCGCCATGCCGACCGCAATGCCGCCGGCGCCATTGACCAGGAGATTTGGAAAGCGAGCCGGCAGAACAACCGGCTCGCGCTCGGTATTGTCATAGTTGGCCTGGAAATCGACGGTTTCGTTGTCGAGGTCGTGCAGGAGCGCCATCGAAACTCTGGTGAGGCGGGCTTCGGTATAACGATAGGCCGCCGGCGGATCGCCATCGACGGAGCCAAAATTGCCCTGCCCGTCGATCAGGGGCAGGCGCATGGAAAAATCCTGCGCCATGCGGACCAGCGCGTCGTAGATCGACTGGTCGCCGTGCGGATGATATTTGCCGATCACGTCGCCGACGACACGCGCCGACTTCACGTATTTCTTGTCGGGCGTGTAACCGTTCTCGTGCATCGAATACAAAATGCGGCGATGGACGGGCTTGAGACCGTCGCGCGCGTCGGGCAACGCGCGCGCCACGATCACGCTCATGGCGTAATCGAGGTAGCTGCGCTTCATCTCCTCCGTGATCGACACGGGGCGAATATCGGACGGCCCGCTGTCTGTGGGCGGCGAATTTTCCTGGTCAGCCACTTAGGAATCCTCGGCGAGAATCTCGAACGAATCGTGTGTGAATTTCATAGCCGATTGGGCGCTGCCGCGCCACCTTTATCGGCCTCGGATAGATATGATTTTAGCTATTGATTTCAAGGCTTTATTGTGACAATTCGCGTCGTTTTTCTGCTCCAGGTGTCACGCCCGTTTGTGGCTGCAGATCGCGACGGCAGATGGAGTACAATCATCTAATCCGTCATCCTGAGGCGCCCGCCGAAAGCAGGGAGACTGACGGTTGCCGATAGCGGGACCCCGGCCATGCTTGTCAATTATGCCATCTCGGCGCTGCTGACGCTGTTCGTCGTGGTCGATCCAATCGGCCTGGCGCCGACTTTTCTCGCCGTCACCGACGGCTTGCCGCGAACCGCGCGGCGGGCCGTCGCGGCGCGCGCCAGCCTGATCGCCGGCGCGATCCTGATCGGCGCCACGCTCGCCGGCAACTGGCTGCTCGACAGGCTCGAAATCTCGCTGGCGGCATTCCGCATCGCCGGCGGCCTGTTGCTGTTCTCGATCGCATCGCAAATGGTGTTCGGCGTGCGCATGCGCCGCGAAGGCGAAGAGGCCGAGCAGGCAGTCGAGGAGCATGTACGCAATATCGCCGCCTTCCCGCTCGCCATCCCGCTGTTGGCCGGGCCCGGCGCCATCACCGCCATGGTGCTGCTTGCCGGCCGGGCCGGCGCAAGTCCCGCGCAGATCGGAATTCTGATTGCCGTGGTAATACTTGTCGCCGCTTCTTGCTGGATCACTTTCATCTTCGCGGAGCGTATCAGCGGACTGCTCGGCATGACCGGGAATATCGTGCTGTCGCGGCTGCTCGGCGTCCTGCTCGCGGCGCTCGCCGTACAATATGTGGTGGACGGCATCCGCAGCATTCTCGCGGGCTAATGCGCGCTAATCGTCCATTAACCATAAGAGTTCACGATCACTTAGGACTTCGCGCACCGCGCGCGGGTTTTTTTGGAAGCCGCGCTTTTTTGGAGATCGTGACATGGCCGTTTCGGGAATCGCCGCCGCGCTCAACTCTCAATCGCCGCTCGACCAAGTATCGCCAGCGTCCGGCCATCACCACCGGCGCGGCGGGGTTCATCCGCCGTCGATCAGCGACATCGACGCGCAAAGCTCAAGCGTGTCGTCCGGCGGTTCGCCAGGCAAGGCCGGCAGCAAAGTCGACATCAGCGTGTAACCCTGCCGAGATTGAGATTGTAGGACCATGCGTGAGGTTCCGTTCCGGGTGCGCGCGGCAGTACCGGCCGACGTTCTTTCGCTGATGCGGCTCAAGCGGGCCTTGGCGGTCGGCGAAGGTTCGCTTCATGCGGTGCGCGCCACCGCGTTCGACTGGCTTCGCGACGGTTTTGGCGCGAGGCGCGGCTTTACGCCATTTGTCGCCGAGGCAGGCGATGCCGTGATCGGCATGGCCGTCTGCAGCCAGCGCACCATCACCGGCTGGATCGGGCCGGTCGTTTTCCTGCAGGATCTTTTTGTCGAAGAGGATTATCGGCGCCACGGCGTCGCCCGCGCCCTGATGGCGCGCGTCGCTACCTACGCCCGCGAGCTCGGCAGTCCGATCGTCGAACTCACCGTGCGCGCCACCAACCCGGCGCAGCATTTCTACCGCCGCACCGGATTTGCGTATTTGCCGCAGTGCCTGACCTATGTGCTGGCCGGACCGGCGCTGACTGCCCTGGCCGAGCGGGACACGATGGCGCTGGCGCTCGCCGGCTAATCAAGGCGCGGCTGCCAGATCATCAGCGCGATGATGGCCATCATGCTCGTCAGGATCGGAATGGCGAGCAAGCGCCAGCGGTGAAACAGCTGCCGATAGGCCTCCGGCAATCGCACCGCCTCGAGCGCCGCCTCGCGCGCGACGCCGCGGATGCGGATCTCGATGCGAAACGCCGCGATCCAGCACACGACGATGACGGCGTAGAGCGCAATCGAAATATCGATCCACAATTCGTCGAGCGGCGACAGCCCGATCGCCGAGGCGAGCGGAAAACCGCTGAGCGGCAACAGCGCGATCGCCGCAATCATCAACATTTTCTCGACGCTGACGACGAATTGCGAGGTCAGCGCGACGACCGCCGTATTGCCGGAACGGTGCGCCAGCAGCATGAAGACGGCGACACATAGCCAGACGCCAAACATCGCCGCGGCGGCGAGCACGTGGACGAATTTGACGGCGAAGATGACGTCGAGCATTCGGTCTGCCTCACCTAACCCGGAAAGGGAAGGTGTGAAGGCACGAACTCAAAACGGAATTTCGTCGTCCATATCGCCGCCGCGGCCGCCGCCGGCCGCGGCTGCCGCCGCGACCTTGCGCGTCGGTCCGGGCGAGCCGAATTCGCCGGCCTCATCCGCATCGCTGCCACCGCCCGCCGCGCCGCCGCCGCCGGCGCGGTCGAGCAGCGTCAGCTCGCCACGGAAACCCTGCAGCACCACTTCGGTCGAGTAGCGGTCCTGGCCGGACTGGTCCTGCCATTTGCGCGTCTGCAGGCGAACCTTCGATGAAAACCTTCGAGCCCTTCTTGAGATACTGCTCGGCGATCCGGCACAAATTCTCATTGAAGATGACGACGCGGTGCCATTCGGTTTTTTCGCGCCGCTCGCCGGTCGTTTTGTCTTTCCAGGATTCCGAAGTGGCGAGACGCAGATTCGCGATCGGCCGTCCGTCCTGGGTGCGACGAATTTCAGGATCGGCGCCCAGATTGCCGATCAGGATCACTTTGTTGACGCTTCCCGCCATGACACGCTCCGTGAAGTGACACGCGCCGCTGTTCGCGCCTGTCGGCGAACTTTTCAAAACGACAGTAGTGCCGGGACAAGACCCCGCAAGGATGCAAGGCTGGATCGATGGGGTTATCCACACGCGTACTCGCGGGCGCTGGCCATCTCGTGCCTATGTTCTTCTTTTGTTCTAAGACATTCCGAGGCCTGATTGCAAGGGGCCGATCGCTATTTTTGCCGGCTCGTGCGGTATTTCCGGCCGGCAGACTCGTACAGCCGGCGGATCGCGGCCGGCAGGGCGTCGAATAACGCCGGCTGTTGCCTTTTAGACACACCAATTCGCGAGCGCTCATCAGTTACTTATGCTGCAGAGGGGCGCGAGCACGTTTCGGTTGAAGCTAATCCTGACCGCACAAGATCAAGAACAACACTGCCTTCGCGCAACTGCACAGGAGAGTCGCATGAAGCGTCTGGTTGATAGCGTGGCGTTGGCGTTCGCCGCCGCGGCCAGCGCTCGCCGCCGATCTTGCCGCAGCCGCCGCCGCCGCAGGCCCCCGCCGTTTACGTGCCGGTTATCGCTCCGGTCTACAATTGGGGCGGCATCTATTGGGGCATCAATGGCGGCTACGGGCTTCGGCACCACCGAATGGAGCGATCCCAACAACGTCTCTGGCCGGTTCGACCGGCGACTTCTCGACGAACGGCTTCGTCGTCGGACCCACGCTCGGTCTTAATTTCCAGTCGGACGCCTTGCGTGTTCGGCATCGAAGGCGATTTCGACGCATCCTGGCTCGACGGCAAGCAGTCCAGCACGTATTGCGGCAGCCTGGGCTTCGGCGCCGCGCAGTGCGAAACCAAAAATACCTGGCTCGGCACGTTGCGCGCCCGCGTCGGCTACGCCGCCGACCGCGTGCTGTTCTACGTCACCGGCGGCGGCGCCTACGGTAACGTCGAAACCGGCGCGAACGGCGGCTTCGTGAAGTCGAACAAGGCCGGCTGGACCGCCGGCGCCGGCGTCGAAGCCGCCTTCGCCGACAACTGGACGGCGCGGATCGAGTACCTCTTCGTCGATCTTGCAAAACGCGACGTGCAACACGGCCAGCGCCTTGTGGACGTCGACGCCGTCCGGCGCTCGCGAACGAGACCGTCAAATTCGACGCCAACCTGATCCGGCTCGGCGTCGACTACAAATTCCGCTGACGCGATCTTTTAAGCGAGATCGCGCGAAGCGACGGGGCCGGCTGGCCCCGTCTCTGTTATGCGGCATCGGTCGGCTAAGCTGGCGCCCGGGCGCGTCTAGCGTCATTAACGAGTTGATTCATTTCGACGAATCAAATAGTCAGCGCTGCGAAAGCTGCGGTCCCGCTAAGGCCGTCGGCGGTTCGAATAAGCGTCAAACAGTTGTGCCTAAACAACCGTTCGAACAAAAATTGGCGCCGCTCTCTCTTTTGTCGTTCGCGTGAGTACCGGTTTCGATGTCGACGTCGTGACCGGCAGCGAGTCGCCGAAGGAGACGTGCATGAAGCGCATTTTGTTTGCCGGAGCGTTGGCGTTCGCCGCGGCCGGCCAAGCCGCTGCCGCCGACCTCCCGCAGCCCATGCCGCCCCGCCGCAGGCCCCGGCGCCTACATTCCGGCGTCGCTCCAGTCTATAACTGGGCGGCATCTATTGGGGCATTAATGGCGGCTACGGTTTCGGCACGTCCGAGTGGACCGATCCCGCCAACCGGCACCGGCTCGACCGGCAATTTCAACGTTTCCGGTTTTCAGATCGGCCCCACGTTCGGCATCAATTACCAGGCCGACGCTTTCGTGTTCGGTATCGAAGGCGATCTCGATTCCTCCTGGCTCGACGGCAAGAAGTCGAGCAGTTTCTGCGGCAGTGTCGGCTTCGGCACCGCGGCGCAGCGCGAAACCAAGAACACCTGGCTCGGCACGGCGAGCGCCCGCTTCGGCTACGCGGCCGACCGCGTGCTGTTCTACGGCACCTTCGGCGGCGCCTACGGCAATATCCAGTCCGGCGTGAATGACCTGGTCAATTCGGACAAGACGGGCTGGGTTGCCGGCGCCGGCATCGAGGCCGCGTTCGGCGACAACTGGACGGCGCGGATCGAATATCTGTTCGTCGACCTGCAGAACGCGTCGTGCACGACGTCCAGCGCATGCGGGTCGGACGCCGTTGGCGCAGCCCCCAACGATACCGTCAAATTCAACGCCAACCTGATCCGGCTTGGCCTCGACTACAAGTTCCGCTGACGGTTTCCCGGCCGAACCTGCCAATACTCGCCCGACCGCAGGCGGGGCCTGACGGCCCGGCCGAAATCCACTATAGTTTCGGTGGGTTGTTGTTTTTTTGCACTATGCAGGGGGCCCCCGAAGCATTGTATTGGGCGCTTCCCTTTTGTGCGTGCTGTGCGGGGTTGCCGTATGAAGCGGGTCAGTCCGGGTCTCGTGGTGGCGCTGGCGTTGGCGGCCGTCTGCATTGGCCAACCGGCCCGCGCCGCCGACATGACGCTGCCAGCCTCATCCTACTATCCGGCCGCGCCGCTGCCGCCGGCGACCTATAACTGGACCGGGTTCTACATCGGCGGCAACGTCGGCGCCGGGCTGTTGGCGGACACCGCCACGCCGATCGGACCAGGAACCCAGGGTGCTGCTGGCGGCCCGCTCACCAATACCAACATCAGCCCCGTCGGTGTGATCGGCGGCGGCCAGGCCGGCGTGAATTACGAATGGGCGCCCTGGGTCGTCGGCGCCGAGGTGTCATGGGACAGTTCCAACATTACCGGATCCGCAAACGTTCAGGATGCGGACGGCGTGACGCAGGAACGCACGACATCCAATCCGCAATGGATCGGCACCGCAACCGGCCGCTTCGGCTGGGCTTCGAACGATCTGTTGTTCTACGTCAAAGGCGGCGCCGCGCTGATGCACGTCAATTACACGCAGGATCTGCTCGTCCCCAGCGTCGTGGCGACGCAATCGATCAACGATAACCGCTCCGGCCTCACCGCCGGCGCCGGCATCGAATATGCCATGACCGAAAACCTGTCGGCGCGGCTCGAATACGATTTCTTCGATTTCCGCACCAAAAATTATCCCGGCTTCACGCTGACGCCCATTTCGGTCCAGTCCTATCTGCACACGCTCACCGTCGGGGTGAATTACCGCTTCAACTGGGCCGGCGGCTGGCATTAAACGCCGCGCACTGCCCCGCCACGGAAGCGCTACGGGTTTTCCACCCCCGCACTGGCGAAACGCCAATGTTCTCACTATGTTCGGCTAGAGTTGCCCCCCGAAAACGGTTCCCGGTTCCGGCATGAATGACCTATTCGACAAATCCGCGAAGGGATCGAGAGATCGCCGCGCGGATGAGCGCCGCGCCAGCGACCGCCGCGTGATTTCCATCCGCGGCGCGCGCGAGCACAATCTCAAGAATATCGATCTCGACATTCCACGCGACCGGCTCGTGGTTTTCACCGGCTTGTCGGGCTCAGGCAAATCCTCGCTCGCCTTCGACACCATCTATGCCGAGGGCCAGCGCCGCTATGTCGAGAGCCTGTCGGCTTACGCGCGGCAATTTCTGGAAATGATGCAGAAGCCGGACGTCGACCAGATCGACGGCCTGTCGCCGGCGATCTCGATCGAGCAGAAAACCACCTCGCGCAATCCGCGCTCCACCGTTGGCACCGTCACTGAAATCTACGACTACATGCGGCTATTGTGGGCGCGCATCGGCGTGCCGTTCTCGCCGGCGACCGGCCTGCCAATCGAGAGCCAGACCGTGTCGCAGATGGTCGACCGCGTCATGGCGCTGCCCGAGGGAACGCGGCTTTACATCCTGGCTCCTGTGGTGCGCGGCCGCAAAGGCGAGTACCGCAAGGAGCTCACCGAGTTCATGAAGAAGGGTTACCAGCGCGTCAAAATCGACGGAAAATTCTACGAGATCGCGAAAGCCCCGGCGCTGGACAAGAAATTCACCCATGACATCGACGTCGTTGTCGACCGCATCGTGGTGCGGCACGATATTTCGGCGCGGCTTGCGGATTCGCTCGAACAGGCGCTCAAACTCGCCGACGGTCTTGCCATCGCCGAACTGGCCAACACCGCCGCCGGCGCCAGCACCGACAGCAAGGCGAACAAGCAGCGTAACGAGACCGCCGAGCGCCTCACCTTCTCGGAAAAATTCGCCTGCCCGGTGTCCGGCTTCACCATTCCGGAAATCGAGCCGCGGCTGTTCTCGTTCAACAATCCGTTCGGCGCCTGCACGAAATGCGGCGGCCTCGGCGTTGAGCAGCACATCGACGCCGATCTGGTCATCCCCGACAAGGAGCGCACGCTGCGCAAGGGCGCTATTGCCCCGTGGGCGAAATCGTCGTCGCCCTATTACACGCAGACGCTGTCGGCGCTCGGCAAGCATTACAAGTTCACGCTCGACACCAAGTGGAAGGATTTGCCGAAGAAAACGCAGGACGCGATCCTGTACGGCTCCGGCGAGACCGAGATCCGCTTTTCCTACGACGACGGCATGCGCGCCTACGAAACCAAGCGCGCCTTCGAAGGCGTCATCACCAATCTGGAGCGGCGCTTCAAGGAGACCGACAGCGAATGGGCGCGCGAGGAGATCGCCCGTTATTTCACAGACGTGCCGTGCGAGGCCTGCAAGGGCTATCGGCTCAAGCCGGAAGCGCTGTGCGTCAAGATCACCGGGCTGCACACCGGCCAAGTGTCCGAAATGTCGGTCAAAGGCGCAGCGACATGGTTCACTGAGCTACCCCAATGGCTGACCCCAAAGCAGAATGAAATTGCCGTCCGGGTGCTCAAGGAAATCCGCGAACGGCTGAAATTTCTGGTCGATGTCGGGCTCGAATATCTGACACTGGCCCGCGCCTCCGGCACGCTGTCGGGCGGCGAGAGCCAGCGCATCCGGCTCGCCTCGCAGATCGGCTCGGGGCTGACCGGCGTGCTCTATGTGCTCGACGAGCCTTCGATCGGGCTGCACCAGCGCGACAATGCCCGGCTTCTCGAAACGCTCAAGCGGCTGCGCGACCTTGGCAATACCGTGATCGTGGTCGAGCACGACGAGGACGCCATCCGCACCGCCGACTGGGTTTTGGACATCGGCCCCGGCGCCGGGATTCACGGCGGCCATATCGTCGCCCAGGGCGGCCTCGACGATCTCGTTACTGCCCCGGAGTCCTGGACCGGCAAATATCTGTCCGGCGAACTCGCCGTCGCCATCCCGGAGCGCCGGTCGAAAAGTCCGAAACGCGTGCTAAAAATCGTCGGCGCGCGCGGCAACAATCTCAAAAACGTCACGGCCGAAATTCCGCTCGGACTGTTCACCTGCGTCACCGGCGTGTCCGGCGGCGGCAAATCGACCCTCCTGGTCGACACGCTCTACAAGGCGCTGGCGCGGCGGCTCAATAATGCCAGCGAGGCTCCCGCCCCGTACGACCGCATCGAAGGCGTCGAGCATCTCGACAAAATCATCGACATCGACCAGTCGCCGATCGGCCGCACGCCGCGCTCGAACCCGGCGACCTATACCGGCGCCTTCACGCCGATCCGCGAGTGGTTCGCCGGCCTGCCGGAGAGCAAGGCCCGGGGCTACGAGCCCGGCCGCTTCTCGTTCAACGTCAAGGGCGGCCGCTGCGAGGCCTGCCAGGGCGACGGCGTGATCAAGATCGAGATGCATTTTTTGCCTGACGTTTACGTCACCTGCGACGTCTGCAAGGGCAAGCGCTACAACCGCGAGACGCTGGAAGTTCTGTTCCGCGGCAAGAACATCGCCGACGTGCTCGACATGACGGTCGAGGAGGCGCTGGACTTTTTCAAAGCCGTGCCGCGCGTGCGCGAGCCGCTGGCGCTCTTGCACCGCGTCGGCCTCGATTACATCCATGTCGGCCAGCAGGCGACGACGCTGTCGGGCGGCGAAGCGCAGCGCGTCAAACTCGCCAAGGAATTGAGCAAGCGCGCCACCGGCCGCACGCTCTACATTCTGGACGAACCGACCACCGGCCTGCATTTCCACGACGTGGCGAAGCTCCTCGAAGTGCTGCACGAGCTGGTCGAGACCGGCAACACCGTGGTCGTCATCGAGCACAATCTCGAAGTGATCAAAACCGCCGACTGGATCATCGACCTCGGCCCCGAAGGCGGCGACGGCGGCGGCGAGATCGTCGCTGCGGGCACGCCGGAGGATATTGTGCGCGAGAAGCGCAGCTATACGGGAGCGTTTTTGAAGCCGGTGCTGGCGAGGCGCGGTGACGATCGCAGCAAGAAGAAGCGGGTTGAGGCGGCGGAGTGAATTAAGCTGGAATGCTATAACGTGGCGCGCCGTCCGCCTGCGCGGTCTATGACCTGTCGGGATAGCAAGCCGGATCAAGGCTGCGGTATTGGGATTTTTTGCAGCGACCGGGCGACTATTGGCCATGCCGCTTTACCCTTACGTCTACATCAATGCCGACGGCACGGCCCGCGAACTTCATGCCGCCGAGCGCGCCTGGCTTGAAACCGAATTCAAGGGCGGCGATGGCGCGATGCCTTTCGTGAAGGACAGCTACGAGGAGCGCAACGGCTGGGGCGAACTCAACAGCTATCTCAAACGCGCGGCGCTGCCGGCCGGTATGCCGGTCGCCGATGCTTCCGCCGAAGACCCGAGGCGGCCGCTACTCAGCCGCGAGGACTACATCGCATGGCTGCGCGGCAACGGCGTCGAAGTCACCGAGAACAGCGACGGGTCGCTGACGCTGCATGGATTGCCGGGTCGAGCCCGGCAATGACGGCTCGCGTCGTTGCGAGCGGAGCGAAGCAATCCAGCGCTCAATGGAAGCGCCCCTGGATTGCTTCGTCGCTATCGCTTCTCGCAATGACGGTTGATCCAATCCGCTCATAGCATTCTTCCGCCCTGCCCTTACATTAAGCTGCCATGAAAAAGATCGGCTTCCTCTCCTTCGGCCATTGGACACCATCGCCGCAATCGAAAGTGCGGACGGCATCTGACGCGCTCTTGCAATCGATCGAGCTTGCGGTCGCCGCCGAGGAGCTCGGCGCCGATGGCGCGTATTTCCGCGTGCATCACTACGCCCGCCAGCTCGGCTCGCCGTTCCCGCTCCTCGCCGCCGTTGGCGCGCGGACGAAGCGCATCGAGATCGGCACCGCCGTCATCGACATGCGCTACGAGAACCCGCTGTATATGGCGGAGGACGCGGGCGCCGCCGACATCATCAGCGGCGGCCGCTTGCAGCTCGGCATCAGCCGCGGCTCGCCCGAGCAGGTGATCGACGGCTGGCGCCACTTCGGTTACGTGCCGGAGGAAGGCAAGACCGACGCCGACATGGCCCGGCGCCACACCGAGGTGTTTCTCGACGTGCTGCGCGGCCAGGGTTTTGCGCAAGCCCAATCCGCGGCCGATGTTTCCAAATCCGGCGGGCCTGTTGCGGCTGGAGCCTTATTCCGAAGGCCTGCGCGAGCGCATCTGGTGGGGCGCGGGCTCGAACGCGACGGCCGAATGGGCCGGCAAGATCGGGATGAACCTGCAAAGCTCGACGCTGAAATACGACGAGACCGGCGAGCCGCTGCACATCCAGCAGGCCGGCCAGATCCGGAAATTTCGCGAGGCCTGGACCGCGGCCGGCCACACGCGCACGCCGCGCGTCTCGGTCAGCCGCAGCATCTTCGCGCTGGTCGACGATCGCGACCGCGCTTATTTCGGCGGCGACAGCGAGACCGAAGACACGATCGGCTTTCTCGGCGACAACCGGCGCGCCGTGTTCGGCCGCAGCTACGCGGCCGAGCCGGACGTCCTCGTCGGGCAGCTCAAGCAGGACGAGGCCATCGCCGAAGCCGACACGCTCTTGCTCACCGTGCCCAACCAGCTTGGCGTCGACTACAACGCCCACGTCATCGAGGCGATCCTCAAACACGTCGCCCCGGCGCTTGGCTGGCGGTGAGGCATCGGCGGTCCGGCTCGCGTCTGCGGGGCGGAGCTGCAGTAGTCGAGCGGGGGCAATGCGACATCGTCATTGCGATCGTGCCAGCGAAGCAATCCAGTCAATTGACGCGGCTGCCCTGCTGCTCTCCCGCGCCGCGCGATTCAGTGTCCCGCCGGCACGTTGCTCGATGCCGGCGGACTGTCCGTCGCCGGCGCGGCACTCGGAGCCGGCGCCGCCGCCGGGCTCGACGGCAATTTCTGTCCAAGATAGCGCGGCACGACGACACGCTGGCCTTCGGTCAGCGCCGCGGTTTCCGATACTTTGTTGATCTGCGTCACCGCCCAGAGCGGCACGTGATACTCCGTCGCAATCGTTTGCAGCGTATCGCCGGCATGCGCGGATACCGCCACGCCCGAATCCCATAGGTCGATCGGAACAGTGGGCGGAATGACGAGCCGCAGCGGTTCGCCGCCGCCTCCACCGCCGGCCGACCTGATCTTGCCGGCCAGCTGCTCCTGGATGCGGTCGAACTTGTCCAGATTGACGTGAATGATTTCGGGGCGGTCCTTGAGGTTGAAACTGGCATAGGCGCCATGGAAGCCGCGACCGGGCTCGAGATCGCCGCCGCCCAGCATGTTGGAGGACTGGTAGAGGTTGATATAGCGCTGCACGTTGGCCGGCACCGAATGGGCGGCGCGTGTCGGATCGTAGGTGATGAGCAGCGCCACCGGGACATGCGCGGCTTCGAGCGCTTCGGCAAATTCCACGGCGGCATCGCCGCCGATCGAATGGCCGACCACGGTGATCGGCTTGGGGTCGCGGCGGTAATCGCTGATGGCCTCGTTGGCGACGGAGCTCCACATCATATGCGAGCCGATATTGGCCGAGACGCCGGAGCGGGTGATGCGCGCCGCCAGCTGGTCCATGCCCCAATCGATCAGGCCGATCAGGCCGCGGAACAGATAGGCGCGGCCGTGGACCTCGGCGCCGGATGCTTGCGCCAGCGCCGCGTGGCCGGTGCCCAGGAGGGACGCCGCGATCAGGACGGTTGCGATCAAGACGGATGCAATGGATTTGGGGGAAATCATGCGCTTCCAGATTTGGCGGGATCGCCGTTTTCGCGGTCAAATGTGGCCAAGCGGCGGCGCACCTCGCCGGCACCATATCGTCCGGCACCTCCGGCGGCCAGCGTCCGGGCGTGTTGAACGCCAAATTGGACGTAACGTCGCGCGCGTGACCGCAAAGGTTGCCGCTGGTACCCTGAGCCGATGAAATTTCTGGGCAGATTAATGACCGGCAATATCGCTCTGTGGCGGACGTTCTGGCTGGTTGGAACTCCGCTCGCTCTCGTCTGGGACGTCACCGGGGCCTGCATGGTGTTCGGATTCGGCGTCGGGGAGCCGTTGCTTGCGGGAATCATCATAGCGCTCTTCGCGTTATCGAGCGTGACCATACCGGTTGTCTCGGTGGCCATTTGGCGCAGCGCGTCGAACACCCCGCGAGAGGTATGGTGGCACAGCCTGCTCGCGATTGGTGCCAAGTTATGTGCTGCGTTCTCGGGGCTTGTGGCGGCCTTGAGCGTGGTGGGTCTGCTGTATCTGGCTTATGACTACGTTTATGCGGCTATCGCCTACGGTTGATGCGCCGTGCGCCCCTTCCCGTGCCTCTCATGCTGATCGCGGCTTTCATGATTCTCGGGCTCGCCGTGCTGTTGGGCAGCGCGCTCGCAATTCTGCATCTGCGCGCGCAACCTGGCGCGGCATCGTGGCCGGTCGTTTGGCCGGTCGGGGTGCTGCACGGCGTCCTCGGCATCGGCGGCCTCCTGTGCCTCGTCCTCGCGCTGCGCGGACCGCCACGCGGGATCGCACAGGGCACCGCCTCCTTCGGCGCCATCGCCGCCACGCTCTTTGCGCTGGCGGCGCTGGTCGGCGGCGCAATCCTGGCGACGCATCTGCGCAAGCGGCGGCGCGCTGGAGCGCTGATCGGGCCCGTCCAACGCGTCTGGCGTCTCTTGCCGTGGGCGGCGGCCTGTCGTCATGACCTCCGCCGTCTTACCCGTTCTGGCGCGGGCTAGATGGCGTCGCAAGTCTCGCTTGCGCGGCTAGCATGAAGCGCCTATACAAAAGCCGGAGCGGCCACAGGAGTGCCCATGAGTGAGCGAGCGCTTGCATTTGTCGAAGAGTGGACTTCCGAACATATCCACGCCGAGGCTGGTGCTCCTCAAGGCGATCAAACACACGCGAAGACGCTTGCACTCCAATGTCTTGGGGATGCCAAGGCCAAGGGCATTTCTGCAGCCGAGATCGGGGAATCGATCGACGATCTCACCGAATTCATGACTGGTGCGATCGCGGAAGCCAATGAACGCGAAGCTCATCGCCTGACGGAAAAAAACGACTAATTCACGGTCTCCTGGAGGTCGGCAATGGCGAAAAAGACACGCAAGAAGTCCGCTGCGAAAGCGGCGAAAAAATCAAAAGCCGCTACCAGGAAGAAAGCTGCCAAGAAGAAAACCGCGGTCGCGAGAAAAAGCCGCAAGGCCGCGACGCGGAAAAAATCCAAGCCTGTTGCCGACAAAGCACGTATTGCGAAAGAAAGAGCTGCACCCAGGACAATCCGCAAGCCGCCGCCGAAGGGTCTCCTGCACGAGGTCGAGGAGGTCGTCACTGAGGTTGGCGACATCTTCTCGGACGCCGAGCAGCTGCATCAAAGATTGGATCCCGGCATATCGCGCGAACCGGAATAGCGCGAGGATGGGGTATAGCGCAAAGCTGTATCCCGCCCATCGCCGCGCTCATGCGGACCGCACCTGCTATAAGTCCATCATGAGCGATACCAAGGCCGCGCAATGACACCAAAACGGCCCATCGTCGGCGTGATCGGCAGCGCCCATCTGGCCGAGGGCAAATTCGCCGCGCAGCGCGTCGGCGAGCGCAATCTGCGCGCGGTCGCCGAGACCGCCGGCGCGCTGCCGCTTATTTTTGCCGGGACGCCGGAGATCACCGACGTCGGCGCGCTGCTCGACACGGTGGATGGCATTCTGCTCACCGGGGCGCGCGCGAATGTGCATCCGAGCCGGTTCGGCCAGGAAGAGGACTCGACATACGAGCCTTATGACCAGGCGCGCGACGCGCTGGCGCTGGCGGTGATCGACGCGTGCGTCGCGCGCGGTGTGCCGCTGTTCGGCATCTGCCGCGGCGTTCAGGAGATCAATGTCGCGTTCGGCGGCTCGCTGCATCCCGAGATCCGCGAACTACCCGGGCGCCTGAACCATCGGGCGCTCCGACTCGAAAACGGCGAAATCAATCCCGATCCCAAGGTCATCTACGCCGAACGCCACGAGGTCCGCCTCACGCCGGGCGGCGTTTTTGCCAAACTGCTCGGCGCCGAAACCATCCGCGTCAATTCGCTGCACGGCCAGGGCATCCTTGAGCCGGGCGGGCGCATCTTTATCGAGGGCGTGGCGGAAGACGGCACGATCGAGGCCATTCGCGTCGCCGATGCACCGGGCTTTGCGCTCGGCGTGCAATGGCATGCCGAGCACATGGCGGACAGCAATCCGGTGAACCGCAAATTGTTCGAGGCATTCGGCGGCGCGCTCACCGAGTATCGGCGGACGCGATGATCGCCCGCATCTAGGCACCGCTTTCGCGGCGCACACCGACATCAGTTCTTCTGGGTCTGTTCGCCTTTAATCGCGTCCTGGATGGCTTCCTCGTGATACCAGCCGCTGCCCGTGCAAAGCTTTGCGTCGCGCGGCAACTGAAGATTGACCACCGAATTTTCGCCCGGCCCGCGCAGCGCATATCGGCCGCGTGGAGGGAATGCGTAGATGGTCGCCGATCCAGAAAAATCCGACGACCGGGAACGTCTTGTCGCCATTGGTGCGGTTCCTTCCGCTCGACGCGCGTCAGGGCAGCGCGTCTTGTTCTTGAGTCTCCTGAGTCTCCGTTAATATAACGCTTTGCCCGGCTTTTGTTCGGTATGCCTCTTAGAAAATCAGCGCATGACTAGAATATGAGCATTCAATGCGCGTTCAGATTTATGCTCATTTCGATTGCATTTGCGGTGCGGTGAATTGCCCAGAGTCCACCGCGCGCCGCGCAAGGCGCGCACAAATTGCGGGCTTGGCATACTAAATGCTTACGAATCGGCGGGTGGCCGCTGGATTTGGCTGGGCACGCTTCAAATAAGTCTGCGTCAACGCATCTCACCTCGCACACCAGAAGAGAGACGGTAATGACAAAATATAAGCTCGAATACATATGGCTCGACGGCTACACGCCGGTGCCGAGCCTGCGCGGCAAGACCCAGCTCAAGGATTTCGATTCGTTTCCGACGCTGGAGCAGTTGCCGCTTTGGGGCTTTGACGGCTCGTCGACCAACCAGGCAAGCGGCTCGAACTCCGACTGCATTCTCAAGCCGGTTGCGGTCTATCCGGACGGCGCGCGCCCGAACGGCGCGCTGGTCATGTGCGAAGTCATGCTGCCGAACGGCCAGCCGCATGAATCGAACAAACGCGCCACCATTCTCGACGATTCCGGGGCCTGGTTCGGCTTCGAACAGGAATATTTCTTCTACAAGGACGGCCGCCCGCTCGGCTTTCCGTCCGCCGGCTATCCAGCGCCGCAAGGCCCCTATTACACCGGCGTCGGCTACAAATTTGTCGGCGACATCGCGCGCAAGATGGTCGAGGAACATCTCGATCTTTGCCTCGCCGCCGGCATCAACCACGAAGGCATCAATGCCGAAGTGGCAAAGGGCCAGTGGGAATTCCAGATTTTCGGCAAAGGCTCGAAAACCGCCGCCGACCAGATGTGGATGGCCCGCTATCTGATGCTCCGCCTGACCGAAAAATACGGCGTCGATATCGAATTCCACTGCAAGCCGCTCGGCGACACCGACTGGAACGGCTCGGGCATGCACTGCAACTTCTCGACCACCTACATGCGCGAAACCGGCGGCAAGGAATATTTCGAAGCGCTGATGAAGGCATTCGAGGGCGCGCGCGCCGATCACATTTCGGTCTATGGCCCGGACAACCACATGCGGCTGACCGGCAAGCACGAAACAGCGGCGATCACGGAGTTCACTTACGGTGTCGCCGACCGCGGCGCGTCGATCCGCGTGCCGCACAGTTTTGTGAACAACGGCTACAAGGGCTACCTCGAAGACCGCCGGCCGAATTCGCAAGGCGACCCGTACCAGATCACCTCGCAGATCCTCAAGACGATCGCGACGGTGCCGCAGAGCGGCAAAGTCAGCGCCGCGGCTTAGGCCAGCGCACCATCGGCGGATAAAAACGGCGTGAGGGGTTAACCCTCACGCCGACCGGCCGACCTTGTTCGGCGCCGGTCTTCATCCGAGCTCGTTGAACCCGGCGTCGCGGGGGAGGTACTTGGGCGTCCCTCCCCCGGTTTACCGCGCGTCTATGCGGCCGCGATGTGCCGGCCGGCCCAATCCGCCATGTGCGCGAACATGTCGCCGGTTTTCGACAGATCGGGCGAATGCCCGGCATGGCGATCCATCTCGATGTAATGCAGATCGATCTCGCCGCCCGCTTTGCGGTAAGCGGCGACAAAACGCTGCGGCTCGTTGCCGGGAAAATCCGACTCGGCGTCCTTGTAATCGTGCAGCGTGTCGCCGCGGCCCTGAAACCAGATCGCCGGCGGCGTCAGAACCTTCTCGCCACGCTCGAGCGCCAGCATCGGATTGCCCTCCGCCATATTGGCCTCCGAGCGCCAATAGGAATCCTGCCGCGCCATGATCGACTTCGGCCATTCAGGCGGGTTTTGCGCGGCGAGCGCGCGCTTGGCGTGGCGATAACGGCCGAGCGGATTGATCACCGGCCAGGACATCACCACCGCGCGCACGCTGGCGTCGTGACGGTGCGAACCGGGCGGCAGCGGGAACATCGTGTAACGCGGATCGTGCGGCCGCATCGCGACCAGCATCGCCAGATGACCGCCGCTCGATTGACCGGACAGCCCGATAGACTCAGGGCGCGTCTTGAGATCCTTGGCGTTGAGCTTGGCCCAGCGTACCGCGTAATTGATGTCCTGCACCGACGCCGGATATGGATCGGTCTCGCCGGAACGGAAATCGAGCGCGATCGACACGATGCCGTGCGACGCCATGAATTCGTGGCGCAAATGCTCGGTCTTGCGATCGGACAGGCACCAGGCGCCACCGTGAGCTTCGACGAGAGCCGGAAAAGGCCCCTGCCCGCGTGGCTTATAGACGCGCGCCAATAGCGGCTTTTCGCCGTGGCGTAAATATTCGACATCGTCGACGTCGTAGTCGGTCGTTTTGGCGTCCAGTACTGCGGTGGTCATGATTTCTTCCTGTCGTTTCCGGCTATGTGTTTCTGCTTATGTTTCGATTTTGGCGAGCACGGCCTGCATTTTTTCCAAAACCTCGCGGGTTTTCTCGGCATAAAACGCGTTCACGATTTCGCAAATCGTCTGCACTTTCGAGTCGAAGGGATTTATGCCGGCGGCTTTCAGCCGGCCGTGCAGGTCCTGTAAAACTTCATCGCGATCAAACATGGGGACCTCCGAGGGGAACAATTATAGCTCATTTTCGCGCTATGGTCCGCTGCAGGGAACCTCACAGCCGCATCATCGGCCGCTTGCCCTTGGCCGCTTTTTCGCTAGGCACTTTGACCAGGGCTTCACCGTCGAGCACCACCTCGCCGCCGACCGCGCAGACGCATGCGAGCCGCGCGCGAGATTTTGACGCGATGAGCTCCTTTACCGTCACGGTAACGACAACCGTATCGCCGATCTTCACCGGAGCGCGGAAATTCAGTGTCTGTGAAATGTAGATCGCGCCGGGACCAGGCAAGCGCGTGCCGAGCACCGCCGAGATGAGACTGGCGGTATAAAGGCCATGCGCGATCCGTTTGCCGAACGCGGTGCGCGCGGCAAAGTGCTCAGATAGATGGATCGGATTGCGGTCGCCAGTGAGCTGCGCGAAGCCGACCACGTCGGAGGACGACACCGTCTTCTCCAACGTTTCGGTCATACCGACCGCAAGGTCTTCGAAGAACAGCATGCGCAGCGGCGGCAGATTCATCCGAACTCGCTTATGCCGCGCGTGGCGCCGCCGCCGTCGCCGTCGCCGCCGGCAGGATCACATCGCGCGTCATGGTGGCGAGCGCGACAGCGCCGATGACCAACAGGATGCCGGCAATCCACAGCGCCCAATCGTAGGCGCCAAGCCCGGCGACGACGTATCCAGTAACGATCGGCGCCAACAGTCCGCACAGATTGCCGGCCAGGATGGTGAGACCGATCGCCTTGCCGACGTCGCTGGCGCGGTGGACGAGATCGGTGACAAGCGAAAGATTGAGCGAGATCGCCGCGTTGATCCCGGACAGCGACAGCGCAAACAGCGTGAGGATCACCGCCGTATCGTCAACGAGCGGCACGAATACGACGACAGCGGCCAGCAGCACGCAGAAAATCACGACGGCACGGCGGCCGCCGGCGAGAAGCGTGTCGTTTTTCAAGAGCCGATCACTGACGAGGCCGATGACGATGCTGACCGGCACCGCGATTGCCCACGGGATCGCTGTATAGAGACCGGTCTTCAGGATGGTGAGGTGCTTGGTATCCTGCAGATAGCTCGGCAGCCAGAATAGCAGCAGGTAAAGCGTATAGATACCGGCGGCTTGGGCGATCATCGCGCCCCATTGCGACCGTGATTTCAGAAGCTCCAGCACCGCGCCGGAACGGCCGGGAACGCCGATCCCGTCGGGCGAGCCGGCCGACCGCTCGCTCAAGATCGTCTTGCGCTCTTCCGCCGACAGCCAGCTCACCTTCTCCGGCCGATCGAACCAGATGAGATTGCAGGCGAGCCACGCAAAGCCGAGTGCGGCGAGGATGAGAAAGGCCGCGCGCCAGCCCCAGGCGCTGGTGATCGCGGCGACGACAACCGCGCCAATCGCTGGGCCGACAAAACTGCCGGCGCTCCATACCACATTGGCGACGCCGCGTTCCCGCGCCGGCATCCATTCGCGCACGATGCGACCGCAGGACGGAATCGAGGTCGCCTCGCCCGCGCCCATCACCATACGCACGATGATCAGCGTGACGAAGCTCCAGACGCCGGCCGTTGCCGCCATAGCCAACGACCACAGCGTGATGCCGATGGAATTGATGTTCCGCGCTGAAAAGCGATCGAGCAGAATGCCGATCGGCAACAGGAAAATCACATAGGTCCACAGGAAGGACGAGAACAGATAACCCATCTCGACCGGAGAGAGGCCAAATTCGCCGCGGATCGATTGCGCCACAACGCCCAAGGCCGAGCGATCCATATAGTTGATCGTCACCAAAGCCAGCGTCAGAACATAGACCCAGCCGCGCCGAAAGTGACCAGATGCCGATGCCGTCTGCATGCTCATAGTCTCCTCCCGATTTTTGTTAAATGCGCGGCCGAAGCCCTGGCGGCGCCGCGCAGCGGTACGACGCTACCGCCGCACCGCACCGTTGTTTACGATTATTGTTTCGGCGGCGACGGTGCACCGCCCGCCGCAGGCGCCGTCATCGGCGCAGCGCCCGGCGGCGGGCCGCGGGGATCGTCCTTATTGGCCATGCATTTTTTCAAAAAAGCCGCGCGCGCACCGCCGAGCAGCTTTTGATCGTCGGCGCCGAATTTGCAGGTCTCCATTTTCTGTTTTTGGTTGACCGCAAATGACGGAGCACTCGGCAGCATGGCGATCAGCATGGCCGCTACGAAAACATATCGATGCATGACTTGCTCCCCCTAGGACTGTCGCCAAGGCTTGTTAGCACCCTTCATATTAGCACCGTTCGCTTCCCCCCGCGCAAATTGGCGCTATAAGGCGGCATGACCTCGGCACCGCAAAGCCCCACTGCCCGCGTCAGCTCGGTGCTGGCCCGAATCACGCCCGGCCTCACCGGTACCGCCGAGATCGTCGTCGGACCCGAACATACCGCGCCCTTCGTGGGCTCGGGGCGAATCGCGGTCCTGGCCACGCCGGTGATGATCAATCTGATCGAGGCCGCCGCTTTGGCGGCGATCGAACATCTGCTGCCCGCCGGCCATCAGAGCCTCGGCATTCGGCTCGATGTCAGCCATACCGCGGCAACCCCGATCGGCGTGCGGGTGACCGCCACGGCGGAAGTTCTAAGCCTCGAAAACCGCACCGTGACCTTTCGCGTCGAGGCCCGCGACGCGTTCGAGCCGATCGGCGGCGGCAGCCATCAGCGGATCGTGGTCAGCGTGGCGCGATTCGATGAACGCGTGCAGCGCAAGGTGCGCGGCGAGCGGTAGGCCTGCGCTTATCGCCGGCCGGAGAACCAACCGATTCCGCCCAGCACAAGGGCGGCGACGAGAGCGGCATAGGCATGCAGGTGGTGAATATGCGTGGAGCCTTCGGCATAGCCCGGCATAAAGGTCGGCAGCGAGCCGGCCGGCACGGTGTAATACATAACGGCCGCGATCACGCAGACGACCGCCAGCAGGTAAGCGATCATTTTCATCGTAAGTTTTCCCTCATCAATACCGGCGCGCATAGAATGCCGACGTTCCGCTAGCACGGCTTGGTGAGGCTTGGCGAGCGGCTTGACGAAGCCCGCTTGTATTGTCGGCCAAGGAAGGCAATGATTCTCGACAAAACATTGCGGGGATAATCATGGCAATCCGGCTGACGGCTTTTGTCACGGCGTTTTGCCTCGTCGCGTTCGGCGCAATCCCCGCTGGGGCGCAGTCACTGGACGATCTCTACGCCAAAGCCAAGGACGAAGGCGCCTTCGCCCTCTATGTCGGCGGCCCGACGGCGCCATGGGAAGCCACGGCGAAAGCGTTCAACGACCGCTATCCGGGCATCGCCATTTCGATCAGCGGCGGCTTTTCCAATGTGCTCGACAAGAAGATCGACGCGCAGATCGCCGCGGGCAAACTCGAAGTCGATGCCGCGATCTTGCAGACCATCGCCGATTTCGTGCGCTGGAAGGCGAATGGCCGGCTGATGGAATTCAAACCTGCGGGCTTCAATCTCATTGACGCCGGTTTCAAGGATCCGGACGGGGCGTTCTGGGCGACCATGGTCAATGCGGTGCCCTACATGTACAACACCGAAAAGGTCGCCGCCGCCGATGTGCCGAACTCGGCGCTCGATTTCCTAAAACCTCAATTCCAGGGAAAAATGGTCACGCCCTATCCGGCGGACGATGACGTCACTCTATGGGTGTTCCATCACATCGTGCAGAAATACGGCTGGGGTTACATGGATAAATACATGGCCGCAAAGCCCAACTTCGTTCAGGGCCATCTTGGCGAGCAACGCAGCATCGGCAGCGGCCAGAATTTGGTGACTTTTGATTCGATCTACAATCTCACCGCAATCCTGAAAAAGCAGGGCATTCCGGTCGATACGCATTTCTCGACCGTCGACACGACCCCGGTCTGGCCGCTGAGCGGCGCGATTTTCAAAGCCGCGCCACACGTCAACGCGGCAGAGCTGTTTCTGACTTGGCTGCTTGAGCCGGCGCAGCAGATTGCAACCGGCACCTGGTCGGGACGCAAGGATGTGCCGCCGCCGGCAGGTTACAATCCGATCTTGTCGTACAAGGTCGCCAACGACTACCTCGCCTTTCTGGTAAACCAGACGCAGGTCGCCGTGCTCCGCCAGCGCTTTGAGAAATATACCGGCCCCGTCGTCAACGCGGGCGGCGTGCGCTAGGCGCGAGGTTACTCCGCCGCGACGGCGGCAGCCGGCGCCGCCAAACCGTGCGCCACCTCGCCGCTCTCCAAAGCGGCCAAAATCCGCTCGACCAGCGCGCGGGCAGAAGCGGCGGAAAGCTCGACCGCCACGCGATCGCGTCCGCCGTCGCCTTCATTGGTGAAGTCGACGGCCAGCACATGATCGAGCGTCGAGTAATATGGATGGTCGTAATAGACATTAACGGTGTCGATCCGCATCCAACCCTTGCGGCCCTTGGCAGCGCTGCCGACCAAAGTCGCTTTTTCGACGATGTAAGAGCACATGGCGGTCTTTCCTAAAGCAGGGATTTCATTTCGCGCATGATCTGATCGCTATTCGGCGGCGACGCCGGTAGCTGACGCGGCCAGCGTGCGATCAAAGAACGCAAAGACTTTTTTCCATCCGTCGAGCGCCTGTTCGGGACGATAGGCATCGCGCCAGGTGTTGAAGAAGGCGTGCCCGGCGCCGTTGTAACGGTGGAATTCGTAATTCTTGCCAAGCTTCTTGAGCGCGGCCTCGGTGCGATTGACTTGATCGGCGGTCGGATTGGCGTCGTCATTGCCGAAAATGCCGAGCAGCGGGCAGCTCATCTTTTCGGTGACATCGATTGGCGCGACAGGGCGCTTGTCGCTGAAATCCTTGGGATTGTCGACGACGACATTGCCGCCCCAGCAGTCGACCGCGGCGTCGATGCCTTGCAGCGTGCAGGCGGCGAGATAAGTGTGGCGGCCGCCCGAGCAGAACCCAATGACGCCGACCTTGCCGGTGGCGTTCGGCTGGGCGCGCAAATAAGCCATCGCGCCGGCGACGTCACCCATAACCTGTGCGTCGGCGACGCCGCCAGCGGCGCGAACGCGCGCGCCGACATCGTCGGGCCATTCGTTACCGGTGCTTTCGCGAAAGTAAAGGTGCGGTGAGATCGCGGCATAGCCGTAATGGGCGAATTTACGCACCACTTCCGTGATCCATTCGTCCCAACCGGGAAGGTGATGGATCACGACGACGCCGGGGAATTTTCCCGCCCGCGTGGGCCGCGCATAATAGGCCTCACCCTGGTCGCCATTATGACCGCGAAACAGTACCGACTCCGCTTTCAGGCCCTGATAATAGCTCATGCGCGAATGCTTCCTCCCGACAACACTGTGACAAAAATCATAGCATGGACGGCGGGGATCATGGCGGGCAACGGTAGAGGATCGCCTTGTAGGTCATATCGCGGTCGACAAACTCGATCGTATTGTCGGGACGCGGCGTGAAGGTAATGTCGCCCATCAGCGGCCCGCTCGGAAACTTGCATTCGACATGAGCGAAGACGCTGTCGCCATCCTTTTTGGTGTCGAGGATGGTGCAGACGCCAACATTGGAAACGATCTCCTGCCGTGAGATCGTGACCTTGGCCGACTGCGGATCGCTGCCGTCACCCTTGCAGGCGACATTCTGGGTATAGATCCCCGTCAACGAAAAATCGTCGGCCGCTACGACCGCGGCCGAAGTAACGACCGCGACCGCCGCCAATGCAACGCATCCGGCGGCCAGATGAATGAACTTAACCACGCGCCTCTCAGCCGTTTGGCCGGCGCCGATCGCCCGAAGCGGCACCGGAGCCACTGCCCCGCGACCGAAATGTAACGAAACTCGCGCCGCTGGCAATATCTTCGTGACGCGGGGTCGATTTCTTGGGGAGAAGGCCTATTCGCCGCGGAAACCGGAACTGATCACGCGCACGCGCGCGGCCGACCATTGCTTGGGCGAATCCGGGCTGTCCTGATAAAAAGCGCGCTCGCAATTGACATAGCCGTTGTCGCTGAATTGCCCGTTATGATTGTCGAACATCCATTGATGGCAGATGTTGCTGCTGTCGGGCATGTAGAGAATGGAGCCGGTATAGATTTCTTCGTCACTCGCTGCGACTGCCGCCGCCCTGGCAGCGGCGGCGTGGCGGTTGGCGACCACATATTGGTCGGTGGCGACCACGCCCAGCGCGAGTGTCGCGCCGAGCGCACTGAGAGTCAGAATTTCATGGAGGTTGCTGCGCGTAAGCTTCTTCATGCGGGGATAGCGGGTCATTTGACTAAAAATCCCTCAATGTCAGCCAGTTGCAGGATACACCCGCGCGTATTGCGCTGCCCGCCATGACCGCGGACATGGCTAAGACATTGCTAACGCCGCGCCGCAGCCCATGGGAAAGCACGCAAAAAAGCGGCGCCCGTAAGGGCGCCGCCTGTAACTGTCGCAATGAGGCAGACATGCCGCTCGCGTTCAATGCGCCGTGAGCCCGGAGGAATCCTCCTCGACCGCGGCCGGATCGGGAACGTCGACGGGTTTCGCCACCCCTTCTTCCCAAACGATCGGCTCGGGCTTGCGGGTAAGCGCGCGCGCCAGCACTTCGTCCATGCGCGAGACCGGAATGATGTCGAGCCCGCTTTTGATGCTGTCGTTGATCTCGACCAGATCCTTGGCGTTCTCTTCCGGAATGAGCACCGTCTTGATGCCGCCGCGGTGAGCAGCAAGCAGTTTCTCCTTCAAGCCGCCGATCGGCAGTACACGGCCGCGCAGGGTGATTTCGCCGGTCATGGCGACATCGCGGTGCACGGCGATGCCGGTCATCACCGAAACGATCGCTGTGACCATGGCGACGCCCGCTGACGGGCCATCCTTCGGCGTCGCGCCTTCCGGCACGTGCACGTGGATGTCGCGCTTGTCGAACCACGGCGGCTCGATGCCGAAGGCAACCGCCCGCATGCGGACATAGGAGGCCGCCGCCGAGATCGATTCCTTCATCACATCGCGCAGATTGCCGGTGACGGTCATTTTGCCCTTGCCGGGCATCATGGCCGATTCAATCGTGAGCAGCTCGCCGCCCACGTCGGTCCAGGCAAGGCCGGTGACCACGCCGATTTGATCCACGTCCTCAACTTCGCCGTAGCGGAATTTCGGCACGCCGAGGTAATCGGGCAGCACCTTATCGGTGACCGCGACCGACTGCTTCTTGGAGATCGTCAGCTCTTTCACCGCCTTGCGGATCAACGTCGACAATTCGCGTTCGAGATTGCGCACGCCCGCTTCGCGGGTATAGCGGCGAATGATCGTGAGCAATGCCTCGTCGTCGACCGACCACTCCTCCGGAGTGAGGCCATGCTTGACCACCGCGTGCGGGATCAAGTGCTTGCGCGCGATCTCGACCTTTTCATCCTCGGTGTAGCCGGCGATCCGGATGATTTCCATGCGGTCCATCAGCGGCGGCGGAATATTGAGCGTATTCGCGGTGGTGATGAACATCACGTTGGAGAGGTCATAGTCGACTTCGAGATAGTGGTCGTTGAAGGCATGGTTCTGCTCGGGGTCCAGCACTTCGAGCAGCGCCGAAGACGGATCGCCGCGGAAATCGGCGCCCATCTTGTCGACCTCGTCGAGCAGGAACAGCGGATTCGAAGTCTTCGCCTTGCGCATCGACTGGATCACCTTGCCCGGCATCGAGCCGATATAGGTCCGCCGATGACCGCGAATCTCGGCCTCGTCACGCACGCCGCCGAGCGACACGCGCACGAATTCGCGCCCGGTTGCTTTGGCGATCGATTTGCCGAGCGAGGTTTTGCCCACGCCGGGAGGACCGACCAGGCACAGGATCGGCCCGGTCAGCTTGTTGGCGCGCTGCTGCACCGCGAGGTACTCGACGATGCGCTCCTTGACCTTTTCGAGGCCAAAATGATCGGCGTCGAGGATCTGCTCGGCGAGCGTGAGATCCTTCTTGATCTTGGACTTCTTGTTCCACGGGATCGACAACAGCCAGTCGAGATAATTGCGCACGACGGTGGCTTCCGCCGACATCGGCGACATCTGCCGCAGCTTCTTGATCTCGTGTTGCGCCTTCTCGCGCGCTTCCTTCGAGAGCTTGGTGCGTTTGATCTTGTCTTCGAGCTCGGCGAGTTCGTCCTTGCCGTCCTCGTCGCCCAGCTCCTTCTGGATCGCCTTCATCTGCTCGTTGAGGTAATACTCGCGCTGCGTCTTCTCCATTTGACGCTTCACCCGCGTGCGGATGCGCTTTTCGACCTGAAGCACGGAGATTTCGCTCTCCATCAAGCCGAGCACCTTTTCCAGCCGCTCGGTGACGACCGGGATTTCCAGGATCAGCTGTTTGTCGGGAATCTTCACCGCGAGGTGCGAAGCGACCGTGTCGGCGAGCTTGGCGTAGTCCTCGATCTGCTGGACCACGCCGACCACTTCCGGCGACACTTTCTTGTTGAGCTTCACATAGCCTTCGAATTCATTGACGACCGAGCGCGCCAGCGCTTCGGCCTCGACCTGCTCGCCCGAGGAATCCGCAAGCACCACCGCTTCCGCCTCGAAGTATTCTTCGCGATCGGTGTATTGCTTGACTTGGGCGCGCGCTGCGCCTTCGACCAGCACCTTCACGGTGCCGTCGGGCAGCTTGAGCAGTTGCAAAACGCTGGCGAGCGTGCCGACGCTGTAGATAGCGTCCGTCGCCGGATCGTCGTCGGAGGCGTTCTTCTGCGTCGCGAGCAGGATGAAGGTGTCCGAGCGCATCACTTCTTCGAGCGCCTTGATGGACTTCTCGCGACCGACGAATAGCGGAACGATCATGTGCGGGAAAACCACAATGTCCCGCAGGGGGAGTACCGGATAGGCGCGGCTTTCGCCGGCCGTCAGGACCGGCTTGGGTTTGGCGGCGCTTGTGGCGCTTGTCATGGCCCCACTTCCTTATTGTTGTGCACTTCCATCACGACCCGCAGGATTGCGCTGCCACGACGGACTGCCGTTAGCCGGAAAGGCATCACGACCCTGGCCGGTTTAGTCCATGCGATTGATCGTACGCGACTTTCAATCGCACACTATAGGTGGCGTTCGCGTGCCAAAGTGTCAAGAAAGGCCGGTTTTTCGCGGAAAACGGCGCATCGAGAAGGCGGATGAAGCGACCGCGCACCGAATCGGGGGTGCCGGATTTGCCCACCCGTCAGGCGCTCGCTCCGCCGGTTTCGCCGGCGCGATCCGACCGGTCGGCATAAATATAGAGCGGCCTGGCGCTGCCTTCGACGACTTCGCGCGAGATCACCACCTCCTCGACGCCTTCGAGGCTCGGCAGATCGAACATGGTGTCGAGCAGGATTTGCTCCATGATGGAGCGCAGCCCGCGTGCGCCGGTCTTGCGGTCGATGGCTTTGCGGGCGATCGCCGATAGCGCCTCGTCGGCAAGCGTGAGGTCCACCGTCTCCATCTCGAACATGCGCTGGTACTGTTTCACCAGTGCGTTCTTGGGTTCGGTCAGGATGCGCTTGAGCGACGGCTCGTCGAGGTCTTCCAGCGTGGCAACCACGGGAAGCCGGCCGACGAATTCCGGGATGAGGCCGTATTTCAGCAAATCCTCGGGCTCGACCTCGCGGAAGATTTCGCCCTGCTTGCGATCCTCAGGCGCCATCACCCGCGCCGCAAAGCCGATCGAGGTGGAGCGCCCGCGCGCCGAAATGATCTTTTCGAGGCCGGCAAAAGCGCCGCCGCAGACGAACAGGATGTTGGTGGTGTCGACCTGGAGGAATTCCTGCTGCGGATGCTTGCGGCCGCCCTGCGGCGGCACGCTGGCGATCGTGCCTTCCATGATCTTGAGCAGCGCCTGCTGCACGCCCTCGCCCGACACGTCACGGGTGATCGAGGGATTGTCGGACTTGCGCGAAATCTTGTCGATTTCGTCGATATAGACGATGCCGCGCTGCGCCCGCTCGACATTGTAGTCGGCCGACTGCAACAGCTTGAGGATGATGTTCTCGACGTCCTCGCCGACATAGCCGGCTTCGGTCAGCGTGGTGGCGTCCGCCATCGTGAACGGCACGTCGAGGATGCGCGCCAGCGTCTGCGCCAGGAGCGTCTTGCCGGAGCCGGTCGGGCCGATCAGGAGAATGTTCGACTTCGCCAGCTCGACGTCGTTGTGCTTGCTCTGATGATTGAGCCGCTTGTAGTGATTGTGGACGGCGACCGAGAGCACCTTTTTGGCGTGATCCTGGCCGATGACGTAGTCGTCGAGGACTTTGCGGATTTCCCGCGGCGTCGGAATGCCGTCGCGCGACTTCACCAGCGAGGATTTGTTCTCCTCGCGGATGATGTCCATGCACAGTTCGACGCATTCGTCGCAGATGAAGACGGTCGGGCCGGCAATGAGCTTGCGCACCTCGTGCTGGCTCTTGCCGCAGAACGAGCAGTAAAGCGTGTTCTTGGAGTCGCCGCCGCCAACTTTGCTCATTCCAGTCTCCGTCCTCCTCACGAGGGCAGCGCTTCAACTGACCAGTTTACGAAGCACTGCGCTAAGATTTCGTAGCACCACCCGTGGTCTGCGCCCGAACCGGTGCCAAACTGACAACACCGGCTCTCTAGCACAAGCTGACATGCTAACGGCGTGCCAACCAAGAATCCATTAACGATAACGCGACTTTGCGCCACTGTGTTTTCCGGACCACACAGCAAGGAACCCGTTTGACCCCTAAACCGGAATCGGGCCGGGAACCCGCTTTGCACCGATAAACCAGCCGCTTTTGTGGCGGCTGAACGCCTCCTAGCTCACCCCTTTGAGAACCGGGGTCGGTTCCGACTTCAGGCTCGGTTCCTCCGCCCGTTTCTCGATCACCTTGTCGATCAGGCCAAAATCCTTGGCCATCTCGGCGGTCAGGAACATGTCGCGTTCCAGCGCATCCTCGATCTTCTTGAGTGGCTGGCCGGTATGTTTGACGTAAATCTCATTGAGCCGGCGCTTGAGGTTCAGGATCTCCTGCGCATGCACCATGATGTCGGTCGCCTGGCCTTGGAACCCGCCGGAAGGCTGATGCACCATGATGCGGGCATTCGGCAGCGCAAAACGCAAATCCTTGGCGCCGGCGGCAAGCAAGAGCGAGCCCATCGAGGCCGCCTGCCCGGTGCACAGAGTCGAGACCGCAGGCCGGATGAATTGCATCGTGTCGTACACCGCCAGGCCCGAGGTCACGACCCCGCCCGGCGAATTGATGTACATCGAGACTTCCTTCTTCGGATTGTCCGCCTCGAGAAACAGAAGCTGGGCAACGATCAGCGAAGCCACATTGTCTTCGATCGGACCGGTGATGAAGATGATCCGCTCCTTGAGGAGCCTCGAATAGATGTCATAGGCCCGCTCCCCCCGGTTGGTCTGCTCGACCACCATGGGGACGAGATAGTTCATGTAAGTTTCCGTCGGGTCGCGCATAGCTCACCTAATTTGGCTCAGCCAATCTGGCTCACCTGATCTTTAAGTCACTTCGGGCCATCTGCCCGCGCACTTTGGCTTGAGTCGGCTTGGCTTGTCGAAGCCGACGATATCGCCGCACCGATCAACCGCGACCGCCGCTGCTTATCGGCCAACGCAGATATGTGCGCAAATGCGGGGGGCAAGACGTACGACCTGCCGTCGCCGGCGGCAAGCCGCCTTATTCCTCGTCTTCCTTGAACAATTCGTCCCGTGACACCTGCTTATCGGTGACCTTGGCGAGTTCGAGAAGGAAATCGATGACCTTGTCTTCGAAGATCGGCGCCCGGAGCGAAGCGATCGCGGCGGGATTGTTGCGGTAATAGTCCCACACCTGCTGCTCGCGGCCCGGGACCAGTCTGGCTTGAGCGACGACGGCCTGGGTGATCTGGTCCTCCGAGACCTTGATATTGTTTTTGTCGCCGATTTCGGCGAGCACGAGGCCAAGCCGCACCCGACGTTCGGCGATGCCGCGATACTCCGCGCGCGCCTTTTCCTCGGTCGTGCCCTCATCCTCGAATGTGCGGTTCTGCTGCTTGAGGTCGTTTTCGATCGAGGTCCAGACGTTGGTGAATTCATCCTCGACCAGCGTCGGCGGCGGCTCGAATTTGTGCCGGGCGTCGAGCTGATCGAGCAGCGCGCGCTTGACCTTCTGGCGGGAGGCGGTCGCATGTTCGCGTTCGACGCGCTCGCGCAGCGCCTCGCGCAGTTTCGCCAGCGATTCTAGCCCCATCGTCTTGGCAAAATCGTCGTCGATAGTGACCGCGCCGGGTGCGTCCACGGCCTTCGCCGTAACCGCAAAAGTCGCTTCTTTGCCGGCTACGGTCGCCGCTGGATAGCTTTCGGGAAACTTCACCTCGAAGCTGCGGCTTTCGCCGGTTTTGAGGCCGATCAGATGTTCCTCAAAACCGGGGATGAATTGCCCGGAACCGATCATGATGGGGACGTCCTCGCCGGAGCCGCCTTCGAAGGGCTGGCCGGCCAGCGTACCGGTGAACGAGATGCTGACGCGGTCGCCGTTTTCGGCGCCCTCGGCCTTGGCGACGAATGGCCGGTTCTGCTCGCCGACCGTCTGCAAGGCCTTATCGACCTCCTCCTCGGTGACTGGCGCCGTAAACCGCTCGATCTCGATGGTCTTGAAATCGGCCAGCGTGATCGGCGGCACGATCTCCATCTCGACGGTGTAGGCGAGGTCCGATTTGCCGGCGATGACGCCCTCGACGGCGCCCTCGTCCGACGGCAGCACCACTTTGGGCTCGGTGGCGAGTTTAAGGCCGCGGTCGGTGACGATCTTGCTGTTGGCCTCGCGTACCGCGGCCTCGATCACCTCCGCCATGGCGGACTTGCCGTACAGGCGCTTGAGATGGGCGACCGGCACCTTGCCCGGCCGGAAACCGCGAAGCTGGACGCGGCCTTTGATATCGTCGAGCCGTTCGTTGACCTTGGCTTCGAGGTCGGTTGCCGGGACGACGACGCGGTATTCCCGCTTGAGACCCGCGGCGGAGGTTTCGGTCACTTCCATCGGCACTACTCTTCACGGCCCCAATATCGTCCGCATCCGGCTAAGCTTTTGCAGCCAAGCTTTTGAAAAAAACGCCCGGCTGGTGCGGGCGGAGGGACTCGAACCCCCACGACTTTCGTCACGGGAACCTAAATCCCGCGCGTCTACCAATTCCGCCACGCCCGCGACGCGCAGGGCGGCCCGGTGGCGCGGCTTATATCACGCAAGACGCGCGGCACACTATAAAAATAGGCCCTCCAATCATGCGAAAAGACTGCGGTAAACGCCGGGCAACAGCTCCGGTAAATCTTCGGAAATCAGCCCTGGACCGAAGGCGTTGGCAGCCTCCCCGTGAAGCCAAACCGCGGCCGCGGCCGCTTCGAAGCCCGGCATGCCCTGGGCCAGCAGGCCAGCCGCAATCCCCGTGAGGACGTCGCCAGCGCCGGCGGTGGCAAGGTAGGCCGGCGCATTAGCGGCGATGCAGGCGCGGCCATCGGCGCTTGCGACGACCGTATCGGGGCCCTTCAGCAGCACGGTGGCGCCAACGAGCTTGGCTGCCAGACGTGTCTTATCGAGCTTCGATCCTACTTTCGTTCTTTCGTCTAATACACCGAAATACCGAGAGAATTCGCCCTCGTGGGGCGTGAGCAAAGTGGGTTTCTCATCGCGCGCCTGTAAAGCCTCGGCGAGCCGGCGCGGCGCTTTGGCGAAGCTCGTGATGGCGTCGGCATCCAGAACGACGGCGCGCTCGCCAGCGAGCGCCGCGAGGACGAGCTGGCAGGTGGTCTCGTTCACGCCCAGGCCAGGACCGAGCGCAACCGCATTCAAGCGTTTGTCGGAGAGAAACTCGGCGAGTTCGGCGGCGCCGTCGACCGGCCGCACCATCACCGCGAGACTTTGCGCTGCGTTAACGGCCAGTGCCTCGCGCGGGCTCGCGATCGTCACCAACCCGGCACCGGCGCGCAACGCGCCGCGCGCCCCGAGCCGCGCCGCGCCGGTCGACCATGACGGACCCGATACCACCACCGCGTGGCCGCGGTCGTATTTTTGGCCGTCGTGCCGTGGCGCCGGAAAATTTTTGCGCCACAACTCCGGAATGTTTTCAAAAGTCTGCGGTCCGATGCGCCCGAGCGCGGCGGCGGGAATGCCGATATCGGCGACCGAGATCGTTCCGCAATGCAGCCGGCCCGGCAGGAGGAGGTGGGCGACCTTCTTGCGGAAGAACGTGACCGTGGCCGTTGCGTCGACCGCGACGCCCATCACCGCACCAGAAGTGCCGTTGATGCCGCTCGGCAAGTCGACAGCGACGATTGGCTTTTTCAGCGCGTTCAGGGTCTCGATCACGGCGCGAGGGGTACCCTCAACGGGCCGATCGAGCCCGGCGCCGAACAGAGCGTCGATCAGGACATCGGCAGTCGCGAGAAAGCCGGGATCGGCGGTGACACCGCCCGGCCAATTCTTTGCCGCGAGCGCCGCGTCACCCTTGAGCTGGGCAGCCTCGCCGATCAGCATCACCGTGACGCGATAACCTTGTTCAGCCAGAAGCCGCGCTGCGACGAACCCGTCGCCGCCATTGTTGCCCGGTCCAGCGACGACCGTGACGCGTAGCCCGCTCGGGTAGCCGGCAATGACGGCATCGGCCACCGCACTACCGGCGCTTTCCATCAGCGCGATTCCGGCCATGCCGCCCGAGATTGCCAGCCGGTCGGCCTCCGCCATTTCAGCGTTGGTGAGAACCTCGATCATGCTGCTTGCACCATAGCGAAAGTGCCATTTGACGAATATCGCGGCAGCAGGCTCATCGCCTCGCAATTGCAACGCGATTGACGCGTTTATAGGCAGCATGCCTACTTAAACAGCGAAGCCTTGTGACTGGCCCCCACCGACGCCGTATAACCGCGGCATATATCTCTGATCCGACTAGGCTTTTGGCACACAAAAGGCCTTGGCACGGTAACTGCTAACCAAGCGTCGGTTCCAGCGACGATTCCGCTCGTCCTGAAGCCGGGAGAAGAGACGCGATGAAAAAAATCGAGGCAATCATCAAGCCGTTCAAACTCGACGAAGTGAAGGAGGCGCTGCAGGAAGTGGGTCTGCAAGGAATTACCGTCACCGAGGCCAAGGGGTTTGGGCGCCAGAAAGGGCACACCGAGCTTTACCGCGGCGCCGAGTACGTGGTCGATTTTCTCCCCAAGGTGAAGATCGAGATCGTGCTGGGCGACGACATGGTCGAAAAAGCCATCGAGGCGATCCGTCGCGCCGCCCAGACCGGGCGGATCGGCGACGGCAAGATTTTCGTCTCAAATATTGAAGAAGCAATCCGGATCAGGACAGGGGAATCCGGAGTAGACGCCATCTGAATTGCTGGTCCGATTGCTTACGCGGGCCTGCCGTAAGCGCAATTGAGCCAGTCGCCGAGGCATCAACAGATCACGAAAGGGTACACGTACCATGACGACGCCAAAAAATGTCATGAAGATGATCAAGGACAGTGACGTCAAATATGCCGATTTCCGGTTCACCGATCCGCGCGGCAAGTGGCAACACGTCACCTTTGACATCTCCCAAATCGAGGAAGACACGTTCGCCGAAGGCATGATGTTCGACGGCTCGTCGATCGCCGGCTGGAAGGCGATCAATGAATCCGACATGTGCCTGATGCCGGATCCGTCTTCCGCCTGCATCGATCCGTTCTTCGCCGAAACCACGGTGGTGTTGGTTTGCGACGTCCTCGAACCGACCACCGGCGAGCCCTACAACCGCGATCCGCGCGGCATCGCCAAGAAGGCCGAGGGCATGGTCAAGTCGATGGGCGTCGGCGACACGATCTATTTCGGACCGGAGGCCGAATTCTTCGTGTTCGACGACGTGCGCTACAGCGCCACTCCGTACAACACCGGTTTCAAGCTGGACTCCGTCGAATTTCCCTCCAACGCCGACACCGATTACGAAGGCGGCAATCTCGGCCACCGCGTGTGGACCAAGAAAGGCTACTTCCCGGTGCCGCCGCAGGACTCGGTGCAGGACATGCGCTCGGAAATGCTCGCCGCCATGGCGCGCATGGGCGTGAGGGTCGAAAAGCACCACCACGAAGTGGCGTCCGCCCAGCACGAGCTCGGCATGAAATTCTCGCCGCTGACCGTGATGGCCGACCAGCTGCAGATCTACAAATACTGCATTCAGCAGGTTGCGCAGGTTTACGGCAAGTCGGCGTGCTTCATGCCGAAGCCGGTTTACGGCGACAACGGATCGGGCATGCATTGCCACCAGTCGATCTGGAAGGGCGGCAAGCCGGTTTTCGCCGGCAATAAATATTCCGACCTTTCGGAGACCTGCCTGTCCTATATCGCCGGCATCATCAAGCACGCCAAGGCGATCAACGCCTTCACCAACCCAACGACGAACTCGTACAAGCGTCTCGTCCCGGGCTTCGAAGCGCCGGTACTGCTCGCCTACTCGGCGCGTAACCGGTCGGCGTCGTGCCGCATTCCCTACACCACTAACCCGAAGGCCAAGCGCGTCGAGGTGCGTTTCCCCGATCCGCTCGCCAATCCGTATCTCGCCTTCGCGGCGATGCTGATGGCCGGCCTCGACGGCATCAAGAACAAGCTCCATCCCGGCGAAGCGGTGGACAAGGACCTCTACGATCTGCCGCCGAAGGAGCTGAAAAAGATTCCGACCGTTTGCGGCTCGCTCCGCCAGGCGCTCGAGGAACTCAACAAGGACCGCGGCTTCCTCAAGACCGGCGGCGTGTTCGACGACGACTTCATCGACGCTTATGTCGATCTGAAGATGGCCGAAATCATTCGCTTCGAGCACACCCCGCATCCGGTCGAGTTCGAAATGTACTACTCGGCGTAAGCGTTGGCGTGAGTATCCTCCCTGCATCGCAAACACGATGCAAACTTAAAGGGCGCCCATTGGCGCCCTTTTTTCTTGCGGTAAGCGGCGCTAAGCGATGGCGCGTCAACGCACCAGGATAGGCACTGCAAGCCCCGGCGCAGGGTGCATGGCGGGCGCCGGCGCCCTCACCTCGCTCCGCCCCTCGGCCGGTTGCGGTGACGCGACGGTGACCGGGTCGCGGTCCAGCTCGACACGGTTGCGCCCGTTGTCCTTGGCTTTGTAGAGCATGGCGTCGGCACGGACTATCAACAGATCGATCGCGACATTCGGCCGGCCGCAGACGACGCCGATACTAACCGTCGCCGGAATTTGCGGACTGTCGGAAGCAAGCGCCGCTTTTTCAAAGGCCGCTCGCACGCGCTCGGCGGCGATCGAGGCGCCGGGGAGATCTTCGCGAAGCATCGCGATGAATTCCTCGCCGCCGGTCCGGCCGATGATATCGTTGGCGCGCATCGTTTTGCGTATCGTCTTGGCAAAAAGATCGAGCATGGCGTCGCCCATCTTGTGGCCGAAGCGGTCATTGATGGATTTGAAGTGATCGAGGTCGAAAGCGAGCACGCTGACCGGCGTGAGCTTGGGCATGTTGGCGGCCATCATCTTGCCGGCCGCCTCGAAAAATCCGCGGCGGTTGAGAAGCCCGGTCAGTGCATCGGTCTCCGCCGCCGCCTTATAGCGGCTCACCGCGCGATCTTTTGCCAGCACCAGCACGATGAAGGCCGCGCCGACCACGTAAAGCACGACCTCGATGGCGAAGACCGCGACCCATCCGGTATCAAGGCTGCGCACGCCAAGGCTCGCCAGCGCCACCGGGCACAGGAAAATGGCGCCATGCAGCATCGGCACGAACAGCGCCGGCCACCGCCGCATCAGCGGCTTGCGCCGCTCGCGCGACAGTTCTGCAGCGATCAGGAATGTGTAAGTGGCGACAATGAGCGAGCTGAGAATGATGCGGGCTGGCGCCAAATGTGGAAATGCCGGCACCATGCAGCCGGTCAACCAGACGGCGGCGCCGAAGAACATGGCGCCCCACCGTACCGGCCGGCCATGGAACAGTCGCGCGGCGCTCCAGATCATGCCGACGGCGATAAACAAGAGAATGTCGGGCACGCCTTCCGGCAGCGGCGGCGAAACCACGCCGCCGAGCGCCCACAGTGCGCCGGAAAAGCCGCCGATCAGATAGGCCAGACCCCACCAGGCGAGCGCCGCGATGCGCTCCTGCAGCCACGCGAATAGCAAAAACAAGCCGAGCAGCGACGTCACGCAGGTGGCGATGACGAACAGCGTTCCGATGTCGAGCGAGGTCGATGCCTCGGCCAGACGGGCTAACATTACCGGGAAGCTCCTCACCTTCTAGGGAGAATCACCTATCACGGATTTCGGAACCTCGTTGAACGTTCGCAATTCAATGTTTGCCGAACGTGTGGGCCATGCCAAACCTTTTCACGAAATAACTTTTGAAAATTGCAAGTTATTATTTTCTGGATATGCAATTTCGCGTTCCGAATTCCCTAATTGAATTTGTCGCATTGGAAGGGATTGGTCTTGTCAGGATGCGGCGCGCCAGCGCCGGACCATCGATTGCGCAACGGCACCGGCGCGATCGGGACCGATGATCGGCACGATCGACGGCGCGCCAACCGTCGCCTCGTCCGCGGACGGCATTGCCGTCTCGACGCGGTTGCGGCCGAGCTCCTTGGCGCGATAAAGCGCGCGGTCGACGATCGCGAGCATTTCAGGCACGCTCGCGTGCGGATCGCAGCCGAGCGTAACGCCAACGCTCACCGTCGGCGCCAACTGATCCTTGCCGATAGCGCACGGCCGCGGCGGCAAAATTGCGCCGCACCCGGTCGGCGATGGCATAGGCCTCGTCGATGTCGCCGACCGGAATGCAGGAGGCGAACTCCTCGCCGCCGATACGGGCGAACAGGATATCGACGCCCAGCGTCGCGGTCGCGGTGCCGGCAAAAGCCTGCAGCACGGCGTCGCCCACGGCGTGGCCGAGCCGGTCGTTGATCTGCTTGAAATGATCGAGATCGAACAGCAGCACGGCGAGCGGTTCCCGATCGACGCCCAGCCGCGCCAAAAGCTCCGCGGCGCCGTCGAGGAAGGCGCGGCGATTGGCGACGCCGCTTAGCGGATCGATCAGCGAGTTGATCTTGTGCTTCAGCTCGGTGCGCTCCTTGGTCATGTTGAGCTGTAGGAAGGCCATCACGACCGTGAACAAAAGCGTGCCGAAGGTGACGAGCGCGAACGACAGGCCGCGCAGCAGGGAATCGCCCTGGAAGCTTGCAGACAACAGCGTCGCCGGCACGCGCGCCAGCAGCACCGCTGCATAGGCGAGCAGCACAACCACCATTGGCCAGCGCGACATCAGCGGCTCGTCGCGGCCGCGCCACAACTCTTCCGCGGCCCGCATCGCCAGCACCGCAAGCATGGTCGACACCACGACGACCTTGACGTCGGCATCGGCAGCGAAGGCCGGAATGCGGCAAAGCACGAGCCAGATCGCCGGCGCGAGCAGCAGGAGCCACGGATTGACCTTGCGTCCGTCGAAGACGCGGGCGCCGACCCAGGTCAGGCCGAAACCGAGCAGCACCAGCGCGTTGGCGACGTCGTTGGTGACGAAATCGGGTGCCGCGCCGTGCGAGCTGAGAAGCCCAAGACCGCTGGCATTGACGATATGCGCCCCGCCCCACCACATCGGCGCGCGAATGCTGCGATTTTGCAGTCCGGCAAAAACCAGGAGCGATCCGAGCAACGCGGTGATGAACACCGTCACTATGGAAAGCGTTTGGACATCGAGATGCATGCGCCACCGGCAAGACTGACATCGGCAAACTAGGGAGCAACGCCTTCCGGAGGTGTTACCGCCGGCGGGAAAGGCGCGAATACTGTTGCCGCGCGGTAAACCGGTGGAATGCGATTTTACGCAGTCCGCGTGACGCAGCAGGAATCCCCCTATCCGCCCGCGCATGGCCAGATTTGCTCGTGGCGCGCTTCTCACGGCTTCCCTTGGTCACGAAGGGCCCCTAAATTGTGGGAAACGACAGGAGTTCCCGATGACCCTGACGGCAGAATTCGGCACCGCGCGCGACACCCAGGAAAAAGACACCGAACCGTCCACGATGGAGGCGACGCTCAACTACATCGTCGACGACGGCAGCAAGGTCTTCACCATCGTTGCCGGTCCCGGCGGCAGCGACACGCGCTCCGGCGGCACTGCCGATCCGCGCCGTGTCACCCTCCACAACGGCCGCGCGCAGGGCAAGGATTTTGAGCTTGAGCGTAACGGCTTCCGCTTCGTGCGGCACGACACCAAAGTCGCCGATTTCTACGACGAGGACGAAATAAGGCGCACCTACTATCCGGAGATGGAAGCGCTGATCAAAGCGCAGAGCGGCGCCAAGCGCGTCGTCGTGTTCGACCATACGCTGCGGACCGCCGACGACGACTTGCGCGAGGCAAAGAAAATTCGCGAGGTCGTGCGCCGCGTGCACAACGATTACACCGAATGGTCCGGCCCGCAGCGCGTCCGCGATATTCTTCCCGATGAGGCCGAGGAATTACTCAAGCGGCGCTTCGCCATCATCCAGGTGTGGCGGCCGATCCGCTACCCGGTCGAGACCTATCCTCTCGCCATAGCGGACGCACAGACGCTATCGCCGAACGACATGATCGTCTCGGAGCGGCACGCTCCCGGCCGCATCGGCCAAACCTACGCGATCAAATACAATCCGGCGCACAAATGGTTCTGGTTCCCGCGCATGCGGCGCGAGGAGGCTTACGTCTTCAAGGTATTCGATTCGGAAAAGGACGGCCGCGCCCGCTGGACGGCGCATACCGCGTTCGACGATCCGACCACGCCGCCGCATGCGCGGCCGCGCGAGAGCATCGAAATCCGCACGCTGGCGTTTTTCTGAGATTCCCGTCCCCGGAGCACGCGAATCGGGAAACCGGCATTCCGCTCGCTTCATGCGGACTACAAAGATTACCGCTTCGAGAACTGGAAGCTGCGGCGGGCTTTGGCTTTGCCGTATTTCTTGCGTTCGACCACGCGCGGATCGCGGGTGAGGAAGCCGCCGCGCTTTAGCGCGGGACGCAGATCGGGCTCGTGCCGCAGGAGCGCTTTCGACAGGCCGTGGCGCACGGCGCCGGCCTGGCCCGACAGTCCGCCGCCCGACACTGTGCAGACCACGTCGTATTGACCCTGGCGGTTCGCGGTGACGAGCGGTTGCTGGATCAGCATGCGCAGCACCGGGCGCGCAAAATAGGTTTCGATCGACCGAGTATTGATGACGATCTTGCCGCCGCCCAACTTGATCCACACCCGCGCCACCGCGTTCTTGCGCTTGCCGGTGGCATAGGCGCGGCCCTGCTTGTCGAGTTTTTGCACGTATTTCGGCGGCTGCGGCGCCGCCGCGGGCTTGAGCGTGGAGAGCTCTTCGAGCGTCTGGATGGTCTCGGCCATTAGGCAGTCCTCGTATTCTTGCGGTTCATGGCGGCGATATCGAGCTTTTCCGGCTGCTGCGCCGCGTGCGGGTGCTCGGCATGCGGATAGACCCGCAAGTTTCCCAGCTGAATGCGGCCCAGCGGACCGCGCGGCAACATGCGCTCGATCGCCTTTTCGACGATGCGTTCGGGAAAGCGGCCGGCGAGGATCGATTTCGCGGTGACTTCCTTGATGCCGCCGATATAGCCGGTGTGCTTGTAATAGATTTTGTTCTGCGCCTTGCGTCCGGTCAGCACCGCCTTGGCGGCGTTGATGACGATGACATTGTCGCCGCAATCGACATGCGGCGTGAAGGTCGGCTTATGCTTGCCGCGCAGGCGTAGCGCCACGATCGAGGCGAGCCGGCCGACGACAAGCCCGTCGGCATCGATCATCACCCACTTCTTGTCGACCTCGGCGGGTTTGGCCGAAAACGTTTTCATGTCCGCATTCCATTGAGGAGAGCGCCCGGCTGACCGGCGCGGAGCGCAGTTTCTAGCGGGGACTTATCCGACGGTCAATCGCTCAAGGACCTATTCTGAATATTATCAAGACTTTGGGTTGGAGGTATTTTATTACCTTTGGCGCCGATGAGGCCGGGATCGAATAGGTCGAGGTCACATGGGCGACCAATTCGTCATCGCCGTCCGAGCGGATGCCGATTTCACCCACGGCAAGCCGCTTGCCGAGCTTAAGCAGCCGCGCCTCGGCGATGAGATCCCGCGCCGCGGGCTTTTTGAGAAAATTGATGGTCAGGTTGGTGGTGACCGCCAGCGGCACCCAGCCGATCGCGGAAAGCACCGCGACATACATGGTGAAATCCGCAAGCGACATCATGGTGGTGCCGGACAGTGTCCCGCCCGGCCGCAGCGAGTTTTCGCTGAAGGGATGGCGTAACCGGCAGCCGCCGTACCAAACCTCCTCGATCTCGTAATTGCCCATGGCGTTGGACATTTCCGGAAATTCGGCGCGCAGGCGCTCCACAAGCTCCTTGCGCGTCAGTTTCGGCGCCGCCATTTCCTTGTCACTCATCGAACAACTCCCCCCGGACCGCATAGTCGGATACAATGGACGCGGTAGGATCGCAAAGTCGCAGAATCGCCGGATAGACCGATGAACGCTCAGACCGCCACCGCCAAAGCTGCCGCCGCTTCGCCGGAGCTCATTCTGCTGCGGGAAGACGTCGGTCCCACCGCCGTTCTTACGCTGAACCGGCCGCAGGCGCGCAACAGCCTGTCCGAGGGGTTGCTCGAAGCGCTTGGCGACGCGCTCACCGCGATCGCGCATGAGCGCACCGTTCGTGCGGTGGTGCTGGCCGCGACACGGTCCGGCCTTCTGCGCCGGCCACGATCTCAAGGAACTCAATGCGCGGCGCTCCGACGCCGACCGAGGCCGCGCCTATTTCAAACACATTATGACGCTGTGCAGCGGCGTGATGCAGCAGATCGTCGCCCTGCCGCAGCCGGTGATCGCGTCGGTTCACGCCACCGCCACCGCGGCGGGCTGTCAGCTGGTGGCGAGCTGCGATCTCGCGGTCGCCGCGCACACGGCGAAATTCGCCACTCCCGGCGTCAATATCGGACTGTTCTGCTCGACACCCATGGTGGCGTTGTCGCGCAACGTGTCGCGCAAAGCCGCGATGGAAATGCTGCTCACCGGCGATTTGATCCCGGCCGATCACGCCGAGCGTATCGGTCTCGTCAATCGCGTGGTCGCGGCCGGCCACGAGCGCGCCGAGGCGCTCAAGCTTGCGGAAAAGATCGCCGGCAAATCGACGCTGACCGTCAAGATCGGCAAGGAGGCGTTTTACCGCCAGGCCGAAATGCCGCTCGCCGAGGCTTACAAATACGCCTCCGAGGTGATGGTCGAAAACATGCTCGCGCGGGACGCCGAGGAAGGCATCAGCGCCTTCATCGAAAAGCGCGATCCGAAATGGCAAGATCGATAACAAGATCGGCCAGTCACATCAGATGAACCACAATTCCTACTCGGATGATTACATCCGCGGCATTCTCAATACCGTGAAGACGATCGCCATGGTCGGCGCCTCGGAGAAGGAAAATCGTCCGAGCTATTTTGCCTTCAAATATCTGCTTGAGCGCGGCTACCGCATGATCCCGGTCAATCCGGGCCATGCCGGAGAAACCATGCTCGGCCAGAAAATCTACGCCAAGCTCGCCGACATTCCCGAGGCGATCGACATGGTCGATATTTTCCGCGGCTCGCAATATGCACCGGCGATCGTCCAGGAAGCGCTGGCGCTAAAGCCGCGGCCGCAAGTGATCTGGATGCAGCTCGGCGTGCGCAACGACGAAGCCGCGGCGCTGGCCGAGAACAACGGCATGAAGGTCGTGATGAATCGCTGTCCGAAGATCGAATATGGGCGGCTGTCCTCGGAGCTCGCCTGGATGGGCGTGAACACGCGCACGCTCAGTTCAAAGAAGACGGCGGTTGGCGGCGGCGTCCAGCGCCTGTCGCTCAAACGATCGAGTTCGCCCGGCGGCGCGACGCAAGCCGCCGATCGCGCCCAGCGCGAAGAAGGCGGCCATTAATCACACTCAATCACATTCGGACGCGGTTGATATGGCCCGGAACCTTTTTCGGGGCGCGCGCGTCTAATATATGAGGCGTCACAGCCTCCAGAGCTTAACAGCTAGCTGGAGCGTGTTATGACAACGCGATCGGTCGTTATTGTCGCGCTTTTTGCAATTGGACTGTCGTGCGCTTCCGCCCGGGCGGAGGACGGCAATCAGAACGCCTGCATGCAGGACGCGTTCTCGATCTGCGGTCAATTCATTCCGAATCGCGAGCAGGTCGCGGCCTGCCTCATTTCCCATCGCAGCAAGGTCTCGGCGGCATGCCGCAGCGCGCTGGTGCACTTTCGTCCGCACACCGCGTCGGTCGACTAGGCCCTTCGTTTCTTGAATTGAGAAAAACCGTCTGCCTCCGCGCCGCCAAACGGCGCGGTTGACGCTGATTTTTGCGCATTAACGCAATGCCATTCCCGCCTTGACGGCCCCTGCCGGTTCTATAAACCGGGATCGCTGCTTTCCCATCAGGATCGGCCCAGAGGACAGACGATGAGCGAACGCATCCCGGGATTTTCCACGCTTGCCATTCATGCCGGCGCGCAGCCCGATCCGACCACCGGCGCGCGCGCGACGCCGATCTATCAGACGACATCCTATGTGTTCGAGAGCGTCGATCACGCCGCCTCGCTGTTCGGCCTGCAAACCTTCGGCAATATCTATACGCGCATCGGCAACCCGACGACCGCGGTGCTGGAAGAGCGCGTCGCCGCGCTTGAAGGCGGCACCGCCGGCCTCGCCGTGGCGTCGGGCCATGCGGCGCAGGTTCTGGTTTTCCATTGCCTGCTGCAGCCGGGCGACGAATTCGTGGCGTCGAAAAAGCTCTATGGCGGCTCGATCAACCAGTTCAATCACGCCTTCAAGAATTTCGGCTGGAACGTCGTCTGGGCCGATCCGGACGACATCGCCTCGTTCGAGCGCGCCGTCAGCCCGAAGACCAAGGCGATCTTCACCGAGTTGATCGCCAATCCGGGCGGCGTCATCACCGACATGGACGCGGTCGGACAAATCGCGCGCCGCGCCGGCGTGCCCTATATCGTCGACAACACGCTCGCCACGCCCTATCTGTGCAAGCCGTTCGAGCATGGCGCCGACATCGTGGTGCATTCGCTGACCAAATTTCTGGGCGGCCACGGCAATTCGATCGGCGGCATGATCGTCGACGGCGGCACGTTCAACTGGTCGCGCGAGCGGCGCTATCCGATGCTCAGCGAGCCGCGGCCGGAATATCACGGCATCGTGCTGCACGAGACGTTCGGCAATTTCGCTTTCGCCATCGCCTGCCGCGTGCTGGCGCTGCGCGATATCGGCCCGGCGATCTCGCCGTTCAACTCATTTCTCATCCTCACCGGCGTCGAAACGCTGCCGTTGCGCATGCGGCGCCATTGCGACAACGCGCAAGCCGTCGCGGAATGGGTCGCGGCGCATCCGAAAGTCGCGTGGGTCAGCTATCCGGGCCTGCCGGGCGACCGCTATCACAACCTCGCCAAGAAATATTGCCCGAACGGCGCCGGCGCGGTGTTCACCTTCGGGCTCAAGGGCGGCTACGACGCCGGCGTCAAGCTCGTCTCCAACGTCAAACTGTTCTCGCATCTCGCCAATATCGGCGACACGCGCTCGCTGATCATCCATCCGGCTTCGACGACGCACCGGCAGCTTTCCGATGCGCAGAAGGTTCAGGCCGGCGCCGGGCCCGACGTGGTGCGGCTGTCGATCGGCATCGAGGACAAAGAGGACATCATCGCCGACCTCGAACAGGCGCTGGCGGATTAGCGTCTTACGCCCGCACTGGCGGCGCCAGCGCGCGGCGCGGCATGCGCTCGGCGACGGACGCGGCGTGCACTGTCGCCACCGTCAGCACCAGCATCGCCATCGCCTGGTGCATCAGCCCAAGCTCGATCGGCACCACCAGCAAGAGCGTGAAAATTCCGATCGCCGCTTGCAGCGTCACCGCTGCGGCGAGCACCACCGCGCCGACGACGAGCGGTCGCTTTCTTCATGCTGCGCGCCACATCGAAGGCGTGAAGCAGCGCAACGAGAAAGATCGCATAAGCGAGCATGCGGTGATCGAACTGGACTGTGAGCGTGTTCTCGAAAAAATTACGCCACAGCGGCACGTCGAAGAACAGGCGCGAGGCGTCCGGCACCAACGCGCCGTCGATCAGCGGCCAGGTGTTGTAAATGTGCCCGGCGCGCAGTCCGGCGACCAGCGCGCCGAGATAGATCTGCGCCAGCACCAGAACCAGTAATCCGATGGCGCCGGCCTGGACCCGCGCTGGCGCCGGCGCGTCTGGCCGCTCGTCGAGCCGCCGCGCCGTCCATAGCAAGGCGACGTAAATGACGCAGGCGAGGAGAAGATGCGTAGCCAGCCGATATTGCGAAACTTCGACGCGATCGGCCAATCCGGACGCGACCATCCACCAGCCGACCGCGCCCTGCAGCGCGCCGAGGCCGAAGATCGCCCACAGCCGCCCCCGCAATCCGGGTCCGATCCAGCCGCGCCACAAAAACCACAACAGCGGCAACAGGAACGCCGCGCCGATCGCGCGGCCGAGCAGCCGGTGCGTCCATTCCCACCAATAAATGGTCTTGAACGCGTCCAGACTCATGCCCGGGTTGAGCGCGCGGTATTGCGGAATGGCCTGATATTTTTCGAACTCGACCTGCCATTGCGCCTCATCGAGCGGCGGCAGCGCGCCCATCACCGGCTGCCATTCGGTGATCGACAGGCCGGATTCGGTCAGCCGCGTCGCGCCGCCGACCAGGACCATCGCTAGCACCAGCGCGGCCACGGCGTATAGCCAGAGCCGGATCGCGCGCGCATGACGGTCTGACGGTTGAGCAGTCATCATCGATGCTTGATGGCGATCGGTTGTTTTAGGCGCGCGGACCATATAGTGGTGCCGGGAGCCTCGCAACCGAACGTCGTGCCGCCGCCACTATGCCAATCCGTCTGCGCAAATTCATCGGCGCCGTCGCGCTGTTCGTGCTGGTGATCGTATGGGCGCTCTTGGCGATGGCGCTCGCCCAAGCTCCGGCGATCCGTGACAACACGATTGTGTCGGTTGCCTACTACGTGATCGCCGGCCTCGGCTGGGTTTTGCCGGCAATGCCCATCGTGACGTGGATGTCGCCGCGCAGGACTATTTAGGCGGCGTCGAGACGGCGGAAGCCGTTCCACATCGCGGTCGCCGATCCCGACAACAGCACCCGCACGTAGCGCATGCGCTGATAGTCGCCGTTGAGCGAAATTCGCGGCAGCGCCATCATGCACTCGATTGTGCTCGGGGAACAGCACGCCGGGCCGGGTCGTCACCGCGGTCTTAAAGCCCAGTTCGGCGGCGATCGCGAATTCGCGGGTGGCCGAGGAGCCGCGGTCGCCGAACGGATAGGACAAATGCTGCGGCCGCAGCGCCAGCGCCGCTTCGATCACCGACCGGCTCAAATCCATTTCCGACCGGGCGGTCTCTTTCGACAGCTTGGCCAGCATCGGATGATTGACCGTGTGCGCGCCAATGGTGACCAGCGGATCGGCCGCAAGTTGCGCGAGTTCGCTCCAGGTCATGCACAGTTCGTCGCACAGCGCGGCGATATCGACATGATAAAAGGCGGCCAGGTTACGCACCACGCCGCGCAACTCCGCTTCGGTCGGCCGGGCGCGCAGCCACCAATAAATCTCGTCGAACAGCGCCCGCTTCTCCGCCACGGTGCGGCAATCGAACTTGCAATCGCGGCCGTCGATGATCAGTCCGATACGGTTGTTGCGCGCGATCACCGCCTCGAGCACGACCCACCACAATTCGCCGAGCCGGTCGGGAAAGCTCGTCGGCACATAAACCGCGAACGGCACCCCCGCTTCCTTGAGGATCGGATAGGCCCATTGCAGCGTGTCGCGATATCCGTCATCGAACGTCAGGCAGACAAAGCGGCGCGAAAAGTCGTCCTCGATCATGCGGCGGTGCATCTCGTCGAGGCTGATGAGATCGACGCCTGAGCGGCGCAAAGACTTCACCACGCGGGTGAGAAAGCGCGGCGTGACCTCAAGCAGGTGATTGGGCTGAAAACGGTCCGGGCGCGGCGGACGGACGTGATGCAGGGTGAGGATCGCGCCGACGCCTTCGACAAACGGCCGCAGCGCAATATGCGCGCCGGTGAAATAGAGCGACTCCAAGCCGCCGCGGATGATGGTGCGCTTCAGGCCGGCCACGAACTTCCCTCATCGAGCGTGCAGCATCGTAACGCCGAGTTGATAATCTTTTGCCAAGGCGGCGGTGCGGTCAACTCTTTGCGGTCTGGCCTTTTGCAGCCGCAGCGTTGTGCCGCGGCATAGCCTAACACGCACGCCGTGACGGATTTAAGCCGCTACGGCGGTCCGCGCGTCCACGCCGCCGGCGCCCGCGAATATCCTCACATCGCCAAATCCCGAGGCCAGGAGCCGCTCGCGCGCCGAGGCCGTCGCGGCATTCGAAAGCGAGTCGGTGACGAGGACCGCATGGGGAGCGATCTCGGCGATGCGCTCGATCTCCGGCCCGGCGACCGGACCGGCATCGATCAAAACGTGATCGTAGCTGCGCGCCAGCGCGTTGAATTTCGTCACCATGCCGGGCGCCGACAGGATGTCGATCCGGTCGACAACCGCCTGCCCCGAAATGATCAGGTGCAACGGTGAAAGCCTGTCCTTGGTGATGATGCTGCCGAACGAGGCGGTGCCGCGGGCAAGCTCGGCAAGGCCGCCGGCGCCTGGCTCGTTGGAAATCCCCCGAATGGCCGTGTCGCTCGAAGCGAGCCCGACCAGCACGACGCGGGAATCCTCCGCCAGCGTGCGGCCGAGCTTGATCGCGGCCTGGCTCGAGTTCAATCCCGGCACGGCGCTGAACACTGCGAGCCGTCCGGCGGCGGCGGCGCCGGCGTGGCGCAAATTGTAGGCGACGCTCGCGATCGAGCTCGGCGATGCCGCCGACGGCTCGTTCCAGCGCGGCTCATCGACGATTGCCGCCATCCGCGGCGCCAGCCCATCGCCTGTGAATGCGGCTTCGCTCGGACGCACCGGAATGAAATCGACCGGCGCGGAGAGAATTTCCCTGGTCATGATCAGTCCGGAGCTGAGCACCAACGTCGCGAATGTGGCGATCAGCACCGTGGGCAGCTTCTTCGGATAAGCCGGAATATTGGAAACGGTGGCGCGCGAAACCACGCGCGCGTCGGCCGGCGTCGAAGCGATGGTATCGCGCGACGTCGCCTCGCGGTATTTGGCGAGATAGGATTCCAGCAGATCGCGCTGCGACTTGGCATCGCGTTCGAGCGCGCGCAATTGCACATCCTGATCGTTGGTCGACGCCGCCTGGTTCTTAAGCTGATCGAGCATCGCAACCTGCGAATCCATACGCGCGCTGGCGAGCTTGGCGTCGTTTTCAAACGACCGCGCGATCGTCTCCGCCTCGGTCCTGATCTGGACGTCAAGGTCGGCGATCTGCGCTTTCAATTCCTTGATGCGCGGATGGCCGTCGAGCAGCGTGGAGGACTGCTCGGCAAGCTGCGCCTTCAACGTGATGCGCTGCTCGGCGAGACGCCGCAGCAGCTCCGAATTGAGGATATCGGAAGACTCGATCGGCTCGCCGGAATGCAGCATGTCGCGGATCAATTTGGCCTTGGCCTCGGCGTCGGCCTTTTGCGTGCGCGCGGCGGCGAGTTGCGCGTTGACGTCGCCGAGCGACTGCGCCGACAGCGTCGTGTTGTTGTTGCCGACCAGCAGATTGGCCTTGGCGCGGAAATCCTCGACCTTGGCCTCGGCGTCTTCCACCTTCTGCCGCATGGTATCGATTTCGCCGGAGAGCCACTCACCGGCGCTCTTCGCCTGGTCTTTCGTCGCTTCGCGCTGGCGCACCAGATAGCCGTCGGCGATGGCGTTCGCCACTTGCGCGGCAAGTTCGGGATCCTGCGACAGGAAATCGATGTCGATGACGCGCGAATTGGCGACCGGCGTCACGGTCAGGCGATCGTAATAGGCTTCGAGCACGCGCTCTTCCGGCGTCATGCTCAGCGGATCGCGCACCAGGCCGAACAGACCGAGCACCGCCTTGATCGGCGAGACGCCGGACAGCGTCGGATCGAATTCCGGACGCTCGCCAAGCTTGAGCTTTTTGATCACCTCTTGGGCGAGGTCGCGCGACAGGATGATTTGGGCCTGGCTAGTCACCGCCTCCTGATCGACTGCGCTGCGATCGGTGGTATCCCTGTCGACATCAGGGCGCAGATAGACGTTGTCGCGCCCTTCGATGAAGATGCGCGATTCCGACAGATATTTCGGCGTGATGACCTGGACCGCAAGCAGCGTCACCAGCCCGACCAGAATCGTCGGGCGCAGGATCGACCACTTCTTGCGCAACAAGGTTGCGCCAAGCGCCGAAAAATCCAGTTCGCCCTGGGATAGAATTCGGGTTGGGGTCGCCGGCGATGCCACAGAGGGTCTCATGGTGAGACGCTTAGTAACAAATTTGCCGACGGACCGAAGGGCCATAACCAATCACAAACTATTATGGTTTCCATCCGGTTAAAGCGGCCTTCCGGGCCACGATCCCCGCCGCCGTGTCAGGCTTTATTAACCTCCGGGGCCCTCAATCCGGCTTAACGTTTCGGCATCAAGTTTAGGGAACCACATGGGCGATACGCGCCCGCTTAATCCACCGCTAGGCCGGGTGACATTCGGCCGCGCGCCGGCACGCGGCGCCGGGCTACGTGTCACCGCGCCGGCTCAAGCCTCATTCGCCCCGACCAGCCTCAAAATTCTCCATGTCCTGCGGGCGCCGGTCGGCGGATTGTTCCGCCACGTCATGGACGTGGCGCAAGGCCAGATCGAGCGCGGCCATCGCGTCGGCCTGATCGTCGACTCCATGACCGGCGGCGCGCGCGCCGACGCGATTCTCGCCGAACTGGCGCCGCGGCTGGCGCTCGGCGTCGAGCGCGTGCCGATCACCCGCGAGCTTCACCCGCGCGACCTGCTGGCGCTGTGGCGGATTTCGCGGTGGGTGAGCGCGGTTGCACCGGACGTCCTGCATGGCCACGGCGCCAAGGGCGCGGCTTTGGCGCGGCTGACGCCGAGCGCGCGCGATGCGATCCGCGTCTATACCCCGCATGGCGGCTCGCTGATCTACTGCCCCGGCACGCTGGCCGGCGGTTTTTATCGTTCGCTGGAAGGCATTCTCAATCCTCTCACCGACTTGTTTTTGTTCGAAAGCACCTACGTCGCCGACCTCTATCGCCGCGTCATCGGCCGGCCGCACGGCATGGTGCGCGTGGTGCGTAACGGCATCGCCGAAACCGAGTTTGAACCGGTCACCCCGCGGCCCGACGCGACCGATATCGTCTGCGTCGGCGAATTACGGCCGGTCAAGGCGATCGACGTGCTGATCGAGGCAATCGCCATCCTCAAGCAATCCGGCCGGCGCGTGAGCGCCACGCTGGCCGGCGAAGGCGCCGACGGCGCCAAGCTTAAGGCGCAGGCGCATCGCCTTGGCGTCGCCGATCAAATCCATTTCATCGGCCACTGTCCGGCGCGCCAGGCGTTCGCGATGGGACGCATGTTCGTCATCCCCTCGCGCGCCGAATCGTTGCCCTATGTGCTGCTGGAGGCCGCCGCGGCCGGGATGCCGATCGTCGCCACCGACGTCGGCGGCAATGCGGAAATCTTCGGGCCGCAATCGGGGCAACTCATTCCGCCCGACGACGTTGCCGCGCTGACCGGCGCGATCGCGGCGGCCCTCGACAATCCGGAGCGGATGCAAGGCGGCGCGCAAGCGCTCAGATTGCGGGTGCGCAGCGAGTTCTCGCTGCGCACAATGGTGGAATGCAATCTCGCCGCGTATCGCGAGGCCCTAGCAACCCGTAAAGTCGCCCAATTCACATAACCAATTTTTGAACTTTGTTCACTATGTTCGCGCTAATTGCCGGCGCGGACTTCGGGCGGCCGTTCACGGGCTGAAAGGTGCCACGCAACTATGTCAGCTCCCGAGCAGACCACATTATTCGAGACTTCGGCGGCGGTTTCGTCGGCGATGCGCGCGATGCCGCGCCCTTCGCGCGGGTCATTGCCGCGCGAGCTCTCTTCGGCCGCGCTCGAAATCGCTGCCCAGCGCTACAAGCGCGCCTTTTCGCCGATCGTCGTCGCCGGCTTCGTGCGCGTGATCGAGGTCGGTCTGGTCGCGCTGGTCGGTCTGGCGCTTTACCTCTGGGACGTGCCGCCGGTTGCCGACTCGGCCCGCTACTACGCCGGCGCCATTGCCGGCATCTCGCTGCTCTCGCTGCTGGCGTTCCAGGCCGCCGACATTTACCAGATCCAGGCGTTCCGCGGTCACGAGAAGCAATATATGCGGCTCGCTTCGGCGTGGTCGGTGGTATTTCTTCTCACCGTCACCGCATCGTATTTCACCCGCGCCGGCGATGAGTTTTCGCGCTTATGGCTCGGCAGCTACTACGTCGTCGGCCTGTTCACGCTGATCGCGTTTCGCCGCGCGCTGTTCCTCCTGGTGCGGCGCTGGACGCGCGAAGGCCGCCTCGACCGGCGCACCGTCGTGGTCGGCGCCGGCGGCAGCGGCGAGGCGCTCATCGCCGCGCTGGCCGGCCAGCGCGATTCCGATGTGCGCGTCATCGGCGTGTTCGACGATCGCGGCGACGATCGCAGCTCGGCGACGTGCAACGGCATCCCGAAGCTCGGCACTGTCGACGATCTGGTGGAATTCGCGCGCCACACCCGCGTCGATCTCGTCATCTTCTCGCTGCCGGTCTCGGCGGAGGGACGCATCCTGCAGATGCTCAAGAAGCTCTGGGTGCTGCCGGTCGACATCCGTCTCGCCGCCCACAGCAACAAGCTGCGCTTTCGCCCCCGCTCCTATTCCTACATCGGCCATATCCCGGTGCTCGACATTTTCGACCGGCCGATCGCCGACTGGGACGTGGTGATGAAATGGCTGTTCGACAAGATCATCGGCTCGCTGGTGCTGCTGTGCGCGGCGCCGCTCATGTTGCTGATCGCCATTGCCGTGAAACTCGACAGCAAAGGACCGGTGTTTTTCAAGCAGCGGCGCTTCGGCTTCAACAACAAGATGGTCGAAGTCTGGAAATTTCGCTCGCTGCATGTCGAGCAATCGGACGCCAACGCGGCCAACCTTGTTACCAAGAACGATCCGCGCGTCACCCGCGTCGGCCGTTTCATCCGCAAGACGAGCCTCGATGAGCTGCCGCAGCTTTTCAACGTGGTCTTCAGCGGCACCCTTTCGCTGGTCGGGCCCCGGCCGCACACCGCCTACAGCCGGGCGGGCGAGCATCCCTACGACGAGGCGGTGGACGGCTATTACGCCCGGCACCGGGTGAAGCCGGGCATCACCGGCTGGGCCCAGGTCAACGGCTGGCGCGGCGAGACCGACAGCAAGGAAAAAATCCTACATCGTGTCGAGCACGATCTCTATTACATCGAGAACTGGTCGATCATGCTCGACTTTTACATCGTGGCGCGAACGCCGTTCGCGCTCATTCGCGGCGAAGGCGTCTATTGATGGGCAATGCGGCGATGGCTCTTGGAGTCGCGGAGCAGCGCGACGGCTCCAAGGCGCTGGCCGACCGGATTCTGAATATCGTTCTCTTCATCACCGTGCTGACGAGTTCGATCGCGTTCATCGAACCGTCGCCGACCGACGCCCTGATGTTCGTCCTCCTCGTCGCCTGCGTCCTCGCCCGCGTCCGCTTCGATCGCAAGCTTGCCCCGCTTCTGGTGCTGATCGTGCTCTGGCTCGTCGGCGGCAGCATCGCGACGATCGTCGATGACGACACAAAAGCCTACCAGTTTCTTGGCACGTCGGCTTATCTCGACATTTCTTGCGTCATGATTGCCTGCCTCTATTGTGACGGCGACTTGGTGCGGCTGGCGATCCTGCGTCGTGCCTATCTCATCGCCGCATTGATCGCTGTCTTGGCGGGCTATATCGGCTGGTTTCATTTGCTGCCGATATACAACAGCTTCTTGCTGAATGGCCGCGTCGCCGGAACATTCAAGGATCCCAACGTCTTCGGTCCGTTTCTGATCTTTCCACTGGAAATGCTCATCCTGGGGTTTCTGACGCGCCGGGTCACGCTGGGCGGCCTGACGATAATGCTCACCCTGATGGGCGGCCTGTTCTTGAGTTTCTCCCGCGGCGCGTGGATGCATTTTCTGGTTTCGACGCTAGTGGCCACCGTTCTCGCCTTTGCAGTCGCGCCGAGTTCGCGCGCGCGCGGACGCATTATGGTAATCAGCTTGCTCGCCGCGCTCGTCATTGCGGTGCTTGTGATCGGGCTGTTGTCGATCCCCTCGATTTACGACACGTTCCTCGATCGCGCCAAGGCGATCGAACCGTACGACGTCGGATCGGCCGGCCGCTTCACGCTGCAAAAAATCGCCCTGACCGCCATCTTGGAACATCCGCTCGGCATGGGGTCATTCAAATTCACCGACGTATTTGGCGGGCAGCAGCACAACGTCTACATGCAGGGCTTCATCGTCTATGGCTGGCTCGGCGGCGCGGCTTATTTGACGCTGGTGCTGCTGACGTTCTCGTTGGGTCTGCGCTGCGTGATGATGCCGACGCCGTGGCGGATTTACTTCATCGCCGCCTATGCCTGCTATATCGGCGAGATGGGCGAAGGCAGCATCATCGACTCCGACCACTGGCGGCATTTCTTCCTGCTGGTTGGCATGATCTGGGGCCTTTCGGCGGCGAACCTCAATTGGCGCCAGCGGCAGATGCCGACCGAAGGGACGGGCGATGCCGTCGCAATGCTCGCCGCCGCGCGCTGATCGAGCGTTCGTTTCGCGTAAGCTAGCCGTGATTTGTGGGGGCGTGTTCCCCAACCGCGGCAGCAAGACCTAAAAGGCTGCGCGCCGTTGCTTCCCAGGTGAATCGCGCCGAGCGTGCGCGCCCGGCAGCGATCAACGCTGCGCGACGCTCCGGGTCGTCATGGACGAGGCGCAGCAGCCGCGACAATTCGTCGATGTCGTCGATGCCGCATTGCAACGCTGCGTCACCGCAAATTTCCACCATCGCCGGCGTGTTGCTAATGATCGCCGGACAACCGCAGACCATCGCTTCCACCGGCGGCAGCCCGAAGCCCTCGTACCGCGACGGCAACACCAGCGCCAGCGCGTGGTCGTAGAGCGCGCGCAGCTCCGCGTCGGAAACTCTGCCAGCCGGCCGAAGGCCGCCGAACGAAACCTTGCTTTCGCGGCCGTTGACTTTGGGATCGCGCGCGCCGGTGACGACGAGCAGCGGGTCGCTGAGATTGGCTCGGACCAGAGCCGCGGCGACAGCCTCGACATTTTTGTTGTTGCCCATGCCGACGCCGAGGAAAAATCTGCGCCCGGTCAGGCCAAGTCGCTCGATGATCGTAATGTCGGGAACAATGCGGGCAATATGGTCGGCGCCGACATAACAGACCGTCATGGCGCTGGTATCGACACCGTACCATTTGGCGATCTCACGCCGGGAAAACTCCGAGACTGTAGCGGTGCCCAGCGCGCGGCGGCACAGGCGCGGAACGATCAGGTTGTAGCTGACGCGAAAAATCTTGGCGAAGTTCTCCGGCCGCGCGCGGGGCGTAGCATCGTGCACCACCACGATCTGGTTACGCGTAACCACGGGACCAAGACCACAAAAATTGAGTAACAGCCGGCCCCGCGCGTAAAACGGCAGCTCGGCCTGTTCCCAAAAATAGCCGCCGCCGATCCCGCAGCGGCGCATCGGAATGTGTGGCAAAGCAAAGTCGCGGGCCGCGCGTGGCGCCAGAATTTCGACCCGGCCCATCAGCGCGCTGAACTCACCGCCGCCGATCAGGTCGTCGATCGCCCGGCTGACCTGCGTCGCAAAGCGCTGCACGCCCGTCATGGGCTGGGTCAAAAAGCGCCCATTTATAACAATTTCGGGCAGTGCCGGATGGCTCAATCGTTGCAGCACAGGCCGCGGAACTCCGTGAATTAGTTGAGGATTTTGTTAGCGTGACGCCATTAAGATCGCGTTACGGACTCCCTGCCATTGTCGGCGTTTCGGGGGCTCAGCGGAGCCCAGACGGCAGGCCATGCACGCCAATATCGGATCGCTCCCGGGTGACGCCGCGCCGGCCGAACAGCCCCGCGAGCGCCTCATCTCAATTCCCTACCTGTTCCTGCGCGCCTCCACGGCCGCCGGCGCCTTCGTCATGGGCTTCGTCCAGACCTTCGTGTTCGCCCGCATCCTCAGTCCGGAGCGGTTTTCGGTTTTTATCGTCGTCGGCGCGATCGGCTATACGCTGTGGATCACCGATCTCGGCCTCGCCAAGATCGTGTTCGTCAATCTGCGCCGACCGCATCTCGCGGGCGGGCGCGACGACCAGGCCGCGCGCCAGGCCACCGCCATCATCGCCTTCTATATCGCGCTTGCCGTCACGGCCTCGCTCGTCTGTTTTACCGTCACACTCATGCGGCCTTCGTCGACATTGCACGGCGCAATCGATCTGGCGCTGTTTCTTCTCTATATCGTCCTCAATCTCGCCTGGTTCTCGCTGCGCACGATCAGCATCGCGGTCGACCATTTCGTTTTCTACGAAAGACTCGAACTGACGCGCCGCGTGGCCAATATCTCGACGATGCTCGCTATGCTGGCGGGATTGCCGCTCACCGCGTTTCTGGTGGGCTCGAACCTGCTCTGGTGCGCCTTGTTTACGGCGGCCTTGGCAAAACTGATCGGCCGCGTCGCCATGGCCCCACAGCTCTGGGGCGTGCCGCGCGAGCTGGTGGCGTTCTTCCGGGCAAACCGGCACGCGGTGGCGCGCAGCAGCACCGGCGCGCTGAGTGCGCTCTTCGTCGCCACCTTCCCTTATTACTTCGTGCCGGCCGCCTACGGGCTTGGCGCAGCGCCGATCATCCTGGAGGTGACCATGCGCATCTTCCGCGGCGCCTGCGTCATCTTCGCCGCGATTTGCGATCTCGCCATTCCGGGCCAGACGCGCGCGCTGGCCGCCCGCGACGTCGAACGACTGGTCAAAACCACGCTGCTCGCGGTCGGGCTGTGCGGCGTCCCGGCGGCAATCGCTTGCGGATTACTGATCTTCGCCGGCGGACCGCTGTTTGCGTTCCTGCTCCGCGGCGCTGCGACGGTGCCGGCCGGCATCGTGCCGATTCTGGTTGCGCTCCTTCTCGCCAGCATCCTGCAAATCGTCGCGGAAGCGCTGCTGCAATATTCCGGCTACTTTCGCAGCCTCGCCTATAACGGCGCCGCGGTTGTCGTCGCGATGATCGTGATTACGGCAATCTCTGCGGTAGCCAAGTTCGATATCGTCAGTTTTCTCACCGCGTATACCGTCGCCTATTCCGCGGGCGCGATCTGGCTCGCCGTGGCCGCAGTTCGCGGGCCGATCCATGCGACCGCAATGCATTCCGAACACCATGGCATGAGCGGATTGTTCCGGGCCTTGTGCGCACGGCCGGCCACATCGGCGTGATGTTCACGGAGACTGCACTTGCATATCCTTGTCAATGATTTTATCGGCGGCGTGCTCGATCGCGGCATTCCACTTTATGTCCGCAATCTCGTCGACGGTTTGCGCGAAGAGGAATTCCGGGTCACTGTCATCCGCGCGCCGGGATATTGCCGCAAAATGCCGCGAGGCGTTTTCTATGCGATCGCGGTCCTGTTCGAACAGATCGCGATGCCATTGATAGGACTTTTGCTGCGCGCCGACCTGACGCTTTATCCGTATAACTCCATCGCCATCATCGACGTGGTCACGGGACGCGGCCGGATCGTCATCCACGATCTGGAGCAACTCAACCGCGGTTTGTCGCCGTCAAAGCTCTACTATCTCGCCTGCTATCGCGTTCTTAGATGGCTGAACAGCCCGATTTTCACAATTTCACCCTTGGCGCACCAAAGGCTCATCGAGAGCGGTCTGCTCGGCGCCGGCCCTATCACCACCCTGCCCAACACGTTCCACGCCTTCGAGCGGCTTGTCGGCCTCGTAGCGAACAAGCGCGATCCTAAGACGTCGATTCTGTTGTGCACCGGATTCACCGCGAACAAAGATCTCCCAACGGTGATCGCGGACTATCTGCCCAAATTGCTTGCCGCCGGTTTCCGCATCTCCATCCTCGGCCTCCACAGAGCGCCTGATACGGCGAAATTGGGTTCTTTCGTGAGCTTCCTCCATTCCGGCCAGTTGCGGCTCTGCGGACAGCTCACGGACCGCGAAGTGGCCGCAGAGTACCGCAAGCACGAAATAGTCTGGGTGCATTCGCTGCGCGAAGGTTTTGGCCGTTGCGTGGTGGAAGGCCGACTTGCCGGATGCCGCGTCATCTGCACGGACATTCCCGAATTCACCAAGCTGTGCGACGACGACGTCTGTCTCTACACAAGCTCCAATGATTTCGGCTCGGCACTTGATCGACTGGTGCAAACCGACACGCCGATCCGCTCCTATGACAGCTACCCGTATCGCGAGCTTCTGCGTGAAGCGATCGAAGAAGCTCAGTTGAGCGGAAGAGCCGTCCCCGCCGAATCTTGGGCCATTCCTCGTTAATTGGAAGAGGCTCAGGCCGTTGCGTATGCTGTCGGCAAACGCGGGCGCCTCCGGCAGGCCGGTGCGGAGAGCTTTCGATTAACGCTTGGTTTAACAATCTGGCGTTCCCTGCTCGGATATTCTCCGTCGTCATGGGGCCGCCGTGAATATTTCGGCATTTTCGCCGCTCGAATCATACCGTGGCGGCGTCGCGGTGGCGATCAGCGGGCCCGATCTCAAGCCAAAACCCGGCGGCGGACAGCGTTTCAGCGTGCGCGCTCGCGCGCCGCTGCGGCTTGGTTTTGCCGGCGGCGGCACCGATCTGTCGCCCTATTGCGACGAGCATGGCGGCGCCATCCTCAATGCAACGATCGGCCGCTACGCCTACGCCCACTTGAGCTTTCGGCGCGATCAGCAGCTCTGCTTTTCAGCGCATGACGTCAAGCAGGAAGATCTCATTCCGCTGGAGGCGCAACTGCCGCTCGATCGCGGCCTCATTCTGCACCGCGCCGTGCATAACTGCATGGTGCGCGAATATCTGCACGGCCGGGTTCCCGCGATTACATTGACCTCGACGGTCGACGCGCCGCCGGGCTCGGGACTTGGCGCTTCATCGGCGCTCGTAGTGGTGCTGGTGGAAGCCTACCGCGCCGCCTTCAACCTGCCATTGGGCCGTTACGATGTGGCGCGGCTTGCGTTTGAGATCGAACGCATCGATCTGGCGCTGGCCGGCGGGCGTCAGGATCAATACGCGGCCGCATTCGGCGGCGTGAACTTCATGGAATTCCTGCCGGGGGATCGCGTCATCGTCAATCCGTTGCGGGTTTCAAGCCAGTTCCTGTGCGAATTCGAGGCCTCGCTCATGGTGTGCTTCACGGGTGAATCGCGCGCGTCCGCCGTCATTCAAGACCAGGTCAAAGCGGCAACGGAGCACGATCGCACTGCCCTTGAAGCAATGCATCAGTTGAAGTCCGATGCCGTCGACATGAAGCAGGCATTGCTGGGCGGAAATATCCGGCACATCGCCGAGGTGCTCAACCGTTCATGGCAGGCTAAGCGCAAAACCTCGAAATCGGTTTCCAATGCGCGGGTCGAGGAGATTTTCGAGCTCGGCCTAAAGAATGGCGCGGTCGCCGGCAAGGTTTCCGGCGCCGGCGGCGGTGGTTTTCTGATGTTCATGACCGATCCGGAACAGCGCTATCGCCTGGTGAGCGCGCTCACCGAAGCCGGCGCCCATGCGACGCCGGTCCAGTTCACCGACGGCGGCGCCCAATCCTGGGCCATCACCCGTTGATTTTAGGCGCGGCGGAGCAGCATCGGTCGCCGGCATGACAGCGCAACCGATACGGCAAGCTTGCATCCTGGTTGGCGGCAGAGGCACGCGGCTCGGCGCGCTCACGCGCACCACACCCAAGCCCCTGATCGAGATCGGCAACAACAAGGCGTTTCTGGATATCGTCGTCGAGCAAGTCGCTCGCCAGGGATTTGACGATATCGTTCTTCTTGCCGGCTATTGCGGCGATCTGGTGCGCGCGCGTTACGACGGTCGCGCCGTCGGCTCAGCGCGAATCCGGGTTGTCGTTGAAACCGAGCCGCTCGGCACGGCCGGGGCGCTTGCCGCCGCGCGCGGCCTCCTTGCGCCGCGCTTCCTGATGGTCAACGGCGACACGTTCTTCGATATCGACCTGGCGGCGCTATGCGCCAGCGGCCAATCTCCGACTGTGACGCAATGCTGGCTCTGCATCACGTTGCCGACGCCTCGCGCTACGGCGCGGTCGTACTCGAAGGTGACCGCGTCGTCAGCTTTCGCGAGAAGACAAAAGCCGCCGGCCACGCCCTCATCAACGGCGGCATCGCCGTGGTGCGCGCTACTCTCGTCGATCGCGTCCGCGCCTTGCCCTGTTCGATGGAAGCCGAGATTTTTCCTGCCTTGGCCGCGGAACGACGGCTCTGCGGTCGCGCGTGCGAGGGTTACTTCATCGATATCGGCCTGCCGGAAACGCTTGAACAGGCGCGGCGCGACTTGATCGCGCTCACGACGCGCCCCACGCCGGCGGCGCAATAGCTAGAGCAGCCCGAACCGTACCGCGATCGCCGCGAGCCACACCAGTCCGGCCAGGCACAGCGCACAGAACACCGCCGCCGAACCAAAATCCTTGATGCGGCGAATGTCATTGTGCGGCTGGGGCGTGACGTGATCGGACAGCTTTTCGACCGCCGTATTCAAGAATTCGATCGCCAGCAGCACAAGCACGGCGCCGATCATGGCGACATACCAGGCAACGCCTGGCGCAAGAAAAAAGCCAAGCGGCAAGGCTACGACCAGCAAGATCGCTTCTTCGCGCAACGCAGGCTCGGTGGTAAAGCCGTCGACCAGGCCGCGCAGCGAATTTCTGGTCGCGCTGAAAAGCCGATGCAAGGGCGAGTCCGGAATTGAGCGGGGATGGCCGCAACAGAACGGACGTCACTCTACGCGACTCGCATAAAAAAGGCGAAAGCGAAGAGCCCGACGGCTCAGACGCTTCCGCCTGTCATGAGGCGACCGAGATCTTGCCGGGCTTGAATATTGACCGTTTTTACCAGCCCGGCCGCTTGGCGTTACGGCGTCCCGCCGTCGTTGATCGGCCTGCCAACGTGCGGCGCTGAGGCCTGCTGGCTGCCCTTGCTCTGCGACTGCGCGGCCTTGAGTTGCGCTGCGGTGGGCTCCGGACCGGTGCCGCCGTCGTTGGCGTTGCGACCGTAATACGGGTTGGTGGGAATGGGCGTCGCTTTGCCCTGCGATTGCAGCGCGGTAGGCGTCGGCTCAGCAGGTGTACCGCCGTCATTCAAGCCCTTCTGTGCGAACGCCGAACTGGCCGAAGAACGTCACGCCGAACGCCAGCGCGGCGATGACGAGATGAGAACGCAGGCTTTGTTGATTCATGATTTCCTCCAAGCGCTGCCAGATCGGCTCGACACCCAAAGGAGCATCGATGCCGCCGGCGCGTTGGGGCACAGTGCGGCGCGTAAATTCCGAATTATATAGCTGACGACATTAAATCGGCTCGTGAATACATAAATCCGGAGTAAAAGATACGAGAAGTACATAGCGTTGCCGCAGAGATATGCGGCGAATTTAGGTATATGGAAAAAATATACTGATGTTTATTTGACAGCGCGCGCCAATTGCCTCGCGGCGCGAACCGTCGTAGATCAGCGAATATACCAAAATTTCCTACGGCTTCGGAGCGTAGCGCAGCCCGGTTAGCGCACCAGTCTGGGGGACTGGGGGTCCCGAGTTCAAATCTCGGCGCTCCGACCAACTTCTTTTTATCCGACACGGTGCGGCACGCTTTATGCGCGCAAGCGAACCGACGGCTGAAACGCAACACGCGGTTTTGAGCCGGTTCAACTCTGCGCCAGCGCGCTGTCGATGATGCGCCGGCAGGCGACGAGTTCGTCGAGCGCCATTTGCAGTTTGCGCCGGTTTTCCAGCGCCAGCAGGCGCCGGGTCGGCGTGTCGTCGGCGCGCGGCGCCGATGGCAACGCTGGTTCGCGCCGTTCGCCGGCGGCGTCGTCGACGGCCGGTTCGCCGGCGCGCGGCGAGGCAAGACCGAACAGGTTCGGCTCCAGCCGTTCTTCGCTGGCTCCGGCGCCCTCCTCGCCGATCCGGTCTTCTGCCAATTCGGGCGGCGGCGGTTCGGCGCCGGCGCGCCAAATGTTTTGGACGAAGCCATTGCCCTGTTCGCGCAGAATTCGCTGCACGCCGCGAATGGTGTAGCCCTCGCCGTAGAGCAGGTGGCGCACGCCGCGCAGCAGATCGACGTCGTCGGGCCGGTAATAGCGGCGGCCGCCGCCGCGTTTCATCGGACGAATTTGCGGAAACCGGCTTTCCCAGAAGCGCAGCACGTGCTGCGGCACATCGATCTCGTCAGCGACTTCGCTGATGGTGCGGAACGCGTCCGGCGCCTTGTCCACTGCTATTCCCTGCGGATCGTTGAAGCGTTACGCTCTACGCTTTGCCGCCGTCCGCTCCGGTATTGATCCGCTGCTTGAGGATGGCGGACGGCTTGAACACCATGACCCGGCGCGGCGAAATCGGAACTTCCTTGCCGGTCTTGGGATTGCGGCCGATGCGCTGGCCTTTTTTACGCACCACAAAAGAGCCGAAAGACGACAATTTCACGGTTACGCCGCGTTCAAGGCAGTCGGTGATCTCCTTGAGCACAAGCTCGACAAGTGTGGCGGATTCGGTGCGCGACAGTCCAACTTTTTGATAGACCGCCTCACACAAATCCGCTCGCGTGACCGTCTTTCCCGCCATGGCAGCCCCGAGCACGGCGATCGATCGATCATCGATCAAACATATCGTGCTGAATTATCTACGATATTAGCTTCTCGCGGGACGAGTCAACGGGGCTTCGCGGCAGTTCCTGGGGTCTTACCAGCGAACCAGCGCAGCGCCCCAGGTGAAGCCGCCGCCCATCGCCTCGAACAGCAGGAGGTCGCCGCGCTTGATACGCCGGTCGGCGACCGCGTCGGCAAGCGCAAGCGGAATTGAGGCAGCCGAGGTATTGCCGTGGCGATCCACCGTGGTGACGATTTTGGCCGGCGCGATGCCGAGTTTATGCGCCGAGCCGTCGATAATGCGCTTGTTGGCCTGGTGCGGAATGAACCAATCGACGTCTTCGGCCGTGTAGCCGGTCGTCTTGAAGGCGTCTTCGACGACGTCGGTGATCATCGCCACGGCATGGCGGAACACTTCGCGGCCTTCCATGCGCAAATGGCCGACGGTGCCGGTCGAGGACGGTCCGCCATCGACATAGAGCTTGGATTTGTAGCGGCCGTCGGAGCGCAGCGGGACCGTCAGAACGCCGCGATCCTCGCGGCTGCCGGGCTGCTCCTGCACATCGAGCACGACGGCGCCGGCGCCGTCGCCGAACAGCACGCAGGTGCCGCGGTCGGTCCAATCGAGGATGCGCGAAAACGTCTCCGAGCCGATGACCAGCGCACGCTTGAACGAGCCCGATCTCAGCATCGCGTCCGCCGTCGCCAGGCCATAGACGAAGCCCGAACAGACGGCTTGCAGATCGAACGCGGCGCCGTGGTTGATGCCGAGCTCGGCCTGCACCGAAACCGCGCTGGCGGGAAACGTATTGTCCGGGGTCGAGGTCGCGAGCACGATGAGATCGATCGATTGCGCATCGATATGGGCATGTGCGAGCGCGGCCTGCGCGGCGCGCACCGCCATCTTCGAGGTCACTTCACCCGGCGCGGCAATGCGGCGCTCGTGGATACCGGTGCGCTGCACGATCCATTCGTCCGAGGTGTCGAGCGTGCGCGCGAGGTCGTCATTGGTGAGGACCTGACTCGGCAGATAGCTGCCGCAGCCGAGAATGACCGATCGCAGCACCGTCACGAGGCCGCCCCGTCAAGAACCTGACGTACCCTCGACCTGACCCGCCTGGACTTGATGCGCGCGCTTGCCGTGACGGCTCAGCGCGGCGCGGATCTTGGCCAACAGCTCGTCCTGCACGACGCCGTGGCCAAGCTCGATCGCGGCGGCAAAACCTTCGGCATCGGCGCCACCGTGGCTTTTGATGACGATGCCGTTCAATCCGAGAAAAACGCCGCCGTTGACGCGGCTCGGATTCATGCGCTCGCGCAATTGGCGAAAGGCCGAGCGCGCGAACAGGTAACCAAGCCGCGCGCGCAGCGAACTTTGCATCGCGCCGCGCAGATATTCGCCGATCTGGCGGGCGGTGCCCTCGGCGGTCTTGAGCGCGATATTGCCGGCAAAGCCTTCGGTGACGACGACGTCGACCTTGCCGCGGCCGATATCGTCACCCTCGACATACCCCTGATAATCGAGGTCGGGCCGATTCTCCTCGCGGAGGATGTGGCCGGCCTCGCGCACCGCTTCGAGGCCCTTGGCTTCCTCGACGCCGATATTGAGAAGACCCACGGTCGGACGATCAAGGCCGAACAGAATGCGCGCGGTAGCGGCGCCCATCACCGCGAGACCGACCAGATGCTCGGCATCCGCGCCGATCGAGGCGCCGACGTCGAGCACGATCGATTCGCCGCGCACCGTCGGCCACAGCGCGGCGATCGCCGGCCGCTCGATTCCGGGCAAGGTTTTGAGATTGAATTTCGACATCGCCATCAGCGCGCCGGTATTGCCGCCGGACACGACCATGTCGGCCTCGGCCTTTTTGACCGCGTCGATGGCAAGCCACATCGACGACTTCCAGCGGCCGTAGCGCAGCGCCTGGCTGGGCTTGTCCTCCATCCGGATGGAAACGTCGGTGTGAACGAGCCGCGAAACGGATTTAAGCTCCGGCTTGGCGTCGAGCAGCGGGCCGATGAGAGATGCATTGCCGAACAGGAGGAATTGGCTGCCCGGATGGCGCGTCAATGCGAGCGCCGCGCCGGCTACGACCACGGCGGGGCCGCGGTCTCCCCCCATCGCATCGAGAGCAATGCGGACCTTGTCTGACATTCAATGACCTTGCGGCCTAGGTCCGGGTGATGGGGTTCGACAGGCGAGAATAACGGTTCGACGCCCGGACACAACTGCGTTCGAAGGCCATCCGCGAGCGCTCTCAAACTCTGAGGTCTTTTCGCTAAGCTGCTGGAATTTCTAATCAACTGTACTAGCCCTTGGTCAGCTTGGCCAGCGCAGCGAATGGGCCGGCGTCGGGCGCAAGATCCTGCGGCGGCTCAAAGACCGCGCCGGGTTTGCGGGGATAGGGGTCAAGCCCCAGCAGCAGGAATTCGGTCGCCAGCGCGCCAAGTCGACGACGCCGTCGATCAGCGGCTCGGGATCGTTCCATTTCACATCGCGGGGTTCGGCCTCGGTTTCTTTCTCACTCGGCGCCGGCGGCTGCCGCGGGACGAAGACAAGATCGACCGTCTCTTCGATTTTTCTGGTGAGCGGCTCCAGCGTGACGACACAGTTTTGTCCGACAGTCGCGGAAACCGTGCCGGCGACGTGCAGACCGCCGGCGCCGCGCCGCGTCACATGGAAATGCGCTTCCAGGCGCGGCAGTTCGCGCAATCCGGCGATCCTCGCCACCGCGGCGCGCTCGGCATCGCCGGCGGCCAGATCGAAATGCTGACCGCTCTCGGCAATATCGTCCACCGCAACGGGCAGCCGCCACGGCGCAGGCGCGGCGCCCGGAGATTTGTGTCCACCGGTTTTCTGTTCACGCATCGGCGATGGCCCCTACGGCTTCGGAAAGACGATCTCACCGCGCAGCAAGGCGCGTTGATCCTGGGCTTCGAGCTGGCGCAGCGCGGCCCGCATATAACGTGCAAGCCGCGCCGCTCCTTCATCGATGTCCGTCCCCGCAAAGATATTACGTGCCAGCGCCTTCTCAAGCTCCCGCTCGTCGGCCGCGGCGAGAGCGGCAAGATAGGCCGCCTGCCGGCCGTAAAACGCCTCGGCGAAACCGCGCATGCGTTTGGGCACCGCTAGATCGCCGACCCCCATCTCGCGCAGGTTGCCGTCAAGATCGCGGCAAAATTCGTCGAACAGCCTCTGTCCAAAACTGCGCGGCGCATCGTCGTCCTGCTCGAGACGCGCCAGCATGAGCACCAGATGAAGCACAATCAGATCGAAGCGGCCTTCGACCGTATCCGGCACGCCATAGCTGCTGTAAAACGCCGGCAGACGCGCTTGCGCCACGATCATGCCATAGAGGTCGTGGATGCTGCGCTCCTCGGAGCTGGCCCGAAAACGTCTCAAGATCATAAGGTTAACTCGCGTCCACACGACCGTCATGGCCGCGGCGGATCGGCACGCTGATGACCAATCTGATTGCCAATCTTGGGCTTTGGGGGTACGGCACGCGACGGCTGGACGCAAGTTAGGGACGAGGATGTGGGGCAGTTTGGCGCGTAGCGGAAGCCGGCCTTCGGCAGCGGTTTGCGCCGTGGTTCTTTGCGCTCGCGCTTTCCGGTTGCGGCGGCGAGACCTTTCAGCGCGGTTATGTGCTGCCCGACGGCGCGCTCGAGCAAATTCCGCTCGGCGCCTCGCAGGAGCAGGTGCTGCTGGTGCTCGGCACGCCCTCGACGGTCGCGACCGTCAGCGGCGAAGCGTTTTATTACATTTCGCAAAAGGTCGATCGCCCGGTCGCCTTCATGAACGGCAAAGTGACCGACCAGCGCGTGATCGCCGTTTATTTCGACCGAGACCGGAAAGTCCAGCGGCTCGCGGAATACGGCCTCAAGGACGGCCACGTCTTCAATTTCGTCACCCAGACGACGCCGACCAGCGGCAACGACCTCAACATGATCACGAACGTCCTGCATAACCTTCAGGGCAAAGGCTCGTAAGCCGTTGCCTGTCACGCACGTCGCGCACGTCGCGCTGAAATCAAACCTAGTGCGCCAGCACCGCGAGCAATAGCAGCGCCACGATATTGGTGATCTTGATCATCGGATTGACCGCCGGGCCCGCCGTGTCCTTGTACGGATCGCCGACAGTATCGCCGGTCACCGCCGCCTTGTGCGCGTCCGATCCCTTGCCGCCGTAATGGCCGTCCTCGATGTATTTCTTGGCGTTGTCCCAGGCGCCGCCGCCCGACGTCATCGAGATGGCGACGAACAGGCCGGTCACGATCACACCGAGCAGCATCGCGCCGAGCGCCGAGAACGCCGCCGATTTGCCCTGAGCGCCGCCGCCGGCGATGAAATAGATGACGAAATAACCGACGATCGGCGACAGCACCGGCAATAGCGACGGCACGATCATTTCCTTGATCGCGGCCTTGGTCAGCAGATCGACGGCGCGGCCGTAGTCCGGCTTGTCGCGGCCCTGCATGATGCCCGGCCGCTCGCGGAACTGGCGGCGCACCTCCTCGACGATCGAGGACGCGGCGCGGCCGACCGCGGTCATGCCCATGGCGGCGAACAGATAGGGCAACATGCCGCCGAACAGGAGGCCGGCCACGACATAGGGATTGTTGAGCGAGAAATCGGGCGCGACGCCCTGGAAATAAGGATGCTGGCTCGCGCCGGCGATGAAGAATTTCAGGTCCTGGTTATAGGCGGCGAACAGCACCAGCGCGCCAAGTCCGGCCGAGCCGATCGCATAGCCCTTGGTGACCGCTTTGGTGGTGTTGCCGACCGCATCGAGCGCGTCGGTCGACTTGCGCACTTCTTTCGGCAGCCCGGCCATTTCGGCAATGCCGCCGGCATTGTCGGTCACCGGACCGAACGCATCGAGCGCGACGACGATGCCGGCCAGCGCCAGCATCGTCGTCACCGCGATGGCGATGCCGAACAGGCCGGCGAGATTATAGCTGGCCAGAATGCCGGCGATGATGACCAGCGCCGGCAGCGCGGTTGCTTCGAGCGAAACCGCCAGGCCCTGGATGACATTGGTGCCGTGGCCGGTGACCGAGGCCAGCGCAATCGAGCGCACCGGGCGATAATCGGTGCCGGTGTAATATTCGGTGATCCAGATGATCAGGCCGGTCACCGCGAGGCCGACGATGCCGCAGACGAACAGCGTCTGGCCGGAATAATCGACGCCGGGCAGCGGGCCGAAGCCGATGAGCGCATAGGTCACGCCGGCAATGCCGACCAGCGAAAACGCGGCGGTGGCGAGCATGCCCTTGTAGAGCGCGCCCATGATCGACTGGCTGGGGCCGAGCTTGACGAAGAACGTGCCGATGATCGAGGCGATGATGCAGATGCCGCCGATGGCGAGCGGGAACGTCATCATCTTCATCAGCATATCGCCGGCGCCGGCAAAGAAGATCGCGGCGAGAACCATGGTCGCGACCGTGGTCACCGCATAGGTCTCGAACAGGTCGGCCGCCATGCCGGCGCAGTCGCCGACATTGTCGCCGACATTGTCGGCGATGGTGGCGGGATTGCGTGGATCGTCTTCGGGAATGCCGGCCTCGACCTTGCCGACGAGATCGCCGCCGACGTCGGCGCCCTTGGTGAAAATGCCGCCGCCAAGCCGCGCGAAGATCGAGATCAGCGAGGCGCCGAAGCCGAGCGCCACCATGGAATCGATCACCTCACGATCGTTCGGCGCCATATGCAGCGTGCCGATGAGGAAGCCGAAATAGAGCGTGACGCCAAGCAGCGCCAAGCCCGCAACCAGAAGTCCGGTGATGGCGCCGGCGCGGAATGCGAGTTCGAGCCCGCGCGGCGAGCGAGCTGATCGCGGCCTGCGCGGTGCGCACATTGGCGCGCACCGAGACGTTCATGCCGATGAAGCCGGCGGCGCCGGACAGGATCGCGCCGACCGCAAAGCCGATGGCGACCAGCCAGCCGAGGAAATAGCCGAGGATGAAGAAGATCACGATGCCGACGACGGCGATGGTCGAGTATTGCCGCTTGAGATAGGCCTGCGCGCCTTCGCGGATCGCCGCGGCGATCTCCTGCATTTTCTCGTTGCCGGCATCGGCCGCCAGCACCGAGCGCGTGGCCCAGATGGCGTAGGCGATCGCCAACACGCCGCAACAGACGATGAGCCACAACGTTGTCATGGAAAGTCCCCGGTCTATTGGAGGGCCGGACTGCAAGCCGGCCCGCAAGGAAGGCGCCCCGCATACAATGCTGCAGCGTCCGGCGCAAATCGGCGCGGACCTTGCCAAACTTGCCCCCGCGGTGCAACGCGCATTCATCCCTCCCCGCGGTAGCGGGGAGGGGGGACCATCCGTCGCTCGCAAAGCGAGCAAAGGATGGTGGGTGGGGCGCGGGATTCGACGAAACTCCGGCGACGAAAGTGGAGCTTCGCGCCAGACGCCCCCTCCACCACCCTTCGGGTGGTCCCCTCCCCCGCTATCGCGGGGGCGGATGAAGAAAAGCGATTCTGCTGCCGCCAACCCATCCCTCGTCATCACAGCGAGCCAAGGCGGTCGAGCCGGGCCCATTCATTGCCCAGCGTTTTGGGCTTCGCCTTCGCCAGCCGCCAAAGCCTTTGCCGGCAGGCCATCGGGTCGCCGCCGCGGCAGGTTCGCTCGCGGCGGCACCGCTTATTGGTGCAGAATCGGAACGATCCCAGGAGGTCGCATTGCGCGCGCCAGACCAGCGCCATGCGCTTGCCGAACGGCACCGCCAGCCACTCTTCAAGCGTCAGCCGGCCGGGAAAACATCGCCTGCCTGTGTGCAAATGCTCCTCCTTCGCAACGTTCCGTCACCCTGAGGCTCGCGGCAGCGGCTCACTTCTCCCCGCGCGCGGGGAGAAGTGAGAAAAGCGTGCCCGTTCTCGCGATGCGCCTTCGCATCCGAGTCATGCCACGCCACTGCAAGAAAGCCCTTCCAAACTTCTCCCTTAAAGAGAAGGGAGGCGGAGCGCCGGCAGGCGCATCCATTGGAAGCCGCATCGCAGACCAGTTTGCCCGATATGCGCAAACCTCGTCTGTCGCGCGGCGCGCGTTGATAACAGCGCGCTCGCCTTTCGGCGCTCCACCGCGGCTGCTCGGCTCCGGGCCGCGCTTCCTGGAATTACCGGGTGCAAGCGGGAGGACCCTCCCCGGCGCCAGTGCAGCGAGCACCTCGCAGTCCGATCACGCGCCGGACCGGCCGATGCCCAGAACCGCCCAAAGCGGGATCACGAAACCCGCCGTGGGGACCGCCCCCGCTCCCTCAGTCGGCCATCACCGCTGGAGCCTGTCATCGGGCCGCCGAAATCCGGACCTGTTGGCGGGTGATGACACTTGTTATGCGCTATCCCGGCGCCCAGCCGTAAATGCGCGTGACGTTGCCGCCCATCAATTTGGCCTTGTCGCTTGCGGAAATGCAGTTGGTGACACGGAACGCGTCGACGCCTTGCGCGTAAGTGAGAAAATTTACCGCGCGCGTCCAGTCGGTGCCCCATAGACAGCGGTCGATGCCGAACGCGTCGATCATGCGGCAGACCGGATCCCAGATGTCGTTATAGGGAAACGGTTCGAGCGACAGCGTGCAGGCGCCGGTGATCTTGATGGTGACGTGAGGAAGTTTTGCCAGCGTCAGCACCTTCGGCAGTTCGGCCCACGGCTCCTTAGGCTTCGGCGGCACATGCGGCTGAACCAGCCCGAGATGATCGACGACAATTTGGGTATCCGGATTGCGGCGGATCAAGTCGATGCCCTGGTCGAGCCGCCCGGCAATGTGCAGGTTGACCGGCAGCGACAGACGCGCGGCCTCCTTGAGCACGCGGTTGAGGCCCGGATCGGCTGAATCCTCGGCAAGTCCGCTGCGCACCAGCAGCATGCGCACGCCGACCGCGCCCGGCGTTCGCTTCCACTCCGCGATGACGTCCGCAACCGCCGGGTTGGCGGGATCGACCGGCTTCACCAGCGCGAACCTGTTCGGGCAACGATTGCGCACCTCGACCGCATAGCTTGCGTCGTAGCGGTACATCGTGAACGCCGACACCAGGATCGCGCCATCGACGCCGGCGGCGTCGAGCACCGCGACCGTCTGATCGCCCGTCGCCTCGGGCGGCCCGGTCAGTGCGGCGTGCCACGGCCGGCCGGGATGATTACGCTCGTAGGCATGAAGTTGTGCGTCGATGATCGGCATGTTTTGGGCTTTCTCGCTGGTCAAAACTGTCATTCCCCGCGAAGGCGGGAAATCCAGTAATCACCAGGCTCCCAATCTCAGACAGAGTGCGAGAACGAAATCCTGTGATTACCGCTATTGTCTACTGCGCGGACGATGACGAATAACCTGCGCCGGCGCCGACGATGACACGAAACTGTGTTTCACGCCGCGCCGATGTAGCGGATCGGCCGTCCCGGCGCGATCGCTTCGGCGGCGGCGATGATGGCGTTGGCGTCGATGCCATAGTGGCGGTAGAGGTCCGCAATCGAACCGGTCTGGCCGAAATGCTCGACGCCGAGCGGCCGCACCCGATGGCCGGCAACCGCGCCGAGCCAGGCCAGCGTCGCCGGATGGCCGTCGATCACGCTGACGATGCCGCAATGGCGCGGCACGCCGGCGAACAGCCGCTCGATATGCGAACGGGCATGGACAAGGCCGCGCTCACGCGCCCGGCATGCCGCCGTCCAGCCGGCATTGAGGCGGTCGGCCGAGGTGATGGCGAGAAGGCCCGTGTCGCGGCGGTCTTCCGCCATCAGTCCGACCGCCTGGATCGCCTCGGGCGCGACCGCGCCGCTATAGGCGACGACGACCTGACAATTCGGGCCGGGCTCGCGCAGCCAATAAGCGCCGTCGACGATGGCGTGACGCAAGTCCGGCGTCATGTTGCGCTTGATCTGGTCGATCGGCCGGGTTGAAAGCCGCAGATAGATCGAGCCGCCGGTCTCGTCGCGCAGCCAATTGCGCTCCGAGTTCTCGTCGCCGCCGTCGCGCTGAATGTAATCGAGCGCAAACGCGAGAATGACGGCGAGTTCGTCGACAAAAGCCGGCTCGAAAGCGGCGAGGCCGTCTTGCGCCATGCCGATCAGCGGTTCGGCGATGGACTGGTGCGCGCCACCTTCCGGCGCCAGCGTAATGCCCGACGGCGTCGCCACCAGGATAAAGCGCGCGTCCTGATAGCAGGCGTAATTGAGCGCATCGAGGCCGCGGGCGATGAACGGATCGTACAGCGTTCCGATCGGCAACAGCCGCTCGCCATTGATGGCGTGCGACAGGCCGAGCGCCGAGAGCGCGCAGAACAGATTCATCTCGGCGATGCCAAGCTCGATATGCTGGCCCTTGGGCGAGAATTCCCAATTGAAGGTGGACGGGATGCGTTCGCTCTTGAACGTGTCGGCCAGCGCCTCGCGGGCGAACAGGCCGCGGCGATTGACCCACGGACCGAGATTGGTCGACACCGTGACATCGGGAGACGCCGTGACGATGCGGGCGGCAAGCGGCGTCGTGCCGCGCGCGATCTCGTTGAGCAGCGCGCCAAACCCGGTCTGCGTCGACATTTGCGGCTGGATCGTCACCGCGAGCTGCTCGGGCACTTCGAGACGCGCCGCGGTCAATCTGCGCTCGCCCGCTTGCGCGAACGGCACGCGATCGAGGAAGGCCTGGATGTCCGCCGCCGGCTCGCTCAAGCCTTCGAAGCGGGACCATTCCTCGCCCGGCCGGATATTCATGACACCGCGAAAGGTTTCCATCTGCGCCGGCGTCATCAGCCCGGCGTGGTTGTCCTTGTGGCCGGCAAACGGCAGGCCAAAGCCCTTGATCGTATAAGCGATGAAGCAGACCGGCCGGTCGTGATCGATGGCGTTGAAAGCCTCGATGATCGACGCCAGATCGTGGCCGCCGAGATTGTTCATCAGCCGCGCCAGTTCGTCGTCGCTGCGCCGCTCGATCAGTTGCGTCGCCCGCCCCTGGTCGCCGATCTCGTCAAGCAAACGCTTGCGCCAGGCCGCGCCGCCCTGGAACACCAGCGCCGAATAAAGCTGGTTCGGGCAATTATCGATCCATTGGCGGAGCACCTCGCCGCCCGGCTCGGCGAACGCGGCTTGCTGCAGCGAACCATATTTGAGGACGACGACGTCCCAGCCGAAATTGCGGAACAGATTTTCGTAGCGCTGCCACAGACCTTCGCGCACCACGGCGTCGAGGCTTTGCCGGTTGTAATCGACGACCCACCAGCAATTGCGCAGGCCCTGTTTCCAGCCTTCGAGGATCGCCTCGAAAATATTGCCTTCGTCGAGCTCGGCGTCGCCAAGCAGCGCGATCATGCGGCCTTCCGGCCGCGGCTTTCCATTAATCTCTCGCCCCCAGCCGTGCGCCCGCACGTAATCCTGCGCCAGCGACGAGAACAGCGTCTGCGCCACGCCAAGCCCCACCGAGCCGGTCGAGAAATCGACGTCGTCGACGTCCTTGGTGCGCGAGGGATAGGATTGCGCGCCTTTGTAGCCGCGGAAATCTTCGAGCTTTTCGCGGCTCTGCCGGCCGAGCAGATATTGGATGGCGTGAAAATTCGGCGCGGCATGCGGCTTTACCGCGACGCGGTCCTGCGGGCGCAGCGTGTGGAAATAAAGCGCCGTCATGATCGTCGCCAGCGACGCGGAAGACGCCTGGTGGCCGCCCACTTTCACGCCATCGCTATTCTCGCGCAGATGATTGGCGTGATGGATGGTCCAGGTCGCGAGCCACAGCACCTTGCGTTCGAGCGCGGCGAGGATGGAGAGATCGTGCGAATTCATGGCAGACGTCATTTGCATCCTTGCCGCGTCAAAATCTACCCGAGTTCGACCGTGTCGAAATCGGCCGGCAGGATGATTTCGAGAAGTTCGCAATCGTCCGAGTAATCGAGCACGGTGTGCTCGATCTTCGGCGGCTGCAGCCAGCAGGAGCCCTCGCGCATCGTCACCACGCCGGCGCCTTCGTATTCGCCTTTGATCCAGCCTTTGAGCACATAGACCATCTGAAATTCGACGTCGTGATAGTGCCGCTTCGATACTTCCGCCGGATCGCATGGCGGCACCATTTTGATGACATGGGCGCGCGCCAGCCCGCCGCTTGCCGCGGCAATGCCAAGGTCGCGATATTGGGCGTAGCGGCGCAAGCCCGCTTCGAAGGCGTCGGGCCTGAGGTGACTGACGACGAATGTCTGCTTGTTGCGATTTTTTGGCGCCGGTTTTGCCGGCCGCTTGGCCGCCGCGCGCCCGCGCGCCGCCGTTCCGCCGCGCGAGCGGCGCGCGCTTCGCGTCGTTGCCGCCGTCTTCTTCGCTTTGCGCATTTGCTTTGTCTTGGCCATGGCGTTTCCTTTCGACAGAGAGAAATCAAAACTGCAGCGCGCCGTTGTGCCGGATCACCACCGCGCGCGCTTCGTCGGGTGTGTGCGCGCCCAATTGGCCGAGCGCCGCCTGCGTTTCCTCGATGAGGATGTCGATGACATGGCTCGGCCCTTCGTCGCCGAGCGCGCCAAGACCCCACAGGAAGGCCTTGCCGGCAAACGCGGCGGCGGCGCCGAGCGCGTAGGCGCGCACCACGTCGGTGCCGCTGCGAATGCCGGAATCGAGCATCACGGTCGCGCGCTGGCCCACTTGTCGCGCGATGGCCGGCAGCGCGTCGATCGGCGCCGGCAAGGCGTCGATCTGCCGGCCGCCGTGATTGGACACGAACAGGCCGTCGACGCCGAGCGCCACCGCCTTCTCGGCGTCTTGCGGATGCAGGATGCCTTTGACGATGAGCGTGCCTTTCCAGCGGTCGCGATATTGCGCCACTTCCTCCCAGGTGAACGCGCCGCCCATTTCGCGCCGCGCGAACGCGATGACGTCGTTGATCGAAGCATTCTCGCCGGCATATTGGCGCAGCGTCACGAAGCGCGGGATGCCGTGTTTCCATAACGCCATGGTCCATGCGGGCGACATCGCCATCTGCGCCATCATGGCAAGATCGGGCTCGAACGCGCCGCCAAGCCCGACCACCACTTCGCGGGCGCGCGTCGTGCGCACCGGAACATCGAGCGTGAGAATGAGCGCTTGGCAGCCGGCCGCGGTGGCGCGCCGCACCAGATCGAAACCGATGGCATGATTGTTCCTGGCGCAGCGATAAAGCTGGAACCAGAAGACGTCGGGCGCGATTTCGGCGATTTGTTCGATCGTCGCGCCGCCGGCCAGACCGAGCGTGTAGGGAATGCGGGCGCGTTGCGCGGCGCGCGGCCAGATGCAGGTCGGCGCCGGGCCACACGATCGCCGGTCCGCCCATCGGCGCGATGCCGATCGGCGCGGCATAGCGGCGTCCGAACAGCTCGACCTCGCACGGCGGCAACGACGGCATGACGCCGTAGCGCGGCACCATTTCCACCGCGTCGAGCGCCGCCCAATTGCGCCTGATGCCGGCGTCGTCCTTGCCCGAGCCGCCGTCGGAATATTCAAAAGCGAAATGCGGCAGGCGCCGGCGCGCGGCGCGGCGCAGATAATCGATGGTCGGATAATGCCGGTAGAGCTCGGCGTAGCGCGGATTGGCGCTCTTGCCGACGAGCGACTGGCTTGCGGCGCGGCGTTTCCGCGGCTTGAGGGCCGTCGTGTCATGCATGAGCGTTACTCCCGGCGGCCATTATAGCGGGAATTAGAAGTGGCTGTAGGATGCCCGCGCGAAAGTCATCGCCGTGCCGCCATGAAGGAAACGCGCGCCCTGCCCCGCCGTCACGCGCCCGATCTCGGTCGCGGCAATGCCGGCGGCCCGCGCGGCGTCGCGGAAGGCCGAAAATTGCTCCGGCGCGAGCGTGAGCACGATTTCATAATCGTCGCCGCCGGTGAGCGCCGTCTCGCAGCAGAGCCGGCTCGGCCGCGACTGCCGCACGCACCGCGTCCGACAGCGGCACGCGCGCCACATCGACTTCGGCGGCGACGCCCGACGCCCGGCACAGCTTGGCGAGATCGCCGACGAGCCCGTCGGACACATCCATCGCCGCCGAGGCGTGATGCAGAACCGCTTCGGCAACCGCATTGCGGGGCTCCGGCAGGACATAGCGCCGCCGCAGCTGGGCGCTCATCGCATCCGCAAGGCGCCATCGCGCTGCCAGCGCGCCGTCGCGCCGCAACAGCAGGCCGAGCGCGGCATCGCCGATCGTGCCGGTGACGACGATGCTGTCGCCGGCTTTGGCGGTCGAGCGCCGCACCATTTTTCCGTGCGGCACGGCGCCGAAGGCCGCGATCGAGACCGACAGCGGGCCGGGTGTGTGATCGGTGTCGCCGCCGAGCAGCGGACAGTCGAAGTGCTTGACGTCTTCGCCGAGGCCCGCGGCAAAGGCGGCGAGCCACGCCTCGTCGATCGCCGCCGGCAGCGCGATCGACAGCAAAAATCCGACCGGCCGCGCGCCCTTGGCGGCGAGATCGGACAGGTTCATCCGCAAAACCTTGCGGCCGATTGTTTCGGGCGGATCGTCGGGCAGGAAATGCACGCCGGCGATCACGCCGTCGGTGGTGACAACGAGATCGCAGCCGGGGGGCGGCGTCACGGTCGCGGCATCGTCGCCAAGCGCGAAAGCGCCCGGAGAGGTAGCCAGCGGCCGGAAGTAGCGCGCGATCAGGCGCTCTTCAGCCGATAATTCGTCGCTCGCGCCCATAAAACCCATCAGGTTCACCCGCGTCTCAGCCGCCGGCGAATTCAGCGGCGCGCAATTGGTGCGCCAGCTGATCGAGCACGGCATTGACCATGCCCATTTCCTCTTTGTCGACGAAAGCGCCGGCCACATCGACATATTCGGATGTCACCACGCGCGCCGGCACGTCGGTGCGGCAGGCCAATTCGTAGGTCCCGGCGCGGAGCACCGCGCGCAGCACGGTCTCGATGCGCTTGAGCGGCCAGCCGCTCGCCAGCGCGGCGTCGATCTGCGGATCGAGGCGGCTCTGCTCGCGCACCACGCCGCCGACGATATCGCGGAAATAGGCCGCTTCGGCCGGCCGGTATTGCACGCCCTCGATTTCGCTGCCGAGCCAATGGCCTTCGAATTCGGTCATGATCTCGTTTAGGCCGGTGCCGGCAAGATCCATCTGATAAAGCGCCTGCACCGCGGCCAGCCGGGCGGCGCCGCGCTTATTGGCCTTGCGTGCTTCGTTCGCGCCGCCGTTCATCTCAGCGTTGTCCCAGCTTGCGTTTGATGCCGATCAGCGCCAGCGCGGCGCGCGCGGCATCGCCGCCTTTGTCGTCCTCCTCGATGCGGGCGCGGCTCCAGGCCTGCGCTTCGGTATCGACGGTGACGATGCCATTGCCGATCGGGATCAAGTGCGCGACCGACAGCTCCATGATCCCGCCGGCCGAGAGCTGCGAGACGATCTCGAAATGAATGGTCTCGCCGCGGATCACGCAGCCGAGCGCGATCACGCCGTCATAAGGACGGCGGCGGCGCCGCGCGGCGTCGAGCGCCATCGCAATGGCGGGCGGGATTTCCAGCGAGCCCGGCACGCTGATGCAGTCGAATTGGGCTTTCGCCTTGCGCAACGCTTCGGTGGCGCCGGCCAGAAGCGCATTGGCAATGCCGTCGTAGAAACGCGCCTCGACGATCAGGACACGAGCGCCTTTGCCCGCTCCGTCATCGCGTTTGCCTCGCCGCCGCCCGGCCATTGTCCTACTCCGACTTGCCTGCGGCCATCCTAGCACGCTCAGCGCGGCAAGGTTTCCAGGAGCCGCGCCGCATAGCGCGCCATCTGATCGACTTCGAGGTTCGATTTCGCCCCCGGCTGCAGCGCGCCGAGCGTCGTGACTTTCAACGTATGGGGAATGATCAGCACCGAGAACGTATCGGCTTTGACCTCATTGACGGTGAGCGAAATGCCGTCGAGCGTCACGGACCCCTTCGGCGCAATGAACCGCGCCAGGTCGGCCGGCACGCGCAGCGATAGCGCCGCGCTGTCGAGAAAATCGTCGCGGGCGATCAGTTCGGCAACGCCGTCGACGTGGCCGCTGACCATATGACCGCCGAGCTCGTCGCCGAGCCGGAGCGAGCGTTCGAGATTGACCTTGACGCCGCGGCGCCAGCTCCCGGCCGTGGTCGCGCGCAGCGTTTCGGCGGCGACATCGACGGCGAAAAACGACCGGTTTGCCGCCGTGCCGCGGTCTACAACGGTCAGGCAAATTCCCGAACAGGCAATCGAGGCGCCGATGTCGATGGAATCGGGGTTATAGCTGCAGGCAATGCCTATTCGGCGCAGCTCTTCAGCTTTTTCAAGAACTTCAATAACCTCGCCTAAGTCGCTGATAATACCGGTGAACATAAAAGGTCATCCGCGCTCGTAAAAATCCTGCCGGTCCGGCCCGGCAAGCTCGCTTTCTACCAGCTCAAGCCCTCGCGTCAGCGTAGCCATCGTGGCGTCGCCAAGAGCGTCGATCCCGCTGCCGCCGACCACCTTGGCGGAGTGAAAAAGGACCGCCGCGTCGACGAGATCGGCGGCGATCAACGCCGCGGCGAGGGTCGGCCCGCCCTCGACCATCAGGCGCGTCACGCCGCGTCCGGCGAGAAGTTTTAGGGCGGCCGCCAGATCAAGCCGCCCGGCACTCTCGCCTATCCGCATCACTTCGACGCCGAGGAGCCGCAAGGCCTCCTCCGCGGCCGGTGTCGCCTGCGGCCCGGCAATGAGCCACACCGGCGTCTGCCGCGCGGTCTGGGCGAGGCGCGAGCCGGCCGGCAGGCGGAGCATGCTGTCGAGCACGACGCGCACCGGCGAGGCTTTCGCCATGCCGGGCAACCGGCACGTCAGCATGGGATCGTCCGCGAGCGCGGTGCCGATCCCGATCATGATGGCGTCATTCTGCGCGCGCAGCAGATGGACACGGTCCCACGCCGCCTCGCCCGTGATCGCAACCGGTTTCGGACCAGCCGCACCGGCCTTTGCGCCGGCCTTGCCGTCGGCCGAGATGGCGAGCTTGAGCATGACGCGCGGCCCGCCGGCGCGAAACCGCAGGATATGTCCGGCGTGATCGCGGCGCGCCACGTCCGCGCGGACGCCGACCTCGACAGCGATCCCCGCCGCGCGCAATCGCGCATGGCCGGCGCCCGCCACTTCGGGGTTGGGATCTTCCAGCGCCGAAACCACTCGCGAAATCCCGGCGGCGATGACGGCGTCGGCGCAGGGCGGCGACTTGCCGTGATGCGAGCACGGCTCGAGCGTGACGTACATCGTCGCGCCGCGCGCGTCGGCGCCGGCGCGCGCCAAAGCCTCGACCTCGGCATGCGGCCGGCCGCCAGGCTGCGTCCAGCCGCGGCCGATAATGACGCCATCCTTGACGATCACGGCGCCGACCGCCGGATTGGGCCAGGTGCGGCCAAGACCGCGCCGGCCGAGCGACAGCGCGAGCGCCATGAAACGCCGATCTTCGGTCGCGTTCTGCGCCGCGGCGTCCGCCGGCGTGCTCGCTTGCGCGCCCCGATGCGCGCTCACTCCGCGGCCTCGTCTCCCGACAATTCGGCGAGCGCGGTTTCGAAATCCTTAGCTTCGCGGAAATTGCGATAAACCGAGGCAAAACGCACATAGGCGACGTCATCGAGCTCGCGCAGATGCGTCATCAGGGTTTCGCCGATCGCTTCGGACGACACCTCGCTCTCGCCCAGGCTTTCCAGCTCGCGCACGATTTTCGAGACCATCTGGTCGATGCGCTCCGGCTCGACCGGGCGCTTGCGGCAGGCGATCTGCACCGAGCGCAACAGCTTGTCGCGGTCGAACGGCACGCGCCGGCTGTTGCGCTTGATAACGACCAGTTCGCGCAACTGCACGCGCTCGAACGTCGTGAAGCGGAAATTACAGGTCAGGCAGACGCGACGGCGGCGGATGACGGACGAATCCTCCGTCGGCCGCGAATCCTTCACTTGGGTATCGAGGCTGGCACAACTTGGACAACGCATGCCTCACCCCTCGTAGATCGGGAACCGGCTGACCAGGCGTTTGACCTTCTCGCGCACGCGGGCTTCGGCCTGCGCATCCTCCTCGGCGCCGTTTTGCGCCAGCGCGTCGAGCACCTCGGCGATCAGATCGCCGATCTGCCTGAATTCGGCGATGCCAAAACCCCGCGTGGTGCCCGCCGGCGTGCCGAGCCGCACGCCCGACGTCACCGTCGGCTTCTCCGGATCGAACGGAATGCCGTTTTTGTTGCAGGTGATGCGGGCGCGGCCAAGCGCTGCTTCCGCGACTTTTCCGGTCAACCGCTTGCGGCGCATGTCGACCAGCATGAGATGGGTGTCGGTGCCGCCGGACACGATGTCGAGCCCGCGCGCCTTAAGCGTTTCGGCGAGCGCCTTGGCATTCTCGACGACGTTGCGCGCGTAAAGCCGGAACGACGGCCGCAGCGCCTCGCCGAACGCCACCGCCTTCGCCGCGATCACGTGCATCAGCGGGCCGCCCTGCATGCCGGGGAACACCGCGGAATTGAGCTTTTTCGCCAATTCCTCATCGTCGCTCAGGATGGCGCCGCCACGCGGGCCGCGCAGCGTCTTGTGGGTGGTGGTCGTCACCACATGGGCATGCGGAAACGGGCTCGGATGCGCGCCGCCGGCAACGAGGCCGGCGAAATGCGCCATGTCGACCATGAGATAGGCGCCGACCTCGTCGGCAATCTCGCGAAAGCGGCGGAAATCGATGATGCGCGGATAGGCCGAGCCGCCGGCAATGATGACCTTGGGCCGATGCTCCTTGGCGAGCCGCGCCACTTCATCCATGTCGATCAGGTGATCGTCGCGGCGCACGCCGTAGGGCACCACCTTGAACCATTTGCCGGACAGATTGACCGACGAGCCGTGGGTGAGATGGCCGCCGGCGGCGAGGTTGAGCCCCATGAAAGTATCGCCCGGCTGCATCAGCGCCATGAACACTTCGGCATTGGCCGACGCGCCGGAATGCGGCTGCACATTGGCAAACGAACAGCCGAACAGTTTTGTCACGCGCTCGATGGCGAGCCGTTCGGCGATGTCGACGAACTGGCAGCCGCCGTAATAACGCTTGCCCGGCAGGCCTTCGGCATATTTGTTGGTCAGCACCGAGCCCTGCGCCTCAAGGACGGCGCGGCTGACGATGTTTTCCGACGCGATCAGCTCGATTTCGTCGCGCTGGCGGCCAAGCTCGAGCGCGACAACCTCGGCGATTTCCGGATCGCTCTCGGCGAGCGAGGCCGAGAAGAAATCTTCGGCAGTTGCGTTGGCTTTATGCGTGACCGACATGGCTCAATGCGTGGCTCAATACGTAGGTCAATCCGGGCCGGCTGGGCGGTATTTCGGCGGTCATACACCGCCGCTGGCTATCATACCAGCGCTCCGCCGCAAGGGCTTGGGATATTTCAGCGGATAACGCCGCTATATTTAGGGATCGGTTGGGGCCGCGGCGGCAGGCCGGTCCGGCCGATGCCGCCCGCTAAAGCTTCGTCGTCGCCGGAATGGCCGCGGCGCCGAGACCGTCGCGGCCGTAAATGTCTTCGCGGAACTGCACGACGCCGTCGGACGCCGACCAGGCGGTGACATAGACCCAGTGCAGCGGCACCGGTTTCGCCAGCTCGGCGTTCTTCTGCTCGCCCGATTTGATGACCTTGTCGATCTCGTCGGGCGACCAGCCCTTGGTGTCGTCGAGCAGCCAGGCGACGAGCTGGCGCACGTTCTGCACCCGCATGCAGCCGGAGGAATGGAAACGGAAATCGTCGCCGAACAGGTTCTTCAGCGGCGTGTCGTGCATATAGACGCCGTACGCGCTCGGGAAATTGATGCGGATCGAGCCGAGCGAATTGAAGCTGCCGGGATCCTGCTTGAAGGTGTAGCTCGTCGCGTCGTCCGAATACCAGTTGATCTGCGACGGCTGCAATTCGGCGTGGCGGCTGTCGAAGATGCGGATGTGATTGTCGGTGAGGTAATCCGGCTGGTCCTGCATTTTCGGGATCAGATCCTTGCGCACGATCGAGGCCGGCACGGTCCAGTACGGATTGAAATTGATCTGGATGATCTTTGAGTTGATGTCCGGCGACGGCCGGTCGGGTTTGCCGGCCACCGCGGAATGCCGGGACACGGCGACGTCGTTCTCGATCGCCTCGACCAGCGCGGCGGGAATATTGGCAACCACATAACGCGGGCCGAGATTGGTGGTCAGCGTCTTGAGCCGCTCGATATTGACCTTGAGCTGGTCGCGCCGCGTCGCCGCCGGCACGTTCATCGCATCGAGCGTAGTCTCGCGCACGATGCCGTCGACCGTGAGGCCATGGCGCGCCTGGAAGCGCCGCACCGCCGCCTCGACATAGGAATCGTAGATGTCGTTGCCGACCGCGCTCGGATCGAGATCGCCGGACACCGAGAGCCGCGCGCGCAGGTCGGCCACGCTCGAGCGCTGCATGCCGAGCCGCAATTCGTCCACTTTGGCCACTTCCGGCCAGCCGCCATGCGCGACGATGTCGTCGTAGGACTTGATGGCGCGTTCGGTGGTTTCCGCGGTCGCCGGCGACAGCGTCGGCGCCGACGCTTTCGGCATGTGGATGGTGCGCGACGCCTGATCGAAGGTCTGGCCGAATTCGCCGCGGTCGGTATCGCCGATCAGCGCATCGAGCGAGCGATCCTCGGCCGCCGCTTTCGCCGCCGCCACGCCCGCGGCGGCAAGCGTCGCCGCGCCGGCAAAGCGGCGCAGAAAGGCGCGGCGATCGGGTCGCGCATGGTCTTTGTTCTGCGGTCGGCTCATGGAACGCGTTTCTTGCGCGAGCATTAAGGCTGAAATCGGCCAATGCACAAAGCGCCCCTCGCCGGGCATTAGCACGAAGCGGCAGGGAGCCAAAAGGGGCCGCGCGTTATAGTGAGCCACGGCAGAATCACAAACAGCCGTAGCCACTTTGGGAAACGACGATGGGTGTGTTCAGGCTGCTCGCGGCTCCGATCCGAAGCATCGTGAGATTTCCGCTGTTTCAGCTCGCCGTCGTCGTCGCCATCATCCTGTTTTTGCAAGCCGCCGCCGACAACACCCTTGCCGGTAAAATCTTCGACGCCCTGGACGAGCTGGTCAGCGCCAGCGTGCAATTGTTCGGACAGCTTTTCGAGGTGAAGTCGTTCACCCGATCCGGCCTCACCGCCGGCCTGATGATCGCCTACGTCTATCTGGTCTGCCTGGTGGTCCTTTACTCGCTGCGCATCGTGATCCGCGGGATCGTCGACCTGATCGGCTGGGGCAACGTGTTCTGGCTGCGCAACACCATCGCGCGCGAGCGCGGCATCGAGGCTTACCGCGCCTGGCTGCCGCTCGAGAAAATCAGGCCCGCCACCATTCCCCAGAAGCAATGGGAGGCGACATTTGCCTGGCCGCCGAATGACCAGCCGCCCTACCCGCCGCTGGCGCAGCGGATCGTGCACGGCGCGTTCAGCTATCTGGTGGTCATCGCCGGCGTCGCCGTTCTCATTCAGCTGTTCACGCCGTTTCCGGTCCTGACCTGGCTCGGCAGACTGATAGGCCTGCCGGCCGGCTGATTCGCGCAACAAAAAAGGCCCCGGCATTTACGCCGGGGCCCAGGCACGCCAGTACGACGGTGAACCTCTGGCGAAAGACGCCGGCCGACTTTCAATTGAGCATGATCTTTCCCGAAAACCGGATGCCACGCCGGATCGCGTCCGGGGGCATGCTATTTCGGGATCATGCTCTACAGCCGGTAGAGAATCTGATCGGTCCAGAAGCGCTCGAGCCGGTGCAGCGCCTTGTTGAGCACGCTGAACTCGTCGGCATTGATGCCGCCGACCTGCTCCACCGTGCGCACATGCTTCTGGTAGAGCGAATCGACGGTGTCGCGCACCTCGCGGCCCTTGTCGGTGAGCTTGATGCGCACCGAGCGGCGGTCGACCCGCGAGCGCTGGTGATCGAGGAAGCCCATCTCGACGAGCTTCTTGAGATTGTAGGAGACGTTGGAGCCGAGATAGTAGCCGCGCGTGCGCAACTCGCCCGCGGTCAGCTCCTTGTCGCCGATATTGTACAGCAGCAACGCCTGCACCGAATTGATATCGGCGCGGCCCTTGCGGTCGAATTCGTCCTTGATGACGTCGAGCAGACGCCGGTGCAGGCGCTCGACCAAGGTCAGCGCCTCAAGATAGTGCGGACGGATGTGGTCGAAGCGCGCCTCACGATCGGCGGGCTCGACCGTCTTGACGACGGCTTTCATTGTTGACGCCTTTCCCAATGTTCTTTTGTTTTAGTCGACGGGCCCTGTTTCCCGCCGTATCGCGCCACCCTAGTGGTGAGGGTCTAAGATCAGTTTAAATAACACGCTAAAAATAAGGTTTATTCGCTGTTCTGCGGTACCCTATTGCGCGTAAAATTGCGGGCGATTTCGACACGATTTATTGACGTTGGAAATGCCCGTCCTATCGCTATGGATTGAGCACGAAACCGCTTTCGGGAGCGTGAGCGCGGCGTTCCTCCATTGCGGTATGATTGACTAGCCGTTACGACCCAACCATATAGCGCCGTCAGTTGCAGTCCCGCACTTCGTTGCGGGGGAGTGTCCCGAGTGGCAAAGGGGGCGGACTGTAAATCCGCTGGCTTACGCCTTCGTAGGTTCGAGTCCTACCTCCCCCACCATCCTGCATCCGACCGCGAAACAGCGACGGCAATGGCAGGCAAAGCCCGGAGCGCGCCACCAGCGCGGCCGCGGCGCACATCGCGAGCGTCCGGCGTCAGGCTCGCAGGCTGGAACCCCGCGGTCCGCTCGGCGCTTAATTGGGGCATGATGTATCGCCCGGAAAGCCGCTGAATGGGCAAACCTCAGCCATTACCTGTTTGGGATCGCCAGGCGGGAAAACTGTTCAGTGAGTTTATGGACGATCATCCCTCGACATACGAAACCCGTCCGCACCGCTCATACACGCAATGGCTCGAATCGGAGCCGCTCTACGACTGGCTGCTTGCCGCCTACCAGAACACGCGGCGCAGTGCGCGGCAGATCGAGCCCTTCGTCCGCAAGCACAACATCGACATGAGCGAGTTCAAGCCAGTCGTCTATCGCTCTTTTGCCGAATTCTTCGACCGCGAATTCCGGCCGGGTGTTCGCGCGTTCCCCGCGGCGGCAAGCGAGATGGGAGCTTTTGCCGAAGCGCGCTATTTCGGTTGGGAGAAATTGGCGGCCGAACAACAATTTCCGGTCAAAGGATATTCGCTAAGCGCCGGGCATATTCTCGGCAATGTCGAGCGGGCGCGGCCTTTCATTGGCGGCCCGGTGCTTTTGGCCCGGCTTTCGCCGATGGATTACCACCATGTGCATCATCCCGACGACGGCGGGACTTTGGATCAGGCCCGGCTCGGCCGCCGGCTCTGGACGGTGAATTGGCATGCGCTCCTCAACCAGGAGGACATTCTGTTTAGCAATGAGCGCCAGATAAACATTCTGCAAACGAGCAACTTCGGGCGTCTCGCCTTTGTCGAGATCGGCGCCATGTCGGTCGGACGCATCGTGCAGGTTCATCCGCTCGACACTCCCTTCCGGCGCGGCGAGGAAAAGTCGGTGTTCAAATTTGGCGGCTCGGCCATCGTGGTATTCGGTGAGCCGGAGGCATGGCGTCCGTCCGACGATCTGCTTGCGCATACCAAGGACGGAATAGAAACCCTGGTGCGGCTTGGCGAGCGCATAGGCCTCGCAGCATCGCCTGCGCGCCGTCAATAATCTCGTCCGAAAAATGCCACATCCCCGAATTGTAATGATCGCGCCTGCGTGACAGAAGCGGACATGCGCGAACGGCAATGGCAGGCAAAGCCCGGAGCGCGCCACCAGCGCGGCGGCGGCCGCGACGCGCATCGCGAACGGCGGCGCGGCGAGCCGGGCGATGCCGTCGTGCTTTACGGCTGGCATACGGTGACGGCGGCGCTCGCCAATCCGGCGCGCCATTTCCGCAAGCTGCTGGCGACGGAGAATGCGGTGCGCCGGCTTGCCGAGGATGGCATCACGCCGCCGCTGGCGCCGGAATTGGTGCGCCCCGACGCGCTGGCGGCCAGGCTGACGCCGGACGCGGTGCATCAGGGGCTCCTCGCCGAGGCGGATCCCCTGCCCTCGCCCGACATCGAGGATCTGGACACGACCGGAACCGTGCTGGTGCTCGACCAGATCACTGACCCGCACAATGTCGGCGCGATTTTGCGCTCGGCGGCGGCGTTCGGCGCAACCGCCGTCGTCACCACCGCGCGCCACAGCCCGGAAGCGACCGGCGTCCTGGCGAAGTCGGCGTCTGGCGCGCTCGAATTCGTGCCGATCGCCATCGTGCAAAATCTGGCGCGCGGTCTGGCCGCGCTCAAGGAGCGCGGTTTTCTGGTCATCGGATTGGACGGCGGCGCGCCGGACGATCTCGCTGCGATGACGCTTCAGGCGCCGCTCGCTCTGGTGCTCGGCGCCGAAGGCAGGGGCTTGCGGCAATTGACCGGCGCGACTTGCGACCGCCTGGCGCGGCTTGATCTTCCCGGCGCGATCAAGAGCCTCAATGTGTCGAATGCCGCGGCGTTGGCGCTCTATATCGCGTCACGAGCGGTCGGTTGAAAAGCAAAGGCCCGCGCGAGGCGGGCCTTTGTCATTGTTCGATCGTCGGCGTCTTCTTACGGATAAACACGCCGGCCGTAATAGCGCGCCGCCGTAATAGCGCGGGCGCATATAGACCGGTGCGCGATAGGCATAGTGCCGATAATACGGACGCGCATAACCCGGTGCGCCGTAGCCATATGCTGGAGCCGGCGCGCCATAGCCGTATCCCGGAACGTAGGGATAGTTGGCGGCAGGCGCGTAAGCGGTGTCAGGCGAATAAGTCGAATACGGCACGGTGATGCCAGGCCCGGAATAATAGGGTCCCTGATTGACCATGTAAGGCACGGCATAAACGACCGAGCGTCCGCAGCAGCCGCCACCCCAATTGCTGCCGCCGCAGCAGCCGCCACTGCCCCAGCCGCTGCCCCAGCCTCCGCCCCAACCGCCACCCCAGCCGACTGAACCGCAATTGCCGCAGCCGGAACCCCAGCCGCCGCAGTCGCCGCAGCCGTTCCCGCCGCAGCACGGTCCGCCAAACGGTGTGATCGCCGCACTGACGGCGATCGGCGCCGGCGCGACCGGTTGGGCAAACACGACCGCCGCGGTGGGCGCGCCGCAGCCGCCGCAACCGCCATACCCGCCATAACCGCCGCCGTAGGCGCCATAGCCGTAGCCGCCATAAGTGACCGGGGCCGAATAGCCCCAGCCGCAACAGCCGGCGGACGCCAACGACGTCATGCCGACTGTGAACAATGTGGCAAGCGCCACGAAGATTACGCGATGCAACGACATGATACTCCCCTGCTCCTGACTGGCTTACTCACTTTGCTTTGCCTCACGCGGAGGCGAAGTCGGCAGGCGAGCCTGCGCGACAATTTCACGGACCTTTCGGTGGTGGGCCGGGCGGGCCCGGCGGTTTCGGCGAATGGCGGTGATGGCCGCCGTTATTATTCTGCTCGATGCCGACGGCGGCCGGCCCGTTATAGGGCGTGTAATCGGTGACCGGCCCCGAACCGGAGCCGCTCGACCAGCTGCGATAGTAAGTCGGCGCCGGCGGCGGCAGCGGACGATCGGCCGGCGGCACGATCTCCAGGCGGCCATAGCCGGGCCGCTGGCCGGTGGTCGGATGGTAGCCGGGAACGTTCGACGGATAGGACACGACGAGCGGCCGATAAATCGACGGTCGGCGTCATCCAGCCGGGCCGGCCGAGACCGAAATCGCTCTCGACGACGCCCCACGACGCGTCGATGCCGTTGATGTAGACCGGCACGCCCGGCTTGCCGGGAATGACGATTTCGGGCGCGCCGTCCTGCGCCAAGGCTGGCGAGGCGGCGACCGCAAGTAGCAAAACCGCAAAGACGGCACGCATCATCAGCCCGTACTGGTGCGAATTCGCCGGTACTCTACGGAAATCGCAGGGCAAATTCGTTTACATCGGCCGCCGCGAATTGCTGAATTATTTAGTAACATTAACAATCAGCGGATACTGCGGCGCACGGGCGCCGCGAGCATCGCGTCCCTGTCCCAGCCGCCGTTGCCCCAGCCCTGCCCCACGACTTTCGGCTTAAGACCTCTGGCGGACTGACAGGGCAGCGGCCGCGCATTAGCGTTGCGGCCGGGACGGTTCCGTCACGCCGGCAGCGGCGGCGCGCAGCTTTCCCTAACGATCACAAACGGGGGATTACGCCGATGACCACGATGGCACTGAATGCGCCACGCTCGGGAGGCATGACGAGCGAAGAGCGTCTTGTCATTTTCGCATCCTCGCTGGGTACCGTTTTCGAATGGTACGACTTCTACATTTACGGAACGCTCGCGGTGTTCCTGGCGAAATACTTCTTCTCCAATGTGCCGGCCAACGTCGCCTTCATCTTCACGCTGCTCGCCTTCGCCGCCGGCTTCGCGGTGCGGCCGTTCGGCGCGCTGATCTTCGGCCGGCTCGGCGACATGATCGGCCGCAAATACACCTTCCTCATCACCATGAGCCTCATGGGTATCGGCACGTTCTTCATCGGCGTGCTGCCGGGCTTTGCGACCTGGGGCATCATGGCGCCCGTCGTGCTGATCGCGCTTCGCCTGGTGCAGGGTCTTGCGCTCGGCGGCGAATATGGCGGCGCGGCGATCTACGTCGCCGAACACGCGCCGTCCAACAAGCGCGGTTACTACACGTCGTGGATTCAGACCACGGCAACGCTCGGCCTGTTCATGGCGCTGTTGCTGATCCTCGGCATCCGCACCGCGATGGGCGAAGCCGACTTCGCCGACTGGGGCTGGCGCATTCCGTTCCTGCTCTCCGTCATTCTGCTCGGCGTCTCGCTGTGGATCCGGCTCAAGCTCAATGAATCGCCGCTGTTCCAGCGCATGGTCGAGGAAGGCAAGCAATCCAAACGCCCGCTGTCGGAAGCGTTCGGCCAATGGGCGAACTTGAAGATCGCGATCCTGGCGCTGCTCGGCGCCACCGCCGGCGAAGCCGTCGTCTGGTATGGCGGGCAATTCTACGCCCTGTTCTTCCTGACGCAGACGCTGAAAGTGCCGGGCGTCACCGCGCAGATCATGATCGCCATCGCGCTGCTGATCGGCACGCCCGGCTTCATCCTGTTCGGCGCGCTGTCGGACAAGATCGGGCGCAAGCCGATCATGCTGGCGGGCTTCGCGCTGGCGGCGGTGACCTACTTCTACATCTTCCAGGGCATCACGCACTTCGCCAATCCGAAGCTGGAAGCAGCGCTCGCGGCGTCGCCGGTGACAGTCACCGCCGATCCGGCCGAATGCTCGTTCCAGTTCAAGGCGACCGGCGTCGAGAAATACACCACCGGCTGCGACCTGATCAAAGCCGCGCTGGTCGGTCTCTCGGTGAACTACAACAACGTCTCGGCGCCCGCCGGCACCAAGGCGAGCGTGCAGATCGGCGATCAAACCATCGCCGCCGATGCGCCGGACCTGGCCAAAACGATCGGCGCCGCAGTGAAGGCCCACGGCTACCCGGCAAGCGCCGACGTCAACGACATCAACTATCCGATGACGGTGCTGTTGCTGGTGATCCTGGTCATCTACGTGACCATGGTTTACGGGCCGATCGCCGCGTGGCTGGTTGAGATGTTCCCGACCCGCATCCGCTATAGCGGACTGTCGCTGCCCTATCACATCGGCAACGGCTGGTTCGGCGGCTTCCTGCCGGCGACGGTGTTCGCCATCGTGGCGGCGACCGGCAATATCTATTCGGGCCTGTGGTACCCGATCGTGGTCGCGTCGGTCAGCTTCGTCGTCGCGCTGATCTTCCTGCCGGAGACGAAAGACGTCGACATCACCAAGATGTAAGACGCTCAAGGAGAACGGCGGGGCGGCCGCATCGGCCGCCCCGTTTTATTTTGTCCAGGTCTTTGGTCTATTGGATTTTCGGCCAAATCAGCCGGCGCGCGATGAGATTGCGCAATGCCGCGGCGACGCCGCACAACAGCGCAAAGGCAAGCGCGGCGCCGACAAGCTCGCTCGCGATCGCCGGCAGCGCGTGCGGCTCGCTCCACGGCGCAAACAATTTGAACGCCGCCGCGACGGCGCCGATCGCGGCGCCATAGGCGGTGGCGCGTCCGGTGTTCCAGGGCTCCAGGTCGCGAGACTCCATGTTGCGAATTTTAACCGGAGAACCGGAAGCCGGCGAGTAAAAAGCTCAGTGCCCGCCGCCCGCTCCGGCCGGCTTCTGCGGCCGCTTCATCAAGAGGCCGAACGCGGCGAGCGCGAGAAACAGCACCGTCATCATCAGAAAGACGTCGGCATAGCTCATCACGGCGGCTTGCAGCCGCACCATGGCCATCATTTCCGCGAGCGCCTGCGATTGCGCGTCCGATCCCTGGAAGCGCGCGGCGAGGTTCGCAAGCATCTCAGTCGCCGGCAGGCTCGACGAGTTCACCGCCTCATGCAGGCGCTGCAGGTGCAGATCCATCCGGTCGTTGAACCAGGTGTTGATCGCCGCGAGCCCGATGGCGCCGCCGAGGTTGCGCATCAGATTGAACAGGCCGGACGCGTTCTTCACGCGCTCGACCGGCAGCGTGCCGAGCGCGGTGTTGGTCACCGGAATGATGGCGAACATCAGCCCGACGCCGCGGAACACCTGCGGCCACAGCAATTCCCAAAAATCCCAGTCCGAGGTGAGGTACGTCATCTGCCAGGTGCCGATGGCGAAGAACACGAAGCCCGCCACCAGAATGAAACGCGGATCGACCTTCTCGTTCAGCTGGCCGGCGATCGGCGCGGTCACGAACATGACGAGACCGGAGACGAACATGGTCTCGCCGATCATCAGCGCGTCGTAGCCGCGGACCTGGGCGAGATAGACCGGGAACAGATAGGTCAGGCCGTAAAGTCCGATGCCGAGCACGAAGGAGAACAGGCTGCCGACGGCGAAATTGCGATTGGCGAAGGCGCGCAGGTCGACGATCGGCGCCCGCGCCGTGAGCACGCGCGCGAAGAACACGACCGCCGACAGCGCCGAAACGATCGCGACCGCGAACATCGTGTTGTCGTCGAACCATTCGTAGCGCGGCCCCTCCTCCAGCACATATTCGAGCGCGCCGAGAAATCCGGCCATGCTGAGCAGGCCGTACCAGTCGAAATTCTTCAGCAGCGCGAGATCGGGCTTGTCGAAATCGATGAGCAAGAACGTCGTCGACCGTCACGACGATGCCGGGCACGACATTGATGAAGAACAGCCAGTGCCACGAATAGGCGTCGGTCAGATAGCCGCCGACCGTCGGGCCGATGGTCGGCGCCAACGTCGCGATCAGCCCGACGACCGGCGCGATGAATTTCTGCCGCGGGCCCTGGAAGATCAGATAGGCCGAAGCGAACACCGTCGGCACCATGCCGCCGCCGATAAAGCCCTGCAGCGCCCGCCACACGATCATGCTGCCGATCGAGGAACTGGTGCCGCACATGACGCTCGCCAGCGTGAAGCCGGCGGCCGAAGTGGCGAACAGGATGCGGGTGCCGAGCGCGCGCGACAGAAAGCCCGACAGCGGGATCGCGATCACTTCGGCGATCAGATAAGCGGTCTGCACCCAGGGGATTTCGTCGGCCGACGCCGACAAGCCGGCCTGAATGTCGGCGAGCGACGACGACACGATCTGGATGTCGAGGAACGCCATGAACATGCCGAAGCACATGGCGAGGAAGGCGAGCAGCCGGCGCGGCGGGATTGGTTCAAGCGCGCTCCGGCGGCGCGCGCCGGCACTGCGGCGCTCATTGTCGGCAACGCGGAAGCAACCGGGGTCGCCACGACGCCAACTCCTATTGGTCGCGAGTCTCGACGCAAGTCTTGCTGCAAGTCGGGCACGGCTTCCGCCGCTTGCGGCGGCCGAGGTCAGGCCGGCCGTGCGCAGCGGAGCCGGGCTTGGTATTGACGCTGACGATGACCGACATGCCGGGCCGCAAGCACGCGCTGCGCGGCGACGGCGGCCGGCACTTCGATGCGCACCGGCAGCCGCTGCACGATCTTGGTGAAATTGCCGGTCGCATTGTCGGGCGGCAGCAGCGAGAACACCGCGCCGGATGCCGGCGAAAGGCTCGCCACGATGCCCTTCGATCGCGTGTTCGGGCAGCGCATCGACGCTGATCGACACCGGCTGGCCGGGGCGAATGCGGCCGAGCTGCGTCTCCTTGAAATTGGCTTCGATATAGACGCCGCGCGAGCGGCACCAGGCTCGCGACGTGCTGGCCGGTCTGCACGTAGTCGCCGGTCTGCACGGCGCGATTGCTGAACACGCCATCGACCGGCGCGCGGATGACGGTGAACGACAGGTCGCGCTCGGCCTTGGCCTGCGCGGTGCGCAACTCGTCGAGCGTGCGGGCCGCCTCCTGCTGCTGCGCCTTGAGCACGTCGAGATTGGCGGCGGCGGCGTCGATCACCGCCTGCGCGCTTTGCACCGCGGCCGCGGCCTGATCGCGATCGGCCTGCGCCTGTTCCAGGGTCTGCTCGCTGGCGAATTTCTGCGCCGCCGAGCGCCTGCTGCCGCTCCAATTCCAACTGCGTTCTTGTCGCGGCGGCCTGCGCCGAAATCATCTGCGCCTTGGCCTGGTCGACATTGGCGGCCTGCGCGACGACCTGGCGGCCGATGCGGTCGACCGTCGCCTGCTGGGTCGCGACCTTCTCGCGCGCGGCGTCGGCCGCAAGCCGGTAATCGCCGTCGTCGATCGTGGCGATCACGTCGCCGGCGCGGACCTGCGTATTGTCTTCGATCGGGATGCTGGCGACGTAGCCGGAAATTTTCGAGGCGAGCGTCGTGTTGTGGGCGCGCACATAGGCGTCGTCGGTCGAGACCATGTAGCGGCCGCTCACCCACCAATAGCACGCCGCCGACGGCGCCGCCGCCGAGCGCGACCACGACCGCCGTTGCGATAGCCGTGCGCCGGTTGAGAGCCGGCAGCCGAAGCGGAATTCTCCGCGCACACGCGACCTGGCCTTCTCGCGCAGGCTCACGTTCGGCGCACCGCCGCGTCGATCCCGATGCGGGCGGAGTGCGAAACATCGTCGGCGACGTCCGGTGTCGGTGCGCGCGCCCGGCCGCTGGCTCGGCTCGCGATATTCAACGTCCTTATGTGGTTTCGCGATACATGGCGCGCTCCACTCTGCAACTGCGCCGCCGGTCCAAAATGTCATTGACCGAACGGTTCGGTCAGTCTATATAGGCAGCGGATAAGGCCAGTCAATATGACCGAACCGTTCGGTCAATAAAAATTGTCAGAAACGCTCTAAAAGACTTGGACTGAACTAAGAAATCTCGAGGCAACTGCGCGCGAGAGAGCGAATGAACGCCTCAGCCCAGCTCAAAGCGGCCCCGCAGACGGCCGACGACAGCGCCAAGCGGCGGCAGATCGTCGAGGGCGCGCGGGCCGATCTTCCTGGCGCAAGGTTTTGACGCCGCCAGCATGAGCGACATCGCCCGCGCCGCCGGCGTGTCGAAGGGCACGCTCTACGTCTATTTCGCCAACAAGGAGGAGCTGTTCCAGGCGATCGTGCACGAAGAGTGCATGTTCCACGCCGAGGGCACGTTCAACTTCGATCTCGGCGACCACGATGTCGAGGGCATCCTCACCCGTCTCGGCATTGCCTTTATCAATTTCCTGTCCCGCCCGGAAAAGGCGTCCGCGCTGCGCACCGTTATCGCCATCGCGGATCGCATGCCGGAGATCGGCAAGGTCTTCTACGAGACCGGACCCGCCTTCGGCATTGCCAAGCTCGCCGCTTATCTCGAAGCACAGACCAAAGCCGGCGTGCTCGCGGTTGACGATTGCGAGGTGGCGGCCGCGCAATTCCTCGACGCCTGCCAGTCAACGCTGTTCAAGCCGGTTCTGTTTAATTTCAGCCCACCGCCGCAAGAAGACGCGATCGCCCACGTCGTCGGCATCGCCGTGCGCACCTTCATGCGCGCCTATCGCGCCGGCGCGCCGCAATAGCCGCACCGTCGGATCAGTTTTGCATCGATTTCAACGCCTCGGCCACGGGCGCGGATTTGCTGCGGAAATTTGCCGTCGTTCCGGATAAGGTGTTGCAGGCCGCCAAGAGCCGGAGCGCCGACCAGATCGCCGCCGTTGAGGCTGTGGGAAAATCCGATGAGTGACGAAGCCGTTTTGTCTCCCGCCGCCGCGATCCCGGAGGACAGGCGGACGATCGGCAATCTTTTGATTTTCTTCGCGCTCGTTTATCTCGTCGAGGGGCTGGGACAGATCGTCGGCGTCATCTCGCAACCGCTCACCTACTACCTGAAAGAAGTGCAAGGCTGGACGCCGGTCCAGGTCACCGCCTTTGTCACCGTCTTCAACGTGCCGTGGATCATCAAGCCGGTCTATGGACTGGTCTCGGACTTCGTGCCGCTGTTCGGCTATCGGCGGAAAAGCTACCTGATCCTCGCCAACATCGCAGCGATCGCCGGATATTTTTGGGTCACCAGGCTTTCGGCGCCGAGCGACCTCGCGCTGGCGCTGATGTTCACCGCCTATGCGATGGCGATATCGAGCACGCTGTGCGGCGCCGTGCTGGTGGAGAACGGACAGAAACATGAGAAGTGCGGCAAGTTCGTCAATCAGCAATGGCTTTGGTACAACATCGCCGCCATGACCGCCGCCGTTCTCGGCGGCGTTCTCGTGCAATATCTCGATCCCACTTCGGCTTTGCATACCGCCGCGGCCATCGTCGCGGTCGCGCCGCTGGCCGTCGTTTTCGGCACCATATTTTTGATTCCGGAGAAGAAAGCCGTCGTCAATGTCGAGGGCATGAAAGCCACGCTTGCCGGACTGACGTCGGCGTTTCGTCGGCGGCATCTCTGGATCGTCGCCGTCTTCATCTTTCTCTACTATTTCAGTCCCGGCTTGAGCACGCCGCTGTACTATCACATGACCGACGATCTGAATTTCTCCCAGGCCTATATCGGCATTCTGGGATCGATCGGCGCCGCCGGCTGGGTCACCGGCGCGCTGCTCTACCGCCGTTTCTTCGATGGCCTGACTCTGAGGCAGCTGCTCAATCTCAGCATCGCGCTCGGCACCGTCACGGCGGCGGCGTTTCTTATGTTCTGGAACGAGACGGCCGCCGCGATCATAAGCTTCTGCGCCGGATTCTCCGCCATGCTCGCGACCGTGGCGACGCTGACGCTGGCCGCCGATTATTGCCCGCGGCGCGCCGAAGGATTTTCGTTCGCCGTGCTGATGTCGATCATCAATCTGGCGACCACGCTTGCCGACAATGTCGGTTCGTTTCTTTATACCCACGTCTTCAGCAAGTCCTTGCCGCCGCTGATATTGATCTCGGCGGCCTTCACCGCGTTCGCCTTCGTGCTGGTGCCGCTCCTGCGTCTGGGCGACAAGCGGCAAGGCGTGCCTGTGGAAATGCGGGAAAGACTGGAACCGCCAGGCCCCGGAGTGCGTTAATGTCGGCTTTGATATATTTTTTCATCGACTGACGGTGCCAGATCATGCGAAAGGCCGGCGCACTATTTGCAGTTGCCGCCGTTGCAGCGATTACATTTTCTCCGCCGCCGGCCGCGGCCTTTGGGCTGCGTCTTGGACCGTTCCACCTCCATCTGCCGTTTTATTTTCCGCGGTATCGGCATCATCCGCTTTACATGCATGCCAATCCGAATGACCTGACGCGCCCCGGACAGCCGCAGCAGCCGGCCGCGACGGCGGCGCTGCTCTATCCGAACCAGGCTTTGCCGGCGATTTTCCAAAGCGTCTTCTGGCCGTCCCATTCGCCGGCGTGGCCATTCGGCTACCAGGACATTTTCTCGACCGCGTTTGGCACGATGCCGGCGAGTGCCGCTCAGCAGGACTGTCAGCCGTCCGTCGACGCCAATCAGATCGTCGGACGTATTCGCGATGAGGTTTCTCCGACCCCGGACCAGATGCAGCTTCTGCAAAAGCTCGGCGGCGCGCTTGGCGCGGCCGGCGGTTACCTCGCCAAATCCTGCCCGAATGAAATTCCGGCACAGCCAGTCGCGCGCCTGCAGCTGATGGAATCGCAGACCGAAGAACTCGCCATGGCGATCGATATCGTTCGCCAGCCGCTGCAGGATTTCGAGCAATCGCTCAACAGCAGCGCAGGAGGCGAAGTTTGCCGCGATTGGCGCCGCTGCGCCGGCCGCCGATCGTCCAAACCAGACTGACAGCAGCGTTTCGACCTGCGGCGGCTCGCTAAGCGCGATCGATTGGTCGATCGACCAGATCGACAAGGCGGTTCAGCCGACCGACGCTCAGCGCGACGATCTCGCGACCCTCAAGCAGTCCTTCGGCAAGGCGGCAAGCGATCTCGAAGCGCATTGCCTGACGTCCGTGCCGCGCACCGCGGTCGGACGCCTGGAAACCATCGAAGCCCGGCTCGACGCGACCTGGCGCTCCGAGCTGTCGATCCAGGTGGCGCTCGCCAATTTCGAGACCAAGTTGAGCGATGCGCAAAAAGACCGCTTCGACCAGATGAATTTCGCCGCGCAGTAGTCTTTCGCTAAATAACGCGATTGTGCGCGTTCCAATTACGCTCGAGATTGGCGATCAGCGCCGGGCTGAAATGGCAATAGGCCTGCTCGCGCGCATAGACCGCCATGTAACGCCGGAACATGTCGAGCGGCTCCTGGCCGACGCGAATGGCGCGGCGATTGCCGGCGGCGCTGACCACGCCGGAACCGGTGAAGCCGTCGACCACCTGATCGAGCGCGGCCTGCATTGACGAAGGCGGCGCGATCTCGTCGCAGATCAGCCGGCCCTCCGGCGTGTCGCAGTCGAGCCGCCGCCCATACAGGATCGCCTGCCGCGCGATGCGATCGCCGGTAAATCGCCACAGCCGCAAATTCGCCGCGCCCGGGATGATGCCCTCCTTGCGCGCCGGCAGCGTCATATAGGCGTCGCTCGCCGCCAGCACGTAATCGAGCGCGAGCAGAAGCTGGCAGCCGCCGCCGATGGCAAAGCCTTCGACCACGCCGATCCACGGTTTCTCGAGCGTGCCGCCGGCAATCTCGTCGGGACTTGTGTCGGGCCGCGCCACGCCGCGGAACAGTTTGTTGACGAGGCCCATATCGCGCTTGATGTACCAGACGTAGGAAATCTTGCCCTGATAGAGGTGCGTCAGGTTGATCCCGGCCGAAAACAGGTTGCGGCCGCGGTATTTCGGGTGCTCGACCGTATCGCCGCACAGGACGGCGATAGCGGAGTCCCGATCGAGCGTGGCGACGTCGATGGCGATCTCGAGACCGTCGAGCGTGGTTTCATCTTCGGCATTGAGAAAGCGCGGGTTGCTCATGGTGACGAGCGCGGCCTTGCCGCGCCGCTCGAGGATCGCGCCGTCGAGCGTGAGCTTGCCGGTTTTGGCGAAGCGGCGGCTTTGCTCCTCGGCTTCCGGCCGCGGCAGCAGCATGGCGTGGCAAAGATGCATGCCGCATGCCGCATCCGCCAGCACATGCGACAGCAACAGTCCCTGATCGATCTCGGCGCCGTCCTTGTCGCGTTGAGGAAGAGCGTTCTCGCCCGCCAGCTGCCCGTCGTCCGGCACAAGGCCCGGCACAATCGCCGCGGCGGCTCGAACCAGATGCTCGACCCGCACGAATTTCGCCAAATCGGCGGTCAGGTGGCGATAGACTTTTGCGGCATACAGCCCGAGGAATTTTTGCCGCGCCGCGCGGTCGCGCTGCAGGATCGCGGCGGCCGCCGCGGCTTGGGATTGCGAGCGCGCCGATTTCGGCGGCAGCTTGGCCAGCAGTTCGGCGCCGATCCGCCATTGCCGGGAGAAATCCTCGCGGTCGCGGCCATACTCGCCGCCGGGCGTGTCGCCGTTCGCCAGCCACGCCGCAATCCCGTCGTGCGGCAAGCCGGCCCCGCTCAGTGCATCGGTTTTTTTGGAAAAATCTTCGGCGACTGACATGGACTAATTCCGCGGCCGTTTGTCGATGACGCGCTTGGCTTTGCCCTGCGACCGCTCGATCGTGCCCGGCGCTACGGCACGCACCGTCGCGGTGACGCCGACATGCGCCTTGATCAGATGCGTGGCGCGATCCGCCAACACCATGACCGCATCGGGCGGCAGCACGGAACGCGTTTCGACGATCACTTCAAGTTCGTCGAGCCGGTCGGGGCGCGACACTTCGAGAATATAATGCGGCGCGAACAACTGCTCGGCGGCAAGCGCGGCTTCGATCTGGGTGGGAAAGACGTTGACGCCGCGGATGATCAGCATGTCGTCGCTGCGGCCCTTGATGCGCTCGATCCGCCGCATGGCGCGGCCATTGCCGGGAAGAATCCGGGTGAGATCGCGCGTGCGATAGCGGATAACGGGCATCGCCTCCTTGGTCAGCGACGTCAAGACCAGCTCGCCCTCCTCGCCGTCAGGCAGCGTTTTGCCGGTTTGCGGATCGATGATTTCGGGAAAAAAATGGTCTTCCCAGACCGTCAGACCGTCCTTGGTGGCGGCATATTCCTGGCCGACGCCGGGACCGATCACTTCCGACAGACCATAGACGTTGACGGCATCGAGGCCCATGCGGCGTTCGATCTCCGCGCGCATGCCTTCGGTCCATGGCTCCGCGCCGAGCAGCGCAATGCGCAGCGAGGATTTGCGCGCATCGATGCCCTGGCGGTCGAATTCGTCGGCGATGGCGAGCAGGTAAGACGGCGTCACCGCGATAATGTCCGGCTCGAAATCGGCGATGAGCTGAACTTGACGCTCGGTGAAGCCGCCGCTGACCGGAATGACGGCGCAGCCGAGATATTCGGCGCCGTAATGAAAGCCAAGCCCGCCGGTGAACAGGCCATAGCCATAGGCGACGTGCATTTTGTCGCCGGGTTTGCCCCCGGCGGCGCGGATGCCGCGCGCAATCAGCATCGGCCCATGTCTCGATGTCGGCGCGCGTATAGCCCACGACCGTGGGCTTGCCGGTGGTGCCGCTCGAAGCGTGGACGCGCACAATTTCGTTCATCGGCACCGCGAACATGCCGAACGGATAATTCTGCCGCAAATCGTCCTTGGTGGTGAATGGAAATCCGGCGAGGTCGTCGAGGCTGTTCATATCGCCGGGCCGGATTCCGGCCGCGGCGAATTTCGCCTGGTAGTGCGGCACCCGTGCCGAGCGGGCGACCGCGCCTTGCAGCCGTTTAAGCTGCAACGCGCGCAGTTCATCGACGCTCGCTGTCTCGATCGGATCCGGACGATCGAGAGGCCGCGCGCGCGCATCTCGCTCAGCCATTACGATTGGCCATTGCATTTCCTCCCGCGGTCGCCCGGCCGCCCCTACTCTATGGCTTAGCAGAATCGGCTGCAATCGCGCGTGGAATCCAATCGTGCAAAGAATCCGCTTTTATGAGATTCGCTGGCGCAGGCGCTGCTCATCGTCCGCTGTTTTCGTCCGCGGCCTTCTCCTTGCGCTCTGCGTCTTCGGCGCAGGCAATCCATGCATCGGCAATTTCCATTAATACCGCGCGATCCTTTGCCGGCGCACGCTGTGCCAGCCGCCGGCATTCCGCGGCATAGTCGCGAAATTGTTTGGCGCTTCCCCTGGTATTGTCTTTGTCGTTTTCCATTTCGAGTTCCGCACGGTCGGTGGTTCCGTGGTGTTCCCGAATGGCAACCGATGGAACTTCGGCAAGTTCCACTTCAAATTCACGCGGTTAGAGGAACCAAACGCAATATGGCGCATTTCGCTTTTGGCAATTTCGGGAATGGCGCGAATGGGGAAGGCGGAGCAGTACCGGCACTACGCGGCGGAATGCATCCGGCTCGCTCAGCAATCCCAACACCCGCCCGAGAAGGATATGCTGTTGAGCATGGCATCGGCTTGGCGCCGGCTCGCCGAGCATGCCGAGAAGAACACGACAAAGCCCGACGAGCAGGCGTAGTTACCGCAGTAGGATTTCCGGATGTGGGATACGATCGCTCGAGTATCCCGCCAGAGCGAGATGACCAACAATTAATTTGGAGTGGAGCGTCGCCGACTTATATCGGATCCACGAACGGAGAACAACAAATGAAACCGTGGATCATTTTCGCTTCCCTCGCGCTCGCCGCCACTCTCGCAACTCCGGCAGCGGCAACGACTGGCATGCACCTTCGCGCCAAGCATCCAGGTCACCCGACAGCAGGAGCCGCAGCACATCGCCTGTACCACGGCCGGCTGCATCGCCGTTCCGCGGCAATGCGGACAGGAAGACGGCATAACCCCTGGCGGCCTGCCGACCGGCTATGACGTCATCGTTTGTCCGTCCGGCGTGTGGCCTCAGTTCTGAAAAAACCGGTTTGTCGGCCGCGGCAGTCCGAGATTTTCTCGCAGCGTCACGCCTTCGTATTCGCGCCTGAACAGGCCACGCCGCTGCAATTCCGGAACGACGCGGTCGACAAAATCGTCGAGCCCGCCCGGCAAATAGGGAAACATCACGGTAAAGCCGTCGGAGCCTTCGGTCTCGAGCCATTCTTCCATCTCGTCGGCAATCGTCTGCGGCGTGCCGATCATGGCGAGGCCGGAATAACCGCCGAGCCGTTGCGCCAGCTGCCGCACGGTGAGGTTGTCGCGCCTGCCCAGCGCGATCGCGCGCTCCCGTCCGCTCTTCGAAGCGTTGCTCTCCGGAATGTTGTCGGGCAATGGCGCGTCGGGATCGAATTTCGACGCATCGTGGCCGAGCGCAATCGACAGCGAGGCGATGGCGTTGGCGTAATTGACCAGGCTGTCGAGCTTTGCGCGTTTTGCCTTCGCCTCCTCGACGGTGTCGCCGACGACGACAAAGCACGCCGGGAGGATCTTCATGTGTTCGCGCGCGCGGCCCATCTTTTCCATGCGACCCTTGACGTCGGCATAGAATTTTTGGCCCGACCGCGAGATCGCTCTGCGCGGTGAACACCGCCTCCGCGGTCTCCGCCGCGAGCTGGCGGCCGGAATCCGAGGCGCCGGCCTGCACGATCACCGGCCAGCCCTGCACCGGCCGCGCGATATTGACAGGCCCGCGCACCGAAAAATATTTTCCCTTGTGATCGAGCACATGCATCTTCGCCGGATCGAAAAAGATGCCGTCTTCGACGTCGCGGACCCACGCATCGTCCGCCCAGCTGTCCCATAGCCCGGTGACGACGTCATAGAACTCGCGGGCGCGGCGGTAGCGCTCGCCATGCTCCATGTGCTCCTCGAGGCCGAAATTGAGCGCGGCATCCGGATTCGACGTCGTCACGATGTTCCAGCCGGCGCGGCCGCCGCTGATCCAGTCGAGCGAGGCGAAGCGACGCGCGATGTGATAGGGCGCGTCGAACGTGGTCGAGCCGGTGGCGACGAGCCCGATGCGCTCGGTCACTTGCGACAAGGCCGACAGCAGAGTGAACGGCTCGAACGACGTTGAAGTATGGCTGCGCTTGAGCGCGTCCATCGGCATATTGAGCACGGCCATATGGTCGGCCATGAAAAACGCGTCGAATTTCGCCCGCTCCAGCGCCTGAATGGATTGCTTTATATGCGCGAGATTGAAATTCATGTCCGGCCAGGCGCCGGGATAGCGCCAGCCGCCGGTATGGATGCTCGCCGGCCGCATGAAGGCGCCGAGGTGAAGCTGACGTCGCGGGCTCATGTTACGATCCTCTGTTCCGGCATTTTAATATAGTTGCTGCAGATTGCGACCGCCCGCTCGCCGCGGAGCATGAAAAGGCCGCTCGGTTTCCCCGAGCGGCCCGTAGCATTCTCCTTAGCAGGTCTTTGGCGCTACATTCATCCCCATCGGATGGCGATGGCGCCGGCGATCGAGCGCGCCCGGGTGCGAACGGCGTGATCGTCGTTGCCGGACTGGATCACCCACATGCCGTTTTCCTGGCCGACGATTTTGCCGACATGATGCGACCAGACCACGACCGCGCCCACACCGGCGGCCCCGGGCTGTCCCCAGCGCGCCCAACTGCGCGCCAGGTTGAATGTGGGACCGGGATCGCTGCCGACGAGTTGTCTCATTTCCCAACCGCACCAGGCGGCCGGGCGGCCGCCATATTGGCCGGCGCCGGCATTGCGTCCCGAATAAGCATAATGGTGTTCTGCATCGGCAGATCCCTCCTGCACCATGTAAAGCTGCCGTTGCTGCACCCGCGCTTGTGCGGAATGGGCAAAGACAAACACGGCCGCCCCGGCGGCCAGCAATGTCGTCAACTTCATTATCAATAGCTCCATCGTTGTTACGACTGCCCTTTGCGCCTGCAAACAAAAGCCCCGCCAAAACCGTGAGGTCATTGGCGGGGCCAAGCAGACGAAAGGGCGTGCGTCATAGCATCGATGGCGTCGTGCGTACTGCCCTAATTTGCATAACGCGGTGCATGTTTGCGGGACGCGCGCGCCGCATTTTGGCCGCTTTACCCACCGCAAAAAATGCGGCGTGAATCGCCACACTGTTTAATTTGTTGGAACCGCCGAACCGCGTGAAAATTTCGTGGCGATTATCGTGCCGAAAGCCGCGCCGCTAGTTGGTGCAAAGCGTCCACAGCGGATTTCCCTTTTTATCCGACAGCTGAACGGAACAGCGCATGCGCCTGAGCCCGGCTTTGGCGTTGTCATTGCCGAGCGCCACGGCCTTTTCGTAATCGGCCTTCGCCGCGTTTTCATCCTTCGGACCGCCTCGTCCGCTTTCCGCAAACGAGCCGGCCCATTCCAGGGCGCCGGGATGATTTTGCGCCGCGGCCCTGTCGAACAAAGCGCGCGCCGCCACATCGTCCTTCGGACCGCCGGTGCCGTTCGCATACATCAGGCCGAGCTGAAACTCGGCCTCCGCCGAGTTCGTCTCCGCCGCTTTCACCAGCGTCGCTCTCGCCCATACCGGATCCACCGGCGGGCCGCCATTGTCGGCAAGCGCGACGAGGTTGATGACGCCGCGCGAGTTGCCCGCTTGGGCGGCGCGCGCGAACAGGTCGTGCGCTTGCGCCACATCCTTGGGCGCGCCCGATCCGGTGCCGAGCAGCACACCGAGTTCGACCATGGCCGAGCTGCTGCCCTTGTCGGCCGCCTTGCGCCAGGCGGCGATCGCGTCCGGCATTTGCTGATTGGCGGCATAGGCGCGGCCAAGCTCATAGAGCGCGCGGCGCGACACCGGCGCGGCACGCTTACAGTATTTGATCGCCGTCTGGACGTCGGACGGGGTGATGGTGGCAACGCCCGCGAACTCGGCCGGCTTGTCCGGATCGGCGGGGTCGGCGGCGACCCGGTCGCACAGCGCAAGGTCGGCCGATTCAGTGGCGGCAGCGCGGGCCGGCAAGTACGCGCAGGCCAGCGCCAACAGGGCGATGCCGCAGGCGGAAGCAAGCGAAACTGCGTCAGATCTTATGGTCATGACGGAGATTTTATCACGATCCGGACGCGGCAAGCGAGGCATCATCTACTATGTCCGCACCATGTCCGCTTTGGGCCAGACCAGACATGCTAGCGAGCGAACAGGTGCTAAAATTGCGGAGCTTCAAGACGACGAGGCAGCCAGACCCCACCCCGGAATGTCGTCCTTCACCAGGAGTGTGCCAGCGAGGCCACCTCGCACACTTAGATCTAAAAGCCGGTCGGACCTACCGCGCCGACCGAGTGCTTGACCTTAGTTGGCGCCTTTTCGTCCATATAGAAGAAATGCGTCATTGTAGGTCTCACGGGCTTGATGCTCGGATCATCGAATTTCATGCCGACTTTGCCATGAAAGACCTTCAGCAGGGGGCTGTCCCAAAACTCCACGACATCGTGATGCGCGGTAAGGCCCTTGTCGATGAACTGCCGCAGGTTTTCCCGGATCGCCTCGCGTCCATGCCAGTCGGCTACACCGGAGATTGCATATGGCATCCTCTGCGAAACAATCAAAGCCTTTCCCAAAGGTCTTGTCATCGATCTCTTTCCACATTGCCAGCAGCCATTCCGGCGCTGCGGTTTTCATGAAAGTGATGGTGTTCATTTCCTAGATTGCTAAGTTACCATGAGGTCATCGCGGTCGATGCCGCACTCGCTGACCGGCGTGTCCGCTAAGGACCAATCGCGAAATTTCGCACGGCTGCAAAAACGTCGTAATTCGATCACCTCGTCGGCGCGTCTTCGGTGCGATCCGCGGGCTCGGTTAGGCCACCTCTTGCTCCGCTACATTCATCACCAGCTATCTGGTGGTCCACAAGGGCCAGCTCCCGAGCAAATGTTGCTGCAAAGCGGGACACCAGTCGGCGAGCAGGTGCCGCGAATGGTGTCGGGAACCATGTTATAAATCGCCGGATGAAGATGGGTGACGCGATGATGCTTGATCGCGGCCGATGCCGGGAAGGCGTTGCTCAGAACAATCACAGCGGAAAGCGCAACTTTTGTCTTGCTGAACATTTTCGCATCTCCTGGTTGGGCTTCGCTACCTAAACCCAAGTTGGCTGGCAGTAGCCGGCCAATACACAATGAGACTGCAAAAACGCCTCGGTTGTTCCCATGGGTCAAATTAAGTTGATGTGCGTCGCTAAGTTATTGGAATCGGACCGGTGGATCCGGAAATGGAGAGACCTAAATATCGGCTGCTGCTGCGCACGCACAGCAAACGCCAGTATAGGCATTTCTCCCAGCGCATACCGCAAACGGTTCAGTTTGACGGCGAAGGAACTTAACGGAAGTTTCTGAGAATTTGGAGTCCGCTAAGGGCCACAAGCGGACTCACCGCTTCCCGAATCCGTCACTTGAGGAGGGTCACGTCATTGTCCACTCACTCCCTTCATTTTCCGCTTTCGAAGATGACAGGCCCCGGTTTCCCAGAAGTCGCTGTCCCATCGTTGTCTGCTAGTACGAAACGGCGTTCGCCGCGTCTTCGATCGCAGCCACGGTTACTTCCGGGTGTGCGATCATGCTTGGATGGTCGCCGCCGGGAACGTGGTAGATCTTCGACTTGGCACGCGTCGCAAACTTGAGCAGGACGTCGGGCGGAATGACCTTGTCAGCGTCCCCTATGACGTACCAGGAGGGAATCGTCTTCCAGCCCACAGCTTTCGGCGCTTTGTCCGTTAAGCAACGTGCTGCGAACGGGCGCTGCGTAGCGGCTAACCGCGCCGCGACATCCGCCGGTTCCGCAGATGCAAACACCGTTCCGAAGTATTTGGAATTGACGTAAAGGTCTGTTCCATTGCCGTCGGGTCCCTTGAAGGGTACCGCAATCGTGAAATCCGGTGGCGGCGGCGGAGTGCCCGCGAGTTCTGAATGAACCGATTCCCCCGCGTCGGGCGCGAACGCATCGACGTACACCAATGCCTTCACCTTCGGAGCGTTGGCGGAAGCAACGCTTATCACCGAGCCGCCGGAAGGCCTACCAGAACAACGGGTCCGGCGACGGATTTGAGATATGTTGCGATGACGGCAGCGTCTGCGGAGAGTCCGCGCAGAGTATTCGGTAGGGCTCGGACGGTGTAACCGTCTTTGAGCAGGAGATTGACGACGCCGTTCCGGCTTGAAGAATCCGCCCATGCGCCGTGGACGAGAAGAATCGTCGGCTTGGTTTGTTGCTTGATCGGCTGATCCTCAGCCCTGACGATTCCGGCCCATGTCAATCCGAACATGTCACTGCGATTAGAAGCTTGTGTTTCTTCATGGACGTCTCTCCTCGCGTCATCGAACGCCTGTTGGCCAGGAGGCCTAACCAAACAGAAGCGTATGCCGATGGCATCGCGGGTCAATGTCCGCTTCGGGTCGAAAGCGGGCAGCAGCCATTGGCGCTCGCGTCTCCTTCGGGCGGGACGCCGCTCAAAGGCCGATCTCAAAGCTTACAGGCTGCCAGGGAAGACGGCGGCCAAAGTCCGACCAGTTGCGGCAGATTGGAATTCGGGGGAAGCTGCGCCAAATCGTCGGCTAGGATCTTTCGCAATGACGAATTCTTGGGATCGCGTACCCATAGAACCACAAAGTGTCATTGCGCCACTATCCCGAGCGGCCGTTTTTTTGGTTTTAACCGTCGGCGTGGAAGCCGAAGCGATGGCAAAAGTACGCCGGGTCATCGCCGACATTAGCGGGCTGGTACGGACGGTCGGTTTTCGCGATTTAAAAGGCCGGCTGTCTTGCAATGTGGGAATTGGGAGCAACGCATGGGATCGCCTGGGTGGCCCAAGCGTCCCAAGGATCTAAGAAACTTTGCAGAAATTCGTGGCCCGGTACATACGGCAGTCGCTACGCCGGGCGATCTGTTATTTCACATTCGAGCGGAACGGGCTGACATGTGTTTCGAGCTTGAGCGTCTGATCCTCGATGCGCTCGGCGAGGCCGTATCAGTCATAGATGAGGTTCAAGGCTTTCGCTATTTTGACGCACGAGACCTACTTGGTTTTGTCGACGGCACAGAAAATCCGACGGGGGATGCGTTGCCGCTTGCGTCTCTTATTCAGTCGGACGATCTCGATTTCGAGGGCGGCAGTTACGTCGTTGTGCAGAAATATCTGCATAAACTCGACGCATGGAATGCGCTGCAAACTTCATCGCAAGAGAACATTATTGGACGGACTAAAATTGATAATATCGAGCTAGACGACTCCAACAAGCGAAAGTCACACAAAACGTTGACGACCATTGTCGACGCAGAGGGCAACGAGCACGATATTCTGCGGGACAATATGCCATTTGGACGACCCGGGCATTCCGAGTTCGGAACGTATTTCATTGGGTACGCGAGAAACCTATGGGTCATTGAAAAGATGTTGAGCAATATGTTTGTGGGCGTTCCTGAAGGTCAATATGACCGTCTATTGGATTTCTCGACTGCAATTACGGGAACCACGTTCTTCGTCCCATCGAATTCTGTTCTCGAAAAATTCGGGGACTAGTGAGTGGACGATCATCCAGCAGGTCAATGTCCGCTTTGGGTTAGAAGCTGCCACGCCGGAGACGTGGCTGCTTCAGCCCGGACAGCTGCCGCAGCACTCGCTGACCGATGGTGTCTGCTAAGGGTCATTAGCTGCCGCAGCGGAATTATATTGTGATGTCCGCTTTCACTCCGAAAGCCATCGCGAAAATAGACAGCGGCTCGTTCGCTAAGGGCCAAAGGCAGCGTCATGCCCTATAACATGACAGGCGAAATTGAAACAAAAGATCGCCTCGTGGCGGCCTCTTGGAAACGGGATCCGACCGCACTGACAATCCCGCGCTGCCGCGGTATCTTGCAGGCGGCTTGGCAATGTCGCTTGGAATGAATGCCGGGCTTCGTGATAGGGAGAAAAAAATCATGAGAGTTTGGCTAGTAACTCTTGCTTCGGCATTCGTAATCACCGCCGCTCCCGACGTGCAGGCGCAAATAACGCTGGACCTCGCAAAAGTCACATGCAAGCAATATTTGTTTGACAATTTGATCAGCGCTAACGCCCCCAAGGTCGCAGCCTGGCTCAGCGGCTATTTCAACGGAAAGCGAAATAATACCGTCATCGATATTAGTGCCTTTAAAAAGAACAAGGACGTAGTCGAGGATTATTGTCGAATGAATCTGGATGTGACGCTCATAGACGCGGCAACAAAAGCTCTCGGGCTAGATAAGTAAATGTGCCTTGTCGAAATCGAACCAGGTGGGGTGCTCCCCAGCGGCAGATCACGATTTTCTGGGCGACGCTATACGGCTGCTTCCGTCCCGTAGGCTGACATCGCCGGTCGCTTGCAGCATCGTGAACCGGGTCACTGACCCCCGGTGCCGAGGCATGCTATGTTGCCGCGGGTGATCGAATGAAAAAATTTCTCCGCCGTAAATTCCTCTCCCTTGCTGCAGGCGCTGTAGCTCTCCCGGCGGTATCGCGCTTCGGATGGGCGCAAACCTATCCGACACGGCCGGTGCGCATCGTCGTCGGTTTCGCCGCCGGCGGCGCGCCTGACATCCTCGCGCGCTTGCTGGGACAATGGCTATCCGAGCGGCTTGGTCAGCCGGTCGTCGTCGAGAACCGCACCGGCGCCGGGGGCAATATCGCAACCGAGGCCGTCGTGGGCGCCCCACCTGACGGCTATACGCTGCTCCTGACCTCCGTCGGGAATGCCGTCAACGCCACGCTCTATGACAAGCTCAATTACAACTTCCTGCGTGATATTGCCCCTGTGGCCGGCATCAGTCGCGAGCCGCTGGCGATGGAGGTGCATCCGTCCTTTCCGGCCAACACGGTTCCCGAATTCATTGCCTATTGCAAGGCTAACCCCGGCAAAATCAACTATGGCTCGGCCGGCGTCGGAAGCTCGCTCCACATGGCTGGAGAGCTATTCAAGCTGATGGCCGGCGTTGACATCGTGCACGTCCCCTATCGAGGCTCGCCGGCGGCGCTGGCTGACTTGCTCGGCGGTCAATTGCAGCTGATGTTCTCGCCGTTGCCGCCGTCGATAGAGTACGTCAGATCCGGCAGGCTTCGTGCCTTGGCGGTGACCACCGCGACACGCTCGCAGGCGCTGCCCGACATCCCCGTGGTCGCCGATTTCGTACCCGGCTACGAGGCAAGCGCGTGGTATGGCATCGGCGCGCCAGCGAACACTCCAGCCGAGATCATTGATAAGCTCAATGCCGAAATTAATGCGGGTCTCGCCGATGACAGGCTCAAAGCGCAACTTATCGAGCTGGGCTCCGTGCCTTTCGCGCTTTCGCCCTCCGAATTCGGCAAACACCTCGCCGCCGAAACCGAAAAATGGGGTAAGGTGGTCCGCGCTGCCAATATCAAGGCGGAGTAGGTCTGGCCGCTCGCAGCCCGATGTTCCATATTTCGCTAGGATTTGAAAATTTCACTAGGATAAGCCGGGTTAGCTCAGCGGTAGAGCAGCGGTTTTGTAAACCGTTGGTCGGGAGTTCAATTCTCTCACCCGGCACCAATAAAATCAGGAGCTTCTAGCATTTCTCGAGTGTGCAATCTTCCCAAAAATTCAGATTGGGAAGCCGGTGGGAAGCGAGAATCCAAAATGGCCCACAATAGGCAAACAGTCGCTGGCGGGGACTTCACCTGCCCGAAATGCGGCGCCCTATACGAAATGACGATTTGGCCAAGGCCAAAGGAGGCCATGGACTTTGCAAAATGCCAAAAATGCGGCTCGGTAATGTTAGAATGGATGGATACGGTCGCCAGATCCTTCAAGCTCAAAGAGAGAGGTCCGTCCGCGATGCTGGTCTGTGACCGCCGGACCCGTCGTCGACAGCGATCAATTCCCTGACAATATGCTGTCTACCCGACGCCGCACTTCACGCGAAAAATGTTGACCTTCCGCTCGGGCTTGTTGCCAAGCGGCGTCAACATGCCGGCCGTCGTATTCGTAGGCATCAAATGCCCAGACAGCGCCACCTGCAAGGACGATGAAAAAGATTAGCCCGCGCATATCGATGGCCCGTAAAAAGGCCCCGGCGCTGGCGCCCCGGGACCAAGCTGTTGGCTTGACCATCTGTAAACTGACGCTGCGCGCGACGGGAAGAAACTGCCGCGTCAGTCCGACGGATTGGGACCATTCTATCACTCGGAATAAGATTCTGCGATGGCTTCCGCGCGCCGCTTTCCCCCGCCCTGGTCGATCGATGAGCAAATGGAAAGCTTCATCGTGAGAGACGCTTGCGGCGCGTCCAATTCCTTCAGTCAATGAGGCTCGGGATATAAAGGACAGCAGCCGTCCTTTACCCCCTCGCCTCATGGAACGATTATGACGTTTGGGGCCTAACCTAAGATGCCCCAAGCCCCGAACTGCTTGAGCTGCGGGGTAATGATGGTTCTGGTAAGGACGATCTGCCTGCCGCTTGTCGCGGATGAGCATGTATTTCGCTGTTCAGCATGCAAACTCGTCTACTTCACGAGGGACCCCATTCCCGCATCGAAGCCAACCTGAACTATACGGCTGTTGCTCGTAAGGCGGATCCCGCCCGCGTCTCTGCAGCGCTGCGAATGGTGCTGTACCGAGCGAGGCGGCTAGGATAGTTGAAAAAGACCATGTGCGTGATGGTGCGGGATAGGACCGGAAGTGCCCGTATTCGCGACGAAGAACGTTTGAGGCCGTTGGCTTTTCATCCATCGGCTTATTCGGGACGGTACGCCTCTCGCGCCACGAGCCTTGATCTCGCCGCGGCAAACCGTTTTAATTTTGTTGCCCTATCGGGCGGCACTGCAAAGCCGGCACGCGCGACCATTTCCCACAACAGATTGCCCCCTTCGTACTCAAGCTCCTCGTCGAGGATAATGGCCGCTGCAGCATGAATACCGTCCCCGATGCGGCTAGTTCAACTCGATCTTGAGAATTGCGCGGGCGAGCCTGCGTTGCTTTCCATCCAACACATTGAGCCGATCCATCAAGCGCCCGTAACCCGTCCGTTTGGACATTGCATCAAACCTTCTACTGGCTTCGGGTTGGCCCATATTTTTCTCGTGGCATTCATGCGAAGCCTCTGAACACGGCTCATAAGCTTCCCTGACCTTGGGATCCAAATCCAACACCGCTGCCCATATCGGCTTTAGCTGATCAGCGGGCGCCAGCAATTTGGGAGGCGTAACCTCTGCAAGCGCGACGGTAGGTCGCGCGAGTGCCGGCACGGATGCTGCGCCGGCTAGGATGGCGCGACGGCTTAGATTTGCATGCGACATAGCTTCATCTCCCTGTGTGTGAATGACACGCCAAGGCGGGAAGCCGCGCAAACTCATGATATCTGTGGAATCGGTCATGCGCACTGCTCGTCCAGTGCGTGTGGCAAGTCGCGGCGCGTCGCTCTAACGGCGCGTTGGGGCGCTTAAAGGTGCGCTGATCCGGGGATTCACGTCAAGGGAACGTTTGGTCCTAATCACAGCCAAGCGGGCCGCGGTGCCGAGGCGGCGCAGCGTTAGGGAAACTTTTTCACTTCGCCGATATTGTTCGGGCCTATGAACGACGACCGTTATTTGGCGTTCCAGACATTGACTATTTGCGTTCTGCTCTTTCTTGTCGGCACGACCGCCGTCGTCGAGCACCCCGAATGGTTTCAATAAATGTTTCGTCGAATACTGCGCGATCAGCTTCTCAATCTATTGGCTAGTATCGGCGCCGTCAGCATTGTCGTGGCCGCGCTTCTCATTCTCTGCGCCTACTAATCGAACCTTGCGCCTCTAATGCACCGCGACAAGGCGATTTGCCGCCTCTCGTTTAGCGTCGATACTCGGCGACGGAAGGCCATCCGCGCAAAATTCGTTGCAAACCAATTGGTCTCTTATGCGCCAACCACCCGTGCTTAATCCGACTAGAGCCAGCGGTTTTCCGCAGTAGGCGCACACAGTAGATGTGACGGCTTGAGGATATTGAGCGGGCATGCATGGTTCCTCCTCCAAGAGGGGTAACGAGCATTCCCGGCACCAAATAAATCACAGTTTGCTGCTGCGATTCTCAAGTCCAAAGAATAGTCACAGCGCTCAAAGAAGGCCGCGCGACGCTTGCTCCGAAGGTTGGGGCTTTTTTGTTTAAAACTTGAAATAAAGATTGGCGCTTTGCATTACCGCCCTGTGTAGGTCGGGGTTTCTTTTTGCGCGTGGTGCGCATACAGAAAGATAGGCTCGCGGCGCTGATCCGGGGATTCACGTCAAGGGCAGTGCATTATGAACTTGTTCATCAAATAGGATGCTTTGGTCAATTTTATACAGACTCCCCTTCACTACGGACGCACGGTGCGATCAAGTCCGACATGAAAATGCACGGAGGCCGCAATGTCACTGCTGGGCGAGCGTCAAAAAACGCATGATCTTTCCATGCATGTAAGCTGTTGGCGCTGCGATGTGCCGATGAAAATCAGAACGATTGAGCCATCAACGTTGTCGCCTGGGCTTGACGAGATCGTTTACGGCTGTCCGGCCTGCGCCCTCGAAAGAAAGCAGACCGTTATGAGAACGGACACTGGGTTTTACTGATCGCAAACGCCCGCGCCACAATGCTCTAGCCCTGGCCGAAAAGCCGGGGCTAGGCGTCGACGCCGTAGAGGACGGCTATGCAAACCAGCGCGGCACCTAGCAACCTCATTTTTGTCTCCCAAATAGCGGGGACAAAAACATCAACTCATTTTCGGCTCATAAGTTTCCTGGCGCAGATCCTGAGCCTCACACACTGACTGAAACCCGCGTGAAGGCCCGCGCTGGTGAGCTAGACCCATGTCGGATCCATGTTGTCCCATGCTTGAGCAAAGCTAGCTCCAACGCCGCGTGCGGTGTGATCGTTTCCGTGTAGCGAAATTGACATCGTGATCTCCCATGCGCCGTCGCGGTATTCGATCGTCATTCAGCAATTGTTTTTGCCGCTCCATTCCCGCATCATTTCCAGCAACAGGCTTTCTTGCAGGCTCAAGTCCTTATTCGACATTGGGGGTGTCATGAGCCGCGGTCTTCTATTTTGAGTAAGGCGAGCCGTAACAACCGAACCGGCGAGCGAAACGCCGCCAACGCCCGAAAAAAAGGCCCGGCAGCATTTTGCCGGGAGGAATCCGCCCCAGGAGCCTGGAGCAAATTACCTTCACATCATTGCAACGATGTTGGCGGTGACCTAGGTCACAGTGCCGGCAAGCGCGGGCCGGCTAGGGTGCGAAGGGTTCTTTGGCTCTTTTCATTCGACAGGCCCTGCCTCTCCTTCCGCGTCGCTCTCCAATCGACGCCCATGCGGAAAACCGTCAGACAGCGTTCGGAGCATCGGGATTTCTTGGACTTTTTTCCTGGCGGCTGCGATAATTCAAGATCAGGCAATTGGGAGGCGGCTGCGATTCGATTCCTTTGCGCTCTTGCGTTTTTGCCGTGGCGCTGCCGGCGGGCGCCGACACGCTCACGCTCGCATCGCGATATGATGCCGTCGGCACCAACGCCGACGGTTCCAAATATAGCGGGACGGCCCGTGTCACCGTGATTTCGGACGCGACGTTCGCGATCAAGTGGACGATTGGCGATGCCACCTACGAAGGGTTCGGCATGCGCATGAACAACTCGCTTGCGGCCGCCTATATGATCGACGGCGAGCCGGGCCTCGTCATCTATCGGGTCGACGGCGACGGCCTCAACGGAGTGTGGGCCATTCGCGGCCACGACGGCGCAGGGACCGAAAACCTGACGCCGCGGGATTAAGCCATCGGCGGCCGCAGTCTGCGGCTAACAACGATCGACGATAATTCAGGGGTGACAAATGAAACTGTTCGTGAGCTTGTTGGCAGCCGCGATGATCTCGTGCTGCAGCGCGACGGCCTTCGCGGAAGACATCGATCTCTCGGCCTGGACCTGCAAAAAATTTCAATCGGCCGACAAGGAAACGATCGGGATCATCCTGACGTGGCTCGACGGCTATTACAAAGATCAGGACGATCCGCCGGTCATCGAGATGGACAAGTTTGTCGATAATGCCAAAAAGCTCGGTGAGTACTGTTCGGATCATCCCGACATCGGCTTGATCACTGCGGCGGACAAGCTGTTCTCCGACTCGAACTAAGTCGCCCCGGCGGGAACTCCCTCGCCCCGGTTACAGCGTCCGCTGTTTGTCGCCGCACTCCTTGCAGGTGTAGGCAACGCGGGTCTCTCCGGGCGCGGCCGAGACGCGATTCGGCGCACCGCACTTGCCGCATTTGGTCTCGATCCGCGTGTTCGCCTGCTTGATGGTGACGCCTTTCTTCTCCAGCGCCTCTTTGACCAGGCGTTCGGTCTCGGCGCGCATATCCTGCTTTGACATTCGGGCTGTTCCGCTTGTTGGCGCCGTGGTCCTACATGCGATTGCGAACCGGGGCAACGTCCAATTGGGAATAACGACGCCGGATTTCGGTTAGTATTGTGGCGTCAGGAATGACAGGAGGGCGGACCATGGCCGAGAAGAAAGTGCCGTATGCACTCGACGGCCGGCAGTTTGAGGGCATGATCGTCTATGACGACGGCGTGAAGGCAAAGCGCGCGGTCGTTTTCATGCAATCGGACTGGAAGGGCGTCTGCCCCGACACGATCGGGCAGGCCCGCGCCGTCGCCGGCAAGGATTATATCGTGCTGATGGCCGACATGTTCGGGACCGGCTACGGCGCCAGGCCGAAGACGCAGGATGAGCTGCGCGCTGGCATGCTCGCGGTGCACACCAACCTGCCCTTCACGCTCGCTTGCGGCGGCAAGGCCCACGACACGCTGCTCGCCGAAGCCCGCCAGCTCGGCCTCACCGATGGCGCGAAAATCGCAGCGATCGGCTATTGCGCCGGCGGCGGCTACGCCCTCGAACAGGCGCGCACCGGCGCCGATTTCGCGGCACTCGTCGTGTTCCACGTCACCAATCCCAACCCGGTCGTTGCCGGCACGCCGTGCAACATCAAAGGCCGCGTGCTCGCCATCCATGGCTCGGCCGACCCGGTGACACCGAAAGCGAAGATGGACGCCTTCGAGCAGGAGCTGACCGACGCCAAGGTCGATTGGCAGGTCATGATGTTCGGCGGCGCCGTGCATTCGTTCTGCGATCCGACGGCGGCTGGCGGACCGCAGCGCTACGACGAAAAGCTCTGCCGCAAATCCTACACGTTGATGCGGGGGTTCTTCGCCGAGACGCTGTGAGAACGGCCGGAACAGCGAGGTCAGCCATGCCGGAGCTTTCGCGCCGTACCCTTCTCGCCGGCACCGCGGCTGTGCTTGGCACGCCCGCCGCTTCGGCCATTGCCGCCGAACCGCCGGCCGACGCCGTGACGGCAGGCATCTATCGCTACAAGATCGGCAGCTACGAGCTGACCGCGCTGTATGACGGCATCTGGTATCGGCCGATCACCGATAAATTCATCCGCAATGCGCCGTTTGCCGAGGTCGAGCATGCGCTCGACACGGCCTTCATGCCGCACGACAAGCTTGCGACGCCGTTCACCACGCTGATCGTCAATACCGGCAAGAGACTGGTTCTTATCGACACCGGCACCGGCGGCCAGATCGCGGCCTCGGCGGGCGTGCTGCGCGACAATCTTGCAGCCGCCGGCATCGATCCCAACGCGGTCGATGCGATCGTGATTTCGCATTTTCATCCCGATCACATCAACGGCATCAAGGACAAGGACAACAATCTGATCTTTGCCAATGCCGAGATCATGGTGCCGGCGCCGGAATGGGTCTACTGGATGGACGACGCCAATTTGAACGCGGCGCCGGCGGACCTGAAACTGACGTTCCTCAATCAGCGGCGCATTTTCTCCGATATCGCCAGGCAAGTGACGCAGTTCGAGCCGGGCAAGGAAGTCGCGCCCGGCATCGTCACGCTGCCGGCGGCCGGCCATACGCCGGGCCACACCGTGTTCGCCATCCATTCCGGCGACGCGTCGCTCTTGGTGCTCAGCGATACCGCGCAGCATCCGGCTGTGTTCGCGCGCCATCCCGATTGGCAGGCGGCGTTCGATATCGACGGCGCGGCCGCGGTGGCGACGCGCAAGAAAATCTTCGATCGCGCCGCCGCCGACCGCATGCTGGTCACCGGCTACCACTTCCCCTTCCCGGCCTGCGGCCATCTGATCAAGACCGCGAGCGGCTACGAGCACGTTCCGGTCGAATGGCAGACGACATTGTAAAAGGATCGGAGGCCGGCTTTTGGGCCGGCCTCCCTGATCCCACGCATTGTTGTTTTTGTGAAGCGCGGGACGACTAAGTTCCGGCTTGCGGGCGCGACGGGGGTCTGACCGCCAGACCCAGCAAGCCGGTGCATACGACCCGGGCCTCGGTTCGCACCATTGTCGGGTGCATATTCCGGATCGCAGGCAGTCTTGTTGCCGTTACGACCGCTTCGCGGACGTACCGGTATTGGCCTGATGCACGCCGGACTTGACGTGCGCAATATGCTTGCGGGTCTGCGCTTGCGACTGCTTGTCCTTGCCCGCTTTGCCCGGCGTTACGGTCTGCTTGGCATTGGTGGCAGGCGCCGTGACGACGGGTACGGCGGCAGGCGTGGCTTGCTTGGCCGAAGCGGCCGGCACGGTTGCGGCAGTGGGCGTGGCACCGGCAGTGACGGACGAAGCCGCGGCCAAAGCCGGGCCGGCAATCAACGCGGTCGCGACCACCGCGAGGGCGAGTTTCCTCAACATGGGTATCTCCTTTTGTTGTTCGACGGCGGGATTGAGAGCCTTCGCCGTTTTTCAAACACCCGTTTAAACTCCGCGCGCTGAACGGACCCTGAAGTGCCACAATGGAAATCGTTCACCTACGTGACATTCCTGTAATCCGCGCCTGCAATCCGCCGGGAATTCTGCCGTCTTTGCGCCGATAGGGAAGAGAAGCGGGCGCCGGGATGAATTGCTAAGGCTGCCGGTGTTTACAGGTCGCAGCCCGAACCGGGAGGGAAGACATGCGAAAAACGTCATTGTTTGCCGCCGCGATTCTCTTGAGCGCCACGGCCGGTGCGACCGGCATCGCCACCGCCGCGAGGGCGATGGAGAGTTCCAGCCCCTCCCCGCCGTCAACGACGAGCCAGCCGCCGTCGAGCCAGAGCGGCACGAAAAAGGACACCAAAAAGTCCAAGCCGGACAAGTCGAGCGCGGTCGAGCAATTCTACAAGGGCTGGCACGAGGCTTACGCGCTGATCTACGACCAGGGCGATTATGCCGGCGGCATCGCCGTGCTGCGCGCCATGGGCTACGACGACAATGCGGATGTGGCGACGCTGATCGGCTATGCGAGCCGCAAGCTCGGCCGCTATGACGACGCCAAACTCTGGTACGACCGTGCGCTCGCCGCCGATCCCAACCACGCGCTGACCTGGTCCTATTACGGCATGTGGCAGGCCGAGCAGGGCAATGTGCTCAAGGCCAAGGACGACCTGCAAAAGGTCGAGTCGATCTGCGGCACCACCTGCCGCGAATACACCGCGCTCAAGGCTGCGATCGACGGCACTGTGACGTATTAGCAAGCTGGGGCGCCTTGGCCGCTCGTCCCCGCGCAAGCGGGGACCCAGTCCTCTTCTGGCTCGTCGATTCCCGCTTTCGCGGGAATGAGCGAGAGATCAGGCCCTCGCCCCTGCCGTCTCCGCGACCAGCCAGGCGTGGTAGTCCGGATCGACGTTTTCGATCGGGATCGTGAGCACGGCGGGGGTCGTATAGGAGTGCATTTGCCGCACCGCGCCGCGCACCGCCTCGGCCAGCGTGGCCCGCGTCTTGACGATCATCACCACTTCGTCGCCGCGCTCGATCGCTCCCTGCCACCAGTAGAGCGACACCATGCCCGGCAGGATATTGACGCAGGCGCAGAGCCGGCGCTCGAGCAGCGCGCGGCCGGCCTGCTCCGCCTCGACAATGGATGGATAGGTCGTATAGACGAACACCGCGCGTTCTTTGTTGCCCAGTTCGCTATTGTCCATGTCGCTAACCCGGTCGATCTCCTAGGGCGGCGCGCCGCCCTTATCGTGCAAAGCCAGAACCCATGTCAAAGCGCCGCACGGCATCTCGTTACAAGCGCATCGCGTTTGTCGCCAGCGACGTGCCCGAGGCGCAGCGGGCGCGGGCGCGGCTCGTCCGGCGCTACGGCGATGCCCGCCCTGAGACCGCCGACGTCATTGTCGCGCTTGGCGGCGATGGCCTCATGCTGGCGACCCTGCAACGGTTCATGAATTCCGGCAAGCCGATCTATGGCATGCACCGCGGCACGGTCGGTTTCCTGATGAACGAGTATTCCGAGAACGCGCTCAGCGAGCGGCTGGCGGCGGCCCATGTCTCGGTCATCCATCCCCTCCTGATGCGCGCGCGCGACGCTGCCGGCCGGACCCACCGGCACCATGCCATCAACGAAGTGTCGCTGTTCCGCCAGACCTACCAGGCGGCGCGGTTGCGCGTGCTGGTCGACGGCAAGGAGAGGCTTGCCGAACTGGTCGCCGACGGCATCATGCTGGCGACGCCCGCCGGGTCGACCGCCTACAATCTTTCGGCACAGGGACCGATCATCCCGATCGGCGCCCCGCTGTTGGCGCTCACCCCGATCAGCCCGTTCCGGCCGCGGCGCTGGCGCGGCGCGCTCCTGCCCGACCGCGCCCGGGTCACCGTCGAAGTGCTGGAAGCCGGTAAGCGCCCGGCCGCCGCGGTCGCCGACCACGACGAAGTGCGCTCCGTCCGCTCGGTCGAGATCTGCATGGACCATTCGATCGCCATGCACATGCTGTTCGACCCCGGCCACAGCCTGGATGAGCGGATTTTGAAGGAGCAATTCGGCTACTAGCGCGGCCGAATGCTAACCGAGCGTTAACGACGATTCTTTACGATTGAGCCTGCGAGGGGGGTGTCTCGGCATTCGTCACGCGGGAGGCCGTATGGTCCGCATCGACTTCAACCGCCTGCGTTTTCTGGTGATCGACGACAACGCGCATATGCGGCGAATCCTCCGCACGCTGCTGCATGGCTTCGGCACCCGTGAAGTCTACGAGGCCGAAGACGGCGCCGCCGGTCTCGAAGCCTTCACCCATTATTTGCCGGACATCATACTCGCCGATTGGGTGATGCCCATCTTCGACGGCCTCGAATTGGCGCAGATGATCCGCCAACCCGGCGCCAACGCCAATCCCTATGTGCCGATCATCATGCTCACCGGCCACTCCGAGAAAAAACGCGTCATGGAGGCGCGCGACGCCGGCGTCACCGAATTCCTGGCCAAGCCGATCTCCGCCAAGGCGCTCTACGAGCGCATTCTTAACGTCGTCGCCAATCCGCGTCCGTTCATCAAGAGCAAGACCTATTTCGGGCCGGACCGGCGGCGCAACGTCAATCCGAACTATGTCGGCCCGGAACGGCGCAAGGGCGGCAAAGCCGAGGTCACCCGTCAACAGCCCTTACTCGATAAGGCCAAGGTCCTGATCTGACCGGAGCAACAAAAACCATGCCGCCTCGTAAAGACGAAAATCCCTCGGTCGCGACTTACGCCGACCATGAAGTGATCACACCGTCGCATCCGCTGCGCCGGGCGGTCGGTCCTGCCGGCCCGCGCGATGACGATCCCATCGCGCGGGCCGAAGCGGCGCTGGTGCAACTGTCGTCGGAATTCACCGGCTGGATGGAATCCGAATGCGAGCGCCTGGAAAGCGCGCGCCAGGACATCAAGCGCCAGGGTTTCACCGAAAAGACCCACGATACGCTATTTCGCGCCGCGCATGACGTTAAGGGCGAGGTCGCCACTTTCGGCTATCCCGAGGTCGCCCCCGCCGCCGAGAGCTTGTGCCGGCTGCTTGAGCATACCCCGCACTTCAAGAAAATCCCGGTCCTGCTGGTCGACCAGCATGTCGACGCCATCCGCGCCATCATCCGCGAGCATGCCCGTCCCGACGTTGGCGACGTCGCCGGCGCATTGACGCGCAAGCTTCGGGAAGTCACCGACGATTTCCTCAAGCGGGAAAACAGCCACCGGCCGGAATATCTCGAGACCATATTCTCGCCGCCGCTGGCGCCGGGCGACGCCGGAACTTGACGCGACTTACGCTCGTCGCGGCGTGGAATCCAGCCGTTCGGGAACCGGTAGGCGGATGCCCGCCAGCGCGGAATAAGTGAAACCGCAATCAGGCCGCAGCGGAGCGGATTTCGTCGCCTAAATCCTCGGCGACAAGCTCATCGCAGAATAACCGTGCCTCCTCGCGAGCCGCTTCAGTGGCGAACCGGCGCAACAGGGTGAGCAATGGCGCAAGATCGCTGAGATCGGCGTCTTCGCAGCGCGTCAGCACCCGTTCGATCATGCGGCGTTTGAGCCGCGCGGGGCCGCCCGGCTCCAGCAGAAAGCCCTCGCGCAGCGCTTCGATCGCTTCCTTGAATGCCGGATAGGTTGAAGCTGGCAATTTGGCCTTTTCGAACAACGCCCGCAAACCCACGCTGCCGCGATCGTGCACCAGACCTGACACGCGTCCCACCGGCATATCGGTCAGCTCGGCCAGCGCCTCCTCGAACAGCGCGATATTTCCAGACAGCAGCGCCCGCAGGATCAGCCCGGCGGTGAGCTGCCCGCTGGCGCGGAGATGGCGAATGAGCGGGCCCAGTTCCGTGCCAGGCGTTTCCGCGGCAATCGTCACCGTCGCCTTTTCGCATGCCTCGCGCGCGATGCGATGGGCATGATCGGCGTCGAGCCAGAACCGTCCGGCGACAAATCCCGCCAGCGCCTCGGACAGCTTGATGACGAGCGTTTGGCGCGTTGCGGCGGCAATGTCGTCGCGCGCCAAAAGCAACTCGCGGATCGCCGCCAGGTGACCGAAACGCTCGACGATGCGGTCAAGCGAGAACGGCGTGATATCGGCGGCGCGATTCTCGGCTAGCACCAGACAAGCCTCGGCCGTGCCCACTTCGGCGATGGCTGCCGCGACCGAGCGCGGCAGCGCGGAACGGCTGGCGATCGCCGCCTGGACCACGCCTCCCCGGGTCGCCGCCGCATCCACCAGATCGGCGTCGACGAATAACGGCGACAGCGCGTAAACCGGCGCCGCGATCTGCGGCTGATCGGCGGCGAGCGCCACCACGATAGCCGGCGGCGCGCTCGGGCTTGCCGCCAGCGCGTCGGCGAGCGCGCGCCGGACCAGCGGCGACGAATCGTCGAGCAGCATCAGCATCGCGCCTTCGCTGGCGGCGAGATCGTCGGCGGACAGATCGGAATACAAATACGCGCGCGCCAGCGCGCTGGTGGCTTCGGCCCGTTCGCTGGCCGGCGCGGTGCGCACCCACTGCAGAAAATCGCGGACGATCATGAGCTGCCCTGCTCGTCGTCTTTGAACAGATCGCGCATCCCGCCGGCCGCCGGCGATGGCGCGCTGGACACGCCCCAAAGCTGGCTCACCACCGCGGCGACCGGGCCGGTGCGGCCGGGATCGGTGAACAGGCCGTGGAAAATTTCGTCGTCCTGCTGCGCCCGCTTTGGCACGGCATCGGCGAAGGCGCTGGTCATGCCGGCGGTGTCAGGCGCAGCCGCGGCCATCGTCATCGGGACGGCGGGCCTGGCGGCAGCGGTGCGTGCGACGGGAGAGATCGTAATCATCGGAACGGCCGGAGAATTGGCGCCGGCGGCAACGTCGCGCGACGCCGCCGGCGCTTGCTCCACGGCCGCGTATTTGCTCGTTCCGTTCGCCGCCACGTCGTAGCGCGCCGTGAGCACGTCGCGCACCTGCGCGAGGCTGCGCGCCGCGCCCGTCGTGCGGTCGTAAAAAATCGACGAATTGGCTTGCGCCGCGTTCGGAAAATAGCGCGCCGCGGTGCCGCTCGGATTGCTGGCCGCGGCCGAGATCAGATGCGCCGCGCCGCTGGCGCCGAGAAAATGCGCGATGTAGAGCTCGCCCTCGCTCGGCGAGCGGCCGAGCCGTTCCGACAACTGCGCCGCATTGGCTTGCGTGAAGGCGCCGGCCATTACCGCGTTCGCGGTCGGATCGGTGCGCAGCTTGAGGATTTCGTTCCGCATCTCCGGATCGCTCACCTGGTAGCGGCCGGACGGCGTCTGGGTGATGGCGGCGGCGTATTGGCCATAGCCGAGCGCGGCGCCCGACTGTTTGATGGTGCCGAGCCAGGTCTGCTCGACGAATTGAAAAAGCCCGCGCGCCGACGAGGTCGGAGCGCCGGCTTGCGGATTGAGCCCGGATTCGACCTGCGCCGTCGCCAAAAGATATTGGAAGCTCGTCCCGGTAGCCTGGGCCGCCTGCCGAATAGCGCCGGTCACCGTCGAACCGGCGGTGAAGCTGGAATCGACCAGCATTGCTGTGCTCCCCTTGCCGGCTCCCACCGGCTTTCTCGAGCGTTAGCGATCATTAACAATTATGGTAAACGTCGCCTTAACGAAAAACGGCGCCAACGGCGTAGTGACGCGAAGTGGAGGCAAAAATGACGAGCGAGACGGCTATCCGGCACAAGCGCGGCGGGCTTTATTTCGAAGGCTTCGTCGCCGGCGAAGTGGTCGAGCACCGCTACACGCGGACCGTCACCCAGATGGACAATATGCTGTTCTCCAACATGACGCTCAACCCGCAGCCGCTCCATATCGACCGGCAGTTCTGCGAGCAGGAGACCGAATGGGGCCAACCGCTGATGAATTCGCTGTTCACGCTCGGCCTGATGATCGGCATTCAGGTGTCCGACATGACGGTCGGCACCACCATCGCCAATCTCGGCATGACCGACGTGAAATTTCCCCATCCGCTGTTCGAAGGCGACACCGTTCACTGCACCACCGAGGTCATCGGCAAGCGCGAATCGAAGTCGCGGCCGGGCGCCGGCATCGTCGAGTTTCACCACCGCGCCTTTAATCAGGACAACAAGCTCGTCGCCGAATGCCACCGTCAGGCTTTTATCCGCATGCAGCCGAAGTGACCGGTCATTGGGCGCGCGAAGCGCGAGCCCCCGCAATGACGACAAAAATGGACTCATGATGCGCTCGCTGCTTTTCGTGCCGGCCGACAGCGCCAAGAAACTCGATCGTGCGATGACGAGCGGCGCCGATGCGCTGATCGTCGACCTGGAAGATTCGATTGCGCTCGATGGCAAGACGCGTGCCCGCGACAGTGCGGCGGCGTTTTTGCAGGAAGCGGCCGCCAGCGCAAACCGGCCCTATCTCATGGTGCGCGTCAACGGTTTGCAGACCGGTCTCACCGACGCCGATCTCGACGCCGTGGCGGCGGCAAAACCGGACGCCATCATGCTGCCCAAGGCGGAAGGCGGCGCTTCCGTCATCCACGCCGACGCCAAGCTCGCCGTCCGTGAAGCGCGCGGCGGATTGCCCGACGGGCATATCAAAATCCTGCCGATCGCCACCGAAACCGCGGCCGCGCTTGTTTGTCGCCGGCACTTTCGCCGGCGCCAGCGCGCGGCTGATCGGGCTGACCTGGGGCGCCGAGGATTTGTCGGCCGAACTCGGCGCGCATGCGAACCGCGACGCGCAAGGCCGCTGGCTCGATCCCTATCGGCTGGCGCGGGTTCTCTGCCTCGCCGGCGCCGCGGCGGCGGACGTTCCGGCCATCGATACGGTCTATGTCGATTTCCGCGACACCGAAGGTTTCCGCCTCGAATGCGTCGAGGCCTGCCGCGACGGCTTCACCGGCAAGATGGCGATCCACCCGGCGCAGGTGCCGATCATCAACGAGGCCTTCACGCCCTCGGCGGACGCAATCGCGCACGCGCAGGCGCTGGTCGCCGCGTTTGCCGCCGATCCGGCAGCCGGCGTCGTCGGCATCGGCGGCGTGATGTACGACCGTCCGCATCTGACGCGCGCCGAACGATTGCTGGCGCGGGCGACAACGGCAAAAAGCTGATTGCCGTCATTGCGAGGAGCGAATACGTGCTTCAATTCTTCGCCGCCACCTGGGCGGCAAGCATTCGCTTGGTCGCTTCCAGGTCGACGAGCGGATAGTTATCGAAATGCGCAGGAATAATGTCCGCCCACTCGTTCAAAATTTGATGCAACGCTTCATTGCTCTCGACATCGAAGACCGCGATCGCGCCACGCCCGACACGGGCGTAAACATGCCGGCACACCCCTCTCGCTTCATACTTGGCAATCCATGGCCAGAAACTCTGCCGAAGCACTGCAAGATCGGAAGGCCGTTCGGGCCGCGGCGTCGAGATGACGAGAACTAACATAATGGTGGCCTCCGAAAAACGATCCTCGCTTCGCGATGCGGGTCGGTCATCGGTATCGTAGCCATGATCGCTACTAAGCTACGCTTTCGGATCGAACACGCGATCGTCGCGAAATTCGAGCTTGGCCGCCCCCGGCTTGCCAAGCGGCACGCTGCGATAAAAGCACGAGCGCCGCCCGGTGTGACAGGCGGCAACTGTCTGCTCGACCTTGATCCAGACCGCGTCCTGGTCGCAATCGATGCGCATCTCGACGACGCGCTGGGTGTGGCCGGAGGTTTCGCCCTTCTTCCACAGCGCGCCGCGCGAGCGGCTGAAATACCACGCTTCGCCGGTGGCGATGGTTTTGGCCAGCGCTTGCGCATTCATATGCGCGACCATCAGCACGTCGCCCGACGCGGCGTCGGTGGCGACGGCGGTGACGAGCCCGTCGGCATCGAATTTCGGCGTCAGCGCCAAGCCGTCTTCGAGAGCGGCGTCCGATCCCGGCGGCGCGAACGGTGATGTCTCCGCCACGGGAGCCTCCGGTTCGATCGTCAGCGTTTGTCCGCGACGCCGCGCGCCAGCGTCACAAACCGCAATTGATCCTCCGGGCTGTCCCGGAACGTTCCCAAAAAGCGCGTCGTCACCGTCGAAGCGCCCGGCTTGGTCACGCCGCGCACCGACATGCAAGTGTGTTCGGCCTCGATCAGCACCGCGACGCCGCGCGGCTTGAGCACTTCGTCGATCGCGGTCGCGATCTGCGACGTCAGGTGCTCCTGCGTTTGCAGGCGGCGCGCGTAGACATCGACCAGCCGGGCGAGTTTCGACAGCCCGACCACGCGCTCGACCGGCCGATACGCCACATGCGCTTTGCCGTAGAACGGCATCATGTGATGCTCGCAATGCGAGGTGAAGCCGATGTCGCGGATGAGAACGAAATCCTCATAGGGTTCTGTTTCGCCAAATGTGCGCGCCAGCACCTCGGCCGGAATTTCGCCGTAGCCGCGATAAAGCTCGTCCAACGCCCCGATAACGCGCTGGGGGGTCCCGACAAGTCCTTCGCGAGACGGATTGTCGCCGATGTAAGCGATCAGCGCGCGCACCGCCGCTTCCGCCTCCTCGCGCGACGGCCTTGTCTCGACGGGAGCGGGTGCGGTGCGGACGTGGTCGGATGTGCGGCCCGCGGGGCGTTAATTTGGTGATCGGCTTAACAACGGCGTCCATCGTTTCTCCAACCGGCGCGAATGCCGGAACTTCAAATCCATTGTGGCAGCGCCTATATAGTGGATTGCGCGAAGGACTCAATAAACCCCGGTCCAGCCGGTTAAATCCGCGATTTTGCGATGCTCAACGAGGTCTATAATCGCCGTATTATCGAGCTCGCGGGCACGATCCCGCGGATCGGCCGGCTTGTCGATCCGGACGCGTCGGCAACGGCGCTGTCCAAGCTGTGCGGTTCGACCGTCACCATCGACCTGAAGATGGACGGCGACACGGTGACCGACTTCGCCCATGAGGTGAAAGCTTGCGCGCTCGGCCAGGCGTCGTCCTCGATCATGGCGAGCCACATTATCGGCTCCAAGGCGGGCGAGTTGCGCGAATTGCGGGACAGCGTGCGCAAAATGCTCAAGGAGAACGGTGCGCCGCCGGCGGACGGCAAGTGGGCCGACATCGCGGTGCTCGAACCGGTGCGCGATTACAAGGCGCGCCATGCCTCGACGCTGTTGACCTTCGACGCCGTGGTCGACGCTATCGGCCAGATCGAGAAGAAGCGCGGCGGGGTAAAGCCGCGGCGCGAGTAAAAGGTGCCCTCTCCCGATGCGCATGTCGTTGCGCCACGCCCCGCACGACTCGTCGGGCGCGGCATGGTCAAGATCTATCGCCACACGCTGTCCCCGCTTGTCGGCTTCGAGTGCCGGCATCTGCCCACCTGCTCGGATTATGCCGACCAGGCGCTCGACCGTTTCGGTCTTTGGGCCGGCGGCTGGATGACGCTGGCGCGGCTGTTGCGCTGCCAGCCGTGCGGCACAGCGGGGCTGGATTTCATCCCCGAGACGTTGCCGGAAAAATCGCACTGGTATATGCCGTGGCGCTACGGACGCTGGCGCGGCACCAATTCCGGCCCTGCTTTAGAACGCTGAAGAACACCGAAAATCGTCCGGCCATGCTTACCTGCATTGGTTCGCAGCGAGTGAGCAAACAGGAGCGAATGATGGTCGCGCTGACCTTTCCCGACGGCGCGCGTCGGGATTATCCCAACGGCACAACCGGCCTCGACATCGCCAAGGGCATTTCGCCCTCGCTCGCCAAGCGCACGGTGGCGATGGCGCTCGACGGCAAGCTTGCCGATCTTGCCGATCCGATCGAGCACGACGCCAAAATCGAATTTCTCACCCGCGACGATCCCCGCGCGCTCGAACTCATTCGCCACGACGCCGCCCATGTGCTCGCCGAAGCGGTGCAGACGCTGTGGCCCGGCACCCAGGTGACCATCGGCCCGGTGATCGAGAACGGCTTCTATTACGATTTCTTCCGCAACGCGCCGTTCACGCCGGAGGATTTTTCCGCGGATCGAAAAGAAGATGCGCGAGATCGTCGCGCGCGACAAACCGTTCACCAAGGAAATCTGGTCGCGCGACGACGCCAAGCGAGTCTTCGCCGACATGGGCGAGAGTTTCAAGGTCGAGCTGGTCGACGCCATCCCGAAAGACCAGCAGATCAAAATCTACAAGCAGGGCGACTGGTTCGATCTGTGCCGCGGGCCGCACATGATCTCGACCGGCAAGATCGGCAATGCTTTCAAGCTGATGAAAGTGGCCGGCGCCTATTGGCGGGGCGATTCAAGCCGCGAAATGCTGTCGCGCATCTACGGCACCGCGTTCGCCAAGCAGGAAGAGCTCGATGCTTACCTCAAGCAGATCGAGGAGGCGGAAAAGCGCGACCACCGGAAACTCGGCCGCGAAATGGACCTGTTTCATTTCCAGGAAGAAGCCCCCGGTTCGGTGTTTTGGCACCCCAAAGGCTGGACGCTGTTCCAGACGCTGGAAAACTACATCCGCCGCCGCCAGGCCGACGCCGGCTATGCCGAAGTCAACGCGCCGCAGCTCATCAATTCGTCGCTGTGGGTGGCGTCGGGCCATATGGCGACGTTCCGCGAATCGATGTTCCTCATCGAGCCGCGCGAGGAGGATGAGCGCACCTTCGTGGTCAAGCCGATGAACTGCCCCGGCCACATCCAGATTTTCAAGAACGGGCTGAAATCCTACCGCGACCTGCCGTTCAAGATCGCGGAGTTTGGCAAGGTGCATCGCTTCGAACCGTCGGGCGCGCTGCACGGGCTGATGCGGGTGCGCGCTTTCACCCAGGATGACGCGCATATTTTCGTCACCGAGGAGCAGATCGCCGGCGAAGTGCTCAAAGTCAACGATCTCATCCTGTCGATCTACCAGGATTTCGGCTTTGGTGACGTGACCATCAAATTCTCCGACCGGCCGGACAAGCGGATCGGCGACGACGCGGTGTGGGACAAGGCCGAGGCCGCGCTGAAGCAGGCGCTGGAGGCTTCCGGCCGGCCGTGGACGCTCAACAAAGGCGAAGGCGCGTTTTACGGGCCCAAGCTCGAATACGTGCTGCGCGACGCCATCGGCCGCGACTGGCAGTGCGGCACCGTGCAGGTCGATTTCAACATGCCGGGCCGGCTCGGCGCGTTCTATATCGACGAGCATTCCGACAAGGTGACGCCGGTGATGCTGCACCGCGCGATGTTCGGCTCGCTCGAGCGCTTTACCGGCATCATGATCGAGCACTATGCCGGCCATCTGCCGCTGTGGCTGTCGCCGCTGCAGGCAGTGATCGCTACCATCACGTCGGACGCCGACGATTATGCGCGCGAAGCGATCGCGGCGGCGCAGCGGGCGGGATTGCGCGCCCACGGCGATCTGCGCAACGAGAAGATCAATTACAAGGTCCGCGAGCACTCGCTGGCGAAAGTCCCGGTGCTTCTTGTGGTCGGCAAGAAGGAAGCCGCCGAGCGCACCGTCTCGATCCGCCGTCTCGGCAGCGAGAAGCAAGAGATCATGCCGCTCGACGCGGCGCTCGCCGCGCTGGCGGACGAAGCGGTGCCGCCGGACGTGGCGCGGATGCAGAAGGCGGTGTGACCGATCTGGCGCGTTTCATCACCGCGCCAAAACTTCGACCTCGCCGTCAACACCGGTGATGACCTTGAAGTCGCGCTGAAAGGTGCGGCCCTCGTTGCGCGCGATGACGTGGTAATCGCCTTCGGCCAGCACGATGCGCGGGAAAGCGCCGATCGATTCCTTGATGACGTCGCCGCCCGGGGTGAGCACCGTCCATTGCGTATTGGCCAGCGCCTCGCCGCCCGAATTGTTGACAAGCTTGAGCGTGATCACCGCGGCGCGATGGGTGACCACGATATCGGTGAGCTTGGCCGCCTGAATTTGCACGTCGGAGCGGACCACGGAATTGCCGTCGCCGTAATTCGACACGATGTTGTAGGTGCCTTCCGGCAGCAAGACGACGTCGCCGGTCAAAACGTTCTGCGCGATCGGCCGGCGCTGCGTCGCTTCAAACTGACTGCCGGTGTAGATATCGAACGCAATCTGGCCGGCCGGAATGCGCACGTCGCCGACGCGGCCCTCAAGCCGCACGCCGCCGGCGGGAATATCGAAAACCTCGTGGACCGTCTCGGAGCGCAGCACGACTGGCTTGGCGGCACTGGCGAGGCCCAGGCTCGCATGCACCACATAACTGCCGGGCGGCAATACGAAGGTCGGCGTCGCGGCGTGATCTTCCTTGATCAGGCGAAATACTCCGGTCGCGTCGGGCTTCGCCGCATAGACGCGCCAGATCAGTCCGGCGCCGATCGGCGCCGCATCGTGGCCGTAACGCGCGGCAACGACGAGCGCCACGCGGCCGGCTGGAACGGGCGGTGCGGCCTGAGCCACCGGGGGTATGGCGGGAGGCGCGAGCGGCGCAGGGCTGACAATCGAGGCGCCGGGCGATCCGGTCCCGGTGGACAGCGGCACGGAGGCGCTCGATTGCGGCGACACGAGACCGCGCATTTGGGCGAATGCAGGGGCGCAAGCGAAGAGGAAAATCCCCACCGCCGCCATGGCCAAGGCGCCGCGCCGAGACATGTCCAAGCCCCACCCTGACATCGCGATTTTTCTCGATCCTAATCGCGGCAATTTCAAGCCGGTTTCAGCCCGCCGGCGGCCGCGGCGGCGCTCGGCCGCATCGTGTTGTCTGGCTGACTCGCCGTCGCTTTCACCATATCTTGGCACCCGATCTGTTGGCGGTTTCGCCGACGGCGATGCGCAATGATACGAGGATACGGTGAGTACCACGGAAGCGCCAAATAAGGCCGTTGATGCCGGCCAACGCCGGCGTCAAGCGCGCCGGCCCCTCGATCGGACTGGTTCTCGGCTCGGGAGCGGCGCGCGGCTTTGGCCATATCGGCGTCATGCGCGCGCTACTGGCGCACGGCATCAAGCCAGACATCATTGTCGGGACGTCGATGGGTGCGCTGGTCGGCGGCTGTTACGGCACCAACCAGCTCGACACACTCGAGACCTGGGCGCGCTCGCTGACGCGGCGGCGGGTGATCAGCTATCTCGACGTCAGGATCGGCGGTTCCGGGCTGATCGGCGGCGGCCGGCTCGCCAGCCGAGCTGGAGGAATCGATCGGCGACGCCGCAATCGAGGATTTGCCGATCCATTTCGCCGCCATCGCCACCGAGATCGGAACCGGTCACGAAGTCTGGCTGACGCGCGGTTCGCTGGCGCTGGCGATCCGCGCTTCCTACGCCTTGCCGGGAATTTTCCCGCCGGTCCATATCGGCGGCCGCTGGCTGGTCGACGGAGCACTGGTCAACCCGGTGCCGGTTTCGGCGGCGCGCGCGCTTGGCGCCCGCGTCGTCATCGCGGTCAATATGGAGGGCGACCGGTTCGGCCGTGGCGCCACCATCGCCAGCCATGGCGCGGATCCCACCGACAATCATTCTGTTGCGGCGCCCGCCGCGCCGCGCAACGGCTTCGCCCGCCTGCGCGGTATTTTTGGCGCCGAACGCGCGATCAGGCGTCAAATCATCGCCAGCGACGCGCGGCCAAGCTTTTCCGGCGTCATGATCGAGTCGTTCAATATCATGCAAGATCGCCTCACCCGCATGCGACTTGCCGGCGATCCGCCGGACATCCACATCACGCCGCATATCGGCTCTGTCGGCTGGCTCGATTTTCATCGCGCCGCCGAGTCGATCGCGATCGGCCAAGCCGCCACCGAAAAAGCGATCGACTCGATCACCGAATCGATTGCCGAATTGAGCTGAGTAAATCACTGCGGCGGAAAAGATTGCGCGCAGGTCGTCTGACACGAGATCCGCTGTATCGAGCAATTGACCTGACAGGCGGTATTCAAAGTGGCATTGCTGGTCGCGGTGGCGGCGCCGGTCGGCGGCGTGCCGGGGACCAGACACGTCGTCAGACAAGTTGCCGCCTGGGAATTGCACGTCATCATGCAATTCGTCAGCGACGAGGATTGCGCCAACCGAATTTTTCCGCCCGCCAATGCGGCGGTTACGGAAGCGCCGACGGCGCAGCCGATCAACACAATAGCCAAAAGGCTTGTCCGTCGCCGCATTGACTGCCTCCGCGCCTCGCGAACCGCCATCATATAACCGCAGCCGCGGTTGGGGAATGCGCTGGACGCGACGGCGCTACCGCGCCGCGACGCAGCTTCGAGCCAACTTGCGATCAGGCGTGCGGTTCGGCATCGGGCTCCACAGACGGCGGCACGACAGGATCGAAAGCATTGAACAGGAGTAGACCGGCGAAAAACCCGCCGACATGCGCCTGCCAGGCGATTTCCTGTCCGGCCTCGGCGCCAAAAGTCACGGCGCCGGAACCCAACAGGACATTCAGTACGAGCCAGACCAGAAGGAACAGCAAAAACCGCGGGTCGCGCAGCATTGCGCCGAGCGGCGCGGCGGGGACGCGATAGCCGGCGCTGGCACCGTCGCGGAATACGGCAAGCGGACCGCCCTGCTGGAGGACAAATCGCAGGGCCGCCGCCATCGCACCCGAAATCGCCGCCGACGCGCCGATCATCGGCTCGATCGCACCGAGATGGGTGACGAGATGCGAAAGCGCGCCGATCGCAGCCATCGCCAGCATGAAAACGCTATAGCGCCACGCGCCGAAGCGGCGCGCCAGCGCGGTCCCGAACGGTATGAGCCACGCCAGATTGAGGCCAAGATGCATGAGATCGGCGTGGAGAAAAGCGTAGGTGAAGAAGGTCCACAGATCGGCGGCCAGGCCGCCAGGAAATGCGCCGGTGACGCCGGTGTCGGTACCGAAGCGGGCCGGAATGAACGCGAAGGCGAGAATAACTTCGGCATCCTGTTCATCGGTCAGAAAAAACATGCGGACGACATGCACGAGCACGAGCACGCCCACCGTCGCGAGGACGGCGAGCGGGACGTTGAATATAGGCTCGCGGGATTTGGGCTCGGACTCTTGCGTCACCGGACGGCACCTTAAGTCATGCCCAGAGAGGAAGTCACGCCGAGATAGGCCGGCGTGGCGGCGAGAACAAGCACGACGGCGGGGCCGCGAACCCGGCGCCACAAAACAAAAGGGAGGACCAAGGTCCCCCCTTTTGCAACCTGCGCGGGGTATTGCGCGGTCGACCCGGTTGATGCCTTCGCATCGCGCGGCGTCGGTCACATCCCCTCGCCTCCCGTCCGTATTCGGTAGAGCCACCCTAGGCGGTGAACGCCACCCGGCCAACGTCAACGTTTCGTTAAGTTTAATTCCGCGTTAGCGCCACGCCCCAGCTGCAAACACGCACGCCCGGCACGCACCCTGCTCCGCACCGCATCACGCAGCCGTTTGCCGCGATGGCTGTCCCGATCAGGGACAGGTGAGCGGTTTCGGCGCGTTTGCAGGGAGCGTTTCGTCCATGAAACACGCAGCGAGCCGGGAACTCTATGCGTATTGGCAAGAGCGGCGCGGCAAGCGTCCGGCGCCCGAGCGCACCGAGATCGAGCCCGGCGCCATTCGCCAGGTGCTCAGCGACGCCTTCATTCTGGCGCTCGACGGCGCCGCGGGACATCCATTTCGGCTGGCCGGCACGCGGATCTGCGCCCTGTTCGGCCGTGAACTCAAAGGCGAAGCCTTCATCGGGCTTTGGGCCGCGGCAAGCCAGCCGATCGTCACCGGCCTCCTTAATATCCTGGAATCCGAGCGCGTCGGCACCGTTGCCGCGGTGACGGGTCAGAGCGGCGATGGAGAACCGGTCGAGCTCGAGCTTCTGCTGTTGCCGCTGATCGCAACCCGGCCGAGTCTGGCGCGCACGATCGGCGTGCTGGCCCCGCTCAAAATCCCGTCCTGGCTCGGCGCGAGCCCGATCGGCGCGCTGACGCTGGGGAGCCGCCGCCACGTCGGCGCAACGGTCGATGCACGCTTGTTGCCGCACTTCATGGCGCCGCGGCAGCGGCAAAAACTCGTCGTCTATGAAGGCGGCCGCTCCTAAAGCCGCTGGCTTTTGCCACAGCCCGCGAAGCCCGTTAAGGAGCTAACGGGCCGTTAACATCGCACGCCTAGGGTTCTGCCCTGCCGCGGCGGGCGAATGAAAAACCTATGGCGTTAGCTGAGCGCATACCGAGTTTGCGGGCCCTGAACCAGGATCGCCGCCGCCATCAGCGCGTGAAGGTCAATTTGCTCGGCCGCTACATGCTGGCGGACCGCCGCGAGTTTCCCTGCCAGGTCGTGAATATGTCGCCGGGCGGCATGGCGCTGATCGCGCCGGTCGGCGGCGTCGCCGGCGAACGCGTCATCGCCTATGTCGATCATCTCGGCCGGCTCGAAGGCAAAATCGCACGCCTGTTCCAGAACGGCTTTGCGATGACGATTTCGGCGACCGCGCGCAAACGCGACAAGCTCGCGGCGCAGCTCACCTGGCTCGCCAACCGGCATATCCTCGGCCTGCCGGAAGACCGCCGCCACGGCCGTATCGTGCCGCGCAATCCGGTCGGCCGCCTCATCATGCCGAACGGCGTCAATCTGACCTGCCGCATCATCGACGTATCGGAATCCGGCGCCGGCATCGCCACCGATCAACGGCCGCCGATCGGGACGCTGGTCACGCTCGGCAAGGTGCAGGGCCGCGTGGTGCGTCACCTCGAAGACGGCTTCGCCATCGAGTTTACCCGGTCGCTGCATCCAGACTTCCTCGAAGAAAGCGTCACCGGCGGGTAAACGCCAAGCCTACAATTGTTGCTTCGCCGCTCGCGCCAAACGCCGCGCCGGCGCGCCCTTTTCATAGTCCTTCTCCGAGATTGACCGGCCTGCCGACACTAGCGCGGAGACGCGCGCGGCGGCGAAAACCCGCGCTCGCCGCGGCGATCGCGCCCATCGGTACAATTTGAATCAATATAGAATAGTTTTAATTTTATACAATATTCGCGGAGAAGATCGCGCGACTTTTGCTCTGTCTTGAAGCGTTTTTACTTCAAATTGAACGACTCAACTTAGCCGCGGCGCAAAAGCTTTGTGCGAAAGGTGACCCTGACGAGACGGGAAGGGGTCACAATGAAACCGGTTGCAAAAGCAATCCTCAAACGCGGCGTGGCCGCAGGCATCATGGCGCTGGCGGTGCTTCGCCGCACCGCGCGCCGGCACGGCCGAAGAGCGTCCGCTGTTCGCCGCCGTCGGCGACGCCACGCGGCCGCCGATCGGCTGGGTCGAGTTCTGCGTCGAATACGATCCGGAATGCAAAACGAGGCCCTCGGCGCCGCGCGACGTCGTGCTGTCGACCGAGGCCTGGAAGGATCTGCAGCGCATCAATCTGTGGGTCAACAGCCACGTCAAGCCGATGACCGACATGGATCATTGGGGTGTCGTCGAACGCTGGAATTATCCCGACGACGGCTACGGCGACTGCGAAGACTACGCGCTGCAGAAGCGCAAGATGCTGATGCAGAACGGCTGGCCGCGCGAGGCGCTGCTGATGACCGTGGTGCGCGACAAGAACGGCGACGGCCACGCCATCCTCACCGCCAAGACCGATAAGGGCGAGTACATCCTCGACAATCAGACCGACGACATCCTGCTGTGGACCGACACCGGCTACCGCTTCGTGAAGCGGCAGTCGCAATCGGATCCGAATGTTTGGGTTTCGCTCGGCGATCCACGCGCGACGCCGCTCACGGCGACGGCACGCTAGGCGAAACGGAGTAACGCGAGTCCGGTCACGTCCCCACCCCTCCCCGTCCCCAGACCGGGTTCGCGCGCGGGCGGTCCTCCCCCAGGGACCGCCCGCACCTTTTTTGGATCATGCTTGCGATCGATTACACCGTCGCCACGCAGTCCATCTCAAGATCGAATGGTCCCGGCCACGAGTGAATAAACATGAAGATGCGCGATGGCGCGTCTTTCGGGAAATGGCGGTCATAAATGGCGTTGAAGGTCGCGAAGTGCGCCGGGCCGGGCACGCAATAGACGTTGCATTTGATCACCTGCGAAAGCGACGAGCCGGCGGCCCCCAGGCAATGCTTGAGCTGCTCCAACACCAACTCGCATTGGCGTTCAAACGGGTGGCTTGATCTCGCCGCTTTCTGGATCAAAGGGCGGCAGGCCGGACAGATAGACGAAGCCGTTGGCAATGGTGACAGGGTGTGCAACCCCACCTTTGCGATAGCGCTCCAGGTAGGTCGAAATCGGCTCAACCCGCATGCGTTTGATCATGGCCGGTCCTCTCATGTGGTCGTTGCTTTAGCATAAGGCCTGCGCACGATCGTTCGGTCGTGGCCGAACCGTCGCCTCCTCCTTGACCAGACACTCCTCCTCGATGCTGGTGCGCCGCGGCCATTCCATTCGTCCCCGCGAATGTCCGTTTTGGGTGTAAATAATGCCCGGCCTGCGACGTGAGAGACGACAATGAATGAAGACCAGACCATTCGAGCGGCTTTGGATCGCCACTGGGCAGCCTCAGACGCCAATGATTTCGAGGCGGAACACGAGATTTACCACGACGATGCCGTGCTTGAGTACCCGCAGTCCGGCGAGCGCATCCGCGGCCGGCGCAATATTCAGGCGTCGCGTTTTGCGCAGCCGAACAAGAAGCGCTTTACGGTGCGGCGCATACTCGGTGCTGCCGACCTTTGGGTCTCTGAATTCATCCTCACATACGACGGCTTGCCGTCTTACACGGTGAGCATCATGGAGTTCAGAGACGGCAAGGTTGCCCGTGAGACCCAGTATTTTGGCGACCCCTTCGAGCCGGGGCCGTCGCGCGCTCAATGGGTCGAGCGGATGCGCTGAATGTTTGCTACGAAATCGTGGCAGCTCTAACCCAAACCGGACTTTCAAAAAACAGAAGTCAGTCAGCGGCAATACTGCAAAAAATGCGGTGGCCATGTCATGGCCAACCATACTCCGCTGGATTGGTGGACGTATTGCAGCGACGCAACCGACACTGAGGTTTGTACCGGGGCGGCTCAGGCGACGTTGTGCCGGAGTAAGGAGAAGCCGCGCACCTTTTTGGCGCGTCGTCGTCGGGTGCGATCAGTGGCCCGTCAGCAATGCAGCGAATCTGGGGAATAGGGTTGCTGCGCCCGCGCCCAGCAGAAACGCGGCGGCCAACATCCCTAGAAAACTCCACATTTCATGCGGCGTCATTTCCGAGAATTTCATCTGACCTTGCATTGTCATGAGTGAACGCGGCTTTTTGCTGTTGGGCAGCACGCGCGTCTTCACCCAGGAGCGTATCGATTCGACGACTTCGGGCTGGCGCAGCGCCGCGGGAGAAATGTCCAGATACTGAACGTACCAATCGAGCTTGCTTTCGATTAGGCCCTCCTCGGACAGTCCTTTCTGGCAAAGGACATAGAGCGGTATGCCCATGCTGTAGGCCATCGAGGATTCAATGTGATTCCATGGCGTCGTGTAGATGCGTTCGGCGATCTGCTGAGCGGCATCGCCACCGCGCTTTTCGACGCCGCTGGCGAGAAATTTTCGCTCGTAGGCAACGACGATGACACCCCGGCAGCTGCGCATAACATCAAAAATGTGGGTGAGCGGATTACCGGCCGGGTACTCGTTCTTGCCGATGATGCGCGGATCGACGTCGCAGGTGTTGCGCAGAAAGGACTCAAGCTCGTCGCGAAACCTGCCGTACGCCTCGGTGTAAGGAGTGCCCATGCTCACGAAGACGCGTGGTGCCGACATCAGGTGCCCTCTCGGATCCCAGTATAACTGGACGGCGGAAAGCCAACAGACCCGCTGCAGACTCAAACCCTAAACTCGTTGCGCGGTTCGTCACCCGACCGGCTTTAGCCCCTTGGCATATTGCTTGAAGCGCCGGACATAAATATCGGCAGCGCCGGCGATGCGCTCGATTGCCGCCGCGTCGAGCGTGCGGATGGCGCGCGCCGGCGCCCCGACGATCAGTGATCCCGCCGGAAAGGTTTTGCCCTCGGTGATCAGCGCGCCGGCGCCGACCAGCGAATTTTCGCCGATGCTGCGCGCCGTTGAGCAAAATCGCGCCCATGCCGATCAGGCTGTTCGCCCCCACGGTGCAGCCGTGCAGGATGACATTGTGGCCGATCACGCAGTTCGGGCCGATGGTCATCGGGAACCCCGGATCGGTATGCAGCGTCGCATTGTCCTGGATCTGCGAGCGTTCGCCGAGCTCGATCCATTCGTTGTCGCCGCGCAGCACCGCGCCGAACCAAACGCTGGCGTCGGTCTTAAGCCGCACCTTGCCGATCAGCGTCGCGGTCGGCGCAATCCAGTAGCGGTCCTCCGCCGGCAGTTCCGGCCGGTGGCCGTCGAGTTCATAGATCATGCCGGGAGGAATATCAGACGTTGAGCAGCGCTTGAAGCGCCAGCACCACGACGGTTCCGGACATCAGGCTCCACAGTCCGGCGATCACCGTCGCCACCATAACGATCTCGGTGCGGCGGCCTTCGATGCGCCGTCCGCGAATGGTGTTGCGCATGATGATGAACGGCGCCGAGAACATGAGCAGCGGGATGGCGGCGAAGCGGGCCGGCACCGGGCCCACTTCGAGCAGCCGGAAGCTCGGGAAGTGCCGGCTGAACAGGCGATAGCCACTGGCGCACAGGCCAGCGACGGCGAAAGCCGATAGCGAGCGAGAAAAAAGAGTCAATCGTCTCCGGCGAAAGGTCCAGCGGCACCGCTGCAAGCATCGGGCGTCTCCCTGCGGGAGAAGCCATTGCAGAGGATGATCGGCACCGCTACGAGATGATTAAAGAAAGGTTAATGGCGGCGATTTAGCGATTTAACGTCCGGAGGTTAAGCCGTGCTTTTTGTTCGTGCATTGGCGCTGTTGACGGTGCTCGGCATCGCCTCGCCGGTCGAGGCGGCGACGCTCAATATCGTCGCCATCGGCGCCAGCAATACGTCGGGCTTCGGGGTCGGCGAGCAGAACGCCTATCCCGCGCAATTACAGGCACTGCTGCGCAAGAAGGGCATCGACGCCAGGGTCACCAATGCCGGCGTGGCCGGCGATGTCACCGCCGGCATGCTGAACCGGCTGGATGGCGCCGTGCCCAAAGGCACCGACATTGTCATTTTACAGCCCGGCGCCAACGATCTGCGGTTTTTCGGCACCAAAGCGGCCCGCGCCGCCAATATCGCGGCGATGGCGCAGCGGCTGCGCGCGCGCGGCATCCGCGTCATCGTCTATGACCCGGATCCAATTCCGTCAGACTGGTATCAATGGGACCACATCCACTTTAACGCCGCGGCGCATGCCAAGATCGCGGCGACGCTGGCCGCGCAAATCGCCGCGCCGGCAAAAGTCGCCGCCGGCCCCGGCACCGAGCGCACCGTCATCGGCGCCGGCCAAGCCATAACGCAAAGTCCCGTGCGATACTGGCCGCTGATTCGAGCAAAGCGGCACTCCTCATATGACGGCGGACGCGGTTCCCCGACGCAAAGCATCAGGCCAGACCCGCAGGCAGACCCGCGCGGTGCTGTCGTGGCCGTTTGCCGTCACGGTTCTCATCGTCACGGGCGTTGCGGTTTTCGTCTCTTACGTGTTGTGGCCGACCTGGCCCAGCGAGCCGGTTTCAATCGACGCGCCGGCGATGCCGATCACGGTCGCGGGCGTGCTGTTCGACGTGCCGCCGGCCGCGATCCGCGAAGCGGTGCAGCGTTATCCGGGCGAGCAGGAGCGCATCGACCTCGCCTTTCAATGGCCGTCGCTGATGCCGCCGCAACCGGACGACAAGCCCGCGGGCAAGCAGCCGCTCAGTCCCGAAAATGCCGCTGCCGCGGCGGCCGCGACCGAGAGCGCGCGCCTGTTCGTCAGCATCGCCGGCCTGGGCGCCGAATTGCCGCCGCTCGAGCGGCTGCGCACCATCTATCCGCGCTATATCGAAACGCAGGCGGCGGCGGCGCCGGCCGGCCTCGCTATCCTGCCGTTCCGCGCCGGCACGCCCTATGAGAACGAGGATCTGCTCTATGTCGGCGCCAATCCCGAACAGTTTTTCGCACGCTGCACGCGGCCTGCCGCCGCCGTGCCCGGCACCTGCATCCACGAGCGCGCGCTCGACGCGGCGCAGATCACGTTTCGTTTTCCGCGCGATTGGCTTTTAACGGATTGGCGCAATGTCGCCGCCGGCTTCGACCGGCTCGTCGCGCAATTGCATCCCTGCCGCGAAGTGAGAGCACTAATCCACCAGATCGGTGGCTAAAATCGCCATCTGGAAATTGTAGGAAAGGTCGCCGTCCTCGTCGTCGACGAACAGCACGCCGATAAATTCCTCGCCGACATAAACCTCGGCTGAATCTTCTTTCTTCGGCCGCGGCACCACGCGGATGCGGGCATTGCCGAACAGCTTTTTGAGATAGGCGTCGAGTTTTCTGACTTCCTGAACGTCCACCGCGTGTCTCCCTTTCGCGCGCCCCGGCCTAACACGCGGCGATGCCAACAACAATCGCGTCCTTAAATGTCGTCCTGAAACATCTGGTCCATGCTGCGCGCGGGTTCCGGACAGCCGGCGACGCCGATGACCTTGGCCGGCACGCCGGCGACGGTGACGTTATTCGGCACCGGCTTGACCACGACCGAGCCGGCGGCGATGCGCGCGCAATGTCCGACTTCGATATTGCCGAGAATTTTGGCGCCGGCGCCGATCATCACCCCGTAGCGGATCTTCGGATGCCGGTCGCCGCCCTGCTTGCCGGTGCCGCCAAGCGTCACGTCGTGCAGCATCGACACGTCATCCTCGATCACCGCGGTTTCGCCGACGACTAGCCCGGTGGCGTGATCGAGGAAAATGCCGCGGCCGATCTTGGCGGCGGGATGGATATCGCATTGGAATATCGCCGACGCGCGGCTTTGCAAATAAAGCGCGAGATCGCGGCGGCCCTTGCCCCACAGCCAATGCGCCAGCCGATGCGTCTGGATGGCGTGGAAGCCCTTGTAGTACAGCACCGGCTCGATCAGCCGGTAGGTGGCCGGATCGCGGTCGGCCGTCGCCATCAGGTCGGCGCGAAATGCCTCGCCGAGCGCGGGCATGTCGTCGAGCGCGTCGGCATAGGCCTGCCGGATCAATTCGCCCGACACCGCGGCATGGTCGAGCCGTTCGGCCAGCCGGTACACGATGGCCGCTTCCAGCGTGTCGTGATGCAGAATGGTCGAATAAATGAAGGTCGCGAGCTCCGGCTCGCGCCGTAGCACGTCCTCCGCCTCGCGGCGGATGCGTCCCCAGACCGGATCGACCTTATCGAGCGCGGACTTCGCCTGCTGCTGCGCCATCGCTATGTCTCCCGAAAAGCCGCCGACCTTCTATCATATCGGGCTGGAGGGTCCCAAAAACCAAGCACGACAAGGTTTATCGGCCAAAGACTTAGTCGGTCAGCCAATGGCCTAGAACCCGGGCTTCAGGGCCGTTTTGCCAGGAATTCCAGCACGGCTGACTTAAAGACCCTGTCGCCGACCGCCAACATGTGGTCGCGGTCCGGAATGGCAAGGGCCTGCGCGCCTGGGATCAGGGCTGCCAGCTCCTGCGGGGAGCCGGCGATCGTGGTCGGCGCTGCCGACCGCGACCAGCACCGGGACCGCGATCCGGCCGACCTCGTCCCGGCTCAAAGTCTCGCGCGAGCCGCGCAGGCAGGCCGCCAGCGCCCGCAGGTCGGATTTGGTCTGCTCGGCGAAGGCGCGAAACATGTACGCGGTCGGATCGGTGACATCGGCGAGCGACGGAGCTTCCAGCGCCAGCGCAATCGTGTCGGGGAGCCCTACCCCCTCGACCAGCCGGATGCCGAGGCCGCCGAGCACCGCCGAGCGCACGCGGTCCGGATGCGCCAGCGCCAGGAACGCCGCGATCCGCGCACCCATGGAATAGCCCATGACGTCGGCGCGCGGCAGGCCGAGATGGTCGATCAGCCCGCGCACATCCTCGGCCATGATCGCGCTGCGATAGTCGGCCGGATCGTAGAGTTTTGCCGAGGCGCCGTGGCCGCGGTTGTCGAGCGCGATGACGCGGCGGCCGGCCCGCGTGAGCGTGGTCACCCAGCCCGGCGCGACCCAATTCACCTCCTTGTTCGACGCAAAGCCGTGGACGAGCACGATCGGCTCGCCGTCGCCCTCGTCGAGAAAGGCGATCTCCACGCCATCGCGGGTGAAATGCGGCATGGCGCGACCATACGATCCAATTCCCGGGCGGCAAAGCCATGCAGCAAGTCATCCCACAAGCTATGCCGCAAAGCATGGTGCCGAGGCCCGCGGATCGGATTAGGCTAGGCCAACAAACGCAAAACCGCGGGAGGATCACGATGCGACGGATTTGGTCCCTTGGCTTCGCCATACTGTTTGTCTGCGCCGGCGGCGTCGTCCGGGCGCAGCAGATTTCCGACGACGTCGTAAAAATCGGCGTGCTCACCGACCTGTCGGGCCCGGCTTCGACGGCGACGGGGCCGGGCTCGGTCGCCGCCGCGCAAATGGCGGTCGACGATTTCGGCGGCAAGGTTTTGGGCAAGCCGATCGAGCTCATCTCCGCCGACCATCAGATCAAGCCCGACATCGCCGCCGGAATTGCGCGGCAATGGTACGACGTCGATCACGTCGACCTGATCGTCGATGTGCCGGTTTCGGCGGTGGGGCTGGCGGTGCAGCAAGTGGCCAACGACCGCAAGAGGCTCTTCATCACCCACTCGACCGGCACGGCCGATTTCCACGGCAAATTCTGCTCGCCCTACACCATGCAATGGGTGTTCGACACCCACGCGCTCGCCGTCGGCACCGCGCAGGAAGTGGTCAAACGCGGCGGCGATACCTGGTTCTTCCTCACCGCCGATTACGCTTTCGGGCATGCGCTGGAACGCGACGCCACCCAAGTCATCGTTCAGAACGGCGGCAAAGTGATCGGCTCGGTGGCGCATCCGTTCGCCACGCCGGATCTGTCGTCGTTCATTCTGCAGGCGCAGGCCTCGAAAGCGAAGATCATCGGTGTCGCCAGCGGTCCGCCCGACAACGTCAATGCGATAAAGCTCGGCGGCGAATTCGGCATTTTCCAGGGCGGCCAGCAGATGGCCGGCCTCTTGGTGCTGATCACCGACGTCAATGCGCTCGGGCTTAAGGCGGCGCAGGGGCTATTGCTGACCACCTCGTTCTACTGGGACACCGACGACCAGACCCGCGCCTGGTCGAAGCGCTTCTTCGCCAAGATCAACCACATGCCGACGATGTGGCAGGCCGGCGTCTATTCGTCGGTCATGCATTATCTCAAGGCCGTTCAAGCCGCCGGCACCGACGAGCCGCTCGCAGTGGCGGCGCAGATGCGCGCAACGCCGATCGAGGACTTTTTCGCCCACAACGGTCACCTGCGCGAGGACGGGCTGATGGTACACGATCTCATGCTGGTGCAGGTGAAGAAGCCCGCGGATTCAAAATATCCGTGGGACTACTACCAGATCCTCACGAAAATCCCCGGCGAACAGGCCTTCGGTCCGCCCAATCCGGCTTGCCCGCTGGTCAAAGGCTGACGCTTTTTCACAACGGCCCGCGGCCGCAACGCTTGGCTGGAAATCGGAGCTTCGGCCCGCTATTGTGGCGCAGCCGTTGGAGCCGAAGCGAGCGCATGACGGATAATATCGTTCCGCATTTCCACAACGATCTGGGCGTCGCGGTCATCGAGATCGGCGCCACGGAGTTCATGTGCGTCGGCGCGTTGCCGCCGTTCGATCATCCGCATGTCTATTGCGACATGGGGGACGACGCTGAATATGTCTGTCCCTATTGCTCGACGCTGTACCGCCACGATCCGAAGCTCGCGCCTTATGAAGCGCGGCCGGCGGCATGCGCCCTAAATAGTCCCGCCGTCTAAACCTTGGCGGCGCCCTCGCGCATCGTCATCGTGGCGGGCGCCGGGATTGGCGGGCTGACGGTTTCGCTGGCGCTGGCCCGCGACGGTTTTCGCGTCCTCCTCCTCGAGCAGGCCGGGCAGCTCGAAGAAGCCGGCGCCGGCATCCAGCTTTCGCCCAACGCCACGCGCCTGCTCATCGATCTCGGGCTTGGCGACCGACTGTGCCCGCATGTGGTCGCGTCGTCGGCGTTGCGCGTGCGCGTGGCGAGGAGCGGCCGCGAGATCGTGCGCATCCCGCTCGGCGACGCCGCGCAGCGCTACGGCGCGCCGTACTGGATGATCCATCGCGGCGACCTGCAAGCGGTGCTGGCCGGCGCCGTCGCGCAGGAGATGAACGTTTCGCTCAAGCTTGGCATGCGCGTGGAGGATTTCGCCATCCATCCGCATGGCGTCACCGTGTCGGCGGCCGCAACCGGCGGATTGTGGAACGAGCACGGCTACGCGCTGATCGCGGCCGACGGGCTCTGGTCGGCGGCGCGGGCGCGGATGGGATTCACGGAGCCCGCACGTTTTGCCGGCCGCACCGCCTGGCGCGCGCTCATTCCGGCGCAGGACGTGGCGCCCGAATTTCGCGATCCGCTCATTCATCTGTGGCTCGGTCGCGACGCGCATCTCGTGCACTATCCGGTCAAGGGCGGCAAAGTGATCAACGTTGTCGTCATCACCGCCGATGACTGGAGCGGCGAGGGCTGGAGCGAACCGGCCAATCGCGTCGACCTGCTGCGGCATTTCTCCGCGACGCATTGGGCGCCGCCGGCGCACGCGCTGATCCGCGTGCCCGAGACATGGATGAAATGGGCGCTGTACGACCGCCGGCCGCTGCTCAGCCTCTCGCAAGGCGCCGCGGCGCTTCTGGGGGACGCCGCCCATCCGATGCTGCCGTACCTGGCGCAGGGCGCGGCGATGGCGATCGAGGATGCCGTGGTGGCGGCGCGATGCCTGGCGCGGATCCCCGATGACGCCGCCGCCGCGCTGCGAAGCTATTCCGCGATCCGGCGCGCCCGCACCCGAAAAGTGCAACGGCTGGCGGCCCGCAACGGCGACGCGCTATCACCTCGGCAGCGTGCCGGCTATGCTGCGCAACACGGCGATGCGCACCATGGGCGGCGAGCGGCTCCTGAGCCATTATGATTGGCTCTACGACTGGCGGCTGCCTGCCGCGCTGTCGATGCCGTGATGAGGCCGGATCCGATGCCCGAAATCTTGTTTCCCACCACCATCGCCGGCAGCCTGCCGAAGCCGGCGTGGCTTGCGGCGCCGAACAAACTGTGGGCGCCGTGGCGGCTCGAAGGCGAGGAACTCGCAATCGCCAAGGATGACGCCACGCTGCTGGCGATCAAGCTGCAGGAAGACGCCGGCATCGACATCGTCGGCGACGGCGAGCAAGCGCGCCAGCATTTCGTGCACGGCTTCCTCGAAGCGGTCGAAAATATCGATTTCAACAACCGCGTCGAAATGGGCATCCGCAACGATCGCTACAAGGCGATGTGCCCGACCGTGGTCGGTCCGTTGCGGCTGCGCTCGCGCGTGCATGCGCGCGAAGCGCGGCTGGCGCGCGCCCATACCAGGCGCCAACTCAAATTCACCCTGCCCGGCCCGATGACCATCGTCGACACCATCGCGGACGCGCATTACGGCGACCGGGTGAAGATGGCTTTTGCGTTTGCCGCGCTGCTCAACGAGGAGGCGCGCGGGCTTGCCGCCGACGGCGTCGATGTCATCCAGTTCGACGAACCGGCCTTCAATGTCTACATGGAGGACGCCGCCGGCTGGGGGATCGAAGCGCTGCATCGCGCGATCGAGGGCGTCGGCTGCTTGAGCGCGGTGCATATCTGCTATGGCTACGGCATTCCCGCCAATATCGAATGGAAGGCCACGCTCGGCGCCGAATGGCGGCAATACGAAAAGTTTTTTCCCGCGCTGGCGAACAGCCGGATCGATCAAGTATCGCTCGAATGCATCAATTCGCACGTGCCGATCAGCGTATTGAAGCTGTTGCACGGCAAGGATGTGCTGATCGGCGTGATTGACGTCGCGACCGAGCGAATTGAAACGCCTGAGGAAATCGCCGATCTGATCGCCAAAGCGGCGGAATATGTGCCTGCGCAAAAAATCATCGCCAGCACGAATTGCGGAATGGCGCCGATGCGCCGTGAAATCGCCGCAATGAAACTCGATGCACTCGCCCGGGGCGCGGCGCTTGCACGAAAGAACTTCGGCTAATCCCGCCGCAAGCGCCGTTTCAATCGACACATCGTCTTTCGGAATGCCGCCGTGAGCATCGGTAGCATTTTGTTAAAGTTTAGCCGATTGGATGAGGGCTTAAGTGGCAAAGGGAAGCGCAATGCAGGTGCCGTTCGTAACCACAGTTTCGTTCGCCGACCGCGATGGAATGACCATACGCATGCAATACGGCGTAGCCGCCGGCAGCGAGCACGAGGCGCGCCACGAATTGAAACGGCGATTGATCAATCAGGAAGTTTATAATTATTCGATTTCGGAAATCCGGCGGGCGACGTCGAGCGAAGCCGAATCGCTCAATTTGCCGGCGGGCACGATCATTCTCTTGAACTGATCCCGGCGGCTGCCGGCGATCCGGGCATCATCGGTCGCTGCGCGAAAGAACGTCAATCAATTCGCTGACCTTGCGGCGTTGCTCGGCTTTGTTGCCGGACGCGATGGCGTGCGCGACGCAATGCGCGGCGTGATCGGCGAGGATTTCCTCCTCGGCGCGGCGCAGCGCCGCGCGCACCGCCGTGAGCTGCGTGACGATATCGATGCAATAGCGATCGTCCTCGACCATGCGCGCCAGCCCGCGCACCTGGCCCTCGATCCGTTTCAGCCGTTTGAGCACCGAAGCCTTGGCAGGGGTCTGCATAGCGGCTATATACCCCCACGGGGTATCAGTTGCAAGGATCATTCGTGCCGCACGCCGTTCAATCAGGCCATGCCGGCGACGCCGCCATCGATCCGGTGTGCGGCATGACGGTCGATCCGGCGAAGACCGCGCATCGCCACACCGTCGACCGTCACGTCTATTTCTTCTGTTCCGCCGGCTGCCGCACCAAATTCGCTGCCGATCCCGACAAATATCTGGAGAAACCCGCCGGCGCGCATTCCGCGGAGCCCATCCCGCAAGGCGCGATCTATATCTGTCCGATGCACCTGCAAATCCGCCAAGTGGGGCCGGGCAATTGCCCCCTCTGCGGAATGGCGTTGGAGCCGGTCGACGCAACGGCAGACATCGGCGAGAACCGCGAACTCGCCGACATGAGCCGGCGGTTCTGGATCGGACTGGTTCTGACGCTGCCGATCTTCGTCCTGGAAATGGGAAGCCACATCCCCGCTCTTGGCCTGGACAATCTTGTACCGCTGCGCATCTCGAACTGGATTCAATTCGCGCTGTCGACACCGGTTGTCTTATGGGCCGGGTGGCCGTTCTTCGAGCGGGCTTGGGCGTCGGTCGTAAACCGCAGCCTCAACATGTTTAGCCTGATCGCGCTGGGCACGGGCGCCGCCTACGACTACAGCCTCTTTGCAATCTTTGCGCCGGGACTATTCCCCGCGAGCTTCCGCGAGATGGGCGGCGCGGTTGCCGTTTATTTTGAAGCTGCCGCGGTGATCACCGTGCTGGTGTTACTGGGCCAGATTTTGGAGCTGCGCGCCCGCGCGCAGACCGGCGGCGCGATCCGCGCTTTGCTCAAACTTGCGCCGAAGACCGCACGGCGCCTGCAAGGCCGGGGGCGAGGACGAGGAAGTGCCCCTTGATCTGGTTCAGGTCGGCGATCGTCTGCGCGTTCGGCCGGGCGACGGCGTGCCGGTTGATGGCGAAGTGCTTGAGGGCAAGAGCGCCGTGGATGAGTCCATGGTCACTGGCGAGTCGATGCCGACCGCCAAGCGGCCTGGCGACAAGCTTATCGGAGGAACGGTGAACGGCACCGGCTCTCTGGTTATGCGCGCCGACAAGGTAGGCGCGGACACCATGCTGGCGCGCATCGTGACAATGGTCGCCGAGGCGCAGCGCAGCCGGGCGCCAATTCAACGAATGGCGGATACGGTGTCGGGCTACTTCGTCCCCAGCCGTGCTCGGCGTGGCTGGCGTTGCGTTCGTCGCGTGGGCGCTGTGGGGGCCGGCCCCCGCGCTGTCTTACGCTCTGATCGCGGCGGTCTCTGTCGTCATCATCGCCTGTCCCTGCGCGCTCGGCCTGGCGACGCCAATGTCGATCGGCGTCGGCATCGGCAAAGGCGCCAGCGCCGGTGTGCTGATCAAGTCGGCCGAGGCTCTTGAGCGCATGGAGAAGGTCGACACGCTGGTCGTGGACAAGACCGGCACGCTCACGGAAGGCAAGCCCAGGGTGACGGCCATCGTTCCGACAGCGGGATTATCGGAGTCCGAAATTCTGCCATTGGCAGCCGGTCTTGAGCGGTCCAGCGAACATCCCCTCGCCGCGGCCATCGTCGCCGCCGCGCGGGATCGCAATGTTTCGATTCAAGAGCCGACGGACTTCGCGTCCATCACCGGCAAGGGCGTTACCGGCAAAATCGGCGGCAGGTCCGTGGCGCTGGGCAATGCGAAGCTGATGGCCGATCTCGGCATCGCGCTGGGCGACCTTGAACACAAAGCCGACGCGCTGCGCGGCGACGGAGCCACCGCCCTGTTTCTCGCGGCAGATGGCAAGCTGGGCGGCGTTATTGCCATTGCCGACCCAATCAAGTCGACGACACCGGCGGCGCTCGAAAGCCTGCGCAACGACGGCATACGGATTGTGATGCTGACCGGCGACAACAAGACGACCGCCGCAGCGGTCGCCCGCAAGCTCGGCATCAAGGACGTCGAGGCCGATATTCTGCCGCAGGACAAGAACCGCATCGTCAAAAAACTTACAACCGAGGGCCGCATCGTCGCCATGGCTGGCGATGGGGTGAACGACTCTCCGGCTTTGGCCGAGGCCGCTGTCGGCATCGCCATGGGAACGGGAACGGAAGTCGCGATCCAAAGCGCCGGAATGACCTTGGTGAAAGGCGATCTTGCCGGCATCGCGCGGGCCATCGTCCTGAGCCGGGCGACGATGCGCAACATCCGCCAAAACCTGGTATTTGCATTCGCCTACAACACGATCGGCATTCCGATTGCCGCGGGCGTCCTCTATCCGGCCTTCGGCCTTCTGCTCAGCCCGATTGTTGCCGCGCTGGCGATGTCGCTGAGCTCCGTATCGGTCATCGCCAACGCGCTGCGCTTGCGGACGCTGAAGCTCTAGCGGGATCGCGGGGCGCTCTAAGCCTTAGCCCCAGACCTTGCGCAGGCGCTGCCGGAGATCGACCGGCGCGCGCGCCGATTTCGCCGCCGCAGCGGCGGCCGTGACGCGCGGCCAGCTACACGATTCGAAATGCTCAAGCAGGCCCGACGGGATGAACCGCGTGCGCGCCGCGTACATGTGGCGGTCGCCGCCGCTGGGCTGGCCATGCACGAAGAAGCGCTGCGGCACGATGACGTGCAGGTGATCTCGCGCCCGCGTCATGGCGACATAAAGAAGCCGCCGCTCCTCCTCGATTTCCGCGCTCGTTCCGGCGGCGAGATCGGATGGCAGACAGCCGTCGACCGCGTTGAGCACAAACACCGATTTCCATTCCTGGCCTTTGGCGGAGTGGATGGTGGAGAGGATGAGATAGTCCTCATCGAGCAGCGGTTCGCCGGCGCGGTCGCTGGTGACGTCCGGCGGGTCGAGCGTGAACTCGGTGAGAAAGCGTTCGCGGTTGGCATAGGTCGCGGCAATCTGCACGAGTTGCACGAGGTCGGCCTGGCGCACCATGGCGTCTTCGTGAATGCGTTCCAGGTGCGGTTCGTACCAGCGGCGAACGAGATCGAGTTCGGCGGGCCAGCCCGCCGCGCCGGAGCGAACGAGACGCACGGTTTCCACGAATGCCGGCCAGTGCACGGCGGCGGCGGCGGGCGGCTTGAATTCGCCGAGCGCCTGCGCCGGATCGGCACTTTCGGCGACGCTGGTCGAGCGCTCGCGCCGCCGTCGCCGGCCCGACGCCGGGCAGAAGCTGGATGACGCGGAAACCGGCGACGCGGTCGCGCGGATTTTCGGCAAAGCGCAGCACCGCCAGCATGTCCTTGATGTGCGCGGCTTCGAGAAATTTCAGCCCGCCGAATTTCACGAACGGAATATTGCGGCGGGTCAGCTCCACTTCGAGCGGGCCGCTGTGGTGCGAGGCGCGGAACAATACGGCCTGCGCCTTGAGCGCGATGCCCGTCTCGCGGTTCTCCAAAACCTTGTCGACCACGTAGAGCGCCTGATCGGCCTCGTCGCGCACGCCGACGAGTTGCGGGCGCTCGGCGGAGGCGCGTTCCGACCACAGGTCCTTGGTGAACCGCTCCTGCGCCATGCCGATCACCGCATTCGCCGCGTTGAGGATCGGCTGCGTCGAGCGATAATTCTGCTCGAGCGTCACCACATCGGCCGGCGGCGAGAAATGACCCGGAAAGTCGAGGATGTTGCGCACCGTCGCGGCGCGAAACGAATAGATCGCCTGGGCGTCGTCGCCGACCACGGTCAGGCCCTTGCCGGTCGGTTTGAGCGCCAGCAGGATCGAGGCCTGCAGCCGGTTGGTGTCCTGATATTCGTCGACCAGCACATGATCGAAGCGCGCCGCAACGTCCTGCGCGATCGAGAACTCCTGCATCATGTGCGCCCAATAGAGCAGAAGGTCGTCGTAATCGAGCACGTTCTGCGCCTGTTTGACCTCGACATATTGCGCGAACAGAAGCCGCAGCTCGTCGTGCCACATCGCACACCAGGGAAAGTACGAGCCCAGCACCTCGCCGAGCGCGAGCTCGCCGTTCACCGCGCGCGAATAAATCGCCAGGCAGGTGCTTTTCGCCGGAAACCGCTCTTTGGTTTTGGAAAAGCCGAGCTCGTGGCGGATGAGATTCATCAGATCGGCGGAATCCTCGCGGTCGTGGATCGTAAACGCGCGCACGAGCCCGATATCCTCGGCGTAGTCGCGCAACAGCCGCGCGCCGACGGAATGGAAGGTGCCGGCCCACGCCATCGCGTCGGCGAGCGCGGCGGCGCGCCCGCGCGCGGCATCGGCGAGAATGACATCGACGCGGCGCGTCATTTCCGCGGCCGCGCGCCGCGAGAAGGTCAACAGCATGATGCGGCGCGGATCGGCGCCGTTTTCGATCAGATGCACGACCCGATGCGCCAGCGTGCTGGTCTTGCCGGAGCCGGCGCCGGCGATGATCAGAAGCGGGCCGCAATCGGCAAGCGGCAGCCCGCCGTGCTCGACGGCGCGGCGCTGTTGCGGATTGAGCTTTTGGAGGCGCGCCGCCAGCATCTGCACTGCGAATCAAAGGAGGACCGGATTCGACTGAATCACGGTCCCCTTTTGTTCGCAACTTAAGTTAGCACGCTTTTAGCGGCGCGTGCGCCTGCTGGGCGGCGAAATTACTTCGCCGTCGCGTGGCTGTGGCTGAATGCCTCGATCATTTTCTTGTTGAAGGCCGGCAGATCGTCGGGTTTGCGCGAGGTGACGAGGTCGACGTCGGTGACGACCTGCTGATCCACCCATTTGGCGCCGGCATTCGACAGATCGGTCTTGAGCGACGGCCACGATGTCATTGTCTTGCCCTTGACGCCGCCGGCGTCGATCAAGGTCCACGGTCCGTGGCAGATCGCGGCGATCGGCTTTTTCTCTTGCACGAAGTGGCGGACGAATTCGATCGCTTCCGGCAACAGCCGCAGTGCATCCGGATTGATAACACCGCCGGGCAGCACCAAACCGTCAAAGTCGTCGGCGTCGGCATCGTCCAGCGACTCGTCGACCGGAATCTTGCTGCCCTTGTCGTGATGCTTGAACGCCTGAATTTCGTCCTTGTCGGAAACGACCTTCACCTCGGCGCCGGCCGCCTTAAGCGCCTTGACCGGCTCGGTGAGCTCGACCTGCTCGACGCCGTCGGTCGCCAGCACCGCGATGGTGCGTCCTACCAGTTCTCCTGCCATGGCTTTCTCCTGTTTTGGAATCCTGATCGGCAACGTGCCGCCGTGGCGCGGTTCCGATGCGCGATTGACGGAACTCGTCGGAACCCGGCCGATTGAAGGGAGGGAGATTTCGATGGCCCTGCCGCTGCGTTCCCCGTTTGCTCCCATGGAGGCTCTTTCGGTCGCCACCATCCCGACCGGCGGCGAATGGCGCTATGAGCCGAAATGGGATGGCTTCCGCTGCCTCGTATTCCGCGACGGCCGAAAAATCGAGTTGCAATCGAAATCCGGCCGCCCGATGACCCGTTATTTTCCCGAACTGGTTGCGGCGGTCGCCAAGATCGGGCCCCGGCAATTCGTGCTCGACGGCGAGATTGTCGTTCCCGCCGGCGATGCGTTCTCGTTCGACGCATTGCTGCAGCGGATCCATCCGGCGGCGAGCCGCATCAAGCGATTGTCCGCCGAGACGCCCGCTCTATTGATTACTTTCGATCTCCTGGTCGGCACGGACGGACAGCTTCTCACCGGCGAGCCGCTCGACCGCCGCCGGCGCGCGCTGGAAATCTTTTATGACAAATTTTGCCGCGCCCTGACGCCGATCCGCTTGTCGCCGTCGACTACAAAACTCTCCGAAGCGAAGGAATGGCTGCGCCGCACCGGCGCCACGCTTGACGGCGTGATCGCCAAGCGGCGCGACTTCGATTATCGCTCGGGCGATCGTTCCGGCATGCAGAAGATCAAGAACTACCGCAGCGCCGACTGCGTGGTCGGCGGCTTCCGCTACAACGAGGGCACCAACGTCGTCGGCTCGTTGCTGCTGGGCCTCTACGATCGCAGCGGCTTGCTCGACCACGTCGGCTTCACCTCGTCGATCAAGCAGCAGGACAAGCCGGCACTCACCAAGAGGCTCAAAGCCCTGATTGGACCGCCCGGCTTTACCGGCAACGCGCCGGGGGGACCGAGCCGCTGGTCGACGAAGCGTTCGGGCGAATGGGTGCCATTGAAGCCGCGGCTCGTGGTCGAGGTCTGCTACGACCATTTCTCCGGCGAGCGCTTCCGGCACGGCACGCGACTATTGCGCTGGCGCCCGGACAAGGCGCCGAAGCAATGCACGATCGATCAGGTCAAGCAGAAAAAAGCAAAACTTTCGGCGTTGCTGGCTTGAGGGACGCGAATGCCCATTCCATAATTCGCGCCGGATGATCACGGCACCCTCCCCGGTCAGCGTCGCGCTGCTTCTCGGCCTGAGCTTTTTTCTCGGCCTGTCGTTCGAAGAATTTTTCGCTCACACCGACGAGCGGCGGCCGGGCGGCATCCGTACTTTTCCGATGCTCGCGATGGCGGGCGGCGTGCTTTATCTGTTCGATCCGGCGCGTTTTATTCCGTTCACCGGCGGCCTTCTCGTGCTCGGCGCCTGGCTCTTGGTCTATTACAACGCGCATGTCCGCGAGCACGAAACCACGGACGAAACCAATGTCGGCCTGGTGGTGCCGATACTCAATGTGCTGGCATATCTGCTCGGCGCCATTGCGCTGGCGCTGCCGCCGTGGATCGCGGTGACGATCACGGTGGCGCCGGTTCTTTTGCTCACTGGCCGCGAGCAGTTGCACGCGCTGGCGCGCCGGCTCGAAATCAGGGAGATCGTCACCGCCGGCGAATTTTTGATCCTCGCCGGCATCATCCTGCCGCTGTTGCCGAACCACCCGGTAACGACGCTGACCGCCATCACGCCGCGCCAGGTGTGGCTGGCGCTCATCGTCGTCTGCAGCTTTTCCTACGCCAGCTATCTGGCGCAGCGCTATTGGCAGGCCGCGGCCGGCGGATTGTGGATGGCGGCGCTCGGCGGGCTTTATTCCTCGACCGCGACCACGGTCGTGCTTGCCCGGCAGGCGAAGGCGCAGCCGGCGCTCAAGCGGCAGGCGCAAGCCGGCATCACGCTCGCCACGGCAATCATGTATTTGCGCATCCTGGCGGTGGTCGCGATTTTCAACATCGCGCTCGCGCGCATTCTCGCGGCGCCGCTGTGCGGTCTGTCGCTGGCCGGTTTCTTGATCTGCTTGGTGCAATATCGGCTAGAAAAGCCGCCGCCCGGAGAGCCGGCGCAAGGCGCGATACAGGTGACGGCCAGCGGCAATCCGCTCGAACTCGGCGCCGCGGCGATTTTCGCCGCCCTGTTCGTCGCGGTATCCGTTGTCTCCGCCGTAGCCGAGTCGCAATTTGGCATTTCCGGCATCTATGGGCTCGCCGCCATTGTCGGCGTTACCGATATCGATCCTTTCGTCCTCAACCTGGCGCAAGGCGGCGTAGCGGGCGTGCAGAGTTTCCAGCTGGCGGCGGCGATCCTGATCGCTTCCTCGTCCAACAATGTTCTCAAGGCGCTCTATGCCGCCTGTTTCGCCGGCGGTAGGGCGACTGTACCGAGCGCGGCGGCACTCGTCGTCCTCGCGATCGCCGGCGTCGCCGCCGCGTTCGCGACCGTCATGCTGGCAAGCGGTTAGTAACGGCAACCCGGAATTTCAGCGAATGCCTCGATCGCTCTGAAATTCAGCGGTGAAGCCGCAATTCTTTTCCATCGCCGTTTTCTGCAACAGTCTTTCTTCGCTGAGCACGGCATCATAATCGGTACGGTAGGCGAGCGATCCGATCACGGCGCCGCCGGTGCCCTCGCCCGCTTTTTCCATCAGGCCGCTCAACTCTTTCGCGCGCGCGGCCAGAACTTTCCCTCGCGCGGCGAGATCGTCGCAGTGATAGACGCTATAGCGGCCCGGATCGATCAGGAAAGCGCCGGGATCGTTACTCGCGCCGCCGCAGCCGGCCAGCGCCAAAACGACAACGCCGAAAAGGATATCGCGAAATCTCATCGAAGACGCCCAGCGGCGCGCAAGCTTGCGCGCATTCCCCCTCGCGTTGTTTGCAGTTTCCTGCGCCGCAAATATGGCAAAGCCTCGGGACAAACGAGTGCAGGCGATCGGGTCGCGGCAAATCGCAGGGGCCGGCAGCAACTAATGATTTTCGGGAAACTGGACGCCAACGTTCAAGCCGTCGCGCCAGATCACGCGGCAATGCCGCCGCGCATCGCCGTTTGGCGTCAACAGCAGTATGAAGGTGTCGGGCAGCTTTTCGTCGCCCTCCAGCGCAATCCGGGCGCCGGTCTGCGAAATGTCGGAGATCGAGCAAACGACCAGCGGCGTGTCTTTGCCCAGCAAGATCCGGGCGTTGTAATGAAAGTGCCGCCGCGGTTTTTTGCGCAATTCGGCGCGGTTGCGATAATTGCCGACTACGACCATCGAAAAAGTCTCCCCGACTGCCGCATTGGCGGGCGGGCGGTGCGATGAGGGTGACCGTACCTAAAGGCCATTAAAAGCCCGTAAATTGACGGTCCTCCGTATTATTATGTCTTGTTCGCAAGGCCTTGGGCCACGGTGTTACACTGTTGCGAGATTTGGTGAGGGCCCGCTTGGCGATGACTCTTGGGATTGGTCAAACCCGGTGGCGATCTGGTGGGATTTTCTGGTCGCCATCAGCGCGCTCAATATCGCGCTTCTGCTCGTGCTGCGCAGCGCCTATCGCAGAAATCCGTTCGGCGCTCCCGGCAACCCGTCCTCCGTCATCGAGCCGCTTTTGCTGCTGGCCGCCATCTATGTGTCGGTCTGCGCCTTCCGCTCGGTCTTGCCGCGCGCCGATGTCCAGCGAATCTGCCTGTTCGACACTTGGCTTTCGAGCGTGCTGATCGGCCGTTCCGTCGCCACGATCGCCGAACTGTGCTTCGCCGCGCAATGGGCCATCGTTTTACGCGAACTGGCGCGGGTCGCGCGCTCCGATACGGCGAAAAATATCTCGACAGCAATCCTGCCGCTGATCGGCGTCGCCGAGTGCTTTTCCTGGTACGCGGTGATCTCGACGAATTTTCTGGGCAACGTTCTGGAAAATTCATTGTGGGCCGTCGTATTCTTCCTTATCGGCATTGCGCTTATTCGTCTCCTCTTCAGTTTCCGCGGCATTGCGCAGTTCACCATCGCGACCGTGGCCGGCGGGGTCACCGCTTATGTGATCTTCATGGCGAGCGTCGATGTGCCGATGTATTTCGGGCGCTGGCAGGCAGAGCTCGCCGGCGGCCGACAATTCTTCGGACTTTTCTCCGGCCTGCACGACGTCGCTACCCGTTGGGTCGTCACCCGCGACGTCGCGCAATGGCGTGACGAAATCCCGTGGATGTCGCTCTATTTCAGCGTCGCAGTATGGACGAGCCTTCTGCTCGGCGGCTTTCCACTGGTGAAGCATCTGTTGGCGCGCTATCGGGTGCGCCGGCCGCTTCTCAAGGCGTCGCGCCGGCCGGCCGCGATCCGGCTGCCTTCCTCCTGATCGGCGTCGGCCTCTGGCCGAGTCGGAAAGCAGACAATCCGGTTCGACAAAAAATAGGCAGGCTGTCCCGAATCCGTTACCGTATTTGGGCTGATTCGCTTTGCGCGCGCTTTTTTGCAGGCCGTGGAGGTGACGGGCATGATCATCACGGTAGCCACCATGAAGGGCGGCAGCGGCAAGAGCACGCTGGCGAGTTGCCTGGCGGTTTATTGGCATTTGCGCGGCCGCCGGCCGACGCTGATCGACGCCGACCCGCAGCGCTCGATCATGCGGCTCGCCGCGCGCGAGCGAGCGCTTGGCGGCGTGAACGTCGTCGAGGACGCGACCGAAGCGGCCGCGCCCACGGCGCGGCGACACGCGGCCAGCAATGGGCTGGTGATTATCGACACGCCGGGCTTTCGCTCCAAGACGGCGCTCGATTGTCTCGCGGTGGCGGATTTCCTGCTGGTGCCGGTCAAGCCGTCGCCCTTCGACGTCGACCGCATGCTGGACACGGTCAGCATCCTGACCAACCGGACCGATGGACGGCAGCCAGTATTCCGTTGCGTGCTGACCCAGACGACGCGCGATTCCATCGTTGCCAAACATATCCGCTCCGAGCTGACCGGCGCCGGACTGCCGGTGCTCGATAGTGAGATGGCAAACCGTGTGGCCTATCCGGAGGCGGCCTTGTGGGGCGCAACACCGAGCCTCATCAGCTGGAAGGGCCCCGCGGCCAAAGAGATCGCGGCGATTGCCGAAGAGGTCGATCTGGTGCTCGGCGCACAGCAGGCCGCGGCATGACCCGCAAACCGCTTCCCAAAGCCATCACGCAACCGCTTGGAAACTTGCGGACGTTCGGTTCGAGCGGCGGCAGCGGACGAAGCGCCGGCGCGCAGCGGCGCTCAAGCGTTCGAAACGATCGAGCCCGAGCCGGCACTTGCAGTGTCGTCTGCACCGATTGCCAATGATCTGACTGGCGCGGCAGCCGTTCTGTCCGGCCCGCTCGCGGCGAAACGGCGCGCGCTGGCGCGCAAAATCGTGGCGCGATACAAGAATTTCGCGGCGCTCGGCGGCCTCGTTCCGCTGCCGGTCGCCAATATCGCAAGCGTCACCGCGATCAATTTGCGGATGGTGCAAAAGCTCAGCGCGCTTTATGAGATGCCGTTCCAGCGCGACCGCACCCGCGCGTTGCTCGTCGGATTGATCGGCGGTGCCGTGCCGACGGGTGTCGGGACGGCGACCTCGACCACGCTGATGTTCATCGTGCCGGGCGGCCTGCTGCTCGGCCTCGGCGCCGCGGCGCTGACCGCCGGCGCGCTGACCCGCGGCATCGGCCTCGTCTTCATCGAGAGCTTTGAAGGCGCCGCCAAGCCGCAAGGCTGAGACGGCAACTCTCGCGATCATTCGGTCGCGAAGGCTGCGGTTCGCCGCACTGTGCCGCGATCGCACGGCTACGCTATTTGGCAATAGCCGGCGGTGGTTTCGCCCTCTGCATCAATTGCACGATGGACCCGGTTAATGGGTTGGATTGAATAAAGGTGGCGATGCGGCATATCTCGCCGCGCCGAGCGCGTGATCTCTTGCGCGAGACGTGGGCTTCGCAAGACATGAGACGCGACATGGCATCAACAAGCTGCCTTTCTGCCAAGTGCTCAACGACCTCCAATTTGAAGCGTGATATTCTTCAAAAGCGGAGGGTGGATAAATGGCAATCAATATTCGGCGGCGAGAGTTTATATCCGCGCTCGGCGGCGCGGCGGTGGCGTGGCCGCTCGCTGTGCGCGCGCAGGCCGTGCCGCCAAGGAACGGCGGCCTTACCAGCAACATCAATTATTTTCTCTATGGCGGCGGCAAGCCGATCACGGGCTTGTCCGTCACCATCGAGATCACCAAAGATCTCGTCGCCGAACACGGCGTCAATATGCAATGGAACGCTTATTCGGATGCGAATGCGGACGCGACCTGGATGCAATATTGTCTTGGCTTCCAGCCGGTGACAGGTCCAAAACTAAAAATAGGCTGGTCGGTCGAATACTGGCCGTCGAAAGCGTATCACCAACAGCTGGTCAAAACGGTCGGCCAACCGGCCAACAGCGACCTTTTCAACCAACTTGGAGCATTGGTCACGCTGCCGATGGCGACGGCCGGCGTGACAATCCCTGCCGGGTTCAAGACCGAATACACGCTCGCCTATGATGCGAATGGCAACGTGACCGGCGTGACCGTCGTCGTCACCGACAATCATGGCAAATCCACGAGCAGCGGACTCCAGCAGTTCAAAACCTTCAAGTTCGACCACACCAAAGCAGCAGTTACCTCGGATGCGATGGTTCCGGTTCTGGCATTCGAGATGAACATCGTCGGGCTCAATGGCGGCAGTTACAGCTTCATCAAATCCGGCGCCGGAAAGATCACTTGCAAATCGGCGGTCCCGATGACCGTTCAGGATAAACAGCCCAAGGAACTCTCCGGGGAGGGAGTCGATACGGCCGAAACATCGAACATCGTGTACGGCGCGTTGGCCGCCGGACCGAGCCTCCAATTCACGCAAACATTCGAAGCGGCGGACAAGCCGATTTTCCGGCCCGGCGGTTCGTTCGCCGTGTCACAGCGTTTCGACGTCAATCAAACCGACCTCTACGTTGTATCCATCGAAGGACAATTGGTCGTGTTCTCCGTCAAGGGCGCCGGCCAGTGGTCGCAATCGGCCGGTTACGGCCCGGTCGACACGGCCATTCCGCACACTTCAATCGCTGTCTCGAAGAGGTTCGGCACCGACAATCAGACCGAAGTGTTCCTGGTCGCTCAAAGCGGACAGTTGCAGGCATTCTTGGCGAGCACGAGCGGCGTGAGCGGGCCGACGGCAATTGGCGCCAGGGGCTTTGCCGCAAAGGGCGCGCCATTGGCGGCGGCGCGGCAACTGGGCACGGCTCAAACCGGCGTCTTTCTGTTCGACAACAATCAGCAATTGAACGTCTTTACCGCGACGGGCACCGGCTCGTGGAACGGTCCAGCCAAGATCAGCGCCGCGAACTTTGTGCCGAAAGGAGCGCAATTGGCCGTGTCGCAGCTTTCCAGCACCAATCAAACCGCGGTGCTCGCAGTCGACACGACCGGCACGTTGAGCGCCTTTCGGGCGACCGGCACGGCGAGCTGGCAAGGTCCGGAAAAGATCGGCCAAGCCGAGTTCGCCAAACCAGGCGGATACATCGCGGTGGGGCAACGCGCCGGCAGCGCCAATCAAACCGATGCATACCTCGTCGACAAGAAGGGCCAGCTGAACGTCTTTTCGGTTCAGGGCGCAGGTTCGTGGACTGGTCCCGTACCGATCGGTCCGAGCGATTTTGCCGCCGCGGGGGCGCCTGTCGCGGTGTCGATACAATCCGGCGGCAGTCAGACCGACGTGTTCGTGACTGATAAGAAAGGCACATTGCAAATGTTCTCGGTCGACGGTGCGGGCAGCTGGAGCGGTCCGCAACAGATTGGTCCGCCAGGGGTTACCACAAGCGGTGCCTATATCGCGGCATCGCCGCAGTTCGGCGTGAAGAACCAAGCCGACATATTCCTCATCAACCACACCGGCACGAATGCACCGGGTTGGCCGGTCGTGTTTTGGGGACCGGGAACGAATTCCTGGACCGGACCTAAGGCGCTCGTGACTGAAGTCTGATGACCATGTAACCGCTTTTCAATTTGGAATGGTCCAGCCCTGCTCCCGCCCGACCATCTGGTCGGTCAACGTCGCGCGGCCATGCCCGGCAACTCGGCTTCGCGTCTCGATTTAGGCTTTCCTTTTGGTGGTGCGGACGGCCGGAGGTCGCACCAAGCGCCCTGGAAGTGCAGAAATGCCGGTTATTACTTGACAAGTAGCACCCCCTGGTATCAGTTTTGGTATCATTTTTGGTATCAGGACCGGGGATGTCGAAGACCTATCTGATGAGGCCACGAGGGCGCGGCTACGCCTTCCGTCTCGCCATCCCGAAGAAGCTACGCGCGGACAAAAACAAGGGCGTACCCGGTCGTGTGCCAGGGCACGAGAACGCCAAGACGATAATCAAGGGCCTTGGCACTACAGACTTAAAGATAGCGGAGCGCGAGGCGACTAAGCTGCTCATAGACTGGCAGACTGTCTTCGCGCGTATCGAGAGTGGTGAAGCTCTTAGCCTTGGCGAGATCGAGGATTTTGCGACGGAGTGCTATCGAGCATCCCTCGCCCGCATGGCAAACGAAGCAGCTCTCCAGCCCGATCCAGATGAGCTAATTTGGCTGGCCGGCTACCTACAAATCCGCGAAGAGGCACTGGAGCGCGACGACGCGACCCCTGTGCAGCACGAAATCGAGGCGGCGGAGCGCCGCTATGGCGTCGAAGTCCCTCCAACATCCGCAACCTATGCCATTTTAGTCAGAGCATTGCTGAGGGCACACGCCGCTGCCCTCAAGGGCAGGATGAAAGCATTGCAGGGGGAGCCGTCGGACAAGCCAGCCACCTTCCTAGGGGCGGACGGCATCAATCCAAAAACATTGCAACCGATCAAACCGCAGCGTACCGCTCGGATAGCAAAGAGCGATCACGGCCCTTGGAGCCTGTTCGAGCAATGGGTCACTGAGGCCAAACCCGCAGCATCGACCGTGAACCGCTGGAGGGCAGTATTCTTGAACTTGCAAGACAAGTTCGGAGAACGGGTGATATGGGACAACGATGCTGGAGAATGGGCGCAAAGTCTCATTAGCGACAAACGCACAGCCCTAACGGTATCGGAAACTTGGTTGAGCGCGGCGAAGACGATCTATCGGTGGGCTTCCGAGCGAACGCCCCCACTGATCGAATACAATCCATTTGCAAAAACGAAGGTGACCGTTCCGGACAAGATCAGACTGCGCCACAAGGCATTCACGGCTAAAGAAGCGAAGACCATCCTAAAGGCCGCTTCCGCCATCGCGCCGATTACCACCTTCCAAGGTGCACAGCATTGGGTGCCGTGGCTGTGTGCCTACAGCGGCGCCAGAAGCGGCGAGGTTTGCCAACTGAGGAAACAAGACATCGATCAACAAGACGGCATCAGGATCATGCGGATTAGTCCCGACGCAGGCTCCACAAAGACCGGAAGCTTTCGCGAGGTCCCACTACATGCTGAAATTATTCGACTAGGATTTTTGAAGTGGGTCAAAGCACGAAGCGAAGGACCCTTGTTCTACAATCCACGCGCGGAGGACGAGATCGCTGACGCGACCAATCCTAAGCGGCCTCGTGCGGTCAAGACGCGAGAGCGATTGGCGGACTGGATCAGGACCCTTGTGCCGGATAAAGATGTCCGCCCGTTGCACGGATTTAGACACTTGTTCAAGACAGTTGCGGCACGGGCAGGCATCGAAGCGGGGATCAGGGACGCCATCTGCGGCCACAGCCCACGCACGGTCGCGGACGAATACGAGGCTCCGACAGTCGAGCGAATGGCAGAGGCGCTGAAGAAATTTCCGCACTACGCGATCTAGGATTTTTATCCGGGATTTTGCACCTGCGTTACGCTTAATAGTGAAAACGTCACAGCCGCCTGAAGCAGTCCCACTAACATAGCCGGGATCAGATTAAGCGTAAGCGCAATTGCCGTTGCCAAATATGCTCTAGGTTTTTCAATATTCAACATCTGAGACAGGCACTCCGCAACGAGCATCGCAGAGAGCAAATATATCGCGTTACTCGCCATATCAGCATATGGGAGAAGCCCGGGAACGGGCTGCTTCAGATGTTCATTTATCTCGCTAGCGTGTTGAAAGAAGTACCATACCGTATCCGTGACACTGAGATGCAGAGACTTTAGGAAAATTAGAACATCGTCCAAATGCATGGCCTGAGGAACGTCTATCCAGCTAAATAGCGGCGCATACGTCACAACGACAGAAAAACAGATAAATACTAATCCCTGTGTCAGATTATTCACCCGCATCAGCCGTAACACAGAGAATAAAATGAATGCTTCGAATACCAATTTCAAACTAACAAATGCTAGATAGGTGATTGTCAAAAAGGGATCAGTCTTCAGTTCGATTCCGTAGAAATGCAACACGAACGCATTTGTCGCGAGTAGCCGGACTTACGGTACCTGTGATCGAACCTAACGGTACCTGTGATCGAACAATGCAATTTCGAGAAGCTGCATAATTTGCCGTTTTGGTACCTGTGGCCGTACTGAGAGGCGCCAGGACGGTACCTGAGGCAGAACACTTATAGTTTACCAGGGGGGAAGCACGCTCCTCAGCGAAGCACGCAGCCAATGTCTGCTGTTGGGTTTGGGCGGACATCGCGCGGAGCGGCCCATGCATCGGCTCTTTAACCGCGAGCAATCAGCATTTGACATATATCCTTTTAGATCGCGCTTCCGGTTGACTTGGCCATTTGCAGACGAGACAATGTTCGCTAGGGACGAAATCATGAAGACGATATTATCGGGCCTGACGGCCTGTATAGCTCTGGCAGCTTTATCGGCACCGGATGCCCGCGCCGACACGTTCACGACGGGCGAGTTCGTCAGCTATACTCAGCAGGACTGGACGATTGACGCACCCGCCTCTGCCCTCCTGCAAGCCGATTTTGGCAACGTTTATGCTTCCAATGGCTTTACGTTGGACGTAGGCATCGGATTTTCGATTTCATTTGGTACTCCAAATGCCGTACAGGCCTATATTCCAACCCCCGGTTTACCTGGACCTTTGACATCGGACCAACTCGATCCGACGACGACCGTGTCTGGCGTATTCGGTGGAGATGTAACCGCGCTGGCGCTTGATGTTGATTTTTCCAACTTTGGAGTGCTGCACGGAACATCTAGCGTTCTCCTTAGCAATCTGCTTCTCACCGGGTTCACTGCTAGCGACGCATTTCTGAACGGCATGTCGGTTAGCGATCTTCTTGCCATCGCAGAAGCTGAACTCGGTGGCAGCTCGACTTTGTATGATCTCGCAGAAATCGACAGCATCACAGCACAAATCACCGGCGCGTTTGAAGACGGGGTTTTTACCCAGTTCGCGACGGACCATCTCGAAGTGCCTCCCTCCGAGACCCCGGTGCCAGCTGCGCTCGCGCTCTTCGCCGGTGGGCTAGGCGTCGTGGCTTTGCTTGCGCGACGCAGGAAAAGTAAGGTCGCGACGGTCTGACGAAACAAGAATGCGATTTCGGAAGGGCCGCCGCGAGGCGGTCTTTTCTTTTCCGATGCGCTTGTCCGTTATTGGCCCTTCGCGTCATTCGGTGCGCTGCGGAATTTGGTCGCTATCGGAGCATAGCGGACTCTGGCAAGCCGACCGCCCGGCAGATTTATGGGTTCACGGCCTAATCAAATTCTCTGATCGGATTCTGCGTTACCCTCCAACGGGACGGTGACCGACTCCGGTCTCTCCGCTCGCTCCGCGCCATCGTGACCCCGACCAATAACAGGCAATCCCCAATAATGGGGAATGAGGGCACTCCTGACTTTTAAGGAGGGTAACGTCGTGCTGTATCGCCAGATGTGGGGTCAAACTTCGTGGACGCGTATCGAGGAAACCGCGATCAAAGATTCCTGTCTAGAGCGAGGATGGACTTCACTATTCTTTATTGTCCTTGATAAGGACGACAAACTCCCGGTTTGGCTACCGAATACGCGACAAGAATTTGCCTGCACTGCACTGCTCTAGTATGCACTTGCACGAATGCGTTTCTCTCAGCGGGCGTCAATGGATTGGGGTCGCTTAATTTCGCGGCAGTATCCGAGGCGTTCCCCTGCCAGAGACGCGTGGCAATCAACTGGCCCTCTGGCGTAGCTTTATTATCAGCCGCGCATTGCGCGAATTTTTTCTGCGTATCCGTCAGTGCTGCTTGACTTACGATCTGCGCGCACCCCGTCAAAGCGTGCGCGGCAAAGGCGACCGCCAGAAGTGCGGAAGTACGCATACGAACCCCTCAGTCCCCAAGCAGATAATCGGGCAACCGTGGCGAGAAATCAAGGTATTTTCAACTATCCGCGCTCCTCTAGGGCACCTTCCACGCGTGACGTGAGGCTAATGGTCAAAGCATCGCCGAAGAACTTTTAAGACGGCTCCGCGCGCGAGAACGGTTGGCCCGATCTTTTCCGCGCGGCTGTAACGCGGGGGTGCCGGTGGCATACCCCCGGTCTATTTGGATCGAAGTTTTATTTAATCCGCAATCGATGCAACGGGAACGATTGAAGCGTGACGCAAGCAAGTAAACAATCAAACAAAGCCATCCGAAATGGTGTTCAACATACGATATAAAAAACACAACAACATCAACATTTGAAAATTGTTTTGTTGCTCATCCGAAATTTGTTGAATTCGGATGTCGATGGATCATATGATAAACGCGAGAGCTGGAGAGACGTCGATGAGCACGAACAAGCGCGCTGCATTGTATGTGCGAGTGAGCACTGATCGCCAGACTGTTGAGAACCAAATCGCAGCATTGGCGAAAGTTGCGGAAGCGCGCGGATGGCAAATCGTTCAAACCTACAGCGACCAGGGCATCAGCGGCGCCAAGGGGCGCAAAGATCGCGCCGGCCTCGATGCAATGCTTAACGATGCACAGCGCGGCAAATTTGATGTTGTCATGGCTTGGGCGATCGATCGTATTGGCCGTTCGCTTGTTGATCTACTCGGCACAATCGAAACGCTGAAGGCGTGCAGCGTTGATCTGTATCTTGACCAACAAGCCATCGATACGACAACGCCAAGCGGGAGGCTCATGCTTCAGATGACTGGGGCATTTGCGGAATTTGAGCGCGCAATGATCCAGGCACGAATTCATGCCGGGCTTAAGCGTGCCGTGGCCAACGGTAAGACGCTAGGACGCCCGTTGAACGATCCAGCCGCTATCGACAAAGCGCTCAGTGAGCTGCGCAAGGGCGTTGGCATCAATCGCGTGGCGAGGATGGTCGGGCTTAGCAATTCGACCGTGACTCGGCTTAAAGCTGAGCTGACGGCCGCATGAACAGGTGGCTGCACTTGGCGGTTAAATCCGAGGGGCACGGGATAAGCCCGATTTCACTGGTTTAGTCCAACCAGTCCAACGTCCAGTCCAACCATCACAATTCAAAAAGTCCGCAATTTTGCTTGGTTAGTCCAGCCAGTCCAACCAGTCCAACCAATTTTGAAAAGCTGTGAAAATTTAGGAGCTATCTTCGACATCTTCGCCGAATGCACAGCGGATTTAGCCACCGCGCCAAATCTCCGGGAGGATTTCTCAAAAAAGGGCGGACTGGTTGGACTGGTCGGACTAACCCAATAACGACGGCCATAATTGCAGTCCACCCTAGCTTTCGCCGGTTGGACTGGTTGGACTGAAGCTGAGCGACGGAATAGTGTAACCCGCTCGCAACGACAGCCCCACTGCAACTCCGTGAGGAAACAATCTGGACCATGACGCAAGAGACGTTCCAAATTCTCTCTTTGTTCGCAAGTGCCGCAACATGGGTAACAGCTACCGTCGCCTTTCTGAGTTTGCTATCGATACGAAATCAGCAAAAAGCAGCCCACAGACCCGAACTTACACCGACGAGACAGCACATTTATGCAAGGGGTGAGGTAAATGGCAGTGGAGCAGCCGACGTCTAGAGCGAGAGGGAGGGTCCTGAAGAGCCAAACGCTGGCGCTTCCCGCCCTAAAGAACCAGCTGGCGGACGCATACACATTCAATATTACGGAGTGCGCTTATTTAACCTAGGTACTGGAGCCGCCAAAGACATTTCCGTTGAGTGGCGATTTGCAATAGAGCAGCTGGTTGAAAAGACCAATCAAATCTCGCAGCGTTCGTTCGCCGAAATTTATTTCGAGCACGAAAAGGCAAAGCACCAGTTATCGGTTAAGACGAAGAACGGCCGTCAAGCAACGTATTTTCTAAAAAATGACCTTCATAGACAATACGACTACGTACTTCCGTGTTCCGTCGAAAACACTGGTCTCAAGGTAGAGTTGCCGGGCTCGTACGTAAACTTGATCTCCATGTATTTGTATCTAGCATTCTCACATAAGAACGACGATGGAACGGAGCCTGATGACGACCTATTGCAGTTGGAGCTTTTCGTTAAATTCAACGACATTGCAGGTAACCGGTACTCGAAACAATTTAAGCTAAGAATGCAGTTGATGGTTTATTCTCATAGTGACCCTCCTAGCTTCGACGCGTACTTCGATCCCCAACGCTGAAACACGTACTCCCTAATCGTGGCACTCGAACGAGATAGCCGTGAAGCTTCTCTACTTCGGCACACACTTTTGCCCATCGGATACGCTGGCAAGGTTGCTCGTACTCGGCGACGAGCTAGTTTTTCTCGATCGGCCATCGGTAACATTCGATAATTGGGGCACGGTCGGGGCACCATCCTTAATGCGGCAAGTCTCTTGGGAGGGATCACCTGTCAAGGTATCGGTAGTCGAGCCGCCTAGCGGGCCGGCTCGTCATCTGTACGAATCCTATGTGCAGGCCGACATCACTAATCCAGCTTTCGTTAGGGCGGTCCTTGATGGGCTCAAGAGTGATGAAGTTTTTGCGCAACGCTTTCTAGCACCCGGCGGTAATTACGGCGAAGGCAGAAGCGGTACCGACGTCAGACACCTACTTGTAAACGACCCATCCTTGTACGACGCGACATTCGACCTTACCCAGGGGGACCCATCGCTTATGTTCAAGCCGAACACGGCAGAGGGCCGCAGGGCGGTTGCCAGAACGTTGATTGTGGATGCCTCCATTCAGGCGACGAGTGCCCTGCTTATGGCCGATGAAACCAACGCGCTGCCCGTTGGAGACGACCAAACGTATCCCAAGCTTTTGGCATTGAGGACTGCCAGCCCGAATTACATCGGAGGCGCTAACACTCTCGCTCCGCGCCTTGGCTTGGAGTTTGCCCGGGCGATCATTCCGGATGAGGCACTGAGAAAGCTCGAATTTAAGGACATCTTCGAGTATCGACACAAGTCAAAGGACATTTACGACGCCTGGAATATCGAGCTGAACAAGATTGCCGCAAAGATATCGGAACAGGATTTAAAAGATCCGGACGAGACAATCCGCAAGCTCATAGCAACCGAACTCATGCCCAAGGTTCGCGAGTACGAAACTGAACTTATTTCTATCCGGGATAAACTGTTTGGCGACTTAATCAAAAGCATTGCAGCTTGGGAATTCCCAACAATCTCAATTGCCTATTTTGCCAATATGGGATTTACAGGCGCCATCGTGGCTTTTGCGGCAGGATTGAAGGCAACGGTACCGCACATAGTAGATTACGTTACGTCACGACGCGCTGTCGTAAGGAGGCATGCGATGTCCTACCTCATCGGACTTTCCAAGCGCTAAGCTCGCTCGAATACAAGCTAAATCTCCGTCCAAACCATTGCATCTCCGCTCGAACCGATGAACCGCTGGAAGGCCGCGCGGCACTCGGCCAGCGGTCTGAACATCAGTGTCCGTCGCCTTGATCCGCCGTTCCACAACTTCGCTTCGATCAGGCAATCGCCAAGTGCTTTGTGAATAATCTTCGCCCACACGTCTTTTAATTCGGGCTGCCACTCGTGCCGGGTTTCACTGAATTTGACGTAGTAGCTATAAGCCTCGTGCTTTTCGATGCTGAGCCCGTCACCCTCCCAGTTGCGGATGCCCATGTCGCCTTCCTGTAGGACGTGCGCGAGCCATGCTCGTGTGCCTCGCAGTGAGTGGAGCTTCTGCTCGGTCTTTGCTGCCGTGTCTGGAACAGCGCGCACGTCGAAGTCATTGAGGTCCATTGCCAGCAAATCATGCAGCATGGCAGCGCGGCCCCCGTTCTCCGTTTCGCGATAGAGCGCGTCCCAATACTCCTTGTGTTGGGTGCCGGCATAAGTGTTGGCCACGTCAAGGACGAGAAAGCGGCGGTCACCTGAACCAACGGGCACAAACCAGTCGGCATTGGACGCGATCATGATCCGCAGATGGTTGGGCACTGTGATCGGATCGCGGAACTTCGCTTCGAGTTGAAGTGTCGGCTCAGTGATCAGGGCCTTCAGGACGCCCTCGCCTTGGCGATCGCCAGCCCATAGTGCTTCATCGAGGAACACCGCAACGGCGTTGCCGAGACTGGCGTTGAAACGGCCGGTGAGCTGACTGCCTTGTGCGATATGCACAAAGTGTTGGCCGAATAGGCTGCCATAGGTACGGAACAGAATGCCCTTCCCGGCTCCCTGGGCGCCGCGCAACGCAACAGCCACGCCAATGGGCTGATCTGGATGCTGCACACCGTAAGCCATCCATTTGATCAAATATTCCAAATGCTTCTCATTCCCGCAGCACACGACATCATTGATGTGTGCCTTCATCAATGACCAGTCTCCGGCCTTCGGCCTTACGCCGAAGCCGCGCAAAGATTGAGCATCCCCGGTCGATCTTCCGCGCCGGGCTTGAAGCAGACGCCCGGATTGACATATTCGCGTCGATCCCGGGACGTGAACCAGCTCTTGCTGAGTGGAATCCGCTTAGTCTCGCCGTTTTTGGTCGTGAACGTGATGAACTTGTTCGCAAACATGCGGTGAAAATCTTCCACATCCAAAAACTCCAGCTTTTCTCCGCTGGTCTGTGCAATGACAATCCTGCTGGCGTATTTGGCAACGGCAAAATGTCTGTTCATTTCGGTATGCCACGCTTCTGCGTCATCCTCGCCAATTTCGGCGCTCGCAGCGCTGCGTACATCAATCACATCGTGGCCTAGCTTTGCATCCTTGAACGCTTCCGCTGCACTCGGCTTCTTCTCAACCGGTAATTTCCACACCCGCATCACATCGCGGCGTAGCCATTGCTCCGGATTGGTTTGCTCGAAAACTTTACTAGTGAGGATGGTGTCGGAATGCTCCAGCACCAGTGTCACTACCTCTTCCGGGCTGTGGCCGCGCTCGAAAGCGGTTCTGTAGAATGCAGCGAGGCCGCCATGCCGATGTTGCGGATCGTCAATCCACTTAGGGTCATTGAGCGCGTGCGTCACCTCATCGTCGCCTATCTCATTAAGTCGGCAGCGGCGCCCATCCCAATCAAAAGCAGTCTCTTCCTGTGCCTCGAATGTTGCGTCGGGATGCTTGGCGACGATCGCGGCTTTCAGGTCCTCCAGAGACACGGGCTCGGTCGAAAGCGGATCGTCTAAGCCATCCTGGTCATGGGCAATCCGCACCCTGGAGGCCACACGACCGCTGGCACGCTTCTTTGCATCTGGGTAGTTCCTCGTACCGGGCGGCCGGATCAATTTATTGCCAGGATCACAGCCAAGGACTTTACACAAGGCCGCGACCACGGGCTTGCAGTCCATCGCGGCGTAAAGCCGATCGAGAATATAGATATAGTGAAAGTGTCCCGGCGAAGTCTCGATCTTGAAATGCGGTGGAACGGGCAACCGTGCGCCATCCTCTGTGTCACCATCGATGACCAGCGCGAATGTGCCGATTGCGTCGGCTTCCTTGCCGTGTTCACCGGAGGCCAAATTTTCGCGCACGAGATACGGCGCAAGATAAATATTGTAGCCGGGCTTGGCGCCACTCACCTTGGCCAAGGCATTGGTGAACCGCGTTACCACGGGATCGAGCTTGGCGAGGTCGCCGGCATTGACGATGGACCCGGAGAACGGCTTCTCGCCGTCTGCATAGACGCCATCGGGTTCATAGGCACGGATCAGAAATTTGCCACCCTTGGCCGCAGCGACGGCGAGGAGTTTTTGCAACGTCTCTGCCAGCTCGGATGAGGGCTTGAAATCGGAAGCGAGCTGATCTTCAGCCATGACGCTTAAGCCGTGCTCGCTGCTTCTCTTGGCGCAGTGCCATCGATTGCAGTAGGCCCACGAGCCTCGCCAATTCCACGATTTCGTCGGGCATTGACCAGGGCGCATTAAAAACATCGCGCACGAGGCTCACGCATTCATCGCGGGACACATGGCGCTCGCGAGCGGCCACAAGGGCCGTAATCAAGTCGTCTCTCGCATCGGCCATGACCTCACTACTCATCATCGCCAATCGAAAAGGGGTCGAAGGCCGTTCCAGACGCAATTCCCTCGCGGTTGCTTCCGAGTATCTTTCGGCGATTTTTGGGGTCGATGACCTTTACCGGCTCGCCGGGGACATGACCCAAGTGCGCCAGCTCTGGCCGCGTTTGATCGTATTTCCCCGGCTTTAGTCTCGATTTCGGATTTTGCTTTTCATCTGACACGGCGGCCTCCTCTGGTTATCCGTCGCGACCATAAGCCGAAGTTACCACAGCCTCCATTTGGGACAAAAGTGTTTTGTCCCGAAGTGACCTTCGGAAAACTTTCCTCCCATATGCCCGCGACGGTGCAATCTCGCGCACAGGAAAATGGTCATGTCGGCGGAATGGGTTTCTTCAATAGTCGCGTCACGTCTCATTGGCCTTGATGTTGCGTTGCTCGTGAGGCGAGCGAAACGCGGCTGCTACGGGCCGACACAGCACAGCGCGAATGGCGAATTGTTGATTTCAACACGCGGGCTCGAATTGGCCGCGCGGTGTTTCATCAGTAACGCGCAACTCGAAGCGGCCAAAGCTGGAAAGCCGCTGCCGGCGGATTTAGTCCCACCCCCGATAACGACACGGCGCCGCCGTTCGATCGAGGAGATCGGCCGCACGGTCTTGATGACCTATCACGCACAGGAGCCTAAGCCATGAACGCCCTAGCTATGTTCGGTCTAAAGCCCACCGAAAATAAAATGCTTGAAGCGGCTCTTGCGGAAGGCGAAATCGCTGAGAAGAGCAAGGCCGCGCTCTATGAAAAAATCGCGAAGCTGCAAGAGGAGCTGCTGGCCAAAAATCGCGACCTTGGGGCCGCAGCGTTTGAGGCTGAAACACTCGGCAATACGGAAAGACACGAACGGATCAAAGCAGAGATTGCACGGGTCGAAGGCCATATTGCGCGTGTGAACCAAGCCTTGGTGGCGGCTGATGAGAAAATTCACGAAGCCCTGGATCGAGTGACGGCGGCAAAGAATGCGGCCAAGGCCCGCGAAGGCCGGCGCCTTATCAATAAACGCCAGCGGGCCTTCCGTGATTTGCAGGGCGCCCAGGCAACGATCGCTTACGCCTTCCCCGAAATACACGAGTGCAATGAAGCACTGCGCCGCCTCTTCGAGCCCGCCAGTCTGCCCGATGGAACCTTAACGACTGATCCAGAAATCGGAGACGCGATGCAGCATGAATTGCTGCGCTTAGCCAAGCCCGACCCAATCGTCGGTCCCTGGTTTCCGGGTGTACCGCGCAAAACGCTGGAGAGTTCGGCCACGGTGAAGCCGCTGCTCGAACTTCTGGAACACGCGGACAATTTCATCTTGCAACAGCTCGATGCCCCTCCGGTGAAATCCTACGGCCCCGGCGCAGTCGCGGAGCGCGACGCGGCAACGCTGACGGATGACGAACTGCTGGCAGGTTTGCGTGATGCAATCGCGCCAGATGCCGATGACGCCCTACTACTAATCAATCCCAATTCGACTGAATTTCAGACGCTGGAGCCGCTGCGATCGATCACAATAGACCACAGAAAAGGGGCGCAAAATGATTAGTCCGCTCGCATTGCCCCGTGCGCCTGCAAGCGTGGCCATCGGAGGTCCGCCTCAATGTGGCGGAGGATTCATAGCCCGCGCGGTTATTGAAGCCAACAAGGGCCGGGATGTCCGCCTCTATGACTTCTCGACGCGGCCCACAACGTTGCAATCCAATGATCCGCATTTTGCCGACGCAAGAAAGTTAGCAGCGGATGAGCATTGCGTGGTGCTTACCGTCATGCACAGCGGCGGGAGCGGAAGGGACATTCCGGACGCTTCATTGTTCCTGGAGTTTTGGAAAATCATTCCCGGCTGGCCACCGCACCCGCTTGGACATGCGCAAGATTTGAACGGCAGCGAAGTCATGCTTGATCGCGGCGGCGGGCGCCCGGTTCTGAAGCTTCGCTCTCCCGATAATTTCCGAACCTATGAGGTAATCCAATGACCGCCGATACTCCGACCGTTGCAGATTTTCCTACTACCGTTTTGGCCGCGTTAAGTCCGGAGCAAAAGCTTAACTTCACCGATCAGATGGCGAAGGCCGGATACAATCGCACTGAAGTCGAAGCACGGATGGCTGGCGTCACTCAGGATCAGGCGGCGGCTACGGAAGCGGCGCAGCACCTTCGCCAGATGATCACTGATCCGGTTACGCGAAACGACGCGATGGCCAAGCTGGAGACCAAGTCGCCGGGTGCCACAGGCGCAATCCCGCCCTCGCTTCAGCCGCCTGCCGATGCCGCAGAGTACCACCTTAGTTATGGCGATCGTGCCCGGCTTATGAATGGAGAAGACCTTGCGGCTCTTCACGGTGAAATCGTAACTGGCTTTCAAAGCGCCGGCATTCCCACGAACATGGGCCAGGGGATTTTAGATCAGATGCTTTCCTCAATGGATGCAATGGACGGCATCAATGAGGCGCAAGCGAATAGCTACAAGGCCGAGCAACGCGCAATGCTTGGCAAAGCTGGCAACGTGGATGAACTAATCCATTTTGCTGCCGTTGCTCTTGTCGGTTTTGATCCTGAAGTCGTCCAATCCCTGAAAGAACGGGGCGCCTTTGAGAGTGCAACCGTAATAAGCGCACTTGCTGGCGCCGGGAGAGCGAAAGAGTTTCGAGAAAAGCGGGGCGGCAAATGAACTTGCGTTCGTGGCTGTTTGCAAACGCGAGCGCGAGTACCGGGATTGGAAAGGGTCAGCTTACAGCCCGTCATCCGCGAATGGATCAGTCCCGGTCCAATTCCAATTCGGCGTTTCCGCTTGTCCAAGACGCCGGATGCTTTGGCTGCGCGCGGTTTCCTTTGAGGCATGAAAACTCAGGGAAGCCGCTGCGCGCCGGCACAATCGAGCCATAGAGAAAGTCACCCATTCGTTATTTCGAGACCCCCGCTATCTGACCATCCCGGAATTTGAGACAGAACATGGCCGATGAACCTTCGCCGAACACCCTCCCCGCATCGATCGAGCCGATGGAAATCGGGCCAGCGTGTCAGAAACTTTCGCCGCGCCAGTTCCGTTTCGCCGTCGCTTATATGTTCGATGTTCCGCCCGGCCCTGGCGCCGCTGAAGCGGCTGCAACGCTCGCGTACTCCGGGGATCGTAAACGGCTGCGCTCGTATGCGCGCAAGCTTCTAAGCAACCCCAATGTTGTCGCGGCGATTGAAGAGCTGGCACGGCAACGTCTCACATTAGATGTTCCGCAAGCGCTCGAAACGCTACGTCAAGCGATGGCTGACAAATTCGGAAAAGACAAAGTGAAGGCGGCCGGGATGCTCCTCGATCGAGTGTTGCCCACAAAGCAAGAGCTGACGATCAAAGCGGCGCCAATAGATCACACGAAGATGGCCCTGGATCATCTGCGCCATATGAAGGAATTGGGCGTAAGCCGCGACGTGCTTGTGCGCGAGTTTGGCGAAATCGGTTTAGCGCGATGGGAAGAGCTACTGGCGCAACACGAGGCGCAGAGAGCACCTGCGATCGAAGGCGAATTTACGATCGTGTCCGAAGGCTCGAAATCGGAGGCGGAGCCGGAAACGGACGAAGAAATCACTGGAGAGCCCGATGAAGTCGAAGACGACTTTGATACTGAGGAGTTCTAGCCATGCTGATCAACGCCTTTGATGACGAAGTTGACATTACGGCTGTGCTGCAAAAGGCGCGGCAAGGGACGGATGACCGGACTTACCGGCAGACGTACCGCAAAATTGATTTCATCAACTTCTCGCCCAAGCAGAGGGCTGCGCTGAATTGTCTTGCATCGGCGCTCTATCTGAAAACCGGCAACCAATTCGGTAAGACCACGGCTGCAACAGGAATGGTCGTGTTCCAAACGACGCAAGAATTTCCCCAATGGTTCACGGGATGGCGGCAACCCAAGCTTAATCTCTCGCGCCCGCACAGCATGGTCGTCTGGTGCCTTGCGCCGAATTGGCAAATGGCGCGCGACGGGATTGCCTCAAAAATCCTTGGCGACTACGCGAGTGGACAGATCGGCCAAGGTCTGATGCCCGCCGAAAACATTGTCTCAATCCAGGCGGCGAGAGGAATTGCCGGCGCCGTCGATAGCGTCGTGATCCGGCGCAAGGACGGCACAACGGCCGTTATTCGGTTCAAAACGTACGAGCAGGGACGCGAAGCACTCCAGTCGGAAAGCGTGGACCTTATCATCGCGGACGAGATGCCGACTGACATGGGTTTGTGGAATGAATTGCTAGCCCGCCTGTCCGCAACATCTGGCGTCATCTGGTTGACCGCAACGCCAAGGCGCCAACAGAGCCTAATCGCGCAATGGTATAAAGAGCCGGCCCATCCGGAACGTCAGACAATTACCGCAACACTCGACGATGCCGAACACCTAACTGATGAGCAACGCGCGGCGATGAAGGCGCGCTACGCCAATAATCCGCTTGAAGCACGGACAAGATTATACGGCGAGGACTACGCGGGCGGCGGCCTCGTCTTTGACGTGCCAATGAGTGAAATCGCCTATTTGCGTGATCCTGCGGACTTTCCGGAATGGTTCAAATGGATTATCGGATTTGACCCCGGACACGGCGGCCAAAGCGAACAGGCGCACCCTGCGGCGGCCGTGGAATGCTGTTGGGACCCGAACAGCTCGGCGCTCTATGTGGTCGATTGCCTGCGTCTCGATCGGCCTTTGCCGGAAACCTTGGCCGCTTCGATCCTTCAATGGGAATGTGGTGACGCCCCGGTGGCTTGGGGCCACGGAGAAAATCAAGGCGTAGCCGGCACAAACGAAACCTATGCAGCGATGTACCGGCGCTTAGGGTTGCGGATGCTGCGCGAACACGCTCAATTCGAGGGTGGGGGCTACTCGCTGGAAGTCGGCTTATCGCTCATGCGGCAAATGATGGCCGATGGGAAGCTGAAAGTGGCCAAGCACCTGGATGATTGGTGGGAAGAGTTCCACTCGTATGAGCGAGACGAAAAAACCGGAAAGCCAATTCCGATCCGGGACGATCTCATGGCCGCCACGAGGTATGCCGTGATGATGGCGCCGCGTCATGCGAAGACGCTGTTAGGTGAACGTAGCGCGGATGGCGGCAGAGCCCTTGATATTTGGCGACGGCAGAATGAGAGCGGAAAGCAGGCTCTCGGAGTTAACTTCGATCCTTGGAACCCGCAACTCGATTAGGCGTTTCGTTTCGCATGAGTTTTCCTAGGTGTTTTCTTCCTATCGAGGTAGCGACGGACGCGCTTCCTTAAAGTTGCGCGGTCCATATGAGGCACAGGAAGCGGCTCCAGCTCCATATCAGCGTCAAAATCCTCTTCGCCTGTATCGGGGTCAATGTAGAAATGAGCATCCGGGCCAGAGCCTCCCGGTATGTTCGCGAATAGCGCGGCCACGCAGAATTGCGTCTGCGATCTCTGGCACGATTTTGGGCGATATTGATCCGCTCTGTTCCAAGGCGCCGACAAAAAAGGCGATCAGTTCGGCAACGTCATCTTCCTTCAGCGGCCTCCCACCCGACGCCCGAGCGTCAAAGCGAAGCCGCATTTCTCCGAGTAAGCGGAGTGCCGTCTTTCGATCGCCTCTCTCAATGGCAGTCTCCATTAGAGTAGCGTATTGTTGCGGCGATATAGCCATGACACCTGCCCCCTTTCGCGCGGGCTCAATACAGCCCTCCGCTCACAACGTAACGCGCTCGAACACCGAATCTCCCATCACGAGTGAGTGAAGCGTGTTACTGCAATGTATGATATAGTTTCAAACGAAACTAAAGATATGCCCGTTTTATAAGCGTTTTTATTGGTGGTGTGCGGACGGCCGGACTTGAACCGGCATGGGATAGTTAGTCCCGAGGGATTTTAAGTCTCTTGCGGGTGGCGAAAATCACCTATTTTATTGGGGTTTTTTGATCATAAAAATCGAAGTGTGTAAGAAAGTGTGTAAGACATAAATTCCTATCCATACCGGAATACCTTCAGCGCGCTGATCCTTAGCTTGGGCCCACGCTAGATCGGCGCTTTAGCGATAACGACACGGCCGCACCGAGCGGTCGCATTTTCCGTCATCATTGCGGTGCATCGAACGCGGTGAGTTACTTCCGTACAAGACCTAGGCTGTGTGAAAACTCCGAAATCGAATTTGCGTATAGAAATTTCGTCTCGACTTCGTCAATTTGAAAAACAAAAACGCTGGCGATCACTGTCGGGAGAAGGCAATAGAGAAAACAATTCTGCGCCTTCCTCGCGCGCGCACGTTTTCACACAGCCTAGACCCAAAGCTGACACGCTTTTGCACTGCAAGATTTGCGGCTTTGGGCCAGCGGTCATTCCTGGTCTCACCGTTCAATCAGTGGGTTGGTGCTAATAATCCGATTGCGATTCTCAGATTACGGCTCCTTTAAGCGCCAGCATGGCTGACACCACATCGCTTCCGCACGAACGCACTGCGCAGCATTATTGGACACATGCTAGACGACGACGACCCAGAAATCGAGACCTCGCCGCTTAGCGGAGACATGACCCGCGACGGAATTACGATTCGCGTGGAGATTAATAGATTGGCGGTAGGCGATGAAGGCTGGTCGCTTGAGGTAATCGACCAAGAGAACGGCTCGACCATTTGGGAAAAGACATTTGCCACTGATCAAGAGGCTTACGCTGAATTCTACCGAAAGCTAGAGACGGAAGGCATCCGTTCATTTGCCGAGCGACCGTCGGGACGGCCGCATTAGCATAATGCAACATGGTGGCAGAATTTGTCCTTCGCCCGGCTTTTGTCGCGCATGTTCGGCAGTCAATGTTTCCAAAATCTCCCGGACCTGTACAAATCATTTAATGATGTATTCCAAAGCCCTATAGCCGGCTTGCCGCTTTGCCGCCATTCTCGCGCAGCATAGGGACGGTCACATCAACGTAGTCGTAAACGATCACCTCTTTCTTGTTGTGATAGTCGCGGTGCAGACGACCGACATATTGTGTAAGCGTTCCCTTCCAGGAAATCGGCATGGTCAGAAATAGAGTGTCGAGCCGCGGATCGTCGAAGCCTTCGCCGAGGTAGCGCCCGGTTGCCAGGATGAGTCTGTTCCTCCCCTCGGCCACGCGCATCGTGGTGTCAGCTTCGCGACGCTCGGCGGAGGTCATGCCGCCGCGCAGAACGACGAGATTTCGCACAAACCCTTTAAAACGCGCTTGGAGCAGCTCCAGGTGGTCGCGTCGCTCTGTCAAAACGACAGGGGATCGTCCGGCCTCGAGCGCCTGCAGTACGTCATCGAAAATTAATGCATTGCGATCCTCGTGCTGTCCCAGCGCAGCATACACAGCCGGCATGGCCGGCCGATCAGCGTTTATCTCTGGAGGGAGACGAAAGCCGGTCTCGCGCAACTGCACCCGGTGCTCGAATTGGTGCCGTGCAGCCTGAGACTTGACATCGACTCTATGCCGTACCGGACCGCACTGCATGAATATGATCGGATGGTGTCCATCCTTGCGAGCGATGGTCGCCGAAAGGCCGAGAACGAAGCGGGCTTTACAGCGGCGCGCCACAAGCTCGAAGCTCACGGCCGACAAATGGTGGCATTCATCAACGATGAGGTGACCATAGCCGGCGATAAGATTCGATACTTCACCCTTGCGGACAAGGCTTTGGATCAATGCAACGTCTATCCTACCGGTGGGTTTCCGCTGGCCTCCACCGATTATCCCAATGGTGGCGGGATCAACTGACAGAAACGACTTGAGTCGCTCGATCCATTGGGTCAGGAGTTCTCGGCGCTGCACAAGTACGAGTGTGTTGCGCCCCCGCTTCGCAATGAGTGCGGCCGCGACTACAGTCTTGCCAAATGCAGTTGTCGCAGCCAAAACGCCGTTGTCGTGGCGTTCGAGCGCCCCCAACGCAGCTGTTTGTGGTTCATTGAGATCTCCAAGAAAACGTACCGACAGCGGCTCACCAAGATCGCGCCGGTCTTCGACCTCGACTACGATACCGTGGGCGCGCAGGAGTTCTACGGCCTCATCGAGACATCCGCGCGGTAGCGCGACATGACGCGGATGAAGTTCGGCGCAAGAGATAATTCTAGGCTTCCCGAAAGTGGGCAACCGCATCGCCTGGGCCCGATAGAATTCAGGATTCTGGAACGCAGCGATCCGCACCAGCCGCGCCACCATCCCAGGCGGCAAGCCGGAACGGTCGACGTAAAGCTGATCGGCAAGCACGATGTGAACATGGCTCGGTAGCGGGTCACGAATGAGCAGTGGATCGCGACGCCGTGATGGTGTCATGCGCCACGGCTCGTCAGCTGCCTCATCCTCGACCGGCATCCTCACTCCGAGCACGCGACCGTGTGTTTCAGCTTCTTCGAGAAGGCCGGCGACCCGTTGGCGGCTGATTCGAGGCAACGACGAGAGGAAGGCCCATTGGTCATCGTATGGACGCAGCTCGCTGTCGACAAAGACGCTATCTCCACGCTCCCTGGCGTGCCGCTGAAGAGGAAGAGCAATCAGATTGCCGAAGCCACCGACAGGCATCGTGTCCTGACTCGGAAAGAAACGATCGTAAGACTGGAAGCCAATTTCCGGCCGGCGCTCCATGGTCTCGGTGACAAGCATGGCGCCAAGTCGGCGCGCCTCCCGTGCTGGGACTAATTCGGAAAAGAAAATCCAAATATGGCCGCCGTTGCCGGACCGCGAACGTTCAAGGGCCGCCGGCACTCCCCTTGCGCGACACGTCTCGAGGTAAGCAAGCGCGTCAGGTGCCCAGCTCTCTCCGTCAAAATCGATGGCCAGGAACCAGCAGGTCTCATCAAATAGCAATGGATAGACGCCGGCCACAAAGTTTGAATCGATTCGACTCTTAGAATCACTGCCGCGCAAATGGCTCGTAATTACATTGTCTGATACGGGAATGAAGGCCTGGTTTGGACATTCGCCGCACTTCACCTTTGGCTTCCCACAGATTCCCTTTACCCATTCGTTGGCGCAAGCCGGAGCGTATCCTGAGCGTCCTTTCTTGCTGTTCTCCCAGCGCACTGGAAATACGTCTGTTCGACCCGCGAAGAGACTTCGGAACAGCGCGACCTTTTCTGCTGCTGACGAGCCCGCCTTCAATGTGTTGGCAGGAACAGTGATTGCTTCCGTGACGATTGGGGACGGCGACGGTTGCAGCAAATCCACGAGTTCGTGCCTCAAGCGAGGCACGCTCCATGTTTAGTTCGGTAAGACGACTTCGAATCTGGATGATTTCTTGATTAGTCTTGTATTCTGCCATCGCGACGCCCACTCATCATCGATGTCATTTCTAGCTGTTTGATGCGCACGCCTCTGCCCCTCGTCGAGGGGCACATTTACGCCTTCCTAAGGTAGCGCTTAGCGACGGACAACAATTTTGGGAGTTCCTCCAAGAGATTCACTTAAAGATAATTCAAGCTGTCTTCTTCAGCTTTGAAGTTAGGCTTGCGAACCTTACGTCCCGAAATTGCGCCGATGTCCCGGAGCCTCACCGGCACGTCTCCTGGGAACGTAACCATTAACTGGAGGTCACCACCGAGTGCCCGCACGTATTCGCGCAACGTAGATAGCTTCATATCCGCCCGTCGTTCCAGGCGCGACACGTAGACCTGCCGGCCACTCAGACGTTGCGCAACTTCCTCCTGAGTGATCTGCTGGGCCTTTCGAAGATCACGAAGAGTAAACTCCTCCGCAATCAGCTCGGCAGCACGTTTCCTGATTTTCCGCTGACGCGCGGGTGGAAACGTTGCGAAGATTTTTTCGTAGGGAACGCTTGTTTTCATTTTTTCGTCCTCGTCTTTTCTAGTTCCTTCAAGTGCTCTGCAAACCTCTCGTCAGCTTTTCGGATCAGAGACCGGTAAAATCGCTTCTGCGAAATGCCCGCCTTATCACCAGCAACGAGCAGAATTGCTTTGCGGGCTGGATCAAACGCATATGCAACGCGCCACACACCGTTATCGGCCTCGAAGCGCAGTTCCTTCATATTCGAAAAGCGCGAACCGTCTAGCGTATCGGATGCTGGCCGTTTCATCGTCGGCCCCATCACCTGCATCTTTTCAACCAGAGCCGCGATTTCATCCTGGACCGGCTCCGTTAAGGCACGGAACTCGGGCACGAAGTCTCGATGAAATTCGACCCGCCAGTCCATGGCGGTTTATATCGTAAGAGATATATCCTCTGCAAGGTATATTGGACTTTCATCGAGAGCGTGTCGGTACGCCTTGCTGATCGCGGTAATCCTGAACTTTGCTTATGGGCCTTCAGTTCGGTGACCGAACGGCTTCAAAATTATCGTCCGTGACGCCCAAAAATTCCTATCCTGGCGATATGCCATCGGCTTGCAGCCTCGGGGCCAACTTGCGGGCTTCGCCGGTTCCTACGATCTCGACGCGAACTTGTCAGTCGGTAGTGGTGCGGGCGGCCGGACTCGAACCGGCACGGGAAGTTACTCCCAACGGATTTTCGTACCAGCTACGGCTTTCGCCGCCGCCATAGGCGTTTGTGGTCTGGACTATACCTTCGCCGTAGCGTGAGCCTTAGGCGCTGCCCGTCTAGTCTCTACACCTTCCCTTTCGGGCTTGGCTCGGGATTGCCATCTGACAGGTTTCCCCGACTTTGAGCAGTTCTACGTCTCGGGTTTCCCGCGAGCGCACTCAATTTCTTCAAGTCCGTTGCGTCTACCGTTCCGCCACGCCCGCATTGTGTTGATCACACGCCGTGCCCGGCTGACCGGACAACGGTCCTAAATTTGGACCTTTTAAGTCCCTTGCGTCTACCATTTCGCCACGTCCGCGTTGCGGACAGCTTTAATACGTCCGCATTGCGAACGACTGTAATATGTCCGCAATGGCGACATCCATAGCACGTCCGCGCGGCGGCCTTTGAGCATTGGCCGCGTGCGCCGGAAGCGCGGGCCGGTCCGCTATTGATTCTTTTTGGGCGCCGTCGCCGAAGCATTCGGCGTCGGCCGCACGCCGGACCATGGATCGTTCGGCTTCTGATCGGGAATCTTGCTGGTCGCGGATTTATAGGCTTCGTCGAGCTGCTCTTTCTTTTCTTGTTCTTCCGGGGTCAGCTTTTTCTGGTCGCCGCCGCCAAGCGATAATTTCGGCATAAGCGGATTCAACTGCGCGTAGGCTGCCGCAACCGGCGTGGCGGCAATCGCCGCCGCCGGCACGAACACGCGCAGAAACTTGTGGGCCAAGGTCATCACGTGCATGGGTTCAGCAAGCCGCCAGGGGTTATTCCACGAAAGTCAATTCCTTGAAGCAGACTATTCCTTGAAAATATGGCCCCAGAGTTCGTCCCAGTCGCCGCCGGAAACGTCAGTCACGCGGCCGTCCTTCTCGAAGAACTTATTGGGCACCTGAAACATGGCAAGCATGAGCCCGCCTTCGGGCGTCCAGGCGACGTGCCGGCTGCCGGCCTCGCGCCAGACGAATTCGCCGGGGCCGACGGACAGGTCCTTCGCCGGGCCTTCCTTGTCGACGAGCTTGCCCTCGAGCACGTAAGTTTGCTCGATCCGCACGTGCTCGTGGTCGGGCAGTGTCGCGCCGGGGGCAAACCGCATCAGCGCGGTAACAAGCCCGGTTTCCTTGTCGCGCAGCAGGCCTTTCACTTCGCAGCCGGCAAACCGTGTTTTCTTCCACTCCATCTGCGCCGGGCGCACGATGTGCGAATGGGTGTCGACGGTGTCGCGCTTGTTCTTGGGCGTAACGGCGTCCATCGCGATCCTCCTCTTTTCGGTTCGGCCGGTCGGGTTGGCCGGATAATAGCCGAATAAGGACGACGATTACAGCCCGGCTTCGCGTATCGGCGGCTGGAAGGCGAGCCCGGTATCCCAAGGGAAATAAATCCAGGTATCCTGCGATACTTCGGTGATGAACGTGTCGACCATGGGCCGGCCCATCGGCTTGGCATAGACGGCGGCGAAGTGCGCGCGCGGCAACAGCCCCCGCACCACCTTCGCGGTCTGGCCGGTGTCGACAAGATCGTCGACGATGAGGATGCCGGCGCCCTCCCCGACGCCGCGCGCGACAATCGGCGCGGCGACGCCCTTGAGCACTTTCAGCTCGCCCTGGCGGGTATGATCGTAGCTTGCGACGCAGACCGTTTCGATCAGCCTGATGCCGAGTTCACGGGCGACGATCGCCGCGGGGACAAGCCCGCCGCGGGTGATGCAGACGATCGCCTCGAACGGGCCGGCGCCGGAGAGCCGCCACGCCAGCGCGCGGGAATCGCGATGGAATTGCTCCCACGACACCGGAAAGATCTTTTCCGGATTTATCGGCTTGTCGGATTCGGCCCGCGGCATCGTGACAAAAGCATATCACGGAATCTCATAGACCGTGGTCTCGTCGGCAATGCCGCGCAACGCGGCGCGCTGCTTCGAAGGCCGCAAGCTCAGGTTTTCGAGGATTTTCGCGGCCTTCGGATCGTCAACCACCGGCTGGGTGACATAAATGGCGCGCGAGGACGCGAGCCCCTGGACGCGCGCTGCCATGTTCACCGTCTGGCCGAAATAATCCTGGCTGTTGTTGAGCGTAACGGCGAGGCAAGGGCCTTCATGAATTCCGATTTTGAGCAATAGATCCTCGTTGTGGCGCTCGGCATTGATGCGGGTCATCGCCTCGCGCATGCGCAAAGCCGCGGCCAGCGCCCGGTCCGGCGTCGAAAACGTCGCCATCACCGCGTCGCCGATGGTTTTCACCACCGCGCCGGTCTCGCCGGCGACGATTTCGTACAAGACGTGAAAATGCTGGCGCACCAGATCGTAGGCGACCAGGTCGCCGACCCGCTCATAAAGCGCGGTCGAGCCCTTCAGGTCGGTGAACAGGAACGTCAGGCTCGTGATCTTGAGCCGCTGATCCGGCTCGAGCGTCTCGGTCTGGTAGATGTCGCGGAACGTCTGATTGGTGAGAAGCCGCTTGGCGGTGATGAACGGTTTGCGCTTGGCAAGAAGATCGTGCAGCGCATCGCCGGCGAGCCACAGCGCCGGCAAGACCCGGCGTTCGGTGCGGTTCTCGAGCGACAGCCGCAGCGGCCCGGGCCGCAATTCGACGGCGCCGGATTGCGCTGCGACCTTATTGAATACCATCGAGAGCGTCTGCCGCTCGCGCGTCGGCTCGCCCTTGACCTCGATGATCTGCCTGCTGTGCGTCACCGGCTCGAATACGATGACGAAGCCAGCGGGAAGCTGTACCGACAGCACGGCTTTTTCGCCGGACGGCACTTCGATCGACTCGATGGTAAATGCGGCGAGGGCCGCCTCCAGATCCTCCGGCAGGTCGGCGCCGGAGCTCCAGAAAATCTGGCGAAAATATTCGGCCTCCGGCAGCGAATTCGGATCGTGGCCGGCGATACGGCGCAAACGCGGGCTCACGGTGAAGGTGACTTCGACCATTTCGTCGAGCGTGGGTTTGTAGTCGGTGGCGCACAGCGTGCAGGCATATTTGTCGTGGTTGACGGTCTTGAGTGTCGCACCGGCGTCGAGCACGCCGCCGCAGGCCGGGCAAAGCACGTTCCACGACAGTTCGAACAGGCCGAGGCGCGCGGCGTGCAGGAATGCGGCGATCGCGCGTTCTTCGTCGAGGCCGCGCTTGCCGGCAAAATCGAGCACGTTGATGCGGCACAATTCGCGATCCGTCGCGTCGCGGACAGCGCCCTCGATGGCAACGACGCAATCGGCGTCGGCCGATTGCCGCAGCACACTAAAGAGAGCTTCGCTGTCGCTCACCGCTCAATCTCCGCGCCCAAGCAGGCTGAAAACGTAAGCATCGGCATTGGCACCGACAAGGCGCATCGGCGTGAACAGGCAATGTTGCCCCGTCACAGCGAATTGATCCAGTCGACCACTTGTTTGCGCGCCGCCAGCGGAGTGGTCAGGTGCCCGGCAAAAACCTCGATATATTTGCTCTTCGGATTTTTGGCGGCGGCGTTGAAGGCATATTCGGGGCCGCGGCGATCGATCGGATCGAGCTTGCCGACGACCCAAAGCAACGGCGCCGGCGCCGCCGCCGCGCCCAGCGCTGCGGCGTTCTTTGGAATGACGGCCGGGCCGTCCGGATCGAACATGCTCAGATAGACGACCGGCGTCGCGGTGGTCATCAGCGGCACTCCCTGCGCCATATCGGGAAATGTTTGCGGCACGTCGCCCTTGCCGTCGGCAATCAGCGTTTTGGCGCGCTCAACCGCATCGGCAACAAAGCTACGCATGCCGTCGGCTTCCGGCAAATGGCCGGGCGCCAGCGCGACGACGCCGGCGAGGCCGGGATGCCGCGCCGCATAGCCGATGGCCGCATTGGCGCCGAGCGAATGACCGATGATGACAATGCGGTTCGCACCCTTGGCCTTGAGGCCGGCGACGACGGTATCGATTTCCGCCATCGCCTGGTCATAGGTGGCGGCGTAGCGGCGATGAAACGACCACGGCATTTCCGGCGTCGCCACCAGCGCGCCTTCATCCTGCAGGGCGCCGAGGATGCCGCCGTTGAGCGCGCCCGGCCAGGACGCCTTACCGTGCAGATAGACGACACCGAGGCCGTGCAGATCGGCGTCCGGGGCCGCGCCAGCGAAATTTTGCGTCAAAAACAGCGTCGCGAACGCCAGCAGCGATCGTGCAAGCAGAATGGCAATGACCCGGCGGCGACTTATTGTTGCGATAGTGCGCCATCACGATGGAGAAATGATGGACAAACCGCAGGCTCGATTGCGCAGTGCCGGTCAGGCCTTGGCCAGTTCCGCCTTGACGTGCACCAGCATGGCCTCCACCGCCGCCTTGGCGCGGGCGAGCTTTTGCGCGTCGCGCGAGCGGATGACGACATTGGTGTTGGCGGTGTTCTTCTCGTCCATGAACGGATAGGAGCCGATCGTCACATCGGGATGCAATTTGGCGATTGCGCCGAGTTCGGTGCCGATATCGCCCTCGCGGCTGTCGGCGCGCACGGTCTCCGAAAGCATTCGCGCGCCGGTCTTTAGCTGCGGCGTCACATATTCGAGCATGACCTGCATGACGCTCGGAATGCCGGCCATGACAATGACGTTGCCGATCCGAAAACCCGGCGCTCCGGAAATCTTGTTGAGCACCAGTTCGCCGCCGGCCGGCACACGCGTCATGCGCATGCGCGCCTCGTTCATGACGCCGCCGGTCTGGGCGATGCGCGCCTGCATGATCTCGACGGCGCGCGGGTGAAATTCGAGTGGAACGCCGAAGGCCTTGGCGACGCAGTCGGCAGTGATGTCGTCATGGGTCGGACCGATGCCGCCGGTCGTGAAAACGTAGGTGTAGCGGGTGCGCAACGCATTAAGCGCGGCGACAATCTCGGCCGCTTCGTCGGGAACGACCCGTACTTCTTTGAGATCGATGCCAAGGCCGGTCAGATATTCGGCGATGGTGCCGATGTTCTTGTCCTTGGTGCGGCCCGACAGGATCTCGTCGCCGATCACGAGGACGGCGGCGGTGACGATGCCGCCGTCAGCCTGCCCGCTCCCGGTTTTGGCCGCGCCGTCTGACATGGGCTCGATCTCCGTGCTGCGGCCTCCTCTAGCGCGGCGCCAACGGCCGCTCAAGCGTGACGCCGGGCGGACGCTGCGCCCGGGCAACCGCGCCGCTAGCTGAGAATGTCGGCCCGTTTCTCGAGATATTCTTCGCGGTCGATCTCGCCCCTCGCATAGCGCTTGGCCAGAACTTCGAGACCGTTCGGATCGCGCAATTTCGCCAGGTTGCGCGCCCGCCGGCGCCAGCGGTGCTGCACGTACCAGGCGGTACAGGCGATGGCGATGCCGACGATCAAAATCGGTTCGAGCATTTTCGATCTTGGGTTGCGCCCAGGGTCATCCGCGGGCTTTAACCCATCATACCACGGCCCGGTTCCAGCCGCGCCGTCCCGATGGTCAAAACGCCCAAAACATGAGCAATAATTTGGGGATTATTGGCAACCAGCCTATGCCCTCGCGCGTTCGAATTGGCGCGAAGATTGCTACAAGTACATATGCCGCAAAGATTTAAGGGGCGGCCGGGGTTGAAATGTTCGATGAGATGAAGGGCACCGGGGACGCCGTGCGGCCGGCCTATGCCGAGCTGTCGCAATGGCTTGGTGAGGTCAAACCCGACGTGCTCGACTTTCGCCGGCGCGAGGCCGAGTTGTTGTTCCGGCGCATCGGCATCACCTTCGCGGTGTACGGCGACCCCGAAGCGCAAGAGCGCCTCATCCCCTTCGATGTCATCCCGCGCATCCTGGCGGCGAAGGAATGGGCGCTGCTCACCCGCGGGCTCGAGCAACGCGTCAAGGCGATCAATGCCTACATCAAGGACGTCTACGGCCGCCGCGAGATTTTGAAGGCCGGCATCGTCCCCGAAGAGCTGGTCTTCCAAAACCCGGTCTTCCGGCCGGAGATGAACGGCCAGAAAGTCCCGCACGACATCTATGTGCATATCGCCGGCATCGACATCATCCGGCTCGATGCCGAGACCTTTTATGTGCTCGAGGATAATGCGCGCACGCCGTCGGGCGTCTCTTACATGCTGGAGAACCGCGAGATCATGTTGCGGCTGTTTCCGGAGCTGTTCTCGCGCTACCGCGTGGCGCCGGTCGAGAACTATCCCGACGAACTGCTGGATACGCTGAAATCGGTGGCGCCGCCGACCGCGTCGTCCGAGCCGAATGTCGTGCTGCTGACGCCGGGCGTCTACAACTCCGCCTATTACGAGCATTCGTTCCTGGCCGACAAGCTCGGCATCGAACTGGTCGAGGGCCGCGATCTCGTCGTCAAGGGCGACGTCGTCTACATGCGCACGACCGAAGGGCTAAAGCGCGTCGACGTCATCTATCGCCGCATCGATGACGATTTTCTCGATCCGCTGGTGTTCCGGCCCGACAGCGCGCTCGGCGTGCCGGGGCTTGATGTCGGCCTATCAGGCCGGCAGCGTCACGCTCGCCAATGCGGTCGGCACCGGCGTCGCCGACGATAAGGCGGTCTACAGCTACATGCCGGAGATCGTAAAATTCTTTCTCGGCGAGGAGCCGATCCTGAAGAACGTGCCGACCTGGCGCTGCCGCGAGAGCGACCACCTCGCTTATGTGCTCGACAAGATCGAAGAGCTGGTGGTGAAGGAAGTCCACGGCTCCGGCGGTTACGGCATGCTGATCGGGCCGAAGGCGGACAAGGCGACGATCGCCGCCTTCCGCGCCAAGCTGAAATCCGATCCGACGAATTTCATCGCCCAGCCGACGCTGGCGCTGTCGACCTGCCCGACTTGCGTCGACGAAGGCATTGCGCCGCGCCACGTCGATCTGCGGCCGTTCGTGCTGTCCGGCCGCGATCGCATTCGCATCGTGCCCGGCGGGCTGACGCGCGTGGCGCTCAAGAAAGGCTCGCTCGTCGTCAATTCGAGCCAGGGCGGCGGCACGAAAGATACCTGGGGTGCTCGATGGTTAGGGATTTGCGTTTTGAACGGATGAAGAAAGCGCCGCATGCTGTCGCGTACCGCCGATAATCTTTATTGGCTCGCCCGCTATGTCGAGCGCGCGGAATATATCGCCCGCATTCTCGACACCACGCTGCGGCTGACCGCGCTGCCGCTCGCCTATGTCGGCACCACCAACGAATGGGAATTCGCCGTCGCCACCGCCGGCTGCGCCGCCGCTTTCTTCGAGACCTACGACGAGGCCAACGAGGAAACCGTCACGGAATTCCTCGCCTTCTCGACCGCCAATCCGTCGTCGATCCGCAATTGTTTCGAAAGCGCCCGGCTCAATGCGCGCGCGGTGCGCACCGCGCTCACCATCGAAATGTGGGACGCCATCAACAGCGCCTGGCTCGAGCTCAAGCGCTGGGGCAACGGCCCGAGCTCGCGCGAGGAATTCGCGCGCTTCCTGCGCTGGGTGCTGAGCTCGTCGCTGCGCTTCGACGGTTCGGCCTACCGCACCATGCTGCGCAACGACGCCTACTGGTTCTCGCGGCTCGGCGTCTATATCGAACGCGCCGACAACACCGCGCGTATTCTCGACGTGAAATATCACCTGCTGCTGCCGGCCATCGAGAAAGTCGGCGGCCCGCTCGATTACTTCCAATGGTCTTCGATCCTGCGCACGGTCTCGGCGCTCACCGCCTATCACTGGGTCTATCGCGAGAACGTCAAGCCGTGGCTGGTGGCCGATCTGCTGATGCTCAGGGACGAGATGCCGCGCTCGCTGGCGAGCTGCTACGAGAACCTGGTGCAAAACCTCGACCGCATCGCCAATGCCTATGGCCGCCAGGGACCGGCGCAGCGTCAGGCCCGCACCGTCCGCGCGCGGCTGGAAAACGCGAAAATCGAGGACATTTTCCAGAGCGGGCTGCACGAGTTCATCGACGAGTTCGTCGAGGACAATAACCGGCTCGGAACCGCCGTCGCGCAGCAGTATCTGCTGTGACCGCAATCGACAGCCGTAATCGGCTCCCGGTAATCGGAACCGCGGGACAACGCAGATTATGTCGTCTATCTTGGCATCGACGGATTACCGATTGCTGATTACCCGCTCCCGACGCATGCGCCTTCGCATCGCCCATCGCACCGTCTACCGCTACGATCCGCCGGCCGCGGGCGTGATCCAGGTGCTGCGGCTGACGCCGCGCAACCATGACGGCCAGTACGTCGTGCGCTGGCGCATCGACGTCTCCGCCGACGCGCGGCTCGCCGCCCATGAGGACGCGTTCGGCAATATCACGCACGTTTTCTCCGCCGACGGGCCGTTCGATGAGCTCTCCGTCGAGGTCGACGGCGAGGTCGAGACGCAGAACACCAACGGCATCGTGCGCGGCACCGTCGAGCGCTTCGCGCCGAGCCTGTTTCTGCGCGACACCGCCTTGACGCAGGCCGACTCCGGCGATCCGCGATTTCGCGCAAAGCATCCGCGCCGCGGCAAGGCGGCGACATTCTTGCCGAGCTGCACGGGCTGCTCGACCGCCTGCACGACGACATGGCGCACGATGCCGACGACGCGCAAAGGCGCCGCCGAACGCGGCGGAGGCTTTCGCGCGCAAGCACGGCCCGTCGCGGGACTTGAGCCATATCTTCATCGGCGCGGCGCACAGCCTCGGCATTCCGGCCCGCTATGTCGGCGGCTATTTTCGCCGCGACGACAGGCGCCGCGGCGCGAGGCCGGTCACGCCTGGGCGGAGGCCTTCGTCCCGGATCTCGGCTGGGTCGCCTTCGATCCGGCGAACGGCTTCTGCCCGACCGATGCGCATGTGCGCGTCGCCATCGGGCTCGATTCGCTCGGCGCCGCGCCGGTGCGCGGCACGCGCTATGGCCCGGGCGCCGAGACGCTCGCCGTCGCCATCAAGGTCGGCCAGTAGGGGCCGGGACAGCGGCCCGCGCGCCATTGCCGCGGCCGGAGCCGCTGTCGTTATAACGCCGGCACGGGGGAGCACTGAGTCGATGACCTATTGCGGTGGAATTCTGGTGCGCGAAGGGCTCGTGATGTTCGCGGACACGCGAACCAATGCCGGCGTCGACAACATTTCGACCTTCCGCAAGCTGCACGTGTTCAAGGATCCGAAGAAGCGCGTCATGGCGATCGCGACGGCCGGCAATCTTTCGATCAGCCAATCGGTCGTCAGCATATTGATCGAAGGCTACGACAATCCGGAAACCGGCGAGCGCGAAACGCTGATGAACGCGCCGACCATGTTCCAGGCGGCCCAGCGCGTCGGCCATGTCATCCGCACCATTCACGCGACCGAAGGCAAGGCGCTGGAAGCCTCCGACGTGAATTTCGACGTCTCGTTCCTGTTCGGCGGTCAGATCATGGGCGAGCGCATGCGGCTGTTCATGATCTATTCCGCCGGCAATTTCATCGAATGCACCACCGACACGCCGTATCTGCAGATCGGCGAGCACAAATACGGCAAGCCGGTGCTCGACCGCGCCATCAATTACGAGATGGACCTTTACGACGCGCTGAAAGTGGGCCTGGTCTCCATCAATTCGACCATGCGCTCGAACCTCAGCGTCGGCATGCCGATCGACCTCCTGGTGGTGCGGCGCGACACCTGCGATCCCGAATTGATCTACCGGATCGAGCCGGGGGAACCCTACTTCACCGACCTGCGCGAACGCTGGTCGGCGGCGCTGCGCGCCGCCCATATCGGCATTCCCGCGGCCGCCTTACGCCAACAAGCGCTGACAGCGACGCCGGAGCGAGACGCCAGTCCGAAGCGGTCGAAAGCCCGGCTTGCGCCGCGCGCATTGCCTCGCAATTTACCCGCCATTAACGAACGCGGCCGGAACCGGGCGCCGGCACCCGCAAAGTCATTTGCGCGGATAAATTGCAAGCCATTTGCAATGCTTTGCTCCCTATGGTTCCGGACCAGCCAAATATCGAAAGGGTGGAAGCGTGTGCCTTCGGCGCAATCGAAAATCGCCGGGGAGACGGAAAGGTCGCGGTGGGATCAGGCGCGCTGAGCCTGGTCGTGCCGATCGGCGTGATCGTCGCCGTCGCGATCGTCTGCGTTGTCGTCGCGGTGCTCACCTCCGCGCAACGCGCCAACGAGGTCGCGGTCAATCCCGAACAGCAACTGATCCGGCAGGCGATCGCCGATCACGGCGAGCGCGCGCTGCACCTCGTCGAGAGCGTCGCCGCGACGCCGCGCGCCACGCGCCAAGCATTCGCGACAGCTACGATCCGGAATGGGTCGATCGGCGCATCGGCACATTGGCTGAGCAACTTCAATTACGACGTCGTAGCGGTCGTCGACGCCGACGATCAGATCAAATACTACCCATCCCGCGATGCCGGCGCCGGCGCTGCGGCCGATCTGCGCCCGGACTTCACGCCGAGTCCTCGATCTTCTGCGCGGGCGGCTCGCGCGCCATGCCGGAGCGCGCCATCGCCGTGCTCGCCGCGCAGGACCCGGCGAAGCCGGGCCGCAGCACCGCCCTGATCCAGCGTTTCCTCGGCAAGCCCGCAATCGTCGCCGCGGTCGCCGTCGGCACCGACGCCGATCTCGCGCCCGGCAACGACCGGCGCGCCGATCGTGTTCGGCGTCAAATACATCGACGATCGCCTGCTCGCCAAGATCGGCGACCGCCTGCAACTTGGCGGACTGCGCGGGATCGACGACCCGCGCGCAAGCCGGCGACGACCGCACCACCGAGCTTACCGACGCTCAGGGCGACACCATCGCGCGCCTTGCCTGGAAGCCGACGCGGCCGGGCGCCGCGATCGTGGCGAGCGTCGTGCCGTTCGTCGCGGTCGGCGCTCGCCGGCTTCGCGCTGCTCGTCGGTCTGGTGATGCGCTATATGCGGCGCACGGCGGCGGCGATCGCCGCCGGCGAGCGGCAACTGCGCCACCTCGCGCTGCACGATCCGGTTTGCGGCCTGCCCAACCGCATCTATTTCGGCGAGCGGCTCGAACAGGCGATCAGCGAAGTGCGCGCCGGCGGCCTGTCGGCGGCGGTGTTCTACATCGATCTCGATCACTTCAAGGACGTCAACGACACGCTCGGCCACCACATCGGCGACGCGCTTATTCTCAACGTCACGCAGCGGCTGAGCCGCATCATGCGCGGCGACGATCTGGTCGCCCGCCTCGGCGGCGACGAGTTCGCCATCATCACCACCTGCGCGTCGGATTCCTATTCGCTGCAGGCCATCGCCGGGCGCATCATCGCCGCGGTCTGCGCGCCCTATCCATCAGCGGCCACAACATCATCATCGGCGCCTCGATCGGCATCGCCGTGATCGACCGCCGCGCCGGCGACGCCGCCGACATTCTGCGCTACGCCGACATGGCGCTCTATCGCGCCAAGAACGAGGGCCGCAACCGCGCCTGCATCTACGACGCGGCGATGGACGCCGACCTGTCGAACCGCAAGTTGCTGGAAGGCGATCTGTTGCAGGCGATCAAGAACGACGGCTTGCGCGCCGCCTACCAGCCGATCGTCAATGCCTCCGGCGACACCGTGGTCGGCGTCGAGGCGCTGGCGCGCTGGACCCATCCGACCCACGGCGAAATTCCGCCGTCGCAGCTTCATCCCGATCGCCGAGCATTCCGGCCTGATCATCGAGCTCGGCGAGTGGATGCTGCGGCGCGCCTGCCTCGACGGCCGGAACTGGCCGGGCCTGACGGTCGCCGTCAACGTCTCGCCGCTGCAATTCCGCCGCTCCGACTTCGTCGAAGTGGTCGAGCGCATTCTCACCGAGACCGATTTCGACGCCAACCGGCTCGAACTCGAGCTGACCGAGAGCACGCTGCTCGGCAACCTCGATACGGCGGAACTGTCGATGCTGCGGCTCAAAGCCATCGGCGTGCGCTTCGCGCTCGACGATTTCGGCACCGGCTATTCGAGCCTGCTCTATCTGCGGCGCTTCCCGTTCGACAAGCTCAAGATCGACTCGAGCTTCGTGCGCGCGATCGAGAAGGCGCCCGACGCCGCCGCTATCGTTCATGCCGTGGTCAGCCTCGGCCGCGGCCTCGGCATGAAGGTCACCGCGGAGGGCGTCGAGACCGCCGAGCAGCATCTGTTCCTGCGCGCCGCCGGCGTGCATTCGATGCAGGGCTACCGCTTCGGCAAGCCGGGCCCGGCGGCCGAGATCGGCCAGCGGCTCGCCTCGCCCGACGACTACCGCGTCGGCAGCCCCGACCACGAAGTCGCGCTGGCGAGCTGACGGCTTGCCGTCATTCCGGGGCCGCGCGCAGCGCGGAGCCCGGAATCCATAATCCCGTGACCTCGACGCGTAATCTCCACTCGCCCTGATTCGCAATCCGGACGCCGATCCGCGGTTATCGGATTGCGCGGAAGGGCCGCTGACGCGGCTTCCGTGATCACTTGGACGTAACCAGGGAGGCCATCATGGCCGCGCGAAAAGTTGCATTGGTGACGGGAGCCGGCACCGGCGTCGGCCGGGCGGTGACGCTCGCGCTGATGCGCGAAGGCTACGCGGTCGTGCTGGCCGGCCGGCGCAAGGACATGCTCGACGCGGTCGCCAAGGAAGGCGCGCAGACGCCGGGCGAAGCGCTGCCGGTGCCGACCGACGTCGCCGATCCGGCCTCGATCAAGGCGCTGTTCGCCAAGACCAAGGAGACCTACGGCCGGCTCGACCTGCTGTTCAACAATGCCGGCATCGGCGCGCCGGCCATGCCGATCGAGGACATCCCGCTCGACAAGTGGCAGGCCGTCGTCGCCACCAATCTCACCGGCCTGTTCCTGTGCACCCAGGAAGCGATCAAGATCATGAAAGCGCAAAACCCGCGCGGCGGCCGCATCATCAATAACGGCTCGATCTCGGCGCATACGCCGCGCCCGGGCGCCGCCGCCTACACCGCGACCAAGCACGCCGTCACCGGGCTGACCAAGCAGACCGCGCTCGACTGCCGCGGCCACGACATCTGCTGCGGCCAGATCGACATCGGCAATGCCGCGACCCCGCTGACCGACCGCATGGTGCAGGGCGACGGCGTGCTGCAGCCCGACGGCCGCAAGAAGATCGAAGCGCGCATGGCCGCCGACGACGTCGGCCGCGCCGTGGTCTACATGGCAAGCCTGCCGCTCGACACCAATGTGCTGTTCATGACGGTGATGGCGAACCTGATGCCGTTCGTCGGGCGCGGCTAGAGCGCAGATCATCGATGCTCGCCGATTGGCACGAATTCTACGGTCTGCTCGGCACCGCCGCGGCGGCGCTGGTCGCGCTGCTGTTCGTCGCCGTCTCGATCGGCACCAGCGTGTTGACGCCGGAGCCGGAGAGCCGGCGCAACACCGCGCACCTTCATGAGCCCGGTCGTGTTCCACTACGCCAATATCCTGTTTCTCAGCCTGATCGCGCTCATTCCGACGCAAACCTGGCAGATCCTTCGGGCTGATGATCGGCGTCGCCGCGGTCGGCAGCGTGATCTATTCGATCGTCATTCTGCGGTCCGCGTGCACGCAATTCCGTCTCCGACCTCGCCGACCGGCTTGCTTACGGCGTCATTCCGGTCGCTCTGCTACGCGGCCGGTCTCGTCGTCGGCGCTACCTTCTCTTCGAGAGAATCCACGGCGGGCCTCGATCTGTTGGCCGGCGCGGCGCTGCTGCTGCTCGTCATCAATATCCGCAACGCCTGGGATTTGATGATTTCGCTGGCGCGCGCGGGCTCAATGCGCAGCGCCGAGAACAGGCCTAAGCTCGAGTGCCGCGACGCCGCTTGCTAATGCGGCCTCACGCGTCACCTTGATCTTCGTCCCGGCGCGCACCTTGGCGAGCGTCTTCACGTCGCCGAGCGCTTTCGCCCAGATGTTGCAGGGGCTCGCCAGCCGCGTCTCGTCGCCTTGCGAGATCGGCGTGCGGCCGAAGCCGATGGCGATGGCATGGCCGTCCGGCCAATAGGCGATCTCGCCCGGGGTGACGACGGCGCGCGCGTCCTTTTCACGGGCGACTTTCACCGGGATCTCGAAATAGACCTCTTCGCCCCAGGTCAGCGCCGAGCCGGCGATCGGCAGCGCCGCGGCGATCGCCTTCGCCGTCGGCGTGTCGAGCAGTTCGGCATCGAGCGTCAGCGAACCGAAGTCAAAGCGGATGCGCATGGATACCTCCTGCCCCGCGATAGCCGGGAAGGGGGACCGCCCGCAAGGGCGGTGGAAGGGGCCTCGCCCCCTCGACCATGCTTCGCATGGTCCCCCTCCCCCGCTATCGCGGGGGCGGCTAAAGATAGTCCGCCCGGGGAATCGGGGCTTCTTCGATAATGCAAAACCTGCAATCGGCGCTCGGCGTCGTCGCCATCATCGCCATCGCCTTGCTCATCAGCGAGAACCGCCGCGCGGTGCCGTGGCGGCCGGTCGTGATCGGGCTTGCCGTCACCTTCGGGCTGGCGCTGCTTGATGCTCAAGGTGCCGCAGACCGAGATCGCCTTCGACTGGATCAATCGCGCGGTCGAGGCGATCGCGGCGGCGACCAGGGCCGGCACCTCGTTCGTGTTCGGCTATGTCGGCGGCGGCCCGCTGCCGTTCGAGCTGAAAACGCCGGGCGCGGATTTCATTCTCGGCTTCCAGGCGCTGCCGGTCGTGCTGGTGATGAGCGTGCTGTCGTCGCTGTTGTTCTACTGGCGCATCATGCCGCCGATCGTGCGCGGCTTTTCCTGGGCGCTCGAAAACACGCTCGACGTCGGCGGCGCCGTCGGGCTGTCGACCGCGGCCAATATCTTCGTCGGCCAGGTCGAGGCGCCGCTGTTCATCCGGCCCTATCTCGCGCAGCTGTCGCGCAGCGAAATGTTCATCGTGATGACCGGCGGCATGGCCGGCATCGCCGGCACCGTGTTCGTGCTCTATGCGACCATCCTCGCCAACGCCATCCCGAACGCCGCCGGCCATATCGTGGTCTGCTCGGTGCTCGGCGCGCCGGCGGCGATCCTCATCAGCCTGATCATGGTGCCCGACCCGGACGAGCAGCATACCGGCGGCAAGCTCGACGACGTCGAGCAGGTCGCCGACAGCACCATGGACGCCATCGTCAAAGGCACCGGCGCCGGCCTCGAACTTCTGCTCAACATCGTCGCCATGCTGATCGTGTTCATCGCGCTGGTTTATCTCGCCAACGCCATTCTCGGCCTGCTGCCGGATGTTCTCGGCGCGCCGCTGACGCTGCAGCGCACGCTCGGCTGGATCATGGCGCCGGTGTGCTGGCTGATGGGCATTCCGTGGTCGCAGGCCGTGACCGCCGGCGGCCTGATGGGGATCAAGACCATGCTCAACGAGCTCGTCGCCTATCTGCAGCTTGCGGCGCTGCCGGCCGATGCGCTCGATCCGCGCTCGCGGCTGATCATGCTCTACGCCATGTGCGGCTTCGCCAATTTCGGCTCGCTCGGCATCATGATCGCCGGGCTCTCGACCATGTGCCCGGAAAAGCGCGACGAAGTGGTCTCGCTGGGCTTGAAGTCGATCGTCTCCGGCACGCTGACGACGTGCCTGCTTGGGCGCGATTGTCGGGGTGCTGACGCCGTAGCCCGGTGCATCGCAGAGTGGCCGCGAAGCGGCCCAAGTGCGCGGCTCGAGCGCTCAGAACTCCTTCGGGCTCCGCTTCGCGCGGACACCTCAGGATGACGGAGAACGCTCAGTGCAGCCGGAACTCGCCGTCGACGGCGCGGATTTCGGCCGGCTTGATCAGCCGGGCATGCGCCACCGTCACCGAGTGCAACGGGCCCTCAAGCTTCTCCAGCCAGAAATTGAGGAATTTGTTGAGCACCGGAAACATCGGGCAAAGGTCGTAATCCTGCCAGACATAGGTTTGCAGCAACCAGGGGTGATCGGGACGCCGGTAGAGGATGTTGGCCGTCGTTAGTCCGTAGCCTTCGAGCTGTTGGCGAAACTCCTGAGACACCATCGTGCCCTCCAATCCCGGCACGGGAATGTTTCGAGAACTCGCCCTTCCATTGCAAGCCTCAAAAGTTAATAAGTTGTTTACTTTCAAGGCACTAGCAGCATCGACACTCACCTGCTAACAACGCTCGCCTAACAGCCCGGTGCGGCTGGAACCTGCGGGTCAACGGAACTCGTGGGACTAGTTTCCTCGCCGGAACACGAATATTTTTCGCCAGCGTCTGGAACCCGGCCGGCATTAACCAACCGCGGCTTGGGCGCGATTGGTGTTGGCAATCCAGTTCGGTGAGTGCTAAAAAATCTCCAGGCGCCTCTTGCGGGCCAAAATCCACGCCCCATGTCGGCACTACGCGGCCATCCTTATGGGGACATCAGCCGGGCAAACCGGCCTTTAAACCTGCTTGGGCGGCCGCTCAACGCACACACGCCAGTCGTTTTCAATAACTTAGGAGGACATCATGAAATTTCGCCCGCTTCACGACCGCGTCGTCGTCAAGCGCATCGATGCCGAGGAGAAGTCATCCGGCGGCATCATCATTCCCGACACCGCCAAGGAAAAGCCCTCGCAGGGCGAAGTCATCGCCGTCGGCCCGGGCGGCCGCGACGAGGCCGGCAAGCTGATCCCGATCGACCTCAAGGTCGGCGACCGCGTGCTGTTCGGCAAATGGTCGGGCACCGAGGTCAAGATCGACGGCCAGGAACTCCTGATCATGAAGGAGTCCGACATCATGGGCGTGCTCGACGAGCAGGTCGCCAAGAAAGAAGGCCGCGTAACCCACTCTGTTTCGTCATGGCCGGGCTTGATCCGGCCATCCGATGAGCGGCACAGCAGTGCCAAATGCATCGAGATCGCCGGGACAAGCCCGGCGATGACGGACGGAAAACCGAAACAATCTCAGGAGAGACACTCAAATGGCTGCCAAGGAAGTCAAATTCTCAGTCGATGCGCGCGACAAGATGTTGCGCGGCGTCGACATTCTCGCCAACGCGGTGAAGGTGACGCTCGGCCCCAAGGGCCGCAACGTCGTGCTCGACAAGTCGTTCGGCGCTCCCCGCATCACCAAGGACGGCGTCACCGTCGCCAAGGAGATCGAGCTTGAGGACAAGTTCGAGAACATGGGCGCGCAGATGGTCCGCGAGGTCGCGTCAAAGACCTCCGACATCGCCGGTGACGGCACCACGACGGCGACCGTGCTCGCCGCCGCGATCGTCAAGGAAGGCTCCAAGGCGGTCGCCGCCGGCATGAACCCGATGGACCTCAAGCGCGGCATCGACCTCGCGGTCGAGACCGTGGTCGAGGAGCTCAAGAAGAACTCCAAGAAGGTCACCTCGAACGCCGAAATCGCCCAGGTCGGCACCATCTCCGCCAACGGCGACAAGGAAATCGGCGACTACCTCGCCAAGGCGATGGAAAAGGTCGGCAACGAAGGCGTCATCACGGTGGAAGAGGCCAAGAGCCTCGAGACCGAGCTCGACGTCGTCGAGGGCATGCAGTTCGACCGCGGCTATATCTCGCCCTACTTCATCACCAACGCCGACAAGATGCGCGTTGAGATGGAGGACCCCTACATCCTCATCAACGAGAAGAAGCTCTCCGCGCTCAACGAACTGCTGCCGCTGCTCGAAGCTGTCGTGCAGACCGGCAAGCCGCTTCTGATCGTTGCCGAAGACGTCGAGGGCGAGGCGCTGGCCACGCTCGTCGTCAACAAGCTGCGCGGCGGCCTCAAGGTCGCGGCGGTCAAGGCGCCGGGCTTCGGCGATCGCCGCAAGGCCATGCTGCAGGACATCGCCGTCCTGACCGGCGGCCAGGCGATCAGCGAGGATCTCGGCATCAAGCTCGAGAACGTCACGCTCGCCATGCTCGGCAAGGCCAAGAAGGTGATGATCGACAAGGAGAACACCACGATCGTCAACGGCGCCGGCAAGAAGAAGGACATCGAGGACCGCATCAGCCAGATCAAGGCGCAGATCGAGGAGACCACCTCGGACTACGACCGCGAGAAGCTGCAGGAGCGGCTTGCCAAGCTCGCGGGCGGCGTCGCGGTGATCCGCGTCGGCGGCGCCACCGAGGTCGAGGTGAAGGAGCGCAAGGATCGCGTCGACGACGCGATGCATGCGACCCGCGCGGCGGTCGAAGAGGGCATCCTGCCCGGCGGCGGCGTCGCGCTGCTGCGCGCCACCGAGGCGCTCAAGAAGGTGCGCACGCACAACGACGACCAGAAGACCGGCGTCGAGATCGTGCGCAAGGCGCTGCAGGCGCCGGCCCGCCAGATCGCCAGCAATGCCGGTGAGGACGGCTCGGTCATCGTCGGCAAGATCCTCGAGAACTCGCAACTACGCCTTCGGCTTCGACGCCCAGGGCGGCGATTACGTCGACATGGTGAAGAAGGGCATCATCGATCCGACCAAGGTCGTGCGTCAGGCTCTGCAAGGCGCGTCCTCGGTCGCCGGCCTGCTCATCACCACCGAGGCGATGGTCGCCGAACTGCCGAAGAAGAAAGAAAACATGCCGGCGATGCCGCCGGGCGGCGGAATGGACTTCTAAGTGACGCCGTAGGCGTCGTCCCGGGCGCAACGCACCACAGGTGGTGCGTTGCCGACCCGGCATCGAGTTCCACAATGAAACGCGAAGGCCCGGGCAAACACCCGGGCCTTTTGCTTTGACTCCGGCAAATTCTATATGATCCGGCATGGGACAACCAAAGCCTGCCGAGCTGCGGCAACGAAATTCCGGGCGAGAGCCGCTTCTGCCCGCAATGCGGCGCCGCGCAGGCGTTGCAATGCGCCGCTTGCGGCCACGCCAATGCGGCGGGATCGCGCTTCTGCGCGCAATGCGGCGCCAAGCTCGGCGAAGCGGCGACGCTCGGCGCCCGCTGCCGCTCCCTGCCCGCCGCCCGCGCCGGCGCGCCGCCGGTCGCGCGCGCCGCGACCGCCGCCGAACGCCGCCAGCTCACGGTGATGTTCTGCGATCTGGTCGGCTCGACCGCGCTGTCGACCCGGCTCGATCCGGAAGATTTGCGCGAGGTCATCGCCGCCTATCACAAAGGCGCAGCCGACGTCGTCACCCGGTTCGGCGGCTATGTCGCGAAATACATGGGCGACGGCGTGCTGGTTTATTTCGGCTATCCGGAAGCGCACGAAGCCGACGCCGAAAATGCCGTGCGCGCCGGCCTCGCGCTGGTCGACGCCATCGACAAGACTCTTCGCCGAGGGCCGCCATCAGGTGCGCGTCGGCATCGCCACCGGCCTGGTCGTGGTCGGCGAACTGGTCGGCGCCGGCGACGAGGCGCAGGAGCGCAACGTCGTCGGCGAGACGCCGAACCTCGCGGCGCGGCTGCAATCGGCCGCGGCGCCGAATACGGTCGTGATCGCCGCCACGACGCGGCGGCTTGCCGGCGAGCTGTTCGACTACGACGCCATCGAACCGGCGCAGCTGAAGGGCTTCCAGGAGCCGGTCAGCGCCTGGCGGGTGTTGCGCGAGCGCACGATTGCCAGCCGCTTTGAAGCGCTGCGGGCGGCCAGCCTGACGCCCTGGTCGGCCGCGAGGAGGAAATGGAATTGCTGCTGCGCCGCTGGCAGCAGATCAAGGACGGCGAAGGCCGCGTGGTGCTGCTGTCGGGCGAGCCGGGCATCGGCAAATCGCGCCTGACCGCGGCGCTCGAGGAGCAGCCTCAAGCAGGAAGCCGCATGTCTGCCTGCGTTACTTCTGCCAACCGCATCACCAAGGCAGCGCGCTGCAGCCGATCGTGGCGCAGCTCCAGCATGCCGCGGGTTTCGCGCGCGAACGACACGCACAGCCGATCAAGCGCGCCAAGCTCGAAGCGCTGTTGGCGCCGGAGCGACGCACAAGGCGTCACGGACGTCGACCTCTTTGCGGAGCTTTTGGGACTTGGCCGAGCAGCCGATCCGGCCGAGACGATCGATCCGCAGCGCAAGCGCCGCCGCGTCCTCGCCGCACTGATCGAGCAACTCGAAGCGCTGACGCGGCACGGTCCGGTGCTGATGTTGTTCGAGGACGCGCACTGGGCCGATCCGACCTCGATCGAACTGCTGACGCTGACGATCGAGCGCCTGCAAACGTTGCCGATCCTGCCTCGTCATCACGCTTTCGCCCGGACTATCAGCCGCCCTGGGCCGGGCAGTCGCACGTCACGATGCTGACGCTCAACCGGCTGTCCCAGCGCGAGCGCGCAACGCTGGTCGATCACCTCACCGGCGGCAAGACGCTGCCGCCGGAACTGCTCGATCAGATCGTCGAGCGCACCGACGGCGTGCCGCTGTTCGTCGAAGAACTGACCAAGGCCGTGCTGGAAAGCGAGCAATTGCACGAGGCCAGCGATCAGCTACGTCCTCGACCGGCCGATGCACAGCCGCTCGCCATTCCGACCACGCTGCAAGCGTCGCTGATGGCGCGCGTCGACCGGCTCGGCTCGGCGCGCGAAGTTTTGCAGATCGGCGCCGCCATCGGCCGGGAGTTTTCCTACGAGGTTCTGGCCGCGGTCGCCGGCCTGCCCGATGCCGTGCTGCAGGACGCGCTGATCCGGCTGACCGAAGCGGAGCTGCTGTTCATGCGCGGCACGCCGCCGAATGCGGTCTATTCGTTCAAGCACGCGCTGGTCCAGGACACCGCCTATTCCGACCATGCTGCGCGCGCGCCGCCAGCAGCTGCATGCCGCCATCGCGCTGGTGCTGGAGAAGCGATTTCCGGACGTCGTCAAGACGACGCCGGAGGTGATCGCCCAGCAATTCGAGCGCGCCGGCGCAGAGCGAAAAGGCAATCCAGTATTGGCGGCAAGCCGCCGACCGCGATCTGCGCCGCTTCGCCATGAAGGAATCGATCGCGCATTATGCCAAGCGCGCTGCGCCTCGTCACTGGCGATGCCGCACGACGCCGGAGCGAGACGAGCTGGAGCTCGGCGTCAGCCTTGGGCTTCGGCCTGGCGCAAATCATCGCGATCGGCCCGACCTCCAAGGAAGCGGCGGCGCATTACCGGCGGGCGCTGGCGCTCAGCCACGCCATGCCGGACCGCGGACGCGAGCGCTTCCTCGCCACCTGGGGCGTTTGGTTTCACACGACGACCAGCGGGCCGTGGCGCCGAGGCCGCGGCGCTCGCCGACGAACTGGTCGCGATCGCGCGCGAACTCGACAATTCCGACCTGCTGCTCGAAGCCTATCACGCCCAGGTCCCGATGCAGCTCCGGCGGCGGATTTCGACGGCATGAGCGAGGCAGCGCAGGAGGTCATCCGCCTCTATGACCGCAAGCGCCATCGCGACCACGCGTATTATTTCGGCGGACATGATTCGCGCGTCTGTGCGCGAAGCTTTTACGCGCTCAGCCTGTGGGGTCAGGGCTTTCTCGACCAGGCCGCAGAGCATGGCATGGCAGTGCGTCGACGATGCCCGCGACCTCGGCCACGCCTTTTCGCTCGCGCACGGGCTGCAACATGGGCCGCCATGACGATGTCGATGCTCAAGGACGTGGACGCCATGCGCAGCGGTCGCCGACGAGCTCTATCCGCTCGCCGAGCGCAACAAGTTTCCCTGGCCGCTGGCCGACGCGCAATTTCTTCGCGGCTGGCTGGCGGCGCTGACAGGGAGATTACGACGCCGGGATCGAGCAGATGCTGAAGTCGGCCGAATAGCCCTTCTTGCCGGGTTCTCAGCCGATCTTCCTGCCCTGATCGCCGAGCAGCAGCTGCACGCGGGACACCCCGATCGCGCGTTGGCGACCGCTCGAGCGCGCGTCGCGACGAGGCGGACAAGCAAGCCAATCGGTTTTACGAGCCGGAGATCATCGCCTGCGCGGCGAAATCTCTGCTGGCGCAATCGCGCGACAATGCCGCCGCCGCGGAGCACGACTTTCGCGCGAGGCCGTCGACGATGGCGGCCAAGCAATCGTGCCGCCCGCTCGAACTGCGCGCCGCCACGAGCCTGGCGAAATTGCTGGCGAAGACCGGCCGCCACGACGAGGCGCGCGATCTGCTCAGCGCCGGTCTACGGCAGGCTTCACCGAAGGTTTCGACAGGCCGGATTTGCAGGCGGCCAAGGCGTTGCTCGCCGAATTCAGGCTGAAGCGCCGCAAAAACGGAAACGACCACGAGCGAGGGCGCGCGTTCATCCGGCGTCGCCGATCTCACCGTGGCCGTTGTGGCGATAGGAACGACTACTTGAGACTGCACTTCCATCGCCACTTGCGCGATCACACCTAGCACCGCTCGATGACAGCCCAATGACTTCGCAAAAATCGGGCAAAATCCACATCGGCATCGGCGGCTGGACGTTCGCGCCGTGGCGCGGCGTGTTTTATCCGAAGGGGCTGCCGCACGCCAAGGAGCTGGCCTATGCCAGCGAGCGGCTGACTTCGATCGAGGTCAACGGCACGTTCTACCGCTCGCAGACGCCGGCGACGTTTCGCAAATGGGCGAGTGAAGTTCCGGCGGGTTTCGTGTTCGCGCTCAAAGGGCCGCGCTTTGCCGTCAACCGCCGCGTGCTCAAGGAGGCCGGCAATTCGATCCAGCGCTTCCTCGATTCCGGCGTGACCGAGCTCGGCGAGCATCTCGGCCCGCTACTGTGGCAATTCGCGCCGACCAAAAAATTCGACGCCGCCGATTTCGGCGGCTTTCTCGAATTGCTGCCGGACACATTCGACGGCCGCGCGGCTGCGCCACGTCATCGAGGTCCGTCATGACAGCTTTCGCACACGCCGAATTCATCGCGCTGTTGCGCCGCTTCGCCAAGCCGGTGGTGTTCACCGACCACGCCAAATATCCCAATATCGCCGACCTGACCGGCGACTTCGTCTATGCGCGCCTGCAGCGCGGCAAGGACAATGTCCCGACCGCCTATCCGCCGAAGGAGATCGCCGCCTGGGCCAACCGCCTGGAATTGTGGGCCGCAGGGAAAGGCCCCGAACGACCTGCCCCATGTCGAGCCGCGCGCCAAAAGGCGCAAAGCGACGCCGCGAGACGTGTTTGCTTACGTCATCCATGAAGGCAAAATTCGCGCGCCGGCAGGCGCGATGGCGCTGATCGCGCGGCTGAAAAGCACAGCCGTGGGCGGGAGATCAGACAGGCCTGAAAATGCTAACGGCCACGAACGACAAGGCGCGCGTACATCCGGCGTCGCCTATCGTAACCGTGGCCGTCCCGCGACGGAGCCCTTAAGCTCGACGTCGCACAGCCTACATAGGCGCTGTAGGGCGGTTATGCAAGGCTGGCTTTTGTGTAACACTGACGGCTGGAACTCGTTCCCAATCGTTAATGAGCCGGGCGCCGCAAGCCATCAACGCAGCCGGCGGCCCAATTTTCAGGGAGTGAGCAATGACGATGAATCAACCCCCGGTACGGCGACCTGCAGCGCCAGGTCGCAAACGCGATCCATGCCCATTGGGGTCTGTTTCTGTTCGAAGGCATCATGCTGGTCATTCTCGGCGTCGCGGCGATCATCGTGCCGCGAGGTCGCGACGCTGGCATTCACGCTCGTCATCGGCTGGCTGTTCCTGATCTGCGGGCGGCGTCGGGCTGGTCACCACATTCTGGATGCGCAACGCGCCCGGCTTCTGGTGGGCGCTGATTTCCGCCGTCATCGGCATCGCGGCGGGCATTGTCCTGATCCGCTGGCCGATCAACGGCACGGTGTCGCTGACGCTGGTTCTGATCGCCTTCTTCATCGTCGAAGGCATCGCCACGATCATGTATGCCATCGAGCATCGCACCCAGCTGACCGGCCGCTGGGGCTGGATGCTGGCGAGCGGCATCGTCGACCTTATCCTCGCCGGCATTATTTTCGCCGGCCTGCCGGGAACCGCGACCTGGGCGCTCGGCCTGCTGGTCGGCATCAACATGCTGTTCGGCGGCACGGCGATGATCGGGATGGCGCTGGCGGCGAAGAATCCGGCGTAGCGGGAATCTGTCATCCTGACGGCCGCAGTCAGTCGGGCGCGCCGCGACTTCGCCGCGGGCCTGTATCGGCTCGCCGCTCTGCACAGAGTGACGGGTTACGTGTCACTCCGCCGGCTGCGGCGAACGCGCTTTCTCGACGCCATTGGCGATCACCGCGATCAACAGGACCGCGATGAGAAAGCCGAGCGCCATGAGCGCGGTGGCGTCGAGCACGAGGCCGAAGCCGCCACGGCCGTAGAGCACCGCGATCAACGACACGGCGACGCCGGAAACCATGAAGGTGAGGAAGTAGCGCACCGCATAGACCCGGCCGCGCCAGGCGTCCGCGGTATAGCGGGCGATGACGAGATCGTTCACCGTGATCTGGCCGTAGATCGCCGCCATGGTGAAAGCGAGCGCGAACAGAAGCGTCACGCCGCTGGCATAAGCCGCCCACACCACGCCGGAGAACTGCATGACGGCGAGCGCGGCGAACAGGATGTGCAGCGGGAAGCGCTCGACCAGCCGGCCGACGGTGATTTGCGCGACGGCGCCGCACAGGAACACCGCCGTGGTCAGGCCGCCGACCGCGAGCAGCGAAATGTCGTTGCCGACGCGCTCATCGACGATCTTCGGCAGCGAGACCGAGATCGTGTTGAACACCAAGCCCGGCGCTCAACGCGACGATGACGAAAAGAGCGAATAGCGTCACCGCGATCGGAAACGGCAGCGACACATCCGCGCGTGGTCGAGCGCGCTGCGGCGCGATGCTTCTCGTCGTCGGAAACGAGCCACGGATAGATCAAGCCGGTCGCGACGCAGATCACGCCCGGCACCAAAAAGGCGCCGCGCCAGGAGAATGCCGCCGTCAGCGTTGCCGTGATGCCGGCGGCGAGCGAGACGCCGAGATTGCCGCAGACGCCGTTGAACGCCAGCGTGCGGCCGCGCACCGTGGCGTTTTCGAGGATCACCGCGGTGCCGACCGGATGATAGATCGCCGCGAACATGCCGAGCGAAAACAGCGCAAAGCCCAGGACATACAGCGATGGCGCGAAAGCCGCGCCGATCAACGACACGCCGCAGCCGAGATAGAAGGTGACCATCAGGTTGCGGCGGCTCCAGCGGTCGCCGAGCCAGCCCGCCGGCAGCGAGAACAGTCCGAAGGCGACGAATGAGGCGGTCGCCAGCGCGATCAGCGCCGAATAGGAGCGGCCGTACACGACCTCAAGTTCGATGACGACGGTGGGATAGATCAGGATGACGAAATGATCGAGCGCATGGGCCCAATTCATGAAGCCGATCGCGATCCGCCGCCGCGAAAATTCGGCGGTGCGGGCAATCGGCAAATCGGCGGTCGAAACTGTCATCGTTCAATTCCCGGTCGGCGACGCAGACGTATAACGTGCGCCGCCGCCCCGACATACTCCAATCTTGCAGGGCAGACCGGCGCTCCTTAGCCGCCGCAGCAACTCTAAGATTATCGATATCGCGCGCGATTCCCCCTTCATCTCAGCGCGGCGCGAAAGTAGCATTTGTGGCGTCTGAACGCTTAAGGGGCTCGGGGCCTCAGTGTCAGTGCTACGGGTTGTCGGCGCGATGGCGGTTGCCGTCGCAAGCATGCTTTTGTCGAGTGCGGCGGGCCGAGCGCAAGACGTTCCGCCCAATGCCCCTTCTTTTCTCATCTTCGGCGGCGCCGACCTGTGGCGATACGGCGACTTCCTTTACGGCGGCGGCTTGTGGTCGCCGGGCGGGCTCGACCCGACGGTTTCACGCTCAAACTTCTGCTCAACGGCGGGCGCTACACCTACACGTCAGGCGCGCTGGGAGGAGCGACCGTTGACGGCACGATGCTGTCGGGCGCGGCCATGCCGGGCTGGCGGTTCGTCGGCGCCAATCTCACCGTCAGCGTGTTCGCCGGGCCGGTGGTGCAGGATTATCGGCTTTCGCCCTATGACCCGGGCAGCCGGCTGCGCGGCCTTTATGTCGGCGGCCAATTCGCCACCGAGGTTTGGTATCAGCCGACCGTCAACACCATGGCCGCCGTCAACGGCACGCTGGCCTCGATCGGCCCGACCGGATCGGTGCGCGCGGCGGTCGGCTATCGCGTCTTCGATGCGATGTTCGTCGGACCGGAAAGCCAGATGCTGTGGTGCGGCAATTTCCAGCAACTGGAGGTCGGCGCGCACATCACGGCGCTGCACTTCGCGGCGCTGGAATGGTCGGCCGGCGGCGGCTGGTCGATGGATTCCGATCGCCGCACCGGACCCTATCTGCGGCTTGGCTTTAGCGCCAGATATTGAGCGGGCGCTTAGCCCTTCTCGTCGCAGGCCCAGGCGCGCACCACGCAGTCGCGGCCGCCGAATTGGACGCAGCGGCGCATCGAGGCGTTCTCGGCCTTGCCGAGATGCGGATTGATCGCCCAGCCGAACGAGCCGCACGGGTTCTTGGCGTCGACCGCCATCGCCGCGCAGCCGCGGTGCACCACGCCGACCACTTTGCAGCTGCCGCCGGCGCATTTGCTCATCGCCGCGGCGCTGGCGTCCCGGACATTGCTGTAGTCGAAGCCATAGCCATAGGCGCCGCAGACGCCAACCGCGAGCGCGCCGGCCGCCTGCGCGGTGGCGATCGCGATGACAAAGAGGATAAAACCCGCGATCGCGAGCAGGAAATTCCGCACAAACTTGAACGCAGGCTTCACCATGGGGCCCCTCCCCGGAAGACCGCCAAAGGTTAACCGGGAAGGGTTGCAAGTTGGTGAATTCGGCTTTCGCCCCGCAAAGGCGGGCGGGATTTACGTCTTTTCGAGCTCCGCCTTCACCGCCTCGAGCGCCTCGGGGGTGTCGACGTCGGTGAGCACGGCCGTACCGGACAGCGGCACGTCGGCCACGGCTTCCGGATAGCGGCCGATCAGGTAACGCGCCCCGACGTCGCCCTCGACCGCCATGAGTTCGGCAAAGAAGCGGCGCGACCAGACCACCGGATTGCCGCGCTTGCCATCGATGGTCGGCACCACGATCAGCGCGCCCTTGTCGGGATCGAGCGTGCCAATCAGACGATCGATCAAACCGGCATCGACCTGGGGCATGTCGCCGAGGCAGACGATGACGCCGTCGACCTCCGCGGGCAGCGCGGCGATTCCGGTCTTGAGCGAGCCGCCCAGCCCGTCGGCGAAATGCGGATTGTGCACGAACTTGACCGCGAGGCCGGTGAGCGCAGCCTCGACGCGCTCGCGCTGATGACCGGTGACGACGATGACTGGCCGCGCCCGCGATGCCAGCGCTTCCTCAGCGACGATGCGGACCAGCGGCCGGCCGCCGATGTCCGCCAACAGCTTGTTGGGACCGCCCATGCGACTCGAACGTCCGGCAGCCAGCACGAGCGCGGCAATCGAGCGGGCGGGATGCACCGGCTCCTTACGCGGCTGCGGCCGGGTCACGATTTCCATCAGGAGCCCGCCGACCCCGAACCCGGTAATATCCTCGCGCGGCACCTTCAGACCTGCCAATAACCTCATCAGCACCCAATCGAATCCGTTTTCTTTCGGGCTCCGCGCGCAGCCGGGCGCGCCGAGCACCGGGCGGCCATCGGCGGCGCCGATCATCAACAGATTGCCGGGATCGACCGGCATGCCGAAATGCTCGATCCGGCCGCCGATCTCCTCCAACGCCGCCGGGATTACATCCCGGCGATCGGCAATGGCCGAAGCGCCGAACACGATCGCGAGCTCCGCGCCGGCCTTGAGCACCTCATCGAGCGCGCGAGCCAGCGCCGCGCGCTCATGCGGCACACGCCGCTCGGCGACGATGCTGGCGCCGGCCGGAGCCAGGCGGTCGGCGGTAATCGTCAGCGTTTTATCGATCACTTTGGTCGCCAGCCCCGGCAATAGCGTCGAGACCACGCCGACCTTGCGGACACGATAGGGCGTCGACCTGAAGGAGCGGCTTCGTCACGCCGGCCAGCGCCGCGTCGCGCGCGGTCTTGGCGACCCCGAACGGAATGATTTTCACCGTCGCGATCATCTCGCCTGCGACCACCGGCTTGTAGGCCGGCAGCGTCGCCAGCGTGATGGCTTCGTCAACGCGGTTCAACCGGTCGATCGCCTCCTTGTCGACGACGAGGACACCTGCGGTTTCCGCGAACAGGTTGGCGCGCCCGGTGAACGCGCGATCGACATGCACGCCCTGCCCGGCGACTGCTTTGGCGATGCCGGCGGCCGCGACGTCCTCGGATACGTCGCCCGGTTCGAGCCGCGCCACAACAACGTCCTTGATGCCTGCCGCTTCGAGCGCTGCCACTTCCCCGGGCCTGATCAACGTGCCCTTCTTGAGCACCAGCGCGCCCTGCCGGATCGTATGCACAGCCGTCGCGCCGAGCGCCTCCTCGGGCGCCACTGCTCCGAACTTCATGACGCAGCCTTCACCGCGGCGGCAGATTCCGCGGGTTCGCCTTTCTCGCGCAGCCGCTCGGTGATCTGGGCAATGATCGAAACCGCGATTTCGGCCGGCGACACCGCGCCGATATTGAGCCCGATCGGCGCATGAATGCGGGCGATGTCGGCGTCGCTAACGCCCTGTGCGCGCAACCGCTCGACGCGGCGGGCATGAGTTTTGCGCGAGCCGAGCGCGCCGATATAAAAGCACTCGCGCGACAGCGCATGCAGCAGCGCCGGATCGTCGATCTTGGGATCGTGGGTGAGCGCGACGAAGGCGCTGTAACGATCGACGTTGAGCGGCGGCAGCGCGGTATCGGGCCACTCGGCGATCACCTTCACGTCTGGGAAGCGCTCCGGCGAGGCAAAGGCGGTGCGCGGATCGACAATCGTCACGTCGTAGCCGAGCAAATTGCCGATCGGCGCCAATGCCTGGCTGATATGCACGGCGCCGGTGATGACGAGCTGTGGGGCCGGCACATAGACGGTGAGGAAGACGCGGCCTTCCGCGGTTTGCTCCATGCCGCTTTTGCTGGTGCGCAGGTGATCGGCAAGCAGCGGACGCAGCGGATCCCGGGCGATGTCGGCCCCCTTGACCAGCCGCTGGCCGCCAGTTTCGACATTGGTGACGACTACCGCCGCGCGGCGCGCCGCGCGTTCGGCATTGAGGGTGCTCAGGATGTCGAGTTGCATGACGCTGCAATGCTACTCCACTTTCTCCACGAACACCCGAATGGTGCCGCCGCAAGACAATCCGACCTTCCATGCGGTTTCGTCGGCAACGCCGAATTCCAGCATTTTGGGCTTACCGCTCTCGATCACGTCGAGCGCCTCGGTCACGACGGCGCCCTCGACGCAGCCGCCGGACACCGAGCCGAGGAAATTGCCGTCCTCGTCGATGACAAGATTGGAGCCGACCGGCCGCGGCGCCGAGCCCCAGGTCTCGACCACGGTCGCGAGCGCAACCGCCCGGCCGTCCTTGCGCCATTGCTCGGCGGCCTGGAGAATGTCGTTGTCGGTGGAAAGCATGGTGAGCCTCCGTCAATTTCACGGGCGAATATAGGTCCTCAGGCCACCTTTTGCATCCACGCCTTGGGATCGCCGGCGCGGTCGCCGCCGTGCCGGAGCGCGGCGACCAATCCCGCCATCGATTCAAGATTGTGGATCGGCCGGAATTCGTCGACATGCGGCAGCATGGTTTTTACGCCGCGCGCGCGGGCCTCGAAACCCTCGAAGCGCAACAGCGGATTGAGCCAGATCAGCCGCCGGCAGGAACGGTGCAGCCGGTCAATCTCGAAGCCGAGCGTGTCATCGGCGTCGCGCTCCAGCCCATCTGTGATCAGCAGCACGATCGCGCCTTGCGTGAGTACGCGGCGCACCCACAATTTGTTGAAAGCCCGCAGCGACGAGGCGATCCGCGTTCCGCCCGACCAGTCGGGAACGGCGGTCGAGACGGCGGCTAGCGCGTCGTCCGGATCGCGCTCGCGCAGCGCACGGGTGACATTGCTGAGACGCGTGCCGAACAAAAACGTGCTGACGCGCTTTCGCGCATCGGTCAGATCATGGAGAAAATGCAAAAAGATTCGGCTGTATTGGCTCATGGAGCCCGAAATATCGAGCAGCGCCACCAGCGGCGGCGGCCGTGTCTTCGGGCCGATAAAGCGCAGATCGATGAAATCGCCGCCGCCCTTCATGCTGGCACGCAAGGTGCGCCGGATGTCGATGAGATGGCCGCGCGGATGCGGCGCGAGCCGCCGCGTGCGCACTTCGGCGAGCGGCAGGACGAGCCGCTGCATCGCCTGTTTCGCCGCCGCGATTTCGGCCGTGGTCATTTGCGCAAAATCTTTTTGCTGCAGCACTTCGCGGTCAGACACGGTCATGCGGGCGTCGAGCTCGATCTCGCGCTCCTTCTTGAGCTTGTCGTCGAGCCCGGAGAACAGCGCTTCGTGGATGCGAGTCGCGCCGGCGGCCGGCACCTGCGGCGGCGCCGGAACTTGCGGCAGCATCATTGCCAGGAGCTGATCGACATAGCCGCGGCGGCGAAAGAAGATGCGGAACGCCTGATCGAACAGGATCGAATGTTCGTGGCGCTTCACGAATACCGCGTGCAGTGTCCAGTAAAAATCCTCGCGGGCGCCGACGGCCGCCGTCTGCAAAGCTTCGAGCGCGTCGAGCACAGCGCCTGGCCCCACCGGGATGCCCGCCGCGCGCAACGCGCGGGCGAAATAGACAACATTTTCGGCGAGCCGACCCGATTGCTCTGCCATTTCCGTTACTCCGCCGCCCGCAGCTCCGATTTCATCTCGTCGAGCAGTTCCTTGACCTTCGTGCCCTCGAGCCGCGCGATGTCGTCCTGATATTTGAGCAGGACGCCGAGCGTGTCGGAGACTGTGGCGGGATCGAGCGCCATCACGTCGAGCTCGGACAAAGCCGCCGCCCAATCCAGCGTTTCGGCGACGCCCGGCGATTTGAACAAATCCTGCTTGCGCAAGGCCTGCACGAAGGCCACGACCTGCTCGGACAGCTTTTTGCCGACGCCGGGCACTTTCGCGCGCACGATCGCCAGTTCACGTTCGGCGTTCGGATAACCCACCCAGTGATACAGACAGCGCCGTTTGAGCGCGTCGTGCACTTCGCGGGTGCGGTTCGACGTGATGACCACGACCGGCGGCTGCGCGGCTTTGACAGTGCCCATTTCGGGAATCGTGATCTGAAAGTCGCCGAGCACTTCGAGCAGGAACGCCTCGAAAGCCTCGTCGGTGCGATCGATCTCGTCGATTAGCAGCACCGGCGCGCCGGCGGTGTCGGGCTCAAGTGCCTGCAACAACGGACGCTTGATCAGGAAGCGCTCAGAGAACACGTCGTGCTCGAGTCGCGCGCGATCGTGCTCGCCTTCCGCCTCGGCGACGCGGATCGCGATCATTTGCGCGGCATAGTTCCATTCATAGACGGCGGCGGCGACATCGAGACCCTCGTAGCATTGCAGCCGGATGAGGCGGCGGCCGAGCGTCGACGACAGCACCTTGGCGATCTCGGTCTTGCCGACGCCGGCCTCGCCTTCGAGAAATATCGGGCGGCCCATTTTGAGCGCCAGATAGAGCACCGTGCCGAGCGAGCGGTCGGCCAGATAATCGGCTTCGGCCAGAAGATCGACGATGGCATCGATCGAAGCCGGAAGCGGGCGCAGCGAAGTTTTGTTGCTCATGCTCGCAATGTAGTCATCGACGCGGGTTTTGTCCCCTCCTCGTCATCGACCGCCGAAAGCGAATGATCCAGTAAACACCGCAGTTTCGGTGAATACTGGATGCCCCGCCGGCGCGGGTACGACAGGAGAACTGTCAGGGAGCCGGCTTGCCGATGGCCTCCGCAACAGCCCGCCGCGCCAACACGCCGACGAGGTGGGCGCGATATTCGGCGCTGCCGTGGATGTCGCTGTTCATGCCATCGGCCGGAATCGTCAAACCTTCGAGGGATTTCGGCGAAAACCGCTTCTTCAACGCTTCCTCGAACGATTTGACGCGGAACACGCCGTTCGACCCGGCGCCAGTAACGGCGACGCGGATATCGCTGCCGCGCTTACTCACAAACACGCCGACCAGCGCAAAGCGCGACGCCTGATTGCGAAATTTCTGATAGGCCGCCTTTTTCGGCAGTGGGAAAATCACCTTGGTGATGATCTCGGCAGGCTCGAGCACGGTCGAGAACATACCGGTGAAGAAATCGTCGGCTTTGACGCGGCGTTTGTTGGTGACGATGGTGGCGCCGAGACCGAGACAAGCGGCCGGATAATCGGCATTCGGATCGTTGTTGGCGACCGAGCCGCCGATTGTGCCGCGGTGCCGCACCGCCGGATCGCCGATCAGGCCGGCGAGCTTGGCCAGAACCGGCGCGGCCTGCTGCACGACCGGGGAGGTATGAACTTCGTTATGCGTGGTCATCGCGCCAATGGAAAGCGAGCGCCCGCTCAACTCGATGCCGGTGAGCCCCTCGATCAACGTCATGTCGAGGATCTGCGGCGGACCGGCGAGGCGAAGCTTCATTGTCGGCAACAGCGTCTGCCCGCCGGCGAGCAATTTGGCGTCGCCATTCTTGGTGAGCAGGCCCGCCGCCTGGCGCACGGTTTGCGGACGATGGAAAGTGAATGCGTACATCGAAGTCCTCCGTTATGCCGCCTGCGGCATTTTGTTCGACTTTTGCAACGCGGCCCAAACCGTTGCCGGGGTCGCCGGCATGGCGAGATGTTCGGTACCGATCGCGTCGGTGATGGCGTTGATGACCGCGGCCGGCGCGGCGATGGCGCCGGCTTCGCCGCAGCCCTTGATGCCGAGCGGATTGGACGGGCACTTAGTCAGCGTCGTCTCGACCTTGAGCGCGGGAAAGAGTTCCGCACGCGGCATGCAGTAGTCCATAAACGAACCGGTGACGAGCTGACCGCCATCGTCATATACGGCGCCTTCGCACAAAGCCTGGCCGACGCCCTGCGCGATACCGCCATGAACCTGGCCCTCGACGATCATCGGATTGATGATAACGCCGAAATCGTCGACCGCGGTCCAGGACATGATCTCGGTAGTGCCGGTTTCGGTGTCGACCTCGACCTCGCAGATGTGGCAGCCGGCGGGAAAGGTGAAATTGGTCGGATCGTAAAACGAGGTTTCCTTCAAACCAGGCTCGAGCTCCTGGCCGGAGAATTTGTGCGCGATATAGGCGTTGAGCGTCACGTCGCCCCAGGCGGCCGATTTGTCGGTGCCGGCCACGCTGAATTTGCCGTCCTTGAATTCGATATCGCCTTCGGCCGCTTCCAGCATGTAAGCGGCGACCTTCTTGGCCTTGGCCTCGACCTTGTCGAGCGCCTTGACGATGGCCGACATGCCGACCGCGCCCGAGCGCGAGCCATAGGTGCCCATGCCGAATTGCACCTTGTCGGTGTCGCCGTGCACGATCGAGACGTCGTCGATCGAGATCCCGAGCCGCTCAGAGACAAGCTGGGCGAAAGTGGTTTCGTGGCCCTGGCCGTGAGCATGGCTGCCGGTGAGGACTTCAACCGACCCGGTCGGATTGACCCGCACCTCGGCGGATTCCCATAAACCCACGCCCGCGCCAAGCGAACCGACGGCTTGCGACGGCGCGATGCCACAGGCTTCGATATAGGTCGAAAAGCCGATGCCGCGCAGCTTGCCGTTGCGCGCCGATTCGCGCTTGCGCTTGCCGAACCCCTTGCAGTCGGCGAGCTCCATCGCCTTCTTGAGCGAGGCATTATAATCGCCGACGTCGTAGGTCAGGATGACCGGCGTCTGGTGCGGAAATTTCTGGATGAAATTCTTGCGCCGCAGCTCGGCCGGGTCCTGGCCCAATTCGCGCGCGCCGACTTCGACCAGCCGCTCGACCACAAAGGTCGCTTCCGGGCGGCCGGCGCCGCGATAGGCGTCGACCGGCACGGTGTTGGTATAGACGGCGTCGACCTCGCAATAGATTTGCGGGATCTCGTACTGGCCCGACAGCAGCGTGGCGTAGAGATAAGTCGGCACCGACGACGAAAAAGTCGACATGTAAGCGCCAAGATTGGCGATGGTCTTGGCGCGCAGGCCCAAAATCCTGCCGTCGCCGTCGAACGCCATCTCGGCATGGGTGACGTGATCGCGCCCGTGCGCGTCGGCGAGGAAAGCCTCGGAGCGGTCGCAAACCCATTTCACCGGCCGGCCGACGCGCTTCGACGCCCACAGCGCCACGACTTCCTCGGGATAGATGAAAATCTTCGAGCCAAAACCGCCGCCGACATCGGGCGCGATCACGCGCAGCTTGTGCTCGGGGGCCATGCCGACAAAGGCGGCGATGACCAGCCGCGCCACGTGCGGGTTCTGGGTGGTATTCCACAGCGTGAAGGCGCCGGTGCCGGAATCGTAATCGCCGATCGCCGCGCGCGGCTCGATCGCATTCGGCACCAACCGATTGTTGACGATGTCGAGCTTGCAGACGTGCTTGGCCGACTTGAACGCCGCATCGACCGCTTTGGCGTCGCCGAGATGCCACTGATAGATCGTGTTGTTCGGCGCGATGTCGTGGATCAGCGGCGCGCCGGCTTTTTGCGCCGCCGCCGGATCGGCGACGGTCGGAAGGACCGCGTAATCGACTTTGACTTTCTCCGTGGCATCGCGCGCCTGCGCCAGCGTTTCCGCGATCACCACCGCGATCGCATCGCCGACATGGCAAGCTTTGCCGACGGCGAGCGCCTGATGCGCCGCCATTTTCATTGGCGAGCCGTCCTTGGAATGAATCATCCAACCGCAGATGAGATTGCCGATCTTGTCATTGGCAAGCTCGGCGCCGGTGAGGACGGCGAGCACGCCCGGCATGCCGGACGCGGCCTTGGCGTCGATCGACTTGATCGTGGCATGCGCGTGGGGTGAACGCAGGAAATAGGCAAAAACCTGGCCCGGGCGGGTGATGTCGTCGGTGTAGTGACCCATGCCGGTGATGAAGCGGCGATCTTCCTTGCGGCGCACTGCGGCGCCGATACCGGTTCCGCTCATGTCATTGCCCTCCGGCAATCACTCCCTGGCCTTGTTTATTCCGCGGCTTTGCTTGCGGAACCGCCGCCGCGCATGGCGCGTCCGCCGGCGGCGATCGCCTTGACGATGTTGTGGTAGCCGGTGCAGCGGCAGATATTGCCTTCGAGCTCCTCACGGATGGTGCGGTCGTCGAGCTCGTTGCCTTTGCGGCGCACGATATCGACCGCCGTCATGATCATCCCCGGCGTGCAATAGCCGCATTGCAGGCCGTGGTTCTCGCGAAACGCTTCCTGCATCGGATGCAGCGGCCCATCCGGCGCCGCCAAGCCCTCGATGGTGAGCACATCGGCGCCTTCAAGCTGCAGCGCCAGCACGGTGCACGATTTTATCGCCTTGCCGTTGACGTGGACGACGCAGGCGCCGCATTGCGAGGTGTCGCAGCCAACGTGCGTGCCGGTGAGCCGCAGATTCTCGCGCAGCAATTGCACCAGCAAAGTGCGCGGATCGATGTTGGCGGTAACGGGTTTGCCGTTCACCGTCATTGAAACGGCAGCGGTATCGGTGGCGGCCATGGGACTCCTCCCTAGAATTTTCGGCCAGAACGTCGCGATTTCGGCGGGTTTCGAATCGCCGGACCGGTCCAGAGGCGAATTCGAGGCGTTTTTTGCCGTTTTTCGTACCCTGGAACGAGAATTACTCTGAACCGTGGCCTAGGCGGCGGTCAAGGGAGTTCCGGCCGACATTGGCGTTCCGAATGTGGGGCGATGCCGAACTGCGCGCGTGGCTGAATTGCGTGAGGCGAAGGGAACGACATCCGCGCCTGTTATTTCCCTCGCTAGAGGCAACGCTGAGACCGCCGTCAGCGCGCCAGTGCGTTACGGCATAAACACGGAGTAAACAAACATGCGATCGAAAATTACAATTATCTTGGCGGCGCTCGCTCTTGGCGGCGCGATGGCCAGCACGCCGGCGTTCGCGCAGAACGGCAAAGCTGCCAATGACGGTGGGATGATCGCGGAGCCGAGCGGCGCGCCGCAATACACCGGCACCGGCGCGGTAACGACCGCGCCCGGTAACGAAACCAGCAATTGCGCGCGGTACCGCTCCTTCGATCCGGCGAGCGGCACCTATGTTGGTCGCGACGGACAGCGTCATTCCTGTCAGTAGCAGCGCGACCGTCGAATCTGCCGGCAGCCCGCCTCATAGGCGGGCTGCCAATTCTACGCCGGCTGCGGATTGACCGCCTTGGCGAAATTCGCAAAAAAATCGTCGGCGACTTTCTTGGCCGCACCGTTGACCAGCCGCTGGCCGAGTTGCGCGAGCTTGCCGCCGATCTGCGCCTCGACGTCATAGGCGAGCAGCGTGCCGCCATCCTTCGGCGTGAGTTTTACGGTGGCGCCGCCCTTGGCGAAGCCGGCGACGCCGCCGTCGCCCTGGCCCGAAATCTTGTAGCCGTTCGGCGGATCGAGATCGGACAAAGTCACTTTGCCTTTGAACTTGGCCTTGACCGGTCCGATTTTCACCGTGGCGACCGCCTGCATTTCATTGTCGGATGTCTTTTCCAGCGACTCGCAGCCGGGAATACAGGTCTTGAGCGTCGCGACATCGTTGAGCTTCTCCCACACCATCTGCGGCGGGGCGGCGAGTTGAACCTCGCCATTCATCGTCATCGCCATATGGGTTACTCCATCGCTGCCCAATCGCTTAGCGCCTCGCGCGGCGCATGGAAAGGGTGCTAGAAAGCGCAAAATCGCAGGGAGGACCATCGATGCCGGATATCAAAACCGACGACGGCGCCATCATCCATGCCGAGCTCGAAGGGCCGGACAGTGCTCCGGTATTGATGCTGTCGAATTCGCTCGGCACCAACCTGCATATGTGGGACGAGCAGGTCGCGCCATTGATCCGACATTTCCGTCTGTTGCGCTACGACCGCCGCGGCCACGGCAAATCGAGCGTGCCCAAGGGCCCCTATACGATGGAGCGGCTTGGCCGCGACGTGCTCGCGGTGCTCGACGGGCTCGGCATCCAGAAGATCAATTGGTGCGGCTTGTCGATGGGCGGCATGGTCGGACAATGGCTCGGCGCCAATGCGCCGAACCGCATCGACAAGCTGATTTTATCCAACACGTCGTCATACTTTCCCGACAAATCGATCTGGGACGGCCGTATCAAGTTCGTGCGCGAGAAAGGGCTGGAGGGCATCGTCGACGCCAATATGGAGCGCTGGTTCACCAAGGATTTCCGCGAGCGCGCGCCGCAGACAATGGCGAAGATGCACGACATGTTCGTCGCCACCAAAGTCGACGGCTATGTCGGCTGCGGCGAAGCAATCCGCGACATGGATCATCGTCCGCTGCTGTCGAAAATCACCGCGCCGACTTTGGTCATCGCCGGCAAGCACGATCCGGCGACGCCGCTCGAAGGCAACGAATTCATCCGCGCCCACATTCCCGGCGCCAAGATCGCCGTGCTCGAAGCGGCGCATATCGCCAATATGGAACAGCCGAAGGTTTACGCCGATACGGTGATTGGTTTTTTGCTGAACTGAAGGTCGGGAATCAGGCCACATTCGTGATACGTCTCAGACGACCGAAGGGGGGCTGCATGCGTACGATAACAAGAGTCGTTTTCGCATTTGGATTGGTGGGCGCGGTGGCTGGGCACGCTACCAGCTGCGTGTTGCGCAGTACTACAACTATCCGCCTCCGCGGCCTCGACCGTCGCCCTACTACTACGGTTATCGGCCGTGCCCGCCGGGCTACACGGTGCAGGGCGGCGTCTGTAAGCCGTATCGCGGCGCGGTTGGCGGCGGATGGAACACCTGGAACGGGTGCCCGCCGGGCTACACGGTGCAGGCCGGAGCCTGTCAGCCTTATCGAGGCTATTAGAAACGAGCGCCAGGTTGGTCGCGGAATTCGTGCGGCGTCGTGCCGGTCTGCTTGCGGAAGAACCGCGCGAAATGCGACGGATCGGCGAAGGCGAGCTCCTCGGAAATGTCGTGGATCGGCTGCGTGGTGAAGACCAGCTGGCGCTTGGCTTCGGTCAGCACGCGCTGACGGATAAGATGACCGGCGGTGACGCCGGTTGCGCGTTTGACGTGGTCGTTGAGCCGGTCGACGGTCATGCCGATCTTTTCGGCATAAAAGCCGAGCAGGCGTTCCCTGCGGAAATGCTCGTCCACCAGGGCCCGCAATTGCGCCACCGTGGCGTCGGCGGGCCGCAGCGTGACGGCGCCGGTGCGCGCGTAGCTGGCGGCGAGCCGCGCCACGCCGACGGCGATCAGAACGAGGATACCGCGCATCGCCAGCCGATAGCCTTCGCGGGCGAGACTGTGCTCCTCGAACAATTCCGCGCACAGCGCCGACAGCCGCCTGCGCTCGGTCTCGTCGCCAATCGGCACGATGGGCTGCTCGGCGAGCGTGCGCAACCGCGCCAAGGCTTCGCCGGCACGATCGGTCAGCGCGCCCGCGGCATCCTCGGTGAAACTCACCACCCAACCGTCGGTGACATCGCGTTCGAAGCGAAAGCCGTGCGCGATCGCCGCCGGAATGAGGATCGCGGCGGGAGCGGTGAAGCTCAGTTGCGCCGCATCGAACGTCATCTCGCCGCCGCCGCGCTCGATCAGCAGGATCTGAAACAGATTGCGGTGACGGTGCGCGCGGATCGTCCAGTCGTGGATCGAAGACCGCGAGGCGATGGTCTCGACGTGAATGAAGTCGAACGCCTGATCGTCGGCCGGATCGCCGGATAGATGAAACAATGGCAGCGTGTTGGCCATCGCTAGCATAGGCCGATCGCGCCCAAGAAGAAGCCGCGCGCAAGGAGACGATCCGCGCTTTGCACAAACAAAAAAGCGGCAGCCCGCCTGGCGCGGGCTGCCGCCGTAATCGAACGTTAAACGTTAGCGGTTGAACCCGCCTGGCCGCTCTGGACCACCCTGCTGGCCGCCTTGGCCGGGCTTGTTCTGGCCACCCTGCTGCTGACCGGGCTTATTCTGCCCGCCCTGCTGCTGCTGGCCGGGCTTGTTCTGACCACCCTGCTGCGGGTTCTGCGGGTTGTTCTGTTCGTTCGCCATCAGGACGTTCTCCATGTCCTGTGAGGGGCTTCAGTGTGTGACCCCCGCCCAGCGAAATAACCGCCGAACGCTGGCGCGGGTTCCTCGTGCGCGGCTGCGAATTTCAGCAACGTATTGAAATATACATAGGAAATTAGCACAATTCGGCGGCAGCAAATTGCGCGATGGCCTACAGCCCCTTATAGGCGCGGTCGTGATAGACCAGCGCCGGGCCGCTCGGTCCGAGCCGGACCGCTTCGACCGCACCGAACACGACGTTGTGCGAGGCCATCGCCTTGATTTCGATGGTGCGGCAGTCGAACGCGACGACGGCGGAGACCAGCACCGGCGCGCCGGTTTTGAGCGTCATCCATTCGCCCAGCGCAAAACGCTCTGCGAGATGCACGCCGCTTCTGCCGGCGAACAGATCGGCGAGCTTCTCTTCGCCGGCGCCGAGCGTGTTGACGCAAAACACGCCGTTTTGCGCGAGCAGCGGCGCCGAGTTGCTGCGGCGATTGAGACAGACGAGAAGCATCGCCGGCTGATCCGACACCGAGCACACCGCGGTTGCGGTGAAGCCGGATTTGCCGGCGAGACCCGCAGTGGTCACGACATGCACCGCGGCGCCGAGCCGGCTCATCGCTTCGCGAAACACCGGCGCTTCGACGCTCGCGACCGGACCGGGCGCGACCGCCGTGAAGGCGCCATCCATCGCATCGTCGGGCCGCTGATCGATCCAGCTCATGCTGTCACTCCGCCGCGCGGCGTTCCTCGGGCAGACCGGGATAGGCGACGTCGTCCGGATTGAGCCAGGCCGGATCGGTCCAGCCATTCTCGTCGTATTCGGACATGCATTGCTCGGCGAGCGCCGTCATCTGCTCGAGCGCGCCCGAACTTTGCGCGTTCCACAGCGCCTGAAGTGCGGATGTCCTCGTGATTGCCGGCGTAATTGCGCTCGTAAAGTTCGTGGCGGCCGCCGAATTCGGTGCCGATCGCATCCCACAGAAGCTTCATCACCTTGATGCGCTCCTTGTAGTCGATGCCGTAGGAACCGCGCACATAGCGCGCCAGGTAGCGGTCGATCGCCGGATTTTTGAAATCCTTGGTGGAGGACGGCAGGTAGATCAGCGACGAGGCGACGATCTTGTCGACGATCTCCTTGACGCGGCCATAGGCGTCGCCGGCGAAGACGCGGTAGCTCGAGCCGGATTGCAGGTTCGGCAGCACCGCGCCGTTGACCCACGGTGTCGGACTCAGCGCCATGGCGTCGGTCAGCGCCCAGAACAGATGACGCCAGGCGATGACCTCGCCGAGCATGGCCTGATTGCCGCGAAATTCGTCGGAGCCGGCCGCGCGCAAGGCCTTGGCGAGGATGCCGACGAGAAAGTCGAGCTTGACCGCAAGCCGCGTGCAGCCCTGGAATTGATAGCCGGCCAGGAAACCCGATTGCGGGAAGAAGATTTTCAGCTTCTCGAGATCGCGGTGCAGCAGCACGTCTTCCCAGGGGATGAAAACATTGTCGAACACGAAGATCGCGTCGTTCTCGTCGAAGCGCGACGACAGCGGATAATCGAACGGCGTCCCCATCACGCTCGCCGTCATCTCGTATGACGTGCGGCAAAACAGTTTTACGCCCGGCGCGTTCATCGGCGCGATGAACATCACCGCGAGATCGGTGTCGTGCAGCGGCACGGCGGCGTTCTGGCCGAGGAAATTGTAATGCGTCAGCGCCGAGGCGGTCGCCACCACCTTGGCGCCGGAAATATAGATGCCGGCGTCGGTGTCCTTCTGGATGGTGATGAACACGTCCTTGACCTGATCGACCGGCTTGGAGCGATCGACCGGCGGATTGACGATGGCGTGATTCATGAACAGCACGTTCTCTTGCGCGCGCCGGTACCACGCCTTCGCGTTGTCGGCGAACTTGCCGTAAAAATCGAAATTGGCGCCGAGCGTGTTCATCAGCGACGCCTTGTAATCCGGCGAGCGCCCCATCCAGCCGTAGGACATGCGCGCCCAGTGCGCGATGGCGTCGCGTTGCGCAACCAGATCCTCGCGCGAGCGCGCGACGCGGAAGAATTTGTGGGTGAAGCCGCCGGATCCGGTGTCGGTCGTGGCGGTCAGCAGTTCCTTGGTCTTCTCGGTCGTGCAGCGCGTCATAGAGCCGCGCGATCGAACGCGCGGCATTGCGAAATGCCGGATGCGTGGTGACGTCCTTGACCCGTTCGCCATAGATATAGACCTCGCGGCCGTCGCGCAGGCTCTCGATATATTCGGCGCCGGTGAACGGCCGCCCTTTGGTCTTGATCGCGTCTTCGGATTTCATGCCGATCCTCGCGTTGCCTGTGGCGGGCCTGAAGCGAAGCCTCCGCGCAAGCGAACGATGCTGTCGCCAGATCGGCGGTATGCCGAATGCTCCATGCGCATTCTCCACCAATATGGAAACTAATTCTAATTTTTCAGAGCTATAAGCTCGTCTGAATTGCCCCGATGCGTGTCGACATCAGTCAATCTTCGCTCCGCCGCAACGCCGTCGCGACGAAGAACGCGCAAGACGACGCGGCGGTCGCCGGCGGGCGATTCGCGAAGGCAAGCCCGCAGGAGATCGTCGAGGCGGCGGTCGTGTCGTCGTTCGGCACCGAATCCGCGGTGCTTTTGAAATTCGTCGCCGATGTCGACCGGTCGCTGCCGGTGCTGTTTCTCGATACGTTGTGGCTGTTCAAAGAAACGCTTTCCTATCGCGACGCGCTGATCGCGCGCCTTGGCCTCACCGACGTGCGCACCGTCACGCCATCGCCGAGCGCGTTGGCGTTGCGCGATCCCAAACGCGAATTGTGCTTCCGCGACCGGGATGCCTGCTGCGGCATCCGCAAGGTCGAGCCGTTGGCCGGAGAGCTTGAAGAATTCGACGGCTGGATGAGCGGCCGCAAGCGCTATCAAGGCGGCGACCGCGCCGCGCTCGCCGTGGTCGAGGCGGATGGACCGCGGCTGAAATTCAACCCGCTGGCAAGACTCACCCGTGCCGAACTCAATGTTGCGTTCGCCGCGGCCAGATTGCCGCGCCATCCGTTGCAAGCATTGGGCTTCAGCTCGGTGGGCTGCGTGCCCTGCACCCACCGACCGCGCCCCGGCGCGGCGCCGCGCGACGGCCGCTGGGGCGGCCTTGCCAAGACCGAATGCGGCATCCACACCGGACCGCTTCCCGCTTCCGCCAACTCATAGCCGACAGCGGCTGCGACGGTAGGCGGGCCTGACGGCGTGCAAACTGACTTGCCCGCGACGTTGCCGCTCCGATAGCCCCCTGTTACCTTGCGCGAATCCGGGGGAAAGGCGCGGCGGACGCATGGAATACTTCGTCCAGCAGCTCATCAACGGGATCACGCTCGGTTCGATCTACGGCCTGATCGCCATCGGCTACACGATGGTGTTCGGCATCATCGGCATGGTGAACTTCGCCCATGGCGACGTGTTCATGGTGTCGGCCTTCGTCGCGCTGATCGCCTTTCTGATCGTCACCACCTGGCTCGGCATCTCCTCGATCGCGCTCGCTTTGTTCATCGTCCTGATCGTGGCGATGGCTGTTCACTTCGCTTATCAATTGGGCGATCGAGCGCGTCGCCTACCGCCCGTTGCGCGGCTCGTTCCGGCTGGCGCCGCTGATCTCGGCCATCGGCATGTCGATCTTCCTGTCCAATTTCGTCCAGGTGACGCAGGGACCGCGCAACAAGTCGATCCCGCCGATGGTTCAGGGCGAGTTCGTTCTGTTCAACCAGAACGATTTTCCGGTCACGCTGTCCTACAAGCAGCTCATCATCTGGAGCGTCACCGCCGTACTGCTGCTGGCGTTCTGGTATCTGGTCAGCAAGACGCGCCTCGGCCGGGCCCAGCGCGCCTGCGAGCAGGACCGGAAAATGGCGGCGCTGCGTCGGCGTCGACGTCGACCGCACCATTTCGATGACATTCGTGATCGCAGCCGCGCTCGCCGCCGTCGCCGGCACCATGTACCTTATGTATTACGGCGTCGTGAGCTTCTCCGACGGCTTCGTGCCGGGCGTGAAGGCCTTCACCGCCGCGGTGCTCGGCGGCATCGGTTCGCTGCCTGGCGCGGTGATCGGCGGCTTGCTGATCGGCCTGATCGAGACCTTCTGGTCGGCTTACTTTTCCATCGACTACAAGGACGTCGCCGCTTTTTCCGTGCTGGCGATTACGCTCATCTTTCTGCCGCAGGGCCTGTTCGGCCGGCCCGATGTCGAGAAGGTCTGACATGGGCGTCGGTCTGGCCGCCAGCGCGCGAAGCGCACGCGTCCAAAGCGAGCGCGTCAATATCGCCGACGCATTGCGCGATGCCGCTTTTATCGGCGTCATCGCGTTTGGGCTATTCCTGCCGCTGATCGGTTTCCTGACCGGCGTGAATGGCAGCAACGAACTTGTGCTGACGACGCGCTGGCCGCTGTTGTTTGCGATCGTCGCCGTCATCATCATCGGCCGCTTTGTTTATGCGCTTACGCATAGCGCCGTGGCTCGCCGCGCGCGCGCGCCGCCCGGCGCAAACCGCGCCGTCGGCATGGCGCGAATTCATCAGCAACTGGTTCGTGCCATTCGCCATAGCCCTCGTCATCGCCTATCCGCTGATTATTTTTTTCACGCTCGGGTCGGGCGGCGGACAAAAATGGATCGATAATTTCGGCATCCAGATTTTGATCTATGTGATGCTGGGCTGGGGTCTCAATATCGTGGTCGGACTCGCCGGCCTGCTCGACCTCGGCTATGTCGCCTTCTATGCGGTCGGCGCCTATTCCTATGCGCTGCTTGCCAAGACATTCGGCCTATCGTTCTGGGTGCTGCTGCCGCTGGCCGGAATCCTTTCGTCGTTTTGGGGCATCCTGCTCGGCTTTCCGGTGTTGCGGCTGCGCGGCGACTATCTCGCCATCGTCACGCTCGCCTTCGGCGAGATCATCCGTCTGATCCTGATCAACTGGGTCGACCTGACCAACGGCTATGCCGGCATCACCGGCATTCCACGGCCGACCTTTTTCGGCATCCCGTTCAACGCCGACGACAACGGCTTTGCCGCCGTGTTCGGCCTGGAATTCTCGCCGATTTATCGCGTCATCTTTCTCTACTATCTGATCCTGGCGCTGGCGCTGCTCACCTGTTTCGTCACCGTGCGTCTGCGCCGGCTGCCGATCGGCCGCGCCTGGGAGGCGCTGCGCGAGGACGAGATCGCCTGCCGCTCGCTCGGCATCAACACTACGAATACGAAGCTCACCGCCTTCGCGATGGGCGCGATGTTCGCGGGTTTTGCCGGATCGTTCTTTGCCGCGCGCGAAGCCTTCGTCTCGCCGGAATCCTTCACCTTCATCGAGTCCGCAACCGTACTCGGCATCGTCGTGCTCGGCGGCATGGGCAGCCAGATCGGCGTCGCCATTGCCGCCATCCTGATGATCGGCGGCACCGAACTCCTGCGCCAGCTTAATTTCCTCAAGGACATTTTCGGACCGACCTTCGACCCGACCCAGTACCGCATGCTGCTGTTCGGCCTCGCCATGGTGCTGATCATGATCTGGCGGCCGCGCGGACTGATTTCGACGCGCGAGCCATCGATATTCCTCAAGGAGCGAAAGATCATCGCCGCCGATCTGGTCAAGGAAGGACATGGCTAGGAAGAGGAGCCGGCTGATGGCGCGCGACGGCGCCACGGTGCTCCGCGTCGAGCACCTGACCATGCGTTTTGGCGGTCTCCTCGCCATCGACGATCTCTCCTTCGACGTCAGAGCCGGCACCATCACCGCGCTGATCGGGCCGAACGGCGCCGGCAAGACCACCGTGTTCAACTGCATCACCGGCTTCTACAAGCCGACCGAGGGCCGGCTTGCGCTCCAGCACGGCGACGCCGCGCTGTGGAACGCGCTGGAAAGCCTGACCGACAGCGGCGAGCGCGGCATCGTCCGGCCCGACGGCGCGCTTTATCTGCTCGAGCGCATGCCCGACTATCTGGTGGCGCAGAAAGCGCGCGTGGCGCGCACGTTCCAGAACATCCGGCTGTTTCCCGGCATGACGGTTCTGGAGAACCTCCTGGTCGCCCAGCACAACACGCTGATGGTCGCGTCGGGCTATACGCTGCTCGGCGTGCTCGGCTTGCCGTCCTACGCGGCCGCCGAGCGCGCCGCGCTCGACCGCGCGCGCTTCTGGCTCGACCGTTTCGGTCTGATCGAGCGCGCCGACGATCCGGCGGGCGTGCTGCCCTATGGCGCGCAGCGCCGGCTCGAAATCGCCCGCGCCATGTGCACCGATCCGGTATTGCTGTGCCTCGACGAGCCGGCCGCCGGACTCAATCCGCATGAGAGCGCCGAGCTCAACGACCTGCTTCTCGTCATCCGCGACGAATTCGCCATGTCGATCCTCCTGATCGAGCACGACATGTCGGTGGTGATGAACATTTCCGACCACATCGTCGTGCTCGACTATGGCGTCAAGATCGCCGACGGCGCACCGGACGCCGTGCGCAACGATCCAAAAGTGATCGCCGCCTATCTCGGCGTCGCCGACGAAGACGTGGCGAAAGTCGAAGCGGCGGTGGGTCTATGACCTCTCCGCTCCTCTCGGTGCGCGGCGTGACGGCCTATTACGGCCGCGTCCGCGTGCTCAAAGGCATCGACCTCGACGTCAATGCCGGCGAGATCGTCGCGCTGATCGGCGCCAACGGCGCCGGCAAATCGACGCTGATGATGACGGTGTGCGGCAATCCGCGCGCCAGTGAAGGGGAAATCATTTTCGCCGGCCGCGATATTACGCGGCTGCCGACCCACGAGATTGCGCGGCTGAAGCTCGCGCAGGCGCCGGAAGGCCGCCGCATCTTTCCCCGCATGACGGTGCTGGAAAACCTGCAGATGGGCGCGACGGTCGCCGCGGCGGACGAATTCGACCGCGATCTCGAACGCGTGCTGGGGCTGTTTCCCCGGCTGCAGCAACGTCTCGCTCAGCGCGGCGGCACGCTGTCGGGCGGCGAGCAGCAAATGCTGGCGATCGCGCGCGCGCTGATGAGCCGGCCGCAACTTCTGCTGCTCGACGAGCCGTCGCTGGGCCTGGCGCCGCTGATCGTGCGGCAGATTTTCGACGCCATCAAAAAACTCAATGCCGAGGACGGCCTCACCGTGTTCCTGGTCGAGCAGAATGCCTATCACGCGCTGCGCCTCGCCCACCGCGGTTATGTCATGGTCAATGGCCTGATCACCCTTTCCGGCACCGGCAACGAATTGCTGGACCGGCCGGAAGTGAAATCCGCCTATCTGGAAGGCGGCCGGCAGCAGGTCGAATGACGAATTCCGCCGACACTTTCACCGCAATCGCCAATTTCTTCTACGAGGAAGATTCGTTCGGCGTCTTCGTGCTCGTCACCGATCGTTCTCGGCGGCGGCGCGGCGGCGCTCTCCGGCCGCGCCGTCGCGCTGACCTGGCGGCCGTGGTGGCAGATCGTCGTCTATATGCTGATCCTCGGCGCGGCAGTCCGCTTCTTCCATTTCGCGTTGTTCGGCGGCACGCTGCTGTCGCTCCACTATTACTGCGTCGACACCGCGATCTGCATGGCCTTCGGATTTGGCGGCTTCCGGGCGGCGCGCGCCGGGCAAATGGTCAGCCAGTATCGCTGGCTCAATCAACCGAACGGATGGCTGCGCTGGCGCCGCAAACCGCCATGACGTAACATTGCCGCGAAATCGAACTTGCCGGCTCCAATTGAAGGGGAACCATCGATGTACCGGATCATCACAGTCGGCCTCGCGCTCGGCCTTGCATTGCGCGTCGGCGGAAACCGCCATCAGCGCAGGTCAAGTTCGGCGTCGGCGGCCCGATCACGGGCGCGAACGCCGCCACCGGCGCGCAGATGAAGAACGGCGTCGACCAGGCGGCAACCGACATCAATGCCGGCGGCGGCATTCTCGGTCAGAAGATCGCGGTCGAATACGGCGACGATGTTTCCGATCCCAAGCAAGGCGTGTCGGTCGCCAATGGTTTCGCCGGCGACGGCATCAAATTCGTCATCGGCCACTACAATTCCGGCGTCACCATCCCGGCTTCCGAGGTCTATCAGGAAAACGGCATCCTCGAGATCACGCCCGCCTCGACCAATCCGACCGTCACCGAACGCGGCATGTGGAACATTTTCCGCACCTGCGGACGCGACGACCAGCAGGGCAAGGTCGCCGGCAGCTACATCCTCGCGCATTTCAAGGGCAAGAAGATCGCCTTCGTCAACGACAAGACCACCTACGGCAAGGGCCTCGCCGACGAGACTCTTAAAGACGATCAAAGCCGGCGGCATGAACGAGGTGCTCAATGAAGGCATCAATACCGGCGAGAAGGATTATTCGGCGCTGATCTCCAAGATCAAACAGTCGGGCGCCGACCTCGTCTATTTCGGCGGGCTCTATACCGAAGGCGGCCTGATCGTGCGGCAGATGCGCGACCAGGGCGTCAAGGCGCCGCTGATGGGCGGCGACGGCATCACCTCCGACGAGTTCGCCTCGGTCGGCGGTCCCGGCGTCGAAGGCACGCTGATGACCTACGGACCCGATCCGCGCAACAAACCGCAGGCGCAGTCGGTGGTCGCGGAATTCCGCGCCAAGAGTTTCGAGCCGGAGGCCTATACGCTCTACAGCTATGCCGGCGTGCAGATCATCAAGCAGGCGGCGGAAGCGGCGAAATCGGCTCGACCCGAAGAAAGTCGCCGCCGCGATGCATTCCGGCATGAATTTCAAGACCGTGCTCGGCGACATCGCCTATGACAAGAAAGGCGACATCACCAAACTCGATTACGTGATGTACATCTGGAAGAAGGACGCGAGCGGCAAGATCACTTACGTCGAATGTCCGGCTTCGGGCTGCACGATGTAGCGATCAGCCGATCTTGCCGAGCGCCGGAAACGTGTCCAGCAGCCAGTAGCTGACCTCGCCGACCGTGCCGGTGAGAAACGCGATGCCGGTGAGCACAAGGAGGCCGCCCATCGCCTTCTCGACCAGGCCGAGATGAGCGCGAAAGCGCGCGAGGAATGCGGCAAAGGGTTCGACCGCCAGCGCCGCGACGATGAAAGGCACGCCGAGACCGAGCGAATAGACGCGCAAGCAGGCCCGCGCCCTTGGCGACCGTCGCCTCCGATGCCGCCACGGCAAGAATGGCGGCAAGGATCGGCCCGATGCACGGCGTCCAGCCGAGCGCGAAGGCGAGCCCCATCAGATAGGCGCCCCACAAGCCCGACCGGCTTGGCGACGTCGAAGCGCTTCTCGCGCATGAGCCACGCGATCGGCGTCAGCCCGAGAAAGTGCAAACCCATGACGATGATGGCGATGCCGGCAAGGATCGCGAGCTCGCCGGAAAAGGCGCGCAGCACCGCGCCGATCACGCTGGCGCTGGCGCCGAGCGCGACAAACACGGTGGAGAAACCGAGCACGAACAACAGCGCAGCGGCCAACGTCTCGCGCCGCACCCGCGGTATTGGTCTCGGCATCGGCAAAGCGCTCGAGCGAGGTGCCGGTGAGATAGACGAGATAAGGCGGCACCAGCGGCAGCACGCAGGGCGACAGAAAGCTCAGCATGCCCGCGAGCAGCGCGGCGAGTGATCGTGACATTTGGCATGGCCTATGGAATGCACCGACCCGCGTGGCGATTGCAAGGCGTTGCCGTCATTCCGGGGCGCCGCGCGGCGGCGAGCCCGGAATCAATAACCCCTGCCGCCGAGGTGAAATTCAGTGCTATTTCTGATGGACCTGTGTTTATGGACTCCGGGTTCGCGCCTTCGGCGCGCACCGGAATGACGAGGACGATGCGCAACCTGATCACCGACGTGCCGGGGCTCAAGGTCGGCCACGCCGAAGATCATCCGTCTCGGCTCGGGCTCGACCGCCGTGGTTTTCGACGAGCCGGCGGTGGCGTCGATCGATGTGCGCGGCGGCGGCCCGGGGACGCGCGAATCCATTCTGCTCGATCCCGCACAGACGATTGAAGCCATCGACGCCATCACATTGTCCGGCGGCTCGGCCTTCGGACTCGATGCCGCTTCGGGCGCCCAGGCCTGGCTGCGCGAACAGGGCCGCGGCTTCGCCGTGCGCAGCGCGCGCGTGCCGATCGTACCGGCGGCGGTGCTGTTCGATCTTCTCAACGGCGGCAACAAGGACTGGGGACGTTTCCCGCCCTATCGCGATCTCGGCTATGCGGCTGCCGCCGGCGCCGCGCTCGACTTCGCGCTCGGCAGCGTCGGCGCCGGCACCGGCGCCACCACGGTCAATTGCAAGGGCGGCATCGGCTCGGCCTCGGCGCAAACCGCGGATGGCTTTGTCGTCGGCGCGCTCGCGGCGGTGAACGCCGTCGGCAGTGTCATTGTCGGCGACGGTCCGTGGTTCTGGGCGGCGCCATTCGAAGTGGACGGCGAATTCGGCGGCCGCGGCCTGCCCGATACCTTTCCGCCGCCAAACATCGCGCCGCGCATCAAAGGCGGCGCCCCGGAAAATACCACGCTGGTCGTCGTGGCGACCGACGCCAAACTGACCAAGGCGCAGGCCAAGCGCGTCGCCGTCATGGCGCAATCGGGCATGTCGCGGGCGATCTATCCGGTGCACAGCCCGCTCGATGGCGATGTCCTGTTCGCCGCCTCGACCGGGCGGCGTCCGCTCGCCGATCCGATCGTCGCCCTGACCGTGCTCGGCGCCGCCGCGGCCAACGTCGTCGCCCGCGCCATCGCGCGCGGCGTTTTTGCGGCAACGGCGCTGCCGCTGTCCGCCGCCATGCCAAGCTGGCGGGATCAATTCGACCGTTAACCCAAGGGGATCGGCGTCTTTTTGCCAAGCATCAGGATTCCCCCACCCGGCGGAAACCACAACCGCATCTTTGACCCGCCGGAGCTTGGTTTTCGTTGACTCGCTCCCGGATTGCGCCTTCACTTCAGCGCAAGCTCGGTAAAATCAGTAAGAATTGTGGCGGAGGGTGTGATGCGCGTCGTCGTTATTGGCATTGCGGCGTTGCTGACGCTGAGTCTCGCGGCGTTCGGAGTTGTCGCGACACAGAATAAGGCCGGTCCGGCTTCACTGATCGCGCTCGCCGCTCACGTCATTTCACCGTCGCCAGCAACGAGTGCGCCGCAGGCGCCAGTTGAAACGAGCCAGGCCGTGGCGAACCGCACGGTCGCGGCGCCGGTCATCCAGATTTCGGACAAGATCACGCAGCCTGCGGCCATTTCGGCCGCACCGACGCTCGTCGCTCAGAACTCCACCGCGACTAATCCGGCTCCCGCCGCCGGCACCCGCGCCGGCGCGCCGCCTCGGGCAGCAACAGTTTCACGACCGCCCTTCCTGCCTGCAACAATCCCAATGCAATCGGACTGTCGCGCATCGTGCAGATCGACACCACCGGCGGCCCCGCTTTCGGCACCGAGCATTTCAAGCAGTACGACTTCCTGCGCGACAAGGAAGTGGTGCTGACCTTTGACGACGGGCCGTGGCCGGGCAACACGCCGATGGTGCTCAAGGCACTGCAGGACAATTGCATCAAGGCGACATTCTTCGAGATCGGCGAACACGCAACCTGGGCGCCCGAGCTCTCCAGAGCACTGTCCGCGGCCGGCATGACGATCGGCAGTCACACCTGGTCGCATAAGGATTTGGCCAAAAATCCCTATGCCAGCGATATCGAGCAGGCCAAGCAGGAAATCGAGATGGGCGTGAGCGCCGTGCATATGGCGGTCGATGGCCCGATCGCGCCGTTCTTCCGCTTTCCCGATCTGCAGATGCCGCCCGATTTGATGACCTATCTCGGCACGCGCAACATCGCGACCTTCTCGACCGACATCGACACCTTCGACTTCAAGATCCGCAAGCCCGACGAAGTGGTCAAATCGGTGATGACCAAGCTCGCCAAGAACGGCAAAGGCATCCTCTTGATGCATGATTTCCAGCATGCGACGGCGGAAGCGATGCCGGAGATCCTGCGCCAGCTCAAGGCCGGCGGTTACAAGATCGTGCACATGGTGCCGAAGGACCCGGTGACGACGCTGGCGAAATACGACGACATGGTCCGCGCGCAGGACAAATTCTCGAACGCCAACAATACGCGGCCCGAGTCGAGCGTCGTCAAGACGATCAGCGAGTGACGTCTCCTTATTGCGCAAACCGCTCCGCTGAATAGGGCGTCGGATCGCAGAACGGCGTCGCGCCGGTAACCATTTCGGCGATGAGCCGGCCGGTCGCCGCACCAAGCGTCAGTCCCCAATGACCATGACCGCAGGCGAGCCAAAGCCCGCCAAGCCACGGCGTGCGCCCGATCACCGGACGGGAATCGGCAAAGCACGGCCGCGCCCCCATCCACGGCTGCGCCTCGACCGGTTCGCCGAGCGGGAATAATTCGCGCGCCGCGGGCATTAGCCGGTCGAATTGCACCGGCGTCGGCGGCGCATCGCGGGCTGCGAATTCCACTCCGGTGGTCAGCCGGATCCCCTGCTCCATCGGAGTGATGCAATAGCCGTTGGCGGCGTCCAGCACCGGCCGGCTCAGCGACGCGTTGCCCGGCATGCGGAAGTGACGGTGATAGCCGCGCTTTACCACAAGCGGCAATGTGATGCCGAGCGGAGAGAGAACGTCCAGGAGCCATGGGCCGAGCGCGACCACGGCATTTTCGGCATCGAGAGGTCCGCTCGCCGTCTCGACGCGCCAATATGGTGCGGCGCGATGGAGCGTGCGCGCGTCGCCGGCAAGCGAAATTCCGCCGAGCGCGGAGAAACGCGCCGCATAAGCGCGGGTCACGGCCAGCGGATTACTCACGCTCACCGCGCCGGTCCAGTGCACGGCGTGGCGAAATACCACCGCCAGCGACGGCTCGAGCGCGCGCGCCGCACTGCCATCGAGCGGCACGTTGGCAATGCCGAAGCTTTTTGCCAGTTCAAGCTCGCCAGTTTGCGCCGCGAAGGCGCGATCGCTGCGGTAAAGCTTCAGCCAGCCGGTGCGACGAAAATATCGCTCGGCGCCGGCCTCGCCGGCCAGGGCCTCGTGCTCGGCGACCGCGCGCGACATCAGCGGACGGATGAGCTTTGCGGTCTCGATTAATCTCGCCGGCTGCGACGCGGCATAAAAGGACGCCAGCCAAGGGGCGACCTGCGGCAGGAATCGTCAGATGATAATTGGCGATGGGAGAGCGCTTGAGTGCGATCTGCAACAGCGTGGCCCAATCGGAGGGAAACGCCGCGGGAAAGATGCTGTTGCCTTCGATAATGCCGGCGTTGCCGTAGGAGGTTCCCTCACCCGCGCCGCCGCGGTCAACCAGCGCCACGGCGATGCCGCGTTTGGCCAGATGCAGCGCGACGCAGGTGCCGACGATGCCGGCTCCCAGCACGATGACATCGGTGCGCGCCATAAAGCCTCCCCGGTCGCGGTCGAACGCATTGCCAATCTGGCGAGGCTTGCCGTGGCCGGCAAGTGCCCGCAGCCGAGCTGTTTTTGGGCCGGTTTCGGCGCGTTGCCCCGCGAGAAATGGCGTGTTACCCGAACGCGTAAGCCTCGGAGATTCCGGTGCCCCGTCCACTCATCATCGCCCCTTCGATCCTCGCCGCCGATTTTGCCAAATTGGGCGAGGAGGTGCGCGCCATCGACGCCGCCGGCGCCGACTGGATCCATGTCGACGTCATGGACGGGCACTTTGTGCCCAATATTTCGATCGGCCCGGACATCGTCAAAGCGATCCGGCCGCACACCAAGAAACCACTCGACGTGCATCTGATGATCGCGCCGTGCGACCCCTACCTCGAAGCCTTCGCCAAGGCGGGCTCCGACCACATCATCGTCCACGTCGAAGCCGGTCCGCACATCCACCGCTCGCTGCAGGCGATCCGCGCGCTTGGCAAGAAAGCCGGCGTCACCATGAATCCCGGCACGCCGGAAAGCTCGGTCGAGCGCGTCATCGACGTGGTCGATCTCATTCTCGTCATGTCGGTCAATCCCGGCTTCGGCGGCCAGAAATTCATTCCCGAGGCGGTCGAGAAGGTGCGCAATCTGCGCGCCATGGTGGGCGGCCGGTCGATCGACATCGAGATCGACGGCGGCATCACCGCCGCGGTCGCACCGGACGTGGTGCGCGCCGGTGCCAACGCTTTGGTCGCGGGCTCCGCCGTGTTCAAGGACCGCACGCCAGAAAGCTATCGCGCCAATATCGCGGCGATCCGCAACGCCGCCGCGCTGGCGCGGGGCGACGCGGCCTGATCGCCGTTCGTCGCCTCCGCAATTCGGCTGGAGCGATCAGCGGTACTGAATGGTGACAGACGAAATGTGTTTGCCGAAGTGACGATCGAGCCAGCCCAGGAACGACGACAACAGCCGCGCTTCGTCGCCGTGGTCGGAGGACCTGATCCGCACGCTCACGGCATCCGCCTCGTCAGGCTTCAAATCGAGCGATCCCCTGTAGCGAACATGCGTCCACCGCGCGGCGCCGCGCGTCTTTGCTTTGCCGCGGACAAAGGTGCCGCGCCCGCTTTTGCGGATATCAGCCTGTTTCTTGACAATCGCGCTGTAGAGGCCGCTGCCGGGCCGCGGGACGATATCGAGCACCTTCATGGCGTTCTCCCCGTGATTCGCGCCATCGGCTCCAGCATCGCACGGCACGGCGCAATTGTTGAGCATCGGCCGATCTGCTACAGCGCAGAATTAGCGGCGAGGTGGCAATGATACCGCGTTATTCCAGGCCCGAAATGGCGGCGATCTGGTCGCCGGAGACACGCTTTCGCATCTGGTTCGAGATCGAGGCCCATGCGGCCGACGCCATGGCGGAATTCGGCATGATTCCGAAACAGGCGGCGAAGAAGATCCGCGACATCGGCGGCGCCGCCAAATTCGATACCGCGCGCATCGACGCCATCGAGCGTGAGGTCAAGCACGACGTTGTCGCCTTTCTCACCCATCTCGCCGAAATCGTCGGGCCAGAAGCGCGTTTCGTCCATCAGGGCATGACGTCGTCCGACGTGCTCGACACCTGTCTCAACGTTCAGCTGGTGCGCGCCGCCGATATTCTCATCGCTGACGTCGAAGCGCTTAATGCTGCGCTGGAGCGCCGCGCCCGCGAATACAAATTGACGCCGACCATCGGACGCTCACACGGCATTCATGCCGAACCGACCACGTTCGGCCTGAAACTCGCCGTCGCCTTTGCCGAATTCGCCCGCGCCAGGCAACGGCTGATCGCGGCGCGCAAGGAGGTCGCGACCAGCGCGATTTCCGGCTCCGTCGGTACGTTCGCACAAATCGACCCGCGGGTCGAAGTCTTACGCGGCTGAAAAGATGGGGCTCGCAGTCGAGCCGATTTCCACGCAGATCATCCCGCGCGATCGCCACGCCATGTATTTCGCCACGCTCGGCGTGGTGGCGTCCTCGTGCGAGCGGCTCGCGACCGAAATCCGCCATTTGCAGCGCACCGAGGTGCTGGAGGCGGAGGAATTTTTCTCGGAAGGGCAAAAGGGCTCCTCCTCCATGCCGCATAAGCGCAATCCGGTTTTGTCGGAAAACGTGGTCGGGCTGGCGCGGATGGTGCGCGCCTATGCCGTGCCGGCGATGGAAGACGTCGCGCTGTGGCACGAGCGCGACATTTCACACTCCTCGGTCGAGCGGATGATCGGCCCGGACGCGACGGTGACGCTCGACTTCGCGCTGGCGCGTCTTACCGGCATTATCGACAAGCTCATCGTCTATCCGGAGAACATGCGGAAGAATCTGGACCGCCTCGGCGGTCTCGTTCATTCGCAGCGCGTGCTGCTGGCGCTGACGCAAAAAGGCGTCGGCCGCGAGGACGCCTATCGGCTGGTCCAGCGCAGCGCCATGAAAGCATGGGCCGGCGAAGGCGATTTTCTGTCGCTGTTGAAAGCCGACAAGGAGGTCGGCAAGCGCCTGAGCGAGGCCGAGCTTGCGGCCAATTTCGATCTCGATTTCCATTTCGCCCAGGTCGACACGATCTTTGCCCGGGTGTTCGGCCAGGCCTGAGCGCCGTTAACCATATTCGGCCATTCTGCAGCGATTACAGTGGCTTCTTCGGCTTGCCCGACTCGTTGTGCTGACGTAGGTTCGTTCAACCGACGGAGGAGAGGATCGCATGGGCCGTTTGGTGCGAAAACCGAAATTGGCCGAAGCCGAGCCGCAAGGTTCCGACTTCGGCGGCATGTTCCAGACGCGGGCGCGGCCGGCGGCGACCGCAAGCGCCGGCGACGATTATCTCACCCGCATGGTGAAATACATTCCGGCCGAGATCATCGGCTGCTCGATGCTGGTCAACTCGATCTTGGCGCAAGCGATGGTGGCCGGCGGCGGCACCGCCACCATGGCGGGCTTTTCGGTTACCAGCATCGCGGTCGGCGCATTGCTGGTTGGTTTGATTCTGACGCCGCTGTTCTGCTGGTATGTCCGCGAGGACGGCGACGCCTGGCTCACCAATGCCGTCGTGTCGACGATCGCCTTCCCGTTCTGGGCTTATCTGATGGGCGCCGTCGCCTTCGATAAATTCCACGACGGCAATCTGGCGGCGATCCTGATCCTGACGTTTACCGGCGTTAGCGGCCTGGTGGCTCCGATGGTGGACCGGCCGAGGCTCGCGGAGCAAAAGGCAAACCCTAAGGACGGGCCGCGTCTGGTCGAGAGCCTGACGGCCTAATTCAACATCGCGCTGTTGAGATAAGCTCGCGCGATGGCGGTCCGTAAAGCGATCCTTGTCTTCGACTCCGGCCTCGGCGGGCTCACGGTGTATCGCGAGATCGCCGCGGCGCGGCCCGACGCCGATTTCATCTATGTCGCCGACGACGCGGCCTTTCCCTATGGCGAACTGCCGGAGCAAGCGCTGATATCGCGGGTGGTCAATCTCATCGGCCAGCAGATCGAACTGCACCGGCCCGATCTCATCGTCATCGCCTGTAACACCGCCTCGACCATCGTGCTGCCGGACTTGCGCAAGACGTTTGCGCTGCCGTTTGTCGGCACCGTGCCGGCGATCAAGCCGGCCTGCGCCGCCTCGCTGACGCGGCGCGTCTCGGTGCTCGGCACCGACGCGACTGTGCAGCGCGAATATACTCGCGCGCTCATTCGCGATTACGCGCAGGATTGCGAGGTGACGCTGGTCGGCTCGGCCAAGCTCGCGGCTTACGCGGAGGCGGAGCTGAACGGCACTGCGGCGGATGACACCGCCATCAGGGCAGAGATCGCGGCCTGCTTCCGCGATGACGGCAAACGCACCGATACGATTGTGCTGGCCTGCACGCATTATCCGCTGCTGCTCGCGCGGTTGCGGCGGCTCGCGCCGTGGCCGGTGAATTTCCTCGACCCGGCGCCGGCCATCGCGCGGCGGGTGGTCGATCTCCTCGGTCCTGCGCCGGGCACAGGGACGGACGCAGGGACAACGCGCGCCGTCTTCACGTCCGGCCAGGCGCCAGAGAAAGCTCTTGCCGGTTTCGGCATCCCTTCCGGCGCGCCAGCGGCCTCTGAGCCGCTGAATTAAAAGCGATAACCCGCATGCATGCGGGTTTGACACCCGGGGGCTTTAGCCCTAGATACCGCGCACTGCGCGGGCCCTTTTGGCAATCCCTTGGGGCCCGCGCCGTGTTTCGCGACCCGCGGTTTTGACCGGCGCTTCGGCTTCAAAACCTGTCGGTTCCGGGCGATGCCTGGAACAAGAGGAGGGCGCGATCCTCAGCCATATTTTTTTAAAAAGCGAGGACGCGAATGACCAAGCGCCATAAGGCGAAGTACAAGATCGACCGGCGAATGGGCCAGAATATCTGGGGCCGGCCGAAATCACCGATCAACAAACGCGAATACGGCCCCGGCCAGCACGGTCAGCGCCGTAAAGGCAAGCTTTCGGACTATGGCGTGCAGCTGCGCGCCAAGCAGAAGCTCAAGGGCTATTACGCCAACATGTCGGAGCGCCACTTCCACGGCATCTATGACGAGGCACGGCGATTAAAGGGCGACACCGGCGCGCACATGATCGCGCTTTTGGAACGCCGGCTCGACACCATCATCTATCGCGCCAAATTCGTGCCGACCGTTTTCGCCGCCCGGCAATTCATCAATCACGGCCATATCCTGGTGAACGGCAAGCGCGTCAACATCCCGAGCTTCCGGGTCAAAGTCGGCGATCAGGTCGAGGTCAAGGAAAAATCAAGGGAACTCGGGCTGGTGCTTGAGGCCAACGCGCTCGGCGAGCGCGACGTGCCCGATTACGTCGAAGTCGACCACTCGAAAATGACGGCGAAGCTTGCCCGCGTGCCAGGCATCAGCGACGTGCCCTATCCGGTGGTGATGGAGCCGCATCTCGTCGTCGAATATTACTCGCGCTGATTCGGCCCTCAGGCTTATCCCCAGCTCCTAGCACCGCGATTTGCCGCCAAAAGCGGCGAATCGCGCGGTTCTGCCGTATTTTGCGGAACGCCACTTAAAAATCTGCCCATTTCCAATACGCTGATGCGGTAAATTGTAGCAGTTTCTCGCTGGCGTTGTGTGCGTGCTGCTGGGGCTCCCTTGGAGAATCTGAAAGGGAGAACGCACATGGATGCGTTGCAAAGGGTTAAAGGTTGGATCGGTCGCTGACGGAAATCGACCTGATGCTGTTGGCACTCGCGATCGTAGCGGCGCTTCTCGTCGGCGCTAATCTGCCGTTCTTCGGCAATGTCACCACCAACATCATGGCGCTGGTAAAATCACTCGGCGATGCCGGACTCGTAGGATTGATCACGCTCGGCATCATCCTGTGGCTGTTTTCTAGGCGGAAGACGGCCTGAGCCGCAACAGGCTCACGCAAGACCAAACGTCTGGTTGAAACCACGTTGGGTGGCGCCGCGTTTGCCACCCAACGCCTTCGCGCATGATCCCGGAGGCAGCCGATGCTGATCTATCTGCAAAAAGCAAAACAATATCTTTGGGCTTTAAATCGGCTTCCTGACGGTTTTGTCCGTCATTTTGATTTATTTAATTTTGGGACCGGATTCGTCCGGCGTTTTTGTTTCCGGCGTCGCCGACAATGTCTTGAAATTCGCCGCCGCCGTCCCGGCGCAAAGCTTGGTAGGCTTGGCTATCGTGCTGGCGCTGGTGATGCTGATCGCCAACCGCATGCGATAGAGGCCGGCGCGGCGCAGCTTGGGTCCGGCCGCAAGCTTAGGCGGCCGTGCTTTCCTTCACCGCGATGCCCTTGCCCTTGAGCAGCGATTGTAGCTCGCCGGCCTGGAACATTTCTCGGATGATATCGCAGCCGCCGACAAACTCGCCCTTGACGTAAAGCTGCGGAATAGTCGGCCAGTTGGAATAGGACTTGATGCCGCCGCGCAAGTCGTCATTCTCGAGCACGTTAAGGCCCTTATAGGCCACGCCCAGAAAGTCGAGGATCTGCACGACTTGGCCGGAGAAGCCGCACATCGGGAATTGCGGTGTGCCCTTCATGAACAGGACCACGTCATTGGCCCTGACTTCGTTGTCGATGAATGTCTCGACTGGTGCTTTGCTCTCGGACATCGCGGTCATCCCTTGCTTGGCGCCGCGGGTAAGCCCGTCCCGCGCCGAATCTCGCCCTCTGCCTTGCGATATATGTACCGCAAAACGCCCTCAAAGCCCATGCCGTTCTGGCATGGCCAAACGACTGAAATTTCATCGAAATGCTTGAGCCAGGGAAGCCATTTCAGCGGAAGATTGTTCCCCCGCGAGAGCGGGCCGGAGGATAAGCCGCCTCAACCCTCCGGCGTACCGGTTTGCAAGGCAAGCGCATGCAGCTTGCCGCCCATTTCGGCTCTGAGCGCCTCATAGACGATCTGGTGCTGCTGGACGCGGGATTTGCCGCGAAACGATTCGGCGATGACGGTCGCGGCATAGTGGTCGCCGTCGCCGGCGAGGTCGCGGATCGTCACCTCGGCGTCCGGAATACGGGCCCGGATCAATTTCTCGATGTCGTTCGCCGCCATGGCCATGGCGCGCCTCCACGCCGTCAATAGCGCCCCCAGCGACGCGAGAGCCAACGTGATCGACGGCGATTTGTCAAATTGACGTGTCAGTTCATTCCGGCTTAAGCGCGGATGCAAGAGACTTAAAGGGGGGACGAAATGATTTTGGGACAACGATCGATCAATCATTTGGTTGTCGCGGCGTTGCTGACAACTTGGCTCCTGCCGGTCCTGGGGGGGTCGGCTTGACGCATGCCCAGCAACCTTCGGCGGCTCAGACCAGGGCAATCCGCTCGAATTGCCGGTCGGATTTCATGGCGAATTGCTCGGGAGTCACGCCCGGCGGCATGGAGGCGCTCGATTGCCTCAAACAGAACCTCGCCAAGCTTTCGGGCCCGTGCCAAACGGCGGTGAGCGCAGTCATGCCCGCGCCGGCTGCTGTAGCACCGGCCGCGCCGGCAGCGACCGCAGCGCCGACGCCCTCGGCTGCGCCGCCGACGCCGACAGCGTTCCGCCAAAAGTCGTCAAGCCGGTGACGGCCGCAAAACCGGCAACCGCGCCAGCCGCGAAGCTCACGCCTCCGCCAGCGGCGCCACCTCCGCTGGCGGCAGCGGATGCGCCGCGGTCGCACCGCTCACCTTGCGGCCGATAATAATGCCGGAACGACGGGTGGTGATCACGGCAATCGGCAGCGGCGATGCCCAGCGATTATGCCCTGGTATTCCGCCGATCGGTCCCGGCCTCCTCGACTGTCTGGCGGACAAAGCGGCGAGCCTGTCGTCGAACTGTTACGACGCGCTCAAGCGAATTAGCCAGGAATGAAAATCGACAGAGCCCACACCGCAGCCAGGCCTCACGCGGCCCCGGCCATATAGGCCGGGAGCCAGCCTTCGAAGTGCTTCTTGAGCTCCGCCACCGGCAGCGGGTGCTCGCCGCCGACTGCGAGAGCCGCACCGCCGGTCGCGCCGAGCCGCGCGATCGGGACGCCCGCCGCCTTGGCCCGTTGCATCACGCGTTCGGAATCTTTCGCCGTGACGACATAGCGGGCCTGATCCTCGCCGAACCAGAACGCATGGCCCGGAAGGTTTTGGCCCGGAAGGTTTTGGGCCGGCACTTCCAGCACAGCGCCGATGCCCGACGCGATCGCCATGTCGGCCAGCGCGACCAGGAGCCCGCCGTCGGAAACATCGTGCACCGCGGTCACGGCGCCCTCGCCGATAAGCTCGCGCACCACATCGCCGTGGCGGCGCTCGGCGGCAAGATCGACCGGCGGCGGCGCGCCGTCTTCGCGCCCGCAAATATCGCGCAGGTAAAGCGACTGGCCGAGCCAGCCGCGGGTTTCGCCGATTAGCAGGATCGCTTCGCCTTCGGCCTTGAACGCGAGCGTCATGGATTTCTTGAAATCGCCGAGCAGTCCGACGCCGCCGATGGTCGGGCGTCGGCAGGATCGCGCGGCCGCTCGTCTCGTTGTAGAGCGAGACATTGCCCGACACGACCGGGAAGTCGAGCGCGCGGCAGGCTTCGCCGATGCCGCGCACGCAGCCGACGAACTGGCCCATGATCTCCGGCCGTTCGGGATTGCCGAAATTGAGATTGTCGGTGAGCGCCAGCGGGCGCGCGCCGACCGCGGTGAGATTGCGCCAGGCTTCGGCCACCGCCTGCTTGCCGCCTTCGAACGGATCGGCCTCGCAATACCGTGGCGTCACGTCGGAGGTCAGCGCCAGCGCTTTCGGGCCGCCATTGACGCGCACCACGGCGGCATCGCCGCCCGGCCGCTGCACCGTATCGCCGAGTATGATGTGGTCGTACTGCTCCCACACCCAGCGCTTCGAGCAAAGGTCCGGCGAGCCGACGAGCTTCTCCAGCGCCGCCGCAATCCCGACCGGCGGCTTGAGCGACGCCGCATCGATCGCCGGCAATTTCGCCCGCTCGACATGTTTGCGGTCATAAAGCGGCGCCTCGTCGCCGAGCTCCTTGATCGGCAAATCGGCCATCACCGCGCCGCCGTGGCGGACGATAAACCGCTTGGTCGGCGTGGTTTCGCCGACGATCGCGAAATCGAGGCCCCATTTGCGGAAAATGGCTTCGGCTTGCTTCTCCTTCTCCGGCTTGAGCACCATGAGCATGCGCTCCTGGCTCTCCGACAGCATCATCTCGTAGGCGCTCATGCCGATTTCGCGGCACGGCACCTTGTCGAGGTCGAGCGTGACGCCGAGATCGCCCTTGGCGCCCATTTCGACTGCCGAGCAGGTCAAACCCGCCGCGCCCATATCCTGGATGGCGATGACGCAGCCGTCGGCCATGATTTCGAGGCAGGCTTCGAGCAGAAGCTTTTCCGAGAAAGGATCGCCGACCTGCACCGTCGGCCGCTTCTCTTCGGCGTCGGCGCCGAACTCCGCGGACGCCATGGCGGCACCATGGATGCCGTCGCGGCCAGTCTTTGAGCCGAGATAAACGATCGGCATGCCGACGCCGGTCGCTTTGGCATAGAAAATCTTGTCGGTTTCGGCGAGACCGACCGCCATGGCGTTGACCAGGATATTGCCGTCGTAGCGGCGGTCGAACCGCAACTCGCCGCCGACGGTCGGCACGCCGAAGGAGTTTCCGTAGCCGCCGATGCCGGCCACCACGCCGCCAACCAGCGCGCGCGTCCTCGGGCGAGCCGGATCGCCGAACGACAGCGCATTGAGGCAGGCAATCGGCCGCGCCCCCATGGTGAAAACGTCGCGCAAAATGCCGCCGACGCCGGTCGCCGCGCCCTGATAGGGCTCGATATAGCTCGGGTGGTTATGGCTCTCCATTTTGAACACGACAGCGAGCCCGTCGCCGATGTCGATAACGCCGGCATTCTCGCCCGGCCCCTGGATCACCCAAGGCGCCTTGGTCGGCAGCGTGCGCAGATGGATGCGCGAGGATTTGTAGGAGCAGTGCTCGTTCCACATCGCCGAGAAAATGCCGAGCTCGGTGTAGCTCGGCTTTCGCCCGATCAGCTTGACGATGCGCTGATACTCGTCCGGCGTTAGGCCGTGCTCGGCGATCAGTTGCGGCGTGATGGCGGGTTCGTTCGAGATCACGGGAGACATCTAATCGTCTATCGCGTCAATTTCACCCGGCATGGCCGGGCCTGACCCGGCCATCCACGGCTAAATTTGAGCATAAGCAAAGGCGCGGCGGTTCACGCCGCCAGCTTGAAGTGATCCACCAGCCCGGCGAACAGGCCACGGCCGTCGGTCGCGGCCCATGGCCGCTTCGACGTGATTTTCCGGATGCGGCATCAGGCCGAGCACATTGCCGCGCTCGTTGATGATGCCGGCGATGGCGTTCATGGCGCCGTTGTGGTTCCAGTTCGGGTCGATGATGCCGTCCGGCGAGGAATAGCGGAAGATAACCCTGCCCTCGCCCTCCAGCCGCGCGATGGTTTCGCCGTCGGCGATGTAATTGCCTTCGCCGTGCGCCACCGGAATGCGGATCACCTGGCCGGCATTGTAGCCGCGGGTGAACGCCGTATCGGAGCGCTCGACCCGCAGATGGACGTCGCGGCAGATGAAGCGAAGCTGCGCATTGCGCATCAGCACGCCCGGCAAAAGGCCCGCCTCGCAGGCGATCTGGAAACCGTTGCACACCGCCAGCACCAGCCCGCCGTTGGCGGCGAAGGCGCGCACCGCGTCCATGATTGGCGCTCGCGCCGCGATCGCCCCGCAGCGCAGATAATCGCCGTAGGAGAAGCCGCCCGGAATGACCACGAGATCGGTGCCGGCCGGCAGCACGGTGTCGGCATGCCACACCATCGCCGGCTCGCGCCCGGAAATGAGTTTCAGCGCGCGCGCCATGTCGCGCTCGCGATTGATGCCGGGAAACACGATGACGGCCGATTTCATCCCGTCACCTCGACGCGATAATTCTCGATGACGGTATTGGCCAGGAGCTTTTCGGCGGCGTTTTTCAGCGCCGTCTCGGCGCGCGGCGCGGTCGCCGCCCTCGATTTCGATGTCGAACACCTTGCCCTGCCGCACGCTCGCCACGCCGTTGACGCCGAGCGATTTCAGGGCGCCTTCGATGGCCTTGCCCTGCGGATCGAGAATGCCGGATTTCAGCGTGACGGTGACGCGGGCTTTCATGACCCTTCAATAGGTATGAATCGCAACGCCCGCAACCGCCGGCGCCTCTTCATGCACCGGCAGATGCGGGCGTTTGAACGACTATCCTTCAGCCCTTGACCAGGATCGGTCCGGTGCCCTGCGGCCGCTCGCCCTCGTTCATGATGCCGAGCCGCTTGGCGACTTCGGTATAGGCCTCCAGGAGGCCGCCGAGGTCGCGGCGGAAGCGATCCTTGTCGAGCTTCTCGTTCGACTTGATGTCCCACAGCCGGCAGGAATCCGGCGATATCTCGTCGGCGACGACGATGCGCATCAGATCGTTTTCCCACAGCCGGCCGGTTTCCATCTTGAAATCGACCAGCCGGATGCCGACGCCGAGAAACAGCCCGGACAGGAAATCGTTGACGCGGATCGCGAGCGACATGATGTCGTCGATCTCCTGCGGCGTCGCCCAGCCGAACGCGGTGATGTGCTCTTCCGACACCATCGGATCGTTGAGCTGGTCGTTCTTGTAATAGAACTCGATGATCGAGCGCGGCAGTTGGGTGCCTTCCTCGATGCCGAGCCGCTGCGACAGCGATCCGGCGGCGATATTGCGCACCACCACTTCGAGCGGGATGATCTCGACCTCGCGGATCAACTGCTCGCGCATGTTGAGCCGGCGAATGAAGTGGGTCGGCACCCCGATGTCGTTGAGGTGCTGAAAGACATATTCGGAGATCCTGTTGTTCAGCACCCCCTTGCCTTCGATCACCTCATGCTTTTTCGCATTAAAGGCGGTCGCATCGTCCTTGAAGTGCTGGATCAGCGTTCCAGGCTCGGGTCCTTCGTACAGGACCTTCGCCTTGCCTTCATAAATTCGGCGACGGCGGCTCATCGGAGTGTACCGGGGTTTTGTAAAATCCATGGGAATGCCGTGGCTCCATTTTCGGATGTCGAGATCCGCGGCGGCGGCAAAGGGCTAGCGACGAACTGCACGCGACTCAATTTAGCGGCCCCTCCGCGACACGAACGCTAGCCGAAGGTGAAGCGGAGTACAATTGACATAGACCCGCGCGGGCTTCACCGCAACGCCGATCCGGTCACGCAAGGCGATTGCCTTGACGGGGCACCCCCGATATGCAAGGCGGCAAGCGATTTGACGTGATTTGATGCGATCTGGACCTGATTTACGATGTTCCATTCAGGTGAGGCGAAGTCATGACCACCTTCGACAAGCGCGAAGAAGCCTTCGAAAAGCAGTTCGCCCACGATGAAGAACTCAAGTTCAAAGCGACCGCGCGCCGCAACAAGCTGCTTGGACTGTGGGCGGCGGAAAAAATGGGGCTAACCGGCGCCGAAGCCGACAGCTACGCGCTCTCGGTCGTCATGGCCGACTTCGAGGAGACCGGCGATCACGACGTCGTGCGCAAGATCCGCAAGGATTTCGACGCCAAGGGCGTCGTCCAGTCCGATCACCAGATCAGCCGCACCATGAACGAGCTGATGGCGAAGGCCGTCGCCGACATCAAAGCCGGCCGATAAACCCACCAAGTCAGGAATTCCGGACCATGGCCATCCCCGCCTTCACTCTCGCCGACCCGGTTGCGCGCCGGAGAAACCGTTTATTCCGGCTGGTGCGGCCTGCCCTATCCGCTGGTCGCCGAAACTCTGGCGCGCGACGGCTTTGTCGCGGTGACGATCGAAAGCCAGCACGGGCTGTGGGACGTCGGCGGCATCCTCAACGGCATTGCCGCGGTTCGCCAGGGCGGCGCCGCGCCGATCGTGCGCGTCCCGCTTAACGATTTTGCCCTGGTGAGCCGGGCGCTCGACTTCGGCGCCGAAGGCATCATCGCGCCGATGATCAATACGCCGGCCGATGCGCGCGCCTTTGCCGCCGCGGCAAAATTTCCGCCGACCGGCGAGCGGAGCTGGGGCCCGCACCGGGCGATGACGCTCGGCGGCGTGCCCGACATGGCGACCTATCTGCGCGAGGCCAACGACCACATCGTCACTTTCGCCATGATCGAAACGCGCACCGCGCTGCAAAACTTCGACGCGATCATCGGCACGCCGGGCATCGACGGTTTCTTCCTCGGCCCGTCGGACCTTTCGATCGCGCTGTCGGACGGCAAGACCGTCGATCCGCTGTCGAAGGAGGTCGACGGCCATCTCGACACCATGATCGCCGGCGCGCAACGGGCGAAGAAAATTCCCGGCGCTTATTGCCATTCGGCCGAGCGCGCCGCGGCTTTGGCCAAGCGCGGCGTCAAATTCATCGCGGTGTCGAGCGATCTGTCGATGCTGCGCGCCGGCGCCGCGGCGGTGATGAAGGTGCTCAAGGGCGGCTGACCGTCAACCTTCGAGGCTCGTGAAGCATTACGCCGCACCCGGCAGCATCCGTTTCAGCGTGCGGTCGCGCCAGACCCAATGATGCACCAGCGCGGCACTGGCATGAATGAACGCCAGGATCAAAAGCGCGTTGGCGAGGTAGTAATGAATCGTCAGAACGTCCCGCGCGATCGCACGATCCGCCGGCCATGGCGAGGCGAAGTCCCAAAGGCCGAAAATCGGCAAATCGTGGCCGCGCTTAAGCTGCACGATCATCCCCAGACAGGGCACGATGACGAGCAAAGCGTATAGCGTGAAGTGGCTTAGCTTCGCCGCGACAGCGAGGAGCCGGCCGAGCGGCGTGAGCTCCGGCGGCGGCGGCGGATTGCCGATCCGCCAGGCAACGCGGATGACGAGGAGAAGAATGACGCACTGGCCGAGCGTCATGTGCATGAAAAATCCGAAATCGCGCGGCGCACCTTTCGGCAGAGCGTCGCCGAACTGTCCCAACAGCCAGCCGCAGATCACGAAAAGCGCAGTCAGCCAGTGCAGGATTTGCGGACCGGCGCCGTAGCGCGTCAGTGAATTCTTGATTTGCATCGTCCTGTCGCGGCGGTTCAAATTTGACGCGCTTCGGCGTCAGCCTATGGCTGTTTCGATCTGTTCGAGCGTCGCTGCCATATCAGACTCCAGGTCGCCGGCAAATATTCCCAGCACCGTGTAGTCGTGCGCGGCGAGCCAGCCGCGCTTCTCGGCGCGCGTTTTGGCGGCGGCTTCGCTCTCGTGCGCCGGCACGAGATCGATGACGAGGCGCAGCGGGAACGAGACGAAGTCGCAAATATGCTGGCCGACCGGGGTCTGGCGCTTAAAGCCGCGGCCGGCGAAGCGGCGGTCGTTGGTGAGCGCCTGCCACAGCGCCCGCTCGGCCTCGGTCGGATTGCGGCGCAGCAGCCGCGCCAGCCCGCGGACCGGGCCGCGCTCTTTCGGCACCCGGCCGGGGCCGTGCTCGGCGAGGAGCGTGCGCAGCATTTCGGCTTCCGCGCCGTCGAGCACGCCGCCGCGCGCCGGACCCTTGCGGCCTTCCGCAATCGCCATGATCACGCCGTGCAGCGTCTGGATATCCTGCTGGGTCGGCCGCATGCGGGTAAAAATGTTGCGCAGATTGATTTGCATGGTCTCGCGCTTGTCCGGCGGCCGAAAGAACTCGACCTTTTCCAGTTCGCGCTCGAGGGAAGCGAAGAAGGCGAGCAACTGCTGCTTCGGCGCCGGGGCCGATTTTTCCGGCATGGCGAACGGCAGCGCCGCGCCGCTTTGCAGCTTGAACCATTCATAGGCGACGATGACGACCGCCTGGGCCAGATTGAGCGAGGCGAAGCCGGGATTGACCGGCAAGGTGACGATGCGGTCGGCGAGCGCGACTTCGTCGTTTTCCAGCCCATTACGCTCGCGGCCGAACAGAACCGCGATCCGCTCGCCGGCGGCGATTCGCGGCGCCATTTCGGCCGCGGCTTCCGCCGCGCCGATCACGGGCTTGACCTGGTCGTGCGCGCGGGCGGTGGCGGCGAGCACGAAATTGCAGTCGGCGATGGCGCCTTCGAGCGTGTCGTAGAGTTCGGCGCCGTCGAGCAGCCGGCCGCCGCCGGTCGCCATCATGCGCGCCTTGTCGTTCGGCCAGCCTTGCCGCGGATTGACGATGCGCAGCCGCGACAGGCCGAAATTCGCCATGGCGCGGGCCGCCGCGCCGATATTTTCGCCAAGCTGCGGTTCGACCAGCACGATGACCGGGCCGGGCCCCTCGCTCCAGTCCTTGGTCCTGTCGGTGCCTGCCCCGGGCATCAGTCCTCCATGCGAATGGGTATAGCGAATCGCTCGCCTTGCGGATGCTATAGCCACGGCCGCCGGTGCGGCGGGGGCGCCTTTTTTCCAGATGCGCCGTCTCCGCCGCTTTCCATCCACTCCGCGCTGCAACCGCTTAACGCAAAGGGCATGACTGACATGGCGAAGATCAAAGTGGCCAATCCGGTGGTCGAGATGGACGGCGACGAGATGACCCGGATCATCTGGAAGCAGATCAAGGACAAGCTCATCCATCCCTATCTCGACATCAACCTGATGTATTTCGATCTCGGCATGGAGCACCGCGACGCGACGCGCGACCAGGTCACCATCGATGCGGCGGAAGCGACCAAGAAAGTCGGCGTCGCGGTCAAATGCGCCACCATCACGCCCGACGAAGCCCGCGTGAAGGAATTCAACCTGCACGAAATGTATCGCTCGCCGAACGGCACCATCCGCAACATTCTTGGCGGCGTCATCTTCCGCGAGCCGATCATCTGCAAGAACGTGCCGCGGCTGGTTCCCGGCTGGACCAAGCCGATCATCATCGGCCGCCACGCCTATGGCGATCAGTACCGGGCCACCGATTTCAAGGTGCCGGGCAAGGGCAAGCTTTACCTGACCTTCGTCGGCGACGACGGCGCGGAGATCAAACGCGAAGTCTTTCAGTTCCCCGGCTCGGGCGTCGCCATGGCGATGTACAACCTCGACAACTCGATCCGCGATTTCGCCCGCGCCTCGATGAATTTCGCGCTCAATCGCAATTATCCGCTTTACCTGTCGACCAAGAACACCATCGTCAAAGTCTATGACGGCCGCTTCAAGGACATTTTCCAGGAGGTGTTCGACGCCGAGTTCAAGGAAAAATTCGCCGCGAAGAAGCTGACTTACGAGCACCGCCTGATCGACGACATGGTGGCGGCGGCGCTTAAATGGTCGGGCGGCTACGTGTGGGCGTGCAAAAACTATGACGGCGACGTGCAGTCCGACACCGTGGCGCAGGGCTACGGCTCGCTCGGCCTGATGACGTCGGTCCTGACCACGCCGGACGGCAAGGTCGTCGAGGCCGAAGCCGCTCACGGCACGGTGACGCGGCACTACCGCGAATATCAGAAAGGCCGCGAGACCTCGACCAACTCGATCGCCTCGATCTATGCCTGGACGCGCGGGCTTTCGCACCGCGCCAAGCTCGACAACAATGCCGAGCTCGCGAAATTCGCCGCCACGCTGGAGAAGGTCACCGTCGATACCGTCGAATCCGGCTTTATGACCAAGGATCTCGCTTTGCTGATCGGTCCCGACCAGAAATGGCTATCAACCAACGGCTATCTCGACAAGGTGGACGCGAATTTGAAAGCGGCGATGGCTGCTTAACGACATTGCCGTCCCGGACACGGTGCACCGCGTCCGGGAAAAGCGCATTAAATTCCTTACGCGTTAGAATTCCTTGCCGATCATGCGGTCGATCGAACAGCGGCCGGCGCCGCGGAAAAAGATCGCCGCATAGACGACCGTAAGGACCAGCGGATATTCGTAACCGCCGTGCGGGCTTGAGAACGCAAAGCCGTTGCCGGAATGCCAGAAGGTGATGATGATGAATTCGATCGTCAGCATCAACGCGAGCGGCCGCGTCAGCAAACCGACGGCCAAAGCCGCGCCGCCGAAACACTCGAGAACGCCGAGCAGGTAGGCCCAGGCGAGCGGCATCGGCAGGCCGAGCACCGTCACCACGTGGTCGGCGACGCCTTGAACTCCGCTCACGAAAAGCTTGGTGTACCCGTGAGGAACGAGAATGGCGCCCGCGACGAAACGAACGAGCGCATAGCTATAGGGCGAGACGGTTTGATAGAGCCCCGCCAGCCCCGGAATGATCAGTCGCGTCGTGTCGATCCGTCCTTCGCTATTTTGCATTGACATCGTTCCCTCCCGAGACCTAGCCCATTCCGGCGGTTATTGCCCGCACTGCCGCGGACTTTGCCTCACAGCATCCCAATAGAACACCGCGCAGGGAGGAGAATTCCACCTTGCCCGGTGGCTGACAATGGGAACCCGGAGGCCTATGTGACGGCCATGGACAGTCCGATCGGCAAAAAGCCGGCTGCAAACGGCTTATCCTGGGGAGCCGTCGCGCTCATCGCGCCGATGCTGGCCATTTTGGTGGGCGCAGGGTGGCTCGCGGCACGGACATGGCTTGCGGCTGCGGCAGCCCCGATGCCGACGAGCGCCTATGTCGCCCTGACGCTTGGCGTCGTCTTTTCGCTTCTGATCGGATGCGGGCTGATGGCGCTGCTGTTCTATTCCAGCCGCCACGGCTACGATGACAATACTTTCGTAAAAGGCCGGCCGCCCGATCACGATCGCGAATGAACGAGCACCATTAAGGGGGAGGGAGCACGATGCGGACCATTCGCTTACAGAGCGACAGCAATGCCCACGACCGGCCTTGGCGCGTCGCGGTCGAGCAGGGTTTTTTCGCCGCCGAAGGCCTCGATGTCGAATATCACGAGGATAACCCGAAGGGCGTGGCCGGACGGGTCGAGGACTTTTCCCGGCGCTGGAAGGAAACGCAGCTGCAGAACGGCGCGCTCGAAGTCTATCCCGTCTGCGAATGGGGTGCGATCGAGCGCGTGCAGGCGCTCGGCGGCGGCAAGATCATCGGGTTCGACACCACGGTGCGCACCGGCGCGCTGATGGTACGCAAGGAATCCAAAATTCACTCGCTCGCGGACCTGCGCAACGTACCGATCGCCGTCACCTGGCACGCCGGCACGTTCTACGCCGCGATCGAGGCGCTGGAGGCGGCCGGCGTGCCGTTTCCGGACATCACGCTCGTCCACGCCAATGACCGGCTCGAGGCGCTGGTTAGCGGCACCACCGAAGCCGCGGCCCTGATGGAGCCGCTGGTAAGCCGGGCGCTGGCCAAGGGCGCGCGCAAGATCGCCGATTTGCGCTGGCGCGGCGGCATCGTCGCCGGCGACGACGTCGACGACGAAACCGCGGCAAAGCTGCGCCGCGCGCTCAACCGCGCCATCCAATGGCTGCGCGAGAACGAGGAGCGCTCACGCGCCGAAGTGCTGCGCGACCTTGCGCCCGAACAGCGCGACAGTGGCCTGATGCCCGAACTGGTCGGCGTGAAGACCTATCGGCCGGAGGAATTTCAGGAAAAGGTCGACTGGATGATGGAGCGCGGCTTTTTGCGCGAGGCGCCGGATTACGGCGCGGTGGTGCGCAGTAAATAGCGGCAACACAACGCGCACAAAATAATGCCCCCGGCGGGGAAATCGCCGGGGGCTTTCAACCCGCGGGGGGAAGCTGAAGATGGTGAAGCCTTCCCGCCGCGGATCGATGCATGTTCACCACACAATTGCGGCAGGAAGTTGTGTGCCGCAGGACGTTGCGCCGCGCGCCTGCGGCGTAACCGGACGTATAAATTGCAGATAAACAAGGGATGGTTAATTACGAAGAATTGTTTGTTCCGCTGCGGCGAAACGCGCCGCTGCGTCATGAAAAGGATGGCCGCGGAGGCACCGCCGCCCTATCTTCCTGCGTGAGACACGTTCGGCCTTTTCGAAGGCGCTGCCGGTGCAATCGAATACTAACCTGACGCTCCGGGGCACGACATGCGATCGCGGCATTGGGGACGCAATCTGTGGCGCGAAATGCGCGGCATCGCCGCCGCGCTGGCCTGGGTCGCGGCGATGACCGCCGTCGCGCTGGTGCTGCGGCACTATGTCGGTATCCTGCGCGGCGCCGTGCTCTATCTCGTTCCGGTGATGATCGCCGGCTATCAATACGGCGTCATCCCGGCGCTGGTCGCCGCTGTCGCCGGTGTCATCCTCTCCGGCTACGTCTATTTCGCCCAGCTTTACAGTTTCCAGGTCGCTTCGCCGCAGGAGGCGCTCAATCTCGTTCTGTTCATGGTCGTCGCGGTCTTTGTGTCGCACCTCGCCAATCAGGCCAAGCGTCACACCACGATCGCGCGCAAGCGCGAGCGCGAGATGAGCGACCTCTACGCGTTTTCGCGCCGCCTCGCCGCTGCGCCGAGCGCCGCCGAGATCTTCATCGCCATCCAGAATCATCTGGCCAATCTGGTGCAGCGCAAGGTCGTGCTGCTCGGCGCCGCCGATGCCGGCGACGCCGACGGCGTGCCCGACCGCGTGCGCGCCGAAGCCGAGCGGATCGCCCGCGACGAAGGCGTCGAGCGCACCATCGACGACGGCAACGGCAATGTCTGGCTCATTCGCCGGGTCTCGCCGAAGACGCCGGATTTCGGCAGCGTTGCCGTCGATCTCGGCAATGTGTCCGGCCCGGCGCTCGCCGAAATGCGCCAGCGCATCGACGACGCGCTGGCCGACGCCGCCGCCACGCTGGAGCGGCTCGACGTCGCGCGCGCGCTCAATGATGCGAAGATGCGCTCGGAAACCGAGCTGTTGCGCGAAGCCCTGATCGGCTCGGTGTCGCACGAATTGCGGACGCCGCTCGCCTCGATCCTGGGCGCCGCGACCATTTTGTCGAATGCTCCGGCGCTCAACGGCGACGAGCGGCTGCATGCGCTCACCGTGCTGGTGCGCGACGAAGCCGAGCGGCTCAACAACGACATCCAGAACCTGCTCGATGCGACGCGGATTTCGAGCCAGCAGGTGCGGCCGAAACTGCAATGGGTCGAGCCGGTCGATATCGTCAACGCGGCGGTCGAGCATCGCCGGCGGCGGCTCGCCGGCCATCCGGTCACGCTCGAGCTCGATTCCAACCTGCCGATCGTGCGCGCCGATCCGGCGCAGGTCGAGCAGGCGCTGGTGCAAATCCTCGACAATGCCGCGAAATATTCATCCGACGGCGCGCCGATCCGCGTCGCCGCGCATCCCAACGGCCAGACGGTCGTGCTCTCGGTGCACGATTGCGGCGCCGGGCTGTCGGGCGACGAGAAGCGCCAGGTCGGCGGCCGGTTCTTCCGCGGCCCGCGCCACGCCGCCACCACCTCGGGCTCGGGGCTCGGCTTGTGGATCGCCAACGCGTTTATCTCCGCCAACGGCGGCAAGGTCGAGGTCGAGAGCGACGGCGTCGACCGCGGCTCGACCGTCTCCATCCATCTGCCGCTGCCGGCCGAGGCCGGCGCCATCGGAGGTCGCCATCGATGAGTGAAATCCCCTCCTCCGTGCTCGTCGTCGACGACGAGATCCAGATCCGCCGCTTCCTGCGCACCGGCTTCGAGCTCGACGGCTTTACCGTGCAGGAAGCCGAAACCGGCGCCGAAGCACTGCGCTCGGCGACGCTCAAGCCGTCCGATCTGGTCATCCTCGATCTCGGTCTGCCGGACATGGACGGCGCCGACGTGCTGGAACGGCTGCGCGCCTGGTCCACCGTGCCGCTGATTGTGCTGTCGGTGCGCGCCAACGAAGCCGAGAAGGTGCGGCTGCTTGAGCTCGGCGCCGACGATTACGTCGTCAAGCCGTTCGGCATGGCCGAATTGTTGGCGCGGGCGCATTCGGCGATGCGGCGGCAGTTGCGCGCCGCGCGCAGCGAGCCGGTGGTCAAATTCGGGCCGTTGTCGATCGACTTTGCCGCCCGCGCGGTGTTCATCAGCGACCAGCGCGTGACGCTGACGCCGAAGGAATACCGTCTGCTGCAAATCCTGGCGCAGCATCCTGGCAATGTCGTCACCCACCAGCATTTGTTGCGCGAAGTGTGGGGCAATGAGCACATCGAAGACACGCATTATCTGCGTATTTTCGTGCGCAAGCTGCGTCGCAAGATCGAGGCGGATCCGACCCAGCCGCGTATCCTGCTCACCGAGCTTGGCGTCGGCTACCGCCTGGTGATGTCGGACGCGCCCGCCGTGGTGCTAACATTGGGAGAATCCCCCGCCCCCTCGGTCGCCGACGGGACCCCATAAAGCCCCTTCTACCGCCGTACTTTTTGCGGCTCAAGGCATGAGCTAACCCTTTCGTATGGCTAGGTAATTCACCTCACCCGACGCGCATCGCGGCGGCTTTGCGGCAATTTTCGGGCACAAGTCAACGGGATTTGAACCTTTCTCCCGTAGAACCATTTCCCACTTGGACGCGACTAACTGGGGAGCAGGGCTAGTTGTCCTTCTTCCGAGCAACCAAATTCGCGGGACGTGCAAATGAACCCGCGCATAACAGGGACGGCCGTCATGAGCAAATTGGGAACCCGCTTGGGCAAAAGCGCGCTGTGCGCGCTTGTCGCCGCATCCGCCACTTTCGCCTCTACGGCAAGCTTTGCCGTGCCGGCCTATGACGGAACGTGGAGCGTGCTGGTGATGACCGAAAAGGGCACGTGCGATCCCGCCTATCGCTATCCGATCCGCATTTCCAACGGCCAGCTGATCAATGCCGGCGATACCGCCTTCACCGTGACCGGCAAGATCGCACAGACCGGCGCCATCACCGTGACGATCAGCGCCGGCGGCAAGAGCGCCACCGGCATGGGCCGGCTGTCCGGCGCTTTGGGCGGCGGCTCCTGGACCGGCGGCGCCTGCTCCGGCTCGTGGACCGCCGAACGCCGCGGCGCGTAGGTCACCGTCATTTCGGACCGCCGCATCCCGGATCGCCGCGAATCGGCGAGTCCGGTCTCGATATTCGCTGACCTCTGGTTATATATTCCGGATTCCTCGCTTTGCTCGGTCCCGGAATGACGAATAGGCTGGCCTAGCCCTCCGCGGCGTCATCCTCTTCGGCCTTTTCGCCTTCCTCGCCGGCCAAAATCTTCTCGGCAATCAGCCCGGCATTCTGCCGGATCGCCGCTTCGATTATGCCCGCGATATCGGGATTGGCTTTGAGGAAAGTTTTGGCGTTTTCGCGGCCCTGGCCGATGCGCTGGCTGTCATAGGAAAACCAGGCGCCGGACTTTTCGACGACGCCGGCCTTCACCCCGAGATCGATCAGTTCGCCATTCTTGGAGATGCCTTCGCCATACATGATGTCGAACTCGACCTGCTTGAACGGCGGTGCCAGCTTGTTCTTGACGACTTTCACCCGCGTCTGATTGCCAACTACCTCGTCGCGTTCCTTGATGGCACCGATGCGGCGGATATCGAGCCGCACCGAGGCGTAGAATTTGAGCGCATGGCCGCCGGTGGTGGTTTCCGGTGAGCCATACATGACGCCGATCTTCATGCGGATCTGGTTGATGAAAATCACCATCGTATTGGAACGGTTGATCGAAGCGGTAAGTTTGCGCAGCGCCTGGCTCATCAACCGGGCTTGCAGCCCTGGCTGGCTGTCGCCCATCTCGCCTTCGAGTTCGGCGCGCGGCACCAGAGCCGCCACTGAATCGATGACCAGGACATCGACCGCGCCGGAGCGTACCAGCGTGTCGGCGATTTCCAGCGCCTGCTCGCCGGCGTCGGGCTGCGAAATCAGAAGGTCGTCGACATTGACGCCGAGCTTGCGCGCATAGATCGGGTCGAGCGCGTGTTCGGCGTCGATGAAGGCGCAGATGCCGCCATTCTTCTGCGCTTCGGCGAGAACATGCAGTGCCAGCGTGGTTTTGCCGGAGGATTCCGGCCCGTAGATTTCCACCACGCGGCCGCGCGGCAGACCGCCGATGCCGAGCGCGATGTCGAGCCCGAGCGAGCCGGTGGACACGGTGTCGATGTCCATCGCCGCCATGTTTTTGCCGAGCCGCATGATCGAGCCCTTGCCGAACGAACGCTCGATCTGCGAAAGCGCGGCATCAAGGGCCTTCGATTTGTCCATGGACGGTCCTTCAACGACACGAAGTGCTACACTCATTGCTCGTGCTCCTTATGGCCGGGATTCGGAGGACACGGAAGCCGACGGCCCCCTCTCGCGTCTTAGTCCCCGTTCGATCCCCTGCGGTCAGCTGGTAAATGGCGATCCAAACAATGTACATGATATGTTCTTCGTTCGCAATATGTTCTCATAAATTTCTTGGTACTGGCCCCTTTCCATCCCCTCTGGTCCCTTTTGAATCAGGGGATTGGCCCCTTTTGGGGGTACTGGCCGGGTTTGACCCCTAGTGGCCGGTTTTGGGCCCCGTCCCAAATTTGTATTTTGTTCATACTGTTGGGCCGGGCGACGACTCATCGAGGCCGCAAATGCGTATTGCGAGCCAATTGCTTGGACTTGATCGAGCGCGTCGAAAATGAGGACCGCCCCGTTAGCCGCCTCCCCGGCTAATTTCTCAAATTCGCCAAGTAACTCGATATGCTTTTCCGTCACATGTTCGCTTGGCTGAAATATCGATTCTGGTCGTACGGAACATCCAATCGCCTATTTATGTTGAAGGCGGTTGGATTAATTGGCGCAAATCGTCCAGGGATTTTTGTTTTGTCTATTCTGATAGAGAGCCCCGAAAATTGAGCAGCTCCTTCCAACGGAAGAGCATCCCCCCGCGCAACGTCGTCGGAGCTTCCGGGTAATCCAAGGCGACCTGTTCGATTAAGTCGCTCTGCCAAGCGGCGTGAATTGACCGCTTGAGTTGTGGGGGCAATTTTTTGCGCTGCAATTCCTTTTATAACAAGCCCAATTTTTGCCCGGTATTCCGCATTGACCCGGAGGGCAATAAACTGCTTCGCCGTTAGGGCAGGTCACTTGAGCGTCGGCGCTGCCAACCAGAATAAGCGTGAACAGAGCTGCAATAACGACCTTCAACATTTTATCCTCCTTTAGGTCCTGGATTGCAGAAGGCGGTTACCACAACTCAATTCCAACAATGTTGTTCCAATGGTCCTTTTTGAATCTGCGGCTGGTCCCTTTTCGTCATAAGGGGCCAGTACCAATTTCTTGGGTACTGGCCGGTTTCCGTCGTTAGTGGCTGGTTTTGAAGACCGCAGTGGCCGGATTTGAAAAGGCCACATTCTCGGGATTATCCTGATACCAGCCGTGGGCGTCTTGAGTAGCTTTGGCCCTCGGCGAGTAGAGGCGTTCTATTGTCCCTTAACTAGCCCCGGCTTCGCTGGGGCTTTTTTCTTTTGGTGCTGTCCTAATTCCGAGCTTTTTGTCCTAATTTGCGGAACTAATTGTCCTAATTTGTGTTTTTCAGGGTCCGGTGCAGTTGGCGTAGGCGATGCGTAAAGTTTCAGAGTACGAAGCCCATGCTACCGAGTGCCGCCAGCTGGCGGCCAACATGCGCGATCAAGTCCACAAGACGCAGCTAATCGAAATGGCCGAAGCGTGGGGGATGCTCGCGGAGGCACGCCGAAAGCAACTCGCAAAACAGACGAACGCCGAAAAGGTCGAAACATAAGGTCGCCTCAGTTGGCGGCTTCTTCCTTTGGAATAGGCAACGAAAGCGTGAACTGCACGACTTGGCGGCCATAGTGTCTTGCCACTTTCTCGCGCAATTCCCGCATGTCGGTGCATTCCTTCGCCATACCAATAATTTCGTAGCACCGCGAAACGCGCGATCTAACGCCAACATTTTCAGTCAATTGCCGATGCCAATGAACTCCGGGCGGCGGCTTATTATTTTTTAGATACTCAGCAATTTCTGGATCTTGAGTGTCATAAATCATTTCAATAACGAGCGGGGATCAGTACCAGCGGCCTCGACCGTGCACTGCCACGGCGAGGACCACGACGACCGCTAACAGCATAATGAGGATGGCTATCTCCATGATGCCAAGCCCCCAAAGCATCAATGGCCGAGATTACCAGCGCGTCTGCCTCCCCTTCAATCATGGGTAGCCGGTTTTGAACTGGCGAGTGGCCGGTTCCGGCCAGTACCAATTTCTTTGGGAGTGCCTCTAAATCGGGCCTTTTGTCCTAATTTGCCGAACTAACTGTCTTAATTTGCGTTTCGCCCCGGGATGGAGGGCCTCAATGCGTAAAGTTTCGGAGTACGAGGCACACGCTCAAGAGTGCCGGCAACTCGCCGTTAAGACGCAGGACCAAGTTCACAAAAAGCAGCTAGAGGAAATGGCCGAGACCTGGACGATGCTTGCGCGCGAACGCGAAAAACAACTTCTGGAGCAGGCAAAAGCCTCCAATTAATTGATTCTACCCCCAGGTTTTGTTGTTTTTCCCGGCCGTCGTACGATTTTCCCGGGTAAGACTGCTGTCCTCGGGACGCGAAGATGGGACAGATCTTAAAGTTTCTCCGGCCGACTGACTCTTTCGATCCCGAAGTACTCGAAGCACTCGGCAACGCCTATGACATGGCGATGGCGGCTCTGCACGACGCGGGGCAGCCAGAGGTCGTGCGCGAAGCAATCGCCCGGCGTATCATCAGGGCCGCAAAGAAAGGCGAGTGCGACCCCGCCAAACGTTGCGGCATCGCATTATCCGCCTTCAATTCCGACAGCCTGATCCGATAGGCCGTCTCAGTTGTGACCTCATGGACGTCTGAGGAATATCAAGTAGAAGGCTGCGAACACCAAGACAATGCCAATGTTTACTGTCAGCCGTTCCCAGAAGCGATTTCGGAAGAACATGAAATCTACACCGACAATGACGGCGGCCATCACCACCCCGTAAAGCACTACAGCTGCCTGTCTCCCCATTCAGCCAACAACCGCCTCAGTCGGCGGCCCCTTTATTCGTGATGTGCGGACGCGGCGAACGGTCAGCACGTGCTGCGGTCACAATAGTGGTCAGCACCTCGTCGCGTGCTGTCCTAATCTCGGTCCTTTTGCCTAAGTCCCTAAGTGGACGTTCGGGAATTTATTTCGCCGGCCGCGGTCTCCATATAAGAAGCAAAGGAGATCAAGCCATGACCGCGAAGACGATCATTCTGGCATTGGCGCTTCTGGTGAGTGCGGCAACGGCCACTTTGGCGAACGCGCCTGGCGGCGCCTACATCCAATGTGACCCGCACAACCCCCGATCGCCCATCAGCTGTACGCCGGACGGCTGGTAATCAGAAAAGCGGCTTGATGAAATTAGGCCGCCGCCTTGACGGCCTTATTTTTTGGTGCTGGCCGTAAGGGTGGCCTGTTTCACCGCTATACGTCTTTTGACAATCGACTTTGCCCCTCAACGATCCTCTTATGGAGACCATCACCGGCTGTGGCGCAGTCCAGGCGCGCCGGTGACTGAGAGTCGCCCATGCTCCCGACTGTTCGAGGGGAGCGGCCATGCCAATCACGCCATTCCTGTCCGGTCAGGTTTTTGAACCTGAAGCGCGCCATGATCCTGCAACCGAGCTGGTCGCCAAGACCATTATCAAGCTCGCACAACAAGGCGTGCGCGACGTTGACGCGCTGCTCAAGGCGGCACTGAAAGAGTTTGATCTCGACAAATGAAGGCCGCCTCGGCAGGCGGCCTCGCTTATCCGGCTCCCGGGCTCCAACTCGCTTGGCTGCCTCTTTTGCTCCCTGCGGCAGATAGTCGTTTGCTTTCATGGGGCGCATTTTCGCCTCCTCATGCATTCGAATTCCCTGAGGCCGATCCGGTTCGACCGGCCCACGTTCTGCCGCTGAGGCTTGAAACCAGACCGGGCGGTTCCGCGTTATTCCGCCAAGCAGCGTTCACGCTGCAAAGAGAGGTCCATCATGCGGATGATCGCCAAAATCGCCGTCGCGCTTGGCTTTGCCGGTGCCACGGCCCTTGCCGTCACCGCGCCGGCGCAGGCGCAGGTCTATTTCAACGCTCCGGGCGTTCACATCGGGATCGGCCCGCCGCACCGTCAATACTCCGGCCCGCGTTACTACGACTACTATCCGGGTCCGGGCGGCGGTGACGGCTGGAACACCTGGAACGGGTGCCCGCCGGCCTACACAATACAGGACGGTGTCTGTAAGCCCTATCGCGGCTACTGATTGCCGCCGCCGCGCGATCGCGTCGAGGCCGCCGTCACGGCGGCCTCGACTTTTTCGTGCTTGCAATCGCTTGCTTGGAGCGTCGCGCTAAACGCTGAAAATGCCGGCGATGTTGCGCTCTTCAACCGCGTTCAACCGGGACAAGAGCTCGATCCGCCGCTCGTCGGGCAGACGGCCCGCCAGATTGGAGAATTTCCGCTCGATCCGCCGGTCGAGGCTTTCGGGAGAGTCGTCCTCGTCCAGGTCGGTTTTGCTGATCGCGATCGCGCGGCCATCGGTGAGCGCAACTTCCAGCCGGCAGGTCGCGTTGTTCCCGGCGGCGATCGCCGATCCGTAGGGACGTAATTCGATTTTTTTGCACAGCTCCAGAATTTCCGGATTTTGCCCTGGACCATCGAGAAAAGCCTGCGGATCGGCCGGATCGCGGAACAGCGCGAGCGCGACGCTAACCGGCAGGCTGTATTGGGCCGTGCCGACGTCGCGCGGCTCGCGATCGGCATGGTGCGACAGCACTTTCTCCGAGACTTCGATGACGATCCGCGTGACGTCTTGCGGCGCGAAGCGGTGCTCGCGCTGAAGCTGCTGAATCGCCCGCACCGGCGATTGCGCCGTGACGTGGCAGGGAAACATTTTGAACCAGATGTTGAGGCTTTCCCATCGCGTTCCGAGCCCGTCGACCAGCGCCGCCGGATCGCCGTCGCGGGCGTAGACGTCGAGGTAGCCGAATTTGCCCTCAAGCAGCGTGTCCGGTCCCTCGAAGCCGCGGCCGGCGAGGTAGGCCGCGGTCACACCGCCCTCCGCCGCGCGGCCCATATGAAGACGCTTCACCATGCCGCCGCTGCCGGCTTTAGCGAACGCCAGCAGCCCCGAGCAGAGCGAGCCGCCGATGCCAATCGCCATGGCGGTTTGCCGCACGTCATGCCCCATCAGGCGGCTGGCGGCGATCGCCGACCCGAACACGCCGGTCAGGCCCGGCGCATGAAATCCGATTTGCTCGCTGGTGCTTTTGGCGGCGAGCCCGGTGCGCAGCATGCATTCATTGCCGGCGACAAGTGCGGTGAGAAAGTCGCGCCCCGACACGCCGTATTCTTCCGCCACCGCGAGTGCGCCGACCGTCGCGGTCGAGCCGGGATGAACACCGACGCTGGGCTGGCGCAGATTGTCGAACTCGAAGGCGTGAGCAAACGTGCCATTGGCCAGCGCCGCCGCCGGCGCGCTGGCGCGCCGCAACGCAGGACTCAAGATCGTGCTGGCGCCCTCGCTCCCGACATGGCGCGCGAAATCTTCGACGCTTTTGCTCCACGGCAGGCTGCTGCCGAACAATGCCACAGCAACGGTATCGACCAGGCAGGATTTGGTGATTGCGATCACCGGCGCGGGAATGTCCTGGTAACGCAACCCGGCGGCAAATTCCGCCAGCGTCTTTGTTTCACCGGCCATGCCTTTCGCGCCCCTCGCCGCCGGCCGCCGCCCGGTCTTCGCGCTGCTGCTCGCGTAGCATGTCTTTGCGCAGCTCCAGCGTCCGGCGCCGATGCGCGCGCGCCAGCTTTTCGGCTTTGTCGCCGTCGCGCGCCGCGATTGCCGCAACGAGGTCGCGATGCTCTTCCAATGCCGCGGCGGCTCGGCCCTCGTCATAGAGAGTGCTGGTCTGGATTTGGCGAACGCTGTCGAGCAGCGCTTTGAGCAATTGCAGCAGCCGATTGTTGTGCGAGGCCCGGCAGATCAATTGATGAAACTCGCCGGTGAGCCGCCGCAACGCACCGAGATCGCCGCGCCGGCGCACGGTTTCCATGTCGTCCAGCAGTTCGCGGATTTCCGCGATTTCGGATGGTGTCCCATTTTCCGCGGCGAGCCGTGCCGCCATGCCTTCCAGCGCCTCGCGCACGAAGAACAGCTCGGTCAGATCCTGCTCGCTGAACGCGCGAACAACAAGCCGGGAGCCCGAATGGTCGACGAGCCCTTCGGCTTCGAGCTTGCGCAAGGCTTCGCGCACCGGCGTGCGGCTCACCCGCAGCTCACTGGCCAAGGCGTCGCTGCGCAGCCGCTCGCCGGGCGCGAGGGCGCCGTCCATGATGGCCTGCCGAAGCGTCCGGTACACCGCATCCGCCGTCGTTGCGTTATCGCCCTGTTGTTCGAGAAGCGCGCGTAATCCCATGACCGCCGATCTAAACGTAGCCGAGCCACCGCCAATAGGTCGCTGCAAACAATAACAGCATCACATAGGCAATGGCGGTTAGCACTATGCCGACGCGGATGAAATCGCGCGCTTCGAACGTGTCGGTGCCGAAAGCAAGCATGTTTTGCGGGCCGTTGATGGGAAGAATCCACCCGACGCTAGTTACGAATGTGAGCAGCATGGTCATGCCGGCCACCTTAAGCGTCGGAATTTGCGCCTGTTGCAGAACACTCATCATGACCGGAATCATGGTCGTCGCCATCGCCGCGCCGCTTGAGAAGCCCAAGTGGATCAGAATCAGGAACAGCCACAAGACCGCGAGGATCGCGAACATGGACAGCTGCTGGATGCCGAACTCATCGACGACATAAGCCGCGAGCCAAGCCGCCGCTCCGGTCTTGAGCAACGCCGTGCCAAGACCGACCCCGACACCCAGCTGAATAAGAATTCCCCATGGAATCCGCGACTGGACCTGTTTCCAGTCTATCACGCCGATTTTTGGCACAAACATCAGCGCTACGGCGGCGACGGCGACGGTGGATGAATCGAATGAATGCAGTTTGTCTTCCGTCGCCCAGAAACCAAGGAGAATGAGCGAGAAAACCAGAAGTTTGATCTCGTCCGTCGTCATTGGCCCCGGTGCGGGCCCCAGATGGCCGGACCCCACGACTGCGGCTTCGGCCGCCGGCGGCGCCATCATCTTCATCAGCACGAAATAAAGCGCGACGCTCATCGCGATCGAATAGGGCGCGGCGACGACCAGCCAATCGATCCAGGAAATTCGTACGTGGATCGTCCTGTCCATGAGTGCGTTGACATAGACGTTCTGCGCCGCACCGGTCTCAATGCCGATCGCCCAGATCAGAGACAGGTACACGATCGACATCATCAGCATGCCGGCCAGGCGGCTGTGCTTGTCGATACCGAGGGCGGAAATCATCCCCAATATGATCGGCACCAGACAGGCCACGCGCGCGGATGCCGTAGGAACGAAAAACGCCAACACCGCCATGACAATGATCGTGCCGAGGAGAAGACGGCTGCGGCTGGTGCCAATCAACGAAATCACGACAAAGGCAACGCGCTTATCGAGACCGGTAATCGCCATGGCAGTGGCGATAACCAGCGAAGCGGCGATCAGCGCCACGGCCGGATTTGTGAAGCCGTCCATTGCCGCTGAAAGCGCGCGGGATGTCCCCAGAATATGATCGGGCCGGGCCGGATCGGGCGCGAAACCCAGTAAGAATGCAATCAACGCCATCAGGATGATGGAGCTGGCCACGTAGTCCACCGCTTCCGTCATCCATACGATCACCGCAAACGCAAAGATGCCCAGCATATGCTGACCGGCGATGGACAATCCGGCCGGTTGCGGCAGTATGACGATCGCAATGAGCGCCGCCGTCGCAGCCAGCAAACCAAAATTCTTAATCGGGCTGGTTCGTGGCCTGGGGCCGAACGTTGCCGCCGCGGAGGCGATTGGCGAAGCTCCTTGCGCCGGAGCCACCTGTTCCGCATTCGACATATTCCCCTCCCTTGGCGCGTCATTGCAACGCCGATTTTTGTTATTGGGAGCGAGACAGCCTGATACCCCGCTCTCGTAGCGACCTTCTGCGCCGGTCGCTTACCTGCTTTAGCCCTTTTCAATTCCTGGTGACGATCGACCGCGTTACCGGACGATAGCTGAACGCGGTTGGCACAAACAGCGAGTGGATGCCGGCGCCGCCGGCGACGATAATATGAATGTCCTCCGGGCGATCGGCGATGCCGATATGATTTTGGTCGCCGGCCTCGGCGAACCAGCGCGCGCGCCGGTGGCGGAGCCCCTCGACGCTGCGTTTGGCGAAGCGCGTCAAGGGAATACGGGCGCGTTCGAAGACGGCGTTTTGGATGTCTTTCTTGCCGATGCCGTCGCGCGACATCGTTGCCGCGTGTTCCGGGCTGACAACGAACAGCGGACCAGTCGGAAAAATGATGTTGTTGTGGCCCAATCCCAGCGTCGCGCCGACGAAGTGCTCGAGAACGTCCTGGCCCGTCTCGCAGCCGTAAGTGAAGATATTCTGCGGCGCCGACGCGCCAATCACCGTGACGGTGTTGTCCGTCGCGGCAAAGCCCACGTCGACATGGAAGGGCGACCATGGACTATCGTTTACCGCTTCGGCGATGCAGGCGCTGAATTTGCCCGCCTGGCCGTGGGTCGACATGTCGGTCTCGCCGGGAATGTCGCCGCCGATATTGCGCAGCACGAGCTGCACCGCCCTGCCGATCGTGGCGTTGGCGCGCGCGCCTTGCCCGAATAAGTTGCCGCGCGCGTTGATGTCGAGTTCTTGAGCGAGCGGCCCGTTGACGATGAGCAGCGGCGCCGTCGTATTGGTCGCGGTCTGGATGCCATAGAGCTGGCAATCGTTGTCGAGAAGGGCGTCGAGCGCCGCCAGCACCACCGGGAAGTATTCCGGCCGGCATCCGGCAAGCACGGCATTGATGGCGATCTTCTCGACCGTCGCCTGCCGCCAGCGCGGCGGGATTGGTCCAATCCGATCCGCCGCATCTCGCCCCGAGGCGGCCACCATCGCGGCGACCTTTGCCGCGGTGGGAATGACCACCGGCAAGCCGTCGTTCCAGCCGCGCGCGAAAAACATTTCCTGGTCGTCGATATCGTTCGCGCCGTCGAACTTGTCCGCGACCTGCGCCTCGGCCACCTCGTCGCTGTGACGGGTGAGACGTTCGGCCAGCGTGTCGACAACCGCATCGGCGCGCTCAGCGACGACATTTCGCCGCGCGGTGTGCATCGGATGCGGAATCCGCGCCAGCGGCAGGTCGGCCATACCCCGGCCCGCAGCCTGCTTGCGCGCCGCCGTGGCAAAGGCGGTGCTGAACACAGTCACGGTCGGAATACCGCGCCGCTCGATTTCGACCGCATCGGCAACACTGATCGAGGTCGAGGTGCCGCAATCGCCAAAGCATTGGACGACCGCATCGCATTTGGCGAGATTCGCAAAGTCGTTGTCCGACAGCCTATCCTTTGGCGCCGCCTTGCGGACGATCGGACCGACAACGATCGCGAAACGATCCGAGAGCTGGCTGGCAAGACGTTGAATGAACAGATCGGCATTGCATTTGCTGTTATCGACAAAGCCGAGGCGCTTGCCGCGAAGGCCGGAAAGCCGCCGAGCGACCGGCATCACCGGAACTTGCTCGGTAACGGTGGGCTCGAATGTCGGCTGCATCGCCATCTCCCTATTCTCTGGATTAAATTGGATCCACAATAATCCAAATAAAATGCGCAAGCAAGCGCGATTTGGCGGGATCACCGCTCTGTGAGGGGTCGGAAAAAATCTGCCAGCGTGCGCGCGGGCAGCGCTTAGCAGGGCCGCGAAGCCCTTACGCCTCAATAATAATTTTCGGCGCCGAGCGGCTTGCCACTTCCAGCCCGTCGCGCACGTGCGCGGCAATGTTACGGTAGATTTTGGCGTTCTCGCTATCCGGCGCGCTCGCCACTACCGGCGTGCCGGCGTCGGATTTTTCCCGGATCGCGATGTCGAGCGGCACTTCGCCCAGAAACGGCACTCCTAGCCGCTCGGCTTCGTGCCGCGCGCCGCCATGGCCGAAAATATCCGAGCGCGTGCCGCAATGCGGGCAGATGAAGGTCGACATATTCTCGACGATGCCGAGAACCGGCACGTTGACGCGGCGGAACATGGCGATTCCGCGCCGCGCATCGAGGAGCGCAAGATCCTGCGGCGTCGAGACGATCACCGCGCCCTTGAGCGGCACCTGCTGCGCCATGGTGAGTTGCGCATCGCCGGTGCCCGGCGGCATGTCGACCACCATCACATCGAGGCTGCCCCACTCGACCTCGCGCAGCATTTGCGTGAGCGCCGACATCACCATCGGGCCGCGCCAGATCATCGGCGTTTCCTCCTCGATGAGGAAGCCGATCGACATCACCGGCATGCCGTGGCGCTCGATGGGCTTGAGTCGATTGCCGCCTACCGTTTGTGGCCGCTCACGGATGGCCAGTAGCTTCGGCATCGACGGGCCGTAAATGTCGGCGTCGAGGATACCGACTTTCAGCCCGAGGTCACGCAAACCGAGCGCGAGATTGACCGCTGTCGTCGATTTGCCGACGCCGCCTTTGCCGGAAGCGACCGCGATGATCGCACTGACGCCGGGAATGCCGGCTGGCGACGACCCCGAAGGCGCGCCCGGCGCCATGCCGCCGCGTGTCCGCGCTGCCGCCGGTGGCGGCGTCTGCGGGCGCGGCGCGGCGCCGCCGCTCCCCGCGCGCTCGGCGGTGAGCGCAATCATCACCGAAGCGACGCCCGGCACGGCGCGAACGGCGGCTTCGGCGCGCGCCCGCGCGTCTTCCCATTGTTTGACCGCAGCGGCATCGACTGTGATCGAGAAAAACACCTTGCCGTCGTCGCCGGCGACGATTTCGGAAAGTTTTCCGCTCGCCGGCAGGGCTGAACCGTCAGGTCCCGCGACCTTGGCGAGCGCAGCGAGCACGTCGTCCTTAAGGGCTGGCATGGCACCCTCAATAACCCCCTCACCGCGCCCGTCAACCGCGCCCCCCGTTGACGCGCCCGCGCCGGTCGGGCCAATGACCGGGGTCGGTCTGTGGCCCGGATGCAGCGAAGCGCAATCGGGGAGCGGCATTCAAGCCGGTATGTCTTTCCGCATTACGCTTCGCTCCATGCGGGCTACAGGAGGAAACAATGGCAAAGGTCGCATTCGTCGGGCTCGGCGTCATGGGCTATCCGATGGCGGGGCATCTCAAGGTGAAGGGCGGCCATGAGGTCACGGTCTACAACCGCACCGCCGCCAAGGCCGACAAATGGGTCGCCCAGCATGGCGGCAAGAGCGCGCCGACGCCGAAACAGGCGGCCGAGGGCCAGGACATCGTGTTCGCCTGCGTCGGCAACGACAACGATTTACGCGAAGTGATGCTCGGCAAGGACGGCGTTTTCTCCAGCGTCGCCAAGGACGCCATCGTGGTCGACCACACCACTGCCTCGGCCGAAATCGCGCGCGAGCTTTACGCCGAGGCCAAAAAGCGCGGCTTCGAGTTCATCGACGCGCCGGTCTCGGGCGGCCAGGCCGGCGCCGAGAACGGCGTGCTCACGGTGATGTGCGGCGGCGACGACGCGTCATTCGCCAAAGCCGAAGAGGTGATCGCGGCGTACGCGCGCGCCTGCAATCTGATGGGCGCCTCGGGCTCCGGCCAGCTCGCCAAGATGGTCAACCAGATCTGCATCGCCGGACTGGTGCAGGGGCTCGCCGAAGGGCTGCACTTCGCAATGAAAGCGGGCCTCGATATCGAAAAGCTGGTCGCGACGATTTCCAAAGGGGCCGCGCAATCCTGGCAGATGGAGAACCGCTACAAGACCATGGTCGCCGGCAAATTCGATTTCGGCTTCGCGGTGGACTGGATGCGCAAGGATCTCGGTATCTGCCTGTCCGAGGCGCGGCGCAACGGCGCTCATTTGCCGGCCGCGGCGCTGATTGATCAATTCTATTCGGAAATACAGAAGATGGGCGGCAAGCGCTGGGATACGTCGAGCCTGATCGCGCTGTTGCAGCGGTAGCAGCACTCGCGGTCATGGCGAGGAGCCAACGGGCCCGCGCGAAGTCACGCGGCCCGATAACGAGCTCCGCGACAAAGCAATCCAGGAGCGGCACCGCCTGACTGGATTGCTTCGCTTTGCCCGCAATGGCGATCGTTTAATCCGTCGGCTGGATATTGGCGTCCTTGGCGAGTTGCACGGTCGCGGCAAGATCGTCGATGACGAATTTGCCGAAGGCATCCACGCTCATTTGCTCCGGCTGGACGCCGAGCTTTGCCAGTTTGGCCGCGACCGCCGGATCAAGCAGCGCCTTTTCCGTCGCATCGTGCAGGGTGTCGACAATGGCGCGCGGTGTTTTTGCCGGCGCGGACAATCCCACCCAGAAATTGAACTCGGCCGCCGGATAGCCGGCTTCCGCGATGGACGGCACGTTGGGCAATAGGGGAACGCGCTTCGGCGAACTCACGGCGAGCAGGGTAAGTTTGTCGCTGCCGATCGCCGAAGCCGCAGCCGCCAGCGGGATAAAATAATAATCGATGCGCCCCGCCATCACTTCGGTGAGACCATTGTCCTTGAACGGCACGTGGCGAACGTCGATCTCGGCGGCGAGCCGCAGCCGCTCGCCGGCCATATGCGACGACGAGCCGACCCCCGCGGACGCAAAGGTCAAGGTGCCCGGCTTTGCTTTCGCCGCCGCGACCAGATCGGCAACGGTCTTGAATCCGTCCTGGCTCGAAGCCACCAGCAGGTTTGGCTGCACGCCGAACATCGCCACCGAAACGAGATCCTTCGCCGGATCGTAAGGCAGGCTCTTGTGCAGCACCATTCCGGTGCCCATCGAGGTCGATGAGGTGACGATGGTGTAGCCGTCGGGATCCGCCTTGGCGGCGTCGGCGAAGCCCAGAACGCCTCCGGCGCCGGGACGATTTTCCACCACCATCGGCTGGCCAAGGTTTTGCGAGACCTGATCGAGCACAACCCGGCTGACGGTGTCCGAGGCGCTGCCTGGCGGGAACGGGCTGATCACCCGGATGGGCCGGCTCGGATAGGCGTCGGCGGCGAGCGCGTCTGGTAGGGAGACAAAGGCGGCGCCCAAAACGGCGCCGGCGAACGAGCGCCGTGACAACACGTGAACCTCCCAGTTGCGACGCCGGGGCCGCGGATCGTCGTTGCCGGCACTGATAGCAGCTTTGTCCGGCCGGGAAATAGGGCGACCAATCGGCGCAGGGTTTTGGCGCGAGAGGCAGTCCACCGGCGCAGGGGAACTCTTGGAACCGCCCCGGCTTACCAGCCTGGGCCAAGGGAAATCCGATTGCTTATACTCGTCTCGCAATTGATCCGGATGGGCACGATGGACGTCAAATTCAGGGTGGTAAATCCGCGGCTGGCGCCAAGGCGGACCAAAGTGGAAATGCCGGGCTGGGCGGGCAAGCCCGAACCGCGCACCGACGGCGCGCAGGAATATGCCTGGCATTGCGCGCCGTTCACCGAAAGCGCGCAATACGGCATCGAGATTTTCTATCCCTACGACAACGAGCTTCATGTTTCGAGGCGAGACGGCGCGCTGGTTTTCGAAGGCGATTTCGGCCCACGCCCGGATGACAGCGACCTGATGTGGCCGCCGTTCCGCAGCTTCGGGCAAGACTATTACAGCCACCAGCTCCTGCTCGATCTGAAAGTCGACAAGGACTGGGCGGTGCGGACCGAGCCGCATCCGCGTTTTTATACCGATCCGACGGATACGGTGCCGATAGCCGTCCCGGCGCTATTGCGCACCGAATGGTGGCCAATGATCGCTTTTGTGATTTTCAAATCGCCCGCCGAAGGCCGCACCCATATTTTCCGGCCCGGCGAGCCGATGCTGCAGATCATGGTGCTGCCGGTGACATCGGAGACGACGCTGGTCGAAATGGACGAGGAAGAAGCGGCCGAACGCGAACTGCGCGGACGGCGAATCCACGGCAGCCGTCCGACACTGGCCGCGGACACGACGTGGACGTCGCGCAGCCATACTGTATTCGACGGCACCTACCGGCATCTGCTGCGTGCCGCGAAGGCAAAAGAGAAAGAGAAATAGGACCGGAGATCCCGGGATGAAACGGCAACCGGGCGCCCGAGGGACGCCCGCTTGCCGACACGACTTCAGTTGTGGTGGTGGTGGTGATGGTGATGATGGTGGTGATGCCGCCGATGATGATGGTGATGATGGTGGTGATGGCCTATCCCTATCGTCACCTGGGCGAGTTCGGTCGGCGACGTCTCGGACCGGCGCGCATCGTCCGCCTTCAACACCGGCAGCGGATCTGCGATCGGGTCGAGAAGGTCGCGGTAGCTCGTCGCCGGCGCGAGTTCCGTTGATTGCGCCGGCGCGGCCTGGGCACCGCCGACCATCGTCGTCAGAGCCGCGGCCGCTCCGAGTAAGCCCGCTATCTTCTTATCCATAATTCCTCCAATGGAAGCGTCGCCCCTTCCAGCCCAGCGGACTAATCCGCCTGCGGGGGGTTGGTTCCGAGTGAGGATGTCCTACGCGGCCGCGCTCGGCCGCGCCGAAACCGCCTGGTGCCAGCGTTTGAGATTCGTGAGCGCCTCGGGCACTGCCAGTTTCGACACCCGCATGAAATCGACCGCCACCATCGCGGTGATGTCGGCGACGCTGTAGCCGGCGCCGGCGATAAAGGCGCGGTCTTTGAGGTCGCCATCGAGGAATTGGAGAAACGCCATGACGCGCGGCTTGTTCGCCTCGCCCCAGTCCGGCACCTGCGGGCTTTCCATCGGCTGCATGGCCGGATGCAGGTGCCGGAAAATGTGCGACACCGGCAGGAACAGATGCAGCTCGGCGCGCCGGTTCCACATCTCGACCAATGCGCTTTCGACCGCGCCGCGGCCGAACAGCGGCGGATCGGGTTGCAGCGCCTCGAAATAGCGGCAGATGGCGATCGACTCCGTGATCACGGTGCCGTCGTCGAGGACGAGTGCCGGCACCCGCTGCATCGGATTGATCGCGGTATAGGCCTCGCTGCGCTGCTGCAACGATCCGAGATCGACCTGCTCGGCCGGAATAGTGATCCCCTTCTCGGCCAGGAAGACGCGCACACGGCGCGGATTGGGGGCGCGGCCGCCATCGTAAAGCTTCATCGTGATTGCCTCCCTATCCCGTTGCACCGCATGAACTTATCGCGCCAGGCGGCACGCCGCCAACACGTTCCATTGGCGCCGGGTCGGGCCGTCGCCGCGCAAAGTGTAAACGAATCCTTGCCGATTGTGTCCCCGCCACGCGTCTTAAGCCTCGTCTTAAGGAATTTAGGCCACTTTTGTCGCGAATTGAGCGCGATCGCGAACGACGCCAACCCGGACCCGATCCGGGGTGGCGTGCCGGCTTTTCAAAAAGGATCGCGCCGCAGTGAAGTGGAAGTCGCGGACGGCAATGCCGAATACAATCAGCGAGGCGCATGAGCTTGCTTCACCGGCCGCCGCGCCGTCCGCGAAGCGGCGGCTGGCGTCGGCACATGTGCGCGAGGCACGCGACCGCCTCACCTCGACCAGCGGCACGCGGCCGGTATTCGATTACGAATTGCTGCGCCAGTTCGCGCAGAACCGCATCTCGGCCTCGCCGGTCATTCTGCTTCTGGTCGTCACCATCGGCGCGCTGTCCGGGCTGTGGACCGGCGCCCTGACCTGCGGCGTATGGACGGCCGGCGCGCTTTTGATCCATCTCGTCATTATCCGCTGCTGCCGGGTGTTCCTTGACGAGCCGCCGTCGACCACGCAGCTGCGCTCGTGGCGCATGCGCTTCATCCTGCTCGATCTGTTTTTCGGCATGGCGTGGACTTTCATCCTGATCAATCCGATCGGCATGGACGATCAGGCGTCGACCTTCATGCTGTTCGTCATGCTGCTCGTGGTGGCGATATCGAGCATGCTGGCGTCGAGCATGCCGATCGCGGTGTTCGCTCTGACGCTGCCGATCACCGTTGCGCATTGCGCTCGATTTCGCGGTCAAGGGCACGCTGCACGATTACATCCTCGCTATCATGGCGCTCACCGCCGAAGGCTACTTCTCGCTGCTCGCCTACCGGCTTTATTCGACGACGCTCGCCACGCTCGAAGCGCGGGCGGAAAAGGACGCGCTGATCGGCGAGCTCGAGCAGTCCAAATCGGTGTCCGACGAGGCGCGCCGCCGCGCCGAAACCGCCAATATCGCCAAATCGCGGTTCCTGGCGCAGATGAGCCACGAACTGCGCACCCCGCTCAACGCCATTCTCGGCTTCTCCGAAGTCATGAAGGGCGAGATTTTCGGCCCGCACGGCGTGCCGATGTACAAGGACTATGCCGCCGACATCCATAGTTCCGGCGTGCATCTGCTCAACCTGATCAACGAAATCCTCGACCTGTCGCGCATCGAAGCCGGCCGCTACGAGCTCAACGAGGAAGCGGTGTCGCTCAACCGCGTCGTCGAGGATTGCCATCATCTGCTCAAATTGCGCGCCGGCAACCGCGGCATCACCATCCACGAAATGTTCGAGCCCGATCTGCCGCGGCTGTGGGGCGACGAGCGCGCGGTGCGGCAGATCTGCCTCAACCTTCTCTCCAACGCGATCAAGTTCACCCCGCAAGGCGGCGAGATCTGGCTCAAGGTCGGCTGGACCGCGTCCGGCGGCCAATATATGAGCGTCAAGGACACCGGCCCGGGCATCCCGGAAGAGGAAATCCCGATCGTGCTCGCCTCGTTCGGCCAGGGCTCGAACTCGATCAAATCGGCCGAACAGGGCGCCGGCCTCGGCCTGCCGATCGCCAAGAACCTGATCGATCTGCATGGCGGCACGTTCACGCTGAAATCGAAGCTGCGCATCGGCACCGAGGTGATCGTGACCTTCCCGCCGGAGCGCGTGATGTCGGCGCTGGCGCCGATCGCCGACGGCGCCCCGTCGATCCAGCCGCAATCGCAAGCGGACATGTCGTCGTCCTCGTCGATGTCGAAGTCATCGTCGTCGGCCGAGGATTCGACGAGCCGCGCCAAGCGCGCGCTGTTCGGCGCCGGCGTGTAATCCACGTTCGATTGGCGGAGCCTTGCCTTCGGCGGGCCTCTGTCTATGGTGCGGCGCGATTTCCGGCCGAGCCATCGGCGACATTCGGAATCGGGACACAAGGGACGATTCCTGTGCGCCAGCGCCTATTGTGGCTTCTCCTGATCGGCCTCTTGATCGCGATTCTGGTCCTGATCGCCCAGCACGGCGTCGGCACGGTCGGACCGCTGTCCACCGAGGATTTCGGTTCGCTCGCCTATCAGATTCTGCTGTTGGTGTTTCTCGCCGCCGTGCTGCTGACGATGTTCCGCGAGCGCTTCACCCAGGCCATTTTTGCGGCGCTGCTGTGGGTCGTGGTCGGGCTCGTCCTGGTGATCGGCTATACCTACCGGTTCGAGCTCGGCGAGTGTCGCCGACCGCGTGCTCGCCGAGCTCATTCCCGGCCACGTCATCTCGCACGGACGCAGCGTCGAAGTGGCGCGCACCAGTTCCGGCGATTTCGCCATTACCGCACAAATCAACGGCACACGGATTCCCATGGTGCTCGATACCGGCGCCAGTTCCGTCGTGCTCACCCCCGACGACGCCAAGGCCGCCGGCCTGCCGCTCGATCTCCTCAACTATACGGTGAGCATCGATACCGCCAACGGCCGCACCCGCGCCGCGCCGGTCACGCTCGACCGCATCGCCATCGGCGGCCTCGAAGAGCGTTCGGTCGATGCGCTGGTGGTGCAGCCGGGACAGCTACGCACCAGCCTGCTCGGCATGAGCTTCCTCAACCGGCTGCAAAGCTGGCAAGTCAACGGCGACCGGCTGGTGCTCAAGGGCTATCCGTGATCGCCGCCTAGAACAAACTCACCAGAAATCGCGCCGAGACCAGCAGGAGGAAACTCGAGAACGCGATTTCCAGCGTACGCCGCGACAGCCGGTGCGCGAGCCGCGCGCCGTAGGGCGCGGTCAGGCTCGACACCGGCGCCATCACCGCAACGCCGATCAGCGAGACGAAGCCGAGCGACAGCGGCGGCAGCAGAGCCTGCTGCGGCAGGCCGGCCAGGATATAGCCGAGCGTGCCGACGATGGTGATCGGCACGCCGAGCCCGGCCGAGGTCGCCACCGCGTTGTGGATCGGCTTGCCGTAAAGCGTGAGCACGATGTTGGACAACGAGCCGCCGCTCACGCCCATCAGCGATCCGGCGAGCCCGATGACAAATCCATAAGCCGTCATCGGCAGCGGACCGGGCAGCTCGGTGCCGAGATTCCAGCGATCGCCGGCGAACAGGAATTTGGTGGCGATGAAACCGGCGATCAGCACGAAGGCGATCTTGAACACCGCCGGCGGCGCGAAGGCGGCGATCACCGAACCGCAGATAACGCCGAGCACGGCCGGGATCGCCCACAGCCTGATCACCCGCGGGATGACCAGGCCTTTTTGGCGGTGCGTCAGATAGGACCGCACCGTGGTCGGCAGGATGATGGCGATCGAGGTGCCGACGCAAAGCTGCATGCGCACCTCGTCCGGCACGCCGAGCACGCCGAACACTTCGTAGAGCACCGGCACGATGACCGCGCCGCCGCCGATGCCGAACAGGCCGGCGAGAATTCCGGTAATGACGCCGCCGATGACGACGGCCAGCGCGAGCCAAAGGATCTCGCTCAACGGAACGCCGAGAATCATCGCGCTGGGTGTCCTTGCGCTAAGCGGCGGCGCGATCGGCGTTGCAGCGCCGTATCCGCAACAAGCGTCAGCGCGGCAGCGAGAAGTTCGGCGCCGGCTTGCGGCGAGGTGGCGGCGCCGGCGAGCGCGCGGCGGAAGGCGCGCGCGCCCGGCACGGCGCGGAACAGGCCGTGCAAATGCCGCGTGATGGAATGCAGCCGCGTGCCCTCCGCCAAGCTCGCGCTCGATATAGGGGATGAGCGCCGCCGCGGCGTCTTTCGCCGAGGCAAAGCGCGCGTCCTCGCCGAACACCAGCGGATCGACCGCGATCAGCCGCCACGGCTCCTGATAGGCGGCGCGGCCCATCATCACGCCGTCGACATGAGCAAGATGCGCAAGCGCCTCCTCGACGCCGCCAATGCCGCCGTTGAGAACGACGGTGAGGCGCGGATGCGCGCGCTTTGAGCCGATAGACGCGATCGTAATCGAGCGGCGGAACTTCGCGGTTCTCTTTCGGCGAAAGCCCCTTCAGCCAGGCCTTTGCGGGCATGGACGATGAGCGCATCGGCGCCCGCCCGCTCGATGTTTTGCGCGAAAACCTCGAGCGCCTCTTCCGGGTCCTGGTCGTCGATGCCGATCCGGCATTTCACGGTCACCGGGAATCGTCACCGCCGCCTTCATCGCCGCGACGCAGTCGCCGACCAAAGCCGGCTCCGCCATCAGGCAGGCGCCGAAGCGGCCGTCCTGCACGCGGTCGGACGGGCAGCCGGCATTGAGATTGATCTCGTCAAAACCCAGATCCGCGCCGATGCGCGCGCAGGCAGCAAGCGCGCGCGGGTCGGCGCCGCCAAGCTGCAACGCCAGCGGATGCTCGGCCGCGTCGTAGCGCAACAGCCGCGCTCGATCGCCATGCAGCACCGCGCCGACGGTCAGCATTTCGGTATAAAGCAGCGCCCGGCGCGTCAGCAGGCGATGGAAGAACCGGCAATGCCGGTCGGTCCATTCCATCATCGGAGCGACTGAAAATCGGCGGGACCGACTCTGCTGAACTTTTTCAGTTTTATCAGACACTTCGTTAATTTCCGTTAGGGCTGATGTCGTACCATTTTCGGCCGGTTTTGACCAATTTTGCCGTCTGTGGTACGACAAATGTCGTACTTCGAGGGCCATGTCGTACCGAGTTTTTGATGGAACCGACTGACACGACCGACTGAGGTGGCGGCAAATGGGTACAGTAATCGGACGCTCTCGCAAAGACGGTTCGAAGGCCTTCACCGCCCAGATCGTCATCAAGAAGGACGGCGTCATCGTCCACCGCGAGGCGCAGACCTTTGACCGCAAACCCGCCGCCAACGCCTGGATCGTCAAACGCGAAGCCGAGCTCAAACGCCCGGGCGGCCTCGAGCGCAACGAAGACCCCACGCTCGCAGCCGTCATCGATCGCTACATTGAAGAATCGAAGAACGTGGTCCACGGGACCAAGGCGCAGGTGTTCAAGACGCTCAAGAACAGAGATCTTGGCGAGATCAAATGCAGCGAGATCACCAGCCGGACGCTGGTGTCATTCGCGCAGGAGCTGAACAAGAACATGGAGCCGCAAACCTGCGGCAACTACTTCTCGCATCTGTCGAACATCTTCACGGTCGCGAGACCGGCCTGGGGCTATCCGCTCTCGCGACAGGAATTCGACGATGCGGTTATCGTCCTCAAGAAGCTCGGGCTGATCAGAAAAGGTAGTGAGCGCGACCGCCGGCCGACGCTGGAAGAACTCGACCGGCTGATGGAGCATTTTGGGCGCATTCGCGAGAACCGCCCCTCCTCCATTCCTATGCAGAAAATTGTTGCCTTTGCGCTGTTCTCGGCCCGTCGGCAGGAAGAGATCACCTTGCTGCGCTGGGACGATCTGGATGATGATCGCATTCTTGTCCGCGACATGAAGCATCCCGGCGACAAGATCGGCAACAATGTCTACTGCGAGCTGCCGCCCGAGGCGCTCGCGATCGTCAAAGCGCTGCCACGTGTAAAACCAGAAATCTTCCCCTACTCGACCGACGCCATCAGCGCCGCATTCACACGCACTTGCAAGATCCTAGGGATTGAAGATTTGCGGTTTCACGATCTGCGGCACGAGGGGATTTCGCGTTTGTTCGAAATGGGCCGAACAATTCCGCAGGTAGCGGCTGTCTCAGGCCACCGTAGCTGGACTAGCTTGAAGCGATATACGCATATTCGGCAAAGCAGGGATAAGTACGATAATTGGAAATGGAAAGCTGCTGTCGCAACTGGATCTGTCCCTGTGCGTCAAACGGAGGCATAGAGCCCCGGTCTGGGGGACTGGGGGTCCCGAGTTCAAATCTCGGCGCTCCGACCAATAAACATCTGAATTATAACAGATATATCGACATTTGAAAATCTCTGCTTCCAGGACAGATTGCTTCGGAAGCAATATGGAAGCGGTAGAGTCACAGACCAACCGCCGTCCCTCTGAGCAAGACTTTTAATCACGGGGTCCGGGGTTCAAGCCCCCGCGGGCTCGCCAATAAGATCAAATACTTCTGCCAATATCCCTGATCAGCTCACGTCCGCTGTGTCTGCGCTGTGTGTGCACCGCGCTTGCCCTTGGCCGGCGCTCCGGCTGCACTGGATCGACAAGAAAAATGGCCCCGGCGGTGATGGCGCCAGAGCCGAGCTTTTCCCTAAAAACCATCTGTAAACTGATGAGCCCGGGCGGACGCACGGGCTGCCGGGTCAGTCCGACGGATTGGGAGTATTGTACTCCTCGCGCAAACTTTTGGAATATCATCGTGCGATGCCGGCACCCCGCCGCTTTCCCCGCCCTGGTCGATCGATGAGCAAATGGAGAGCTTCATCGTGAGGGACGCTAGCGGCCAGGCTCTCGCCTACGTCTATTTCGAGGATGAGCCGCAGCGGCAAATGTCGATGAAACGAATGTCGCGCGACGAGGCATTTCTTATCGCGGTGAACATTGCCAAGCTGCCCATGGTCCGCGGGCAATCTTGAAAGACATTCCGCGGCCGTCAGATTCGGCCAGCCGTGTAGAAGTTTAAAAAAAGCCCTGCTGTACCGGCGAAATACAGGAAGGCTGGGCGACCGCCCCCACCTGGCAAACAGATATAAGCACAGTTGCGTCAGCTTCGATGCGTCTTAGGACATGGGCGCTTATTATCCGCGCCGTTATGATTTTCGTTGCGTAAAGTGGGCGATCCGACGGAGGGATTGATGGTCAAGCCGAAGAAGCTGGCGAAAATTGCAGCGAAAGCCGAAAAGAAAGCGACCAAAAGAATAGCAAAGAACGCCAAGAAATCCGCGAAAGTGGATCGCTCCGATATACCACCAACCTCGTCTTTCTCGTCATAACGCTGCGCTAACGGTAGGGCGGAGCAATAAACGTGCCTCGCCCCAACTGGTCCCGCCCATTGCCTCGGCACGCTTACGCAAAAGTAGCACAACCGAGCAATATGAAGAGCAGAATGGCGGTGAGTATGGACAGTGCTAAAGGTCCGCTCGCTCGCGAGGCATGCAGCCAACTAAACTGCATGTCCAACAATTCCTGATCGCGCAGGGTCATCGAAGGCAGTCCTCTCGTTGAGGTCGCCTTATTTTGCCGGATCACTCGTTCAAGAATTGCCCGGCTAATTCGTAAAACTTTAGATGACCGCCCGATCAGCGAAGCGCGCGAATGGTTCGTCAGACGTTCCATTGGACAGATTGTCCCTGCCAAAACGGGCTTCATGTTTTGTTCGGCGCCCGGCAAGCGCAGGCCGGCCCGGCGCCATTCAATCGCCCAGCACCCGCCGCCTGTGCTCTTCACGCATTTCGTCCGCAATGCTAGCCCGTGACAGCCGCATAAGCTCGGCAAACGGCGCGTTCGGCCGGCATGAGGCAGGACAATGCCGGGATAAGGCTGGTCACGGCCGCGCCAGGATGCCGATCGAGCGTGCGCAGGTCGACGGCGTTGATCGTGTGGCAGGCCGGGCAACGAACCCACAGATGCCAGTAGCGGGCAGCGATCGCGGCGCCAATCGTCGGCGAGAATAGCATCGGCATTCGCTTCGCTTGGCGCTCGTTCCAAGCACCTATCAGGCGTTCGGATCTTCAAGCACGCATCGGTCGCGCGATGTGCTGCCGCTTCTTTCGCGGCGGCCTGACGGCGCCGTTCCTCCATTTTGCGCTTGTTGAATCCCATGTGGATCCCGGCTCAATTGGCACGTCGATAATCTACAGCGCTGCAAATGGTGCTGAGCATGGAAGGTGTCGAGTTTAGGCCGAAGTAGCCAAAATTACGACTGGAATGTGGGTGAACGAGCACCGCCGGCTTGCCTCGAAGCGATGATGGCCATCCTTTATCTCGTAACACCCGTCCTGCGTCTTCGTAACTTGTATTGGTTCAACCGAAAATCCATTCCGCATTTCCTTGGCACGGTGTCTCACCGTTGCCTCATCAAGGGGAAATGGCGGCCATTCGGAGTTGCGGCGCACTTCCGTCAGCAGCACCAGTGTTCCTCCATTGCTGCGGTAAGCGCTCACCGTTGCCCCTCGCCCGCGGCAAGATGACGGAAGCACAATCCACTCAAACTGCGATTCATAGCCGCGGCCAGTTCTTCGGCCTCAGTCCAAGTGGTCGCTTTCTTGAAGTCAAAAGATATGCTGCCAATCTGTTTTTGGTCTAGCGGTTCCGTATCAGAATGAAAATCCAAGGCCATGTGTGATAGATTGCCGGCGCCGTCCGCAAAAGGTTCAAATGTGCATTTGAGATGTTGTGAATAGGACATATGGGTGCCTGCCTTACGCTCGGAACGTCGGGCTCTATCTTTGATGATTCTCAGACTGCCCGCTCGCACAAAGCGTGCGCAAATATTTTTCGATGACGTGACTCTCCGATTCAGACTGTCACGCACCTAAGATTCCAGGCGCTTAGCCCGGAGGCGCGTTAAATGCGCATCAACGAATTCGAATTCCCGTCCACAGCTTTCGTCTGCTGTCCACAGGCAAAACCCGGGGAATTATCGCGAGTGCCGGACGATTTCCAACATCATGCTGGTGGCCGCGTTGAAGTACGCGCCATTAAACCACACTGCGTCGACTCCGTAGAGGACGGCTATGCAAACCAGCGTGGCACCTAGGAACCTCATTTTGGTCTCCCAAAATACGGGGACAAAAACATCAACTCATTTTCGGCTCATAAGTTTCCTGGCGCGGATGTAGCGCCGGGCAAGCGCAGGTCGGCCTGGCAGCTTTAATTTGGAATACATCAGTTTGATTTCGCGCTCAGGCACGAGCATTTTGCCGTGAGATTATCGCCGCTTGATGTCGCTGACCGTGTAAATACAGCCGTAGGCTAAGAGTGAGATCGTGAAGGCGGCAATGACAAATAGTGCAAAATCGACCACCACGGCTTGATACTCCTTGGCCAGCTCACCGAGCCAATCGCGGGGCTGGCCATATGTTTCGGCGGCCTAAGGTCGCATCGATTGGCAGAACTCCTAGCGGTCCTGCGCTTTCCGACGCCCTACAATCCCCAGGCGCGGCACCTTTGGGCTTGCTCCCAGATGATCCGGGATTCACGTCAAGGGCAGTGCGAGCATTATGAACACGACCGCGGCAGCCCAACTGGCTGTGGCTGGCCCGGCCGTTACTATTGGCGGCGGTGGCATTCGCTCTCTTGGCACTCTTTTTCTGGTCTCGAGAGGCGCGCGTGAAGTAGAAGGCGAGTTTAATGCAACGCGACAAGGTGTTTTGCCGACCCGCTTTTAGCGTCGATACTCGGCGACGGAAGGCCATCCGCGCAGTTCGTTGCAAACCAATTGGTCTCTTATGCGCCAGCCACCCGTGCTTAACCCGACTATAACGAGCGGTCTTCCGCAATAGGCGCACACAGTAGATGTGACGGCTTGAGGAAATTGATCGGGCATGCTTGGTTCCTCCTCCAAAGAGGGCAACGAGCATTCCCGGCACCAAGTAAATCACCGTTTGCTGCTGCGATTCTCAAGTCCAAAGAATAGTCACAGCGCTCAAAGAAGTCCTAAATCGCGGCAGCGTGGCCGGAGCTTCGCCGCTTGGCTGAAGTCCCTAGGGCGTTTGGGGTGCTTAGGCATTGCCGGGAGCCTTCTTGAGCTCGAAGGACGGAACGGCGGTGTCATTCCATGTTGACATGACCCGGTTACATACGCTGCAGGTGGCTGAATCTTGGTCCTTGGCAGGAAATCGGCGGATCGTGACCGCATATATCGCCCCACAATGAGGGCATTGGAAGTCGTCAGCAGGACCTTTGCGCCAAGTCTGTACCATCTTGCCGAATATGCGCCGCTAGGCCTAGGTCGCAAGCCCTATTCCGGTCTGCCTTATTCAAACTGGCCCACTACCCAAAGCAGCCCTCCTTTTGACCTTGTCCCTGTTCTGTTTTGAGACGGCGCAGCCCAACAGGGCCGCCGCTTCCCGCCGCCCTGGTCGATCGAGGAATACAACGAGGCGTGCTTCATCGTCCGCGACGCCGGCGGTCAGGCGCTCGCCTATTTCTATTTCGAGGATGAGCCCAGTCGGCGAACGGCTGCGAAGCCGCTCACGCGCGATGAGGCGCGCCTGCTGGGCGAATTTTGCTAAGCTACCCGAGCTGGTGAGGAAGAAACGAAATGGCAAAGAACCGGAAGGAAAAGACTAAGATTTTTGGCGGTAGAACTGAACGGGAGGCAGAGACTAAATCGATCGAATGGATTCGTACAAAGCCCGAGTATATCTCGATCATCAAAATACACGCTGTCGCCGAGTTGGACGCCAGAATGCGACCAGGCGGAGAATTTCAGCACCGACAAACGGAGGCCCGCGAAGCCTTTTTCGTTTGTATTGATTATAAGATTAACCGCCGCAAAAAGTGACTGCGGGGCAAGCGCTGGCCGGCCCGGCAGCTGTCATTTGGAATACATTGCTAGATAGAAGACAATTCCAACAACGATGATGGTGATAGTGATGGCTGCGGCGGAGGACCAACCGCTGTAGCGACCGGCATCCTTCCGGGCGAAGCGATCTCCGGCATCAACGAATATCATGTGTGAAAGTCAGTTGCCGTCACCCCGGTTCCCTCTCGACCGCCGTATATATCGCCAACTAGTTGACTCCCTGATCGCGATGGCCCCCGCCATAAACCATACGCGGTAACGTAAATCCCGGCCCCACGTTGCAATCTTCGGCTTTGTGCCTAGTGATTGGGCGTTGATGCCATGAAGCTTTCCAGAGAAACAGAGCGTGGCAACGTGCGACTGGGCTTGCTCACTAGCCGTGAGCAACAAGTCGCGGCCTTGGTCTGTCGTGGTTATTCCAACAAGCTCATAGCGCACAGCCTGAATCTGACTGAAGGCACGGTCAAAATTCATCTACATGCAATTTTTCGGAAGCTCGACGTTAGCAACAGAGCCGCGTTGATGATCAAATTGTCGAACCGATAGGACGTCTCGTCAGGTGCGACGCTCAATCGCCAACGACGGCTGCCCTAAGCGGCAGTAATTCGTCGTCTCTTCCTGGTGTTCGATCTTTTGCTGGATTAAACGGAATGGAAAATCTCACAGGTCCAATTTCGTTTCTGATGAGCATTTGCAAATCTGGCGCGTCATACTCGTTGCCGTCGTCGTCTTTGAGTTCTCGAATCATTCGCTCGGCGTAAGCGATTGCGGCTTTGTTGTCCGGTAACAAAAATCCATCCGGATCCGTGTAGTCCCACTCACTCGACCGAACGTCGAAAAAATATTGCGGCATGGAGCACCCCCAAAGTGCAGTAGATTCTCATCGCACGCATTGCTCAACAGTTTATTACCTACCCAGCGGGCTACTCAATCTATGGTCCCTCAACCTTCCCCGGCTAAGTGTCCATTTTGCGGCGACGCTACCGAGTGCCCACAATTGAGGCGCATATCCTCAACTCAGTTGAACTCATTTTCCGGCCGCGTCACTCTGGTTGCCGATGGAGGCGTGATATTCTTCCCCACATTGAAGCGGGCATGAACCCGTTTCGGGTGGGCGAATGGCAATCTGCATTGGACGGCGGCAATTCATATCCGCGTTTGGCGGCGCTGCAGTCGTCTGGCCGCTCGTCGCCGGCGCGCAGCAGGCGACGATGCCGGTGGTCGGGTTTATACGAGAGGGATCGGCCGATACCAACGCGCGCTTTGTGGCCGCGTTTCGCAAAGGCCTCAACGAAGCCGGTTACACCGAAGGCCAAAACGTGACGGTCGAGTACAATTGGCTGGAGGACCAATACGATCGCCTGCCCGCGGTGATATCCGATCTAGTCCGTCGACAGGTAGCTGGGATCGTCACGCCCGGAGACAACGTCGCGCTCGCGGCGAAAGCTGCAACAGCGACGATCCCCATTATCTTCGCCACTGGAGAAGACCCGGTCCAGCTTGGTCTTGTCGCCAGCCTCGCCCGGCCGGGCGGCAACGCGACCGGCATCAATTTCTTAAACACTGAGGTGAACGCCAAGCGGCTGCGGCTGCTGCATGACCTGGTCCCCAAGGCGGTTCGTGTTGCCGTGCTGGTCAATCCGGCCAATGCCAGGCCCACCGCGTCCACGTTGCGGGACGTGCAAAAGGCTGCGCCTATCCTGGGGCTGCAAATCCAGATTCTCAACGCCACGACGATCGGCGAGATCGATGCGGCCTTTCTCAGCCTTGCGCGCGAGCCGCCCGATGCACTCCTCGTCAGCGGCGACGCATTCTTCGTCAGTCGCGCCGTGCAATTTGCCACCTTAACGGCGCGCGACAGGATTCCGGCAGCTTATGGGAACCGTGATTTTGTGACAGCCGGCGGGCTGATGAGCTACGGGACCGACCTCGCGGACATGTTTCGTCAAGTCGGCGTCTATACTGGCGAAATCCTCAAAGGTACCAAACCTGCCGACCTGCCGGTGCCGCAATTGACCAAATTCGAGCTTGTCATCAACCTTCACACCGCGCACGAGCTAAGCATCGAGGTACCGTCGGGGGTACTCTCAATCGCCGACGAGGTGATTGAATGAGCCGCCGATGTCCGCTTAGGGTCATTAGCTGCCGCGACGGCTGAAGCCAGCGGTGTCCGCGTCACCCCCGAAAGCGGACACGCGCGAAGCGGGACGGCGCGTTCGCTTTGGGCCAAAAGCAGACATTCCCTGGTCGCTCGGAGCGTCGTGAATTAGGTCACAGAACTCCGTATTGGGGCGTGATACCGTGCTCACATTGCAGCGGGCGGGATGATCCCCATCAGGGACGGGGCAAATGGCTATCGGCATCGGAAGGCGAGAGTTCATATCCGGGCTCGGCGGCACAGCCGCCGCGTGGCCGCTCGCCGCTCGCGCGCAGCAGCCCAGCGTGACGTGGCGCATCGGTATGCTCGTCACAATCAATGATCCGGACATAAAAGCATTCCAAGATGAACTCGAAAAGCTTGGTTGGTCCGATGGCCGCAATATTCATATCGATTACCGCATTGCGCCAGGTGGCGATCACGTAGAGACACTTGCCAAAGAGCTGGTCGCGATGCAGCCCGAGGTACTTTTCGCGCTAGGAAGACCGGCTACTGGCGCATTGCAGAGGGAGACCAACACGATACCGATCGTGTTCACCTACGTCATAGACCCGATCGGCGCGGGCTTCATCGCAAGCTTGGCGCGGCCTGGTGGCAATATCACGGGCATCATGGCGTACGAAGAAGGCATGGTCGGCAAATGGCTGGGTATGCTCAAGGAGATCGCACCTCAAACTGCACGCGTAGCGCTGTTGGCAAATCCGAAAACTGCCGTCTATTACGATTACTTGCTGCACGCTGCCGAGGTGGCAGCGCCATCGCTCGGTATCGAGACAGTCCCCGGCCGCATCGAGAATGACCCCGCCGACATCGAGCGCGCAATCGCAGCCGTCGCCGGCATACCAAACAGCGCCATAGTCATGCTGCCAGACAGCACGGTCAACTTCAATACCGATCTCATCATAACACTCGCGGCGCGCAATCGCTTACCGGCAGTTTATAACTTCAAGTTCCAAGTCCGTGCCGGCGGTCTCATGTCCTACGGGATTGTCGCTGCTGACCACTATCGGCAGGCAGCACTATATGTCGATCGAATCCTCCGCGGTGCGAAGCCGGCCGACTTGCCGGTACAGACGCCGACGAAGTACGAAACCGTCCTCAATCTCAAAACGGCTAAAGCTCTCGGTTTGACTCCGCCGGCTATTCTGCTCGTCGCCGCCGACGAGGTCATCGAATGAGGTCGCTGAATGTCCGCTTTGGGTCATTAGCTGCCGCGGCACGTTCAAACTTCGATGTCCGCTTCTCTAATCGGCCGGTTGGGGTCAAGCGCTTTCAGACTATCCACCGTTCCAGTGTCGATGTCTCTCGCGGGCTCGCGCTTCTCTTCGGAATCGGCACAAGGGCCCTTCCATCATGGGGTTCGAGGACGAGGTGGAACAATCTTTACCGCGGCCTTGCCATCAAACAGACGACAGATCCAAGCGGACACACGAACTCACCTCATCCATCGTCCCGCGAGGGACATCATTCCACCGCTCGGTGGAGCTCGAGTTCCTCCTATCGCATTCGATCCTGCACGGTCCTCATGCCGCTGCGACGTCTCGGGTCCAGCGGAACTCGGTGCCGTCAACCCAGATGCGGTGCATGATCACGGCCAACCGGCGTGCCAGCGCGACGATTGCTTTCTTCATTCCGCGGTGCCGGGCAATCTTCATCGCCCACGCCTTGAGCCATGACCATTTCGTCGAAACGACCAGCATGGTCTGCGCCGCTTCATAGAGCATCACCCGCATCATCTCGTCGCCACACCGCGATATGCCACCGGTTCGCTCACTCTCGCCCGACTGATACTTGGATGGTGTCAATCCAAACGCTGCCCCGACCGACTTGGAGTTCCGAAAGCGAGCTGGCACGTCGACGGTGACGCGGAAGGTCAGTGCCACTACTGGACCGACACCTGGAACCGTCATCAGGCGCCGGCACACGTCATCCTCCCGGACAACGGCCAGCAAGCGGCGGTGCAGGATGCCGATCTGTTCGCGTAGCACCCGCCGTACAATGAGCAGCGGTTCGACCAGCATCGCCAAATCGGGTAGGTTCTCGACCAGCTCCTTGATGCGGGTCTCGAACTTCGCCATCCCGACCATGCCCACCTTGAGACCGAAGTTGCGCAACGTACCGCGCAGGTCGTTATCGATGGCGATCGCCTTCGACTGCAAAAGCTTGCGATGGGTCAGCAGCATCCGCAGCTTCTGACTGCGTAACGTCTTCACATGCACCGGACGGTAAAGCCCAACCCGCATCATCTGCGCCATGCCACGCGCATCGTTGCGGTCGGTCTTGTTGATCTGCGCCTTCAGCACCGCCCGCATTTGCCGCGTCTCGACACAGATCACTGGCAAACCCGCTTCGGCGAGTGCGCCGAAAAGCCATTGCGACAGCGGACCTGCTTCCAACCCAATCCGCTTGAAGCGGTAGGAGGGGTTCTTCAGCACCACCAATAACGCTTCCGGCTCGCTCGCCACCTTCACTTCCCGAACGATCTTGCCCGTGTCATCCACAATGCAGACGCTGGTCTCCTTGACCGATACGTCCAGTCCAGCAAAATGGTCCATGCTGCGCTTCTCCTTCTGATGCTTGAGGCCCGTAACCACGGTGACCTCGTTTCACCATCAGCCTGAAGCGCAGCACCCAAAATCCCTCAGCTATCCACAAGCTGCCGGCCGATTACCCCATCTTTACCCCCGAAAGCTGCAGCGGCTTTTGCCGACCTTAGTGTCCGCTATGGGCCATAAACGGACTCATGCACTGCAGCAAAAGCCACACAGGGCGAATAACCTCTGTCTTGCGGCAGACATGAACAAAGCGCAGTCTATTCCGCGCAAGCGATTATTCGCCGCCTAAAACCATCAAGCAAAACTATTTTGGATACACGCTTACTCTAACAGGGAGGTACCCGATGCCGACATTCATTTGCTTCCTGAATTGGACCGACCAAGGCGCTAAAAATGCAAAAGACTCCAGCAAGCGTTATCAGGCTTCCAAAACAATGGCAGAGAAATTGGGCGGAAAGCTGCTAAGCGCCTATGTGACGACCGGCCAATATGACGTGGTCGCAACTCTTGAAATGCCTAACGGTGAGGCGATGGTGAAGTTTGCGAGCGCCGTCTCGGCGACAGGCAACGCGCGCACGACAACAGTTCGTGGCTACACGCCCGATGAGTTCAGCAAGCTCGTTGAATAAGCCTTCGACCCATTAGTCCGGCGAGAACACGCTAGAAACCGCGCTCGTTGCGGATGGGCGCGGTATTTTAAAGGTACTGGCGCTCACAGCTCCGGCGACGACTTCCGCGTTGGCTCATTAGCAGACACGACGCGCTCTAGTAGGGATGTCCGCTTACACCCGAAAGCCGCCGCGGCCGTTACCGACCGGCGCGGCAGTTAAGGGCCAATAGCGGACATCGCGGCTGTGATACAAAACGTAAGAGGCCGCCAACTGAGGCGGCCTCATCGTCTTATGTAAATTCTTTCAGGGTTGCCCCGACCAGCGGATCAACCTCACGCATGCCCTGTTGTGCGAGATTGATAATGAACTTCGCGACCAACTCAGTCGCGGGGTCATGACGAATTACGAGGCCAAGTTTCTCACAAACCGTTTCGAACGCTTTTCCCATGTTGGTAAGCGTTTCAGGGGCAAAAACTTGGCCAGACAGGAATGGGGTGATTGGCATGGGTCGCTCCCTTGTTACAGGCGGGAGCGCAACACTCTCAGTCACCGACGCCTGGCGCATGGCCGCTGGCGGTGATCCCAGTACCGTATGAAACTGGTCAAACCGAGTCGAGTGTCAAAAGACGTAGTTGGCAAAAGGGGCCAGCCGTAGAACCGGGGACGCGAGCAAGTCTCCCACCATCCCGCTCACCTCCTCATCGCCTCGTACTTTGTCCAATTGCTTCGCGCCGAGGAGCGCTTTGAGCAGCGCGCGCTTGCCGTTTCGTACCGTGAGGGTGTTCTCGCCTTGCGGGGCTATCGTGTAGAGGACTTCGGAAAGCTCGCGCGCTTTCTTGTAGTCAATATCTGCGAGCGGATTGAAAGAGTGCTTGAGGGATCGAAGATCCGCGCTCTGGGAACGTCCTGCCTCTTTACGGCAAACATTACAAGAAAATCACTAAAGCCGAATGTACCCAAACTAACCAAGCAAGAGCGTAAGGTTTACGACTATCTTTTGAGCCATAGAGGCGCAACGACCCGCGACATCATCCGAGACACCTACGTCACCTGCCCCTCGGGGCGCATCACAGAAATGCGCTCCAAGGGCGTGCCGATCGTCAGCATCGGTCAGAGGCGATACGCGGGTGCCAGGGCGTTTGAGTGCTACGCGATCGCAGAGCATCAGCCTTGGTGCGCTCTACAAATCTCAATCAATCACGGCGGGCCGCTCTATACCAAATGCGATTGCAAGCCTAAGCAACAAAAGCAAACGCCGCCAACCCGAGCAGAACCCGGACCGGCGGCGCAGCAAATTGCGATGAGCTTATAGCGGGCCTCGGTTGTACCAGCGGCCATTGCCATACCAGCCGCCGCCGCCGCCGAGCAGTAGAACGATAAGAACAACGATGAGGATCGTTTCCATGTGTGGCTCGAGATAACGTTTATTAGGGGCCAGAGTTCCACAGGCGCCGGATAGGAATTAGGAAGCTTAAATTCAGCGCCCAACGAATAAACGGACTAAGGCATCAGCAACAAGAACACCCGTCATTCCAGTAATTGCCCACGTCAACCACTCAATCTTCCCTTGCGCCTTGTCCAAATCGCTTGCCAGAACGACGAGCAGCTCCGCGAACACGGGGAGCTGGTCGGCTGTAATATCCTGACCTGTTCTCGGCAACGTGGGCGGATATATCCTCCCCGTCTTTGCCAACTCCCGGAGTCTTTCGAGCAGCGAGGACGCTTTCGTGGTCATGCCGCCACCGTTCCCTATCAACAAAGATGACGGGTATTATCAGGGGATGCCCTTGCACCGTCTGCCAGATAGCTAATCCAGCGACGATGCATAAAACGGCGATCTGAATACGGGTCATTGTCACACCTCTCAGCAAAATTGAGCGGTGCAACAGGGGTTATAGGGATACGAAAAAAGATTCGGCGCAAGCCAACATGTTAAGGAACAAAACTTTTCGACCTCAACCCGTTGATTTCGTTAGCTGTGACAGTCGATTCCAAAGAGTCACTGTGCCAACCGACAAGACCATATCCGCTATCGCCTTGATGCATCTTGAGAATTGTTGAGCGATAAATTGGGTTGGAAGGCCGCCGGCCTCGATTTTCGATAAAAGTCAGTCATCGAAGGCCCAAATAAAATCACTCCGTCCCCACAAATGAGATTCGCGCCATCTAGATTAGTGGTGTTTGAACTCGAACCTACTAGTGAACTCCTTACTGCCTCCTTCGGCAACGAGTAAGGCATCAATCTTTTTTGGCAGCTCTGCTTCAGAAACTTCATCGAATCCGTCAAAGGTCCGGAGCAAACTTTGGTGGGGCACACCGACGTATATGGTGCTGTCTATGATACTTTTCCCCTTAACACTCACCATCATGTATTCGCGATAATGAGCGGCGTCGGCCATCATCATTTGCACGAGCCGATCTTGGTACACAGCGTAGTCCGCCGCTCTGAAATCCCTTTTTCTCCAAAACATCACGCTCTCCGTATCAGCAGCCTATCCGCCTCCTGCTTGTCGAGCGCAAAAGCTTTCAGCGCCGCCTTCAACGCCGCCGCTTGATCCTCCGCCTTCACGATACCGAGCCACTCGCCCGCGCGCGCATGCGGATGACTTCCCACTCGCTCTCACGCTTACGCATGCCACAAAATATAGTGGCTTGATCTTCGCCGCCAAATCGTTCACGTTCCGTTCTATGCCCGACCGACCTCCCGAGCAGGACGGCCAGCTCTATACGCTTGGCCTCCTAGAGAGACTGCGCGCCGAGTGCAAAGACCTCTGGGGCGCTTCGTCAAACGCGTATTTCCGCGTGGACGAATTGCTGCGCGAGTTGGCCAATCCGAACCTCCACGACATCCCCACCCGCCTGCCCTTCCGCGTCGAGCTGTGGGACCGCCACGACCAGCGCGTGCGGTGGGTCATCGCGGCGTCTTCAAGTGTTGCTATCGGACACGCGGCACTCGACACGACCATCGCCACCTATCCGAGCGAGCGTCTCACGCTGCGCAATGGAATACTTGTCATCCGCGAACACGCTCCCTAACTCCTTTCACCGAAAGGAGCCCAGACCGAAGAGGGTAGCGATGAAGAATTTTGGATTTGCTCAAGTTCAAGCCCAGCGATTTCGGCGGCGAGCCGCTGAATGTCTTGCCTTAGCAGACATGACCGAGGCGCTGGACCTCGCCGAACGATACCGCGACATGGCGCGCCGTTATGAAGACCTGGCAGAGCGTGAGGAGGACGCAGTTCTCCCCAGTAGGCCAGAAGCCGACGCCGAAGATCCACGGCCGCCCGGCGGTGTTACAATTTAACTAGATCGTCCCCGTTCGAAACGACGCCACGCACTTCGCGGCGCCGTACACGAACGGAGGACACCATGCTGTCTGTCAGATTTATCGCGGTCAACGACCGAACGCCCCGCGCGGACGGCTACGGCGCCCTTTGCTGTGAACCGATCAAAGAACCCTACGTTAGGGAAATCCAAACTCGGCTTCTGTACTGTGACCACCAGTGCTTTCGCGGCCACGAACAGATGGCCATCCTCGCTATCGAGTACAGAGCAAGGAGCGTGTCATGAAGCTCCAGTGTGCCCACTGCGGCTCGACCAGATTCGGCCTCACAAGGTACCGTCGCGGCTTCCGCGTCTTCTGCAAAAAAACCTGCCGCGATAGCTATCGCACTCAGGAAGTTCTCGACGAGCGGAAACGCAGAAGTTGGTACGAGTTTCTCATGCGGCCTAACTGAGCGGAATCCCCTTCCCGCAGGCCTGAAAATTACTACCCGACCCCCTTGGCCGGGTAGTTTTTTTGCCTTGAGCCCCCGCGAGCCTAGGGCGAGTCTAAGGATCTCGCCGACCCCTGCTAAGTACTGGTGCGGACGGAGGGATTTGAACCCTCACTCCCTTTCGGGAAAGGGATTTTAAGTCCCTTGGCTCTTACTCCCGCTCCTAATCTTGGCAATCAATTCCAGGTGCGCTCGCCCGGCCCGCCGGGTATCAATCCCGGCGTAAAAATTTGTGGTTGTCTGCATGTTCTTGTGGCCCATGAGTTCTCTCACCAGTTCGTATGCCCCCGGACTTTCGTCCAGCCTTATCTTCGCAGCTAAGTGTCGAAACTGGTGCGGCGTCAGCCTGACGCCAGCATATTTGAGGACCGTCTTCTCGATCGCCAGCGCGATCGCAGCTTGGGTCCTTTGCTTTCCTTGCCAGGTCAAAAACAGCGCGTCGGGACGACTTCCGGTCACCGCCGGGGCAATCTTGTTCCGATAGACGAGCAGCCGGTCAGAAAGTGGGACAGGCAACTCGAACTCCAAGGGAACCCTGTTCTTTGTTTCCTCGGATTTGAACAAGATGACTGCCGGCTTCCCTGGCCCCTGCGGCCACTGAATGTGCTCGTCGAACCTAAGGGCCGCCAGAATTCTTCATCCGCACTGGGGCGATCAGCAGAATGTCGATTGCAAGCCCGCTTTGCAGATCGATAAACTCTCGCCGCGATGCCCTCAGTTCAGCTGTCACGTGCCGCCACAACTTGTCCGGCAGGTTGACAAGGATTTGCAGCAACCGTTTGTCGTTAAATTGCCGCAGCATGTTTTTGTTTTTGTCAGTCAAACCGATCGGCAGCGCTCCGAGCTTTTGCCGTGTGGCCTTAAGCACGGCCAGAGCATTGTTCGGCACCCTCACCCACTCCTTGGCGATTGCGATGAGCGAACCCGCCATGCCATGGGTGTAAGCCGTAAGCTTGCGGCCTTCGCCCTCCCAGCGATTGCGCAGCATCTTTTTGAAAGTGTCGAACTCGACCAGAGCGGCCAAACTGACCAGCTCTTTCCCATCCACTCCCGCCGCAACGGCTGCCGTCGCGGCCGAATGAATGTGATCCTGTTGTAAACGAATAGTCTTGGGCGCCAAGGGTGTGCGCCGTGCATTCTCATCGAGTGGGTCCGGCACCGACGCCCATTGAGAATACCGATCGACATCCTGCCGAAAGGACGCGGGCAAATCCCGCCACGGAAACCGTGGCGGCCCGCTCATTCGCCGCGTAACTTCGATAGCCTGCAATCCTTCGTCGGGAAAGTTCTGAGCCACCCTATTCCATGACCTAACGATGGTCTGACCAAGCTCGGCAATTTTGCGGACCAGGCTAGCGGTCTCGAGATCGGCGATAAATCGATCAACGACCTGCCTATTGACGTCCCGGGGCGCAATTTGGCGTTCGCTCGCCCATCGAGAAAACCGCGACAGACCATCGCGCATTCTCCGGTCCGGTGCCCTGCCTAATAACGACGCCCAGCTTTCGCTGAGCTCGAGGCTCGATGTTTTAAGCATCTGCCGGAAACCCGAGGCACCGATTGCCGCAGCCAGGTCGCTCCGGAGGTTGGCCCAGCGCTTCCGGGATACCTTCGCCTGGATTGGCACCATCAAGTCGAGGACCGACCGAATGGCCGCAAGATCCAGTGAAACGTAAGCGGGGCTGCTATCGATGAGCGCGGCAAAGGAGGTGACTGCGGACCGCAGGTCCCGTCGGCGGGTATCGGAAAGGCTCGAATTACCGGCCAATCCGCCGAGCACATTCTGCAGCGTTACGCCGCTGCAAGGCGAGTTATCGGTCATATCCGGACTCTCTTTGCCAGGCCGGGACTGAGCCGGACCTAAAGTGACAGGGGGTGACTTTCGGGAAGACTAGCATCGAATAAATGGGACGATTGTTTCACAGGAGTTTTCCCGAAATCTCAGAAGCCCCCGGAAATGCGTGACTTTGAGTGACACGGTCGGACATTGTCAGTGGTCCCGATGAGCCGCCAAAAAGGCTCGGAAATCGGCTTCCGAAATCCGCACCAACCCATTGAAGCGATGCGCGACGAGATGCCCGTTTTCGATCCAGCGCCGAACGGTGCGCTCGCACACTTCCATGCATTGAGCGATCTCTTCGACCGTGAAGAACGCTGCTGGAGCTTTTGAGTTTTCAGATTTCATGCCCACCACTTTCCTCAGTGCCAGCAGCGCTGGCCTGAGGCTTTAGCTAGTGGGTATTTGATTTGTCGGTCACCTCTCCGAATTCAAATCGGAGAGGTCGGCCTTCGGCGGAGTTCTGCTACAGCGCTCGGGATATATTTTTTGGACGTGCGCCTGGTGCTCAAAAAAGCCAGCTGCTCGCCGCACAATCGGCGAAAAACAATGAAAGGCTTTTCGGGTTTGTGGCCATCCGAAAGTCGCCACAGCCCTTCGGAGTTCAGAAATGGAGATTCTTTTTGTCTTGGTTTTGGTTCTAATCCGAATTGCTGCAGACCGGCTGCCAACGCAAGTACAGCATCCGGCGCACTCCAGATCGCTTTGAGGATAGAGCCCTCATCGGCGGTGGTAGCCCGAGCTATCCCCTCGTGAGCCAAGTGAGCACCAGCTACAAGGAGGTGAGCTACATCCCGAAACTCACTCCATGCTGCCCTAAGCTGCGAATGTCCCGGCAACTTGTGTTCGTATTCCCAGAGATCGATCGCTTTTGAAATACTGGGGCCACCGCGGATAACTGCACGGTCGTCATAGGTCATATCGACAATTAATTGGAATATGTCTGCAACACAGAGCCACCGGCGCTGAACTTGACCGATCTCACCCGATAATTGATCGAGTGCTACACTCGTTATCGCATTCATCCCGCCGAACATTTCAAGGGCGATGTCCGCCCGCGACTCTGCGACAGGTTCGTCGGCTTTCTTTTTAGAGGCCATACCTAGTTTCGCGAGAAAGCTCGCAACGAAGCCGTTTCGTCGGTCTTCATTGTTTGGCCAGGTGAGATAAGCGGTCAAAAGTACCGACACATCGGGGCAGCGTGCTTCGTCGGCTTCCAACCTTTCCGAATAGATCCTGACACACTCATCAGCCGAACTGAATTGAGTATGCAGGTTCGGCAAATTCATGATTCGCATCGGACTCCCCTCCGAACTACGGAATACCATCGAGTGAGTCCCGTTAACGACATCTGAATCACGAAACTCCGTCCACATCTCCGATTTGAAATCGGAGAGGTGGGCCATTTCCATCAATGCGCGTATTTACGCCTCAGGCAGCGAACGGTCACGAGTTGCGTATTCATGTCAAATGAAGAGGGACATACAGCGCCGACCCTGTTTTTGCTGATGGCGCAGTACAACGGCCAAACCGTGGTGCCGTTGGATCAAGTGTGCCGCGACTTTTTTGGCCATTTGACGGTGGAGAAATTCTTGCGCAAGGCGCTCCGGGGCGACATAGCGCTACCCATCGTGCGGATCGAGACCAGCCAGAAGGCGCAACGCGGCGTGCATCTCGTCGATCTGGCCGCGTACATTGACAAACGCCGGGCAGCGGCAGTCAAGGAATGCGGCCAGCTTTGTGGCACGACGTAAGTACGACCGCGGTACGAGGGGTCCCCTGCCCACTCCTCAAAAAGCCGCGAAAATCCCCTTCCCGCAGATCAGTCGGCGCCATCATTAGCTGCCGCGGCGCCGTCGTGCCGCAGTGTCCGCTTCTCTAATCGGCCGGTTGGGGTCAAGCGCTTTCAGACTATCCACCGTTCCAGTGTCGATGTCTCTCGCGGGCTCGCGCTTCTCTTCGGAATCGGCACAAGGGCCCTTCCATCATGGGGTTCGAGGACGAGGTGGAACAATCTTTACCGCGGCCTTGCCATCAAACAGACGACAGATCCAAGCGGACACACGAACTCACCTCATCCATCGTCCCGCGAGGGACATCATTCCACCGCTCGGTGGAGCTCGAGTTCCTCCTATCGCATTCGATCCTGCACGGTCCTCATGCCGCTGCGACGTCTCGGGTCCAGCGGAACTCGGTGCCGTCAACCCAGATGCGGTGCATGATCACGGCCAACCGGCGTGCCAGCGCGACGATTGCTTTCTTCATTCCGCGGTGCCGGGCAATCTTCATCGCCCACGCCTTGAGCCATGACCATTTCGTCGAAACGACCAGCATGGTCTGCGCCGCTTCATAGAGCATCACCCGCATCATCTCGTCGCCACACCGCGATATGCCACCGGTTCGCTCACTCTCGCCCGACTGATACTTGGATGGTGTCAATCCAAACGCTGCCCCGACCGACTTGGAGTTCCGAAAGCGAGCTGGCACGTCGACGGTGACGCGGAAGGTCAGTGCCACTACTGGACCGACACCTGGAACCGTCATCAGGCGCCGGCACACGTCATCCTCCCGGACAACGGCCAGCAAGCGGCGGTGCAGGATGCCGATCTGTTCGCGTAGCACCCGCCGTACAATGAGCAGCGGTTCGACCAGCATCGCCAAATCGGGTAGGTTCTCGACCAGCTCCTTGATGCGGGTCTCGAACTTCGCCATCCCGACCATGCCCACCTTGAGACCGAAGTTGCGCAACGTACCGCGCAGGTCGTTATCGATGGCGATCGCCTTCGACTGCAAAAGCTTGCGATGGGTCAGCAGCATCCGCAGCTTCTGACTGCGTAACGTCTTCACATGCACCGGACGGTAAAGCCCAACCCGCATCATCTGCGCCATGCCACGCGCATCGTTGCGGTCGGTCTTGTTGATCTGCGCCTTCAGCACCGCCCGCATTTGCCGCGTCTCGACACAGATCACTGGCAAACCCGCTTCGGCGAGTGCGCCGAAAAGCCATTGCGACAGCGGACCTGCTTCCAACCCAATCCGCTTGAAGCGGTAGGAGGGGTTCTTCAGCACCACCAATAACGCTTCCGGCTCGCTCGCCACCTTCACTTCCCGAACGATCTTGCCCGTGTCATCCACAATGCAGACGCTGGTCTCCTTGACCGATACGTCCAGTCCAGCAAAATGGTCCATGCTGCGCTTCTCCTTCTGATGCTTGAGGCCCGTAACCACGGTGACCTCGTTTCACCATCAGCCTGAAGCGCAGCACCCAAAATCCCTCAGCTATCCACAAGCTGCCGGCCGATTACCCCATCTTTACCCCCGAAAGCTGCCGCAGCACTCGCTGATCAGCGTGCCCGCTATGGGCCAATAGCGGACATCGCTCGGGGTTTGCACGTTCCGGCCGACATGAGGTTTTCGTCCGGATAGCGCCTTTTGAAGTGTTTCACAAATTCCTCTTTGGACTTGGCGAACGCGTCATCGTGACGACGTACCCATAGGGAAGAATCGGGGATCGTTTGGGTAGGGCTACCTTTGGCGATTTACGGGTCGCTCACCTCGCCACGGCTGCCGCTTTTCTTGTCGAATTGGAGTTTGACTTCCATTGATGAACATGCGATAGCCTTTACCTCCGCAGTCGCTGCATTCACTTCCTTTGTGCAACCCCGACCCGTGACAAGGCTCGCAAGGCGAGGGCAGTTTTTCTTCCATAATATTGTCCTCCGAGGGGTGCTAATGCGGCGCAACTCGCCGGTGGCGGCGATAGCTGATCGGCGCGACTCGGATCGGTGTGAATGATGATACTATTTGCCGGTCAGAAAATAAGCGGGGCATCGCGGGTGACTTACTTGGTACGGAACCAAGTAGACTGCCAGCTTTCCGCCCAGCCGCGAATTTCAGACAGCCGATCGCTGTTATTCATTTCCAGGTTCCTGAACATCGCATCGCAGAAGCGCGTCATTTCCCTATCAGTCATCGGCTTCGTCAGTTGCTGCTTCCGAAGCTTAGCCTCTACCTCGAGTTTTGCCTCGTCATTGGTCATGTTTTAGAGTCTTCCCATCGGCTTTGGACCACAGTGGTAAAAGGGACCACCTATAAATTCAAAATGGGGCCACCCCGCTCTAGGAGGGGTCGAAAGGGGCCAGTACCCACTAAGCGGAACCCCGGAAAAGGGACACGAAAACAGTAGGACGGCGGGTCCGCTAAGGGCCAACAGGTGAGATCTCACTGGGAAAGTTTTGAGGCCGCCAACTGAGGCGACCTACTTCTTTGTGCCCGATTTGACAGCCAAGCGCGTGATAAAACGGCCTCCCTCCCACAGCTCGACATCGCCACCGTCTACGGCCTGTTGCGCCTTTTGGATGGCCTCTTGTTCGTCCGCGCACTCGACATCTTCGGCGCCCATAAAGCGACCGTTAGAACCATCGGTATAAATGCGAAATTTGGGCACGGCGGCTCCCTATCTCAGGCGGGAGCATCACCGAACTCTCAGCCACCGACGCCTGGCCAGAGCCGTTGTCGGCGATGGCTTCTCTGTAGGCGCCGGATTGCATCTTAGCTAGGGAAAAACCAAAAGGGGCCACCGTTAAATTCAAAAGGAGCCACCGATGCCTTCCGACCATCAAAAAGGGTCAGTACCCCTTATGTGTATAAGAACGGATCGGAAATCTAGACACGGTTTGTGAAATCGGAGGACAGCTTCTCGTGCCGCTCCGAATGTCCGCTTCGGGCCAGAAGCAGACATCGCGCCTATGATTTAAATGCCGGAGCGGGCCGCACCGGTCGAGACGACAAAAGAAAAAGCCCCAGCTGGGGACCGCGGGGATCTGCGGGGCTGGGGCTTCTATCTTCGGAAGAGAACGCGACAATACAGCGACGCTACACGCCCTCCCGACTACGACCTGTTTCGACTACGGCCTCAAGCCGCTGCGGCAAATCGGATGTTTGGCGATCCCACGACGCCGCTCTTCTCCAACGCTGACTTCATTTCACTCGAGCCCAACCAGGTGCGGGCCTTTGCTACATCGGCAACATCCTGGAGGATCACCACATCATTCGGATCGTTGGCACTTTGAAACACTCTGCCGTTGGTGATTCCGGCAGTCGCGCGCTCTTTCTCGTGTCCGTTGTAGCTTGTACGCCATGCGTTGAAGTCCTTGACCTTGAAATGGACGGTCAGATTTTCGTTATTCATCGATATTCTCCTTTGTGAAAATTTCCTCAGTACGCCCGCGACCGCGCGCGCGCCCGATCGCCGGATGCAAACCGCATCCGCGATGCGAACAATATGGACTTTGAGATTAGAAGATTTGGAACTGTGTCAGCCGATGACACCAGCGTCGCCAGTAGATTAAACGAAGATTTCGACACGTCTCCGTTTCGTGGGCGGCTCTCTGGCAAGCCACTGCTTGCCGGTGCTGTTGTAGCTGTGATGCCGAAACCAAAGCACAAGGGACGCGTCAAGAATTTAGTTTGCGCCTGAGCCGATAATGGAACTCGGCACTCTCGATTAAAGCAAGATTAGCTCTCTATTCGGTCACTATTGAGTCGGCTCTCGGCTGGTCGACACTCCTCGATAACACTGTACGCTGCAAATACGGCGTTCTCGCCCAGCATCGAAATCTACAATGCTGATGCATTTTGCGGGATGTCCGCTTCTCTAATCGGCCGTTTGAGGTCAAGCGCTTTCAGACTGTCCACCACTGCAGTGTCGATGTCGCTCACGGGCTCGCGCTTCTCTTCGGAATCGGCACCAAGGCCCTTCCATCATGGGGTTCGAGGACGAGGTGGAACAATCTTTGGGTCGGCGTTGCCGTCAAGCTGAAGGCAGGTCCAAGCGGACATACGAACTCACCTCATCCATCGTCCCGCGAGAGACATCATTCCACCGCTGGGTGGAGCTCGAGTTTTCCTTCTATTGGATTTGGTCTGGTACGGTTTTCATGCCGCTCCGACCTCCCTGGTCCAGCGGAACTCGGTGCCGTCGACCCAGATGCGGTGCATGATCACGGCCAACCGTCGCGCCAGCGCCACGATCGCCTTTTTCATCCCGCGGTGCCTGGCGATCTTCATCGCCCAGGCCTTGAGCCAGGACCATTTCGTCGAACGCACCAGCATGACCTGGGCGGCTTCGTAGAGCATCATCCGCATCATCTCGTCGCCACACCGCGATATGGCACCTGGGCGATCGCTCTCTCCGGATTGGTGCCGGGATGGCGTCAGTCCAAACACCGCTCCGACTGCCTTGGAGTTCCTAAAGCGGGCCGGCACGTCGACGGTGGCGCGATAGGTCAGTGCCACCACCGGACCAACACCAGGGACCGTCATCAGACGCCGGCACACGTCATCGTCCCGGACGATCGCCAGCAAGCGGCGGTGCAGGATGCCAATCTGCTCGCGAAGCACCCGCCGGACAATGAGCAGCGGCTCGACCAGAATAGCCAGGTCAGGGAGGTTCTCGACCAGCTCCTTGATGCGGGCCTCGAACTTCACCGTTCCCACTACGCCCACCTTGAGACCGAAGTTGCGCAAGGTCGCACGTAAGTCATTATCAACGGCGATGGCCTTCGACTGCAGCAGCTTGCGATGGGTCAGCAGCATCCGCAGCTTCTGACTGCGTAGCGTCTTCACATGCACCGGGCGATAAAGCCCCACGCGCATCATCTGCGCGATGCCGCGCGCATCGTTGCGGTCCGTCTTGTTGATCTGCGCCTTCAACACTGCTCTCATGTGCCGGGTCTCGACACAAATCACCGGCAAGCCTGCTTCGGCAAGCGCGCTGTAAAGCCATTGCGACAGTGGCCCGGCTTCCAGTCCGATCCGTTTGAAGTGGAAGGCCGGGTTCGTCAGCACCGGTAGCAGAGCTTCCGGCTCGCTCGCCATCTTCACTTCCCGAACGATCCTGCCCGTGTCATCCACAATGCAGACGCTGGTCTCCTTGACCGATACGTCCAGTCCAGCAAAATGGTCCATGCTGCGCTTCTCCTTCTGATGCTTGAGGCCCGTAACCACGGTGACCTCGTTTCACCATCAGCCTGAAGCGCAGCACCCAAAATCTTCAGCTATCCACAAGCTGCCGGCCGATTACCCCATCTTTACCCCTGAAAGCGGACACGCGACGCCCCCGATAGCCCGAGAAGTAGGCTCGCCGTATGCGGGCAGAGCAACACGCTCTACCCGCTTTGCGTCACACGTCGATTTGCTCGGCTATGGCCAGAGCATCGTCCACTTCAATACCAAGATAGCGAACCGTGCTCTCGATCTTTGTATGGCCAAGCAGCAACTGGACGGCCCGCAGATTACCGGTACGGCGATAGATTAGGGTGGCTTTGGTCCGCCGCAGCGAATGCGTACCGAACAGGTTCTGGTCCAGCCCTATGCCGCTTATCCAATCGTCGACGAGACGCGCATATTGTCGGATCGAGATGGACCGACCTGGCTGGCGCTGCGCCGCAAAAAGAAAATCTCCGCGTTTGCGGTTCGCCACGCTGAGATAGTCGTCGAGCGCTTGCCGAGTCTGTTCGGTGATCTCAAACTGCACCGGCCGGCCGGTTTTCTTCTGGCGCACCGTTGCGCGAACAACGGCGTATCCGTGCGGTGCAACGTCCTCTACTTTGAGAGCAACGACATCGCACCCGCGTAGCTTACTATCGATCGCGAGATTGAATAGCGCCAGATCGCGCTTTCGGTCCGCCATTTGAAGCTTGGTGCGGATCGACCAGACATGCTTTGGCCGCAGCGGCGGCTTGGCTCCCGTCAGCTTGCCCTTGTTCCAAGGTATACGCTTAGACGCAACGGTTATTGGATTTTCGCTGAATTGCATGGTCGCTCTCCTCTTTTGTGAGAACGACCAGCATGGCCTCAGTTAAACCCATTCCGCTCCCGGCTCGGCGTTTGCTTACGGGCTAAAGTGGCCATGGTCGCCATCGTCCGGCGCGGCAGTTAATGACCTAAAGGAGACATCAAGAATCTTCGGAGAAATCAACACCATTCGTTTCCAGCAAAGAAAAAAGGGCCGGCGTAAGCCGACCCTTTTCGTGAGACGTGGGCCCTTAGCCCTTGGTCACTACTGGCGGCGGAGCTTTGCCTTTGCCTACGTCGGCACAACCGGCAACGCTCAAGAGCGCAAGAACCGCAGCAGTTGCAATCGCTAGCTTTTTCATCACGCAATCCCCTAAGTCATGACCGCATACCTCTATTAGGGCTGCGACCTGACCTCTAGTGCTCGAAAGCCACACTCGATCGAATAACCTACGGGCTGGAGGCCTATCGCGAGATGCCTCGGGAAGTCGACGCAAAAGCCGCCGATCAGTGTCTGTTTTCAGGGTGAAAGCGGACATCGCAAATTGAAGCCGCCGTGTCCGCTTCTGACCCAACTCGGACTCGGAGTGTGCATCGCAGCAGTCGAGAATCGCGCATACGGATCGACAATAACCCCGATGAACTGTAGGGTCCTTGCACGGCAGGCATGAACATTTTTGCGGTCGCCGCATTAATAGTAGGGTCGCACCGGAATTTACCATTTATGCGGTTTCCCCGTCGCTACATACTGAGTCTTAGTCCGTACACCTGCTTGCTTTTGGTGGGGCTGCCGGTTGCCGTAGTTGAACCGCTCAAATTGGCAACTGTATTCATTTTCGGCAGCGGTCATTGGATGACCGGGTCAATTGTCCTATTTGGCGCTTTGCGATTAGTGTAGTTCTCGTCAGCATTTGTGATGATTTGAGCCGTGGATCACCCTGTGGAGGATCCGTCGACATTCTTTATCATCTCCGTGCCGTTGGGCAAGTCTGTGACGAGGACTTGTCGGGTTAGTAATGATTTTTGTGCGATCTTTTCGGGTCACCATGGTGGATCCATCCTTGTTGGTGACGATCTTGTGCCGTCCGATGCGTCACAACCGATGAACCGCCAGCATTCTCGATCATCGTGTCGGCGAGCACGAGCGAGCGCTTGCGCCTCAGCGACCACGCTGATGTTGAGTGATCCAAGCACGTCAAGCCCAAAGTTGACGATGATTGAGGGGAAATGACAATTCTCCACGAAGATTCTGGCTGTCCGGCTTACTATCGACATCGCGTGAGACTTGCTAAGAAATAGCAATTTGAACCAAGTACAGAACACGGCGCGGAAGTGGATATAAAACGGCATTTCCTAGCAAGTCGCAGCGACACCTGACTCCAAATTCTACTTTCCTAGCATGCTCTACGCCGGGCTTGGCCGTAACGGGCTTCGCGCTCACAAAAAGGGCCCCGGCGTGAAAGCCGGGGCTTAAGCCTTATCGGGACCATCACTGGAGCGCGTGTGGCGGGAAGTGCCGGGGGACCGCGTCAGTTCGATGGACGAATGACACGATAGCTGAGTCGCGCCACAGTAGTGTGACAGCGGTTCAGAAAAAGCCTCGCATCCAGAATTGCGAAGCAGAGTAACAACCCTCGTTCCCGCGCGTGAGGCCGATGTCGCCCAAGGCCCGATCGCTCAGGTTCCGCAGTTCGATGCTGCAACTCGCGCGGTCCAGCCGAGCGACGAAGCTTTGTTTCATCTGTGTCCAGGTTGTCATGCCACCCCTCCAGAGATTTTACTGCCCACGTCGCCTGTTTTCGTCTATGCGGACTGGGCAATAATGGCTGTGATGCAGAGCACAAAAATCCGATTTCCAGGGTAATCGGTCCACGCCTGTGGCCAAGTGCTCGCGGCAGCTTCTGACCCAAAGCGGACACGCCGGTCAGCGATTGCTGCGGCCGCTTTCGGGAGTAAAGCGGACATCGCATTCCGGCGTCCGGGGCCACGGCCGAGCTCAGTGATTCAATGTGCGATTATTTTTCCAACGCCGAAGATTTTCGGCATTAAGTACGACGTGCAGTACGATATGTACCTAAGAGTCGTCGTGTAAATAATTGATACTTAAATGCCTTTTCCAAAAACGAGCACTCTCCATCATCGGGGCAATAGAGAATTTGCGTTCTGTTCGGTTCACATCCTGTCCTTATCAGTCGGACCGTCCGAGTGCGAACTCTAATAACCCTGTAGTTACAATGCGCCAAGCCGTACGTTGACGCCCCATCCCGCCGCCATTAACCCCGTCGCAGGCAAGGGGCCCAAATGAAACGGCGCCGATGAACACCAAGGAACAGGCCGCGCTCGGATCGATCGCCGTCTCGGCCGGGTTGACCGTGGCGAAGGCCATTATCGGCCTCCTCACCGGCTCGCTGGCCATTCTGTCCGAAGCCGGACATTCGCTGCTCGATTTGTCGGCGACGATACTGACCTATTTCGCGGTGCGCATCTCCGGCAAGCCGGCCGACGCCGAACATCAATACGGCCACGGCAAGATCGAAAGCGTCAGCGCGCTCGCCGAGACGGCGCTCTTGTTCCTGCTCACGGGCGTTGTGATCTTCGAGGCGGTGCGGCGGCTCGCCGGCACGGATCAACACGCGGTCGAAGCGAGTGCCGCGGCTTTTGCCGTCATCGCCGCCTCCATCGTGATCGATTTCTTCCGCGCGCGTACGCTCAAGCGCGTCGCCAAGGCGACATCAAGCGAAGCGCTAGAGGCTGACGCCCTCCACTTCGGCTCCGACATGTGGTCCTCGATCGCGGTGCTGATCGGGCTTGGCGGCGTGGCGGCAGGGTTCCCATGGGCGGACGCCGCGGCGGCGATCGTGGTTGCGGTCTTTATCTGCATTGCCGGCTACCGGCTCGGCCGGCGCACCATCGATACGCTCACCGACACGGCGCCGGCCGGAGTGAGCGAGCGCGTCACGGCAATCGCCCGGCAAGTGCCCGGCGTGGTGGCGGTCGAGCGGGTGCGGGCGCGCCCGGCCGGCGCGGTGCTGTTCGTCGAACTCGGCGTCGCCGTTAGCCGCACGCTGCCGCTCGATCGCGTCATGACCATCAAGAAAGAGCTGACGCGCGCCGTCCGCGCCGACATGCCGGAGGTCGAAGTCACCATTACGACGGAAGCACGCGCGCTCGACGACGAGACGGTGCGCGAGCGTGTCATGGTGATCGCACGCGACCTTGGCCTCGCCATCCATCATGTCGCCGTGCAGACGATCTCGGGCCGATTATCCGTTTCGACCGATCTCGAAGTCGAGGGCACCGAAGCTCTTGCCGCCGCGCATGAGACGGCGAGCCGGCTCGAAGAGGCCGTGCGCCACGAACTCGGACCGGACGTCGAAGTCGAAACCCATATCGAGCCGCTGCCCGCCGACATTCTGGCCGGCCGCGATGCTTCGCCGGCGCGCATCGCCGAGGTGCGCGAAGCCCTCGCCGCGCTCGCCGCGGAACTGCCCGACGTGGGCGAGGTCCACGACGTACGTGTGCGCGAGACCGACGGCGGCAAGATCGTGAATTTTCATTGCCAGGTCGATCCGGGCCTTTCGGTCAGCGCGGTGCACGATCTGGTGGACGCGCTCGAGCGCCGGCTGCGACGCCGGTTCCCGGCCATCCGCCGCGTCATCGGCCATGCCGAACCGCGGCGGTAGCGCGGCGACTTTCAATCCGCGGACAAAGCCTCTACATCAGGCCGATCATGCGTACCGAAGAACCCCGCCCCGTTCGCCTTGCCGATTATCGCTCGCCGGACTTTCTAATTGAGACCGTCGATCTCGACGTGTCGCTGCATCCGGCCGCGACCACGGTGCGCGCCAGGCTTAAGCTCAAGCCGAATTCCGCCGGCACACCGGCCCCGCTGGTTCTCGATGGCGACGAGGTTAAGCTCGTCTCGCTTGCGCTCGATGGCAAAACGCTGCCGGCGGAGAGTTTTGTCGCCACGCCGGACCGGCTAACCATCGCGCAAGTGCCGAACCGGCCGTTCGAGCTCGAAATCGAAACGCTCGTCGATCCGACTGGCAATACCCAACTCATGGGCCTTTATCGCGCCGGTGCCACGTATTGCACGCAGTGCGAGCCGGAGGGATTTCGCCGCATCACTTATTTTATCGACCGGCCGGACGTCATGGCCGTCTATACGACGCGCATCGAGGCCGACAAGGCCGAAGCGCCAGTGCTGCTGTCCAACGGCAATCTGGTCGCGCAAGGCGACGTGCCGGGCGGCAACCGGCATTTCGCGGTCTGGCACGATCCGTTTCCGAAGCCGTCATATTTGTTCGCGCTGGTCGGCGGCAATCTCGCCCGCGTCGGCGACAGTTTTACCACCATGTCCGGCCGCAAGGTCGCGCTCGCTATCTATGTCGAGCCCGGCAAGGAGGACCGCTGCTTCTACGCCATGGACAGTCTCAAGCGCGCCATGGCCTGGGACGAAACCGCGTTCGGCCGCGAATACGATCTCGATATTTTCATGATCGTCGCCGTCTCGGCCTTCAACATGGGCGCGATGGAGAACAAGGGGCTCAACGTCTTCAACGACAAATACGTGCTCGCCTCGCCGACCACCGCGACCGACGGCGACTATGCCGGCATCGAAGCGGTGATCGCCCACGAATATTTCCACAACTGGACTGGCGATCGCATCACCTGCCGCGACTGGTTTCAGCTCTGCCTCAAGGAAGGCCTCACGGTGTTCCGCGACCAGGAATTCACCGCCGACCAGCGCTCGCGCGCGGTCGAGCGCATCAGCGACGTGCGAAACCTGCGCTCGTTTCAGTTCGTCGAGGATGCCGGTCCCCTCGCCCACCCAGTCCGACCTGAAATCTATCATGAAATCAATAACTTCTATACCTCGACGGTCTACGACAAGGGTGCGGAAGTGGTGCGCATGATCCGCGCTTTGCTCGGACCCGCGACGTTCCGCAAAGGCATGGACCTCTACTTCACGCGGCACGACGGCCACGCGGCGACCGTCGAGCAATTCGTGCAATGTTTCGCCGACGTCAGCGGGCGGGATTTTTTCCCGCAATTCATGCGCTGGTACGCACAAGCCGGCACGCCGGCGGTAAAGGTCGCTACGCACTACGACGTCGCCGCCGGAACCTATCGTCTCGACGTCGCGCAAACGGTCCCGCCGACGCCCGGCCAGCCCAACAAGCAACCGATGGTGATTCCGCTGGCGGTTGGGCTCGTCGGCAAAAGTGGCGCCGACCTGCCGCTCGTGCTCGAGGGCAAGCCGCTCGAGCGCGGCGTCGTCGAACTGACGCGGCCGAGCCAAAGCTTTGTCTTCACCGGACTGGGCGAGCAACCGATCCCATCGCTCAACCGCGGCTTCTCGGCGCCGGTCAAGCTTGCGCTGCCGCTTGAGGCCGACGCGCTGCGCTTTCTCGCCGCGCACGATGCCGACCCGTTCAACCGCTGGCAGGCGGTGCAGACGCTGGCGATGACCTTGCTGAAGTCCAGCATCGCGGCGTTGCGGGCCGGCGCGGCACCGCGCGACGACGAAGGCCTGATGGAGGCGCTCGGCGCCATCCTCGCGGATTCCAAGCTCGAACCCGCCTTCATCGCGCTGACTTTGGCGCCGCCGAGCGAGGCCGACATCGCGCGCGAGATCGGTCGCGACGTCGATCCCGACGCCGTGTTCGCCGCGCGCCGCAAGCTGCGCGGAGCGATCGGCGCGCGTCACGGCGCGGCTTTGGCCGATACCTACCGGCGCATGGCCGCCATCGGGCCGTACCGGCCGGACGCCGAGGGCGCCGGGCGCCGCACGCTCAAGAATGTCTGCCTCGATCTTATGGCGATGACGGAAACCGGCGAAGCGATCGCGCGCGCCTTCGCGCAATATCAGGACGCCGACAATATGACCGACCGCATGGCGGCGCTGGAAACGCTGGCGCTGCACGACCGGACCGAGCGCGCCAGCGCGCTCGATGATTTCTACCGGCGCTATGCCGACGATCCGCTGATCATCGACAAATGGCTCTCGCTGCAGGCGGCGATCCCCGAACCGGCGACGCTCGATCGCGTGCGCGCGTTGACCAGGCATCCGGCTTTCTCGGTCTCCAATCCGAACCGCATCCGCGCGCTGATCGGCTCGTTCGCGCAGGTCAATCACACCCAGTTCAATCGCGCCGACGGCGCCGGCTATGACTTCGTCGCCGATTTCGTGCTTTCGCTCGATCCCAAGAATCCGCAAGTGGCGGCGCGGCTGATGGGCGCGTTCCGCTCCTGGCGCGCGCTCGAAGCCAAACGCCGCGAGCGCGCCGAGGCAGTGTTGCGCCGCGTCGCCGCCGCGCCGGCTTTGTCGCGCGACGTCCACGACATCGTCGCGCGCACGCTGGCCGAGAGTTAGCACGCGCTAGCCAGATCATTGATTCGACTCGGAATTTGAGTTCGTCGCCCGCGCGTTGCGCGTCGCGGCGAAAGCGAATGACTCCCGCACTGCAAAAAACTTTTGGATAATTCTTAAAAAATTATTGACTCCAGACTCTCGACAAATCAGCGCGCATCAATTCTATTGTCGACGATTCGGAAAGGCGCGGCATTTCTTTCCGAAACGCGGTACGGGGATTGTCCAAAACGGAGGCAGGCATGGCGCGCGCCGACACGGCGAGTGCGTCTCTACGTTCCGATTCGATCAAGGGGCTGGCGCAATCGATCGCCAACCCCGCTTACCGCCGCCTTCTCACCGCCGAGCCGCTGTTACGCCGCGCCGTGCCGGTTCTCATCGTCGCTTTCATGCTGACGATCTGCATCGGCGCCGCCGTGCAAGTGCTCGAACACCGCCGCCAGGTCGTGTTCGACGCGACGCAGACCATCGAAGCGCTTGCCGATCATTTCGCCGCCGAGCTCGATCGCCCGTCGCGCGACGGCAAATCGCACATCGCGCGCACGTCCGACGCGCTGGAGCCAGGCGCTGCCGACGTGGGCGGCGGGAGGCGGCCGGCGCATCCTCGTCGCCGACGCCGACGGCACCATCGTCGCCAGCATGCCGAACGAGCCGCAGACCGTGGGGCGCAATATCCTCGACGTGCTCGGACCGTTTCAGCCGCTGACCACGCTCGGCGCCGGCGCCGGCACGCGCGAAATCATCATGGCGGACGACGAAGACGCTTTCGCCACGGTGCGGGCGCTGAAAAATCCGGTTGGTCTCCTCGCCGTCATCCAGAGCCGCGACGACGCGCTCGCCAACTGGCGCTCGACCACCGCGCTCACCGTCACGCTGTCGGCCACGACCGGTTTCGTGGTGCTGATCCTCGGCTTCGCCTTCCACTGGCAGGCGACGCGCGCACGGGAGGCCGATCTGATCCATGACACGGTGCGCAGCCGCATCGACACCGCGCTCAATCGCGGCCGCTGCGGGTTATGGGACTGGGATCTCGCGCGCGGCCGCGTGTTCTGGTCGCATTCGATGTACGACATTCTCGGCATGCCGCAGAAGGACGATCTGCTCACCTTCGGCGAGGTCAATGCGCTGGTGCACAAAGACGACATCAATCTCTACGAACTGGCCGCGCAGCTCGCCGACGCCAAGGTGGCCTCGATCGACCACGCCTTCCGCATGCGGCACGCCAGACGGCCGCTGGCTGTGGCTGCGCGCGCGCTGCGAATTGGCGCGACAGGACGGCGAAGCCGGCCTGCATCTGATCGGCATCGCCGTCGACATCACCGAGCAGAAGAGCCTGGTCGAACGCACCATCGGCGGCCGATTTGCGGTTGCGCGACGCCATCGAGACCATCCCGGAAGCGTTCGTGCTGTGGGACGCCGACAATCGCCTCGTGCTGTGCAACTCGAATTTCCAGGAACTGCATCATTTGCCGGACGACGCGGTCGCCGTCGGCACGTCCTATGAGACCATCGTCGCCACCGGGAGAAAGCCGATGATCCGCACCGCGGTCGCCAATGACGGCGCCGAGCCGCGCGGCGCGCGCACGTTCGAGGCTCAGCTCGACGACGGCCGCTGGATGCATATCAGCGAACGCCGCACCAAGGACGGCGGTTACGTCTCGGTCGGCACCGACATCACTAAGATCAAGCAGCACGAGCAGAAACTGGTCGAGGGCGAGAAACGCCAGATCGCCACCATCGTCGACCTGCGCAAATCGCAGCAGGCGCTGGAACTGCAAACCGCCGAGCTTGCCGATCTCGCGGAAAAATACGCCGAGGAGAAAACCCGCGCCGAGGACGCCAATGCGGCGAAGTCGAAATTCCTGGCCAATATGAGCCATGAACTGCGCACCCCGCTCAATGCCATCATCGGCTTTTCCGAGATCATGGAATCGGCGATGTTCGGCCCGCTCGGCGCCGAGAAATACACCGAATATTCCCGCGACATCCGCGAAAGCGGCGAATATCTGCTCGACGTCATCAACGACATCCTCGACATGTCGAAGATCGAAGCCGGCGGCATTCGGCTTGCCCCCGAAGTCGTGGCGCTCGAGCCGGTACTGGCCGACTGCCTGCGGGTGGTGTCGACCCGCGCCGGCGAGAAGCATCTGGCGCTCAACGCCTATGTCGAGTCCGGATGTCCAGCTGGAAGCCGACCGACGCGCGTTAAAGCAGATCGCGCTCAATCTGCTTTCCAACGCGGTGAAGTTCACCCCCGACGGCGGCGCGGTGACGGTGCGCGGGCGGCTGCATTGGCGGCCGGGTGACGATCGCCATCGGCGACAACGGCATCGGCATTCCGAAGGAAGCGCTGCGCAAGCTCGGCCGGCCGTTCGAGCAGGTCGAGAGCCAGTTGACCAAACGCCACCAGGGCTCGGGATTGGGCCTTGCGATCGCGAAATCGCTTGCCGAGATGCACGGCGGCGCCATGCGCATCCGCTCCAGGCTCGGTCAGGGAACAATGGTCGTGGTCCGCCTGCCGCTAGAGGCGAAGCCGCAGCCGCGGGCGGAGAAGACGGAGACTGTTATCCGTCACGCTGAGGTGGCCGCGTAGCGCCGACAGGACTCCTTCCCCAAAATCCGCACGAAGCTGGCGCGGACCTGGCGCTGGGTTTCCTCGACATAGGCTTGCAGCGCCGGAAAATCCGGCAGATCGGCGGCGCGCGCCAGCAAGGCCAGCACGCCGGAACTCGCGGTCTTCGGATCGAAGACCATCGGCAGGCATAGCCGCAGGATTTGCGTCAGATCGTGGAACAGCCGCACCGCGGGCCGCAACACTTCGGCATCCTCCGGCTTGAGCACGCCGAGCCGTGTTGCTTTTTCCAAGGTCCGCGCTGTCGACGTGTCGAGGATGTCCGGCATCGCCGCGGCATGGATGAGCTGCAGATATTGAGCGATGAATTCGATATCGACCAACGCGCCGGCGGCGTATTTGAAGTCCCACGGATCGGCGTCGCCCTTTTCCTTGGCGATGGCGGCGCGCATTTCGACGACGTCGTCGGCGATGGCGCGCGGATTTCGCTTTCGGCACAGCACGGCGCGGATCGCGTCCTCGATTTTGGCGGCGAAATCCGGCGGCCCCGACACCACGCGCGCCCGCGTCAGCGCCATGTGCTCCCAGGTCCACGCCTCGCGCTTCTGGTAGCTCTTGAAGCCATCGATCTGGGTGGCGACCGGACCGGACCGCCCCGACGGGCGCAGCCGCATGTCGACCTGATACAGTACGCCATAATTGGTCTGCACGGTCAGCGCGCTGATCAGGCGCTGGGTGAAGCGGGCAAAATATTGCGCGCCGTAGAGCGGCCGCTTGCCGTCCGAGTTCGGGTGCTTTTGATCGAAATCGTAGATCACGATGAGATCGAGATCGGAACTTGCCGTCATCTCGCGCGCGCCGAGCCGGCCGAGCGCGAGGATCGCGCTCTTGCCGCCGCGCATGCGGCCATGCGCCGCCACGAAATCGGCTTCCGCCAGCGTGTGTACGGCGCGCAAAAGCACATCGGCCAGCCCGGCAAAAACTTCACCGGCCTGCTCCGCCGATACCAAACCGGACAGAATACGCGCGCCGATCAGGAACATCTGCTCCTGGCCAAACAGGCGGATGGCGTCGAGCGCCGCCTCGTAGCCATGCGTATCCTCGAGCGCGCGGGCAAGCTCCACTTGCAGCCGCTTCTCGTCGGTCAGCGAGCCGAAGAAGCGCGGCTCGACCAAGGGATCGATGAAGTGCGGATTTTGCGCCAGAATATCGGCCAGCCGCGGCGCGGTGCCGAGGATCAGCGCGACAAAGCGGATCAGTTCCGGGTTCTGCCGCAACAGCGAAAGAAAACGCCCGCCCGCCCGCAGTCCGGCGAGGAAACGGTCGAACGCGGCGACGGCGGCATCCGGATTTTCCGCGCGCGATACTTGGTCGATGACGACCGGTACAAGCTCAGCGAGATTGGCGCGGGCCTGCTCGCCGCGCAGCGCGCGGTAAGCGCCGGCGCGCCATTTGTGCATCGCCTCGACGACGCCTTGCGGCTGACGAAAGCCGAGCTGCGCCAGGCGGTCGAGCGTTTCGACCGCGTTAGCGGCCTCGAACGAGAGGTTCTGCTGCCGCGCCAAAAATTCCGGCGCGCGTTCGAACAGTTTTACATAATGCCGCTCTACCTTGCGAAGATGCGAAACCAGAATGCCGGCAAAATCGTCCCGGTCGGCAAAGCCGAGGAAGCGCGCAAAGACGCCGAGCGCCGCGGCGTCGGCAGGCAGCGTGTGGGTCTGCTCATCGGCCATCATCTGCAGGCGGTGTTCGACGCGGCGCAGGAAATCGTAGGCCGCGGTCAGTTCGTCGCGCGCGGCGGCGTCGATCCAGGCTTCGGCGGTGAGCACTTCAAGCATCGCGACAGTGCGGCGGCCGCGCAATTCGGCGTGCCGGCCGCCGGCAATCAGCTGCTGGGTCTGGACAAAGAATTCGATCTCGCGGATGCCGCCGCGGCCGAGCTTGATATTGTGGCCTTCGATCGCGATCTCGCCATGGCCGCGATAGGCGTGGATCTGCCGCTTCATCTCGTGGACGTCGGCAACGGTCGCGTAATCGAGGTATTTGCGCCAGATAAAGGGCGACAGATCGCGCAGCAGTCTTTCGCCGGCAGCGATATCGCCGGCGCACGGCCGCGCCTTGATCAAAGCAGCGCGCTCCCAGTTCTGGCCGCGGCCTTCGTAGTAAGCCAGCGCCGCTTCCGTCGAAACCGCGATCTGGGTCGAGGACGGATCGGGGCGTAACCGCAAATCGACGCGAAACACATAGCCGTCCGGCGTGCGCTCCTGCAAAAGCTTGACCAGATCGCGGGTGATCCCGACGTAGAACCGTATCGGCTCGACGTCGCGCCCGAGCTTCGCGCCGGCCGCGTCGAAGAACACAATGAGATCGATGTCGCTCGAGAAATTAAGCTCATGGCCGCCCATCTTGCCCATGGCGAGCACGATGTAACCGGATCCCACTCCGGGCCGCGCACGATCCGGCGGCGCAAGCTTTTTGCGCCCGGCGCTCTCGCGCAACACGTAATTCACCGCGGCGCCGAGCGCGCATTCGGCGATATCGGTGAGCGCCTCGGTGACGCGCGGCACGCTCCAAACGCCGCCGATATCCGCGAGCGCGATCAAAAGCGCGGCTTCCGCCCGCATGCGGCGAAGCGTGTGCATCACTTCGGCCTGCGAGCGCGCCGCGGCGGCTGCGTCCCGCGTCGCGGCGAGCAAAGCCGCGAGCGCCGCATCGGGATCGCCGTGGAGAAGGCGCGCAAAGCGGGCCGGATCCGCCTTGATCAACTCCCACAGAAATGGCGCCGCTTCAGACACCCCGCCAAGCAGCCGCAACAGCAGGGGCTGTTCTCGCACCAGTGTTTGCAGCGCCTTGCCGGCTCTGTTCTTGAGGCTCGCGAGCCACGCCGACACTGGCGCGGAGGATGCCGGGCCGGCAACCGGCAACGCGCCGGAAAGCCGATGGATCAGTACCGCGTCGTCGCCTTTTTTTTGATTTTGTTGTTTTTGTTGCGTTTGGCGTTTCTGGCCCGGCCGTTTTTTCGCCCCCGGCCGTTTCATCCCGTTGCCGCCGCCCCGGTCGGCTCCGTCGGCGGCGCCGCGCCTGTCGGTCCGGCGCGCGGCAGCGCGATGGTGCTGCGCAGGCCGGGATGATTATCTTCCAGTTTCAGTTCGCCGCCATGCAGCCGCGCAACGGCGGACGCGAGGCTCAAGCCCAGGCCCGAACCGGGCTCCGAGCGGCTCCGCTCAAGCCGCACAAAGCGTTCCACCACCCGGCCGCGATCGGCATCGGCAATGCCCGGCCCGCGGTCGGCGACACTCAACGTAATGCGGTCGCCGTCGTTGCCGGCCTTGACCACGATCTCGGCGGGCACGCCATTTAATTTATTGCTGTCCGGGCCGGCATATTTGATTGCGTTGTCGACCAGGTTCGCCAGCGCCTGACTGACAAGTTCGCGATTGCCGCGCACCGGCGCCGCGACGGGTGCGTCGACTGTGAGCGCCAGCCCCTTCTCATCGGCCAGCGGCTCGTACAATTCGCCGACGCCGCGCGCGATTTCGGCGGCGTCGAAGTCGGTCATGTTGTCGCGTGACTGGCCGGATTCGGCGCGCGCGATCAACAGCAGCGCGTCGAAGGTGCGGATGAGATCGTCGGATTCGGCGATGGTCGCGTCCAGCGCGGCGCGATAATCGGCGTCGCCTGAGGCATGGCGCAGCGCCTGTTCGCAGCGATTGCGCAGCCGCGTCAGCGGCGTTTTGAGGTCGTGCGCGATGTTGTCGGAGACTTCCTTCAGGCCGCGCATCAGCGCTTCGATGCGCTCCAGCATGGCATTGACGTTTTCGGCGAGGCGATCGAGTTCGTCGCCGGTGCCGGCCACCGGCAAGCGGCCGGAGAGGTCGCCGGCCATGATGGTCTGCGCGGTCCCGGTCATGGCATCGATGCGGCTGAGCACACGGCGGCTGACGAAGAAGCCGCCGACCAGGCCAAGCACGATGACGAGCGCCAGCGACCATTGCCCGGCATTGGCGATGATGCCGAACAGGCGCTCGCGCTCCTCGAGATCGCGCCCGACCAGAAGATGGAACCCGCCCGGCAGCTGCACGACCTGAACCAGGGCACGATGGTCGTTGCCTTCCGGCGCATCGAGCCGGCGGTAACTGGTTTCCAGCCAGCCTGGGTGGTCGAGCACGCCGGGCTCCAGCGAGCCGACATTGCCGGCAAGGCCCTCGCCGGTCGGCGTCGTCACCAGATAAAGGTTCGATCCCGGCCGCCGCGAGCGCAGATCGACCACGATCACCAGGCGCCGGATGCCGCCTTGCGCATATTGCTCGGACAGACCGGTGATTTCGCCACTGACGGTCGCGGTGATCTGCTCGGTGATGAGCCGGCGCGTGTTCAACGCGAAATAGCCGAGCAGCGATGCGGCGAACAGGATGAAGATGGCGAGATAAAACAGCGTCAGTTTGAACGCCGTCGTCCGGATAAGCTTACCGAGCGCGGTCACGATGGAGAGTCTTTCGGCTGCAAGCCCAATTCGCCTTCGGAAAAATCGTCTTCCCAAAATTCGAGACTTGCGCGATTGCCGCCCCGCTGCTTTGCCGCCTCGGCGCGCCGCAATTCGACGCGCCTGATCTTGCCGGAGATCGTCTTCGGCAGTTCGGCAAATTCCAGTCGCCGCACCCGTTTGAACGGAGCGAGCGCGACCCGGCAATGCCGGAAAATCGATAAAGCGGTGGCGCGGTCCGCCGCGTGGCCGGGCGCCAGCGCGAGAAAAGCCTTCGGCACCGCAAGCCGCAGCGGATCGGGCGATGGTACCACGGCCGCCTCCGCCACCGCCGCATGCTCGATCAAGGCGCTTTCGAGCTCGAACGGACTAATCCGGTAGTCGGACGATTTGAACACGTCGTCGGCGCGGCCGACATAAGTCAGGTAGCCCTCATCGTCGACCGCGGCGACGTCGCCGGTCCGGTACACCGCGCCATCGATCGCGCGCACGCCGCCATCGTCGGCTTGATAGCCTCGCATCAATCCGGTCGGGCGCGGCTCAAGCGGGAGACAGATTTCGCCCTCCTTGACCGGCTTGTCGCTCGGGTCAAACAGCGCGACGCGGTAACCCGGCAACGGCCGGCCCATAGAGCCGGACTTGACCTTCTGGCCCGGCGTGTTGCCGGCTAACGCCGTCGTTTCGGTCTGGCCATAGCCGTCGCGGATAGTGATGCCCCAAGCAGCCCTGACGCGCTCGATGACTTCGGGGTTGAGCGGTTCGCCGGCGCCGATCAGTTCCTTGATGCCGACCTTCCAGGCGGACAGGTCCTCCTGGATCAACATGCGCCAGACCGTCGGCGGCGCGCAAAACGTAGTGACGCCGCGACGCGCGATGGTGTCGAGCAGGCCCTTGGCGTTGAAGCGGCGCTGATTGACGATGAAGACGCACGCCTCTGCGTTCCACGGCGAGAAGAAACTGCTCCAGGCGTGCTTGGCCCAGCCTGGCGACGAGATGTTGAGATGCAAATCGCCGGGCCGCAGCCCGAGCCAATACATGGTCGACAGGTGCCCGACCGGGTAGCTCTGATGGCTGTGCAAGACGAGCTTCGGCGTCGCCGTGGTGCCCGAGGTGAAGTAAAGCAGCAGCGGATCGCCGGCTTTGGTTTCGCCGTCCGGCGTGAACTCGGCCGACGCCTCGTAGCCGCTCTCGAATAGGGTCCAGCCCGGCATCTCCTTGCCGACCACGATCCGCGTGTAGTCACCCGGCAGATCGGCGAATTTCGCCGCCGCATCGGCGCCGGCGATGACATGCCGCACCCGCCCGCGCACGAAACGGTCGGCAAGATCGTTGCGCGTCAACAGTGTCGTCGCCGGCACGATCACCGCGCCGAGCTTCATCGCAGCCAGCATGCATTCCCACAACGGCACCACATTGCCGAGCATGACCAGGATGCGGTCGCCGCGGCGCACGCCGAGACGGCGTAGCGCATTAGCGACCTGGTTCGACCGCTCGCTCAAACTCGCGAACGAGAGCTTTATCTCTCCGCCGTCGTCGTCGACGAGCCACAGCGCCGGCTGCGCATTGTCGCGCGCCGTGGCATCGAAATAATCGAGCGCCCAGTTGAAACGATCGAGCTGCGGCCATTTGAAATCGCGGTAGGCGGTGGTGTAATCCTCGCGATGGCGCAGCAGGAAATCGCGCGCGGCAATAAACGGCGCCGCGTTACCCGAGATCGTGTTGCTCATAACATTGCACTCATGGCGCGAAACTCATGGCGCGACTCTCATGGCGAGCGCGCGCTATCGCGGATCATGTAGCCCGCGCCGCGCACTGTATGCAGCAGCGGCTGCGCAAAGCCTTTATCGATTTTAGATCGCAATCGCGAAATGTGCACGTCAATCACGTTGGTCTGCGGATCGAAGTGATAATCCCAGACGTTTTCCAAAAGCATGGTGCGGGTGACGACCTGGCCGGCATGCCGCATCAGATATTCCAGTAGGCGAAATTCGCGCGGCTGCAACTGCACCTCCTGCCCGGTGCGACTCACTTCGTGCGACAGCCGGTTCAGCTCGAGATCGCCGACGCGATAGACGGTTTCCTCGCCGCGGCTGCCGCGCCGGCGCGCCAGCGCCTCGACCCGCGCGAGTAACTCCGAAAAGGCATAAGGTTTGGCGAGATAATCGTCGCCGCCGGTCCGCAGTCCTTTGACGCGGTCGTCGACCTGGCCGAGCGCGGACAGGATCAGGACCGGCGTCTCCACCGATTTGGCGCGTAACCCGCCGATCACGGAAAGTCCGTCGCGCTTCGGCAGCATGCGGTCGACGATCAGAACGTCGTATTCGCCGTCGACCGCCAGCTGGAATCCCTCATCGCCGTCGCCGGCCTGGTCGGCAATATGGCCGACCTCGCGAAAGGCCTTGACCAGATAATCGACCGCGTCGCGGTCGTCTTCGATGATGAGAAGGCGCATGATTCTGTTCGCCGCACTCGAAAAGCCAGCAGGCCGCCGATCGCCGGATGATACATGCTCGCGCCGCCGACATAAATGTGAGGGGGTGGCGGACCGGAGCCAGCCACCCCCTCTACCTACTCCACCCCGGCGGGGGCGACGGATGCCGGGAGGCAGAGTTGGTATTTTGTGGGGACGGGTCTTGCGACCCGTCCCCAGGAACGCCCGCCAGCGGGGGCGACGGATGCCGGCGGATGCCCCTTTTGCGTTAGGCGTTGCCGAGCGGCAGCGCGACGAACTTCGTGCCGTCGTTCGACTTCACCCGAAACAGAACCGTATGCTTGCCCGCCGTACGCGCATCGGCGAGGTTTTGGCGAACGTCCGCCGGCGTCGCGACCGGCTTGCCGCCCACTTCGAGAATCACATCGCCGACCTGGAAGCCGTGATCGGCGGCAACGCCGCCTTGGGCGACCGCGGTGACCACGACACCGCTGCCGTCTGAGCCGGAAACCTTGCTGCCTGGCGCCAGCGTCAGGCCGAGCTTTGGCATGTCGCTGTCGGGCGTTTCCCGCAGGCCCGGCTGATCGTTCGCTGCCTGCTTCTCCGCCGGCAAAGTTCCGAGCGTGAGCGTCATGGTTTTGTTCTGGCCGCCACGGATGATGGCAAGCTTCACTGAGGCGCCCGGCGCCATGGTGCCGATCTTGCGCGCCAGCTCGCGGGCGTCGTGGATCGCGGTGTCGTCGACCGAGACGATGACGTCGCCGCTCTGGATACCTGCTTTGGCGGCCGGGCTGTCCTTCTGCGGCTCGGAGACGAGCGCGCCGCTCGGCTGCTTGAGCCCCATACTGTCGGCGATGTCGGGCGTCACCGTCTGGATCTGCACGCCGATCCAGCCCCGGGTCACGCTGCCCTTGTCGCGAAGTTGCGCGATCACGCTCTTGACGGTTTCGGCGGGAATGGCAAAGGCGATACCGACCGAGCCGCCGGACGGCGAGAAGATCGCGGTATTGACGCCGATGACGTTGCCATCGACGTCGAAGGTCGGTCCGCCGGAATTGCCTTTGTTCACCGGAGCGTCGATCTGGATGAAATCGTCATAGGGACCGGCCCCGATATCGCGGCCGCGCGCCGAGACGATGCCGGCGGTAACCGTGCCGCCGAGGCCGAACGGATTGCCGACCGCGAGCACCCAGTCGCCGACCCGCGGCGTGGAATCCGCGAGCTTCACGAAGGGGAAGCTGTCGCCGTCAACCTTGATCAGCGCCAGATCGGTGCGCGGGTCGGTGCCGATGACTTTCGCCGTGAGGGCTTTGCCGTCATCGGTGGTCACTTGAACGTTGTCGGCGTTCTCCACCACGTGATTATTGGTCACGGCGTAGCCGTCGCTGGTGATGAAGAAGCCGGAACCCTGGCCGGTGATAACTTCCTTGCCGGTCGGCATATTGGGCGTGCCGAATTGTTTGAAGAATTTTTCGAACGGCGAGCCGGGCGGGAACGGGCTTTCTTCGCTGCTGTCGCTCGAATCCGCCTGGCGCTCGATCTTGACGCGCACCGAAATCACGGCGGGCTTCACCTTCTCGACGATGTCGGCAAAGCCGACGGGCCGTTGCGGGAGCTGCTGGACTTTTTCGGTCAGGTTTTGCGCTTGCGCCGCGCTGCCGAACTCATGGCCGTTCGGCGCGAGAAAAAACACCGCTGCGCCGATACTGGCGATCGCCGTCGTCAAAAGCGCGATGCGCCGCGCGGACAAAATGCGACGCGATCGCAAGAAACTGCCGCTCATTACGCCATCTCCAAATGGATTGCATCCGTCGCCCGACGGAAGTCCCTGCGCCACAAGATGGAGAGCTAATCCTTACGGCGCACTGTCGGGCGCATTAAAGGTTTGTAATGTTAGTCATTTATGTGCAATAACAATAACTTACATCAGTATGGCCTGCCGACTTACGGCCGCTTGAGGCTTCTTGCGGCGTCGCGCGGCTAGGGAGCGGTGTCATTGCGCAAGAGTTCCGCGACGCGCGCTCGCTCCGCAGCGGTGAGGTTGGCCGGTTCCGGCGACCCCGGCATGCCATCTCGCCGTCGGCCGGCGACGTAAAGCATGACAATGCCGGCAAGCAGCAAACCCGGCGGCAGACCCCACAAAGCCGCGGTGTGCCATGACAGCCGCGGCTTGAGCAGCACGAATTCGCCGTAGCGCGCGACCAGGAAATCGAGCACTTGCCGGTCGCTGTCGCCGGCCTTGATCCGCTCGCGCACCAGGACGCGCAGATCGTGCGCCAGCGGCGCTTCGGAATCGTCGATCGATTCGTTCTGGCACACCATGCAGCGCAATTCCTTGGACAGTGCGCGGGCACGTGCTTCGAGCGTCGGATCCGACAGCATCTCGTCGGGCTGCACCGCCCACAGCGGCGAAGCCGAGAAAACGGCGATCAGAAGCGCAAGCGCTTGCAGAAATTTCACCGCCGTCACTCCGCCGGCTGCAACGTGGTTTTGGGCTTGGCCTTCGCCGGCCGCGGCGCACCGACGCGCAGCCGCCGGTCCGACAGCGACAGTCCGCCGCCGACGAACATGAATGCGGCGCCGAACCAGATCATCAGGACCTGCGGCTTGAAATAGAGCCGCACCGGCACGACGCCGTCCTTGGTCGGATCGCCGAGCGAGAGATAGATCTGACTCAATCCACGCGACATCAGCGCCGCCTGGGTGATCGCCATATCGCGCGATGGAAAAGTGCGCCGGCTCGGCTCCATGGTGCCGACCAGTTCGCCGTTCATGCGCCGCACGGTGAAGCGGCCGACTAGGTCGCGATAATTCGGCCCGGGCCGGTTGAACAAGCCGTCCAACGTCAGCCGGTAATGGGCGATGTCGAGGCTGTCGCCGATCTTGATCTCGGCGAGGCGTTCGCTGCCCCAGGCGGTGACGCCGACAATACCGAGCAGCGTCATGCCGATGCCGAAATGCGCGAACGCCGTGCCCCAGGCCGAGCGCGGCAAGTCCCGCGGCGCGCGCCAGCGCCACGCGCAACGGCACGCGCATGAACAACGTGCGCTCGGCAACGTCGGTGATCGCGCCCGCCATGACGAAGACGGCGATGCCGACGCCGAACGGCGCCAGCGCCGGGCCGCGGCGCTCGATCGCGGAAGCGGCAACGACCGCCAGTCCGGCGAGGATTGCCGCCGCCAGCAGCCGTTGCGCCGCGCCGACCAGATCGCCGCGCTTCCAGCCCATCAGCGGCCCGAACGGCATCACCGCCATCAGCGGAATGAACAGCGGGCCGAAAGTCGCGTTGAAGAACGGCGGCCCGACCGAAATCTTGTCGCCGGTCAACGCTTGGAGCGCGAGCGGATAAAGCGTGCCGACAAAGACGGTGGCGCAGGCGGTGGTGAGGAAGAGATTATTGAACACCAGCGCGCCTTCGCGAGAGATCGGCGCGAACAGGCCGCCTTGCTTGAGCATCGGCGCGCGCCACGCATAGAGCGCCAGCGCGCCGCCGATGAACACGACGAGGATGCCGAGAATGAAAATGCCGCGCGTCGGATCGGTGGCGAAGGCATGCACCGAGGTGAGCACGCCCGAGCGCACCAGGAAGGTGCCGATCAGCGACAGCGAGAAAGTCAGGATGGCAAGCAGGATGGTCCACACTTTCAGCGCGCCGCGCTTTTCCATCACGACGGCGGAATGCAAAAGCGCGGTGCCGGCGAGCCACGGCATCAGCGACGCGTTTTCGACCGGATCCCAGAACCAGAAACCGCCCCAGCCAAGCTCGTAATAGGCCCAGTACGAGCCGCCGGCGATGCCGAGCGTCAGGCACATCCAGGCGCCGAGCGCCCACGGCCGCACCCAGCGCGCCCAGGCCGCATCGATGCGGCCTTCGATCAGCGCCGCGATGGCGAAGGAAAACGCGATCGAGAAACCGACATAGCCGAGGTAGAGCATCGGCGGATGGAATGCGAGGCCGGGGTCCTGGAGAATCGGCGTCAGGTCGCGGCCTTCGAACGGCGCGTTGGCAATGCGCACGAACGGATTGGACGTCGTCAGAATGAACAGTTCGAAGGCGGCGGCGATCCAGGCCTGCACGGCGAGCGCGTTGGCCTTGAGCACCGGCGGCAGATTGCTGCCGAACGCCGCGACCAGCGCGCCGAAAAACGCCAGGATCGACACCCACAGCATCATCGAGCCTTCGTGATTGCCCCAGATGCTGGTGAGCCGGTAGATCAACGGCATCTGCGAGTTGGAATTCTCGTAGACGTTGAACACCGAAAAGTCCGACGTGACGTAGCACGCCGCCAGCGCGATGAACGCCATAGCGACAAAGGCGAATTGCGCGATCGCCGCCGGCGCGGCCATGCTCATTAGCGCCGCGTCGTTGGTTCGCGTGCCGACGATCGGCATCGTGCCCTGGATCAAGGCAAGCCCCAGCGCGAGCATCAAGGCGTAATGGCCAAGTTCGGGGATCACTTGCCGGCTCCGACGGGCATCGCGGCCCGCTGCGCATAATCGTCTTTCCAATGTCCCGACTTCTTCAACGCGTCGGCGACTTCCTTGGGCATATAGGTCTCGTCATGTTTGGCCAGGATCGTATCGGCATTGAATACGCCCGCGCCGTCGAGCGCGCCTTCAGCGACGACGCCCTGTCCTTCGCGGAACAGATCGGGCAAGACGCCTTGATAGGCTACCGGGATCTCGGTTTTGCCGTCGGTGACTTTGAACCGGACGGAAAGACTGCCGCCGCGCACCACGCTGCCGTCTTCGACCAGCCCACCGAGCCGGATGCGGGTGCCGGGATCGACGTGCGTGTCCACCACGTCGCTCGGCGAATTGAAGAACACGATGGAATCGCGGAATGCGTTGAGCATCAGCGCGACCGCGACGCCGAGCACGGCAAGGCCGCCGCCGATCAGAATGAGACGTCTCTGCTTGCGGGTCATTGGCGCCGGCTCCGCCGCATATTGCCCATCAGCTTTCGAGACCGAGACCTTTGGCGAGGTCGTCGATCCGTTTGATATCGTCCGGCCGGCTCGCCAGCGCGCGCCTGGCGTCGGCGGCGGCATCCTTGGCTTTATCGCGATCGCCGAGCACGACATAGGCGCGCACCAGCCTCATCCAGCCATCCACGTCGCCGCCATCGCTGTGCAGGCGATCGGACAACCGCGCCACCATGCCTCGGACCATCGCCGTGCGTTGCGGGTCGCTCATGCCTTCGGCCGCCGCGACATCGCCGGCGTCCGGGCCCTTGCTGCCGGCGACCGGCTCGCCGCTGACGCGCGCCAACGCCGCCCGCACGAAATTCGCCCAGCCCGCGTCAGGCGGCGCTTCGTCGAGCAGCGCGCGCCATTTGGCGGCCGCCGCATCGCGATTGCCGTCCTGCTCGTCGGCGAGTCCGAGAAAATACCGCGCTTTGACTTCATGGGGATCGCCGGCGAAAGCGCGCGCAAACGCCTGCTTGGCGTCGTCGGTCACGACGCCGTTGGCGGCGGCGACCAAGGCTTCGCCAAGACCGGATTCAGCGCTCGACGCTTTCACCGTTGAGTGCGATCGCGCGGCGCCACGCCGCGACCGCGTCATCGAAACGGCCCATCCGCAAATAGACGGGCGCGATCACCTGCCAACCCTGGCCGTCATTGGGTTCGTGCGCCAGATGCGCCTCGACCTGAGCGATCAGGCCGGCGATCGATTGATCGCCTTGCGCATCGTTGACGACGGATGAAGGCGGACTGGCTCGGAATATCCGGGGAGCCGAGCTTGAGATAGAAACCGAGCGCGATTGCCGGCACCACAACGATCGCGGCTATCGCCGCGGCGCGGCGATGCCACGCCGCCTGCGGCGCCGAAGGCACGGCCGGGGCCGCCTCCGCGTCCGCCGCGGCCAACAACCGCCGCGATATTTCCACCCGCGCCGATTCCGCTTCCGGCTCGCCGATCAAACCGGCGGCGCGATCGCGATCGATTTCAGCAAGCTGATCCTGATAGACCAGGCGATCGCTGCCGCCGCGCGCGGCGGCCGGCTTTTGCCCGAGCGGCCACAACACGGCGAAAACCGCTGCGGCCGTCATCACTGCGAAAATGATCCAAAGGGTCATCTTAAAACTGTCATTGGCGTCATTTCTGTTCGCCGAATGCCCCTTCGCAGTAAAGCGGTCGCAAGCCGCCGATGCCGCGCGTTACATCACGGCGTGAATGCGGCCGCAATGGGAACCGTGGCGCGGCAATTCCGCACTCCGCCGCCGCGATTTTATACAAGCCTCGCGCCGGCAAGGTGCGCTCAAATCGTCACGCCCGTAACGGCTTGCGCTCAATGCCCGCGGTATTCACCGCGACTTCGGCGGCCTTGGTGAGCAGCCCCGCATATTCGCCGCCGAATAGAATCCGGCAGAAGCGAATCGCGGCCTCGACCTGGGATTGCCGGAACGGCCGGTCGGCGTCGCCGGCCACCCGCAGCGAATCCAGCAAAACCTTGGTGCCGGTTTCCAGATGAAGCGTCAGTTCCGAATAGGATCGCGCCGTCACTTCGCTGACCGCAAGCTCGCCGGCGTAGTGCCGGCAGGTGTCGACGAATTCGACCCGTGTTTCCGCCTCGGCGATGTCCTTGATGTCGAGCAGCGCGCCGGGCGCGATTTCCTTGGCCGGGCGCGGTCGCAACAGGCGCCGCACCAAGCCCGGAGTTCGACTCGATCTCCGTCTTGAGCAGGCCCGAAATGTCGGCGCGGATCGCCGTGAGCTGACGGCTCCAGGCCGAGTCGACGGAAAGATCCATTTCCGAGCGCAGGCCGCGCGCCGCATCGTGGATGCCCTTGAGCATCAACGCGATCGGCCTGCCGGCTTTGAACTCGGCGCGCAATTCGCTCACCGTATTTTCGAGTTCACCGAGAACGATCGTGACCGCCGCCGCGTAGGGCGTTTCGGCAATGCGGGCGGTGGCGTCGCTCTCGGCCGCGCGCGCGGCAATGCGGATGATCTGCCAGGGCGCCGCCAGCCGGTTCGTCAGCAGGATGAGACTGTAAAGAAAAAAGTCGGACTTGCGCGCGCCGGCGCTGCGGAGCGACGATGACTGCGCCGCTATCAAGTCGAGAAGCGCTTTGGTCGAGTCGGCCTGATCGCGTTCGAAAACGCGGACGAGATTGGGCAATCGGCGGCTCACTTCGGCAAGCGCCTCACGCAGCGACAGGACGCCGAGCAGGACGTTGACGTCATCGATCGCCCGCGGCGTGCCGACCTGGATGGCAAGACGCCGGTTGCGCTTTGTCGTCGGCGCCGATGCCGGCGATGGCCTCTTTCAGGCGCGCGACGGCGCAATCATGCAGCGCGCCGACCAGTTGATCGGCTTTGGTCCGGTCGTCGGCGAGCAGAGCGCGGTCGATATCCTCGCTCAGCGCCTTGGCCTCGGCGGGGATAAGATCGCGCCCGAGCCACGCCCAGATCGAATCGAGCGACGCGCGTGCGATGCGGCCGACGCGCTGGTGATTGGCGGGGCCGTCGATCAGGAACGGCTCAAGCGGCACGAAGAACAAGCGCGCCGCATCGCCGATACGCGGCACCGGCTGGGATTCGGCGCGGACGGCGCGCCTTAATTCCTGCAGGATCATTTCGTTGCCGGCGTTTTCACCGTCGCGCAGCAGATTGCGCTCGAGCTCCTGGACGAGAAGCGAGCGGGCCTCCGGCTTGAGCGCCCGGAGATATTCCCGCAGCCGTTCGATGGACTGACCATCGCTCGTCATAGGTTCAAAGACCCGCCAAACGGACTCTACCGTTAACGTTTTACGCGGCGGGCGCTTAAGAAGGCGTTACGCAAAACATCAGGAATTCAATGTGATAAGACGCATCCCGGCGTTTCCTACGCCGCCAGGATGGCCCCTGGAGGGGCCGCCATTAAGCAGAAATGACAGCGGCGGCGATCCGACGCCGCCGCCGAAAGCTGCCGGTTATTGCGGTGAGCCGACGCAAACCGCGACCAGCGGAGCGTTGGCCGGGCTGGCCGCGGGTCCGCAGGAAGCGCCCTTTTCGCCGAGGAACTGCGCCGGGTTGCGGGTCGGTCCGCAATAGGCCGTGACCAGCACTTCGTTGTCCTGGCACTGCACCGTGCATCCGGAGACGCAGTCCGATTTGACGACCCGGACGCTCGGGCTGGGCGGCCCGGCGTCGCCCTGCGGGCCGGCCGGGCCAGGTGGACCGGGCGGACCGATCGGGCCGGCGGGACCGGTATCGCCCTTGGGTCCCTGCGGCCCGGCGGGGCCTGCATCCCCCTGTGGACCTTTGCCGCAACCGGCCACGGTGATGGACACGCCTGCCAGCAAAGCCACTGCAAGTGCCAAATGCGCTGCACGCATTTTTGGATTCTCCCAGATTTCTCGCGATCTCGCGCCCCGGCCACAAGGGCAATAGAAGACTCGGCTCCCCGGCGCAAGGATGATGCCACGCGGCGCAGCGGGCTTTCAGTTCACCACCGTCCAGCTGCCGTCCGGGTTGCGGCAGGCGGTGCCGCGCGCGGCTTGCGGGTTGCCGTCGATATAGATCGTCTGTGAATAGCTGCGGCAGGTGGCGCCGTTCGCCTGATAGGCGGGTCCGGGCACGACATTGCCGTAGCGGCCGGAATCGGGATTGCGCCAGGCGACCGGCGCGCCGGACGGCCCGGTTTCGAGCGCCTGCATCTGCGCCGCATAGGCGCGCCGCTTGTCTTCGTCGTCGAGCGCAGCGCCGATGCGGTTGCCGAGAAAGCCGCCGACCGCAGCGCCAATCACCGTGCCGGCGACCCGGTTGCCGCTGCCGGCCAGCACGTTGCCGATAATCGCGCCGGCGGCGGCGCCGCCCGACCGTGCCGCCGACTTCCTTCGGGCCGGAATTGGCCGAGCAGGCGGCGACGCTCGCGCCGATCAACGCCACCGCGATCAATCGCCTTGCCGGCATAGCGCCCCCAAAATTCCAGCGGAGCAAAGAGCTTCATTGGGGCGAAACTCTGTCGCCGCACCGCATACTGGCGGCTGCGTGACGCATTGGCTAAGGTCCCGGCCCGCTTCTCCCGACACTTCGCGAACAGGGACTGCGATGCACAAACGATCGATCGCGCTCCTGGCATTGGCATTAAGCGCGCTGTGCGCGACGCCGCTACGCGCGGAAGATTATCCGGCGCGCACGGTGAAGATCGTGGTGCCGTTCCCCGCCGGCGGCACCGCCGACGTCATGCCGCGCATCATCGCCGATTGGCTGTCGCGCAAATGGGGCCAACCGGTCATCATCGAGGATCGCGCCGGCGCCGGCGGCAATATCGGCGCCGAAGTTGTCGCCAAATCCGATCCCGACGGCTACACCCTGCTCGCCTCGCCGCCGCCGCCGCTGGTGATCAATCAGAACCTCTATCCGCAGCTCGGCTTCGATCCGCTGAAATTCGTGCCGATCGTCGTCATGGGGCGGGTGCCGAATGCGCTGGTGGTCAATCCGGACAAGATCGCGGCCAACAGCGTCAAGGATTTCATCGCTTATGCGCAGGCCAATGACGGCAAACTGACGGCCGCGACGCAGGGCAACGGCACGACGTCACAACTCACCTCGGCCATGTTCCAGATGATGGCGCACGTGAAACTGCAGAACGTGCCCTATCGCGGCTCGGCGCCGGCGCTCAACGATCTCGTCGCCGGCAGCGTCGATTGCATGTTCGACAATCTCGGCGTGTCGATGCAGCTGGTGAAGGCCGGCAGGCTGAAACTGATCGCGGTCGCCTCGGCTAAACGCATGGCGAGCCTGCCCGACGTGCCGGCCATCGCCGAAACGCTGCCGGGCTTTTCCGCGGTGACCTGGTACGCGATCGTCGCGCCGCCGGGCACGCCCTCGGCGATCGCCGACAAGGTCAATGCCGGCGTCAACGAGGCGTTGCGCGATCCCGAGATTCAAAAACGCCTCGCCGATCTGTCCGCCGAGACGGTCGGCGACACACCGGCGGCGACCGCCGCTTATTTCCGCCAGGAGATCGAGCGCTGGAAAAACGTCATCACGTCGGCGCATGTGACCCTCGATTGAGTCCACGCCATGAAGCACAGTACCGATCGCATTCTCACCACCCATGCCGGCAGCCTGCCGCGGCCGCCCGATCTGCTCGCTCTCGTCCAGAGCGGCGGCGCCAAGGCGTTCGACCAAGGCGACAACGCCGCGCGCTTGCGCGCAGGCGGTAAGCGAGGTCGTGCATAAGCAGGCCGAACTTGGCATCGATGTGATCGACGACGGCGAATACGGCAAGCCAAGCTTCGTCAGCTACATCAACGAGCGGCTCGGCGGCTACGAGGTCGACACCGTGTCCGGCCCGCGCAATCAGTGGATGACGTCGCGCGAAGGATTGTCGTTTCCGGAATTTTACGCGCAGACCCATCCCGCCTCGACGCACACTCACATGGTCTGCACCGGGCCGATCACCTACAAAGGCCACGTCCAGCTCAAGCGCGACATCGACAATCTCAAGGCGGCGCTCAACGGCGTGAAGCCCGAGGAAGTGTTCATGCCGGCGATCTCGCCGTCCAATATCGAGGACTGGCAGAAGAACGTCTATTACAAATCGACCGAGGAATACGTTTTCGCCATCGCCGACGCGATGCGCGAGGAATACAAGGCGATCGTCGATGCCGGCTTTCTGGTGCAGATCGACGATCCGCGGCTCGTCACCTATTACATCATCCATCCCGAGACGAGCATCGCCGATTGCCGCAAATGGGCGGAGCTGCGCGTCGAGGCGCTCAATCACGCGCTGCGCGACATCCCGGCGGAAAAAATCCGCTTCCACACCTGTTACGGCATCAATATGGGTCCGCGCATCCACGACATGGAGCTTAAGGACATCGTCGATATCATTTTGAAAATCCGCGCCGGCGCCTATTCGTTCGAAGCCGCCAATCCGCGCCACGAGCACGAATGGAAGGTGTGGAAGAACGTCAAGCTTCCCGACGGCAAGATTCTGATCCCCGGCGTGATCTCGCACTCGACCATTCTGGTCGAGCATCCCGAGCTCGTCGCCGAGCGCATCGTGCGCTATGCCGGCGTGGTCGGCCGCGAAAACGTCATCGCCGGCTCCGATTGCGGCTTCGCCACCTTCGCCGGATCGAAGGAAGTGCATCCGTCGATCGTCTGGGCGAAATTCAAGGCATTAAGCGACGGCGCGCGCATCGCCTCGAAGGAATTGTGGGGACGTGGTTAGGAATTTTAAAATCGCCGTCTTTGCGCTTCGCGCCGAACTCTCCGCATCTCGCTTTCTACGCGCGCTATTTCGCGGCTAAGCTCGTCGACCGCCTGAATGAGGCTTTGGACGATATCGTATTGCGAGGCCTGCTCCTTCGCCTTGCGAAGATAAGTCTCTGCTTTCGACGGTGACTGCCACATGGGCCGGACCATAAAGGGCAAAAATGAAACTTGCTCAAACGCATGATTTAAAATTGTCGGCATCGCGATTTTGCCCCCGTCAAGAAGAAACATCACCCGCCGGGCAACGCCAGTTCGGCCCGTAACCCGCCGATCGGCGCGGTGCCGAGCGTGAGCACGCCGCCGTACAGTCCGGCGAGCTCGACGACGATCGACAGGCCGAGGCCCGAGCCCGGCTTGGTTTCGTCGAGCCGTTGGCCGCGCAACGCCACCTGCTCGCGCTCCGCCGGTGAAAGTCCCGGCCCGTCGTCGTCGACGATGATGCGCACCCGCGATTTGGCGGCGTCGCCCGGCCGTTGATCGGCCATGACTTCGATCGCCACGCGCGACTGCGCCCATTTGCAGCCATTGTCGACCAGATTGCCGATCATCTCTTCGAGGTCCTGCTGCTCGCCGCGAAAGCCGGCATGCTCGGGCACGTCGATGTCGATGGCGATGTCGCGCTCGCGATAAAGCTTCTCCATGGTGCGGGCGAGCGCGGTGACGACCGGCGGAACGTCGACCGTGGTGCCGACCACGGCGGAGCGCGCCGCCAGCCGCGCGCGTTCGAGCTGGCGCGCCACCTGGTCGCGCATGATGTCGGTCTGCTCCAGAACTTTGTGCGCCAGCGGATCGTTGCCGCGCGCGGCGGCCTCGTTGACGATGACCGACAGCGGCGTCTTGAGCGCGTGCGCCAGATTGCCGACATGGGTGCGGGCGCGCTCGACGATTTCGCGGTTGGCGTCGATCAGCGCGTTGGTCTCGCGCGCCAGCGGCGCGATCTCGACCGGAAACTCGCCCTCGAGACGCTCCGCCCGCCCGGAGCGGATCGCGGCCAGGCTTTCGGAAATGCGCGCCAGCGGCGCCAGGCCGAAGCGGACTTGCAGCGCCGTGGTCAACAGCAGCGCCATGGTCAGCGCGGCGAAAGTGACGGCGATGGCGCCGTCGAAGCTGTGGGTTTCGTCGTCGATTTCGGAGGCGTCGCCTGCCACCGCGATCAGGTAGCGGCCATCGGTGCCGAGATCGATATTGCGCTCGACGATGCGCAGGTCCTGCTCTTCCGGGCCCTGCGCGTAGCCCTGCCGGTATTCGGCGCCGGCGGCCGATTTGTCGTCCGGCAACCGCGGCAGATTGGCATCCCACAGCGAGCGCGACGAATGCACTTCGGGCGTCTTGGTGTCGAGCCGCGTCACCTGCCAGTACCAGCCCGACAGCGGCAGTTCGAACAGCGGCTCGCCGATCGATTGCGGAAATTTGTCGGTGCCTTCTTCCGGAGAAGCGACGTCGGCGACCAGCGTGCGCAGATAGACGTCAAGGCGGCGGTCGAAGGCGCGTTCGACGGCGTGGCGATAAAGCGTCGATAGCGCGATGCCGGTGATGATGAGGATGACGACCGTCCAGGCGGTCGCCCACAGGAACAGACGAACGGCCAGCGAATTAGCGCGCATCGGGGGGCGTAAGCAGATAACCGAGGCCGCGCACCGTCTGGATCACATCGACGCCGAGTTTTTTCCGGATGCGGCCGACGAAGACTTCGATCGTGTTGGAGTCGCGGTCGAAATCCTGATCGTAGAGATGCTCGACCAGTTCGGTGCGCGACACGACGCGGCCGGTATGGTGCATCAGATAGGACAGCAGCCGGTATTCGTGCGAGGTCAGTTTCACCGGATTGCCGTCGACGGCGACGCGGCCGGTGCGGGTGTCGAGGCGGACCGGACCGCAGGTGAATTCGCTTTTGGCGTGGCCGGCCGAGCGGCGCAGCAGCGCCCGCACCCGCGCCAGCACCTCTTCGAGATGGAACGGCTTGGCGACATAGTCGTCGGCGCCGGCATCGAAACCCTGCACCTTGTCGCTCCAGCGGTCGCGCGCGGTGAGGATCAGCACCGGCATGGCGCGGCCGGCGCGCCGCCAGGCTTCCAGCACCGAAATGCCGTCCATCTTGGGCAGGCCGATATCGAGGATGACGGCGTCGTAGGGCTCACTCTCGCCGAGGTAATGACCCTCCTCGCCGTCGAAGGCGCGGTCGACGACGTAGCCCGCGTCGGTCAGCGCGGTTGCGAGCTGCCGATTGAGATCGGGATCGTCCTCGACAACGAGAAGCCGCAAAAAAACGCTCCGCTCAGCGCTCGCCCACCAGCACGCCGCTGGTGGCGTCGATGGTAATCCGCGCCACTTTGCCATCGTGCGCAAGGACTGTCAGCAAATAGACGAGCCCGTCTTGCCCGGCGCTTTGGCCGTGGCAGAGCCGCGCCCCGATCACCGTTCCGGGCATTTTGCTCCTGGCCGCGTGCATGGCGGCGGAAAGCCGGATCAGTCTGCCGGTCTCGGCTTCGGCCCGGCGTTCTTTCTGGTCGAGACAGGCATGCTGGGGCGCGGGCGCGGCATGGACGGCGTCCGGCCCGGCATCTTGGGCGAGTTCCTGGGCGCGCGCCGAGGTCAGCGTCAAAACGCCGGCGAGAACGGCGAGAGCGGCAAAGGCTGGTCGCGCGGAAGCCATGGTATCATCCTAAAGGCCACGCACTGAACCGTGCCTGAACGGCTGATTTAGGGCGGGCTCACCGCAAAATCCGCGAAATGCCGCTATTCTGGCCGAGTGACCGCAGAGCAAGGCGCGGAAGAAGGACGACAATGACGATGCGGCGGCTCGGGCGGATGCTGCGCGAATTGGTCCTCATCCTGCTGGCGATCGCGGCCGTTATGCTGCCGGGCGTGTTGCGCGCTCCGGCCATGGTCGGCGGCGCGCCCCCGGCGGCGGATGGCGCCGGCCGTTCCGTCGTGATGATTCTCGGCTCTTTCGGCACCGCCTGCACCGCCACCGCGGTCGCGCGCAATCTCTTGCTCACCGCGGCGCATTGCGTGCAGCCGGGCGCCGACTACAAGCTCGTCGACCGTCAGCCGGGCCAGAGCTTGAGCGAGGTGCCCTTGCTCAAAGACGTCGCGCGCATCGAGCGCGATCCGCAATTCGATCTCAAGCGGCTGTTTGCCCATCTCGCCACCGCGGACGTAGCGCTGATCAAGCTCGTCGATCCGCTGCCGGCACGAATCCCGCCGGTGCCGATCGGCGGCGACACCGAAACTGTCGCGGTGGGCGATACGCTCGTAGTCGCCGGCTATGGCGTCACCGTGCGCGGCGACGGCCGCAGCGGCGGAGTAGTTCGCGCCGCCAGTCTCGTCGTCACCGGCCAGCCGGGAAGCTTGCAAATCCGCCTGTTCGATCCGGCGACCAAAGGCCAGAGCGCCGGTCTCGGCGCCTGCGCCGGCGATTCCGGCGCGCCGGCGCTCCGCGACCACAACGGCACACTGACGATCGTCGGCGTGGTGAGCTGGTCGACCGGCCCGAATCTCAGCGGCGGTTGCGGCGGTCTCACCGGCATCACGCCGCTGGTGCGCTATCGCGGCTGGATCCTCGACACGGCGCGGCAGCTCGGCTCGCCGCTCGTGCCGTAATTATTCGACGCCTGGAGGCGACACGTCGCGCCCCGACGGCGTGGTGAAAATCGTCGAGCGCAACGGCCGCTCCTCCATCATGATCAGCGCGACGATGCCGATGAGCAGAAAGCCCGTGGCGACGGCAAAGATCACGCTGAAGGTGCGGACGAGCTGATCCGCGGTGACGCCCACCGCGGTGACCACCGTAGACGACGCAGCCCCGCGCTGCGGCGCGGCGCCGAGCCCGGCCAGCATGATTGCACCCATGACGGCAACGACGAAGGAGCTCGCCAGCGCCCGGAAAAAATTCATCGTACCCATGGCAATGCCGACCTGATGGTGAGCGACCGCGTTCTGAATCGATACTGTAACGGTCGGATAAGAGCTGCCGGCGCCGAGACCGACGCAACACAACACCACCACGACGCCCCATATCGGCATCAGCGGATCGAACGCCAGCAGGCCGACCGCCGCCGCACCGAGGATAAGGAGCACGATTGGCACGCGTTTGTAGTGCTCGGTGTAAAGCATGGCGCGGCTCGACATGAACGATCCCGGCGTCACCATCATCATGATCGGGATCAACCCCAAGCCGGAAACGCTCGCCGACAGTCCGTGCACCAGCTCGTAAAACAGCGGCACGAAGATGGTCAGCCCGATCGAGACGCCTTGCGAGCATGACGCCGTGATTGAGCCGATCCGCATCACCGGATTGGTCAACACCGCAATCGGCAAAAACGGTGCCGGCGCGCGCAGCACCCACCAGATGAACAAAGCCGACAGCACCGCCGCCGCGATGATCAGCGACACGATCTGCTGCGACAGCCAGGGATAGCGCGTGCCACCCCACGTCAGCGCCAGCAACAAGGCGATCGCCGACAGCATCATCAGTGCGGCGCCGGCAAGGTCGATCTTGTGCGCGCGCTCGTGGCGCGGCAGGAGCTTGAGCTGCCGGTGCGACAGCAAAGCCGCGGCAAAGGCGAGCGGCACGTTGAGCCAGAAAATCACCGACCAGTGCAGGTGCTCGGCGATGACGCCGCCGAGCACCGGACCGCCGGCGCCGGCGAGCACCCAGATCGAGCCGGTATAGGCCTGGTAATAGCCGCGCTCGCGCGGCGGCACCGCGTCGGCGATGATCGACTGCGACAGCGGCACGATGCCGCCGCCGCCGATGCCTTGCAGGCCGCGGCCAAGGATCAGCATCAACATGCTCGGCGCGGCGGCCGAAGCCGCCGAGCCGGCCATGAAGATGCCGAGCGCCACCAGCATCATGCCCCGCCGGCCGTAAATGTCGGAGAGTTTGCCGTAAAGCGGCGCCACCACCGTCGAGGTCAACAGATAGGCGATCACGACCCACGACAGATTCTCGAAGTCGTCGAACGCCCGGCCGATGGTCGGCAGCGCTGTCGCCACGATGGTCTGGTTGAGCGCGCTCAAAAACATCGCCAGCGCCAAGCCGCTGATGATGGTGAGAACCTCACGCTTGCCGAGTCTCCGCTCGCCCGCGGGCGGAGTAATGTCCGCGGTCGCCGGCGGCATAAGCTCCCCGGTGTTGCGCTGTGGTGCTGTTGTGACTGACACGCCGCCCGCCCAAAAAGATTCGGCGAATGTTGCGCCGGGCGCGCAACAACGCAAGCGATTCGGAGCGCGGCAGCTATGCGCCCTCCTATTCCGCCGCCTCCTCGGGCAAGCGCACCGGGCCGTGCAACGGCCGCTCCTCGACTGCCAGCAGGCAGCAGAAGGAAATTGTCAGAAAGACCGCGGCGGCGATGAAAACCCGATGAAAGGCCGGCGCCAGATCGCCGTGCGAGGCCGCGAGTTTTTCCAGCGTCATGACGCCGGAGCCGTCGGTGCCGCCGCCGAGCACGATGGCGCCGAACACCGCGACAATGATCGCTCCGCCGAGTGTGCGGAAAAAATTGAGCGTGCCGGTCGCAGTGCCTAGCTGATGCGGCTTGACCGCGTTCTGCATCAGGATGGTGCTCATCGGATACATCGGCCCAAGCCCGCAGCCGAATGCAAACAGGAGGAGCACGAATTTCGCGACCGAAGGTGTGTCCGGATCGATGGCGAGCACGGCGAGCGCCATGATGGCGATCGCTAGTCCCACCAGCGGCACCCGCACATAATGCGTCAGATGCACCATCAGCCGCGCGGTGATCTGCGAGCCGATCACCGTGCCACCCATGAAGCCGATCAGCGCCAGACCGGACTCGCTTGCCGAGAGGCCAAGAACCGTTTGGCAGTAGAGCGGCGTATAGATGGTGATGCCGATAATGGTGCCGATCGAAAAGAACGCCGCACAGGTGATGGTCGACGTCACCCGGCCGCGCAGCACCGCCAACGGAATGAACGGCTCGCGCGCCGAGAGAAGCCGCATCGCGAACAGTGCCCAGAGCGCGGCCGAGCTTCCGAGGAGCGTGATGATGTGTCCGGAACTCCAGGGATAATGCGTGCCGCCCCAGTTCAGCGCCAGCATTAGCGACAACGCGGCGCCGACCATCAAAGCAGCGCCGATCATGTCGAGCTGGTGCGGGCGTTCGTTGCGCGGCAGGCCGCGCAGCGCGCGCTCGGTCATGATCAGCGCAATGGCGCCAAGCGGAACGTTGATCCAGAAAATCAGCGACCAGTGAAAACGGTCGGTCAAGAACCCGCCAAGCACCGGCCCGAGAATGCTGGCGCTCATGAACATGATCGAGGTGCGGCCCTGGATCACCGGCCGTTCGCGCGGCGACAGTAGGTCGGCGATAATGGTCTGCGCGATCGGCAACAGGCCGCCGCCGCCGATCCCCTGCAGGCCACGCGCCAGGACAAGCACCCAAAAGGTCGGCGCCAGCGCGCAGGCGACCGAGCCGGCGATAAAAATGCCGATCGCGATCATCAGAATGACGCGCCGGCCGTAAATGTCCGACAGTTTTCCGAACAATGGCGTCGCCGCCGTGATGGCCAGCAGATACGCGGTGACCACCCAGGACAGATCGTCGATGCCGCCCAGGCTCCTGCCGATGGCCGGCAGCGCCGGCGCGACAATGGTCTGCTCGAGCGCGGACAGAAACATCGCCAGCATGATGCCGGCGACGATGGTGCGGACCGCCGCATGATCGAGCGGCGCCGCGGCCTGATGCATAACGGCGGCGACGCTCGGTGCGTGCTCGGGGGCGATTTCGCTGCTGATTTCGCTGTTCATGGGGCGCGCCGGATTGGCCGCCCTCACTTGGCGGACGCGGCATGGCTTGGCAACGGCCCGTGGCGCAGATCAGGGGTGCAGGCGGCTGTCACTATCCGTCATGGCCGGACTTTGGCCGCGCCCTCGCCCGCTTCGGCAGCTTGAGCGGCCAATCGACGATGTAGTCCTGAAGTTCCGCATCAGGCACCTCCACTTCCGTCGCGCCGACGCGGCCGCGCACCGAGACGCCAGCGCTGTGCACCGTTTCGGGATCGCCGGAGACAAGCGGATGCCACCAGTAAAGGTCCTTGCCCTCGTCGAGCAGCACATAGGCGCAAGACGGCGGCAGCCAGGTGATGGATTTCAGGCTCTCGGGCGTCAGCCGCACGCAGTCCTCGACCTGGTCGAGCCGATTCGCGTAGTCGCGACAGCGGCAGGCCTGCCCGTCGAGCAGACGGCAACCGACATTGGTGTAATAGGTGCGGTCGGTCTCCTCTTCCTCAAGCTTATTGAGGCAGCAGCGGCCGCAGCCGTCGCAGAGGCTCTCCCATTCCGAATCCGTCATTTCTGCCAGCGACTTACGCTGCCAGAACGGAACTTCCTCGCCGCCGACGCGACCAGTTGCCATAGTGTTCTCCGGGTGCCCTGACCCTATGCCCAATTTACCCGCAATTTCCATTCACCCTACGGCTGCGGTCGCATTGGCCGCGGGCCTCGGCTCGACCAAAGCTTGCCCAACAAGACCCAGTTCAACTGAGTATTGGCCGGGAAATGTCCGGTCGGCTACAAAGACTGGTATTGATCCAGTCGACTTCCGGAGCGTGCAGTTGTGACGGACATGTTTCCCGATCCGGGCAACGACTGGCTGCCCAAGCTCAAGCGGCTGTTGCTCGATATCGACGCGCGGATCAATTCCGCGGTGTTCCAGAGCGGCAAATGGGCGCGCGAGTTCTACGAGCGCTTCACCGAAATGATGGACCGCGCCCACGTCGCCGGCTGGCGGCGCTGGTTCTTTGTCGAACCGCTGTCGGAAATGGCGACGCTCGGCACCGGCGGCCTGTTCCTCATGCTGGCGCTCGCCATGCCGGCGTTCCGGCAGACCTCCGAGGACGACTGGCTGAAAAAGGCCGATCTCGCCGTGACCTTCCTCGACCGCTATGGCAACGAGGTCGGCAGCCGCGGCATCAAGCACAACGAATCGGTGCCGCTCGACGAATTTCCCGATCACCTGATCAAGGCGGTGCTGGCGACCGAGGATCGGCGGTTCTACGAGCATTTCGGCATCGACTTCCAGGGCACGTTCCGCGCGCTGATGACCAACGCGCAAGCCGGCGGCGTGGTGCAAGGCGGCTCGACCATCACCCAGCAGCTCGCCAAGAATCTATTCCTGTCCAACGAGCGCACCTACGAGCGCAAGATCAACGAAGCGTTTCTGGCGCTGTGGCTGGAAGCGCATCTGAGCAAGAACGAGATTTTAAAGCTTTATCTCGACCGCGCCTATCTTGGCGGCGGCGCGTTCGGCGTCGACGCCGCGGCGCAGTATTATTTCGGCAAGTCGGTCCGCGACGTGAACCTGTCCGAGGCGGCGATGCTCGCCGGCCTGTTCAAGGCGCCGACCAAATTCTCGCCGTTGGTCAACCTGCCGGCAGCGCGCGCCCGCGCTAACGTCGTGCTCGACAATCTGGTCGTCAACGGCTTCATGACCGAGGGTCAGGTTTACGGCGCGCGGCGCAATCCGGCGACGCCGATCGACCGCACCGCCGAGGCCGCGCCGAACTATTACCTCGATTTCGCATTCGACGAAATGCGAAAGCTCGTCGATACATTCCCGAAATCAGTCGCCGACCGCTATTTCGTGGTGCGGACCGCGCTCGATTCGAATATCCAGCACTACGCCGAGCACGAAATCGAATCCGAATTGCGCCAATACGGCCACGATTACGGCGCCAGCCAGTCGGCGGCAGTGTTCGCCGATCTCGACGGCGGCATCCGCGCCATGGTCGGCGGGCGCGATTATGGCGCGAGCCAGTTCAACCGCGCCACCGACGCGCTCCGCCAGCCCGGCTCGTCGTTCAAGCCCTACGTTTACGCCACCGCGTTGGCCAACGGTTTCACGCCCAACACCGTTGTCGATGATTCTCCGGTCTGCATCGGCAACTGGTGCCCGCACAATTATTCCGGCGGTTATTCCGGTCCGGTGACGCTGATGGAAGCGATCACGCATTCGATCAACGTCATTCCGGTCAAGCTTTCGATCATGCTCGGCAACGGCAATCCAAAACTCGGCCGCGCCATGATCGTGCAGACCGCGCGCAATTTCGGCATTCACGCACCGTTGCCGGATACGCCGTCGCTGCCGATCGGCGCCGACGAAGTTTATGTGTTCGAGCACGCCGTGGCCTATGCAACCTTCCCCAATCTCGGCCGCGCCGTGGTGCCGCATGCGGCGCTTGAAGTGCGCACCGGCACCGGTGAACTGGTCTGGCGCTTCGACCGCGACGGCCCCAAGCCGAAACAGGTGATCAATCCGCAAGTCGCGCTCGACATGATCAAGATGATGAATTCGGTGGTCATGAACGGCACCGGTAAGCGCGCCGCACTCGACGGCATCCAGGTCGCCGGCAAGACCGGCACCACCAATAGCTGGCGCGACGCATGGTTCGTTGGCTACACCGGCAATTTCGTCGGCGCGGTCTGGATGGGCAACGACGACTACTCGCCGACCAAGCGCATGACCGGCGGCACCTTGCCGGCCATGACGTGGCACAACATCATGGCTTACGCGCATCAGGGCATCGAATTGCGACCGCTGCCCGGCCTGCCGCCGCCGCAACATGCGCCGATCATGACCGATACATCGTTCCAGGGCAGCGAACAGCCGCACGCGGTACTGCTGACCCGCAAGGGCACCGACACGCTGGTCCACGTCGAGCAAATGCTGGATGAGGCGGATCGCGCGCTGTCGGCTGGCACGCCGGGATCGCTCGGCGCGCTTGACGGCAACAAGGCCGCCGATAACCGGACCGACGCTTTCGCGACCGCGGCCGACCACGGACCTGCCGCGGCGTCGCGCGGCGATTAGATTAAAACCATTTTCGCGAGACAGGTTTCGAGCCAGCGACCATGCGCTTGTTATTCGGATCGTGCTTCACCTTCCTGATCGCCGCCGTTCTCGGCCTCGGCGCGACGTGGTTCACGCTCACGCGCGGCGTCGCCTTCGGTTCGCTGAGCGTCGGCGCCTGGACAGCGTGGCCGAAAAGCGGATCGGTCGATATCGATCCCTACGCGCGCGCCAGCATCGCGCGCAGCGGCGAGTTGCCGACCGGAATGGGCGACGGCGTCGCCTTCTATGCCCACACCGATGACCAAGGGAGCAATTTCGACGGCCGTTGCACCTTCGCCATCAGCGGCATGACGCCGGCGGCGCGCTATTGGACGGTCACGTTGTACGATCCGCAGGGCCGGCTGGTCGCCAACACGATCGACCGGCACGGTTTCACCAGCGACGAGATCTTGCGCGACAGCGACGGCCACTTCAGCATCACCGTCGCGCCGCTGGCGCGCGCCGGTAACTGGCTGCCGACCGGCGGCATCGAGCAATTCGTGCTGGTCTGGCGGCTCTACGACACCCCGATCGGCGTCGCCACACGCACGACCAAGGAAGGGCCGATGCCCGCAATCGCGCGAAAGGGCTGCTGATGGTCCGCGTCTTGTTGTGGATACTCGCCGCGATTCTTCTTGGCGGCATCGTCCACCTCTCGACTGTGCTGGCGATGCCGCAGGCGGCGAAGCAGGACGCCTATTCGCGGTTGGTGCCGCTCACGCCCGTCAACACCATGGTGCAGCTCACGGCGCCGACGACCGGCAATGCCATCATGCCGTTCATGGATCCGGCTTTCGCCCAGGCGGTGTGCCGCTACGACCTGTCGAGCGGCTCGCTCAAGCTGATCGCACCGGTCAGCCAGGCTTATACATCGGTGACGTTCTACACGCGCAAAAGCGTCGCCTATTACGCGATCAACGACCGCGCCGCCGGCCGGCGCAAGATCGAGCTCGATCTGATGACGCCCGAGCAGCATGCCGAAGTGCCCGAGGAAGAAGACGTGACCGCTGCCGACCGGCTGATCATCGAATCGCCGAGCACGATGGGACTGATCGTGCTGCGGGCGCTGGCGCCGGAACCGAGCCTGATGCCGATGGCGCGCGGCGCGCTTGCCGCCGCGACCTGCGGCATTCAGCCGGTGCAATAGACTACCTTGGAGCCGCGCCTTGGCGCGCCGCCACGGCGAGCGGCGAATCGACGAAGCGCGCGATTTCCACGGGGTTGGCTTCGATCCGCTGCTGCAGTTCGGTCAGCAGCCGATCCGCGTCTGCCGCCGCGGGCTGCGGCTCGGCGACCGCGAGATGTTCAAGCGCGAAGCGATAACTGGTGCAACGCTGGTTGAGCGAATTATGCACCCAGGCGATCGTCAGGGCGTTCTCGCCGACGCGCGCCTGCGCGTTGACGCGTTCGGCTGGCGTGAGCGAAGCAACGTGTTCCATGCTCGCCTGCCGCCGCCGGTCGAGATCGACGACGTGGTGCGCGACCATGAAGAACGGCTCGATGCGCACGATGTCGTTGCGGATATCGTCGATGATCTGGTTGTAACGCGCCGCGCTCGAGCGCAGCAGCTCGCCTTGCAGATGCCGATAGTAGGCAGTCGGATCGAACGCCCATAATTTTCGCTGGAACGAATACTTGGTGCCGTATTCGTAAACCACCGCATCCCAACGCTGCCGATCGTAAGGCGGCTCGATCAGGGGAAAGGCGAGATCGCGCAGCGTGCGTTCGTCGTCGGTGAGATTATCGGCCGAGACCGGCGCGCCGACGCTGGCGGCCGCTTCCTGGCCAACCCAGGCATGAATGTCGTCGGTGACGAGCGGATCGGCCAGCCGGCCGAAATCGCCGGTGCTGGAGCAGCCGGACAGAGCGACAGGCGCAAAGACGGCAAACAGGGCGGCAAAGACGGCCTGCGGCGGCCTCAGCTCGCTTCGGCACCGGGCGCGCGGAGACATCGGGCGCGCCCGTTCAGCGTCGCCTGGCCCGTCGACGGCCGCCGTTTTCCGCCGGTGGATGGGTCTGGGGCTCGGCCGCCTCGACATGCGAATCCACGTAACGCTCAATCCGGATCACGGGCAGGATGATGATCGTTGCGGATTCATCCGCCCCGTCACCACGGCCGAAGCGCACAATGCGCCCCTCGTCCGGGAATTTAATTACATTGCCCACCAGCCGCCTACTCTGCCGACGGCAATCGGACGTTCTGTCACGATGCACGCAACTCGGCATCGCCATGATTAAGCGGCATGCAAGGTTAACGCTACGCTAACGCGCGCGACTTAGGGTACAGGCACAATTTGCCTGCCCCGGCGGCCTGTGCAGCGTCATGGAAAGCGGAAACCGTTGAGCCTCGAGAACCTCACGCATTTTGGATTGCGCGCCGGCGTCGACATGCGCCCGACGCTCATCCGCGTGCTCACCGACCTTTACGTGCAGAAGCTGACGCACACGTCCGATGAGGAGCGCCACTACACCGAGCTTGCACTGCGCCTGCTCGACGCGGTTGACGTGGCAAGCCGGGTCGCCGTGGCCGAACGGCTGGCGCGCCATCTCGCCCCGCCGTTGCGGGTGATCCAACGCCTGGCCGTGGATCGGCCCGAAGTCGCCGCGCCGGTGCGCTCGCATCCGGTCCTGCACCGGGAGGAACAGCCCGAGCCGGCGGCCGCGCCCACGCCAGCGGCGGTCTCCGAGCCGGTCATCGACGCCGCCGCAACCGTGGCGGAAGTCATTGAAGCGGTCGCCGAGGTTGCCGAGGCCGATCTTCCGGGCGCCGATGAACGAGAGAAAGAAATCCAACCGTCCGCCGATACGCACGGCATGATCGCCGCCGACGTCGCGAGCGAACTCAACGAGCTTTTTTTCGCCGCCAGCGCCTATGAGCGGCGACTGATCCTGCTCAATCTGGAAATCGTCGCGCCGGTTCCGCCCGGCGCGCGCCACCCTTGCGCGCGACACTGCGATCGGCTTGCGACTTGAAACTGCGGCATTGACCCGCAATCGCGAGGATTTCGCGCAGCATCTCGCACTAGCACTGCAAATTCCGCGGGCCCAGGCGCGGCGCATCGTCGGCGACGAACTCGGCGAGCCGATCGTGATCGTCGCCAGGGCGCTGAACATTCCACGCGAGGTCGTCTATCGGATCTTGCTATTCGTCAACACCACCGTCGGCCATTCGGTCGAGCGCGTCCATGCGCTGGCGACACTGTACGATGAGATGACGCCGCAAACCGCCGAGCACGTGGTCGCGATCTGGCAGTCGTTGCGCAAGACCGAGCGGCCGACAGTCCCGTATCGACCGCTGCAGTGGAACGACGAAGCCCGCACCCGGGCCCGCGTGGCAACGGCGACAGTGCGCCGTGCGCCGGCCGCGCAACGGCCAAACGAACGCCGCGACGTTTCTTGAACGTGATCTTTCGGATCATGCTCTAATTGACGATATCAAGAAAATTTCGGCCTCCCGGATCTTCGACTTCGACGATCCATACATCGGGATCGAATTTCACTTCGCGCGCAAGATAGGCTTCGACCGCTGCATCCGCGGCCGGCCGCTCTTTGAGGCTTGCCGTGAATGTGCGGTCAGCGCCGCGGCCACCGCTATCGAATTCGCTCTGCGGCGCCGGGCCGAACAGGTCCGATGTGCCGTCGAGCCTGCTGATGCGCACGAAAACCGCACCGGCATCTTCGGCGCCGCGTCGGCGCACGACCGCGAATGCACCTTCGACCTGGCAGCGGCGTAAATAAGCGGCCACCCATAAAGCGGATTTGAGACGCATCCTGGCCTGTCGTAACGCCCGCGAAATGCGCCGGCTACAAAGTCCTAATCACGGAAAGGCAGGCTTGCGAAGGGCCAAACTGCTAGTGGTCGCTGGGCCGCGGCTAGTCGAGTGGATGGCCGACCATGGCAACAAGCTCGCTAACGAGACGATCCGAGACGCGGCCGGTAATCGGCAGCTTCTTTTCGCGTTCGAATTTCTCGATTGCGCCCGAGGTCGGCTCGTCTAGCATCCCGGACGGCTTGATCTGGCCGTAGCCATATTCGGACAGAGCGCGCTGCACGGCAGCGATACGCGGTGACGGCCCGATCAGGTCGGCGATCGGATCGTTGCGCCGCGCCGCCACGGGTTGCGCGATGGGCGCAGCCATCGGAAGCGCAGGCTCGGTGGATTTTGTCGGAATGTTCGCGGCGATAGGCATGGATTTTGGCGGCGCGAAGAATGGCGCCGGGTGCGAGCCCGACTGCAAAAACACCGCGTTGACGATGATAATGAGGCTCGTCGCGGCCGCGCCAAGAACCGCAAACGTGTCCACCGGACGCCGTGTCGCTTTGGCACACAACCCCAACGCCAAAGCGCCGCCGGCGCTTGCGGCGCGCGCATAGAGCGGTCGATTGGCATTGCGGCGGTTACGCACTTTTCTTTACCGCGATGTCTTGTTTCTTGTCTTGCGCGCGCTCCTGGATAATTTGCCGCGGCAACGCGTCCTTGGCCGGCAAATAGGCCATCACGGCGCGCTCGCGGGCGGCGGACCTGTTGCCAAACCGGGCGCGCTCGCAATCGAGCGGCAGACGCACGGTCACGCGCGTGCCCTCGCCGACGCGGCTGCGGATCGAGAGCTCGCCGCCATGCAACTGCACCAGCCCCTTGACGATGGAAAGGCCAAGGCCAGTGCCGGCGTGGCGGCGATCATAGGACGCGCCCGCCTGGAAATACGGTTCGCCGACGCGCGCCAGATCCTCGTCGCTGATGCCAACCCCATTGTCCTCGATCGCAAAAGTGATGTTCGCCGCTTCGGCGCGGACGCTGATCGTCACCTTGCCGCCCCGATCGGTAAAACGGATCGCGTTGGACAGCAGATTGAGCAGGATCTGGTTCAGGGCCCGCTTGTCGGCGATCAATTCCGGTAGGTCGTTGGCCGCGATCTTTTCGAGCTGAACACCCGCCTCGCAGGCCCGGAAAGCGAGAATGCCGCAACAGGCCGTGACGACTTCCTCTGGCGCAAAAGGCTCCGGCGTGATTTCGAAATTGCCAGTCTCGATCTTCGACATGTCGAGAATGCCGTTGACCACCGACAACAGGTGATGTCCGGAACTGTTGATGAGCCCGGCATATTCGCCGCGACGCGCGACATCGATGCGCAGCGCCGCTTCCTTCGTCAGCATGTCCGAGAAACCGATAATGGCATTGAGCGGCGTACGTAGTTCATGGCTCATGGTCGCAAGGAAGCGGCTTTTCGCGGCACTGGCGCGTTCGGCTTCCGCGTGCGCGTCCTGCAAAGCCTGATGGTGCCGTTTGCGTTCGGTCACGTCGCGCAACACCGCGACAACTTCACGGCGATCTTCGCTTGCGGAATCGCCGGACGTTTCGAACGGCCGACAGCGCATTTCGACCCATACGAATTCCACCGTTGCGCGCCCCTCGGCATCGACGCCAGCCCGGCGGACCCGGAATTCGAGCGAGCCCGGTTCGCCCAATGCCGCCGCCTCGCCCAGCGCGGTCAGGTAGGCTGGACGATCGGCGACATGGACGCGGTCGAACAGGCCGTGCCCATGCAATTCCGCGATGCGCGCCCCGAACAGGGATTCGGCGGCCGGCGAGACGAACAGCACCGTCCCGTCGCGCCCGTGCCGGGTAATCACGTCGGTGATGTTGCGCGCCAACAGCCGATAGCGGTCCTCCTCGGCGTAAAGCAGCCAGAAGCTGGTGCGCGCCAGCGCCTCCGCTCCGAGCGCTAGCCCGGTCGCGTAGAGACCGGCCGAAACGATGCCAAGCGCCGCGAGCGCGGCCGGCGCAGTCGACGTTGGCGGCGGCAGCAAGTCTTGCGTGCCGAGCAACACCAAAAGGCCGGCGGCGCAGAGCGCAAGGGTCGAGGCGACCGCGACGACACGCCGTGACGCCGACAACGCCGCTTCGAGCGGTACGACCACAAGCCAGATCGCGGCGAAGGATTCGATGCCACCGGTCGAAGCCGCCACCGCCGTAACCAGCCCGGCGAGTGCCAGCGACGACAGCACATGCGCGCTCTCATAGCGGCTGGTGCGCGACAGGAAATAGGCGGTGAGGATCGGCGCGATCAGCCAGGCAAAGACCAGGAGTTCGGTGGCGCTCGGCGCACCGCGGACAATGAGATAGACCGGAAACGAAGCCAGCGCGACAATGCTGCCGAGCAGCCGCGGCGCGATGAAAGCGCGATGCCGCGCCGCCGACAACGCATCCTGCTGCGCCGAAGGATGGACGAGCGTCGCAATATAATTTCGTATCGGCGCCAACAGGGCCACTTTTCCCAGCGCACGCCCGGCTTTGCAGACGCGCCCCCCTTTTTCTGTTGCCGGATCGTGTCAGAGCCCGCTTAAGCGAACGCTAAGGCGTGAGGCACGCCGCTTTGCCACGCGGCGCCGGCAAAACCCCGTCATGGTGAATCGAGCGTTGCCGCGAACGGTTGCTATATGCTTGACGTTTTCGCGGGCGCTAAACCGGGCCTGATATTGCGGGACTTTTGCACCGGCAAAACACCGCGCTGAGCGGGCTTGCGCGCGTTCGCTCAAATTTTAGGTAAATAATATTTTTTCCAATTGCTCGAAAATTTGCGGCGTATTCTGCTCGATTATGAGCCAAAACGTACCAGACGAGCGAACGCGGCCTTCAAGGCTACCTGTTAGCTTCACCACACGTGCGGCAACGTATGTCGCAGGAGATGTGGGTGTCATGTTCTTTCTGTTGCGCATGGCGTTTTGGCTTGGCCTCGTGCTGATCTTGTTGCCGAGTGACTCTGCACCGCAGGCTCCGGCAAGCGAGGTCGGCGCCTCCGACGCCATTTCGGCGGCATCCGCCACCGTGGGCGATGTGCGGCAGTTCTGCACGCGCCAGCCGGATGCCTGTACGGTCGGGTCGCATGTGGCGACTGCGCTTGGCTATAAGGCGCAAGCCGGCGCCAAGATGCTTTACGATTTCTTGACCGACAAGCTCGCGCCGAAGGAAACCGGCTCGCTCGCCGCCGGCAGTACTTCACATTCAAGCAAAACGGCCATGGACAAGACGGCTCCGGACAAGGCGTCACAAAATACGCTCACTCCGGCCGATCTCGCCCTGCCGTGGCGCGCCCCGGCGCCGCGCAAGGACGCCAAACACGCGGCCTAGTCTGCACTCCTGACACGTCGACCTCGCGGTCCCGGCACTCTATATAGAGCGTGCAGATTTGGGACAGCGGCACGATGGCTGGCATCGACGACATCATCGGCAATTTCTCGGTCCTCGACGACTGGGACGACCGCTATCGCTATCTCATCGAGCTTGGCCGCGAGTTGCCGCCGCTGCCGCAAACGGCGCACAATGACGCCAACAAGGTGCAGGGCTGCGCAAGCCAGGTGTGGCTGGACACTACCGTGCGTCCGAACGGCGCGGCCGGCCCAGTGCTGACATTTGAGGGCGACAGCGATGCGCATATCGTGCGTGGCCTGATCGCCATCCTGTTCGCGGTCTATTCCGGCAAAAGCGCGCAGGACATCCTATCAACCGACGCCGTCAAGCTGTTCGAAGACATGGGATTGCGGGAGCATCTTACGCCGCAACGCTCCAACGGCTTTCGCTCGATGGTCGAGCGCATCCGATCCGATGCGCGGACCGCGCTGGCAACGGCCGCATAGAAGTTCCCTCGCCGATTACTGCTTGCATAGCCCCGGCGTTCTAGCCGCGCCCGCAATCGTGTTGTAAGTCTCGTGGCAGGCGCAGACGGGCTTTCCCATTGAGTAACGAGAAACTTCGTGCAGGACTGACAGACGTGTTCGCCGGCACGGTCTGCAGCATCTTGTCCATCGCCTATTGCCTGTCCTACGCGGCGCTGATTTTCACGGGCCCGCTCCAGAACCTGCTGGCCTATGGCATCGCGGTGACGTTCCTGTCGGCCGCCGTCGGCGGCGCGATCGTGGCGTTGCGAAGCTCGCTGCCATTCGCCGTTGCCGGACCGGATAGTTCCACCTCCGTGGTCTTGGCGGCCCTGGTGGCGACCGTCGTCCAGCGTCTCATTGCCGCCGGCGGCAGCGACCTGCTCGGACCGACGCTCATCGCCGTGTCGCTCACCACCGTGCTCACCGGACTGTTGCTCTGCGTGCTCGGCTTCACCCATGCAGGCCGCGCGATCCGTTTCGTTCCCTATCCGGTGATCGGCGGCTTCCTCGGCGCGACCGGCTGGCTCATGATCACCGGCGGAATTGGCGTGGTCGCCGGTCAGCGGCCGACGTTGGCCAATATCGGTACTTTCCTCGACACCGCCCTCGGCGCGAAACTCGCGCTCGCGACATTAGTCGCGGCGATGCTTTATGTGCTGCTGCGTCGGATCAAAAACCCATTCGTTCTGCCTGGCGTGCTGTTGGGTGCATTCGCGCTGACGCATGTTGCACTGCTGGCGTGGGGAATCACGCTTGCCGAGGCACAAGCGAACGGCTGGATGTTCCGGCTCCAGCCGGTGGCCGCGTTGACGCTGCCCTGGAAATCGGCGCCGCTACACAGCTTTCCCTGGTCGGCATTGCCGACACTCGCCGGCGATGTGCTCGCCGTCATGTTTGTCACCGTCACCAATTTTTTGCTCAACACGACGGGAATCGAGATCGCGACCCGAACCGAAGCCAACGTAGAGACCGATCTCAAAGTTCTCGGCTTCGCCAATGTATTGAGCGGGGCGCTCGGCGGCTATGTGAGTTGCACATCCCTCAGCCGCTCCATCCTGGTCCGGACCGCGGGTGCTACCAGCCGGATAGCCGGGCTGACCGTGGCGGCGATCTCCGCGGCCGTACTCATCGCCGATCCGTCGTTTCTGGGCTACGTGCCGAAATATGTGCTTGGCGGGCTGTTGTTTTATCTCGGCGCCGATCTGGTCTATCAATGGCTGATCCAATCGGCACGGCGATTGCTCCTTCTCGAATACCTGTCGCTGATCGTCATCGCCATCTTGATCGTTTATTCCGGCTTTATTGCCGGCGTGCTGATCGGCATCGTGATCGGTTGCGCCACCTTTGCGCTGAACGCGAGCCGCGTGAACGCCATCAAATTCAATTTTGACGGTTCGGAGTACCGCTCATCGCTTGATCGGGGACCCTACGAGTTGTCACTGCTCGCCGGTCATGGCCAAAAAATCCGAGGCATGACCCTGCAGAGCTATTTGTTCTTCGGTTCGGCCAACCGCCTATACCAGCACGTCAAAGCGCTATTGGCGGCGCAACCAGATTGCCGGTTCTTGATCTTCGATTTCCGCCTCGTCACCGGCATCGACTCCTCGGCGATGCACAGCTTCGCGCAAATCAAGCAGGCGGCTGCCGCTCATGGCACTCATATCGTGCTGGTAAACCTGACGCCGGAATTGGTACGCGCCTTTCGCACCGCCCGGTTCATTTCGGACGATGTCGTTGTTGCATCGGATCTCGACCGGGCGCTGGAAGCGTGCGAGCAAAAGCTCATCGAAGCGCATGGAACAGAGGCCGACGACGCGCTATCGCTGCGAACCTGGCTGTCCGACGCCTTGGGCAACGCGCAACACGCCGATCGGCTCACCGGCCATTGCCGCCGGCTCGAAGTTGCGTCGGGCGACATCATCGCACGGCAGGGCGCACCAGCAACTTCAATGCATTTCATCCTCGAAGGTCGTATCGGCATCGTCGTCGATCTCGGCGAAGGACGCACGATGCGCGTGCGCAGCCTGGGCCGGCACACAACGATCGGCGAAATGGGCTTGATTACCGGCCGGCCGACGCAGCGCCACGATCCAGGCCGAGGCCGACAGCGTGCTCTATGAGCTGAGCGCCGAGGCTTACGCGCTCATCCAGCGTGACGACCCGGCGCTGAGCCAGGCGCTCCTCGGTTACATCGTTTCGGTGATGTCGGAGCGGCTTAGCTTTGCCAACCGCGCGGTCGCCATTTTGCAGCGCTGAGCAACGCTGAGACCGTTCAGCCGCGCTCGCGGCGCCGGCGGCGTTGCTGGCCGAGTCCCATTTGCTTGGCAAGCTGCGATCGAGCCGCGGCGTAATTGGGCGCCACCATCGAGTAGTCCGACGGCAAGCCCCATTTCTCGCGATATTGCTCCGGGGTCATATTGTAGCGGGTCCGCAAATGCCGCTTAAGCGATTTGAATTTTTGGCCGTCCTCCAGGCAGACAATGTATTCCGCCGTGACCGACCGCTTGATCGGCACTGCAGGCTTAGGCGGCTCCCCGGCGGCAGCCGCTTGGCCGCCCGCTATGCGCTTTAAGGCTGAATAGACCTGGCCGATCAGATTGGGAATCTCGGCGCTCGCAACCGAATTGTTGCCGACATAGGCAGAAACAATGGTCGTCGTCAGTTCAATATAGGTCTTGTCGGGCGAATTCTCAGCCATGATTTGTCTCGCGTCACGAAATGCTGTGCGTAAACTTAGCGTATATTATGCCGCGGTAACAAAAGCAATAAAACGCGGACTTTGAGCTATCGGCGTGCTGCTCAAAATCACCGGATTTTTTACGGAAACGGCGCGGTGCGCTCGGAAATAACTATGGCGTCTAGGCGCTCTGCTCGATGTGGTTGCGCAATTCGGTGATCGAGCCGAACCGCAGCGCGCCCTGGGGCAGATCGGCTTCGATGGAGCCGTCGGAATAGAGCGTGTAAGCCATGCCGTCGACGACGCCCGATTTGAGGACCGAAACCTCGTTGGTGTTCGGCGCGGCCGTTTGCGGCGCTTCGGCCGGCGGTTCGTTCGCCGCCTCGAGTTCGGCTGGTGCGGCGGCCTCTTGAGCAGGCGTTGCCTGCGTCGGCCGTGACCCTTTCGGCCAAAGCGTTTCGAAGGCCGGGCCCTTCGGCCGATCCGTCAGCAACGGCGAACGGGCGGTCGCGTCAAGCCGCGGCGTAATTCTGCCGGGTGTGGCGCCATTCTTTCGTCGCGCCGCGCGCAGCTTGTCGAATTGGCTGACAGCCTCGTCGACGCTCGAAGGCACGGCTTGCGACAGCGCGACGTCCATCTCCTCGACGATCGCCGCGGTTTCTACGCGGACGACAACAGGCGATTTTCGTGGGCTGTTCTCGGCGACCTTGTCCGGCAAATCTTCCAGCCGTTTTTCATCGGCGGCCGCCGGCACCGCCGCAGCGGCAGACGCGGGTTGCCAACGTGATGCCGTCCTTGCCGGCAACGGAATTCGCGTCGCAGGGTCCAGGCGCTGAGTGAGGATGGCCGGCTCGGCCGCTTCGCTAGGGCGCGTGACGCGCGGCATCTGCCGGGCGGCAAGGGCATGTTCGATCCGCTGCAAGACCCGCAGCGCCATGCCAAGCCCGATTAGAGCCAATCCGCCGACGGCGGAGACGATCCCGGGCGTGACAATCGACATGTCGAAGACATGATCGTGAATCGAAAGGCCCGATGCCGCAAGCGCTAGGCCCGCGACGGTTAGCACGCCTCCAAACACCAACAAAACCAAATACATACGTCCGTCCCTGGCTCCTAACACGCTATCGACCCAGCGAGCCGCTTTATGCAGCTATTGTGACTTCGCTGCCGCAATGGCGCAAGGATTAATATCCGAACGAAGCGGCCGCAACCGGAGAACGTTAACGCCGCGGCGTTGCCGAACCCCCTGCGTTGGTCCTATTTAAGGGAACCATTCCCTTTCCGGGACGGTTTTAAGTCGCACAGATCCGCCGGTTCGATTTCACATTGAGGAGTATGACCAATGGCATTCACGCTGCCCGAACTTCCCTATCCGTACGATGCGCTGACGCCGCAAATGTCGCGCGAAACTCTCGAATTCCATCACGACAAACATCACTTGGCTTACGTGACTGCCGGCAACAACCTCGCCAAGGGCACGGAATGGGAAAACAAACCGGTCGAAGAAGTGCTTAAAGGCACATTTGGCAAGGTGCCGGCCCTCTTCAACAATGCCGCTCAGCATTACAACCACACCCATTTCTGGAAATGGATGAAAAAGGGCGGTGGCGGCGACAAGCTCCCGGGCAAGCTCGAAAAGCAAATCACGTCCGACATCGGTCCGATGGCGAAATTCAAGGAAGACTTCACCCAGGCCGGTATCACCCAATTCGGCTCGGGCTGGGCTTGGCTCGCGGTCAAGGACGGCAAGATCGTCATCATGAAGACGCCGAACGGCGAAAATCCCCTCGTGCACGGTGGCAAGCCCATTCTCGGCTGCGATGTCTGGGAGCATTCCTATTACATCGACTACCGCAACCGCCGTCCGGATTATCTCAAGGCGTTCCTCGACCATCTGGTCAATTGGGACTACGTGGCCGAGATGTACGACGCCGCGACTAAATAAGCCCAAAACGGCGCGCGCTAACCGCGTCTGTCGAGTGCGAGCGGGGCCCATGGCGCCGCTCCTGGCCCTGTGCCTTCTGCGATTGCCACTCTCTGCGCATTTGACGCATTGTCCCGCGCGCAAAGGGGCTTCATGAATTAAGCTCGTTCGCCGACACGATTCTGGAACCGGGCCGATCGTGCACCAAGTTGTCGTGAATTCGCTGCCCTCGCGATCAAAAGCGATCGCCGAAGCGCATTGGCTTGATTGGCTTGCCGGCGGTGTTCTGGCACTGACCGCGGTCATCGCTTTCGCCGCCTTCCGCGATTACGGCCTCGGCTGGGACGACTACACCCATTCCCAGTACGGCAGACTTCTGGTCTCGCTCTACGGCTCCGGCTTTACCGACAAGCGCGCGCTGTCCTTCGTCAATCTTTACATGTACGGCGGCGGCTTCGACATCATCGCCACGCTGGCCGCAAAGGTTCTGCCCTTCGGCCTGTTCGAGACGCGGCGACTTATCGGCGCGGCCGTTGGGCTGATCGGGCTCTTTGCCGCGTGGCGCTTGGGCCGGCGCCTCGGCGGCCCGTTCGCCGGATTGATCGCACTCATATTGCTCGCCACCTGCCCGCTCTATTACGGGCATATGTTTATCAATGCGAAAGATGGTCCGTTCGCAGCGGATATGATGATCGCGCTCCTCGGCCTGGTGCGCGCGTTCGAAGAATATCCGCGTCCGACGCCCGCGACGCTGGCACTGTGCGGAATTGGAATTGGGCTTGCGATCGGCGCGCGGGTATTGGGCGGCTTCGCGGTCTTGGAAGCTCTTTTGCCTCTGCCGCTCATCTTCGCCATCAGGTCACGCGCGGACGGACTGCGTCCGGCCGCCGCCGAATGCGGCTCATTTTTGCTCCCGTTCATCCCGGCGGCGATCCTTGCCTACCTGGTCATGGGCCTGGTCTGGCCGTGGAGCGTGGTATCGCCGCTCAATCCTTTTCATGCCGCCGAGTATTTTTCGAACGTTTTCGAAAAGCCCTGGCGCGAGCTTTTTGACGGTCTTTTGATCCCGGTCGACGACATGCCGCGGAGTTATGTGCCGACGCTGTTCGCGGTCCAGATTCCGGAACTCATGCTGGCGCTGGGGCTCGCCGGAGCGGCCGGCGCGCTGGTTGCCGCTCTGTGGGGCCGCGCTCGCGACCCAGCCGCCGCCGGCCGCCGCGCCGCGCTGTTTTCGATCGTGCTCGCGGTGACGCTGCCAATCTTGCTCACGGTCGCCGCGCGACCGGTCATGTACAACGGCATTCGTCACTTCGTGTTTGTATTACCGCCGCTTGCCGTGCTCGGCGGCCTCGCCGTGGCGTGGATTGCAGAGCGCCTGAGACCCTACGGCAATACCGCGATCGCCGCCGGCACGTTGGCTCTGGTGGAGGGCATTGCCTCGCCCGTCACAGACATGATGCGGCTGCACCCTTACGAATACACGGACTACAACAATATTGCCGGCGGCGTGCAGGGCGCGCAGCGGAATTTCATGCTGGATTACTGGGGACTGTCGTTCAAGCAAGCCTCGCAGCAATTGCTGGCTTATGTCGCGGAGCACCACGCGGTCCCGCCGAACGGGGCCTGGACCGTTGCAGTGTGCGGACCGCATCCGCCTGTCGCGGTAGCGCTTGGCCCCGGATACAGCACCACCTGGGATCCGAAGGGCGCCGACTTTGCCATGATGCTCGGCGTATTTTACTGCGCCAAACTCAATGCGCCGGTGTTATTCGAAGTCGTGCGCGACGGGGTGCTCTATGCACGCGTCTACGATATCCGCGGCCGCTCGATTTCATCGCTGCTGACGGTGCCCGGCATCGACAAGACGAATTACTAGGGCGCGTTACCGGGCCGCACTACCAGGGCGCTTTAACAGGGCGCGGCTTGCGCCTTCGTCTCAGGCCACGGCGGCGCCGGCATGGGCGAATTCCCAATAGAGTTCGCGAGCGCGGCGGTACACCGGGCCCGGCTGCAGTATCCGCTCGTCGATGCGGGTAACCGGCGACACTTTTGAGTAATTTCCCGAGGAGAAAATCTCATCGGCCGACTGGAAATCGGAATAGCGCAACGTCGTTTCGACCACCTGCGCGCCGGCCGCGCGCAACAGCATGATGACACGCGCCCGCGTGATGCCGGCCAGAAACGTGCCATTCGCCTCGGGCGTGAACACGACGCCGTCTCTCACCATGAAGATATTGGCGGTACCCATTTCGGCGACATTGCCCAGCATGTCGCACATCAGGCAGTTGTCGAAGCCGCGCGCGCGCGCTTCGATCAAGGCGCGCGCATTGTTCGGATAGAGACAGCCGGTCTTGGCCTCGACCGGCGCGCATTCCCGCGTCGGGCGGCGGAACGGCGACAGCGTGATCGAATTGCCGGCCGGTTGCGGCATCGGCGCCACAAAAAGCGTGAGGCACCAGCGCGTGGAATCAGGATCCGCTTGCACCAGGCCTCGCGCCGAGCCCTCCTCGGCCCAATACATCGGCCGGATATAGAGTGCTGCGTCCTTATCGAACCGTTTGATCCCCTCGCTTGCCAAGTCCGCCCACTGCTGCGATTTGACCGCCGGCTTGAGATACATCGTCTTGGCGGACGCGTTGATGCGCGCGCAGTGCAAATTGAGATCGGGCGTGACGCCCTCGAAGGCGCGGGCGCCGTCGAAGACGGACGTACCGAGCCAGGCCGCATGCGTACGCGCGCCCATGATCGGCACATTGCCTTCGTGCCAATCGTCATCGAAAAAGGTCCAAGTTTTGGACCAGCTAGTCTTAGACCCGGCGACCGCGGGGCTCATCGAATCATCCTCCGGCGGCCCCATTGTGTGCTTGCCGCCGCTTTTGTCACCATGATTGCCACGCTTGATTGCCACAATGGAGAGCCGACCATGAATGGCCTCGCGCCTCGGGTTTATGTTTTCGACGCCTATGGTACGCTGTTCGACGTGCATGCCGCGATCGGCCGGCATCGTGCCGCGGCCGGCCCCGATGCGGAGCGGTTCTCGGAGATTTGGCGGCAGAAGCAGCTGGAATACAGCTGGACGCTGACGCTGGCCGGCCGCTATGTCGGTTTCTGGACACTGACCGAGCGGGCACTCGATTACGCGTTTTCGCGCGTTCCCTCGGTCGACCGCGCGCTGCGGCCGAAACTGCTCGATGCCTATCTGCGGCTCGACGCCTATGCCGACGCGCGCACTGCCGTCACAGCACTCAAGGCTCACGGGGCGCAGACGGCGATACTTTCCAACGGCGAACCGACGATGCTCGGCGCCGCGGTCGAAGCTTCCGGCATGGCCAGCGAGCTCGACGCCGTCCTCTCGGTCGAATCGGTGCGAATGTATAAGCCACGGCCGGAAGTTTATGGGCTGGTCACCGGGCGTTTCGGCATCAAACCGGATGAGGTCGTCTTCGTCTCATCGAACCGCTGGGATGTCATGGGCGCGGCGGCGTTCGGCTTTCGGCCACTCTGGGTCAATCGCGGCAACATGCCGGACGAATATGCCGAGCAATCGCCAACGCAAGTCATAACCGATTTCTCGGCCGTAATGTCGTCTGACCTCGCAAGAAGCCACTAGGCGCTGAGAGCGATCGGCTCCGGCGCGGTCAGCTTGGGCGCGGCCGGCTCCGGCGCTACCGCCGGCAGCAATTCCGGGGCAACGAAACGGCCCCGTTCGATATCTTCGATCTGCCGATCGATCTGCTTCATGACGTAGCGTGAATACGGCCCGACATGCAGGTAAAACGCCATGAGCGTGACGATGGCGCGTACTGCATTGGGATTCTGCTTCATGCACGTCGTAAAGGCCTTCCAGAACCGTTCGCGGGCTTCCGGCAGACGCGACAGCAATTCGTGCACCATATTGATCGTGCTCAGCCGGCGCCTGATATCGCCCTCGGGCAGTTCCTTGCGCCGCTCCGAGCAATCGAGCATTGCCGAGAGCTTCTCCAGACGGCCGCAAAAGGCATCGGGATCGTAGACCTTCTCGAGGATCTGGCGGTAATCCCGCAAGATTTCGAGCCGCGAGCGTTTGGTTTCGTAATTCACACCGGCGGTGCACTGATCGCCCTTATTGGAAGGCGCGGAATCGTGGTCGACATAAAGGCGACCTTCCTTCGCCAAGCGGCGCGTCAACTGGGTATTTGGCAGCGCGTAGAGCAGACCGACCATGGCGATCGGGATCGCCGATTCCTCAATCAGCTCGATCATCGGTGCGGCGACCGATCCCCTTTCGGTGTCGAAGCCGACAATGAAGCCTGCCGTGACGAACATGCCGGCGTGATAGATTTTATGGACGCTGTCGGGAATGCTGCGGCGCGTATTCTGTTTCTTGCGCATCGCGATCAGCGTTTCGGTATCCGGGCTTTCGATGCCAACGAAAATGGCGAAGAAGTTGGATCGCTTGAGCATCGCCAACAGCTCGTCATCATCGGCGAGATTGAGCGACGCCTCGGTGGTGAATTCGAACGGGTAATCGTACCGCTCGATCCATTTTTCGAGTACCGGCAGAAACGCCTTGATCGCTTTTTTGTTGCCGATGAGGTTATCATCGACGAAATCGACGTGGCCGCGATAACCGAGTTTGTAGAGCGTCTCGAGCTCGGCGAGGATTTGATCGTGCGTCTTGGTGCGCGGCGAGCGGCCATAGAGCTCGATGATGTCGCAGAACTCGCAGGTGAACGGGCAACCGCGCGAGAATTGCACGCCGATATAAAGGTACTGCTCGAATTTCAGCAGATCGAACCGGGGTATCGGCGTCTTGGTGACGTCGACCTTGAATTTCTCGGCCACGAACATGCCTTCGCGATCGCCCTTCTCCCAGACGGCGACGAAGTCCTTGATGATGTCCTCGACTTCGCCAAGGACACGGAAATTCGCGGTCTGGTAGCGATGTGGGCTCGAGGTTGCGTCGGGACCGCCGATTACCACCGGCAGACCGCGCGCACGGCACATTTCAATGAGTTCCAGCGTATCCGACTGCTGGAACAGCATGCCGCCGGTCATCACCATGTCGGCCCAGTCGAGATCGCCGTCTGCAAGCTCTTCGGTGTTGCGATTGACGAGCCGCACGTTCCAGGACTTTGGCAACAGCGCCGCGACCGTGATGAGGCCGAGCGGGATCGCAGGATAGCGCGCGCCCACCAGTTCGCAGGCTTCTGAAAAGTTCCAGAAGGAATCCGCCATAAAACGCGGGTAAATCATAAGCACGTTGCATGGACTCGCTGCCAACGTGCTCGCGACGATGTTCTGCTGTTGTTCCAAGAATTCCACCTCGTGCCGCACGGCACAATTCGCGCAGTATGGCGATATTGCCCGACAATTCAAGGACCAAGCCGATTTGGCTCAAACCCCTCCACCGCGCGGAAAATAAAGCCGGAACATGGCGTTATCGGGGTTTACTTCTGTGGCGTGAAAACTTGGTTGCTATAGGGCAGCGATGTGGGGCGTTGTATCGCGATGAAAGGGTGGTCGAGCGTATGGTGGCAGGCGTTGCAGCCGGCGCTGAGCCGATCGAAGGCCGCAGTGAATGCGCCGCTGTTTTTGCCGTCGATGGCCTTCTGCAGGTCGGCAAGTGGGGTACCGACGTGCTGGTCGACGACATCGCCGCCAAGCAGGTCGGTGACGTCATCGAAACCCTCCTTCAATTCACCGATCTCATAATCGGCCAGCGGCCAGTTGGCGGCATGGCCGGCGAACCAGAGCTTGATATGGCGCATCTGCTGCAGCGCCATGATTTCTCCAAGTCCGGGCTGATACGGCGCTTTGTCCTGCGCGCTGGCCGCCAATGACGTGAAAACCACCGCCACCGCGGCTGCTGCAACGATCGGCTTCATGACGCTCCTTCTCGCACACGCGCCCCGTTTCAGCTCACTGGCGAAAGCGGCTCGCTGCACGCCTTCGAATAGGCAGCCTGGCAAGACTGATAAAGCGCGGGACAGGCCTGTGCCGCATTGAGCGCTGCATCGATCGTTTTAAAGCGCTCTCCCGCGGCGCGCGACTGTTCGGCGTAGACAAGAACCGCGTCGACGCGCTCAAGCCCGCGGTCGGTCATCAAGAAGCGTTCCGCCCCGTTGAAAAACACCGTCGCGGTCCTGATCGCGTCGTTGAGCTTCTTGGTGTATTCGCTATTGAGCCTGGGATCCGGCTTCACCGCGCGAGCGTGCACCGCGATGTCGGTGTAGAGCTGATTGAGCTTGAAATAGACGCCGCCGCATTGCGCGAGCGCGAGCCAATAGGGCCGGCCGTTAAACGCGCCCGCCGCCGTGACGACGCTGTCGCGCTTGTCGAGCGGCACCGCCGGCGCCGGATGCTCGACTTCCTTCGGCTGTTGCCGGTGACGGGTCTGTGCGTCAACGCCGCTTGCAACCACAAGGGCCATCGAGATGACAGCGACCGTGCCGATGATTTTTTGGATTTTTCGCATGCCGCGATGAAAGCCGGGGCGCACCATCGGGATCAAAACTTTTCCAGCCAGGGCCGCAGCTCGATCTCCCACGCCCAGGCGCTGCGCGGCTGGCGGAGGAGATCCAGATAGCTCTGCGCAATGGCGTCGGGATCGAGCATGCTGTCGGGTTTGTCCGGGGGATTGGACCGGCGGTCGCTGCGGATGCCGCCGTCGACAACGACATGGGCGACATGAATGCCCTGCGGCGAAAGTTCGCGCGCCATACTTTGGGCCAGCCCGCGCAGCGCAAACTTGCCCATGGCGAATGGCGCCGATTGAGCATAGCCCTTTACGCTCGCCGAGGCGCCGGTGAAAAACACCGCGCCGTGATTTTGCGGCAGCATGGGTTTCACCGCCGCCTGCGCCACCAGAAAGCCGCCGAAGGCGGTCACGGCAATCGACTTCGCAACTTCGTCGGGGACGAGTTCCACGAACGGGCCACGGGTGCGGTAGCTGGCATTGTAAACGACGACATCGGGCGAACCCACGGCAGCTTCGACGTCGGAGAACAGCTTCGCCACTTGATCCGGATTGGTTGAATCACAGGCGAAGCTTTTCGCCCCGGTTTCCTGCGACAATTCCGCCAGATTGGCGGCGCGGCGCGCGGCCAGCGCGACTTTCAGTCCAGATTTGGCGAAAAGCCGCGCCAGCGAGGCGGACAGCCCAGAGCCGACGCCAACGATCAACGCCGTTCGATAATCCATTTGCGCCATTGGCACTCCTTTGGGCATTCCCTTCAATCGATAACAGCGATCGCGTTTATCTCCACCAGACAACGGGGGTCGGTGGCAAGCCGCACGACTTGGACCGTGGTCGTGGTCGGCTTGGCGTCTCCAAAATACTCTCCCCAGACGCGGTTAAGGGCATCCTGGTCGGTCAGATCGGTGACGAAACGGTCGGCGGTGACCACATCGGCGAACGTTGCGCCCACCGCTTGCAGCCCGCGCTTGAGGTTTTCCAGCGCCGCCCTGGCCTGCCCCGCCATGTCGCTGGGCATGGCGTCGAATTCTTCGGGCCGATGCGGATGATGATGATAAACCGGCGCGGCGGTGACGCCGGCGAGATAAACCGTTGTACCGCCCTTGACCTTGATCGCCGGCGCATAAGGCATCCACAAATCCGGCGCGTTGGGCCAGTGGATGTGCTCGATGATCTTGGGCATGAAAACTCTCTGACTACAAGAACGAACGACAGATTGTCTTACATCCGAAATACGCCGAACTTCGTCTCCGGGATCGGCGCATTAAGCGCCGCCGAAAAACATAGCGCCAGCACACGGCGTGTCTCAGCGGGCGCGATGATGCCGTCGTCCCAAAGCCGCGCGGTGGCATAGTAGGGATTACCCTCCGCTTCATATTGCTCGCGGATCGGCGCTTTGAATTCCTCTTCCTCGGCCTGGGACCAGGTCTTCCCTTCGGCTTCGATGTTCTCGCGCCGCACCGTCGCGAGCACCGAGGCGGCCTGTTCGCCGCCCATCACCGAAATGCGCGCATTCGGCCACATGAACAGGAAGCGCGGCCCGTAGGCGCGGCCGCACATGCCGTAATTGCCGGCGCCGTAGGAGCCGCCGATGACCACCGTGATCTTCGGCACCTGCGCGCAGGCGACCGCGGTCACCATCTTGGCGCCGTCCTTGGCGATGCCGCCGGCTTCGTAATCGCGCCCGACCATGAAGCCCGCGATGTTTTGCAGGAAGAGCAGCGGCACCCGGCGCTGGCAACACAGCTCGATAAAATGAGCGGCCTTGAGCGCGCTCTCTGAAAACAGAATTCCATTGTTGCCGAGAATGCCGACAGGAATGCCGTGCAAATGCGCAAAGCCGGTGACCAGCGTCGTGCCGTACAGCGCCTTGAATTCGTCGAACTCCGAACCATCGACCAGCCGCGCAATCACCTCACGCACGTCGTATTGCTTCTTGAGATCGGCCGGCACGACGCCGTCGAGCTCGCCGGAGTCGTATTTTGGCTCGCTCGGCCCTAACAACGGAATGTCGATAGTCTTCTTTGTATTCAGATTTCCCACAATCTCTCGGCACAGCGCCAGTGCGTGGCGATCGTTCTCGGCAAGATAGTCGGCGACGCCGGATTTCCTCGTATGCACCTCGGCGCCGCCCAGCTCTTCGGCGGTCACGACTTCGCCGGTCGCGGCCTTCACCAGCGGCGGACCACCGAGAAAAATCGTGCCCTGATTGCGAACGATAATGGTCTGGTCCGACATCGCCGGCACGTAGGCGCCGCCCGCGGTGCACGAGCCCATAACCACCGCGATCTGGGCGATGCCAGCGGCCGACAGCGTCGCCTGATTGTAGAAGATGCGGCCAAAATGCTCGCGGTCCGGAAAGACTTCGGTTTGATGCGGCAGGTTGGCGCCGCCGGAATCCACCAGATAAATGCAGGGGAGCCGGTTGTCGCGCGCAATCTCCTGCGCGCGCAGATGCTTCTTCACCGTCATCGGATAATAGGTGCCGCCCTTGATGGTGGAATTGTTGCAGACGATGACGCATTCGCGGCCTGAAACGCGGCCTACCCCGGTGATGATGCCGGCGGCGTGGATGGCGTCATCGTATAGGCCGTCGGCAGCGAGCGGCGACAGTTCAAGGAACGGCGTGCCGGGATCGATCAGCGTCATTACCCGCTCGCGCGGCAACAGTTTGCCGCGGGCCAGGTGACGTTCGCGGGCGCGCGCCGGCCCCCCCTCGGCGGCTTTGGCGCGGCGCCTTTCGAGGTCCTCGACCAACGCGCGCATCGCCGCCTGATTGGCGCGAAACTCCTTCGATGCGGTGTCGACGCCCGTTGAGATGGCGGCCACGAATCCCCCTTGGCAAGCGAGGGATTTGACTATGCCGCGCGCAACGGCGCAACGGCCAGACCAAAGGCCACTAGGCCCGCACTTCCTGGCGCTGGAAGATCACATAGCCGATGACAAACAGCACGATCGCGGTGGCGACCATGCCGACGATCTGCGGCCAGGCGATCAGGACGCTTTCGCCGAGCGGCAGCGGCGCGCCGAGCACGGCGCCCTGCAACTGGCTCAGATAGATCGGCCCGAGCGCACGCGTGGTCGGATCGAGCAGCGCTACCACCACCTCGGCGTAAAGCGTCGACGGTGACAGCCGCGCCAGGATTTGCTCGAGTTCCGCCGTCCCCGGCGTTTGCAACCCGAGCGCCATATAGCGCGGATCGGGCGGCACTATGATTTGCGCGAACGCTCCGGCCAGGACCGGCCAGATGAACGTCACCAGGAGCCACAGACCGAGCGTGATCAGCGCCGCCGTGGCGGCGGAGCGGAATAGAATCGAAAACAACAGCGCGAGCGCCAGCCAAACCCCGGCATAGACGATGGTCACCAGGAGAAAGACAAAGCTGCGCGCAATCTCCTCGGCGCCGGGCGGTACGCCAATCATCAAGAGCCCGAGACCGATGACAAGCAGCCACAACGTGATCAGGCTGATCGAAAGCGTCACCAGACCGGCCAGGAATTTCCCGAACAGCAAAGCGTCGCGGTAGATCGGCTGCGACAGGATGCGCGACAGCGTGCGGTGGCTGTGCTCGCCATTGACGGAATCGAAGCCAAGCCCGATCGCCATCAGCGGCACGAGGAACGACAGGAACGAGACGAACGAAGGCAGCGGATCGCGCGAGGTCGTGAACAGGCGCAAGAACAGGAACGGGTCCTCGGCGGTGGTGTCCTTGATCTGCTGAATGGCGCCGTAGAGCGCCGCAAGTGCCACCAGCACCACAAGCCATTCGAGCACGCGCATGCGCACGCTGGTTAGGTGGTCGGACAGCTCCTTGAGCATGACCACGGTGAGTCCGGAGAATGCCGAGCCTTCACGCTGCATCGCGCTCCCCTTCCCCGACCGCCGCTTCCGGCTTCGTTTCGAAATAGCGCGTGTAGATCGCTTCCAGGCTCGGTTCCTGGACGCCGAGATATTTGAGCCGGCCATGCATCGCAACCACCTCGGCCGCAGCCTCGGAACGCACGTCACGATCGGCGTGAAGCCGAAGCTTGCCGATGCCGGTCTTCTCGACGCCGCTGACGCCGGGGATGAGCGAGAGCCGTTCCGCAAGTCCGGCGCCGTCGGCCTCGATGTCGACAACATAGCCGCCGCCGAGGATCTGCCGGCCGAGTTCGGGCACCGTACCCATCAGCGCGATCTTGCCCGCCGAGAAGAGCGCGACGCGGTCGCACACGCTCTGCACCCGCTCGAGCAAATGCGATGACAACAGCACCGATACGCCTTCGCTCTTGAAGCCGCGAATAATGCCGAGCAGCTCGGTCGTGGCATGCGGGTCGAGGCCGGACGTCGGCTCGTCGAGGATCGCGATCTGCGCGCCCTTCATCAGGATTTCACCCAAGCCCAGCCGTTGTCGCATGCCGCGCGAGAACGTTCCGACCCGCTTGTCGGCGAATTCGGCAAGGCCGACCCGTTCGAGCGCATCGGCGATGCGTTTCTCGCGCTCGGCGAAGCGAAAGCCGATCAGGCGGGCGGTGTAGCGCAAGTTATCGCCGGCGGTCAGGTTGTCATAAAAACCGACGGTGTCGGGCAGATAACCGACACGCCGCTTGACCGACAATGGCTCGCGCGCCGGATTGAAGCCGAGCACGCGCACCTCGCCTTCCGAGATGTCGGTCAGCCCGAGCATCATCAGAATGGTCGTGGTCTTGCCGGCGCCGTTGGGGCCTAGCAGACCAAAAATTTCGCCGCGGCCGACGTCGAACGAGATGTGATCGACGGCGGGCGTCGAGCCATAGATTTTAGTGAGGCCTTTCGCCTCGATGATGGCGTCTTCGTTCATCGCCGGCCGAACCTTGCGACCGCGCCGACCATGACCAATAGCGCCACACCGATGATGCCGACGCCGGCGATCCCCCACATAGTCGAGGTGGTCACCGTGACGCGGAAATTGGTCGATGCCGACTCGCCGCGCGCCGATGCACGGATAGTCGTCACGTAATCGCCGGCGATTGCCTTGTCGGTCGGCGTGATCAGCGCCTGCACTTCCTTGTTGTCGTTTGGTGCAATGCGCTCGACCGTTTTCGGATCGAAGGTGATCTTCCAGCCGCTCGGCGCCGAGCCGGAGAGCTCGATGTCATCGGCCGGCGCAGTGCCGGTATTGGTGATGACGACCGGAACCGAGGTCTCCTGGCCCGCCGAAGCGCGCGTCGACACTAGGCCCTCGCGGCCGCTGATATCGAGCTTCGGCTCGCCGGTGATTGTCATCTCGAGATCGGTCGTCACGGAAGCGTCTTCGGCGCCGACCCGCGCCGTGATTTTGTAGTCACCTGCCGCGGCCGTATTCGGCGGCGTCACTTTGAGCTTAACGTCCTTGGTCTGGCCGGCATCGACCGGCACCGCATTGAGCTCCTGCGCGCCGTACTGCTCGGTGAACGAGGTATCGAAATTCTGCGGCGCCTGCGCGGACAGGCTCACGGTCAGCTTCTTGCCGCTGTCATTCTTGATGCCCAGTTGATACTCGAAGGTCGACTTCGAGTTGCCGCGCAATTCAGGAAGCTGCGGCGTCAATGTCAGCTTCGCCGGCAGATCCTTGGCGAGCGTCACCGCTAGCGGCAATTGTAAATTCGTCGTCGTGCCTTGCGCGGCGACGGTGATCGTCTGCGTGCCGTTCGGCGCACTTTTCGGCACGTCGAGGCGCAGTTCCAGCGCAACGCTGGAATTGGCCGCCGGCATTGCCGCTCCGATCGGCTGGCCGCCGCCCATCAGCGTCGCCGTCCAGCCGGCCGGCACTCCGGTCACCGACAGGGCCAAGCGCTCCGGGGCCATGTCGTAATTCTGCAGCCGAAGATTGACTGTGGATGTTTCGCCCGGGCGCACTGTTACAGCCGGATAATCGCTCATCAGAAAGAGGCCCTTGACGTCCTTCGGCGCGTCATCCGCCATCGCCTTTGATGCAAGACTGGCGACCGGCGTCAGTGGCGTGGCCAGCACCGCAAAAGCGGCGAGTGCGGCGATAAACCCATATCGCATTGGCATTAGCTCCCGTGCAGTAAATGGATCGGCTAAATCCCATCCCCCACGCGCTCCAACGAGCCTGGGGGAGGAATGAGCATTGTCAGTGTAATCGTGACAAAATGATGCAGACATGGCCTGTTTGGCAAGGCCTGGCCGAAATGTCCTGCGGTAGAGAGCCGCAGTGCGAAGGGATGCGCGGATGCGCCGCAGCAAGGAGATCAGCGCCGGCATGCTGGCGTTTCGCCGCAGCGACGGCCTCGAAGTCTTGCTCGCGCATCCGGGCGGACCGTTCTGGGCGAAGAAAGATGCGGGGGTATGGACGATTCCAAAGGGCCTAGTCGCCGCCAACGAGGACCTTCTCACCGCGGCGCGACGCGAATTCACCGAAGAGACAAATCTGACCGCCCCCGTCGATACGGTAGACCAGACGATCATGCTGGCGCCGGTTAACCAAAAAAGCGGAAAGGTAGTGCACGCCTTCGCGTTCGAAGCCGATTTCGATCTGACGCGGTGCGTCAGCAACTCGTTTGAAATGGAATGGCCGCCCCGCTCGGGCCGCCGGCAGAGCTTTCCCGAAATCGACCGGCTCGCCTATTTCACGCTGGCCGCCGCCAGGGACAAAATCATCGCCTATCAACTGCCACTGCTGGACGAGCTTGAACGGCGCTTGCGCTGAACGCAGATTGTCCAGCCGCAATCATTGCCGCGCGACTTCGGGCCAATCGACTTCGTCGTGCGGCAGCACCCACGGCTCGCGCCGCGCCGCCTCGCGCCATTCGATGGATGCCGGCAATGCGATGACGGCGTCCATGTAAGCGCGTGCCGCAGAACTGACATCGACCGCGTAAGTATGAAAACGCCAGACGACAGGCGCATACATGGCATCGGCCGCGCCGAACGCGCCGAAAAGAAATGCGCCGCCGGCGCCGAACCTGAGGCGGCATTCGCTCCAGATTGCATCGATGCGCGCCGCGTCGGCGGCCGCGGCGTCATCGAGTGCGCGTTTTTTGACCGGCCGCGCCACGTTCATCGGCAGATGTCCCCGCAATGACATGAAGCCTGAGTGCATCTCGGAGGAAATAGCGCGCGCGTGGGCGCGCGCAGCGGTGTGCTTCGGCCACAAGCCGGCGGCCGGAAATTTTTCGGCGAGATATTCCAGAATCGCAAGCGACTCCCAGACCCGCACACCGCCATCGATCAGTATCGGCACCCGGCCGGCGCCGCTCAGCGCCGTGACACGCGCCTTGAAATCCTTCGCATCGAGCGAGATCAGCGTCTCATCGAAAGCAATGCCGGCGGCTTTCATCGCCAGCCACGGCCGCAGCGACCACGACGAGTAATTCTTGTTGCCGATGACGAGCGCGAGCGCCATAGCCCGTTGTAACTCAGATGGCGCGCGGCGCAATCCGGGCTAGACGATGCCGGTCACCACCGCGAGAAATGAGACGAACAGCACCGCGGCAGCGGTGAACAATACCGTAAGCGCGGTCTCGGCCCATTCGCTGGTAGCGGATGGAACCTCGACCACGGTCTCCGCCGGCTCGGTTGCGAGCGCGGCCGGCATATTGATCGACATGAGAGTGCCCTTCCCCAAGGACGAAGCGCAGGACGCAAAGTATCGAGCTTGAGGAATTAAGGATCGGTAAACCTCGATCACGCAGGCGCAAATTCACTACGGGCCCGGGAATAGCTCATCCGTTTTGCCCGCGAGCCGATAGACAATGAGGCCGATCCATTCATGAACAGCCGTGTCGGTCATTACGAGGCCGGCGGTGAACGACCGGAATAGCTCGGTCACGTCGATCGGTCCGCGCGTGTGCCAATCCACCGGAGAGGCCTCGACGGCAAAACCGGCGGCCCGGAACGCCGCTATGGCGCGCGGCATATGGTAGGCGGACGTCACGAGAAGCCAGTGCTCTCCCGGCTTCGGTTGGGCCAGCAGGTGCGAGAACGCCGCGTTCTCGATCGTGTTGCGCGACTGCTCCTCGGCCGTGATGCGGTCACGCGCGATGCCGAGCGCCTCGAATTCCTTCACGGCGTACGGCGCCTCGACTGGGCCGCCGAACAGTGAACCGGTACCGCCGGAAAAGATGATACGCGCCTCGGGATAGCGGCGCGCCAGCTCGGTGGCGTAGGTGATGCGTTCTGCGCCCGGGCCGAGCGTGACGGCGCCGCGCGCTACCGATATGTCCGGCGAAATTGCGCCGCCGAGAACAATGATGCCGTCCGGCGGTCCGCGTGACGGATCCCAAGCCGGGAAACGCTGCTCAAGCGGCAGGATCAGAAGCCTGCCGAGCGGTGAAAATCCGACAAAGGCGATCAGCACGATGCTGGTGACGAGGAGCCAACTGGCGAGGCGCCGAAACCGCGTGCACAACAGCACCAGCCCGATCAATCCGATGGAGATCAGGTCGTTCGACGGCAACGCGAAAAAGCCGAGGGTTTTGGATAGGGCGAAGAACATTCGCTTATGCCCGACCCGCTCCGCGGTTCTGGGCGGAGCGGACCATCACGGCCGGCTCTTCCGCCAGGCCGCGTAGCGCACTTTGGCCTCGTCGTTCGGCGGATAGAGGCCGGGCAGCTTCACGCCCTTTTCGACTTCGCTGAACACCCAGCTCTCGTAAAGTTCGTGCTCGGCGCCCTCATGGGCCGCGAACTCGACCAAAGCCTGCGGGATCACCACGGCGCCGTCATCGTCGACCACGATCACATCGCCGGGAAAAATCGCGCTGCCGCCGCAGCCGATTGGCTCCTGCCAGCCGACAAAGGTCAGGCCGTTGACCGACGCGGGTGCGGCTACGCCGGCACACCAGACCGGCAGCGCGCTGGTGACCACGCCGGCACGGTCGCGCATCACGCCATCGGTGACCAAGGCCGCGACATTTCGCTTTTTCATGCGAGCGCAAAGGATGTCGCCAAAAATTCCGGCGCTCATCACACCCATGGCGTCGGCGATCGCAATCACCCCCTCCGGCATGGCCTCAATCGCCGCGCGCGTCGAAATCGGACTGGCCCAGCTTTCCGGCGTCGCCAAATCCTCCCGCACCGGCACAAAGCGCAACGTGAAAGCCGGGCCGACGATGCGCTCGCCGGTAGGAACAAGCGGCTTCGGACCGTTCATCCAGCAGCGCCGAATACCCTTCTTCAGAAGAATCGTGGTGATCGTCGCAGTCGTCACCTTGCGTAGAATATCGAATAAAGCCTCGTTCATGGTTGCCTCATTGAAAAAAGATCATGCCGATGCGGCCTTCCACTTGGCGTGGCCGTCGGCGCGTAATCGGCAGGCGGGGCATTCGCCGCAGCCAAAGCCCCACGCATGACGATGCTGGCGATCGCCGAGATAGCAGGTGTGGGTCTGGCCGAGAAGGAGATCGATCAGCACGTCGCCGCCGATCTCATCCGCCAGCGCAAACGTGCCGGCCTTGTCGATCCACATCAGCGGCGTATGAATGACGAAGCGCCGGTCCATGCCAAGCGTCAGCGCGAGCTGCATTGCCTTGATGGTATCGTCGCGGCAATCCGGGTAGCCGGAAAAGTCGGTCTCGCACATCCCGGCAACGATATGTTTGATGCCGCGCCGATAGGCGACCGCCCCGGCAAAGGAGAAAAACACCAGATTGCGCCCCGGCACGAATGTGGTCGGCAGGCCGGATGCGGACATTTCGATCGCCACGTCCCGGGTCAGCGCGGTATCCGAAATTTCCGCAAGCGAATTGATGCGCACCATGTGATCGTCACCCAGCCGCGCGCGCCATCGTTCGGACTGCGCCGCCAGGGCCGAACGAATGGCCGGTCGCATTTCAAGCTCGACCGCGTGGCGCTGACCATAAGCGAAACCAATCGTTTCGACCCGCGCGAAACGCTCGAGCGCCCAAGCCAGACACACCGTCGAATCCTGCCCGCCGGAAAACAGAACGAGCGCGCTGTCGGACAGATTCACCGCGTTGCTTATCCTTGAGTTGATCTACCGCTCAAGCCAATTGCCGAGGCGCTCGACCGCCTCGTGCATGTCTTCGCGCGAGCCAGCGTAACACAACCGAAGGAATTTTCGCCCGTGCAGCGGATCGAAATCGATACCCGACGTTGCCGCGACGCCGGCCTCCTCGAGCATGCGGGTGGCAAAATCGAAACTATCGCTCGAAAACCGCGATATGTCGGCATAGAGATAAAATGCGCCATCGACCGGCAGGAACGAGCTCAGGCCAACGCGCGGCAATCCGTCGAGCAGAATACGACGGTTCTCCTCGTAGCCGGCCTTTACCTTTTCCAGCTCCGAGCGCCCATCGAAAGCCGCTTCGGCGGCAATCTGCGACAGGGTCGGTACCGAGATCGCGAGATTCTGCTGCAATCGCTCAACCGTCCGCACCAGCGACGGTGGCACCACCATCCAGCCGATCCGCCATCCCGTCATGCAAAAATATTTCGAAAAGGAATTGATGATGATCGCATCGTCCGACAGCCGCGCGGCGCTCTCCGCCGCGAAGGCATAATCAAGACCGTGATAGATTTCGTCGGAGATGACAACGATGCCGGCATCTTCGGCGCATCGCACCAACGCGGCGAGCGCCGCCGCCGTCATCATCGTTCCCGTCGGATTGGCCGGCGAGCCGATCACCAAAGCTCTTAACGGACGCGCCCAGTGTTGCGCGAGAAGTGCCCCGCCGGTCATCGACCAGCGCGTCAGCGCGTCCGTCTCGATCTCGACCGGCTCGCAGCCGAGCGCGGTGAGGATGTGGCGGTATGGTGGATAGCCGGGCAGCGCCACCGCGACACGATCGCCCGGCTCACACACGGCAAGGAACGCCAGCATGAAGCCGGCCGACGAGCCGGTGGTGACGACGATGCGCTCCGGATCGATGTCGAGCCCGTGCCATTCGGAATAGGCGCGCGCGATGCGCCGCCGCAGCGAAGCAATGCCGAGCGTTTCGGTGTAGCCATGTGGGCCGCCGTCGAGCGCGGCGCGCACCGCGGCGATCGCGGTCGCCGGCGCGCCGGTGGCCGGCTGGCCAACCTCCATATGGACGATCCGCCGGCCTTGCGCTTCCAGGCGCGCGGCCGCCGCCATGACGTCCATAGCCATGAACGGCGGTACGTTGCTGCGCGCCGATGGCTGCAGCAGGCTTTTTGCCTTTTCAAGCACCATTCACCTAAAATCCCGCCCGCTCATCCGTTTCGCCCTCGCCTCCCGCCCCGTTGATGCCGCATTCCGCGGCTTTCGTGTGGCTCAACTGGCGAACGAACGCGCGCCGGCTTTGTGTTGACCGTAACTCGGTACATCCATAGTTTGCGACCCGGACCGAAAGAGCCGCTTCGTCTCACATGATTGTTGCTCGATCTCCTAGCAAGGCGCAGCCGGTGAAGCCAGCTTCGCGCGCCATCGCAATCGCCGCGGCCGCCGCGGTCGCACTGGGCGGGGTTCCAGTGCGCGCGCAGACCGGATCGAGCGCCGGCATTCCAATGATTCGGGATGCCGAAATCGAACAGCTTTTGCGCGACTACACCGCGCCTATTTTCCGGGTGGCCGGTCTAACGCAACAGAATGTCCAGGTCGTCATCATCGATGACAAGCAGTTCAACGCCTTTGTCATGGATGCACACCGCATCTTCGTGAACGTCGGCGCGCTGATGCAGTCGGAAACTCCCAACCAGCTCATCGGCGTGTTCGCGCATGAGTGCGGCCACATCGTCGGCGGCCATCTTTCCAAGATGCGCCAGGAGCTCGCCAACGCTCAGACCGGAATGATCGTCGCGATGTTGCTCGGGGTTGGCGCCATGGTCGCAGGCGCTCGCTCCAACAATGTCGACATGGGCAATATCGGCGCGGCAACACTTTATGCGCCGCAGGCCCTGGCATTGAATTCGCTGCTTGCCTATCAGCGCACTCAGGAAGAATCCGCAGATCGCGCCGGCGTTAGATTTCTGACCATGAGCGGCCAGTCGGCGAAGGGCATGTACGACACCTTCAAGCGCTTCGCCGACGAATCCCTGTACTCGTCGCAGGGCAGCAATCCTTACATGCAGAATCATCCCGCCCCGGAGGAGCGCATGGCCGCACTCGCCGAACTCGTGAAGACGCCTTACTGGGCCAAGAAAGACCCGCCCGAACTGCAGTTTCGCCACGACATGATGCGGGCCAAGCTTTATGGCTTCGTCGAGCGCCCTGATGTCGTGCTGCGCCACTATCCATTCACCGATAACAGCCTGCCAGCCCGCTATGCTCGCGCTATCTCCGCGTACCGGTTTGGCGACAATTCACGCAGCGCCCTGACGCAAATCGACGCCTTGATTCAGTCAATGCCGAACAATCCGTATTTCTACGAGCTCAAGGGTCAGGCGCTGCTTGAGGGCGCGCATCCGCTGGAAGCGATCCCGCCGTTGCGCCACGCCGTCGAGCTCGCGCCCAGTCCGGCTCTTATCCAGATCCTGCTCGCGCAGGCGTTGGTTGCCACCAACGATCCCAAGCTTTCGGATGAGGCTATACCGCTGCTTCACGCCGCCTTGCTCAAGGAGCCGGAAACCGGCGACGCCTACACAACGCTGGCAATGGCTTACGGGCGTGATAACGACCTCGCCGATGCCGACCTGGCCTCCGCCCAGGCGGCCTTCGCCCGCGGCGACCACAAGACCGCGCGCGAGCTCGCCGAGCGCGCCAAGCAGCGATTTCCAATCGGCTCACCCGGCTGGGTCCGGGCCGATGATATCGTCGCTTTCAACAGAAACCTGAAAGAGAGCCCGCTACGGATAGGGCAATGAACATGAAAAGGATGACCGACATGATCGTTTCCCTGCGCATCGCATTGCCGATTGCGGGCGCGCTGTTGATGGCACCGATCGCATCGGCGCAGACGCCGTCGTCGCAAACACCACCGGCGCAAGCCCCGGCGGCGGCCCCTGAGGCGCAAAATTTTTCGGCCGACCAGCGCCACGAAATCGAGGGGATCATCAAAAACTATCTCGTCGCGCATCCCGAGGTGCTGCAAGACGCGATGGATGCGCTGGACAAGCAACAGAAACAGGCCGACGCCGACAAGGCGCGCGTGACGATCAAGGACAACAACGCAACCATCTTTAATTCACCGCATCAGGTTGTGCTCGGCAATCCGCAAGGCAGCCAGACGATGGTCGAGTTCTTCGACTATAATTGCGGCTTCTGTAAGCGGGCCCTTCCCGACATGATGAGCCTGCTGAAGACCGACCCCAATCTCAAATTCGTCCTCAAAGAATTTCCGGTGCTTGGCCCCGGTTCCGTCGAGGCGGCCCATGTCGCGGTCGCCGCGCGCATGCAGGACCTAACCGGCAAGAAGTACATCGAATTTCACCAGAAGCTGCTCGGCGGACGCGGACCGGCGGACAAGGCGCGCGCGCTCGCCGTCGCCAAAGAGGTCGGCTTCGACATGACGCGCCTTGAGAAGGACATGGATAGCGACGAGGTGAAGACTACGATCGACGAGGATATGAAGCTCGCCGACGTGCTCGGCGTCAACGGCACACCGTCCTACGTGGTCGGCAACGAGGTCGTGGTCGGCGCTGTCGGGCTCGACGAGCTGAAACAAAAGATCGAGGCCGAACGGAAATAGCGTTCGGTCCTTCGGCCGCCGACTGAGGGATTTTTTGAGCTTCGTTAAGGATTAAGAACGCTGCTGGAACGGCGTTCCGCCGCTGTTCCGGCTTCCCCTTTGCGGGGCCCTTCCCTATAAACGGACCGGCGCCGGACATGGCCCGCCGCCATAGCCGGTCCCGTTCACAGATGTCGAAAACGATCTACGTTCTCAATGGACCCAATCTCAATCTGCTCGGCGAGCGCCAGCCGGAAATCTACGGCCGCGCGACGCTTGCCGACGTCGACAAGCTTTGCCGCGCCGCCGCGCAACGGCACGGTCTGACCGTGGAGTTTCGCCAGTCCAATCACGAAGGCGACATCATCGATTCCATCCAGGAAGCGCGCGCGGAGAAGGCGGTCGGCTTGATCATCAATCCGGGCGGTTTGACGACGACATCAATCTCGATCCTCGACGCGCTCCTCGCCGTGGAGGCACCTGTCATCGAGGTTCATGTCACCAACATCCACGCACGCGAGGAATTCAGGAAGAACTCTTACGTCTCGCTCGCCGCGCGCGCGGTGGCATGCGGTTTCGGCATTGAGGGCTATGCGCTTGCGATCGACGGTCTCGCCGCAATAATTGGCGCAAAGGTGTAGTCGTGGCCCGCAAGCCCGGGAGCACGCCGCCTACACCATCGCCGGCCGTCGATCACGACGTGATCCGCGAACTGGCGAAGCTGCTCGACGAAACAGGTCTCAACGAGATCGAATTCGAACGCGATGGCGTATCGATCCGCGTTGCCCGGCACTCGGCCGGGTACACCGGACGGATGCGGAGCGCGGACGCGCCGCTTGCCGTGCCGATGTCGGTCCCACCGGCAATAGCCGCCGATCCGAGGCAACATCCCGGTCTCGTCGCCTCGCCAATGGTCGGAACTGCCTATCTCGGCGCCGCGCCCGGCGCCCGGCCCTTTATCGAAGTCGGCAGCCAGGTGAAGGCCGGTGAGACGCTCATCATCATCGAGGCGATGAAGACGATGAATCAGATTCCCGCGCCGCGCTCCGGCACGGTGCTTCAAGTCCTCGTCGAAGACGGCCAGCCGGTGGAGTACGGCGAACCGCTGATGATCATCGAGTAACGGCGTGTTCGACAAAATCCTTATCGCCAACCGGGGTGAAATCGCGCTGCGGGTGCTGCGGGCTTGCAAGGAGCTCGGCATCGCGACCGTGGCGGTCCATTCGACGGCCGACGAAGACGCGATGCACGTGCGGCTGGCGGACGAGAGTGTCTGCATCGGGCCGCCGGCGGCCAAGGACAGCTATCTCAATATTCCGTCGCTGCTTGCCGCCTGCGAGATCACGGGCGCCGACGCCGTGCATCCCGGCTATGGCTTTCTCTCCGAGAATGCGCGCTTCGCCGAAATTCTCGCCGAGCATAACGTGCACTTCATCGGACCGCGTCCCGAACATATCCGGCTCATGGGTGACAAGATCGCCGCCAAGCGCACCGCCAGGGAGCTTGGCATTCCCGTCGTTCCCGGCTCCGACGGCGATGTCGGTTCCGAAACCGAAGCTTATAGCCTGGCGCGCCAGGTCGGCTATCCGCTGATGCTCAAAGCGGCGGCTGGTGGCGGCGGCCGCGGTATGCGGGTCGTCACCGAGGAGAGCGAGCTTGCCACGACCATCATGTCGGCGCGCGCCGAGGCTAAGTCCGCCTTCGGCGACGACACGCTCTATGCCGAAAAATATCTGTCGCGGCCGCGCCATATCGAGATCCAGGTCCTCGGCGACGGCAAAGGTGCCGCTATCCATCTCGGCGAGCGCGACTGTTCGTTGCAACGCCGCCACCAGAAAGTCTGGGAGGAAGGACCTTCGCCCGCGCTCAACACAGCCGCGCGGGATGAAATCGGCGAGACCGTCGCCAGGGCGATGCGCCAGATCAAATATCTCGGTGTCGGCACGGTGGAATTCTTGCACGAGGACGGCAAATTCTATTTCATCGAAATGAATACCCGCATTCAGGTCGAGCACCCGGTGACCGAAATGATCACCGACATCGACCTTGTTCTCGAGCAAATTCGCGTTGCCGCCGGCGGCGAGCTCGAGCTCACGCAAAAAGACATCAAGTTCGACGGCCACGCCATCGAATGCCGCATCAATGCCGAGAATCCGGTTTCGTTCCGGCCATCGCCAGGCAAGATCGTGCATTACCATCCGCCCGGCGGATTGGGCGTGCGCGTCGATTCCGCCGTCTATCACGGCTATACGATCCCGCCCTATTACGATTCGCTTGTCGGCAAGCTCATCGTCCACGGCAAGACGCGCAGCGAATGTCTCATGCGGCTGAAGCGCGCGCTCGACGAATTCGTCATCGACGGGATCGAAACGACGCTACCCTTGTTTCGCGCACTGGCGCGCGAGAAGGACATCATCGACGGCGATTACCACATTCACTGGCTCGAGGATTTCCTCGCCCGCGGCGAACTCGCGCAATAGCGGACGTTAGGCCGGCAACGCACGCCGAGGCCGCCCGTGTCGCGGCAGTCAGTAATCGTCCGACCAACTCGGGTTCATAAGGCTTCGGCACGACGATTGAGCCAGGCACGCGCGCATCCTGCTTGAGCAAGGTGGCGCGCGCGGAGGCATAGATCACCGGCAGATGCGGCCGCATTTCCCGCGCGCGACGCGCCAGTGCGGCGCCATCCATGCCACCCGGCAGGTTGATGTCGGTGAACAAAACATCGACTGCCACCGACGCCAGATGTTTCAGCGCGTCAGCGGCATTGCTGACCGTTTGGACCTCAAACCCCTGCTCCGACAGCGACTGGGAAACCCATTCGCTGATCAGAAACTCGTCCTCGACAAAGAGGACGTGGATCGGCTCGGTTGCAACTGTATTCGGTTCCATGACGACAGCCCAATTCCCCAGCGTTTCACTGAGGCATAACGTTAGTTGCGCGGAAGCGTTCAAGCTCTCCGAAAATCCTAGTGAATTAGGCTTTGCAGTCCGTTAACGGCCCCTTGAACTGGAAGCCGCGAGGCGGTTAAACGACCGCATGGCGAGCCGCAAATCCGCACAGTTCGACATCACACCGGAAGTGCTGCTCAAAGCCTATTCCTGCGGCATCTTTCCGATGGCCGAAAGCGCCGAGGACCCGGCGCTCTATTGGATCGAACCCGAGCGGCGCGGCATCATTCCCGCTCGATCGTTTTCACGTGCCCGACAGATTGGCGCGCACGGTGCGCTCCGACCGGTTCAGCGTGGCGGTCGATCGCGATTTCGATGCGGTCATCGACGGCTGTGCGGAACCGGCGGCTGGCCGCGCCCGAACCTGGATCAACGTCCGTATCCGCAATCTCTATCGCAAGCTCTACGAGCGCGGCGATTGCCATACCGTTGAAGTCTATGACGGCGATGAACTGGTTGGCGGACTTTACGGCGTCAGTCTCGGACGAGCTTTTTTCGGCGAGAGCATGTTCCACCGCGTCCGCGACGCTTCAAAAATCGCCCTGGTGCATTTGGTGGCACGGCTGGCCGCCGGCCATTACCGGTTGCTCGACACGCAGTTCGTCACCGAACATCTGCGCACTTTTGGAGCCATCGAGGTGTCGCGGCCGGTCTATCACAAAATACTCGACGCGGCGCTTGTCGGCGAGGGCGATTTCGGCGCGCTGCCGCTCGATCGCTCGGTATCCGGGAGTGCCGCGCTCGAACGGCTTGGCGAACCGTAATCGACTTAGTCGTCGGTAGCCGGCGCGGCGACAGCAGGCGGCGGCGCCGGTTGCCGCGGCGGAGCCTGGCCCCGCCTTGCCCTTCGCCGGCGGCGGCGCGACACCGGCTGCCGGCATGGGCGGCACGGTCGATTGAGCAACTGCACCACCGGCCGGCTGCGCGCAATCGGTCAGCCAGACGTCGTAGATCGGATGCTCGACCGCATGCAGGCCCGGGCTCGAGGCGAACATCCAGCCGGTGAAGATCCGCTTGATCTCACCCTGTAGCGTCACTTCGTCGACTTCGACAAAGGCATCGGTGTTGGTCGCTTCGGTCGGCGGCCGCGTGTAACAGGCGCGCGCGGTGACTTGCAGTGCGCCGAATTGCACCGTCTCGCCGATTGCCGCATCGAACGAAATGGTGCGGCCTGTAATTTTGTCGAGGCCAGCAAAAATCGCCCGGCCGTTTTCGATCTTTTGCGTCGGCGTCTCGGTGACGACCGTATCGTCCGGCTGCGGCGACGTGTCGGCCGGCTGCGGCGGCGGCGGATTGGCCGGCGCCGGCGTGTTGCGCGCCGCCGGGGGTGGGGCCTGCGATGCACCCGGAGGCGGCGGCAATGGCTGCGCCTGGATGCCGGTGGACGGACGCGCCACGGGATTTTGCGGCGCCTGGTATTGTTGCGGCGGCGAGTACTGTTGCCCCGGATATTGCACGGGCGGCGGTTGCGGCGGGAACGCACCGTTCGGCACGTCAGCCGGCGGACGCGGCGGCGAGTCGTTAAAGATGGTTCCGAATTGCGCTTCGGCCGGCGCGACGGCAAAAGCCGCGGCAACCACGACCAAAATTGCGGCGATTCGGCCCATGAATTTCGTGCGAGCTAGCTGTTGGATGCGTCTTCGCAGACTCGATCCGTTAACACGTTGAATACGGCGAAAACAGGGTTCGGCGCGCGTCCTGCTGGCAAATCCTGATTACTGATTTCCCGGCGACCACGCCTTGTAATCGCCTGTCGCTTTGGGACGACGGCCTTGCGCCAGTGTCGACCCGCTCGGGCGGTGCGCGGTGGCCGTGCCGGTCAGGTTGGGCAGGTGCGGCTTCTCCCAAGAATAGGTTCGGGCCGTCTCCTGCGTCGGCGGCACGTCGACCGTGTGATGCAGCCAGCCGTGCCAACTCGGCGGCACGATCGAGGCTTCCGCGACGCCCGCGTAGATCACCCAGCGGCGCTCGAAACCCAGGCCCGGATCGATTTTGCCGCCCCTGGTTCGGTAATAGCGATTGCCGAATTCGTCGTCGCCGACATATTCACCGTAGAGCCACGTCGACAACTGCGTGCCGAAAGTCTGGCTGTTCCACCATGTGAACATGCGCAGCAGGAAGGTCTTCATCGCTGGCGGCCTGGCTGATGATTGATGAGGCCTTGATGCCACCTCGCACCGAAACTGTCCAGCGCTGCGCGCTCTCAATCGCGCGCGGCTTCAAGGAGCACGGAGGCGATCTCCGTCCATTCCAATGCAAGCTCGCCCGTCGCCGGTTTGCGGCGCGCCTGCCGATACCAATACCGCGCGTTATCGAGATCACCTTCGACACGATGAAGGTAGGCGTGGATCCAGGCGCAGTCCGCGCCGTCCTCGCCCATGACGATCTTATGCGCTTTGTCCCAATCGTTCTTGCCCGCCCACCACAAAGCCGTGAGCGCAGGCGAAAGGCCGCCGCCGGGTATTCGACTTTTGAGCGACTGCTTGAACTCAGCCGGCGTCATGACCGCGTTTGCCACCAACGATCCGGCGCGAAATGACCGGCCGCCTGCTCAATGACCGCGCCCAACGCGAACAGAGTTTCTTCCCCGAATGGCTGCCCGATCAATTGCAGACCAAGCGGCAGGCCTTGGGCGTCAAGCCCGCCCGGTACCGATATGCCGGGCAGTCCCGCCATGTTTACGGTCACCGTGAACACGTCGTTGAGATACATCTCGATCGGATCGGCACCGCCTTTTTCGCCGATGGCGAAGGCGGCCGACGGCGTCGCCGGCGTCAAAATCGCGTCGATGCCTTCGGCAAAGCATTTTTCGAAGTCGCGTTTGATGAGCGTGCGCACCTTCTGCGCGCGCAGGTAATAGGCATCGTAATAGCCGGCGGAGAGCACATAGGTGCCGATCATGATGCGGCGGCGCACTTCCTTGCCGAAGCCGGCGGCGCGCGTGTGCTCATACATGTCGGTCACGTCGCGCCCGGGAACGCGCAGTCCGTAGCGGACGCCATCGTAGCGGGCGAGATTCGAAGACGCTTCGGCCGGCGCTACGATGTAGTAGGCCGGCAGCGCGTATTGGGTCATCGGCAGGGAAATGTCGACGAGTTCCGCGCCGGCGTCCTTGAGCCATTGCGCGCCCTGCGCCCACAGCGTCTCGATCTCCGCGGCCATGCCGGGCATGCGGTATTCCTGGGGAATACCGATGCGCATGCCTTTGACCGAACGGCCGAGCGCCCGTTCGTAGTCCGGCACCGGCAGGTCGACGCAGGTTGTGTCCTGGGGATCCGGTCCGGCCATTGACCGCAAAAGCACGGCGCAGTCGCGCACCGTGCGTGCGAAAGGACCGGCCTGATCGAGCGACGACGCAAAAGCCACGATCCCCCAGCGCGAGCAGCGGCCGTAGGTCGGCTTTAGACCGACGATGCCGCAAAACGCGGCCGGCTGGCGAATCGAGCCTCCGGTATCGGTCCCGGTGGCGCCGGCGCAAAGACCGGCGGCCACCGCGGCCGCCGAGCCGCCGGAGGAGCCGCCCGGCACAAGCTTTAAGTCTGAGCCGCGCCGCCGCCACGGCGATACGACCGGCCCGAAATACGACGTCTCGTTCGACGAGCCCATGGCGAATTCGTCGTTGTTGGTCTTGCCGAGCAGGACTGCGCCGTCACGCCATAGATTCGCGGTTACGGTCGATTCGTAGGTCGGAACGAAATTATCCAGGATGTGCGAGCAGGCCGTGGTGCGCACACCGGCGGTGCAAAACAGATCCTTGATGCCGAGCGACACGCCCTCAAGGGGGCCACCCTGGCCTTTTGCCAGCCGCGCATCGGCGGCGCGCGCCATGTCACGCGCGCGGTCTTGCGTTTCCAGAACGAACGCGTTGAGCGCCCGTGCCTTCGCCATCGCGGCGAGATACGCGTCAGCCAGCTCGGTTGCGGAAAACTCTTTCTTGCGCAATGCGTCGCGCGCCTGCGCCAGTGTCAGCGCAGTCAGATCGCTCATTCGGTCGTTGGGGCGTCGCAGGAAAACGGATTCTTTGCCAACGGCTTCGGCGTGGTTTGGGCGGGCGCTTCGGGCGTCGGACTATCCCATTCGGACTGCACCGGCAGTGGGTGCACTGGAAAGGCGCTAAACAAAGATTCCGCCGCCGCCGGATCGTCGGGCTTGAGCAAGCCCTGGCTTTCCAGATAAGCGAGCCAGATGAGGTCCTGTTCGCAAGCCAAGCACATTTATTCCACCACCTTGGGCACGAGGAAAAAATGATGCTCATGCGCCGGTGCATTCGCGATGATAGCGTCCGGGATGCCACCGTCGGTCACCTTGTCCTCACGCGTCTTCATCGCCATCGGCGTCACCGACGTCATCGGCTCAACGCCTTCGACGTCGATTTCGCCGAGTTGCTCGACAAAGGCCAAAATAGCGTTGAGCTCGCCCCGCAAACCCTCGATCTCCTGTTCGGCAACCGCAACGCGCGCAAGATGCGCAACGCGGTGGACGGTATCGGCGTCAACAGACATCGTGGATCCTCGGACGGAACTCGCTCGCCTATAGCAGAGCGGCCATTTCGAGCCAACACCGACGAAATTGCCGTCTAATAGCGGCGCCGACCGTCGCCCCCGTGTTGTCTCCCGGACGCGATAAGACTAATTTCGGCGATGAGATGAATGCTTCGAGTCCGGTTCATGTCATAGGCGGCGGTCTTGCGGGTTCCGAGTCCGCCTGGCAGGTCGCGCGTCGCGGTGTGCCGGTCGTCCTCCACGAAATGCGGCCATCGCGGTCCACGGCCGCTCACAAAACGGCAAAGTTCGCCGAGCTGGTTTGTTCCAACTCATTTCGCTCCGATGATGCGCAGACGAGCGCCATCGGGCTCCTGCATGCCGAAATGCGCCGGCTCGAACTCGCTGGTGATGCGCGCGGCCGATCTCAACATGTTGCCGGCCGGCAGCGCGCTTGCCGTCGATCGCGACGGCTTTGCCGACGCGATCACTGCGGCACTGCAAGCCGAGCCGCTGATCGAGATCGACGGAACCGAAATTGTCGAGCCGCCAGCCGACTGGGACAGCGTCATCGTCGCCACCGGCCCGCTCACCTCGCCGGCTTTGGCCGAGACGATACGCCGGCTGACCGGGGAAGACGCGTTGTCGTTCTTCGACGCAATTGCGCCAATCGTCCATCGCGACTCGATCGATTTCGGCGTCGCCTGGTTCCAGTCGCGCTATGACAAGGCGGGGCCGGGCGGATCGGGCGCCGATTACATCAATTGCCCGCTGACACGCGCGCAATACGACAGCTTCGTCGATGCGCTGCTGGCCGGCGATAAAACCGTCTTCCACAGTTTCGAAACGGCCACGCCCTATTTTGACGGCTGTCTGCCGATCGAAGTGATGGCGGAGCGCGGACGAGAAACACTGCGTCACGGACCGATGAAGCCGTTCGGCCTCACCAATCCGCGCGCGCCGGAATCTAAACCCTACGCCGTGGTACAACTCCGCCAGGACAATCAGCTCGGCACGCTCTTCAACATGGTGGGCTTCCAGACCAAGTTGAAGCACGGCGAGCAGGTCGGCATCTTTCGCGCGATCCCGGGCCTTGCCAAGGCCGAGTTCGCCCGGCTGGGCGGCCTGCACCGCAACACGTTCCTCAATTCACCGAAGTTGCTCGACGCGACGCTGCGATTGAAGGCGATGCCGTGCTGGCGCTTTGCCGGACAGATCACCGGTTGCGAGGGTTATGTCGAATCGGCGGCGATCGGCCTTCTGGCCGGCCGCTTCGCGGCGGCGGAGCGGCTTGGCGAGCCGGCGCTCCTACCGCCGCCGACCACCGCGCATGGCGCCCTGATCGGCCACATCACCGGCGGCCATATCGAAACGATCGATGCGGGCCCACGCTCGTTTCAGCCGATGAATGTCAATTTCGGGCTGTTCCCGCCGCTGCCGCACCAGCCGGCGAAGGGCGCCGCCGGCAACCGGCTGCGCGGCCCCGCCAAGACCATCGCCAAGAAGGGAGCACTCTGCGCCCGCGCCCTGGCCGACCTTGAGGCATGGCGCGCCAGCGCCCTGCCCGCGGCGGCGGAATAATTTGCCCCGTGTTACAAGCTCACGGCATGAGTGATGTTCCGGACGAACTCGGCGGCCGCTGGACATCCGGCGTCGTGCTCAAGCGCGATGTGTTCTCGACGATTGAGCGTGGCCGCTTTCGCACCGATCAGGGGGACGTCGACGCGGTGCTGCGGCGACTCGACGAGGTGCCGTGGTGGAGCCGTCCGTTGGCCTACGAGCTGTTCCGCCGCGAACGCAAGGCGCTGGCGCGAGCCACGCCGCTGGGCGTGACGCCCCCGCTGCTGCTCGCCAGTCGTCGCGCATTGGTGCGTGGCTGGATCGACGGCGTGCCGCTGCATATCGCCAAGCCTCACGGCGACGCCACCTATTTTCGTTCGGCGAAAGCGGCATTGCGAAAACTGCATCGGGCCGGAATTGCCCACAACGATCTCGCCAAGGAGCAAAATTGGCTTTACGCCCAAAGTGGCGCCCAAGAGAGAGGGGGCGCCCGCGCCTGTCTGACCGATTTCCAGCTTGCCACCTGTTTTCGCCGCCGCGGGGCGCTGTTTCGAATCGCCCGCTACGAAGATTTGCGGCACCTCCTTAAACACAAACGCCGCTACGCGCCGGAGGCACTCACCGCCGCCGAGCGGCGCGTGCTGGCGCGCAAGAGCTTTATTACCCGGGTCTGGATGGCGACGGGAAAGAAGATTTATTACGCGATCACGCGCGGATTGAATGTCACCGATCGCGAGGGGCGCGGCCTGCGCTTCGTCCGCGACGCGCCAGCCATCGCGGCCCGCCTGCGCGCGCATCCGCAAGTGCGCGATGCCGCCATCGTTCCCTACCCCGACCGTCGCGCCGGCACCGGCCTCTATGCCTTCGTCGAAGGCAACACGAGCGACCGAGAGCTTTTGGACTTTCTTGGCGACACCAAGCCCGAGCATTTGCAGGTCGTTGATGCGCTACCGCGCAACGCCCAGGGCGAAGTGCGCAGCGAGATTCTCGAACTGGTGGCGATGAATCAGCTTGATTTGATCGCTCCGCTAATCAAGACCGATGCCGAGCGCGCGGTCGTCACCCGCATTATTTCCGACCGCCGCAATCTGCGCGACCGTTACGCGTTTTGATTTATCCCGCGATCCGCGCCGGATTGCGCGCCGCGCGCCAGATCAGCCATTGCCGCCGCCACGGCGATAATCCAACCGGCGCAAAAGCATCGCGGCCGTCCAGGCGGGTGAGCGAGGGCCGCACCAGCGCGATGGGCAGAAATGCCGACAGTGCGTCGCTTGGCAACGCCAGCATTTGCACATCGGCGGCGGCGAGATAGCGCCGCGCTAGCCCGCGCAAATCGGCCAGCGCCGCGTTGAGACCATGCGACGATCGGCCGGCGAATACATCGTAGGGATCGACTTTATGACGCTCCAAAAGTTCGTCCGGAACATAAAGCTGGCGCCGCGCGGCGTGAACCGGAAAAGCACGGATAAGACCGGCGATGCCCTGCGCAATGCCGGCGGGTTCGGCGGCAGCATCGGCGTCAACGCCGAGGATTTTAGCAGCGAGCGCAATTAGCGCCGAAAACGTCTTCGACGTATAAGCTTCGAGATCGGCGACCGTGGCCATTGCCTCGTCATAGAGATCGAAGCGGCGGGCGGCGACAAGAGCGGTGATCTTGTAGGCCGCCAGGCTGTGCCGCTCGATCGTGGCCAGGAGCGCCGCGGCGACAGGACTGGCATACGCCTCCTCGCGGCGCTCGCCATTAAGGACATCGCTCCACCATTGCAGGCGGATTTCGCCCGGTAGCGCCTGGCGCGCCGCTTCGCGCAACCGGGTCACCTCGACGTTGAAGGCATAGAGGGCGTTAAGCGCGGCGCGTCGCTCCACCGGCGCGAACAGCGACGCGAGAAAGCGATCCCGGTCGGCTGTGCGGACCAATTCCGTGCAATAAGCGAACGCATCCTGCATGATGCGAGCCTAGCATTATTCAAGCACGATCCCAGAAAGTGACCGTTGCTCCGCTAGACAGCAATCAGGCCGGCGCCGACGCGGCGGCCTTCCATCAGCATCACATTATAGGTTCGCACCGCCGGCCCGGTCGTCATGGCGTCGACCGAGATGCCGGCTTGGCGAAATCGTGACCGCAACGAGTCCGGTATGGCCCACGGCGAAGTGCCGGTTCCGAGAATGAAAAAGTCCAATGCGCCGGGACGGGCGAAAACAAGCGCCAGCCGCTCATCGGTCAGCGCCGCCGGCGTAGCAACCGGCCACGCCCAAATGCCGTCCGGAAGGCAAAGCAGCGAACCGCGATGTGACATGCCGTCAAAGCGGAAACCGCCGCCGCCATGCGCATCGATCAGCGCCTGACGCGGCAGATGGGGCGCATCTTCCACTAGCGGCGGGACCTTGCCCGTTGCGGCGGCGACGAAGGCCGTGCCGGCGTCGTGGCGGATGCCGCGGGCGGCGATTCCGGCTCTTCCGCCCCGCCCATGCGTCCTGCGCCGACGCCGAGATAAATCAGGATCGGCGACGCGATGAATACCGACGTATAAGTGCCGACTAGCACGACGCCGAACATCATCGTGGCGGTAAAGCTGTGAATGGCCTGGCCGCCGAACAGCAGCAAAGCAAGCAGCGACATCGCGACCGTGACATGGGTGACGATGGAACGCGACAGCGTCGCGTTGACCGAAGCATTAAGCAGGTCAGGCATCGGCATGCGCTTGTAACGGCGCAGCATTTCCCGGATGCGATCGTAGATCACCACCGTGTCGTTGAGCGAATAGCCGAGAATGGTGAGCAGCGCGGCGATACTGGTCAGATCGAAATCGATATGGGTCAGGGACATGAAGCCGACGGTCAGCACCAAATCGTGCACGTTGGCGATCATGGCGCCGAGCGCGAACTGCCACTCGAAGCGAAACCATAGATAAATCAGGATCGCCACAATCGCGAGAACGAGACCGATCGTGCCATAGGCCAGAAGCTCGTTGGAAACGCTCGGTCCCACCACTTCAACCCGCCGGTAATCGACCGCATCGCCCAGCGCGTCACGAACCTTCTGCACCGCCGCCTGTTGCGCCTGATCGCCGCCGGGCTGCTCCGAGATACGGATCAGCACGTCGTCTGGCGCGCCGAATTGCTGCAGCTGGAAATCGCCGAGTTGAAGCGAGCCGATGGTCGAGCGCATTTGAGAGAGATCGGCCGGGCCCGCCTTGGTCTGCACTTCCATCAGCGTGCCGCCGACGAAATCGATGCCGAAATTCAGCCCGTGAAAGAAGTACAGCGAGATCGCGACAATCGACAGTAACGCCGATATCGGAAAACTGACGCGCCGGAAGCGCATGAAATCGAACTTGGTATTGTCGGGAACGATGCGAAGGAGGCGCACTGGGCTTCTTTCAAATCATTTTTCTTGCGTTGCGCATGACGTCCTAGATCGGCACCACGCGCGGCCGCCACATGCGAACCCAATAGGCCACGATCAGCCGGGTCAGCGTAAATGCCGTGAACAGCGTCGTGAGAATGCCGACGCCAAGCGTCACGGCGAAGCCGCGGACCGGCCCGGTGCCGATATAGAACAGGACAGCCGCGGCAATGAAGGTGGTGATGTTGGAATCGAGTATCGTCGCCAGCGCGCGGGAGAAGCCGGCGTCGATGGCGTTGATCGCGCTGCGTCCGGCGCGCACTTCCTCGCGAATGCGCTCATAGATCAACACATTCGAGTCTACCGCGATACCGACGGTCAGCACGATGCCGGCAATGCCGGGTAGCGTCAGCGTCGCGGAGAGCAGTGACAGGATGCCGAAGATCATGGCGACGTTGATGGCGACCGCGATGTTGGCGAATAGGCCGAACAATCCGTAGGTCGCGAACATAAAGACGATGACCAGCGCCGCGCCGGCATAAGCGGCGTGCTCGCCGGCGTTGATCGAGTCCTGGCCGAGACCCGGTCCCACCGTGCGCTCCTCGATGATAGTCAGCGGCGCCGGCAGCGCGCCGGCGCGCAACAGGATGGCAAGATCGTTGGCCGACTGGACGGTGAAATTGCCGGAGATCTGTCCCGCCCCGCCAAGAATCGGCTCGCGGATCACCGGCGCCGAAATCACCTTATTGTCGAGGACGATAGCGAACGGTTTGCCGACATTGGCCTGCGTTGCTTCGGCGAATTTTCGCGCGCCGCTCGAATTGAAACGGAAGGAGACGATCGGCTCGCTGGTGCGCTGATCGAAGCCCGGCTGGGCGTCAGTGAGGTCAGCGCCCGAAACCAACACGCGTTTCTCGATCAAATATTTCTGGCCCGGCGTTTCGCCATCGAGGATTTCCGAATCCGATGGATGCGCCTCCGCGGCTTGCTCCGGCGTCATCGACTGGTCGACCATGCGGAAGTCGAGTTTGGCGGTCTTGCCCAGAATCTCCTTCAACCGCGACGGATCCTGCAATCCCGGCACCTGCACCAGGATGCGATCCGTGCCCTCGCGCTGAATGGTCGGCTCAACCAGGCCCAGTTCATTGACGCGACGTTCGATAATTTGAATCGATTGATCGACCGCTTGGCGAACGCGCTCGGTGATCGCCGGATCGGTCGGTGTGAGCGTGATCAGCCCGCCGTTCCCGCTGATATCGACAGTGCGCTGTCCGGTGGTGCCGGCGAAGCCGGATAGCGGTTGCGACAGTTCGCGCAACTTGCCGAGTGCGGTGTCGGCGTCGGTGTCGCGCGTGATATGCACCTGGATGGCGTTGCCGACAATGGCGCGTCCGGTGAATGGAATGCGCGCCTGGCGCAACACGCGCAGCACATCGTCATCGAGCGACTGCAATTGCTCCTTGCGCACCGCGCTGGTATCGACCTCGAGCAGAAGGTGAGAGCCGCCTTGCAGATCGAGGCCGAGTACGACATGCCGCTGCGCCCACGACGGCCAGGACCGCACCGTGCTCTCGGCGAAGAAGTTCGGCACCGCGCAGAGGCATACGGCGAGCGCCGTGAGCAAGATAGCTGCCGCCTTCCACCGCGTGAAAAACAACATGGAGTTCGAATTTCCTCGCTACCGACGCCGACACCGCGCTCGGCAAATCACGCGGACCGAGAGGCAGACGCGCGCTCAGCTCGCGCCGTCGTCCTTGACCGGCTCGCCCTTGGCGCGGACTTCGCTTATCATCGAGCGCATCTGCCGCACCCGCACGCCATCGGCGATCTCCACTTCGATCTGGTCGTCGTCCACCACCTTGGTCACCTTGGCGACGACGCCGCCATTGGTGACCACGGTATCGCCCCGCCGCAGGGCTTTGACCATCGATTGATGCTGCTTGACCTTTTGCTGCTGCGGCCGGAGCACCAGAAAGTACATAATCACGATGATCAGGATCAGCGGCATGAACTGCAAGATCATGCCGCCGCTATCGCCGCCGCCGAACAGACCGCCTTGCGCAAATGCGGGCGTAATCAGCATTGCTCCTCCGAGGATGCGTTGAGGCGCGCCACCCAGGGATCGGGGTCGCTTTCGCGCGCAAAATCGGCGCGGACTATAGCTGCCGTTGGCCCAATTGCAATGTTGCGCGGCGCTCCCGCGGCGCTTGCGAGCATAACCCGGTCCCGCTAAGGGAAAGGCCGCAACCCGGTGCAATCATGGCCAAATCTCCGCCGCCCTCGAACAAAAGCGCGACCAAAAAGGCCGCCGGCGCAGCGCCCGGCAAGCGCATGCCTGGCGACGGCGGGGCGGACATGCTGGCGCGCGTCGCCGATGCGCTGGAACGGCTGGCCCCCGCCCCGCCCACCATGGCCGACTTTGCCGCCGCCGAGGCCTTCGTCTGGTACCCGGAGGGCCGCAAGCTCGCGGCGGTTCGCCGCGTCAACCGTGTCGAGATGTCGCTGCTCAAGGGCATCGACCGGGTGCGCGATCTCCTGGTCGAGAACACCGAACGCTTCGCGCGCGGCTTGCCGGCCAACAACGCGCTGCTGTGGGGCGCGCGCGGCATGGGAAAATCCTCGCTGGTCAAGGCGGCCCATGCGGCGATCGGCGCGGCGCATCCGGCCGCCGCGCTAAAGCTCATTGAAATTCACCGCGAGGATATCGAGTTGCTGCCGGAGCTGATGGGACTTTTGCGCAATGCCCGGCAGCGCTTTATCGTGTTCTGCGACGATCTTTCGTTCGACGCCGAAGACACTTCGTACAAATCGCTCAAGACGATGCTCGAAGGCGGCATCGAAGGCCGACCGGAGAATGTCATCTTCTACGCCACGTCGAACCGCCGCCATCTGATGGCGCGCGAGATGATGGAGAACGAGCGCTCGACGGCGATCAATCCCGGCGAGGCGGTCGAGGAGAAGGTTTCGCTATCGGACCGTTTCGGACTGTGGCTCGGCTTTCATCGCTGCAGCCAGGACGAATACCTCGCCATGGTCGAGGGCTATATCACGCACTACCGCGTGCCGTTTGACGGCGCGGAGTTGCGCCGCGAAGCGCTCGAATGGGCGACGACACGCGGCGCGCGGTCCGGCCGCGTGGCGTGGCAATACGTTCAGGATTTGGCCGGCAGGCTCGGAGTCAAGATGGGAAGCTAGGCTTCCGTTCCACAATCAAGCGCCGCTGAGATATTGCGCCGGGTCGACCGGCGTCGCGCCCTTGCGGATTTCGAAGTGAAGCTGCGGCGAGGTGACATTGCCGGTCTGACCGGAATGCGCAATCACTTCGCCGCGTTTAACGGTTTCGCCGCGCTTGACCAGGATATCGCTGGCATGCGCGTAGGCCGTCACGAAGCCGTTGGAGTGGCGCACCAGCACTAGATTGCCATAGCCCTTGAGCTCATTGCCGGCATAGGCGACGACACCGTCCTCGGCCGCCTTGATCGGCGTGCCTTCGGGCACCGCGAGATTGATGCCGTCGTTCTGCAAGCCATTCGGTTTCGGGCCGAAGGCGGCAATGATTCGCCCGCGCACCGGCCAGCGGAAGCTCGGCAGATCACCGGCCGGTTCCGCAGTTTTTACCGGGTTATTCGCCGCCGCCATCGGAGACGCAACGGGTTCCGCAATGCGCGCGGCGCTCGGCGAATCGATGCTCGCAACACTGCCCGTGGGCTGAGTGGCTGGCGCCTCGACGCGTGACGCGACGGGTGCCGGATGCGGCACCTCCCGCATCTCGGGAATGACGATGTGGTCGCCGACCCGCACCCGCGTGTCCGGCGCGATATTGTTGGCCTTGGCGATCACCATCACCGGCTTGCCGTAGAGCCTCGCGATGCTGTTGAGCGTCTCGCCGGGCGCCACGACATGAGTGCCCGCCGGCGCCGTCAGCGCGAATTTCGGAGCACCGGGAGGCAAAACGGCCGGCTGTGTGGATGCCATGCGTGTCTGCGGCGGGAGCGGTTCGCCCGAGAAGCGATAGCGCGGGATAACGAGATGCTCACCGGGATAGACCGCCGCCGGGCTCGAAATTTTGTTTGCTTCCATGATGGCCGAAGCGGGCACGCCGTGAGCGCGCGCGATCGTTTCAAGAGTGTCACCCGGTCCGACCGTGACCGGCGTGCCGCCCTCCCAGGTCCAAGTCGGGGGCGGCGGCGCGGCGGCTATCGAGCCAGTCACTTCGGCGCCACCGGGCTGATAGGAGCCCATGCCGTGGCCACCGCCTGAGGTGCCGCCCTCATCGGCGCTGGCCAAATGCGGCATCGGCTGACTGACGATGTGGCTGGAAGGTGCGGTTTGTGGAATCGAACCGGTGACGTCGCTGTGCGAGGCCGGCGGAGTACTGGAGCCAAAACCTTCGCCGAAGCGGCCTGAGTCGGCACTACAGCTTGCCGCTCCCAGCCCGATTAATGAAATGGCAACCAGTTGCGGCCAGACGGCCGACCGAGGCGATGCGCGCATGGTTACTCACTCGGACGCAACAAAGAGGACGAGCGAATAAACACCTTTGGGGTAAACAGGGCTTTAAGTGCCGCGCAGCTTTTTTATATGGTTTGTTATGTGTTTCCGCGGTCACAGTTCGCGCGCCTGACCCGGCAATAAGGGAACAAATCGCACAGCGATAAGATCCTCGCGGGTTAATTCACCGTTTGGCCGTTTTGACAGTTTGACGATGTATTGCGGGCCATGCCGCGGACCGACCGGCAAAACCATCTTGCCGCCCACGGCAAGCTGTTCCGCAAGCACCTTGGGAATCTCTTCGGCGGCGGCGGTGACCATGATGCGGTCGAACGGCGCCAAATCCGGCGCACCGGCTATCCCGTCACCGACGATAATGGTCACGTTGCCATAGCCCATGATTTTGATCCGCTCGCGCGCCGCATCGGCCAGCGTCCGATAACGCTCGATGCTCACCACTTCGCGGGCGACGCGTGACAGAACCGCCGCCTGGTAGCCCGAGCCGGTGCCTACTTCGAGCACACGGTGGTGGGCCTCGACGTCCAGCAGTTCGGTCATATAGGCGACGACATACGGCTGGCTGATCGTCTGCCCGCAGGCGATCGGCAGCGCCTGGTCGGCGTAAGCGCTTTCCGCGAATCCGGTGGCAACGAAATATTCGCGCGGGACTTCGTCCATGGCGCGCAGCACGGCCTGATCGCTGATGCCTCGCCGGCGCAGCGCGAGCTGAAACTCCATGCGCCCGACGTCTTCGGCTAAAGGGGCTGCGGCCACCGTAATCTCGTTTCCGACCTTATCGTGCCGCTTTTTACCACCAGATGGTGATGGCTTATAGTGCGCCGGCGCGCGCAGACACGGCGATGGGCCGGGCCACATAAGACTAAGATCATGCGGATATGGAACCGTAGGAGCTAACCGGCGTTATGGCGGAAGCACGGGGACCGGATGGCAACTGACGAGAAGACCGGCAAGCGGGTTCTCTTGGTCGAGGACGAATTGATGATTCGCATGCTGCTCGAAGGCATGCTGACGGATCTTGGGCATACGGTCGCTGGGGAAGCCGGTTCGATCGAAGAAGCGGTCGTGCTTGCCCAGGAGCGCGAGTTCGATATTGCCATCCTCGACGTCAATCTCAACGGCAAGCCGATCACGCCGGTGGCCGAGATATTGAACGCGCGTGGCGTACCGCTCGTATTCGCCAGCGGTTACGGCCAGCGTGGCGTGCCGGAGCCATATCGCTCGAGCCCGACGCTGCAGAAGCCGTTCCAGGTCGAAGCGCTGGCGCAAGCGATCGATACCGCGTCAAAAGCCGCGGTCTAGACTGCCTTTGCAAACAGCGCGGCGAGCCCAGCCATGGTCGGTTGGTCGGTGATGTCGATCTTGAGCGGCGTAACCGCGATGCAATGATCGTCGAGCGCGGCCATATCGGAGCCGCGATCGGCCTGAAAGGTGTTTTGCCGCGAATAGGCGATCCAGTAATAGGGATTGCCGCGGCCATCGAGCCGCTTGTCGATATGCAGCCGCTCCTGGCGCCGGCGCCCCAGTGCGCTCACGGCGATGCCCTTGACCTCCTCCGGCCGGCAGTCCGGAAAATTGACGTTGATCAGCACGCCTTCGCGCACGCCCTTGGCGAGCACTTTGCGAATGATGTCCGACGCGAAGCGCTTGCCCGTCTCCCAAAATGGCGGGTGGCCGCTGCGCGAATTATACGACTGGGACAGCGCCACCGAAGGAATGTTGAGCACGGCGCCCTCCATCGCGCCGGCGACGGTGCCGGAATAGATCACGTCCTCGCCGACATTGCGGCCGCGATTAACGCCCGAGAGCACCAGATCGATCTGCTTGCCGTCGAGTACGTGGCGTGCGCCCATGATGACGCAATCGGTCGGGGTGCCGCGCACCGCGAAGCGCCGCTCGGCGACCTGGCGCAAGCGCAGCGGATCGTTGAGCGACAGCGAATGGGCGACGCCGGACTGGTCGTGTTCTGGCGCCACGACCCAAACATCGTCGGACAACGTGCGCGCGATCTCCTCGCAAACGTCGAGTCCTTGCGAATGAACGCCGTCATCGTTGGTGACGAGGATGCGCACGCTATTTCTCGATCGTCTTGACGCCGCCCATATAGGGCTGCAACGCATCCGGCACGGCGATCGATCCGTCTTCCTGCTGATAGGTTTCCATCACCGCGATAAGCGCACGACCGACGGCGACGCCCGAGCCGTTGAGAGTGTGGACGTGACGAATGGTGCGATCTTCTTTGCCGCGATAGCGCGCATTCATGCGCCGTGCCTGGAATTCGCCGCAGACCGAGCATGACGAAATCTCGCGGTACATGTTCTGGCCGGGCAGCCAGACTTCGATATCGTAGGTTTTCTGCGAGGCAAAACCCATGTCGCCGGTGCACAGCGTCATCACGCGGTAATGCAAATCGAGCCGCCGCAAAACTTCCTCGGCGCAAGCCAGCATGCGTTCGTGCTCATCCCTGGATTGCTCCGGCGTGGTGATCGAGACCAGCTCGACCTTGGTGAACTGATGCTGGCGGATCATGCCGCGCGTATCCTTGCCGGCCGCACCCGCCTCGGCGCGGAAGCACGGCGTGCAGGCCGTCAGCCGTATCGGCAATTGTGCTTCGTCGACGATGGATTCGCGGACGAGGTTTGTTAGGGGAACTTCGGCGGTGGGGATAAGCCAAAGCGTGTCACGATCTGACAAAATATCGGACGCTACACCTTCGCCATCACGGGCTTTCATGTACTGGACAAGATCACGGCCAGTCATGAACTGGTCATCCTCAAACTTCGGCAGTTGCGCCGTTCCGAACATAACGTCGTCGCGCACCAATAGCGGCGGCGACACTTCGGTGTAATTGTGCGGCTCGCTGGTATGGACATCGAGAAAAAACTGCCCTAGCGCGCGTTCCAGCCGCGCCAGACCTTTCTTCAGGATTACAAACCGCGCGCCGGAAAGTTTCGCCGCCGTCTCGAAATCCATCTGGCCGAGCGCTTCGCCGAGTTCGAAATGCTGCTTCGGCTTGAACGCGTAGTCGCGTTTCGCGCCGAAGCGATGATGCTCGACATTGTCGTCGGCGCCCTTGCCTTCCGGCACGTCGTCGAGCGGCATGTTCGGTATTTCGGCGAGCGCATCGTTCAGCGCTTTTGAGGCCGCTTTCTCGTCCGCCTCCAGCTTCGCGATTGATTCTTTGAGCGCGGCGACTTCGGCCATCAGCGCCTGCGCCGTTTCTTCTTCGTTGCTTTTCTTTGCCGCGCCGATTTGCTTCGACGCCTCATTGCGGCGCGCCTGCGCGGTTTCGAGTGCTAGAATCTTTTCCCGGCGAGCTTCATCCAGCGCAATCAGACGCAGCGTTTTCGGCGGCAGCCCGCGCCGCGTCAGCGCGCTATCGAAGACGTCGGGATTGTCGCGAATGAAGCGGATGTCGTGCATAAGGTCGCGTTCTCTTCACGTCATGGCCGGACTTGTCCCGGCCATCCACGTCTTGTCGCTTCGATGCTTAAGACGTGGATGCCCGGGTCAAGCCCGGGCATGACGAATCAATAGGCCAACTATACGCGTAGTTCACTCCGCCGGCTTGGCGGCCGCTGCGGCTGCTGCCGCGCGTTCGGCCGCCGCGCGCTTTTCGACCATCCGCACCGACCAGACCGAGCCCTCGTAGAGGGCGACCAGCGGCAGCGCAAGCGACATCTGGCTCAACACGTCGGGCGGCGTGAGGATGGCGGCGATGACGAAGGCGACGACGATGAAATAGCGGCGCTTCGAGCGCAGTTGATCGGAGGTGATGATGCCGACGCGGCCGAGCAGGGTCAGGATGACGGGAAGCTGAAAGGCGATGCCGAAGGCTAGCATCAGCTTCATCATCAGCGACAGGTAGTCCTCGACCTTAGGCAGCAGCTCGATCGAGGCCTGACCGGGCCCGGCCATTTGCTGCATGCTGAGCGAGAAGCGCGCCAGCATCGGCCACACCACGAAATATACGACCATCGCGCCGAGAAAAAAGAAGATCGGAGTGGCGATCAGATAGGGCAGGAACGCCTGGCGCTCGTTGCGATACAGCCCGGGCGCGACAAACATATAAATCTGCGTCGCGATTACCGGGAACGCGATGAAGGCGCCGCCGAACATCGCGAGCTTGAGCTGCACGACGAAATATTCCAGGAGCCCGGTATAGATGAACTTGGAATTCTCCGCGCCGGCCACCCAGATGTAGGGCCAGGTGAGGATGTTGTAGATGTGCCGGGCGAAGAAGAAACAGACCACCATCGCAATGACGAACGCCGCGGCCGCCTTGATGAGCCGCGAGCGCAACTCGATCAGGTGATCCATCAGCGGCGCCTTGGTCGCCTCGATCTCCTTCTCTTCGTCTTCGTGGCTCATCCGGTTCGCTCGGTGCTCTCCGGCTCGGCGGCCGCCGCGGGCGCGGCTACGGCCGGCACCACGTCACCGCCGGCGTCGGGGGTCATTGCCTCGGCAATGGCAGCGTCCGGCTTCAACTCGACCGGCTTCTGTTCTTGCGGCCTATCGAGCGACCCCTCGAAGTCCTTGCCCAATGCGCCGATCGACTCGACGTTTTCACGCACCGCTTTGAGCGGATCGTAATTCGTTATGTTTGCCTTGATTCCTTGCGCCATATCGTCGACCTCTTTTTTAAGGTCGGCCATTTCGGCTTCGCGCATCGCCTCCTGGAACTGGTTCTGAAAGTCGGAGGCCATGCTGCGCACTTTGCGCGACCACTGGCCGAGCGTGCGCATGACGCCGGGCAATTCTTTCGGCCCGATCACGACCAGCGCGACGACGCCGATGAGCAGGAATTCGGTCCAACTGATGTCGAACATTCAATCAACTCTCCGGCCGCGCGGTGGCGATCGGCGCGAGAGCTCGCGAGCGCTAGACCTTGCTCTCGGATTCGGCGCGCCGCTTGATATCGGCGGTCGCCTGGTGGTCGATGGTCTTTATCGGCGCATCGGTCTTGGGGGCTTCGGCGGTATCCTCATCGGACATGCCTTTCTTGAAGGCTTTGATGCCCTTGGCGACGTCGCCCATCATGTCCGAAATCTTGCCGCGTCCGCCGAACACCAGCAGAAGTACGGCGCCAACGACCAGCCAATGCCAGATGCTCAATGAACCCATGAAATCCTCCGTCCGCCAGAACGCTCACGACAGCGTGTGCACCCGCGGCGAGATGCCGATTTTAGCCAGAAACTAGGCGTCGGGGGGCGCAAAAACAAGCGCGCCGGCCATGCCGTTAAGCCGCAGGTTAACGCGCCCAGCGACGGCTTTTCCAAGGCAGATCAAGGAATAGCGCGATTTATTCCTCAGTGCGCCCGGCCGGCGGTGCGAGGCCCAAATCCAGATCTTCGGGTCCGAGCGGGTCCTCGTCGTCCCGCAACGCCGGATCGTCGGACGGGACCGGCACGGCGAAGTCGGACGGTATCGTGCCGTCGATCAGGCCCGAGCCCTTGAGTTCGTCGAGACCGGGCAGATCGGTGAGCGCATCGAGCCCGAAATGTGACAGGAACGCATCGTTGGTCCCGTAAGTCACCGGCCGGCCGGGCGCCTTGCGCCGGCCGCGCAGCCTGATCCAGCCGGTTTCGAGCAACACGTCGAGCGTGCCCTTGGAGGTGCTGACGCCGCGGATCTCCTCGACCTCGGCGCGCGTCACCGGCTGATGATAGGCCACGATGGCGAGCGTCTCGATCGCGGCACGCGACAGTTTTCGCGTGACCACCGATTCATGGGTCAGGAGCCAGGCAAGATCGTTGGCGGTGCGCAACGTCCATTTGCCGCCGATCCGGACAAGGTTCACGCCGCGCGGAGCGTATTCTTTTTGCAACTCCGTGAGCAACGCGCGAACGTCGGCGCCGGCCGGCAGGCGCCGCGCCAGGATTTTTTCGTCGAGCGGCGCCTCGGCGGCGAACAGCAGCGCTTCGAGAATGCGCAACTCTTCAGCGCGAACTTGATCTGTCACGCGCTCTTCCTTGTCGCCAACGATCACCCGCATCTTCGCGACGTTCGACATCGGTTCGGTCTCCCTCCGCTTACGCATTCCCCGGTTCCGCAGACGCGCCGCCCTGTGCATTCTGCCGCTTGCGCAGGTAGAGCGGTGTGAACGAGCCCTGCTGGTGCGCCTCCATGCGGCCTTCCCGGATGAGTTCAAGCGCCGCGGCAAAGCTCGAAGCCAGCACGGTCGCAGCCATCGACGGATCGACTAGATAGGCGATGAGGTATTGATCGAGCGGGCTCCAATCCATCGATTGGCCGACCAGCCGTTCAAGCGCCTCGCGCGCTTCGGCGAGCGACCAGACCGTACGCTGGGGCATGCGCACGAACGATCTCGCCTGGGTCTGCCGGCGCCCGGCATAGGCCGAGAGCAGGTCGTAGATCGTTGCCGACCATTGCGGGTGCCTGATCTCGGCAATCGGCTCCGGCTGTCCGCGGTCAAATACGTCACGGCCGAGCTGCGGGCGATTGAGCAATTGCTCGGCGACTTGCCGGATCGATTCCAGCCGCCGCAGGCGGTGCGCCAGCGCATTCGCCATGTCTTCGGCGCTCATGCCTTCGGCCGGATGCTGCTCCGGCAGGAGCAACCGCGATTTCAGGTAGGCGAGCCACGCCGCCATCACCAGATAGTCGGCGGCCAGCTCGAGCCGCATCTGGCGCGCCGCCTCGACGAAAGCGAGATACTGATCGGCGAGCGCGAGAATGGAAATTTTAGCGAGGTCGACCTTCTGCTGGCGCGCGAGCGTGAGCAGCAGATCGAGCGGACCTTCAAAACCCTCGACGTCGACCACGAGCGCAGGCTCGTCGGAGGCCCGCTCCGTCAGATCGGCTTCGAACTCATCTTCGGCGGTCATGCGGCTCCCGACGCGGGCTGCCAGATACCCGCCATAAGTTTGGAAAATGCATCCAGGGGGCGGGCAAATTCAAATGGCCGAGGCGGTTTTCGCGCCGCCAAGGCGGCCTCGGCCCGCCGGGACGCCGCGCCGGCCAAGAGCGGCGCCTCAGCAGCCACCGCGAGCATTTCGGGCATCTTGCCGTTGCAATGGAGAACCATATCGCACCCTGCCGCAAGCGCCGCCCGGGCGCGCTCTCCGAGCGAGCCCGACAGGGCACCCATGGAGATATCGTCGCTCATCAGCAGGCCCCCAAAGCCAATCGAATCACGAATCACGTCCCGCACTATAGTGGCGGAAGTGGTGGCCGACGCGACCGGGTCGATCGCTGTAAACACAACATGCGCCGTCATCCCAAGCGGCAGCGCCGCCAGCGGCCGAAACGCCGCGAAATCGGTAGCCTCGAGCGTCGCCCGGTCGGTGCCGACCACCGGGAGTCTGTCGTGGCTATCGGCGGTGGCCCGGCCATGGCCAGGGAGATGCTTGAGGACCGGCAGGACGCCACCCTCATTGAGGCCTTCCGCGATGGCCGCGGCAATGGCCGCTACTTTGGCGGGGTCGGTGCCATAGGCGCGGTCCCCCACGACCGGATCGGCTCCGGCGACTGGCAAATCCGCGATCGGTGCGCAGTCGACGTTGATGCCGAGTGCCACGAGATCGGCCGCGATCAGGCGGCCGCCAAGCCTCGCCGCGGCAAGGCCCAGATTGCGGTCCCGATCGTAAAACGCGCCATAGGCGGCGCCCGGCGGATAGCTCGGCCAATGCGGCGGCCCCAGGCGCTGCACTCGGCCGCCCTCCTGGTCGATCAGAACGGGCGCTTGACGGCCGACGACGGCACGGAACTCCTCGATCAACCGGCGTACCGAGTCAGGGTCCGTTATGTTGCGCTTGAACAGGATCAGGCCCCACGGCTGAGCCTCTTTGAGGAAGCGGCGCTCCTCGCTGGTCAGCGCGGGTCCCGCAATCCCGGTGATGAAGGCGCGCATTCGGGCCGCTTACGTGCGCCGCGGCCGAGGGTCAAGCTTCGGCCGCCGGAACGGCCGAATTAGTCTCGCTGGACGATGCAAGTGCCGCCGGCGGCCTTGAGGCTGGAGCACATCGCGGCCGCCTGCTCCATTGAGGCAAAGGGCCCGACCAGAGCACGATAGAAGATGCCCTTGTCGCCGAGGTCGGCACGGCGGACCAGCGGCTGCCGGCCGCCGAGCTGGTCGGGGAACTTGGTCTGGAGCGCCCGAAACGCGGATTGCGCTTCGGCTTCGCTGCGCTGGGAGGAGACCTGAACCGCGTAGCCGCCGGCGCCCCCGGGCGCGGCCGCAGGGGCGCTTGCGGCTGAAGCCAGCGTGGTCGGGCGTGGTCGGAGCGGCCGGGCTACGCGCCGGTGCGGCGGGGGTTTCACCGCCCTGGTTAGGAACGATCGAAAGCGGAGCATTGGCATCGGCCTGGGCGGCAGGCTTGGCGACGCGCTGGGTTGGCGGTCGGGGCGCCACCACCGACGCGGGCGGCGGCGCTGCGGTGGCGGTCGCGTCCGACGGAGCCGCTTGATCGGGCCGGATCGGAACGGTGTGTATCTTTTTCGGCGCGGTACTCTGCACCGCATTCAGCTGATCGGCGCCGCCAGTGACTGCGACGGCAGGCGCAGGAGCGTTTTGCACTGCGAGCATGGGCGGTACAGCGACGCCCGGCGCCGTGGCATTCGGTGCCTGTCCGGAAGGCATCGGAGCATTTGGCATGGGCAGGCCGCGTCGTCGCGATGGCATTTGCCCGGTCGGCGGCCCAGGGGTCTGATCGGGGAAAATCGGGATGGTGGCGACGACCCGTGGCGCCGTCGGCGCTACAGCATTTGCCGGTTGCGGTACGTTGACCGGCGTCTCCTGGCGCGGCACGAGCTGGTCGCCAGAACCGGAACTGTTCGCACCCACTTGATTTGAAGCGCTACCCTGGGCATTCGCGGTGTTCGGCATGATCCTGGTCGGCCCGTCGTCCGCCTTGATGATCGGCGGCAGCGACGGCAGCACCGAACCGCCGAACATGGCGCGATAAGCAAACGCACCGGCGGTGCCGAGCACCGCCAAACCGAGAACCGCCGCAATGACGACGAAACCACCGCGCCGGCGTCCGTTCGGGGCGTCGTCCTCGTAGTCGTCAAGCGCATATTGATCGTCGGAACCGCCCTGCTCCTGATCGTCATATTGGTAACGGCTGTCAGGCGCTCGCGGCAGGAAAGCCGGCAGTTGGGGGCCGCCTTCCGCCTCTTGGTCATCGCGATAATGCGGCGGTGACGTCAGGGCCGGCGCGGAAAACTGACGGGCGGGTGACGGCGCGTAGGCGCGATCCCGGGCAGACAGCGCAGGAGGCTGCGGGAGGCGGGGATCGGCGAGCGGCGGCGGCTCGCGGCGCTCGTCGTAACGTTCGTCGTAGCGTTGCTCGTAACGCTGATCGTAAGCTTCTTGATCGACGTCGCTTTGTTCGGCGTAGCGGTCATCCGCCGCCCAATCGACATGGCCGGCCGGCGCGGCGTAATCGCGCGGCGGCGAAGTGTATCGGTCGTCGTCATTCATTGTCGCGCTTTGGCCGATGAGGCGAGCGAGTTCCGCCAGCGGATCGTCGACCGCTTCGCGCGCGGCCGCATCGGCGCTGCGATGCGCGAGCGGATCGCGGTTGCGGTCGGAACGGAAATTGTTGTCGGCCATAAAATTTCGCCCCGATTCAGGCGGTTACGCGATACTGGTCAGCGACTGCCCCGACAAATCCACCGTCCGACAGCGAAGGCGATCACCGCATCTCATTCGGCGCTTCGACCCCAAGGAGCGCCAGCCCCGACGCGAGCACGGTGGCAACGCCTTGTACAAGCACAAGCCGGGCCTCGGTCAGTTGTCGATCATTCTGGATAATGAAGCGTAAATGTGGCGAGGCGTTGCCGAGCGTGTAAAGCGCATGAAACTCGGATGCCAAATCGAACAGATAAAACGCGATTCGATGCGGCTCGTGCGCGGCAGATGCCGCCTCGACGGTGCGCGGATAAAGCGCAATACGCCGCATCAGCGCGAGTTCCGCCGGATCCGAAAGCACCGTCAAATTCGCGCCTTCGGCCAAGCTCGTCACGTCGGCCGCAAGATCGGGAAACGCCGCCCGCGCATTGCGAAAGATCGACTGCGCCCGCGCGTGGCCGTACTGAACATAGAACACCGGGTTATCGCGCGACTGCTCCAGCACTTTGGCAAGATCGAATTCAAGCACGGCGTCGTTCTTGCGAAACAGCATCATGAAGCGGACGGCGTCGCGCCCGACTTCGTCCACCACTTCGCGTAACGTGACGAACTCCCCTGCCCGCTTCGACATTGTGACCGGCGACGCCGGCCCGCATGAGCTTGACGAGCTGCACGACTTTGACGTCGAGTTCGGCTTTGCGCTCGCTCAAGGCCGCGACCGCCGCCTGCATGCGCTTGATGTAGCCGGCGTGATCGGCGCCCCAGACGTCGATCAGGGTACGAAAGCCGCGCTCAAGTTTGGAGCGATGATAGGCGATGTCGGAGGCAAAATAGGTGTAGGAGCCGTCGGACTTCTTCAGCGGCCGATCGACGTCGTCGCCGAACGCAGTCGAACGAAACAGCGTCTGTTCGCGATCTTCCCAATCTTCGACCGGCGCGCCCTTCGGCGGCGGCAAGCGGCCTTCATAGACGTAGCCGCGCTGCCGGAGCCATTCGATCGTCGTGCCAACCTGGTCAGCGCCGCTCGCGGCCAGCGAGCGTTCGGAAAAAAAGACATCGAAGGTGACGTTGAGCGCGGCGAGATCGGCGCGGATCGCCGCCATCATCATGTCGATTGTCTTGTCGCGCACGACCGGCAGCCATTTCGCCTCGGGCTGCTCTTTCAGCGCATCGCCATATTCCGCCGCAAGCGCCGCGCCGACCGGCTTGAGATAGTCGCCGGGATAAAGTCCCTCCGGAATTGCGCCGATGGTCTCGCCGAGGGCTTCGCGATAGCGCAGATAGGCCGACCGGGCGAGCGCATCGACCTGCACGCCGGCGTCGTTGATGTAGTATTCGCGCGTCACGGCAAAGCCGGCGAAGCCGAGCAGGCTCGCCAGCGCGTCGCCGAACACCGCGCCGCGGCCATGACCGACATGCATCGGACCGGTCGGATTGGCCGAAACATATTCGACGTTTAACCGGAACGCCGGCGCCGATGTCGCTGCGGCCATAATCCCGGCCGAGCGCTACCGCCGTCCGCAGTGCTTCGGACCAGGCTGCGGGCTTGAGCGTGAGATTGATGAAGCCCGGGCCGGCCACGCCTGCTTTCTCGACCGATCGTCGGCAAGCAGCCTTTCGGCGATCGCCTCGGCAAGTTCGCGCGGTTTCAGGCCGGCACTCCTTGGCGAGCACCATCGCGGCGTTGGTCGCGATGTCGCCATGGCTAGCAGTCGCGCGGCGGCTCGACTTGAACACGCGACGACGTCGGTGTCCGGCGGCAGGATATCGCGGGCCGCCATACGCACGCGTTCGAGCGTATCGGCGAAAATATTTGTCGGCTTCGGTGGAGTTGGCCATCTCGCGCCGCGCGCCTAACGCAATTCCGGAGTCGAGTCAAAGAGCCGGGCATGCTCGGCGAGCGCAAAGCGATCGGTCATGCCGGCGATGAAATCGGCGATGCGGCGGATGCGCGACGCTTCGTCGAGTGCGTCGATCCCTTCGGTCCACTCCGCCGGCAGGTCGGCGGGATGCGCGCTGTAGCGGGCGAACAGGTCGCGAACCACGTCGGCCGCCTGCTCCATCACCCGCATGACGCGGGCGTGGCGATACATGCGCTTTTCCAGGAAGCTTTTGATGGCGCGATCGGCTTCGCCCACGCCCGGCGAAAAACCGGCGACCGGCGACGGCGCGCGCCGCACATCATCGGCCGAGCGCGGCACCAGCACGGCAAGCCGCCGGCCGGTCTCGGCGACGACGTCGTCGATCAACAGGCCAATAAGCTGGCGGACGAGTTCATGGACCAGCCGATGGGCGTCGAGCCCGGGATGGGCGGCGCGGATGTCGCCGATGATTTTCCCCGGCAGCGGCACGGCGGCAATGTCGTCGAGGCCGAACAGTTCGGCGCGCAGGCCGTCGTCGATGTCGTGCGCGTCATAGGCGATATCGTCGGCAAAAGCGGCGATTTGCGCTTCGACGCCGGCGAAACTCCACAATTGCAAATCCTGCAGCCGGGTATAGTCGAGGATGGTTTCGGGGACGCCGTGCGCGCGATAACGGCCGAGCGGCGCACCGCCGCGATCGGTGAGCGGACCGTTGTGCTTGACCAGCCCTTCGAGTGTTTCCCAGGTCAGGTTGAGGCCGTCGAAGTCCGGGTAACGCCGCTCCAGCGCGGTCACAATGCGCAGCGTCTGCGCGTTGTGGTCGAAGCCGCCGTAGGCGGCCAGGCAGGCGTCCAGCGCGCGCTCGCCGGCATGGCCGAACGGCGGATGGCCGAGATCGTGCGCCAGCGCCAGCGCCTCGGCGAGGTCCTCGTCGAGACGCAGCCGCCGCGCCAGCGCACGCGCCACCTGCGTGACTTCGAGGGTGTGGGTGAGCCGCGTGCGATAATGGTCGCCCTCGTCGAAGACGAACACCTGCGTCTTGTGCTTGAGGCGCCGGAACGCCGTGGCATGGATGATGCGGTCGCAGTCGCGGCGGAAGGCGCTGCGGCTTTTGCTCGCCGGCTCGGCATGAAGCCGGCCCCGGCTCTGCTCGGGATCGCATGCATAAAGCGCGCGGGAAGTGGCAGCGTCCATCGCCAATGTGCCCCGGCCGGGCTCGCGCGGCCGATTGATTTTAGCTTGCGCCGCACTTAACTATCGTGCTGCAGGCGTTGCAATCGGCGCGATTCACGGCGAAAGCCGATGTTGCGGAGACGAAAATGACTGCCAACGTCATTGTGACCGACCGGGCGGCGCAGAAAATCGGCCAAATCCTGCAAAAGGAGCCGGCCGGCACCATGCTGCGCGTCAGCGTCGAAGGCGGCGGCTGCTCCGGGTTCCAGTACAAATTCGACACCGAGCGCAGCCGGGCCGACGACGATATCGTCATCGAGAAAAGCGGCGCGACCGTGCTGATCGACCCGATCTCGCTCAATTATATGGCGGGTTCGGAAATCGATTTTGTCGACGATCTGATCGGCTCTTCGTTCAAGGTCAACAATCCGAAGGCGACCGCGTCATGCGGTTGCGGCACCAGTTTCGCGCTTTAAACGCTCCAAATTTTCCAGTGCGCATCGCCACCTGGAACGTCAATTCGATCAAGCAGCGGCTCGATTCCGCGCGGGCGTGGCTTGCCGAGCGCAAGCCGGACATTGTCTGCCTGCAAGAAACCAAATGCGTCGATGACGCTTTTCCGCGGCTGGAGTTCGAAAGCCTCGGCTACAATGTCGCCGTGCATGGGCAGAAGACGTTCAACGGCGTCGCGTTGCTGTCGAAATTTCCGTTCGATGAAGTCAACGCCGGCTTGCCCGGCGACGATCGGGACGATCACGCCCGCTTCATCGAAGCCGTCGTGTCGACGGCGCAGGGGCGCGTTGCGGGTCGCCAGCATCTACCTGCCCAACGGCAATCCGCCGGACACCGAAAAATACACCTACAAAATCGGCTGGATGAAGCGGCTCGCCGCTTATGCGCGCCAGCGGCTGTTATTGGAAGAGCCGCTCGTCATGGCCGGCGATTACAACGTCATTCCGACCGCCGCCGATGCGCGCAATCCGCAAGCCTGGACCGCCGATGCTTTGTTCCTGCCGCGCACCCGCGATGAATATCGCGCGCTGGTCAATCTCGGCCTCACCGACGCGGTGCGCGCGACCAGCGACGATCCCGGCCTGTTCACCTTCTGGGATTATCAGGCCGGCGCCTGGCAAAAGAACAACGGCATCCGCATCGATCATCTTTTGCTGTCGCCGGCGGCCGCCGACAAGCTTGGCGCTGCCGGCATCGATCGTCACGTCCGCGCGTGGGAGAAGCCGTCGGATCACGTGCCGGTGTGGATCGATCTTGATATTGAGATGAAGTAGGCGGCATCATTTCGCGGCCTACCGATTTTAGGACGCGCCTAGTCGCGCCGGCCCTTGAGCCAGTCTTCGAGATAGACGAGCGCCACGGCGCGTTCGTCGTCGCTGGCGTGCTGGAAGGCGATGTCATAGAGCGGCTTGACCCAGCTCTCGTCGGTGCCGGCGCAATCCTTGCCCAGCGTCAGCCACATCAGTCCGCGCGCGGCCTGCCGCGGCACCACCTGGCCCTGGAACAGCATGTCGCCAAGCGCGACTTCGGCGCGGCAATGGCCTTTGGTGGCGGCGAGTTGGAACCAGCGCGCCGCCTGGTGCGGATCGCTCGGCGTCTCGCTCAGATAAAAACGGCCGAGTTCGTATTGTGCGTCGGCGTCGCCGAAATAGGTCGCCGCATAGCCGAACATGTCGCGCGCGCGCGCCTGATCGGCGACGATCTTCGTATTGGGGATGCCGGTGAGATAATAACGCCCGAGCGCCACGAAGGCGTTGGCGACAAAACTCGCTTGCGGCGTGCCGAGCGCATCGTCTGGATGGGTGTTGGCGATATCGCTGAAATAATTGAACGCGCGCAGATCGTCGTGCGGCACGCCGTCGCCATCCGCATACATGCGGCCAAGCTTCCACTGCGCGACCGGCTGGCCCTGCTCGGCCGCATATTGCAGCGCCGTCAAAGCGCTGGTTTTTTCGCCGCTGTCGGAAGGGTGACTGCCGCCGCGCAAGCCGTCGGTCGGCGACAATACCGCGGTGCTCGACGAGGTCGTGCCATCGAAGGCGAATGCCGGCTCCAGACCAAGACCGCCGACGGAATGCGGGCCATAGCCAAGCGCGACCCAAAGTCCGCCGACCAGGCCGGCGGCCATGCCGCACGTCGCGATGCGCGCTATGGGGCTAGATATCCGCATAGCACTCTTTCTCTGCCGCGCCGCCCGGATGGGTCACCGCACCGGTGCGCGCCGCTCCCACCTGCTGGGTGTATTTCCACAAATAGCCGGAGGTGTATTCTTCCGGCCGCGGCTTCCATTCCTTGGCGCGGCTATCGAGTTCGCTTTGCGTCAGTTCGACGTCGAGCGTGCCCTTCTCACCGTCGAGTTTGATGATGTCGCCGTCGCGCAACAGCGCAATCGGCCCGCCGACGGCGGCTTCCGGGCCGATATGGCCGACGCAAAAGCCGCGGGTGGCGCCGGAGAAGCGCCCGTCGGTGATCAGCGCGACCTTGCCGCCCATGCCCTGACCGTAGAGCGCGGCGGTGGTCGACAGCATTTCGCGCATGCCGGGGCCGCCCTTGGGGCCCTCGTAACGGATGACCAGCACGTCGCCTTCCTTGTACTTCTTGTGCTTCACCGCCTCGAAACAGGCTTCCTCGCCGTCGAAGCACCGCGCCGGGCCGGAGAACTGCAAACGCTCCATCCCGGCAACCTTCACGATCGCACCATCGGGCGCGAGGTTGCCTTTCAGGCCGATGACGCCGCCGGTCGGCCAGAATCGGTTGGTTCGCCGGATAAACGACGGCCTGATCGGGATTCCACTTCACCGATTTAAGGTTCTCGGCGATCGTTCGGCCGGTGACGGTGAGGCAGTCGCCGTGCAGGAAGCCATGGTCGAGCAGTGTCTTCATCAGTAGCGGCACGCCGCCAGCTTCGAACATGTCTTTGGCCACATAACGGCCGGACGGTTTCAGATCCGCGATATACGGTGTCTTTTTCAGGATTTCGGCGACGTCGAACAGATCGAATTTGATGCCGCATTCGTGGGCGATGGCCGGCAGATGCAGCGCGGCATTGGTCGAACCGCCGGTCGCCGCGACGACCGCCGCCGCGTTCTCCAAAGCCCGGCGCGTGACGATGTCGCGCGGACGAATATTCTTGGTGATCAGATCCATGATCATCTCGCCCGCCAGCATGCAGAATTTGTCGCGGATCTCGTACGGCGCCGGAGCGCCGGCGGAGTACGGCAGCGCAAGACCGATCGCCTCCGACACCGTCGCCATGGTGTTGGCGGTGAACTGCGCGCCGCAGGCGCCGGCCGACGGACAGGCATTTTGTTCGAGCGTGTCGAGATCCGCGTCCGACATGGCGCCGATCGAGTGCCGGCCGACGGCTTCGTAGACGTCCTGGATGGTGACGGGCTTGCCCTTGAAGGTGCCCGGCAGGATCGACCCGCCGTAAATGTAGATCGACGGTACGTTGAGCCGGCACATCGCCATCATCATGCCGGGCTGGGACTTGTCGCAGCCGGCGACTCCGATGAGCGCGTCGTAGGAATGCCCGCGCACCGTCAATTCCACGGAATCGGCAATCACTTCGCGTGACGGCAAAGACGACTTCATGCCGGCATGGCCCATGGCGATGCCGTCGGTCACGGTGATGGTGCAAAACTCGCGCGCGGTGGCGCCCACGGAGGCGACGCCGAGTTTGACCGCCTGGGCCTGGCGCATCAGCGCAATATTGCAGGGTGCGGCTTCGTTCCAGCAGGTCGCCACGCCGACGAACGGCTGGTGAATTTGTTCGGTCGTCAGCCCCATCGCGTAATAAAACGCGCGGTGCGGCGCCCGTTCGGGACCTTCAGTGGCATGCCTGCTCGGCAGCCGTAATTTCAAATCGGCCTTGGCGTCCATCAACTTTAGCGGGCCAAACGGGCCCTTTCGCCCCTCCCATCCGACGTCAAGGCGAGACGTGCCGGGCTGCCGGAAGTACGCAACGGCTTAGAATCCACGCGGACTCGCCGTGGCCATCGCTTTCGAGAAATCCTATGGCCAAAAAGCGGCTTTGGCCGTGGCTAGAATGTGATCCTGTGAAATGTTCCCAGGCTGTGGCCGCGGAGCCACAGGTTCAGCCAGCCCAGCGGCGTGTGGTTAACTGGCGGTTTACCATCCGGCCGCCGGTGCGGGTGGCAAGGGCCAAGCAATTTGCCGAAACGACTGACCAAGAGCTTCTTTCGCCGCAGCGTCCTCGAGGTGGCGCCCGATTTGATCGGGGCGACGCTGCTGTTTAACGGCGTCGGCGGCCGGCTGGTCGAGGTCGAGGCCTACCACCACACCGATCCCGCAGCGCATAGTTTTCGCGGCCAGACCGACCGCAATGCAATCATGTTCGGGCCGCCGGGCTACGCCTATGTGTACCGTTCCTATGGCATCCACTGGTGCCTGAACTTCGTCTGCGAGCCGGAGGGTTCGGCCAGCGCTGTGCTGATCCGTGCTCTTGAACCGACGACCGGGCTTGCCGCCATGCGGCGGCGCCGGGGCATGACCGATCCGCGGCTGCTTTGCTCCGGTCCCGGCCGGCTCTGCGAGGCGCTACACATTTCGCACCGGCAAAACGGACTGGCGCTCGACGAGCCACCCTTCGAGCTCTTCGCCCGTCAGGGCGAGGTGGAGGTCGTCTCCGGGCCGCGTATCGGCCTCACCAAGGCGGTCGACACACCGTGGCGCTACGGAGAAAAGGCATCGCGCTTTCTAAGCAAACCTTTCAAGCGGAAAGCCTGAACGACGGATCGAAGCCCAGCTCCCGCCGCGCCTTATCGACCGTCACCGCGCCGTCGTCTTCGGCAATGTTGTAGATGCCCGGTGCGCCGCGCGTGATGGCAAGCAGCGCCGCCTCCGCCGCGGCGTCGACGTGGAGCGGGCCGCGGCCCTCGGCGGATGCAAACCAGGTCCCCGGACCGTAGAGCCGGCCGTAGCGCAGCACGATGCCCTCGATGCCAACGGCAGTGAGAACGGCGTTTTCGAGCGACCGCACGCCACGCGCCGTGATCGCCGCCGGCGTGTCACCATCGGGTGACGCGATCGGATCCGTCTCGGCGTGCGGCTCCGGACCCGGCGCATAGCCAAAGGCAATGCTTTGCGCGATCAGGCGGCGGGCGCCGGCGGCTTGCGCGGCTACCACCAGATTGCGGGTGCCGACGATGCGGAGCTGACTGTTCTCTCTCAGCACGTCCGCCATTTTTGCCGGATCGAGAACGTCGGGCAGCGCGGTCAATTGATGAATGACAACCTCCGGCCGCGATTGTTCCATCGCGACCGCCCAGCTTCGATCGTCCATGGCGTCGATGACAAACGGCTGGGCACCGGCTGCCTTTAACGCGTCGATTTTCGTCTTGTCAGGCGTGCGGGTCGTGCCCGTGACGGCGTGGCCGGCGGCAACGAGGAGCGGGATCAGTCGGCGACCGATCACACCGGTTGCGCCCGCAATAAAAATTCTCATGCCGCGCCTTTAGCCGCTCCAGCGCCTCGGCGATCTTGGCCTTGCGCATCTCGGCCTCCTCGCGCTTCTCTTTTTCTTCTTCGACGACTTCTTCCGGCGCGCGCGCGACAAAGTTGGCATTGCCAAGCTTGGCGTCGACGCGCGCGATGTCGGCGTCGGCCTTGGCCATTTCTTTGGCCAGCCGGGCGCGCTCGGCGTCGAGATCGATCACGCCCGCAAGTGGCAGCGCCGCGACTTCGCCGCGAACGACAAGTTGCACCGCGCCCCGCGGCACCGCATCGGCGAAGGAAATGTCGGCTACGCGCGCCAGCCGTTGCACGAATTCCGCCCAGTGCTTTGCGCGAATGGCAGTTTGCGGCGTAGCGCCGGCCAGCACGAGCGGCAGCATCGTGGCGGCCGGAATATTCATCTCGACGCGGACGGAACGAATGGCGGTGATGAGATCGATCACCCAGCCGATCTCGCCTTCCGCCGCGGCATCATCGAGCCCGTCGTGCGTCGGCCATGCATCGAGCGCCAGCATGTGAGGGCGCTTCGCACCCTGCTCGGCGCGTAACGGCCCAAAGCTCTTCGGTGATGAACGGCATGAACGGGTGCAGCAGTCTTAGAATCTCGTCGAGCGCCCAGGCGGCGGCGGCGCGCGTTTCGCTTTTGCCGGGGCTGTCAGGCCCGGTCAGCACCGGCTTGATCAGTTCGAGATACCAGTCGCAATAGACGTTCCAGACGAAACGATAGATTGCGTTCGCCGCGTCATTGAACTTGTAAGCCTCGATCGCCGCCGTCACTTCGCGTCCGGCCTTCGCGGTTTCGTACGCGATCCAGCGATTGAGCGTTTCCTTGGCGTGATGCGGATCGAAGTCGCGGTCGCGCGCACAGCCATTAATCTCGGCGAAGCGAGCGGCATTCCAGAGTTTCGTTGCGAAATTGCGATAGCCTTCGACGCGTTGCGCCGACAATTTGATATCGCGGCCCTGCGCCGCCATGGCGGCCAGCGTGAAGCGCAAGGCGTCGGCGCCGTACTCGTCGATCACTTGCAACGGATCGATGACGTTGCCCTTCGACTTCGACATTTTCGCGCCAGCAGCGTCACGCACGAGCGCGTGGATGTAGACGTCGTGGAACGGCACCTCTTTCATGAAATGCAGGCCCATCATCATCATCCGCGCGACCCAGAAGAAGATGATGTCGAAGCCGGTGACCAACGTGCTGGTCGGATAGAAACGCTTGAGCTCCGGCGTCTGGTCCGGCCAACCCAATGTCGAGAACGGCCACAGCGCCGAGGAGAACCAGGTGTCGAGGACATCCTCGTCGCGCTTGATATAGTCGCGGGCGAAGCGGGCGCGCCGCTCCGGATCGGCGGCGATATCGTGGCCCTCTTCCGCCGTGATCTCCTCGATCTCGGTGTAATGGGCGAGCGCGTCGGCGACCGCGTCGTCCTCGGTCTCGGCCACGAAGATTTTTCCGTCCGGTCCGTACCAGGCGGGAATTCTGATGGCCCCACCAGATTTGCCGCGAGATGCACCAGGGCTGGATGTTTTCCATCCAGTTGAAGAACGTCGCTTCCCATTGCGGCGGCACGAACACGGTTCTGCGCTCGCGCACGGCGGCAATGGCCGGTTCCGCCAGCGTCTTGGCGTCGACGTACCACTGATCGGTGAGAAACGGCTCGAGCACGACGCCGGAGCGGTCGCCATGCGGCACGACATGCGTCGTCGGCTCGATTTTGTCGATGAGGCCGCGACCTCCAAGTCGTTCGACGATTTTCTGCGCGCCGCGATGCGATCGAAGCCTTGCAACGCAGTGTCGCGTCGAGCTCCGCCGATGCCGGAACGTCTGTCGAGAAACGCGGCATTGCCCTTGAGGTCGAGATGCGCCTCGTCGTCGAACACATTGATCAGCGGCAAATTGTGGCGCCGGCCGACCTCGAAATCGTTGAAGTCGTGCGCCGGCGTGATCTTGACCGCGCCCGAACCTTTTTCCGGATCGGCATAGTCGTCGGCGATGATCGGAATGCGCCGGCCGACCAACGGCAGGATCGCGGTCTTGCCGATCAGATGCTTCTAGCCGCTCATTGTCCGGGATGCACCGCGACCGCGACGTCGCCGAGCATGGTTTCGGGCCGCGTCGTCGCCACGACGATGAATTCGTCGCTGCCTTCGATCGGATATTTGATGAACCAGAGCTGGCCCTTGGTCTCGACCTGCTGCACTTCGAGATCGGAGATCGCGGTTTTGAGCTTCGGGTCCCAATTGACCAGCCGCTTGTCCTTGTAGATGAGGCCTTCGCGGTAGAGCGCGACGAAGACTTTCAGCACGGCGCGTGAAAGACCTTCGTCCATGGTGAAGCGCTCGCGCGACCAGTCGCAGGAGGCGCCGAGACGCTTCAACTGGCTGATGATGGTGCCGCCGGATTCCGCCTTCCATTCCCAGACGCGCTTGATGAACGCCTCGCGGCCGATGCTCGCGGCTCGAGTTCCTGGCGCTCCATGAGCTGCCGCTCGACCACCGCCTGCGTGGCGATGCCGGCATGGTCGGTGCCCGGCTGCCACAGCACGTCCTTGCCGCGCATGCGCTCGAAACGGCAGAGAATGTCCTGCAGCGTATTGTTGAGCGCGTGGCCCATATGCAGCGAGCCGGTGACGTTGGGCGGCGGAATGACGATGCAGTATGGCGGGGCCGATGGCACGCTCCGGCCGCCCCGCGCGAAAGGCGCCAGCCGCCTCCCACGCTGCATAGATGCGGCTCTCGACCGCGGCGGGCTGGTATCTGTTGTCGATCATTGATTTCGGGCCAACCGCATCGTGGGGTAGAAAGCCCGCGTCGCGCACGGTGTCAATGTCGCGCCGGCGGCGAGCGCAACGCGCCCGCCGCGTCAGCCCGATCCACGGATCGCCAGTCTCGCGTCAGACCTTGACGAGCGGCACCTTCGGCACGGTGCCGCGGCGCGGCGGCGTGTCGTCGCCGCGCGGGCCAGTCGGTCCCGATCCGGGCTTGCGCCGCGGCGCGGAGCTTCGCTTGGCCTTGGCGCGGCGCGGCACCGGCAGCTTTTCCGGCCGCGGCTTCACCGGCCCGTCCGGATAATCGAAGGCGAGCTTGCTGTTGCCGGCCTCGTCGGTGACGACGATGACGCGCACGTGACCGCCGGACTTGAGGCGGCCGAACAGCACCTCGTCGGCGAGCGCCTTCTTGATGTGCTCCTGGATCACCCGCGCCATCGGCCGCGCGCCCATCAGTTCGTCGTAGCCGTTGGCGATCAGCCATTTGGTCGCTTCGTCGGTCAGCTCGATCGTGACATCGCGATCGGCGAGCTGCGCCTCGAGCTGCAGGACGAATTTCTCGACCACCATGGCGATGATCTCGGGCGACAGATGCGCAAAGGTGATGATCGCGTCGAGCCGGTTGCGGAACTCGGGCGCGAACAGCCGCGTGATCGCCTCCATGTCGTCGCCCTCGCGCTTGCTTCGCGTGAAGCCGAACGCGGCGCGCGCCATGTCGGCGGCGCCGGCATTGGTGGTCATGATCAGGATCACATTGCGGAAATCGACCTGCTTGCCGTTGTGATCGGTCAGCTTGCCATGATCCATGATCTGCAGGAGCACGTTGAACAGATCGGGATGCGCCTTCTCGATCTCGTCGAGCAGCAGCACGCAATGCGGATGCTGGTCGACGCCATCGGTGAGGAGCCCGCCCTGATCGAAACCGACATAGCCCGGCGGCGCGCCAATCAGCCGCGATATGGTGTGGCGCTCCATATATTCCGACATATCGAAACGGATCAGCTCGACGCCGAGCGTGGCGGCAAGCTGCTTGGCCACTTCGGTCTTGCCGACGCCGGTCGGGCCGGAGAACAGATAGCAGCCGATCGGCTTTTCAGGTTCGCGCAGCCCGGCACGGGCGAGCTTGATCGAGGCCGACAGCGCTTCAATCGCCTTGTCCTGGCCGTAGACCACGCGCTTGAGCGTCTCTTGCAGGTTCTTGAGCACCTCGGCGTCGTCCTTCGACACCGCCCGCGGCGGAATGCGCGCCATCGTGGCGATCGTGGTTTCGATCTCCTTGAGCCCGATTGTGCGCTTACGCCGGTTCTCCGGCAGCAGCATCTGCGCCGCGCCGGATTCGTCGATCACGTCGATCGCCTTATCCGGCAATTTGCGGTCGTGGATGTAGCGCGCTGACAGTTCCACCGCCGCCTTGATGGCGTCGTTGGTGTATTTGAGCTTGTGATAATCCTCGAAATACGGCTTCAGCCCTTTGAGGATTTCGATGGCGTCGGGGATCGTCGGCTCGTTGACGTCGATCTTCTGGAAACGGCGCACCAGCGCGCGGTCCTTCTCGAAATACTGCCGGTATTCCTTGTAGGTGGTCGAGCCGATGCAACGCACTGTGCCTGAGGCCAGCGCGGGCTTGAGCAAATTAGAGGCGTCCATCGCGCCACCGGACGTTGCACCGGCGCCGATCACGGTGTGGATCTCGTCGATGAACAGGATCGCGCCAGGATAAGCTTCGAGCTCCTTGATGACCTGCTTGAGCCGCTCCTCGAAATCGCCGCGATAACGCGTGCCCGCAAGCAGCGTGCCCATGTCGAGGGCGAACACTGTTGCATTGCGCAGCACGTCCGGCACCTCGCCGTGGACGATGCGCCGCGCCAAGCCTTCCGCGATCGCGGTCTTGCCGACGCCGGCCTCGCCGACGAACAAGGGATTATTCTTCTGCCGCCGGCACAGCACCTGGATGGTACGGTTGATTTCGGACTCGCGGCCGATCAGCGGATCGATCTTGCCGTCGCGCGCCTTCTTGTTGAGGTTCACGCAATAGGCATCGAGCGCATCGCCCTTCTTTTTGGGCTCGTCGCCGGACTTGGCGTCGGTATCCTCGTCGGCGCCGCGCACCGGGCGCGCCTCCGACATGCCGGGCCGCTTGGCGATGCCGTGACTGATGTAATTGACCGCGTCGTAGCGGGTCATGTCCTGTTCCTGCAGGAAGTAAGCGGCGTGGCTTTCGCGTTCGGCGAAAATGGCCACCAGGACGTTGGCTCCCGTTACCTCCTCACGACCCGACGACTGCACGTGAATGACCGCGCGCTGAATGACGCGCTGGAACCCGGCGGTGGGCTTGGAATCCTCGGCCCCATCGGTGACCAGATTGTCGAGCTCTGATTCGAGGTAAGCGATGAGACTGCGGCGCAGCTTCTCCAGATCGACGTTGCACGCCCGCATGACGGCGGCCGCGTCCTGATCTTCGATCAGCGCCAGCAGCAAATGCTCCAGCGTCGCGTATTCGTGGTGGCGCTCGTTGGCAAGCGCCAAGGCCCGATGCAGCGACTGTTCGAGGCTACGCGAAAACGTGGGCATTTCGATGTCTCATCGTTTGTATTGGGTGCTTCCCCCCGGAATCACTTCTTCTCCATTATGCATTGCAAAGGATGCTGATGTTTACGGGCAAAGTCCATAACCTGCGTCACTTTGGTTTCCGCCACTTCATAGGTGAATATTCCACATTCGCCGATCCCGTGCTGATGCACATGCATCATGATCCGGTGCGCCGAGTCTTGATCCTTGTTGAAGAACCGCTCGAGGACGTGGACCACGAACTCCATCGGCGTGTAGTCGTCGTTGAGCAGCAGAACCCGATAGAGGTTCGGCCGCTTGGTTTGCGGCTTCGTCTTGGTAATAACCGCAGTGCCGGGACCGCCCTCGCCTTTGCGCCTGCGATCGTCATCCGCCAGGCGGGCCGGTAGCACAATTCTAGTAAGGTCAATCGGCGGCATTGGTTCGTCTGACTTCCACACTGGTGACGAGGGCGCCGAAGCGCCGGCGTAGCCCGCCGCACGCTCCTTGCTCTCAGGAATCCCGATACACCAGCATAAAATTAGCGTGGTTTGCGCGCCAAATCGAGAGAGCAGCGCGAAGATACGTAACCGCCGGCCTCAACTTCCTATCCCGCTACCTTGGCGCGCTCTGCGGCGCACACGAGGGGGTCAAATAGGGTGTTCGGCGCGCGGGACAAGATGCGCGTGGCGGTTTGGTGCTGGCCGCCGACTCGGATATTCATCGCGCCGGTGCAATAGGAGGTGACCATGGTCGACCTCACACGGCGGGCTCGGCTCGTGCGCGAGCTGGAGCAGGAATTCGTGCCAGATTACGACGCTCAAAGCTTGCCGTCGGCCGACAAGCGCGCGGCCTACGCGCTCGAACATCTCGCCTTCCGCGTCGGGCGGATCGAGCAACTGCTCACGCGAATTGCCGTCGCTATCGAATCCGCCCTGCCCAAGGCCTAGAGGGCGGCGCGCGTGACGCGCGAGCGTCACTTCATTCCGGTCGCCTTGGCGATCGCACCCTCGAACGGCTTATAGGCTTCCTTGGCAAGGTCGACATAGAGCTCGCCGAGCTTGGTCGCCTCGGCAACGAAGCCGTCGTAGGAAGACTTCAGATATTCGCTCTGCACTTCCATCGCTTTTTCCATGCTCTTTGCGCCGATGAGTTTCTCCCAGGCGGCGGCGGAGCCTTCGACAGATTTCTTGGAATAGTCCGCGACTTCGACCGCGATGGCCTGCGCGCTCTTGCTCAACGCGCCAAATGACGTCATCGCCATTTCCATGCTGTCTTTGCCGAGCCTCTGCATCTCTTCGTTTGTCATAATGAATCTCTTTGGGCGGGAGGAGGATCCGATTTCTAAGCTCGCTAGCCCTTCGCCATGAAAAGGCCGCTTGGCATTAACACGAATATAGTGCAGTGCACAAAAAACTGCAACGGTTGGATGCATAACGCGCAAAATGCCGGTGAAATGGGCACTTAACGCTTTCGCAATGCCGTTCGCCTAACGTGCTTGACCGTGTTGTTCGGGTGACGACCGGAAGCAAGGGCGGCCTTTCGGGGGCTAGGCGCGCGTTCAAGGACGGGGTGCGGAATGGCATGGGTAAATTTCGGGGCCCGCCAAGGGCTTCGGTGTTGCCTCTTGGGTTTTGCCGCAATCGCGGCTCTCACCATCAACAGCGATACGGCCGACGCCTGGTATCACCGCCTCGTTCACGTCCACTACGTGCATGCCGGCCGCGTCCGCCATCATTCCGAAGCCGCGGAATATTCGCCGCCGTATTCCTCGATCGTGGTCGACGGCAATAGCGGCGCGGTGCTGCAGGCGTCGAGCCCCGATGCGTTGCGCCATCCAGCATCGCTGACCAAGGTCATGACGCTCTATCTGCTGTTTGAGCGGCTCGACACCGGCAAGATCAAGCTCGATACCCCGCTCAACGTCTCCGAGCACGCTTCCGAACAGGACCCGACCAAACTCGATCTCAAACCGGGCCAGACCATCACGGTCGAGGATGCGATCAAGGGCGTAGTCACGAAATCCGCCAACGACGCCGCCGTCGTCATCGCCGAAAATCTCGGCGGCAGCGAGGAGGCGTTCGCCAAGCAGATGACGCAAACGGCTCATGCGTTGGGCATGGCGCACACCACTTACGTGAATGCGTCGGGCTTGCCGGACGACGATCAACTCACCAGCGCCCGCGACCAGACCTTGCTCGGGCGCGCGATTCAGGACCGCTTTCCGCAATACTACAAATACTTCTCGACAGAATCCTTCGTCTTCCGCGGCGAGGCGATGCGCAATCACAATCACCTGCTCGGCACGATTGAGGGTGTCGACGGCATCAAGACCGGATTTACGCGGGCCTCCGGTTTCAACCTCCTCACTTCGGTGCACCGCGACGGGCGCTACATTGTTGCCGCGGTGATGGGCGGTCCTTCGGCCGCCGACCGCGACGACCGCATGCGTGACCTGATCGGCGAGCACCTTCGCGAGGCCTCGCTCCGTCGCACCGCGCCGATGATCGCCGAGACCGCGCCGCGGGAAGAACCGAAACCGGTTGCCGTCGCCAAGCCTCCGGCGGCGCCGGCGGCGGCCCACGCGGATCCCGCGGCAACATCGAGCGTCGACGCTCACATCGCGACCGGCGCCAACGATCCGATCAAGCCGCTCCTCGTGAAGACCATCACCTACCGGACCGCGCCGGTGCAAACGGCTTCGCTGGCGCCAATGCCAGCGATGGTGGCCGTCGCGGCGCCGATCGCCCTGCCTGTCCCGCAGTCCGCCATTTCCCCGCCTGCGATCTCCCAGCCGGGCGTCCCTGCACCACCGCCGGCTCAGGCGCTGGAGCAGCCGCATACGGTCGTCGCCGCCGCCGATCCCGCCCCTGCTGCGAAGGCGGCGGCGCCGCAAGCGCAAGCGCTTACGCCCGCGCCGGCCAAATCCGACGTGGCGTCGGCTCCTCCGATCGCCACTGTTGCCGCGCCGGCGATTGCACCGGCACCGGCGCCGGCTCCTGCTCCCGTGCCCATTGCGGCGGTTATCCCGGCTCCGCCTCCCGTAGCCGCGGCTCCGGCGGTCGAGCCGGCCGAGACTGAAACCGCCGCGCCGGAGATGGCCTACGCTGAACCTGCCAAGACCGAGCCGGCCATTGCGTCGGCGGCGCCGATTCACGCGCATGGCGGATGGCTAATCCAGATCGGCGCTTTCGACGACGAAGACCAGGCAAAGCAGCACCTGAGCGCGGCGCAACTGAAAGTCAGCACTGCGCTTAAGGCGGCCGACCCATTCACCGAGCGCATTCAGAAGGGCGACAAGGCGTTCTACCGCGCCCGCTTTGCCGGCTTCGACAGGGCAACCGCCGAAGCCGCGTGCAAGCAGCTCAAGCGCAGCGACTTCGAATGCATGGCGCTCAAGGATTAAGACCCCAAAACGGGGCAAGTAGCCGTCAGGGAACGTCAGGCAGGGATAGCGAGGGCCACGCGAGGATTTGTGCGGAGTACCTCAGCGATGGCGACGAAGAAGAACGTCCTTGGCTTCATTGACGCGGGCCGCAAGATACGTCGTCCCCCCTTGGTCGGGATGCAGTTTCTTCATGAGGGAACGGTGGGCGCGAGTGATGTCCTCCGTGCTCGCCCCGGCCTGAACGCCAAGGATTTGATAGGCTTCCTCTTCAGTCATTTTGCCGCTGAGCGGCGCGTTCCGTCCGCTCCCCGCTGCCGCATCGCCTTGCGCGTGTTCACGCCAGCCGGGCTCCCGGCGATCAAGATAAGCTGCAAGTAATTCGCGGCTGTCGCTGTCGATTTGGCCGAACAGATCGATCAGCGTCGTGCGATCCAGCGTATCGAGCGCGGCGCCGGCATGGGGGCCGGCAGTAACGCGGCCATGCATCGTGCCGCTGTCGTGGTCGAGCTCCATTTCCAGGAATGCGGTGCGAACGCGCGAGGCCTGACCGGTACTTTTTTGCGTGCGCGCCCCGAATGTCGCCGGCCACAGCGAGACCCAGCCCAACAGGCCGAGGCCGAACACGCCGACCGGTATCGCGATCCCGATCTCGCCGCGGAACATAAGAAACACCGCGAAGATGAGCGCGGCGCCACCGCCGATGGCGCGCAGCACGCGCGCGGCCTGCTTCGGATCGGCCTTGGAGAACGCGTTGACCGCCCACAGCGCCAACAGAAGGACGACGACGCCGAGGAGAATCTCGGGCATGGCTATTTCAGCTGCTCAAGGAGCTTGATCGCGCCCGAGGAGTTGCGCGTTTTGAGATCGGCAAGCGCCCTCATTCCGCCGGCGGCATAGGCCGCGGCGGCGCGCAACAGTTCGGCCAATTCATGCGCGGCACCCGGCTTGAAGCGGCAAAAGGCGCCACCAGTGAGACGGGCAACCTCCCGGAAGGCCTGTTCGCAGACCGGATCGTAGCCCTCCTGGAACATGAAGGCCTTTAGATTACGCAATCCGAGTTCGCCGGCGGCGGAGCAAAGGTCGTCGAGCGATTCCTCCATGGCATCGCCGATGAAGACCAGGACCGCGACCTTCCGGCTGTCGTTTTCGCGGCGCGCGTGGGCGAGGACCTTGCCGATTTGGGTATGACCGCCCTGGCAATCGATGCGCGCCATCAACGTGGCGAGCCGTTGCGGCTCGCCCACCCAGGGCGACGCGCGGCATTCGGCCAGGCCGCGATAATAGACAAGCTGGACGTCGAGGCCGCCGACGGAGCCAGCCTCCCGGAACATGTCGGCTTGCAGTTTGGAGGCGGTGTCCCAGGTCGGCTGCCGGCTCATCGTGGCATCGAGCGCGAAAATGAGACGGCCGCGCTGGCCCGTCGCGACCGCGGGACCGAGTTCTTTGACGCGACTGAGAAACGTATCGATCTCGGCGCGGGCGGAAGCCGCCGGAGCCTGATGCGGTGCGGCCGCGGGCTTTTGCGTCGGCGCCGGGGTGCGATCGGAGCGGTCTTTGCTCATCGCCGCATAAAGTGGCCCTCCCCGGCAAATCGCGCAATGGCGGGCAGCAGAGTGTCAGTCGGCCAGTAGATCGTGGGTCTCGAGCGGCTTGCCGGCGGCGGCAATCCATTCGGCCCGCGCCGCAGCACGGCGCTTGCCGCGCTCGTCAATCGGCAGCCGGAGCGCGTCGATCAGGAGCTTCACCTCGTCGCGGGCGGTGACATGCGACGTCGAGGGCCGCGCGCCAAGCGTGTCCTCGTTGAGATCGTCGAGCGCGGTGAGCCCGCGTGGAAAAAATTCGCGGTAAACGACGCGTTCGGCAAAGCCATCAATGGCGCGAAAGCCAAGCTGCTTGGCCAGGCCCTCTACCCCCTCCCCGACCAGGCGGCGGTTGCGCGAGCCCAATGTCGAGAGACGATTGCGCACGACGATCCAGTCGGTCAGACCGCCATCGACCAGGCGGCGCTGGCGGCGCGCTTCGCGGACCATCTCGGCATAATGGCTGACGCCGGCGACCTCGAAAGTCGTCTGATCGATGACACCAAGCACGTCGAAATCGACAAAGCTGTCGTTGAGCGGCGTGATCAGCGTATCCGCCATCGAATGCGCAAGCCGCATCAGGTAGGAATCGGAGCCCGGCGTATCGATGATGATGAAATCGTGACTTTGCTCGACGGCGCTGATTGCCTCGGCGAAGGCGGCGAATTCCTGCGCCTCGATCTCGTCGAGCCGTAGGCCGAAGCCGCGGGCGACGCAATAATGAACCGGAGTTTCGAGCTTGATGCCGCTGCGCCGCGCCCAGTCGCGCCGGTTTTCGACGTAATGGGTAAAGCTCTTCTGGCGGGAATCGAGATCTATCGTGGCGACGCGCTGGCCGGCTTGCAGCAACGCCACGGCGACATGCATGGCCGTGGTCGACTTGCCGGAGCCGCCTTTTTCGTTACCAAGGACGATGACATGCGCCGAAAACGGTCTGCCGACATCCGCCTGCAACATGGGAGACGCAACCCCTGCGTTGCGGTTACTTCTCCGGGTTGCAACGCGTGCGGTCAAGATACAGCATTGCGTTCGATAAGTTAATCATTAACCACGCAGGACTTCGACAAAACGTCCCGGTGTGTTCGCGCTGCAACTCGATGAAGCCGAAATCCAAACGAGCGAAGCGTAGCGGCTTGAAGCGTCATTTGCGCGTCATACGCGCTTTGCCGAGCCTGCGCCGCGTCATCTCGGACTGGCGGATGAGTCAAAAAACAATTGCGCTGGTGCCGACCATGGGCGCCTTGCACGCCGGCCATTTCGCGCTGGTGAACAGCGCAAAACGCCGCGCCGACCGCGTGATCGTGTCGATCTTCGTCAATCCAAGCCAGTTTGCACCAAACGAAGACCTCAGCGCCTATCCCCGAACCTTCACCGCCGATCTCGCCGCGCTTAGGAAGCTGAATGTCGATGTGGCCTGGGCGCCGTCCGTCGCGACGATGTACCCAGGCGGCTTCGCCCTGCGGATCGTGCCTGAGGGAGCGGCAACCGCGGGGCTCGAAGATGCTTTCCGGCCGCATTTCTTCACCGGCGTCGCCACCGTCGTCGCCAAGCTGTTGATCCAGTGCAAGCCCGACGTCGCAATGTTCGGCGAGAAAGACTACCAGCAGCTCAAAGTGGTCGACCGTCTCGTCCGCGATCTCGGCCTCAAGACCAGGATCGTCGGCGTTCCGACCAAGCGCGAAACCGGTGGACTGGCGCTGTCGTCGCGCAATCGCTACCTGTCCGCGACCGAGCACACTGCGGCGCCGATCCTCTACCGCATGCTCAAACAGTGCGCGGGCGAGATCGCCGCCGGCAAGCCGATTGACGAGGCGCTGGAGCGCGGCCGCGCGGCAATCGCGGGCGCAGGATTCGCGCTCGATTACCTCGAGGCCCGCCACGCCGAGACGCTCGCCCCCGTTGCTTCCGCCAAGCACGGACCGATCCGCCTGCTTGCCGCCGCGCGCGTCGGCAAGACGCGGCTGATCGACAATGTCGGGGTGTAAACTTTCTATTTTTGCGCGACCTTCATTGGGTCCTTTACATTTGGGAAGGTCTCGAACTCTTTGGCCCAGAGCTGCCCGTCGACCTTCTCGACCTTGCGGATGTAGATATTGCTGACGATGTCGCGGGTGTCCGGATCGATGGAGATCGGCCCGCGCGGGCTTTCCCACGCCATGCCCTTCATTGCCGCGATCAGGGCGTCGCCGTCGGAATCGCCGTTGGTCTTTTTCAGCGCCTCATAAACGAGATGCAGGCCGTCATAGGCCCCGAGCGAGGCGAAGTCCGGCCGCTCTCCGTTTGTCTTGAGGAAGTCCGCGACATAGGTCTTGTTGAGAGGAGAATCGTGCGCTGCCGAATAGGGCCCGGCAGTGATCAGCCCGATCATCTGGTCGCCGGCATTGTTGAGGCTGTCGTCGTCGCACAGATCGCCGGGTCCGATGATTTTAATGCCGGATTGCCCAAGGCCCTTTTCCGCGAACTGCTTGGTGAAGATCGGCGCCTGCGGACCGGGGAAATAAATGAACGCGGTGTCCGGCTTGAGATCGGCGATGCGCTGCAACGACGGCGCGAAATCGGGACTGGCGAGCGGGATGCGAATTGAGTCCACGATCTCACCGCCAACTTGCGTGAAGCGCGTCTTGAAGGCGGTTTCCGCCTCGGCGCCAGGCGCCCAGTCGTTGACCAAAGTGACGACGCGCTTGCTGCCGTTCTTGATCGCCCATTCGGCCAGGATCCATGACTGCGGCGGCAGGATAAACCCGGCTCGCACGAAGTATGGAGATTTGGTGGTGGTGATCGAAGCGCCCGAGCTCATCACCACAGTGGCTTTCTTGGCCTCGGTCGCAAGCGGGGCGATCGCCAATGAACACGGCGTGATGCCGACGCCGACGATGTCGACTTGATCGTTGACGATCATTTCCTGCACCAGGCGGTGCGCATTGTCCGCGACGCCGGCGTCGTCCCTGATGATGAGCTCGATTTTTCGGCCGGCAACGGTGTCGCCGTGCTGCTGCATGTAAACCTTGAGCGCGCCGGTCAGCTCACGGCCGACCGCGGTGAAGCCTGCTCCCGTCAATGGAAGACTGCAGCCGATCTTGAGCGATGTATCCGCCCGCACTGAAGGCGCAAACAAGCCTCCAGCCGCCGTAGCGGCGAGACCTTTGAGCACTGTTCGACGTCGCATCGTGTTTCCTCCCCAAATTTTTTGATTTGTTTGTGAAACTAAACTCATACCGGCTCGAGATGCGGAATCTCCGGGCGCTCGCCTTGCGCCTTTCCGGTGATCGGCGGCCTTGGCAGGCGCGCCGTGCCCTTTTCCATGACAAACATATGCTCGATCGAATACCACGGCGGCTTGACATCGGGCGCCTGCGGACACGGATCGTCATGGCGAATATAATTGCCGATCAGGTGCTGCGTGACCCCGAACTGCACATCGGTTTCGATGTGTTTGTCCTCGGGATCGTAAATCTGCGAGATCAGCGTCTTGAAGCCGTCTTTATAGACGAGAAAGTGCAGATGGGCCGGACGCATATTGTGGCGGCCGGCGGCGCGCAACAATTCGCCGACCGGACCGTCGATCGGAATGGGATAGCCGGCCGGCTTAACGCTGCGGAAACTGATGTGCCCATCTTTGTCGGTCGTGAACTTGCCGCGCAGATTCATATCGGCCTGGATCGGATCCTGGTTCTCGTAAAATCCTTCCGGGGAGGATTGCCAGATATCGACCTCGGCGCCCGCGATCGGCTTGCCGTTCTTGTCACGGAACCAGGCGTCGACGAACAGAGCGGGTCCCGGCGTCGCCGAACGCACGATCGAGGCGCCGTTCTTCGTCGCCGGCGAATCCATGCGCCAGAACGGACCCAAGAGGTTGGCGTCGGTCTCGGTCTGGCCGCGATCGCCATTATTGAGGAGGCAAATCAGGGTCGAAAATCCGAGCGAGCCGGACATCAGCACGGCTTCATTGTGCGTTTCACTGGAGTGCTTGCCGAGTCCCAGGATGTAACCGATCGCGGCCTGGAATTCCTCCTCGGTCAACTTCACCTCGCGGGCAAAGTCATGGAGGTGGTGAACGAGGGCGGCCATGATCTCGCGCAGGCGCGGATTCTTAATCCTGGCATATTCGCCAAGTACGGCTTTGGTGACGTCTTTCTCGCTTCCGATGATCATTCTTCTTGCTCCGCAAAGCGTTTCCTCGCTTGGCGGCGCAGTTTAGGGGATCATGTTGGACCGCGCCATGCGGCACGACGGGCGGCACACCTGCGTGCGGCTCACATCAGGCCGAGTTCGCGCAGTTCGCGCCGCATCGTTTCCGGCATGTTGGCAGCGCCTTTCGCCACTTTATCGAGATCCTGCGGAGCCTCTTTCGCGGCAAGGTAGCGCCAGCCCTGAAACGCGCGGTAGGGCCGCGGCTGGACCAAGACAACTTTGGTCTCAAGCACGAGGCCACAGCGCCCGATGCCGTCCTTATCGCGGAACGGCCGCACGTCGCGGATGCGCTGCCGGCACATGATCTCGCCACGGATCACCCAATAGAGCGAACCGCCGCCGGTAAGCTCGTCCGCGCGCTTGGGCACCATGCGCGTGCGGTGAATATGCTCAGGCTTCTCGCCGTTCTTGCGCTTGGCTCTGAGCTTTTCCTTGATCCAGTCTTCGAGATCGCGAACCGAATCGGCGCCGACGCAGAGCTTGATGAGATTGAGCGGCATGCGGGTTACTTTATCGAATCCTTCAGTGGCTCTAACACCATGATCTGCGCGCCTTCCACAACTTGCGCACCGGCACCCACAGGAACTTGCATCACAATCGCGGCAAACGGCGCGCGCAGCGTATGCTCCATCTTCATCGCTTCGATAACGGCGAGACGTTGACCGGACGTGACGCGGTCGCCGACACCAGCCAGAAGTTCCAGAATTTTGCCGTGCATCGGCGCCTTGATGACGCCATCGCCAGCGTTCACCGCCGCGGCGGCGGCGGAAAAATCCTTGATTCGGACACGGGTTTGACGGCCGTTCCGCAGGACATAGGCTTCGAGGTTCTCTTGGCCATACCCTCCCGAGACAAACACTTTTGCGTCGGTCGCGGGGGTGACGCCATCGATCGCGACGTTGAGGACATTCTTGGCGTAGGTGACTGTCGCGCCGGCGCTCTCGCCATCGATGAGAACCGGCACGACAATCGAACGTGCGCCGCCGAGCTGGAACCCATCCCGCGCCGCCCAAGGCGATGTGGGTTCCGACTCTTCGTCTTGGAGTGCTAAGGCATTGCTCCCGGCGTCGAGCAAGTGCGCCACACCAAGAGCCGCAGCCGCTTTATCGGCCGGTTGCGAGGCCGCGCCAAGCTCCGCGAGATTGCGATCGATAAAGCCGGTATCGACCTTGCCGTCCTGGAATGCCCCCGTCCGGCTTAAGCTCGAGAGGAAAGCGACATTGCTGCGCACGCCCGCAACCAGCGTGTGGTCGAGCGCCTGGCTGAGCCGCTCAAGCGCGGTCATGCGCGTCGGCGCATGCGCGATGAGTTTGGCGATCATCGCATCGTAGAACGGCGTAATCTCGCCACCCGCTTCGACGCCGCTATCAACGCGAACGTCCCGCGGCAGCTGCAGCGCCACGATGGGGCCGGTCGAGGGCAGAAAGCCATGTTCGGGATCTTCGGCGTAAACCCGCGCTTCGATGGCGTGGCCGTCAATCCGGATTTGATCCTGCGCGAGCGGCAGCTTTTCGCCTGCCGCGACGCGGAATTGCCATTCGACGAGATCGAGTCCGGTGACCTCCTCTGTCACCGGATGTTCGACCTGAAGGCGGGTGTTCATTTCGATGAACCAGAACGCATCGGCGCGCAGCCCGCTCGTGCCGTCAGCCACGAACTCTACCGTGCCCGCGCCGCTGTAGCCGACCGCCTTGGCCGCCGCGACCGCGGTGGCGCCGATCCGCGCGCGCAACTCGGCCGTCATGCCGGGCGCCGGCGCTTCCTCAATCACTTTCTGGTGGCGCCGCTGCAGCGAGCAATCGCGCTCGCCGAGGTGAATGGTGTTGCCGTGCCGATCGGCAAAAATCTGGATTTCAATGTGGCGCGGCGAGACGACGGATCGCTCGATCAGGACGCGGCTTCCGCCGAACGCCGATTGGCTCTCGCGGATTGCACCTTCGAGCGCGGCGTCGAAATCAGCATGCTTGTCGACGCGGCGCATGCCACGGCCGCCGCCGCCTGCCGCCGGTTTGATCAGGACCGGATAGCCGATCTCGTAGGCTTTCTCCTTGAGGAATTTGGCGTCCTGCCGTTCACCGTGATAGCCGGGCACGACCGGCACACGCGCCTTTTCCATCAGAGCCTTGGCGCGATCCTTAAGTCCCATCGCGCGAATGGCCGCCGGCGGCGGCCCAACAAAGACGACATTGGCTTGTGCACAGGCATCGGCGAAATCGGCATTCTCGGACAGGAAGCCATAGCCGGGATGAACACATTCCGCGCCAGATTTTTTGGCGACTTCGATCAGCCGCTCGATCGAAAGGTAGCTATCGCGGGGTTCGGCCGTACCGATGAGATAGGATTCGTCACACAGCCGCGTGTGCAGCGCGCCCTCGTCCGCGGTCGAATAGACAGCGACCGTGCGCATGCCAACCCGCCTGGCGGTGCGAGCGATGCGACAGGCGATTTCGCCACGGTTAGCGATAAGGACGGAGCGAAACACTCAAATCACTGGGTGCGCGTCGTGCCGACGCCGGGCTGCGCCGGCGACAGAGCCGGATTGAGCTGGACCGGCCCCGACGCCGCCGTTGTCGCGGCCTGGGGCACCGATTGGCCTGTGCCGGGGCCCCACACCGGATCCACCACCGGCGCCGGCGCGTACCGGCACGGGAGCGATGGCCTGAGCGGGCGCGCTGGCGGCCTGCTTGCGCGGCCTTTTCGCGGGCGACGAGGGCGGGGCGGCGGGCCCGACATCGGCGGTCGCCGCACCAGCGGCAACAGCAGCCGGGGCCGTCGCCGTTACCGGCCCTTTCGGCTCGGGATTCATGATGCTGATCGGCGGGATCGATGCCGCGGTGGGGAAGTCGATGTCGATCGGGACCTTTTTTTGCCCCGGAAGGCCGGGCTGGTTCATTGCGGACTGCGATGACGTCGCATCCGCAACCGGAACATCCGGCGATTGGGCCCACACCGTCAGATAACGATCGAGATAGCGATCGAGCGTTTGGCCGCTGAGATTGGCCCGCACTCGGCTCGGATCGTGCAGGAGGGCGAGCGCCGTGCAATTGTCGCTGATGCAGCCGTCACGCACCGCAAGCGCATGCGCCACGAAACCGAAACGGTCGACTTCGAGCGAGTGCCGCAACGGCAGCAAAGCGCTATCGATGTTCGGACCGCCCCGTTTGGCATAGGCGACCATGTCGGCGAGCAACGCGAGCCGTGCGGCGACATAGGATGTCGCGGCCGCCACGGTTGCGGGCGCAGCGAACAGCGCTTTCTCACAGGCGGCCTCGACATTGTCGCCCGCCGCACCATCAAGACAGGCGAGCGCAGAGCCCGGGGCCAGAATTTGCGCGTTCAACTCGGTCGCACGCATTTGGAGATCGCGGCGTTCGGCGTTGCGATCGCGGATGGAGACGGCGTCGAGAAAGACCCACGCCAAGGATCCGCCCAGCACCGCGCCGAGCACAACCACACTGACGCGCGCGAATGTCCTCGTCCGGGTCCAATCGAACGCCAGCGCGCAAACGAAGACGAGCAACGCGGCCGATCCGGCGGCGACCCACAAGCGCAAAGCCGAGTTTCCGATGTCGGGATCAATGCCGAACATCAACCCACCCCAATTCGGGACTGCACTTCACAAGGTACAGAGTATGACGCAGCGGCGCCGCAGGCGCCAGCGGTGCGAACGGATCGGTCAGTGCTCGATGTCGAGCTGGCTTTCCTTGGCGACGCGTTCGAACGCCTCGCCGGGATTCTTGATCCGATATTGGTAATCTTCGCCGTCAGACGGCAATAGCCGCACAACCTGGTAACTCCCGCTCGCTCCCGGTCGGCTGATCGGGCTCGACGTATAGAACACCGTTTGACCGACTTGGAACTTGTGCGTCCGCAGCGCCGAACCAAGTGCGGTCACCTGCGCAACCGTCACAGCCGCCGCCATCTCTACGGCGGTAATCTTCACGGCGCTCATTGAATCAGGCTTGCGCGCCGGCTGCCGGGCGGCCGTCCCCTTTCGCGCCGCGCTTGCCCGTCCCACCGTTGCACGCGCCGGCGACTTACGGACCGCACTACTGCGGCTCGCCTTGGCAGGCCGCTTTTTCTTCACTGAACGCTTATTCATGGAACCGACTATAGCATCCAAATTCGCCGAACTGAGCAAAAATATAGGGCCTTCCGGGCCAATTTCGAGGCCTCTTGACGTACATCCTTAAAGTACAAAAACTTCCATTATATCAAATTGATATGACACTATGCTGCGATCCATTATGAGCAAGTCTTAAGTCACGCCTGCCGACGCCACGCACCATTCTGGTCCGTCTGCCAATAAGTCACCTCAACACCGGCTGCCTTGGCCTCGCTCCAGCGCGTTCGCGCAGTCTCAACCGCGTCCGGATCGTCGCCGCTGAATAGGAGGACGATCCGCTCGTAACCGGTGGTATGGGCGGACAGGTTCGCACCATCGATCAGGAAGCGGACTGTCGCGCGGTTGGGATTTTCGTCATTGACTGTCAGTATAATGGGCTGCTCAGCAGCCTCGGCGTCGCGCCAAGTGCCGTGCGGTAGGAATGCATCATCGCGCCAAGTCCACAAATGCGCGTCTAGTGCCTCGACGTGCTCGTCCGACGAGGCCTGAACGACGACACGCCAGCCGCGTTCAAGCGATTTCGCAAGCAGGGCCGGCAAAACCTGTTCCGGCGTCTGACCTTTGAGGTGGTAGAATAGAATTTCGGTCATTTGAGGTCCTCACCGCTCGTAGTAATCCTCCACGAGCCGTTCGAGGAGGCGCACGCCCCAGCCGGAGCCCCAGCTTTTGTTGATATCGTTTTGCGGCGAGCCCATGCCGGTGCCGGCGATGTCGAGATGCGCCCACGGCGTCTTGCCAACAAACCGCTGCAGCAATTGCGCCGCCGTGATCGCACCGCCCGGGCGGCCACCGGTATTCTTCATGTCGGCAAATTTCGAATCGATCATTTTGTCGTATTCGGCTCCAAGCGGCATACGCCAGACGCGTTCGCCGGTCGCCTCGCCCGCTTTGGTCAGCCGCTCCGATAATTTGTCGTCGTTGGAAAACATTCCGGCGTACTCTTGGCCCAACGCGACGATGATGGCGCCGGTCAATGTCGCCAAATTGACCATGAATTTCGGCTTGAACCGCTTGTTGACGTAGTGAAGCACGTCGGCGAGGACGAGACGGCCTTCAGCGTCGGTATTGATGATTTCGATGGTCTGGCCCGACATCGTTTTGACGATGTCGCCCGGCCGTTGCGCCCTGCCGTCGGGCATGTTCTCGACCAGGCCGATAGCGCCGACGGCGTTCACCTTGGCCTTGCGCGCCGCCAGCGCCTGCATCAGGCCGACGACGCAGGCGGCGCCGGCCATGTCGCCCTTCATGTCTTCCATGCCCTGCGCGGGTTTGATCGAAATGCCGCCGCTATCGAAGCAGACGCCCTTGCCGATGAACGCGACAGGATCGCTGCCACGCTTGCCGCCATTCCAGCGCATGATGACAAGTTTGGAGTCATGCGCCGAGCCCTGTCCGACGCCGAGCAGCGCGCCCATGCCCAGCTTTTTCATCGCCGCGACGTCGAGCACTTCCACGCCAACCCCAAATTTTGTCAGGTTCGACGCGCGGCGCGCAAACTCGCCTGGATAGAGCACGTTGCCGGGCTCGTTGACGAGATCGCGGGCAAGCACGATGCCGTCGGCGATCGATTCAATGCGCGCCCAGGCCTTGACCGCCGAAGCGGGATTTGAACAGGCGAAATTCACTTCGATTTTGTTGGGCCGTTCTTCGTCATCCTTGCGTTTGGTCTTGTAGAGATCGAACGTGTAAGCGCGCAGTCGCGCGCCAAGCGCAAGATCGGCAACCCGCGCGGCTTTGAGCGCGCCGCCGATCTCGGCGAAGATGGTCGCGTTCGCCGCGGTGCCGGGCATCTTGCCCATCGCGATGCCGCCGAGCTTGACGATATCGCGTTGTTTCAGTGCATGCGCCTTGCCGACGCCGATCACCACAAGGCGCGGTACGTCGAGGCCAGCGGGCGCGACGATAGTGAGGCTCGATCCGCTTTTGCCGGTGAAGCGGTCGGCCGCGGCGGCGCGATGCAAAAGGTCCCCCATCGGGGCCAGCGCGCGCTCGGCTGCCGGGCCGAGTTTCAGATTTTCCTCGCAGAACATAACTAGAACACCCTGCATTCGCGCAAAGGGCGTGAAGCCGAATTTCAGGGCGGCGGGCATGAAGCGGTCCTCTGGGCTTGGTCCTTGAAGCCCGACGGATGGTCGGGCGGCTATGGCGGCCCCGTTATGAACCGGACCGGGCGGCCTGCAAAGCGCGGTTTTCGGACGGAAATGCAGCCTGGCGAGCAGCGCCTTTATCAAACGGGCGTATTAACGCTTTAGTGTGCATGTTCAATAGCTTTGCCTTGGCGAAGCCACTTTGTGAAAGCATGAAAATATCCGGAATTGGGGAGTTCGGCTCGCGGGATGCGTCGCGGGGCCGATGCGGCTCGCTTGGGCCGGCAGCGGGGATGTTCAGTCCGATGGGGTCGATCGGCCGCTACATGTTTCGCGCCACCATGGGTGCATTCCTGATCACCCTCGTCAGCTTGACTGTCGTGATCTGGTTTACGCAGGCGATGCGCGATTTCGATCTGATCACGAGTCAGCGGCAAACCCTGCTTGTCTTCGTCGGCATCACCGGAATGATCATCCCGCTGTTGGTGATGATTATCGCGCCGATTGCCCTCGTGATGGCCGCCGCGCACGTTCTCAACAAGCTCAGCTCGGATTCCGAGATAATCGTGATGAACGCGGCTGGCGTCTCGCCGTGGCGATTGCTGCGGCCGTTCATCGCGGCCGCCATCGTGGTCTCGCTCCTGGTCGCCTTCATCGCCGCTTATGTCTCACCGCGCGCCTTGCGTGAATTGCGCGACTGGAGCGCGCAGGTCCGTGCCGACATCCTGACCAATATCGTGCAGCCCGGACGTTTCACCACGGTCGGCGGCAACCTGACCTTCCACATCGCCGATCGCCGGTCGAACGGCTTGCTGGTGGGCATTTTCGTCGACGACCGCCGCGACCCCAATGAGCACGCTAGCTACCTCGCCGAGCAGGGCGAAATCGTAAAGAACGACAACGGTTCGTTCCTTGTGCTTGAAAATGGCAGCATCCAGCGCTTCGAAGCCGGCCAGCGCGATCCCCGCATCGTGACTTTCGACCGCTACGCTTTCGATCTCTCGCAATTCACCGGCAGTCCGCAAAATGTCGTCTATACGGTGCGCGAGCAATACATCTGGGACCTGCTGTGGCCACGGTCCGACGATGCGCTCTATGCGTCACAGCCGGACCAATTCCGCTCGGAACTGTACGATCGGCTGGCGACGCCGCTCTACCCGCTGGCATTCGTTATTCTGGCCTATGCATTCCTCGGTCCGCCACAGACGACGCGCCAAAGCCGAACGCTCGCACTGCTTGGCATGATCGGCATGGTTGCTTTGCTGCGGCTTACCGGTTTCGTCAGCGTGATCGTCGGCGTGCGCGAACCAAGCATTCTAGCCGTCCAATATGTTGCATTGCTCGGGGCAATCGCCGGCGGCCTTTGGCAGATCCGGCGGGGACGGGCGGTCGAGCCCGCTGCCGCGGTGGCGAAGCTTGCAACCGCGATCAGCGACCGCATCGCGCGGGCGACGAGTTAGAGAGCGGACCATGATCACCGGCACGCTCTCGCGCTACTTCGGAATGCGGTTTCTCACCTCCGTCGTCGGCGCTTTCGTCGGCGTGGTCGCGTTGGCCGCGATGATCGACTACGTCGAATTAATGCGGCGCGGCGCCGACTGGCCCAATGCCACGGCCTGGGTACTCGCCAAGATTTCCATGTATCGCGTGCCGCAGCTCACCGAGCGCATCATGCCGTTCTCGGTGCTGGTCGGGGCGATGTCATGCTATCTGGCGCTTTCGCGTCGTCTCGAATTGGTGGTTGCGCGCGCCGCCGGAGTCTCCGCTTGGCAGTTCGTGGCGCCGGCCATGATCGCGGCGTTCCTGTTCGGCACGGCCGCCACCACCATCTACAATCCGATCTCGGCGATGTTGCACGAGCGCTCGAAGCGTCTCGAAGCTGACATGCTCGGTGAGAATCTCTCCGCCTTGCAGGAGAGCACCAGTGGATTTTGGGTGCGCCAGAAGAGCGCCGATGGCGGCGCCATCATCAACGCTAGTTCAAGCCGCGACCAAGGCGCGGAGCTTGGCGGCGTCAGCGTCTATACCTTCGACAGCGCCGGTCATTTCCAACAGCGAATTGAAGCCAAAAGCGCCACGCTTGAACCCGGTTATTGGCGGCTCGAAGACGCGCGCATCTACGGCAGCGGCAAAGCGCCAGACCTCGAGAGCACTTATCGGCTCGGCAGTAACCTGACGCTCGAACAGGTTCGGGAAAGCTTCGCCACGCCAGAAACCGTACCGTTCTGGGAACTGCCCACTTACATCGAGATGGCGGACCGCGCCGGACTCGGGGCGGCGGGCTATCGGCTGCAATATCAAGAGCTGTTGGCGCGGCCGTTTCTTCTGGCCGCCATGGTGTTGCTTGCGGCATCGGTGAGTCTGCGCTTCTTCCGCTTCGGCGGGGTGCAGAAGATGGTCCTCAGTGGCATCACCGCGGGATTCCTCCTCTTCGTCTTATCGAAAATCACCGAGGACATGAGCAAATCGGAGCTCATGTCGCCGGCGGCGGCGGCGTGGATTCCGGTCGTAGTCGGAGGCCTGACCGGATTTGTCGCGTTGTTGTACTTGGAGGACGGATAGTGGCGAGTTGGCGTAGCCCTTTCTGTCGGGGCTTGAGTAGTCGCGTTCGAGTGGGTGCAACGGCTCTCGCTGCGCTGCTTTTATTCGTCCTCGGCGCCGGTTTCATGCCCGATCGGGTGGCGGCGCAAGACGCGCCCGATCACATGCCGGCGCAAGAGGGGGGCATCAACCTTATGCATTTCCCGCGGCGGCCGCCGCCGCCGCCAAAAAAGCCGCCGCCGCCATCGAATGCGCCGATGCTCGTGCAGGCGACCGAGATCAGATATGACTACACCAACAACACCGTTGCCGCAGTGGGCAACGTGCAGATTTATTACGGCGGCGCGACTATCGAAGCCGACCAGGTCATCTACGACCAAAAAACCAAACGTCTGCGCGCGCAGGGCAATGTCAGGCTGACCGAGCCGGACGGCAAGATCACCTACGGGCAGGTAATCGATCTCAGTGACGATTATCGGGACGGTTTCGTCGATTCATTGCGCCTGGAGACCCCCGACGATACGCGCTTTGCCGCCGCGCGCGCCGATCGGACCAAGGGAAACTACACGGTCCTGGAAAACGGCGTCTACACCGCCTGCGAGCCATGCAAGGACGATCCGAAAAAACCGCCGCTCTGGCAGGTTCAAGCCGCCCGGATCATCCACGACGAAGGCGAGAAGATGCTTTACTTCGAAGATGCTCGCATCGAGTTCTTCGGGGTGCCGCTCGCTTATGTGCCGTTCATGTCGGCACCCGACCCGACGGTCAAGCGCAAGAGCGGTTTTCTGTTCCCAACCCTGTCGGACACCTCGCAATACGGCTTTGGCATTCAGCCGACATACTTCTGGGCGCTCGCGCCCAATTATGACCTCACTCTTTCGTCGCTGATAACAACGAAGCAGGGTCCGCTGGTTGAGGGCCAATGGCGGGATCGCCTGCTGAACGGCTCCTACACGATTAGAGCTTCCGGGATTTGGCAGCTAGATCCGGGTTACTTTGCCGACCGCGACGGGCCGAATAGTCCAACAGCAAATACGTTCCGTGGCGAAATAGATTCAGAGGGACAGTTCGCGATTAATAACAACTGGGTGTGGGGTTGGACCGGTCTGCTCGTGACCGACTCGCAGTTCCTGAATGACTACCAAATCAAACAATTCGGCGCCAAATTCGATCCATTACAGTCGGAGGTCGTGAGCTCAGGCCTATCGCAGCTTTATTTGAGCGGCTCTGGCGACCGAAGCTATTTTGATGTGCGTTCGATCTACTTTTATGGCTTTTCGGAGTTTGACAATCAGGCCCAAATTCCGATCATTGCTCCAGTCCTCGATTATTCGAACGTGCTGGGACAGCAAATCCTCGGCGGCGAATTCAGCTACAAGCTCAATTTGACCAGCCTGACCCGTCAGCAGGCCGAATTCGACGCCGTTTCGCAGACCGCATCCGCCAATAACGCGTGTTCGACCCCGACGGCCGATACGGCCATACCCGCGAATTGCCTGTTGCGCGCCATCCCCGGACAATATTCACGCTTTTCGGCGGAAACCGACTGGCGCCGTACCATCGTCACTGACAACGGCCAGATGTTCACGCCCTTCCTTCGGGTCAGCGGGGACTTGGCCTCCGTCAATGTCAACAATGATCCGGGCGTCGCGAACTATATCGCTCCCGGCGAAAGCGAACTCGCCCGCGGAATGCCGGCCGCGGGCCTCGAGTACCGCTATCCCTTCATCGATGCCGAGCCGTGGGGAACGCAGACGTTAGAACCAATTGCCCAGGTTATTCTGCGCCCGAACGAGACCGACATCGGCAAGTTTCCGAACGAGGATGCTCAGAGCCTGGTCTTCGACGACACCAACCTGTTCCAGATCGACAAGTTCTCGGGCTGGGACCGCGTCGAAGGCGGCAGCCGCGCCAATGCCGGCCTCCAATATACCGCGCAAATCAACCGGGCGGGCTCGGTCAATGTCCTGTTCGGCCAATCGTATTCCCTGTTCGGGCAGAATTCCTTTGCGGTCGGCGATATTACCAATACCGGGCTGGACAGCGGCCTGGACAAGACCCTTTCGGACTACGTTGGGCGCATAACCTATCAGCCTAATTCGATTTACTCATTCACTGCGCGGGGACGTTTCGACGAGGCGACCTTTACGCCTGAACGCCTCGAATTTGAGAGTCGCGCCAATTTTGATCGCTGGACGCTGCAACTGTTGTACGGCGACTACGCGGCGCAACCATTGCTTGGTTTCCTGACGCGCCGCGAGGGCCTGCTCGCAGGCGCATCGTTCAAGGTGACGCAAAACTGGATCGTGCTCGGCTCCCTCCGCTATGATGTCGAAAACAATCAGTTCGATCAGACACGGCTGGGTCTTGGCTACGTCGATGACTGCTTCATGTTGTCCGTGAACTGGCTCACCGGTTACACCTATTCAACAACGCAGGGTCAGGTGAGGGACAGCACTGTCATGTTCCAATTGAGCTTGCGCACGCTCGGTCCAGATACCTTATCTTCGGTGGGTCCGACGTTCTAAATTCTACCGCGGCACTCTGGATAGTGTCGCGGGTTGAGGCAGGGGCGAGCCGACGGCCGCTGCCAAGGGAGAGCAAAAGGCGATGTCGAAATTGCCCGTCCGCACATGCAGCAGGACTTTCGGAGCGGCCGTGCTCGCCGCATTAGCGATACTCGTCCTTACCGCGACCGCGCGCGCGCAGGAAGTCGTGCTGCTTGTCGATGGCGTTCCGATCACCTCGCTCGACATCGATCAGCGGGCAAAATTCATGGAGATGAGCACACATAAGCCGCCGGCGCGCCAGGAAGCGATCGATGAACTCGTCAACGAGATTCTGGAATTGCGCGAGGCCAAACGTTACAGCGTTGAGCCCGGGGATTCGGACGTGAACGCAGCGTTCGAGAGTATTGCCAGCAATATGGGAGTCGACTCTCAGAAACTTGCGCAAATACTCGCCAACGGCGGTGCGAGCGCGGACACCCTCAAGCAACGTTTACGCGCCCAAATGGCCTGGAGCAGCCTGGTGCGTGGGCGTTATAAGGCAAGCTTGGAGATTCCGGATAGTGATGTTGAAGCGGAGCTTCAACTTCATAAGGCGAATGAGAAGAATGAGGTCGGATACGAATACATCATGCGCCCCATAATTCTGGTGGTGCCGCATGGCTCTCCCGATTCTACCTATGAGGCGCGCAAAAAAGATGCCGACGCGCTCCGCGTACGCTTCCAGACCTGCGCCGATGGGATACCTTTCGCACGCGCATTGCCGGAAGTGGCAGTGCGCGACCCGGTGAACAAGTCGTCTGCGGATCTACCACAGTCGCTCCGCGACATCCTCGACAAGACTGATGTCGGCCATTTGACGGCGCCCGAGCAGACCGGGGAAGGCATCCAGATGTTCGCCGTCTGCTCAAAAAAGGAATCAAAAACAGATGCTCCGGCTTTGAAAGAAGTCCGCGACCAGATGTTCGATCAAAAATTCGGCGCCAAAGCGAAAAGCTATCTTGCCGATTTGCGGCGCCAAGCGATGATCGAATACAAGACTCCCGATCCTGGCCAGAGCAAAAACACTTCCAAATCGAAATAGCGGCGGGTTGGGATTTTGGCGAAGAGCGTTCTTACTGGCAAATCGGCTTCCACGTCTTTGGACCGCACTATGGACGCTAGACCGTGCTACCTTTGGCGTTGACCCTCGGCGAACCCGCGAGGGATCGGTCCCGACCTTGCGCTCGCGATCTGGCGGCGCCGCGCCGAATTCGACATCCCGCCATTCTATATCGTCGCCGACCCGAATTTTCTCGCCCGTCGCGCCGAGCGGCTTGGCCTTGAGGTTCCGATAGCGACTGTGACGCCGATGTCAGCGGCTGCAGACGTTTCGCGAGGCACTCCCGGTCGTACCGCTCGACGCCGCGTGTCAGCGCCGAGCCCGGCCGGCCGGATCGATCCAGCGCGCCTGCCGCCGTCGCTTCGATCCGTCGTGCGGTCGCCGACGTCATGGCGGGGGCGGCAGCGGCCGTCGTCACCAATCCGGTCGCCAAGAACGTGCTCTACAATTGGGGATTTGCCGAGCCCGGCCACACTGAATTTCTCGCCAAGCTGGTGCAGGAAGCGACCGGCAAGTCGCTGCGTCCGGTGATGATGTTGTGGTCCCCGGAGCTCGCTGTCGTGCCGGTGACAATCCACCTGCCGCTGCGCGAAATCTTCCAACAGCTTTCAAGCGAGCTCGTGGTCGAAACCGGACGGATCGTCGCGCGCGATCTGGCAACGCGTTTCGGTATTGCACATCCGCGGCTCGCCGTCGCCGGACTTAATCCGCACGCCGGTGAAGCGGGCACCCTCGGCGAAGAAGATCGCGCGATCGTCGCGCCGGCCGTTGCGCGGCTGGTTGCCGACGGCATCGACGCGAGAGGCCCGCTGCCGGCGGACTCGATGTTTCACGAACAGGCGCGAGCGACCTACGATGCCGCCTTGTGCATGTATCACGACCAGGCCCTGATACCGATCAAGACACTCGCCTTCGACCACGCCGTCAACGTCACGCTGGGCCTACCGTTCGTGCGAACTTCGCCGGATCATGGCACTGCCTTCGACATCGCCGGCACTGGCACCGCCGACCCGACAAGCCTCGTTGCCGCGCTGCGGCTGGCGGCGCGGCTTGCCCACGCGGCAAAGCCCGTGCCCCTCGCCGCCTCGTGAAGGGCACCCTCGACAATCTGCCGCCTTTACGCGAGGTGATCCGCCGGCACGGACTCACCGCGAAAAAATCGCTGGGACAGAATTTTCTGTTTGACCTCAACCTTGCCGCGCGGATCGCTCGCGCGGCGGGGCCGCTCGAAGGTGTAACCGTCCTTGAAGTTGGGCCGGGACCGGGCGGCCTTACCCGCGCGCTGCTCGCGCTTGGCGCGGCCCATGTCGTTGCAGTCGAGCGCGATGAGCGGACCATCGCGGCTTTGCAGGAGATTGACGCGCTTTATCCAGGCCGGCTGGACGTCGTGATGGCGGATGCTCTCAGCTTCGACCCGCGCGAGCATCTGCCGCGCGGTCCGGCGCGCATCGTCGCCAATCTCCCCTACAATATCGCGACCGCGCTGCTGGTCGTCTGGCTCAGTATCGAGCCATGGCCACCGTGGTACGATTCCGCCGTGCTGATGTTCCAGCGCGAGGTCGCCGAACGCATTGTCGCGCCGCCGGGATCCAAAATTTACGGGCGGCTGTCGGTTCTCGTCCAGTGGCGTTGCGAGGCGCGTATTCTGTTCGACGTGAATGCCGCGGCCTTTGTGCCGCCGCCGAAGGTTACATCCTCGCTGGTGCGGATCGTGCCGCGAGAAAAGCCGCTGCCTTGCGATCGCAAGCGTCTTGAGACCGTGACGCAAGCAGCCTTTGGCCAACGCCGCAAGATGCTCCGCCAGAGCTTGCGATCGGTGGGCGTCGATGCGGCAGCCTTGATTGCCGCGGCGGGTTTAGACCCGACCGCACGCGCCGAAGACATCTCCATTGCCGGATTTGTTGCGTTGGCCCAAGCTCTCGCCACCGCCACCGTTCGTAAGGCATGATGGCCGCGCTTTCGATCGAAGGGCAAATGTTCAATGACTCAATTTCACCGTCAATCGCTCGTCGCTTACGGCCAGCCGCTCTGCGAGACGGTAGCGGATCTTCCCGTGCCTCACGGCAGTGAAGTGCTGCTGCGTGTGGAATGCTGCGGGGTATGCCATTCCGACCTGCATCTGCAGGACGGTTATTTCGCGCTGGGCGGCAACAAGCGTCTCGACATTACCAAGGACCGCCCGCTGCCTTTCACGCTCGGCCACGAGATCGCCGGCGTGATCGAGGCCACCGGCGAAGCGGCCGAGGGGGCAATCGTTGGGCGCAGCGTGGCGGTCTATCCGTGGATCGGCTGCGGGACCTGCGCGGCGTGCCGTGCCGGCGAAGAGAATTTGTGCTCGGCGCATCATCATCTCGGTATTGCCGTGGACGGCGGCTTCGCCACTCACGTCCTGGTACCCCATCCGCGCTACCTCATCGATTATTCGCCGCTCTCCAGGGCCTTCGCCGGGCCGCTGATGTGTTCCGGGCTTACGGCCTATTCGGCGCTCAAGCGGCTCATCGGCCGGGCCGAACGCGGGCCTGTTCTCATCGTCGGCCTCGGCGGGGTTGGCATGATGGGTTTGGCAATTGCTCGCGCACTGTTTCGCCAACCGATCATCGTCGCCGATATCGATGCCGGCAAGAGGGCCGCGGCGGTCGCGGCCGGCGCGATGCAGGCAGTCGATCCGTCCGATCCGGAGGCGCGCCGGGCGGTCCTGAAGGCGACCGGCGGCGTGCTTGCGTCCTGCGACTTTGTCGGTTCCGAGAAATCCCTGCAATTTTCGACCGGCGTGCTGGCGCGCGGCGGCAAGGTCGTGGTGACCGGCCTCTTGGGCGGCAATTTCTCGATCGCCGCGGCCATGATCGCGATCAAGGCGATGACCATCGAGGGGACGCTCACCGGCACGCTTGCCGAAGCGCGGGAATTGATCGACTTGGCGCGCACCGGCAATCTCGTGGCGATTCCGACCCACGAACGCCCATTGAATCAAGCGCAAGCCGCACTTGACGATTTGCGCGCCGGTCGCGTAGTCGGGCGCACGGTGCTTTCGGTCATAGAGCATTACAGCTTGGCTTGCATCGCGCGCACAAAGTCGGACAGGCCGATCTGCCGCTCGCGCCTGAGCCGCTCTGCGCCAAGGATGGCGCGCACTTCGGCGAAAGCCTCGGCTTTGTCGCGATTGACGATGACGTAATCGTATTCAGGCCAATGGCTCATTTCGCCTGACGCCTTGGCCATGCGCGCGCCGATGACGGGTCTGCTGTCCTGCGCCCGGCGTTCGAGACGGCGCTCCAGTTCCTTGACCGTCGGCGGCAGGATGAACACGCTCACCAGATCGTCGCGGGCTTTTTCGCGGAGTTGCTGCGTGCCCTGCCAATCGATGTCGAACAATACATCGCGGCCGGTCCGCAAGGCCTTGATGACCGGCGCCCGCGGCGTGCCGTAACGATGTCCGAAAACTTCGGCCCATTCCAGAAGTTCACGCTTCTTGACCATGGCATCGAAACGCGTGCGATCGATGAAATGATAATCGCGGCCGTCGATCTCACCCGGCCGTTTCGGGCGCGTGGTCACCGAGATCGACAGCTCGACTTTGCGATCCGATTTGAGCAGCAGCCGGGACAGCGTGGTCTTGCCCGCGCCGGATGGCGACGACAGCACAAACATCATGCCGCGGCGCGCGATTTTCCTTGTCCCGTTATTTGGTGCCGCGCGCGTCATGCTCTATTCCACGTTCTGTACCTGCTCGCGGAATTGCTCGACCGCGGCTTTGAGCTCCAATCCAATATTCGTGAGTTCGACATCGTTCGCCTTGGCGCACAAGGTGTTAGCTTCGCGATTGAGCTCCTGGGCGAGAAAGTCGAGCCGGCGGCCGATCGCGCCGCCCAGTCCGATGAGGTGGTTTGCCTGGGCAATGTGCGCAACGAGGCGATCAAGTTCTTCCCGCACGTCGGCCTTGGTCGCGATCAGGATCGCCTCCTGATGCAGCCGATCGGGATCGAATCGATCGGACTGCAACAGCAGCGTGGCGATCTGTTCGGCGAGCCGCGCGCGGATGGCATCGGGACGGCGGCCGGGTGCATGCTCGGCGCGATCCGCCAGCGCGGCAATTTCTCCAAGACGGGCGGATAACACGCGAGCTAGCGCGGCTCCCTCGTGCCGACGCATCTCGCCGAGTGCACCGATCACCTGGGTAAAGCCCCCGACGACCGCCGCCTCGGCACTGCGCCGTTCATCCTCGCGTTCCTCGGGGTCGCCCACCTCGATCACACCCTTAAGGGCGAGCAAGCCGTCGAGCGAGGGCGGAGCCGCTTCGACCTTCGCGGCGACCTGCCGTATCGTCGTCAAAATCGCCTCGAGCATCGCCGCATTGACGCGCACGACCGGCGCGACGCCGCTGCGATCGACCGTCAGATTGGCTTGCAGCGATCCGCGGGTAAGCGCTTCGGCCGCGCGCGCACGTACCGGAACTTCGACGGCGTCCCAACCGTGCGGCAGACGCAAGCGTACGTCGAGCCCCTTGCCGTTGACCGATTTGATTTCCCAGGCCCATGCATAAGGGCCGCTCACGCCATGGCTACGAGCAAATCCGGTCATGCTCGAAAGCGTCATGGACTGCGATCCCCCGGCCGAAATTGAAAGGATATTTGCGCCGAACTTAACGGGCGGCCTTTACAGTCACAAGACCGCAACAGCGATCAGTGGCTGGCTTGCGCGTGCGGTTGCGGAATGCCGCGCAATGGCGGGGGCGCTTGCGATGCCGCGGCCGGCGCCGGCGCTGCGGGCGGCGGCGAACTCATCTGATCTTCAAGAGGGAGCTGGTCCTTCTGATCGGCCTCGATCGCGTGCAGCCGCGCGACGTTCTTTTGATGCTGTTCGTAGGTTTCCGCGAAAGCATGGCCTCCCGTACCGTCGGCCACGAAATAAAGCTCGCGGGTGCGCGCCGGATTGGCGGCAGCTTCGAGCGAAGCGCGGCCCGGATTGGAAATCGGGCCGGGCGGCAATCCATCGATAAGATAGGTATTATATGGCGTCGGCTGATCGATCTCGCTCTTCATGATCGGCCGGCCCAGCGTGCCCTTGCCGCCGACCAGCCCGTAGATGATCGTCGGGTCGGATTGCAGCCGCATCTTTTGTTTCAGGCGATTGACGAATACGGCGGCGACGCGCGTGCGCTCGTCCGGCTTGCCGGTTTCCTTCTCGATCACGGAGGCGAGGATGACGAGCTGATCCGGCGTCTTGAGCGGCAGGTCTGGCGAACGATGATCCCAGATTTCCCGGACGATGCGCTGTTGCGCCGCTTGCATGCGCTGGATCATTTGCTCACGTGTCACGCCGCGCGTGAAATCATAAGTATTGGGCAGCAGGGTTCCCTCGCGCGGAACCTCCTTGATGTCGCCGGTCAGCACATCGTCGTCCTGCAAACGCGCGACAATTTGCTCGGAGGTCAAGCCTTCCGGGATGCTGACTTGATGCTCGATGACCCGGCCTTCGACCATGGTTGCTACCACGTCCCGCAGGCTCGCGTGCGCCTTGAATTGATATTCGCCGGCCTTGAGATCTTCGCGCGCCTTGAGCACCAGCACGCCGCCGATGAACACGTAAGGCTGATCGATGATGCCCTGCTGGGTGAGAACATCGGCGATGTCGCGAATCCCGGAACCACGCGGGATATTGACGATGCGATCTTGCGGCAACGGTCCCGGCTGTTCGAAGCGTTCCTTGCCGATGAAGAGCACGACACCCGCAACAACCGCGAGCAGCACGAAAATGCTGATGACGGCGTTGCCGATGACGACCAGAGGATGTCGCGCGCCGGAAGAGCGACGCGTCGGCAACTCGACCATATCTGGCTCAATGGCCGCGCGCGGGCTACGTGGAGCGATACGTCTTTGTTCGGGCGTCGGCGACGACGCTGCCGCGCTGAACCGTGGCGGCTGGGCGCGCGGAACCTCGGCGGCGCGCGGCGATGTCGGGCTCAAATTCGCCGGACCGCGCCCGCCGGGCGGCGGTGGATTTGATTCTGTCACCGCCGGATATCCGCTTCCACAATGCGCATGTTCGATTTTAGAACGAAGCACCTCCCGAAAGCGAATGCTCGCAGATTCTGACGTGCGTGCCCATAGCCATGACAACGTCCGTCTTCGGATCGCAGGCGAGTGCGGAGCAAATATGGCGAAAGGGTGATCGGCTGCACTACTGCTCCAAGCGGCGGAGCAGGAGTGAGGCATTTGTGCCGCCGAATCCGAATGAATTCGACAGCGCGATATTGATCGGCCGCTTGCTGGCCTTGTGGGGCACGAGATCGATGGCGGTCGCAACCGACGGATTGTCGAGGTTGATGGTCGGCGGCACCACTCCGTCGCGCATTGCAAGAATGCAGAAAATCGCTTCGACCGCGCCAGCCGCGCCGAGCAGATGACCGATCGAAGATTTGGTCGAGGACATCGCGATGCGCCCGGCGGCATTGCCGACAACGCGTTCCACAGCCTTAAGCTCGATCTCGTCGCCCAGCGGCGTCGAGGTGCCATGGGCGTTGATATAGTCGATGTCGCCGGCCGAAATTCCGGCGCGGCGAATTGCGGCCGACATGCAACGGAATGCGCCGTCGCCGTCCTCGTCCGGCGCGGTGATGTGATGCGCATCGCCGGAGAGCCCGTAGCCGATCAATTCGGCGTAAATTCGTGCACCCCGCCGTTTCGCGTGCTCGTATTCCTCAAGGACCACCGCGCCCGCTCCCTCGCCCATTACAAACCCGTCGCGGTCACGGTCATAAGGCCGTGACGCGCGTTCTGGCGTATCGTTGAATCCGGTCGAGAGCGCGCGGCAAGCGGCGAAGCCGGCAAGCGATATGCGGTTGACGGGCGATTCCGTACCGCCCGCCACCATCACGTCGGCATCGCCAAGCGCGATAAGCCGGCCGGCATCGCCGATTGCATGCGAGCCGGTCGAGCAGGCCGTAACCACGGAGTGATTGGGTCCCTTAAGCGAATGTTCGATGGAGACATAGCCCGAGGCGAGATTTATGAGCCGGCCGGGGATGAAGAACGGCGACACGCGGCGCGGGCCGCGGTCCCGCAGGAGCAATGCCGTTTCGGCAATCCCTTCGACGCCACCGATGCCGGAACCGAGCAGAACGCCGCTAACTATTTGATCGTCGTAGTCGCGCGGGTGCCAATCGGCATCGTTGAGCGCCTGCGTCGCCGCAGCCATCCCGTAGAGGATGAAGCCGTCGACTTTGCGCTGCTCCTTCGGCTCCATCCAATCGTCGGGCTTGAACGTGCCGTCGGAACCGTCCCCGCGCGGAATTTGGCCCGCGATCTTGCAGGGAATATCCGATACGTCGAAATTTTCGATGCGCCTAATTGCGCTGTGACCGGCAAGCAACCGCTGCCACGTCGGTTCGATACCGCAAGCGAGGGGCGTCACCAATCCAAGACCCGTGATGACGACCCGTCTCATCAAAGACGCTCCCGGTAGGTCCCGAGCCAGCAACCGATGCCGAGATTACCCCGCCAGACCCTGCAAACGCACACACCGTCCTTCCGACCATCGTGACGTGCGGTTGTCACAAGATAGTTCGGAATTCGCGCAGCAATAGAGGGGGCAGTTCAGGCCGTCAGCTTTTGGCGTTCTTTTCGAGAAACTTGATGGCGTCGCCGACCGTCAGGATGGTTTCGGCCGCATCATCGGGAATCTCGCAGCCGAATTCTTCCTCGAAGGCCATGACGAGTTCGACCGTGTCGAGGCTGTCGGCGCCGAGATCGTCGATGAAGCTGGCGTTCTCGGTTACCTTATCGGGCTCAACGCCAAGATGCTCCACGACGATTTTCTTGACCCGCTCGCCAATATCACTCATCGCTCCACCCTCATCTTTCAACGCGACCCGATCAACTTAAGTTTCGATTCCGTCCAAGCTTCACTGAACGACCGTGGGTCGGCACCGAACAGAGGCGGACATTTCGCCCCGCGCTCCGGCATTGCGGTTCCCCCAGCCCGATTTTCGTTCGGTTACCACACTTCAAAAGCGTTGACCAGCGCGGCGGCAGACCGTCGATGCCGATCACATTGCCTTCAAATCATGGCCATTCCGCCATTCACATGCAACGTCTGCCCGGTCACATAGCCCCCTTCGTTCGAGGCGAGAAAGACCACGGCCGCCGCTACTTCCTCCACCGTGCCCGCGCGATTGGCCGGAATTTTCGCGAGAATGACTTCACGCTGCTTTTCGTTGAGCTTATCGGTCATCGGCGTGACGATGAATCCCGGCGCCACGCAATTGGCGGTCACGCCGCGTTTGGCGTATTCTTGCGCCATCGCCTTGATCATCCCGGTAATCCCCGCTTTGGCGGCAACATAGTTGGCCTGGCCCGGATTTCCGGTCGTTCCCACCACCGAGGTGATCGCGATTACGCGGCCGAAGCGGCGGCGCATCATGCCCCGCACGGCGGCACGCGCCAGCCGGAACGTAGCGGAAAGATTGACGGCGATGACCTGGTCCCAGTCCTCGTCGCGCAATTGCACGAGGAGATTATCCCGGGTCACGCCGGCATTGGCGACGAGCACGTCAAGCTGTCCCATCACCTCTTCGGCGCGCGGCACCAGAGCTTCGGTTTCGGCGGGGTCGGCAAGGTTGCACGGCAGCACATGGACGCGCTCCCCGAGCTGGGCGGCGAGGTTGTCGAGGATCTCCCGCCGGGTACCCGAAATCGCAACTGTTGCGCCTTGCGCATGGAGGATCCGTGCGATGGTGCCGCCGATAGGGCCGGTGGCCCCGGTGATCAGCGCGGTTTTTCCGGTAAGCTCGAACATCCTGGCCTTCCTTCCGAACAGCAATAGCTCAGCCGCGTTCAGCCTTGAACCGGAGAATGTCGTCCGGCACGCCGATCGAGGATGCCGCCGCACCGTCGGCAATGCGCTTGATCAGGCCAGTCAAAACCCGCCCCGCCCCGATCTCGTAGAAGGACGTCACGCCAGCTTGCGCCATGAACAGGATGGATTCACGCCAGCGCACCGTTCCTGTCACCTGCTCGACCAGGCAACGCACGATGTCGGCGGGTTCCGTCACGGGACGCGCCACCACATTGGCCACGACCGGTACCGACGGCGGTTCGACCGAGACTTTCGCCAGCGCTTCGGCCATGGCATCGGCGGCCGGCTGCATGAGACGACAATGGAAGGGCGCGGAGACCGGCAGCATCATTGCCCGCTTGACGCCGCGCGCTTTGGCAGCCTCCACGGCGCGTTCGACGGCCGCCTTGTCGCCCGACAGAACGACTTGGCCGCCGCCGTTATCGTTTGCCGCCGCGCAGACGCCGACACTGGCCGCCTCGGCCGCAATCGCTTTGGCGTCGTCGAGTTCGACGCCGATCAGTGCCGCCATGGCGCCGACCCCGACGGGAACCGCTTTCTGCATGGCACGGCCGCGGATGCGCAGGAGCCGCGCCGCGTCTTCGATCGAGAGCGACCTGCGCGGCCGCAAGCGCGGAATATTCTCCGAGCGAGTGACCGGCGACGAAAGCGACGTCGCGCTTTAGATCGACGCCAGCCTCTGCTTCGAGCACGCGCGTGGCGGCGAGCGAGACGGCCATAAGCGCAGGTTGTGCATTTTCGGTCAGCGTGAGGGCCTCAAGCGGCCCGCTCCAGATGATATCGCTCAGGCGCTCGCCCAGCGCCGCATCGACTTCGTCGAAGACTTGCCGCGCGGCTTTGAAAGTCTCGGCGAGACTCTGGCCCATGCCGACGCTCTGACTGCCCTGGCCGGGAAAAACAAACGCAGTCGTCATGGCTGATTTGCGCCCTTAAACGGTCTTATCGGCATTGCCGGAAAGGGGCGAAAGATACCGCGCTGGCGGCCATGTCAAGGGACGCGGGTCAAGGGAAAAGGGGCAAAGGAAGCCGCCCAAGGGAAGCTGGCGGGGTAATAAACCGACAACCGAGAATTGGTATATTGAGGCCGCTCAAGCAGAGCCACGAGCGAGCGATCGTTAATGAGTGTCTTTTCGCCGGTCACCGATACCGACCTGGAACGCGCGCGGAGCGATCGCGCCTTTCGGCAGAAGATGCTTGAGCAGAACCTCGATGCCCTCCTCTTGGGTATGAAAAAGCTCCGCGCAGGCACCGCGCCATCCAAGGCCGGCGCCGGCGCCAAGCAACTGCGTGAAGGCGTCGAACTCGCCGTCCGGCTCGCCGAAATGATCCAAAACGCCGGCGGCCGAGCGCCCCGTAGCTTCTGATTTTGCTACCGGTAATGGCTTGCCTTTCTGGCTGGGCCGCGTATAAGGCCGCCTTCCGCTCGACCCCGGCCGGGGGCTGAATGGACGGCCGCAAATCACGTCGCGGTAGGGCCTTTTGGTCCGGCGTCCGGTGTTCCCGCCTTCAGAGCATTCGAGCCTTTCCCGAAGGGTTCGAGGGGCTTCGCGCCTGGGCGAGCATGGCAATGGAAAGGGCATTTATGCCGCTGTACGAACACGTCTACCTTGCGCGCCAGGACGCCAGCGCGCAACAGGTCGAGGAATTGACCGCGCAGTTGAAGGGCGTCATCGAAGGTCTCGGCGGATCTATCAAGAAAACCGAATATTGGGGCGTGAAATCGCTCTCTTACCGGCTGCGCAAAAACCGCAAGGCGCATTTCACGCTGCTGGACGTCGACGCGCCGCCGCCGGCAATCAATGAGATCGAACGGCTGGAACGTCTGAACGAGGACGTTCTGCGCTATCTGACGATCAGGGTCGATGCGCACGAGGAAGGTCCCTCGGCGATGATGCGGCGCGTCGAGCGCGATCGCGATCGCGATGATCGTCGTGGTGACCGCTTCGACCGGGGAGATCGTGGAGATCGCGGAGACCGTCCGCGCGATCGTGAGCGGCGCCCGCGCGAGGACAGTGACGACAGCGATACTCCAGCGGTGGAGACCTGAACATGGCAATGTCACCGCAAGGCTCAGGCGGCCGTCGCCCTTTCTTCCGCCGGCGCAAGAGCTGCCCGTTCTCCGGCGCCAACGCGCCGAAGATCGATTACAAGGACGTCAAACTGCTGCAGCGGTTCGTCTCCGAGCGCGGCAAAATCGTTCCAAGCCGCATCACCGCGGTATCGGCGAAAAAGCAGCGCGAGCTTGCCCAGGCAATCAAGCGCTCGCGATTTCTCGGACTGCTGCCCTACGTGATCCGCTGAGCGAGGCCGCCATGGAAGTGATCTTACTCGAGCGTGTCGCCAGACTGGGCCAGATGGGCGACGTCGTGCGCGTCAAGGACGGCTTCGCACGCAATTTTCTGCTGCCGCGAGGCAAGGCGTTGCGCGCAACGGACGAAAATCGCTCGCGCTTTGAAACCATGAAAGGCGACCTCGAGGCGCGCTCACTCACGCTGAAGACCGAAGCCGCTCAAGTCGCCGACAAGCTCAACGGCAAAAGCTTCACCGTGCTTCGTCAGGCTTCCGAAGCCGGGCAGCTTTTTGGCTCGGTTTCGCCGCGCGATCTCGTTGGCCTGATCGGTGAGGCCGGTTTTCGCATCAACCGCAATCAAATCGCGCTCAATGCCCCGATCAAGACCATCGGTCAGCACAAGGTGCCGATCACCTTGCACCCCGATGTCGAAACCTCGATCGCCATCATCGTCGCCCGCAACAGCGATGAGGCGGCGCGCATTGCGCGCGGCGAGGATGTCACGCAGTTGCGGGAAGCGACCGAGCAGGAAGCCGCTGTGATTGCCGCGGAGGCGTTCTTTGAGCCGGGGGCCGGAGAAGCTGCGCGCCCGGAGGCAGAGGCGGAAGGGGCGGAAACGCCGCCGCCCGCCGCCAAGGGCTGATCGGCAGACGAGAATTTTTCAGTCCGGGATATTGTCACGCGGCACGGAAGCACCGTCGTCCGGCTGAGTCTCAGCCGGGATGGCCGCACTCGTGGTAGAGCCGCGTTCCTGGCCTTGCGATTGACCCGTTGATTGACTTGGCAATTCCGCCGAACTCGGCGTCTGGCTAGGCGCAGGCGCGGCCAGAACCGGGGCGGCCGACGATGGAGCCGTCTCAGGCTTAGCCGCTTGCCGCGTCGGATGCGCCGACTTGGGTTCAGCAGTTTTCGGCTCAGCAGTGGTGGGTTCGGTAGTCTTGGGCTCACCAGTCTTGGGCTCACCAGCCTTGGGCTCACCAGCCTTGGGCTCCCCAGCTTTAGGCTCCTCGACCTTGGCATGTTCCTGTGACGGCTTTTGCGCCGCCGGAGCGGGTCCGCTACCCCCTGCCCCAACAACATAGGCAGCAAGCGCCGCGGCCTGTTCGCGGCTTGCCGTGTAATGCTCGCGCAGGAAGCTTGAGAGCATCAGGCTGTTCTTGCCGTTGGCGAGCCCCTTCGCGGTTTTATGGCAGGTGGCGCAATCATTCTCAAAAATCTCGGCTGCCGGCTTGCCTTGGTCGATATTGACCTGGGCGCGCGCGACCGCCGGCATCAGGGCAAGCCCCAACGCCGCAGCGAGACCGATTTTAGGCGCGAGACCCGACACTCTGAACTCCTTCGGTCCTGTCCGCCTGGTCATGCTTAGCTCAAAATCGCCCAAATAGATGTGTGGCACGGTTGGCCCAGGGGTATGTCCTTGGCATTGCTGGTCAAGCAGGATTTTGTTTTAATGACGGCAACGAAAAAGACCCTGCCAGTGCGACGGGCCGATTGACCGCCAGAAAACGGCTGAAAAGCCGCATAAAGCGCCAATCGTCACATGTTGGGCAAGGGGCCTGGTAAAGCGTGGAGGCGGCCGTGGATCGGTTGCTGTTCATATTGCTGGGTCAGTTTATCCGCCGGGGCTCTTTTACGGTCACGACGGCTGCAGGATCCACTTTCACTTTTGGCGATCGCAGCGGGACCCCGCTCGCCGTTCGCTTTACCACGGCAAAAGCCCAGCGCGCTGTTTTTCTCGATCCTGAATTAAAGCTCGGCGAGGCCTATATGAATGGCACACTCGTCATCGAGCAAGGCACGATCGCGGATGTGATCGCGTTGCTGCTGCGTCAAGATCGCGTCCACGCTCCGCATTGGGCATTGCCGCCGCGGCTTGTGCGGTTTCTGTTCCGTCGCTTGCAGCAGTTCAATCCGCGGTCGCGCGCCCGCAACAATGTCGCCCACCACTACGACCTCGACGGGCGGCTCTATTCACTCTTTCTCGATGGCGACCAGCAGTATAGCTGCGGCTATTTCGAGTCTAAGGACCAATCGCTCGACGATGCTCAGCTCGCCAAGAAGCGCCATCTCGCCGCCAAGCTGCACCTAAAGCCGGAGGCCACCGTCCTGGACATCGGCTGCGGCTGGGGCGGCCTTGCGCTCTATCTCGCCGGCATCGCCGGCGCGCACGTCACGGGCATCACGCTGTCGCAGGAACAGTACGATCGCGCGCAGAACCGGGCGCAGGAGCGCGGCCTGGCGCGCAATACGATGTTCCGTCTCATCGACTATCGCGATGTCGAGGGCTCGTTCGACCGCATCGTCTCGGTCGGCATGTTCGAACATGTCGGTGTCAGCTTCTACGATGCCTTCTTTAGCCAGTGCGCGCGGCTCCTGACCGACGACGGTGTCGCCGTACTGCATACGATCGGACGTAGCGGCCGGCCGAGCATCACCAATCCCTGGATCGCCAAATATATCTTTCCCGGCGGCTATATTCCGGCGCTCTCGGAGATGCTGCCCGCGATCGAACGCGCGCAACTCATCGTCACCGACGTTGAAGTCTTGCAATTGCACTATGCCGAGACACTCAAGGCCTGGCGCGAACGCTTCCTCGCCCACCGCGAAGAAGCCGAGCGAATCTACGATCAGCGCTTTGTGCGGATGTGGGAATTCTATCTCGCCTGCTCGGAAATGGCGTTCCGCGAGGGCGACATGGTCGTGTTCCAGATCCAGATGGCCAAACGCAAAGATCTCCTGCCGGCGACGCGCGATTACATCACGCGTGAAGAGGCGCGATTGCGCGGCCTTGAGGCTGGCTATTCCACGCCGCTGCAACTCGCCGGCGAGTAGCCGCGTTTTGCCCGCCGCCAGGCAGCCGCCGTCAAGCGCCGATTGGACTCCCCGCGCTGCTTCGGTGGGTAGTGGGGAAAGCCACAATGAGGAATTCCCATTGCTCGACCGCTCGATTATCGAAATGGGCCGCTGTCGTTGAGTGGTGCGCGATGAATAGCAACTCTAAATCGACCACGCGCCGTATTTCGGCCACGGCGTCGAATTCTTTTGACCGGGACCATGCCAGCATTCGATTCGACCGCACGCAAGCAAGCCCTGCCGGAACCGACGTTCCGCGCGGCGCCGCATAATATCGAGGCCGAGCAGGCGCTGCTCGGGGCGATTCTGGTCAATAACGAGGCTTTCTACCGCGTTTCCGACTTTCTCGAACCAAAGCATTTCTTCGAGCCGATCCATCAGCGCATTTTCGAGCTCGCGAGCGGACTCGTCCGCGCCAACAAGCTGGCGACACCCGTCACGCTGAAGACTTTCCTGCCCGGTGACGTCGACATTGCCGGGCTTTCGGTCAACCAATATTTGGCGCGGCTCGCCGCCGAGGCGACCACGATCATTAACGCCGAGGATTATGGCCGCACCGTCTACGATCTTTCAGTCCGCCGTGATCTGATCACCATCGGTGAGGATATGGTCAACCTCGCCTATGACGCGCCGGTCGATTCGACGCCGCTTAAGCACATCGAGGATGCCGAACGAAGGTTATATGAAATCGCCGAGACCGGCCGTTATGATACAGGCTTTCAGCGCTTTGCCCAGGCACTGACCACCGCGGTCGATATGGCGGCGCGCGCCTATCAGCGCGACGGCAGCCTGTCCGGGCTCGCGACCGGCCTGACCGATCTCGATGGCCGGATGGGCGGCCTGCAACCATCGGACTTGATCATCCTCGCCGGTCGGCCGGGCATGGGCAAAACCGCGTTGGCCACCAACATCGCTTACAACGTCGCCAAGGCTTGGCAGGGCGAACATCGCGCCGACGGTCACATGGCCACCATCAACGGCGGCATTGTCGGCTTCTTCTCGCTCGAAATGTCGGCCGAACAGCTTGCCACCCGCATCATCTCCGAACAGACCGGAATACCATCGAACAAGATTCGCCGCGGCGGCATCGACGAGGGCGACTTCGAGAAGATCAAGGATGTTTCGATCGAGTTGCAGAACCTGCCGTTCTATGTCGACGAAACCGGCGGCCTCTCGATCGGCCAATTGGCCGCACGGGCGCGGCGCCTAAAGCGTCAGCGCGGCCTTGATCTCCTCGTGATCGATTACGTTCAGCTTCTGCAAGGCTCGACCCGCCGCTCCAGCGAAAACCGCGTGCAGGAAATCACCGAAATCACAACCCGGCTCAAGGCGCTCGCCAAGGAACTCAACATCCCGATCCTCGCTCTGTCGCAATTGTCACGGCAAGTCGAGCAGCGTGACGACAAACGGCCGCAACTTTCCGATCTGCGTGAGTCCGGCTCGATCGAGCAGGACGCCGACGTCGTGCTGTTCGTGTTCCGCGAGGAGTACTATCACCAGATGCGGAAGCCCATGGAATCAAACCGCGAGAAATTCGATGAATGGCTCGCCGAGGGCAACCGCGTCGAGGGCAAGGCCGAGGTGATCATCGGCAAGCAGCGCCACGGTCCTACCGGCACCGTCGAATTGCAATTCGATGCCGCCGTGACGCGTTTCGCCAATCTCGACACGGCGCACCAGCCGAGTTTCTAGCCGGCTCGGCAAGCCCCGCTTTACGCCCGCCACCGCGCCGTACATAACGCCCTCATGGCTCGCGCGAGAAAACAGTCGAAACCGGCCCCCGTCCCCGCTCCGGCGCCCCCCGAGACCGGCGGAACGCTCACTGTCGATCTCAAGGCCATCGAGGCGAATTGGCGGGCGCTGGCACATGAGCTCCTCACCGTCGAATGCGCCGCCGTCGTCAAAGCCAATGCCTATGGGCTCGGGCTCGAGCCGGTGACGGCGAAACTCGTGCAGGCGGGCTGCAAGACTTTTTTCGTGGCCGATCTCGCTGAGGCGCGCTCGGTGCGGTCGCGCGCGCGCGACGCCACGATCTACGTGCTCGACGGCTTTACGCCCGATTGGGGCGATGGATTTGTCGAGATCAATGCACGGCCGGTTATCAACTCGGCGACCGAGCTCGCCGAATGGGATGCGTTTTCCAGCGCTCATGGCTGGCAGGGCGGTGCGGCGCTTCACGTCGATACCGGGATGAACCGGCTCGGCATTTCGCCGGAGGAGGCCGCCGCGCTCGCGCCGCGCGCGCAAACCGAGAACCACGGCATCGCGCTGCTGCTGAGCCACCTTGCCTGTGCGGAAAATCACAATCATTCGCTCAATGCCATTCAGCTTCAGTTGTTTCGCGAGCTGCACATGCTCTATTCCGGGATACCGGCTTCGCTGGTCAATTCGGCCGGCATTTTCCTCGGCAGATCGGCGCATTTCGATTTGGGAAGGCCGGGCGCCGCACTCTATGGCGTCAATCCCACACCCGGCCGCACCAATCCGATGCAGAGCGTCGTCGAACTGACGGGACGCATCTTGCAGCTACGCAGCGTCGCGCGCGACGCCACGGTCGGATATGGCGCTACATGGACGGCAAAGCGCCCTTCGCGCATCGCTGTCGTTGCGCTCGGCTACGCCGACGGTCTTATGCGCGCCGGCAGCGGCACCGACGAGCGGCCGGGCGGCGCCGCGATCGTCGCCGGGAAACGCTGTCCGATCGTCGGCCGCATTTCGATGGATTTGGTCTGCCTCGATGTCACCGATCTGCCGGACGGCGCGGTCCACCGCGGCGATCAGGCGACGCTGATTGGCGGCGAAATTACCGTGGACGATGTCGCCGCCGCCGCCGGCACCATAGGCTATGAGATTCTCACGCGTCTTAGCCCACGGTGTCAGCTCGTCTATCAGGGTTCGTGACATGGCGGCGCGCGCACAAAGCTTCGTCTGCCAGAATTGCGGCGCCGCCTTCCCGCGCTGGGCCGGCAAGTGCGAGGCCTGCGGCGAGTGGAATACGCTGGTCGAGGAAGGCGCCGAAGGCGGCAGGCGTGCGTCGCACAAGGGCCGGCGGTTCGCTGTCGAGCCGCTCAAGGGCACCGCGCATGAAGCGCCCCGGCTTGCCTCCGGCATCGGCGAGTTCGATCGCGTTACCGGCGGCGGGCTGGTCCGCGGTTCGGTCCTGTTGCTTGGCGGCGATCCCGGGATCGGCAAATCGACCCTGCTTCTTGACGTCGCGGCGGCATTCGCCCGCGCGCGTCACCGCGCCGTTTATATTTCCGGCGAGGAAGCCACCGCGCAGGTGCGGCTGCGCGCCGACCGGCTTGGGCTCGCCGACGCCACGGTCGAAGTCGCGGCCGAAACTTCCGTCGAGGACATCGTGGCGACGATGTCGCAAGGCGCAACGCCGCGCCTTGTCGTCATCGATTCGATCCAGACGATGTGGACGCAAAGCGTCGAAGCGGCTCCGGGGACGGTAACGCAGGTTCGCGGCTCCGCCCGCGAACTGATTCGATTTGCCAAACGCTCCGGGGCGGCCGTGATCCTGGTCGGCCATGTCACCAAGGACGGTCAAATCGCCGGCCCCCGTGTCGTCGAGCACATGGTCGACGCCGTGCTGTCATTCGAAGGCGAAGGCTCGCAGCAGTTCCGCATTCTGCGCGCGATCAAGAACCGATTCGGACCGACCGATGAGATCGGCGTCTTCGAAATGACCGGAGCCGGGCTGCGCGAGATGGCAAACCCTTCCGAACTGTTCCTGTCCGAGCGCGATCTGGGCAGTCCAGGCACCGCCGTCTTCGCCGGGATGGAGGGAACGCGGCCGCTGCTCGTCGAGATTCAGGCTTTGGTCGCGCCGACCTCGCTTGGGACGCCGCGCCGCGCGGTGGTCGGTTGGGATCCGAATCGCCTGTCGATGGTGCTGGCCGTCCTCGAGGCGCATTGCGGCGTTCGCCTCTCGGGGCATGACGTTTATCTCAATGTCGCGGGCGGCCTGCGCATCCAGGAACCGGCGGCCGACCTGGCCGCCGCCGCGGCGCTGGTGTCCTCGCTCGCCCACGCGCCGCTGCCGGCCGATGCCGTCTATTTCGGCGAAGTCTCGTTGTCCGGCGCCGTGCGGCCGGTAGCGCAGACTATGCCGCGGCTTAAAGAGGCGCAGAAACTCGGCTTCACCAAAGCCATTGTTCCGGAAGCCGCGAGCAACGAGGCCCCCGAGGGCTTTTCGCTGTCCGCGATCGGCACGTTGGCCGATCTCGTCGCCAATATTGCCCATGATGGCGTGCCGGCGCGCCGGCGCGTCGGCCGTCAGGATGCCTGACTGCAGCTTCGGGACATGTGCACCCAAGGTTAACAAGTGGTTTAGGGCAGCAATCCGGGTCAGGACGCCCCTGGTCGGGGGAACCTGTTGAGCATCCGAGAAGACGGGTGACGGATTGCCGGAGCCCGGCTATACAGCGCGCGGAAGCGAGCCGGGACATTAGCGAGGCGGGCTAGCAGCCGATGCCGATTACGCTGCTCGATATCATTCTTATCGTCGTGATGCTGGTCTCGGGGCTGCTTGCGATGGTCCGCGGCTTCATGCGCGAGGTGCTATCCATTACTGCCTGGGTGCTGGCCGCCGCCGTGACCCTTTACTCGTATGGCAAGCTGCTACCTTACGCCAAACAGTACTTCAATAACGACGTGGTGGCCGCGGTCGCCGTGATCGGCGGGGTCTTTCTCGTCACGCTCCTAGTCGTCTCGGTTCTGACCATCAGGATATCCGACATGGTGCTCGATAGCCGGGTCGGCGCGCTCGATCGCACGTTGGGCTTCCTGTTCGGGCTCGGGCGCGGCCTGATCATCGTCGTCGTCGCCTTCCAGTTCTTCACCTGGCTGGTCCCCGACCGCAGTCAGCCAAGCTGGGTGACGGGGGCGAAATCTCGGGTGGTCCTGGCCGGCACCGGACAATGGTTGATGTCGATGTTGCCGGATGACCCTGAAAGCACCATTTTAAACAAGCTGAAGAAGCCGCATCCGGAAGACACTGATAATCCGGATGTCGCGCCGCCGGATCAGCACAGCGAGCTCGACAGGCTGGAGGCCCGATTCCTATGAGCGAACCCGCCGTTTTCGATCCTGACGCGGACCGGCTCCGCGAAGAATGCGGCGTATTCGGCATATTCGGTCATCCAGATGCGGCGGCAATTACAGCTCTGGGACTGCACGCCCTCCAGCATCGCGGCCAGGAAGCCGCCGGCATCGTGTCTTTCGACGGCAAGCGTTTCCACTCCGAACGTCGCCTCGGCCTTGTCGGTGACGCCTTTTCGCGGCGCGAGGTGATCGATCGGCTGCCCGGCAACGCCGCGGTCGGCCACGTACGCTATTCGACGACCGGCGAGACCATTCTGCGCAACGTTCAGCCGCTGTTTGCCGAGCTGAATGCCGGCGGCTTCGCCGTGGGCCACAACGGCAACCTGACCAATGGCCTGACGCTGCGCCGCCAGCTGGTGCGCGAAGGCGCCATGATGCAATCGACGACCGATACCGAGGTGATCCTGCATCTGGTGGCGCGCTCGCACCGCAACCGCTTCGTTGATCGCTTCATCGAAGGGCTGCGCATGCTCGAAGGCTCCTTTGCCTTCGTCGGGCTCACCAACAAGAAGCTCGTGGGCGCGCGTGACTCCCTGGGCATCCGGCCGCTGGTCATGGGCAAGCTCGACGGCTGCCCTATCCTCGCCTCCGAAACCTGCGCGCTCGACATCATCGGTGCGCAATATGTACGCGACATCGAAAACGGCGAGGTTGTGGTCTTCGACGAGGACGGCGCGCATTCGCACAAGCCGTTCCCCGCCATGGCGCCGCGGCCCTGCATCTTCGAATACATCTATTTCGCGCGACCGGATTCCATCAGCGGCGGCCGTAGCATCTATGACGTGCGCAAGGCGTGCGGCGCGGAACTCGCACGCGAAGCCCCCGCCTCTGTCGACGTCGTCGTCCCGGTTCCCGATTCCGGCGTGCCGGCGGCGATCGGCTACGCCCAGGAATTCCGCATTCCCTATGAACTCGGCATCATCCGCAATCACTATGTCGGCCGCACCTTCATCGAGCCGACCCAGCATATCCGCCAGCTCGGCGTGCGGCTCAAGCACAGCGCCAACCGCGCCGTCGTCAAAGGCAAGCGCATCGTTCTGATCGACGATTCGATTGTGCGCGGTACGACGTCGGTAAAGATCGTGCAGATGATGCGCGACGCCGGCGCCCGCGAAGTGCATCTGCGCATTGCCTCGCCGCCGATTACCCATCCCGATTTTTACGGCATCGACACGCCCGAACGGGATAAGTTGCTCGCCGCAACGCACGACCTGGAAGGGATGCGCAAATTTATCGGGGCCGACTCGCTGGCGTTCCTTTCAGTCGACGGCATCTACCGCGCGATGGGCGAGAAGGGTCGCGATCCGGCGCGGCCGCAATTCACCGATCATTGCTTCACCGGCGAATATCCCACGCCGCTGACCGATCACGCCGCGCAGGACGCTGCGCCGCGCCAGCTCTCGCTGCTCGCCGAGGCGAGCTAACGCATGCCGCAATTGCTTGCCGGTTCTATCGCGCTCGTGACCGGCGCATCGCGCGGCATTGGCCGGGCGACAGCACTCGTCCTGGCGCGCGCCGGCGCCCACGTTGTCGCGGTCGCGCGTACGGTCGGCGCGCTCGAAGAAGTCGACGATGCGGCGCGCGCCGCCGGCGGTTCGGCGACGCTCGTGCCGCTCGACATGCGCGATTATGCCGGCATTTACCGGCTCGCAACCGCGCTCAATGAGCGCTACCAGCGCCTCGACGTGCTCATCGGCAATGCCGCGGTCGTTGGCCAGCGCGCGCCGCTCGACCATGTCGACCCGCAAAACTGGGATGAGGTGATGGCGGTCAATTTCACGGGCAATTGGCATCTCATTCGCGCGATGAATCCGTTACTCAGGCAATCCAAGGCCGGCCGCGCCGTGTTCATCACCTCGGGCGCGGCCACCCGGGCCCGCGCCTATGCCGGTCCCTATTCGGTGTCGAAAGCCGCACTCAATGTGCTGGCGCGCACCTATGCCGAGGAAACGTCCTCGACGCCGATGCGGGTCAATCTGTTCAATCCGGGGCCGACGCGCACCCGTATGCGGGCCTTAGTGATGCCGGGCGAGGATCCGATGACGCTGCCAACCCCGGAAGACGTCGCCGAGAAAATCCTCGATTTGTGCCTGCCGGATTTCGCCGATACCGGCAAACTTTACGATTTTCGCGCCGGAAAGCTTTTGGAATTTTTGCAGCCGGCGTGACGGACTGGCGATCTTCAGCGCCGGCGTTTTCGCCCCGCATAGGGATTGACCTTGGCCCGCAGAGTGAGCCGAACCGGCGTGCCCGGTAGCGCGAATTTTTCGCGCAAGGCGTTCACCAGATAACGCCGATAGGTTTCCGGCAACGCGTTCGGGCGCGATGTGAACAGCACGAAGGTCGGCGGCCGCGGTTTTGGCTGCGTGATGTAATCGAGCCGCAACCGCCGTCCACTGACGTTGGGCGGAGGGTTTGCCGTGGTCGCCGCGGCCAGGAAGCGATTGAGCGCGGCAGTCGGCACGCGGCGATTCCAGACCGCGTGGGCCTTCATCACCGCTTCCATCAGCCGATCGACACCCTGGCCGCCCTTGGCCGATAGAACGACGGTTTGAACGCCTTTGATTTGCGGCAACAGACGATCGACCTCGTCGCGCAAGCGCGACAGCGCGCCGGCCTCCGGCTCGATCAGGTCCCATTTGTTGACCGCGATGACTATCGCGCGGCCTTCGCGCTCGACCAGATCGGCGATGCGGATGTCCTGCTCCTCGAACGGCGTCAGCGCATCGATGAGCACGACGACCACTTCGGCGAAGCGGATGGCATTGAGCGCGTCGGCCACCGAAAGCTTTTCGAGTTTCTCCTCGATGCGCGAGCGGCGGCGCAAGCCGGCGGTATCGTAGAGCCGCAGGATCCTGTTCCTCCAGGTGAGATCGACTGCGATGGCGTCGCGCGTGATGCCGGCTTCTGGTCCCGTCAACAGGCGATCTTCGCCGATCAGGCGATTGATCAGCGTCGACTTGCCGGTATTGGGGCGGCCGACCACGGCAATCCGGATCGGCTGCTGTTCCGGATCGTCGGCGAGGCGCGGCTCGTCCTCACGCGGTGAAGTCGCTTCGGGCAACGCAGTGCGCAGCGCGTCGTAAAGGTCGGCCAGACCCTCGCCGTGCTCGGCGCTGATCGCGATCGGTTCGCCAAGACCGAGCGCGTAAGTTTCGAGGGCGCCCGCTTGGCCGGCGCGTCCTTCGCTTTTATTCGCGACGAGGACGGCAGGCTTGCCCGATTTGCGCACCAGATCGGCGAAGGCGCGGTCGGCGCCGGTCGCGCCGGCGCGCGCATCGACGAGGAAAAGCACCGCGTCCGCCTGCGCGATGGCCGCCGCCGTCTGAGTTTGCATTCGTCCGGAGAGGCTCTCGCGCTGGGCATCTTCGAGCCCCGCGGTGTCGATCACCTTGAATGTTAGATCGCCGAGCTTAGCTTCGCCTTCCCGGCGGTCGCGCGTCACCCCCGGCTCATCATCGACCAACGCCAGGCGGCGGCCGACGAGGCGGTTGAACAGCGACGATTTGCCGACATTGGGACGGCCGACAATGGCAACGGTGAAAGACATAACGGCCCACGGACGCGGAAATCACACAAAAGTAAAGTCAGGGCCTAATGGGAGGATGCGCCGGGCGCTGGCGGATTTGGCCAAATCGATTGCGAGGGCTGTGCCGTTTGCTGCGTCGGACCTGTTGGCTGCGACGACGGCCAGACCGATTGCGAAGGCTGCGCCGCCTGCTGCGCAGGCGCCGTCTGCCCATCTGGCCACGCCGGCGGGGGCGGCGCGGCCTGTTGCTGAGGGGCCGATTTTGATCCGACGCTAATTCGTGTCGACGCCGGCGGCTGTTTCTGTTCCCAAACCGAACCCTGTTTCTGCGCGGGGGGTACGGCCGCGACTTTCGGTTTGGGCTTGGGTTTCGGCGCCGCCGCGACAGGCGCCGTTTCAGTCGGCGCCGTGGTGGCGTCGGCTTGGTCCGGTGGCGGCTGATAACCCTTCACCAGATCGGCCGGTACGCCAGTGGTCGTACCCGGCACACCACCCGGAAATAGCGGCTCGCGGTCGCCTTTGACCTTCGTCTTGCTGTCAAACACGTCGGAATTGAAGATCTCTGTCGGGTCGAACTGACCGCCTGGCGTGCAACCCGCTAGCAACAACGCAAGCGCCACGGCTGAGCCCAGCCGAAACCGCAAGGGATTGCATCCTGCGGGCATCGCGTCAGCCTTTGCCGCTCGCAGCGATGAGTTCGCTTAAAACTCCGACGCGGCTGCGCGTGCCCGCCGGCGTCTGCGGGTCGATCATGATCATGTCGATCCACTGCCGCGCCGCCGTCGCGTCGTTGGCCCTCCAGGCCGACAGCGCCAAAATCTCGCGAGCGCTGTAACGGAAGGTCCGGTCGGCCGCCGCCAATGGTTCAAGCCTGTCGCGAATTTCGGAATAGGGGGCGGTATCGACGAGAAGGAAGCCGGCGCGGACTGCCGCCAAATCCTGGATGATCCGTCCGGCATTCTTATCGGCGGCGATCTCATCGTAAGCCGCGACGGCGCCTTTGCTGTCGGTCGCCGAGAGCTCGGCCGCCTCGCGTAGCCGCGCCAGCACGCGATAACCCGCGGTGCCGTCGGTGGTGAGCTTGGCGAAGGCCGCTTCGGCCTCCTGATGTTTTCCGGCAGCGGCGAGACTAACGGCCTGTTCGAAAGCTGCGCCGGATTGAGCCGCCTGCTTGGCTTCCCACCACTGATAGCCGCGCCAGGCGGCGACGCCGACGACGATGAGGACGCAAGCAGCGATGAGATAGTTGCCGTACTGATCCCACAGCTTTTTGAGCCGTTCGCGGCGGACTTCCTCATCAACTTCTTGGAAGATATCGGTCACGGAAGCCGTTCCCCAGCCTTAGCCCCAACCCGCTCGCCCCGACGCTGCCGGATGCAATAAATTAGCCCAACAGTGCCCCAGAAGGCCTTGTGGCAACTAGTTTAATGATGTGGCGCGAGCAAGGCAAAATCGTCGCCGCAGCCCCACGACTATAGCGCATGGTTACGCCCGCGACGGGCCTTTGGCGCGCTCCGGAAGCTTGGTCACCGTGGGCTTGCGCATCGCATAGACATGATCCGCGCTCGGAAAGGTGCGGGCGCGGACTTCCTGCGCATAGCTTTGGACCGCCTGCTCGATCGAGGGTCCGAGTTCGCCGAAACGTTTGACGAATTTTGGCACGCGTGGCGACAGGCCGAGCATATCCTCCAGGACGAGGATCTGACCGTCGCAAGCGACGCTCGCGCCGATGCCGATAGTCGGGATCGGGACCTGCGCCGTGATACGGCGCCCCAGCGGCTCGGCGATCGCTTCGAGTACGACGGCAAACGCGCCAGCATCGGCCACTGCGCGCGCGTCCGCCTCGATGGGCGCCCAATCGCTCTCGTCGCGGCCCTGCGCGCGAAACGAGCCGATCGTATTGATCGCCTGCGGCGTCAAGCCGACATGCCCCATGACCGGCACGCCGCGCTCGACCAGAAAACCGATCGTCGCCTCCATCCGCCGGCCGCCCTCCAGCTTGATCGCGCCGCAGCCGGTTTCTTTCATCACCCGCGCCGCCGACGCGAAGGCCTGCTCTTTGGAGGCTTCGTAGGAGCCGAACGGCATGTCGACGACCACCAGCGCGCGCTTTGAGCCGCGCATCACCGCGTGACCTTGCAGGATCATCATGTCGAGGGTGACCGGAATGGTGCTTTCGAGACCGTGCATCACCATGCCAAGCGAGTCGCCGACAAGGATGACATCGCAATAAGCATCGACGATGCGCGCGGTGTGCGCGTGATATGACGTCAGGCACGCCAGCGGCTCGCCGCCCTTGCGGGCGCGGATGTCGGGCGCGGTGAGTCGACGGGTCTCGTTTTGTGTCGACATCATTGTTATCCACCCGCCGGTGCGAATGCCGGTACGCCGATGACGACCGGATGAAAGACGAAGCCGAGCGCCAGATAGATGATCGTGCCGACGACGACGGCGATAATGTCGTTTTTCCCGCCACCGACCGGAATCGGCGGCGCGCCGGGATCGGTGCGGTGTTTGAGCGTGATGCGATCATAGACCGCCCATGCCAGCACCGAGCCAAACAGAATGATGCCGCCGAGATCTCCATTCGCGCACAAATGCGCAAAGGCCCAAGTTTTAACCCCGACCAGCATCGGATGCTTGAGGACGCGCTTGATATTGCCGGGGATATAGGCGGCGGCCACCATGATGCTGGCGGGCCACATCAACAGTACGACGATGTGACGCGTCCACGCCGGCGGATCCCACACCATAATCATGCCCGCCGCCCGATAGTTCGCAAACCCATAGGCGATTAGCACGATGCCGACGATCGAGACCAGCGAGAACAGGCCGCGGTACGGCCATTCACCGAGCCTGGCGACAAGCGTGGCGCGCTCGTTGCGCATCGTTACGAACACGTGCGCGCCGAGGAATATGACAAGTCCGAGGACTTCGACCGCAAGACCCATGAGGCAACGCCGACTAACTCACGACACGGCCGGGATCATGGCGACGGGAGCCTTATTGTCAATGTGGCCCCTCGCTGCGCCTCACGACGCGTAAAGCTTGTCGCGCTCGAGGTAGCTTGCGGTATCGATAATGGCTTCCCGCTCCTTGAATGACACCATATCGGCCTGCATCAATGCCGAGCTGCCGTCACGGGCAATCGCGGCCAGCACGCGCTGCATGCCCTTGATCGCGGCGCGTTGCGCGTCGCTCGGAACGATGACGAGGTGAAAGCCGAGTGCTTCGAGCCGCGGCACGGGCAAAAGCGGCGTCTTGCCGCCTTCGAACATGTTGATGAGCTTCCAGCCCGGCAGGCGTCTTGCGATTTCGGCGATTTCGGTTTCCGAAGTCGGCGCCTCGACGAAACTCACATCGGCGCCGGCTTCGGCATAGGCCGAGGCGCGGTCGATTGCGGCGGCGAAACCCTCGACCGCGATCGCATCGGTCCGCGCGATCAGGATAAAATCGGGATCGTGCAACGCATCCCGCGCGGCCTTGAGCTTTTGAACCATTTCCGCCGCCGGGATAAGGCTCTTGTCGTCGTAATGGCCGCACTTCTTGGGAAATGTCTGGTCCTCAAGATGAAGCGCCGCGACGCCGGCCCGCTCAAAGGCGCGCGCGGCCGCCTGGGCATTGAGAGCGTTGCCGTATCCGGTATCGGCGTCGGCGATGAGCGGCACTGCAACGACATCGACCATGGCCGCGAGCCGATCGACGATCGCGTTCATGGACAGCAGTCCAAGGTCGGGGACGCCGGTTGAGCGCGCGATCGCGCCACCGCTTGCATAAACCGCGTGAAATCCAGCCTGCTCGACAAGCCGCGCCGACAGCCCGTCATAGGCACCCGGAACAACCGTGATATGCCCCGAGTTCAGGAGCGCCCTCAATTTTGTCGTCATACGCACGGGTCCCCTCCGTTTCGCGTCGTCGCGCCACCATGATACGTCTTGCGCCGTCCGGGGGAAATGCAAAGGACGCAAGCATGACGCGAAGCCTCGTGGCCGGATGCATCATCCTTCTCGGCACGCTGTGTGCCGCGGCGCAGGATTGGCCGGCGAAGACGGTCAAGATCATTGTGCCTTTCGCGGCCAGCGCGACGCCCGATGTAACGGCCCGGCTTATCGCCGATGACTTGCAAGCCAAGCTGCAGCAGGCCTTCATCGTCGAAAACCGGCCGGGCGCCAGCGGCAATACCGGCACCGATGCGGTCGCCAAGGCCGATCCGGACGGTTCGACCATCGGCGTCAGCATTGGCGGCCCGCTCGCCATCAACACGCTCTTGTTCGGCAATCTTCCTTACGATCCGAAGAAGGATCTTGCGCTCATCACCATGCTGGTCACGCAACCAAGTGCGCTCGCCGTCAATGCCAGCCTCGGGGTGAGCACGACACAGGAACTAGTCGATCTTATCAGGCACGAGCCGGGCAAATATACATTCGGTTCGATCGGCACCGGCTCGCTCTCGCATCTCGCCATGGAGGCGATTGCGCTCAAGAGCGGCACGCGGCTGGTGCACGTCCCCTATCCGTCCTCGCCGCAGGCGTTGATGGCACTCATTCGCAATGACGTCCAAATGGTCTGCCTGCCGGCGATCTCAGTCGTGCCGCAGCTTGGCTCGGGCGCCATAAAGATACTCGCAGTGTCGACCGCGGAACGCTCCGCGCTGTTGCCCAACATCCCGACGCTAAAGGAAGGCGGCATCGACGTGGAAGCCGATGCCTGGAGCGGCTTGATCGCGCCGGTTCAGATCTCCGACGCCATCGCCGGCCGCATCGGCAAGCTGGTCGGCGAGACACTGACCTCGCGCGCGATCCGCGAACGGCTGACCGCGCAACTGATGGAGCCGATTCCAGGGACGCCCGCGGAATTTCGCGCCCGCATCGATGCCGATATCGCGCGCTGGAGGCCGGTGATCGAAGCCGCGAAGATCAAGATCGAGTAGCGGCCGACTCAAGGACCGAACTTATAATTGATCCCTGCCTTGATTTCCTGGACGTTAAGCGAGGCACTCGACGCATAGGTGGGGAACGCGGCCGTGGGCAGATTGAGCGTTTGCGAACCAAAGCCGAGATAGTCGTATTCGAGCTTGGCCGACCAATTCTGATAGAAGGCGTATTCGAGCCCGACACCCGCAGTCCAGCCGGTCCGCGTGTTGTTTGTGCTCGCGCTACCGCCGAAAGTATCGTTCAGACTGCTTTTGTCGTCTGCGAAGGCGACGCCTCCCTTGCCATAGACCAGGAGGCGGTCGAACGCCGCGCCGATGCGGCCGGTAGCGGTCGCCGTCCATTGCGTGTTGGTATTGATCGCGTTGCCGGCCGAATCGGTGCCGCTGGCTTTGATGCCCGTCCAGTCGAAATCGCCTTCGACGCCCACCACAAGCCAGTTGAACTGGAGGTTGCCACCGATCTGGCCGCCGCCAATGAAGCCGCCTTTGTTGAAATTGTCGTTTGCGCCGGTAAACGCATCGGTCCAAGAGGAGCTGGCGAAGCCGCCACCGAGATTGCCGCCAACGTAAATTCCGCTCCAGTTATAAACTGGCGGCGCGTACATGACCGGCGCGACAGGAGCCGGCATTAGCCTTGGCGGCAGATCCGCCGCTCGAACCGAGCACCCAAAAGCAACTATGCCGGCGGTCACTACGCAGCCAGCAACCAACGCACGCGAAATCATATGAACCTCCAGCCTTGTCCCCGATACACGCGCGCCCCCGACGAAGTCCCGACAAGCAATTCCGTCAGCCTCCGACCCCACCAAGCCGGACCTCTTCGGACAAAGCATGGTGGACTGGTGGCGAGATAATGGCCGGCGATAATGGAGTGAAGAGTCAGTGAAGGCGCCGAAGTTCCATCAGGCGGAATTTTTGCTGGCCAGGATGGAACTCGGCGCCACAATGATGAACGAAGGACGCGAAAATTCGCGATGCGAGCGCGCTAAAGTGCCTTGCTGTAAAGTTCCGGCTGAAATCCGACCAAAAGCTTGCCGCCGCCGAGATCGAGCACCGGACGTTTGATCACGGAGGGTTGCGCCAGCATCAACGCCATCGCCTTTTTGGCGCTGAGCGCGGTTTTGTCCTTGTCCGGCAGTTTGCGAAATGTCGTGCCGGCTCGATTAAGCAAGGTTTCCCAGCCGACGTTCTTTTGCCATTGTTCGAGCCGGTCGCGTTCGATGCCGGCCGTTTTGTAATCGTGAAACGCGTAAGCGACGCCGCGCTTGTCGAGCCAGGCGCGCGCCTTCTTCATCGTGTCGCAGTTTTTGATGCCGTAGATGGTGATCGCCACCACTTACTCCCACTCGATCGTGCCCGGTGGCTTCGAGGTCACGTCGTAAACCACGCGGTTGACGCCTTTGACCTCGTTGATGATGCGGGTGGCGACTTCACCGATGAATTTCATGTCGAACGGATAGAAATCCGCCGTCATGCCGTCGGTCGAAGTTACCGCGCGCAAACCGACGACAAAGTCGTAAGTGCGGAAATCACCCATCACGCCGACGGTGCGCACCGGCAACAGCACCGCAAAAGCCTGCCAGATGTCGTCGTAGAGGCCGGCGCGGCGGATTTCCTCGATGAAAACGTTGTCGGCGAGCCGCAGTATGTCGAGTTTTTCGCGCGTGATGGCGCCGGGGCAGCGGATGGCAAGGCCGGGCCCGGGAAACGGATGACGGCCGACAAAGGCATTCGGCAATCCGAGCTCGCGGCCGAGCGCGCGGACCTCGTCCTTGAACAGTTCGCGTAGCGGCTCGACGAGCTTCATGTTCATCCGCTCGGGCAAGCCGCCGACATTGTGGTGCGATTTGATCGTGACCGAAGGGCCACCGGTGAACGACACACTCTCGATCACGTCGGGGTAGAGCGTGCCCTGCGCCAAGAACTCCGCGCCGCCGATCTTCTTTGCTTCGGCCTCGAACACATCGATGAACAATTTGCCGATGGTCTTGCGCTTGGCTTCCGGGTCGTCGATCCCCGCCAGTGCCTTAAGGAAAGTATCGGCGGCGTCGACGTGAACGAGCGGGATGTTGTAATGGCCGCGAAATAGCGTCACCACCTTTTCGGCTTCGCCGAGCCGCAGCAGCCCGTGATCGACGAACACGCAGGTCAGCTGCTCGCCGATCGCTTCGTGGATGAGCACGGCGGCAACGGCGGAATCGACGCCGCCGGAAAGCCCGCAGATCACGCTGCCCTTGCCGACCTGGCGGCGGATTTTGTCGATCGCTTCGAGTTTGAACGCGCGCATCGTCCAGTCGCCGGTGCAGCCCGCGATCTTGCGAACAAAATTACGCAGCAGCGCCGCACCGTGCGGGGTATGGACGACTTCGAGATGGAATTGCGTCGCGTAGAATTTGCGTTTGTCATCGGCGATCATGGCGATCGGCGCGTTGGCCGAGGTGCCGGTTGCTGAAAAACCCTCGGGCAGTTTCGTGACACGATCGCCGTGGCTCATCCATACCGGATAACGCTGGCCGACCTGCCAAACGCCGTCATAGAGCGGCGACGGCGTCGTCACCTCAACCTCGGCGCGGCCGAATTCGCGGTGATGACCGGCTTCGACCTTGCCGCCGAGCTGGTGCGCCATGGCCTGTTCGCCATAACAGATGCCGAGCACCGGGACGCCGGCCTGGTAGATGGCCATCGGCGCCAGCGGCGCGTCCTTGTCGAGCACGCCGGCCGGGCCGCCGGAAAGGATGATGCCTTTGGGCTTCATAGCGCGGAGCGCCGCTTCCGCCTTCTGGAATGGCACGATCTCGCAATAGACCTTTTCCTCGCGCACCCGCCGCGCGATGAGCTGAGTGACCTGCGAGCCGAAATCGACGATGAGAATCTTGTCGTGGGTTTGCGAATCTTGCGCCATAGCGGGTTCTAAGGCAGTCGCCGGAACCTGTCGAGCTTGGGCCATCGGCGTCATGCGGACCGCCGCAAAACGCTGACGAAAAATCCGTCGGTATCGGTCCGTCGCGGTGTCATCAGCAAGCCTTGGTCGGAGATAAGCACGGCGCGGTTGAAAAGATAGCTGCGCTCGCCGAGGTAGTTGATGACGTTGCCGGGCTTTTCCACGGAAAAATCGGGGTGGCGGCCAACGAAGGCGCCGATCTGCTCGCCATTTTCCTCGGCCAGAACCGAGCACGTCATATAGGCGATACGACCGTCCGGCTTGAGAAGCGCCACCGCCCGCTCTAGCGCGGCCTCCTGCTGTTTGCGGCGTTCGGCCAGCGCGCCCGGGCGCATGCGCCATTTGGCGTCGGGATTGCGGCGCCAGGTGCCGGTGCCGGTGCATGGCGCATCGATGACGACGAGATCGGCGCGCCCGGCGAGGTCGGCCAGCACATCATCGTCGGCGCCCCTCGGCGTGCGGACCTGGATATTGCGCGCACCGGCACGTGCGATACGCTCATGGATGGCAACAAGCCGGCGCTTGTCGGTGTCGGTCGCATAGATTTGGCCATGGTTTTCCATGGCGGCGGCAAGCGCCAGCGTCTTGCCGCCGGCTCCGGCGCAAAGGTCGATTACCTGTTCAGCCGGATTGGCGCCGGCAAACATGGCGGCAAGCTGCGAGCCTTCGTCCTGGATTTCGATTTCGCCTTTGCGATAGGCCGGCTCGGCATGAATGCCCGGGTTTTTGGCATCGGCCTGGAGCCGGATGCGCAAACCATTGGGCGACCATCGCGCCGGCTCGGCGCCAAGATGCGCGAGCTTCGGCAGTTCCGACTCCCGATCCGCCGCAAGCGTATTGACCCGCAAATCGAGCGGCGCACGGCTGGCGAGCGCCGCCCCTTCGGCGGCGCGATCCTGACCGAACACCTTTGCAAAATACGGATCGAGCCATTCGGGATAGTCGCCGTGAACATAAAGGGGTGCATCCGTGAGCGCGTCCGCCTCAAGCGCCGAATTCTCTCCTTCGCTCAGCGGCGCGGGTGCATAGCGCGAGCCGTTGCACAGCGCCGCGATCGCCGCTGCATCAAGTCCGCGCTCGCGCCGCAGCATGCCGAGCAGCACCGCGCGCGCGTTGTCATTGCCCATCTGCCAGGCAGCCGACGACTTTCGGCGCAACGCATCGTAAATCAGCCCAGCAATGCCGGCACGGTCACCGGAACCGGCAAAGCGGTGCGCAAGGCCCCAGTCCTTGAGGACTTCCACAGCGGGCTGCCGCCGCGCCTCGATATCGGCAAATATCTCGATCGCAGCGGAAAGTCGGGCCGGGGGCGTCATGAGCTTTGACGACGGCGCGCCGTCACTTCGATTCCGGCTGTTTGCGCTTGATGGCGGCGAGACGGCGTCCAGCCGGTGTATCGTGACGGCCAACGCGCTTGCGCAATTCCTGTATCGCCTGGGCCAAGTCACGTACATGAATGCCCTTCGGCGCTTTTCCCGCGCGCACGCTTTTGAGCATGCGGCGGAGCAGATCGTCATCCTGCTCGTCGCGGTAGGGTTTTAGATCGAGATCCTTCGGCACCTTGGTGAGGCGCTCATCGCCGATCTGCTTGACATATTTCTGCATGAACCGGTCGTAATCGCGCCATTTGAGCCCGGCGGCGCGGACTGCCGCTTCTTCGGCGCGCGTCGCGATCTGGTGCGCATGCAGATAATGCAGATCGAGCTGATCGATCAGCGTCTTCTCGACCTCCTCGTGCAAGATAAGAAAGCGGTCGGTGTCGATCTTGCGGCCGCGGAACTTGAAGAATTGCGGCATGTGGCGGTCGATATAGATCGTCTTGCCGTCGAGGCTGTAGCCCGCGAGATAGGGAATATCGTGCTTGCGGTCGAACTTCTTCACCCGTCGGCAGACCGCATCGAGCGCGCGGTCCATCATCAGGCTCGAGACATACCACTCCGGCAGCTTGAGCTTCTTGTGCGGGGCGGTTGGATGGCAGTAATCGAGCGGCATAGGTCTTCCTCAGATCGGTCGCGGCGCCGTCAGCACCTCGACGATGTAGATCGCCCACATGATCGCCAGGACGATGGCGGCGATGGCAAAGAACGCGCCGCGGACCCGGATATTATTGCTCGTCACATGCACGAAGGCCTGCAGGTAGCGGCAGACGACAAAAATCCAGGCCAGTGCGACGAACAGGACACCGGCATTGTGCGTGACATATTCGAGGGTGGTCAGAACGTAGAACAGCACCGGCAATTCGAACTGATTGCTGTAGGCATAGCCGACCTGGAGCGTCTGCGGCGACCAGTTCGGTTCGCGCAATGCCACGTTATTAGGCGTTGCTATACCAGCGTTGAAGTCGCGCGCCCGCAGCGGCGCGAGCCAGAACAAAAGCAAAAAGGTGAGGATCACCTCGACAAACAGAGGCAGCAGGATCGCTTGCGTTGACATTCAATTATCCCGGCTGAATGAGCAGTCGTAACGCGCGGATACTATATCGGCAAAAGGCGGCCTAAAGCTTGACACTGATCGCCGTCTCACCGTCTTCGTCGACAAATGCACTGCGCCACGCTTTGCCGTCGAATAGCGCCTTGCGCACAGTCTCGGCGGTGCCGCCATGAGTGAGATTGGCGGTGATCAACGTCCCCCCGGTACGCAGCAGACCGCGCAGTGTCTTGTGCAGCGACGCCAGCGGCGTGCCGCCGTCGAAGAAGGCGATGTCATAACCGGGATCGAGCGTCGGCAGCACCGCGGCGAAATCGCCCTCATGCACGGTGATACGGTGGTCCATCCCGGCGGTCGCGATATTGTCACGCGCGACGCGCACATGCTCCGGATCGCGCTCGATGGAGTCGACGGTCGCGTCCGGCGCGCCGGTGGCGAAGGATAAAGCCGTGTAACCGAGCGCCGTTCCGAGTTCCAGGATGCGTCGCGCACTGACCGCTCCGGCCAAAGCCGCAAGCAGCGGGCCGTTGTCGTACGGATACGCGTTGCAACCATGCTCCGCGCGATGGCCGTTGGTCGCGGCGCGGATTTTCGCGAAACGGTCGGCAGCCGTGACTGTCATCCACTAATCCCGGCTAGGGTAATTCGGGCTCTCGCGGGTGATGGTGACATCGTGAACGTGGCTTTCGCGCAAGCCGGCGCCGGAAATGCGCACGAATTGCGCCTTGTCATGGAAATCGGCGAGATCCCTGGCGCCGACATAACCCATCGCGGCGCGCAAGCCGCCAACCAGCTGATGCACCACATTGCCGACCGGGCCCTTATACGGCACCTGGCCCTCGATGCCCTCCGGCACCAGCTTGAGCGTGTCCTTGATTTCCTGCTGGAAGTAGCGGTCGGCGGAGCCGCGCGCCATGGCGCTGACCGAGCCCATGCCGCGATAAGTCTTGTAGGAGCGTCCCTGGTAAAGAAACACTTCGCCCGGCGTTTCATCAGTGCCGGCGAGCAGCGATCCGATCATGGCGCAGTCGGCGCCGGCGGCGATCGCCTTGGCGAGATCACCGGAATATTTGATGCCGCCGTCCGCGATCACCGGCGTGCCGGTCTTTCTCGCCTCGTCGACCGCGTCCATGATTGCGGTGAGTTGCGGCACGCCCACGCCAGCCACGATCCGCGTCGTGCAGATCGAGCCCGGCCCAATCCCGACCTTGATCGAGTCGGCGCCGGCATCGATCAACGCTTTGGCGCCCTCGCCGGTCGCGACGTTGCCGGCGACGACCTGCACCGCATTCGACATCCGCTTGATGCGGGTCACGGTATCGAGCACGCGCCGGGAATGGCCATGCGCGGTGTCGACGACCACAAGGTCGACGCCGGCCTCGATCAGACTCTCGCTGCGCGCGTAGCCGGCTTCGCCGACGGAGGTGGCGGCGGCGACCCGCAGCCTGCCTTGCTCGTCCTTGCAGGCGTTGGGATTGGCCACCGCCTTTTCGATGTCCTTCACGGTAATGAGGCCGACGCAGCGGTAATTGCCGTCGACAACCAGAAGCTTCTCGATGCGATACTGATGCAGGAGTTTTTTGGCCTCGTCCTGGTCGACGCTTTCGCGCACGGTCACCAGCCGGTCCTTGGTCATTAACTCGGATACTTTTTGCCGTTTGTCGGTGGCAAAACGCACATCCCGGTTGGTGAGGATGCCGACGAGCTTGCCCGGGACTTTGTTGCTCTGGCCGTTGCCGCCGCCTTCGACCACCGGGATGCCGGAAATGTGGTTCTCCTGCATCAGCGCCAGCGCATCGGCCAGGGTTGCTTCGGGATGAATGGTGACGGGGTTTACCACCATGCCCGACTCGAATTTCTTGACCTGCCGAACCTGCGCCGCCTGAATGTCGGGTTCGAGGTTGCGATGGACGACGCCAATGCCGCCGGCCTGCGCCATGGCGATCGCCATATTGGCTTCGGTTACGGTATCCATCGCCGAAGCGATAATCGGAATATTGAGGAGCACGTTGCGCGTAATGCGCGAGCGGATATCGACGTCCGCCGGCATCACGTCGGACAGGCCCGGCTTCAACAGCACGTCGTCGAAGGTGTATGCTTCGGGCGGAAGGTCTCTTGAACTCGCTGCCATTGCCAACTCCGCATGGCCCGAAATCACCGGGCTACCGCATCGGGTGACGCCTCGCGGACGAGGGAAAACTGGTCCCTCGCGCGAATCGACGGCCCGCTTTTGGGTTGGCGGCGGTCGATAGCACGCCTTGGCCACAATGAATAGGCCCAAAGAAGCCAGTGGGCCAGATACAGGGAGAAATTGCCGTGAAACAGGGCATCAATCGCCGTCAGTTCAATTTCGGCGGCATGGCCGCGAGCGCGGCCGTATTAGGAAACGGGGGCGCCCGTGCGCAGGCCGCGCCGATAAAGATCCGCGTCGGCTGGGTGGTGGTGCCGGCCTCGACGGCGCCACTGGTGCTGGAGAAGAAAGACATCCTCAAGCATTACGGGGTGTCCTACACGGCCGAAGCCACGCGCTTTGCCGGCACGCCGCCGGTCATCACCGCGCTGGCGGCGGGCGAACTCGACGTCGGTCCGCTGGCCTTTTCCTCCTTCGGCCTCGCCATCCAGAACGCTCACATGGATGACCTGCGCGTGATCTGCGACGAAATCCAGGACGGCGTCCCAGGGCACGGCAGCAACGAATTCATGGTGCTTAACGACGGGCCGGTCAAAACCGTCGCCGATCTGAAGGGCAAGGTGCTCGCCACCAACGCCATGGGCAGCGCGGTCGACATCGCCATGCGCGCGATGCTGCGGCGCACCGGCCTGGAAGCGAACAAGGACTACACCATTGTCGAAGCGCCCTTCCCCGCCATGCGGGCGATGCTGGCCGAAAAGAAAGCCGATCTGATCAGCGCGGTGCCGCCGTTCTCGCTCGATCCCGATTTGCGGGCGATCGCGAAGACCGTGTTCACGCAGAAAGACGCTTTCGGCATAACGCAGCTGACGATGTGGACAGCGCGCACCGGCTTCATCGCGCAAAACCGCCCGGCGCTGATGGATTTTCTGGAAGATTCGGTGCGCGCGATCCGCTGGTATACCGATCCGAAAAATCACGAGGAAGCCGTCGCCATCGTCGCCAAGCTCAACAATGCGCCGCCGGCTCGCGTCGACTGGGCCTTCACCGGTCGCGATCAATATCGCGATCCGAACGGCACGCCAAATCTCGCCGCCCTGCAGAGCAATCTTCAGCAGCAGAAGGCGGTGGGCCTGCTCAGCGAAGATATCGCCGTGAAAAAATACTCCGACCTTAGCATGGTCGAGGAAGCGGCGAAGCGACTGGCATGACGTCGATGCACGGGCTTCAAAACCCACGCGCCGCGCGCTACTAGCCGCGCATGGAGGAACGTCCTTACGATCGCATCGTGCCGCTGATCGTCGCCACGGCTTTGTTCATGGAAAACATGGACTCGACCGTGATTGCGACATCGCTGCCGGCCATCGCGCGGGCGCTCGGCACCAACCCGCTGGCCTTGAAGCTTGCAGTGACCTCATACCTGCTCTCGCTTGCGATTTGCATTCCGGCGAGCGGCTGGACCGCCGACCGTTTGGGCGCGCGCAACGTATTCCGCGCCGCTATCACCGTGTTCGTGCTCGGCTCGATCGGCTGCGCCGCCTCGCACTCGCTTGAACAATTCGTCTTCGCGCGCATCGTGCAGGGCATGGGCGGAGCGATGATGACGCCGGTCGGCCGCCTCATCATGGTCCGCAGTATCGACAAGAAGCTTCTCGTCAATGCCATGTCGCTCGTGACCATGCCGGCGCTGATCGGTCCGATCTGCGGCCCGCCGCTCGGCGGCTTCATCACCACCTATTTCTCCTGGCACTGGATTTTCCTGATCAATGTTCCGATCGGTCTTGTCGGCATCGCCATGGCGTCGCGCTATATCGCCAACGTCCGCGTAGAACACCACGACCCGTTTGACTTTGTCGGATTTATGCTTTCCGGTCTTGCCATCGCCGGGCTTGCCTTCGGCCTCTCCGCCATGGGGCTTGAATTCTTGCCGACAGGCGTTGTCGCCGCGTTGCTTTGCGTCGGCGCGATTGCGGCGGTGGCTTACGTTATTCACGCCAAGCACGCGCCGGCGCCCATCCTCGATCTCAGTCTGCTGCGGCTGCCAACATTTCGCGCCAGCATCTTCGGCGGCTTTTTGTTCCGGCTTGGCATCGGCGCGCTGCCATTTTTGCTGCCGCTCTTGCTGCAAATCGGCTTCGATCTGACGCCGTTCCAGTCCGGCCTCATTACGTTTACCACCGCGCTCGGCTCAATGTTCATGAAGGCGGCGGTTGCCAGCGTGCTCAATCGCTTCGGCTATCGCAATGTGCTGCTGTACAACGCGTTCATCAGCAGCGTCTTTCTCGCCGCCTGCGCCACCTTCGTGCCGGGCATCCCGTTTGCGGTCATGATCGCGATTTTGCTGTCCGGCGGCTTTTTCCGGTCGTTGCAATTCACCAGCATCAACACGATCGCCTATGCCGAGATCGAGCCGCCGAAGATGAGCCGCGCCACCGTGATGGTCGCCGTCGCCCAGCAACTGGCGCTTTCGACCGGCGTCGCCGTCGGCGCGCTCGTTGTCGAGATCACGCTGCGGCTCAAAGGTTCCCCGGCGATGGGGGCGAGTGATTTTCCGCCGGCGTTTCTCGCCGTCAGCCTGTTGTCGGCAAGCGCCGCATTGATCTTCTATCGCCTCGCCCCGGACGCCGGCGCTGAATTATCCGGGCGTAAAGCGCTGCAGGCGGACGCGGCGACCAGGAATCCCTAAGCTTCGACGTTCCGCCGCCGAAACCCGCGCGCGAGCAGATAAAGCTCAGCCGAATCGCTGCGGCTTGCCGGCGGCTTGACGTGCTTGACGCTCTCGAAGTCGCGCTTGAGCTCTGCAAGGAGCTTGGTTTCGGCGCCGCCCTGCAGCACTTTGCATATGAGCACGCCGCCGTCGGCGAGCACTCCTCGTGCGAACATCGCCGCAGCCTCGGCGAGCGCCATGATCCGCAAGTGGTCGGTTTGGCGATGACCAGTCGTGTTGGCCGCCATGTCGGAGAGCACAATATCGGCGTTGCCGCCGAGCATCGCCTTGAGGCGATCGGGCGCCGAGGGGTCGAGGAAATCGAGGTGCAGGAACTCAACGCCAGGAATAGGCTTCATGTCGAGAATATCTAGCGCGATCACGCGGCCTTTATTTTTCTCCTTGGCGCCGACGCGCTGCGCGGCAATCTCGCTCCAGCCGCCGGGCGCGGCGCCGAGATCGACGACGCGCGCACCCTGTTTGAACACGCGATATTTATCGTCAATTTCGGAGAGCTTATAGGCCGCGCGGGAGCGTAACCCCTCGCGCTTGGCGCGGATCACATACGGATCGCTGATCTGGCGCTCGAGCCAGGTCCGCGACGACAGCGTGCGGCGTTTTTCGTCCTTGAGCCTCGCCATGATCGCTTCAGGCTTCTCCCCACACGCCGTCCTCGCGCATCATCTCGACCAACATGCCTTCGCGCAGGCCGCGATCGGCGACGCGCAATCTCGGGCAGGGGAAAGCGCGGCGGATGGCATCGAGGATGGCGCATCCGGCCAGCACCAGATCGGCGCGTTCGGCACCGATGCACGGATTGGCGGCGCGTTCGTCAAAACTCATCGCCATCAGCTCGTCGACCACGCGAGAAATCTCGTCATCGGACAACCAGCAGCCATCGACGCGGCGGCGGTCATAACGGCGCAGCCGCAAGAACACGCCGGCGATCGTCGTCACGGTCCCCGACGTGCCGAGCATGTGGAAACCATCGAGGTCGCGGTGATCGGCGGCAAAAGCGCCGACGAAGGCCGCGACCTCCTCCACCATGGCATCGTAGATTTCGCGCGACACGACCTTGCCGCCGTAGCGCTCTGCCAGCGTGACGACGCCGACCGGCAGCGACGCCCAGCCGACGATATCGGGCGCGGGAGGACCGCGGCGGCCGTCCGCCGGCCCGCCGCTTGAGCCGCACCAATTCGGACGAGCCGCCGCCGATGTCGAACAGGATGACGCTGGCGGCGGCCGGATCGAATAGTTCCGTGCAGCCGGTCGCTGCGAGTCTCGCCTCGGTTGCGGAATCGATGATCTCGAGTTCGAGGCCGGCCTCCTTGGCGACGCGGCTGCAAAACTCCTCGCCATTCTCCGCGGCGCGGCAAGCCGCCGTGGCAATGAGCCGTGCGCGTATGACGCCGCGAACCCGCATCTTGTCGCGACAGACCGTGAGCGCTTCGACCGCGCGCGCAATGGCGGCCTCGCTGATACGGCGAGACGCGGCGACGCCTTCGCCAAGGCGAATGATCCGGGAGAAGGCATCGACGACGCGGAAGCCGTCCGAGGTCGGTCGCGCGACCAGGAGGCGGCAATTATTGGTGCCGAGATCGAGCGCCGCATAGGTCCCCGGCATGATGCTGGTCAGGCGCGCGCCGGTCGTCGCGATGGGTATCGCGACGGATGCCGTATGGCGTTCGGCGGCCCCAGCGAGTACCCCGCGCCGTACCTTGGCGCGAGGACCCAGCACCCGCACCATGGCCGCCGAGGCCGCCTGACGGCGGAGCCTCGTCGTTCATCAAAGCCTTCCTGACGCGGCGGAGCCCATCCCTCGATACGGCTCAACGGCGCGGTCTATTGTTCAAGTCCAAATCGGTCGAACTGTAACAGGGGCGGCAGGGAGGGCAATACGGCCGTCCGACTGTGCTTTTATGGCCTATGTGCCATGTTTCACGCCCAGTTGCCGCCTTCCGCCAAGTCCACTATGTCACCGGCTTAAGGCGACGGGAATAAATCACCATGAATTTGCAGGAGTCTGCCAAAGCCACGGCGGACGGATTAACGGCAGACCAATTAGCCACCCATAAATTCGCGGTCGGGCAATCGGTGCCGCGGGTCGAGGATCCGCAACTGTTGCGCGGCAAGGGCCGCTATACCGACGACGTCAGCCTGCCCGGGCAGGCCTATATGGTGATGGTGCGCAGCTCCGTCGCCCACGGCACGATCCGTGGCATCGATATGGCGGCGGCGCGGAAAATGCCGGGCGTGCTCGGCGTCTATAGCAGCACCGAATTGAAGGGCTATGGCACGCTCAAATGCATTGTCGCTCTGCCCAATCGCGACGGCACGCCATTGCGCAAACCGCGCCGCGAGGTGCTGGCCGTCGGCAAGGTGCGCTATGTCGGCGACCCGGTCGCCTGCGTGGTCGCGGAGACCGTGGCGCAAGCCAAGGACGCCGCCGAGGCGGTTACGGTCGACATCGACCCCCTGCCCGTCATCACCTCGCCGGAAGCGGCTGCCCGAGACGGCGCTCAGCTTATTTATGACGACGTGCCGGGCAATGTCGCGCTCGACTTTCATCACGGCGATACCGCTGCGGTCGACGCCGCCTTCGCCAAGGCGTCTCATGTCACGCGATTGAAGATCGCCAACACCCGCCTGGTGGTCAACGCAATGGAGCCGCGCGCCGCCGTCGGCGCCTTCGAGGACAATCGCTTCACCCTTTATGTGTGCTCGCAGGGCGTTACCGCCATGCGCGCCAACATCGCCGATGTGATGGGTGTCGAGGCCAAGGATGTACGTATCTTGACCGGCCAGATCGGCGGCTCCTTCGGCATGAAGGCCATGGTGTTCCCCGAATATGTTTGTCTTCTTCACGCGGCGCGCTCGCTGGCCCGGCCAGTGAAGTGGACCGACGAGCGTTCGGGAAGCTTTGTTTCCGACGGCCACGGCCGCGCCGCCGACGTCACCGGCGAACTCGCGCTTGATGCCGATGGCAAATTCCTTGCCGTGCGGCTGACGAGTTTTTCCGATGTCGGCGGCTTCCTGTCGCCGTTCGGGCCATTCATGGGCACCGCCAATGCGGTGAAGAACATGCAGGGCATGTACCGCACGCCGCTGATGGAGGTCTCAACCAAGTGCGTGTTCACCAACACGACACAGGTCACCGCCTATCGCGGCGCCGGCCGCCCAGAGGGCAACTATTATATGGAGCGGCTGATCGACGCCGCCGCGTCCGAGATGGGTATCGACCGGCTGGCGCTACGCCGGCGCAATCAGATCGGCCCCAAAGATTTCCCGTACAAGACCGCGTCCGCCGCGACCTATGACTGCGGCGACTTTGCGGCGCTGACCAAGCAGGCTTTCGATCTCGCCGACGGCAAGGGCTTCGCCCGCCGCAAGCGCGAAAGCCGCAAGCGCGGCAAGCTGCGCGGTCTCGGCATCGGCAGTTACCTCGAAGTCACCGCGGGACCGGTCAAGGAATCCGCCGGCATCATCTTCAACCCCGACGGCACGGTAACTTTGACGACCGGCACGATGGATTTCGGCATGGGCCATGCGCACGGTCTTCGCCCAGGTGTTGAGCGATCGGCTCGGCGTTCCCATCGACAAAATCTCGCTCGTGCAGGGCGACAGCGACCGCATCGCGGTCGGTGGCGGCTCCGGCGGTTCGAAGTCGCTGATGCACAGCGGCACCGCGATCGTCGAAGGCGCCGCCAAGGTCATCGAGAAAGGCAAGCAGCTCGCCAGTTATGTGCTCGAGGCCGCCGTTTCCGATATCGCCTTCGAGCGCGGCAAATTCGTCATTGTCGGCACGGATCGCTCGGTTTCGATCATGGAGCTCGTGCGGAAACTGCACGTTGGCATCAATCTGCCGGCCGAAGCCCCGCAATCGCTCGACGTCAATCACGTCAGTGACGGGCCGGGCGCCTGGACCTTTCCCAACGGCTGTCATATTGCCGAGGTCGAGGTCGATCCGCAGACCGGTACGGTCGAAGTCGTCAAATATTCCGCGGTCAACGATTTCGGCGTGGTCGTGAATCCGATGATCGTCGCCGGCCAGCTTCACGGCGGCGTGGTGCAGGGTATCGGCCAGGCTCTGATGGAGAAGACGGTTTATGACGAGAGCGGCCAGCTTCTGACCGGCTCGTTTATGGATTACGCCATGCCGCGGGCGGCCGACGTGCCGTCCTTCGTTCTCGAAAATCATCCGGTGCCGACCAAGACCAATCCGCTCGGCGTCAAAGGCTGCGGCGAGGCCGGCTGCGCCGGCGGCCTGACGTCGATGATGAATGCGGTGATCGATGCGCTCGGCGATTACGGCATCCGCCATGTCGACATGCCGCTGACGCCGTTTCGCGTCTGGCAGGCGCTGCAAACCGCCAAAGAACAGCCGAAGCCGACGCAGCCGTAATGACGCAAGCCATTTCAGTCCGCGCGCTGCGCCCGGCCGAGTCGCGGCTGATCGCCGGCGTCTGCGCCGCGCATATGATGAGCCATTATTACATGCTCATGCTTGCGCCGCTGCTCGCTTTCGTGCGCAGCGATTTTGGCGTCAGCTATACCCAGCTGGCGCTGGCGGTAACCCTTTTCAACGTCGTGTCCGGCCTGCTGCAAACGCCGGTCGGATTCGTGGTCGACCGTATCGGCGCGCGGGTTGTCCTGCTGGCCGGCCTCGCGCTCAGCAGCATCGCCTATGCCGTTGCCGGCATCGTCGATTCCTATTGGGTGTTTATCGCGATGTACGGCGTTGCCGGGCTCGGCAACACGGTCTATCACCCATCCGACTATTCGCTGCTGTCGCATCACGCGCCGCCGGAAAAGCTCAGCCAGGTCTTTTCGTATCACACCTTCGCCGGCATGGTCGGCTCGGCGCTCGCTCCGGTAACGCTGCTTTACATGCAAAGCCAATTCGGCTGGCGCGGCGCTTACATCGGCGCGTCAATTTTCGGATTGATCGTTCTGGCCGCATTGATCGCGCAGCCCGAGCCGAGCCCCGAATTGTCGCAAGCCGCAAAAGCTGCCAAGGCGCGCTCGAATTTCAAGCATGCCAGCCTGCGGATTTTGATTTCGCCGCCGATCCTGCTCAATCTCGCCTTCTTTATTCTGACCTCGATCATGGGGGGCGGGCTCAACACCTACCTCGTGGTGGCGCTCGGCGCGCTGCATGCGGTGCCGCCCGATATCGCCAATGTGGCGTTGACCAGTCTTCTGGCCATGAACGCCGCGGGCGTGCTCGCCGGTGGTGTCCTCGCCGCACGCACCAGCCATCACGCCGTAGTCGCGGCGTCAGGGCTGACGGTCGGCGGAATTGTCACCGCGATGGTCGGCTTTTTCGATTTTCCGTCGGCGTTTCTGATCATGCTCATGGGCTTTAGCGGATTTTGCGTCGGCATGACCTATCCGTCGCGCGACATGCTGGTGCGGGCGGTCACGCCGCCCGGCGCCTATGGACTGGTGTTTGGCTTCGTCTCGACCGGCTTCAATATCGGCGCGAGCATTGCGCCGATCGCTTACGGCATGCTGATGGATCATGGCCAGCCCCGCGCGGTATTCCTGCTATCCGCCGCCGTCTGCCTCCTTTGCGTTTCTACCGTGACCTTCGGATTTTCCGGCCGCGAGACACGCTGAGCGCCGGCCCGCCTATGCCGCGCCGCGCCTGCTTGCTAGTCTCACAAGCGAGAAAAATCTCGCGCCCGCGCTCAAGGAGAGTTCCATGAAGCTGTGCCGATACAGCGACGATCGCTTGGGCGTCGTGCGCGGCGACCTTGTCCATGACGTCACAGAAGAGCAGACCGAAATCCGGAAATCGTCGCCCTATGCGATGATGGGCGATGCGGTGGTCGCGGCGTTGCCGCAATGGCGGGAGCGGCTCGAGCGCCTGGCGGACAAGACGCCCGGGCAGCCGATCGCACAAGTGAAGCTGCTCGCACCGGTGGCGCGGCCGACCAAGCTCACCTGCGCCCCGACCAATTACCAGGCGCATATCGAAGAAATGAAAAAGGCCTCGGCGCAGCCGGGCTCGCAGATCGTGAGCGCGCAGTCCTCGAAGATCCTCGAAGCCGGCATGTTCCTGAAAGCCAATTCTTGTCTTGTCGGCCCGTCCGAAGGCATTCCTCTTCGCTTTCCCGATCGCCGCAGCGATCATGAGGTCGAGCTCGTCATGGTGATCGGCAAAGCCGGCAGCGACATTTCGCAACAACGCGCGCTCGACCACGTGGCGGGTTACTGCCTCGGCCTCGATATGACGGTGCGCGGCCGCGAGGACCGCAGCTTTCGCAAATCGGCGGACGGTTACGCGGTGCTCGGTCCGTGGATGGTGACGGCCGACGAATTGCCGGATCCGGATTCCGTGCCGATCAGCATAGAGGTCAACGGCGAGGTCCGGCAAAGCAGCAATACCAGCCAGCTGATCTATAATTGCCGGCGCCTCATCGAGTTCGCGTCGGCGTTCTACACGCTTTATCCGGGCGACCTGCTCTATACCGGGACGCCGGAGGGCGTCAGCCCGGTGAAGCCGGGCGACGTCATCGTTTGCCGCTCAAGCCCGATCCTCGGCGAACTCAGGATCGCCGTGCGCGCCCACGACGTGGGAAGCATCGAGGGCGATCAACGCGTGCGCGCACAGGCCTAAGGCGGAATTGTCAAAGGGAGCCGCTCGATGCTGCAGATCAAACGCGCGGGCCATTCGACGCTGACGACGCCGGATGTCGAGCGAATGATCGATTATTTCGTCGGTATCGTCGGGCTAAGCCTTGTCGCGCGCGCGAAGGACAAAGCCATTCTCGCCACCAAAGCTGGACTGGAGGCCATCGTGCTTGAGCGCGGCAGCGCCGCGGACGCGCCGCGCCTGTCGTTTCAGATCGCGCCGGGCAGCGATCCCGGCGAAGTGATCGCGCGGCTCAACAAGGCCGGCGTCAAAAGCGAACGGCGCACCGACATTACGCCCGGCATCAAAGAAGCCGTGGCGTTCGCCGATCCCAAGGGTACGACGCTTGAAATCTTTTCCGATTGCGGCTTCGCGCCGGACGACAATAGCTTTACGGGTGTAATGCCGCTCAAATTCGGCCACATCGCCTATACCTGCCCGGACGTGCAGGGCATTGTGAAATTCTATTGCGACATGCTCGGGTTTCGCGTTTCGGACTGGCGCGACGATTTTTTCGCTTTCCTGCGCTGCAGCCGCGACCATCACACGGTGAATTTTCTGCGCGACGCCAAAACCGCGATCCATCACATCGCCTTCGAGGTGCGCGACTGGTCGGACCTCAACCGCGCCAGCGATCTCCTCGCCAAAAGAGACATCAAGCTGACCTGGGGGCCGCTGCGTCACATTATCGGGCACAACATCGCGATCTATCACAAGAACCCCGACGGCGTGACGATCGAATTCTTCTGCGAGCTCGACCAGATGCACGACGAGGAGCTTGGTTTTTTCGAACCCCGGCCGTGGCATCAGGACCGGCCGCAGCGGCCCAAAGTGTGGGGCGACGACACGCTGTCGAATTGGTGGGGGCCAATGTCGCACAATCCGGACCGCAACGCCGGCGCCGCCACCAAGCGCCCGGCCGAATGACGCGGGCGGCTTGGAAAGGCGGGAAAATTGCTCTAAATCAGGCCGCCGCACCGGCGTCTTGCGACACCGGATTTGCGGCCACAGAAAGTCCTTGAGCTCCACCGCTCAAGCTGCTGGTTAAACAATAGAATTGGGGAATAGTTCAACGGTAGAACTGCGGACTCTGACTCCGTCAATCTAGGTTCGAATCCTAGTTCCCCAGCCATCGCAAACATCAATAATCATTGGTTCTACGGTTTTTAAGTCGTGGACATATCAGAAAAAGCAGAACGGAAAGCGCACATCCGACGCACAGAAGTCGGCACAGTCATTGCGGTAGGTTAAAACGGGCCTGTCCGACCGAGCGATGTTTGACTTCGTGATCTGCGGCATTACCCTCCGGCCCGCGCAGGGGCAGCGACCCTTATCGGTTTAAGCTATCCGAGTAGTGCTTTGCCCAGCATAGTGTGTTTACGAGCTGCATCTGCTCGATCGTAGTGCACGGAATTTCGAGAAGACGTGGACTGGCAAAGATCACCGACAGGCACCGTGCGCGGCTAATCGCGACGTTGAGTCGGTTTCGGCTGTAGAGAAACTCGATGTTGCGCGGCATGTCGTCACCGGACGATGTGGTCATTGAAATCAGAACTGCCGCCGCCTCCTGCCCCTGAAACTTGTCCACCGTGCGACCCGCGCACCTGCGGGAAGGATGTTGCGCAAGTGATTGACCTGCATGTTGTATGGAGTGACGACGAGGAGGCGATGCTCAGGAACCTCGAATTGGAAACCAAGGGCGCGTTGTCAGAAATTCGAGGTTGGGCGGAAAGTTGGCAGGCAACGTGGTTCCGATAGTATGAAAGAAACCGACGACCCCCTTTCCACGAACCAGACATCGGGTGTGGCGTCCGGTGCTGTTTAGGAAACAACTCATGCGCACCGTTGTTGTGTTTATCGTAATCGTATCCTGGTTTCTGGGCACCGCCCGCGCTCAAACACCGCCGCCCGGTGAAGTCGCACGTTGCCGAGCAATGGATTTGGCGGCCCAATTCACCTGTTTCAATGCGCTGAATAAAAAAATGAAGCAGGCTGCCGAGCCAGGCCCGGCTGCTCCGACCGTACCGGCCGCGCCGTCTCTTAGTCCGTCTGCGCCAGCTGCTTCGGCCGTGCGGTCTCCTACTCCGGTCTCACCCTTTGGCGCGGTAGCCGCTGAGGGTGTGCCGGTCTGCGCCAGTCTATCGAACCCACAGAAACGGCTATCCTGTTACGACGCCAAATTTCCTCCGCCAACGCCTGCGCCGGGGCTGCCAATAAGCAACTAATCTCGCAATTCGCCCAGCATTCGCCGTGTGCGTTCCTCTCGCATTTCATCGGCGATGCTGGTCCGTGACAGGCGCACGAGTTCGGCGAACGGCGCACAGACTTTTAATCACGGGGTCAACGGTTCAAGCCCGTCCGGGCTCACCAAATAACATCAATGACTTAGGTGAAAGTAAGCGGCCCCCGAAAACGGGGGCCGTTTTGCTAACTTTTCGTTTAGGAATTTTGGCCGAAAGTGTCGGACCATGAAGAGGGTCCGCACGGTAATTGCCGGCTTGACGGACGCCTGGATACTCGATCCGGCCAAGGCGGCACAGCAGTCCGGCGCGAAGCGGCCAACGCCTGCGCGATTACGTAGGGCGTTCCTTCGGATCAAAGTTTGCGATGACCTATATCCGGATGCAGACCGCGCGAAGGCTGAGGTGTGGCGGATCCCGTCGTGAGCAAAAGTCAAGATCTCGAGCTTGAACGCATCTACGCTCAGTATGGCGGCAAAGAAAAAGTTGACGCAAGGCTTGACCAAATAAAAGCCGAAATGGAACGCGAACGAAACGAGCGCCGTGAGCGTCATAAACCCTATCGCCAGGGCCAGAGAACCCGCCCCGCGAGTCCTAACGCGGCTTAAATGGGCGAATTTCGTGGACTATCTCGTCCATGCGGAAGTTCCCAGTGGCTGAACAAGCGTCCTAAACGCAAAAGCAACCATGTGTGACGGCAGTCACTTCGTGGCGTCGCCGTCGGTAGTAAGGTTGGGACAATTCGAGGGGCTACTTTTCCTTTAGGAGGTCGACAATGACCAAGGCCATGAAAAAGACCGGCAGGAGGTTTGCCCAATGGTTCAAGACATTGCGAGAAAAGAACCGTCCTCCCTATCGTTGGTATGAGCACAGCCTATACGACGCATAAGCCAGTTAGTCGCGGCCGCGCATCACGAACGGGCGGGCATTTGACCTTCCACCAAATAGTCCAGATTGCAGTGCGCACAACGAAATCGGCGCTTGTCATCGGCTGGATGAGGCGCGCGGACCATTCTTACCAGCGTCATTGGCTGTCCGCAGTTCGGGCAATTTAGGCTCTGCGACACATGCGAGGCGTGCCCTTCGACAAGACGAAGTTTCGGACGCTCGCCGAGAGATCGCCGTTTCATACAGAAAAAACGCCGGAACTCGATCACTGTTCCCAGCCGTGCGCACGACCGTGGCTTTACTCGCCCAGCACCCGTCGCGTGTGTTCCTCGTGCATCTTCTGCGATGCTGATCCTTGAAAGCCGCACGAGTTCAGCGAACGGCGCATTTGGCCGACACGAGCGGCATGACAAAGCAGGAATGAGACTGGTCACGACAGCTCCGCCGTGTCGGTCCAGCGTGCGCAGGTCGACCGCATTAATCGTGCGACAGGCGGGACAGCGCACCCACAGAAACCAATGCCGCGCGGCGATGGCGGCGCCAATCGTCGGCGAGAACAGCATAGGCATTCGCCGCGCTTGGTGTTCGTTCCACACGGTGATGAGGCGTTCGGCGTCCTCAAGCAGCTGGGTATCGGTCGCGCGACGGGCGGCGGAAAGTAGTGCTGAGATCGCCACAAAATTCAGCATTGAGCCAGGCAACTTTACCCTGGAAAGAAAGTTCCGCTTCGAGCTCTGTTACGCCGCAACGCGATGCATGGCCGCACCCTGGCGGACGCCATGGATTGCCTTTACCGATCTTTCAATGCCGAGCCACAAGCGCCCAATCTCGGCGGCCGCCTGGGAGGATGCTTCGTATTCTCTCGCGCCTTCTCCTTCGGCCAGCGACAGTGAGAAATTCGCACGTTGAGTGATTTGGCCTCCCCACACCGGTATACGCTGTTCAGCTAAACTCTTACGCGCCTGAAGAACCATCGGGGATTCAACGTCCTGTCGCTTTGGCGGTGCGGCGTTGATGACGACCGCATATGGGACGCGAACCTGACTCGCAAAGCCAATTGTCTCTTTGACCGCGTCTAAGTCGAACACGCCAGGCCGGCAGGGAATGATGGCAAGCGTGGCACAGCGAATCGCGTCTGTAACACTAGCGGACAAGTTCGGTGCTGTGTCGATGAATACCCACTCCACACCGTCGCGCTTCGCTGTCTTGAGGAGTTCGGCAAAGCCCCGCTGCGCACTCTTGAGCGGCAGTGAATCGTTGCGCAGCTTATTCCATAGCGCAAGCGAACCCTGCGGGTCGCCGTCAATGAGGAGACAGGGGCGCGACGGCTTATGGACATGAGCGGCGAGATGTGCGGCCAACGTGCTTTTGCCTGAACCGCCCTTACGCGACGCAAAGACGAGTACATTCATGCTCGAACTCCCAAACGATTCCGGCTGCGCACTGTAGCCCAATGAGTGGGGTTTTGCATTAAATCTAACCGACCGGATGTCCGCGCTTTCGGCGGAGGGACGAACGCTGGCAAGAATCAAATCGGAGAGAAGCTTGCGCAGCGTCTCAACAGTTAAATCTCGTCCTTCTATAAAGGCGCGCAGTCGTCCTGAGAGATCATTGCCAAGAATTATTCGCATGAGGCTAGGGTCAGAAATAAACTGACCAACGACAGGTAGAATGCGAACCGCAGCGCGCTCCAAATCGCCTTCGTCGGCCCAGTCGACTAAGTCTACGCCTCCCAACATTGCCCGCTCTCCGCCTTCTCCGAAACGATTCGGATCGTCCGGTGCAAACAATAGTAGGGCCAAAAGAAGGTCTGTAACTGACCGAGAGGCGACCGCTTATGGCCCAAAGCGGACACGCCGGTCAGCGACTGCCGCGGCAGCTTTCGGGGGTAAAGCAGCCGCGCCTCTAGCTAAGTCGCGCGACAGCTAATGACCCTTAACGGACATCGAGATGGCGCTGAGCGATGTCCACTTTCAGGGGTGAAGCTGACACCGGCCGCTGTGCATAATTCAAGATTTTCGAGAACATTTTTTATCTACATAATGGTAAGGCTATAATTTTCACGTCCACACATAGGGAGTGAAATTATGAAAGAGCCCGGACTAGACCACCGACATCGCGATAAGACTGGCGAAATTCAGCAAAAACGCAGCGATACGCTGAACAAAAATCTTTCAAAACCAATTCCTGGATTTTCGCCAAATACGACGCTAGGCAAAATGAGGGAAAGAACTGGCAAGGTTAGTGAAGCGGCTGTGAGACGAGCCGCAGAGAAAAAGAAAAAGTAGCACGCCATTTGAGGAGTTTGAAAGATATTGATCAACGCGAGACGGCCTCGCCTATCGCTCAATCGTGCCGGTGCGGCGAATTTTCTTCTGCAGCAGCAGCACACCGTAGAGGAGCGCTTCAGGGTCGGCGGGCACCCCGGTACGTAGATGTCAACCGGGACGATGCGATCGCAGCCGCGTACGACCGAATACGAATAGTGATAATAACCGCCGCCGTTGGCGCACGACCCCATGGAGATGACGTAGCGCGGCTCCGGCATCTGATCGTAGACTTTGCGCAAGGGGGGCGCCATTGTTGGTATGCGTGCCGGCAACGATCATGACGTCAGACTGGCGCGGAGAAGACCGCGGCGCGCAGCCGAAGCGCTCAATGTCGTACCGCGGCATCGACACCTGAATTAACTCGATTGCGCAGCAAGCGAGCCCGAACTGCCTCCACATGAGCGAGCCCGTGCGCGCCCAGGAAATCAGATTGTCAGCTTTGGCGACCAGGAAACCCTTGTCGGACAGCTCACTATTTACCTTGGCGAAAAACGCGTCCTCGCCGTCGGGTACTTCACCGCTCCGCGCGGTGCCGAGCTTCTGGTGCGGGATCGCGATCGCGGGTTCGCTCCGGGTCATTCGAGCGCTTCCTTAAGATCCGAACCGCAGAACGCGAGCCGCTGAGGGCTAAGTAGAGACGCGGCGGATTCCGCCGGCTTGACTCATCTGTTGGGCCGTAACTCGCCACTCGCCGTGAAGTTCCAGGGGTGGCAAGCATCGGCGCCCGCGAGGAATAGCCCAACGAATGTTGTCTGTTGGCCCAAAGCTGAGCCGCTGCACTATTCCAGCCGGCACTGATGGGCCCGCCCCGCGGCACGCCCCAAAGCCGAGGTCACGCAGGCGAGGATTCTTGAGCCATTGGGTGGGGGCGCGGGTAGGCTCGAACACAGTAAGTATTTAGCGATTCCCTGGGCTCGTGATTGCTCTTTAGGGCGCCCACCTCAATTCCATCTCCTGAATAAAACCTTTGAGCGCATTGGTATCGAAGGGCTTGCGCAGTATTCTCAAATCCGGGGGCGCGGCCTGGGCGGCATCGCTGTACCCGGTGGTCAGGATCACTGGCATATGCGGATAGCGCGACCGAACTTCGCTCGCCAATCCAACGCCGTCGATCGTTCCCGGCATGACGATGTCGCTGAAAACAAGATCGATCTTGGTGCCTTCCGCCAGCAATTTCAGCGCTGCTTCGGCGGAGTCGCGATAGACGGTGTCATAACCGAGATGTTCGAACAGTGACGACGTCACCTCCGCGACCTCGGCGCTGTCGTCGACAACGAGAACCATTGGTCGTTGCAAATGCGGTGCGTCGATCTCGGAAATTTCCTTGCGAGTAATTTCCTTATCCAGACAGGACGGCAAAAAGACGGTAATCGTCGTTCCCATTCCGACCTTGCTTTCCGCTTGCACCATTCCGCCAGCCTGATGGGCAAAACCATAAACCTGCGACAGACCAAGCCCGGTTCCCTTGCCGACCTCCTTGGTCGTAAAGAACGGATCGAAGATCTTGGACAGAAGATTTGGCGGAATGCCCATTCCACTGTCGCTGAACTTGATCGCCACGAAGTTCCCGTTGCGGTGTGAGCCGCCGAGCTCGCCGTTCGTCTTCACGTCGTCGGCAGTCAAAGTGAATACGCCTCCGTTCGGCATGGCATCCCGGGCGTTGACGGCAATATTGACGATTGCCAGTTCCAACTCGGCGAGGTCGACTTCGACGGGCCAAATGCCCGAACCGATATTTTCATTGTAGACAATATTCCCGCGCAGCGAACTTTCAATCATCGTTCGCATATTCCCGATGCTGGCATTCAAATCGACAACCGTCGGGCTGAGATGCTGGCGGCGGGAAAAAGTGAGCAATTGACGCGTCAGGCTTTCGCCGCGTTTGGCCGCCGTCTGTATGGCCTCGATTGCTCGTGGCAGTTTCGGATCGAGTAGGCGTTTGAAGGTTTGCGCGTTGCCGCCGATGATCATCAACAGATTGTTGAAGTCGTGCGCGATGCCTCCGGTCAATTTACCGATCGCCTCCATTTTTTGCGACACCGCGAGCTGTTCGCGCGCCTCGACCAGCTTTTCCTGGGTATCGCGGCGCTCTGTTGCGTCGCGGATGACACTGGCAAGACCGACCAGATTCCCATTATCGTCACGGATCGCCGTGAGCACCCCGGTCGCGAAAAACGGCGTGCCGTTCTTCCTGATGAGCCATCCCTCCACCTCGTGCTTGCCGTTTTGGATGGCCAGTTCGAGCGCGTGCTTCGGCTCACCAGTGCGGCGCTCATCTGGCCGATACAATATGCCAAAATGCTTACCGATGATTTCGTCGTTCTTGTAGCCGATGATGTGCTGTGCGGTACTGTTCCAGCTCGCAACGTGTCCGGATGAATCGACCACAAAAATGGCGTAGTCAACGACACCCTCGACGAAAATCTGGAAATGCCGTTTGGCACTTTTGAATGCCGCTTGCGTCTGCTCCAATCGACGCTTCAATTGCTTCTGCTCCGCAAGCAAACGCGTTTCCATGTCACGACGCACGGCGACTGCGGCGCCTAGAATGAGGGGAACCACCGACGTGCTGATTGAAAGCAGCAACAGCAAGACGAGCGATTCATTCAAATCTGCTGACGGAAATGGGTTGGCACCAACCGAGAAGCCCCACGCGGCGAGGCCGCAAAAAATGAGCGCGGCAGTCGCCGCGTCACGTTGGTTGCCGCGCAAATCGGCCCACATTAACGGGAGCAAAATCAGAAATCCAAGCATACCGCGATAGGGTAAGAGTTCATTCAGATCGCCGGCGATCAGGGGCAAGTATGCGATGACACCAATTGCCGCCACGGCAACGAAGATCGCGGTTGTTTCCAATACGTTTGATCCGGAAAGCAGACGAAACGGCGTCATCGCCCAGAGCACGATGACTGGCACAATGATCGCGGTGCCGGCCGCGTCCGCGAGCCACCACTTTGTCCAGAGGCCGGCATAATCCGCAAAGGCAGGATCATTGGTGAGACCGATGCTTGCGATTGTAATCACTGAACTGATCATCGCGGTCGGGACGAAGCAGATAAGTTCAAATTTGGCGATGCCGAGCATGGTCGTGAACGTCTTGCAACCATGCGACCAGCGATTGATTAGCCATGCCCCGGCCAAGGCCGCGAGCGTGGTGCCGATCCCAATCGAGGTTGGTTCCAAAAGCGGGCCGACCGTCATCGCATCGGGTCGAATGAAGGAAGCGGCTGATGCGGAAATAGCGCCCACGAGAATTCCGGGCCAAACCCGATAACCGCGCAGCAGAACCAGGGCGAGGGCCACGCCGGTCGGCGGCCACAATGGGGTTGCAGCCGGATTGAGCGCCGGCAGTAAGAGCGCGACTTCGCTCAGACCGATATAACTTGCGACGATGATTGCGAGTTCCAGCGCGTAGCTTATGACGCTCAGAACTGCCGGAAGAGCGGTAGTGTTAGCCTCGCCAGTTCCAACTCTTGTCATGGGGAGAGTCTCACGCCGGAGTTTGAAAAATACCCGATATTCCCCGTTTGACTAGCATTTCTTTGTAAGTAACCGACCCGACGGCCCGGCAACACTGGTTACTGCGCTCGCACCGCGAGCGCCACGCCGAGATCGCGCCGCCGAGTAAAGATATCAATTTTCTCCTCCCGACGCCGATCGTCATTTGATCCGCCCGAAATGGGGTCATGCCCGCTGCGACGTGAGCAAGATTTTGCGGTGCATGAGTTCGCAATTGACATCAGCGACATGAGCACCTTCACTTGCGGCTGACAGGCAATGCCGGCGATCACGGCGGAAACATAACGTGCCAGCGCCACCGGGTCAGCGAACAACGGTGCAGAGTGGGAATTGGTGAACGCAAACCCGGCTAGGCATCGCGCTCGACCTAAAGATATCTGTCCCTTTTGATAAAGTCCCTAGATGCTTAGGGTGATTCGGCTGCGGTTCGATGAATGCAGATTTTAGATTGCCTACGACGGCGCGCGCGGCGGCTCTTATTCTCGGACTTCTTTCCACGCCGCTCGCATTGGACAATTTCAGCAACCTCAGCTTCGTTTCTTCGATAGCGGCTCAGCCGGCCGCACTCACGAAATCTCAGTCGGCCGCACTCGATGCATACAATGATGCACTGAACCAATTCATCTCAATCTTGCGCACACGCCGCGCTCAGATCAATTCAAATCAACCCCTTCCAAATTTACCGGGGCAGGCACTCTATCTTGCTCGCATCAACATGATGAGCACGTATAAGGATCTGACCGATGCGCTCCCCTCCAAAATCGGGAAACCGAATAAATTTTGGATTCCGTCGGCATATTTCGACGCCGACAATGAATCTCTTCTCTACGAGTACATGAATCTCTTTAACATCATGCAGGCGCCGCCCTCCAATGAGCAAAAATCAAATACTCCATTTAGTGACGTTGTCGACCTAGGAACCGATATTGCACGGGCTAAAGGCCTAGATGCGACGAATGCTAAGGTGGCTGGTCGTATCAGCTTGGGCATTTTCTTCGCCGAGACAAACGGCAACCAAAACATAGGGAATGCACGCTCAAATAAATACAAAGGAAGTTTTCAAACCGGCGTATCTGAGGACCAAAACGGCCAGAAGAAATGGGCGGCAATAAAACAATCGATTGTAGATTTCGATCCCGCACTAATCGCCCGCGACGCCAAGGAAGAGGCACGAGTTGGCAATTTAGATCATCGATTCAATCACTGGACCGCTGTGAGAGACGGCTTGATGAACGCGCATGCCAACGTCTTCCCGCAAATACCAGCGATCATCAAAGAATTACCAGACCCGATTGACCAAATGAAACTGTTTGAGCTTCTCCAGATCATTCCCAGCCCGACTAGAAGTGCTCTCAATTCAGGCAACATCTTCGCTGAATATAAAATTTCTGATCCGACGATAATGGGTTATTTGCGAAACAATAGCATCTTCACGTTTGGACAAGTTGACAGGGCCAAAACATCTGCGACTTTTCGCGAGATCTTGGATGCGATGTGGCTCTTCAATGACAAATTCAAACGAGCATTGTCCAAATTCGACGATATTAAAGCGCAGCTAAAGAGTGTGCCTTGAGGTTCCCCGTCGCTGTTGGCTTTGCCTTTCTCAGCGGATTAATCAATCTAACTTTTCTTCGGCGACCAACGATAGGCTTTGGAGCATGCACCGCCCATCAGCATCGCCCGGTCATTGTCGCTCAGGCGGTCAGTCCTGAGGAACGGCACGACGGCCTGTTCGTAGTTGACGACGGCGTATGCGCGCGTCCAGTCCGTGCCCCATAGGCAGCGGTCGAAACCCCAGGCATCGAACACGCGGGCGAGCGGATCCCAGATATCCGGGAACGGATACGGTTCCCGAGACAGCGTGCAGGCGCCGCTCACTTTGATCACCGCGTTCTTGCGCTTGGCGAGGTCCAGCACCCTCGGCAGGTCGGCCCACGGCTGTGGCGGGGCCGGAGGCATACGGGGCTGCAAGATAGCCAGATGGTCGATGATGAAGCGCGTATCGGGATGGCGGTCGATCAACGTCGTGCCGGCATCGAGATTGCCCCAGCATAGCAAGTTGACCGGAAAATCGTATTTCACGGCCGCGCGCGCGATGCGGTCGAGGCCCGGGTCGGTTGGATCGCGGTCGCGCCCTGGCTCCTTCGTCAGCATGATGCGGATGCCGACCGTGCCGGGGGTCTTTTTCCACTCGGCGACAACGTCGTCCACGGCCGGATCGTCCGGGTCGACTGGCTTGACGATCGCAAACCGACCGGGATGGGCCCGCTGCACCTCCACCGCATAACTCGCATCGTAGTGGTACATGGAAAAGGCGGAGATGAAGATCGCACCGTCGACTCCGACCTTATCCATCGCCACGACCATCTCGTCACCAGTAACGTGATCGGGCCAGTTCGGCACACCGTGCCAAGGGCGCTTCGGAGTGTTCGCCTCGTAAACGTGAACCTGGGAATCGATGATCGTCATCGGGAAGCTCCTTAATTGCCAACGGAATTCGGTATCGCAACAGCCGCAACTGGCGTGTCTAGGACCCCCATTTCGCGTCGTGAAAAAGGTAAGCAGAGACCATGGTTCGGTTCGGTTCGGTCTGAATACGTGGTCGGCACAAAGCGAATTTTATTCTTCGGTCTCCGCCGGGTGACTTTGAAAATTGGGAATAATTCAATGGTCACGTAGAGAATTTGGCCTGAATTTGCTCCGATCGGCGGGAGTTCGGAACCTGAGAGACCGCCCCTAGTCTAAATGACCCGCATTTGGCGGGCCCTTCTCACTCTAAAAATTATATTCTCCAAAATCCAGACTGGTTGGCTGAGGCGGCAGTCCGTATCGCACCAGTCTCGGGCCCAAATTCCCTGCTAACAGGGAAATAGGAATTTTGGAGAATACCGCCCTCCCCCACAATTATTGCGCGCGGTCACCGCGCAAAATCAATCGCTTACAGCCGAATTCCCTGCGCAGCGGAACAGGGAATTTTCAAACGTGTTGCAGGGAAACTTTCTGAACGAACAGGGAAATTATGGCTCCCACGCACGCGCGGCAGTTTTCTTGCTTGGCGGCGTAAGAAGCGAGCGGCTCCTACTACTCTAGAAGCGCGTTGCTGATTGACCCCAGGTAGCAGCACCCACCCATGATGGATTGAGCGTTCATATAGGTGCCCGCCGCCGCTTCAAGCACCTCGTCGGAAACTTCGTAACAAATTTCTTCGTCAGCCGAGTCGAATACGGTGATGATGGTAGTGCCGGCAGAGCGGGCTTTCCTTGAGAAGCTAATGCGAATCTTGCTGGCTGTCCCAGATCTTTTGCATGCTTGCATCGAACGCACGGTCGTCCTTGCGCAGTTCGGCAAACACCGTGCCCGAACGTTCGTCGGCGAGGATATCTTCGGTACCACTCGCGATGCCTTCGAGCACGCGTGCGGCGATGTCGGCGGGGCTCGACTTCGGCGCCATGAGGCCCGCGGTCATGCCGGTGTCGATGTAACCGGCATAGACGCCGATCACCAGCGTGCCCTGCGCACGCAGCTCAAAACGCACCGCCTTGGTCAGTGACCATTCGGCCGCCTTAGAGGCGCAATAGGAGCCCTGCATCGGCGCATTGAAGAAGCTCACGACGGAGAGGATGTTGACCAAAGCGCCGCCCCCGTTGCGCTTCAGCACCGGAGCAAACGCGCGGCACATGGCGAGCGTGCCGAGATAATTAGTCTCGATCTCCAGCCGCGCGTCATCCATCGTCGGCGCGCCGAGCGCCGGGACGAAGCGCGCAATGCCAGCATTGTTGATCAGGATACCGACATCGTGGCACTGTGCGGCGGCGGATGAGACCTGTTCGATCTCGGTGATGTCGAGCTGCACCGGCTCGACAACGGCGTCGCAAGCGGCGCCCTCGATCATGCGCGCCGCGGCGTAGATTTTGGTGCAGCCTGCGTTCCGCAGCGCCTGGACAAAGGCGCGGCCCAGGCCGCGATTGGCGCCGGTCACCAACGCCGTCAATCCGTTGATCTTCATGTTTCTCGATACCACACAGGCGCAACTATAGTCCGGATGGTTGATCGCCTGCAAAATTGCACGTTAATGTGGCCAATCCGGAGCGTGATCATCGCGACCACCGACTATGGGCTGCGTGGTCTGTGAAGGTTCCCCAGAGTCTGCAATTGGCCCACAGCGGACTCGTCGGCCGCCGATTGTCGCGCCAGTTTTCGGGGGCAAAGATGGGGTAATCGGCCGGCAGCTTGTGGATAGCTGAGGGATTTTGGGTGCTGCGCTTCAGGCTGATGGTGAAACGAGGTCACCGTGGTTACGGGCCTCAAGCATCAGAAGGAGAAGCGCAGCATGGACCATTTTGCTGGACTGGACGTATCGGTCAAGGAGACCAGCGTCTGCATTGTGGATGACACGGGCAAGATCGTTCGGGAAGTGAAGGTGGCGAGCGAGCCGGAAGCGTTATTGGTGGTGCTGAAGAACCCCTCCTACCGCTTCAAGCGGATTGGGTTGGAAGCAGGTCCGCTGTCGCAATGGCTTTTCGGCGCACTCGCCGAAGCGGGTTTGCCAGTGATCTGTGTCGAGACGCGGCAAATGCGGGCGGTGCTGAAGGCGCAGATCAACAAGACCGACCGCAACGATGCGCGTGGCATGGCGCAGATGATGCGGGTTGGGCTTTACCGTCCGGTGCATGTGAAGACGTTACGCAGTCAGAAGCTGCGGATGCTGCTGACCCATCGCAAGCTTTTGCAGTCGAAGGCGATCGCCATCGATAACGACCTGCGCGGTACGTTGCGCAACTTCGGTCTCAAGGTGGGCATGGTCGGGATGGCGAAGTTCGAGACCCGCATCAAGGAGCTGGTCGAGAACCTACCCGATTTGGCGATGCTGGTCGAACCGCTGCTCATTGTACGGCGGGTGCTACGCGAACAGATCGGCATCCTGCACCGCCGCTTGCTGGCCGTTGTCCGGGAGGATGACGTGTGCCGGCGCCTGATGACGGTTCCAGGTGTCGGTCCAGTAGTGGCACTGACCTTCCGCGTCACCGTCGACGTGCCAGCTCGCTTTCGGAACTCCAAGTCGGTCGGGGCAGCGTTTGGATTGACACCATCCAAGTATCAGTCGGGCGAGAGTGAGCGAACCGGTGGCATATCGCGGTGTGGCGACGAGATGATGCGGGTGATGCTCTATGAAGCGGCGCAGACCATGCTGGTCGTTTCGACGAAATGGTCATGGCTCAAGGCGTGGGCGATGAAGATTGCCCGGCACCGCGGAATGAAGAAAGCAATCGTCGCGCTGGCACGCCGGTTGGCCGTGATCATGCACCGCATCTGGGTTGACGGCACCGAGTTCCGCTGGACCCGAGACGTCGCAGCGGCATGAGGACCGTGCAGGATCGAATGCGATAGGAGGAACTCGAGCTCCACCGAGCGGTGGAATGATGTCCCTCGCGGGACGATGGATGAGGTGAGTTCGTGTGTCCGCTTGGATCTGTCGTCTGTTTGATGGCAAGGCCGCGGTAAAGATTGTTCCACCTCGTCCTCGAACCCCATGATGGAAGGGCCCTTGTGCCGATTCCGAAGAGAAGCGCGAGCCCGCGAGAGACATCGACACTGGAACGGTGGATAGTCTGAAAGCGCTTGACCCCAACCGGCCGATTAGAGAAGCGGACACGGCCACTATCAGCTGGCGGGGCAGCTTATGACCCATAGCGGACATGGAGCGTGCAGGCCGCGCTCGAGCGGGTCAAATCGCTCAAATTCCAGGATGCCGCAGAAGCCTATATCTCGGCCCATAGCGTCAGCCGCGCGTCGCCGCAAAATGGACACGTTAGCCCCCATAACTAAGCGCCGGAACCGTTCGAGGACCATCGAAAGCAATTTCGGAGTCCTCACATGCGTTGTCTAGCGATCCTCACCTTTGGAATAGCCCTCAGCTGCTTGCCTGTCGCCAATGCTGAAGCTCAGTCGCCCGCTATACAGTTTTCGCCTCCGCAGAATCCATCCGGCGATATGAACTTCGCTCCTTCCGACGGCTCGACCCAGCGCGACTTGAAGCTCGAGGTTCCAGATGGTTTCGGTGGCCTGAAAGATTTGCCAGACGACGCCACTACGGCAGATCCCAATTCAGCCACCGGCAGCGTGTTAATTACACCAACTGTTCCGCAGATCTTGCCGGCAAATGCAAACGATACCACCGGAACGGAGCGGTAAGGCTGGCTCCGGATGTAGAACCGCTCGAAGCTTTGCGCGGCCTTCTTTGAGCGCTGTGCCTATTTTAGAATTCACAACATGAAATTGGAAATGGAACTGTCGATATATCCTTTTGGAGTTTGACAACCCGCCGCACATCGGTTTGAAGGAAGGTGGGGAAAAGCCGCGCTTCATCGGGTATCTGACACACCGCCGGAAGCAAGCTGCCGCTTAGCTGAGAGGGGGATTCATGAACGCGTCTAAGCTTTGTATCGGTACGGCTTTGTGTGCGGGATTGATCGCCGCGAGATTTTCCGAGCCGGCGCTCGCGTCGACCGTCACGTACACTTTTGTGAACACATCAGCGACGTTCAGCGGGCACCTCTGATTTTTCGGGGACATTTGGCTGGGATAATGATCCCGGTACCGAGTACATTACCTTCGCGAATATTACAGTGACTGGCTTCGACGCTGGTACCTACACATACCTCGCCAACAGTGGAGGTGTTCACGCCTCAGGATTCGAGTTTGCGGTCAGCTCGACAAGTTCCTCCAATGCCTTCGACCTTTATTTCAATTATTTCGATGGGGTTTCTAACGACCCTATAAACAACGCTTATTACGGAACTGAAGGCAATGTTCCCGCGAGCAACATTGATTCTAGCGTTACCGGTTACGCCACTCCTAACGCAACGCCGCTCCCGGCTACTCTGCCTCTCTTCGCAGGCGGACTTGGCTTCGTCGGCTATCTCGCAAAGCGGCTTAGGCCGAACGTGAAGCGAGCGTTCTCCGTCGCATAATCTTTCATAGGTCCCTGACAACTGACGGCCCCGGCGCCAATGCTGCGGCTTTTTGTTTTGGAGCGGCGGAGTCAACCGAGTTGGGGATATACGGAGGCGCTAGGAAACGCGGAACGCCTTAGCCGGATTCGAGTTATCTTGTTATGAAGCGTGCTCTGACCATTACAGCAATCTTGCTTGCTTGTATTTTGCCTGCCGCCGCGGAACACGGGCCGGCGTACCCGTCGGATTCTAATCGTGGACCCGCGTTCCCAAGTTCCGTGGCGCCCACCGACTCAGGTTCCACAAACTGGATCGCACCCCAAGATCAGTACACTGACCCGGATGGGCCCAATGCAAGGTGGAATCATTGGGGCCGCCGCTACTGGCGTGGGTAGGGAAGCCGTTATTGGCGCGGCTAGGGAACATGTCGCTATTGGGAACACAAAACTGAGGCTCGGCGTTGTTTCTCATATTTCAGGAGGAACCGATGCAGCACGCGCAACATTTTCCAAAAATTCTGGAGCGGACGTTCGAAGAGAACTTTGGCGCGGACCATTTGCCTGCCGATGATGTCGATGCTGCGCTTCACGAAATTGCCATGAAGAATGGACTGAGAGACTTCTTACATGATTGTGAAGTTCGGTTGCATGACAGCAACAGCACTGGTGGAACGTCCAGCCATTAAGAGGACCGATGAACCAAAAAGCCCCCGGCCGCGGGGGCTGAGTTGGTATGATGCCGGATGCTCAGAACAAAAAAGCCCCGGGCTTTCGGCAAGGCGCTGTGCCTATTCTTTGGACTTGAGAATCGCAGCAGCAAACTGTGATTTATTTGGTGCCGGGAATGCTCGTTACCCCTCTTGGAGGAGGAACCATGCATGCCTGCTCAATATCCTCAAGCCGTCACATCTACTGTGTGCGCCTACTGCGGAAAACCGCTGGCTCTAGTCGGATTAAGCACGGGTGGTTGGCGCATAAGAGACCAATTGGTTTGCAACGAATTTTGCGCGGATGGCCTTCCGTCGCCGAGTATCGACGCTAAACGGGAGTCGGCAAATCGCCTTGTCGCTTTGCATTAAACTCCGCCTTCTACTTCACGCGCGCCCCTCGAGACCAGAAAAAGAGGGCCAAGAGAGCAAAGACCACCGCCGCTAATGGCAACGGCCGGGCCAGCCACACCCCGTTGGGCGGTAGTACGGTGGCGGCAAACAAGCAAGATCCGGCCAGACCAACAGACCAAACTTTATTTGCCCACATGCTCATGACGATCCTCGTTCACAGCGAGGTTTGGCGAAGCATACTGCGCACGCGGTCCAGTCGTGCAGTTTGCGCGGCGGAGGGCGTGTGTTTGTTTTCGATCGTCTGGAGCAGCCACAGGAGCCGTTTTCCATTGTCCGCGATCCCTTGCTCGTGTTCGCGCGCCACGTCCTCCAGGTATTCCATGTTATCATTGGAAATCTCCGGTTTCCGCTCTGAGTAATACGCGGCGCCCACGGCGCAGAGCATGGCAATCATAATGCCGAAGAAGCCAATCAAAACCGCCGTGTTGTTCATAATGCGCGGACTGCCCTTGACGTGAATCCGGATCAGCGCAACTTTGAGGCGCCCCCGACGCACCGGGACTTGCCACACGCACTGGCGGACCAGCTCGTATGACCAATTCCACAAATATCATGAGTCTTCGCGGCTTCCCTCCTTGGCGTGCCATTCACACACAGGGAGATGAAGCCATTTCACATGCAGATCAGCACCAGGCCGGCCCGCGCCTGCTCGCATTGTGACTTACGTCACCGTAACGTCGCTGCTATGCGAAGGTAGCTTTCTCCAGATCCTCTGGGGCTATTCCATCCCTCAACTGGCCCGGCCGGCAAAAAGCTCACCGGGCCTTTTTCTTGATCGTAGGTCGGCCTGTGCTTTGCCCGGCGCCACATCCGCGCGAGGAAACTTATGAGCCAAAAATGAGTTGATGTTTTTGTCCCCGCATTTTGGGAGACAAAAATGAGGTTCCTAGGTGCCGCGCTGGTTTGCATAGCCGTTCTCTACGGCGTCGACGCAGTTTGGTTTAATGGCGTGTACTTCAGCGCGACCACTAGCATGATGTCGCAAATTGTTCGGCACTTGCGATAACTCGCCAAGTGGCGATCGGCAATCGATGCCAGCCCGCGTTGTTGCCGGGCCACCGGCCCGGCGCTTGCCGCGCGTGTGGGGAGGAGAGGCGTCGTGCAAACCGTGTCGGCAGTAATATTGATCGCGACGTACGCGAGTATCCTTTCCGGGTGTAGTGGCACCACCCAGCAAGCGGCCAACGATGGGTTGAGCAAGAGTATCGCTAACATCTTCGATCCGCGGATCGCCGCTCAACAAAACTATGATCGCGCACTTGCCGAGTATCAGAACTGCTTTGCTGCGAACCCGAGGAACGTTGACGCATGCGACCAACAGCGCCAAGCAATGGAGGCCGCCGTAAAAGTCTTGGCCGCGGCGCTAAATACGGGACGCTAGGCGCGGCTAGCGGGCCTGCGCTTGCGCGGCGCCTCAACGCGGCCAGGAGGCTTCTTCCAGAAGAACGTTTGAGTTGTTTACGCAGCAGCCGAAGCGGTTTCGGCTTTCTACTTTCTGCGACGTGATAGTAATCCGACCATTCCCAAACTGCCCGCGAAGAGCGGGAGCGTGGCCGGCAGTGGCGTGATGACGGCACCTCGTCGAGCGAGCCGTCGGTTATTGTGCGATCCCCGCAGTAAAAATCAGCCTCAGGGTCGCAACTAATAAAGTACGCTAACTCCGAGCCAGCGAAGATGGGAAAGCTATTCGGGCTTGCCAGTTCGGATGGCGTGAATGCGGGCAGCGTTATGAAGAGGTTCGCCTGATAGATTACGTCGAAATCAGCGAAGCAAGTACAAGCCGGAGATCCAGAATGAGGTCCTTTCTGAAGAGCAACAAGACGTTGCGGGAGGTGTGCGACGTTCTCTGACTCCGTCAATCTAGGTTCGAATCCTAGTTCCCCAGCCAGTCGGCGCGCATGGCTTCGGCCCCCCAATTGTCCTCGTTTTAATCACATAAACGGTGACCGATCTCCCATCAAGTCACCGTTTTAGATGCTAGGCGTTGTGCACCGAATCCGTGACAATGCCGCCATGGCACGCAAGACTAAGCCGTCCCGGCAATGGACGGGTCTCTATTACGCGCGGCAGGCGCGCGGCATGACCCGCACCAAACTCGTCGAACTTTCCGGCGTCTCCAAGCAGCAGCTGTCGCGCCTGGAGAACGGCCAGATCAGGCTGCGGCTCGATCACCTCAAACCGTTTGCCAGTCATCTCGGCTACGCGTCGGAGCAGATTTTGCTGTGGGGCCGATTCCCCGGCACCAGCGGCAGCCACACCGAATCAAGCGACGTGCTGCGCGAGGAAGGGCCGCATGACGAACCGCTCGGCCCCGCCCCGGGGCAGGTGCCGGAGCTCGATACCCGCGCCGGGCTTGGTGGCGGCGGCGTCCCGGCGCGCGAAGTGCGCAAGGAAGGACGTCACGCCGACCCCGTAAAATCAGAGGGTTGGGTGTTTCCGCCCAGCTTTGTTCGGGAGCAATTGCACACCGCGACGGCGCGGCTTCTGGTGCTGGACACCGCCGGCGACAGCATGGCGCCGACGCTGATGTCGGGTGATCGCGTGATTGTTGATACCGGCCACAAGACGCCGACGCCGGATGGCCTTTATGCGATCCGCGATACATTCGCGGGCATTGTCATCAAGCGCTTGCAAGTGGGCCGCCCGTTGAAGCAGGCGCGTGTGAAAATTATTTCCGACAATCCCAATCACGCCGCCGAGGAAGTTCTGCTCAACGAGCTGGAAATCGTCGGCAAGGTGCTCTGCGGCTTAAAGCTGTTTTGAGCGGACGCCAGCGCGGTCGATCGCGCGCAATCCCCCGCTTTCTTGACTGCCAGCACTGGTGACGATCGCAAAAGACGGTCACCTCCTTCGTTACACTACTTGACATCTGTAACTTTTTCAGTTACATCGCGCATGAGCACTTTGAACATGCACAGATGTCCCACAGGCGGCGCGACGAGCGCGAGTCTGAACGTATTCGCGCGGCCGCGATCGCCGTCCGGACCGCCACCGGATCGGCAATGGACGGGGCGCTGGCGCAAATCGGCACCGCCTTCGACGAAGCCGCAGCCGTCAACAGATTCAAGCTGCGCGTCGAGCACATGCTGCGGCTCGGACCGCAACACGCCGCCATGGGCGGCCGGTTCGGCGCGCGCGCGACGCTGCTCTACGGCCGCGGCCTCGATGCAGCGATTGCCGTTACCGAGCGATGCTGGCGCGATGAGCGAAAGGCGTTCCAGATCGCAAGCGCGCTGGGCTACGGCAACCGGCTGTCGCTCGAAGTCTTGCGCGAGCTGCGGCTCATCCTGCGGCTCATGCGTTACAAGAAAATGCAGGTGGAGTTCGGCGCGCTGGCCGCCTTGCTCTGCGGCGAATCAACGTTGCTGGCGGCGGAATGATCAGTCAGGCTTGACGACGCGGATATGCAGCTCGCGCAATTGCTTCGGCGTCGCCTCCGACGGCGCGCCCATCATCAAATCCTCGGCGCGCTGGTTCATCGGGAACAGCACGACTTCGCGCAGATTTTCCTCGCCGCACAACAGCATCACGATGCGGTCGATGCCCGGCGCGATGCCGCCATGCGGCGGCGCGCCAAGCGAGAGCGCATGCAGCATGCCGCCGAATTTCTGCTCCAGCAGGCTCTCGTCATAGCCGGCGATGGCGAACGCCTTTTTCATCACGTCGGGGCGATGATTGCGGATGGCGCCGGACGAAAGTTCGACGCCGTTGCAGACGATGTCGTATTGGATCGCCTTGAGCGACAGAATCTTGTCGCGCTCCGCCGCGTCCAGCGCCAAAAATTCATCGACCGGCGCGTTCGGCATCGAGAACGGATTGTGGGAGAAATCGATTTTTTTCTCCTCCTCGTTCCATTCGTACATCGGAAAATCGACGATCCAGCACAGCTCGAAGCGGTCCTTGGCAACAAGCTTGAGCTCTTCGCCGATCTTGGTGCGCGCCGGGCCGGCGAATTTGACGAATGTCGCGGGTTCGCCGGCGACAAAGAACATGGCGTCACCGTCCTTCAAGCGAAGCTGCGCGCGCATCGCATCGGTTCTTTCCGCACCGAGATTGTTGGCAACCGGGCCGCGGCCGACCACCGCACCGTTGTCGAGTGCGAAATAGATATAGCCCAGTCCCGGCTGCCCCTCGCCTTGCGCCCAGGAATTCATGCGATCGCAGAACGCACGCGAACCGCCGCCCGGCGCCGGAATGGCCCACACCGCGCCCTTGGCGCTCGCTTCCAGAATGCGCGCAAAGATCTTGAAGCCCGAGCCGCGGAAAATCTCCGACACGTCCGCCATGACGATCGGATTGCGCAAATCCGGCTTGTCGGTGCCGTATTTGGCGAGCGCCTCGGCATAGGGAATGCGCGGAAATTTCGGCGTCACCGGCTTGCCGCCGGAAAATTCTTCGAACACGCCGCGCATCACCGGCTCGACGGCGGCGAACACGTCGTCCTGCGTGACAAAGCTCATTTCGAGATCGAGCTGATAGAACTCGCCCGGCGAGCGGTCGGCGCGCGCGTCCTCGTCGCGAAAGCACGGCGCGATCTGGAAATAGCGATCGAAGCCGGACACCATGATGAGCTGCTTGAACTGCTGCGGCGCCTGCGGCAGCGCATAAAACTTTCCCGGATGGATGCGCGACGGCACCAGATAGTCGCGCGCGCCTTCGGGCGAGGACGCGGTGAGGATCGGCGTCTGGAATTCGAAAAAGCCCTGGTCCTTCATCCGCCGCCTGATCGAATCGATGATCTGGCCGCGCTTCATGATGTTTTGATGCAAGTGCTCGCGGCGCAGATCGAGGAAACGGTATTTGAGCCTGGTTTCCTCCGGGTATTCCTGCTCGCCGAACACCGGCATCGGCAATTCGCCGGCCGGGCCCAGCACTTCGATCTCGCGGATATAGACTTCGACCGCGCCGGTCGGCAGGTCGGGATTTTCGGTACCGCCCGGCCGCCGGCGCACTTTGCCGTCGACGCGCACCACCCATTCCGAGCGCAACGTTTCGGCCACTTTGAAGGCCGGACTGTCCGGGTCGGCCACCACCTGCGTCAGCCCGTAATGATCGCGCAGGTCGATGAACAGCACGCCGCCATGGTCGCGGATGCGGTGGCACCAGCCCGACAGGCGCACCTCGGCGCCGATGTCGCTATCGCGAAGCGCGCCGCAGGTATGGGTGCGGTAGCGATGCATGCTCGAATCCGCCCAAAGGGAATAAGGGGTGAAAGGTGGCGCACAACCACATCGGCGGCGCCGACTTGTCAAGCGTCCGGGTTCGGCCAGGGCGAAGCCTCGACACAGCGCCGCCGATCTGCACACTTCCGGTCCGCAGGGATCGAGATGAATAAGAAGAAGCCAAGCAAGGCCCCGGCGGCGCCCAAAAAGGCGAACATGACCGCCGCCGAGGCGGTGGTCGCAACACTCATCGCGCACGGGCTCGACACCGTCTATGCGCTGCCGGGCTTGCAGAACGATTTCCTGTTCGAGGCGCTGTTCAAGTTTTCCGATCGGCTGCGCACGGTGCACACCCGCCACGAGCAGGGCGCCGCCTATATGGCGCTCGGCGCGGCGCTGGCGACCGGCAAACCGCAGGCCTATGCGGTGGTGCCCGGACCGGGGCTTCTCAATTCCGCGGCGGCGCTGCTCACCGCGTTTTCGATGAACGCGCCGGTGCTGGCGCTGGTCGGCCAAATTCCCGACGCCGATATCGGCCGAGGCCTCGGCCATCTGCACGAAATCCGCGACCAGCACGGCATCATCGCGCGGCTGGTCGATCATGCCGCGCTCATCCGCAAGCCGGAGCAGGCGTCCCGCGCCACCGCGCTGGCGCTGCGGGCGATGCGAACCGGCCGGCCTGGACCGGCCGCGCTCGAATGCGCCATCGATGTGTGGGGAAAATCCGCTCCGCTGATCCTGCAGCCGCCGTTGCCGGCACCGACGCCGAAGCTCGATACCGACGCCATCCGGCGCGCCGCCAAGCGGCTTGGCGCCGCGAAACGACCGATGATCGTTTGCGGCGGCGGCGCCCAGGATGCCGCCGCGGAGGTCACCGCGCTTTCGGCCATGCTGCAGGCGCCGGTGCTCGGCTATCGGCGCGGCCGCGGCGTGCTCGACAGCCGCGATCCGCTCAGCGTTACGCTGCCGCTCGGGCGCGATCTGTGGGGCGAAGCCGATGTCGTGCTGGCGGTCGGCACCCGGCTCCTTACGCCGCTGCGCGAATGGGGTATCGACCGCGACCTTGCAATCATTCGCGTCGATGCCGATGCCGAGGAACACAATCGCCAGCATCGGCCCGCGGTCGCGCTGACCGGTGACGCCAGGCCCATTCTGCAGCGTTTGCTTGCGGAATTGCCGAAGCACAACGCCAAGCGTGCCTCGCGCAACGAGGAAATGCAGCGAGCGCCAGGCGGCGTGGCGCAAGCGCCTCGAAAAACTCGCCCCCCAGATCGCATTCCTCGAAGCGATCCGTGCCGAGCTGCCCGAGGACGGCATTTTCGTCGACGAAGTGACGCAAGTCGGCTTCGCCGCGCGGCTCCTCTTTCCGGTCTATAAGCCGCGCACCTTCCTCTCGCCGGGCTATCAGGACAATCTCGGCTGGGGGTTTGCCACCGCGCTCGGCGCCCAGCATTCGCGGCCAGACGTGCCGGTTTTGGCGATCTCGGGCGACGGCGGCTTCATGTTCACCGCCAACGAACTTGCCACCGCGATGCGCCACCGCATTCCGCTGGTCACGGTCGTTTTCAACGACGGAGCATTCGGCAATGTGAGACGCATCCAGCAGGAACGTTTCGGCAATCGGCTGATCGGCAGCGATCTCGCCAATCCCGATTTCGTCGGATTTGCCAAGAGCTTTGGCGCCGAAGCGGCGCGCGCCCAGGGGCCGCAGGACCTTGGCACGGCGCTGCGGCGCGCCTTCGCGCATCGCGACGGACCCACCGTGATCGAGGTGCCGGTCGGCGCCATGCCGAGCCCTTGGGAATTCATCCAAATGGGCAGCATTCGCGGCTGCTAACATGAGCTTGCGCGCATCCAATCTTAATACGCGGCTTTTCAGGTCTTGCCACGCGCGGTGCACCTGAAAGAAACTGTCAGGCACAAATGGCGTTTGATTCCGCTACCATTACAGCACTGCCGCCGATCACGACGACGACGGAACTCGCCGCTATCTGCCGGCGGATGGCCTGCCACTCGTTCGTGACCGTCGATACCGAGTTCCTGCGCGAAACGACCTATTACCCGTTGCTGTGCGTGGCGCAGATGGCCTCGCCGGATGAGGCCGTGGTTGTCGACGCGCTGGCGCCGGGAATCGATCTTGCGTCGTTCTACGCGCTGATGGCGAACGAGACGGTGATGAAGGTCTTCCATGCCGCCCGTCAGGACATCGAAATCGTCTGGCAGGCCGCCAAGCTCATTCCGCATCCGATTTTCGACACGCAGGTCGCGGCCATGGTGCTCGGCTACGGCGATTCCATCTCTTACGATCAACTGGTGCAGCGCATCACCGGCGACGCGCTCGACAAATCGCACCGTTTCACCGATTGGACGCGCCGGCCGCTTTCGGACGCGCAGCTGGCTTACGCCATCTCCGACGTGACGCATCTGCGGGAGGTCTATCTCGCGTTGGTCGAAGACCTCAAACGGCGCGGCCGCGCCGATTGGGTGAAGGACGAGATGCGCGTGCTCACCTCGCCCGACACTTACCGCATGGACCCGGACAATGCCTGGCAGCGCCTCAAGATCCGCGTGCGCAAGCCGAAGGAACTCGCCGTCCTCATCGAAGTCGCCGCCTGGCGCGAGCGCGAGGCGCAAACTCGGGACGTGCCGCGTTCGCGCGTCCTCAAGGACGAGGCGATCGCCGACATCGCGGTGCAGGCGCCCACGACCATCGAGCGGCTGCGGAGCCTGCGTTCGCTGCCAAAAGGTTTTGAACGTTCGCGCTGGGCCGAGGCTATTGTCGCCGCCGTGGCGCGCGGGCTCGAGCGCGATCCGAACACCTTGCCGCCGCTGTCGCGGACGCAACCGGTGCCGAACGGCGGCGCGACGGTGGAGCTTCTCAAAGTGCTGCTGCGCATGGTCTCGGAGCGCCATCACGTCGCCGCCAAGGTGATCGCGACCGTCGACGATCTCGAGCGCATCGCCGGCGACGACGAGGCGGACGTCCCTGCGCTCAATGGCTGGCGGCGCGAGCTGTTCGGCGACAAGGCGCTGGCGCTCAAGCACGGCAAGCTGGCGCTGGCCATTGAAAAGGGCCGCGTCGCTACGGTGGAGCGGGGCTAAACGTCACCCCATCAGCATCACCGGCTCGCGGCCGATCAGGCGGGCGAGCGAACGCAGCCGGTTGAGCACGCGCTCGCCGGCCAAGGCGGCGAATTCGCCCGGCATGCGCAGCGCGAGGCGATGCCGCTCGATCGCGAGCGAGGTTTCATCGAGCACGCCCGGCATCGCGGCGGAAATGACGTAAGCCAGCCGCAGCGCCGCGCCGAGCACGCGGGCCCGGTCCAGCATGCGGGTCGAAACGAGCTCGCGCAGCCGCGGCGACAATTCGTCGTCCATGACAAGGCCGACGTGGCGGAAGAACACTGCCAGCGCCAGATAGGCGCGGCCGGGATGATCGATCGCCGAAAAGCCGCCATGCGCAATGATGTTGAGCGATTGCTCGCCGCGATAATCGGGATGCGCCCGCCAGCCGATATCGGCCAGCAGGCACGCGGCGTGACGCAGGCGGCGTTCCTCGCCGGTTTCATCGAGGCCGGAAGTCGCCATGAAGCGATCGGTCCATTCGATCAACTCCTCGCCATGGCGCGGCGAGCGAGAACGCAACTGGTTGAGGTGGCGCGCCGCCTCGATCAGCGCGTCTTTCTCTTTTTCCTTTTTCTTGAGCAGCGAATAGAGCAGGCCCTCGCGCACGCCGAGCGCCGAGAACACGACCTGGTACGGCCGGCCGATGCGCAAGATATATTCGAGCACAAGCGCGGCGTAGGGCAAAAGCGGCCGGCGCGCATTGTTGACAACTTCGATGTGCGACAGCGTGTCGACGTCGACGCGGTGCACGAGTTTGGCGAATTCCAGCGCTTCGTCGGCGGCGATGGCGTAACCGTGCATCACATGCAGCGGATAGCCGGTCTGCCACATGTGCAGCCGCGCCAGCGACCGCCAGGTTCCGCCGACGGCATAGAAAGTGCGATCCTCGCAGGCTTTCAGCACCGGCAGGCCGGACAACGACTTCTTGACGAATTTTTCGGCCTTCTTGACCGACTTCGCCGAAATATCCGCCAGCGCAAGACCGCCGAGAGGCCGCGTCAAACCATGCCGCGCGCGGGTGCCGCGGACCTCGACGAGTTCGAGCGAGCCGCCGCCGAGGTCGCCGACAACGCCGTCGGCGCGATGCACGCCCGAAATCACGCCGAGCGCCGTCAGTTCCGCCTCGCGGCCACCCGACAGCACGTCGATATCGGCGCCGATGGTGCGCTCGGCGAGCTTGATGAAAGCGGCGCCGTTTTTGGCGTCGCGGCAGGCCGCGGTAGCGATGGCGAAGGTTTTCTTCACCCCCATCGTATCGCACAGCGCGCGGAAGCGCCGCAGCGTCGATAAAGCGTGCTGCACGGCGTCCGCTGCCAATAGCCGCGTGGTCTGCACTTCGCGGCCGAGGCCGCACAAGGCCTTCTCGTTGAACAGCTCGGTCGGGCTGCGGGTCAACCCCTCATAGACGACCAGGCGTACGGAATTCGAGCCGATGTCGACGACGGCAATCGGCGGACCGTGGTCAAGTCGTCCCTGGGCGTCAGCTCTGGCGGGGTTCATCGATGCAATCACCGAAATCCATCAACAGGCGTGCGCCCAATGGCCGGGAAGCGTCGATCCATAAGAGATAGCGGCGGCATGAGCCCGGCACGGACCCCTATCGTTCACCCTACGCGATTCGCGACCCGATCACATTCGCTCCGGGCGATGGCGCAAGCGCGGAATCGATTCCTTCGGGGACTTACCGCGGCCGGACAGGCTGGGATTGGTCATGAAATACGTGGTGCAGTTGAATACCTCTTCGCCCGCCGCCGGCTCGATACGCGAAGAGCAGCCGTCGCCCAGCACCTGCCAACTCTGCTCATTGTCCTTCAGGTTGGCGACCATGATCTGATCGAGCACCTGCTCATGCACAGTCGGGTTGAGGATCGGACAAAGCGCCTCGACGCGGCGGTCGAGATTGCGCGGCATCATATCGGCGGAGGAAATGTAAACGGCGGCCTTCGGATGCGGCAGGCTATGGCCGGCGCCGAAACAATAGATACGGCCGTGCTCGAGGAAGCGGCCGATAATGGATTTGACTTTGATGTTGTCGGACAGGCCAGGCACGCCGGGGCGCAGGCAGCAAATGCCACGCACCACGAGCTCGATCGGCACCCCGGCGGCGGACGCCCGGTAAAGCGCATCGATGATGTCGGGATCGACCAGGGCGTTCATCTTCATCCAGATCGCGGCCGGCCGGCCGGCTTTGGCGCTGGCGATCTCTTCTTCGATGTGGTCGTGGATGCGCTTGCGCAACGATAGCGGCGACACCGCCATGCGATCGAGCTCGGCGGGCTCGGCATAGCCGGTCACGAAGTTGAAGATCCGCGCCACGTCGCGCGCGATGACCGGATCGCAGGTGAAGAACGATAGGTCGGTATAAATACGCGCGGTCAACGGATGATAATTGCCGGTGCCGACGTGGATATAGGAGGCGAGCGAAGCGCCCTCGCGGCGGACGACCAGCGACAGCTTGGCGTGGGTTTTCAGTTCGATGAATCCGAACACGACCTGCACGCCGGCGCGTTCAAGATCGCGGGCCCAGCGGATATTGGCCTCCTCGTCGAAGCGCGCCTTCAGCTCGACGAGCGCGGTGACCGATTTGCCGGCCTCGGCCGCCTCGGCAAGTGCCCGCACGATCGGCGAATCGGCCGAGGTGCGGTAAAGCGTCTGCTTGATGGCGACGACGTCGGGGTCGCGCGCCGCCTGCTGCAGGAAATTCACTACAACATCGAAAGACTCGAAGGGATGGTGGATGACGAAGTCCTTTTGCCGGATGGCGGCGAAACAATCGCCGCCATGGTCGCGGACGCGCTCGGGATAGCGCGGCGCGTAAGGTACGAATTCGAGATCAGGGCGGTTGAGACTGGCGAGTTGGCCCATCTCGTTGAGCGCCAGCACGCCATCGACGCTGAACACGCTGTCGTCGGAGACGCCGAGTATGTGTTGCACAAAGCGGCGCAACTCCACCGGCATCCTCGCCTCGATGTCCAGCCGGATCACCGATCCGCGGCGGCGCCGCTTGAGTGCGGTTTCGAAGACCCGCACCAGGTCTTCAGCTTCTTCCAGGATTTCAACTTCCGAGTCGCGCGTCACGCGGAACGCGCCGACGCCCTTGACCGTATAGCCGGGGAAAAGCTTACCGATGAAAAGGCTGGTGGTCGCTTCCACCGAGATCAAACGCACCTCGCCGCCCGGGCCCGCTTCCGGCAGGCGCACGAACCGTTCGATCCGGTTGGGGATGCGAATGAGCGCGTTCATCGCCTTGGCGTCCTTGGCGCGGGCCAGCTGCAAGGCAATCGTGAATCCGAGATTGGGAATGAACGGGAACGGATGCGCCGGATCAATAGCGAACGGCGTCAGCAAGGGAAAAACGTGGGCGAGAAAGTGATCTTCCAGCCAGCCTCTCTCCGCCTTGGTGACGTCAGGACCGTCGATCAGCGCGATGCCGGCGTCGCCGAGCGCGGTGCGCAGCTCGCACCACTGCGCCTGCTGATCGGCGACCAGGACCGAGACGGCCTCGGCGATAAGGACAAGCTGTTCGGCCGGCGTCAACCCCTCGGGACTTCTGGTGTTGATGCCTTCGCGGACCTGGGCGCCAAGTCCGGCGACGCGCACCATGAAAAACTCGTCGAGATTGTTGGCGGAGATCGACAGGAATTTCAGCCGTTCGAGCAGCGGATTTTTGGGGTTGGCCAATTCCTCGAGCACCCGGTGATTGAAATCGAGCCAGGACAGCTCACGGTTGATGAAACGGTCCGGGCTGGTAGCGAGATCCGCCGTGGACTGGCGAACAGCCGGCTCCGGCGGCTGCGAAGCCTCGTCCAGCCGCCGCACGGTTCCGGATTCTCTTGCAATAGCAGTAGCTTGGCCGCGATCGGCCATGGCTGATCCGTGCTCCTCAAGGGCCATGTTGGCCACGTTGTATAACAATCCGATGAATAAAGCGGGCTGAGATAAGGCGGCGAGGCCGCCGCAGCGTCAAGCCCGGCTCCGCATGAAAAATGAACGAAATCGAGGCCGCGCGCGGGAGCCGCAAGCGCGACCCCTAGGACGCGTGGCGGAACATTTCCGCAGCCAAGGCTCGGCTCGGCGGCCGGCCTTGGCGCAGCGCCTCCCGATCGAGCGCGATGATCGCCGACCGCGCCGCCGCAAACGACCTTTCGATGTGGGTGGAAAGATAGCTCACCACGCTCTCATCGAATGCGAGTTGCCGATCGGCGGCGAGTTTTACGATGACTCCGCGCAACATGGCATCGTCCGGAGCGAGCAGAGTCACCACCGTTAGCGCCCGCAGCCGTGAAACGACATCGGGAATGGTCACGGGCCACAACGATGGCTGAGTTCGCGATGTAAAAAGAAGAAAGACGCCTTCCTCGCGAGCAAGATTGATCAGGTGGAAGAGCGCCCGCTGGTCCTCCACCGCGCCGGCGTCCTCAATGACCAATGCGCCGGTTGCGAGCGCCGCGGGAACATCAGTCTCGCCCAGGCTATACGCCGAGACGGCGCGTGCGCCCGCCGCCGCCGCCCAGATCGTCGCCAAATGCGTTTTGCCGGATCCCCCCGGTCCGACCAGCGCCATCGCGCGCGCCGGCCAATCGGGCCAGGAGTCGATCAAGGCGAGCGGCCCCTCATTGCAGGGACCGGACAGAAAATCCTCGCGCGCGTAGCTTTCGGCGTGATCGAGCGCGAGCGCAAGCTGGCGCGGTTGGGAGGACATGGCCTTAAGGCGACCGCGTTCCGGTATAGAGCGGACTTTCGCGGTAGCGATGCAAGGCAAATCGCGCCAGCACGGCGGCCGCCGCCGCGAGCGGCACGGCGAGCAAGAGGCCGACAAATCCGAACAGATAGCCGAAAGCAAACAGTGAGAACATCAGCCAGACCGGATGCAAGCCGACGCTGTGCCCGACAAGTTTCGGCGCCAGCACATTGCCTTCGAGGAACTGACCGAAAAGGATAATGCCGGCAACGATGAGAATGGGGCCCCATTGCGGGAAAAACTGCGCAACCGCGACGCACAGCGACACTACGAGCACGGTAAGCGAGCCTACATAGGGAATGAAGCTGATAAGGCCGCCCACCACGCCGATGAGGAAGCCGAAGTTCAATCCCGCCAGACTGAGGCCGACCGCGTAGTAGGAACCGAGTATCAGGCACAGGCCGGATTGGCCGTGGACGTAAGCGGAAATCGACGCGTCGATCTCGCGGGCAAGCTTGCGCACGGTGTCGCGTTGCTCCAGCGGGATCAAATGATCGATGCTGTCGACCATGCGGTCCCAGTCGCAGCCGAGGTAGAAGGCGACGACCGGCGTGATGATCAGCAACGAGAAGATCGACAGCAACGCCTGACCTTTCGACCACAGCGACCCAACGAAGCCGGAAACGTAAACCATCGCCTGATTCATCAGGTCGCTGGCGGAGCCGCCGACGAGGTTGTCGCCGATGAGGTGCTTGAGCCAGGGATAATTCGGATCGCTGACGAGACCCTGCAAGCGCTGCGCGTAGGTCGGAGCCCTGTCGATAAATCCGGAAAGCTGCCTGATTAACGGCGGCGTAATGAACAGGAACAGAGCCGCGAACGCGACGACGAAGCCGGCGAGAATGACAAACGCGGCGACGAAGCGGCTCATGCCGCGCTTGGTCAGCCTTTTGTTGAGCGGCTCGAGCGCGTAGGCGATTGCCATGCCGAGCACGAACGGCAAAAGGATCGGGCTCAATAGCCACAGCAGCCCAACCAGGACGGCGAGCGCAGCGACCCAGAACACGACGTTGCGCTCGAAATGCATTGCGCCCCCTTCAGGCCGCCATCAATGCCCGGCGCCAAACGAGTTCATATGACGAACCCACTCGGCGAGATAGAAGGCGATCGAGAGCAAGGTCAAGATGGCGACGATCGCCATGGTAAGCCGCGACAATGGCACGACTTCGAAGCCAAACCCCTGTTCGGCCAAGACCAGCGTAGCCAGCAGGATCTGCGCCACGGTGTTGGCTTTCGAGACGAGCAGCGGCCGGATCGGCATCGGCTTACCGACCAGCCAGGACAGCATGAAGGCGCTGATGATCATGATATCGCGCGAAACGACAAGGATGACGAGAAATATCGGCAGCGCCCCTGCAATGCCGAGCGAAACATAGATCGAGACGATCAGCGCCTTGTCGGCCAGGGGATCGAGATAGGCGCCGAGCTCGCTCGCCATGCGGAAGCGCTTGGCCAGGAAACCGTCGACGGCGTCGCTGATCCCGGCGGCAAGGAACAAGAAAAAGGCAATACGCATCTCTCCCGAAGTGATCGCCCAGACCACTATCGGCACCAAAAGAATCCGACCCAACGTAATTAGATTTGGAATACTCAAACCGCGCCCCGGCGCACCTTCGTTGAACCCACAATATAACGGTGCCGGCGCGCTTGCGCACCCCGCGATTCCGACGTAGGAGGCGCGAGCAACGCCTCCCCGCCCCGGGAGGCACGTTCCTCTCTGTCCGAATTGGTGGCTTTCGTGGATGAGGCACGCTACGCGGCCGCCGGCGTCGACATCGATGCCGGCAACCGCATGGTGGAATTGATCAAGCCGCTGGTGCGCGCAACCGCGCGCGCCGGCGCCGGCGCGGAGATCGGCGGCTTTGGCGGTCTGTTCGATCTGAAGGCGGCGGGATTTTCCGATCCGATCCTTGTCGCCGCGACCGACGGCGTCGGCACCAAGGTCAAGATAGCGGTCGAAACCTCTCGCCACGACACGATTGGCATCGACCTGGTCGCCATGTCGGTGAACGACCTGGTCGTGCAGGGCGCCGAACCGCTGTTCTTTCTCGATTATTTCGCCTGCGGCAAGCTCGACCCGGTGGTCGGCGCCGCGGTGGTGAAGGGCGTCGCGGCGGCCTGCCGCGAGGCGGGCTGCGCCCTGATCGGAGGCGAGACCGCGGAAATGCCCGGTGTCTATCAGGGCAACGACTACGATCTCGCGGGATTTGCTGTTGGCGCAGTCGGACGGAAAGACGTCCTGCCCCGGGCTGACATCAAGGCCGGCGACGTCGTGATCGGGCTCGCTTCGACCGGCGTGCATTCGAACGGCTTTTCACTGGTGCGCCGCGTGGCCGCGGCGGCCGGGCTGACATGGGACAATGCCGCGCCGTTCAATCCTAAGAACAGTTTGGGCGAGGCTTTGCTCACCCCAACGCGTCTTTATGTACGATCCTGCCTCGCCGCGATCCGCGGCACGACCGCGGTCAAAGCGCTTGCGCACATCACCGGCGGCGGTTTTGTGGAAAACATTCCACGCATCTTGCCGCAAGGCCTCGGCGCATCCTTGGACCTCAATCGCGTTCCCGTCCTGCCGGTATTCAAATGGCTCGCGTCGGTCGGGAAAATCAGCGAAGGCGAAATGCTGCGCACGTTCAATTGCGGCGTCGGCATGGTGGCGGTCCTGGACCGCGATGGCGCCGGGGCCGCAAGCGAGCAATTCGCCAAGAATGGCGAGACCGTGGTTCACCTCGGCGAAGTCGTTGTGGCGTCGGACGGCGTCGCCGTCGACTTTCGCGGACAGCTCGACCTTTCGTGGCGAGCAGCATGACCAAGAAGCGCGTCGCCGTGCTCATCTCCGGGCGCGGCTCGAACATGATCGCGTTAATCGAGGCAGCCAAGGCGAAAGACTATCCGGCCGAAATCGTGCTTGTGGTGTCGAACCGGACCAACGCTTTGGGGCTTGCCCGCGCGCGCACGCTCGGCGTCACAACCGCCGTGGTCGATCATCAGCGGTTCGGCGATCGCGAGGCGTTCGACCGCGCGCTCGATGCCGAACTTGCGGCACACCGGATCGAGATCGTCTGTCTCGCCGGCTTCATGCGGCTATTAACGCCCTGGTTTGTCACGCATTGGACCGGCCGCATGATCAATATCCATCCGGCGCTGCTGCCGCAGTTCAAAGGAACGCACACACACCGGCGCGCGCTCGAAGCCGGCGTGACGCAGCACGGCGCCACCGTCCATTTCGTCAGTCCCGAAATGGATTCCGGGCCGATCATCGCGCAGCAATCGGTTCCGGTCATGCCGACCGATACCGAGGCGACGCTTGCCGAGCGCGTGCTTGAAGTCGAACACCGCATTTATCCGCAGGCGCTGCGCCTGGTGGCCGAAGGCAAAGCAACGTTCGCTCCCCCCGCCGGCGTGAAGGACGCTGGCTCGTCCGCAAAATAAAAAACCCCCGGCACAAGCCGGGGGCTACGGGAGAACCAGGATCGCCCGGCGTATGGCTCACGCCACTTTGAGATTCTCCGCCGAGGTCCTGCCGCGGTTGGTAACGAGTTCGTACTCGACTTCCTGGCCATCATTAAGCGTGCGCAGGCCGGCGCGTTCGACCGCGGAAATGTGCACGAACACATCCTTGTCGCCGCTCGACGGCTTGATGAACCCGTAGCCCTTCGTCGGATTAAACCACTTGACGGCGCCTTTCTGCATCGTCTGTCTCCTAATTCATTCCAGATGCCTGCGACGACGCGCCCGCTGCCGTTGCACATCGCGTGCAGAGTCGCGATTCGCGCCACAAGTCAGATTTTGGGGGGAAGTCCGAAACGTGTTTGTCTGCAAGACAGCACCGGCCGGATGCCAAAATCCGTTGCGTGCCGAACAAGCCGCAAAAATACGGCGCAAGGATGGCTACTGCGATTCGACGGCGCGCGCTTTAATTTCGTTCAGACGCCGCCACAATCCGCCCGCGGCGATGACGAACACGACGCCGGACCCGGCCGCGGCAAATTCGACTTGCTGGGCGAATGCCGCGCCGAACCTCGCCGTCAAAAATCCGGACAGCGCCGGATCGCTCGCCATCGTCTCGCCGGCAACCCATCCTAGCAGCGCAGCACCGGCCCAAACGAGAAACGGAAATCGCTCGAGCAGCGCCATGATCAGCGCCGCGCCCGCAATGATCAGAGGAATAGAGACGGCAAGACCGATAGCGATCAACAGCACATCGCCCTTCGCGGTGGCCGCGACGGCGATGATGTTGTCGAGAACTCATGATGATATCGGCGACGACAACGATCCTGATCGCGCGCCACAGATGCGCCACCGCCTCGACTTCATTCTTGTCGGCGGGTTCTGGCACGACGAGCTTGGCCGCGATATACAACAAGGCTAAGCCGCCGATCAGCTTGATGTAGGGCAGCAGCATCAGCCGCGCGACGACTTCGGCAAAAATGATGAGCAGAAGCACGGCAATGCCGGCGCCGATCACCAGGCCCCAGCGGCGCTGATGCACCGGCAAGCCGCGGCAGGCCATCGCAATGACCACCGCGTTGTCACCGGACAACAGGACATTGATGAAAATAATTTGCAGGACGGCGAGCCAGAACGCCGTGTAACCGAATTGATCAACGCCGGCATGAAGCCAATCGCGCCACAGCGCCGGTTGGAGATATTCAGCCAGTGAACCCACCGCGCATGCCTTTAGCCGACGATTTCGTTGCCGGCGAAGAACTGAGCGATTTCCTTTTCCGCGGTATCGGCGGCGTCCGAACCGTGCACGGAGTTTTCGCCGATCGATTTAGCGTGCTCTTTGCGAATGGTGCCGGGTGCGGCCTTGGCCGGATCGGTCGCACCCATCAGGTCGCGATAGGCCGCCACGGCATTTTCGCCTTCGAGCACCTGCACGACCACCGGCCCCGAAATCATGAAGTCGACGAGTTCGCCAAAGAACGGCCGGGCGCGGTGGACCGCGTAGAATGTCTCGGCTTCCTTGCGGCTCATTCGCATGCGCTTCTGCGCCACGATGCGCAGCCCGGCCTTTTCGATCATCGCATTGATCGCACCCGTCGCGTTGCCGGCGGTGGCATCCGGCTTGATGATCGAAAACGTACGCTCGATCGCCATCGAATTTTCCTTGTGGGATTGCACAGGCGGCGCGAAACCGCGCCGGTTTATTACCTTTCATTAATGATCCCGGCAAGCGCACGCATGAATGACCGCTAAATTTTGCCCTCAGCGCCGGTTCAGATGCAATGCCTAAAGTCGGCGGCATGAACCGAAGGGCCCAACGGCCCGACTAAACAACAGCGACGTGCAACAACGTCAAACCAAGGAGACTACACATGCTGCGCAAGACGATCCTGGCTCTCGCCGCCAGCGTTACGCTTGGCGCCGCCGCCCTCGCACCCAGTTCCGCATCCGCCCATTGGGGTGGTGGCGGCGGCTGGCATGGCGGTTGGCATGGCGGCTGGGGCTACCATCCGTTTGTTCGGGTCTATGCCGGCCCAGTTTATGGCGGCTGCATGGTGCAGCGCTGGGTTTACACGCCGTATGGCTCGGCGCTGCGCTGGGTCAATCGCTGCTACTGATCCGGAGCCGCGGCATCCCGCAACAATAATGCCCCGGCTTCGCCCGAGGCCGGGGCATTCGCTTTGGGTCCGCAACCCAACGCACGCATGCGCCAGTCGCGGGCCGCCCCGGCGGCTATGTTTGATTCTGCGGCTTAACCGACTTCGCCGACTTGGCGGGCTTGACCGATTTCTTCTGTGCCGTCTTCGGCGGCGCCGACGGCGCAGCGACGGCATCCATTTCCACGAGCGCGCCGCGCTCAAAACGGTAAATTCCGGAGCGCGGACCGCTGTTAAAAGTCAGCACCGCTGTGCGGTCTCCGTTCGGTTTGCTGCCGAGTTGCACCGCGGCCGGCGATCCGGCGCGGAACACCACGTCGCACTCGCTCATGCCGAGCGCAATGCCGCCGCCGAGCAGCGAATCCGGCGTAGCCGGCGCGGGGGCGGCCATGGCCTGGACGCCGGGACTGGCCGCCACTTGTGGCGCCACTGGCGGCGCCGGCGGTGGCGGGCAACTGCCGTTGCTGTTGACGAGATCGTTCGCCGTAATCGGGCGCTGCTGCTGCTTGGATTCCTGAAGTTCGGAAAAAGTATAGCCGCCGGTCTGGCTGACGAACTGGAACGGTTTCGCGAACCAGGCTTGCTGACTGTCGAAATCGACATTGGCGCAGCCGGACAGCGCGGCTGCCATCCCCAACGCCGCCAGCGCGGCGGAATGATGTAAGCGAAATTGCACCCGCAAATCCCCCTAACCCACCACGAAGCCCACTGTTTGTGTTGCGATCATGGCACAACCAGCGCCTATCAGAGCCCAGAAAATAAACATGGTAAAGCCAAAAAACGGATGGCGCCGCAGGCGCTTGGCCGGGTTAGGCCGGTCGGCCGGAGATTCCACGCGTTGTGATACAGATCACGGACGGCCCGGACGGATAACGCGACATTGGCGTGAATGCCGGTCGGCGGCTCGCCGCACCGCCAGCCCGAGCGAGGAGTTTCCATGTACCTGCAATTCGTCGGCTGCGGCGATGCCTTCGGCTCAGGCGGACGTTTCAATACCTGCTTTCATCTGGTCGGGGCCGACATCAATGCCCTGATCGATTGCGGCGCGACGTCCCTGGTCGCCATGAACAAGTTTGCGATCAATCGCAACGATATCGATGTCATTTTCATCTCGCATTTTCACGCCGATCACATCGGCGGTCTGCCATTCTTCATTCTTGAATCGAACTTCGTCCTCAAGCGGCAGCGCGCGCTCACCATCGTCGGACCGCCCGGTCTGAAATCCCACTATGCGGCGGCGATGGAGACTGCCTTCCCGGGCAGCACCACGTCGCCATTGCCGTTTCCCTTGACGCTGCGGGAGTTGGAAATCGGCAAGCGCAGCGAGGTCGGCCGCATGCATCTGACGCCGTTCCATGTGGTGCACGATGACCGCGCCGGCCCTTGCCTCGCCTTCCGCATCGAGGCCGAAGGCAAGGTCATCGCCTTTTCCGGCGATACCCAATGGACCGATACGCTGATCGAGGTCGGACGCGAAGCCGACCTGTTTATCTGCGAAGCCTATGTGCGGGACAGGGCGGTGCCCGGGCACATGGCGCTCAATTTGCTGGAAAGCCATCTCGGCCGGATCCGGCCAAAGCGCCTCATCCTCACGCACATGAGCAACGACATGCTGGCGCACCGCGCCGAGCTGGCATTCGAAACCGCCGAAGATGGAATGATCGTCGATCTGTGAATTTCTGTGCCGGTCCGGGCGTCACGCCCCGAGCGCGGCGGCGATTGCCGCCAGCGCCGCGTCCGCCTTCGATCCGTCGGGGCCGCCGGCCTGCGCCATATCCGGCCTGCCGCCGCCGCCTTTGCCACCGAGGACTTCAGCGCCCTTGCGCACCAGATCGACCGCGTTGAAGCGCGCGATGAGATCGTCGGTAACGCCGACCACGATGCCGGCCCTGCCATCGCCGGCGACGCCAACTATGGCGACGATACCTGAACCGACCTGCTTCTTGCCTTCGTCGGCGAGACTGCGCAGATCCTTGAGATCGATGCCTTCCACCGCACGCGCCATCAGCTTGACGTCGCCGACGGTGCGCACGCCATCGGCGCCGTCGCTCTTACCAGCACTCGATATGCCGCCCGACACGCCACCCGACATCCCTCCGGACATGGCGAGCCTTTTCTTCGTCTCGGACAGTTCCCGTTCAAGCTTCTTGCGATCCTCGACCACGGCCGTGGCGCGCGCGGCAATTTCCGCAACTGGAGCCTTTAGCTCCGCCGCGACAGCGCGAAGATCGCTTCTGAACTTGTTCAGATCGCGCCGCGCTGCGTTGCCGGTGAGCGCTTCGATGCGCCGCACCCCGGACGCCACGCCGGCTTCGCCCACCACCGAGATGATGCCGATATCCCCGGTGCGATCGACATGGGTGCCGCCGCACAGCTCGACGGACCAGCCCATCGCGTTGCCGCCCGCTTCTCCCATCGCAACCACGCGCACTTCGTCGCCATATTTCTCGCCAAACAAAGCGCGCGCGCCCGATGCAATGGCGTCGTCTCGGCTCAATAGCCGTGTCACAACCGGCGCATTCTGCAACACCATATCGTTGGCGATGTCCTCCACGCGCCCGATCTCTTCGCCGCTCATCGGCTTGGGATGCGAGAAATCAAAGCGCAGGCGGTCGAGAGCGACCAGCGAGCCTTTTTGCACCACATGATCGCCGAGTACCTGGCGGAGCGCCTCGTGGAGAAGATGCGTGGCGGAATGATTTTTCCGGATCGCGCCGCGGCGGTCAGGATCGACCTCAAGCGCCAGCGCGATACCGGCTTTCAACACGCCTTCCTCGACCGTGCCGATATGGGCGAACAGGTCGCCAGCATATTTTTGCGTGTCGGTGACGCGGAAGCGCACGCCGTCGCCGGTTAAAGTTCCGGTATCGCCGACCTGGCCGCCGAACTCGCCGTAGAACGGCGTTTGGTTGAGCACAACGGCTCCGGTCTCGCCTTTCTTGAGCGCGGCGACCTCCTTGCCGTCGCGCACCAGAGTCGACACAACGCCTTCGGCCCGCTCCGTCTCATAGCCGAGAAATTCCGTGGCGCCGAGCTTCTCGCGCAAGGCGAACCACACCGCTTCGTCGGCAGCCTCGCCGGAGCCCGTCCACGAGGCGCGCGCCTTCGCGCGCTGCCGCTCCATGGCATCGGTGAACGAGGCAATATCGACGCCGATACCGCGCGGCCTGAGCGCATCCTGGGTCAGATCGAGTGGAAAGCCGTAAGTGTCGTACAGCGTGAAAGCCGTTTCGCCGTCGAACATCGCGCCTTTCTTAAGCGACTTGCTGGCTTCGTCGAGGATGGCAAGGCCGCGCTCGAGCGTACGGCGAAATCGGATTTCTTCGAGCTTCAGCGTTTCGGTGATGAGCGCTTCGGCGCGGTGCAATTCCGGATAGGCTTGCCCCATCTCACGCACCAGAACCGGCACGAGCCGCCACATCAGCGGCTCTTTGGCGCCCAGCAGTTCGGCATGACGCATGCCCCGGCGCATGATGCGGCGAAGCACATAGCCGCGGCCCTCGTTCGACGGCAGCACGCCGTCGGCAATCAGGAAGGCGCTGGCGCGCAAATGGTCGGCGATGACGCGGTGCGAGGCCTTTTGCTCGCCTTCAGGATTGACGCCGGTCAGCGCCGCGACGGCCTCGATCAGCGCGACGAAGAGATCAATCTTGTAGTTGTCGTTGGTGCCCTGCAGCACCGCCGCCATGCGCTCGAGCCCCAGGCCGGTGTCGATCGACGGCCGCGGCAGGTCGACGCGCTTGCCGCCGGCAAGCTGCTCATACTGCATGAACACGAGATTCCAGATTTCGACGAAGCGGTCGCCTTCGGCTTCCGGACTGCCCGGCGGCCCGCCCCAGATATGATCGCCATGATCGTAAAAGATTTCCGCGCACGGACCACACGGTCCGGTATCGCCCATGCTCCAAAAGTTGTCGCTGCCGGCAATGCGGAGGATTTTCTTGTCCGGCAGGCCGGAAATCTTCTTCCAAAGATTGAAGGCGTCGTCGTCGTCGATAAAGACGGTGGCCAGCAGCTTGTCGGTGGGCAAGCCGAATTCCTTGGTCACCAGATTCCAAGCAAGCTCGATCGCGCGTTCCTTGAAATAATCGCCGAAGGAAAAATTGCCGAGCATCTCGAAGAAGGTGTGGTGGCGCGCGGTATAGCCGACATTGTCGAGGTCGTTGTGCTTGCCGCCGGCGCGCACGCATTTCTGCGCGGTCACCGCTCGCGAATAGGAACGCTTTTCCAGGCCGGTGAAGACGTTCTTGAACTGCACCATGCCGGCATTGGTGAACATCAGCGTCGGATCGTTGCGCGGCACCAGCGGCGACGACGGCACGATTTCGTGCCCCTCGCGGGCGAAGTAGTCGAGGAAGGCCGACCTGATCTCGTTGACGCCAGTCATGTTGGGCACTCTGTAGCCACACCTCGCTTTCCTGTCCAGAAAAGCAGCTTTTCAGGGGCAGAATTGATGTGCCGCCGCAAAGCATATAAGCGCTGTGGCGGCCGACCGCCGCCACAGAGCATGCGATGAACGAGCAAGCCACCCCCCTGCCCCACACGCTTGAAGACAGGCTGCGTCAAGGCCAATTCGTCATCACCGCGGAGCTGGCACCCCCGGTGTCGTGCGATCCGGAAGAGCTTTTGGCCAAGGCCGCAGGCCTCAAGGGCATGGCCGACGCGGTCAACGTCACCGACGGCGCCGGCGCCCGCGCGCATATGAGCGCTCTTGCCGCCGCGAGCCTCCTGGTCGGCGCCGGCATCGAGCCGATCCTGCAAATAACTTGCCGCGACAAGAACCGCATCGCGCTGCAGAGCGAAATGATGGGCGCGGCTGCGATCGGCATCCGCAATCTGCTGCTTCTGACCGGCGACGACCCGAAGGCCGGCGACCAGCCCGACACCAAGCCGGTGTTCGACATCGACTCCAAAACGTTGATCGAAACGGCGCAGCGGCTGCGCGACGACGGCAGCCTGCCGACCGGACGCAAGGTCGGCGGCAAGGCTGCGTTCTTCATCGGCGCCGCCGACATGCCGATCGATCCGCCCGAAGGCTGGCAGCCGAACGCGCTGCTCGCCAAGGTCAAATCCGGCGCGCAATTCGCGCAGACGCAGTTCTGCATGGACGCCGCAATCGTGCGGCGTTACCTCGGCGCGCTCGAACAGGCGGGCATCACTAAGCGGCTTGCGATCCTGATCGGCGTCAATCCGCTGCGCTCGGCCAAATCGGCGCACTGGATGAAAAGCCACCTCTACGGCACCATCATTCCCGATGCCTTTATCGAGCGGCTGAAAAAATCCGCCGATCCGGCACGCGAGGGCATCCGCATCTGCGTCGATCTGATCGAAGAGCTTGCAACAATTCCCGGCGTTACCGGCGCTCACATCATGGCGCCTGGCAATGACGCGGCGATACCAGAGGTGATCGCGGCCGCACGGACAAGAGTTAAATAGCCCGGCGCGCCAACATGACGGTTGTCAAAGTTTGATATTGCCGTAAATCGTTACGTCCAATCCGACCTTTTCGATCGACAGGGTCACACCGGTGCTACAGGCCTCGTTGGCGCGTAGCTGCCCGCTGGCGATGGCCTTACGAACGGCCTTTTCCAACTCGCGCTGCGCGGTGCCGTTGATGTATTTCAGGAACTGACCGACCGCCGCTTTCAATGTTTCGTCATTCATTGCGATCTCTTCGCGACTCTTGGCTACCTCTTGAACCGTCGCGATCCCGCGATAAAGAGCCGAACCTCCTTAAGCTTCGGATTTGGTAAAAGCGGCAAAGCGAGCGCCGGAGTTCACGCGCCCCTCCTGCCGGCAACGTTACTCTTGATCCCAATATTTCGCGCCCGACCAAGCGATACGTTTTATGGTGCGCAAGGTAACAATAGCGGCGCCGCTCCTTCGCCAGCGGATGACCAGAACTTTCAACCCTGTTGAGAGGAAACATACCGTGGGTGTCTTTTCAAAATCGGAAAGTGAACGCGAGGAAAACGTCGGCAGAGGCGACGTTAAGCCCGCATCGCCGGAAATAATCTCAACTCTTGGTCACGGCGTGCTTGTTACCGGCAATATCGTCAGCGAAAGCACTCTGCAGATTTGCGGCCGCGTCAACGGCGACATCCACGCTGCGCACCTGATTATCAAAGAAGGGGCGCAAATCGAAGGGAATGTCGTCGCGCAAGAGACGATCATTCTCGGCATTTGCAAAGGCATTATCCGCGGCAATAGCGTCAAGCTGCAAGGCAGGGCCGTGGTCGAAGGCGAAATCTACAGCAAGTCGCTGACCATCGAGCACGAGGCCCAGTTCGAAGGCGTGTCTCGACGACTCGATAAGCCGGTCGACGCGCCACTGCGTGCTCAGGCCACGATGCCTGCGACGATACCGCTCGCACCTTCAATGACCGAAGCGGGTCAGAGCGGCGCGGTCGCCGAAAAGATCGACGCCTAAAGGGATGGCAAGCGACGTTGCAGACGGTCGTTTGCAGACGGTCGTTTATAAGTCCGCGTCCTAGCCGGCCGGCTGCTCGACGCTACGAATACTGACCTCCGACGTCAGCGTGCGGTGGACGGGGCATTTGTCGGCGATTTCCATAAGGCGTGCGCGCTGCTCGGCGGTGAGATCGCCTTCAAGCGTGATGACGCGATCGATGCGATCGAGCATTCCCTCTTTAGTTTCACATTCAGCGCAATCCTTGGCGTAAATCCTGTGGTGCCGCAGCCGGACTTGCGTGCGCCTCAGCGGTATTTTCTTGAGATCGGCGTAGAGCCGCAGCGTCATCGACGTGCAGGCGCCGAGCGCGGCGAGGAGGAGATCGTAAGGACCCGGACCGCTGCCAAGCCCGCCGGCGTCCTTCGGCTCGTCCGCGATCAGATGATGCCGGCCGGAGATAATCTCCTGCTGAAATACGCCGTGCCCGGTTTCGCGCACCACGACGGTGTTGAACGGAGCCTCGTCGGAAAATGCCGGTTCGGTAGCCATGAAATTCTCCACGTTCCAGTTATTCGTATAACGACATACGCAGCGGAGCGACCTGACCGCCGTCGATATCGATCGCCGCGCCGTGCAGCAGGCTGCCGCGCGGCGAGACGATGAAACGCACCATGCCCGCGATATCCTCCGGCGTGCCGAAACGCGTGATATCGAGGTCATGGCGATGACGCTCGGTGGCCGCGGCCTCGTCGAGCCCGGTCTTTTTCATCACCTTGGCGAGGCGGCCGCGGAAGCGGTCGGTCTTGATCGAACCGGGATTAACCGCATTGACCTGGACGCCGTCGCGCTTGCCGAGATCGGCGAGCGCTCTCATGAAGGCAAGCATCGCGGCGACAACCGATGCACCGACCATCGAGTCGGCCACGGGCGCCCGTGGGCTGGTGCCGGCAATGAACACCACTGAGCCTTTGCCGGCCTTGAGCAGCGGCCAGGCGAGCCGGCTCAGGTTCACATGCGCGAGAAATTTCAGATCGAACGCGTCGCGCCAGTCCTGCTCGGTTTGTTCAAAAAAGCCGCCGCGTTTGGTGGCGCCCGCATTGTTGACCAGGATATCGAGACGGCCGAACGCCGACGTCAGCGCCGCAACAAGCGCACCAGGTTCCGTGCTCGCGGTCAGATCGGCGGCGTGAACTGCCGCCTTTCGGCCAAGCGCGCACACCGCCTCGGCCACACCCTCCAGCGCTTTGCGGTCGCGAGCCGCCAGCATCATGTCGCAGCCGGCGGACGCGAGCTCAAGCGCGATGCCCCGGCCTATGCCGCGGCTCGCACCGGTGATCAATGCGACTTTGCCATCGAGCTCAGCCACGCTACGCGCCTCGCATTGGGATCGATGCGGTCACCGACCCAGCTCCCGCATCGCCGCGTCGAGACCCTCGATCGTCAGCGGATACATCCGTCCGCCGAATATCTGCCGCATCAGCCGGATCGAGGCCGTCGTCTCCCATTCGCGCTCGGGTATCGGATTGAGCCAGACGCAGGCCGGATAGGCCGCGGCCACGCGCTCCATCCAGACTCGGCCGGCTTCCTCGTTGAAATGCTCGACCGAACCGCCCGGCGCGACGATCTCGTAAGGCGACATCGAGGCATCGCCGACGAAGATCACCTTGTAGTCGTGCGGATAGGTATGCAGCACATCCCATGTTGGAGTCGTCTCGGTCCAGCGCCGCGCATTCTCTCGCCAAACTTTCTCGTAGAGGCAATTGTGGAAATAAAGATGCATCAAATGCTTGAACTCCGTCTTGGCCGCGGAAAACAATTCCTCCGTGGTTTTGATGTGCCAGTCCATCGAGCCACCGATGTCGAGGAACAACAACACTTTGATCGTGTTGTGCCGCTCCGGCCGCATCTGGATATCGAGATAGCCCTTGTGCGCGGTGCCCTTGATGGTGCCGTCGAGATCGAGTTCGTCCGGCGCACTGGTGCGCGCGAATTTGCGCAGGCGGCGCAGCGCGATCTTGATGTTGCGGGTGCCAAGCTTGACATCGCCGGCGAGATCCTTGAACTCGCGCTTGTCCCACACTTTCACGGCGCGGAAATTGCGATTGGCATCCTGGCCGATGCGCACGCCTTCGGGATTATAGCCGTAGGCGCCAAACGGAGACGTGCCCGCGGTGCCGATCCACTTCTTGCCGCCCTGATGCCGGCCGCGCTGTTCGGCCAGCCGCTGGCGCAGCGTCTCCAATAATTTCTCGAGGCCGCCCAACGCCTCGATCTGTTTCCTCTCCTCCTCGGTGAGATATTTCTCCGTCAGCTTCTTCAGCCACTCGACGGGAATCTCGCCGGCCAGGGGCTCGCTCACCAGATCGAGGCCCTTGAAGACGTGACCGAACACGCGATCGAAGGTGTCGAGATTGCGCTCGTCCTTCACCAGGGCCGCCCGCGACAGATAATAAAAATCCTCGACGCGGCGTCCGGCGATGTCCTTTTCCATCGCTTCCATCAGCGTGAGATATTCACGCAGCGTCACCGGAAGGCCGGCTTGCTTTAGTTCATGGAAGAAGGTTGCGAACATGTCCCAACAATCGCTCAAGCCGCTCGCCGGTCAAGCGGCCAATCTTGCGTGCCTTTTCTGAAATGCGGATATGATCCCGCATGGCCGAAATTGCCGTCGTTATATTCATCGTATTCCTGATCCGCGTTTTCCTTCAGCATAATCTGCCGCGGCCGGGCGGCAAGCTCAGCCCATTCCGGGCCATCGATCCGCCGCTGCCGATCCCGGAAGGATTTTCCGGGATTTATGCGCGTACAATAACGGTCTTCACCGCCTCGTCCGAAACCAGGCACTTTTCAAGCCTGAAGGCATTCTTGCGCCACGGGACGGTGCAGCGCCCCGTCTTGATGCGGGTTTACCGTGTCGCCGGCTGTGCGACCGACATTGAAATCCCAGCCGAGACGCCCAATTACGACCGCATCGATGCCGGCGAAGCGCTGGCGCTGCTGCGCGAGCTTCCCGATCTGCGTTTCATCCGCCGTCTGCAGCTCAGCGACGAGCCGTCTTATCTCGATCCGTGGCTCCGTGCGATCCACGGGCCGCAATTCTTACTGCTCGGCAATGCGACGCAAAACGGTGTTGTTGTCCTCTACAGACCGGATCGCCGCGACCGCAACACTGCCGGTCTGACGCTCCTGCATGAATGGCTGCATGTCGTCGCCTTCAACTCGCCGCGGGACTTTCGGCAGTTCAAGCGCGCAAGCGCCATGGAGCCGCTGACGCCGCCATCGATGCCTACGGTGTCGGTGGGAATTCGCAAGACGGCGACCCACGAAGCCTGGGCGGATCTTGGCGAAAGGCTGTTCGGCTACGATGAAGCCGTCGCGCGCAACGCGGCGCTCGCGGCGCCGGCGCACACAAGGGTCCTATGGCGGCGCGTGGAAGTCGCCTTGCGCCAAGCTCCTGATGAGTTGCGCAGTACGCGGTTCGCGGAATTGGATGCGCGTCGACATTTTTTATATGATCCCGGCGCGACGTGACCACCGAGAAATTTATCGTATTGATAATACATTGTTTTATTCCGCAAGATATATCTTGCGTTATAGCCTGATATGATCTATCTAAAGATACATCGTAACTTGGAGAACCAAAAATGCACGGACATTGTGAAACGCGCGGCGATCATCACGGCAAATGGGGCGCTGGCCGTCACCGGCACCGCCGCTTCGGCGGCTTCGGTTTCGGCGGACGCCACGGCGGCCGGGGTGGCTTCGACGGAATGGGCGGCGAGGAGACTATGCGCGCGCGCCGCATGCTGGCGCAGGGCGACCTGCGGCTCATCGCGCTCGCACTCATCGCCAAAGCGCCGCGCCACGGCTACGAAATCATCAAGCTGCTCGAGGAAAAGACCGGCGACTGGTACTCGCCGAGCCCCGGCATCGTCTATCCGACCCTGACGTATCTCGAGGAAGCGAACTACGTCACCGCCTCAGCCGAAGGCAGCAAGAAGCTTTACACCATCACCGATGAAGGCCGCGCCTATCTGGCGGCCAATCGCGAACTCGTCGACGCCGTGCTGGATCGCCTCGCGGCGATCGGCGAGCGCGTGAACCGCTGGCGCCGTGACTCGCGCGGCGAACGTGACGAACGGCGTCCCCTGCCGACGCTGGTGGAAGCCACTCTCGATCATTTGCGCGAAGCCGTCGCCAAGCGGCTCGACAGCGATGCCGAGGCCGAAGCGCGGCTTGTCGAAATCCTCGCCCGCACCGTGACGGAATTGCAGCAGAAAAGTTAGGCGGCACCGGCATCCGGCGTGCGTACATGCTCGGGCCGGATGCCGATGGCCAGAAGGCGGGCGGGCACGCGCTGCAGAAACGGCAACATTCGGAAAAGCTTGAACAGCAGCGGCGGCTTCGGCCGCTGCTGGCTCGCCAGTACCCGGCTGATCAGTCGTTTCTGGATCGTGAGCTGCAGCCACTGGGTGAATCGCACCGGTAGCGTGCGGCGTTGTTCGATGGCCTGCAGATCGGCGTCCGATACGGTGCCCGCTTTGAGCGGTGCGGCAAGCCGGTTGGCTGCGGCCACCGCATCCTGCACCGCCATGTTGATACCGACGCCGCCAATCGGCGACATCGCGTGTGCGGCATCGCCGATGCAAAGCAGGCCCGGCCGCCACCATTTTCGCAGGCGGTCGACGGCAACGCTCAACAGCTTGATGTCATCCCAGCTTTTCAACTCGCCGGTGCGATCGGCGAGAAACGGCGATATCTGCACGACGCTGTCGCGAAATGCGTCGAGGCCCCTGCTCTTGATCTCTTCGATGCCGCCTTTCGGAATGACGTAGGCGCACTGCCAGTAATCGCCGCGGTCCAGCATGACCAGCATTTTGCCGGCTTCGGCGTGGCCAAACGCGTCGGTGGCGTCGCCCGCCTTGCGGGTGATGCGAAACCACAACACATCCATCGGCGCGCCGTAATCGTCGCTCTGCAGCCCGGCCTTCTCGCGCACCGTCGAGTGGCGGCCATCACACCCGACGACTAGGTCGGCGCGGATCCAAAGCGCGCCGTCCGGGGTGTCCGCCCGCAAGCCGACGACACTGCCATTCTCCTCGATAAGGTCTTTGGCCTCAGCGTTCATGCGCAAATCGAAGGTCTTGTAGCGTTTGCCATATTTGGCCAGGAAATTAAGAAAGTCCCATTGCGGCATCATCGCGATGAATTTGCAGTGCGTCGGCAGATGGCGGAGATCGGCCATCCGGACACGTTCGGCGCCGATCTGCGCAGTGAGCGTCTCGATTTTCTGATGGGGCTGCTGAAGGAATTGGTCGAGCAGGCCGAGCTCGTGCATCAGCTCCAGCGTCGAGGGGTGCACAGTGTCGCCGCGGAAATCGCGAAAGAAATCGGCGTGCTTTTCCAGCACCACCACGTCGACGCCGGCGCGCGCCAGCAGGACGCCAAGCATCATACCGGCCGGTCCGCCGCCGGCGATGCAACATTTGGTGGCGATTGAGGAATCCGGCATCCTGATGACTTGTTAGAGGCTTGCGAGGGGCGGCCGTTTGGGACAAGAGATAAACCGCTCTCTCGACCCGCCGTTCCTCATGCGCCCCTCACATTTCCGCCGCAAGCGGGGTGTTAGAGAAGAGCTATCGGTCCCTCAACCATCATGCGCGCTGCCTTCATTCTGGCCTTCTTTATCGCCCTTGTCCCGCTGGACAGGGCGCCGGCGCAGCTCGCGGGGACGGGCGACTTTCATATCGGCTGGGAAGTAAAGAACCGCTTCCGTTTGTTCCGCAACGAGGCGGATTTCCAGCGCCTGGTCGCGGCCAATCGCGGCGACGGGGTACTCGCCGCCGAACGGCGGCTGGAGACCGATACCGACGGCGAAGGCTGGGCCAAGGACATCGTCGACAATCTCTGTCTCGACCAGTCCGGCGATCTTTTGGACACCTGCGAGCGCGACGGCGAGAAGGAAAACTACCTTGATCCGCGCGATCATCCCGTTGCCGTGACGCTGTCCGGGCCGTTGCCGCAGGATGCCAGCTGCGTCTGGAATTTCGATGACGGCCAAACGCCGGTCAAACAGATGACCGCGCCCTGCAATCAGGAAGTCAGGCTGCGGGTTCCCTATGGCCGTCCCACGGTCGCCACCGTCGATATTCCGCTCGGCGACGGCACCGCGCAGCGCGTCGCCACCGAAATTTCAGTCCGCGACGTGCTGATCGCCGGGATGGGCGATTCCATTGCCGCCGGCGAGGGCAATCCTGACCGTGCGGTCGAGCTCGACAGCACCTTTTGCTTTCGGCGTTTTCTGCGCGGCGGCGGCAGTCAATATTTCCGTCCGGGCCGGGCCGGCTATGGCGACGACCGTTCCTGCGAAAACGGCCCGTCGAGCCCGGCCGCCGCGAGGGACTGGGCGCGCCACGGCGCGCGCTGGATGAATCCTGCGTGCCATCGGTCGCTGTACAGCTATCAGGTGCGCGCCACGCTCGCTCTGGCAATCGAGCAGCCGCACCTCGCCGTGACTTTGATCCCGCTCGCCTGCACCGGCGCGACGATCGGCGCCGGCATGTTTGCCGGGCAACGCGCCGATGACTGTCCGTGGGTGGTTGGCATCGACAGTTGCTCGGGCACCTCGCCCGCGCAGTTCGGCGAGCTCAAGGACATCATGGCCGCGGTGCACCGCCAGCAGCCGACCCGTAATCTCGACATGATGTTGCTGACGGTCGGCGCCAACGATGTGAATTTCGCCGGGCTTGTCGCCAATGTCATCGTCCAGTCAACGACCGAACGGCTGTTGCTCAAACAGGGAGGATCGATCGTCGACGTCAGCGATTCGCAAAAGGCGCTCGACAACGATTTTCTCGACGACTTCGCGCAAATGCGCGCCTCGCTCAAACCCTATGTCGGCGGCAATCTCGGTCGCGTCGTCTTCGTCTCTTATGGCAATCCGGCGATGCAGGCCGCGAATACACCCTGCCCCGGCGGCCTTGACGGCTTGGACGTTCATCCGGCCTTCGGCGCCGATTCCGAGCGGCTGCGCGCCACGGCGGAGTTTGTCGACGGCAAGTTCCTGCCCAAGGTCAAAGCGCTTGCCACCTGTGACGGCAACAAGATCTGCCACGATCCGGCGACCGAGCGCATGACCTTCGTCGACGGCCATCAGGCGGAGTTTGCCAAGCACGGTATGTGTGCGCGCGCGGCGAACGATCCCGAATTCGATCGCAAATGCTTCTCAACGAGCGGCAACAGCTTTCAACCCGATCTGTCCGTTGCTGCCGACGATCCGATGGTCTGTCATGAACCGGCCAGCAATTATCGTCCTTACGCGCCGCGCGCGCGTTGGATCCGGACCGCGAACGACAGCTACTTCACCGCCATGACGTATCCGGAGGGCATGCCCGCCCTCCTCAAGCCGAGCGATATCCACGATGCGCTATGGGGCGTCTTGAGCGCCGTGTATGGCGGCGCGGTCCATCCCACCGCCGAGGGCTACGCCGCCATGGCCGACGCGGCGCTGCCAGCGGTGCGCGGCGTGCTTGGCCTCACGGCGCCGCCGGTGATCCAGGCCGAGCCGCTGCCGCCGGCGGCGGTTCCCGGCCCCGCGCCGGCTGCGGTCACTGCGCCGCCGCGCGCGCCATAGACCTTGATCCGATCGGATCGCTAATCCGCAGAAGGATGATGCTCAAGAGGCCGCGCGCTGCGGCACCGCGCGCTCGGGCGCCACGCCGAGCTTTTTCTGCAGGCTGGTCGAGGACGTGGTGTACTGAAAGACGAGGCGCTTCTCCGGATAGACGTAGCGGTGCGCCTTTTGCGCCATCAGTGCGCCTTCGTGGAAGCCGGACAGAATGAGCTTGAGTTTGCCCGGATACCAGTTGATGTCGCCGATGGCGAAAATGCCCGGCATGCTGGTTTCAAAGCTCTCGGTGTCGACCGGGATAAGCTCGTTGTTCTTCAGCTCGAATCCCCAATTGGCGACCGGGCCGAGCTTCATGGTCAGGCCGAAGAACGGCAGCAAAGCGTCGCAGGCAATTTCGAACGCGGAGCCATCGTTGGTCTTGACCATGGCCTTGCTGATCTGACCGTCGTTGCCGACCAGCGCCGTGACCTGTCCGAGGACGAAATCGATTTTGCCTTCGCCGACCAGCGCCATCATCTTGTTGACGCTGTCCGGCGCGGCGCGGAATTCGCTGCGCCGATGCAACAGCGTGAGATGGCTGGCGAGCGGCGCGAGATTGAGCGTCCAGTCGAGCGCGCTATCGCCGCCGCCGACGATGAGGACGCGCTTGTCGCGGAATGCTTCCATCTTGCGCACCGAATAGAAGACAGATTTGCTTTCGTATGGCTCGATGCCGGGAATCGGCGGGCGCTTGGGCTGGAACGAGCCGCCGCCCGCGGCAATGACGACGATCTTGCTCTCGAATACCCGGCCCTGGTCGGTCGTTACGCGGAACAGCGGATCGCCGATCCTTTCGACCAACTCCACCATTTCGTTGAGATGGAATTGCGGGTTGAACGGCTTGACCTGCTGCAGCAACGCCTCGACCAAGCCCTGCGCGCTCGTATAGGGAATGCCGGGAATATCGTAGATCGGTTTTTCCGGATAAAGCTCGGCGCACTGGCCGCCGATTTTGTCGAGAATGTCGATGAGGTGACACCGCATGTCGAGCAGACCGAGCTCGAACACGGCGAATAGTCCAATAGGGCCTGCACCAATAATTACGACATCGGTTTTGATAGGTTCGGTCATGTCATATCCAAGCTTGTTCGGGCTTTTAAATATGTTGGGGAGGGCGACTGTCTAGCGTGGCCGGCGCGGCAGGGAAAGGGACAAATCCTCAGCGTGTCGGGACCGTTTCCATCACGCCTGGCGTGATGGCGTGTTCACGACCAGCCCGTCGAGGTCATCGCTCACCTTGATCTGGCAGGACAGCCGCGAATTCGGCCTGACCTCAAAGGCGAAATCGAGCATGTCCGTTTCCATCGGCGACGGCTCGCCGACCTTCTCGCGCCAGGCCTCTTCAATATAGACGTGGCAGGTCGAGCAGGCGCAGGCGCCGCCGCATTCCGCCTCGATCTCGGGTACGCCTTGCTTGATGGCGGTTTCCATGACCGTCGAACCCGCTTCGCCCTCGACGGTTCGCGCGGTTCCGCCGGAATCGATGAATGTGATTTTGGCCATGGTAGAAGACCGAGCGAAGGCTTTGCAGTTCAATCAGCCGCCGGCAAGATTGGTCGAGCGGCCGGAGTTTGGGCCGCCTCTTCTATAGGCTCGGGCCGTATGGCGCCAGTGCAGGAAAACGATCGAGCCGCGATCAGCGCTGGCGCGAAAGTTCGGCTAACAGCCCGGTCAAACGAGCCCCGATTGCCGCGCTGGCTTCAAGGCTTGCGGCTTTGAGCTCCTCGATCGCTTCCACGAGGTCGTGACCGCCGCCGGCGGGGTTGCCATCCGCGTTTGCGACATTTTCCAAATGTTCCGCCGCGCGCGCCACACGCCAGGCGCCGATCCCGCGCGCCGAGCCTTTCAAGGTATGGGCTGCAGCGGCGGCCAAAGCCGGCTCGGCGTCCATAATGCGATTGAGCATGATGGTGGTCTGGCGCACGAAGATTTCGAGGACTTCGCGTTCCAGCCGGCGGTCCCCGAGCGTCATGCGCGCGAGATGTTCTTGATCGATGGCGCTCGGTTTGCCGTCGTCGCCATCGGCGGCCGATAAGTTCGATGCGGTCATGGAGTTCTTCCCCGGGAGCGCCGCCGCGCCCCAGACTGGCCGCATTGTTGGCAGCACAATGGCGTCTTCATCGCGGACCGAAAGCTAGCGCTGGCAGGGTGAAGAACCCGTTAACGATGATTAAAAGGACGTTACCGACCCGGTTTTCTTCGATCTGCCAGACCGATAGGATGGGCGGCATCAGTGCGAGGTGAGGGCTTGGTTGGGGAGCCCCGCAACCGGTGAGGAACGGAACGATCACGCGCTCGTGGCACGGCCCTGGAGCATGCTTGGGCCGCCCTAGTCCGGCGTAACACGCGAGGCGACGACCGAAATGGCCAATAATCCGAAGAAGATGACGGATCCGACCGAGGCTGCGCTGTCGGCAATCCAGGAAGCGCTCAATATCCAGGAAGACGAGACGAGTGGGCCCGAAGGGGGCGAACTCCGCGCGCACGCCGCCGCTGCTCCGGCCGAGAGCGACCTTTTTGCTTCCGACCCGATCGGCTCACGCGATCTTTCCGGACCTGGCTCGCGCGCGGCCAACGACGACCAGCAATCGATCGGCCAGATCCTGCACGCCCTGCAGCGCCGGCCGGTACGCTCGTCCTATTTTGTCGCCACCGTATTTTCCGCCGCCTGGATTGTCGGCTGCCTGTCGTTGTCCTGGGCCTATCTGGGGGAGCTGAGCGCCGCGCTTGGCCCGGACCGCTCACCTGCTGCACTGATGGTCGGGCTCGGCGCCGCGGCGCTGTTGCCGATCATCTTCTTTTTCGGCGTCGCCCATATGGCTTGGCGCTCGCAGGAACTGCGCCTGATCGCACAATCCATGGCGCGGGTCGCCATGCGGCTCGCCGAACCGGAAAGCGTGGCGCGGGATTCCATCGTCACTGTGGGCCAGGCGATCCGCCGCGAGGTCGCGGCCATGGGCGACGGCGTCGAGCGCGCGCTGGCGCGCGCGAGCGAGCTTGAGGCGCTGGTGCAGAACGAAGTCGCGGCGCTCGAACGGACCTATAGCGACAACGAAGTTCGCATGCGCGGATTGTTGCAGGATCTCGCCAGCCAGCGCGACACGCTGGTCGGGCAGGCCGAGCAGGTGCGCTCCGCCCTCAACAATGTTCAGATCGATCTGACGCAGGACCTTTCCACGATCAGCGATCTGGTCGGCGATCAGGTCAACGAGGCCGCGCAACGCATCACCCATTCGCTGGCGGAACGCGGCGAGCAGATCACGCTCGCGCTCGGCCAGATCGGCGACAATATGGTCCAGCAATTGACCGACCGTGGCGGTGAGATGCTCGACCGCCTGGAATCCACCAGCGACGAAACCTCGCGCGCCATCGCGGCCGCAAGCGACCGCCTGTCCTCGAACCTTGACTTCAAGACCAACCATATCGGCGAGGAATTCGCCGAAATCGCGACCGGCCTTGAGGACATGATGAACTCCCGTCTCGACCGGATCACCGAGAGCTTCTCGGAAAAGTCGCTCGCCGTCGTCGACCTGATGATCGGCCGGTCGCAGGAGCTCACCGATGCCATAATCGATACTTCGAGCCAGCTCGCCGAAACGATCGCCATCCGCGCCGAAGAGGTCAACAACACGCTCAAATCGTCGGGCGAGTCGATTATTCTCGACCTCGACCTGCGTGGCGGCGAAGTGGCAAGCAAGCTGCAGCAGGCCGGCGACCATATCGCCGAGACACTGGTTGCGCGTAGCGCCTCGATGACCGATTCGGTGCGCGAAAGCGCCGAACATGTCACCGGCGTCATTGCGACGCGCAGCGACGCGGTCAAGGAAATGCTGGAGACGCGGCTGGCCGGATTCGAGGAGATGTTCGGCCACACCGGCGCCGAACTCGGCGAGAAAATCTCGCGCAATTCTTCGACGCTTGGCAACCTCATCACCCGGCATCTCGCCGAATTCGATCGCACCGTAAAGACCTACGGCTCCGAACTGGTCGAGCGGCTCGGCGCGCGCACGCAGGACGTCTCCGACTCGATGCGCAGCTATGTCGACAATTTCGATGCCCGCGTCACGTCAAAGGCGAACGAAGTGACCACCGCGCTCGATCAGCGCCTCACTCGCTTCCAGGAAGCGCTCGACGGGCGCTCGCAGACGCTCACCGATGCGCTGTCCGCGCGCGTGGTCGACATTGCCAAGACGCTCGCCGAGGGCGGCAGAGAAGTCATCACCTCGCTCGACCGGCGCATCGGCGACGCCGCCACTTTGATCGACACGCGCGCCGCCAAGCTTGCCGACACAATCGGCGATCGGATCGCGAATATCGATACGACCCTCGGCAAAGGCGCGCTCGAAGTCACGCAGACGCTGGACAGCCGGGTCGACCGTATCGAGAAGTTTTCGGAATCGATCAAGATCAACTCACAGAGCGCCGAGCGCGCGCTCACCGCGCTTGCCGCCAATACGACCGAAGCGCTCGGCAAGAGCGCGGCGGCCAGCACGGCGGCGACCGAAGCTCTCAATCGCAGCGCCGCGGAAGTGACCGTCTCGCTCAATCGCAGCGCCGGCGCGCTCAGCAACACCATCACCAAAAGCGCCGCGACCGCAAGCGAAGCAATCGGCAAGACCACCGCGACCGCGGCGGAAGTGCTGGCCAAGAGCGCGCTCTCCACGTCCGAAGCGATCGGACGCAGCACCAACGACGCCGAGCGCAAACTGGTCGGCATGAGCACCGAGGTTTCGCGCAATCTCGTCGGCAAGGCCAATGAGATCAACAGCGCGATGTCGCAACGCGTCGAAGACATGACGCGCATCCTTGACGAGAAATCGAACGGCCTGCTCGGCGCGCTGACCGCCAAGGGCGAGCATTTCGCCGGCGAAGTGAGCCGGGCCACCGACCAGGCGGTGAAGACAATCGACGCCAAGGGTTTCGTCTTCACCCAGACGATGCTGGAAAAGAGCGAGGATATCGCCCGGCACATCAACGACGCCAGCCTGACCGCGACCGCCGCGATCACGCGTACGCTCGGCCAGATGCAGGAAGGCGCGCAGGGCGTCACCGAATCCGCCAAACAGACCATCGCCCGCTCGCTCGAAGAGCTGCACCGTGCCACCAAGACGGCGATTGAAGAGTCCAAGCAGACCGCGGCGGCGACGGTGGCCGAAATGTTGGAAACGCACACCATGCTGCGCTCCGACTCGACCGCCCTGTTCGAGCGCCTGCGCGAGGCCAACATCCTGCTGCAAGAGGTGCTGAGCGGCGCCCAAGAGAACATGAACTCGATCGAGCACACGATGGCGACGCGTGTTTCCGAGTTCGTCGCGGCGATGAGCGATCTCTCAAGCAAGAGCGGCGCCACCACCGCCAAGGTGGAACAGTCGCTCGGCGCGTTCAACGGCGTGACCGCCAAGGTGCTGAACGATCTCGGCGACCTCGCCGACCAGTTCAGTTCGCATGGACGGACGCTTTCCGATGCGGTCGATCTTCTCGAATCGACCAATCGCCGGACCGAGGATTCGATTGCCGGCCGCCACGCCAGCATCGAGTCGCTGGTGTTGACGCTCGACGCGCGCACCGAGGATTTCGGTCAGCGGCTGGCTCGCTTTTCCGGCCTGCTCGACGAGTCGCTCGATACCGCGACGACACGGGCGCGCGAGATTGCCGGCATCATCGCCGATAACAGCAACGAAGGCGTGCAGACGATCGAGCAGCAATACGATCTGGTGCGCAAGACCTCGGAAGAAGAGCGCGCGCGCACCAGCGAGGCGCTCAACGCGGTGTACGATGAGTCCTTCGCCGAAGTGCAGGCGATGTTCAACCAATCGGCCGGGCGCTTTACCGAGATCATGCAGGGCATGAAGCAGATGGCGACGGAAATGCAGCAGGAGCTCGAGACGACGCGCGCCGAATTGCGCCGCGGTATCCTCGAACTGCCGCAAGAAACCGCCGAGAGCACCGCGCAAATGCGGCGTGTCATCGTCGACCAGATCGAGGCCCTGGCCGAGCTCAATCGCATCGTCGCCCGCCACGGCCGTTCGCTGGATGCCACCGAACCGCTGCGGCGCGAAGCCGAGCCCCTCTACGCCGCCAATACCGGCCGCGGGCAAGTCCGGCAGATGCGGCCCGATACCGCCCCGGCGCCGTCGCAGACGCCGCCGCGCGATATCACCGGCGCGCCGGCGCGCCGCCCCAACGCGCCGACGCTCAGCCCGGTGCCGGGCGGCAAGGATGAGAATAATGGCCGCAATAGCGGCTGGCTGTCCGATCTGCTGACGCGCGCGTCGCGTGATGAGGTCGCGCCGGCAGCGCCGCCCGCGCCGCAGCCGCCGCGCGAAGCTCCGCGCGCCGAGGAACGTCCGGCGCGCGACGCCATCGATTCGATCAATTCACTTTCGGTCGATATCGCGCGGATGATCGACCACGACGCGGCTGCGGAGCTATGGGAACGCTATAAGCGCGGCGAGCGCGGCGTATTCACCAAGCGCCTTTACACGCTGCAGGGCCAAAAAGCGTTCGATGAAATCCGCAACAAGTACCGGACCGATCCGGAATTCCGGCAGACCGTCGAGCACTATATCCACGAGTTCGAGCGGCTGCTCGACGACGTCTCGCGCGGCGATCGCGGCCCCGCGGTGGCGCGCAACTATCTCGTTTCGGATACCGGCAAGGTTTACACCATGCTGGCCCACGCCGCCGGACGGTTCGACTAGAGCGGCCCTTGCTTGTGACGCAATCGCGGCGCTACCGTTGCCACCATGGCGAGCACCTTGGACCATGCGATGGACCGTGCAGCGGACGGCACGAGGGATGTCACGGTCGCATTGCCCACTGCCGCGGACGTCGATGAGGCCGCACGCCGCCTGGCCGGCGTCGCCCTACACACCCCGCTCCTGACCTCGTTTGCGCTCGACGCCATGACCGGCGGGCGCATTTTTCTCAAAGCCGAAACGTTGCAGCGCACCGGTTCGTTCAAGTTCCGCGGCGCCTATAACAAGCTCGCCTCGATCCCGCCGGAACTTCGCGCCGGCGGCGTGGTGGCGTTCTCCTCGGGCAATCACGCGCAGGGCGTCGCCGCGGCGGCGCGGCTCCTCGGCATGCGCTGCGTCATCGTCATGCCGCAGGACGCGCCGCGCGCCAAGCGCGAGCGCACCGCGGCGCTCGGCGCCGAAGTCGTGCTCTATGACCGCGCGCGCGACGATCGCGAGGCGATGGCGCGCGACATTGCCGAGCGGCGCGGCGCCGTTTTGGTCCCGCCTTACGACGACGCTCTGATCATTGCCGGCCAGGGCACCGCCGGGCGCGAAATCGTCGATGATCTCGGCGCGCTCGGCCTCGTCCCCGACGTCGTGGTGGTCACCGCATCCGGCGGCGGGCTCACCGCCGGTATCGCACTCGCCGTCAAATCGCGCGTTCCGGCCGCCGCGCTCTACACCGCCGAGCCGCAGGGCTTTGACGATCACGCGCGCTCGTTTCGCAGCGGCCAGCGCGAGCAAAACGACGCGCTGACCGGCACCATTTGCGACGCGCTGATGGCGCGCACACCGGGCAAGCTGACCTTCGCGATCAATCAATCGCTGGTCGGCGCCGGCGTCGTGGTCAGCGACGACGAGGTCGCCGCCGCGGTCGCCTTTGCCTTTGCCGAGCTAAAGCTCGTGGTCGAGCCGGGCGGCGCGGTCGCGCTCGCCGCGGTGATGACCGGGAAAGTCGACGTCAAGGATAAAGTCGCCGTCGCCGTCCTGTCGGGCGGCAATGTCGATCCGGAACTGTTCTCTCGCCTGGTCGCTTAGGCGGGGTCGAACTTACAGATCAAGCGCCCGCGCCGGGCAGGAAGCAGCGAATTTGCGTCGCGCCATCGGCGTCCTGATACGGCCAGACCACGGCGGGGCCGAATTTGTTCGGCTCCGTCACCACCGCCGTATCGGGAACGACGAACCATTGACCCTGGATGCGCACGCGATAGCGGCCGTTCTGCGTGTCCCAATCGACGTTTTCGACACTGACGCCGTCGGCGAAGGAACAACACAAGCCCTTGCCGCTGGCGAGCTGGTCGAACCAGGCTTTCAGCGGCGAATTGGCGTAGCGGCCGTCATCACGCGCGGACAGGCGGCTTGGAACGAACACAAGCATGCACACCGCTACTGCGGTCAAAACGAGACCGGTAAGTCTGTGCATAGTGGCCTCCAATGATCGTAGGCGGACCGCAAACGAATGGTCCTGCAGACCCGGAGCACTCAGCACTCAGCGCATATCGCCTGCACGTCGTTGTTGATCCGCTTACGCATTTCCCAAGCAACTTCCGTGCCGTGTCTTGGACGCGACAGGAACTCTTGAGCGCTAAACGCGCAATCGACGCAGACCGGTCACCAAATTTTCAACATCTGGCCAGGCGATCGGCTAGCCGAACAGAGCGATCAGCTCATCCTCGCTCAGTCCGCGCAGGCCGATCAGTGTTTCGCTGAGCCTCGGGCGCGGCGCGGCGGGCGGTGTCGCCCCGTTGGCGACGCGTAAGTGCTGGCGGAGGTCCTTCCGGCGAAGCGAAGACTTGGGCCGGGAGGACGGCGCTGCCCGGCTGTTCGAATAAGTCGGCCGGATCGTCTTCCGGGCTGGAGGGGGATTGCAATTCGGCCGGCGCCGGACGCGCTTGTCCGGATTCGCCGGACAATTGATTCCGGCCATTACTGATTGGCTTCGGCTCGGCAGAGCGAAACACGAAATCCGGAGGATCGATGTACCAGCGCGGCGCGGAGACGCTCTGCGGCAGCGGCGGCGGCGCGGGACTCGGCGTATAATCCGGTGGCGGCATTACGCTATCGGCAGATCCACTTTGCGGTTCGTGATCCGTCTCGGCCCGCCCGGTGAGCGCGCTTAGCGGCGGAGCCGAGCTGCGCAATTGCCTCGGCGAGCTTTTTGCTCTCCGCCAATTCCATGGCGAAGAGACTGACCGGTGACTCGTCATCGTTGGCGATTTCCGCGGCGAAACGTTCCTCTTCCGTGACGGCAGTCGGGAAAGCCTCGTTGGGCGCTACAGCGATGCCCGCAGCGGCAGACGTTGCACCGTTCATAGCCTGTGGCGCCGCATCGCGCGCAACGGCTGCCTCGATCCGCGCCAGCGCATTGGTCAGCAACTGGGTGTCGGCGTTGCGATTGCGATTGGCATATTCGGCCAAAAACCAGCGCCCGCGTTCGGTTGCCGTAACCGCCGCGTAGACGGCATCGTATTCCGTGTCGCTCGGCGCTCCGGTCCAAATGTCCGCATGCGCCAGTGGGTCGCTGGACATGACATTCCTATGACCGAATCAACAGCATAAGCCCGCGGCATGCAATGGAACAGGCACGCCAAGGGGCCGGGAACCCACAGGTTCGGCGTGCGGCTGCAGGTTTAGCCCCACAGGACCGGTTCGGACGGATAGGCAAGACTACCCGCGTACCGCAGCCCGTCCGGCCGATCCTTGGCCAGGAGCAGCGGGCCATCGAGATCGACCACGCTCGCCCGCTGCGCCACCAGCATGGCCGGCGCCATTGCCAGCGAGGTCGCCACCATGCAGCCGGCCATGATGCCGAAGCCGCGCCGCTCGGCTTCGGCCGCAAGCGCCAGCGCCTCGGTGAGGCCGCCGGCTTTGTCGAGCTTGACGTTGATCGCGTCGTATTTGCCCGCGAGCGCATCAAGCGAAGCGCGATCGTGCACGCTCTCGTCGGCGCAGACCGGGATCGGCCGCTTGACCCGCGCGAGCGCGTCATCGCGGCCTTCCGGCAGCGGCTGCTCGATCAGCACGACGCCGGCCTGCGCGCAGGCGGCGAAATTCTTCGCCAGGTCTTTGTCGTCCCAGCCCTCGTTGGCATCGACGATGAGCCTTGCGCGCGGCGCGGCGCGGCGCACCGCCGCGATCCGCGCGACGTCATCACCGCCGCCGCCGAGTTTCACCTTGAGCAAGGGCCGCGATGCCGCTTGTTCCGCCGCCTCGGCCATCGCCACCGGCGTGCCGAGTGAAATCGTGTAGGCGGTGACGAGCGGCTTTGGCGCGGCGAGACCCGCTAATTCATAGACGCGGCAACCGGCTTGTTTGGCGCCGAGATCCCAATAGGCGCAATCGAGCGCGTTGCGCGCCGCGCCGGCAGGCATCGCGTCTTGCAGAGCCGCGCGGTCGAGGCCGCGCCACAGCGCCGGCCGCATCGCTTCGATCGCCGCGACAACGCCATCCGGGGTTTCGCCATAGCGAGCGTAGGGCACGCATTCGCCGCGGCCGCGATGCGTGCCATCGCCGAGCTCGGCCAGCACCACCACGGCCTCGGTCTTGCTGCCGCGGCTGATGGTGAAGGCGCCAGCCAGCGGCCAGCGTTCGATTCGCACGGAAAGCTCCATGCCGGAGATATGACCGGAGCGCGCGGCATCGCTCAAGCCGCGATTTCGGTGTCCTCGTCGAGCGGGAGTTCCGGCTCTTCGTCCGGCAGCGGCGGCAGCTCGGCGCTGCGGTCGATCCAGCGGATGATCTCGAAGCTGCCGTCGTCGTGTTCGACGAGCGCGGTGCAGCTCTCCACCCAGTCGCCGCAATTCATGTAATGGATGCCGAAGTCGTCGTGCATCACGGCATGATGGATGTGTCCGCAGATCACGCCGTCGACCCGGTGACGGCGCGCCTCTTCGGCCAGCGTCTGCTCGAAGGCGCCGATATAGTTCACGGCGTTCTTGACCTTGTGCTTCGCCCATTGCGACAGCGACCAATAGCGAAAGCCGAGGCGGCGGCGGATGGCGTTGAAATAGCGGTTGACCAGGATGGCGAGGTCGTAGGCGGTGTCGCCGAGCAGCGCCAGCCAGCGCGCATGCTTGACCACCATGTCGAACGCGTCGCCGTGCACGACGAGGTAGCGCCGGCCGTCCGCCGCCACATGGATCGCGGTCTCGACGACCTCGATGCCGCCGAAATGCGTGCCGTAATAATCGCGCAAGAATTCGTCGTGATTGCCCGGCAGATAGATAATGCGCGAGCCCTTGCGCGTCTTGCGCAAAAGCTTTTGCACCACGTCGTTGTGGGCTTGAGGCCAGTACCAGCCGGAACGCAATTGCCAGCCGTCGACGATATCGCCGACCAGATAGATCGTGTCGGCTTCGTGATAGCGCAGGAAATCGAGCAGCTGGTCGGCCTGGCAGCCGCGCGCGCCGAGATGCACATCGGAAATAAACAGAGTACGGAACCTGATGGGGCCGTGCTCGACGAACGTCACCGAGTGCGATCTCGCGCCTGTTGCATTTGGCCGCGCTTATAAATGCGTTCCATTGCAGCAGGATGACAGCAATCGTTAACGCGGCGGCCCAAATCATTAACGCGGCGACTTGCCACGCTCGTCGAGTCACAGCCTTGTCACGGCGGAGAACTAGAAGTTGCCGCGATGACAGCGCCGATTCTCGCCGCCGCCACTTTCTGCATCGCCGTCACGCTGATCCAGGTCGCCAGCCTCGCGATCGCGATTGTCCGCTTGCGGCAAACCGCGCTGCCGCCGCTGTCCAAATTCCATCCGCCCGTCAGTCTGGTGCGCCCGCTGTGCGGAATCGACAATTATGCCGCCGACACGCTGCGTTCGACATTCGAACTCGATTATCCCGACTGCGAGATTCTGTTCTGCGTTGCCACCGAACGGGACGCCGTGCTGCCGCTGGTGCGGAACTTGATCGCCGAGAACCCCGACGCCTGCGTAAAGCTCCTGATCGGCGACGAGCGCGTGAGCCCGAACCCGAAGCTCAATAACGTGCTGAAAGGCTGGCGCGCCGCCCACCATGACTGGATCATCATTGCCGACAGCAATGTGCTGATGCCGCGCGACTATATCCAGCGCCTGTTCGCGAGCTGGCGCGCCGATACCGGGCTCGTCGCCTCGCCGCCGATCGGCTGCCGGCCGCACGGATTCTGGGCCGAGATCGAATGCGCGTTCCTCAACACCTATCAGGCGCGCTGGCAGTATCTGGTCGACAGTTTCGGCTTCGGTTTTGCCCAGGGCAAAACCATGCTGTGGCGGCGCGCCGATCTCGACCGCGCCGGCGGCATCGCGGCGCTGGCCAAGGAAGTCGCCGAAGACGCCGCTGCCACCAAGATCGTGCGCGATGCCGGTCTCAAGGTACGGCTGATCGATCGGCCGCTGGCGCAACCGCTCGGCCGGCGCAGCGCCGCCGAAGTCTGGAATCGGCAATTGCGCTGGGCGCGGCTGCGCCGCGCCAGTTTCTTGCTCTATTTCCTGCCGGAAATATTTTCGGGCGGCGTCTTGCCGCTGATCGCCGTTGCGATCGTGGCGCATGCTTTCGGCCAATCGCTTGTGCTTTGGGTCGTAGCCTACGGCGCGTTCTGGTATGGCGGCGAAATGCTGCTCGCCGCCGCGGCAGGCTGGCACGTTCCCGCGCTTTATCCGCTGTACGGGCTGGCGCGCGACCTGCTGTTGCCGGTGCTGTTCGTCAGCGCGCTCAATGGCAACGACTTCGTCTGGCGCGGCAACGAAATGCAGGTCGAACGCATGCAGATGAAGCCGCGCCGCATGATGGCGCGGATGCGGCCGCGCGTGCAGGAAGCCGCCGCCGGCGGCCGCAGGCGGCTACGCTCGCTGCGCGAACGCTTTTCGGAACGGTGAAGTTTTAGACGGACGCCAGCCTCGCGGGCCGCTTGATCGGCGATCGCCTCGATCGCCGCGCGATCGGCCGGAAAATCGGCCGCGATCCAGGCTTCCTCGGCCGCACGCAGCGCGACGCCCAGAGCCGGTCCGGCCGCGAGACCGCGACGCAAAAAATCCGCCGCCTTCAGCGGAAAAGCCGGCGCGATCCAGTGCCGCGGCAAGTCCGCCAGGGCGCGCCACGCATCATTCGCTGCTCCCGCATCGGAGCGCGACCAGGCAAGCAGCACGCGATCGGCGAAAGACTGCGGTCCGAGATGATAGAGCAGCGCGCGCGCGGCCTGATCGCCGGCCGCGGGCGACACGCGCCACCAGCATTCAAGCGTCGTCAGCCGCTCCGCTTCGGCATTGGACAGGCGCAGCCGCTGCGCCAGCCGCTCGGCATCCTCCTTGAGGAAGACGCCGAGCGCGCCCAGCCGCCGCGCCGCATCGGCCTCGAGCCCGGCCGCCGCCTCGACTTTCACCATGTTCTCGAAACTCGCCAGCAGCGGCACGCCGCCGAGCACCGTGCCGAGAATGCCCGTTTCCGCCATGACGGCGAGCGTCGGCGTCGCGTGCGGCGCGAGCAAAAGCTTCAGCAATTCCATGCGCACGCGCTCGCGCGACAGCATTTCGAGCCCGCCGCGCGCGACGATGCAGGCGTGCAGGCCGGCAGCGTCGAGCGCGCCCGCGCCGTACCAGGCGTGAAAGCGAAAAAAACGCAGGATGCGCAGATAATCTTCGGCAATCCGCTTGTGCGGATCGCCGATGAAACGCACGCGGCGCGCCGCGATGTCGGCAATGCCGCCGGTATAGTCGTAAACCGTGCCGTCCGGCCGCCGCCGACAGCGCATTGATGGTGAAGTCGCGCCGTTCGGCGTCCGCACCCCAATCGCGGCCGAAACTGACTTTGGCTTTGCGGCCATAGGTCTCGACGTCCTGCCGCAGCGTGGTCACTTCGAATGGTTTGCCGTCGATGACGACAGTGATCGTGCCGTGCTCGATGCCGGTCGGAATGGCCTTCCAGCCGGCGATGTTCGACACGGCGAACGACTTCCTCCGGCACCGCCGTCGTGGCCACGTCGATCTCGCCGACCGGCAGATGCAGCAATGCATTGCGCACCGCGCCGCCGACCACGCGCGCTTCTTCGCCGTCGCGATCGAGCACCGCCAACAGTGCGCGTCACCTCGCCGTGCTTGAGCCACGGCGCGTCGCCGAGCTGCGCGTTAGCCGTCACCGCGTCTCCCCAGGCACAAACTTGCCGTTGTCGACATGCGCCGGCACGTAGGTCGAGCCCGGCGGAGCGCCGGAAAACTGCGCCAGCAGCAGAAAGCTTCCCACGACCAGCAGCAGCGATACGATGACGAGCGCAGCGAGCCGCCGGATCGACCACGCCTCTGGCTGCAGCACGCCGGCGCGCGTCGCCGTGAGGAAGACCGCATAGATGACGAACGGGGTGAGAAACAGCCCGATCTCGGTGAATATTGGCCTGATCATGCGGCGTAGATCCGGTCGTAGAGGTTGCGCAGGATACCCGCGGTGATGCCCCAAATGTAGCGGTTCTCGAATGCAATCGCGTAATACTCGCGTTGCAGCCCATTCCAGTCGCGCGTCTTGCGCTGGTGATTTTCCGGCGTCATCAGGAATTCGAGCGGCACTTCAAACGTCTCGACCACTTCGCGCGGATTGATCGCGAGAGTGAACCCCGGCTTGACGCGCGCCACCGTCGGCAAAATGCGGAAACCGGAAAACGTCAGATAGAGATCGAGATAACCGATCGGCTCGACCAGCGTCGGCGCCAGGCCAGTCTCCTCCCGCGCTTCGCGCAGCGCCGCGGCGACCGGGCTTTCGTCGTCGGGATCGATCTTGCCGCCGGGAAAGGCCACCTGCCCGGCATGGCTCGCGAGTTCGGCGGTGCGCTGCGTCAACAGCACCGTAGGCTCGCTGCGATCGATCACCGGAACCAGCACCGCCGCGGGCTTGGTCGCCTTGACGCCGGCGCGGACCCACATATCGGGATTGAGATCGAGATCGCCGCGCGCGCCTTGCGCCGTCGGGTCGGTCAGCGCCGGCGGCACTTCGAGCGTCAGCCGCGCCCGCGCACGGTCAAAGAAGCTTGCCGTTGCCGGCCGCCGCGAGTCTGCTGTCGACCGCTGCAAGTCTGCGTTTCGTTCGTTCACGCCAATTCCCTCATCTGGTCGGCAGGCGCCATGGGAAAGAAAACCCCCATCGACGAAACGCCGAACATCGCCGTGCCGTCGATGTCGCGCTCCTCGCCGAGTTCGACGAGGTCGAAGAACAGCGTCCGCGTCACTTTCGCCCACAGGTCGCGGCGAACGTGAAGATAGGGTTTTAGCCCGCCGGTGCCGCTTTCGGGCTCGAAGCGCAATTGATGCTGTGGCCCGCACGCGACCCAATCGTCGACATTGGTGCGGAAATTGAGCACCCGGCCCGCGGCATTGTCCTCGATTTTCAGCTCGACCGCGAGAAATGGCGCGTCATCGACGCGGATGCCGCATTTCTCGACCGGCGTGACCAGGAAATATTTCTCGTCCTCCCGCTTGAGCACGGAAGCAAACAATTTGACTAAAGCCAGCCGGCCGATCGGCGTCTTGAGATAGAACCAGGTGCCGTCGGTGGCGATGCGCATGTCGAGGTCGCCGCAAAAGGGCGGATTCCATAATTCGACCGGCGGCGGGCCCTTCGGCGCCCGGCCTAGCGCAGCCGTGATCGCCTCCAGCCCGGATTGCCCTTCCTTCGCCATGGTTTGCCTTGACTCTGAGCCTTGGACGAAAGTCCGGGGGCACAGTCACTTGCGAGTTTGAGGTGGCCAATCTGCATCCGAGCGGTCCGGAACCCAAGTTGTTCCTGTCGGTTGCGAATCAGCGCAAAATCTCCTGGGGGTGGCTGGCGCGCATATTGCATCATCCGCCTTGAACTCGTGCGTAAGGCGCGACCCCGATCGATACAAGAATAAGTCACAAAGACAAGGAGTTAGCCATGCCCGCTGCTGGCGGAGATGGGCTCGAAAAGCTCGAAGACATGATCGTGCGCTCCGCTGAAGCGACCGGCGAACATGTGCGCGCGGCCAAGGCGGCGATCGGCACCGTCATATTCGGGCAGGATAAGGTGGTCGAGCAGGCGCTGATCACCATTCTGTCGGGCGGCCATGCACTGCTGCTCGGCGTGCCGGGCCTCGCCAAGACGAAGCTCGTCGATACGCTCGGCACGGTGCTTGGGGTCGATGCGCGGCGCATCCAGTTCACGCCCGACCTCATGCCGTCCGACATTCTCGGCACCGAGGTGCTGGAGGAAAGCCAGACCGGCAAGCGCAGTTTCCGCTTCATCTCCGGCCCGGTCTTCGCCCAGCTCTTGATGGCCGACGAAATCAACCGCGCCTCGCCGCGCACGCAATCGGCGCTGCTGCAGGCGATGCAGGAGCAGCACGTCACCGTCGCCGGCACGCGCCATGATCTGCCAAAGCCGTTCCATGTGCTCGCGACCCAGAACCCGCTGGAACAGGAAGGCACCTATCCGCTGCCGGAGGCCCAGCTCGACCGCTTCCTGATGGAAATCGACGTCGGCTATCCGGACAAGGATGCCGAGCGCAAAATCCTGTTCGACACGACCGGCGCCGAGGAAGCGCGGGCGAAGCCGGCGATGACCGCCGAGGAATTGATTGCGGCGCAGCGTTTGGTGCGCCGGCTGCCGGTCGGCGAGTCGGTGGTCGAAGCCATTCTCACGCTGGTGCGCTCGGCGCGTCCGGGCCCGGAAGGCGGTGAAGGTGCGAAACTGATCGCCTGGGGTCCAAGCCCGCGCGCCAGCCAGGCGCTGATGCTCGCGGTGCGCGCCCGCGCGTTGCTCGATGGCCGCCTCGCTCCTTCGATCGACGACGTCATCGATCTCGCCGAGCCGGTGCTCAAACATCGCATGGCGCTAACCTTCACGGCCCGTGCCGAAGGAGAAAGCATCGAAGCCGTGATCGGACGATTGAAGGCGCGGATCGGCTAGGCGGATGGCGCCCGATCCCACTCGATCCCACCAGCGCACATTCCAGGATGGCCCGGCGGTTGGCCGTGCGGTCGGCGAAGGCCGGACGCTTGCCGCCAGCATGCCGCGATTGATCCTGGAAGCGCGGCGGGTGGCGGCAACGGTGATGCACGGCCTGCATGGCCGCCGCCGCGCCGGGCCGGGCGAGAGCTTCTGGCAGTTTCGCCGCTTCGTGTCCGGCGAGCCGGCTTCGCGGATCGATTGGCGGCGCTCGGCGCGCGACGATCATCTTTATGTGCGTGAGCAGGAATGGGAGGCCGCACACACCGTGTGGATCTGGCCGGATCGCTCGCCGTCGATGTATTTCGCTTCGCCCTTGGTCCGCGACAGCAAGCTCTACCGCACGCTTGTCATCGCGCTCGCGCTCGCCGAGGTTTTGGTCGAAGGCGGCGAGCGCGTCGGCGTTCCCGGCCTGACGCGGCCGACCGGCAGTCGCAATGTCATCGACATGATCGCGCAGGCGGTCGCGTTCGATCGCAGCGAGCGGACCAGCCTGCCGTCGAATTTCGCGCCCTCCCCGCTCGCCGAGGTCGTGCTGCTGTCCGATCTGTGGAGCGATATCGGCGACGTGCGCCGCACCATCACACAGCTTTCCGGCAGCGGCGCGCACGGCCATGTCGTGCAGATCGTCGATCCGGCGGAAGAGACTTTTCCCTATTGGGGCCGCATCGAGTTCATCGAGCCCGAGAGCGGCGGCCGTATCATCGCCGGCCGCGCCGAAAATTGGCGCGCGGATTACGTCGCGCGCGTCGCGCGGCATCGCGCCGAGATCAAGAGCGAGACGGACCGGCTGGGCTGGAGCTTCACCATCCATCGCACCGACCGGCCGGCGAGCGAGCTTTTGCTCTCTCTGCATGCCCGCATCGGCGCCGACACGGGGCATAACGCGACACGCCTGCACGCGTCAGCGGCATCGCGGGTAACGGCATGATCGGCCTCCCGCTCGGTTTTGCCGAACCACTGGTGCTCATCGGGCTGTTGACGCTGCCGGTGCTGTGGTGGCTTCTCCGCCTGATCCCGCCGCGGCCGCGCCGCATCGATTTCCCGCCGACCCGGCTTCTGCTCGAAATCGCGCCGCGGGAAGAGACGCCGGCGCGTACGCCGTGGTGGCTGACGTTGATGCGGCTCGGGCTCGCCGCGCTCGTCATCGTCGCCGCCGCCGGGCCGTTGTGGCATCCGCCGCTGGCGACAACCAAAACTCGTGCGCCGGTCGCGATCCTGATCGACGACGGCTGGGCGGCCGCCGCGACCTGGGATGCGCGGGTGCGGACCGCCGATGATATTCTCGCCCGCGCCGATGACGATCGCCGCGCCGTCGCGCTCGTCCCGTTGTCGCAGGGGCCGCGCGATATCTCGCTGGAGACGGCGGATTCGGCGCGCGTTCGGCTGCACCAGATGAAGCCGGTGCCGCACACGCCTGCCCGCTCCGACGTGCTGCCGGCGCTGTCGCGGTTTCTCACCGGGAGGCAAGACGCCGAATTGGTGTGGCTGTCCGACGGAACCGACGTCGGCAGCGGCTCGGACTTCATAAAAGGCCTGGCGGCGACAATCGATCAGCATCCTATTACTGTTGTCGCCGGGGGCATCGCCGGCGCGCACGCCTTGACCGCCGCCGATAACGCGGCGGGTGCCTTGAGCGTCAAGGTGCTGCGTACCGTGTCGGGGCTCGAGGAAAGTGGCACTGCCCGCGCGCTCGATCTCAAGGGACTGCCGCTCGGCGAAGCACCCTACACTTTCAAGGCCGGCGACCGCGAAACCGAAGCCCGCTTCGATCTGCCGGTCGAAATCCGCAACGACATCTCCCGCATCGAAATTTCCGGCGAGCGCTCCGCCGGCGCGGTGCAACTTCTCGACAAGCGCTGGCGCCGCCGCACCGTCGGCATCGTGTCGGGCGCCAGCGCCGACGTTGCCGAGCCGCTGCTGTCGTCGAGCTATTACGTCCAGCGCGCGTTGGAGCCGTTCGCCGATGTGCGGCTGACGCAGGGTGAATCCCCGGCTGACGCCGTTGCACACTTTCTCGATCAGAACCTGCCGATGCTGATCCTCACCGATGTCGGCAATGTCGGCGACGCCCATGATCGGTTGGAGCATTGGATCGAAGACGGCGGCGTTCTGATTCGTTTCGCCGGCCCTCGGCTCGCCGCCGCCGACGACGACGATCTCGTCCCGGTAAAGCTGCGGCGCGGCGGCCGCACTCTTGGCGGCAGCCTGAGCTGGGACAGGCCGCAGCCGCTCGCCGCGTTTTCGCGCGAAAGCCCGTTCAACGGCATGCCGGTGCCGAACGACGTAACCGTCACGCGGCAGGTTCTCGCGGAACCCGACGCGACGCTCAGCGATAATACCTGGGCGACGCTGGCCGACGGCACGCCGCTGGTCACCGCGGCGCGGCGCGGCAAGGGCTTGATCGTTCTGTTCCATGTCACCGGCGACACCCGCTGGTCGGATTTGCCGCTGTCGGGCGCTTTCGTGGAGATGCTCAAGCGCATCGTCGCGCTTTCGGGCACCAGCCCCGCCGTCAAAAACGCCGATGCGCAGGCGAAGAACGTGCATGAATTAGTGCCGCCGAGCCATGTGCTCGACGGCTTCGGCAGCTTCATTACGCCGCCTGCAACCGCGCGGCCAGTGCCGGCGGACTTTTCCGGCAGCGCCAGCGCCGAGCATCCGCCGGGCTTCTATGGCCCGCCGGAAAGCCTACTCGCGGTGAACACGCTGGCCGCCACCGATCGCCTGACGCCGCTCGATTTCTCGCTTCTTGTCACTGCCAGCCACGACGTCTATCGCACCAGCGAGCCGCAAGATTTGCGTGGCCCGATCTTCCTCGCCGCGCTGGCGCTGCTGTTGCTCGACACGATCGTCGTTCTCTTCCTCGGCGGCGGCATCCAGCGGCTCATTCCACGCATGTGGCGCGTGTCGCACGCCGCGACCGCTGCCGTCATTGTTATTGCCGCGCTGACGCTCACGCTGGCGCAGGCCCGCGCGCAGCAAGAAATCCCGAACCCGGACGTACCGCAATCGGCGCTGGAAACCAAGCTTGCTTATGTCGTCACCGGCGACACCGACGTGGACACGATCAGCAAGGCGGGTCTTGCCGGCCTGACGCTGTTCCTCGCGCAACGCACTGCGCTCGAACCCGGCGATCCGATCGGCCTCGATATTTCACGCGACGAACTCGCCTTCTATCCCCTGATCTATTGGCCGGTCGTGCCCGGCGCGGCAAAACCGTCCGACCAGGCGCTCAAACGCATCGATACCTACATGAAGGATGGCGGCACGGTTTTGTTCGACACCCGCGATGCGGTGGTGGCGCCGCCCGGGCCCGGCGGCGACACGCGCAGTCCCGGCATGCTCGCGCTGCGCCAAATCCTGTCCTCGCTCGATATTCCCGAACTCGAACCGGTGCCGCGCGATCACGTCCTGACCAAGACATTCTATCTGTTGCGGAACTTTCCCGGGCGCTTCGACACCGGCCAGCTGTGGGTCGAGGCCTTGCCGGCGGCGAACGAAGATGAAGAGTCAACCGGGCGGCCGGCGCGCGGCGGCGACGGCGTATCTTCGATTATCATCAGCTCGAATGATTTTGCCGGTGCCTGGGCGACGCGATCTGACGGTCAGCCGATGCTGCCGATGGTCGAGGGCGAACCGCGCCAGCGCGAGCTCGCCTTCCGCGCCGGGGTCAACATCGTCATGTACACGCTCACCGGCAATTACAAGGCCGATCAGGTCCACGTGCCGGCGCTGCTCGAACGGCTGGGGCAATAGGAGAGAGCGGTGAATCTCGGTGTTGCGTTCGCTCCTCTGGTCGGCGCTCCAATCTTGTGGGCGGTCATCGGCGTTGCCGTCATATCCTCGTTGTTGCTGTTTGTATCGCGCAGCCGCGGCGCGGCGATCCGCACGCTGGCGCTCGCCTTGGTCGTGCTGGCGCTCGCCAACCCGTCGCTGACCCGCGAGGACCGCGACCCGTTGAGCTCGGTCGCGATTGTCATCGTCGACAAAAGCCCGAGCCAGAGCTTTGGCGACCGTACGGCGCAGACCGAAGCCGCGCGCGCGGCGGTGGTCGAGCGGCTAAGCCACATACCCGGCCTCGAAGTGCGCGTGGTCGAAGCCGGCCAGGCCGACGGCGAGACCGACGGCACGCGACTGTTCACCGCGCTCGGCTCCACGCTCGCCGACGTGCCGTCCGACCGCGTTGCCGGCGTCGTCATGATCACCGACGGCCGCGTCCACGACGTGCCGGCGGATGCCGGCGCGCTCGGCTTTGCCGCGCCGGTTCACGCACTGATCACCGGCCACAAGGACGAACGCGACCGCCGCGTCGCGCTGATCGCGGCGCCGCGGTTCGGCATCGTCGGCCAGCCGCAGACCGTGACCTTCCGCGTCGAGGATCACGGCGCCATTGAGCAGACCGCCGACGTGACGGTGCGCCGCGACGGCGATGTGGTCGAGACGCGCACTGTTCCGGTCGGCACGCCGCAAAACGTCGCCATTCCGATCCCGCATGGCGGCCCGAACATTGTCGAGATCGAAGCGGCGCCGCTTGCCGGCGGCGAGCTGACGCAGGTCAACAATCGCGCCGTCGTCACCATCGACGGCGTGCGCGACAAGCTCCGCGTGCTGCTGGTGTCCGGCGAGCCGCATGCCGGCGAGCGCACCTGGCGCAACCTTTTGAAATCGGATGCTTCGGTCGATCTCGTCCATTTCACCATTTTGCGGCCGCCGGAAAAACAGGACGGCACGCCGATCAACGAACTGTCGCTGATCGCATTTCCGACGCGCGAGCTGTTTCAGCAGAAGATCGATGAATTCCAGCTCATCATCTTCGACCGTTACGCGCGGCAGGGCGTGCTGCCGATCATCTACTTCGACAACATCACGCGCTATGTGCGCGACGGCGGCGCCGTTCTGGTCGCGGCCGGGCCGGATTATGCGAGCCCGACGAGCATCTGGCGCACGCCGCTCGATGCCATCCTGCCGGCCGAGCCCGATGGCAATGTCACCGAGGAGGCGTTCCGGCCGACTTTGACCGAACTCGGGCAGCGCCATCCGGTGACGCGCGGGCTCGAAGGCTCGGAGTCCGACCCGCCGAACTGGAGCGAGTGGTTCCGCATCGTCGATACGCGAAACGCCAACGGCACGACGGTGATGCAGGGCCCCGACGAAAAACCCCTGCTCGTGCTTTCACGCGAAGGCGAAGGCCGCGTGGCGCTCCTTCTGTCCGATCACATCTGGCTATGGGCTCGTGGCTTCGAGGGTGGCGGCCCGCATCTCGATCTGTTGCGCCGGCTGTCGCACTGGCTGATGAAGGAGCCGGATCTCGAAGAAGAAGCGTTGCGCCTCACCGTCAGCGGGCACGATCTGGTGGTGCGGCGGCAAACCATGGCGGACGAAATCGCCGGCGTGACGCTGACTTCGCCGTCGGGAGCGACCCAGGCGCTAAAGCTCCAGCGGACCGAACCCGGCGTGTGGGAGACCAGCGTCGCCGCCAACGAGCTTGGGCTATGGCGCGCGACCGACGGCAAGCTCAACGCGCTGGTCAATATCGGCCCGGCCAATCCGCGTGAATATGCCGAGGTGACCTCGACAACCGGCGTGCTCGCGCCGCTCACCGACGCGACCGGCGGCGATTCGCGAAGGCTCGACGACGGCAGCGGGCTGAATGTGCCGCGCATCGTCGCGGTTCGTTCCGGCGATACTTTCAAGGGCGACGACTGGATCGGCCTTAAAATGCGCGACGTCAGCGTGGTTCGCGGCATCGGCGTCTTGCCGATCTTCGCCGGGTTGCTTGGCCTTCTGCTTCTGCTCGGCAGCCTCGCCGGCACTTGGGCGCGCGAAGGGCGCTGAGACTTTTCAATCCGGCCGGATCGGTCCGGACACGCCGTCAAACGCCCCCGCGCTGAGCTCGGCGACCAGAAGCCGCGCGGGATCGACTGGCCCAGGCATGATGGCGCGGCCCGGCGGGATCGGCTTGAAGCCGCTTTTTCCGTAATACGGTTCGTCGCCGACCAGAATGACGAGGCGATGGCCGTTAGCGCCCGCCTCCTTGAGCGCGCGTTCGATCAGTGCCTGGCCGACGCCGCGCTCGCGGAAGGCCGGCTCGACCGTCAGCGGCCCGAGCAGGAGCGCCCTGGTCTCACCGATGCGGATCGGCGACAGCCGCACCGAGCCGACGAGCAGCGTGCCGATGCGCGCGATAAACGACAGCTCGGCGCGGTGCGCGACCTGCTCGCGCAGCCGATAAGCGGTCTTGGCGAAACGGCCGGGGCCAAAGGTGCGTTCGTAAAGCCGCTCGATGGCAACCGCGTCGGCCGTCGTCTCAGGCAGGATGGTGAGCGAAATATCGTTCATCGCGCCGCGTAGCATTTGGACAGTTCGAGGTCCAGCGCACTATCGCGCGTCCCCGGAATGCTTACATTAGGCCGGAAAATCGGCGGAGAGAACGATGGGCCTGCTCGTCAACGGCGCCTGGCAAGAGGATATTTCGCGAACCAAGGAAGGGCGCTTTGTCCGTCCGTCATCGAGTTTCCGCAACTTCGTCACCGCCGACGGCAGCGCCGGTCCGACCGGCGAAGGCGGCTTTGCCGCCGAACCCGGCCGTTATCATCTCTATATTTCGCTCGCCTGTCCGTGGGCGCATCGCACGCTGATCTTTCGCGCGCTCAAAAAACTCGACGACGCGATTTCGGTTTCGCTGGCCGAGCCGTTATACGGCAAGACCGGCTGGGAATTCGGCGCCGCGCGCGGCGGTACGCCCGATAGCGTCAACGGCAAGACGACGCTGGCGGAGATCTATCTGCTCGCCGACCCGCATTATACCGGGCGCGTCTCCGTGCCGGTGCTGTGGGACAAGAAACGGCGCACCATCGTCAATAACGAATCCTCCGAAATCATCCGCATGCTCAATTCGGCGTTCGCGGCCTACACCGACGTTCATACCAACTACTATCCGGCTGAACTGCGCGGCGAAATCGACCGCATCAACGACCTCGTCTATCCGAATATCAATAACGGCGTTTACCGCGCCGGTTTTGCCACCAGCCAGGACGCCTACGAAGAGGCGGCTCGCGGCATTTTCGCGGCCTTCGACCAGATCGAAGCGCGCCTGTCGCGGCAGCGCTATCTCGCCGGCCGGCAAATCACCGAAGCCGACTGGCGGCTGTTCACCACGCTGATCCGCTTCGACAGCGTCTATTTCAGCCACTTCAAATGCAACTTGCGGCGCGTTGCCGACTATCCCAATCTGTGGAACTACACGCGCGAACTTTATCAAGTACCGCGGATAGCCGAGACCGTCAGCATCGATCAGATCAAGGCGCATTATTACGGGAGCCAGCGTCAGGTGAATCCGACCGGCATCGTGCCGATCGGTCCGCTGATCGATTTTTCGGCGCCGCACGATCGCTGCCGCTTCGGCTGACCGAAAGCGTTACCTCACCATTTCGCTCACCAGATCTCCGCAGCAGCGCGGCCGATCAGCACCTCGGCGATGCGCTCGCGCGTCGCGCGCGCCGTATCGGCCGGCAGCGCGTCGGTCGCGAAGAACCCATGCGCGATGATTTCGTAGCTCGGCTGCGGCGGCGCGGTCTGCCGGAACGACCGAACCACGTAAAGCGCGACGTGATCGCGCCGCGACACCCGGCGATTGAAATAGACGGCGTGAAATACCGGCGGTTCGGTCAGTTCGATATTGCCTTCCTCGCGCAACTCGCGCTCAAGCGCGGTCAGCAGCGTTTCGCCGGATTCGACGCCGCCGCCGGGCAAATGCCAGCCGCTGACGTAAGAATGCTTGACCAGGAAAACGCGGCCTTCACCGTCAAGGATTACCGCACGCACGCCGACCGTCAGCCCGCGCGAGATGCGCCAATAGGCGTGCAAAACCCGCCGGAGAAACGGCTCGAACGGGCGGCGAAAGGGGTCGATCGGCATTTGCAATCCGGGCCAGCTCCCAGTAATTAGAATGTTTCTAATATAGTGTTACCGCCGATCGTGCGGATCGAGGCGCCCGAGGTAATCCCGTGAAAAGCTTTGCCGATCTGAACGAGCAGGAAATCCTCGCGCTCGCCATTTCCAACGAGGATGAGGACAGCCGCATTTACCGCTCCTTCGCCGCGGTGCTGCGTCACTCCTATCCCGACACCGCGGAAATGTACGATAAAATGGCCCAAGAGGAGATCGGGCATCGCGACATGCTGCTCGATCTGCATCGTAAAAATTTCGGCGATTTTCTCCCCCTCATTCGCCGCCAGGACGTTAAAGGTTTCGTCAAGCGCCGGCCGATCTGGCTCAACCGGCCGCTGGCGCTCGACGCCACGCGAAAATTCGCCGAGGAGATGGAGTACGAGACCGCACGGTTTTACCGTCGCGCCGCGCAATCGGCGCACGATGACGCGGTGCGCGATCTGCTGCGAACGCTCGCTGCGGCGGAAGACAAGCACGAAAAGCTCGCCCACGACCTCGGCGAGAGGATTTCGCCGCAGGCGCGCGCCTCCGAAGACGAGACCGCCAGGCGCGTGTTCGTGCTGCAATATGTGCAGCCCGGCCTTGCCGGCTTGATGGACGGCTCGGTATCGACGCTGGCGCCGTTGTTCGCGGCGGCCTTCGCCACGCATAATACCTGGTCGACCTTTCTGGTCGGGCTCGCAGCCGCGATCGGCGCCGGCATCTCGATGGCCTTCGCCGAGGCGATGTCCGATGACGGCTCGCTCACCGGGCGCGGCGCGCCGGTCATGCGCGGCGCGGTCACCGGCACGATGACGGCACTTGGCGGCCTTGGTCACGCTTTGCCCTATCTCATTCCGCATTTCTATGTCGCCACCTCGCTCGCATTTGCCGTGGTCGCCGTGGAACTCGTCGTCATCTCGTGGATCCGCACGCGCTATATGGATACGCCGTTTCTGCAGGCCGCGTTCCAGGTGGTTGTCGGTGGCGTGCTGGTATTCGCCGTCGGTATCATCATCGGCAGTTCGTGATTTATTATTGTGGACCTGCGATCCTGACTGCCGATTCCTTTCCGCCAGCATGCCGCCATGTTCACACTCGCCCATTTGTCCGACCTGCATCTTGCTGCCGCGCAGCCGCCGCTCGCCAAGCTGTTGAGCAAGCGCGGGCTTGGCTTCATCAATTGGCAGCGCAAGCGCAAATTCATCCATCGTCCTGAAGTCCTCGACGCCATGACCCGCGATCTTAAAAGCCAAAGCTTTGATCACATCGCGGTCACCGGCGACCTCGTCAATCTGGCGCTGCCCGAGGAATATTTACGCGCGCAACAGTGGCTGCAAACGCTCGCCGATCCGCACGATGTCACCGTCGTGCCCGGTAATCACGACGTTTATGTGCGCGAGGCGGTGCAATATCCGGCGCAATATTGGGCCGATTACATGCGCGGCGACGACGGCCTCGACCGTTTTCCGTTTCTGCGCCGGCGCGGCGGCGCGGCTTTGATCGCGCTCTCGACCGGCTTGCCGACAGCACCGCTGCTGGCGACCGGCTGCCTCGGCAACCGGCAGCTTGCGCGCCTCGCCGATGCACTCGATCAAACGCGCGGTCTGTTCCGCGTCGTTCTTATCCATCACCCGCCGAAAAGCCCGCTGCGGCGTTTTCTGCGCCGCCTGATCGACGCGCCGGCATTACGCCGCGTGCTGGCCGCCAAGGGCGCCGAGCTTCTGATCCACGGCCACGATCATCATGACGCCTTGATCTGGCTTGACGGGCCGCAGGGCAAGAAAATTCCCGCTGTCTGCGTGCCGTCGGCCTCGGCCGCCGCGCCGCACGGCGAGGAAGGCGGCGCCGGATATCATCTCTTCACAATCGACGACACGCCGCGCCAGTGGTGCTGCGAGATGATCGTACGGCAGCGCAATGCCGACGGTGCGATAAGCGAAGCCAAGCGCGAGACGATCGTCTAAAAACGCGTCGCCAGCAGCAACGCAGCCACGATGAGCGTCACCACGCCGGTGAGAAAGCCAAGCGCGAGCACCCCGAACGTTCGCCAACGCCGCCGGCGCCGGTAACGCGCGGCTTCCGCCGGCGGTATGCGCGCAACCAGACCGGGATCGGCTTCAAGCGCGCGCTGCCGCTCGACCAGACGGCGCGCCACATAGGTTGTCACCGCCTGCACGATGTCGGGAATTTCGTGCGACTCGGCCAAGACGTGGCGGCCCATGCGGCTGTCATGCAGGAAGCGATAGCTGCGCTTGTCGCGGCTCATGGCGACATGCGCCACCGCGTCGATCCACAGCCGCGGCGTCTCGCCCCGGCGCACCCCGCGGTCGAACAGCTCGACCTCGCGCGGAATATCGGCAAACAGCGGATCGAGCGCCTCGTTCAATAGTTCGAGCCGCGCTACTTCGGCATCGCGCAGATCGACGACGACACTGGTGCGCTCGGCCGCCTCGACGCGCGCCTGGTGCATCGCCTCTTGCAGCAGCGAAGCCTCGGCGGTTTGCGCCGGCGCGTCGGATGTGCGCTTACGACCCCACATGATCGCTGTCGTCCCTTAGTCCCTGATACCAATAATACCCAACAAATACGCCTGCAAAAAGTCGGCCAGGTTGCAGTATGTCCGATTCGAACCGCTCTTCCCAAGCGAAAGCGGGGAGCCAGACTGGATTCCCGCTGCGGGAATGAGCGCCGAAGAACCCCTACACGCACCGTCCGCCGTCGACCTCGACGATATTGCCAGTAAGAAACTCGGCGTCGGCGGAGGCGAGAAACAAAGCGGCATTGGCGATATCTTGCGGGTGCGCCAGCCGGCCGAGCGGCACCGTGGCCATGAATTTTTCGCGCTGGCCCGGCGCCGGGCCCAAGAAACTCGGCAGCAAGGGCGTGTCGGTCGCGACCGGCGCGATAGCACAGACGCGGATGCGGTCCGGCGCGAGCTCGACGGCCAGCGTCTTGGTCAGGCTATGCACCGCGGCCTTGGTGGCGTTGTAGGCGGAGAGGCCCGGCCGCGGCCGCAAGCCCGCGGTCGAACCGATATTGATGATCACGCCGCCGCCGTGCGCGCGGAACACCGGCACCACTGCCTGGCAGCCGAAGAACACGCCTTTCACATTGACCGCGAAAGTCCGGTCGTATTCGGCTTCATCGATCTCGAGCACCGGCTTGTTGATATGCGTCGCGCCGGCATTGTTGACCAGGATGTGAAGGCTGCCCAAAGCCGACAGCGTTTCTTCGACGGCGCCGGCAAAGTCGGCCTTTTTGCTGACGTCGCAGCGTAGCGCGATGGCGTTATTGCCAATGGTCCGCGCCACGGTCTTGGCCGCATCGCCATCGATGTCGACCACCGCGACGCGCGCGCCCTCGCGGACATAAGTTTCGGCGATGGCCTTGCCGATGCCCGATCCGGCGCCGGTCACGAGCGCGGTTTTGCCTTCCAGACGTGTCATCAATTGCCCCCTTTTGGCACCACACCGTAACGTTTCGCCCAGCCTAAGCCGTCGGCGGTGCGCGTGCGCGGCTTGTATTCGCAGCCGATCCAGCCGGCATAGCCGAGCCGCTCCATCGCCTCGAACAGCGCGGCATAATTGACTTCGCCCTCATCGGGCTCGGCCCGCGTCGGTACCGCGGCGATCTGGGTGTGGCCGATGAGGGGCAGAAATTTCTCGAAGCGTTTGATGAGATCGCCGCCGACGATCTGGACATGATAGAAATCGAACTGGATTTTTACGTTCGGCGCGCCGATTTTGCTGATGAGATCGGCGGCGTGCTCGACATGGCTCAGGAAATAACCCGGCCGGTCGCGCGGATTGATCGGCTCGACCAAGACTGTGATGCCGGCTTTCGCGGCGGCCGCTGCGGCGCGCGATACATTCTTGATGAACACCGTTTCCGCCGCCGGCCGCTCATTGACCGGCACAACGCCGGCCATGCAATGGATGGCGCCGCCGCCGATGGCAGTGACATAATCCAGCGCGCTGGCGAACGCGGCGTCGAAATCGCGCTCGCGCCCGTTCAGCGCGGCGAGGCCGAATTCCGGCCCTTGCGGCGTGTTCACGCCGAGCTGGGTGAGGCCATGTTTCGCCAGCTCGGCCTTCACGACGGCGGGCGCAATGTCATAGGGAAATTGCAATTCGACCGCGCCAAAGCCGCACGCCGCCGCGGCGCCAAAGCGCTCGATCAGCGGATATTCGGTGAACAGATGGCCGAGATTGGCGGCAAAGCGGGGCATTCTTCTATTCCTTGGCGTTTCCCAATCAGCTTCAAACCGTAGCCTGAATTCCACGAAGGAAACAACGTGAGTGCGTCCCGTTATTTCGTCACCCTGAGGTGCGAGCGAAGCGAGCCTTCGAAGGGCTACGGCCCAAGCGCACGGGCTGTATCCTTCGAGGCCGCTTCGCGGCCGCCTCAGGATGACGGGCAACAGGCGCGCTTCGTTATTCCCGCGACGCAGATCCCGCGCGATGATCCAATGCGTCACTCCCGGCCAAGCAGTTCCGGCCGAAACTCAAAGTGCATCGTATCGTAGTGGTACCACTTGCCGCCCCAGATGAAGCCGTGCTTTTCGAAGATGGCGACGATCTCCTGCGGCATGCGGTTGTGATAAACGATCGGGCCGTCGTGCGGGCGCCAGTACCAGTAATCCGAGACCGCGGTATTGAGATCGATGGCGATGCCGTAGCCGTGCGGGCTCAGCTCGCCGGTGTCGGCCACGGCCCGGCACTTGTAGGTACCGGCGATTGGATAGGCGGCGCGCTTGATGTTGTCCGGCAGCGCGTCGATCTCCGTCGACACGGCGCGCAACTGCGCATCGACGCCGTTGAGCGTCGTGACGCTGACTGAATGTCCCCAACTTTTGGGAAGCCAGGCGAGCGAAACAAGGTGCGGCGTCACCTCGCCCTTTTGGCAGTCGCCATACATTTTGGTGAAAAACGCCGCGTTGCGGAACCGGGCCGGATCGGCGTCGGCCGCCGGCGGCGTTGCCAGCGGACCGCGCGGATAGGGAATGCGAAACTGATCCGCGATCGAGGCGTGGCGCAGCAATTGCGGGAAGGTCTTGCTTGCCGCGCCGTCAGACACTGGCATGATCGTTCCGTCGCGCCAGCGCAGCACTTTATCGTCATGCCCGGCGAGCGCGTCCGGGTAGGCGGCAACCAGGGCGTCGAGCCCCGATTGAACCGGGTCGCCCTGCGCCAGAAGCGGAGCACCGGCCGCCAGGATTGCGAAAGCGGCGGCGGAGCAAAGCGTCTTCACCGTGAGCCACTTTTCAGCGTCATGCCCTAAGCGCCGGATGGCGTCGGCCAGTGCCGGTCGCGGAACCAGCCGCGGTAATCCGACATTTTAGCGCGCTGCGCCGCCGGCGCATGCCGCTTGCAGGTCGAAGCCTCGTCGCTGCCTACCGGCGCGGCCCACCGCAGCTCGACGCAATCGTTCGGGTTATACGCCATCTCGAAATCCGCCATGCGGCCGATCACGTCCTCGAGCGTAAGAGTCCACGGCGAGCCGTCGCTGCGCGTATAACTGAATTTGCGCGCCGCAAGCTCGGAGGCGAGCGCGCCCTGCAAGTCGGCCTTTACGTCCTGGACGCTCTTGCCAGGCGGTATCGCGTAGCGGTCGGGCCGCCGCGCGACGTGATCGGGAAAACCACGCACCACATCGATCGCGATGAGCAGGCGAAAATCGCGCGCCGGCGTGGAGTAGTCTTCCCACGCGCCGGTGGTCTCGAAGATCGACGGGCCATCCGGCATGGTGGTGTCGCCTTTGCCGGAGTTTTGGTACTTGCGTCCGTTTTCGACCGATGTGACGCGGGTCTTGATCTGCTCGTCGAGCGAGGAAATCGCGTCTTCCATCGCCAGCTGAGGATCGAGCGGGGCCGGCGACATCACATCATCCATGCGGTCGTAGAAATCCTGGGCGCTGAGCTGCGACTGATCGAGCGAAAAATCGCCGTAGTCGGAATTTTTGGCGATCTCGGCATTGGTCAAGCGCCGCAACGCGCCGCTCGCGTCGCGCACCACCGGCCGGAAACGCTTAAAACCCGGACTGCCGAGCGAGGGATCGTGCACGAACAGGAAATTGCCGCGCCAGAAGCGCTTGCGCGTCACCGATCCGTCGGGCTCAGCGTCGACGGCGAGGAAGACACCGGGGGAATTCGCGGTCTGCGGCACGCGACGCACCAGCATCAGAATGTGCCCGTACGGATCGGCATAGATGGTTCCCGGGCGCAGCGTCGCTTGCGTCAGCGGTACGGTATAAAAATCGGTGTTGTCGTCGTTCGCCGCCACCCGGCCGTTGCCGGACTGAACGGCGTCGCCGACGGTCGGCAAATAATGCGCGAACGACGCTGCCAACCCCTGCTTCGCCGCCTGGGCATTGAGGATGGTGAACCAGCCGTAGCATTTCGGCGGCCTGCCGTCGCCGCCGCGCGAGCAATTCGAGTAGCCGAACGGCAGCCCCAGTTTGAAGGCGAAATAGGCGCGCAGGAAGTAAACCGCGTCGGCGCAATCGGGGCGAAACGACATCGCCGCGCTCTCTTCGTTGAGACCGAGATAGTTGAACAGCATATTGCGCGAGCGGTCGCGCAGCACGTCATAGAGCGTCGGCCACGACAACTCGGCGTCGAGCGGGCCGTCGAACAGTTTCTCGATCCAAGCCGAATACAGATTTTCGGTGGCGCAATTCCAGGTGTTGTGCAGCGGCCACAGGCTGCCCGCGGCCGCAACCGGTGGCGCCGCCGCCTCGGCGCGAACGATGATGTCGCGGGTGATGGTGCCGCAGCCGGCGGGCGTGAGCGTCGCGCGCCATGTTCCCGCAGCTGGTGCGGCGACCTCGGCGTACCAGAAGTAAGGCGGGCCGCCTTGCCGGCCGGCCGATTTGGCGGCGACGCTGCCGTCGGGCGCGACGAGCGACAGGTCGCCGTCGAGCGGCTTGTCGCCGGTGACGATGACGCGCAGCGGCATGCCCTGCCAGGGCGCGACCGGCGTGGACAATACCGCGAGTCCGGCCGCGTCCGCGCAGCCGCCGGACGGACTTTGGGCGCGCGCGTCCGTAGCCGGGAAAAGCGAAATAAGGAGGACGAAAAATGCGCCCGCGAACGGCAACAATGCCGTTAGAGCAGGAGCAACCCGGCGCGCTGGAATCAATTGAAACCCCTTCGTCCCTTATCGCAATTCAGCAATATCGCCGGAGCTTTGGCTAAATCATGGCACGGCGCGGCCAGCACCTCGATCTCAGCTAAAGCGGCGGCAGCCGCCCTAGCGATCAGCGTTTTTCGCACACAATCGGGTTCGTCATGATGTCGTCAGTGAGGACGGACCAGGTTCCCAAATCCAGCGTGCATACCGCAATCGAGGTTCCCTTCTGCAGTGTAACCATGGTCTGCGATGCGCTTTTGGGCGCGTTCGCGCCGAATATCTCGTTCGCCTGGGCGACGGGAATAAAGTTGACGGCCTTGATCTCATACTCCGCCTGCAGAACGCTATCGAAAGTTACCGCGGTCGAGGCTGTCTTTGTTTGGGCGAAAGCCGGCTGGAAGAGCATGCCGGCGACGCCGATCACGATAAGGCCAAAATAGAACATGAGTTCATCCCTCTCTGTATGCGGAAATTCGCCGGTCGGCGCTCAAACCGGCGCGAATGATAGCGGACTTGCAGGTGGCCTAGAAGGGATGGCGAGATGCGGTGACGGCCTAATGCGTCAGCGCGGCCACTTTCTTTAAGTGCGCGATCGCGGCCTTCGCCCCGCTGGTCTTGGTCAGGAGATCGAGCGCCGCGTCATCGTCCACCACCGGCGTGAGCGCGATGTCGATATACGAGCGGCGATTGGGATTGCGCTCGATGCGGCGCTTGAGCCGCAGGATCCAGACAATGGTTCCGATCAGCTTGAGATTGTTGGCAATCGTCTTACCGATGTGGTCGGCATAAAACGCACCGAGCGACACCGGCTGCAAGCCGTAGCGGCGCTCGGACGGATGTTTGCGGCGAAACAGCCCGGCCTGCAGCGGATGGATGTTCTCGACCGGCGCCATGTGGATGAACGGCACCAGCGCCTTGACGAGCGACAATAACGGCGTGCCGGCCGCGGCGCCGCGCCGCAGCAAGGTCTCGACATGCGCCGGCGAATAGTAGCGGGTCCACGCTTCGTGGTAGATCGCCTGCCATTCGCTACGGCTCATCCGCGGATGGTCGGCCACCACGTGCTCGAAATCGTAATTGTTGAGGTTGCCGTCCATCGCGGCGCCCTTCTTCCACAGCGCGGTGTGGTCCTCCGAGCCGGGCAGCGGCGTTAAGATCGCCCATTCGACGATATCGAGCGGCAGCTCGCGCTGGATGATCTCGATGTCGCGGCGGATCGATTCCGGCGTGTCGGCCGGCAGGCCGAGGATGTAGCCGGCATAAGTGAAGATGCCTTGCGCTTTCCACGCCAGCAGCATCCGGCGGTATTCGGTGATCTTGTTCTGCGGCTTTTTCACCGCTTTGAGGTTGTCGGGATTGATGTTCTCAAGACCGATGAACACCCGGGTCACGCCGGCGCGATGGCATTTCTCGATGAAATTCGGAATCTTGTGGCACAGCGTGTCGACCTGGATCATCAGGCCGAGCGGAATGCCATCGACTTCGCGCAAGCTGATGAGCCGGTCGAGGATCGGCTCCCACTCCCTGTTGCGGGCAAAATTATCGTCGGTGATAAAGAAGCGGGAAATGCCTTCCGCCCAGTTCTCGCGAATGACGTTCTCGACATCGTCGGGACTGCGCGAGCGCGACTTGCGGCCCTGCACATTGATGATGGTGCAGAACGAACATTGGTACGGGCAGCCGCGGCCCGAATCGAAACTGCCGTTGGTGCCGGCGGTGCGCTTGACGAATTCGATCGGCAGGAACGGGCTTGGCTGTCCCGACATGTCGACGAGGTCGTCGGTGAAGTCGTAATCCGGCTTCAGCCGGCCGCTCGCACACTCTTGCAGCAACGTTTCAAAACGGCCTTCCGCTTCGCCGGCAAAGATAGTGACGCCAAGCTCGCGGGCGCGATCGAGATCGACGGCGGTGCCGTCGAGCATGGCGATGCAGCCGGAGACGTGAAAGCCGCCGATGACAACCGGAACGCCGGCGGCGCGGAACGGCCGCGCGATGTCGAGCGCGCGCGGATATTGATTGGTCTGCACGCCGATCAGTCCGAGCATGCCGAAACCGTCCGACGCCCGGAAACGGCGCAGCAGCTTGGCGACATTGACCCGCGTATTGGTCTCGTCGATGACGTCGATGACGATGTCGACGTCCGGTCCGAGCACGGCGCGCCGCGCGCAATCGAGCGCCACGCCATGCAGCGCGGCCAGCGAATTCGACGGCACCAATCCACGCCACCAGCGGATGACGTAGCCGTCATCGTGATAGTGCGAGGGTTTGATGAGCACGACGCTGAAACGGCGCCGGGGCTGCGAGGACGCAAGGGAATGTGCCAACAGGACTCCAGAGGCGACCCTACATGGCCGCGCCGCCGAACGAACCTTTATTTAGCGCCCGCCCGAGCCAGGAGATCGCAAAAAGCCGGTGCGGCGGCGTCAAACCTTCTGCCCACTCGTTGTGGGATATTGCCCAATAATCTTGCCCACTAGATAAGTGGGCCATTTTGTGGTTGACCCTGGCCCAACGCCTTGGTTCGCTAGCGCCCATTCCGAGCGGCTAAGAGCGCCACAAGGTGCCCAACGCGCGAGACAGGAAACAACAGGGAGCGGCCTGCCCACCGCGCATCGCCATGAACGCGCAACAACTGCTTGCGGAAATCTCCGACTATTGCCGCCAGACCGGGCTCGCCGAATCCACCTTCGGCCGCCGCGCCGTCAACGACGGCAAGCTCGCGGCGCGGCTGCGCAACGGCGGCCGCATCACCACCGACACGCTCGACCGCATCCACGGTTTCATGGCGGCCAATCCCTCCCAGGGCGCCCGCCCCGCCATCATCGAGCGCTCGCGCGATGTCCGCGGCCCGCTGCCGGCGGCGCCGGTGGCGACCGGCGCAGCCCGGCGATCCGGCGCGCAATTTCCGTTTCTTCGACAACCGGCAAAAATATCTGCTGTTCGTCAACACCTGCAGCGAGAAATGGGAAGTCGCGCACCGCGTCTCCGAGGAGCTTGCGCATATCCATCCGCGGCCGCCGGCGGTGCGGGTGTTCGACGCCGGTGTCGGCGACGGCTCGGTGCTGGTGCGGGTGATGCGGGCCATGCACGACCGCTTCCCGACCATGCCGTTCTATATGGTCGGCAAGGAAATCTCGCTCGAAGACGTGCGGCTGACGATGCAGAAAATGTCGGACCGCTTTTTCGAGCATCCGGCGACGGTTTTGGTGCTTACCAACATGGCTTACGCCGACGCGCCGTGGCTGGCGGTCAAATCGCTCAATGCCGCATCGAGCCTAGTGTGGCACGAACTGCCGCTGACCGGGAACTCGGCGCACCGCTTCGAGGAGCAGATCATCAATCTGGAGCCGTTCCTCGCCGAGAACTGGAAAGCGGGCGTGAGCGCGCGCACCGGCAATCCGATTTACGAGCGTCCGGTCGTGCTCGTCATTTATCGCGAGGATCACCGCTTCCTGCTCGATCCGATCATTCCCAAACCCGGCGGCACGCTCGCCAATTACGATCTCGTCATCGCCTCGCAGCCCTATCGCGCACGCGCCCCGCTCGAATTCAAGGCCAAGCGCGTGGTCGCGCCGCTGGCCAAGGCGCTTGGCCCCGGCGGCCGGCTGATCGCCATTCATTCGCACGGCAACGATCCCGGCATGGAGATCATCCAGCAGGTGTGGCCGGGCGACCATCCGTTCATCCACGATCGCTACGACATCCTCAAAGCGGTCAAGCACGAGCTCGGCCCCGCCGGCCGCGAGCTCAATTTCAACGCCTATGCCGACAATCGCTCGCTGTTCAAATACGTCATGCACACGCTGCCGTCGGAAATCTCCGAGTCGATCGGCACCTCGACGCTGTTCGCGGCGTGGAACGCGGCGATCTATGTGGCGCAGGTCGAGGACGACCGGCTCGCCGAAGTCGGCGACCGCTATATCGACGCCACGCGTGCGGTGCTGCGCGAGCGCGGCGGGCTGTGGTTTTTCGACGAGAGCTACGTGATCTCGCGGCGGCGGGCTTAGCGTCATTCCGGGGCTCGGCCAAAGGTCGAGAACCTGGAATCCATACTCACTGAGCATGCAGGACCAGCGCTGCGACCGAGCCCGGGAATCGCGGTTATGGATTCCGGGCTCGTCGCTGCGCGACGCCCCGGAATGACGAGACAGGCCCCTCCCCCGTTTCGCGGGGGCAGATTAAGATGCGGCCATGCTGTTCGTCGTCCACGCGCTCGACAAGAAAGACATTCTGCCGGTGCGGGCCAAGCACTACCGTGACCACCGTATCCATCTCGACCGATCGGAAGCTTATGCCGTCGACGTGGTGACCGCCGGCACGCTCGTCGCCGACGACGGCGAGACGCCGATCGGCAGCATTTTCGTTATCGATGCCAAAAACCGCGCCGCGGTCGACGCGTTCACCCGTAGCGATCCCTATCACCTCAACGGCGTGTGGGAGCGCGTTGAAATCCACGGCTACAATAAAAAGCGCGGCGCCGTGATCGTGAGCCGGAGGTGATTAGTTTTCGGCGTTAGCGGCGTTTTCCACCGGAACCTTTGTTGACGTCCGGCACATCGATGCCAAGCGCAGTGGCCAGATCGATCTGATGGTCCTGCTCCTGGATGAGAATCTTGCGAATCTGTTCCGCCATCGCATATTCGCCCAATGCTTCACACTGCCGGATGCGGTCGCGGTAATTGCGAATTGTCTCGTTCTCATTGTCGAGATCGAACCGCAGCATGTCTTTGGCATTTTTCGACGTGCGTACCGGCTTCGGCGTGACCGTCGGCATCTTGCCGAGGTAGTCGATCTGCCGCGACAGGACCAAGGCATGGTCGAGTTCTTGCTTGGCGTGGATTTCGAGCTGATCGGCGATGTCCATGTATTCGGCGCCGCTGAGCACCTGCGAATAGACGACATAGGCGATGATGGCCTGGTATTCGCGCGACAGGTCTTCATTCAAAAGCTCGGCGAGACGGTCGCGGGTAATTTCAGTTTCCTTGGCGGCGGAATTGGCCTTGGCCATTTTAATCGCTCCTTTGCATCAGCGGACATCGCGTTTGGCCCGCATGAATGCGGGACGAAATCTTAGCATCGCGCCGGCGATTGAGTAAGGCGTATTCCGGGGCTCGGCTCCGGAATGACGGGGCTCTACCCTGTCACCTTCTCCCGCAGCCCCATCCGCTCCAGCCGGCCGATCACCTCGTCGCAAAAGTACGGCAGCTCGTCGATATAATTGACCAGCGAAATGGCGATGCCGGTGAGGCCGGCCTTGCTCAGATCGGCAAGCTGGGCGGCGACATGATCGGGATCGCCGACGATCGGCAGGCCGCCCATGCCCTGCGCGTAGCCGCTGCGCTGCTTGAGGAATTCGTCCATCGGCACGGTCTGCGGCGTGATGTTCTTTAGCCCCAAAATGCCGTCGACCGCCGACCAGTCGGCGCGCTCGACGATGCAATGGTGAAAATACTCCTCGGCCTCTTTCCTGGTCGGCCGGCAGGTGACGACGCCGACCGTATAGCAGCCGATTTCGCGGCCTTGCGCGCGGGCCGCCGCCTGCGCCTCGCGGACTTTTTGCTTGTTCTCTTCCAGCGAGGTGCGCGAGGCGTGGAAAAAGAACGCATCGCAATTTTTCACCGCGAAGGCCTGGCCGGTCGCCGACGCGCCGGCATTCATGATCACCGGCCGCGTGCCGCCGAACGGCTTCGGCTTGCCCTTGATGCCGTTCATGTCGAGATATTTGCCGTGAAAATCGAAATCCTCGCGGTCCGACCAGATCATCTTGATGACGTCGATCCATTCCTGCGCAAATTCGTAGCGGTTCTCATGGGCGCGCTGCTCGACACCAAACATGTCGAACTCGCCCTCGTTCCAGCCGACCACGATGTTGAGCCCGAAGCGGCCCTCGCCGATATGGTCGGCGGTGACCATTTCCTTCGCCGCCACCACCGGATTGAAGATCGGCGCGTGCACCGTGCCGAACACGGTGATGCGCTTGGTGGCGGCGAGTAAGTCCGGTCGCCCAGGTGATGGTCTCGAGCGTCGTGCCCTGATAATCGGTGTCGCCGCCATAGCCCTTCCAGCGGCCGATCGGCAACAGAAAATCGATGCCGGCGTCGTCGGCCATGCAACGCCAGTTTCTTGTTGTCCGGCCAGTTGCCCGACCAGCGCTCCGGCACCAGCGTCACCGCGCGGCCGGACGAGCAATTGGCGCCGAACAGGCCGATCTGCAGCGTGTTGTTGCCGTGCATCGCGCGGCGGGAATTCAACGATGGCGAAGGTGCGTGCACGGTTTGACCTCTGCAAATGACCCGGTATTCATACGCATAGCCGGACATTAGACCGAGAACAGACTCCGGCGCCCGGTCCGGCGTGAGTTGCCGGCGCACCGCCTCGACGTCGCCCAACACCCAAAGCTCGGTGATCTGTCCGTCGGCCATCGTGAAGAAGGCAGCGCCGGCCCAGCGGATTTCCCGCCCGGTCGGCTCGACGCCGAAGAATTTCGCGCGATGGGTGCCACGAAAGCTCATGCGCGCCGCGGCGCGATCCTCCGTCTCGATCACGTCCTCGATGGTGCAGATGAAATTTTGCAGCGCGGCATGAACCGAGCGCAGATAGGCGATGAAGCCGCCCGGCCCGCGCAGTTCGGGCCCGAGCGAGGCGCGGAAGCGGAAATCGGCGCTGAGGATTTTGCGCGCCTCCGCCTCATCGGCCTGGTTCCACACCACATCGTAGAAACGCTCAACCAGCTCACGCGGCGTCGGCGACACGGCAACCTCCCTCACCCGCCGCCAAGCTTAGACTGGGCCGCGCCGGGTGTCTTTGCAATTTGACGCGGGATCGGCGTTGCAATACCGTGGCAGCATGGCGATTGACTTCGCCGCGGCAATACCGGTGAATCACCGCAATCTGGTCGAGGGGAGAACGCACATGCGTAAGGGCTGGTTTCTGTTGGCTGCGGCAATGGCCGCGGCGGGCGCCGTGGTTTTGGCCGTTCCGGCCGGAGCCGCCGAGGCCGTGAAGATCGGCGTGATCTATCCGCTGACCGGCAATGCGGCGAGCGCCGGCCAGTCGGAGAAAGACGCCGTCACGCTGGCCACCGAGATCATCAATAATGCCCATCCGGAACTGAAGAACCTGCCGCTCGGCGCGACCGCCGGCCTGCCCAATCTCGGCGGCGCCAAGATCGAGGTCGACGACGCCGACCACCAGGGCAATCCGCAAGTCGGCCAGCAGCAGACGCTGCGCCTGATCACCGAAGACCACGTCGTCGCCATGGTCGGCTCGTATCATTCCTCGGTGTCGCTGGTGGCAACCGCCGTCGCCGAGCGGCAGGGCATTCCCTTCCTCGTCGCCGATTCGGTCGCGGCCAACATCACCGGCCGCGGCTTTAAGTGGACGTTCCGCACCACGCCCTACGCGCCGGATTTCGCCAAGGCCTATGCCGCGTTCCTCACCGAACTGAAGAAGTCCGGCAAGAAGATCGACAATATCGCGGTGGTCAACGAGAACACCGATTACGGCACCTCGGTCTCCGCCAGCATTCTCGACGCCGCCAAGACCGCCAATATCAATGTCGCGCGCGCATATCGCCTACAGCGCCAACAGTTCGGATGTGTCGGCGCAGGTGCTCCAGCTGAAGTCGGCGCAGCCCGACGCGGTGATTTTCGTCAGCTACACCGCCGACATCATCCTCTATTTCAAGACGATGAAGAACCTCGACTACCTGCCGCCGATCATCATCGGCGACGATGCCGGCTTCTCCGATCCGAGCTTCATCCCCAATGTCGGCGATCTCGCCCAGGGCACGCTCAACCGCAGCGCCTTCGACATCGGCAAGCCGGGAACCAACAGCTACATCGTCGATCAGATGTTCAAGGCCAAATACGGCCGCGATCTCGACGACACCTCGGCGCGCTTCATGCAGGGCTTCCTGGTGCTCGCCGACGCGATCAACCGCGCCGGCTCGACCGATCCCGGACAAGATCCAGACGGCGCTGAAAGCGACCGATCTGAAGGCCGATCAGCTGATGATCGGCTACAACGGCGTGAAGTTCGACGACACCGGACAGAACACGCTGGCCTCGACCTTCCTGATCCAGCTGCAGGGCAAGCAGTATGTCTCGATCTGGCCGGCCGATCGCGCCACCGGCAAGCTGCAATTGCCGATGCAGGGCTGGCACTGACCCTGGCGGCTACGGCCGGAAGCGGCGCTGGATCGCGCCGGCGCCGCGTCAAAACTGCCATGGGCGACGTTCGTTCAATCGCACTCATACTGTTGACGGCGCTCTGCGTCTTCGGCCGCGCCCGCGCGCGCAGAACGCCTATCCGGCCCGCGCCATCCATATCGTCGTGCCGTTTCCGGCCGGCGGGCCGTCCGACGTGATGGCGCGCATGATCGGCGAGCGGATGAGCGCGGATTTCGGCCAGGCCGTCGTGGTCGACAATCGGCCGGGCGCCAACACGGTGATCGGCGCGCAACTCGTCGCCAAGGCGGCGCCGGACGGCTACACGCTGTTGATGGCGATCGATTCCACGCTGGTGATGAACCAGTATCTGTATTCCAGCCTGCCGTACGATCCGATCAAGGATTTCGCGCCGATCACGCTGGTCGCCAAGAGCATGGGGCTGCTGGTGGTCAATGCCGCGAGCGACATCAAGACCGCGAAGGATCTGATCGCCAAGGCCAAGGCGCAGCCCGGCAAGCTCAATTGCGGCGCCGGCACCATCACCACCAAGCTCACCTGCTTTTTGTTCAGCCAGAAAGCCGGCATCGAGACCGTGCTCGTTCCCTATAACGGCAGCGCCGAAGTGGCGCATGGCATTTTGACCAAGAGCGTCGATTTCGTCTTCGACGGACCGTCGGCGGTGCTGCCGCTCATTCTGTCGGGCGATTTGCGCGCACTCGCCAAGCTCGACGGCCGGCCATTCCCGCCGGTAGCGAGCCTGCCGACTCTCTCCGCGGCGGCCGGCGTCGATCTCGGCGATCTTTCAGTCTGGCTCGGTCTCGTCGCACCGCGCGACACGCCGCCGGCGATCGTCGACAAACTGTCGGGCGAAGTGGCCAACATCCTCGGCAACAAGGAACTCAAGGCCAAGGCCGATGCGCTCGGGCTTGTTTCCGGCAACGGCGACGCCCGCCGAATTCGCCGCTTTCATCCAGCAGGAAGCCGCGCGCTGGCCGGCCGTGGTCAAATCAAGCGGCATGCATTTCGATTAGGCCCCCGCCGGGACGGCGGATGTGACGGCTGCCGAACGGCTATTGGCGACTTCCGGGTAGTATTGATTGCAGTGTGCGGCTACCCAGATAAAACAGACACCCTCGCATGCAGCGCGGGTAACGCAGAAAGGCTCGCCATGAGAATTTTACTGTTCGTGCTGGCAATTTTCGCCGTGACCACCGGCATCGACACGCGCGCGCAGGCGGAAGAATATCCGTGGTGCGCAGTTTTGAATATGGGCGACGCCGCCTACAATTGCGGGTTCGAAACCCGCGAGCAGTGCATGATGTCGGTGAGCGGGATTGGCGGCTGGTGCCAACCAAATACGCTATACCAGGCCCCCGTCACGCCGCGACCGGAAAAACCAAACACACATTGATGGCTGCTTCGGATCGAAAGCAGACCTAGCCGTTCCTGTAAGCGGACGTTCCAGCATCCCACGATGACTGACATAGACATTCTCTCGCCGTTCAAGCTCGGCCCGCTGGATTTGCCGAACCGCGTCGTGATGGCGCCGATGACACGCAACCGCGCCGGGCCGGGCAATGTGCCCGGCGCCACGAACGCCGCCTATTACGCGCAGCGCGCCAGCGCCGGTCTCATCGTCAGCGAAGCGACGCAGGTGTCGCCGCAGGGCGTCGGCTATCCGGGCACGCCCGGCATTCACAGCGAAGCGCAGGTCGCCGGCTGGAAGCTTGTGACCGACGCGGTGCACGCGGCCGGCGGCCGGATCTTTTTGCAGCTCTGGCATGTCGGGCGGATTTCGCATCCGTCGCTGCAGCCCGGCGGCGCGCTGCCGGTGGCGCCGTCGGCCATCGCGCCTGCGGGTCAGGCGATGACGCGCGACGGCATGAAGCCGTTCGTCACGCCGCGCGCGCTCGACACCGCGGAGATCGCCGGCATCGTCGAGGATTACCGGCGCGGCGCGCGCAACGCCAAGGCCGCCGGTTTCGACGGCGTCGAGCTGCACGGCGCCAACGGTTATCTGGTCGATCAATTCTTGCGCGACGGCGCCAACCGGCGCACCGACCGTTACGGCGGCAGCGCGGCAAACCGCGCGCGCTTCCTCATCGAGGCGATGGAAGCGATCGTCGGCGAATGGGGCGCCGAGCGCGCCGGCGTGCGGCTGTCGCCGACCAATCCGTTCAACGACGTCGCCGACAGCAATCCCGCCGCGACCTTTGCCACCGCGGTGGGCGAACTCAACCGCCTCGGCCTCGCCTATCTGCATATCGTCGAGCCGGCCACCACCGATCCGGTCGGTGACGGCGAGATGCCCGATCTGCGTTTCTTCCGCAAAATCTGGCGCGGGCCGCTCGTCGGCAACAAGGGCTACGATCTGGCGCGCGCCAACGCCGCCATCCGCGACGGCATCGCCGACCTTATTTCTTTCGCGGTGCTATTTTTGGCCAATCCGGATCTGCCCGAACGTTTTCGCCGCGGCGGCCCGTTCAATGTGCCCGAGCGCAAGACGTTCTACGGCGGCACCGCGGGCGGTTACACTGATTATCCCCCGCTTTGCAGGTCTGAGAGTTCTTTAATATAATATCGATTTATCAATGGCTTACGGAATTGCGCCGTTGTGTGACCCCAGTCACTTCGCTGCTCCGCCCGGCGGCTTAGCCGTTACTGATGGTTAACAAGGACTGAAAACAGGGAGCACTCCAATGACAACCGCCCTGAAATTGATAAGCCGAATGACCGACCAGATCTTCGAGACGCAGATGCAGCGCGCTGCGGAAAAGATCAGCGAACGCCAGCACATTTTCGGCCGCCGCGTTTAACGCGGCCTACGTGCCGAGTTTTTCGGCCAATTCTTCCAAGCTCTTCACCGCAAAATCGACCGGCACAGTGGGCGCTGCCTCGCCGCCGCCCGGGCCGTGTTCGTTCGGCCGCGCCAGATGCGCGGTGCGCAAGCCGACCGCCGCGGCGGCGGCGAGATCCTTGGAATGCGCCGCCACCATCATGCAGGCGTCCGGCGCCAGGTCGAACGCGTCGGCGGCAGCAAGATAGACGCGCGGCTTTGGCTTGAAATCCTGCGCGATGTCGGCGCCGAGAATGGCGTCCCACGGAAAATCATTGCGGCGCGCCAGATCGGCCATCAGTGCAATATTGCCGTTCGACACCGGCGCCAGCAGATATTTGCGCTTGAGCCGCGCGAGCCCCGGCGGCACGTCCGGCCAGGCATCGAGGCGGTGCCACGCCAGATTGAGGCTGCGCTTGTCGTCTTCGCCGAGCGTCGCGACGCCGAATTTCTTGAGCGTGATTTCGAGATTGCGCCGATGCAGCACATCGAGCTTGCGGTACGGCAATTGGCCGGAGCGCACCTCCTCCAGCGCGCCCTGATATTCGCCGCGCCAGGCGTCGGCGAAGGCCGGCCAGTCGAGCGCAAAATCGCGTGGCCTGAGCATCGCCTCGGCTTCACGCTCAATCGTGGTGCGCCAATCGACCAGCGTGCCGAACACGTCGTAAAACAAAGCTTTGACGGCGACGGTCATGCGACACTCCATTTTGCGATAGTGTTGGCGCAATGCGGGTAGCGGGTGCCAAAACAGCGGCAAGCACCGAAGGAGATTGTAATGTCAGAACTGGAACGATGGGAAACACGGTTTCACGCGCCCGGCTATGCCTTCGGCAAGGCGCCGAACGCGTTTCTGCAGAGCCAGGCGGGCCGGCTGCCCGCCAGCGGCAAGGCGCTGTCGGTCGCCGACGGCGAGGGACGCAACGGCGTCTGGCTCGCCGAACAGGGTCTCGACGTGCTGGCCATCGATTTTTCGCCGACAGCGCTCGAGAAAGCGCGCGCGTTGGCCGCCGAGCGCGGCGTGATGATGCGCTCGGAATTGGCCGATATCACCTCCTGGCACTGGCCGGCAAACAGCTTCGACGTCGTCGTGGCGATCTTCACGCAATTCGTCGCGCCGGCCGAGCGGGACGAATTTTTCAAAAATCTCAAACGCACGCTCAAACCCGGCGGCCTGTTGCTGATAGAGGCCTACCGGCCGGAGCAGCTCAACTACAAAACCGGCGGGCCTGCGGACGTCGAGCGTCTATACACCCGCGCCATGCTGGAAAATGCCTTCGGTGACATGGCAAAGATTGAAATCCGCGAGCACGATAGCGCCATCAGCGAGGGCACGTCCCATGTCGGCATGTCGGCGCTGATCGATCTTGTTGCCACCAAGTAGGGCACCGCTACACTAGGCTCGCGACGTCTATCGCTTCCGCCGGAAAGCCGTAAGAGCAACCCCCAAGAGGAAACAATGCCCAAAAGTATGCAGTCACCCCGCCTGCCCGAACTGTCCGAGGCCACCTTCACGTCCGAGCAACGGGCGCTGGCGGAATCGATAAAATCCGGCCCGCGCGGCCAGTTCAAGTTGTCGGGTCCGTTCGCAATCTATCTGCATTCGCCCGCTGTCGGCGAGCTGGCGCAAAAACTTGGCGGCCATCTGCGCTTTAAGACGAGCATCCCGCCGCGGCTGTCGGAGTTCGCCATCCTCTGCACCGGCGCATTTTGGAAGGCGCAATATGAATGGGCGGCGCATGCCGTGCTTGGCGAGAAGGCCGGCGTGAAACCGGAAACCATTCGCGCCATACAAGCCGGCCGCGCGCCGAAATCGGCGCCGAAGGATGAGATGGCGATCTATGCCTTCGTCAAAGAGCTTTACAGCACAAGGCGCGTCAGCACGCCGACGTTCAACCGCGTCAAGAAAATTCTCGGCGACGCCGGGACGGTCGAGTTGGTCGGCACGCTCGGTTATTACGCGATGGTGTCGATGCTGCTCAACACCTTCAAGGCGCCGTTGCCGGAAGGCGTGAAGCCCGGCTTCAAGGAGCCCTAATACCGCAGCCGGACCCGCCGCTCGTCCCCGCGAAAGCGGGGAGCCGGCACAGATTTAGAATCTGCATTCCCGCTTGCGCGGGAATGAGCGGATGACGGCGTCGGCGAATTACTGCTTGGGCGGCATCTGCATCGAGCCGCCCTGCATCGAGCCGCCCTGCATCGAGCCGCCCTGCATCATCATCGAGCCGCCGCCAGCCGCGGCGCCGGGCGCTGGCGCGCCGATCGCCGCGATCGGATATTCCACGTCGACCGTGCCGGCATGATCGAATTTCAGCGTGGCTTTGATCGATTGACCCTGTTCCAGCGCGTGCTGCAGATCGAGGAACATGATGTGGAAGCCGCCCGGCGCCAGCGTCACCGTCTCGCCCGGCTTGATCTCCAGGCCGCCCTCGACCGGGCGCATTTTCATCACCCCGTTGTCCATCGTCATGCTGTGGATCTGGCACTGCGCGCTGGCATCGTCGGAAACGCAACTCACCCGATCCGGCGCCGCGCCTTTATTGGTGACCGTCATGTAGCCGGCGCCGGCCGATGCGCCCTTCGGCGTCGCCCGCGCCCACGGCGTCGAGATATGAATCGAGCCGACATCGTAATCGGCCGCCCGCGCGGGACCCGCGTTCAGTTGAACCAGAACGAGTTGCGACGTCAGCGCCGCCGCCATCGCGGCAACGCGATGTGACGCGATCATCGACGTCGATTTGCCAATGTGATTCTTCATGGACTTGCTCCGTGTGGAATGCCTGCCAAAGCGGCAAAGCGATTTGCCGCCGCCAAATTACGAATCAGCCGGCAGCGGCGGCGCACGGGAGCGATGCGCGGCGGCAATCCCGGCCAGCACGGCTGGCACGCGTTGGCGCGGCGGGGCGACGGCTTGCAGCGGCGCCGGCGCATAGGTCAGGGTCGGACCGGCTCCGGGGCAAAGCGGAGTTGCACAGCAGCAGCCCAGACAAGCGCCGAGACAGCAGCCGTCTCGGCCGGCCGGCGCGGCAGGGGTTGAATGGCCGACGCGAAAGCTCAAATGCGACGCGCAAATCGGTGACCCGGCAAATTGCACGCCGCCGCCAAAGGGACCGCCGATGGCGAAGAACAGCGCCTGCAGCGCGACCGTATAGGCGGCCGCGACCGCCACGAACGCCCGCATAACGCCCGCGCCACGGCGCCGCTTGCTCATGAGCGTAAATCTCCTGGGGGTAAATCTAACGGAGTCGCCGGCGGGTTAAAATGCCGGTGAATCGAGACGGACCCGACGCCGCGCCGTCAGCAGAGTTGCGCGCCGTGCATATATTCGGGGCTTCGAGAATTTGCCGCAAAAGCGTATTCTGCGGATGAACAGCGGGTCGCACGTGGTACATAACCGACTAGGCCCTCACAATGCCGACGAATTCGGGCAGGTGCTGGCGTTCCGCCGCCGTCCGGCGCCATCGCCGATGCCGCCGTCGGTGCGGCCAAGCGGTCCGGCCTCATTGTTCGACGATCTCGCGCGCTATGAGCAAGAGCCGGACGAACCGATCGATTATCACCAGCGCATGCTTATGAATGTCATCGCCATTGCGATCGTGACGCTCTTGGTCGGCGCCGGCGTCTGGATCACCGACACCATCACGGACATGGAAAGAGATCAGGATTGCGTGCTGCAGGGGCGCGCCAATTGCGCCCCGATCGAGGTGCCTGCACTGAACCGGCAATAATGCGAATTCAATTCGCCGGGTGTGCCGGACCGGCGGACGCTCTTTCGGGCAGCGCGATGACTGGCGTGCCGCCATCTGCCGAGGGCTTTACCGTAGTCATGGCGCCGTCGCCGGATTTCGCCGGTGTTGCCGGCGCCACGGGCGCGGCCGGCGTTGCCGGCACGACATCGGGCTTGGGCGCCACGGCCGGGCCGCCTGGCGCTGGGGCGCTGACCGGGGTCGGTACCGGCGTCGTCACGCCGGGCGTCGGCATGCGGTGTCCGCCGGCGATGGAGAGAACTTCGCCGATCACGCGGGCATGCAGCCGCGGCGACTTGTCGATATTGAGGTGGTCGATATTGGGATCGCCGCTCACGTCGACATTGGTGAGCGTGCCGCTGAACCCGGCGCCGCGCCGCATATAGGCGTAATCGCGCTGAGTGAGGTTGAGCACGCGGGCGACGCCGGGGCCGGCCGCCAACGATTGGGTGCCGTCGAACGGCACCACCAGCGCTACCGGAACGCCTCTGGCGCCGAGATAATTGGCCATCTCCATCGCCGCATCGGCGCCGAGCGAATGACCGATTATGATGATCGGACCTTCTTTGCCGGCTTTGTAATTCGCGGCGGCCTGGTTGGCGAGCGATTGCCATTCGGCGTGATTATCGACGGTCGCATAGACGCCGCGCCGGTTAAGTTCATCGGCCAGCGTGTCCATGCCCAGAGAGAAAATATTCATAAGCCCGCGCAGCAAATACACATGCGCGCGCGGCTGGGCCATGCCCGGATTCGATCCGAGCGCGATCATCACGCCGGCGACAAGAGCGCCGCGAACGGAAACACGCCACCAACCTCTCATGACCTTTCCCACCGCTTGCTCAACAACCCGAGTTCATTCCCATTCTAGGCTATAGTTATTCCCGTGCCAGATATTGCCGGGGAAATCCCCCCTAATTCACATTGCAGTGCAAAGCTACAAAGACCTGTAGCAAAAATGCAACGTGAAAAATGCCGTCAATAGAGGCATCAATACAGCCACGGGACCACACGCGCGGTCCGGCGCATATAGCTGCGATATTCGTCGCCGAAAGTAGCGATCATCATCTCCTCTTCGCGTCCGACGCGCCCAAAATACAGAATGCCGAAGCCGACCACGCCGGCGGGCCCGGCAACCCAATTGGGCAGCAGCAAGAGTTGGGCCACGGCCATCAGCCAGAAGCCCGTATACATCGGGTGCCGCATCAGGGCGTAAACGCCGGTTGTGACGAGTGTGTGGCGCTCCCGCACGTCCAGACTGACCGACCAATTATGGCCGAGATCGCGATGCGTGCGATGGAACAGCCATAGGCAGGCCACATCGACGGCAATGCCGAGGTAGCTCAGTACCGGAACGAAGGGGTAGTCGGCGGAGCGCGGAAAGTGGGCCGCTATATAGACGACCGGGATAATGCCGAGGCCGGCCAGCGAGGCGGCAAGCAGCACATATTCGCGCAAGTCCCGCCCCGAATAGCGGACCGGCGTCTGCCGCGCGCGCCGGCGCGGCTGCATACGCAGCACGAACCAGCCGATGCCGAACGCGAGCCAGATGAGTTTCGCTATCGTTGGCGTCACGGACGAGACTCCGCCGCGCGCGTCAACCTCGCCGGACCCGGATCGGCAGCTGCTGTCGCTTGTGCATCCAATGCGCCATCGGCGCCGAAAGCAGCGACCGCGCGATCCGGGTCCGCCACGCGGTCGCCAAGCGCGATCGGCCCGCAGCACAGCATGTAATAGTCGTAGAAATAGCGCCGCTCGTTGCCCATGACCGCCTGGCGGTGGATGCGCAGAAAATTGAGGCGAAAGCTGCGGTAGGTTTTTTCTTCCACCATCATGCGGATGCGGATGATGCGCACGAGTGGTTTTCCAGTGGCCGGAAGGCCAACAGCAACGACCGGATCGACCTTATAGATATTGATGATGTCGACCAGCGCCTGATACTCGACCCAGTCGATCGACGGCGCGTTCGCCAGCCTGCCGACGGCCTCGCGCAGCCAGCCGGCCGCCGGATGCAGCGCCACCTTCAGAAGCGACGAGCCGGTCGAAACCACATGCAGCACTTTGCCGGCGCCAAGTTGCGGATCGAGGCGGAGGGCGCGGTCGAGGACCGTGAGCGACAGCGGAACACCGAGACTGTGACCGTCGACGACGATCTCGTCGGCGTCGGTTTCGCGGACCAGCCGAACCAGTTCGCCGGCCAGACGATCGAGCCGCGCCTCGAGTTCCGGCCGCGCCCGGTGGACAAAGTCGCGCGCAAAATACCAATCGTCGAGCGCGTAGCCGATATGGATGAACCGCCCGAACGTCCATCGCAGCGCGATAAAAATCGCCAGCCAGAGCAACGGCGCGGTCAGCATCGGATAGACGAGGCCAAGATGGCCGACCGCAAATCGCGTCACGCCAATCGACAGCCACGTCATGCCGACGAGGTACAGCAGCGGAAAAAGAAAAAAGCCGCCGTAGCGCCACGCTACGATAAAATATCGCACCACCGTGCCGGTCAGAATGAATTCGAATAACGCGGCGATGCCGAGCGGAAAGCGCAGCCAGTCGCTCATCTTGCCGTCGGCGGTAACGAAGTCGTCCCAGCGAAACCAGTGAAAATCGGTGGCGACGCGCCAGTTCGGCCCGAACGTTTCGATCGTCCAGCGCGCCGAGGAGCCGTCGGCGGCAAGCTGTGGCGGCGATACGTTGCCTTGCACGTTCCAGGCTTTCTGAAACCGCGCCATTTCGCGGATAAAGCGGCGATGCTGGTGCTCGGGCCCGACCGGCTCGTAGCCCGTCATCTGCACGAACAAACGCTTGCGCACGAGCGCCTTCGGCATCGCAGACTCCTGGCGGGCCTCACCGCAGGTTCATTAGGTAACATGGCCGGGACGATCAAGGCTGGGCGATCAAGGCTTGGGCGGTCAAGCGGCGACGAGGAGCAGCGGCAAGCCCTTGACCGCAAGGCAGAATTGACGAGCCTGGCGCTGCGGCGCGACCGGCTTAAGCGGAGGCATCCGCCGTTGAACTTGGCGGCGTCCTTCGCTATACGGGGCGTTCACAATTGAGGGGCCCGAACCGAACGGGCTTGCTCGCGCCGGGCTGGGCCGGCGCTTTTTCTGACCCGAAGAGCACGCCCGATGTCCACTACATTCGATAAAGTGGCTGAAATCATTGCGGAAACTTGCGATATTCCGCGTGAAAATATCAAGCCCGAAAGTCACGCCATCAACGATCTCGAGATCGACAGTCTCGACTTTCTCGACATCGCCTTCGCCATCGACAAAGCCTTCGGCATAAAGCTTCCGCTCGAGCAGTGGACGCAGGAAGTCAACGACGGCAAGGCGACGACGGATCAGTATTTCGTGCTGAAGAACCTGTGCGAGCGAATCGACGAGCTGATCGCTGCCAAGGGCGCCTGAGGCGCCGCACATGCGCCTTGAATATTTTCAGATGATCGACCGCTTCGTCGCCGTCGATGTCCCCGGACGCGTCGCGCGCGCCGTCTGTACGGTGCCGAAGCAGAGTCCGGTGTTCGAGGGCCACTTCCCGGGCTACCCGCTGATGCCGGGCGTGCTCTTGATCGAGTGCATGGCGCAGACCACCGGCTGGCTGGTGAGCGCGGTCACCGGCTTCACCGGCTTGCCGGCGCTGGCCGGCGTCAAGGAGGCCAAGATCCGCACCGCCGTGTTTCCCGGCGACGAGCTCGAATTCGAAGGCCGCGTCATCCACGATGGCTCGGGCTACGCCATCGGCGAAGCCAAGGGATGGTGCAAGGGCGCGGCCGTCTGCGACGCCACGCTGACCTATCGCATCGTGCCCTATCCGAGCGCGGAATTGCGCGCCGGACTATGGGAATGGGCGGAGCGCATCAACTTCCCGGCCAAGGAGTTCGCGAAGTGACCGAACGCCGCGAGGTGTGGATCACCGGCGTCGGTCTTCTCACCAGTCTCGGCGAGGGACTGGAAGCGGCGTGGAGCCATCTCGAGCGCGGCGATCCGCCGCCCTACGACGACAAGAGCTTCGCGCCCTACATCGTGCATCAGCTGCCGCCGATGAGCTTCGACAAGCAGATTCCGAAAAAGAGCGATCAGCGGCAGATGGAGACCTGGCAGCGGGTCGGCGTCTATTCAGCGGGCATGGCGCTGAGCGACGCCGGCATCGCCGGCAATGCGGAACTGCTCGACCACACCGACATGATCGTCGCCGCCGGCGGCGGCGAGCGCGACACCGCGGTCGATACCGCGATCCTCGCCGGCGTGCGCAAGACCAATACGCCCGGCGCCTTTCTCAACGAGCGGCTGATGAGCGATCTGCGCCCCACTCTGTTCCTGGCGCAACTGCCCAATCTCCTCGCCGGCAATATCTCGCTGGTGCACGGCGTCGTCGGCTCGTCGCGTACCTTTATGGGCGAGGAAGCCGCGGGCGTCGACGCGGTGCGGGTCGCGCAGGCGCGCATTGCCGTCGGCCAGAGCGAGCTGACGCTCGTCGGCGGCGCCTATAACGGCATGCGCTGGGACGTGCTGCTCGCGTTCGAACTCGGCAAGGCGGTTCTCAAGGACAAGTTCGCGCCGGTCTGGGATCGCGGCCCGGAGGGCGGCATCGCCTTTGCCACCATGGGCGCCTTCCTTGTGCTGGAGAGCCGCGAGCACGCCGAAGCACGCGGCGCGCGGCCGCGCGCGCGGATTACCCAGGTGCTGTCCGACCGCAACCTGCGCCGGGCAGGCGAAGCGGAAACCTCATTGCGCCGCCAATGGGATGCGCTCGCGCCGGCGGTCGACCGGCCGCATGCCGCGATCATTTCCGGCGCCGCCGGGCTGCAACCCGCGACTGCGGCGGAGCAGCACGTTCTCAAGGACATTGGCCTTCCGGTCCGCAATACCGGTACGTATATCGGGCATGGCGTCGATACCCAGTTCATGGCCAATCTGGGCATCGGCTGCGCGGCGATCGAGCACGGCAAGCTGTTCGCCCCGACGGGGACGGGAGATTTCGGCGAAAGTCCGCCAGATCTTTCGCAGATCGTCGTGACCAGCGTCGGCAATTGGCGCGGCGAAGGGCTCGCGCTGCTCGAACGGGTGAATTGAGGGAGAGCGTTATGGCAGCATCGGCACGTCCCACCACAAGCGCGACACGCGACAAAGCCGGCCGGCCGGTGATCGCGGTCACCGGCATGGGCATCGTCACCTCGCTCGGCGTCGGCAAGTCCGACAATTGGGCGAAATTGACCGCCGGCAAATCCGGCATCCGGCGCATTTCGCGCTTTCCGCTCGATTCGCTGCGCACGACGATCGCCGGCACCGTCAACGACGTTTACAAGGACTACATGCCGCCGGCGGAATTGTCGGAGCGCATCGCGCTCCTCGCCGGCGACGAGGCTGTCGCGCAATCCGGCATCGGCAGCAAAGGCCGCTTTCCCGGCCCGCTGTTTCTGGCTTTGCCGCCGCTGGAAATCGAGTGGCATTACCGCATCCAGCTCGCCGACGAGGCGGCGCCCGGCAAGGACGCCGGCTATCCCGATCTCATGCGGGTGGCGCGCGAGCCGCAATTCGCGCCGATCTACGAGACGCTCAAATACGGCATCATCGGCGAGCATCTCGCCGATCATTTCGGCACCGAAGGCTCGCCGATCTCGCTGACCACGGCCTGCGCGTCGGGCGCCACCGCGATCCAGCTCGGCGTCGAGGCGATCCGCCGCGGCGAATGCCAGGCCGCGCTTGCGGTCGGCGCCGACGGCTCGCTGACGCCGGAATCGCTGGTGCGCTTCTCGCTGCTGTCGGCGCTGTCGACGCAGAACGATCCGCCGGAACAGGCCTCAAAGCCGTTCTCCAAGAACCGCGACGGATTCGTGCTGGCCGAAGGCGCCGCCGCCCTGGTGCTGGAAGATTACGATTACGCGGTCGCGCGCGGCGCCAAGGTGCTCGGCATCCTCGAAGGCTGCGGCGAGAAATCGGATTCGTTCCACCGCACCCGCTCGAGTCCCGACGGCAAGCCGGTCATCGCCTGCATGCGCAATGCGCTGGCCGATGCCGGCGTCGGGCCGCGAGGACGTCGACTACATCAACGCCCACGGCACCTCGACGCCGGAAAACGACAAGATGGAATGTCTCGGCGTCTCCACGGTGTTCGGCGAGCGCATCCGCAGCATTCCGATGTCGTCGAACAAATCGATGATCGGCCACACGTTGACCGCGGCCGGCGCGGTGGAAGCGGTGTTCTCGCTGCTCACGCTGGAACATCAACGCATTCCGCCGACCATCAACCACAATGTGCCGGATCCGGGCATCCCGCTCGACGTGGTGCCGAACGTGGCGCGCGATGCCAAGGTCACGCACGTCATCTCCAATTCGTTCGGCTTCGGCGGCCAGAACGTGTCGCTGGTGCTGGCGCGGGAGCCGGCGTGACCGGCGCCGCGGCAACGGCGTTGGGAGAACGCACCGGCGCTGCACCGGCGCGGACCATGCGCGCGCTCACGCTCGTTGCCGACCGCAAGATCGAACTGATCGAGGTCGCCGCGCCGCCGCCGCCGGGCGCCGGCGAAGTGCAGATCGGCATCAAGGCGATCGGGCTCAACCACATCGACGTCTGGGGCTGGCGCGGCATGGCGTTCGCCAAGCGCAAGCTGCCGCTGGTCGTCGGCGTCGAGGCGGCCGGCGAAATCACAGCCGTCGGCCCGGACGTGACCGCGTACAAGGTCGGCGACCGCGTCGTCGCCTATGGCGCGCTCACCGACGGCACCTGCAAGGCCTGCCGCGAGGGCCGCGATAATCTGTGCGAAAACGTCGCCAGCATCATGGGCTTCCATGTCGACGGATTTGCCCGCGATCTCGTCAACATGCCGGCGCGGCTGGTGGTGCCGATCCCGGCCGGGCGTCGAGCTTCCGCGACGCCGCCTGCGCGCCGGTCGCCTTCGGCACCGTGCAGCACATGCTGTTCGACAATGCCAAGCTCGAGCCCGGCGAGACCATTTTGGTGCAGGCCGGCGGCTCCGGCATCGGCACGACCGCGATCAAGATGGCGAAGGCGATCGGCGCCACCGTCATCACCACGGTCGGCGACGACGCCAAGGCGGAAAAGGCCAAGGCGCTCGGCGCCGATCACGTCATCAACTACAAGACCGAGCGCTTCGAAACCGTGGTGCGCAAGCTCACCGGCAAGAAGGGCGTCGACGTCGCCTTCGAACATGTCGGTCCCGACACGTTCAACGGCTCGCTGCTCTGCCTCAAGCGCGGCGGCCGGCTGGTCACCTGCGGCTCGACCTCGGGCCAGTCGATCACCATGAACCTGTTCCAGCTCTATCTGCAGCAATACCGCATCTTCGGCTCGTTCGGCTGCTCGATGCGCAATATCCGCGAAAGCCTCGCCAAGATGGCGTCCGGGCTTTTGCCGGTGATCGACACCGAAGTGCCGCTCGCCGAATTCGAACGCGGGCTCGCGCGGCTCGAAAGCCGGCAAGTGTTCGGCAAGATCATCGTTATGTTCTGATGCCCAAGGGGCGCTTCAAGAGGCTGCTCGATTCGGCGACCGGCGCCCTGACCGTCGCGCTGCTCGGCGCCATCAAGCACACCGACCGGAAGCGCATGGCGAATTTCGCCGGCGCGCTGATGCGCAAGATCGGCCCGCTGTTCAAGGAGCATCGCCTCGGCCGCGAGCAGCTGCGCGCCGCATTTCCGGAAAAATCCGACGCCGAGATCGAAAAAATCCTGGGCGGCGTGTGGGACAATCTCGGCCGCATCGCCATCGAGTTCGCGCATCTCGACGAATTTTGCGTCGAGGGCTTCGGCACGCCGACGCCGGACGTCATCACCTACCCGCCGGAGTCGAAGGAACGCTACGACGGCATTGTCAGGTCGGGCAAGGCGACCATCGGCTTTGCCGCCCATCTCGCCAACTGGGAGCTGCCCGGCATCGGCGCAAAACTGATCGGCGTCAAATCGGCAGTGCTGTACCGGCGGCCGAATATCGACGCCGTCGACGACGTCATCATCAAGCTGCGCGAACCGCTGATGGGCCAATTGATCCCGACCGGCCTCGATGCGCCGGTGCGGCTCGGCCGGCTTCTGCAGGACGGCGTCCATGTCGGCATGCTCGCCGACCAGCATTATACGCGCGGCGTCGAGGTGACGTTCTTCGGCCGCACCTGCCTCGCCAATCCGCTGTTGGCGATGCTGGCGCGGCAGACCGAATTGCCGATCTACGGCATGCGCGTGGTGCGCAATCCCGACGGCAACAGTTTTTGGGGCGAAATTTTCGGCCCGGTCGAGCCGGCGCGCGACGCCAATGGCCGCATCGAAATCAAAGGCACCATGCAGGCGATCACGACCGTGATCGAAGGCTGGATCCGCCAATATCCCGAGCAATGGCTGTGGCTGCACCGCCGCTGGCGGTGACGCGATCGTCTGCTTTGCGGTCTCGTCAGCTCTCCGGCAGGCGGCCACGTGATGGGCAAGCGGTGAGCAAGAAATCGGCAATGATCAACAAGTGACCGGCGAGTGGTCGAGGCAGCATCCGGCCGGATTTAAGAAAATGGGGCCGAGACCGCTCTCGGCCTCAAAAATGGAGGCTCATATGTCTCGCAGTGCAATCGTGGCGATTTCGCTTGCTGTCTTTCTTGCCGTCTTTGGCGGCATGGCTATTGCGGCTCAGGACAAGTACACGCTGAAATTGGGTAAGCTCTCGTTTTCCGATTTCAGAGGATACGAAAACTGGGAGGATATCGCGGTCAGCCAGACCGAAACTTTGATGAAAGTGATCGTTGCCAATGACGTGATGATGAAAGCGTATAGGCAAGGCCTTCCCGCCGACGGCAAGCTTTTTCCTGAGGGCTCCAAGATCGTGAAGATCGAGTGGACGTTCAAAAGGAATACGGTGGCGCCCTATTTCGTAAACGTGCCGGACACTCTCAAAGCGGTTGCGGCAATCGAAAAGGATTCCAAAAGATTCCCCGATACGCACGGCTGGGCATACGGCAATTTTAACTACGATGCCGCATCTGACATTTTTACGCCTGAGGGCACCGACGCCAAATGCGGCTACGCGTGCCACACGACCGTAGCCAAACAAGATTACATTTACACCGCCTATCCCAAGCGGTGAATGCCTCGGCGACGGCGCACATGAATTGGGCCGCCGAATCAATCGGCGGCCCAACAGATCCGAAAATAGACCGGTTTACTTCCCGCGCATGGCGTCTTTCAGTCCGCCGACGGCGTTCTGCACCTTGCCTTTGACTTGATCCGCTTGGCCTTCGGCTTCGGTCTTCTTGTCGCCAGTCGCTTTGCCGGTCCATTCCTTGATTTTGCCCTTGGCCTGCTCGGCCGAGCCTTTGATGCGATCCTTGTCCATGTGATGCTCTCCTAAAGCTTGCTTCAGCAGGGAGAACCTTTAGGCCCCGACGGAGTTCCTAGTGGTGAGCGGGGGAAATCATTTTCCGGCCGGAACGATAACAGCCAGGCGACTCTGCATCCCCAGAGCGGAGCATTCGTCTTTAATTGCAATAGCTTGGCACGGCCCGGAGAGTGCGTTAGAGGGGCGGGGTGAGTAGCATGCTGGCCGTATCCCAAATACACGACGACGGTCATCGGCGCGCACAGCGTCCCGGACTGGTACGAAGCGCTTGATCGGCTGATGGCGGTCGGCCAGTTGTCGATGAGCGCCATGGCCGACGCGCAGTCCCGCGCCGGGCTCGCCGCCATCAAGGACCAGGAACTCGCCGGCATCGACGTCATTACCGGCGGCGAGATGCACCGTCGCACGCACAACCGGCATTCGCCGCCGAACGCGATGCTCAATCACTTCTGGCAGAAGATGCCGGCGTTCCAGGGCGGCACGCGGCCGAAGCCGATCACGCCGCACGATCCCAACGTCTTTCACCCCGCCGCCACCTGCAAGACACGCATCGCCGAGACCACCGATCTCGGCCTGGTCGACGAATTCAACATGGTCTCGGCGGTGACCCAAAAGCCGGTGAAGATCACGATGACCGGGCCGCACATGCTGGCGGCGGTCGCCTATGACGAATTTTACAACGACCGGCCGACGATGATGCGCGACATCGGCAAATTACTGCGTCGAAATTTCAAGAGGCTCGTCGAGGCGGGCTGCCAGAATATCCAGATCGACGAGCCGCTGTTCACCATGGCTGACGACAAGGAAGTCACGGCGGCGGTTGACGCCATCAATCTCGCCATCGAAGGGCTCACCCGCACCGTCCACGTCTCCATCCATATCTGCCAGGGCAATTATGCGGTCGGCAAGGAGTACGACGCGCAGATCGGCCACCGCTATTTCGACGTCGGGCGCTACAAGGCCGATCTGGTCTGCAAGATCGACGCCTCGTCCTATCTCGTCGAATACGACATGGCGCATCACTACAAGAATTGCCTCGGCAACAAGCAACTCGGCGTCGGCGCGGTCGACGTGCAGGATCCCAAGGTCGAGAGCGGCGAAACCGTCGCCGCCCGCATCAAAAAAGAATCCTGGCTGGCGCCGGAGCAAACCATCATCACCAGTTCCTGCGGATTCAATCATCTGCCCCGGCAAGTCGCGTTCGGCAAATTGCAGGCCATGACGGCGGCCAAACGCGTGCTCGGCGGATAGGCGATGCGGACTTCGCGATAGAGCAGCATGCGTGAAGCGGGATAAACAAAAGCCACCTGGTCGTACCACGCGCGAGCGTGCGATCATGCGCCCCGAGGACACCGCCGAGCTCCTCGAACTGGCGCAGGAGGCGGGCCGCGTCGGTATTTTCGAATGGCAGGTGCCGAGCAGGCGGGTGCGACTGTCACCGCGATTTCTGACGCTCTACGGCCTGACCGAATTCGACGGGCGCTACGAGACCTGGCTCAAATCGATCTTCCGCGAAGACGTGCTCCACGTCACCAATCTGTTCGACACCGCCTTCGCGGCACGAGAACGCGAGGTCAATTTCGAATTCCGCATCGCCATGCCGGGCAGCGGCGAATTGAAATGGATCGAGGCGCGCAACCTCGCTTTTTACAATGCCGACGGCGGCACCGAGCGCGTCGTCGGCGTCAATGTCGATATCACCGAGCGCAAGCGCGCCATGGCGCAACTGCGCGCCTTCACCGAAACGCTGGAGGAGGCCGTCAAGGAGCGCACGCGCGCGCTCGAAAACGAGAACGAAGCGCGGCTGAAAGTCGAAGAGCTGCTACGCCAGGCGCAGAAGATGGAGGCGGTCGGCCAGCTCACCGGCGGCGTCGCGCACGACTTCAACAATCTGCTCACGATCGTGCTCGGCGGTCTCGACTTGATCGGCCGTCAGCTGCCGGCGCTGGGCGCTTCGGCCGCCGCCGAACACATCGGGCGCGGCAAGGACATGGCGTTGCAAGGCGTGCAGCGCGCCATCACCTTGACCGAGCGGCTATTGGCATTTTCCCGGCAGCAGCCGCTGGCGCCGAAATCCATCGACGCCAACCGGCTGGTCGGCGGTATTTCCGACTTCTTGCGTCGCGCGCTCGGCGAGACCATTTCGCTTGAAACCGTGCTGACGGCCGGCCTGTGGCGGGGTTTCGCCGACCCTAATCAGCTCGAAAACGCACTGCTCAATCTTGTCTTCAATGCGCGCGACGCGATGCCGGATGGCGGCAAGCTCACTATCGAAACGGCAAATTGCTATCTCGACGAAGCCTATCTGCGTCTGGTGGCGGAGCCTGTCGAGCCGGGCCAATATGTCATGATCGCGGTGACCGATTGCGGCACCGGCATGGACAAGGCGACGCTCGAGCGTGTCTTCGAGCCGTTCTTCACCACCAAGGAGGCCGGCCGTGGCACCGGCCTGGGCTTGAGCCAGGTTTACGGCTTTGTGCGCCAGTCGTCGGGTCACGTGCGCGTTTACAGCGAGCTTGGCGAAGGCACCACGGTGAAGATCTATCTGCCGCGTTATCTCGGCATCGAAGATCGCGCCGAGGATGCCGATCCCGCACACGCGAATGCCGGCATGAATGGCTCGGAAACCATTCTCGTCGTCGAGGACGACCACACGCTTCGCGCTTATGCCGTCGAGTCGCTCACCGAGCACGGCTACCGTGTGCTGGCGGCCGCAACCGCCGGCGAGGCGCTGAAAATTCTCGAGGCCGGCGACACGGTCGATTTGCTGTTTACCGACATTGTCATGCCCGGCGGCATCAACGGCCGCCAGCTTGCGGATGATGCGGTCCGCCGCCGGCCCGGACTAAAAGTGCTATTCACGACCGGCTATACGCGTAACGCCATCGTGCACCACGGCCGGCTCGATCCCGGCGTGCACATGATCGGCAAGCCTTATTCGTTTAACGCGCTCGGCGCCAAGGTGCGCTTGCTGCTGGATAGCTGAAGTAACGCTACAGCTTCTTGATTCCTGCCTGGTCGATGATCTGCTTGTACAGGTCGATCTCCTTGGTGACGCGTGCCCAGGCGGCGTCGGCGCCCTCGGGGCGCACCAGGAAGCCGGCTTGAAACAGCTTGTCTTTCATCTCCGGTGTTTTGAGAACCTTCAGCGTCTCGCTCTCCAGCCATTTGACGTCGGCGGCCGGCGTCTTGGCCGGCGCCAGCAACACCATGTCGGTGGCAAAGACGAAGTCCTTGTAGCCCTGCTCCTGCATGGTTGGCACGTCGGGCAAATCCGGCCAGCGCGTGCCGCCGGTGACCGCCAGGCACCGGCATGTCCCCGCCTTGATGTGCGGCAGCGCGGGTCCGAGCGAGCCGGAACTCAACTGCACGGTGCCGGCGAGCAGCGCCGCGAATGCGTCGCCGCCGCCCTTGAACGGCACGCCTTCGAGCTGCGGCAAGTGCTCGCGGATTTTCAGCACTTCCAGCTCGATTTGCGCCGTGGTGCCGATCGGCGGGGTCGAGCAGTTGTATTTATCCGGATTGGCGCGCGCGAGCGCGACGAAGTCCTTGATCGTCTTGGCCGGCAGTTCGGATTTGACGACAAACGTGTTCGGCGTCGTGGCCAGCTCGCTGACCCCGACGAAGTCCTTGTACGGATCGTAGGGCAGCGAGTTGTAAAGCCCGTAATTGACCGAGTAGGCGTTGGTTGCGAGCAGGATCGTGTAGCCGTCCGGATCGGCGTGGGCCGCATATTCCATGCCGATATTGCCGCCGGCGCCGCCGCGGTTCTCGATGATGAAGGTCTTGCCGGTCGATTGCCCAAGCGCCGCGGTAACAATGCGGCCGACAATGTCGGACGGCCCGCCGGGCGTATTGGCGACGACGAACTTGACCGGGCGGTCGGGATAATCGGCATAGGCGGCGCGAACGCCAAGCAAGGCCGGCGCGGCGACCCCGGCTATGGCCGCGCTGCCGGCTTTGAGGATTTCCCGCCGCGACGGCGCCGATCCCCCGGCAAATGTCATTGTCGTCTCCTTGCGCTCACAACCGACTTCTCTTCAGCCTAATATTATTCCCCGGTCTTGATCCGCGTCCACAGCCGGTTGATCAGCCGCTGGGTTTTCTGGTCGTGGGCGATGATGGTGTAGAACTTCGCCATCGTCGCCGCGTCCGGATAGATGGTGCGGTCGTCGAGGATCGATTTGTCGATCAACGGGCTCGGCACGTCGCCGTTGGCGTAGGAGACATAGTTGGTGTTCTTCGCCGCGACCTCCGGCTTGAGCAGATAATCGATCAGCTCGTGCGCCTCCTCCGGATCGGGCGCGTCTTTCGGAATGGCGAGCGTGTCGAACCACAATTGCGCGCCCTCCTTGGGGATCGAATAGCCGAGCTCGATGCCGCCTTTGGCCTGCGCCGCGCGCGTCTGCGCCTGTTTGATGTCGCCGGAAAAGCCGACCACGAAGCAGATCTCGCCGGTAGCGAGCGCATTGAGATATTCCGACGAATGGAATTTGCGGACATAAGGCCTGACCTTGAGCAGGAGCGCGGTGACCTTTTCCAGATCGGCCGGATCGCTGGTATTCGGATCGAGGTGCAGATAATGCAGGCCGGCCGACATGATATCGTCGGATGAATCGAGCAGATGAATGCCGCAATCCTTGAACTTGGCGAGCTTGTCGGGATTGAAAACGTAATCCCAGGAATCGATCGCCGCGTCCGGCCCGAGGATGCGTTTCACATCCTTGACGTTGTAGCCGATGCCGGTCGTGCCCCACATGTAATCGACGGCGTAGCGATTGCCGGGATCGTAGAAGGCAAGCTGCTTGGCGATGTCCGGCCAGATGTAAGCGAGATTCGGCAGCTTCGACTTGTCGAGCTGCTGGAAAATGCCGGCGGTGATCTGGCGCGACGAGAAAGTACGCGGTCGGCACCACGACGTCGTAGCCGGATTGGCCGGCGAGAAGCTTGGCCTCCAGCGTATCGTTGGAGTCGAACGTGTCGTAGCGGACCGCGATGCCGGTCTCTTTGGTGAATTCGGCGAGCACCGTCGGGTCCTGATAGTCCGACCAGTTGTAATAATTGACGACGCGCTCTTTCGGCAGCGCCGGCAGCGCGATCGGAAAAACAATCGCACTCGTCAGTGCGACAATGGGAGCGGCCGCGCGCCAGAGACGAGCGGTTCAGCCGGATATCTTCACGTCTCGGTCGGCAGTCCGGCGGCCTTCCATGCCAAAATTCCGCCGGCGAGATGCGAGCCATAGGCAAAACCCTGCTCCTGCGCGGCGAGCGAGGCGGTCACCGAACGGCGGCCGGAGCGGCAGGCGAACACCACATCGCGCCCGGCCGGGTCGGGGATGGCGGCGGGATCAAATTCCGACAGCGGCACCAGGACGGCGTCGGGAAAGCGCTCGACCGCGGTTTCGTTCGGTTCGCGCACGTCGACCAGCACGATGCGGCCCTCTTGCAGCCCGCGCGCGACGTCCTCCGGCGTCAGATCGCGCACATTGGGGTTTTGCTCCGCCATGAGCCGTCTCCTCGCGTTCGCGGCTTCAAACCTACGGCCTCCCGGCGCGAAGGTGAAGAGCCTAGACGCGACGTCTAGACCGTCACTTGCGTGCCGACCTCGACCACGCGGTCGGTCGGAATCTGGAAATAGTCGGTCGCGTCATTGGCCGAGCGCGCCAGCGTGATGAACAGGCGGTCCTGCCAGCGCGGCATTCCCGAATGCGGCGCCGGCCGCAGCGTGCGGCGCGACAGGAAAAACGACGTCGACATGATGTCGAATTGCCAGCCGAGCTTGCGCGCGATGGCGAGCGCACGCGGAATGTTCGGCGTTTCCATGTAGCCGAAGCGCAACAGCACGCGCGTGAAGGTCGAGCCGACCGGCTCGATGCGCACGCGCTGGTCGGTCTCGACGCGCGGCGTGTGCGTGGTCTCGACGGAGAGGATGACGTTCTTCTCGTGCAGCACTTTGTAATGCTTGAGGCTGTGCATCAGCGCGGTCGGCGCGCTTTTCGGGTCGCTGGTCAGGAACACCGCCGTGCCGGGAACACGCTGCGGCGGCTTTTTCTCCAGGATGCGCACCAGATCGTCGAGCGGCGTTTCCAGCCGGCGGGTCTTGGCGAACAGGATCCTGGTGCCGCGCCGCCACGTATACATCACCAGCATCACCAGGCCGCCGAGTGCCAGCGGCACCCAGCCGCCTTGCACGACTTTGAGCATGTTGGCGGAGAGGAACGTCAGATCGATCAGCAGGAACGGCACGATCAGCGCCGCGGCGGCCAACATCGACCAGCGCCACATCCGCCAGATGACGATAAACGCCATCATGCAGGTGACGACCATGGTGCCGGTGACGGCGATGCCATAGGCCGAAGCGAGCGCGCTCGACGAGCGGAACATCGCGACCAGGAGCAGAACGCCGACCAGGAGAAGTCCGTTGACCCGCGGCATGTAGATCTGGCCGGCCTGCTGCGCCGAGGTGTGACGAACCTCAAGCCGCGGCAACAGCCCGAGCTGGATCGCCTGGCTGGTGAGCGAATAGGCTCCGGTAATCACGGCTTGGCTGGCGATCACGGTCGCCACGGTCGCCAGCACCACCATCGGGATGAGCGCCCAATCGGGATAGAGCAGGAAGAACGGATTCTCGAGCGCGCGCGGGTTCGCGTAGACCAGCGCGCCCTGCCCCAGATAATTGATCGCCAGCGCCGGCAGCACGACGACGAGCCAGGCCACCTGGATCGGACCGCGGCCGAAATGGCCGAGGTCGGCATAAAGCGCTTCCGCTCCGGTGACGGCGAGAAACACCGCGCCGAGCGTGAACAGGCCGATGATGCCATGGTGCACCAGGAAGAAGACGCCGTAGAACGGATTGAGCGCCCACAGCACGCCGGGATCGCTGGCGATCCAGCCGAGGCCCGGCAGCGCGATGGCAACGAACCAGACCATCATGATCGGGCCGAACAAGGCGGCGACCTTGGCCGTGCCGCGCGACTGCGCCGCGAACAGCACGAGCAGGATGACGACCGTGAGCGGCACCACATATTCGTGGAAAGCGGGTGTCGCGACGTCGATGCCTTCGACCGCGGACAGCACCGACAAAGCCGGCGTGATGACCGCATCGCCGTAGAACAGCGCGGCGCTGACGATGCCAAGCAGCGCGACGACGCCCGCCGCCCGCGACATCCGGCCGACGGCGCGCGACGCGAGCGCCATCAGCGTGAGCGTGCCGCCCTCGCCGTTATTGTCGGCGCGCAAAAGAATGACGATGTATTTCAGCGTGACGATAATGAACAGCGCCCACAAAATGAGCGACACCACGCCGAGCACCATGCCGCGCGTGATGTCCTCGTGGCCGCCGCGGGACGCGGCCAGGACGGCTTCGCGCAGCGCATAGAGCGGGCTGGTGCCGATATCGCCGTAAACGACGCCGATGCTGCCAAGCGCAAGGCCCCAGAATCCGGCGCCGGCGGACGAACGAGCATCGCCGATGCCATTCGCCGGCACTTCGCTCCCTCCCGCGGGAGCGCTCGCGCTATCTGTCATGAATTTTGAAACAGGATGTCGCCCTGCTCCTGATGCTGCATCGAGAGCAATGCAGGGCCGCGCCTATACACCGTTCGTAACATGGAGTCATGAGCGAGGCGGGCAAAACTTGCCGCCCGCCTCCGTCAGCGCTATTATCGAACGACAGCCGACTTCGCGAGGCAGCGAGACTTAGATATTATATATCAATGGCTTACGAGAGGAAACAGCGCCGTCAGGGTTTCAGGTCGGGCGGCACCGGCGGCTCTTCGCGCATCAGCGTGATGGTCACCCGCCGATTGGCGGCAATGTAGGGATCGTCGGGGAACAACGGATCGGTGTCGGCCTTGCCGGCCACTTCGTAAATGTTGGACGAGGGATAGCCTTCCTCCTCCAGGATCTGGCGCACCGCATTGGCGCGGTCGGCCGAGAGGTTCCATGGTCCATAGTCTGCCGACGGTGGCGTCTGCGATGCCGATGTGTGGCCGGTGATGGCAACGCGGTACGGCACTTTCTTGAGCGGCTCGGCGATCTTCTGGATGATCTCGCGGGTGCGCTCATACGGCTCCTTGGAGCCTTCCGGGAACATCGAGCGGCCGTCCTGGTCGACGATGTCGATATTGAGCCCCTCTTTGGTTTCCTCGATCATGATGTGCTTGGACGCTTCCGTCAGTTCCGGCATGTCTTGCAGCGCCTGGCGCAGCGACGCGGTGGCGAGCGCGAATGTCTGATCGTTCTGCCACTTGCCGCCATATTCGCGCTCATGCGCGTTCTGGTCCGGCGTCGGCGTGGCCGAGGCCTCGTCGGGCGTGATGTGCTCGGCATTCTTCAGCCGCGGCCGCGTCGGCAGGCCGTCGACTTCGATGATGCCCGAATAGCGTACATTGGTCTGGGTGCCGAATGCATCGCGCATCGACCCGGCCACGATCTGCAGCTTCTGCTGGTCCTGGTTGGAAAAGGCGACCAGCATGACGAAGAAGCTGACCAGCAGCCCCATCAGGTCGGCAAAGGTGACGAACCAGCCGTGACCGCCGCCGTGCGCCGCTTCCTTACGCCGTGCCATGATTTACGCCTCGCCCCTCGTCAGGCCGGGACCGGCTCCGGCTCGGGCTCGCCCCGATGCTTCTCGGGCAGATAGGCGATCAGCATTTCGCGAACCAGCGTCGGGCTCTTCGATTCGCGGATCATGAGAATGCCGTCGATGATCAGCGTGCGGTTTATTTCCTCGTCGGCGAATTTGAGATGCAATTTGTCGGCGATCGGCAGACACAGGATGTTCGCCACCACCGCGCCGTACAACGTCGCCAGCAGCGCGGTCGCCATGAACGGGCCGAGTTTCGACGGATCGGTCATGTTGGCGAACATTTGCACCATGCCGATCAGCGTGCCGATCATGCCGAAGGCGGGCGCGCAGTCGCCGATCGCGCGATAGATCTTCTGACCCTCGTCGAGATGGCTCAAGTAATTGTCGCGGTCGCGCTCGAGATTGTCGCGGATGAATTCGGTATCGTAGCCGTCGGCGACGAAGCGGATGCCCTTGGCGAGAAACGGATCCTCGACCTCGACCTTCTCAAGCCCGATCGGACCCTGCTTGCGTGCGATCTCGGCGAGGCCGGCAATCTCGTCGACCAATTCGCGCTGCGAGATGCGGCGCATGCTGAACACGAACTTGAGGCCGAGCGGCAGGCCGTGAAAGATCGATGATAGCGGGAAGCGGATCAAAGTGGCGGCAAACGACCCGCCGAAAATGATGATGATGGCGTGATCGCTCACGAACATGCCAAGGCCGCCACCCATGAGCATCAGGGTCACGACGACGGTGGCGCCAGCGGCCAGGCCGAGGGCCGTTGCAATGTCCATAAACCCACCCCAGCCCGCCTCGGCGAGCCCTACGCAATAGTTCTATTCCTACGGTCAGGGCGCTTAAGGGACGGTTACTGATGGAACCTGGCCACTCAAAAGCGGGGGATGACCGCTGCGGGAAAAAGCAGCAAGATGGCCGCATGTCAGCGCCACGGCGCCATTCGGAAGTCTCAGGGAGAACGTCCATGCGCGAAATCGGTCATTTCATCGGCGGCAAGGAGGTCAAGGGCGCCGGGCGCTTCGGCGAGGTCTTCAATCCCAATACCGGCGAGGTAGCAGCCAAGGTCGCGCTCGCCAGCAAGTCGGAAGTCGAGCAGGTGATCGCCAATGCCGAGGCCGCGTTTCCCGGCTGGGCCGCCACCAATCCGCAGCGCCGCGCCCGCGTCATGTTCAAATTCCTCGAACTGATCCAGAGCGAATATGACGACTTGGCGCGGTTGTTGTCGTCCGAGCACGGCAAGACTTTCGCCGACGCCAAGGGCGACATCCAGCGCGGGCTCGAAGTGGTCGAGTTCGCCTGCGGCATCCCCAATCTGATGAAGGGCGAATACAGCGAGGGCGCCGGTCCCGGCATCGACCTTTATTCGATGCGCCAGCCTCTCGGCGTCGTCGCCGGCATCACGCCGTTCAATTTTCCGGCCATGATCCCACTGTGGAAATGCGCGCCGGCCATCGCCTGCGGCAATGCCTTCATCCTCAAGCCGTCGGAGCGCGATCCGTCGGTGCCGATGCGCATCGCCGAGCTGTTCCTCAAGGCCGGCTTGCCGCCGGGCGTGCTCAACGTCGTCAATGGCGACAAGGAAGCGGTCGATACGCTTTTGACCGATGCGCGCGTAAAAGCGATCGGCTTTGTCGGCTCATCCTCGATCGCCGAATACATTTATTCGACCGGCACCGCGCACGGCAAACGCGTGCAATGTTTTGGCGGCGCCAAGAACCACATGATCGTGATGCCCGATGCTGACATGGACCAGGCGGTCGATGCGCTGATCGGCGCCGGCTACGGCTCTGCCGGCGAACGCTGCATGGCGGTTTCGGTCGCCGTACCGGTCGGCCAGAAGACCGCCGACACCCTGGTGCAGAAACTCATCCCGCGCGTCGAGAGCCTCAAGATCGGGCCGTCGACCGACACCCAGGCCGACTACGGGCCGATGGTGACGAAGGAGCTCCTGAACAAGGTGCGAGGCTATATCGACACCGGGGTCAAAGAAGGCGCCAAGCTTGTCGTCGACGGCCGCAATTTCAAGCTGCAGGGCTACGAGAGTGGCAACTTCATCGGTGGCTGCCTGTTCGACGACGTCAGGCCGGATATGAAAATCTACAAGGAAGAGATTTTCGGGCCGGTATTGTCGGTGGTGCGCGCCAAGGATTATGAGGAAGCGGTGCGACTGCCGTCGGAGCACGAATACGGCAACGGCGTCGCCATCTTCACCCGTGACGGCGACACCGCGCGCGATTTCACCAACCGCGTCCAGGTCGGCATGGTCGGCGTCAATTTCGCGATCCCGGTGCCACTCGCCTATTACACGTTCGGCGGCTGGAAGCGCTCCAGCTTCGGCGACCTCAACCAGCACGGACCGGATTCGATCCGCTTCTACACCAAGACCAAGACGGTGACCGCGCGCTGGCCATCCGGTACCAAGGAAGGCGCCGAATTCGTCATCCCGACGATGCGGTGACGCTCTGTTTTCCGGGATGGGTAATTCAAAGCGCATGGAGCATTGCGGCACAGCCATAGCGAGGGTCCTTGCCGTGGCGCTGGTCATGGAGCTGGTCATGGCCGCGCTGAGCGCCTGCACCAGCTCCGGACGTTTCGGCGGCCCGGCGCCGGAGCAGGTCGCCGCGTTTCCGCCGCCGCCACCTGCACCGCCACCGCCACCGCCACCGCCACCGCCGACCCCGCCTGTCGATCTGGCCGGCAAGTGGAAGCTGTCGGCGGCCGGCGGCGGCAGTTGCGTCATGACCTTGGGCAACAGCCCGGCCACCACCGCCGAAGGCACCGTTGCGCCGGCGGGCGGCTGTCCCGGCAATTTCTTCACCAGCCGCAAATGGACTTACGAGCACGACATGCTGATCATCCGCGACCACAAAGGCGAAGTGCTGGTGGAGCTGTCGTTCGCCGACGGCCGTTTCGCGGGACATGCCGCCAATGGCGGCGCCCTCACGCTCGCCAGACCGTGACCCATTTTCGTGAAATCGGAGACGTCATGTCAGAATATCAATTGTACTGCTTTGCCCAGTCGGGCAACGCCTACCGCGCCGCATTGATGCTCAATTTGGTCGGCGCCGATTGGCAGCCGATCTATGTCGACTTCTTCAAGGGCGGCGAAACGCGCACGCCGAAATACCGTGCCGAGGTCAATGAGATGGGCGAAGTGCCGGTCCTGGTGGACGGCGCCAAAAAGCTCAGCCAGTCCGCGGTGATCCTGACTTATCTCGCCGAACGCACCGGCAAGTTTCAGCCGGAGAGCGAGGAGGCACGGCTTGAGGCGCTGCGCTGGATCATTTTCGACAATCAGAAGCTCAACGGTTTTCTCGGGCCGTATCGCTTCCTGAAGAATTTCGCGCGGCCGGCCGGCGACCCGGCGGTGCTGGCATTCCTCAAAGGGCGCATCGACGGCTCTCTCGCCATCCTCGACAAGCGGCTCAAAGCGCCGTACCTGCTCGGTGACCGGCCGACCATCGCCGACATTTCATTGTGCGCTTACCTCTATTATCCGGCGGAGGAATTCGGCTTCGATATCGCAGGCACGCACAAGAATATCGGCGCTTGGCTCGACCGCATGAAGTCATTGCATGGCTGGGAACATCCCTATGACCTGATGCCGGGTTATCCGCCGAATCTCTGACTAGAGCGGAATATTCAGCGCCTTCGGTGCGGCGACCGGCGCCGGGATCGGTTTCAAAACAGGCGGCAGCGGCGCAACCGGAACCGTGACCGGCGACGGAGGCGGCGCGGCGGCTACTGGCGGCGCGGCGGCGACCGGGGGCGGCGGTGGAACGGGCTTTACGACCGGCGGCGGAGCGGGAGCCGTGACCGGAGCCACAATCGACGGCGTCGGCATAGCCGCCGGAGCTCGCGTGGCGATGTGCGGCGGCGGCGCGGCGGGAGGTGGAGCCGCCGCGGGCGCTGGCGCAGCTGGCGGAGCGGGCTTGGCAACAGCCGCCGGCGGCTGAATCGGGCTGCTGTTCACTTTCGGCGGCGTGGCCGCGTCAAAGCTGCCTTTCGGTCCGGTGTCCGGCTGTGGCGTAACGTTCTGTTCGGCCACTGGCGGATTTTGCGCTTGCGGCGGCTGCGGCTCCGGTTCGTTGGCGTATTTCGCCAACAGCTTGTGCACGCTGGCGAGCATTTCGCCGCCATCGGCCTTCTGCTCTTTGATATCCTTTAGCCAGGCATTGACGGCCGGCTCGGTCGCCTTGCGCCAATGCGCGACTGCCTCTGGCAACAGCGTGACGATGACGTCGCCGCGCTCGGCCACGTCATTGGCGACCGCGGCGGCCTGAACATCCCACATGGCGCCGGCCATGCCGGCCGCGAGCAGTCCGGAATTGCGGTCGATCACCGGCTTGAGATCGCGCGGCAGCCGGTCATAGGCATCCTTGTTCATCGCCAGCACGAAGGTCGTGCTGCTCGGCGAGAGATCGGAAAACTCGGTATGGGCTTTGAGCAGATCGTTCAGCCGCAGCGGCGGCACCAAGTGCCAGGGATCGACGCAAGCATCGACGACGTGTCCGCTGATCGCCATCGGCAACTGCCCGTCCGGCATGGGCACCGGCTCGGCGCCGAGAACGCGCATCGCCTCGCCGGCAAGACGCGTCTGCACATGGAGCTTGAGATCCTTGAGGTCCTCGATCGTGCGGACGGCTGCGCCGGCATGAATAACGCCGCGATCGGTGCATGAGAAACAAACCGGATGAACGTCGGCGAATTCATCTTTCAGGTACAGCGCGGCAAAATCCTGCAGCGCTTTCGAGGAGACGAGCGCGCGGCGCGACGCCACGAAGGGTAAATCGAATGTCTCGATTTTCGGGAAGCGGCCGGGCCTGAGATACGGCGCCGCCCATACGATATCGGCATCGCCGTTTATCACCTGGTCGAACAATGCCGCCGGCGCGCCGCCAAGCTGCATCGACGGGAAAATGTCGATGCGGAGCCGGCCGGCCGAGTCGGCCGCGACCTGGCGCGCCCACGGCACGAGAAACTTGTCGTGAATGCTCGAGACTGACGAGAAGAAATGATGCAGTTTTAGCGTGATCGGCGGCGCATCGGCGCGCGCCAGGCGCAGCACCGCAGGCGCCGCGACGCATGCCATCGCCGAGGCCAGAACCGTGCGGCGGGCGACGCGCATCGACAAAACCCCTTGCAAAACTTTTTCTGCTTTACCCGGACGCCAGCGCGGACATTTCAATGGAGCGTGATCTTTTCAGAAAACCGGTATCCACTTTTCCGGATCACGCTCTAATTCAGGCGCGACGGGCGGTCGTCGTCGTCGGCCGTTCCGGGCGTCCGGCCCATGCCGGCGGCAGCGGTCGGCGGTGAGACCGCGGTCTGTACCGTCGCTGTCGCCAGCTCGGCGCGGCTGTCGCGCGCGCGCCGCTCGTAGCCGCGATAGGACAGCCATCCGACCGGCAGGCAGGTGAGATAAGCGAGCGTGCCGGTGGTCAGCACGATCCACGGATAGGCCATCAGCAGCGCGATCGACAGCACCACCAGGAGGATCGCCGGTCCGACCAGTTCGGGCGGCACCCGGGTGCCGACGCGTTTGCCGGAAAATACCGGCAGCCGCGACACCATTAGCAAGGCAATAACGAGCGTATAGATCAGCGTCATCCAGGTCAGAAATCCGGAGCGCGGCAGGCCGAGGAACACCGCGTAGATCGGCAACAGCACCGTGATCGCGCCCGCCGGTGCCGGCATGCCGACAAAGAAATTACTCTTCCAGGCCGGCCGGTCGGGCTCGTCGACCATCACGTTGAAACGCGCCAACCGCAGCCCGGCGCAAATGGCAAACACCATGGCGGCGATCCAGCCGGCGGATTTCAGGTCATGCAGGTCCCAGAAATAAAGGATCAGCGACGGCGCCACGCCGAAATTGACGAAGTCGGACAGGCTGTCGAGCTCCGCGCCGAAACGCGAAGTGCCTTTGAGGAAGCGCGCCAGGCGGCCGTCGATGCCGTCGAGGATCGCCGCGAAAACGATGGCGGCGAGCGCCAGCACATAGCGGTTCTCGAACGCCAGGCGGATCGCGGTCAGGCCGGCGCACAGCGCCAGCAAGGTAATGACATTCGGCGCCAGCGTGCGCACCGGAATGCGGCGGAAACGCCGCTTCGGCAGCCGCGGCAGGCGCGGACGGTTGGAACCTGATTGCTGCGTGGCCATTGCGGCGATTATAGCCGGTTCCGGCCAATACTGCCACGGACGGCGCCGGCTTCGTTAACGGCTTCAGCTCACGCGAAACGACCCTCTTGGCGCGGTCGGATTGAGGTCGGCGAGCACGGTCTCGCCGGCAATGGCGGTCTGACCCGAGGTGACGAGGAGCTGCGTTCCTTCCGGCAGATAAACATCGACGCGCGAGCCGAACCGGATCATGCCGATGCGCTGGCCTGCGCCGACTGTGTCACCCTCGCGCGTGAATGGGACGATCCGCCGCGCCACGAGGCCGGCGATCTGGACGACCGCAATGCGCGCGCCGGCGTCGGTAACGATGACAAGCGCATTGCGCTCGTTATCCTCGCTGGCTTTATCGAGATCGGCGCTGAGGAACTTGCCGGCACGATAGACGACGCGTTCGATGCGGCCGGCGATCGGGCTGCGATTGATGTGACAATCGAACACGCTCATGAAAATGGAAACACGCCGCAGCGGCTGGGTACCGAGATTAAGCTCCGGCGGCGGCGCCACGTCGGCGACCTGGCTCACGCGGCCATCCGCCGGCGCGACGACGATGCCGTCGCGCACCGGCGTCACGCGTCGCGGATCACGGAAGAAATAGGCGCACCAGATCGTCGCCAGCGTGGCCAGCCAGCCGAGCGGCGCCCACAGCCAGAACAGGATCAGGCTCGCAAGCGCAAAGCCGCCGATGAAGGGATAGCCTTCCGGATGGATCGGCGCGAGTTGCTTCTTGATCGAGTCGTAGATCGACATGACTTATGATTATACCAATTGTCCTCATCCGCGAGGGCGGATGATCCAGTATTCCATTACAGCAAGCTTGTTTCACCGCGGCGATTACGGATGCCCCGCCTCCGCGGGACATGACAAAGAGACTTATCACTCGGCAGCATCGGGTAGAAATTCCGGCTCAGGAGTACGCTCGCTCGACAGTTTCCGGTGGATTGCGATTGGGCGCGGTATCCTCGTCGCCGACCTCGGCGAGAATTTCGCGCGCCAGCTGCGCTTCGCGCTGGCGGTTCCACATGCTGGCATAGAGGCCGTCGCGGGCAAGCAGCTCGCGGTGCGTGCCGCGCTCGACGATCGCGCCATGATCGAGCACGAGAATCTCGTCGGCGCCGACGATGGTCGAAAGCCGGTGCGCGATGACGAGCGTGGTGCGGTTCTCCGACACCCGCTCGAGTTCGTCCTGGATGTCGGTTTCGGTGTGACTGTCGAGCGCCGAAGTCGCTTCGTCGAGGAGCAGGATCGGCGGCGCCTTGAGAATCGTGCGTGCGATGGCGACGCGTTGCTTCTCGCCGCCGGAAAGCTTTAGACCGCGCTCGCCGACTTCCGTCTCATAGCCCTTGGGCGCGAGCCGGATGAAACCGTCGATCTGCGCCTGCCGCGCCGCCTCTTCGACTTCGGCATCGCTCGCATCCCAGCGCCCGTAGCGGATGTTGTAGCGGATGGTGTCGTTGAACAGCACGGTATCCTGCGGCACCATGCCGATGGCGGCGCGCAGCGAGACTTGCGTGATGTCGCGGATATCCTGGCCGTCGATCAGGATGCGGCCGCCGGTGACGTCGTAGAAGCGGAACAGCAGCCGCGAAATCGTCGATTTGCCGGCGCCGGAAGGGCCGACGATCGCGACGCGGTGTCCCGCCGCGACGTCGAAGCTCAGATCTTTGAGGATCGGCCGCGCTGGATCGTAGGCAAACGACACATTCTCGAAACGGATCGTGCCGGCGCGCACCTGCAGCGGTTGGGCGCCCGGCCGGTCCTCGATCTCCGGCTTGCGCCCGAGCAGCGAGAACATCAGCTCGATGTCGATCAGCGCCTGCTTGATCTCGCGGTACACCATGCCCATGAAATTGAGCGGCTGATAAAGCTGAATCATCATGGCGTTGATCATGACAAAATCGCCGACCGTGTTGGTGTGCTGCTCGACGCCATAGGCGCACAGCACCATCGTCGCGGCGAGCCCGGCAGTGAAGATGATCGCCTGCCCAGCATTCATCGCGGCGAGCGAGGTGTAGGCCTTGACGCTCGCCTCTTCGTAACGCCCCATCGAGCGGTCGTAGCGCCTGGCTTCGCGCGTCTCGGCGGAAAAATACTTGACCGTTTCGTAGTTGAGCAGCGAATCGATCGCCTTGGCGTTGGCGTCGCTGTCGCTCTCGTTCATCTTGCGGCGGATGCCAATACGCCACTCGGTCGCGGCATAGGTGAACCACATGAACAGCACGACCGTCAGTCCGACGATGACGACATAGCGCCAGTCGAAATGCAGGAGCAGAACGGCGACGACCAGGACGAGCTCGACCACGGTGGGCGCCAGCTGCAACAGCACCATGCGCACGATCGTCTCGATGGCATTGCGACCGCGCTCAAGGACGCGCGTCAGCCCACCGGTCTTGCGCTCGAGATGAAAGCGCAGCGACAGCAGATGCACGTGCTCGAAGGTGAGCATCGCCAGCCGGCGCACCGCGTTCATCGCCACCTTGGCGAAAATGCCGTCGCGCCATTGCGTGATGACGCCCATGACGATGCGGGTGCCGCCGTAAGCCAGCGTCATGGCGACCGGCGCGGCAAACGCCCAGCCGAGCCAGTTGTTCGGCGCCACGGGCGCGGTGCCATGGCCGGCCAGCGCATCGGTCGCCCATTTGAAGGTGAACGGCACCGCGATGGTCGCGAACTTGGCGGCAAACAGCAGCAAGGTGGCGAATACGACGCGCAGCTTCAGGTCGTGCCGGTCGGACGGCCAGATATAGGGCCACAGGCTGACAAGCGTTGACAGCAAGGCCCCGCCGTCGCCGCTTATCTCACGCCTATGATGTTCCGCCGGTCGCTGAATATCGCTCATTCACAGGTTTTGACGAGCCGCAACTGGCCGCCACCGTCCCTCGCTCCAGTGTTTGCGTCATATAGGCGCTTTCGCCGCGCTCTGCATCCGCATGAAGCAGTCCGCCTAAAGCGCTTGCAGCGAAGCCGAATCGACGCCACATCTAGGGTTCAGTGAAAGTGAATCCAAGAACAAATCAATGAGTAAAATCAATGCGGTCTGCGTTTATTGCGGATCGAGCCCTGGGACGGAGCCTGCCTTTGTCGAGGCGGCCAAAAAACTCGGCCAAATCTTCGCCGAAAACAGCGTGCGGCTCGTCTACGGCGGCGGCTCGGTCGGCCTGATGGGCGCAGTCGCCGAGGCCGTGCTCGCGCACGGCGGCGAGGCCACCGGCATCATCCCGGAATTCCTGATGCAAAAGGAGCGGGCGACGCACGACCACGAAATGATCGTCACCGGCGGCATGCACGAGCGCAAACGCAAAATGTTCGAGCGCGCCGACGCCTTTGTCGCTTTGCCGGGAGGAATTGGCACGCTGGAGGAACTGGTCGAGCAATTGACCTGGATTCAGCTCGGCCGCCATAAAAAACCGATCCTGATCGCCAATATCGGCGGCTATTGGAATCCGATTCCTGGAACTGATCGAGCACATGCGTGCGGTGCAATTCGTGCCGTCGGCGCTGCGCGTGGACTTCCTCGTCGCCGACCGCGTCGAGGACATTCTGCCGATGTTGCAGGACGCGGCGCGCCGCGTCGCCGAAACGGAAAAGGCAATGGCAGTTCCCGCCGAACGGCTGTAAGCGGCACCTTTTCTCCGCTCATTCCCGCGGAAGCGGGAATTCAGATTTTGCTGCGGGGTCCCCGCTTTCCGGACGGGCGACGCTAAGAAGCGTCCGGCAAAAACGTCACCGCTTCGATGCGGTTGCCGTCCGGATCGCGGATGAAGGCGGCGTAATAGTTGCCGTGATATTTTTCACGCAGCCCCGGCGCACCGTCCGACGTGCCGCCGCCTTTGAGCGCCGCAGCGTGAAACGCATCGACCGCCGCGGCATCGGGCGCACGCAGGCAGATATGCACGCCGCTGTCGTCGGCGACGCGATGCATCGCGTCGCGCCGGTTGATCCAGAATTCGGGATATTTCTTGCCGAAACCGATCGCCGCATTCGGCCATGCGCGCAATTTCGTCATGCCGAGCGGCGCCAGGAGCGCAACATAGAACGGTTCGGCCTTGGCGAGGTCGCGCACCGCGATGGAAATGTGGTCGATCATGCCGATCTCGCACTTCCCTCACGCCGGCGCGCCGGATTTCACCAGCTTATAGACGATGGAATCCATCAGCGCCTGGAACGACGCGTCGATGATGTTGGCGGAGACGCCGACCGTGGTCCAGCGGTCGCCGGTCTCGTCCGCGCTCTCGATCAGCACGCGGGTGACGGCGCCGGTGCCGCCGTTGAGGATGCGCACGCGATAATCGGTCAGTTCGAGGCCGGTGATGAAGCTCTGATATTTGCCGAGGTCCTTGCGCAACGCCAGATCGAGCGCGTTGACCGGGCCGATGCCTTCGGCGACCGAGATCAGCTCGTCGTTGCCGACTTTCAGCTTGACCACCGCCTGGCTCACGGTGACGCGCTCGCCCTTGGCATTGTTGCGCTGTTCCACATTGACGTCGAATTTTTCCACGTCGAAATAATGCGGCACCTGACCGAGCAGGCGCCGGGCCAAAAGCTCGAACGAGGCGTCCGCCGTTTCGTAGGCGTAGCCGATCGCCTCGCGCTCCTTGACCTCGTCGAGCAGCCGGGCGGCGCGGGGATCGTTCTTGTCGATCGCGATGCCGATGCGGTCGAGCTCGGCCAGCACGTTGGAGCGGCCGGATTGATCGGAGACGAGAAGTTTTCGCCTGTTGCCGACGCGCTCCGGCGCGATGTGCTCGTAGGTGGCCGGCTCCTTCACGATCGCGGAAGCGTGGATGCCGGCCTTGGTAGCAAACGCACTTTCGCCGACATAAGGCGCGTGGCGGTTCGCCGCGCGATTGAGTAATTCGTCGAGCGCATGCGACACCCGCGCCAGGCAGCCAAGCGCCTCGTCCGATACGCCGATTTCGAATTTGCCGGCATATTCGCTCTTGAGCTTCAGCGTCGGAATAATGGAAACGAGATTGGCGTTGCCGCAGCGCTCGCCGAGCCCGTTAAGCGTGCCCTGGATCTGCCGCGCGCCGGCGCGTACCGCGGCAAACGAGTTCGCCACCGCCTGCTCGGTGTCGTTATGGGCGTGGATGCCGACATGGTCGCCGGGGATTTTGGTGCAAACCTCGCCGACGATGCGCTCGACTTCGTGCGGCAACGTGCCGCCATTGGTGTCGCACAGCACCACCCAGCGCGCGCCTTCGTCATAGGCCGCTTTGGCGCAGGCGAGCGCGTAGGCGGGCTTGCCCTTGTAGCCGTCGAAGAAATGCTCGCAGTCGAGCAGCACTTCGCGGCCTTTCGCTTTGGCGGCGCGCACGCTGTCGCGGACCGAGGCGAGCATTTCCTCCTCGGTCGTCTCCAGCGCGACGCGCACGTGATAATCCCAGGCTTTGGCGACAAAGCAGATGGCGTCGGCCTGCGCATCGAGCAGCGCGTTTAGGCCCGGATCGTTCGACGCCGACCGGCCGGGACGGCGCGTCATCCCGAAGGCGGTGACTTTCGCCCGCATCGGTCGCCGCTCGGAGAAAAAACTCGTATCGGTCGGATTGGCGCCGGGATAGCCGGCCTCGATATAGTCGATGCCGAGTTCGTCGAGCAGGCGGGCGATCGCAAGCTTGTCGGCCAGCGTGAAATCGACGCCGTTCATCTGCGCGCCGTCGCGCAACGTGGTGTCGAACAGATAAAGCTTTTCGCGCGTCATGCCGTCACCACAGATAATAATTAGACGCCAGCGCCACAGCGAGCAGTATCGCGACAAGCGCGATCACCACATGATGCGTGCGCAGGCCGAAAAATGTGGAACGCGGCTCAGTCATGATCTACCCCGCCTTCCTTCGCTCCGAGCGGTTTCACCATCGTGGTATTGGCGAGCCACTCGCCGCCGAGCGTCACGGTGTTGCGGGTTTTTGCCGAAAATCGGCGCTTTTCAAAAAAGCCCACTGCCGTGTCGCTCGCTTCGACGCTCAGCTCCTTGGCGCCGCGCGCGGTGGCGAGCTTTTCCAAGGCGTCTGTCAGCATGGCGCCGGCGCCCTGCCCGGTCGCAGCCGGATGCACATAGAGCATGTCGATGCGCGTATTATCCGCGAGCGAAGCAAAGCCGACCGCCGCGCCGCCGAAGGTCGCGACCAGCGTCAAATCGCCGGTCAGTTTGGCGCCGAATTCTTCCAGGTCGTCCGCCGCTGCCGCCCACGCCTCCTGCTGCGTTTCGCTGTAATCCTCGGCGGTCAGTTCCTCGATGGCAGCGCGGAAAATCTCCGCCAGGAGCGGCACGTCGGTCGGCAGCATCGGCCGCATCGCAAGTTTCGGCAGCGGGCGGGACGTCATGACACAAGTGTCCGTGAATACATCGCTGCGTCATGCCCGCGCTTGTCGCGGGCATCCCAATCGGAAGTGCACACCGTTTCGGGATGGCCGGGACAAGCCCGGCCATGACGCGGAAGAGTCATCGCGCGATCTCCCAGGTGGTGCCGTCCTTGGTGTCGTGCAGCACGACGCCCATTTTCGCGAGTTCATCGCGGATGCGGTCGGATTCGGCGAACTTCTTAGCTTTGCGCGCAGCCGATCTTTGCTCGATCAATGTCGCAACCCTCCCCTCGTCAACCTGTTTCAAAATCGTTTTTGCGAGATCCGCCTCCGCAACATCGATACCGAGAAATCTACAACTCGAACGGACCGCAGCAGGAGACGCTAGCCCTCTCTGGCTTCTGTCAAAAAGCTTATGAAGCGCTGTAATCGCTTGCGGAGTATTCAAGTCATCGTTTAGTGCGTCGAGCACTTCATCCACCGGCTCGGCGCCGCCGTCATCAAAACATCTTTGCTTGAAAGTGCTAAGCGTTATTGCAGCTTCTTCCAGCTTTTGCTGCGTCCAATTGATCGGCTGTCGATAATGGGTCGAAAGCATCGCAAACTTCAGTACCGCTCCGGGCCACCGATATCCGTTCCAACCCGTCAGCTGTTCATGGATCGTCACGAAATTGCCGAGGCTCTTCGACATCTTCTCGCCTTCGACCTGCAGAAATCCGTTATGCATCCAGTAATTGGCCATCACCGGCGTATGGAAGGCACAGCGCGATTGCGCGATTTCGTTTTCGTGGTGCGGAAAGACGAGGTCGATGCCGCCGCCGTGGATGTCGAACATTTCGCCGAGATATTTCCATGACATCGCCGAGCACTCGATGTGCCAGCCCGGCCGGCCGGGCGTCGCGATCCCGGCGGGCGACGGCCACGCCGGCTCGCCCGGCTTCGACGGCTTCCACAAGATAAAATCCATCGGCGCGCGCTTGTAGGGCGCGACCTCGACGCGCGCGCCGGCGATCATCTCGTCGAGCGGCCGCTTCGACAGTTCGCCGTAATCGGGATCCGACGGCACGCGAAAACAGCACATTATCTTCCGCGACATAGGCGTTACCGGACGCCACCAGCCGGTCGATCAGCGTGCGCATCTCGGCGATATGCTCGGTGGCGCGCGGCTCGACGGTGGGCGGCAGGCAGCCGAGCGCGGCGACGTCGTCGTGGAATTGTTTGTCGGTGGCCTCGGTGACCTTGCGGATCGCCTCGTTGAGCGGCAGCGCCGGAAATTCCTCCGCGGCGCGCGCGTTGATCTTGTCGTCGACGTCGGTGATGTTGCGCACGTAAGTGACGTGGTCGGCGCCATAGAGATGGCGCAGCAGCCGGAACAGCACGTCGAACACGATGACCGGTCGCGCATTGCCGATATGGGCGAAGTCATAGACCGTCGGCCCGCACACATACATGCGCACGTTCTTCGGATCGAGCGGCTTGAACACCCGCTTCTCGCGCGTCAGCGTATCGTAGAGTTTCAGGTCCATCGTCGAATCAAACCGTGCGAAAAAGCATTGTACGCCTTAAGGCCTGCTGGCCGGGCGTGTCCAAAGTCTCGACGGTGAGAAAAGACGGCCGCAGCCAGCGAATGTCGCTAGCGAATAATCTCCCGGCAAATGCCGCGGATCTGGGTCTGGCCGTTCATGGCGCGCACAATGGTCGAGGAGGCGCATGGCGTCAAGGTCCTGACGGCTTCGCACGCCAGGCTGCCGCCGCCCGCCCCGAATTGCGTCACTTAACGAAGGCTTAACCCCGCCGCCGCATTCTCAAAGTTACCGGCGCCAGCCCGTTCGCAGGCGCGGCAGAAATACACCGGTTGGGGGAACCATGCGATTGTTGATCGCGTCCAGCGCCATCGCGGCCGTGCTGCTCACGGCCGCCGCCGCGCACGCGGAAAAACGCATGTTCATCATCGCCAACGACGCCGACGGCTACGGCGTCGACCGCTGCCTGTCGTCGGGCGCCGCCTGCGGCGAGACCGTGGCCAATACATATTGCCGCGCGCACGAATTCGCCCAGGCGGTGTCGTACCGTAAGGTCGACCGCGACGACATCACCGGCGCCATCCCGACCAGCGGCCCCGGCTCCTGCAAGGGCGATAGCTGCGACGACTTCGTCGCCATCGAGTGCTCGCGCTAAACCAGCGCATTTTCACATCGACCCAAATTGCATGTCCGCGCTGTCGCCGCGCTATGCCGTTGCGTGGGCACGGAAGTTCGTTCATCTTCGCGCCCGGGTTCGCGCAATGGCCGGCCGACACGCGATGAACAGCAGCCTGCAGGACAAATCAGACGCGGCCGCGGCGGCCGAACGGGCGCCGCTGAAGCTCGAGCAATTCCTGCCCTATCAACTCAACGTGGTGGCGAGCCTCGTCTCGCAGGCGCTGTCGCGGGTCTATGCGCGGCGCTACCGCATCGGCGTGCCGGAATGGCGCGTGCTGGTGACGCTCGGCCAGTACGGCATCATGACCGGCAAAGCGATCGGCGCGCACACCCACATGCACAAAACCAAGGTGTCGCGCGCTGTGGCGCTGTTGGAACGACGCAAGCTTCTGGTGCGGCGCGCCAACCGTGCCGACATGCGAGAATCGTTCCTGTCGCTGACCGCTCCCGGCCGGTCCATGTACGAAGAGCTGGCGCCGCATGCGCTGGACTTTGCCCGGCGGCTGACGGAAATCTTGAGCCCGAGCGACCGCGATGCGTTCGACCGCGCGCTCAAAGAGCTCACCGACCGGTCGGCGCAACTCGTCGCCGAGACGCTGGAGCGCGACGGCAAAGACGACGGCGTGGAGGATGTGTGAAGCTCTATTCGTATTTTCGCTCCTCCGCCGCCTATCGCGTGCGCATCGCGCTTAATCTCAAAGGCATCGCCTACGAGACGGCGCCGATCCACCTCGTCAAGGACGGCGGTCACAACAAGCGGCCCGAGTTTCGCGCGATCAATCCGCAGATGCGGCTGCCGGCGCTGGTCACGCCAGCCGGCGATGTGCTGATCCAGTCGGTCGCCATCATCGATTATCTCGATGTGACGTATCCCGACCCGCCGCTCTTGCCCAAAGACCCGATTGCCCGCGCCAAAGCGCGCGCGCTCGCCGAGATCGTCGCCTGCGATATCCATCCGCTGAACAATATCGGCCCGCTGCGCTACCTCAAAAACGTGATGGCGCAGGAGCAAAGCGCGATCGACGCCTGGTACCATCACTGGGTGATTGCCGGCTTCGAGGCGATCGAGGCGCTGATCGAAGGCGCGCCCTACGCTTGCGGCGGGCAAGTCACGCTGGCCGACCTTTGCCTGGTGCCGCAGGTCTATAATGCGAGGCGGCTCAAAGTGCCGCTGGACAAATTCCCCAAAATCGTCGCCGTCGACGAGGCCTGCCTGAAACTTGACGCCTTCGACCGCGCGCGGCCGGAAAAACAGCCCGATGCGGAATGATTGACAGCGGCGGCGTCCACACTTTAGTCACCATTGCGGGGCTTGATCCGCAGCTCCGGAACCGGCGTCGGACCCCCAAAATGCCCGAAAAATCGCGCGGCCTCGGCCAAGCAGTGCTGCAGTCCGCGCTTGGAGCTGCGTTTGGCGTGCTGGCTTTGTCGGCGAGCGTCCAGGCGCAGGGCGTTCCCGGCCACGCACCGCAATATCAGCAACCGCCCGCGCCGCAGCCGGTGCAGCAGATACCCAATCAGCCGGGCGCCAATCAGCCGCCGCCGAACCAGACCGCGTCGACACCGATCTGCGCGCGGCTGCAGGGCCAACTCGTGGCGTTCGACCAGGGCGCCGCCGATCCGGCCCGCGCCGACACGATCAAGCGCACGCAAGACGCGATCGCCAAGCAGCAGGCCGACATCGACCGTACGGTCGGGCAAGCCCACAAGTCGGGCTGCGCCGGCGAAGGATTCTTCGCGCTGTTCTCGGCGCTGTCGCCGCAGTGCGGCCCGATCACGTCGCAAATCCAGGGTATGCGCGACAATCTCGATCATATGACGAACGACTTGCAGCATCTGCAGAGCGGCAGCGACGATCAGAATGGACAGCGCCGCGCGCTGATCGGACAACTGGCGCAGAACAATTGCGGCGCCCAGTACACCGCCGCCGCCAATTCACAAGGCGGACCGCAAGGCTTCTTCGACGCACTGTTCGGCGGCGGTACGATTCTAAACGCCAACGGCGACGGCGCGCCGTCGGGCACCTATCACACCGTCTGCGTGCGCACCTGCGACGGTTACTATTTTCCGATCTCATATTCGACAGTGCCGACCCGGTTCGCCGATGACGAGAATGCCTGCCATCGCCTGTGCCCCGCCTCCGAGGTGGCGCTGTATTCGTTCCGCAATCCGGGCGAGGACATGACGCAGGCGGTGTCGAACAGCGGCCAGTTATATACGGCGCTCCCGGCCGCCTTCCATTACCGCACCCAGCTGACCGCCAGCTGTTCCTGCCGCGCGCCGGGCCAGAGCTGGGCCGACGCGCTCAAGAATGCCGACGATTCCTCGACGCTCGAGAGCGGCGATATCGTCGTGACCGATCAGAACGCAAAAGCCCTGTCGGCGCCGCCGAAACAATCCGGCAAGCCGGGCGCTTCGAGCGGCGCGAACGCGCCAGCCGGCGCGGCTGCTACCTCGCCGGCTGCGAGCGCAAGCGGCGCGGACACGGCGAAGCGTTCGGTGCGGGTCGTCGGACCGCCCTTCCTGTCGGCGGGGCAAATGTCGCAGCAACCGTCGGCGCACTAAAGGCGCGAATAAATCAAAAATCCGGCGCGCCGGCCTTTGCCATCGACGCGCCTTTGATGAGCGCGCGGTCGGGCTCCGGATTTGGCGTGCCCGGATCGTTGAAGCGATTGACGATCGGATAGCGCCGATCGCGGCCGAAATTCTTCAAGGTCACCTTCACGCCCGGCGCCGCCTGGCGGCGTTTATATTCTGCCAGATTGAGCATCCGCTCGACCTTGAGCACGGTGTCGCGATCGAAACCAGCAGCGACAATCGTGGCGATCAACTCCTCGCGTTCGACCAGGCGCTGCAGAATCTGATCGAGCACCTCGTAGGGCGGCAGCGTGTCCTGGTCGGTCTGGTTGTCGCGCAATTCCGCGCTGGGCGCCCGGGTGAGCACATTTTCCGGAATGACGTCACACGCCGGGCCGCGCGCGTCCTCGGGCTTCCACGTATTGCGCAGCCGCGCCAGCCGATAGACTTCGGTCTTGTACAGATCCTTGATCGGATTGAAGCCGCCGTTCATGTCGCCGTAGAGCGTGGCGTAGCCGACCGACATTTCCGACTTGTTGCCGGTCGTCACCACCATCAAGCCGAATTTGTTGGAGATCGCCATCAGGATGGTGCCGCGGGCGCGCGCTTGCAGATTCTCCTCGGTGACGTCGCGCGGCGCGCCGGCGAACACCGCCGTGAGCGCCGCTTCGAGCCCGTGCACCGCGCTTTCAATTGGAACGACGTCGTAGCGCGCCCCGAGCGCATCCGCGATCGCCGCGGCATCGTCGAGCGAGGCTTGCGAGGTGTAGCGAAACGGCAGCATCACGCAACGCACGCGCTCGGCGCCCAAGGCATCGACCGCCATCGCCGCGCACAACGCCGAAATCGATACCGCCGGAAAGCCCGATGACGACGCCCTTGAAGCGGTTTTTCTCGACGTAATCGCGCAAGCCCAACATGCAGGCGGAGTAATCCGCTTCATCCGGCTCTTCGGCCGGCGCGATCGGGCCCGTCGCGGCGCGCCAAGCGCCCGCGTTCGATTTGCCGTCACCGCGCGACCAATGCGTCGTCACCACCATGTCGCGAAAGGCCGGCAGCTGGAAGGCGATCGAGCAGTCGGCGTTGAGGGCGAAAGATGCGCCGTCGAACACGAGCTCGTCCTGGCCGCCGACCTGATTGACGTAAATCAGCGGCAGCGCCGCCTCGGTGACGCGCGCCACCGAAACATTGAGCCGCACGTCGATCTTGTCGCGCCAATAGGGCGAGCCATTGGGAACGATCAAAAGCTCCGCGCCGGTCTCGGCCAGGCACTCCACGACATTCTCGTAGTCGCCCCAATCGGTCCAACTGTCCTCGCAGATCGGCACGCCGAACCGCACCCCGCGGAAGTTTACCGGGCCGGGCACCGGGCCCGAGGCAAACACCCGCTTTTCGTCGAACACGCCGTAATTCGGCAGATTGACCTTGAAGCGGACCGCCTCGATGCGGCCGGCGTCGAGAAGCGCATAGGCGTTGTAGAGCTTGCCATCCTCGACCCAGGGCGCGCCGATCAGCACGGCCGGGCCGTCATCGCCGGTATCCCGCGCCAGCGCCTCGACCGCGGCGCGGCAGGCGGCCTGGAAGGACGGCTTGAGCACCAGATCCTCGGGCGGATAGCCGGCAATAAACAGCTCGGAAAAGGCGATCAGATCGGCGCGGTCGCGTGCGGCCACAGCGCGCGCTTTTCTGGCGCGATCGAGATTGCCGGCGACATCGCCGACGATCGGATTAAGCTGCGCCACGGCAATCGCCAGGCGGTCGGCAGGGCGGGCGTTCATGCTACAGCGCCGCGACGGCGGGAAACGGCTTCGCCTTGCCCTGACGCTCGGATTTAAGAAGATCGGCCAGAAGGAAGGCGAGGTCGAGCGATTGCTCGGCGTTGAGCCGCGGATCGCAGACCGTGTGATAGCGGTCGTTGAGATCCTCTTCGCTGATGGCGCGCGCGCCGCCGGTGCATTCGGTGACGTTCTGGCCGGTCATTTCCAGATGCACGCCGCCGGCAATGGTGTCTTCGGCGGCATGAACTTGAAAAAACGTCCGCACCTCTTTGAGGATTTGGTCGAATGGCCGGGTCTTATATCCGCTCACCGAGCTCACCGTATTGCCATGCATCGGATCACACGACCACACGACATTGCGCCCGTCGCGCTTTATCGCGCGCACCATGGGCGGCAACAGGTCGGCAGCCTTGTCGGCGCCGACGCGGCAGATCAGCGTTATGCGCCCCGGCTCGTTGTCGGGATCGAGAATGTCGAGGAGCTTGAGAAGCTCGTCCGGCTTTTGCGACGGACCGGTTTTCAGGCCGAGTGGATTTTTGATGCCGCGGCAATATTCGACATGGGCATGATCGGCCTGCCGGGTGCGGTCGCCGATCCAGACCATATGACCCGAGGTGCAATATGAATCGCCGGTCGTCGAATCGACGCGCGTAAATGCCTGCTCGTAACCGAGCAACAGCGCTTCGTGGCTGGTGAAGAAATCCGTCGTGCGCATCTCGGGATGCACTTCGGGATCGATACCGCAGGCGCGCATGAAGTTGAGCGTCTCGGTGAGGCGGCCGGCGAGATCCTGGTAACGCTTCGACTGCGGGCTGTCCTTGACGAAGGACAGCATCCATTGATGCGCATTCGACAGGTTGGCGTAACCGCCAGTGGCGAAGGCGCGCAGCAGATTGAGCGTCGCGGCGGACTGGCGATAGGCCTCGAGCTGCCGGCGCGGGTCCGGCGTGCGCGCCTCCGTCGTGAAGTCGGTGCCGTTGATGATATCGCCGCGATAGACCGGCAGCTCGACGTTGCCGCGCCGCTCGGTCGGCGAGGTGCGCGGCTTGGCGAATTGTCCCGCGATGCGCCCGACCTTCACGACCGGAGAGGCCGCCGCATAGGTCAGCACCACCGCCATCTGCAAAAACAGGCGAAAAAAATCGCGGATATTGTTGGCGCCGTGCTCGGCAAAGCTTTCCGCGCAATCGCCGCCTTGCAGCAGGAAGGCGTCACCGGCGGCGACCTGCGCCAATGCCCTTTTGAGATTGCGCGCCTCGCCGGCAAAGACCAGCGGCGGAAAGGTGGCGAGCGTCGCCTCGACATCGGCAAGGGCCTTCGGATCGGGATAATCCGGCACTTGCAGAATAGGCTTGGCGCGCCACGAATCCGGGCTCCACTTCGCCAGGTTCGATAGTTTCGGCATCGGCGTCTAGCTCCAATTCCGTCATCCTGAGGTGGCCGCGAAGCGGCCCTCGAAGGATACGGCCCGCGCGCCGCGGCCGTCGCCCTTCGAGGCTCGCTTCGCTCGCACCTCAGGGTGACGGAATGGGGTCTTATACACGGGGCGTGTATGCCGCGACAGCCCGCAGAAGTCCCGATTTTGGCCTATTCGGCAGCTTCCCGCGCGTAACTTTTAGTCTTTTTGCGCATGGTGACCAGCTCTTCGCCGGCTGTCGGGTGCAGCGCGATGGTGACGTCGAAGTCGGCCTTCTTGGCTCCCATCTTCACCGCGATGGCGGCGATCTGGGCGATCTCGGCCGCGCCTTCGCCGACCACGTGGCAGCCGACGACCCGGCCGGAGCGACCATCGACCACGAGCTTCATCAGCACCCTGGTGGCGCGGCCTGAAAGCGTCGCCCGCAGCGGCCGAAACATGGCTTCGTAGATATCGGTTTGCGCAAGCCGCGCGCGGGCCTCCGTCTCGGTCAGCCCGACCGTTCCGACTTCCGGCTCCGAGAATACCGCCGTCGGCACATCGGCATGATCGACCGCCGTCGGGTGGCCGCCGAATACGGTGTCGGCGAATGCGTGGCCCTCGCGGATGGCGACCGGCGTAAGATTGATGCGGTTGGTGACATCGCCGACGGCATAAATGTTCTGCGCCGTAGTGCGCGAATATTCGTCAACCGCCACGCCGCCGTTCTTGCCGATCTCGACGCCGGTTTCGGCGAGCCCCATCCCGTCGACATTCGGCCGGCGGCCGACGGCGAACATGACGCGGTCGGCGGAGATTTGATTGCCGCCGGAGAGCCGCACCGAATAGTGGCCGCCGTCCGGTGCGATCGCGGCGACCTTGCATCCGGTGATGACCTTGATGCCGCGCGCCTCCATCTCGACGCGCAGGTGCCGGCGCACATCGTCGTCGAAGCCGCGCAAGATATTCTCGCCGCGATAGACCAGCGTCACATGCGCGCCGAGGCCGGCGAAGATGCCGGCGAATTCAACGGCGATGTAACCGCCGCCCTGGATCAACACGCGGCGCGGAAAGTCCGGCAGGTGGAATGCTTCGTTCGAAGAGATGGCGTGCTCGATGCCGGGGATCGGATCGCCATAGCTCGGTGTCGCGCCGGTGGCGATCAGGATATAGGCTGCGCGCACGCGATCGCCATTCGTCAATTGCACCGTGTGGGCGTCGACCAGCACGGCCCGGCTTTTGACAACCTTCACGCCGGCCTTCGCCAGCGTCGCGCCATAGGCCGCTTCAAGGCGAGCGATCTCGCGATCCTTGTTCGCGACTAGCGTCTTCCAGTCGAACGACGCATGCGGCACCGTCCAGCCGAACCCGGCGGCGTCTTCGAATTCGCCGTGGAACCGCGACGCATAGACAAAAAGCTTCTTAGGAATGCAGCCGCGGATGACGCAGGTGCCACCCAGCCGATACTCTTCCGCGACGATCACGCGGGCGCCATGCTCCGCGGCGATCCGTGCGGCGCGCACGCCGCCCGATCCGCCTCCGATAACGAAAAGATCGGCGTCGTGATCGGCCATATTACATATCGTGTCCGCGTTTTTTCATTTCGGCACGCATGCTGACCATCACTTCCTGGGAAAGATTGTCCCCCCATGAGCCGGCTTTGGCCATGCTCTCGTCGACTATCTTCGGCTCCTCCACCAGCGCTTTCTGACCGACCGGCGACTGGTAGAACGCCAGCAGTTGCTTCAATTCCGGCTCGGTGAAATGGGTGGCATAGATGCGGGCGGTCTCGTCCACGAGTTCGCTCGCGCGCGGCACATACTGCTTGAATTCGATATCGGTGACGTCGTTAAGGTCCTTCGACCACATGAAGTTCGTCTGCATGAACATGTCACGGGTCTTTTCGACAACACCGCGCACCAGCGGCACGTATATATCCTTGATGTGTTTGATCTCGACGAGTTGCTTTGCCAAAAGAATTGCGGTCGGAGATGGCTGCGCGGCTTGGGCCGAGGCGCGATGCGCGGCTGTAGTCATGGCGAGGGCGACGAGCGCGGCGAGCATATAACGTCCGATGCGACGCGCTGCGGCTGGACGCATGGTGAGACGGGCGATCATAGGCGCACTCCCTTCGTGTTTGAGATTAGGGCCGCTCGATAACACGCGCCCCGTCAGGACCGGCGACAATAGCAGCCCGCGCGATGCCGATGAACAAGCCATGCTCCATGACGCCCGGGATGGCGGCAAGCCGGCCCGCGAGAGCTTGCGGATCGGCTATCTGCCGCAATTGGGCGTCCAGCAGCCAGTGCCCGCCATCCGTGACGAAAGCATGGCCGTCCGCCGTCTTGCGAAGCAGCGCCGGTCCCGGACACCCGCTGGCGGCGGCGGCCTGTTCCACCGCGCGGCGCGTTGCCGCAGCGCCGAACGAGGTGATCTCGACCGGCAGCGGGAAGCGGCCGAGGGTCGCGACGCACTTCGATGCGTCGGCGATGACGACCATTTGTGCCGAGGCCGTTGCCACGATTTTCTCGCGCAGCAGCGCGCCGCCGCCGCCTTTGATCAAGGTCAGATCCGGCGCAATCTCGTCGGCGCCGTCGACCGTCAGGTCGAGCTCCGGAGTGGCATCAAGCGTGGTGAGCGCGATGCCGAGCCGCTCCGCCAGCGCACGCGTCGCTTCGGAGGTCGGCACGGCAACGATGTCGAGTCCCGCCCGCACCCGATCGGCCAGTAATTCGACAAAGTGCGCCGCGGTCGAGCCGGTACCGAGCCCAAGGCGCATGCCCGGGCGGACGAATTCGAGCGCACGGGCCGCGGCTGCCCGTTTGTAAGCGTCGGCGTTCATGGGCCGGTGTGTACCTGCCTTCCACCACCGATCCTAGACCCTTGCGCGGTTGTAACGCGCCGTTTAGCGAGAACGCATGCTCACCCTCGTTTTCGATCTCGACGGCACGCTGGTCGATACCGCGCCCGATCTGATCTCGACGCTCAACCTCATCCTCGCCGGCGAGGGTTTGCCGCCCGTGCCCTATGACGACGCCCGCCGGATGATCGGCGGCGGCGCCAGGGGGATGATCGCCAAGGCGCTCGACGCCGATGGGCGGCCCGACGCGAAAGCGCATCTCGATCGCCTGTTTCGCGCGTTTATTGAACATTATGCCGCGCACATCGCCGACCGCTCGCGGCCTTTTCCGCAACTGGAACGCGCGCTGGAAGAGCTCGCCGCCGCGGGTCATCAGCTCGCCGTCTGCACCAACAAGCTCGAATGGCTGTCGGTCCGGCTGTTGAAAACACTCAAGCTCGATCGGTACTTTGCCGCCATTTGCGGCCAGGACACTTTCGGCGTGATGAAGCCCGATCCGGAAATATTGCGGCAGACCGTTCGGCGCGCCGGCGGCGAACCAGGCCGCGCTATCATGATCGGCGATTCCGGCACCGACGTGCGCACAGCGCGCGGTGCCAGGGTCCCTGTCATTGCGGTGGATTTCGGCTATAGCGAGGTGCCGATCGCGACGCTCGAGCCGGATCGGCTCATCAGCTCGTTTGCCGATCTGCCCGAGGCGGTGCGGGCGCTCGCCAAAACGTGCATCGGCGGTCCAGCATGATCGCGAGCCACATCGGATGGTAAGCGCTGGTTAACCTTAACAAACGAGGAGCCTATCGCACCGGCGGGTGGTCTTGCCCAAGCTACTGAAAATGCGTCTTTTCTTAAATGCGGCCAAGGTACCTTCCACCGCATCAGTCGTAATTTCGGCCTGGACGGAGAGCTCTTCATGTTGCGCGTTCGGCTCGTCCCCGCCGCGATCTTTACGCTCGCGGGCCTCGCGCTGGCAGGATGCACGAGCGCGTCCTCACCATCTTGGGCGCCATCGTGGATGACGATCAAACCGCCGCCACCACCGGTGGTGACGTTGCAGTTCGAGACCGAGCCGCCCGGCGCCGATGTTCGCACCGTGGACGGTCAAACCTGCCGGACCCCCTGTTCGCTCGCGCTGTCGCTGACCGCGCAGACATTGAACTTCACAATGAACGGCCATGTGCCGCAGAGCGTGCCGGTGAGCGTGGCGCAGAGCGATCCGCCGAACTTTTTGCCCAACCCGGTCCAGGTCACGCTGCAAGCGGTTGAAGCCAAGCCGACCGTGAAGCCGAAACCGCGCAAAACCGCCAAAAAAACCGCCGCCAAGCCGATGCCAAAGTCTCAACCGGCTGACGCGCCCGACGCTGCGTTCCCGCCACCGCCGCCGCCCTCGACATATACCCCGGAGCAGCCGCGGTCCGCGGCACCCTCGCCCTTCCCACCGCCGCCGCCGCCGTCGCAGCGCTAGCGCCGACCGGGCGCTTTGGGAAAAATTCTGGACGATCAGGGCTTTATCCGGCACTATTCCTGATTATCTTGATAGAGATGGACAGCGTGCAGCACAGCGTTTCAGCCGGTGTTCCAGATTTGGAACTTGACCGAGCGGCGGCGCGGCGGGAACTGGTCGACCCGTTCGGCCGCTCCATTACTTATCTTCGCGTCTCGGTGACGGATCGCTGCGATTTCCGCTGCGTCTATTGCATGGCGGAAAATATGTCGTTTCTGCCCAAAGCCGAGGTTCTCACGCTGGAAGAGCTCGACCGGCTGTGCTCGGCATGCGTCGCCCGCGGCGTAACAAAACTCCGTCTCACCGGCGGCGAGCCGCTGGTGCGGCGCGGCATCATGACGCTCGTTCAATCGCTGTCGCGGCACCTGCGCTCCGGCCGGCTCGATGAACTGACCTTGACCACGAACGGTTCCCAGCTTGCCCGCTATGCCGGCCAGCTCGCGGCGGCGGGCATGCGGCGCGTGAACGTTTCGCTCGATACGCTCGACGCGGACAAATTCCGCGCCATCACCCGCTGGGGCTCGCTGCATGAGGTCCTCAATGGCATCGACGCCGCGCAGGCCGCCGGCCTGAAGGTCAAGATCAACGCGGTCGCGCTCAAGGGCGTCAACGACGATGAATTCCCCCGGCTGATCGAATGGGCGCACGGGCGCGGCATGGACCTGACGCTGATCGAGGTGATGCCGCTCGGTGAAATCGGCGAAGGCCGTCTCGACCAGTATCTGCCGCTTTCCTTGGTGCGCGCGCGTCTTGGCCAGCGTTTCACGCTGGAAGAGATCGATTATCGCACCGGCGGGCCGGCGCGTTATGTGCGCGTCGCCGAAACCGGCGGCCGGCTCGGCTTCATCACGCCGCTCACCCACAATTTCTGCGAGTCGTGCAATCGCGTGCGGGTCACCTGCACCGGCACCCTCTATATGTGCCTCGGACAGAGCGACGCCGCCGACCTGCGCCAGCCGCTGCGCGCCTCCGAAGCCAACGATGTGCTGTTCGCCGCCATCGACGAGGCGATCGCGCGAAAGCCCAAGGGCCATGATTTCATCATCGATCGCCGCCACCGGCGGCCGGCGCTGGCCCGCCATATGAGCGTCACCGGCGGATAAGCCGAGCATTATTCCGACAGCGCGGACAAAACCTTCGCCGCCGCCCGCATCTCGGCGAAGCGGAACGCGCGGCGCTCGAGCCCCATGTCGTCCTTGCCCCATTGCTCCATATTCCAGTCCTCATCGACATGCGCCGCCTGCCACACCACGTCGGCAGTCAATGCGCCCCGCGCCAGCGCGAGCGCAAGCAGTGCGGAGCCGGTGAGCGTTGTGATCACATGAACCGCGCCAAGCCGCCACGGGTCGGCCGGGATGGTGGCGCGGGCCGCCTTCAGCGCGGTTTCCGGTTGGGCAACATGAATGATGCCTTCACCGAGCTTGAATTGCGCGCCGAGCGAATCGCGCACCCAGGCCAGGATTGGATCCCACCGTTGTGTCTGTCGCTCGCGAAGTTGCGGTGGACTACTGGCGCGATAGAACAGCAAATCAGAGGCAAGATATTTCTCGATTTCGGCTGCGACCGGTCCTGGTGAATCGGCAACGCCGTCGATGATCGCATTGGCAAAGCGCGTCAGCGGCATTGTTGCCGGATCGATCAGCTCGCGCTGCGCCTCCCATTCCGCCGCGATGGCTTCCGCGAGCGAAAGCGTCGGCGCGGCAAGTCGCCGCCGCGCGGGCGTACGCGCCGGTTTGTCGTCGAGGCGCACGATATGGCCTTCCGGGGCGCTCGCCGCCGTCGCTTTTTGGTAAAAACGGTGCGGCAAAGCCGGCCGCGCGCCACGGCGCGCCGCCGCCATTGGGTCCGGGCGCTGAGAGGTCTCGAACAGATCGCGCATCCAAGATTATTTAGCCCATATTTTCAAAGAGTTACAGGCCGTTATGGCCACGAGAGGGGACTCCCGGTCTGCGGCGCACCATTGTTGCCGCAATCGCGTTCTTGTTAAGGACCGCCAGACACAAAAGCTTGTTATAACAATGAGAAGCGGTGGAAATCCCCACCCCCCTCGACTAGTATCCGCGCCGGAATCGGCTACGGGGCCCCGCCGGGGGAAGGAAATCCGCGCAGCAGCGTGCATGGACCGCCGCACTCAAGAGCGGGCTGCTGCGTGCAAGAGGAGTCAATGAAACCCACCGACATTTCGGCCCCCGACTATTTTCACAAGGTCGTGGATTGTCAGTGGGCCTGTCCGGCGCACACGCCGGTTCCCGAATATATCCGTTTGATCGCGGCGGGCCGCTACAGCGACGCCTACATGATCAATTGGGAATCCAATGTGTTTCCGGGCGTTCTCGGACGCACCTGCGATCGCCCCTGCGAACCCGCCTGCCGCCGCGGCCGCGTCGAAAAAGAACCGGTCGCGATCTGCCGGCTCAAACGCGTCGCCGCCGACTTCAAGGACGATATCCGCCATCGCCTGCCAAAGCCCGCCGCGACGAAAAACGGCAAGCGCATCGCGCTGGTGGGCGGCGGGCCCGCTTCGCTGACGGTGGCGCGGGACTTGGCCCCGATGGGTTATCACTGCGTGGTGTTCGATTCCGATCCGCAATCCGGCGGCATGATGCGCACGCAAATTCCAAAATTCCGGCTGCCGGAAAGCGTGCTCGACGAGGAATGCCGGTACATTCTCGATCTCGGCATCGAATTTGTCGGCGGCAAGCGGATCGACAGCCTCAAGGCGCTGCTCGCCGAAGACTTCGACGCCATCTTTGTCGGCTGCGGCGCGCCGCGCGGCCGCGACCTGGACGTTTCCGGCCGCACCGAAGCGGCCAAGAACATCCACATCGGCATCGACTGGCTGTCCAGCGTTTCGTTCGGCCACATCGACAAGATCGGCAAGCGCGTCATCGTGCTTGGCGGCGGCAACACCGCGATGGATTGCTGCCGTTCCTCACGCCGGCTCGGCGGCGAGGACGTGAAAGTCATCGTGCGCTCCGGCTTTGAGGAGATGAAGGCGTCCCCCTGGGAAAAGGAGGACGCCATGCACGAGGACATTCCGATCTTCAATTACCTGGTGCCCAAAGAATTCACGCACGACAACGGCAAGCTCACCGGCGTCATCTTCGAGAAGGTCAAGGCGGTCCGCGACTCCAAGGGACGCCGCGAACTGGTGCCGACCGGCGAGCCGGACCAGCATTTTCCGTGCGACGACGTCCTGGTCGCGGTCGGCCAGGAGAATTCATTTCCCTGGATCGAGCGCGATTGCGGCATCGAATTTGATAAATGGGACATGCCCAAAGTCGATCCCACCACCATGGCGTCGACGCATCCCAAGGTCTTTTTTGGCGGTGACGCCGCGTTCGGCCCGAAGAACATCATCTGGGCGGTCGCGCACGGCCGCGATGCCGCGATTTCGATCGACCGGCTGTGCTGTGGCGAGGATGTCACTGCGCGGCCGGCGACGCAGATCGCCGTGTCGAGCCAGAAAATGGGCATCCACGAGTGGAGCTACGACAACGAGATCACGCTCGACAAGCGCTACCGGGTGCCCCATCGCGAAAAAGTGGTGTCGCTGCGCGACATCAAGGCCGAGGTCGAGCTCGGCTATGATTTGGAGCTCGCTTTGAAAGAGTCGGAGCGCTGCCTCAACTGCGACATACAGACGGTGTTCACCGGCCAGCTTTGCATCGAGTGCGACGCCTGCGTCGATATCTGCCCGATGGACTGCATCACCTTCACCGCGAATGGCGAAGAGGCCGACCTGCGCACGCGCCTGCAAGCGCCGGCCCACAACCATACGCAGGACCTTTACATCGGCAACAGTCTCAAGACCGGCCGCGTCATGGTGAAGGACGAGGATGTCTGCCTGCATTGCGGCCTGTGCGCCGAGCGCTGTCCCACCGGGGCGTGGGACATGCAAAAATATCTCATCGACATGACCCACGCCGGAACACCATGCCAGTCTCCAACCCGATCAGCCGCATAAACGACTTCGTCGTCCGCTTCGCCAACGTCAACGGCTCAGGCTCTGCCAGCGCCAATGAATTGTTCGCTCGCGCGGTTCTGCGCATGGGCGTGCCGGTCAGCCCGCGCAACATCTTCCCGTCGAACATCCAGGGTCTGCCGACGTGGTATGAGGTGCGTGTCACCGAGGCCGGCCATCTCGGCGCCCGCGGCGGCGTCGATCTGATGGTGGCGATGAACCCACAGACCTGGGACAAGGACGTCGCTTCGATCGAGCCCGGCGGTTATCTGTTTTACGATTCAACCAAGCCGATGCCGTCTTCAAAATTCCGCGAAGACATCACGGTGCTCGGGGTGCCGCTTACCGCCATCACCAACTCGACCTACACCGATCCGCGCCAGCGCCAGCTGTTCAAGAACATCATCTATCTCGGCGCGCTGTCGGCGCTACTCGACATGGACCCGAAAGCGATCGAGACGCTGATCGGCGAGCAATACAAGGGCAAGGAAAAACTTTTGTCTTCGAACGTCCATGCGCTGCATCTCGGCCGCGACTGGGCGTTGCAGAACCTGAAGTGCCCGATCGGAATTCGGGTGCAGAAGGCCGACAAGGTCGGCGACCGCATCTTCATCGAGGGCAATTCGGCGGCGGCGCTTGGGGCCGTCTATGGCGGCGCCACCGTTTGCGCCTGGTATCCGATCACGCCGTCATCGTCGCTTGCCGACGCTTTCACCAGCCATTGCAAGGAGCTGCGCCATGATCCCGTGACCGGCAAGGCGAAATACGCCATCGTCCAGGGCGAGGACGAGCTTGCCTCGATTGGCATCGTTATCGGCGCGTCGTGGAACGGCGCCCGCGCCTTCACCGCCACCTCCGGCCCCGGCATCTCGCTCATGCAGGAGTTCATCGGCCTCTCCTACTTCGCCGAAATCCCCGCGGTGATCATGGACGTGCAGCGTGCCGGCCCTTCGACCGGCATGCCGACACGCACGCAGCAATGCGACTTGATCTCCTGCGCCTATGCCTCGCACGGCGACACCAAGCACATTTTGTTGTTCCCCGAGGACCCGCACGAGGCGTTCGATTTCGCCGCGCAAGCATTCGACTTGGCCGAACGGCTGCAGACCACGATCTTTTTGATGCTCGACCTCGACATCGGTATGAACCACCGGCTGTCCCGGCCGCTGCATTGGGACGACAACAAGCAATACGACCGCGGCAAGGTAACGACCGCCGAAATGCTCGACGACGGCCGCGACTTCGGCCGTTATCTCGACGTCGACGGCGACGGCATTCCGTTCCGCACCTATCCGGGCACGCACCCGACCAAGGGTTCGTTCTTCACGCGCGGCACCTCGCGCGACCGTTACGCGCGCTACACCGAGGAAGGCCCGGCCTATGCCGACAACATGCAGCGGCTGCTGCGCAAGTTCGAGACCGCCAAGGACCTGGTGCCGCGGCCGCTCCAGGCCAATGCGCAGAAGCCGACCAAATACGGCGTGATCTATTACGGCTCGACCTCGCCGGCGATGGACGAGGCAAACCGCATGCTGGAGGCGCTCGGCCACCAGCTCGACCGGCTGCGCATCCGCGCCTTCCCGTTCCATTCCAGCATTGCAAGCTTCGTCGCCGACCATGACTTTATCTACGTGGTCGAGCAGAACCGCGACGCGCAGCTGCGCTCGCTGATCGTCAATGAGATCGGCATCGACCCGGTGCGCCTGGTGCCGATCCTGCACTACGACGGCACGCCGATCACCGCGCGCTTCATCGCCAAAGCCATCGGCGACCACCAGGATCAACTCAAAGTCACTCCGCTGCGGAAAGTGGTATCATGACCCAGGTCGTTTCATGACTTACGTCGTCAAACCGAAATTCCACCATCCCGAATTGCCGAAGAACGCGCTCGGCTTCACCCACCGCGACTACGAGGGCAAGGTCTCAACGTTGTGCGCCGGCTGCGGCCACGACTCGATCACGGCATCGATCATCGAGGCCTGCTTTCAGCTCTCGATCGAGCCGCATCGGGTGGCGAAGATTTCCGGCATCGGCTGCTCATCGAAGACGCCGGACTATTTTCTCGGCAATTCGCACGGGTTCAATTCCGTGCACGGACGCATGCCGTCGGTGCTGACGGGGGCGAACCTCGCCAACCGCGATCTGATCTATTTGGGCGTCTCCGGCGACGGCGACAGCGCCTCGATCGGTTTCGGCCAGTTCGCGCACGCTATAAGGCGCGGCGTCAACATGGTCTATATCGTTGAAAACAATGGCGTTTACGGCCTCACCAAGGGGCAATTCTCAGCTACCGCCGACCGTGGCTCGAAATCCAAACGCGGCGTGATCAACAACGACAACGCCATCGACCTTGCCGCCATCGCGCTGCAGCTGGGCGCCAGCTATGTCGGCCGCTCCTTCTCGGGCGATAAGACGCAGCTCACGCCGCTGATCAAGGCCGCGATCGAACACCAGGGCGCCGCTTTCATCGACGTGATCTCGCCCTGCGTCGCATTCAACAATCACGCCGGCTCGACCAAGAGCTTCGACTACGTGCGCGAGCACAACGAAGCGGTCAACCGGCTCGACTTCATCACCGGGCGCGCGCCGATCAAGGTCGATTACGCGCCGGGCAGCGTCGAATTGGTCGAGCAGCACGACGGCACGACGCTCGCTTTGCGCAAGCTCAATGCCGAATACGATGTACACGATCGGCTGGCGGCCATGGCTTTCCTCCAACATCACGCCACGCAGGGGCAGATCGTCACCGGGCTCCTGTATGTCGAGGATGATGCCGAGGATTTGCACGGCCATCTCAATACCGTCGAGGCGCCGCTCAATACGCTCGGTGCGAAAGACCTGTGTCCCGGCTCGGCGGCGCTCGACAAGATCAACGCCAGTCTGCGCTAACCCACCCCGCCGCTTGTCCCCGCGAAAGCAGGGACCCAGTTGTTTCTAGTGATCGATCCTGGATTTCCGCTTGCGCGGGAATGAGCGGTCAGCCGCGAAGCTTCTTGATCGCCTCGATCATTTCGCGCGGCGGCTCCATTTGAATTAACAGCGGCTTGCCGGTTTCGAGCAGGCTCTTGAGGCTGGACAGCACCGCCGGCCAGCCGCTGCGGCCGCCGGACAGAATCGCATCGGGCACATCCCACGAATGCGATTCCGTCATCGTCAGCCGCACCGCCTCGCCGGCCGGCACGATCTCGTAACTAACCACGCATTCGGGAAGCTTGCGGAATTCATCGGGCCACTCGACCTGCCAGGTCACCGTGAGCTTGCGCGGCGGATCATAATCGATGACCTTGCCCCGCACGTTGACCCGGCCGTCCGGCAACCGCAGCACGAAGGCGCCGCCGGCTTTCGGCTCAATCTCGACCGTGCGGTTCCAGAAATATTTGCGGGTGAATTCGGACGAGGTCAGCGCCTGCCATACCTTTTCGGGTGTGGCGGCAATGAAACTGACATAAACGGTTTTCGGCTTGAACGAAGGGCTCATCGCGCGGCAGACTGTTCCGTCTAATCGGTATCACAAGCCGCGAAGCGGATTAAAGTCACTGAACGCAGCTGCCCATATATTGGGTTCTGGCGCCGCCCGGCACACCGTACAGCCCGGATTGAAAGGCGCAGCGCGAGGCGCGATCCTGAAAACTCTCGGGACCATGCGGCAGATTGGGCACGGTTCCGGTCAGGCCGGGAACGACACTCGGACCCTGCTCCCGCGGCAGCGTCGGCTCAGTCAAGCGGCCGCCGCCTTCGTAGCCGACGAGTCCGGTGCGCGGCAACGGCGCCGGCAGCACAGAACCAGACGATCCGCGCGTGGCAAACATATCGGGGCCGCGGTGCAGCTTGGCGACAAATTTTTCGCGCCCCAGCAGGCTGGCGTGACGCGGCGAACGGCTTGGCGCCGCCGCGCGCGCGCGCGATGGTGGCTCGTCGTGCCGCGTTCCGGCGCCATGATGGAATTGGGAAATTGATCGTCGCCGGGCTCGAGCGCGCGCGCCGGTGCCGCCATCGCCGCCAGCGCTATGGCCATTGCGAGAAACATAGCCGCGAAGCGATCATCCATGACATATCAACCCGGAGGCCCGAGCGTCGTTCCCGCCGCCGTCACTCCTCCGGGGCGTCCTCGATCGGATCATAGCGCTTGGCATCGAGGCCGAGCAGGTTCCACGACTGCGCCATATGCTGCGGCAGCGGCGCGGTGACGTCAATCGCGCCACCGCGCGGATGCGGCACGGCAATGCGGCGGGCAAGCAAATGCAGACGGTCCTGCATGCCGCCTGGCAACTCCCAGTTCTCCAGCGCAAAATACTTTGGATCGCCGACGATCGGGTGGCCGATATGGTTCATGTGCGCACGCAATTGATGGGTGCGGCCGGTCACCGGCTTAAGCGAAAGCCACGCAAGCAGCGGGCCGGACGTCTCCACCACCGCGTAATAGGTCGCGGCATGGCTGGCGCCCTTTTCACCATGACGGGCAATGCGCATGAACGACTGATCGTCGCGCTCCTCCTTGGCGAGAAAGGTGGAGATGCGGCCCTGCTGCACCTTCGGCACGCCGGCGACCAGCGCCCAATAGACTTTACGTGCCGAACGCGAGCGGAAGGTGTTGGCCAGCGCCGCGGCGGCGAAGCGGGTTTTGGCGACGAGAAGACAGCCCGCGGTATCCTTGTCGAGCCGGTGCACCAGCCGCGGCCGCTGGCCATGCGCGTCGCGCAAGACTTCCAGCATGCCGTCAAGATGGCGCGTGGTGCCGGAGCCGCCCTGCACCGCAAGCCCCATCGGCTTGTTGAACACGATGACGTCGGCATCTTCGTAGAGCGTGATCGATTTAAGGAAGTCGCGGGTTTTTTCGTCAACCGCGTTGCCCAGCGCGCGCGGCTTGGGCTGATCGAGGCGGAGCGGCGGAATGCGCAGGCTCTGCCCGGCCTCGAGCCGGTTCTTCGGCCGGGTGCGCTTGCCATTGACACGCAGCTCGCCTCTACGGATGACGCGCTGGATGTGGGAGAAGCTCAGTCCCGGAAACCGCGCTTCAAGAAACCGGTCGACGCGCATGCCGGATTCGTCGGGCGTGACTGTGGTGTTTTGCACGCTTGTCGGCATTGCGAGCGATGCCTTACTCCTTTCCGCGTCATCCTGGGGCGGCGGCGAACCCGCCCTCGAAGGATGGGGCTGAGATTTCACGGGCCGTCGCTCGTCGACGCTCGCGTGCGCTCGTACCTCAGGGTGACGGAATGAGCGCTTCGCTTTCTCACGATGGCCATGCCGCGGCCCGGCGCTCTGACGCCCGCCGCCCGGCTGCCGTGGTCTGCTTCTGCCTCTCAAGCCCCGCTCCGGTCGCGCTCGTTGCGCAGCTTTGCCCAATAGTCGAGGCGCTTTTTTATCTCGCGCTCAAAGCCGCGCTCAGGGGGATCGTAGAATTTTTGCCGTCCAAGCTGTTCCGGAAAATAATCCTGCCCGGAAAACGCCTCCACCGCGTCGTGGTCGTATTCATAGCCCGAGCCGTAGCCTTCGGTCTTCATCAGCTGGGTCGGCGCGTTGAGGATATGCTTGGGCGGCAGGAGCGAGCCGGCCTCCTTCGCCGTGCGCATGGCTTCGCCGTACGCCACATAGGCGGCGTTCGATTTCGGCGCGGTGGCGATATAGATCACGGCTTCGGCGATGGCGAGCTCGCCTTCGGGCGATCCGAGGAAATCGTAAGCGTCCTTCGCCGCATTGGCGATCACCAGCGCCTGCGGATCGGCGAGCCCGATATCCTCCACCGCCATGCGCACTACGCGGCGCGCCAGATAGAGCGGATCCTCGCCGGCGTCGAGCATGCGGCACAGATAATACAAAGCCGCGTCGGCGTCGGAGCCGCGCACCGATTTGTGCAGCGCGCTGATGAGATTGTAATGGCCGTCCTGCTTCTTGTCGTAGATCGGCGCGCGCCGCTGCACGACCTGTTGCAGGCCCGCGGCATCGAAGGTTTCGCCGGCCCGGGCGGCGCGCCAGATCTCTTCGGCCAGGGTCAGCGCGGCACGGCCGTCGCCGTCGGCCATGCGCAGCAGCGAGGCGCGCGCCTCGGCGTCAAGCGGCAGCTTTCTGCCCTCGATGGCTTCGGCACGGGCGAGAAGCTTTTCGATGGCCTCGGCATCGAGCGGCTTGAACACCAAAACGCGCGCCCGCGACAACAGCGGCGCGATCAGCTCGAACGACGGATTCTCGGTGGTGGCGCCGACGAGAATGATGGTGCCGTCCTCCATCACCGGCAGGAAAAAGTCTTGTTGCGCCCGGTTGAAACGGTGAATTTCGTCGACAAAAAGCAGCGTGCCCTGCCCGGTCTCACGGCGCAGCCGCGCTGCGTCGAACACCTTTTTCAGGTCGGCGACGCCGGAGAAGATTGCCGAAATCTGCTCGAAATAAAGTTCGGTGGCGTGCGCCAAAAGCCGCGCCACCGTGGTCTTGCCGGTACCCGGCGGGCCCCAGAAGATGAGTGAGCCCAGCGAGCGGGTATCGAGCATGCGGGTGAGCGTACCGTCAGCGCCGAGCAGATGATCCTGGCCGACGACGTCGGCGAGCTTGTCCGGCCGCAGCTTGTCGGCGAGCGGCCGCGGCGCGGCGCGGTCGAGACCGCCCGCGGCGAACAGACTTGGATCTTTTGCCTTTGGCCGTGAGCTCATCCGGAAAACATCACCGATATCTGCTGGCCGCGGCGCATGATGGTCACCCGCCACTGCCGGCCGCTGCTGCCGGCAACCCGCTCGAGGTCGGCGGGTTGGCCGATCTTCTGATCGTTGACCGAAACGACGATATCGCCCTTCTGAAAACCGATCGATTGAGCCGCCGAGCCGTCGGCGACGGCCGTAATGACGACACCTTCCGCCTGCGGATCGAGTTGCAGCTGGTCGGCCAAAGCCGGTGAAAGGTTCGCAACCGTCGCGCCAAGGAACGGCGAGCGCGCCTTGATCTGGAACTCCTGGCGCGGCGCATCGGGCAGGCTCCGCAAGGTGACCTGGACTGTTACCGGCTTGCCTTGCCGCAGCAGGCCAACCTGTGCCGTGCCGCCCAGCGGCTTGGTGGCGAAGCGATAATCGAATGCATTCGGATCGTCGACCGCGGTGCCATCGACGCTGGCAATGACATCGCCGGTCTTGATCCCGGCGTGCGCGGCGGGGCCATCGGGCAGCACGCTTGCGACCAGCGCGCCGCTCGGCCGTTGCAGGCCGAGGCTGTCGGCAATGTCTGGCGTGACCAGCTGGAGCTTGGCGCCGAGCCACGGCCGCTGCACCGCGCCGCTGCCGCCCTGCGCCGAGGCGACCACCACGCGCACCATATTGGCGGGGATGGCGAAACCGATGCCCTGCGATCCGCCCGAACGCGAATAGATCGCCGAATTCAGTCCGACCATGCGGCCATTGATGTCGACCAGCGGGCCGCCGGAATTGCCGGGATTGATGGCGGCGTCGGTCTGGATGAAGAACTGATAGTCGCTGACGCCGACCTGGGTGCGCGCCAGCGCCGAGACGATGCCGTGCGTCACCGTTTGCCCGACGCCGAACGGGTCACCGATCGCCAGCACCACGTCGCCGACCTGAAGATCGTCGGAATTGGCGAATTCGAGCGTAGGGAAGCGTTCGCTCGCGCCCTTGATGCGCAAAACCGCGAGATCGCTGCGCTGATCCTTCAGCACGATGTCGGCGTCAAACTCGCGCTTGTCGGCGAGCGCCACCTTCACTTCGCTGGCGCCGTCGATCACGTGGTAGTTGGTGACGACAAGGCCCTTCGGATCGACGATGACGCCGGAGCCGAGCGAGCGCTCGACCTGCTCGCGCGGCATGCCGCCACCGAAGAACTGGCGGAAGAACGGATCGGCCAGGAACGGATTGTTGTTCTCGACGACATGCTGGGCATAGACGTTGACCACCGCGGACACGACGCGTTTGACCACCGGCGCGAAGGAAAGTTGGATCTGACCGGGCGACGCTGGCACCTGGCGATCCTGCGCGTTGGCGGGTTGCGCCAGCAGCGCCAGCAGCGCGATCGTAGCGGCGCGAACAGGCGGGAGGAGCGGCATCAAAATCCCCAATTCAATGCGCCCAGATATAGGCATCCGACCGAGGCGGTAGAAGAGCGCCGATGACGCGCCCCCCGCGCGCTTAGGCCGGAGCGGGAGCCTCTTCCGCGGCGCGGACCTGCACCGGGCCGGAATCCAACCCCTTCGCCTCGACGTCGCGATCGACGAATTCGATCACCGCGACGGGCGCGGAATCGCCGTAACGGAAGCCGGCCTTCATCACGCGCGTATAGCCGCCGTTGCGCGTTTTGTAGCGCGGGCCGATGACCTCGAAGAGCTTTTTGACCATGGCGAGGTCGCGCATCTGGGCGATCGCCTGGCGGCGCGCATGCAGCCCACCGCGCTTGCCGAGCGTGACGAGCTTTTCCACCACCGGGCGCAAATCCTTCGCCTTCGGCAAGGTCGTCGTGATCTGCTCGTGCTTGATCAGCGACGCCGCGAGGTTGGCCAGCATCGACTTGCGATGATCCGAGCGCCGGCTGAATTTGCGGTGGGTCTTGGCGTGACGCATGTGCTGACTTGTTCCCGGTTACCGATCGCGCGATCAGTAATGATCCTCGAAGCGCTTGGCGAGTTCCTCGATGTTCTCCGGCGGCCAGCCGGGCACTTCCATGCCCAGATGCAGGCCCATCTGCACCAGCACTTCCTTGATCTCGTTGAGCGACTTTCTGCCGAAATTCGGCGTGCGCAGCATCTCGGCTTCGGTCTTCTGCACGAGGTCGCCGATATAGACGATGTTGTCGTTCTTCAGGCAATTAGCGGAGCGCACCGAGAGCTCGAGCTCGTCGACCTTCTTGAGGAAGGCCGGATTGAAAGCAAGATCGGGGATCGCCTCGTGCGTCGTCTCGCGCTTCGGCTCTTCGAAATTGACGAACACGTTGAGCTGATCCTGCAGGATGCGCGCCGCATAAGCGAGCGAATCCTCGGGCGTCACCGCGCCGTTGGTTTCGATCGACAGCGTCAGCTTGTCGTAATCGAGGATTTGGCCTTCGCGCGTGTTTTCGACCTTGTAGGAAACCTTGCGCACCGGCGAATAGAGGCTGTCGACGGGAATGAGCCCGATCGGCGCATCCTCCGGACGGTTGCGCTCCGCCGGCACGTAACCCTTGCCGGTATTGACGGTGAATTCCATGCGGATCTCGGCGCCCTCGTCGAGCGTGCACAGAACCAGGTCGGGATTGAGTACCACGATATCGCCGACGGTTTGAATGTCGTTGGCGGTCACCGTGCCGGGACCCTGCTTCTTCACCACCATGCGCTTGGGCCCGTCGCCCTGCATCTTGATGGCGATATCCTTGATGTTGAGCACGATGTCGGTGACGTCCTCGCGCACGCCGGCGATCGAGGAAAATTCATGCAGCACGCCGTCAATGTGTACCGATTGCACGGCGGCACCCTGCAGCGACGACAACAGAATGCGCCGAAGCGCGTTGCCCAGCGTCACGCCGAAGCCGCGTTCCAGCGGCTCGGCAATCACGGTCGCCGCCCGCCGCGTATCGGCGCCGGGGCTGACCTGCAACTTGTTGGGCCTGATCAGTTCTTGCCAGTTTTTCTGGATCGTCACGTTGTCACCCATCGCGTTGCGCGGCGCGATCGTCTCGCGCACCCCACTCCGCTCCGTGGGGCCAAGATTGGAGCCAAGATCGAGCGGATGTTCCACTTGTTCCATCGACCAAACTTCCTATACGCGCCGCCGCTTGCGCGGACGGCATCCATTGTGCGGAATCGGCGTTACGTCGCGAATCGACGTAATGGTGAAGCCGGCTGCCTGCAACGAGCGCAGTGCCAACTCGCGGCCCGAACCGGGTCCCGCGACTTCCACTTCGAGCGTGCGCATGCCGTGTTCTTGCGCCTTCTTGGCGGCATCCTCGGCGGCGACTTGCGCGGCATAGGGCGTCGATTTGCGCGAGCCCTTGAAACCCATCGTGCCCGACGACGACCAGGCAATGGTATTGCCTTGCACGTCGGTGATCGTGATCATCGTATTGTTGAACGTCGCATTCACATGCGCGACGCCCGAGGCGATGTTCTTGCGCTCGCGCTTGCGAACGCGCGTGGCGTCCTTACCCATTCAAAACCCTTTCGCGGATCGAAGCCCGTGGCTCCGGCGCAGTCACACAGTCCTGTTGCACGCGCTATTTCTTCTTGCCGGCGATAGCCTTTGCCGGACCTTTGCGGGTCCGGGCATTGGTGTGGGTGCGCTGGCCACGCACCGGCAGGCTACGGCGGTGACGCAAGCCGCGATAACAGCCGAGATCCATCAGCCGCTTGATGTTCGTCGAGACCTGGCGGCGGAGGTCGCCTTCGACGATGTAGTCGCGGTCGATGACTTCGCGCAGCTGCAATACGTCCTGGTCGCTCAATTGCGACACCCGGCGCGATTCGGGGATCGAGACCTTATCGAGGATTTCGTGGGCCTTGGCGCCGCCAATCCCATAGATGTACTGCAGCGCAATCACGATGCGCTTGTTGGTCGGTAGATTGACGCCAGCGATGCGAGCCACGTCAGTTACTCCTTGCGGCGGCCCGCCCCCGGAAAGTCCCTGGGGGTTACGCCGCTGTCCCTCGGTTCCAATGTCACCTGAAGAAGGTCACAAACGTAAAAAGACAACGCCTGCCTGCCGCCGCGGCCTGGCATCGCTGCTAAATCTCCGACTGGATATTCCGGGCTTATTAATGGATTCCCAGCGCTTTCGTCAACCTCGGCTAGCGATTTCGTGTACAGATTCCGTAGTTAACGGCGGCGGCCGAGCCTGGCTTTGCGGCCCCGGGGGGCGCCGCTGGCCGGACTGGACCGTTTGGGGCTCGAGGGACCGCGTCTTGCGGACTTTTTTCCTATAACGCGCCGCCCGGACCTTTTCCGGCGCCGCTCCTTCAGGTGTTTAGCTCTACGCTTTTTTTTTGAGCGGGTCGGCTCCCGGCTGGCTGGTCCGAGGGCAGGTTTTTGTCGATGGCTGCGGTGACGTCCGGTATGGCCGCCATGCCGTTGACCGTGCGCAGTAAGCCCCGCTGCCGGTAATAGGCGATCAGCGGCGCGGTCTGGTCGCGGTAGGCCTTCAGGCGGTTGCGCAGCACTTCGGGGTTGTCGTCGTCGCGCAGCGCCTCGCCGCGCGCCTTCATCTCGGCGGCGCGCTGCTCGATGCGGCGGACCAGAGCGCCCTCGTCGACCCGCAGTTCGATGACCGCATCGAGCGACAGGCCGTGGTTGGCCAGCATCCGATCGAGCGCCGCGGCTTGCGGAACCGTGCGGGGAAAACCGTCAAGGATGAAGCCTTTGCGGGCGTCCGGCTGCTCGATGCGCTGTCCAACCAGGCTGACCACGATGTTGTCGGGGACCAGGCCCCCGCTCGCCATCTTTTCTTTGACCTGGCGGCCGACCGGCGTGCCGGCTTTCACCGCTTCGCGGAGCATTTCACCGGTCGAAAGCTGAACAATTCCGTATTTGGCGACGAGACGCAGGGCCTGCGTTCCTTTGCCAGCCCCCGGCGGGCCGAGCAGGATCAATCTCATCGACGGCGTCCCCTCAATTTCGATCTTTTTATCAGGCCTTCGTACTGGTGGGCCAGTAGGTAGCCCTGCACTTGCGCGACCGTATCCATGGTAACGCTGACCACGATCAGAAGCGAGGTGCCGCCGAAATAGAACGGCACCGCCGCGTAGGAGATCAGAATCTCGGGAAACAGGCAAACAACTGCCAGATAGGCGGCGCCGATTACCGTGATTCGCGACAAAACGTAATCGATATATTCGGCGGTGCGCTCGCCAGGCCGGATGCCCGGGATGAAGCCGCCGTGCTTCTTGAGATTATCGGCGGTCTCGGTCGGATTGAACACGATCGCCGTGTAGAAGAAGGCGAAGAACACGATCAGCCCGACATAGAGCGCGAGAAACAGCGGCCGGCCGTGCGCCAGTTGCGTCGTGATCACGGTGAGCCAGCCGGGCCCTTGGCCGGCCGTGAAGTTGGCGATCGTCGTCGGCAACAGCAAGAGCGACGAGGCGAAGATCGGCGGAATGACACCCGACGTATTGAGCTTGAGCGGCAGATGCGAGGACTGCCCCTCGAACATCCGGTTGCCGACCTGACGCTTGGGATATTGGATCAACAGCCGGCGCTGCGCGCGCTCCATGAAGACGATGAAGGTGATGACGGCGACCACCATCACCAGCACGATGAGAATGAGTCCGGTCGACAGCGCGCCCTGGCGGCCGAGTTCGAGCGTGCCGGCGATCGCCGAAGGCAATTGCGCGACGATGCCCGACATGATGATGAGCGAGGTGCCGTTGCCGATGCCGCGCTGGGTGATCTGCTCGCCGAGCCACATCAGGAAAATGGTGCCGCCGGTGAGCGTGATCACCGTCGAGATAACAAAGAACAGTCCAGGATCCGCGACGACCCTGCCGGCGCCTTCCAGGCCCACCGCAATGCCGTAGGCCTGAAACGCCGCCAGCACCACCGTCAGATAGCGGGTGTACTGGTTGATCAATTTGCGGCCGGCCTCGCCCTCCTTCTTGAGCTGTTCGAGGGTCGGCGACACCGTCGTCATCAGCTGGATGATGATCGAGGCCGAGATGTACGGCATGATGTTAAGGGCGAAAATCGCCATGCGGTGAATGCCGCCGCCGGCGAACATATTGAACATGCCCAGAATGCCGCCCTGCTGGGACTGGAAAATCTGGTCCCAGGCGTTCGGATCGATGCCGGGCAGCGGGATATAGGTGCCAAGCCGATAGACCAAGAGCGCGCCGAGCGTGAACCAGATGCGCTTCTTCAGCTCCTCGGCCTTGGCGAGCGCGCCGAAGTTGAGATTCGCTGCCAGTTGTTCCGCCGCCGAGACCATCCGCGACCGCTCCGTGTGCCTTCCCGAACCAAGACCGAAACCAAGGGCCCGAACCGGACCCGCGACTACGCTATATGGGCATCACTCAAGCCGCCTGCTCGCCAGTCTCCGCCTTGGGGGCGAGAATTTCGACGGCCCCGCCGGCCTTTTCAACCGCGGCGACCGCCGATTTGGAGGCACCGTAGACTGAAAATGTCACTTTTGCCTTGATTTCGCCCGAGCCGAGGAGCCGCACGCCGTCCTTGGCGCGCCGGATGACGCCGGCTTTGACCAAGGCCGCGGCGTCGATCTTGCCGGCGGCATCGAGCAATCCGGCGTCGATCGCCGCTTGGACCGGGCCCAGATTCACCTCGTTGAACTTGCGCGCGAACATCGTGTTCTTGAAACCGCGCTTGGGCAGGCGGCGGTGCAGCGGCATTTGGCCGCCTTCAAACCCCTTGATGCGCACGCCGGAGCGCGCGGTCTGGCCCTTACCGCCACGTCCGGCGGTCTTGCCTTTGCCGGAGCCGATGCCGCGGCCTTTGCGCCTTCGGATCTTGCGGGCGCCGGGCCGGCCGGCGAGTTCATGGAGCTTCATCTAGTTTTCCACCACTTCGACGAGATGGGCGACCTTGGCGATCATGCCGCGGGTTTGCGGCGTGTCGACGAGCTCGGCCGTGCGGCCGATCTTGTTGAGCTTGAGTCCGACGAGAGTTTCGCGCTGACCGTGGGGACGGCGCGACGGGCTGCCGGTCTGCCGGACTTTGACGGTCTTGCCGGTCTTCTTATCCGCGTTCATGTCGCACTCCGTGCTCAATCGGCCGACGCTTCGGCGTCGACGTCGCGGCGGCGCGCCTGCAGCGCCGAGACCTTGATGTTGCGGCGCGCGGCGACCGAGCGCGGCGAATCCTGGTGCTTGAGCGCATCGAAAGTGGCGCGCACGACGTTGTAGGGGTTCGACGTGCCGATCGACTTCGCCACCACGTCCTGCACGCCGAGCGTTTCGAACACTGCGCGCATCGGACCGCCGGCGATGATGCCGGTGCCGGGCGGCGCGGCGCGCAGATAGACCCGGCCCGCGCCGTGGCGGCCGGCGACGTCGTGATGCAGCGTGCGGCCTTCGCGCAGCGGCACGCGGGTGAGCGCGCGCTTGGCCGCGTCGGTCGCCTTGCGGATCGCCTCAGGAACTTCGCGCGCCTTGCCGTGGCCGAAGCCGACCCGGCCCTTCTGATCGCCGACCACCACCAACGCGGCAAAACCGAAGCGGCGTCCGCCCTTCACCACTTTGGCGACGCGGTTGATGTGCACGAGCTTGTCGATGAACTCGCTGTCGCGATCTTCGCCTCTCCGACCGTGTGGTTCACGTGCCATATCTGTGCGCCTTGTTGCCGATCGTATCCGTTACAGGTGTTCAGAAATTCAGTCCGCCCTCGCGGGCCGCTTCGGCCAGAGCCTTGACCCGGCCGTGATAGAGATAGCCGCCGCGGTCGAACACGACGTCCTTGATGCCTTTTTCCTTGGCGCGCTCGGCGATGAGCTTGCCGACGATCTTCGCCGCATCGACGCCAGCGCCGGTCTTATGGCTTTCGCGCGCGGTTTTCTCGATCGAGGACGCCGAAGCGACCGTGACGCCCTCATCGTCGTCGATCACTTGGGCGTAAATGTGCTTCGACGAGCGGTACACGGACAGCCGCTTGCGCTCGCCGGCCGCTTGCCGCAATGCGCCGCGCACACGCCCGGTGCGCCGCATGATCCTGTCGCTGAGCTTGCTCATTGCGCGGCTCCGTTACTTCTTCTTGCCTTCCTTGCGGAAGATGCGCTCGTCGGAATATTTGATGCCCTTGCCCTTGTACGGCTCCGGCGGGCGATAGTCGCGGATTTCGGCGGCGACCTGGCCGACCTTCTGGCGGTCGCTGCCGGTGATCACGATTTCGACCGGCCGCGGCGTGGCGATCGTGATGCCTTCCGGGATCGGATAAACGATATCGTGGCTGTAACCGAGCGCGATCTGCAGGTTCTTGCCCTGCACCGCGGCGCGGTAGCCGACGCCGTTGATTTCGAGCCGCCGCTCGAAACCCTTGGTGACGCCGGAAATCAGATTGGCGATCAGCGTGCGCGAGGTGCCCCATTGCGCGCGGGCGCGCTTGGTTTCGCCGCGCGGCTCGACCTTGATCTGGCCGCCGTCGAGCTTGGCCACGACATCGTCGTGCAACGCGACTTGCAGTGCGCCTTTGGGGCCTTTGACCTTCACGGTCTGGCCCTCGATATTGGCGGTGACGCCTGACGGCACCGCGACGGCCCGTTTACCGATTCGCGACATCAGAACACCGTACAGAGGATTTCGCCGCCGACATTGGCGTCGCGGGCATCGTGGTCGGCCATCACTCCCTTCGGCGTCGAAACGATAGTGACGCCGAGGCCGTTATTGACGCGCTGCATGTTCTTGACCGAGGTGTAAACGCGACGGCCCGGCTTCGACACCCGCTCGATCTCGCGGATGACCGGTTCGCCGTCAAAATATTTCAGCTCGATCTCGATTTCCGAGCGGCCGTCTTTTTCGACCACCGCATAGCCGCGGATATAACCCTCGTTCTTGAGCACATCGAGCACGCTCTCGCGCAGCCGCGAGTTCGGCGAAGTGACCTTCGACTTGTTGCGCATCTGCGCGTTGCGAATGCGGGAGAGCAGATCGCCGAGCGGATCGTTCATGGCCATCGTGTGCGCCTCCTCACCAGCTCGACTTCAACAGGCCCGGGATCAGGCCCTTGGAGCCGAGGTCGCGGAGCGCGATGCGCGACAGTTTATGCTTGCGGTAATAGCCGCGCGGCCGGCCCGTCAATTCGCAGCGATTGCGGATGCGGGTGGCCGACGAATTGCGCGGCAGCTCGGCAAGCTTGAGCGTCGCGGCAAAACGCTCTTCCACCGGCTTCGACTTGTCGCGCGCGATCGCCTTGAGCCGCGACCGCCGGCCGGCATACTTCTTCGACATCCGGCGGCGCCGGTTGTTCTTCTCGATTGAACTCTTCTTCGCCATTTCGTTCTCCAAACGGTTCCGCGTTTGAGTTTTTCTTCACTGCCGGAACGGAAAATTGAACGCCGTCAACAGCGCGCGCGCCTCGTCGTCGTTGCGCGCGGTGGTGCATACCGTGATGTCCATGCCCCAGATGTCGGCGGCCTTATCGTAGTCGATCTCGGGAAATACGATGTGTTCCTTGATGCCGAGCGTGTAGTTGCCGCGGCCGTCGAAGCTTTTCGGATTGAGCCCGCGGAAGTCGCGCACGCGCGGCAGCGCGATATTGATGAGCCGGTCGATAAACTCGTACATGCGCGCCTTGCGCAACGTCACTTTGCAGCCGATCGGCTGGCCGGTGCGCAGCTTGTAAGTGGCGATCGATTTTCGCGCCTTGGTGACCACCGCCTTCTGGCCGGCGATCAGCGCCAGATCGGCCGCCGCGCCATCGACCTTTTTCTTGTCATTGACGCCTTCGCCGATGCCCATATTGATGACGATCTTGTCGATGACCGGCGTCTGGTACCGGTTCTTGTAGCCGAACTGCTCGGCGAGCTTGCCGCGGATCGTCTCGTCGAACTCGACCTTCAGGCGCGCCGGGACGCGCGGCTCCGCCTCGCGCGGCGCCGCCGGCTTGCCGTCCTTGCCGGCCGCTGCGGCCTTGTCCGCGCGCGCCTGCCTGGCCGCCTTCTTGTCGTCCTTCGCCGCCTTGACCGCCTGTTCGGCGCTCGGCGGACGCTGCGAACTCCGGCCTTTTCGCCTGCTTGTCGTCCTTATCAGCCATCGATCTCGACTCCCGAGCGTTTGGCGACGCGCACCTTTTTGCGGTCCTCGCCCTTGCCGACGAATTTAAAGCCGACGCGTGTCGCCTTGCCGTCCTTCGGATCGGCGAGCGCCACGTTCGACAGATGGATCGGCGCCTCTTTGGAAATGATGCCGCCCTCCTGCGAGGGGGTCTGGCGCTGGTGGCGCTTGACCATGTTGATGCCGCGCACCAGCACGCGGCCGTCGTCGCGGCGCATCTCGATGACCTCGCCGCTGCGGCCCTTATCGCGTCCGGCGATCACCAGCACGGTGTCGCCTTTTTTGATCTTTGCCGCCATCACAGCACCTCGGGGGCAAGCGAGATGATTTTCATATGGTTCTTGGCGCGCAGTTCCCGCGGCACCGGACCGAAGATGCGCGTGCCGACCGGCTCATTCTGCGGCGTCATCAGCACCGCCGCATTGCGGTCGAAGCGGATGACCGAACCATCGGCGCGCTTGATGTCCTTGGAAATGCGCACGATGACCGCTTTCATCACGTCGCCCTTCTTGACGCGGCCGCGCGGAATCGCCTCCTTCACCGAGACGACGATCACGTCGCCGATGGTGGCGTATTTGCGCTTCGAGCCGCCAAGCACCTTGATACACATGACGCGGCGCGCGCCGGAATTGTCCGCCACGTCGAGATTGGTTTGCATCTGAATCATGGGTTACCCCACTGCTTCCATTGCGGCCGCATGATACTTACGACGCCTTCTTTTTCTCGCCCCGCACCACCGCCCAGCGCTTGAGCTTGGAAATCGGTGCGTGCTCTTCGATCCACACGAGGTCGCCAACCTTGAATTCGTTTTTCTCGTCGTGCGCGTAATACTTCTTCGAACGACGCACCGTCTTCTTGAACAAGGGATGGGTGAAGCGGCGCTCGACGCGCACCACCAGCGTCTTGTTCTGCTTGTCGCTTACGACGACGCCCTGGAGCGTTCGCTTCGGCATGTCGTTCCTCTTCAGCTCTTCGGTACGGCTGGTTTTGCCGGACGCTTCGTCCGCGCGGTCGTCTTCAATCGCGCAATGTCGCGCCGCACTTCGCGCACGCGGGCGGTATTTTCCAGTTGCCCGCTGGCGCGCTGGAAACGCAGGTTGAAATGCTCCTTCTTCAGCTTGAGCACTTCGTCGTCGATCTGGTCGATCGTCATCGCTCTGATGTCGGCCGGTTTCATGACGCCTTACTCGCTGATCCGTTCGACGAAACGCGTCTTGATCGGCAATTTGGCGGCGGCCAGCGCCAGCGCCTCCTTGGCGACGTCCAGCGTCACGCCGTCGATCTCGAAAATGATGCGGCCGGGCTTTACCCGGGCGACCCATAGTTCCGGCGTGCCTTTGCCCGAGCCCATGCGCACTTCGAGCGGCTTCTTCGACACCGGCACGTCGGGGAAAACGCGAATCCAGACGCGGCCCGAGCGCTTCATGTGACGAGTGAGCGCACGCCGCGCCGCTTCGATCTGGCGCGCGGTGATCCGATCGGGTTCCTGCGCCTTCAGGCCATACTGGCCGAACGCAAGGTCGATCGCACTCGAGGCGATGCCGTGAATGCGGCCTTTATGCGCCTTGCGGAATTTGGTTCGTACCGGTTGCAGCATGGCTTTACGTCTCTATTCCATCCGTTCGTTCACGCCGCGTCCCGCCGCGGCCGGCCGGCGTCGCCTTCGGCCATCTTTTTGTCCTGCGCCATCGGGTCGTGCTCCATGATCTCGCCCTTGAAGATCCAGACCTTCACGCCGCAGGTGCCGTAGGTGGTGAAGGCGGTGGCGACCCCGTAATCGACGTCGGCGCGCAGCGTGTGCAGCGGCACGCGGCCCTCGCGATACCATTCCATGCGCGCGATTTCGGCGCCGCCGAGCCGGCCCGAGCAATTGATGCGGATGCCGCCGGCGCCAAGCCGCATGGCCGACTGGACGGCGCGCTTCATGGCGCGGCGGAAGGCGACGCGGCGCTCGAGTTGCTGCGCGATCGATTCGGCGACGAGCTGGGCGTCGAGCTCGGGTTTTCTTATCTCTACGATGTTGATGACAACATCGCTGTCGGTGAGCTCGGCGACTTTCCTGCGCAGTTTCTCGATGTCGGCGCCCTTCTTGCCGATGACGACGCCGGGGCGGGCCGAATGAATGGTGACGCGGCACTTCTTGTGCGGCCGTTCGATGACGATCTTGGACACCGCGGCCTGCTTGAGTTCCTTCATCAGCGCCTTGCGGATTTCCATGTCCTCGTGGAGCAGCGTGCCGTAGCTCGATTTGCCGGCATACCACCGCGAGTCCCAGGTGCGGTTGATGCCGAGCCGAAGCCCGACCGGATTGACCTTTTGACCCATACTTCTCTCCTGCCCGTCCGCTTTACGCCTGCGCTTCGACTTCCCGCACCACAATGGTGAGGTTGGCGAACGGCTTGTGGATAGCTCCGGCGCGGCCGCGGCCGCGCACTTCGTGACGCTTGATCACCAGCGCCTTGCCGACATGCGCTTCGGTGACGATGAGATCGTCGACATCGAGGTCGTGATTGTTCTCCGCATTGGCGATCGCCGATTCCAGGCACTTGCGCACGTCGCGGGCGATCCGCTTGCGCGAGAATTCGAGGTCGGCGAGCGCGGTCGCAACTTTCTTGCCGCGGATAAGCTGCGCCAACAGGTTCAGCTTCTGCGGGCTTATCCGCAGCATGCGGGCGACGGCCTTCGCTTCGGTGTCGGAGAGCGTGCGATCGCGCTTTTTCTTGCCCATCAAAATCCTCCCGGCCTCATGACGCGCCCGCCGCTGGCGCGGCGGCCGGTGCAGCGCCCGCCGCGGGTGCCGCGCCCGATGCCTCGCCCGGCGCGCTCGCGCGCTTGGCCTTGCGATCCGACGAATGTCCGTAGAACGAGCGCGTCGGCGCAAATTCACCGAATTTGTGGCCGACCATCTCCTCGCTGACCACCACCGGGATGTGTTTCTGGCCGTTATAGACGCCGAACGTGATCCCGACGAATTGCGGCAGGATGGTCGAGCGCCGCGACCAGATACGGATCATGTCGTTGCGCGTTGACGAGCGCGCGGCATCCGCCTTTTTCAGCAGATAGCCGTCGACAAACGGACCCTTCCAAACCGAACGCGTCATGATCGCTCCTACTTCTGCTTCTTTCGCACGTGGCGGCTCACCATGATGAACTTCGCCGTCGACTTGTTCTTGCGCGTCTTCTTGCCCTTGGTCGGCTTGCCCCATGGCGTCACCGGATGACGGCCGCCGCGGGTGCGCCCGCCGAGCGGATGGTCGACCGGGTTCATGGCCTCGCCGCGCACGTGGCCGCGCCGACCCATCCAGCGCGTGCGCCCGGCTTTGCCGATCGAAATGTTCATATTGTCGGGGTTGGACACCGCGCCGACGGTGGCCATGCAGCGGCCGTGGACGAGCCGCTGCTCGGCCGAATTGAGCCGCAGGATGACGTATTCGCCGTCGCGGCCGACGATCTGGGCATAGGTGCCGGCCGAGCGGGCGATCTGGCCGCCCTTGCCGATCTTCAGCTCGACATTGTGGACGATGGTGCCGACCGGAATATTGGCGACCGGCATGGCATTGCCCGGCTTCACGTCGACATGCTCGCCGGCGACGATGGAGTCGCCGGCCGCGAGCCGCTGCGGCGCCAGGATGTAGTCGAGCGCGCCGTCCTCGTATTTGACGAGCGCGATGAAGCCGGTGCGGTTCGGATCGTATTCGATCCGCTCGACCTTGGCCGGCACGTCGAACTTGCGGCGCTTGAAGTCGATCGTGCGGTAGGCCTTCTTGTGGCCGCCGCCGCGATAGCGCGAGGTGATGTGGCCGTTATTGTTGCGGCCGCCGGTCGAATTCTTGCCCTCGGTGAGCGCCTTGACCGGCTTGCCGGTATGCAAGCCGCTGTGATCGACCAGCACGAGCTGGCGCTGCGCCGCGGTGACCGGATTATAGGTCTTGAGTGCCATCGCCCGCTCCCTATAGCCCCGTGGTCACGTCGATCTTCTGGCCCTCTTCGAGGGTCACGATCGCGCGCTTGGTATCGGACTGCTGGCCGCGGCGGCCTTTGAAGATTTTCCATTTGCCGCGCCGGCGCAGCGTATTGACGCTCTTGACCTTGACGTCGAACAGCTTCTCGACCGCTTCCTTGATCTGCGGCTTGGTCGCCGTCATGGCGACCTTGAACACGACCTTGTTGAACTCGGACGCGTTGGTCGCCTTCTCGGTGATGAGCGGCGAAATGATAATGTCGTAATGGCGCGGATCGGTCGTGGTCATTTGAATCGCGCCTCCAGGGCATCGAGGGCGGCGCGGGTGAGCACGAGCTTGTGCCGCCGCATGATGTCATAGACGTTGATGCCGGCGATCGGCAGCACGTCGATATTCGGAATGTTGCGCGCCGCGCTGCGCACATCGGCGGCGACTTCGGCGCCATCGATGAACAGCGCGTTCGACAGGCCGAGCTTGTCGCAATGCCCGCGCAACGCCTTGGTCTTGGCTTCCTTCACCGACAGCGCCTCAATGACCAGAATGCCGCCGTCCTTGGCCTTGGCCGAGAGCGCGTGCCGCAGCGCCAGCGCACGCACTTTCTTCGGCAGGCCGATGGCGTGGCTGCGGTTCTGCGGGCCGAACGAGCGGCCGCCGCCGCGAAACAGATTGACGCGCGCCGAGCCGTGACGGGCCGAGCCGGTGCCCTTCTGGCGGTACATTTTCTTGCCGGTACGGTCGATGTCGGCGCGGTTCTTGACCTGATGGGTGCCGCGCTGGCGCTTGGCCAACTGCCACACCACGCAGCGGTGAATGAGATCGGCGCGCGGTTCGAGGCCAAAAATGGCGTCGGACAGAGTGACCGAGCCGGCTTTCTTGCCGTCGAGCGTTGTGACTTGCAACTCCATGTCACTCGCCCTTCTTCGGTTTCTTGGCGGCAGGCTTGCCCGCTTCGCCCTTCGGCTCCGCGGGTTTCGGCGCCGCCTGTTGCGGCGCTGCCGCTTGCGCCACAGGCGCTTGCTGCTCGGCCGCTTCCGGCTTCGGCGTTTCCGCCGCCTGCGGCGCCGGCGCGTTTTCCGCGGCAGCGGCCGCCTCGGCGAGCTTGAACTTGCCGGGCTTTGGCACGCCGTCCGGCAGCTGCTTCTTCACCGCGTCGCGCACCGTGATCCAGCCGCCTTTGCCGCCGGGAACGGCGCCTTCGACCATGATCAGGCCGCGCGCAACGTCGGTCTGTCTGACTTTCAGATTAAGCGTGGTCACCCGGTCGACGCCGAGATGGCCCGGCATCTTCTTGTTCTTGAACGTCTTGCCGGGATCCTGGCGACCGCCGGTCGAGCCGATCGAGCGATGCGAGATCGACACACCGTGGCTTGCCCGCAACCCGGAGAAATTCCAGCGCTTCATGCCGCCGGCGAAGCCCTTGCCGGTCGAGGTGCCGGTGACGTCGACATATTGGCCGACGACGAAGTGATCCGCCGTGATTTCGGCGCCCACCGGTATCACCGCGTCATCGTCGACGCGGAATTCGGCAAGCTTGCGCTTGAGCTCAACCTTGGCGACGGCGAAGTGGCCGCGATCGGCCTTGGTCGTGCTTTGCACCTTGCGCAATCCGGCGCCGAGCTGGAGCGCGACATAACCGTTCTTTTCCTTGGTGCGGTGACCGACCACCTGGCAATTGCCGAGCCGCAACACCGTGACCGGCACATGCTCGCCGGTCTCGGTGAAGAGACGCATCATGCCGACCTTTTGCGCGAGCACCCCGGAACGCATTGTTGTTCTCCACCGCGCCTTACAGCTTGATCTCGACGTCGACGCCGGCAGCGAGGTCGAGCTTCATCAAAGCATCGACCGTCTGCGGCGTCGGATCGACGATATCGAGCAGACGCTTGTGCGTGCGCATCTCGAACTGCTCGCGGCTCTTCTTGTCGATATGCGGCGAACGGTTGACCGTGAATTTCTCGATCTTGGTCGGCAGCGGAATCGGACCGCGCACCTGCGCGCCGGTGCGCTTCGCCGTATTGACGATCTCGCGCGTCGACGCATCGAGGATGCGGTGATCGAACGCCTTCAGCCGGATCCGTATGTTCTGACCGTTCATGGTCTCGTTCTCTCTGCCTGTCATCGTCCGCGAATGCGGACGATCCAGTAATCGCTAGTCCTTCGGTTCACCCGCGACACTGCGGATACTGGGTCCCCCGCCTTCGCGGGGGACGACAGTGCATTCCTCATTCGACGATGCTGGCGACGACGCCGGCGCCGACGGTTTTGCCGCCCTCGCGAATGGCGAAGCGCAGCTTTTCTTCCATGGCGATCGGCACGATCAGCGTCACTTCCATGGCAATGTTGTCGCCCGGCATCACCATCTCGGTGCCTTCCGGCAACGTCACCACGCCGGTCACGTCGGTGGTGCGGAAGTAGAACTGCGGCCGGTAATTGGTGAAGAACGGCGTGTGGCGTCCGCCCTCCTCCTTGGTGAGGATGTAGGCTTCGGCCTTGAACTTGGTGTGCGGCTTCACCGTACCCGGCTTGCAGAGAACCTGGCCGCGCTCGACCTCTTCGCGTTTGGTGCCGCGAAGCAGACAACCGACGTTGTCGCCGGCCTCGCCCTGATCGAGCAGCTTGCGGAACATTTCGACGCCGGTGACGACGGTCTTGGTCGTCGGCTTGATGCCGACGATCTCGACTTCCTCACCGACCTTGATGACGCCGCGCTCGATGCGGCCGGTACACACCGTGCCGCGGCCCGAAATCGAGAACACGTCCTCGACCGGCATCAGGAACGGCTGATCCTTCGGACGCTCCGGCTGCGGAATGTTGTCGTCGACCGCCTTCATCAGCTCGTAGATGGCTTCCTTGCCGAGCTTCGGATTCTTGTCCTCGAGCGCCATCAGCGCCGAGCCCTTGATCACCGGAATCTTGTCGCCGGGGAAATTGTACTTCGAGAGCAGCTCGCGGACTTCGAGCTCGACCAGTTCGAGGAGCTCCGGATCGTCCACCATGTCGACCTTGTTGAGGAAGACAACGAGCGCCGGCACGCCGACCTGGCGGGCGAGCAGGATGTGCTCGCGGGTCTGCGGCATCGGCCCGTCGGCCGCGCTCACCACCAGGATGGCGCCGTCCATCTGCGCCGCGCCGGTGATCATGTTCTTCACATAGTCGGCATGGCCGGGGCAGTCGACATGCGCGTAATGACGCTTGTCGGTCTCATATTCGACGTGCGCGGTCGCAATCGTGATGCCGCGCGCCTTTTCCTCCGGCGCCTTGTCGATCTGGTCATAGGCCGTATAGGTGGCCTGACCCTTTTCCGCCAAAACCTTGGTGATCGCCGCCGTCAACGACGTCTTGCCGTGATCGACGTGCCCGATCGTGCCGATATTGCAATGCGGTTTGGTGCGCTGGAATTTTTCCTTGGCCATGGGACTCTCCGTTCGGTCTTTCTCTAATTCTTGTGCTTGTGAATGTTGGTCAGGCGAATTTGGCCTGAACCTCTTCGGCGATGGCTTTCGGCACTTCTGCGTAGTGGTCGAATTGCATCGTGAACGTGGCGCGCCCCTGTGACATGGAGCGCAGGTTGTTGACGTAAGAGAACATGTTGGCGAGCGGCACCATCGCCGAGATGACGTTGGCGTTGCCGCGCATGTCCTGACCCTGGATCTGGCCGCGCCGCGAATTGAGGTCGCCGATGACCGACCCGGTGTAATCTTCCGGCGTCACCACTTCCACCTTCATGATCGGCTCGAGCAACACCGGGCCGCCCTTCTGCAACGCCTCGCGCATAGCCGCGCGCGCCGCGATCTCGAAGGCCATTGCCGAGGAATCGACGTCGTGCGAGGCGCCGTCGATCAGGCTGACCTTGAGGTCAACCACCGGGAAGCCGGCAAGGACGCCGGAGCCCAGCGAGCCTTCGAGACCTTTCTCGACGGCCGGAAAGAACTCTCTCGGCACCGAGCCGCCGACGATTTCGTTTTCGAATTCGAAGCCCGCGCCGGGCGTGCTCGGTTCGGCGACGATCTTGATGCGGGCGTACTGGCCGTGGCCGCCGGTCTGCTTCTTGTGCGTATAGTCGACGGTGGCGGACCGGGTGATCTTCTCGCGATAGGCGACCTGCGGCGCGCCGATATTGGCGTCGACCTTATAAGTGCGCTTGAGGATATCGACCTTGATGTCGAGGTGCAGTTCGCCCATGCCCTTGATGATGGTCTGGCCGGATTCCTGATCGGTGTGGACACGGAACGACGGGTCTTCGGCGACGAGCTTGGCCAGCGCCACGCCGAGCTTTTCCTGGTCGGCTTTCGACTTCGGCTCGATCGCGATCTCGATCACCGGGTCGGGGAATTCCATTTTCTCGAGGATCACCGGCTTCTGCGCATCGCACAGCGTGTCGCCGGTGCGCACCTCTTTGAGGCCGGCCAGCGCCACGATGTCGCCGGCAAAGGCCTCCTTGATGTCTTCACGGTTGTTGGCGTGCATCAAAAGCATGCGCCCGACGCGTTCCTTGCGCTCTTTGGTCGAGTTCACCACGCCGGTGCCGCTTTCGAGCGTTCCGGAATAGATGCGGCAGAAGGTGATGGTGCCGACGAACGGATCGTCCATGATCTTGAACGCCAGGATCGCCAGTGGCTCGGTATCCGATGCCTTGCGCTCGACCTCGTTGCCCTTGAGATCGACGCCTTTCACCGGCGGCACGTCGAGCGGCGACGGCAAGTAGTCGACGACGGCGTCAAGCAGCGGCTGGACACCCTTGTTCTTGAACGCGGAGCCGCAGAACACCGGGAAGAACGCGCTGGAGATGGTGGCCTTGCGGATGAGGCGCTTGAGGGTCGCGATGTCGGGCTCTTTGCCTTCGAGGTAGGCGGTCATCGCGTCGTCGTCGAGCTCGACTGCGGCTTCGACCAGCTTCTCGCGATATTCCTTGGCCTGGTCGAGCAGCTCGGCCGGAATTTCGATGTCATGATATTGGGCGCCGAGCGTCTCTTCGTCCCATACCACGCCGACCATGCGAACGAGATCGATGATGCCCTTGAATTGGGCCTCGGCGCCGATCGGCAGCTGGACCGCGACCGGCTTGGCGCCCAAACGGTCGACGATGTCCTTGAGGCACTGGAAATAGTCCGCGCCAATCTTGTCCATCTTGTTGCAGAACACGATGCGGGGAACGTGGTAGCGATCGCCCTGCCGCCACACCGTCTCGGTCTGCGGCTCCACGCCCTGATTGGAATCGAGCACGCAAATGGCGCCATCGAGCACGCGCAGGCTGCGCTCCACTTCGATGGTGAAGTCGACGTGGCCGGGCGTGTCGATGATGTTGAGCCGCTTGCCGTTCCAGATCGCGGTGGTCGCGGCCGACGTGATGGTGATGCCGCGCTCCTGCTCCTGCTCCATGTAGTCCATGGTCGCGGCGCCGTCGTGCACCTCGCCCATCTTGTGGCTCTTGCCGGTGTAATAGAGGACGCGCTCGGTCGTCGTCGTCTTGCCGGCATCGATGTGGGCCATGATGCCGAAGTTGCGATAGTCCTCGATGGGATGGGTGCGGGGCATTTTTCTGGGGTTCCTAAGCTGTCGCCGGCTTACCAGCGATAGTGCGAGAAGGCGCGGTTGGCTTCCGCCATCCGGTGCGTGTCCTCGCGCTTTTTTACGGCATTCCCCCTGTTATTGGACGCGTCGAGCAGCTCGCCTGAAAGCCGCTCGGTCATTGTCTTCTCGTTGCGTTCGCGCGCCGCCGAAATGATCCAGCGGATACCAAGCGCCTGACGTCGGGACGTGCGCACTTCGACCGGCACCTGATAGGTGGCGCCGCCGACGCGGCGCGAACGCACCTCGATCGACGGCATGACGTTGTCGAGCGCCTGCTGGAAGACGGTGACCGGGCTCTGTCGGGTTTTGCCCTCGATCATGTCGAGCGCGCCATAGACAATCGACTCCGCCACCGACTTCTTGCCGGCATGCATCACCGAGTTCATGAATTTGGTGACGACGACGTTGCCGAACTTTGGATCCGGAAGAATTTCGCGCTTGTCGGCTCTGTGGCGGCGGGACATTTCTCTCTACCTTACTTCGGTCGTTTCGCGCCGTATTTGGAGCGGCGCTGTTTGCGGTTCTTGACGCCCTGCGTATCGAGCACGCCGCGCAGAATGTGGTAGCGCACGCCGGGCAAATCCTTGACGCGACCGCCGCGGATCATCACCACCGAATGTTCTTGCAGGTTATGGCCCTCGCCGGGGATGTAACCGATGACCTCGAAGCCGTTGGTCAGCCGTACCTTGGCAACCTTGCGCAACGCCGAGTTCGGCTTTTTCGGCGTCGTCGTATAGACGCGAGTGCAGACACCGCGCTTCTGCGGGCTCTGCTGCAAAGCCGGCACCTTCTTTTTCGCGTGCTGCGTAACCCGCGGCTTGCGAATGAGCTGATTGATCGTCGGCATCCGTTACTTCGCTCCAAAACGGGCTTGCGCCCTGTTGCCCGGTCCCTTGCTCACCGCAAGAATCCATTCGCGCAAAGAATCCATCCGCGCAAAACCAAATCGCGCCATCCGTTTCCCGTGCGGAAGGGCGCTTGGTCTTCGCAGAGGACCGCGCGGTGAGCGCGGTCATGCCCTGATCGTCTGACTTTGCGTAGTCAGAGGCAGCGTTTGAGCTTCCTTCGTCGAGGCGTCACGCCGCGTCCGAACCAATAAAGCTAATACTTACAATAGCTTTTACGGGGACCCGGCGGCCGTTCCGACTGGCGAAGCTCACCGCCTGCCGAGAAGTGGGCGGTTTTTATCGGCGCCACCGCCTCAAGTCAAGCCGACATGGGCATGAAAGTGCGATGGCGCAAGCACATCTGCGCCATTGGATGACCCGATGTTCATCCCGGCTCCATGCCGTTGGCGCGAATGAGATGCACAATTTCATCGCTGCGGAGAAAAGCGATGAAGTTTTGGGCGGCGGCCCTTTTTTCACCGCCGGAGGAGAGCCCGGCGGCGTATACGATGACATTTTGGAGCTCTCCGGGCAGCGGGCCGACCAAATCGGCGCCCTTAACGGGAAGGATCGCCACGATCTGCTGCATGCCGATCTCGGCCTCGCCCGAGGCGACAAGCTCCGCCACCGGACCGCCGGTGAGTTTGGTCTTCGCTTTCATCTGCGCGGCGATGCCGAGGCGCTCGAGCAAGCCGGCGACATAGGCGCCGCTCGGGCCGTCGCTATAGGCGATCGACCGCGCCGCGACGAGGGCGCGCGTTAACGCGGCGACGGTCGTGATATCCGGCTTGGCGGCGCCAGCGCGCACCGCCAGCCCGACCGCCGAGCGCGTTACATCGGCGATGCTACCGGCCGCGATCTTGCCTGACTGCACCAGCGCATCGAGTTCCGGCCGCGGCAAAAGTGCGACGTCGAACGCGGCGCCCTGCGCGATCTCCTTCTGCAATACCGAAGTCAGGCGGAATTCGATCTCGACTGTGCCGCCGCTCTCCCGCTCGAACAGCGCCACGGCCTCGACCATGAGCACGCGCATGGCGCCGCCGCTGAGAATTTTGAGTGGTGATAACATATCGTCGTTCTACATCGTCATGGCCGGCTCGTCCCAGCCATCTCGATCAGAGCACACAGTGTCAACGATTCCATCATGCCGGCATAAAGCCGGGCATGATGAAAAAGAAAAAGGGCCGCCCACCGGGCGGCCCTCGATTTCGTAACCGGCGGGCGGCGTTATTCCGCCGCCGGCAGCGCCGCGGGCTCGGCGGCCGCTTCCGCCTTGATCGCCGCCTCCTTCTCGCGCTCGGCGAGAATGAGTGCGTCGCGCTTGACCGCAACTTCGCGGATCTTGTTCATCATCGCGCCTGTTCCCGCCGGTATCAGACGGCCGACGATGACATTCTCCTTGAGCCCGTCGAGCGTGTCGGCCTTGCCGTTGACCGCAGCCTCGGTGAGCACCCGCGTCGTCTCCTGGAACGAAGCGGCCGAGATGAACGAGCGCGTCTGCAGCGAGGCCTTGGTGATGCCAAGCAGCACCGGATGCGCGGTCGCCGGCTTTTTGCCTTCGGTCGCGAAACGGGCATTGACCTCGTCGAACTCGATCTTGTCGACCTGCTCGCCTTGGATCAGATCGGTCTCGCCGGAATCGTCGATCTCAACCTTCTGCAGCATCTGGCGAACGATCACCTCGATGTGCTTGTCGTTGATCGCCACACCCTGCAGCCGATAGACGTCCTGGATCTCGTTGACGAGGTAGCCAGCCAGCTCCTCGACGCCCTTGATCGCCAGGATGTCATGCGGCGCCGGGTTGCCTTCGACGATGTAGTCACCCTTCTCGATCACGTCGCCGTCCTGCAAGTGGATGTGCTTGCCCTTGGCAACGAGATATTCCTTGGTCTCGTCCTCCTGGCTGGAAGGCTCGATCGTGATGCGCCGCTTGTTTTTATAGTCGCGGCCGAAGCGGACCGTGCCGGAGATTTCCGCGATGACCGCGGACTCCTTCGGCCGCCGCGCCTCGAACAGCTCGGCAACACGCGGCAGACCGCCGGTGATGTCGCGCGTCTTGGCGCTTTCGGTCGGGATGCGGGCGATGACGTCGGCTGCCTGCACCTTGGAGTTGGGATCGACCGAGATGATGGCATCCACCGCCAGCGTATAGCGGGCATCGCCGCCACGGCTGAGCTTGAGGATCTTGCCGTCCTTGCCTTTGATCACCAGCGCCGGGCGCAGGTCCTGCTGGCCGCGGGCAGAGCCCGAGCGCCAGTCGATGACCACACGTTTGGCGATGCCGGTCAATTCGTCGAGCGTTTCCGTCAACGACTGACCCTCGACCAGGTCCTCGTAGCCGATGATACCTTCAACTTCCGTCAAGATCGGGCGGGTGTAGGGATCCCACTCGGCCATGCGCTGACCGCGCTTGACGTGCTCGTCGTCGTCAACCTTGATCCGCGCGCCGTACGGAACGCGGTGCACGGCACGCTCGGTGCCGTCCGGATCGAGCACGGCGACGATCAGGTTACGGCCCATCGCGATCAGATCGCCATCCGAATTGCGGGTGATGTTGCGGTTCTTGATCTTGATAGCGCCTTCGAAGTTCGAACTCGACGAATGACTGCTCGGAAATCTGCGCCGCGCCGCCGATGTGGAACGTGCGCATGGTGAGCTGCGTGCCCGGCTCGCCGATCGATTGGGCGGCGATGACGCCCACCGCCTCGCCCATGTTGACCGGGGTGCCGCGGGCAAGATCGCGCCCGTAGCACATGCCGCAGCAGCCGTTCGTAGTCTCGCAGGTGAGCACCGAACGGATCTTGATTTCCTGCACGCCGGCATTGACCAGCCGCTCGACGTGCTGTTCTTCGAGCAGTGTCGCATTCGGCACCAGCATTTCGTTGCTCGTTGGATCGCGCACGTCCTCGGCCGTAGTGCGGCCGAGAATGCGGCTTGCCAGCGACGCGACAACGGTGCCGGAGTCGATGATGGCGCGCACCTTGATGCCGCGCGTCGTGCCGCAGTCCACATCGGTAATGATGCAGTCCTGCGCTACATCGACGAGGCGGCGCGTCAGATAGCCGGAATTCGCCGTTTTCAACGCGGTGTCGGCGAGACCCTTGCGGGCGCCGTGCGTCGAGTTGAAATACTCGAGCACCGAAAGCCCTTCTTTGAAGTTCGAGATGATCGGGCTCTCGATGATCTCGCCGGATGGCTTCGCCATCAGGCCGCGCATGCCGGCAAGCTGGCGCATCTGCGCCGGCGAACCGCGCGCGCCGGAATGCGCCATCATGAAGATGGAGTTCACCTGGGCTTCGGCGCCCTTTTCCGCCGGCTTGGAGGTGGAGATCTCCTTCATCATCGCTTCGGCGATTTCCTCGGTGCACTTCGACCAGGCATCGACGACCTTGTTGTATTTCTCGCCCTGGGTGATCAGGCCGTCATTGTATTGCTGCTCGAACTCCTTCACGAGATCACGGGTTTTTTCCACCGTCGCCCGCTTGGAGTGCGGCACCACCATGTCGTCCTTGCCGAACGAAATGCCGGCCTTGAACGCGTGGTGGAAGCCGAGCGCCATGACGCGGTCGCAGAAGATCACCGTCTCCTTCTGGCCGCAGTGGCGATAAACGGTGTCGATCATGCTGGAGATTTCGCGCTTCGTCATAAGCTTGTTGACGAGGTCGAACGGGACCTTCACATGCCTCGGCAATACCTCGCCGAGCAGCGCACGGCCGGGCGTGGTTTCGAACGTCTTGCGGTAAGTCTTGCCGTTTTCGTCGACACCCTGCCAGGAGTATTTGATCTTGCTGTGCAGCCCGACCGCCTTTTCCTGCAGCGCGTGCTCGACTTCGCTGATATTGCGATAGTAGCCTTGCACGGAGTTCTGCTTCTTGTGATCGCGCTCCAACTCCTTTTGATCGTACAGTTCGAGCTTCCACTGCCCCGGACCGTTATCGGTCATGATCGAGAGGTAGTAGAGGCCGAGCACGATGTCCTGCGAAGGCACGATGATCGGCGAGCCGTTGGCGGGATGCAGGATGTTGTTGGTCGACATCATCAGCACGCGCGCTTCGAGTTGCGCTTCGAGTGACAGCGGCACATGAACCGCCATCTGGTCGCCGTCGAAGTCGGCATTGAACGCCGCGCAAACCAGCGGATGCAGCTGGATCGCTTTGCCCTCGATGAGAACCGGCTCGAACGCCTGGATACCGAGGCGGTGCAGCGTCGGCGCGCGATTGAGCAGCACCGGATGCTCGCGGATTACCTCATCGAGGATATCCCAAACTTCGGGCTTCTCCTTCTCGACGAGCTTCTTCGCTTGCTTCACAGTGGTGGACAGCCCTTTGGCGTCGAGCCGCGAATAGATGAACGGCTTGAACAGCTCGAGCGCCATCTTCTTCGGCAGCCCGCACTGATGCAGCTTGAGCTCCGGACCGACGACGATCACCGAACGGCCGGAATAGTCGACGCGCTTGCCGAGCAGGTTCTGCCGGAAGCGGCCCTGCTTGCCCTTGAGCATGTCGGCGAGCGACTTCAGCGGCCGCTTATTGGCGCCGGTGATGACGCGGCCACGACGGCCGTTGTCGAACAGCGCATCGACCGCTTCCTGCAACATCCGCTTCTCGTTACGGATGATGATGTCGGGCGCGCGCAGTTCGATTAGCCGCTTGAGGCGGTTGTTGCGGTTGATGACGCGGCGATACAGATCGTTGAGGTCGGACGTGGCAAAACGGCCGCCGTCGAGCGGCACCAGCGGCCGCAGATCGGGCGGAATCACCGGCACATGGGTGAGCACCATCCATTCCGGCTTGTTGCTCGACTGGGTGAAGGCTTCGATCAGCTTGAGCCGCTTGGCGAGCTTCTTCGGCTTGAGTTCGGACGTCGATTCGATGATCTCCTGGCGCAGCTCCGCCGCCATCTTCTCGAGATCGAGCGCTTTGAGCATTTCGCGGATCGCTTCCGCGCCGATCATGGCGGTGAAGCTATCGGCGCCGAATTCATCCTGCGCCTTGACGTAATCGTCCTCGGACAGGAGCTGACGGTCCTTGAGCGGCGTCAATCCCGGCTCGAGCACGACGTAATGCTCGAAATAAAGGATGCGCTCGAGGTCCTTGAGCGTCATGTCGAGCAAAAGGCCGATGCGCGACGGCAACGACTTCAAAAACCAGATATGCGCCACCGGCGCGGCAAGCTCGATGTGGCCCATGCGCTCGCGCCGCACGCGGCTCAGCGTCACCTCGACCGAGCACTTCTCGCAGATGATACCCTTGTACTTCATGCGCTTGTACTTGCCGCACAAGCACTCGTAGTCCTTGATCGGCCCGAAAATGCGCGCGCAGAACAGGCCGTCGCGCTCGGGCTTGAAGGTGCGGTAGTTGATGGTCTCGGGCTTTTTGATCTCGCCGTAAGACCAGGACAGAATCTTATCGGGGCTCGCGATCGAGATCCGGATCTGGTCGAAGACCTGAGCCGGCACCTGCGGGCTGAAAAGATTCATGATCTCTTGGTTCATCGTCTTCTCCGCTTGCCGACCATGTCGGCCGCTGTCTCAATTCTTTTCACCGTCATACCCCGCGAAGGCGGGGCACCCAGTAATCACCGCCGCTGCGGGCTACTGGATCGCCCGCCTGCGCGGGCGATGACAATTGTGAGAGCCGGCACGTATGCCGCCCTCCAGCCATTACTCGGCCGCCTCGGACATGCCGTCGCCGCCGCCACGCTGTTGCTTGGAGTTGTGCAGATCGACATTCAATCCAAGCGAGCGCATCTCTTTGACGAGGACGTTGAACGATTCCGGAATGCCGGACTCGAACGCATCGTCGCCGCGCACGATCGATTCGTAGACCTTGGTGCGGCCGGCGACGTCGTCGGACTTCACCGTCAGCATTTCCTGCAGCGTGTAGGCGGCGCCGTATGCTTCGAGCGCCCACACTTCCATTTCACCGAAGCGCTGCCCGCCGAACTGAGCTTTGCCGCCCAGCGGCTGCTGGGTGACGAGACTGTACGGACCGATCGAACGGGCGTGGATCTTGTCGTCGACAAGGTGGTGAAGCTTGAGCATGTAGATGTAGCCGACAGTGACCTTGCGATCGAACGTGTCGCCGGTCCGGCCGTCATAGAGGCTCACCTGCCCGGAATGATCGAGACCGGCAAGATCGAGCATGTGCTCGATGTCGGCCTCTTTGGCGCCGTCGAACACCGGCGTCGAGATCGGCACGCCGTGTCGCAGATTGGTGCCGAGCTCCATGAGACCTTTCTCGTCGAGCGATTTGATGGTCTCGTCTTCGCCGTAGATTTTGCGCAGCAACTCCTTGAGCGGCTTGGGATCGCGCTTGCCGTGATAGAGGTCGACGGCATTGCCGATCTTGATGCCGAGGCCGGCGCAGGCCCAACCCAGATGGGTCTCCAGGATCTGGCCGACGTTCATGCGGCTCGGCACGCCGAGCGGGTTGAGCACGATGTCGACCTGGGTGCCGTCGGCGAGGAATGGCATGTCCTCGATCGGCACGATCTTCGACACCACGCCCTTGTTACCGTGACGGCCGGCCATCTTGTCGCCGGGCTGGATCTTGCGCTTCACGGCGACGAAGACCTTGACCATCTTCATGACGCCGGGCGGCAGCTCGTCGCCGCGCTGCAGCTTTTCGACTTTGTCGAGGAAGCGCTGTTCGAGGCGCTTCTTCGATTCGTCGTATTGCTTCCGGATGGCTTCGATCTCCGCCATGATCTTGTCGTTCGGCGAAGCGAACGACCACCATTGCGAACGCGGATATTCCTCGAGCACCGCGCGGGTGATCTTGGTGTCCTTCTTGAAGCCCTTCGGGCCGGCAATGCCCTGGCGACCTTCCAACAACTCGGCAAGGCGGCCATAGACGTTGCGGTCGAGGATCGCCTGCTCGTCGTCGCGGTCCTTGGCGAGGCGTTCGATCTCTTCACGCTCGATGGCGAGCGCGCGCTCGTCCTTTTCGACGCCGTGCCGGTTGAACACCCGCACTTCGACGACGGTGCCCTGCACGCCCGGCGGAACGCGCAGTGAGGTGTCGCGCACGTCGGAGGCTTTTTCGCCGAAAATGGCGCGCAGGAGCTTTTCCTCCGGCGTCATCGGGCTCTCGCCCTTCGGCGTGATCTTGCCGACCAGAATGTCGCCGGCGCGCACTTCCGCGCCGATATAGACGATGCCGGCCTCGTCGAGGTTTTTCAGCGTCTCTTCCGAAACGTTCGGAATGTCGCGCGTGATTTCCTCAGGCCCGAGCTTGGTGTCCCGCGCCATCACTTCGAATTCCTCGATGTGGATCGAAGTGAAGACGTCGTCCTTGACGATACGCTCGGACAACAGGATCGAATCCTCGAAGTTGTAGCCGTTCCACGGCATGAACGCGACCAGCGCGTTCCGCCCGAGCGCAAGCTCGCCGAGATCGGTCGAGGGACCGTCGGCGATGATGTCGCCCTTCTTCACCTGATCGGCCACTTTCACCAGCGGCCGCTGATTGATGCAGGTGTTCTGGTTCGACCGCTGGAACTTCATCAAGCGGTAGATGTCGACGCCGGGCTTGGTCGGATCCGCCTCGTCGGTGGCGCGAATAACGATACGGGTGGCGTCGACCTGATCGACTACCCCGGTGCGGCGGGCGGCGATTGCCGCGCCGGAATCGCGCGCGACCACGCCCTCCATGCCGGTGCCAACGAACGGCGCTTCCGCCCGAACCAGCGGCACTGCCTGGCGCTGCATGTTCGAGCCCATCAAGGCGCGGTTGGCGTCATCGTTCTCGAGGAACGGAATAAGCGCCGCGGCAACCGAAACGAGCTGCTTCGGCGACACGTCCATGAAATCCACCTTGTCCGGCGGAATGAGCTGGACGTCGCCGGCATGGCGGACGACGACGAGATCGTCGGTGAAGCGGCCCTTGGCGTCGATGGCGGAGTTAGCCTGGGCAACCGTGTAGCGCCCCTCCTCCATCGCCGACAGATAGATCACCTCGTCGGTGACGCGGCCGTCCTTGACCTTGCGATACGGCGTCTCGACGAAGCCGTATTTGTTCACCCGCGCATAAGTCGCGAGCGAATTGATCAAGCCGATATTCGGCCCTTCCGGCGTCTCGATCGGACAGATACGGCCGTAATGCGTCGGGTGCACGTCGCGCACCTCGAAGCCGGCGCGCTCGCGCGTCAGTCCGCCCGGACCGAGCGCCGAGAGCCGGCGCTTGTGGGTGATCTCGGAGAGTGGATTGGTCTGGTCCATGAACTGCGACAGCTGCGAGGAGCCGAAGAACTCGCGCACCGCGGCCGCCGCCGGCTTGGCGTTAATGAGATCCTGCGGCATTACAGTGTCGATATCGACCGACGACATGCGCTCCTTGATCGCGCGCTCCATGCGAAGGAGCCCGATGCGATACTGATTTTCCATCAGCTCGCCGACCGAACGCACCCGGCGATTGCCGAGATGATCGATGTCGTCGATTTCGCCCTTGCCGTCGCGCAAGTCGACCAGCGTGCGGATCACCGAAATGATGTCTTCCTTGCGCAGAATGCGCATGGTGTCGGGCGCATCGAGATCGAGCCGCATGTTCATTTTGACGCGGCCGACCGCGGAGAGGTCGTAACGCTCCGAATCGAAGAACAGCGACTGGAACATGTTCTGCGCGGTATCGATCGTCGGCGGTTCGCCGGGACGCATGACGCGATAGATGTCGAACAGGGCATCTTCGCGCGTCATATTCTTGTCGACCGCCAGCGTGTTGCGGATGTAAGCGCCGACATTGACGTGATCGATGTTGAGAAGCGGCAATTCCTTGTAGCCCGCCTCGTTGAGCGTCTTGATCGTCTTGTCGGTGATCTCCTCGCCGGCCTCGGCATAGATCTCGCCGGTTTTCGCATTGACGAGGTCCTCGGCGATGTATTGGCCGATCAGCTCCTCATCGGAGAGGCGAAGCGCCTTGAGGCCTTTCTCAGCAAGCTGGCGCGCCTGGCGCACGGTGAGCTTCTTGCCGGCTTCCAGCACGACGCGGCCGGTGTCGGCATCGACGAGATCGTTGATTGCCTTGTAACCGCGCAGCCGGTTGGCATCGAACGGCACGCGCCAGCCGTCCTTGGCGCGCTTGTAATGTACCTGTTTGTAGAAAGTATTGAGGATCTCCTCGCCGGACATGCCGAGCGCATAGAGCAGCGAGGTAACGGGAATCTTCCGCCGCCGGTCGACGCGCGCATAGACGATGTCCTTGGCGTCGAACTCGATGTCGAGCCAGGAGCCGCGATAGGGGATGATGCGGGCAGCGAACAGCAGCTTGCCCGACGAATGGGTCTTGCCCTTGTCGTGATCGAAGAACACGCCGGGCGAGCGATGCATCTGCGAGACGATGACGCGCTCGGTGCCGTTGACGACGAAGGTGCCGTTATTGGTCATGAGCGGGATGTCGCCCATGTAGACATCCTGCTCCTTGATGTCCTTGACCGAACGCGCGCCGGTTTCCTCGTCGATATCGAATACGATCAGCCGCAGCGTCACCTTGAGCGGCGCGGCATAGGTCATGCCGCGCTGGCGGCATTCGTCGACGTCGTATTTCGGCGGCTCGAATTCGTATTTCACGAATTCGAGCTGCGAGGTGTTGGAGAAATCGGAAATCGGAAAGACCGACTTGAAAACGGCCTGCAGGCCCTCGTTGGGCCGGCCGCCCTGCGGCTCAACCACCAGGAGGAATTGGTCGTAGGACGCCTTCTGAACCTCAATGAGGTTCGGCATCTCCGCGACTTCCTCGATTTTTCCGAAATCCTTGCGAACGCGCTTCCGACCGATAAACGTCTGCGCCATCATGTCCTCTCGCTCAATCGAACCATCGGGTTCGAACCGCCGGCATCAGGTTTCGCTACTGTTACCGTCCGCTCAAACCACTAGGCTCGAACCCAAGGCGGCCGCCTGGGGTTCGAGGTACCGAGGCGATCAAGACGACTCTCCAGAGGGCCGCAATCCATCGCGACCGTCGGGACAGGCGTCATACGCCTTTATTGTCCGCCCTATTTTCGGGTGATTCGGCCAAAGTTCCGAATCGCCTCGCCGCACTCTTTTGGGATCCCCGGGCCTCGCCGTGCTGGCCCGGGATATCACACTCTCGACTTCGTCATGGCCTGGCTTGACCTGGCCACCCACGTCTTAATCCTCTCGGGATCCCCGGGTTTCGCTCCGCTCGCCCGGGGATTTCGTTAAATAGGCATTCGCCTACTTCAAGCTCAACCTTTGCACCAACCTTTTCGAGGGTCGCCTTGATCTTGGCGGCCTCGTCCTTGTTGACGCCTTCCTTGACGTTCTTGGGCGCGCCTTCGACCAGGTCCTTGGCCTCTTTGAGGCCGAGCCCGGTAATGGCGCGGACTTCCTTGATCACCTCGATCTTCTTTTCGCCGGCAGCGGCGAGAACAACCGTAAACTCGGTCTTTTCCTCGGCAGGAGCCGCCGCTGCGGCGGCCGGGCCCGCCGCCACCGCGACCGCGGCAGCAGCCGAAACGCCCCACTTCTCTTCCAGAAGCTTGGCGAGTTCGGCGGCCTCGAGCACCGTGAGGCTGGAGAGGTCGCCGACGATTTTCTGCAGATCAGCCATGAACTTTGTCCTTCGGTTCCAACCTTTTGAGAATGACGGCTAGGCAGCCGCGCCTTCCCCACTCTTTGCGGCATAGGCCTGGACCACGCGGGCAAGCTTGGCGGCAGGGGCATTCACCACCTGCGCGATCTTGGTCGCCGGCGCCTGAATGAGGCCGACGATCTTTGCCCGCAGCTCGTCGAGCGAGGGCAAGGCGGCGAGCGCCTTGACCCCATTCGGATCGAGCTTCGTGGTCCCCATCGCTCCGCCGAGAATGACGAACCGCTCGTTCGTCTTGGCGAAATCGACGGCAACCTTCGGCGCCGCGATCGGATCGCCCGAAAAGGCGATCAGCGCCGGCCCCTTCAGGAGCGGCGCAATCGAGGCGACGTCAGAGCCTTCAAGAGCGATCTTGGCGAGGCGATTTTTCGCGACCTTCACGTTGGCGCCAGCCTGCTTCATCTGCCGACGCAGATTTTGCATTTGGGCGACCGTCAGGCCGGAATAATGAGCGACGACGACGACCTTGGTGGTCTTGAAGACCTCGCCAAGGCTGCCGACGAGTTCGCTCTTTGCCGCGCGATCCAAAAGCTCTCTCCGGTTGGCGGCCCTCGCGGACCGCCGGGGGTTTACACCCTGCCCCCCGGGCGGCGTTCGCCTCCCGGGCCATCGAGGTCAGAACCGAAGGGCAATGGCTCTGCTAAAAGCCCTGCCCTCGTCCTTCACCCGTCTATGCTGGCCGTCCCCTTTTGGAGGATTGGATTAAGCCGTTACCGGCACCCGCAGTCTCGGACAGGAACGCGCCCGCGAATTCCCTAAGCCATTGCGCCTCTTAGATAATCCAAACGGGATAAGCTCTAAGAAGAGGTCTTGCTCAATTGGGTTTCGAGAAGCGCGTAAAGGCGCGCCGACAAACCGGGCCGGCACGCCCATAGGGTCTATTTAACGGCTGGAAAGGGATTTGCCAAGCGGATTTGTGGGCGTTTCCTGCTCCTTTGCAGCGGAATATTTTGCGTCATAGCATCGCGGCAGAGATGTTTCGAAGGGACGCAATCGTGCCTGATCGCATCCTGACCACCCATGTCGGCAGTTTGATCCGGCCGGCAGCCTTGATCGCGTTCTGGCGGGATATCGAAGGCGGTAAGCCTTATGACGAAGCGTCTTTCGAAGCCTGCCTGGCCGAATCCGTCGCCGAGGTGGTGCGTCAGCAAGCCGAAACCGGCATCGATATCGTCAGCGACGGCGAGTTCAGCAAAGGCGCCAACTGGGCCTTCTATGTCCATAAGCGGCTGACCGGCATCGCCATCCGGCCGGCGACGCCGGAAGAAACCAGGGACCCGATGGCGTCGATGTCCGGCGGACGCGATCGCGACGCGTTCCCGGAATTCTACGCGGAATACGACGTCGCGTCGGGCCTCGGCAAACGGCTCGGCAATCGCGTGGTGGTCAACGGCGCGATTTCATATTCCGGCGCGCCTTTGGTCGGACGCGATATCAAGAACCTCAAGGCCGGCATCGCCGGCGCGAAAGACAAGCTTCCCGCGTTGGCCGGCTTCCTTCCCGTTGTCGCGCCCGCAAGCGCATTCCCCGGCGCCAAGGTCGAGCACTACAAAGACGAAGCGGCGTGCCTGACCGCGCTCGCCGATGCGCTGCATCAGGAATACAAGGCGATCGTCGACGCCGGGCTTTATGTGCAGATCGACGACGCGTTTCTGCCTTACATGTACGAGCGCATGGTGCCGCCGATGTCGAAGGCGGATTATCGCCGCTGGGCGCAGTTGCGCATCGATGCGCTCAATCACGCGCTGCGCGGCATACCCGAGGAGCGCTCGCGCTATCACATCTGCTGGGGCAGCTGGAACGGGCCGCACGCCTTCGACGTGCCGCTCAAAGACATTATCGATCTCGTGCTGCAGGTTCGGGTCGGACATTATTCATTCGAAGCCGCCAATCCGCGCCACGCCCATGAATGGCGGGTCTGGGAGACGGCGAAGCTGCCGCCCGGCAAGATTTTGATTCCCGGCGTGATCAGTCACGCCACCAACATCGTCGAACATCCGGAGTTGGTCGCCGAGCGGATCGTGCGGCTTGCCAACATCGTCGGCCGCGAGAACGTCATGGGAGGAACCGATTGCGGCTTCGCGCAAAGCCCGTTCGCGCGCCGGGTCCATCCGACGATCATGTGGGCGAAACTGAAAGCGCTGGCCGAAGGCGCGCGCATCGCCACCCAGATTTTGTGGGGCAAGCGCGCGGCGGCGTGAATTCTCCGTGCGTATTCCGGATTGCCGCAAAGCGGCAAGTCAGGAATCCATAATCACAGGTCAGCGAATATTCCGGGTTCGCGGGCTAAGCCCGCGCCCCGGAATGACCAACTAATGCGTCTGCTGCGATTCCGGGAACAGACTCGCCGGCACGACTTTCACGCCCGGGCCCATCGTCGAGGAAATGGCCACGCGGTTGATGAAGTGGCCCTTGGCGCCCGGCGGCCGCGACTTCTGCACGGCATCTGCAAACGCGCGGATGTTTTCGATCAGCTTCTCTTCGCTGAACGAGGCCTTGCCGACACCGGCCTGAACGACGCCGGCTTTCTCGGCGCGAAACTCGACCGAGCCGCCCTTGGCGCCTTTGACCGCGTTGGTGATGTCCATGGTCACGGTGCCGACTTTCGGGTTGGGCATCAGGCCGCGCGGGCCCAAAACCTTGCCGAGGCGGCCAACCAGAGGCATCAGGTCGGGCGTGGCGACGACGCGATCGAAGTCGATCGTGCCGCCTTGGACTTTCTCCACCAAATCCTCGGCGCCGACCACGTCGGCGCCCGCCGCCTTGGCCTCGTCGGCCTTGGCGCCGCGCGCGAACACCGCGACGCGGACCGAACGGCCGGAGCCATTCGGCAGATTGACGACGCCGCGCACCGTCTGGTCGGCATGGCGCGGATCGACGCCGAGATTCATCGCCACTTCGACGGTCTCGTCGAATTTGGCCTTGGCGCGCTCCTTGACCATCTTCACCGCTTCCGCGAGCGGATAGAGCTTCTCGCGATCGACGCCTTCACGCGCCTTGATCGTGCGTTTGCCGAGCGTCATGACACCACCTCCAGACCCATCGAACGTGCCGACCCTTCGACCATGCGCATGGCGGCTTCGATAGTGTCGCAGTTCAAGTCTTTCATCTTCTGCTCGGCGATCTCACGCACCTGAGCCTTGGTGACCGAACCGGCGAGGTCACGGCCCGGTGCTTTCGAGCCGCTTTCGACTTTCGCTGCCTTCTTGAGGAAGTGCGATACCGGGGGCGTGCGCAGCTCGAAGGTGAACGAGCGATCGGCATAAACCGTGATGGTGACCGGGATCGGCGCGCCCTTCTCGAGCTTCTGCGTCTGCGCGTTGAACGCCTTGCAGAACTCCATGATGTTGAGTCCGCGCTGGCCAAGCGCCGGGCCGATCGGCGGCGACGGATTGGCCGCCCCCGCCGGCACCTGCAGCTTCACATAGCCAGTGATTTTCTTTGCCATTCTGTACTCCTGTTAGTGGTGCGGATTTTGACGGCTGGCGGCCGCCTCACCTCCCACGGCTTACAGTCTTCAGTAGCCCTCTCCCGCTTGCGGGAGGGGTGAAACCTTATAGCTTCTCCACCTGTCCGAACTCCAGCTCGACCGGGGTGGCGCGGCCGAAAATCGACACCGCGACCTTGAGCCGCGAGCGGCCTTCGTCGACTTCCTCGACCGTACCGTTGAACGAAGCGAACGGGCCGTCGGAGACGCGGACCTGCTCGCCGACCTCGAACGAAACCGACGGCTTCGGCCGTTCGATGCCTTCCTGCACCTGATGGATGATGCGGTCGGCCTCGGCATCGGATAGCGGCATCGGCTTGTTGTCCGAGCCGAGAAAGCCGGTCACCTTCGGCGTGTTCTTGATGAGGTGATAGGCCTCGTCGGTCATCTCCATCTTCACCAGCACATAGCCGGGAAAGAATTTCCGCTCGGCGTCGACCTTGCGGCCGCGCCGCACTTCGACGACCTTTTCCTTCGGAACGAGAATCTCGTCGAACAGTCCGGACAGTCCGCGCTGCTTGGCCTGCTCGCGGATCGAATCGGCGACCTTGTTCTCGAAATTCGAGTAGGCGTGGACTGCGTACCATCGGCTCATGTCAAGAATTCCAGATCATGAAATTGGCCCGTCAGGCGAAAAGCTCAAGAGTTGATACCAAGCAGGAAACTCACCGCGATGCGCATGACCTGGTCGGCGAGCAGGAAGAAGATCGACGCGATGAAGACCATGACGAACACCATGATGGTGGTCACGGTCGTCTCCTTGCGCGTCGGCCATGTGACCTTCTGCCCTTCGGCTCGGACTTCCTGCAGAAACTTGAACGGACTGACTTTCGCCATCGCGTAATCCAAATAGCCATTCCCCGCCCAAATCTAAGGACGAGACCGGCACAGCGGTTCCTTTGGGGAGATGCTCGTCGCGGAAATCCGTCACCGGGCCGCCGACGATGGCAGTTACCTACTGCCGGGCGTTCACAGCGTCAAGGGCCGCGCCGGACTTTGCAATGATCTCAAGCCTTTATTCACCCTGGATGTTCGCCTCGTGGATCACCCGGCCATATTCATCGCGCTGCTGACGCAAATGCGCCGCCAGGTCCACGCCCGGCCTGCCGACCGGATCGAGGCCCTGCAAATCCCATTTGGGCTTGAGCTCCGGCATCAGCATGGCGGCGTCGGCCCATTGCGAAAGCTGCGCGACCACCGCGGCGGGAGTCCCGGCCGGCGCCAATAGCCCGAACCAGACATAGACTTCGTAGCCTTCGTAGCCGGATTCGGCGACCGTCGGCACGTCCGGCATCCATGGCAGGCGATTTCGCGATCCCACGGCAAGCGCCCGCAGATTGCCGGCTTTGACGTTCTCGGAAACCTCCGAGTAGTTCGCCATCACGGTGTCGACGTGTCCGCCGAGCAATTCGTTGATCGCTGGCCCGTTGCCGTTGAACGGCACGTAAATCATGGTGATCTTGGCGCGCAATTTCAAAAGTTCGAATGCAATGTGTTGCGTGGTGGCCGGACCGACGCTGGCATTGGTCAACTGACCCGGCTTGGCGCGCGCCGCGCCGATCAGATCGGTCAGCGTCCGATACGGCGATGTGCTATTGACGACAATCACTTGCGGTGAATTCGCCAGCCACGACAGCGGCGCGAAGTTCTCCAGCGGATCATAATTCAACTGCTTGAAGAACGGGTGAATGACAAAGGAATTGGCGACGATCAGCACGGTGTTGCCGTCGGGCGCGGCGCGCGAAACGTATTCGGTGCCGACAATCGACGCGGCGCCCGGCCGATCCTCAACGACCGTCGTCACGCCTCCTGCCGTGCCAATCTGTTGAGCCAGCACGCGCACCAGCAGATCGGCGGCGCCGCCGGGCGGAAACGGCACGACGAACTTGATGGTTCTGGACGTCTCGGACCAAGCCCGGCGACCGCCCAGGACCAGGAAAGGAGCGGCGCCGGCGAAGCGGATAAAATGGCGACGGGAGGGTTTGGCCTGGCAGGAGTGGAGGGACTCGAACCCCCAACCCCCGGTTTTGGAGACCGGTGCTCTAGCCATTGAGCTACACTCCTAGGCGGCGTCCACATGCCCCTTGGCAGCCGGCAACGCAAGGTCCTTGAACCGGGAACGGCGGAATGGCCAAAATCACTGGCGCGTTTCCGAACTCATCTGGCCGACGCCCGGCCGCAAATCTGCACGGGCGGGTGGCTCAATGACGCGACCCAGGCAGCGCGACTTGGAGCGGGTGAAGGGAATCGAACCCTCGTCATAAGCTTGGAAGGCTTCTGCTCTACCATTGAGCTACACCCGCGCGCCGCGAATGGCGGCACGCCCGCAAAATAGCGCATCCCGCCCAACCGGCAAGGGAGGCCTTGGTCTTAGCTTATTTCGCCTTTTCGCTTATTTCGTCAGCCGCGCCGTCGCCACCGCCTGCTGGAATAGCGTCTGCATCGCCGCCGTAATGTCGCCGTCGGTCGTCACCGAGAAGAACATCCCCGGCGAGGCGCAGCTCTCCATATTCGGACTGATCTGGTTCTGAAACGGCGCAATCCAATCGTTGTACCAGGTGTTGGTCGGTAGCGGCAGATAATCGGTGTAAAGCACGGCGATCAAAATGCCGCGATTTTTCACCGTCGTGCACCACGTCGTGCTGAACGGCGCCTGGCAGCGGTTGCCGTCGAGCGACTGCGAGCAACTCGACGAGACTTCATCATCGACACCGTCGGAAACGATGAACAGCACCTCGCGCGGCGTGCTGCTCGGGGTGCCCAGACCCGGGCTCGGCATGATGCCGTTGACTTGCGACATTGCCGTTTCGAAATTGGTATCGGTGTCATTGTTGTTGTTGGTCTGGGTCAGATAGTTGTTGCTGTAGACTTCCAGCACATTGATATTGGCAGCCGCCGTCTGCGCGGTGGTGAGATTGGATGTCAGAGCCTGGATGGTGTTGAGGCCCGCGTCGTTGAACGTGTATATCGCCATCTGATATTGCGAGGTGTTGGTGCCCTCCGTCGAGAGCGCCGTGCTCATCAGCGACTGGGTCGCGCTCGCCAGGTTCTCCATCCGCGTCACCACGCCGAGCTGGCTGGCCAGCGTGTAATTGTCGACGCCGCGGGGATTGCCGAGATTATCCGCCGCCGGATTGCTCTCGTGGCAGGCGAATGCACAACCGCCTTGGGAGGGTGTATTGGCGACCATGGTATTGATGCCGGCGGTCGTCGCCGCGATATTCATCGACGGCGAATTGTCGAGCAGCAAATAAAAGTTGATGTCGGTCGGCAGCCCGGCCTGGGCGGTCGACGAGCCGGTAATGGTCATCGTCGGGTAGCCGAACAGCCCCATGAAGAGGTTGCTTTTGGTCGCTGTGTAATTAACGACCGCAATGCGGCCCGACGTCGAGTCCATCACCGTCGCCGACACGCCCGACACCGACACATTGGACAGATTGACCGCCTGTGCGATGAAGGTGGTTTGCGCCGTGGTCTGCGCCGCCGCCGCCGTGCCCGTTATCGATTGGTGATCGACGGCCGCAAGCGCCGCAACATCGGAGATCGCGTCGAGCTTGGCCTTCATCCTGTTGGCGGCGCCGTAATCGACGCCGGCGCCGACGGAAAAGATGAGCGGGACCGCCGTCAGACCCATCATCATAGCCATGCTGCCGCCTTCGTCGCGGCGAAGGCGCCGCACGTTGTTGCCTATCCGGCCGGCGGCGTCACAAAGGAAGCGAATGACGTTTGACATTTCGAAGCCCCGAAGCTGTTGCGCGAACACTTCCCCAAACGATTGCTAAAATTGTCGTCAATTCCGCCGTGCCCTCTTACGTCGATCGGGTTGGTGATAAATTCGATATCTGAAAGGGAGGTGAAATTACCTAGCGAAGAGTCGTTGCTTCCGACTCACGCTTTTCGCGCCAAGCTGGATAAAGATTTCAGCAATTTGCAAAGGTAGGATCGCGCGGCGCGGCGATCCAGCTATCAGGGATGGCAGCGCAACTGGCCGCTGAAATCGCAATAGCCGTGGCCGAGATGGCAGCAGCCGAACGAGCCTTCCGAGCAACAATAGAATTGATAATCGGCGCCGCAATGGTCCGAGCAATACGGACGCCCGGTGAAATTCTCGACCGTGCAATGGTTGCGAAATCGCGGCGGCAAAAAGTCCGGTGCCTGCCAATCCACGCGTAGGATGATGCCGTCCGGCGACACTGGGCCGAACCCGCCCGCATGAGACGCGGACGTCCACGTAATGTAGCCGATAAAGGCGAGCACGACGGCTTTGCTCATGCGTCCGTCAACGCCGCGGTCGTATCGATCGGCGCCCATTCATTCATTGATTCTGCCGGCTGGCGCGGCAGACGGACGGCGAAGCGCGACCCCTCGCCTTCCTTGCTCTCGACATCGACTCTGCCGCGATGCAGATCGACCGCCATCTTGACGAGGTAAAGGCCGACACCGGTACCGACGATGCCCGAGACGTTGCCACCGCGGTGATAGCGCTCGAACAGGCGGCCGAGATCGCTTTGCGGAATTCCGATGCCGTGGTCGGCGATGGCAACGACGACCTCATCGGCCGTGCTTTCGGCATCGACCACGATCGCGCCGCCACCGGGCGAATATTTAATGGCGTTGGCAAGAACATTGCTGAACACCTGAAATAACAGCTTAGCGTCGCCGACCATGGGCACCGGCGCAGCGGCAAATCGTTCGATGATGTGCGAGCCGGGCACCATCTCGCGATGCAGCTGGCAAACTTCCTGCAGCAGCGCCGTCATGTCCATGTCCGCCGGCTGCAAATACAGCCCGGCGCCGCCGTCGATCAGACGCGATGCGTTGAGAAAATTGTCGATCAAATGCGTCATGCGGAGCACGGCACTGCGCACCTTGCCGGCGCGCTCGGAGATTTCGGCCGGCTTCACCGCGTCCTTGATCTTGTCGAGCCGTCGGGCGTGACCGTCAATGATCGTCAACGGCGTGCGGAATTCGTGCGAAGCCATCGACACGAAATTCCTTTGCAATAATGCGAGGCGCTGTTCATGCGCCAATTGTTCCTCGAGCAACGCCGCCTGGCGCGCGAGCATGCGCTGGCTGCGCATCAGGTCGATCGCATTGTTGCGAAACACCGCGGTGGCCTGCGCCATCTCGCCGATCTCGTCCGTCCGCTTGGTCTCCGGCACGTCGACGTCGGTGTCGTTGGCGGCGAGGCGGCGCATGCGGTCGGCAAGATCGAGCAGCGGCGCGGAAATCGAGCGGCTGATATGAATGAGGGCCGCGACCACCAGCACCGCAGCAATCACGATGGCGAAGAGAATGAGCCAGAACGCCTGGCGATAGGCGACGGCAAGGCGATCGCTCGCCACCTGGGCGCTGGCGACGGCCTGATCGGTAAGCTGGCCGAGCGTATCGCTCGCCGCGTTGTAGGCGGTGCGCGACGCGCCGCCGTAGATTTGCAGCGCATCGACCTTGTGGTCGTTGCGCCACATCAGCAGCATCTGGTTCACGACGGCGCGATAGTCGTTCCAGTGCGCCTTGAAGCGGCCGTAGAGCTCGTTTTCCGCCGCATCGTGCCGGATCGCCTCGAACTCGCGCTCGGAATCGGCGATGGTAAGGTCGAGTTCCTCCATCTGTTTTTCGGTGGCGGCAGCCTCGGACGGATCCGATGACAACAATTCGCCGCCCTCGAAGGCGCGGAAGTCTGACGTATAATTGTTGAGGTCGCCAAGCGCGCGCGTGGTCGGCAGCCAAACCTCGGCGACGTCGGCGGATAATGCGTCAAAATTCGACAGCCGCCAGATGCTGAACGCGCCGAGGATGACAACCAGCGCGAAGAACAGCAAAAACACCGCGGCGAGGTGCGAGCGGATCGATTGCGGCTGCCACATGACGATGTCCGTTCGACCGAAGGGCCTGCCGGGCAGGCGCTTTCGACAATAACCATAGCGCAAAGCCGTAACCACAGGAAACCGGATTGAGGTAAATTGCCGTTGGCAGGCGGCCCCGATTCCGGCTCAATTCGAGCCTGATGTGCGGCCATCCGGATGAGCGCAATGCCTCAAGCGCAAAAGAAAATTCTCTGCATCGAGGACGACCACGAAACCGCGGCGCTGATCGCGGAGGAGCTGGTCGATCGCGGCTATGACGTGAGCGTCGCGCATGACGGCCGCGAGGGCTTGGCGGCGATCCTCAAATTCATGCCGGACCTGGTGCTGTCGGATATCAGCATGCCGGCGATGTCGGGTTTCGAGCTGCTCGATCGCCTCATCGCGCTGGCGCCGCGGTTTGCAAAAATGCCTTTCGTTTTTTTGACGGCGCTGACCGATCGCGACAACGAACTCAAAGGCCGCCAACTCGGCGCCGACGATTATGTCACCAAGCCGATCGATTTCGAGGTGCTCGCCACCATCATCATCGCGCGGCTCAATGGCGTCGCGCGCACCGGTTTGTGGCCGAAGGCGGTCGATCTCAACGAGCGCGAGATCGAGGTTTTGACCTGGGTGGCGCGCGGCAAGACCTCCGCCGAGATCGCGCAAATCCTCGGCCTAACCAAACGGACAGTCGATTTTCACACCGATAATGCGCGGACGAAGCTTGGCGCCGCGACCCGCACCGAGGCGGCCATCAAGGCGGCGACGGGACGGCTGATAGAGCCGTAAGCGGAAAATGGACCGCTCACCAGACGGCGAATAGACAAATCATCGCAAACGGCACCGAGACCAGCCCGAGATAAAGCCAAGTGCGATAACCTTGGGCGTCGGTGGGGCCATGAAAAACTTGAAAGATAAACCAGACGCATAACGCGAGACCCAGGCAGAACCGGATGAGATCGGCCGGCGTCTCGTAGGCCGTCCAAATGGTTTCGCTTTGCGGTAGGCTGACGCGCACCGTCAGCGCCAAGAGAATACAGATCAAGATTGTCCGCAGAACGATCGCTGCGATCCGCAGCACCGAGGACACGTTTGCCGCCGGCAATTTTGCGTCAGGGGTCTCCGACCGCGCCATTTCGCTTGCTCCGCCCGGCAGCCATGGCTCTCAACAATAGCCCTCACTCTTCATCGGCGACGGGCGGTTTCGAACACCTCGCACGCCGGTCGATAAGTCCTCCTCCGCACAGACACATATTAGTATAGGTCCAAACGGCCGCAGGCGTTAAGCGCCGAACGCGGTGCACTCCGAGCCTTCGGAGAACGTCTCAAGAACTGCCGGTGCGATCGGCAATTGACTTCCGGTCATCACCACGCTGGTTTTGCTCGGCTTTTGCCGCGCGCGGGCATCCCGCGAAGCTGATGCGCGCGCCTAGTGTTTCGGCCGCACCGTCGTTCCGTTGATCCCGGCAACGGCCTTAGCGGCGCCGCCGAGACCGGAAAGTGCCGTCGACGGCCGAATCAAGGCGGCTCCATCGATTTTGCCGCGGCCTGGAATGCTCGCCGTCGTCACCGGCCTGCCAATAACAGTCCGGCTTGCGATCGCGCTCTGAGGGGCGAGCGTGAGCGGCTGCGCTGGCTTGAGAGTCGGCCCGCTTGTTGCCGCGGTTTTCGGGGACGGCACCACGGTCACGCCGATCGAATTGCGCGGGACGGTGTCAGAGGGGCCGGGAACGGTGATGCGGCGGACCTGATAGTTGCCCGGCGCAGCGCTCTTGGGGGCGTTTGCACTTCGCGCTCTCTCCGAAGACACGCCCCCGCGCGAAGGCGCGACGCCGATCGCGGTGTCGCCGGTATCTGCCGGTTGCGCCTCGATCGGCGTCGCGCGCATCGCACTCGGCCGCTTCGCGGTCGAAGCGCCTTCGGCGGCAGCGCCGCGCGCGTGATGCGTCTTTGCGTAGGTCTTGGCAAAAGTTTTGGCAAAACCCGGCTGCATCGCCAAGCCGCCGATCAGCCCAATCGCCAACAGCAAAGATCCGGCTCTCAAACCGTTCTTCATCACATTGTCTCGCCTAAGGAGCGCCTTGCGCCGCATCAGATCCCATCAGCAGGCGCGGCGGGACTGGTCCAATCGAGGAATATCGTCTGCAGCGCCGGCACGATAACGAGCAACATGATCGGCCCGATCAACATGCCGCCGACGATCACCGTGGCAAGCGGCCGCTGTACTTGACTGCCGATGCCGGTTGAAATCGCGGCCGGAAGCAGCCCGATGCAAGCGGACAGCGTCATCATCAGGATCGGCCGCATCTGCTCCTCGACGGCATGGAACATGGCATCGACCGGCGCCATGCCGGACGCGGCGACCCGGTAATAGCCGTTGATGATGAGAATGCCGCTCATCACCGATACGCCGAACAGTGAGATGAACCCGATCGCGGCGGAAACGCTGAACGCCAGGCCGGACACATAAAGCGCCAGCACACCACCGCAAATCGCAAACGGCAGGCCGAGCAGCGCCAGCATGCTGTCGCGCCATGAATTGAACAATCCATAAAGCAGCACGACGATCAGGCCGAAGGTGATCGGAACGATGATGGCAAGCCGATGCTTGGCTTCCTGCAGCCATTCGAACTCGCCTGACCATTCGATGCGGTAGCCGCTCGGCAGCTTTACATTGCCGGCGATCCGCTGTTGCGCGTCCTCGACAGCGCCGGCGAGATCGCGGCCGCGCACGGAAAACTTGATCGGCACGAAACGCTGATTGCGCTCGCGGAAAATGTAAGACGCCCCGGTGTCGAGTGTGATCGAAGCAAGCTCGCTCAGCGGCACATAGGCGTTGCCATTGGACGTCTGCACGCCGACCTTGAGATTGCCCACGGCGTCGATACTGTCGCGATATTGGGGAGCAAGACGCACCACGACGCCGAATTGGCGGTCCGACTCCAGCAGAGTGGTCGCAGCGGTGCCGCCCAACGCCGCCTGAATGACATTATTGACGTCGCTGACGTTGAGCCCATAGCGCGCCGCCTTGGCGCGATCGATTCTGATATTCAGATTGGGCTGGCCGAGCACCCAGAACACCCCGAGATCGGTGATCCCCGGGACCTGCGCCATTTGCTCCATGCAGTCGCGCGCGATCTGCTCGAGGGTTTTCAGGTCGGGGCCGACGATCTTTGCCGAATTGGCGCCTTTGACGCCGGACAGACCCTCTTCGACATTGTCCTGGATATATTGCGAGAAGTTGAAATCGATGCCGACGAATTCCTTGTTGAATTCGGCCTGCAGTTCGCCGATCAGCGATTCCTTGGTGACGTTCGGCGGCCATTGATCGGCCGGCTTAAGCGGCACAAAGAACTCGGCATTGTAAAAGCCGGCGGCGTCACTGCCGTCGTCCGGACGTCCCTGCTGTGAGGTCACGGTCACGACCTCGGGATAGCGCAGCAGGATTTCGCGAATTTTGGTGACAATCGGTTCGCCGGCCTCCAGTGAAATGGTCGGTGGCATCGACGCGCGGATCCAAAGGTTGCCCTCTTCGAGCGTGGGCAGGAATTCGCTGCCGAGTCGCGTAGCGATCAGTCCGCTAAACAGCAGAAAGACCATCCCGATAACGACGGTAAAACGCCTGTTCTCGAGCGACCAGCGCAGCACCGGCGTGTAGGCGGCGCGCACCCAGCGCACGACGGCCGTCTCGGCTTCCGTGATCTGGTCCGCCATCAACAGCGACGCCAGGCACGGCGTCACCGTGAACGTCGCGATCAACGCGCCGATCAGCGCATAGGCATAGGTCCGCGCCATCGGCCCGAAGATCTGGCCCTCAACGCCTTGCATTGTGAACAGCGGGATGAAGGCAGCAACAATGATCGCGGTGGAAAAGAAAATGGCCTTATCGACCTGAAGCGCGCTCGCTAGAATGATGCGCAGCCGGTCGTTCCATGCCGCAAGACCCGCAAGCCCGCTCCAGCGCGTCGGATCGGCACCCCATCTTTGCTCCGCGAGCTGTCGCAGTAGCGCTTCCCTGGCGCGCGGCCCCGACTGGAAATTGCGATAAACGTTTTCGACCAGTATCACCGCGGCATCGACGATGATCCCGAAGTCGATGGCGCCGACCGAGAGCAGATTGGCATCTTCGTTGAGCAGCACCATGATGATGATGCTGAAGAACAAGGCGAACGGGATATTGGCGCCGACGATGATGGCGCTGCGCAGGTCGCCGAGAAACAGCCACTGGATGAAAAAGATAAGCAGGCAGCCGTTGACGAGGTTATGCAGCACCGTCGCCGTGGTGACATTGACGAGTGACGTGCGGTCGTAATACGGAACGAGCTTCACCCCTGGCGGCAGCGTGCCGTCGGTGTTGATCTTTTGAATCTCGGCGCGCACGCGCGCCACTACGTCATTGGTGTGCAGCGTACGGTTCATGATGACGATCGCGGCGACGATATCGTCGTCGTGGTCGCGTCCGGCCTTGCCGAGCCGCGGCGCGTAGCCGACAGAGACTTTGGCGACGTCTTTGACGAAGATCGGCACGCCGTTGGACTGGCCGAGCGGGACGTTCTCGATGTCGTCGACCTTGTAGCCCTGCGTCAGATCCGCGGCCCCGCCGCTGTCCATCAAGCCGACGCCGCGGATATTGACGGACTGCTGGCCCATATTGATGGTCCGGCCGCCGACATTGACGTTGGCGTTGCCGAGCGCGCTGATCACCTGCGGCAGCGTGACATTGTAGGCGTCGAGCTTATGCAGATCGACCTCGACGTCATATTCCTTGGTCGTGCCGCCCCAGGTATTGAGCTGCACCACGCCCGGCACGGTGAGGAGTCGCCGTTGCAACACCCAATCCTGGATGGTGCGGAGATTGGTCAGCCCGAAATACGGCGGTCCGACCACCTGATAGCGGTAGATTTCGCCGACCAGGCTGGTGGCCTGGATTTGCGGCGTCACGTTGTTCGGCAGGCTGACGTTTTGCTGGAGGTTGATCGCCGTTTGCGTGAGAGCGAAGTAATAGTCGATGCCATAAGTGAAGGTCACGCGCACGAACGACAGACCATAAAATGAAGTCGAACGCATGACGTCGACGCCCGGCGTGGCGGCAATGCCGACCTCGATCGGAATGGTGTAATAGCGCTCCATCTCCTCGGCGGAGAGGCCTGGAGCCTGCGCCGTGATTTCCAGGATGACGGGGGCGGGATTTGGATAGGCCTCGATGTTCAACTTCGAAAACGCAAACAGGCCGGCGGCGAGAAACACCAACAGGCCCAGCAAGACCAGCGGGCGGCGTGTCAGGCCGAATGTAAGTAACGCCTTGAGCACGGTTCGTCCCTACTCCACTCGCACGGCCGTTGCGCGCGATCGAAGCGCCCTCATTGCGCGGTCGTGGCGATGGCAAGCTCATTGCTGAGGAGAAGTGCGCCTTCGGTCGCAACCAGTTCGCCGGGCCGTGCGCCGTCGAGGATCTGGCGGTAGCCGTCGCGCTCTTGACCGATCCGCACGATGCGCCGGGTGAAACGCCGCCGGTCGGCGGTGACCCAGATCGTCATCGTGCCGTCGCCCTCGCGCACGACGCCATCGACCGGGACGGCGGCGGAGCGCATCGGTTGGCCGAGGCTGATGTCGAAATTGGCGAACATGCCCGAGCGCAGTTCGTGTTGCGGGTCGCGGATTTCGGAAGACACCAGGACACGCCGCGTCGTGGCATCGACCGACTCGCCGACAAAGTTGATTTTTCCGTCGAAGACCTGACCCGGGAACGCGTCGAGCTTGACCTTGACCGATTGCCCGGCATGAAACAGCGGACTGTCGTCCTCGGTGACGTTCGCCAGCATCCACATCGTGTCGAGGTCGGCAACGGCGAACGGCGCCGGTGCGCTACCCGGCTGCACCAGCAGACCGGGCGCCGCGTTGCGCGCGGTGATCCGGCCGGCGATCGGGCTCGACACGACAAGCGTCGGGTCCGCGAGGCGATCGGCGATGATGCGGTCGATGTCGCCGTCGACCTTGCCGAAAATGCGAACCGCGTCACGCGCTGCCCGCAAATTGCCCTCGGCGGTTTGTTCGTCCGAGGTCGCCTGCTCCAGGTCATGCTGCGACACCGCGCGTGTCGTGTAGAGATCGCGCAAGCGGTCCAGATTCTTGCGGTCGAGTTCCAATACACCGGCGGCGGCGATCAGGGTCGACTCGGCCTGCAGCAGGTCGGGGCTGTCGACGGTGAACAGCGGCTGACCTTTTTTCACGTCGTCGCCCACCTCGGCGAGCGCGGCGATGATGCGGCCCTGATAGGGCGTGAAGACCTGCACCGTCTCGTACTCATTGAAGTCGATGCTGCCGACCGCCTCCTTCTCGAGAGGAAAGCCGCGTTCCTCGACCGGCGCCACTTTGACCGAATCGAGCTGCGAATTGGAAAGGTCCACGCTGTCGGGACCCGGACTGGCCGCGCCCGGCGCGTTGGGATCGCCTGCACCGCCGGCTGGACTTCCGACGGCCGCCGGGATGCCAGGCCAAATAGATGACGACCACCACGGCAAACAATGCGGCCGCGATGGCCGCGCTCAGGCGACTATTTGTCGTGCGGAGAGCCATCGATAAGCCGAATCCAGCATCGGGATTTGCGGCGACATGGCCATTCCCCGTCACCGCGGTCTACTGTCATTAATCACAGGAAAACAGACGACTGGGATTAATCGCACTATGCCGTACGGCTCATGACAGTTTATCACCGCTGCTTCGCCATTGAATAATGTGCACTGTGGCTGGACAAGCACAGCCAATAGCGACCGGATCGGAAATAATGCGCGTTGGGCGCTTCATCGTCATCGCTCAGTTTCAATAGTGTCTGTTGCCAATGTTCGGTGTGGCGATCAGGTGGTTTTTCGCAGGCGCCACCGCTCTCGCGGCGATGCTGCTTTTGACAAGTTGCGCCGTCGGTCCGGACTTTCTCCATCCCGCCGCGCCAGACATCACACGCTACACGCGCGAGCCGCTTGCCGCGGCGACCCCCGGCGCAAATGTGCCGATGGGCCAGCGTCAGGTTTTGCTCGTAGACCGTGACATTCCCGATCAATGGTGGACGCTGTTCAAATCGCCGGCGCTCAACGCCCTGATCGAGCGCGCGCTGCAAAACAATCCGAACCTGCAATCGGCGCTGGCGAGCCTGCGTGCGGCGAAGGAAAGCGTCTACGCGCAAGAAGGCAAGTTCTTGCCGTTGGTCCAGGCCAATTTCAATCCGACCTATCAGCGTACTTCGCCGGCGGTTACACCGGTGCCCGCGTCCGGCGCCAACGTCTTCGCTCTCGATACCGCGCAGTTGACGGTGGCCTACACGTTCGACATTTGGGGGCTCAACCGCCGAACGGTCGAATCGCTCGAAGCCTTGGCCGACGTGCAGCGTTTTCAAGTCGAGGCGGCCTATCTCTCGCTCACCGCGAATTTGACGGTCGCGGCTATCACCGAGGCTTCGCTGCGCGGGCAGATCGACGCCACCATGCAAATCATCGCCATCAACACCAAGATGCGCGATACGCTGCAGCGCCAATTGGACGCCGGCTACGCCAACCGCAGCGATCTCGCCGCCCAGCAGGCGGCGCTGGCGCAGGCCAACGCGACGCTGCCGCCGTTGCGCAAGGCGCTGGCGCAACAGCATGACCTTATCGCGGCACTGGCGGGCGGCTTTCCGAGCGAAGGCCCGAGGGAAACGTTTCGGTTGACGGATCTGCGCCTGCCCGTCGACCTGCCGGTCAGCCTGCCGTCGCAGCTGATCGAACAGCGGCCAGACGTGCGCGCCGCCGAAGAGCAGCTGCATTCGGCGAGCGCGCAAATCGGCATCGCCACCGCCAACACGCTGCCCTCGTTCACCATCAACGCCGACGCCGGCTTCATGAACACGGCGCTGGCCCATTTGCTGGCGCCGCAGAATCTGATTTGGGATCTGGCCGGCAATGCCACGCAGACGGTGTTCGACGCCGGCACGCTCTATCACCAGCTGCAAGGCGCCAGGGATACTTATCAGGCGGCGGCGTGGACTTACCGAGGGACGGTGATCGCCGCCGTGCAGAATGTCGCCGACTCGCTGCGTGCGCTGCAAAGCGACGCCGACGCCGCGCGGGCTGCGCGCGACTTCGAACGCGCCGCCAGAACCAGTTTCGATCTGGCGAACCAGCAAATGCAGAGCGGCAATGCCAACGTGCTCCTGCTGCTCAACGCGCAGCAAAGCTATCTGCAGTCGATCATTCAAGTCGTGCAAGCTCAAGCCGCGCGGCTGTCGGACACCGTGGCCTTGTTCCAGGCGCTTGGCGGCGGCTGGTGGAATCGCGCCGAGCCACCGGTCGAGCAAATACTCGACGTCGGCACCGGCCAATCCGTTACCCGGGGGTCGCCCGGCGACAACCATTGAGAGGGATTCGCCGAGGCAAATTAATCGGCGACCGGCAGATCGTCGTCGCTCTTTGAGGACAGCCAATATTGACCGTGGAACAGCTCGCGCTCGATCGCGAGACGATTGCGCCGTTCTTCGGCAAGAGCGCGCGACATCCGGGCGACGAGTTTGCGCCATTGTGTCGCCGCCACGCCGACAAAGCCGGCCAATCGCGGCGCCCGCCGCTTCGCCGCATCCATTGCGGCGGCAAGCGGTTCGACGATGTCGCTGCCGCGATTCTCGACATCGAGTTCAAGCGGCGTGTTGAGAAACATCAACCCGCAACCCGCCGCCTCGCTCTGCTCGCGGGCAAATCGCACGGCCGTGCGTCTGAACAAAAAGAGCCCGCCGCTCCGCCCTTCGGCCTCGCGCACCACCCCGAGCCCTTTCTTGTTTTGACCGATATAAAATAACGGAATTGTCTCATTGAGAACGCTGAGATCGGGACGTTTGGGAAAATCGATCACCCTGTTCGGCGCCGAGCGCGCTTCGCGTTTCAAGTCCAAACGTCGCGCGGAGCCCGCGATGGCCGGAATCATGCTGGCGGGATTGGGCAAGCGCGCTATGTCAAAATGCGGGAATGGCCGGTTCATGATCGATCCTCACGCGAAGTTGTCGCAACAGATCATCCCATTCACCGCCGGCGCCACGGCGGGAACCGCCGCGACCGGGTTCGCGGCCACGGCGGACATGCGGCGCGCCTGCAGGAAGGCCAGCACGATCGCAAGCGGCATCGCGTCATGAACGGCGTCCACCGTGTCATCGAGCGCAGCGGGTACATTCGGCTGCCGCGACAACGAGCAAATCCATTCGCCGTTTTCGCAGGCCAACCGCCGGAGCTGCCACGCCGGCAGTTCAAGCTCGATTAAAGCGAGCGCGGCGTCGGTCCAGGCGCCTGCTTCGATCAACCGATCGATTTTCGCGGCCTTTCCGGACTTGCTGAGAATTGGAATCCGGCTGCATGCGCTCCCGATGATGTTGGCAAAAAGATCCGGCGTCGGCTGCGGCGCAAACCTCAGCTCCTCGTCGAGCCGGTCAAAAAGAATCTCGTAATCGGCAGCGAACGCCATGACGCCATCTCAAGAGTCGGCCGACCCCTCGGTCGTTGCCGGTAAAATGGCGTTGCTGCCCATAAAGAAGCCAGATGGAACAACTCACAATGATATAAGGGAGAAATAAATGCGCGAGGCGCCGATGTTTATGGCGATTTTATATTTGGCGCGTGCGTTCCAACTGACAATTCCATGCCGCGCGTACCTATCTCGCAGTGATTGATTGGCGGAACGAGTTGCCCCGCATCGGGGTTATTTTCTGCCGGACCAATTTGAGCGAGTTCGAACCATGAAACTCAATGCCCGGGGTAGCAACAAGCGCTCGGAATTTTCGGCATTGATGCCAGTAGTGGCGCTGCTGTTGGCCGCGACGCTCGCCAAGATGAGCGCCGCAACTCAGCTTTTTCATCTTATCCATTGACGGCCGACGGACAGGTCAGCTTGACCGGTTCTCTGCGCGCGAGCCTGCAATTCAAATAAGTATGACAAGTCTGCGACCTTGATCGGTCGCGTTGCGCGGCCAAATCGCATTGCTCATTCATAGGTTTGCCGGCTTCGACGCGGCCGCAACAGCCGGCGATCTTTATGGAATTCCTATAACGTCTTCGCCGCGTCCCTCTCGAATTCCTATGCCATTGGTGACAGGTAATCGCCTGTCAATGGGCGGCGTTTGTTTGCGCGACCTTGTTTCAATCAAGCTTACGCACCCGCCCCGCTCGGAGCACTTCCATGATGGATGCCGTCATGCTCGCGATTGGCTTCGCCTTCTTCGCGTTGTCGATCGCCTACGTCTACGCCTGCGATCTGCTGTGAGGAGGCGATCATGACATTCGACTATTCGCTCGCCGCGCTCGTGACGGTGGGTCTTCTCATCTATCTCGTCTACGCCCTGCTCAAGCCCGAGCTGTTCTGAAGGATAACGATCATGACCGTCATCGGCTGGGTTCAGGTTCTACTCTACTGCGTCATCATCGTCGCCATCACGCCAGTGCTCGGCGCCTATATGACGCGCGTATTCACCGGCGAGCGCACCTTCCTGTCGCCGATCCTCCGGCCGGTCGAACTGGTCATTTACAAAATAGCCGGCATCGATGAGCGGCATGAACAGCATGCGGTGAGCTACACCGTAGGCATGCTGCTGTTCCATGTCGGCGGCTTTCTCATTCTCTACTTGTTGATGCGCCTTCAGGCAGGCTTGCCGTTCAATCCGGAAGGCCAATCCGCAGTTGAAGAAGGCTTATCGTTTAATACCGCGATGAGCTTCATCACCAATACCAACTGGCAAAACTACGCCGGCGAAAACACGATGTCGTACCTCGTGCAGATGCTCGGCCTCACCCATCAAAACTATCTATCGGCGGCGACCGGCATCGTGCTCGCGATCGCGCTCATCCGCGGCTTCGCCCGGCATTCGGTCCGCACGGTCGGCAGCTTCTGGGTCGACGTGACCCGCTGCACGCTTTACGTCCTCATCCCGCTGTGTGTGCCCTATGCATTGTTCCTGGTGTGGCAAGGCATCCCGCAGACGCTCGGTGCGCATGTCGATGCGACAACGCTGGAGGGGGCGACACAGTCCATCGCCGTCGGCCCGGTCGCATCGCAAATTGCCATCAAAATGCTCGGTACTAATGGCGGCGGCTTCTTCAACGCCAATGCATCGCATCCGTTCGAGAATCCGACCGCGCTGTCAAACTATGTGCAGATCATCTCGATCTTCGCGCTCGGCGCCGCGCTGACCAATGTGTTCGGTCGCATGGTCGGCAATCAACGCCAAGGCTGGGCCGTGCTCGCCGTGATGGGCGTTCTGTTCCTCGCTGGCGTCGCCGCCTGTTACGCGGCCGAAGCACACGGCAACGACGCGCTCAACGCACTCGGCCTCACCGGCGGCAATATGGAAGGCAAGGAGGTCCGATTTGGCATCATCGCCTCGTCGCTGTTTGCCGTCATCACCACCGACGCCTCGTGCGGCGCCGTCAATGCCATGCACGACTCGTTCACCGCGCTCGGCGGCATGATTCCGCTCATCAACATACAACTCGGCGAGATCATCGTCGGCGGCGTCGGCTCCGGCATGTACGGCATGCTGCTGTTCGTCATCATTTCGATTTTCGTCGCCGGCCTGATGGTCGGCCGCACGCCTGAATACGTCGGCAAGAAAATCGAGGCGAAGGAAGTCAAGATGGCGATGCTCGCCATTCTGGTTCTGCCGCTGATGTATCTGGGCTGGACCGCGGTCGCGATGATGGTGCCGTCCGCCGTCGCCTCGATGAACAATCCAGGACCGCACGGCTTCACCGAGGTCCTGTACGCCTATACGTCGATGGACGGCAACAACGGCTCCGCGTTCGCCGGACTCAACGGCAACACGCTGTTCTACAATCTCAGCGGCGCCATCGCGATGGGCGTCGGCCGATTCTGGATGATCATCCCGACCATGGCCATTGCCGGCTCGCTTGTGACCAAGAAACTGGTGCCGGCTTCGGCGGGCACGTTTCCCACGACCGGCGGCCTGTTCGTCGGCCTGGTCGTCGGCGTGATCGTGATTGTCGGCGGTTTGACCTTTTTCCCGGCGCTGGCGCTCGGCCCGATCGTCGAGCAGCTTGCGATCAATGCCGGCACTTTGTTCTCATCCAATTGAGCATGATGCCGAAAAGTGGTCACCGGCTTTCGGAAAAGATCGTGCGGAACGAAAAATACTAACCGGAGCGACTTCGATGGAAACCTCAAATCTCCGCAAGAGCATGCCGGTGTCGGCGCTGCTTGATCCGAAAATCGTCGTGCCGGCGATCGGCTCCGCGTTCGTCAAGCTCAATCCGCGCACGCTGATGGCGAACCCGGTGATGTTCGTGCTTGAGATCGTCACCTCGTTGACGACCGTCATCCTGATCCGCGATCTCTTCACCGGTGGTGGCCATATCCTTTTCGAGTTTCAGATCATCCTTTGGCTGTGGTTCACCGTGCTGTTCGCTAATTTCGCCGAGGCCGTCGCCGAGGGCCGCGGCAAGGCGCAGGCCGATACGTTGCGGCGTCAACGCACCGAGACCCAAGCCAAACTGCTGACCGGTTCCGGCGATTCGCAGAACTTTCGCCTGGCGCCCTCGACCGACCTCAAGGTCGGCAATGTCGTGCTGGTCGAAGCCGGCGACATTATCCCCTCGGACGGCGAAGTGATCCAGGGCATGGCCTCGGTCAACGAGGCGGCGATCACCGGCGAATCCGCGCCGGTTATCCGCGAGTCGGGCGGCGACCGCTCCGCGGTCACCGGCGGCACGCAGGTCCTGTCCGACTGGATTCGCGTGCGCATCACTGCCGCGCCCGGTTCGACCTTCCTCGACCGCATGATCCGGCTGGTCGAAGGGGCTGAACGGCAAAAAACGCCAAACGAGATCGCGCTGAACATCCTGCTGATCGGGCTCACCATCATCTTCGTGTTCGCGACCGCAACTATCCCGAGCTATGTCTATTATGCCGGCAGCACGATCTCAGTCGTCATCCTGGTCGCGCTGTTCGTCACCCTGATCCCGACCACGATCGGCGCGCTGCTCTCGGCCATCGGCATCGCCGGCATGGACCGGCTGGTGCGTTTCAACGTGCTGGCGATGTCAGGCCGCGCCGTCGAGGCGGCGGGCGACGTTGACACGCTGCTGCTCGACAAGACCGGCACTATTACGCTCGGCAATCGCCAGGCGACCGAGTTCAAGCCGCTGCATGGCGTGACCGAGCAGGAACTTGCGGACGCGGCACAGCTGGCTTCGCTCGCCGATGAAACGCCCGAGGGCCGATCCATCGTCGTCTTGGCCAAAGAGAGATATGGTATCCGCGGCCGCGAGCTTGCCGAACTGAAAGCGACCTTTATTCCGTTCAGCGCGCAGACCCGCATGAGCGGCGTCGAGATCGGCTCGTCCTGGATCCGCAAAGGCGCGGTGGACGCGATTCTCGCTTTTCTCAACGGGCCGTCGACGGCCGTTTCCGGCAACGCCGTGCAAGCGCTCCGCCCGAATGTGAGCGCCGACCTGATGCGCGAAGTCACCGCGATCGCCGATGCCATCGCCAAATCGGGCGCCACCCCGCTTGCGGTGGCAAAGGATGGCAAGCTGCTGGGCGTCATTCAGCTTAAGGACATCGTCAAGGGCGGTATCCGCGAGCGTTTTGCCGAATTGCGCCGCATGGGCATCCGCACCGTCATGATCACCGGCGACAACCCGATGACCGCGGCGGCGATTGCGGCGGAGGCCGGCGTCGACGATTTCCTTGCCCAGGCCACGCCTGAGGAGAAGTTGCGGCTCATCCGCGACGAACAGGGCAAGGGCAAGCTGGTCGCCATGTGCGGCGACGGCACCAACGATGCGCCGGCACTGGCGCAAGCCGACGTCGGCGTCGCCATGAATACCGGCACGCAGGCGGCGCGCGAAGCCGGCAACATGGTCGATCTCGATTCCAATCCGACCAAGCTCATCGAGATCGTCGAGATCGGCAAGCAGCTGCTGATGACGCGCGGCGCGCTGACCACCTTTTCGATCGCCAACGACGTCGCAAAATATTTCGCCATCATCCCAGCGATGTTCGTTGCCTTCTATCCGCAGCTGCAGGCGTTGAACATCATGAATCTGCAGACACCGGAGAGCGCGATTTTGTCGGCCATCATCTTTAACGCGCTGATCATCATCGCGCTTATCCCGTTGTCGCTAAAAGGCGTGCGTTATCGCCCGATCGGTGCCGCCGCACTATTGGTCCGCAACCTGTGGATCTATGGCGTCGGCGGCGTCGTCATCCCGTTCGTCGGCATTAAAGCCATCGACATCGTCGTCAATGGCCTGCATCTGATCTGAGGAGAATATCCATGTTGCGCGAAATCCGTCCGGCAATCGTCGTTCTCGTCGCCCTAACCCTCATCGGTGGGCTTGCCTATCCGCTGGCGATGACCGGCATCGCCCAACTCATTTTCCCCTACCAGGCAGGCGGCAGCATGATCGAGCGTGACGGCCACGTGGTCGGCTCCGCGCTGATCGGCCAGGAATTCGACGCCGACAAATATTTCCATGGCCGGCCGTCGGCGACGACCGCGCCCGATCCGAAGGACCCGACCAAGACGGTGGCTGCGCCCTATAACGCCATGAATTCCGGGGGTGCGAATCTGGGGCCGTCCAACAAGGCGCTGATCGACCGCGTCCAGGGCGATATCGACAAGCTCAAGAAGGAAAACCCCTCCGCGCCCATTCCCATCGATCTGGTTACGACCTCGGCCAGCGGACTTGATCCCAACATCTCGCCGGAGGCGGCGCTTTTCCAGGTCCCCCGTATTGCCAAGGCGCGTAATCTGCCGGAAGATCGCGTCCGCCAATTGGTCTCAGACCATACGGAAGGCCGCCTTTTCGGGCTCCTGGGCGAGCCACGCGTGGACGTATTGCAGCTCAATCTCGCGCTTGACCAATTAGCCGGATAGGAGCGCCAGACATATTCGAGATATCTGATCGGTGATGGTGGAGCAGCGGCGCGATTCCGAATATCGGCCCTCCCCGGAAGCGCTCCTCGAAGCGGCGCGCCGCGAAGAACGGCGCGTCGGCAAGCTCAGGATTTTCGTCGGTGCCGCGCCCGGTGTCGGCAAAACCTACGAGATGCTGCAGCAGGCGCATGCGCGCAAGAAAGACGGCTACGACGTCGTCGCCGGCATCGTCGAGACCCACGGCCGCCGCGAAACCGAGGCGCTGCTGGAAGGTCTTGAAGTCATCCCGCGCCGCAACGTCGACTATCGCGGCCAGGCGCTCCACGAGATGGACCTCGATGCCGTCATCGCGCGGCATCCGCAGATCGTGCTAGTCGACGAGCTCGCGCACACCAACGCCGAAGGCAGCCGCCATCCCAAGCGCTACCTCGACGTCGAAGAACTGATGAGCTACGGCATCGACGTCTACACCACGGTCAATATCCAGCACATCGAAAGCCTCAACGACGTGGTGGCGCAGATCACGCATGTGCGCGTGCGCGAAACCGTACCGGACGCCGTGTTCGATCGCGCCGATGCGGTCGAGCTCGTCGATCTCACTCCCGACGATCTGATCACGCGGCTGAAGGAAGGCAAGGTTTACGTTCCGAAACAGGCCGAGCGCGCGCTCGAGCATTTCTTCTCGCCGGCCAACCTCACCGCGCTGCGCGAGCTCGCTTTGCGCCGCACCGCCGAGCGGGTCGACGAGGAATTGCTCTCGGAAATGCAGGCGCATGCGATCCAGGGCCCGTGGGCGGCCGGTGAGCGCATTCTGGTCTGCATCAGCGAGGATCCGCGCGCCGCCGGCCTCGTGCGCTACGGCAAGCGGCTGGCCGACCGTCTGCACGGCCCCTGGGTCGCGCTCTATGTGGAGGGGCGGCGCAGCCTGCAGTTTTCCGAGGAGGAGCGCGACCGCGTCGCCGATACGCTGCGGCTTGTCGAAGCCCTCGGCGGGGAAGCCGTCACCATTCCGGCCGGTGCCCGCAACATCGCGGACGATGTGATCGGCTATTCGCAAGCGAAAAACGTGACGCAAGTCGTGATCGGCAAATCGACGCGCTCGCGCTGGTTTGAAATCCTGCACGGCTCGGTGGTTCACGATCTGGTGCGCCGTTCCGGCAATATCAGCGTCCACGTCATTGCCGGCGATCAAATTCCCGGTAAACCCATCCCGAAGAAATCCGTACGCACATCGGATCAAGGCGGCGCGGCCGAGCCCCGGCCTTATGTGCTCGCGCTGGTAGCGGTGGCGGTGACGCTCGGTTGTGCCGAACTGGTCGACTATTGGGTTGGCGTCGAGAACGTCGACCTGGTGTTCCTGACGGCGATTGTCGGCGTTGCCGTGCGGCTTGGCCTGTGGCCGTCGCTGCTGGCGAGCGTCGCTTCGGCGCTGTGCTACAATTTCTTTTTTCTGCCGCCGCTCTATACCTTTACCATCGCCGATCCGCACAATATCGCAGCTTTCGCTTTGTTCACGCTGGTCGCCGTCATTGTCTCGCATGTCGCCGCCCGTGGCCGCATGCAGGCGGTCGCGGCGCAAACCCGCATGCGGACGGTGGAATCGCTCTATCTGTTCAGCCGTAAGCTCGCCGGCGCGATCACGCTCGACGACGTGCTGTGGGCGACGGCCTACCAGACCGCGCTAATGCTGGGTGTCGGGGTCGTCCTGCTGTTGCCGGGTAATGGCTCGATCGCGGTGAAGGCCGGTTATCCGCCCGAAGACTCGCTCGATGATGCCGATCTCGCCGCCGCCAATTGGTGTTTCGAGAACGACCGCGCCGCCGGCCGCGGCTCCGACACGCTGCCCGGCGCCAAGCGCCTGTTTTTGCCGATGCACACCGGGCGCGGCCTCATCGGCGTCGTCGGCATCGACAGCGACAAAACCGGCCCGCTGCTGACGCCGGATCAGCGGCGGCTGCTTGACGCGCTGATGGATCAGGGTGCGCTCGCCATCGAGCGCGTGCGGCTAGTGGAGGACATGGACCGCGTCGAGCGCACCGCCGAAACCGAGCGCCTGCGCGCGGCACTGCTCACCTCGATTTCCCATGATCTGAAAACGCCGCTCGCCTCGGTGCTCGGATCGGCCGGCGCCTTGCGCGACCTCGAAGACAGACTGAGCGAGAACGAGAAAGTCGAGCTGTTGGCGACCATCATCGATGAGGCCGAACGGCTCAACCGCTTCATCGCCAATCTGCTTGACATGACCAAGCTCGAATCCGGCGCGGTGATGCCGAAGCTCGCGCCGCACGATCTTTCGGAGATCGTCGGCTCGACGTTGCAGCGAACCGTCAAGATCCTGCGGCATCATTCGGTGCGACTGGATCTGGCAACCGATATGCCGATGGTGGCGATCGACGCTGTCCTGTTCGAACAGGTCCTCTTCAATATTCTCGACAATGCGGCGAAATACGCCGCCGCCGGCACCACAGTGTGCGTTCGCACCTGGCGCGACCGGGACTCGGTATCCCTGCAAATCCTCGATGAAGGCGACGGCATTCCGCCGGACGAACTCGAGCAGATCTTCGACAAGTTCTACCGGGTGCAGAAGACCGACCAGGTCCGTCCCGGCACCGGCCTCGGCCTTGCCATTTCGCGCGGCTTCGTCGAAGCGATGCATGGCACGATCATGGCGGCGAATCGCACCGACCGCCGCGGCGCCGTGTTCACGATCAGGTTGCCGATTGCCAGCGAAACGCAACGGCTGGATGCCGCCGCATGACCGCGGCCCCGCTCCGCGTGCTGGTGGTCGACGACGAGCCGCCGATCCGCAAGCTTTTGCGCATGGGACTTGCCGCGCACGGCTATCAGATTCTGGAAGCGCCCAATGGCAAGACCGCGCTCGAACTTTTGAGCCAATCTCCCGATCTGATCATTCTCGATCTCGGCCTACCCGATATGCAGGGCCACGAATTGCTGCGCACGATTCGCGCCCGCAACGACAGCGTTCCCATCGTAGTCCTCTCCAGTCGGGGCGACGAGGCCGGCAAGGTCCAGGCGCTGGATTTCGGCGCCGACGATTATGTGACCAAGCCGTTCGGCATGGATGAACTGCTCGCGCGCTTGCGCGCGGCGTTACGCCATCAACTGCAGACCCATGGCGAGCGGCCGGTATTCCGGGTTGGCGATCTTTCCGTCGATCTGGTGCGGCGCATCGTCAAGACCGGCGACAAGGAGGTGAAGCTGTCGCCGAAGGAATACGATCTTCTTCGCGTGCTCGTTCAGCACGCTGGCAAGGTGCTGACACACAAATTCCTGCTCGGCGAATTGTGGAGCGATTTGACCGACGCGCAATATCTGCGGGTCTATGTCCGGCAGTTGCGGCAAAAAATCGAGGCCGATCCGGAGCGGCCGCAATTCGTCCTCACAGAAACCGGCATCGGCTACCGGCTGCGCGCGCCGGATTAGAACGGTATTGCCGGTGCCCTGCCCTGCCGGCCATATTGACGGCGAACTTAACGAAACTGAGGAAATCCCTTATGGCCGATGAACTCGTTCTCTACACTAATCCGATGTCGCGGGGCCGGATCGCGCGCTGGATGCTCGAGGAAATCGGTCAGCCGTATAAGGTCGAGGTACTCGATTATGCCTCGACCATGAAGGCGCCGGCCTATCTCGCCATCAATCCGATGGGCAAGGTGCCGGCGCTGCGCCACGGCGACGCTGTGGTCACCGAGACCGCCGCGATCTGCGCCTATCTTGCCGATGCGTTTCCGCAAGCCGAACTGGCGCCGCCGCCCGGCGACCGGTTGCGCGCGCCGTATTATCGCTGGCTGTTCTTCTCGGCCGGCCCGGTCGAAGCGGCGACAAGCAACAAGACGCTCGGCTTCGTGGTGCCGCCCGAGCGCGAACGGATGATCGGCTACGGCAGTTTTGCCGCAGGTCATGGAAACGCTCGAAGCGGCGGTGTCGCGAGGCGATTACCTGCTCGGGAGCAGTTTTACCGCGGCCGATGTCTATGTCGGCTCGCAGATCGGCTTCGGCATGATGTTCGGCTCGATGGAGAAGCGTCCCGCCTTCGAGAAATACTGGCAAAAAATCAGCTCGCGCCCAGCCATGACGCGCGCCAAAGAACTCGATGACGCGCAGGCCGCCGAACTGAAGAAGGCCGCTTCCTCGTCCTAAGGCAGCCGCAGCAACGGCTCGCCGACACGGATTTGGGCGCCTTCACGGACGCCGTCGCAGAGCGCAAAACCGGTGGGGACGAAGACGATGATGGTCGAGCCGTGCTCGAACCAGCCAAGCTCGTCGCCTTTGCGGTACTGGCTGTCGCAGGCGATGACGTTGTGGCCGCGATAGTCACAGTTCAATGCGCCGTCGAGCGCATGCAGGCGGATACTGGCGACCAGAATCGCCGCGACCGCGACCAGTGTCACGGTGTGTCCGCTTGCCGTCAGCGTCATCCGCAACACCGCCCGCTCGTTTTTGCAGAACAGCCGTTCGATGCGCTTGAGCGCGATCGGATTGACGTTCCAAGTGTCACCGGAAACATAGATCACCTCGTCGAGGCGTGCGTCATGCGGCGCGTGGAAACGGTGATACATGCTCGACGTCAACCGCAGCGTCACATAGCAGCCGTTGCGATGCGCCGCGGCGAGGTCTCGATCGCATAGCAAATCCTGCAGCGTGTAGGGAAAACCCTTGGCCTGATAGAGCGCGCTGCCGTCCATCGTGCCGCAGGCGCCGACGATGGCGTCGCAGGGACTAACCAGCATTTCGGCCGCGTTGTCGATCGGGCGCGCACCATCCTTCAGTTCGCGGACAAAGCAGTCGTGCAGGCTGCGGTACTGCGCCTGCCTGGCTTCGGCAAGATCGAGGTCCGAGAACAGCCGCCAGACAGCGATCGAGAGATCGCGGACGAAAGGCTGCTCGATGCGGCTGAACCAGCCGACGAATTGGGTCGCCAGCCGCCGCGGAATGCGGTTGGTAAGCAGGAAATTGATGTCCTCCTGCTCGAAAATCCGCAGGATTTGAGTTTTGACTGTCTTCGGGACTGTCATGGCACTGTAAGATCTCCCGGCTAAACCCCAATTCGATGGACGGCACGACGACACTCGCCTTCTATGGGCTCGGCGCCGCGGCAGTTGCGACCTCGGTCGCGACCTTGAGAACAAGGCTTGAACTGTCGCGGGCGAAGCACCGGTCGCTTGCCGGTCATTCCCGCATCGCGCGCCGGCTGGCGGCTTTGGTGCCGTCCTACGACTACGACGAAGACCGCTTTTTCTGCTCCGACGGCGCACCCGAGGCGATCGCGGCACGCCGCCGCGCCGGCTTCGCCCGCCTGTCGGCGCTCTATCAAGCCCGCTTTGCCGAAACCATCCGGCGCACCGCCGAGGCGAGCGAGGCTATGTCCGATCTGCAATTCACCGGCGCCTATCGAGTGCCGTTCCAATATCGGCGCCTGGTGCAGGCGCATCTGCCGGCGGCGGCCATGGTGCAATCGTCGAACGGCGTCACCGTCAAAGATCTGGACGGCAATTGCAGCTACGACCTGACCGGCTCCTACGGCGTCAATGTGCTCGGCTACGATTTTTACAAGGAGACGATCGAGCGCGGCGCGACGCGCGTGCGCGAGCTTGGTCCAGTGCTCGGTCTGTATCACCCGCTGATCGTCGAGAATGTAAAGTACCTCAAAGCGATTTCCGGCCTCGACGAAGCCTCGTTCCATATGTCGGGCACCGAAGCCGTCATGCAGGCGGTCCGGCTCGCCCGCTATCACACCAGGCGATCGCATCTCGTTCGCTTTTGCGGCGCCTATCACGGCTGGTGGGGCGACGTGCAGCCGGGCCTCGGCAACCCGGCACCGGCGCGCGACACATATACGCTCACTGAAATGTCCGAGGATGCGCTGCGCGTGTTGCGGACACGCCGGAATATCGCCTGCGTGCTGGTCAATCCGCTGCAGGCCTTGCACCCTAACGCGGCGGCGCCGAGCGATTCCGCCTTGGCCGATAGCACACGAGCCGCGCATTTCGACCGCGACGTCTACGCCGCATGGCTCAAGCGACTGCGCGCGGTCTGCAGCGAGCGCGGCATCGTTCTCATTTTCGACGAGGTTTTTGTCGGCTTCCGGCTCGCCAAGGGCGGCGCGCAGGATTATTTCGACGTGCGCGCCGACCTCGTCACCTACGGCAAGACCCTCGGCGGCGGATTGCCGATTGGCGTTGTCTGCGGCAGGCGCGACCTGATGAAGCGCTTCCGCGACGATCGTCCGGCCGACATTTGCCTCGCGCGCGGCACGTTCAACGCGCACCCTTACGTGATGGCGGCAATGAACGAATTTTTGCGCTACCTGCAGACGCCGCAGGCAGACGCGCTCTATCGCGATCTCGATCGCATCTGGGACGAACGCGCGGAGCTTTTGAACGCGCGCCTTGCCGCCGAGGCTCTTCCGGTCGAAGTGGCGAACCTGTCGTCGATCTGGGCTGTCTGCTACACGCAGCCGTCCCGCTATAACTGGATGCTGCAATATTACCTGCGCGCCGAAGGCCTGGCGTTGAGCTGGATCGGCACCGGCCGCCTGATCTTCAGCCTTAATTACACCGATGCCGATTTTGCGGCAGTCGCCGATCGTTTCGTTGCCGCGGCGAAGGCGATGCGGGACGACGGCTGGTGGTGGAGCAGCCCCGCGCTGACCAACAAGGCGATCAGGCGGAACATCCTCAAAGAGATGGTGCTGCACCGATTGTTTTCGCTGCGCGAGCGGGACGAGAATTAGCAAAGCGAAAATGGCCGGCCGGCAATCAACTCGTTCGCGGCAGCTGCTCGATATCCTCCTCGTCCCAATCTTCGGCGCCAATGCCGGGATCGATCAGTTCGCCGCGCAGCAGCGCGAGCGGCGCCTTGTGGTAAAGCTTGATGTCGTGGAACGGGTCGGTGATGATTTTGGTGGCCCAAACCAAGCCGGTCTGCAGGTCTCTGATGACGAAAAGCTGGAAGGTGCGGAACAGCACGCCGCCGATGCCGAGCGCGAGCCAGATTTCCGCGACTTGCCGGACGAATTCGGTCTTGCTGGTTGCCGGCATAAAGATGCCGAAGAACGTCGGATTGAAATACAGCGGCAGCGGCGACAGCGCCCAGATTGTTAGCAGCACGACCTTGCGCTGCAGATTGTAACCGACCTTGATCTCTTCCTTGTATTCGTGGCTGGCGTGGTTGACGGTGTCGTAATCCTTCGGTTCGAAGAAGAAATGCCCGGTCTGCCGCGTCGTCATCGCGACCAGCCAGCCGGCCAGCGCCGAGATCGCCGGGTCCTTGAAAATCATCACATAGGAAAACAGAAAGCTGATTGCGCTGACGAAGTGCAGCGATTGATTGACCCGGCTATGATGATAATAGCGGTGATCGTCCCAACGTTGGGTCCGCAGGGCGTCCAGAAAATTTTGCATTTGCTGTTTTCCTGTCGTGCAGCCATCCGCTCTGGCTATGGCGATTCGATGAATCCCGTGTGACAGCGAAGCCTCGTCCGCAAGACGAGGCTTGGTGTGACAGCTGAGTGACTCTTCGGCTTAAGGATCTTCGCGATGAGCCGCCCGCTCAGCCCGCGGCGCGCACCGGTTCGGATTCGTAGGCGTCATCCGCTCCACCGGCCTTGCCGAAGCGGATCAGGTTGAAATGCCCGAACGGCGGCACGGCGCGGCGTTCGATGAGCCTCATGCCGCGAGCTTGCGCGGTCCAGCGCGCGTAACGCGCGAAGGAAAACTCGGTGCGCCAGCCGAGCTTGCGCGCCGCCGGGGCAAACCAATGCTCGAGAGAGCGGCGCAACCCGGCCTCGGCGCCGACGCGGCTGACCAGAACGATTTCGCCACCCGGCTTGAGCACACGGGCGAATTCGTCGAGCGTCGCTTCGGGATTCGGCACCGTGGTAATGACATATTGGGCGACGACGACGTCGAACGAGGCGTCGGGAAAGGACAGGTGCTCGGCGTCCATGACCCAAAGGCCGTCGACATTACTCAAGCCAAATTCGGCAACGCGCTCTTCTGCTTTGCGCAGCATCGGTGCTGAAATGTCGACGCCGCACAGCCGGCAGTTTTTGGAGTAGTGCGGCAGCGAAATCCCGGTGCCGACGCCGACCTCGAGAATTCGCCCGCCGACACGTTCGGCGGCCGCGATGGCGGCGTGCCGGCCGCGCTCGAACACCGCGCCGAACACGATGTCATAGACCGGCGCCCACCGCGCATAAGCCTTGGTGACCGTCTGGTTGTCCAAATCCGTCGGGTTCAAGTCCGATTGGTTGTTCACGTCCGCGTCAGGCAGAGTGCTCATGCGTGACCCTTGTGTTGCAGCCGGGCACCAGTGTTTGCCCGCCTGGTTGAGGTTCGGTTGTGGGCATCGCCAATCCGGCTTCGCGCGCGGCACCGACCGCGACCTTCTCGGCATGGCCGATGAACTGACGGGCGCTGTTTTCCCATGAGTAATGCAGCGCGAATTCGCGGCAGGCTTCGCGGGAAATCCACAGCGCCTGCATACAGGCGGCGCGGAGGTCTTCGTCCAATACCCCGATCGGATTAGTGCCGATCACGTCCATCGGGCCGGTGACCGGAAACGCGGCGACCGGAACGCCCGAGGCGAGCGCTTCGAGCTGCACAATGCCGAACGTATCGGTGCGGCTCGGAAACACGAATACATCGGCGGCGGCGAGATGCGCGGCGAGAATGCCGTTGTCCAATTGGCCGAGGAATTTTGCCGCCGGGTAGCGGCGCTTGAGTTCGCCCACCTGCGGGCCGGTGCCGATGACGACTTTGGTGCCGGGCAGGTCGAGCGACAGAAACGCCGGCAGGTTCTTTTCCACGGCGACCCGTCCTACTGTCATGAATATCGGCCGCGGGAAATCGAGGTCGATGGCGCGATCGGGACGGAACAGATCGACATCCACACCGCGTGTCCACATGCCGATGTTACCGAAGCCGCGGTGCGAAAGCTCGGCCATCAGCGACGGCGTCGCCACCATGGTCACGGTCGCCGCGGCGTGAAACCGGCGCAGCGCGTTATAAAACCACTGCTGCGGGATCGGTGAACGCGCCGAAATATATTCGGGAAATCGGGTCGTATAGCTAGTCGTGAACGGCCGGCCGTTTTTCACGCAATAGGCGCGCACCGCGTGGCCGATCGGTCCCTCGGTGGCGATATGGATCGCATCGGCGCGCGACGCCTCGATCTGCTCGGCGATCCGCTTGCGCCGCGGCACCGCGAGCCGGAGGCCCGGATAGGTCGGCACCGGAAAGGTCCAAAAGCCGTCCGGCGACAGAAACTCGACTTCGACGCCGAGCTTGGCTGCAGCGCGGGCGAGCGAACCCAATGTCCGCACCACGCCGTTGACCTGCGGACGCCACGCGTCCGTCGCGATCAGGACCTTCATTGCCGTGCTTCCGGCCGCGGCTGTGCAGCCATTGAATTTTCGAATCGCATGCAACAAGAATTGCCATTTCGTATCTCATTCGTGTGACGGCCGATGGACCGGCGGGGCAGTGCGCTTCCTCGCGGATCGTAACAATGCCGTTACAAACCAATGGCAGCCTGCCGCGGCGATTCGACCCGCGGAGTTCCCGGCACCCTGGCAGCAACGAGTTCCCTAGCGCAGAGGATCATCCGTGGCGTCGGCCGCAGCAGGATCAGCATCGCGATCAGTCTTGCGATCGCCGCCGTTGCGCTTGCCACGCTCTATCAGTTGCTGCGCGGCATCGACGTCGGCAAAGTCGTCGCGGCGCTCGAAGCCCAGTCCGGCGTCAACATCCTGATTGCCGGCGTTCTCGTCGTCGCCGGCTACGCCAATCTCATCTGCTATGACCTGTTTGCGCTGCACACGATCGGCAGGCGCGACATACCGCTTCGCGTCGTCGCTTTTGCGAGCTTCACGAGCTACACGATCGGCCATTCGCTTGGCGCCGCGACGCTGACCTGCGGTCTGGTGCGGTTTCGCGTCTATTCGTTCTGGAACGTCAGCCTCGTCGACATTGCCAAGATCGCCGTCATGACCGGAATGACATTCTGGCTCGGCAACGTGTTCGTGCTCGGTGTCGCCGTCGCCTGCGCGCCGCAGGCCTTAAGCGTCATCGATCATCTGCCGCCCTGGATCAACCGGGCGGTCGGGCTATCGGGCCTGTTCGCCATCGCCTGTTATCTGTCCTGGCTGATGCCGCGCTCGCGCGTGGTCGGCCGCGCCAACTGGCGGATCGTCCTGCCCGATCTGCGCCGCACCCTGACGCAGATCGGCATCGGCACGCTCGATCGCCTGCTCGCATCGTTTTCCATATACATGCTGCTGCCGGCTAGTCCCGCATACATGCTGCTGCCGGCCAGTCCCGCCGTTGGCTTTTTCACCGTGGTCGTCGTTTTTGTGCTGGCGACGCTGCTTGGCGCGATCAGCCACACGCCGGGCAGCCTCGGCGTGGTCGAAGCGGCGATACTCGTCGGACTTCCGCAATATCAGCGCGAGACATTGCTGGCGACATTACTGACGTTCCGCGTGCTCGATTTTTTTCTGCCGCTCATTCTCGCTACACTGATGTTCGGCCTGCGTGAGCTGTGGCTGTTGGCGCGGCGGGCGCAGGGCCGGCGGCCCAATTCTGCAGCCAATCTTGTAAGGGGAACGCCTCCAAGTTAGAATCGCCGCCGGTCTGATTGGGGCTTGTGGTGGTGCGTAAAATTAAGGCTCCAAGTTGGTAGCTGCTGCGGCCAAATATCCGGAGGGGGCGGCGCCGGCTCCCGATCGGACCAGCAATTCCAGCCTTTCTTGCGGTATTCCTCGCCTGCCTAGCCGGTTCGCCGCGCCCGGCGGCGGCGGAAAGCATCGAAGCGGCGCTCGCCAGGGCCTACGAGAATAATCCGCAGCTCAATGCGCAGCGCGCCATCGTCCGCCAGACCGATGAGGGTGTGCCGCAGGCGCTTTCCGGCTATCGTCCGACGGTCGCCGCCACCGCGACTGTCGGACGCCAATATTCCGACTTCAAGAATGTCATTCCGCCGACGCCGTCGCTGGTCCCGCAGGGCGCCTCCTTCGTGGACAAAGGCCTGTCGACGCCGCACTCGGTCGGCGGCACCGTATCGCAGACGCTGTTCAACGGCGAACAGACGGCCAATAAAGTCCGTTCCGCGGAAAGCCAGGTGTCCGCGGCACGCGAGACGCTGCGCGTCATGGAGCAGTCGGTGTTGCTGGCGGCGGCGACCATCTACATGGACATGTCGCGCGACAGCGCAAATCTCGAAGTGCAGCAGAACAACGTCCGCGTGCTGGACCGCACGCTCACCGATACGCGCAACCGGTTTGCCGCCGGCCAGGTAACCTCGACCGATGTCGCGCAGTCGGAAGCGCAATTGGCGGCAGCGCAAGCGACCTTGCACGCCGCCGAATCGACACTGATGACAACGCGGGCCAATTACCGGCGCATTATCGGCGTCGAGGCGACGAATCTGGCGCCGGCCTCGTCGGTCGATCGGCTCGCCCCGTCGTCGCTCGGCGCCGCGATCGCGGCCGGTATCGCGGAAAATCCGTCGATCGTTGCGGCGCTTTACGGCGTCGACGTCGCGCAATTGCAAGTCAAGATCGCGGAGGGCGCGCTGTGGCCGACGCTCGCCGCGCAATACAACGTCCAGCAACAGATCTTTCCGGCGCTCAATATACCCAGGCAGTTCACCGATACGGTGATGCTGAACCTGTCGGTTCCACTGTATCAGGGCGGGGCCGAATATTCGGCAATCCGGCTCGACAAGGAAACGCTCGATCAGCAAAGGCTCAACGTCGACCAGGTGCGCGACCAGACGCGGGCCAGTGTCGTTCAGGCCTGGGGTCAGCTGCAGGCGGCTAAGGCGCAGGTCGAGGCCACAATCCGCCAGAACGACGCCGCCGAGCGGGCGCTGACCGGAGTGCGCAACGAGGCGATGGCCGGCCAGCGCACTACCCAGGATGTGCTCAATGCCGAGCAGGCCCTGGTGAATGCGCGGCAAAACCTGCTGATCGCGCAGCACGATCGGGTGGTGGCCTCGTACAGCCTGTTGTCCGCGGTCGGGCGGCTTTCGGCGCAAATCCTTGCACTGCCGGTTTCGATCTACGATCCATCGGTGCACTACCAACAGGTGCGGGATTCCTGGATCGGCGTGCGCACGCCAAGCGGCCAGTAGCGCGCGCAACCTCAAGGCCACACACGGGCCAAAAATGGGACCACGCCGGTGGCAAGGATTGACGCAACAATCCAACCATGCAGAATTATTGTTGTGTGTACACTGATCGGTGTGGGGTATGGGGCTCCGATCACTGCCGTTTGTCATGTTGCTTGCGAGTCTCGTGGCCGCGTGCGCGCTCACGGACCCCGTGGACTACCGCTATGACAATATCGGCCGCAGCCTGGCGGTCGCCCGCAATGAAGCGATATTTTTAAATATCGTTCGTGCCAGCCACGATTATCCGCTGGCTTTCACGACCATCTCGCAAGTCACTCCCTCGATGACGAATACATCGAGCTTTGCTTTGCCATCGTTCGTCGAGGGCCCCGGCGCCATTGTCCGAACCGGGACTGTCGCCACCGGCGTAATCAATACGTTTCCAAGCGCGGCGGGCGGCCGCGACTTTCTTTTCGGCAACACCACCGCCTCGAATGCCACCGCCGTCAGCAGCAATTTCAACGTAGCAACGCAGGAAACAAGCGCGTTCTATATTGGCTTCCTCAAACCAATCGATCTGCAGACCTTGGACTACTTCATCCGCCAGGGCTATTCGCGCGAACTGCTGTTTTGGCTGTTCACAGACACGGTCGACCTTAAGGCAGGACCCCGCACCATCGGTATGCGTTACGACCCGCCGAACGACTATGGCTGCGACCGCACCGATCCGAGACACCTGTGCTTCCCCGATTTCATTCGCATTGCCACTGCCGCGGGGCTCACAGTCGAAGAGCTGACGCAGCAGTCAGTGGGAAGCGCCGGCGGCAGCAAAGGCGGCGGCAGTTCTGGAGGGAGTGCCGGAGGCAAGGACAGCAGCGGCGGCGGCGGTGGCGGCGGCGGCGGCAGTGGCGGTGGCAAAGGCGAGACGACAATCTTTGCCAGATTCTGTTTCGATCCCGTTTTAAGCCGGCGCGCCCAAAATGACATGGGACCGCAATGGGACGCGATGAAACACGCTTTTGATATCTCCCTTGCCGGTCCCAAATGTGGAAGCAATTGGGATCCGGTCAAGGAGGCCCAGAAGCCGCAATCCGACACGCTGAACTTCAATGTCGGACCTTATCTGTTCAAGATTACGCCGCGTTCCGCTTTTGGTGTCTTTGAATTTCTTGGCAACTTGATGAAGCTGCAGCGGCTGCAGAAGCAGCAACAACAATCGGTCGCGTTCCTGCCGGCCGGCCGGGACGACCTTACGCAGCTGCCGTTGCTGTTCACCGTGCACGATGACCAGAATCTGATCACGGTCGTACAAAGCGGCACGCCGGCCTGCTTTGTCCACACCTGGTTTTATGACGGCGATTATTGCGTGCCGGAGGATGCCACCACCACGAAGCACATATTCAGCCTGTTGGCGCAGCTCATTGCCATCCAGACCGCGGCCAGCGATCTGTCGATCACGCCGATCGTCCGCGTCATTCAATAGCCGGCCGATCGGTCGCGCCGGGGGTTATTTCCCCGGACTGGTCGAATCCGGAACAGAAGACTGCCTTATTAGGTTCAGGATCAATTGCGACACGCAGCTGTTTCTCTGCAATATGATATTCGTCAGTTGCGCATTCTGGTTGTCGTCGTTCTGCACCGGGGTTTGAGCTTGCGTTGTCTTGTCGTTGCTGACCGCGCTCTTCACCGCCACACACTTATCCGGCTCGCCCAGCATCCAGGAGACCACGGCAAAACTCGTCTGCGAGATTTTCCAGCCCAACGGCAGCCCATAGGACTGATCTTGAATCTCCACGATTTGCAGTTTGCCATCGGCGACGCCGGCGTGATCGATGCATCCTTCGTTGACCTCCATGACGTGACCGCCGGGGTTCTTCTCGTCCCGATATATTTCGGAACAGGCGCGGGCGACGGCGTCATTGCCTAAGTCCTCTCTCACCTTCATGATCGCGTCGATCGGCGCGACGGTGTCGCGGAAGATCGTTCCATTGATGGACTTGTCGTCCAGCTTAGGCTGCGGGTTCGCGCTGGTGATGAGAACGATGCGCAGGTCGACGTCGGTGTCCGGAACCGCGCCCTTAAGGGCTTCATAAAGATCGAGCGCAGTCGTGGCGCCCGAATTATCGGAATAGGCGCCGTCGACGAAGTTCCAATACTTGTCGCCGTACATTTTTACGGAAAACGGCGGCATGATTCCCGGAAATCGGGCGCTCACTCCCGCGGCCGTCATAAGCGAAACGCAGGATTGTCCGCCGCCATTGTTGCCGCAGCCTTCATCCGGCATGTACGGATCGAGAAAGGAATAAAGCGATTCATCGAGATCATGGAGACGAAACGGCGCGAATGCCACGCGGAAACCCATTTCGACCCACGTTGAATTCAGAACAAGCGCCGGCGCCGCACTGGCAATCGACCAGTGTTCGCTGAAAGGCGCGCAGAGATCGTTTCCGGCTGCTGAATCCTGCATGGAAGCCGAATATTCGAAGCTCGCTCGCAGCGCGTCCGGACGCTTGAACGGAGCATTGAAGATTTCCGGAAAGATCGAACCGACGATCGGTGAAAAATGATCGTCCTCCATGATATCCGCCACTTTGGCGACCAAGTCTGAACCGACTTTTGCCCCGGCTCGCTGTGTGCATGTCTCCGGGTGGGCCGGGTCGGAAAGATCCTTGGCTTTGGGCGCCGTGTCCGCCAATGCCGCCGGTGTAGAATCCGGACTTGGGTGGCGCGCATGGTCAAGCGCCTGAAACACGGCCGCTCCGATGGACCCGCCGGAAACTCCGCTGATTGCAAAAATATGTTCGGCAAAGCCGGGCTCAACGTCTTCCAGCTTTGCCAGAAAAGTCGCCGCCGAGCTGGCCGCGTAAATACCGCCGCCTTCGGCGGCGACGATGAATACCGTGTATTTTCCATAGACGGGAGGCGGATGCAGCGGTCTCGCGGTCAGGCAAGATTGTTGTTGTTCTGCGGTCCTGACGGCGGGAACTGCCTTTTGGTCGAGCCAGCACAAATACGCCGTGCGTACATTCTTGAGGTTTGGAGCGGCGGCATTGGCGGCAGCCTTGTCGGCCGCCGGATTTTGCCGGACGGCTGTCCCCTCGTCGAATTCCATAACGTTTAGCCAGCCGACAAAAATCAGCAGCATCAAGACTACGCCCGCCATTTTGCGACCTGAAGCGAACGCGACCACCGCGAAGCAAAAGTACGCAATGCCGAGGACGACCGCAGTTCGGCCGGCATAGGTGGGGAAAATCAAACAAACAACCATCGTCAGCACGATCAGCGTCAATGCCGGGAACTGCGAGCGTTGCGACAGTACGGCCAAAAGCGCAAACGCAGAAATGAGAAAAAGCAGTTCCAACGATACCGTGGCGAGCGGCCCGACAAACCGATAGACCAAAACGGTGAGATAGCCATCGTTGTAAAACGATAGCAACACACCGGCCGCCGCCAGAGCGGCGACGACAATGATGATGACGTGCTGAAACTCTTTGCGCGCGCCGAGCCGGACGATGAAGTGCGCGACCAGAAGCCCAATGGCGAGCGTGCAACACATGGTCAGCGGGAATATCGCCCAGCGTCCCGGAACCGCCGTAGTTGCCGTCGAGACCAGCCGGCCCGAACAGCTGCTTGACGACAACGCGCCTGAAGCGGACAGCCAGACCGATGCAAAGTAGAACGCGAAAAACGGCCACGGCAGGAATGCCCAAACGGCAAGCCGCCGACGGCGGCGTTTTCTAAAACTGATTCCGGTACGGGTGAACGTGCGCGACAGAATGGACGCGCCGCGCGTGTAATAAAGATAATAATAGGCGGTAAGATAAATCACCGTTGCGACGGCGATAATGGCACAAATCTGACTCCACCACGATATCCACGCGTCGCCGCTGAGACGGTCGGTGAAGAGTAGGAACAGCAGTACCGCAAAGGCGGGGGCACTCAGGGCCACGGCGCCGTGCGCGATACGATTGCGGTCGTCGATGCTTGCGAAAAACGCCGTCACCGCTCCAAGGACAATCACCGCCGCGGCGATTTCCAGACCGTTCACCTGCGGCAGAAATTGCATCTTCTGAAGATCGTACGGATCGACAAGAGCGACATCGAGCAATTGACAATATCTGGCCGCCACGAAATTCCGCGCGTTGAAGAGACCTATCGTGAGGCCGGCCCAAGGCATGAATGCCAGTGCAAAAGCCGCCGCGCGCTGCACCCTGCGCAGGCTGGAATAGGCCTGCGGGTCCGGGTGGCTCGAATACACTACGTGGATTCGCATCCTGCTCAGCGAATTATGCGCGGTGTAGAGGACCGCGCTGAGCAACACGATGGACGCCAGTGCGGCGACAATGCTCGCGACCCAGGCCGCGTCGACCGGCCCTTCCAAATATGAGATGTAGATTTCGCGGAGTTGCCCATCCGTTGCGAAAAGAACGAAGAGTATCACCACCGCCGCCAAAGGCAGCACGTGGAATATCTCCATCATGTTGCGAAGCGGTTTCCAGAAACTGCGCTGCAGAAATAGGCTGAATTCGGAAAGCTTGGCCGCGTAGAATTTGCCGTCAACCATAATCGGTCCCCAGCCGCCTACAGTATCCGCTTGAGTACGTTGCGTTCGCAGTACTCGTCGAAAATCGTGTCACACGCGCTTTTTTCCCGCAGTCTAAACGCCAGAAAATATATTTCCTTGATCGTCGGATTTTTCCTGCTCTTAAAATGATCGACCGCCGCCGGGATGATTTCCCTGCTGACGGTCTTGGTCGGCAAGCCCCCCTCGCCTGCTCCGATCAACGGGATGAGCACCAATTCGAGGTTGTTGTTGGAGAAGCGCCGCAACAGGCTTTTGTTCGCCTGCTCCACTTCCGCCAAAACCTTTGCCACGCACAACTTTAAATCCTCTTGTTTAGCTTGGGTGCCCGCTCCCAAGCCGCCCTTGACGGCGGCAACGTGGAAGACACGTTGCACGTCGTTCGTCTCACCCAGCATTCCCGATTCCGTGGTGAAAACCGTGCCGATATCCACGTTCGCGCGCTCGCCCATAAGACCGCGCAGGCTTTCTTGAATCGTATCGTCGACGATGCTATCGCCGTTTTTGTTGGCGCCCATCCCGCGAATCTTCGCAGACACGCTCCGGCCGATGAAGCGATCCATGATCATGTCGGCGTTTTCACTGTTAACCCAGACGTCGACACCATGGACGCTGGCAATGTCACCCATCTTGTAGCCGATAATCAGGCCGGGCCTGCCTACGACCTCGTACTTCACCGTGTCCGGCTCCAGCGTTTCGACGCGCGCCATCTGGTCCTTGAGCCAGTACGCTGCGATGGCGAGCTTGGGGTCGTCGATCTCGCCATTCTCGAGCTGCTCGAACAGATCGTTGACGTTGCGCTCCAACACCCTAATGTTTTCGTCGGCGACGCCGTACTTGCCCTTACCCTTGCGTTTGGAATCGCTGACGGTTGCGAAATAAAGGAAGATGCGTTCGGAGGTGCCGCCGGGCGACGACAGGAATTTGCAGATCAATTCGGGCGATTCGATAATGTAGCCGGTTTCTTCCTCGGTTTCACGAATCGCCGCTTCTTCGGCCGTTTCGTTCGCGCCGATCATTCCCGCCATAACTTCGACGATCCAGCCGTCCTGGCTTGTCGGTTCGTCGCGGCGGCGGCCCAGCAAGGTCGGCAGCTTGAATTGCTCGACGAGAACGACCGAACGGGTGTCGCGGTTAAAGAGCAGCACACCGACTGCATCGCCGCGTTCGAAATTGAGACGCCGGGCATATTCGCTCATGCCCTTCTCTGGCTTTTCCTCGGGCTTGTCATCCGTCGCGGGCGGCTCTTCCTTTTTTAAGTCTCCTTTCTTCGGGCGGTCTTCATAGAGCTCATAAGAAACCCAATATCGGTCGACCTTGAAGAAGTCGTCGAGCAGACGCTTTCGTGGATAGATTTTGACGCGACGGCGGCCGCTCATTTTATGCCCCTTTCACAAGCCGCATTGGCAGAGGGAGTAGGATTCCAGCCCAAAAGCGCTCGCGTGGCGAGCGCGGTATTTTCGCTCTTTGCTTTGGCAAAGACAAATGGGAGGGCGCGGGGTTAATCGCGGGTTCGCCCTCCTTCGGCCTCTCTCATTTCTTCTGCCATGCGCCATACAGCGCACGGAGCGGAGGTGGCGGAGTGAGTGTCCGCTAGTGGTACAAGATTATCATTTCATATCAAATAATTATGTCTTTGTATGAGTAAGCTCCCACAAATTGACCCGCGAATTAACACCGGATTGCGGCGACCAATAGCGACCTTCCGCGAATAACATTGCTACAGAAAACAGCAGCAAGCTGGCGATCACCCTAAATAGAATTTAGCCGTCACCCACGACGAAATCCCCACCTATAAATCCCCTTATCGGAATCAAAATGAGCACCCTCGCCCGGGTGGCTGCAGCGTTCGCATTCGGCGTCCGCTTTACCCCCGAAACCCGCCGCAGCAGTCGCTGATCGGCGCGTCCGCTATGGGCAAATAGCGGACATCCCTGCCGAACTGCGCTCGCCTATGACAGTGTCGGAATGTGCATGGCGCGAGAGCGATCTTTGCGGCACTCTACAAGGCACTCCTGTAACACTAAGCCATTGAATCGAAGCTGACCATGTCACGGAGCCATTTTTTTCAGGACTGGGCCTTGCTGATGCGCAGGCGCAGTTGCCTGCGGGGCCGCCTCAGCAAGGGCCGTTGCCGACGGACCCGCTAGCCTCGTAGAATGAAGGACCGTCGAAGCAGGCGATCCTCGACTTCGTGCGCGCCGGCCGAATCCATGCTTTGCCGGGAACGGCTCCGCGTATTTGCAACTAACGATTTCGTTCCGGCTTTTCGGAATGATGAAAAATGGGAATGTGTGATGAAAGTGGCATTGCGTTCGACCGTCGTTGCGTCCGCTTTGTTGATGATCTCATTAGCTGCTTATGCCGCCGATCTGCCAATGGCGCCAGCGTATCAACCTGCGGCCGCTCCCGCGGTCGTACAGCAGGTCTACAACTGGACCGGAATTTATCTCGGGCTCAATGGCGGATACACAATCGGCCAAGCCACGCCGATGAGCCTCTACTCCGACAACTTCTCGGCGTTTGATTACGACGCAAGCGGCTTTCTGGGCGGACTTACGGCAGGCGCGCAAATTCAAAGCGGCCGTACCGTGATTGGTCTCGAAGCCGACATTGACTGGTCCAACATCACCGGTTCGGGGCGCGGGACCATTTTTAACAACAGCGTTCTTGTAGGAACCGCCACCCTTTCATCGACGGTCAACTCGATCAGCACACTGCGAACGCGGATTGGCTACGCCAATGACAACTGGCTGTACTATCTGACCGGCGGCATTGCCGTGACCAATGAGAAATCCACGCTAACCGGCGCGACGTTCGTCTGCGGTAGCGGTGGTCTGACTCCGCCGTGCACTTCCCCCACGGACCTGCACCTCGGTCTGGCGGCGGGCGCCGGCGTCGAATACGGCATCACGCAAAACCTGAGCGCAAAAGCCGAGTACATCTGGGTAGGCGCCGGCGCCGGCAACACGCTAAGGGAAAACATGCTGCGCGTCGGAGCCAATTGGCGTTTCGGAATGTAACCGCCTTTCGATGAGGCTTAGCGGCTCAGTATTCGACGCCGCGTCTGACTCTCTCATCCTTGAATATAATCGCGATCGCATCGATGATCCGAAGTTGCGGGTTGGCTTTGCAATAAACGATCACCTGATGTTCAAGCTCTCGCCCCTGGTAATATGAGCGAAATGCTTTTTCGTCAGGCCATTGTACCAGCCGCTGTACCAGGTCGTGAGCATGTCGAGAAAGCGTCCTTCAATATGTGGCGTCAGGGGTAAAGCGGACAATTGGGCGGTCAGGTCCGCTAATGACCCAAAGCGAAAATTCTGCTTCTGATTCGATCCTCTCGTCGGCTCGTGATAAGATCGAACTTCGGGCGTGATGCAGCTATCCAACACCACTCCAGCTGATGCAGAGTTAAAAGATGACTGGAGAAGGCTTTCGCCGCCTGCAGGAGCGATACAGCGATCCGCTCCTGACGGCGTTGACGCTGATGCTCGCGATTCTCCTGTTTGTAGTGGGGCCGCTACAGGCCGCGGGAGATGTCGAAGCACATCACTTTGGCATTGCCTTCAGTTTTGTGCTGCTTGTCGCCGTCCTCATCGTATCGAAAAGCGTGGCAGCGGTCGGCGGGATTTTGCTGGCCATCGCGCTCGTCGTCTGTGCCGGCGTTCTGCGTTCGCAGCATCCTTCGGACGTCGACATTTACCTCGATGCCACGGCTTGGATGATCTTGGGCATCACCCTCGGCGTTGTAGTTGCACGCGCCGTATTTGCACCGGGGCAAGTCACCTTCCACCGGATCGTCGGCGCGGTGCTGCTTTATCTATGTATTGGACTGGTCTTCGTTTCGCTCTATTGTTTCGTCGCGTTGTGCGAGCCGAATGCATTCACCGGTCTCCCGCCGCTTCACGACAATCTCACTGTTGCCGGAAACCTGATCTATTTCAGTTTCGTGACCCTGACCTCGGTCGGCTACGGTGACATTGTGCCGCTGCATCCGTTCGCGAGGGGCTTAGCCAATATCGAGGCGATCATCGGCCAGCTCTATCCGGCGACGCTACTCGCCCGGCTCGTTACCCTTGAGCTGGAACATCGGCACCATTCCTGAATTTCTCTCTTCACGATTTGGACGTGAACGACGCTGCCACGAAACGAAACCCCGATCATGAGACCAGGGTCGGCAGCCACGGTGACGCCGTGCAAAAGAATCTAGTTGCGCCGTGGCGTGACGAAACGGCTAATGAACCTGGGCGGTTGGCGGTCTTGTAATGGATCTCTGAAAATAGCGTCAACACTGTCCTGTATCTTCCTTGAAATAGCAACCATATTGTGTCTGAGGGGGGAATGGAAATGCGAAGCTTTTTAGTTATGGCGGCGCAACCCTTTAGCAAACGCAGTCATTCTGGTCATCCGGCACGCCGAACAGCCGGATGACGGCGACAGTTTATCCCCCGACGCGTTGCTCTATTCGCTCGAACTCGATGAGTACGCGAGGCGCATCAGGACTCACGCTGCAACGACCTTGGCGGATGATGGGCTCGCTGGAGGCAATCGAAGGGATGCTCCTGTTCGGTGTGAGCACGGCGTACCTTTTCGCGGTGACGCAGATGTACTGGTCAATGCTCACTGAGCACGTGACCACGAGCAAAGGCTGACGCACGTAATAGCCAGGGCCGCCGCACGGGTCATTTTCGAATTAAGCTTCCGTCGATCTTACATTGCCGGGCTGCGACATGATCAGCTTCGTCTGGGAATGGACGACGGACTGGTGCGCGCACCAGGTGGGGCTGAAAGATCGCGAAAATCCGCCTGCGCCTATTTAATCGATTTCATCATTAGAGCTCAGAGCGACGGAAGCGCCTGGAGCTCTTCGCGCGCTACTTCGCCAAACTCCTTTAGAGGATCGATACCGGCTCCGCTCATGATCAGCTCATTGAGCTCGCGGATGGTCTTGTTGGGTGCAAAATAAGTTGCAATGGTTTTATGCATGATTTGGTCGGCGCATTCGACGGTCCGGGTCGATGAGACGACCCGCATTCTGCTGATCATGGCGTAAAGCTCGATGAGGTCTTCTATCTGTGGCTCATTGCTTACGATGGCTTTGCCGTAAGCCCTAGAAGCAGCAACGATGAAATCTCTGTACAGATCCTGCCGTCGCAAAATGTCGTGAGCCCGTTGTCCGGCTCTCGCCTGTGTACGCTGATTTAACCATCCACCAACCCCCGACATTAATCCGCCAACGACGGATCCAGCCAATGCCGACAGAGCTGAAAGGTATGCTGTATCCACGCTGCCACTCATCCCGGTGGGGCGGAGCCGAGCACGCCGGCCGCCAAGACAAGTGTCGCCGCGGCTGACAGCGCCGTGCTGTAGGCATCCGTTGAGGCATTTTTGGCCAGCAGAAGCTGGCGCTCAGCGAGCGTAGCGTCGGTGATCGATCCAACGCCATTGCGATAAGCCGTTAGGGCGGAGTTGAACGTAATCTGCGCCGCCGCGGCCAGTGCCGTCGCGGCATGATATGCGGATAGACTGGTTCTTAGGGTATTTCTTGCCTGAACAATCTGACGCGCCGCTTCGTTCTTGATTTGCGTCAGCGAAGTTTCCGCTTTATCGACCCTGTCTCGGGCCTGCTCTAACATCGCGGCGCGTGATCCCCCGTCGTAAAGTGGCATCGTGGCGCCCACCAGAGCGGTCGCGCCATTCTGATGTATCGACGTGCTAAATTGGTTGTTCGGCAGATTGACGATCGGCAGTTCCTGGCCCACCCCGGGAATGGCGGTGATGTCAAGGCTGCCTGCCAAACGTGTGGCTGTTCCTGACGCAAACACCTTAGGCAAGAACTCCGCCTGTGCGGCCCGGAGGCCGGCAAGGCTTGCCTGCACGGTCGCGTAGCCGGTGAGGACGTCCGGCCGCCGAGCCAACGCCTGGGACACAAAGCTTTCAATAGGCGCCGTCAGGGCTGGCGGCAGTCTCCGCCCGGAAACATCGGCGATCGTGAGTCGCGTCATTGGAGAAATGCCCATGGCCGAGATCAATGCCAGATAGGAGTTTTGGGCAGCGCCGTCAGCTTGAACCCGTTCCAACTGAGCTTCGGCGGTGGCTTGCCTGGTCTGGGCGACCTCGACCACGGTTCCGATGCCGCGTTTGTATCGGTCTTCGGCCGCTTCCTGTACGTCTTCGGCGTCTCTAAGCGATTTCGTGGTAGTGGCGAGGCGTGCGCGGGCCGCGGCATGCGCATAAAACGCCAAGCTCACATTGTAGATCACTTGTTGATGGGCGGCGGTGAACGCGATGTTGGAAATCGCGGATCCCTGCTTGGCAACATCGACGAGTGCGGCAGTTTCGCCGAAATCAAATAGCAGCCATTGGGCATTGAGAGCTTCTATATTGCCCATCGCCTTCACGTCGTTGGTCACCTGGGCGCCGAGTAGAGGAAACTCGTTATGGGTCGTCTGCCAACCCTGCACGATGCCGGCCGAAACAAAGGGGAGAAAGGCGCTCTCGGCGATGCCAGCCGCAAGCGCGGCATTACGCGCGTCGTTCCAGGCGTTACGGGTGACAGGATTGTTCGACTGGGCGATGTCGATCAGTTCAGGAAGACTATAGGGGCGGCGGCGTTCAAGTTCGGAGGCCGCTAATGGAACGCCGGCGAGATTGCTGTTCGAAGGCAGGACGTAGTTGGTATTGGGTGGTTGCTCGGGCGAAGCCCGCGCGCCGGCGACAATTTCTCCATCTGGATTGGTCGCCGGAGTCCACGGCGCGTCAGGGCGGTCAGGCGCCATATTGACAGCCCAGTTCGCACAACCGGCAAGCGGAAGCGAAACCAGCACAAACGCAAGCAACGCACCAGGCCGGCCCATAACCCCGCCGTTCCTTTCGGTCTCTCAGATGGATGCTTCTTCCAACCGCCGCAGACCCGCATCGATCATAGGGAAGAGCGGCGAATGACTCCACCCGGTTGGCCCTTGAGGGGGGCCGGGGATTTCAGCGACCGCGAAGCGATCGGCCAGAGCTTCAAGCCGCTTAGCGATTTGCGCGCGTGTCGTCGCGTCCTTGTCTGCGTCCAACAACAGCGGGCTGCCAAGGGCACCGATCTCATCGGCCGCTTTGCGTCGAACTGCGAGCCACTGAGCGCTCGGGCGAATCGTACTTGGCTCATAGACGACGAGAGTGATGTCGGTTTCGATTTTCGCGAGTTCCGATTGCGCTTGCGAAGCCAGTGCAGGTCGCGCAGCTTTATCCGCGATCATCAGGGTGGCGAACCGGCGCAAGAGTGCGGCAATTGCCGGATCGATGCGCTTGCCGACACTGACCGGCCATAAATGGGTAAAGACCAGATAGGCGACGAAGTTGCCGATTAAGATACCGATTACGCGATCGCGCGCGGTGGAAAGGTCGAACGCCGGTGATGGCCCCTGAATGACACAGAGAAAGAAAGCAAAGGCGATCTGGAAACCGGCGTAGGATATGCGCTCGCTTCCGGCGGAGACATAACCTGCGGCCAGAGCGCCAGCGAAAACAACAACCATCAGGGCGGTGATCGAGGTGAGATACGGAATCAGAAAAATCATCACCCCATATCCAGCCGCCGCTCCAACAAGGCAACCGACGATACGCAGTGTGAGCTTTTCAACGGTCTCGGCTGCTGTACCCTGCGCAACGATGTAACAGGTCAGGAAGCAGGTATGAATTCCCGGCCAGTCAAGCAGCGAATAGAGAAAATAGCAGAACATCGCTGCGGCTGTCGTTTTGAGCGCATAACGGATGTAGTCAGGGTTGGTGAAGGCATCCGCTACAAAGAAGCCACCGCCTTCTTTCTTTGGCTCTCGGTATTCCGAGGAAGGCGCTTCGGCGAAATGAACGATTGCCTCCTTCAGGTCAGCAAGGACATCTGCCTCGAGCGGCGTCAGGGCACCTTCCATATCTGGCTGGTCCCAGCCGATTCGAATTGGGTATCCGCCGGCTCTCAAAATGCTGGACATTTCCCTAAGCGTACGAGCCAGATAGTCGGCTAATGGCATGCTGAGTTGGGCTTCCGGATTGCGATCCATCACATCGATCGCCGACATCATGAGCGCCGTAGAATCGGCGGCTTGTCGAAGAGCCGCAATATCGTCTGGCTTCGAGGTTTTCTCGCGGTCCGCCAAACCAAGTAGTTTTCGGATTTCGGCCATGCCTTCCCGCAGATGGTCTCTGAACGTCACCCGGATGCTTTCGTCTGGTGCCCTTAGCATGGCGGCGGAGAGTTCGAGCCCATGCGCGATCCCTTGTTCGGCGAGACGTCGCGGCGGCGGAGCAAACAACAAGTTCACGATCATCGAGATGCCGGCCGGGATGCCAACGAACAGCCACGCGTAGAGTAGGCTCCGTGTCGCCAGCTCGCCAATTGACAATGGTATTGTCCCGAGAAGGTCGAGCGCGTAGCCGACGATAAGAGCGATCGTGCCGCCGAGTGGACTCAATTTGCTGGCCGACGCGACGAAGAGAATGGCGATTGAGATCGCGGTCATGCCGATGACGCGCCACATCGGATCATTGATCACGAACATGGCAAGGAGCAGGACGAAGCCGATGATCACGGTGAGTAGCACCACAAGCGCAAAATTCAAGATAAGACTGACCGCCCTGTTGTCGCGATTGAGAAAGAATACGACATAGACCGCCAGTGCCGGGTCCGGTGTCTGATAGATTTCGACGACCAAAACGGTAAAAGCACAGATCACGGCCAGTCGGGTTGCGAGTTCGAACCGGCCCGGCTGCGGCGCCATAAGACGCACAATGTCAGCAAAAAGACCCTCGCGTGGGCGTTCTAGCGGCATGCGGCACCGTGCTTGATTTCGACCACGGCGCTGGCGCCTAAACGCATAAGGTCCGGCGGCGGATCTTCAAGGCGAATGCGCACGGGAAAGCGCTGCGCCACACGAACCCAATTCAGGGAGCGTTCTACGTAGGGAACGGAGCGCGGAATGTTGACTACATCCTGATCCGTAACGCCCCAGCCGATTCCCTGAACAACTCCCTTGATGGGAACGTTCCGGTCGATCATCGAAAAGACCGTGGCGCAGTCGCCGATGGCTATCGCACTCAGATCGGTCTCCCGAAAGTTGGCATCGGCGAACCACTCATCTGTGTTGATTAACGTGAACAGTGATTGGGCAGGAATGACCATTTCGCCGGTCGAAACCCTCAGGCCGACGACAAGGCCGTTGTGGGTCGCGCGCACGGTCGTGTCGTCAAGCAGGCGCTGGGCGATGCCGAGAGCCGCCGTTCTTGCTCGCACGGTCGCCTCGGCTGCGGCTCCCAATTGCTGCGCCTGAATAAGTTTCGTCGCGGTGTCCTCCTCCGTCACTTGCGCCTGATCAAGCTGTTGCTGCGGCACGTAACCATTGGAGGCAAGAGGACGAAGCCTTTCCAGCGTGCGGACCGCCAAATCATGGTTTTCTTGTGCGTTCTTTGTTTGGTCGACTGCGACTGCCGCGCTCGACCGGGCGATAGCCAGATCAGCTGTAGATTGCTCAAAGGCCAGGCGATGGGGCAGCGGGTCGATCTGGTAAAGAAGACTACCCTTAGTGACACGCATATTCTCGACGACGGGAATCTCGATAACGCGGCCGGTGACGGCGGCGGCGACGTGGACTACGTCCGCGTCGATCGAACTGTCGGTCGATGTTGGATGAGTATCGCTTTCGTGCAATGCATATAGCGCCAAGGCGACCGCAAACGCGACGATGGCGATCGAGATCATCCGGCCCCGAGGAATAGCGCGCGTCTTGCCGACGGCCTCCATCTTCAGTGTCCGAAGCCTATGAGCCAAACCAGAAGAGCCGTGATCACCCCGATCGCCGCGCAGACGGCGAGTTGGTAGGGTAGTGTATTGGCGAGGCCCGTGCTGACAAAGACGACGCGCGCGACGATCGCGCCGGCAAGTCCGATTGTACCGCATAACAGCCACGCCGGAAAGAATGCGCCAAACAGATCAAAAGAAGGCGCGCCACGCCCCGAGCAGCCGGTCAGGGTCATGTATTCGAACGACAGGAGGGCGAACATCGCGTTCGCTCTCGGTGCAACACCATGCCGTCGCGGCATGCGCTCAGCCCTGTTGCCCGCTTATAGCGGAAAGTTTCGATAAATAATCCATCTCCAGTTCGCCTTCATAAGTTTCGGCGCCAATCTTCAATGCCTCTGTCACACGCGCTTGTGTCACCTCGCTAGCGACGCTCAGATCAAACTCATGAGCTTCGACCAAAAGTCCTTCCGCCATGGAACTAAATGCTCCAGTATCAACGGCCACCTTGGCGTGGGCGATGGCATGCGCAGGAAATGAGGCAATGCGTCGAGCCAGCTTCTCGACAAAAGGCGTCAACTCGTCGGCCGGAAACGCTCGATTGATATAGCCGTAACGTTCCGCCAGTTCCGCCGAGAAATCGTTGCAACCTATGAGTACCTCCAAGGCGCGTCCCCGCCCGATGAGGCGCGGCAATCTTTGCGTAGAGCCGCCGCCCGGAACGAGCCCAACCGCCACCTCTGGTTGGCCGAAGATCGCTTTGCCAACGGCAGCAAAACACATATCCATGGCAAGCGCGATCTCGCTCCCTCCGCCCCGAGCCCGTCCCTCGATTTTGGCAATGGTAACTTTAGGCATATTCCTGAATCGCTCACCGATCGTCTGTGTAAGACGAAAGCTGCGCGTATGGGACACCGTCTTGGAAGCGGCTCCAACGCGGCCCAAGCCAGAGTGAGCTATAAAGAAATCAGGAAGCGCGCTTTGCAGGACCACAACCCGTACACCGTCATCGGCCTCGAGTTCCATGCCGAGTCTGTCGAATTCCGCAGACAGAACTTCATCGAGAAGATTTATCGGCGGGTGATCGATGCTGACGAATGCAACTCCAGAATCAAACCGGAACCGGAAACATTTGTAATCAGAGTACCGCATGGGGCGTACCTCAGCGCTCCGCAAACGGCGCGACGGCCTTGCGAACACCAGCAACGTCGTCGGGGAACGCAACGGACGCCGAATTCCCCCAACTGGTGCGGATGAAATTGACCAGATTTGCAACATCCTGATCGCTCAGTCGCCAAGCGAAGGCGGGCATCGTGAATTGTGCCGGCGTTTGCGCGGTGCGCGGCGTCTGTGAGCCGGCGAGCACGATCGAAATCAACGAAACGGGGTTTGGGGCTTCGACAACTGGATTGCCGGCCAACCTTGGAAACACGCGGTCGTATCCCGTGCCGTCGGGACGATGGCAGGCGGCACAGTTATCAAGATAAAGGAGAGCGCCGGGCTTGCTTGCATCTCCGTGCCTTAATGCCTGGTGTTCCGTTTCGTCGTAGGCAAAGGACCTCGCCAGCTCCCCCTCTGGCTCGCCGAGTGTCTTGAGAAATCGCGCCGTCGCAATGGCGTCCTCATGGCTCATGTATTGCGTACTGTGAACGATGACATCGGTCATCGAGCCGAAGACGAGGCCGCGCGCATTTGCGCCCGTCGTCAGGAAATCGACGATGTCACCTTCACTCCAGCCGCCAAGCGTATCCGCACCACCGTTGCGTAGGCTCGGCGCGAAGTAATTCTCGATCACGGCCCCGGAGAGAAAGGCCGGCCCCTGCGACGGCGTTTGCGCCTTCACCTGCAATACGAGGTTGCGCGGCGTGTGGCACTCCCCGCAGTGGCCGAGACCTTCCACGAAATAAGCGCCGCGCGCGACGATTGGATCGCCCTCTGCTCGAGCCTGGAGAGGCGCTGGTTTCGGCGCAAACAGCAGACGCCAGAACGTGAGCGGCCAACGCATCGATAACGGAAACACAATGTCGTTGGTGATATTCGGTGTCGCGGCCGGAGCCACTCCATATTTGAAATATGCAAAGAGCGCCGCAACGTCTTCCGGTTTTGTGTTCGCGTAGGAGGGAAACGGCATCGCCGGATACAGCGAGTGTCCGTCGGCAACGCCAATGCGTAGCGCCCGATCAAAGTCGGTGAGACTGAACCGTCCGATACCATTGACCGGGTCCGGCGTGATGTTCGTGGTGTAGATGGCACCGATCGGGATCGCCATCCGCAGGCCGCCGGCAAAAGCAGGCCTGCCAGGCACGCTGTGACAGGCGGCGCAATCGCCGAGCCTGGCGAGGTATTCCCCGCGAGTAATCAGCACCGGACCGGATTCCGGAGCAACAAGATTGCTTTCTCCGGCCGTTCTATCTGCCAGGTACGAGATTCCCATGACGCCCAGCAGGCCGCCAACACCGGCAATGCCAATAAACGTAATGGCGGCCCTCCATCTCATGCCGGCACCAAAGGACCGGGCGACTTGAGATAGGTGTCGCGAATTTTTGCGGCTGAGAAATAGGCAAGTCCGGCGAGCAGGCCTGTCGGGTTGTACCCGATGTTCTGCGGAAAAGCAGAAGCGCCCATCACGAATAAATTCGAAACGTCCCAGCTTTGTGAATAGCGGTTGATGAAGCTGTTCGACGGATTGGTTCCGATAATCGCGCCGCCGGTGGTGTGCGTGGTTTGGTAGAGGCGGACGTCGTAGTGGTCGCCCGGCCGCATCAGCAAAGTTGCTTGTTGCTCGGGCTTCATGACACGAACTATTTCCTCCACGCGCGCTGCGCTAAAGGCGGCCATTTTGTATTCGTTGTCATGCCAGTCAAAGGTCAGCCGAAGCAGCGGCAGGCCGTGGCCGTCCTTGTAGGTCGGATCCAACGACAGATAACGGTCGCGATAAGACATTACGGAGCCTTGCGCCCCGATCGGCGCTGAATGGCGATAGTGCTTGCGTATCGCCGTCTTCCAGTCCTTTCCCCATTTTGGCGCATCGGGTGGGGTCATCATTTGCGCGATCGGGCGTCCGCCCGTGGCGCCGGCGAAAATCGACGAACCGCCGATAAATCCGTGGGCCCCATGGTCGAAATGGTCGGAATTGAATTCATCGATGATGCGCAGCCCCGCGGCGCCGGCGCCGATGAAGGGGTTTATTTCGACGTCCTCGGCGAAATACGCAGCCGTCTCGGTCATCATCTGGTAGGCGTAATTCTTGCCGACGATGCCTTCGCCGCTCACCGGATCGTAAGGAACGCCGATTCCAGACAACAAAAGCAGCCTGACATTGTGCATTTGAAACGCGCAGAGCACAACGAGATCGGCAAGTTGCTCGACTTCCCGTCCGTCTTCGTCGATGTAGAGGACGCCTGTCGCCACCTTTCCGGTGTTATTGCGGAGAATCCGCGTCACGTACGCGTTGGTCCGAACCTCCAGGTTCGGCCGCGTGGCGAGGATGGGCAGGATTGTCGTTTGCGGTGATGCCTTCGAATAAAGAAAACAGCCGAAGCGCTCGCAGAAACCGCACAGATTGCAGGGACCGAGCCGGACGCCATAGGGATTAGTGAAGGCGATCGAACTGTTCGCCGACGGCTGCGGAAAGGATTTATAGCCGAGTTCCGCGGTGGCTTTTTCGAACAGCTCGGCGGCGTAGATCGGCGGCAAGGGGGGCGTTGGGTATTCGTCGCTTCGTGCACCCTCGAACGGATTGCCGCCGGGCCGGATTTCGCCGCGAAGGTTTCCGGCGACGCCGGATACGCCACAGACTTTTTCGAAGTGATCGAAGTGAGGTTCGAGTTCCTCGAAAGTGACGGGGTAATCCTGAATCGTCATATCTTCAGGAATGAAACTCTTCCCGTATCGCTCCTCAATGTGGCTTCGCAGCCTTAGATCTTCTGGCGACGCTCGCCACAGCTGGCCGTTCCAGTGAACGCCCGCACCGCCGACACCATTGCCGAGGACAAATGAGCCGTACTTACGATAGGGCGCGGCCACCTCATTTAGATCGTGACGGACCGTGACTGTCTCTCTGGCCAGAGGCTGCCACAGGTCGCCGCGCACGCCGTATTTCAGCTCATCAATGATGCGTGGGTATTCGAAATCCGGGGCGGTGTCGCGCGCTGGGCCGCGCTCTAGCGCGACGACAGACAGGCCGGCGTCGGTCAGCGTTTTCGCCATGATGGCGCCGGTCCAGCCGTAACCGATGATGACGGCGTCCACGCGTTTTTTCTTCTCCGCCATCAGTCCCTCGCACCGCTAATGGCGACCGGTCCGTACGGATATTTCTGCCCAGCTTGATCGATCCAATCGGTAAAATCGGCGCGTGCACCTGGGAAGCCAATCCATTTCCAGGCGGCCATATCGCGATTGCCACCGTAGAGCGGATCGGCAAAGTAGCCCTCGCGAGCGTTCTCCAAAAGCTGCGCAAAGAACGCCGCGGCCGGTGGACCGGACAGTTGAACCTGGTTTTTCTCCAGCGATAAGAGAAATCGATCTTGCTCTTCGGGTGTAAGGTCGGCGAAAACTTTACCCGCGGCACTCCGGCAAGCGTCGTTCGCCGCAGCTATCCCCGATCGATACAGCTCCCGCGGCGTATAGCGTAATTGATAGCCCAGGGTAGCCGGCGCATCGGGCTGAAACGGTCCTTGCAAATAGAAATACGCACCGTGCCCGTACGGTAATTCCATTTGCCGATCTATGAATTCGGGCACGCCCGCTTCCAGGCCGCCGGGGCCCGGCCCGTCGCTCGGAATGAGACGACCGACCGCGGCGTTTACGAAACCCCACTCGACGGAATTAAAATACGTCGGCACATAATTCGCGGCAGTCGTTGCTGTCTGGGTTACCGCGCTGCCCGTAGGCGCCGTCCCCAGAATGGCCAAGGTTGCAGCTGGGCTCGCACCGAGGAGCAGGTCGCGTCTATTGATGCTTGAAGTTTTCTTCATTGTGAGCTCCCAAGTGCCTCCCGCTGAATCGAAGTGATGCGGCGTGCATCCCAGGTGCTCCTCGGATCACTTAGCGCTGCATCTGCAAATTCATCAGATCGGGCGAGGGCATCATGTTGGCGTTCAGATTTGTCATGATCCAAAGCGATCCACCGATCACGAGGATTACGATGAGCATGCCAAAGGCCAAAGCCAGCACGTTATTGGTATTGTCTCGTCCGGTAGTGATGTGCAGGAAGAAGACCAGGTGTACGCCGATCTGCGCGATCGCCAAGACGGCAAGCCCGAGCGGGACGCCGGGCGCCCACAGCAGAGAGGTGTTCGCCGCCCAGAAAGACGTGGCAGTGAGGATGACGGCCAGAAATAATCCCACCGAGTAGATGAGCAGGCCGGAGGGAGCCTGTCTTTCCGCCTGGGCAAAGGGCGAGGTGTCTCCAGGACCGCGATCATAATGCGTATCCGTCATGGCGCGACTCCCATCAGATAGACGACCGTGAAGAGCCCGACCCAGATGATGTCGAGGGCGTGCCAGAAGAGCGCAAAGCAGAATAGACGCCGCACGATGGCGGGGCGAAAACCTATGAAGGCAACCTGCGCCATCATCAGCATCAACCAGATCAAACCGGCGGTAACATGGAGTCCGTGACACCCGACGAGGGTGAAGAACGCCGAGAGAAAAGCACTGCGTTGCGGCGTCGCGCCGATGGCTATCATATTGGCGAATTCGTGGAGTTCGAGCGCGAGGAATGCGGCCCCCAGCACGAAAGTGACAAGAGCAAAGAGGTACGTGGCGGCGGGGCGCCGCGAACCGATTGCGAGCGACATCATTCCGCAGGTATAGCTTGAGGCGAGTAGGCAAGCCGTCTCGATCGCGACGCTGCGTTGATTGAAGAGTTGTGGGCCCGCGAGACCGCCCGCTGTCGCGTGCACGAGCACCGCGTAGGCGGCAAACAGCGCCGAGAACATCACGATATCGCTGAGGAGGAAGATCCAGAAGCCGTAGGCGACAACGATCCGTTTCGGAGCTGGACCGACTTCGCTTGCGCTCGGCAGCGCTTGGTGCCCGACCTCATCAAAGGTGACTGCAACACTCATGGCGCAACGCTTTCTGCATGGTGACGCCGTTCGAACTCGGCGATCTGCTCAACCGATACCTCAACCTCATCCTCATCGCGAAACGCGAAGAACAGAAAGGTCATGAATGCCCCGATCAGGCCCAAACCCGCCATCCACCAGATGTGCCAGATGAGCGCGAAGCCGGTAACGACGGCAAAGAATGCATTGATAAAGCCGAGCGGACTATTCTTCGGCATCTCGATCGGCTTGTACTTGCCCGATTGATTGGAGTGTTCCGGATTCCGCTGCGCCTGCTGCTTGGCCATCCAGAAGGCATCAATCCCGGATACTTGTGGCAGGATTGAATAATCCCATGCCGGCGGTGGGGAAGTTGTAGACCATTCGAGAGTCCGTCCATTCCACGGATCGTCGCCAACGCGCAGCCTGTCACGGGCGCGGATCGACACAATGAGCTGAATGATCTGGCTCACGATACCCACCATGATGATGGCGACACCGACCGCCGCCACAATGAGGAAGGGCTGCCAGCCCTTGTCGTCATAGTGCTGCATGCGCCGGGTCATGCCCATCAAGCCCAAGGCATAGAGCGGCATGAACGCGACGTAAAAACCGACCAGCCAGCACCAGAACGCGGCCTTGCCCCAGCGTTCGTCCAGCTTGAAACCGAACGCCTTCGGAAACCAGTAATTGAAGCCCGCTAGGACGCCGAACACGACGCCACCGATGATGACGTTGTGAAAGTGCGCGATCAGGAAGACACTATTATGGACCTGGAAGTCCGCGGGAGGCACCGCCATAAGCACGCCGGTCATGCCGCCGATGACGAACGTCACCATGAACCCGAGCGACCACAGCACCGGAACGGTAAAGCGGACGCGCCCGCCATACATCGTAAACAGCCAGTTGAATACTTTGACGCCGGTAGGCACGGCGATAATCATAGTCATGACGCCGAAGAAGCCATTGACGTCCGCGCTGGCACCCATGGTGAAGAAGTGGTGCAGCCACACGAGGAAGGACAAGACGCAGATCACCATCGTGGCGGCGACCATCGAGCGGTAACCAAACAGCGGTTTCCCGGAAAAAGTCGAAATCACTTCCGAAAACACGCCGAACGCCGGCAGGATCAGAATGTAGACCTCCGGGTGACCCCAGACCCAGAACAGATTCACGTACATCATCGGATTTCCCCCGGCATCGACCGAGAAAAAGTGGAAACCGAGATAGCGGTCGAGCAGAAGCATGGCGAAGGTCGCGGTCAGAACCGGGAAAGCGGCGACCATGAGCAGATTCGAGGCGAGCGCGGTCCAGCAGAAGACCGGCATGCTCATGTAGCCCATGCCGGGCGCGCGCGTTTTCAGAATCGTGGTGACGAAATTGATGCCCGTCATCAACGTGCCGATGCCGGCGATCTGCAGCGACCACAGATAATAATCGACGCCGACGCCGGGCGAGAACTGCAGCTCGCTGAGCGGTGGATAGGCAACCCAGCCCGTTTTGGCGAACTCGCCGACCGCGAGCGAGATATTGGTTAGAAGTATGCCGGACGCGGTGAGCCCCAGCGCCACCGAGTTCATCGTCGGAAAGGCCATGTCGCGCACGCCAAGCTGCAGCGGCACGACGAAATTCATCAAGCCGATGACGAACGGCATCGCCATGAAGAAGATCATGATGGTGCCGTGGGCCGAGAAAACCTGATCGAAATGCTCCGGCGGCAGATATCCTTGCGCGCCGCCCGCCGCGATGGCCTGCTGCGATCGCATCATGATGGCGTCGCTGAACCCGCGCAGAAGCATGACCAGGGCAAGAATGATGTACATCACGCCGATGCGCTTGTGGTCGACCGAGGTGATCCACTCACGCCACAGATAAGGCAAATGTCCTCCGAGGACGATCCATGAAAGAACGAGGACGATGCCCAGGACCATTCCCCCGGTCGCGCCCATGACGATGGGTTGATCAAACGGGATGGCGCTCCAGTCGAGCTTGCCAAGAATATTCATTGCACGACTCTCGGTGAGGCGAGACAGACCCGCCGGATCGGATCGTCCATCGACATTTCCGACATGACGACGTGGGAAAACAGATCGGTTGCGACGGCGTGATAAGTGAAGGGGGCGACTGCCTTGCTTGGCTTGACCAGATCGGCGTAAGCTTGCGCATCGAGCGTCGGGCCGGTTGCGCGCGCAGCCTCCACCCATTGCGAGAAATCCGGGCCGGGAACGGCATCGGTCTTGAAGACCATGTCAGCAAAGCCATCGCCGCTAAATTGCGCCGAGAGTCCCGGATAGCTTCCCGCATTGTCCGCCTGAAGCTGAAGATGCGTCGTCATTCCCGCCATCGTGTAGATCTGGCTGCCGAGCTGCGGCACGAAGAAGCTGTTCATGACGCCGGCGGACGTAAGCTCGAAACTGATCGGCGTGCCGACCGGGACGACAAGATGATTGACACTGGCGATGCCTAGGTCGGGGTAGATGAAGAGCCATTTCCAATCGAGGGAGACGACTTGGACGGTGACGGGCTTGACCTCCGAGGCGATCGGCTTGCGCGGATCGAGGTCATGCGCTCCGACCCAGGCCACGCCGCCGACCAGGAGCACCGTCATTAGGGGGATGGACCAGGTAAGCACCTCGATCCGGCCGGAATAGATCAACTCAGGCCGGTAGCTCGCGCGCGTGTTGGATGCACGAAACCAAAATGCGACTCCCAACGTGGCGAGGATCACCGGGATCACGATCGCCAGCATGATACCGAGTGAGTTGAACAGGATTTGCCGTTCGGCGAGGGCGACGGGTCCCTGCGGATTGAGGACGCCTTCGTTGCAGCCGCCAAGCGTGGCGGCGCCGATCAGGACGGCACATAGGAAAAGGTACCGCATGCTAAACCCCGCCTGCGCCGGCCCGGAATGGACCGCGCGTCGTTTGAAGCTGGCCCGTTGGGAAAGTGGCCTGCGATGTCTCGACAGTCGAGACGGCGCGCGCGGAGAGCGCCGTTGTTGATCGGTTGGTGCTGCTGGCCAGCAACGCGGCAAAAAGCAGAAACAGGTAGAAAATGGAGAATGCGAACAAGCGATGCGCTGCGTGCTGATTGATCCCATGCCTTCTGCGTACTTGAGCCGCGAGCACAACAAAGATCGCACCACCGGCGGCGGCAACCGCGCCGTAAACTCCCCCGGCAAACCCGAGCGCCCAGGGGAGTATTGAAACCGGCAGCAGAAGAAGGCTGTAGCCGAAGATTTGCGTCGCGGTTGCACTCCTCCCAGCAACGACTGGCAGCATGGGGACGCCCGCACGGGCATACTCGTCGCAGCGATTGAGTGAGAGCGACCAAAAATGCGGTGGGGTCCAAAGAAAAATGATTAGAAATAAGATGAGCGGCTCAAGGCCCACGTCTCCGGTAACAGCCGCCCACCCGATCACCGGTGGAAGTGCGCCAGCGGCGCCGCCAATTACGATGTTCTGCGGCGTCTGACGCTTGAGCCACATCGTGTAAACAGCCACGTAGAAAAAGACCGCAAACGCGAGCAGCGCTGCGGCTTTCACGTTGGCAACGAACGCAAGGACGGCGACGCCCCCACCGGAAAGAGCAAGCCCGAAAGTCAAAGCCTCGGCGCGTGAGATCTTGCCGCGAGGAATTGGTCGCTTGGCCGTGCGAGTCATCACGGCATCGATATCGGCGTCGTACCACATGTTGAGCACGCCGGCGGCACCGGCTCCCGCGGCGATCGCGAGAATCGCAACGAAGCCCGGAATCAGATCGATGCGACCAGGCGCAACCATCATCCCGACAAATGCAGTGAAAACGGCAAGCGCCATCACGCGCGGCTTCATAAGCGTGAGGAAATATGGCGAACGCGCCACCAGACTTGATTGGGCAGCAAGCGGGAGATTTGGAGCGAGAACCGCGGTTGTTTTCATGGCCATTTTCGCGACCGGACGAACACCGGACGGCAACGAGGATCCCGAAGAAACCCAATTTGGCCGCTTGGAACGCTACGATCCATTACACGCGGGTCGCCCTCACTCCCCTTGTGGTTTCGGTAGACTGCACCTTGGTTTAGGCCCCCGCTTCCGGAATTATATCAGTGGTCAGCGATGTCCGGCATAACCTGTCCCATTTCCATGGCTTGGCTAGGCGGCACTTCCTCAATTCCAAGGACAATTTCGTCATCAGGTGCGCCCGTCGCCTTCTGCATCAGGCCCCAAAGGCGCTTGAGCATCTCGCGCTTGTATTCCGCCGATCGGCCCGTTCGGATCAGGAGCGTGAGCGCCGCGGTTGCCGACGCTTGGCCAGCTGTAAATCCGTTTCCCGGCTCATACTCCTGGAAGACGATGTGGACCCAGTTCTTCGGAACGCCGGCATACTGCGAGTGAAACGCGGTCAGCTCACCCGCGAGTTTGGCCTTGGCTTCCGTATCGAGCACGCCGGCCTGCGTTGTGATCGTATAGAGAGGCATCGAATGGACCCCCGAAACCAAGCGGCCGAAATCAATGTCGGCGCGAGAATTGCTGGCTAACGCGTCAGATTCACCTTTGCGAGATCGATGAGCTCTTTCGCCCGACCGTCGAGAACCGCCTTCATCGTGAACATTCCAAAATGATAGGCCTGATCCAGGGTCGTCTTAGGCGGCATGGCAAGCTCTTGTCGGGCGCTGACAACGTCGACCAGTGCCGGCCCCTTATGAGCGAGAGCGGCTTGGATCGCGCTTTTCAGCTCCTGCGGCTTTTCGACCCGAAATCCCCTAATACCCATGGCCTCGGCCATCATCGCGAAATTGGGGTTCTTGAGGTCACAACCTGTATCCAGGAAACCACTGGCCTTCATCTCCAGTTCGACGAAGCCAAGCGTGCCGTTGTTGAGGACGATGACCTTCACCGGTAAACCGATCTGGATAAGAGTGTTGAAATCGCCCATCATCATGGTGAAGCCGCCGTCGCCCGACATTGAGATAACTTGCCGATTCGGATCCGCCGTTTGCGCTCCGATCGCATGCAGCATCGCGTTTGCCATCGATCCGTGATTGAACGAACCGATGATCCGCCGCCTTCCGTTGACCTTCAGATACCGTGCCGTCCAGATGATGGGAGTGCCAACATCGCAGGTAAATACCGCGTCGTCGGCTGCCAATTCGCTGACGAGGCGCGTGACATATTGGGGATGAATGATATCGCTGTTGGGGCCGCTTTCCGCCAACGCGTCGAGATCCTTCCGCGCCCGCTTATAATGCGCCAGCGCGTCGCTGAGGTGGCTCTCGTCCGTCTTCTCTTTGATGACCGGCAGGAGCGCGTCCAAAGTATCCTTGACGGTACCCAACAAGCCGAGATGAAGGGAGCAGCGATTGCCAAGCGCTTCCGGCCGAACGTCTATTTGCGCGATCTTGGCGTGTTCCGGATAGAATGGCCGGTAAGGAAAATCGGTGCCGAGCATCAGCAGTGCGTCGCAATTCTTCATCGCAGCATAGCCGGACGCAAAGCCAACGAGTCCGGTCATTCCGACGTCATACGGGTTGTCGTATTCGAGAAATTCCTTGCCGCGGAAGGCATGCACGATCGGCGCCTTTAGCTTGCAAGCCAGTTCGATGACCTGTGCATGTGCGCCTGCGCACCCTGCGCCGCCGAAGATCGTCACCCGGGCCGAAGCGTTGAGGAGACCCGCCAATTGGTCAATTTCAGGCTGGCTCGGCCGAACGACGGGCGCACTGGGGATCAGCCATCGCGGGACTTCGGCGTCGAGCTTCATGAGCGCAACGTCGCCGGGAATGACGACGACCGCGACACCACGTTTGGCTATCGCGACCCGGATCGCGCGCTTGAGTATCTGCGGTAGCTGCCCGGGATTAGAAACGAGTTCGACGTAATGGCTGCAGTCCTTGAATAAAGATTCCGGATGAGTGGCCTGAAAGTAATCGATTCCAATTTCGGTGCTTGGGATGTGTGCGGCGATCGCCAGAACCGGTACACCACTGCGTTGGCAATCGAACAAGCCATTGATCAGATGCAGGTTACCAGGGCCGCAGCTGCCGGTGCAGACCGCAAGACTGCCGGTAAGATGGGCTTCCGCTCCCGCAGCGAATGCGGCAGCCTCCTCATGCCGCATGTGGATCCAGTCTATCGACTTTCTCCGTAGCAAAGCGTCGGTAAAGCCGTTGAGAGAGTCGCCGACGACCCCGTAAACTCGCTTCACGCCGGTCTTCTCAAGCGCATCGACGAGGAACTCTGCCGCAGTCCTGCTCATTTTTTGAAATCCTCGATAATCATCTCGCTTCAGCAAGAAACCGCCGCATCTGCCCGCGCTTTTCCTTGCCGCTGCTAAGCCGCATAGTTCTCGAGGATGCGCAGATCCGTGACCGTGTAGGCCATGCCGAGGCGATAACCCCGACCGACCCGCAATGGCGCGATCAGGTGCATTTCCTCGCCCTGCACTTCGGGAATTCGCAGCTCGGCCGGCCCCGCCCATACGTCAACAATTGCGAGATCGTCAGTCAACGACATCGTCAGCTCGTCGACCGGCGGCTTGTGCTGACCGGCCGCCGCAAGCTGTGGGAAGTATCGTCGCATCACAGTTGGACGATTGAAAACCTTTGAAGGATCGACAACGCGTTCCTCGAGTTGCAATCGCGCCGTGGCCAACCTCTCACCATGTGCCGCGAGGCTCGCGCCGAAGCGGCTTCCATTCGCAAGCGGTGCTGCGGCCGCGCTAGGTGCAGAGAAGCTCCGCGTCTGATAAACGCTGCCCAATTTCTTTGGAAAGCCTTGAGTCCAGCCGCGTGCAATTGCGGCATCGTTATCGACGAAGATAAAGGGGCAGTAATTTATCGGGGTATCCTCGAACGTTGCCTCGACTAGGGCAAAAGCCTCGCGATACTGATAACGCGCGGGATCGGTCAATTCGTCGTTGGAAGCTGTGAACTGCCAGTCGAGGAACCAGAAGAAGGCACGCCCGCCGGATTTTTGGTCAGGGGCAACACCTGGCGGAAGAAGCGACGCGATCGCGGCCGGATCGGCCCAGTATTCAACAACGGTGCAATCGCTGGAATAATGCCACGGCGGCAGGTTCGCCAATGGGGATTTTCCACCGGGGGTGAGAGGAACTGTAAACCCTTTGAGCATGTTTGGATCTCCTTTCGTGCGCCACAACGCTGGCGGGTCGTATGCGCCTCCTCGCGGGAACTTCGCGGTCGGTGCGCTGACCGCAACCAATTCCGTGCCAGACATTTTCGATGAGCGCGGCCGATGGTGGACTGACCTTGTGGCGCTTATCCGAAATCTCCGTCACGGCGTGCTAGACTCTGCGCCAGCCCAACGCGATCAAGGAATGTTCTCAACCATCATCTCCCAGACGTCGCGGCCCTTGCCCTCCAGTATTGCTTTGGCGGTGTAGACGCCCATCCCGACCACGGCCTCTGGCGACACAAACGGTGAGGGCGGCATCACCAGCTGCATCGGATTCACTTTCACATCAAGAAGCGCTGGGCCGGGCTGCGCAAGCCAAGTCTTGACCGACTCCTCGAGGTCGCCTGTCTTCGCCACACTGTGCCCCCAAAAACCCATCGCCTTCGCAACCTCGCCGAAGTCAGGGTTCTGCAGGTCCGTGTACATCGGCACCAAGCCGGCCGACTTCTGCTCGATGTCGATAAATCCAAGCTTGCCGTTGTTAAAAACGGCGATCTTGATCGGCACCTTCTCCTGCACGACGGTCAACAGATCGCCGAGCAACATGGCGATCCCACCATCGCCTGCCAGGCAGACCACTTGCCGCCCAGGTTGGCACTTTTGCAGCCCGATGGCCGATGGCATCGCACTCGCCATCGTGCCGTGCAGCAGGCTGCAGAAGCACCTGCGTTTTTCGGAGGTGTCGAGGTGGCGCAGCGCCCAAACCAACGCCGTACCGTCGTCCGCAGCAAACAGCGCATCTTTGGCCGCGTACTTGTTGATGAGTTTGGCCAGGTAAGTGCCGGAAATGGTAGAGTCGGGACCCGCGGTTTCCGCACTGGCCGATTCCACCATTTTCTGATGGCGCTTCACATGGGACGCCAAGAATTTATTATCGTCGTGCTGCCGCAGACGCGGCAGCAATGCTTCCAAGGTGTCCTTGATGTTTCCCACGGCGCCAAACGTAACAGGATGACGGTGTCCGATATGTGTGGGATCGTGGTCGATTTGAATGATCTTCGCGCGGTCGGGATAAAATTGGGCCCACGCAAAATCTGCGCCGAGTTGAAGCAGCACATCGCAGTTAAGAACAGCGTGATAGCCGGGGGCTCCGCCGATCATACCGGTCATCCCGACATTGTAAGGGTTGCTATAGGACACAAAATCCTTGCCCCGAGAGGTGTGGGCCATTGGCGCCTTTAACCGCTCAGCGGTGGCAACAAGCTGGTCGTGCGCGCCGGCGCAGCCAGCGCCGGCATAGATCGTAATCGCCTCACTGTCGTTGAGAATGGCCGCGATCTCGTCGAGGTCGGCGTCACTCGGGCGAATGACCGGCGGCCGGGCGTGGACGGTATAGGGCCGCTCCTCTTCCGCGGCCGCGTTTGAGATATCCGCCGGCACAATCAGCACCGCGACGCCACGCTTCGTCAGCGCCGCCTGACAGGCCGCGACTGCCTTACGCCGAGCGTGCCCCGGCATCAGGATCATCTCGCAAAAAACGCTGCAGTCCTTGTACACCTGAGTGAAATCGACCTCCTGGACGGAACTGAAACCTATGTCCTGGCGCACTATCTGGGTCGCGATCAGAATGACCGGCGCACGATTGCGATTGGCTTCATAGAGGCCGTTGATGAAGTGGAGGCTGCCGGGGCCGCAGGAACCGGCACAGGCCACGAGCTCACCTGTGAACTGAGCTTCCGCGCTCGCCGCGAAGGCGCCCGCCTCCTCATGGCGCATGTGGACCCAATCGATCTTGCTCTCACTGATGGCGTGGGTGATGCGGTTAAGCGTGTCGCCGACGATCCCGTAGCATCTCTTTACGCCGGCTGCCTGCAGTGTTTCGACCAATACGTCGGCCACTCGTTTACTCATTGCACGACCTCGTGTGTTGTTTGGGCCTTGTCGTCAACGAAGAGCCAGTACGGCGACTCGCTGTTCTCGATCGACAAATTTGGGTCGGAAGAATCTGGCAACTTGGGATTCCGCGGTCCATTGCGCGCAGGTCGCGCGCGATACGCTCATTGTTTCGCTGGACTGAACGTTGGTTTACATGCCCGCGTGAAACGCGGGCGTACGGGCCGGGGTCTTGCAGGGAAAAGCAAAGAGGGGCAGATGCCAACTCAGGAGTGTTGTGGCTCGTCGGGCCCCAATTTGAGCTTGTCGGCCATCCGGCCGAGCTCGGGAAGCGAACGCGCCTTCATTTTTCGCATCAGCCTGCTGCGGTGAACCTTTACCGTAGCTTCGGCAATACCCATGTCGCCGGCGATCTGCTTGCTGAGACGGCCGCGGACGACCTCAAGCATGATGTCACGTTCCCGGGGGCTCAACGACGTGAAGCGCTCCTTGAGAGTGGCCAAGGCCTTCGAATTGTCCCGCGAAGCACGATCACGAGAAAGGCCAAGGTGAATGGCGTCGATAAGGTCCTGATCACGGAACGGCTTGGTAAGAAATTCGATGGCGCCGCCCTTCATCGCCTGCACCGTCATGGGGATGTCGCCGTGTCCGGTGATGAAGATGATCGGAAGCTCCCTCTTCGCCGCCGCGAGGTCTCGCTGAAAATCAAGACCGCTTTGACCGGGCAATCTCACGTCGAGAACCAGGCAGGCGGGCCCATCCGGCGGATTGGATTTTAGAAAGTCGGAAACGGACGCAAAGAGCTGAGTGTCGATACCGACCGACCGCAACAGACGTCCAACCGACGCTCGAAGATCGGGATCATCGTCAACAACCAAAACGGTGGCGTTCGCGTCGGGCATCGCAACGACCCACGGTTAGGGATTCCCGGAGAGTCTTATTCCGCGCATAAGTTCAGCACGCAGAGCGCTAAACTAGTTCCAAGTCGTGGACATGAACAGTGTCTTGTTCCCACTGGAGGACGAGACGCCGCACCCAGGGTTTACCCGTTTCCCCATGGGTCGACTGCTTTGCCGGCGCTCGCCTTGGGCATTTGCCTTCCGTCGTAAGCCAAAATTTAGGGGCAGCAGACGTTCCGCGGGAGCATGGTTTGGCGCACAGTACAGAATTCGCAGATGTCGTTAGAAACGCTCGTAAGGCGGGTTTTGTGCAAACTGCCGGAACTCGTATGCAGAAAGCATCATTGGTCTCAATCGTCGAAGATGATCAGTTCTTTCGCGAGTCGCTGAAAAGACTCTTGAGATCCCACGGTTACACCATCGAGACGTTCGCCGCGGCGGCCGATTTCCTCGCCTCTCCTCGCTTGGCTGAGACAAGCTGCCTGATCGCAGACGTTCATATGCCGACGATGACCGGGATCGAACTTTTCAGAAGTCTCGTCGAAGCCGGGCACGCTATTCCCACCATCCTCGTCACGGCCTATCCCAACGAAACGGACCGAACCCGGGCTCTAAAGGAGGGCGTCTTCCGTTACCTTCGCAAACCCATCGATGATAAATATCTCATACGATGTCTCCGCGCGGCTCTTCATCCTGACGAGCCGCTCGAAGAGAATTCATGAGTTTGTGCCGTTGGGCAGAGTGAACTGAAATACAGCGCCGTGCGGTTTATTCGCTTCAGCCCAGAGCCGGCCGCCCTCGGCAGTGATGATGGATCGGCAGATCGACAGTCCCATCCCGACGCCGTTCGACTTCGTCGTGTAGAACGCCTCGAAAACGCGATCGAGATTTTCCGGATCGATGCCAGGTCCGGAATCGCATACTTTCACGAGGACCTTCGCCTGGATCTCCCCGGTGCTGATCGACAACTGTCGTGCCCGCGCCTCAACGGAAGCCATTGCTTCAACCGCGTTCAGGGCCAAGTTCAGGACGACTTGCTGCAACTGAACCCGATCTCCACAAACGGCAAGTCTTTCCGCGAAACGGGTTTGTACCGAGATTCCATTCTCGGTTATTGCAGTTCGCGCCAATAACAGCACTTCATCGATCGCTTCATTAAGGTCAAAACGCTCCCTTCGCGGAGGTGCCTTCTTGATGTGATCCCGAATACGGTCGACAATCTGCCCGGCGCGGTCGGCATCGGCCACGACGCATTCAAGCGCCTCCTTGACTTCGCCCAGGTTCGGGGACCGGCGATCTAAAAAATTTAAGGCTGCACGCGCGTTGTTGCGCGCACTGCCAATCGGCTGCGTGACTTCGTGGGCGATCGAAGCGGTAAGCTGCCCCAAAGTCGCTACCCTACCCACGTGTGTCAGTTCGGCCTGTGCTGTCCGCAAAGATTCTTCTACTTGTTGGGCGCGGATGATTGCCGTTACGTCAGTGCCCGTGCCGTGGTAACCGCGGAACTCTCCGTTGACGTCAAACGCCGGCTTGCCACTGGCCCTCACGTACATTGGAGAGCCGTTACGGTCCTGGGAGCAGTATACGAAGTCACGGAACGGCTTACGTGCATCGAGAGTTGCCCGAACGAGCCGCCACTTCTCCGGTTCCGTTTCAAGGTCGAGAGCGTGATCCCAGCACGCCGTGCCAATTCGAGCCGCCGGGTCTGAACCGAACGCATTCTCGGTCAGCAGCGTGAATTTGTAGTCCGGACCGATTTCCCAAAACCAATCGGAGGCGGTTTCGGCGTAGTCGCGGAACTTCCCTTCGCTCTCCCGAAGGGCGGCCTCGGCGACCTTGACTTTGCTAATATCGGATACGGCTCCTACAATTTCGAGCTCACCGCTATCGCCGCGGAGAGCGTGGCTCGTCAGGTGAACGAACTTGATCGATCCGTCCGGAAACAACAGCTTGAGAATCTCGTCCGTGGAAACTTCGCCGCGAGCGTGCAATTCAATCACGCGGCGGATGTGATCTCGATAGTCAGGATGGACACGCTCGATTGCCTTTTCGAGGTCTGGCCCTTGCGTAGGATCAAAATCGAAGATTCGATAAATCTCGTCTGACCAGTGTCTTTCGTTCGTGCCCGGCTTCCAACTATAGCTTCCGGTTTGACTCAGTTGTTGGGCCTGGGCGAGATGCATCTCACTTCGCGCGAGCGCCAGCGCGCGTTGCTTCTCAGCTTCGAACAGACGCACATTTTCGATCGCGATCGCCGCCTCGTCGGCAAAGGTCTCGAGAAGCGCGATCTGTTTATCGGAGAACGGTCGGACCTCCGTTCGTCGCACTAGAATTGTTCCAATGGGGGCACCCTCGCGTAACAACGGCGTCGCAAGCGTGGTGTGCCACCCCTGGCCTTTCACGAGCCTGCTGCCTACCGGGTATTCGCTGTCCTCCGCGGAAATATCATGGACGTGAAACGTCCGACGATCGTACGCGGCGCGGCCAGTCACCGTGTCCCGGTCTACGGGAAGGCCCTCGCGGCCATCCATAGTCGCGGAACTTTCCCCGTATGAAGCCACCAGCCGAAGAAAGTTGTCCTCCAGGCGCCAGATCCTCGCATTGCTCGCGTCGCACAGGCGTGCGGCGTGTTCGGCCACCGTATCCAGCACCGATTGAATCGGTGAGTTCGAGATGAGGCGCAGCATCTTTGAGGTGGCAGTTTGTTGCATTGCCGACTCAGCAAGGCGCTCACGCGCTTTGGCAATCTCCCGTCTGCATGACTTGAGCTGCTTTTCCAGATCAGCGCGGGTCTTGCGCGCTCGACCGCCACGCGCCTTCGTTTCGGTCGAATGAGGCTTGCGACCTCGCGTTCGGCTCTTCGCCCATTTGCGAGACAAAGTCACCTCCGTTGCCGAACGCTCGAGCGCGACGGGCGCAGCGTCCGGCATGAGCGGCAGCATACCCCATAAATTAGAATGAGAGACCCGCCTCCCCCCAGGTCGCCTAAGGCGGACAGCCGTCTGAGACCCATTTAGCGAAGAGATCGATGCGAGACTGTGCCCAGGGCCCTTCTCCTCTCGGTGGTGGCGGCGGCATGACCGCACCGCCAATTCCGCGAATTCGGTCGAAGATCGCGCCTGCATGAGTTTTTACGTCATCATAATTTGCCAGGTTGAACGCCTTGCTCATCGCCTCAGTATCTCGCTGTGTAAAAAGCGGCCGGATGTCAGTTTTGAAGCTAGTTAACTCGCTCATTGTGTCCCCTTTTTTCGCGCGACCGAATTAATTTTAGCGCTCAAATCCGAGATGGCCCTCCGTTTCCAGGCACTTGCGATCCGTTTTCGAAACGTAGCGTATTCAGCCCGATTACAGCTTTCTGAAGAACGAAGACAAGCGCTACACGGCCACAATACCCCGGCCTCGTCGGCCATTGCAGTCGCCCTCTTTATCAAAATGAAAATGTCAGTATGGACCCGGCGGTTTTGATTCCTCAATAAAGGAAATTAGCGAAGCGCCGGGCACCGATAGCTGGCGAGCCCGCAACTCAATCGCAGTCAACAAGTCATTGACTGCTTGGCCGTGCGCTGTGAGTTTGTAGACTACGTGAGGCGGGCTAGTGCCCTTGTCTTCGCGTTCGACGGTACCAAGCGCCTCCAGTTGCTTGAGGCGCGCCGACAGAACTTTCGCGGATACATCGCCAGGCAGTTGCCGCTGAAGCTCGGCAAAGCGGAGGCTCCCATTCCGACCTAGCAGCCACACAATGTGCACAAGCCATTTTAAGGCAAGGAGACTCAGCACGGGATCCAGGGGACAGCCTGGTGAGCCACCTCCAACTGTCGTGATTTCATCGTCGGCCATTTCACAATTACCCCAAGGTAACTTCTGTTCATCGAGCAGTGTTTAACCTAAGTAGCCGGCAGATCTACCGACTATGAGGGGGACAGTTTTATGATCAAGGCCACTGCACAACCCGGTAAGACGCTATTGTCGCCGACTGATCACACAGTAATACTGATCGACTTTCAGTCGCAAATGGCGTTCGCCACAAAGTCGATTGATCCGATCGCACTGCGAAACAACGCCGCTCTTGTCGCAAACGCGGCCAGAATTTTTAACGTCTCGACGATTCCGACGACCGTCGCCGAAAAAACCTTCTCTGGTCCCATGTTCGACGAAATCAAAGCCGCATTCCCTAGAACGAAATTCTTCGACCGCACCAGCATGAACTGTTGGGAGGACAAGGCCGTAAACGAAGAGGTTAATCGGATTGGAAAGGGACGGATCGTTCTCGCCGGTCTGTGGACATCCGTGTGCATCGTTGGGCCGGCCATTTCGGCGCTTGACCAAGGTTTTGAGGTCTATTTCATTGCGGACGCATGTGGAGACGTATCGGACAAGGCGCACGAGCGGGCCGTGCAACGCATGGTGCAAGCCGGTGCGCGACCGATGACCTCGCTGCAGTATCTGCTGGAACTTCAGCGCGACTGGGCGCGGGCCGATACTTACAGCGCTACAACGGACGTCGCGCGGACATTCGGCGGTGCCTACGGGCTCGGACTTATCTACGCCAACACGATGTTCCCCCACAAAAGCTAAGGCACGAATACTGGCGTTCAATATCTCGACTGGCTCGATCGCGTTCAGGAGGTATCAGCCAATGAGGACCTACATCATATCACTCGGCGTGGGTGTGTTGGTCGGCATGATCTATAGCCTTCTCAATGTTCGCTCGCCCGCACCGCCGCTGGTCGCGCTCGTTGGACTCGCTGGCATTTTGATTGGCGAACAAGTCATCCCCGTCGGGAAACAGGTCCTCACCGGTGCGTCCATTAGCAGCGCCTGGAAACAAGCCATGTGCACCCAGCATATTTTCGGAACGTTGCCGGGTCGTCATTCGGCCCAGCCAAACATTGCGGCAACGAAGGTGGTGGAGAAACTATCATGACGACACCGACCGGTTCACCCGATCTTATTCTGCATCGCGGTCATTTCACGACGCAAGACCGATCGGACCCGGTCGCCAGCGCAGTCGCGATCAAAGACGGCGTCTTTAGTGCGGTCGGTCGCGATGAAGACATCATGCCGTTCGCCGTTCCTACGACGTGCATCGTCGACCTCAAGGGCCGCCGGGCCCTGCCCGGCTTGATCGACAATCATTTGCACATCATTCGCGGCGGCTTGAACTTCAACATGGAACTACGCTGGGACGGCGTGCGCACACTCGCCGACGCCATGGCGATGTTGAAGCGGCAAGTGGCAATCACCCCGCCGCCGCAATGGGTTCGTGTTGTGGGCGGCTTTACCGCGCATCAGTTCGCCGAAAAGCGCTTGCCGACGATCGAAGAACTCAACGCCGTCGCACCCGATACGCCGGTCTTTTTGTTGCATCTCTACGATCGGGCGTTTCTTAACGCGGCCGCATTGCGCGCGGTCGGTTACACCAAGGACACCCCGGAACCGCCCGCCGGCGAAATCGTGCGCGACGCCAAAGGTAACCCGACGGGACTATTACTAGCCAAGCCGAACGCCGCGATCCTGTATGCGACCTTGGCGAAGGGTCCAAAGCTTCCGTTCGACTATCAGGTCAATTCGACCCGCCACTTCATGCGCGAACTTAATCGGCTTGGCGTCACCGGCGCCATCGATGCTGGGGGCGGCTTTCAGAACTATCCAGAGGATTACGCCGTTATCCAAAAACTCGCTGATGAAAATCAGCTCACGATTCGCCTTGCCTATAATCTCTTCACGCAAAAACCAAAGGCGGAAAAGGCCGATTTCCTCAACTGGACCAAGACATCGAAGTACAAGCAAGGAACTGACTACTTCCGTCACAACGGTGCCGGGGAGATGCTGGTCTTTTCCGCGGCAGATTTCGAGGATTTCCGCCAGCCGCGCCCGGACATGCCGGCGGAGATGGAGAGCGAACTCGATAATGTCGTGCGCATACTTGCGCAAAATCGCTGGCCGTGGCGTCTGCATGCCACCTACGATGAGACGATCTCTCGCGCGCTCGATGTTTTCGAACGGGTCAATCAGGATATTCCGTTCGAAGGCCTCAATTGGTTCTTCGATCATGCCGAAACTATTTCTGACGAATTGATCGAGCGAATTGCCGCGCTTGGCGGCGGCATCGCCGTGCAGCATCGTATGGCCTATCAGGGCGAGTATTTCGTTGAGCGCTACGGCTTCGGCGCCGCCGAAGAGACGCCCCCGATCCGACGGATGATGGCGGCGGGAGTCAAGATCTCAGCCGGTACCGATGCTACACGCGTTGCTTCGTATAACCCCTGGGTTTCTTTGGCTTGGCTTGTGACCGGCAAGACTGTTGCCGGGCTTCGCATCTATTCGCCACGCAACTGCCTAGACCGCGAGACCGCGCTGCGGATGTGGACCGAGAACGTTACCTGGTTCTCGAACGAGGAAGGCAAGAAGGGCCGCATCCAGGTTGGCCAGTTCGCTGATCTGATCGTGCCCGACCGGGACTATTTCTCGTGCGGTGAGGATGAAATCGCCGATATCACGTCGGACCTCACGATTGTCGGGGGGCGCGTGGTCTATGGCGCGGGAGATTTTGCGTCCCTTGACGAGAACGAACTGCCGCCCGCAATGCCAGACTGGTCGCCCGTTCGCACATTTGGAGGCTACGCCGGTTGGGCCGACCAGAATAAATTCGCACCAGTGCAGCAGCACAAACTGTCGATGAGCTGCGACTGCGCAAATACGTGCAAAATTCACGGTCACGATCACGCAGCGGCGTGGTCCGGCAAATTGCCGATTGCCGACCTGAAATCGTTCTGGGGTGTGCTCGGCTGTGCTTGCTGGGCGGTATAACGCCTCGCAGGATGACATAGCCGCCAAATGCATCCCGTGCTGTTTTTTGAGGAAGCAAATGAATCCCGTCACCGAGCGAACCGCAAAATCTGCGCTGCCGTTGGAGCGTGACGATCGCAACCGTCTCATCTTCCCGTTCCTATTGGCCCTGTACACGTCCTTGGAGCCATGGGCCTATGCGGCTATGCGCCTGGCTTCAGGAGCGATGATGGTAACCTTCGGCTGGCAGAAGCTATTCGCCGACAAAATGTCCGACGACATTGCCATTTTCCATCAATTAGGCTTGGAGCCCGCCATTCCACTCGCCTATCTCACCAGTGGATTGGAGTTCTTTGGCGGCCTTGCTGTCGCAGCCGGATTCCTGACGCGGCCGTTTGCGGCGATGCTATTCGGCGAGCTCCTAGTGATCCTGGTCACCGTGTTGATACCTCGCGGCACCGGTTATCAATTGTCGGTAGTCTGGTGGGGCGCATTCCTGTTCATCGCGATACGCGGCGGTGGGCGCATTTCGCTGGATCGCCTGTTGGGAAAGGAATTCTGACTCGATCCGTTTGCCGAAAGTGTTTTCTTTAGGGAGTTTGCAAATGCGCAAGATCAAAATCGTTGTCGGCATCGTCATCTTTCTCGGTATCGCTACTGGCGCGCTCTGGGCGAAAGATAAGAAAGCGGTCCAAGTTTCCTCGATTGCTGTCGGCCCGCAATACGATTCGACTCACGTTTACGTAGCACCGGCAGACTTTGACAGCTTTACCTCAAGTCTGGTGGCGACCTTCGGTGGCACCAAGTCTCAGGCCATGACCCTTACCATCACGCCCACACCCAGCGAGACCGCGTTCGAATTTGTTTTCACGCCCGTCGGCACCTTTTCGGTGTTCGGCTTCCAGACGCCGATCCCTTATCCGTTCGGGGCCGAGAGGACAGGCTATCTCGTGACGGACATGGATGCCGCTGTCCGGTCGGCCAAGGCCCACGACGCTGATATCGTCGTGGCACCATTCAAGGATCCGATTGGCCGCGACGCCATCATCACGTGGCCGGGCGGCGTTGACATGCAGCTCTATTGGCACACAGCCGCGCCGCATTACGCTGAACTTCAGACTGTCCCTGAAAATCGGATCTATGTATCCGTGCAGCGCGCCGACGCTCTCGTTCGTGACTTTATAGCCTTCTCGGGTGGCAAAATTGTCTCTGATGACAGGCAAGCGCCGGGCGTCGAGATTGGCCGGCCCAACGATACCTATCGCCGCGTTCGGATCGAGTCCGGTTTCGGTAAAATGACCGTGTTGGTTACGGACGGACACCTTCCTTATCCCTATGGACGCGAAATAACGGGCTACGAGGTTGCCAGCCTTTCCGATACTCTGGCAAAGGCGAAGGCTGCCGGCGTCACAGTCCTGGTCGATCCATACACCGCGGATGGACGCCAGGCGGCAATGGTCGCTTTCCCGGGGGGTTATGTCGCCGAGATCCATTCCTCGACCAGCAAATAGACCGATATAGTGATGCGTATTTATGGGACGCTGTCGGGCACAAGCGAGTTCCGATCAAGATGCCCGCCGGGCGTCCGCGTCGTCTAGGCTGCCAACACGATGGCGCGCTCCATTTATAATAGTGCTTTTGTTTTTGCTTCTCCCTCGACCGGTGCATGCGCAAGAGAGCGACAGCACCGCCAACGCGACATCACCGACGCGACCGGCGATCCTCCCCAACAGGTGGGAGGAGGATTGGTCCGTTCTTGCCGATCCACGCGTACCGAGAGAGGCCTTTGATAACCTGAAATACATTCCGTTCTCGCCCGGCGATCCTCAAACCTACCTGTCACTCGGCGCTGACGTTAGGGAACGCTTCGAGGCCAATGACGTCGCAAACTTCGGTGTCAGCCCCAATCGCAGCAACGATTATCTTATCAGCCGCACCGAGTGGCACGCCGATCTTCATATCGCTGACCAGGTCCAGGTCTTTACGCAGTTCGAGAGCGATTATGCCCCCTGGAAAACGATGCTGACGCCGGCCGATCAGGACGTTCTCGACCTTGAACAGGCGTTTGTGACAGTGACTGAGCCTATCGGCGACGGTACGGCGAGGGTGCGTCTCGGTCGACAACAGATGAACTTCGACTTTCAACGCTTTGTCTCCGACCGGGATGGTCCCAATGTTCGCCAATCCTTTGATGCGGCCTGGAGCGATTATGAAAATGGTCCCTGGAAGTTCATCACGTTCTACAGCCAACCCGTTCAGATCTATGACTTTGGCGCTCAGCCGTTCGATAGCTACAGTAGCGGAGCCAACACTTTCAGTGTCGTGAGAGCGCAACGCGAATTGTTCGGGTGGGCGACGGCGTCCGCCTATTACGCTTACTACACGCAAGACAACGCGAAGTACCTGAGCGTTCGCGGAGACGAGCGTCGAGACAGCATTGACGCGCGATTCTTCGCCAAGACCAATGGTTTCGACGGCGACCTCGAAGTCATGACCCAGACCGGGAGCATTGGGAACGACACCATCAGGGCATGGGCAGTCGGTTCGCTCTCAGGTTACACATTTGCCGATATCGGGTGGACGCCAAGGTTCGGTGTCCAATTCGACGCCGCCTCCGGCAACAGAAATCCGAACAGTAATGTCTTGGAAACTTTCAATCCGCTTTTTCCGAACGGCTACTACTTCACACTCGCGGGATATACCGGGTATACGAACCTCATCCACATCAAGCCCTCGATAGCCCTCCATCCGACCAATTCACTGACGCTCGCGTTCGCGGTCGCATCACAGTGGCGAGAAACCACGGCCGATGCGGTTTATACCCAGGGCAGCGTTCCGGTCGCCGGCACCGCAGGACAGCCTGGACGTTACACCGGGACATATGGTCAGGCTGACCTCAACTGGGCGATGACATCCCACTCTTCATTCGCAATCCAAGTTGTTCGTTTTGACGTTGGCGATGCGATCCGACGGGCAGGTGGACACAACAGCGATTATCTCGGCGTTCAACTTGCCAACGCCTGGTGAGAGAAACTCCAGCTAATCCCACGCATCGCCTTACTCTCAGGGCGAACTGAAGATTGATAGATCAAAGGGCCTCATCGGAGAAGCATGGCGCTATTGTTGAACATCATATTCTGCCGAGTGGGCATGAGCTGTCGCAGACGGATGTTGGTCTTGCGCAAACTTGGTGGCAGGCGTCCGCCTGACCGGCGATCGTGGCGGTGCGTCACGCAGTACCGCTGCCATTCCGTAACGTATCATTACGCGAATCCCAGCCTAAGGCCGACACAATCGAGCGACCGAAGCGCCTCCAACTTGTTAGGAAATGCACATTTCATAGCAAGTCAGCGACGACTGACTTCAAAATTATACTTTCATAATCAGTGCCCTCGGCGGCGCGGCAGCTAATGACCCAAAGCGGACCTGCTCCATTGTGGTAAGAAGCTAACTTCGCTACGGTGTGCTGGCTACCGATGCGCTCCGAGATATTCTGCGAGCGCCAGCGCCTGATTGTGTTCTACGTCGCGAGCGGAGTAGAGCAACGTGACCGGCCCGTGCACGCACATCGCGCGTAGCTTTGCTATTGCATCGGAATTGCGGTCAAGCTCTGCCGAGTAGCGGGTACAGAATTGCTTCCATCGCTCTGGGCGATGATGGAACCAGTGGCGTAATTCGGCGGTTGGGGCGACATCCTTGAGCCAAATTACATGGCCTAGCTTCTTCTTGCTGATACCGCGTGGCCAAACCCGGTCTACCAGAACGCGCTGCCCGTCGCTCGGGGCGGGCGGCTCATAAACGCGTTTGATCTGAAGATTTGACACCTTACCTCTTCCTATCATTTTCGAGCTCCGCGCTCGGCGGTATTTTTGCTGTCCTATTCCGACGGCCTTGAGACGTCGAAATGACCCTTAGCCGAGGAAAAAACCGCCGATCAATGTCTGCCTTCAGGGGTAAAGCAGACGTCACAATCAGAGGGCGGTTATTCGTCGGATTCTCCCAGAACCTTCCCAGTAACAGGATTCAAAAGGTGAATCTGTCGGCAGATGACGCAAAGCCTCGTCAGATAATCATCGGGCTTCTCCGCTGACACCTCTTCGGCGGTAAATCCTGGGATTTGATCGCCAGTGTTCGGCAGCGGTATAGGAATGGCGGAATGGCAATTCCGCTAAACTCGACACGTGAACGCTACGCCATTTCCAAACTTTGCGCGAGTGATACAATGCCGCCCAATCCGTCGGACTGACGCGGCGTCCCCCTGTTTGCCGCGAGCGCGTCGGTTTACAGATGGCTTTGGGGAAAAGCATGGCCCCGGCGCTGCCGCTGCCGGGGCCATTTTATTTCGGAAGCTTGTCCGCAAGAATTCCGAGCTTGTGAATCTCTGGCGCCTTGGCAAACAGATCGCCGGCCTTGGCCTTTTCCATCAAAGCCGCCGCCACTTTGCCGTTGAGGTGCGCGTCCCGCCCGGCTTCGTCGTCAAACGTATCGAAGATGGCGAACGAGGATGGTCCCTCTTGAATAGCAAACCACGAGATCGTGCCTAGCTCAGCGTTCACTAGAGGTACGGCGGAACGTAGAAAATCCGCAACCTCCTTTTCCTTCCCCGGCTTCGCCTGCAACGGAACGTAGAGGGCAAATTTTGTCATCATCTTCTCCTGCTTTGAACAAGGGTAATGTCCTGACTCAATCACCTGCCTGACCATTTTGTGACGCGTGGAGGATTTTCTGGCTTCAAATCTATCTCAAAAGCGTGTCGTTAGAACCGTCAACCACTGCGGCGAAACGTTAACGAGCACGGTCTCCACACTCCTATCGAACCCGGACAGTACAAGCGCGCCCATCATCATACACACCAACCCAAGCGCTATTTTCACGCTGTGGCCTGCCGAGAGCATTTGATTGCGCCACTGCAACATAAACTCGCGAGAGACCATGCCGAGCCCCAGCAATGGCAGTGCTGCTCCTATTGCGAATGCGGACATCGTGAGGGCGACTTGCGGCAGATCTCTGCCTTGCGCCGCTAGGAGAGCGGCCGCGCCAAGGGTTGGGCCGACGCACGGACTCCATACCCCGCCCAGCGACACACCCATCCAGAACTGGCCGGAAACACCGTTCCGATGCAGCATTCCGAAGCGCTGATCGGCCCAATTTGCAATGGGACCGCTTGCCATCGCGAAGCCGGATTGTAAGCCGGGGACAGCGAGTACGGCGCCAAATGCAATAATCAGCGCAGCTGCCCCGTTGCGAAACAGATCTGCATTGAGACCAATCGAATAGCCGACCGTCGCAACGAATAAGCCTACGAGAACGAATGAAAGCGCGAGGCCAGTCGCGAGCGCCACTGGCCCCCATTTGTGCTCAGAAGCGGCTGCACCAAGGATAATGGGAAGAATCGGTAGCACGCAGGGCGACAGGATTGACAATACGCCAGCGACGAAAGCCAAAACCATACCGCTGATCGCCACTGCACAGGTCCCTTCAAAGCGCCTTGTTCATTAAGGCCGCTATGGATTCGCGGTTCGTATCCCCGACCGACCGGGCTTCCTCTCGCGAGCCCTTGAATGCAATCAAGGTAGATTGCATTCGGACGCCGAAGCGATTGACGAGGTCCTTCTGGCTATCGAAATCGATGACGAAGTAGGTTAGATCGCGGTACTTGGGGTCGGCTAGAAGGTCGCCGAGGATGGGTTTTTGTGCCTTGCAAATCGGGCACCACGAGGCGTGAACGGCGACCAAGATGGGCTTGCCGGCATTCTGCGCTTCGGCAAAGGCGTTGGCATCGAAGGGCTGCGGACCCGTGGCGAATGCCGGCGTCACCGCGAACGAACTTAAGGCGATCAGGATTAAACGGCGTGACAGCATCTGAGGCTCCTCATGCTCTTGCTGGAGGACACTTGACAGGTTTTAGGTCGATCGCGATTCAAGCACATCTCAAAACCCGCTCGACGGCATTCACTTCTGCCTTATCCGGAAGTTGATCGAGGCTTCTTTAACCTGAAGAACCGTGCGCCTTACTCGCACCGCCAGTAAGTTGATCGGAAGGGCGTTGACGCATATAGCGTCTTTCCAGAATTCGGCATACGGTCCGAGATGCCGTTACGCATTGAGCTTCAACAGAGCGAGCTTTGCCCCAAGTTATTCCGCCGCGACCCGCGGCGTCGCGGGGCTGAGCCTGGGATTGAGTTCGCAGGCTTCTTCCCAGCTCACCACGTTGAGCGATTTGACGAACTTTCCGACGCCGTCGGTCTCGGCGCAGAACAGGCCAAGCTCGATGATCTCCTCGTCGGAAAAGTGCTTGGCGAGTTCGGCATAGACTTCATCTTTGTCGATGGCGAACTCGCCCTGCTTGAACAGGTCGGCATAATGCAACGCCGCTTTCTCGCGCGCGGTGAAGTACTTGCTGCCGGCATAATCGAACAGATCGTCGATCATGGTTTCGGTCAGACCCTCAGCCTTGGCAACGTTCGAGCGCACTGTCGAGCAATAGCCGCACTGATGCGCGACGGAAATCCTAATGCGGCACATCTCTTTGAGCTTGTGCGGCAGGATTCCCTGGTAAAGCAGTTTGTTCCAGTATTCGACCCAAGCGACGCCAAGCCTGCTGCGCGTCATCAGGCTCACAACGCGCGGATCGGGCGCGCCAGTGCGCTTGGCCGATTCGATCAGCTCGCGGGTATGAGGGCTCTTTTCCTTTTCTTCGATGTAACGTAGCCGGGGCATTTTCCTCCTCCAATCTATAACTTTGGGCGTTGTACAGATCGCGGTCATCGCCGCGCGCCGTCGTACAAGATCGCGCGCAGCATCGATTTCGAACTCACGCGGCGACGGCTTTTCTCGTGAGGACTGCCAGCACATCACGGGGATCGGCACGGTCGCGATAGTCGACGTCCGTATACGCATAGATAATCGAGCCATCGCGGTCGATGACGTAGGTCGCGGATACCGGCAGCGCCCATTCGCCCGGCGTCCCATTGCGGGCCGGAATATCTAGATTGAAGCCGTGGTAGGCGCTCTCGAGCTCGTCGGTAAATTTATAGACCAACCCGAATGCGCGTCCTACCTTCTGGCCCACATCGCTGAGGACTTCGAAGGTGAGCGCATTCTTCTCTGCGGTCGACAGAGTGTCGTCGGGCTTCTCGGGACTGATCGCAACGAGCGAAGCCCCCGCTGCCACGATCTGCGGAAGGATCTCCTGATATGCCTTGAGCTCGAGATTGCAGTAAGGGCACCAGCCGCCACGATAGAAAGTGACGATGACGGGACCTTTCTTGAGGAGCATGCCAACATCCACCGTCGCTCCCTTGGCGTTCTCAAGCACGATTGCCGGCGCGGGGTCACCGATTTTCAACATGGTGGGGGCGGTGGCGCCGTAGCGCAGCTGGTCAATGTGGCGCTGCATGATCGCCTGGCGTTCAGTCGGAACGCGTTTGTACCAGCCGGCCCGGTATTCGGCGAGTTGCTCTTTCAAAGACATCTCTGGACTCCTGTTGGTTGTATGTCGAAGCGAAGAAGACCGTTCATCAAGCCGCTCGCAGCAACTCCTGCACCTTCGGCCACGGATCAGGATCAAGATTCTTGAAGGGCGCAACGTCTGCCTCGGTCATACGATCGAAAATTGCGGCCTTGACCGATGGCCGCGCGCGTATTCGCGCCCACCATTCGCTGACGGCAGGGTAGCGGTCCCACATGCCACTGAGTTTGAGGAGTTCGAGCCGCAGGATATAGGGAATAACGGCGCAATCGGCATTGGAAAATCGCTCGCCGGCCAAGTATGACTCGCTTTTCAGCGAGTCAGCCATCCAAGATAGAAGCTTTTGGTGATACGCTAGCGCCTCGGCTACAAATTCTGAGTCGAGCCCACGTTCGATTACGCTGCGCTTATACTCTGCGCGGCGCTTGAGCGGCGCCTTGTTGATTTCGGCCTGCCATTCCTCGGGCTTCATCTTCAAGAAAGCAGGGCGGAATGCAGTCGCGAATGTGAGAATAGTACAGGAGTTGTGGACATACTCATCAATCAATTTGTTGTACATGCGCACGCGGTGCCGCTGGTGCGGCTGCTTAGGCATTAGCGGCAGGTCGGGGAAAGCGTCGTCGATGTAATAGAGAATCAGCGACGACTCCGTGATTGACTCGCCATCGTGGATCAGTGTCGGCACAACGCCATTCGGATTGAGCTTCAGATAGGCTGACTCGAATTGATCCCCGCGCAGCGTCATGAGATGTTCTTTGACCTTTAGCTCTTTCTCGCTTAATGCGATGCGCACCTTTTGGGCGCAGACCGAATTGATGTTGTGATAGAGCTCGAGCATGCGTCCTCCGTTTTGAAGCTGCGTCATGCCGCCAAGCGCGCGCGGTCGTGCGATTGCGCAAAATCAACCGGCGTGCCCTTGGGGATGATACCCGTCGGGTTAGCCCGCTTGATCGACCAATAATTGATCACGTAGTAGCGCGGCTTCACGGTGGCCGCGATGCCCGGAACCTGATAAAGCTCACGCATATAATTCAGAAGATTTGGGTAGTCAGCGATACGCCGCTTGTTGCACTTGAATAACGAAAAATAGGCAACGTCGAACCTCACGAGCGTTGGAAACAGGCGCCAATCAGCCTCGGTAATTCGGCGGCCGACCAGATAGCGTTGCCTTCCGAGACGCGCCTCGAGGTCATCGAGCGTCGCGAATAACGCATCGTAGGCCGCCTCATAAGCCTCCTGCGTGCGTGCGAACCCGCAGCGATAAACACCGTTGTTGACGTTGCCGTAGACGAACTCGTTGATGCGGTCGATTTCGGCGCGAAGCTTCGGCGGATAGAAATCGGTGTCGTCGCCAGCAATGCCTTTGAACTCGCTGTTGAGCATACGGATGATTTCGGAGGACTCGTTGTTAAGCACGCGACCGGACTTGCGGTCCCACAGGGTGGGAACAGTCACCTTGCCGGTGTAACGCGGCTCGCTTGCAGTATACGCTTCGTGCAGATGACGAAATCCGTTTACTGTATCCGGAGTGCAATCCGGGAACGCGGGATTGCTGTCGAAGGCCCAGCCCTGCTCCTTGAGGCCCGGAATGGCATAGGCGACGGTGATCGCAGCTTCGAGCTTCTTCAGTGCGCGGTAGATCAGCGTTCGATGGGCCCAGGGGCAGCCGTGCGCAACATAGAGGTGATAGCGCCCGGTCTCTGCCTTGAAACCCGACCCGCCGTCCGCCGTGATGCGGTCGCGGAACCGGCTGTCGGCACGGCGGAATTCGCCGGCGCGGCCAACCTCCTGGGGAAGCTCTTCGTCGCGCCACACGCCTTCGATCAAAACGCCCACGTCAATTCCTCCGCCATCGCGGTGACGCGGCGATCGAGTTTACGACACCGCTCCGAGACTGGACATTTTGTATCACACGATACATAATGTCAATTATGTCAATCGCGAGTCACATCACACTCACGTGCGAATACGCTGAAGCGGCAAGACAAAATGGCGAGACCAAGGGAATTTAACGAAGTGACCGCCCTAGAGGCGGCAATTGAGTGTTTCTGGCAGCACGGCTACGAAGCGACGTCAGTGCGTGATCTTGCAGACAAAATGAAGATCTCGGCCCCTAGCCTCTACAATGCTTACGGCGACAAGCACACACTGTTCGTGCGGGCGCTTGAGCAGTATCTCGATCACTCGGCGCGGGCATTGATCAAGCGGCTTGAAAGCTCGCTGCCGCCAAAACAGGCCATCCGCCGTTTCATCGAGGAGATCATCGAACATTCGGTGAGTGACCGCGAACGGCGCGGCTGTTTTCTGATCAATTCGGCGCTCGAAGTGGCGCCGCACGATACGGAACTGGGTGCCTTCGTCGTCGACCGCTTTGCCGAGATCGAGGCATTTTTCTATCGATCTACCAAAGCGGCGCAAGCCGAAGGTGCCGTCCCTTTGGACCGCCCTGCCAAAGATCTCGCGCGCTTACTGCTCGGCGTCCTGATCGGCATTCGGGTTCTCGCTCGCTCCAAACCGGAACGGGCCTTGCTCGAAGGCGTCGCGGAGCCAGCGCTTGCCCTTTTGGATTGAATTCGCAACGAGGGGCTGCGACCGATGATCGACGAGCACGCCTAATGGCCACAAGATCACGAAGGATCGAAGCGAATTCTGTTCCGACAGACGGCGACGGCAGTCGCACGCTAAGGCGGCATTCCTCCATGGGGCTCCAACTCTACGATTTGGCTGGAGCGGAATTGGAACGCCGTTTCAGCCCTTACTGCTGGCGTATCAAGATGGCGCTCAAGCACAAGGGCCTGCTATTCGATACCATCCCTTGGCGATTTACCGACAAGGATGTGATCGCGTTCTCCGGGCAAGGTCGTGTGCCGGTATTGCTCGACGGCGATCGAATCGTTTCCGATTCCTGGACAATTGCAACCTATCTTGAAGAAGCTTATGCAGATCGCCCATCTCTGTTCGGTGGCGAGGGCTGCTGCGCGGTTACGCGATTTGTCAACGCCTGGGCGGATGGCGTTTTGGCCGGTGGAATTTTGCGGCTGATTATTATGGACGTTTTCGCCCATCTCGACGAGAAGGACCGATCTTATTTCCGCCAGACGCGAGAACACCGTTTGGGCGCGGCGCTGGAGACGATCGGGGCCGATCGCGAGACGAACGTGCTGGGGTTCCGCAAGACCTTGGAGCCCATCCGCACCGTGCTTGGGGCGCAGCCCTACTTGGGCGGTAAGACGCCGGCCTACGCCGATTATGCCGTGTTCGGCTGTTTCCAATGGGCACGATGCATCAGCTCCTTTCCGCTGCTGCTCAAGGATGATGCGGTCTGGCTGTGGCGCGACCGGCTACTATCCGAGTTTGATGGATTTGCCGGCAAAGCGCTTGGTTATCCGGTGTGACATAAAATATCCGCACCATCATTTCCAGCGCAGCGATCTCATTGAATTTCTTCGCTTTCGGCATTTCGCATTCGGCAGCGATGTGGGTCGAAAACTGCTTAGGTCGAAATCTATTTGACGTTATGTAACGATAGTTATAATTTATAGTAACGTTCGTTATAATATTTCCTGGGCTTGTAATACGGCCGTTATAATATTCCTAATCACGAAGAGTTTGTTGGCCGTCGGCAAGGGGGGCTAAATGAAAAGATTTGGCGCTTCGGTCGCGATGGTCCTCGGGCTTGTGGGCGCCACATATGCGTCCGCAGCATTGGCTGACGACATCATGGCGACGAAAGCTCCGCCGTCACCGCCGGTGCCCGCCGCGTGCACCGACGTCGTGGAGTTTTTCACCACGAGCTGCCCCCTAAGCTGGGACGGTATTACCGTCTACGGTACGGTGGACACGGGTATTTCGTGGCAGAGCCACGGAACACGGTTCAATCCGTCATACGGCCCCGGACTTGAACCGCTCATTTCGTCGAACCTTAATCGGGCGCTATGGAATATCGCGCCCAATGGTTTGAGCCAGTCATTCATAGGAATTAAGGGAAAAGAGCCGTTCGCTCCCGGATGGTCCTTCATTTTTGATCTGCAGGCTGGGTTCGATCCTTATTCGTTGCAGCTCGCCAATGGACCGAAGTCCCAGCTCGAGAACAACGGCGTGGCGGCGGCTAACCAAAGCTCAAACGGCGATTCGAGCCGAGCGGGTCAGTTTTACAACGGCGTGGGTTATGCGGGTATCAGTTCGCCGACCTTTGGCACCTTGACCGTTGGCCGGCAAAATTCCCTTACCTTGGACGGTGTTATTGCATACGATCCCCAGGCCGCTTCGTATGCTTTCTCGCTGATCGGATATTCGGGAACGACTGCCGGCGTGGGCGACACGGAAGACGCGAGATTTTCTACGGCAGCGAAATACCGCGTCGACATCGGCCAATTCCGGGCGGCGGCGCTTTATCAATTCGGCGGCTACCAGGCTAACAACGCCTCGACCGACGCCTACCAGCTGCAAGCCGGCGTGGACATTCCCGCCGGGGCTTACGGCAAGTTTTCGTTCGACGCGATATACAGCCGCGTCGACGATGCGGTGGCATCGCTCGTGCTCTCGGCGGCGCAAAACGCGCTCTTTCCCGGCACTCTCGCCGCTCGGATCTCCGATGACAGCAGCGTGATGCTGCTTGGCAAATACACCTACGGGCCGGTTCAAGTATACGGCGGGTACGAACGCATTGCATTCGCGGCGCCCAGCAATCCGCAGACGACCTTTACCGATATCGGGGGATACACCGTCGTCTCGGCTGACATCAGCAACAGTTTCTTTGATGGGAGGGTGCTAAACGTATCGTGGACTGGGGCAAGATATGCAGTGACCCAAGACATCGATCTGGTCGGGGCTTATTACCATATCAGCCAGAATACCTTTGCGACCGGGGCCAACACCGGCTGTCACAGCACGGTTTCGTCGCAGTGTGCCGGCACCGAAGACGCCATTTCTTTCGCCGTCGACTGGAGGTTTGCAAAGAAGTTCGATGCTTACGCCGGTTTCATGTATTCACAAGTCAATAATGGGCTGGCAAGCGGCTTCCTCTTTGCCAATACAATCAACCCCACGGTTGGGCTGCGCTTTCGCTTCTGAAAATCCTGCAGGCGGAATTTGGAAGATAGTCATAGCGGTTCTTCTGAATTCTTCAGAAAATTTTGCTTATGTGGCTGCCGGCACGCCGCTTCGAATAGTCCCGGCGTAGCTCGGCTGGATAGAGCGCTGCCTCTTAAGGGCAGAAGTAAAGTATTCCAATCCCTTTGGCGCACCAATAATTCTCAATGATACAGCGGCGCGACGCCTTTGTAGGATAGCCGCGAACATTCAGGAAACACCACAGACATAAGAAGATCGATTATCGCCTTTTCGTCCTTTTGTGACGAGGCAATTCGAGCAAAGCGAGCGCCGGCCGCACTACGCCCTCAAGGAGCGAGCGGTCGGAAGCAGAGCGCGCCAGAACGCGGATGCCGAGCAGCGCCCCGAGCAGTAGGCGTGCCGTATTTGTGGCGTCGACACCGCGTGGCACTGTTCCGCTAGCCCGTGCGGCGAGAATGCACCTTTTGAAGAATGCTTCGATATCAGCAAATTGCTTGGCGATTACAGCGCCAAGCTCGCTTTGATGTGGTGCGACCTCGAGCGCGGAATTAACGAGAAAACATCCTTTGCGCTTTCGATCCTTAATCGACTGGTCGACGATCTCGGCAAAGAATTGATGGATCGCCTCTTTGGGAGGCAGTGATATCTCATACCTGCGCAATCGATCGCGCGTTGTGCAATCGAGATAGCGTTCCAGGGCGCGTGCATAAAGTGTTTGCTTGTCTCCGAAGGCGTTATAAAGGCTCGGCGCAGTCAGACCCATCGATGCCGCGAGGTCCCGCATCGACGTAGCCTCGTAGCCGTACTGCCAGAAACAATCAATCGCCGCCTGCAGGGCTGCCGTCTCACTGAACTCTCTTGGCCTGGCCATCCGTAATCCCTCAACAACAGGGGCCCAACAGTAGTTGTCTCAGTTTTCAAACTGAGACAACTACCCGCCCGGCACTGGCTAGGCCAGCATCCTCGTTGACATTATCTACCGGACGTTACAAAATATTTAACTGTGACGGAAGCTTTTCAGAATTATCGCTCTCTTCCGACCCTCGGATCCTAAAGGGCATAAATGACGGATACAGGCAAATTAAGCGGCGCCGAGGTCGCGCCGGATGCCTGGATCGAGGGGGTCGAAAGCGCGGAATTCAAAGCACTCATCGATGCCAAGCAGCGTTCTATCCTGCCCATGATTATCATTTACATGGTTGGCTATATGGGTTTGTCAATCCTGGCTGGCTTCGGCCGCGGCATCCTCGGCACGAAGGTTCTCGGAGCGGTTAATCTCGGCTTCGTGATCATCGCCGGCAACTATCTCATGTCGTGGGCGCTTGCCGTCATCTACGCGCGCATATCCGCCAACCGTCACGATCCTCTCGTCAAGGTGGTCGTCGACCAGGCGCGCGCGAGCGGAGAAGCTTGATGAATCTCATCACCATCGCGATGTTTGCAGCCATCCTCTTCATCAGCCTAGGCATTACCGCATGGGCAGCGCGACGCACGCGCACGGCAGTTGACTTCTACGCCGCCGGAAAGGGCTTGACGGCAGCTCAGAACGGATTCGCGCTTGCGGGCGACTGGTGTTCGGCCGCGGCCTTCCTCGGATTCACGGGGCTCACCGCCCTCTACGGCATGGATGGCGCACTCTATGCCGTCGGCCCGTTGGTAGCTTTCTGCACCGTGTTGTTGCTGATCGCCGAACCGCTGCGTAACACGGGTACCTACACCATCGGCGACGTCATCATGTATCGTATGCGCCAGCCCCCTGCGCTTGCCGCGGCGATCGTTGGAACCATTGTCATCAATCTTGCCTACCTCATTCCGCAAATGGCCGGAGGCGGGGTTCTGATCAAGCTGATGTTCGGCATTCGCTATGATGTGTCGGTGATGTTGGTCGGATTTGGCATGATCATCTATGTCGCTGCCGGTGGCATGCTGGCAACCAGTTGGGTGCAAATCATCAAGGCCGTCTTCATGCTTGGCGCCGGTGCTGTCATTTTATTTCTCGTGCTGGCGGGCGTGGGTTTTGACCCGCTGGTCTTGTTTGCATCGGCCGAGGCAAAGGCAGGACCAAACTTCCTGCTGCCAGGCAACCTACTGAAGAATCCATTCGACGAGGTTTCGCTTGGGCTAGGATACATGTTCGGACTCGCCGGCCTGCCACATGTGATGACCCGCTTTTACACCGTGCCGGATGCAACCACGGCGCGCCGCTCGGTAATTTGGGTCATGTTTCTCGCCGGCGCTTTCTTTGCCTGCACGACGATCTTCGGCATTGCGGCGGTGCATTATCTCGGTCCGGCAGCGTTGCGCGTGGGTAACCCGGGCGGCAACCTGACGCTACCGCTATTGGCGCAATATCTCGGCGGCGGCAAGGACACGGTTGGTGGCCAGCTTATGCTTGGTTTCGTGTCCGCTGTGGCAGTTGCAACCATCCTTGCCGTCGTTGCAGGGTTGACGCTGGCAACGTCGGGCGCGGTCGCGAATGACCTATACGTCAATCTGATCAAGAAGGGCAAAGTCGAGGAGCATCAACAGGTCCTCGTCGCCCGCATTACTGCTGTGCTCGTCGGCATCGTCGCAACCTTGCTTGGTATTTTGGCTGAGGGTGTCAACGTAGCAGTGCTGGTCATCTTGGCCATCTGCATCGCAGCGAGTGCCAACTTTCCAGTATTGGCACTGTCCTTGTTCTGGCGGCGCTTTAATACCGGTGGCGTCGTCGGCGGAATGGCGCTCGGTCTCCTCTCCTCAGTAGGCCTTGCACTCATCGGACCTGCTTATCTCGGCGCCAATGCTATTTGGCCGTTGGTCAATCCAACGGTGGTCGCGTTGCCGCTCGGTGTCCTGGGCGCGGTGTTTGGCAGCCTGCTTACTGGACGCAATCATGAGCACGAGAAGCGTTTCAGCGAAGTGACATTCCGGATTCAGACCGGTCTTAAATCGAATCAAGCGTAGTGGCTCTAGAGAGAACTCAGCTGGATGAATGTCAGCCGAGCAAATAATGAACCGGTACAATGTTTCAGCTGGTTGTTGAGATCAACCGCATTATCGGTGCGGCTGTCGGTTCGAAAATCGCCTTCACGAAAAACCGACGCGCTCCAGGACAAAAGCAAAAAGGGATGAGCGAGCATGGCGATCAGGGCGTTGGTTTTTGATGCCTACGGGACGCTCTATAATGTGCATTCGGTCTATGCGAAGACTGAGGAGCTTTGTCCCGGCAAAGGCGATCTCATAACCCATATCTGGCGCCTCAAGCAACTTGAATATACCTGGCTCCAGACATCATTGCAGGAATATCGTGACTTCACTTTTCTAACGCACGCGTCGCTTGAGTTTGCACTGCGGGCGGTCGGAATCAACCCCACTGAAAGCATCGTCAAAGCTCTGTTCGACAAATACCTCGATCTTGATCCCTACCCAGAGGCCAAGGATGCGCTCGAAGAATTAAAGAGCCTTGGTGGTTACAAACTCGCCATCTTATCAAACGGCAGCAATGCCATGCTTTCGGCGCTGGTCAGAAATTCCGGACTTGACGCTTACCTCGACGCCACCATTAGTGTGGACGGAGCAAGAAAGTTCAAGCCGCATCCGCATTGCTACGCTCTGGTGGAGAAAGTCCTCGGCTTCAAGAACGATGAGGTGATGTTCGTTTCCTCAAACAGCTTCGATGTCGCCGGTGCCAAGCATTTCGGCTTTAAGGTTGCTTGGATTCAACGCGGCGGCGGCACGGACGTGCCGACAGAGCCGGTGTCACCGGCGCAAATGTATCGACTGCTGCGCGGCAACGCCGAAACGTTGGGTTTCGTACAGGACTTCACGGTTTTCGCTTTGACCGACCTCATTGGCCTGCTGTGATATGACGCGCATATTGCGGGGCGCAACCTTGAGAGCGTTGCATGATTACGCTCTATGATTTCGGTAATTCGGTCTGTTGCCAAAAAGTTCGTGTCACGCTGTGCGAGAAGGGTCTCGATTGGGAATCGGTGAATGTGGATCTGTTCCGCAGCGAGCAGTACGACCCGAGATATCTCAAGCTCAACCCCAAGGGGCTGGTGCCGACGCTCGTCCACAATGGCATGCCGGTGATCGAGTCGACTCTGATCTGTGAATATCTCGACGACGCCTTTCCACACCCACTCCTCATTCCGACCGACCCATCCCGACGCGCGCGCATGCGGCTATGGAGCAAAGCAGTCGACGAAGGCCTCCATGAAGGCATCACCGAAATCAGTTTCTCCGCCATGTTTCGAGAGCGAATGAAAAGCATGCCCGCGGAGCTGCGCGAGGCACGATTTCGCAATATTGGCGACCCGCGTCGCCGCGATCGTTTCAAATCGACCTATGAACTTGGCGCACAATCGCCTTACGTGCTGTACGCCATTGCGGCCTACGAGCGAATGTTCAAGGCGCTGGAACAGCAGCTTGGCGAAGGCGGCCCATGGATTCTAGGCGCCGAACCGACGCTCGCCGATATCAACCTCATGCCATATGTGGCGCGCCTTGATTATCTGGGATTGTTGGATGTCTGGACCTCAGACCGGCGGCATGGGATCGCTTGGTGGGCGCTGGCACGGGAGTGGCCGAGCTTCAAGCGCGGCATATACGATCGCATCACCAAGGCGGAGTTTGCGGAAATGCGAATCCACGGGCCCAAGATACGTGATGAACTCGCCACGCTACTTGCCGGCTTGCGACAGGTCGAGGTCGCGGCGACGAAGTAAGGGACGAAACTCTTTGCGCAAGGATCGCCGTTCGACCCGCGTGTCCACTTGGCCGAAATGTTAGCCCGCGAGCAGCGGCGAACGCCAAATATGGTCCCCTGTTCTGACATCCTTTATCGTTTGGAGTTTGTAGGAATCAAGACGAGAGACCCGAAACAGCAACTGCATTTAGGGCAATGCCAAACATAATAAGCGCGCCCGTCGCTCCAGAACTCGGAGCTTTCTGGGGCAATCAGCTCATTACTACATTGAACGCACTTCATCCCGAAGTTGGCACTATGATTTGACCGCAACGCCGTCATGGGAACTCCCTTTCTTCGCTTTCCAAACAGTGAAAAGAGACGTTGTCAGTCGATTTCGCGTTGAACTCACCTTAACTGCAATCAAAGCGTATTTTTTTTGCGCCGCTGTGATCACATCAGCCGAACAAAGAAGCTTTATATCGACCGTCGATAAGAAAGGCGCATGATCGATGTAGCGCAGTCTAGGCATTTGTTTCCTCCCGATACTCGATCCGCTCTCTACGCAGAACAACCGATAAAGCGGGACGCATGAAGTTCGACAAAACGGAGTGAGACACGGTCCGAGCAAGGAACAAGTGTCGACGATCTTGCTTTGATTGCAGGTGCTACCCGGCTGGGCTCATTGAACAAGAAGGCCGGCAAGGCTTTTGAATGGGCTCGTAAGAGACAAAAGCGCTAGCCAGTACGACAGCCAGTGCTACGCCTAATATGGCGCCGACAACCCATCGCCAGGTCGCATCAGTGCTGCGCGCATTAAGGTTCCTCATGTCACACTTCATTCTGGCGACCGTCGCCGCGAGGCGGGGGACCAAGCGGGCGGCAGCTTCCTGCGAAGCCGCTGATCAGCATTTCGGGCGAGAATGCGGTTTGTTACGAAAGGAACGTCACGACTGCGTGAGCGGTCAGGCGAAATCTGTGGCTGTGCAGCGCGGCACTAGAGATGAAGCAAGCAGGCTCGCCTACCTCGCTGAAGGCGTTGTAGCGGCTCGGCGCAGAGGGAGGCATCGATGCCGCCAGATTGCTGCCTGCGAGGTGGCCATGTTGCTGAATTCTTTCGGTCTGGCATTCGCGGTCCCACTGCAACGCGCATCCGGCGCCGGTAAAGCCGACTCTTTCATTGACATTATGTAACTAACGTTATAGAAATAATACACTACGAGTAAGGGCGATCAACGGCTGAGGTTGCGCGAATTGCCTTCGGGATGACGTGTTCGCCGGGCGCCGAAAAAACAAAATTGCAATGCCCGAGCTACCAGGCATTCGCCTTGGCCCGTCTGCTCGTAAGGTAGTAGAGCGCTAATCGCCATTGCACGCACCAACACAAAGGAGCGGCAGCCCATGTCCGGCGCCACCCAAAAAACGGCTTTTGTCTTCGCCGGTGGCGGTAGTTTGGGAGCGGTTCAAGTGGGTATGTTACGTGAACTGATGCGCCACGGGCTCGACGCCGATTTTGTTGTCGGCTCGTCCGTCGGGGCGCTCAACGCGGCTTACTTTGCGAGCGCTCCGAATGCAGCAGGGTGGAAGAACTCGGACGGATCTGGCGCGGCCTGCGGCGACATGACGTGTTTCCAGTAACGCTGCGAAGCTTATTGAGATTCGTCTCCGGTGAGGGCCATCTGATCGATCCGTCCAATCTGAGATCGCTCGTCGAGCGTCACGTTCCGTTCTTAAATCTTGAGGATGCCGCCATTCCTGTGCATGTTATCGCCACAAATCTAGGCGGCGCTGCTGTATGTTTCTCGTCGGGTACGGCGATCGACCGAATACTCGCCAGCGCGGCTATTCCAGCCGCGTTCCCGTCGGTTCGTATCGGCGGTCAATATCTCATTGATGGCGCGATCGGAAGCAACACAGCCATCCTTACCGCAGCCAAACTCGGCGCCACTCGGATCATCGTTCTACCCACGGGATTTGCCTGCGACCTTCACGAGCCTCCGAAAGGCGCAATAGCACGAGCGTTGCATGCGATTACGTTGCTCATCGCCAATCAAATCGTACGCGATCTTAGGGAGCTTGCAGGTACGGTCGAGGTTTTGGTAGTCCCCAGTTTGTGTCCACTTGACGTATCTCCCTACGACTTTTCCAGCGCCGGGCAATTGATTGAAGGAGCTGCCGATAATACCCGGAAATGGATCGAAGGTGGTGGGCTGTCGCGCCCAGATATCCCCGATTCGTTGTTGCCACATTTGCATTGACGGGTTCAGCGATTTATCTGAGCCCATTCAGGGCGTTGACTCATTAGCGGCAGCCATAGCCTGATTGAAGCAAACGCTGCAAAGTCATGCGACACTGGTCGTGCATTTACGATCTTTCATTATGACGTCATGCATAACATCAAATACTCGCACGCCCAGATCCCTTGGCATTGGGGCGAGCCATGGTGAAGCCTGCAAGGTGGCACAGGCATCGGAAAACCCCTGCCGCCAACGAGCTTCCATTGTGGGTCGGCTGAACTCATAGTCTTTGAATACGCCTTGGGGCTCGAACGGGCGGTAGATTATCTGAGCTATATCCATCTCAGTGACGCAACCATGCTCATACAGCCGCCGTGCTTGTTCCGTGTTTGCGACGTCCGGCGGCAACAATTTGTGCAGCTCATTGATGGCATGCCGTACGTCGTGCTTATCGCGAATGCCGTTCGTACTAACCCGCGTTCGGCTGGAGTAACGAAGATCCTTGTCACGTTCGTTAACTTGATCGAGATTGCGAGGCAACTGGCCATGAGCATCGAACAGGTCGACCTGAAAGGTCAGGCGACTGCGGCGTGGATAATAATCTACCACGTATTGTAGCGGTGTATTGGAGAAGAGCGCTCCGTCCCAATAATGTTCGCCGTCGATCTCGATAGGTGGAAAGCAAGGCGGCAGCGCGCCACTGGCCATAATGTGCTCGGGACGGATAGTGTGTGTCTCACTGTCGAAATAGACAAAATGACCGGTGCGCACGTTAACCGCGCCCACGCTGAGACGCATTTCCTCGGCATTGTTGATGCGATCGAAATCAACCAATCGCTCCAGTGTCTCCTTGAGGACTGATGTGTCGTAATAACTGATAAAAGGTGAAAACCAGCCCTGTGGTATGCGCGGGGTAAAAAAGCCAGGTTGGCCAAATATCAGCGCACTCAGCCCGCTTGCCTTCTGTTGCCAAACCGCCATCGGGCCATTAAGGGCAACCGGCCACATACTGGTCGGTGCGGTGATCTTCTTCCAGAATTCATAAAGGCGCGCCACGCGCTTCTCCGGCGGATTACCGGCGATAATTGCGGCGTTGATCGCGCCGATCGAAATTCCAGCGATCCAATCCGGTACATATTCCGAGGATGCCAGGGCTTCGTAAACGCCCGCCTGATAGCTGCCGAGCGCGCCACCTCCCTGCAGCACAAGTCCCACCATTTTATCATAGGATGCAGGTCGCGCCGGGGGCTTTCCATCAATCATTAGTGCAAGTCCAAACTGAATTGTAACTTAGGTCAAAGCTTATTGCTCCTAAGGATACGGCCTCCGAGTATGGTACTGGCGGAGATGACAATTGCGACCGCCAGCGCGTGCACGGCTAAATCAGTCGCGGCTACATCATAGGGATGGAATATGTTGAGCAGCGCGGCCGCAGTGGAGGCGCAGGCAAGGCCGCCGGTGATTGCCGTAAGGTTTGGTCTCAATGAAAAGCCGCGTCGCAGCATGACAAACAGAAGTAGCGACAACGGCAGGGAAATGCCGACAATAAAGAACAGGCAGTTCTGGGACTGATATTTGGGACCGCATAGTTTTCCGCGCCAGTCCACGATCTCAGGCAGCCTATTCCGCTAGCGCCGACCCAAAGCAAAACAGCCGGCAACGGCAGGAGCGTCCAAGCGGCTTTTCGATCGGGTAGACTGAGCTGGAACGCTGCCACGGCCGCGAGCACAGCGGTGAGTATGGAGCCCACCACCGCGAGCCGCATTTCCGGCGCGACGGTGAGACGCTGGATCAGCGTCCCGACGTCAGAGACCATTGCAAGCACAAAGGCAATGACGCCGATGATCGCCAGCCAAATCAGCACACGCAGACCGGGTGGCGCTAAGCGACGAACCGGCGTGAGATCGGCAGCGAGCGCTTCCGCTAATCGAACATTTAAATCGGCGTGGGTCACGATCTCACTCCTTTCGACCAAGTTGGCTACGCAAGCTCTTAAGGGCGCGGTGCCAATCTACTCGGAGCGATCCGGCCGACCGTCCCGTAATGGCTGCGGCCTGCTCGGGCGATTGATACGCGAGCGCGAGATGCTCCACTGCCTCGCGCTGGCGGATGGCGAGTTTGCCGATGGCTGATTTGAGGACTTCGGCATTGTCGAGCCGGATTGCTGCTGCCTCGGGATCAGAGTTCTGGGTCAGAATGGTTTTCATAAGCCAGCGGTGCATAAATTTCGCGGGTTCTCGTACGACCACCGCGGCGAAGACCGTCGATCGCACGCCGCTCCGCGATTATTCTGAGCCAAGCCGTGAATGAGCGGTTCGGATCGTAAGTCTGACGAGCCCGGTGGATGGTGAACAGGGTTTCTTGCACAACGTCGTCCATCAGGTCAGGCCGCACTCCTTGACCACGCGCCACCCGCTTGATGAACGGGATGCAGTCACGCAACAAAGCTTCATAGGCACCGGGATGGCCGGCCTGGGCGGCGACCATCCACTCCGCCCTCCGACGATCCACTTCCTTTTGACCAGACGTTTCTGCGTCCATTGTCGTCCGTACGGGCATTGCATGCCCTGTAGGCATAGGCCAAAGCGCACCAACCTCATGGTTATACCCATAGGCTGAGTCAATTGTAACGGTCGATACAATACAATGTGATGCATACGTCATTAGGGTCGTACCAGTCGAATTATTCTGAACCACTCAAATTGAGCATTCGGGCGAGCGCTCGGGATTGTTACGAGAGGAAGGTCACGACTTCGTGAGCGGTCCGGCTGCGGTTATCAACGTCGCATTGGATACTTCAACCGTTTCGTTTGCTCGCGTTGAATCTGAAAATGATTACAATGACTGCTCGCTAACGTACGAATGAGTTCGCAAACCTGCGGGAGGTATTTTTTATGAAGGCGCGAGCGATTTCAGCGGCGATGCTGATGATGATGGGCATGAGCTCTGCATTCGCCAATGTCAGAATTTATGACGATCGTGGCGGACAAATCGGAGAATATCTGGCCAAGTACCAAGCGCTGCGGGTATCCGGGGAAAAGGTAGAAATTGATGGAACCTGCGCTTCGGCCTGCACAATGTTGTTGGGCGTTGTTCCGAGAGATCGAATCTGTGTTACGCCGCAGGCGACCCTTGTGTTTCACGCTGCTTGGGACCCCACACCCGGGGGTCAGGCGATTAGTAATGCGGGCACTCGGATATTGTGGTCGAGCTATCCTTCAGATGTGCGCAAGTGGATCAGTCGGCATGGCGGATTGCGCACGGAAATGATCTACCTGCGTGGTCCTGAATTATACGCGATGTATCCGATCTGTCGTTGATTAGGATCAGTCGGTAGATGCGCAACTGTTTAATCTATCCCCACAACGGTTTGCGGAAACGGCTTTAGACTTCGCCTACCGTCGGCGAGCTGTGCGGATTCCTCCGAAATGAATTGCTCTTGCCCCTAGGGGCACCACTTATCGGAACTCGGCCACTCGAGTTGCCTCGATCGCTAGCCCCTTTGATAGCGTCGCCAAGGATACCATTGGGATTAACGCGATGGACAAGATCGCGATCAGCAAAGACTTTCTAAATATGGAGAAATGAAAAATTACGCTATCCACTCTCAAGCTCTCTGCCTTGTCATGCGAGCCAGATCATTCCATCACGCTGGACAGCCACAGATGCACCAGACGCTCACGAGGTCGTGACGTAGCCCTCGTAACAAACCCGCGCTCTAGCTCGAATGTTGATCCGTGACGCAACAATGAGGTTGCGCTCCGATGAACCCAACTCACGGCGATAGACGTCAAAGGAGATTGACATGAAGAAGCTTTCTACTACCAAGCAAAATCTCGCGATAGCGCTTGCTCTGGCCGCATTCGGTACTGCCCTCACGGCGCCCGCGTTCGCCGGAACTTGGGCTGCAGGCCCTTCGTCCAGGAATATTCGGCCATACCTGCAGAGCTCGACCAATGACAGCGGCCACAGCGGCTTTAGCGCCTACGCGAAGATCCCTGCCGTCAGCGGATATAGCGCCTACGCGATGGTCCCCACTAACTCCTATAACACGGTGCCGACCAGTCTCGGGCAGGCGGATCGGTTCGGCGCGGGGTCGCAAAGTTAATGGTCCTTCGCACGGTTGGTGCGTGCCAGGAATCGGAAAAAAGGGCACGCCCGAAATGACGCTGACATCGAGTCGCCCGGAGGGTTCTCACCTCCGGGCGACCCAAACTGCGCGTGAAATCAAGATCTGAGCAGGCTCAAGATTGTGTCAGGAATGGTTGGATATCTTCGGGACTTAGCGCATCGATGCACCGGCTTGGCGCGGCGATGCTCGGACATTGGCGTATCTCGCGAGCTTAAGGCATCGGTGCGGAACTCATGGAAATGGCGCTCAAGCTGGATAATTTTAGTGCGTATCTCTGTGGTAGATGAGTGCGGTTAATTGAGTGCCGCCTCGATTACATTTTTACTCCGGAGCGGGTCAGTCAAAACAACGGCGACGGTCCTTCGGTCTGCGATTGTTGCGTTAAACCTTTTCTGAGGGCAAAGGCACTCCTGGTGGATGCCGGTCTAAATTCAGCATTGCCTCGCTGGACATTCTATAACGAGTGTTATATCAAAATACTTAAGCAGCCTGTCTGCCGCCCCGCAACAGGAAAAAAGCCCGATGATCGACCTGCATTACTGGACGACCCCGAACGGCCACAAGATCACGATCTTTCTGGAGGAGACTGGCCTGCCGTATCAAATCGTGCCGGTCAACATCAGCAAGGGAGATCAGTTCAAGCAAGAATTCTTGGCGATATCCCCGAATAACCGAATTCCGGCTATCGTCGATGACAAGCCGAAGGATGGTGGCGGACCGATTTCGGTGTTCGAATCCGGGGCTATTTTGCTTTATCTCGCCGAAAAGACTGGAATGTTCCTTCCTAACGAACTCTCGCCGCAAGACCGAGGTCATGCAATGGCTGTTCTGGCAGATGGGCGGTCTAGGACCGATGGCCGGCCAGAACCATCACTTCAGCCAGTACGCGCCCGAAAAGCTTCCCTACGCTATTGATCGTTACGTCAAGGAGACGAACCGGCTCTATGGCGTGCTCAACAAAAGCCTGACCGACCGATTGTTTGTGGCGGGCAACTATTCAATTGCCGATATGGCGGCCTACCCGTGGATCGTACCCTGGAAGCGTCAGGGACAGAATCTCGACGATTTCCCGCATCTCAAGCGCTGGTTTGAGGCGATCCGCGCGCGACCGGCCACGGTGCGCGCCTATCAGAAGGCCGACGAGATCAATACTCAGCCGACTGTGTCCGCCGAATCGAAATCGGTCCTTTTCGGTCAAACCGCAGCGGTTGTTGCGAGCTAGGCTTAGACGCACGAATGCCTATGCTCATGTCGACGCCGAACTACAAATCAAATGGCCACCCTTCGCGACGCCTTCATCCGCTGCCGCTCCGCATCATGCATTGGACCAATGCCGTCGCTATTTTCATCATGATCGGCAGCGGATGGAAAATTTATAACGACGACGTGATATTCGGCATTCTGCATTTCCCCGACAGCGTCGTGATCGGCAAATGGGCCCAGTACGGACTGCAATGGCATTTCTTCGGCATGTGGATTTTCGTGCTCAACGGCATCGCCTATCTCAGCTATGGCATCGCCACCGGACGCTTCCGGCAAAAGCTGTTTCCGATTTCGGTCAGGGAGTTTCTCGCGACGGTCGGCGACGCATTGCGGTTTCGCCTGGGCCACGACGACCTGACGCATTACAACGCCGTGCAAAAGATTCTCTATCTCGGCGTCATGCTGATCGGTATTCTTATCGTGATTTCCGGCCTGGCGTTGTGGAAGCCGGTACAATTTTCGGAACTCGCCAATCTGTTCGGCAATTTCCAGACCATCCGGCTGGTCCACTTCCTGTGCATGTCCGCCATCGTGGCGTTTATCGCGGTGCATGTAACGCTTGCACTGCTGGTGCCGAAAAGCCTGGTCGCCATGCTGACCGGCGGACCGGTCGTCGAAGGTGGCCAACCGGCCGGCGGCGTAGCAGCGCCCGAGATCGAAGCAACCCGCTAAGGGCGCACCAACATGCCGATTCGAACCCGCACATCTTCGCAGTTTCGGCCACGCCAGCCGGTCGATCAAAGCGTGTTGACCGAAAATCGGGCGCTCGTTGAGGCCATAAATCGCCGCGGCATGTTACGCGGCGCCCTCAGTCTCGGCGCGCTGACCATGCTGACGGGCTGCGACGTTTCCGAGGACGATTCCGTGCAAAAGGCGCTGCGCGCGGTGTCGGCCTGGAACGACGGCGTGCAGGAAACGATTTTCCGGCCGAATCACCTCGCCCGCACTTTCAGCCCGGCACAGGTGGTCAAGCCGCCGCGCTTTAATGCACATTTCTCCATCGAAGACCTCAAGCCGGTCGACGGCGCGACCTGGCAATTGGAATTGGCCGGCCGCATCGACGACAAGCGGCCATGGACCGCGCAACAGATCTACCAACTGCCGGAGCAGGAGATTATTATCCGCCATATCTGCGTGGAAGGATGGGACTATATCGGTCAGTGGTCCGGGCCGAACCTGCGCAGTTTTCTGCAGCGTGTCGGCGCCGATTTGGACGCCAAATATGTCTACTTCATCTGCGCAGACGACTATACCGAGAGCATTGACATGGCGACGGCGCTGCATCCGCAGACCATTCTCGCTACCAAATATGCGCGCGACATCATCGCCGACCCGTTCGGCTATCCGCTGCGGCTGCGGACCTCGACCAAGCTCGGCTACAAGAACGCCAAATGGATCAAGGCAATCGAAGTAACCAACGATTTCCGCGAGACGTTCTGGAGTAAGCAGGGCTTTAACTGGTTCGCCGGGATTTAATGCGCCGCGAGCACTCCCGCAGCATAGTCGCTTCGCCCAAGCTGCACCATTCTCTAATCTAAGAATTTAATAATGAGCACGCCCAACACGATCAGCTGCGGCCGGGCCAATTGTACCGCGCAATCGTTGGTGCCGAAGAAACCGCCGCCGAGCTGCCTAGTCTATGCGCGACCTCGCTCCCTACAACCTCGACCACATCGATTTCAAGCGAAATTGCCATGCGCACCTTGCTGTTACCGCTAAGCGCTCGCTTCATCGTCTACACAGCCGTGCTGGCAATCACCGCAATTCTTCTATTTAAATTCTATGTGTTTCCGTCGATCTATATCGCGATTGCTTTCTTGCTGTTTGCGGGACTAGCGGCTGTCGGCACTATCGACTTGATCCAGCCCCGCCACGCGATACTGCGCAACTATCCACTTACGGCGCATATCCGTTACATCCTGGAAGAAATTCGCCCGGAGATCCGACAGTATTTTCTCGAAAGTGAAAAGGACGGGGCGCCGTTTTCACGCGACAAGCGCGCGCTCGTCTACCAGCGCGCCAAGATGGTTTTAGATAAGCGGCCATTCGGCACGCAAAACGACGTTTATGCCAGCGGCTACGAATGGCTACACCATTCGATTGCACCGAAGCTCGTCGTCAGGGGACCGTTTCGCATCGTCATCGGCGGACCGGACTGCGGCAAGCCCTATTCTGCTTCCATCTTGAACATTTCGGCGATGAGCTTCGGCGCGCTGAGCTCGAATGCCATCCGCGCCCTCAACAAAGGAGCGAAGAGCGGTAATTTCGCACACGATACCGGTGAAGGCGGCTACAGCCCCTACCACCGCGAAAACGGAGGCGACATAATCTGGGAGATCGGCTCTGGCTATTTCAGCTGCCGGAATGCCGATGGCACGTTCTGTGCCGAGAAATTCGAGGAAGGCGCCAGGAATAACCAGGTTAAGATGGTCGAGCTCAAGCTCAGCCAGGGCGCGAAACCCGGTCATGGCGGAGTGCTGCCTGCCGCGAAGGTCAGTCCTGAAATCGCCGCTACCCGCGGCGTCCTGGCCGGCGTCGATTGTATTTCGCCGTCGCGTCACTCAGCATTCTCGACACCGATCGAGATGATGAAGTTCATCGCCAAAATGCGGTGCCTGTCTGGCGGCAAGCCAGCGGGGTTCAAGCTCTGCATCGGCCATCCGTGGGAGTTCCTGGCGGTTTGCAAGGCGATGGTAGAGACGGAGATCTATCCCGACTTCATCGTCGTCGACGGAAAAGAAGGTGGCACCGGCGCGGCGCCGCTCGAGTTCGTCGACCATCTCGGTATGCCGCTGCGCGAAGGTCTCAACTTCGTGCATAATGCACTTATCGGCATCAACGCCCGCCATCGCATCAAACTCGGAGCTGCCGGCAAGATCATCAGCGCCTTTGATATCGCGCGTGTCATGGCGCTCGGCGCCGATTGGTGCAATTCGGCGCGAGGCTTCATGTTCGCGCTGGGATGCATCCAGTCGCAGTCCTGTCATACCGACCACTGCCCGACCGGCGTGACGACGCAAGACCGGACGCGTCAGCGCGCGCTGGTGGTACCGGACAAGGCTGAGCGCGTATCAAATTTCCAGCGGGCCACGGTGGAAGCGCTCGCCGAGCTTGTGGCTGCGGCTGGACTCAATCATCCAGCCGAATTCATGCCGGCGCATTTTTCGCGGCGCGTTTCTCCCCTTGAGGTGAAGAGCTTCGCCGAACTGTATCCGCCGCTGGAGCCCGGAGAATTGCTCGCCGGCACGGGTGATAAGCGGTATGAAATTGCCTGGTCGATGGCGAGCGCAGCGGAATTCCGTGCAAAACCCCGATCGGCTTGAGTGCGGTAGATGAGAATGGCCATGGCGGCCCTAGATGCGGAGAGATACCTGACCGCCCACAGCGCGCCTCTTCACAGCTTGGAGGTTTTACCGTCGACTCGTGCCAACGAATTTGCGTCCCTGAGTTAAAAGTGGCTTGGCGATGAGGCATAAGGCACATGATCATTCCAGAGCGTTATGAGTATTGTTTGTTCGGCATAATCCAATCTGGATTCACTTGTGCAGTGGCGACTGCCATCGCAAGCGCGCCGCTTCTCAGTGATCCAACGTTTATAAGCCAGTGGCTTAGATCTCGGGTCATAGCTTGGGCAACCATGATTCCATTTGTTCTTCTCGCCGCTCCGGCCATACGCAGGGCGGTTGATATACTGATAGGGAAGTGTAAGTCGTAGTTTGAAACTTAAGAGCGGCACAGCCGGGATTAGGGCCCAGGGGCGTTATTTTTCATAAATCTGCGGTACATAGAGGAACGCCAAAAGACGAGGCGACGCTCCCACATTCCGCGCCCGACTTGCTAGGAAATGAGAATTTCTTAGCAAGTTCAGCGGCGACTGACTGCAAATGCTTATTTCCTAATAAGTGTCAGCGATGGCGAAATGGTTGGTCGTGATAAATGGAGGATTACCGGAGCCTTGCATGACTTGGGAACATGTTCCGATTAATTTCCCGCGTCCTTTGGCGACTGTGCACGCGCCGCACGCCCGTAAGATTCTACGACTGCGGCAGCGTCTGTCACCCCATCTGAAAAGGTTTTCTTCGCTTCCTTGAGCAAGACGTCGAGAATGGCGCCATGGATTTCGCCAAAACGAGACGAGCTTAGGACCTTCAGGTCACGCGGTCTTGGCAGATCAATTTCGACGACAGACTTTATCGACGCGGGCGCGTTTGAGAGCACGAGAATCCAGTCGGCAAGGAAAATCGCCTCTTCAATCTCGCTTGTAACGAAAACAGTGGTCAGCGGGGCTTCCTCGAACAATCTCAGCAGGTATTCCTGCATGAGTTCGCGCGTCATTGCGTCAAGCCCTCGAAACGGCTCATCGAGCAACATGACAGTCGGACTATTTATTAGCGCGCGAGCGAGCTCGGCGCGGCGCTGCATACCCCCCGAAAGTTGGTGAGGAAACTTTGTCTCAAAATCCGCGAGTCCAAGCTTGCGGAGAATCGCGCGTGCCTGCAATTCGGTTTCACGGCGCGGCGCATTGCGGTTAAGCGGGCCGAACATAACGTTTGCCAGGGTAGACTTCCAAGGAAAAAGAGCGGTCTCCTGGAAAACAACAAGTCGTTCCGAACTGGGTCCCCTAACCGTCGCTCCGTCAAGCAACACTGTGCCGCGGCTCGGCTCCTCGTAGCCGGCAATTAGATTGATGATGGTCGTTTTACCGCAACCCGAGGGACCAATGAGCGCCGTAAACTGGCGCGGCGCGACCTCAAAGCTGCAATCCACAATCACATTCTTAGCACCGAAGCGCTTAGTGACATTGCGAAACTCAACGAGTCCCTTCTTCATCGCGCGAGCTCCCGTTCACCGGCGAGGAATGCTTTGACGGCTTCTTCGTGCACAGCCTCCGTGACTCGCGCTTTGTAATTTAGAAACTCCTGGGACGTCAGTACTCGATGCGAGCGGGGCCGCGGCAGCTCGATCTCGACGACACATTTTATTCGGCCTGGGCGCGTTGTCATGACGCTGACCGTATCACCGAGATAAATTGCCTCGATGAGATCGTGAGTAATGAAAAAAATCGTGTACGGTTCCTGGTCATATAATCGTAGCAAAAATTCGTGCATCACCGATTTGGTGAGAGCGTCAAGGGCGCGAAACGGCTCGTCCATCAACAGAACCTTAGGGCGGTTAATCAGCGCCCGAATGATCTCAACGCGCCGGCGCATGCCTCCAGAAAGATCTTCCGGATATGTGTCCTCGATCCCGGACAGTCCAACGCCGGCGAGCATGCGACGCGCCATTTCACGCGCCTCGGTCGCTTCCGCTTTCTTCTGTATGATTGGTCCGTAACAGACGTTTTCGATCACCGTCATCCAGGGGAATAGTCCACCATGCTGGAACACTACGAGGCGGTCGGGTCCTGGCCGCAGCGTGCTGCCCGGAGCAGCGATTAGTTCCTGACCGAGACTTACGTCGCCCTGAGTTAGGCTATCAAAGCCTGCCACGATATTGAGCAGAGTTGTCTTGCCACAACCCGAAGGCCCGACCAGTACCGAAAATCCGCGCGCGGGGACATCGAGCGAGCAGTCGTCGAGGGCCTCCGTCCAGCCCTGACGCGACATATAAACTTTGCCGACGTGACGGATCGACAGGGCCGAGGCCGCACTGCTGTCGCTCATTGCTCCCACCGGACAATGATTTGTGCGACGAGCCGGACTGCCGCACTTGACAGGTACCCGAGCACGCCGATCGCCCCCATACCCACAAAAATAAGAGGATACTGCGTTGTCTGATAGGCCTCCCATGTCATCGCCCCGATCCCGCCGCGACTAGCGATCATCTCGCCGGCAACGACCATCAGCCAAGCAACGCTGACCGCGATATGGAGGCCCGTGAAAATGATAGGGAGTGCGGCTGGCAGCACGACGTGCCAAAAAACGGTCCATTCAGATGCGCCGAGCGATTTCGCCGCGCGGACGTAGTTGGATCGGATGCCAGAAACCCCCGATACAGTGTTGTAGACAATCGGAAAGAACGCGCCATAGAAAGTGAGAAAAATGATCATCCACTCGACGGTGGGGAAGAACAGAATAGCAAGCGGAATCCACGCAATCGGCGGAATTGGACGGAATAGCTCGATCGGAGGAAAGACTAAGTCGTGTACCAGCGGCGAGTACCCGATGGCGACGCCGAGAGGAATGCCGATCAGCGCACCAATGACAAATCCCAGCCAAACGCGGCCGGTGCTAAGCAGCATGTCGCCGAAAAACATTCGAGGATCGAGTTCGAAGGGCCGCGTTTGCCGCTTCGAGTGGAGACGGGATGTGGATCGCGGTTGGCATCGACGAGACAAGCCACCACGTCAGAATGAAGAGCGTGACCGCCAGTACCTGCGAACCGATAATCCGTAACTGCGCAATCAGCAGTTTTGACCGGACGGAGCGAGCCGAAAAGCCGGTGGCTGTTGCTCCAACAGCCGATCCTAGATCAGCGACTTTTGCCATGGCACCAACTTGCGTCCGATAAAACGGATCGCCGCGCTCATGCCGGCGCCGATCACTCCAATTACAATCATCCCGACCACGATGCGCGGATATCGCGCCAGACTGTACGACTCCCAGATCATGTAACCGAGCCCATGCTCGCCGGCGATCATTTCGGCCGCGACCAGCGCCATCCAGTTAATTCCCATCCCCACGGCGAGACCGATCAAAATCGAGGGCATCGCGCCACGCACCACAACGTCGCGAAAGATTTCTCTGTCGCTTGCGCCGAGGCAGCTTGCCGCACGGAAGTAGGTTTGATCTATTTGTTTTACGCCAACAATTGTATTGAGCACAATCGGAAAGAAAGAGCCGATGAAGCAAATGAAAATGACGCTCAGTTCAATTTGGGGAAAGAACAAGATGCCCGCGGGAATCCACGCGATCGGCGGAATCGGACGCAGGAGTTCAATGACCGGGAAAGTAAGGTCCGAAAACCACCGCTTCCAGCCGATCAGGAGTCCAAGCGGAATACCGATAATGGCGGAAATTCCCCATGCGGCCAGTACGCGGTAAATGCTTGCGCCGGCATCGAGAAGAAAATCTTTTTGCGATAGATAATCTGCTCCTGCATGGACGACGCTTGCCGGCGAAGGAATAAATCCGAAGCGGTAAATCCTGAAGCGTACCAGCAAAGCCCAAATGGTAATCATAAGGATGACAGACACGACTTGCAAAGCAGGATGACTTTGCCGTGCCCGCATCGGTCCGTTAGTTTGGCGTGCGGTGAGAAAACCCATCATCACGCTGGTCCTGCCCGCGGCGACGTAATACGCCGTCCGGCTCGTTCACGCCTACTCTATTTCATCTGCGAAGGAATGGCCGAAGCTTTTTTAATCCAGCTATCGTCGATGAACGTATTCCAGTCGGGCAGAGTTTCAATCAGCTTGTGACTCAACAAAAAGTCGCCGCCATCCGTGAGGACTTTGCGCCACTCCGGCGTGATTTCATCCGGGAAGAGTGAGTGATCGAAATCGGAGCGTATGATGTTGAGCGGTACATCGAATTTTTGCCAATCGTCGAAGATAATCTTCGCCGCCCTGTCGGGTTGCTCACGCATCATCCTGTGAGCATCAAGCTCCGCCCGCATCCAGCCGATGACAATATCGGGATGCGCGTCCATGAACGCCTTACTGACAACTACGCCGCGCAACGAATTGAAATGATACTTCGTGCCGTCCACGAGTGGCTGGGCGAAGCCGCGTGCAACGGCCATTTTACCGTAAGGTTCCCAAGGGATGTAAGCGGCGACCTTGCCGGCCTGCAGGTTGGTCAGACCGACTTCTGGACTCTGACCGACAATATTGAACTTGATGTTTTCCGCTTGTTCTACAACCTCGGCGAAGCGATGGGTGAACCCGCCGAACGGTAGCGAGACGCTTTGGCCATCGAGGCCCTTGACCGTATCGATCGGCGAATCCTTTTTGACATAGATGACACTTTCCCCGCCCTCATCGGCGTCGGTGACAGCAACGAAGCGCGTCGGTTGTAAATCGCCCTTCGAACCGAGGACGATAGCTGGCATGTCGCCAATATAACCAATGTCAATTTTTCCGGCGAGCATATTGTTGACGAGCGGCATTCCGCTCATGAAATCGGTGCGCTCGATCTCGACATTGGGCAGGTAGGGTTTCCACAGTTGGCCACCAGTCACGATCGTCACGCCCCAGGTCGGAGTGAGCGGCTGGTATCCGACAACGATCCTCAGCTTTTCGGTTGAGACCGGATTTTGCGCCCACGCTTTCGCCGGACCCAGGGCCACCGAGACCACCGCGAGCGCGCAAGCCGTGATGCGTAGCATCTGTTCCTCCCAATGCTTTGGCAATGCCATCGCATTGATTTTCTTACTTTAATAAGAGCGAGATTGTGGGCTGCCCAGCTTCTGTGTCTGTCAAGGAGTTGACACTATGGTCTCACTGTATGACGCAAGCCGATCGCGTTGCAGCACCTCGATACGCCGCTTGCCCAGCTTCAGTACACCGCGGGCCTGGAAACGATCTAAAGCCATCGTGACCCATTGGCGCGATGCGCCAACCATTGCCGCTAGGTCTTCGTGAGTGAACGGAGCGTTGATCGCAATGCCATGCTCACTCTCAACACCGTAAAGCTCGCACAGCGTGTCAAGAAGGTATCCAAGTCGTCGGCTAACCGATTCCGTTCCCAAAACCTGCACGAGGCTAGACAGCCACTGCACCTTAAAACTTAGCGCCTCAGTTATTGCTACTGCCAACTCCGGTACCTCTGCGACCAAAGTACGCATGTCGGTTTCGAGAATCGCGTAAGCTTCGGTTGGGGTAACCGTCTGGCACGACCAGCGAAAGACGCCGCCCTCGTAAAGGCGATCTGCGCCGAGCATGTCTCCTTCCTGCCAATAGGCGAGTGTGATTTCGCGACCTGACGGCGCGGTGTAAAACGCCCGCACCGTTCCAGACTTAATGACATAGAGGCCCTTTTGCCGATCACTCTGCTGAAATAAGAGTTTTCCCGCGGGGTACTTTCTGAGTTTTGCAATCGCGGCGCGAGTTTGGGGATCAAGCGTCAGTAGTTTGACCAACAAATTGGGTTGGCGGATCGAGGAACGTGTCAATCGCGCCTCGCCTGCGATCGAAAGCTTTCGCGGTCGCGCTAGATTCGATCGGATTAAGGCCGTTGGCGGTTTCAATGGAACTCTGCCCGGCGGAAACAGGAAGCCGATTACTTTTAAAGTATACCGTTCCGAACGATCCGCACCAACCCCCTGCCGAACTTACTCGGCGAACCCAAATTTGGGCCGCGTGTTGGCGTTTAGCCGAGGGCCAAGAAATCGACAGCAGCATGAATGGCATGCGTCGCACCCACAATCAACAGTAGAATAAAGACTACGCGGCGAAATACAGCTTCGTTGATCTTTGTGAACAGATAAACTCCAACAAACGTTCCAATCATGATGGCGGGAACCATCTTTATATAGTCCGCTACAAAGTCGTGACCGACCATACCCTTGGCAAACAAATAGACCAGCGTACAGATTTGCATCACGAGGATGAATATTTGAATCGTGCCGCGCTGTTTCTCTTTGGTGTCACGGGTAATGGCACACCAGATTGAAGGCAACGCGCCAGGAAAAGCGATCGCTCCACCCGTAATGCCTCCCGTCAAGCCTACGATACCATCGGCCAGTGCTCCGTGCCTTCGCACTCGCAAATGTGGCCGCAGCAGCAGATACGAAGTCCAACAGACTAGAAAGACGCCGAAAGCAAACCGAAACGCGTCAGGATCTGTTCGTTGTAGAATTAGAACGCCTAGCGGCATTCCGACCAGTCCTCCTATTATAAGCGTCAGACAACCTTGCCACTGAAGAGTTTTCCAAAGCTGGCCCATGCTGATCATTTGCGTCGTGAGACTCGCCGAGTTGAGAATTGGCACCGCGGATACAGGAACGAACCAAAAGAGCATAAGCGCTCCGGCAACCGCGGCGGAGCCGAACCCCGCCGCGCCCACGACGACAGAACCAAGGAAGACGGCGACAAATAGGACCACGCTGCGGGAATCGATGATGGAACTGGTCGCACCGGCAGCCCACAGCGCGCACGGCATCGCGAGACTGCCGGCAATGAGTACTCCTTGCCATCTCAGGGGTATTGTCGACGTCATGGAGGTTGTTGCTCGAAGCGTCGCTTCGCCGTTGGAGCTCTCAATCAGCAAACATTGTCACTGACTGTTCCCCGAGAACAGCCAGCCAAATGGTTCAGCCGCCCTCCTTTTTCAGGGTGTCGGCAAGTTCCTGCAGATTGGATAGATTATAAGTGGGCTTGTAGCCGATCTTGAGCATGGGTTGACGGGCACGGTTGGTCCACGCACATTTGAGTCCTTGTCGGCATGCGCCGACTATTTCCCAAAAATGACCGGTAACCCAAAGAATATTCTCCTTGGGACAACCAGCGCGACGGATGCCGAGCTCATAAACCTTTGGCGACGGTTTGAAAGCTTTCGCCTCTTCGCCATTGCTGATGATCTCATCAATGTATTCGTAGGTCCCAGCGTATTTGCTGTGATCTTCGATCATCTTTTTTGATGGATTTGCAACGATCTTGAGCGTGTGTCCCTGCTGCTTCAGAGACTTCAGAGCATTGATCACATCAGGATAAGCACGAAGCTTATGATAGTTATTGCAAATATCGTTAAATGCGGCTTCGGAAAGCTTAACGTTATGACGATCGAGTGCCCACTGCAAACAAGCATTATTGAGATCGGGGTGCGGCACGAATGCATCGGCCAAAGTGGTATAAAACATTGCCCACTTCTGGTGAGCGCGCCAATCTTGCGCGATATCCTGAGCAATATGTGATTCAAAAACGTAGGGTTCAATGACATCAGCGATGGAGTAGTTATCGACTAATGTGCCCCAAGTATCGAAGAGCAAAGTCATCGGCATTGTTTTCCTCCTGCTTTGGATCCATTCAATCTGCGACGCCGGCAGCACCCCTAGCTAGCGCGATCATGCGCACCGGCGAATGCAATATTGCGCCGAGCGGGCTGCCGCTGCTGTCAATTGGTTGACAAAGAACAGATTGATGAAGGCGCGTTGCTCTTCTGGGGTCGTTTGTGTTGATGTGCTGGCGCCTTCCGCCGATTGGGCTGGATCGAAGTCCGATTGTAACGGACCTCTGTTGTCGGCAGTCGGAATCGCCCTGAGGAACAGTGCGAGATTCGAATTAGACAGTGGATTCTTGAGGTTGAGAAGCGATGAACCTAGCCCCGTATCGGCGGCCCCGGCTTCGTACGCACGATATGCGACCGTCGAAGACACTGAACGCGGCGGCAATTCCGTAATCCGTCACTATGCGATCAAAGGCTGACTCAGATGCGCACCATCGTGCGGCCAGCCGACTTTTGTGGGCACAAAGTTTGTGGCATAAGGCGCTGTACTGCCCGGTGGAGTTGCGAACATGATCACTGTAGAGGACTGCCGCAGAAAGGCGACCGAGGGGCTAGGCAAAGCTCAAGCCGCGTCCGATCCCAAGACAATTGCGACTTTGCGGCGCGCTTCCGACGCCTGGGCGGGACTTGCTCAGCACATTGAGGAAGCCGACCTGCGTCAGCACTCTCACGACCTCATGCGGCGTCCGGCAGACCTAGCGAAACCGCCAGACAACCAGTCCGTCGACAGCGTGCAAATCGGAGACGTCTTGCGCGAGCGCCTGCGCCTCAGCGACCACGCTGATGTTGAGTGATCCACGCGCCAGTCCCAAAGCCGCGACGTTGATGCAGGCTGGGGCTGTGACAAGCCCCTGCGAACATCTCTCGGGACGACACTGCGTCAAGGCAACACTCTCGGAGCTATGCGAGAGAGACGCCTACGCTGTTGAATCAAGGCCGGGATCCAGTGATTAGCCGCGCGCCGCGCTGAAACGTGAAATATGCCCACAGCCAATCGAATGCCACCCTGAGCCGGTTACGGAAGCCAATTAAAAAGAAGATGTGGGCAACGCTCCAGATGACCCACGCCCCAAATCCACGGAGGTGAATCCAACCGAAATCGATGACAGCAGCCTTGCGTCCGATGGTGGCAAGGTTCCCGTAATCGCGATAGTGGAACGGCATGACCTCCCTGCCCTGCATACGGGCTTTGATAAGTTCGCCAACATAAACCCCCTGCTGCTTTGCGACGGGCGCCACACCGGGCAGGGGCTTTCCTGCAGTGTCGGTCGCCAACGCTGTGTCGCCGATCGCGAAGATTTTGGGATGGCCAGGCACCGACAGATCGGCATTGACCTTAATCCGACCGACGCGGTCGCATTCAGCATCGATCCACTGCCCTGCCGGTGAGGCCGCAACACCGGCCGCCCAAATCACCGTGCGAGCCTCAATTCGCGTTGTGCCTATTGTCACTCCTGCTGCATCGACTGCAGTCACCGGCGCATTGAGAAGAACCTCTACGCCGAGTTTCTCGAGCCGTCGCTGGGCGTCATTAGAAAGGTCGGCGGGCATTGTAGCGAGGAGTGACGGTCCGGCTTCGATCAGAACAATGCGTGCGGCACGGGGATCAATGTTGCGGAAATCCTTCGCCAGCGCCCGACGCGCCAGTTCTGCGATGGCGCCCGCCAATTCGACCCCCGTTGGACCGCCACCCACAATCGCAATGTTCATGAGACGCCGTCGCTCGTCCGAATCTGTCTCATTCTCAGCTTCTTCGAACGCCAGCAAGATACGACGTCGGATCTCGGTCGCGTCCTCTATGCGTTTTAGTCCCGGGGCGAAGGGCTCCCAATCGTCATGGCCGAAATACGCGTGGCGAGCACCAGTCGCGAGAATGAGATAGTCGTAGGGCACACTACGCCCGCCCTCCATTAGAACCTTGCGTGCGGTGACGTCGATGCCTTCGACGGATCCAAGCATCACTGTGACGTTGCGGTACATACCGACAATACCGCGGATCGGCGCCGCAATGTCCGCCGGAGATAGCCCAGCGGTCGCTACTTGATAAAGTAGCGGTTGAAACAAATGGTAGTTCTGGCGATCAATTACGACGACTTCGATGGGAGCATTGGCAAGCGTCTTGGCCGCCCATAATCCACCAAATCCAGCACCGACGATGACGACTTGGGGCCGCATTTTCCTGGAATCTGAAACAAGCGGGATCGTATTTCCCATGGGGGCATTCTATTCCAAATCCACGACGATTTGGTTTGTTCCGTAATCTGTTATTATGCGAATCCAAGGCCCGAGGCCGATATGATCGAGAGCGACCAAGGCACACCCAACTTGTTAAGAAATACACATTTCCTAACAAGTGTGAGAACTGAATCCAAAATTACACCTGCTCTATCAGTTCATCTTGCAAGAGCACCGCAGCTTGCCCGTTCATCGCCACGACGAAGTGTCCGATGCCCGGTGGCTTCACCCGCAATTCCATATGAGTCCGATAGGTGTATGGGTCCAGCACGGACCGTAACACCGCCGCTTGAATGCTGAGACATCCGCTAATGTGCGAAAGCAATACCTGACGGTATTCTCTGGGAGATCGAGGTACATATCCCATTCGAAATCGCACCCGGGCTGAAGGAGTTCCGACAGAAGCCAGGCGACGGAAGACCTTACTTGTACTTGGCAAATATCTCTTTGACGATCTTCTCGGCACTTCAATTGTGGAAAATAAAAGCTACTAAAGATTTCCCATTTTTGGCCTTTTTGTCGTGCAGAACTGGGCTGAACGCCGCTCGCGCAGATTGGCACGTAACGGAATTCACGAGGTCCTGCTCGCAATGAAGATCCTCGTCACGGGAGGCTCCGGCTTGCTCGGCGGCCGCCTGATCCCGAAACTTGTGGAGGATGGCCACCAAATATTCGGCCTCACACGCTCTGCATCCTCCCACGCCAGGCTGAAGGCCATGGGCGCGACGCCCGTCGACGCCGATCTGGAAAGCAGCGCGCCTCTGACTTTGCCGGCGATCGATGCAGTTGTGCACGCGGCCGCCATGTTCCGTTTTTCAGGACCTCGCGAACCTTTCTTCCGCACCAATGTTGACGGTACCGCTGCACTGCTGCAGGCGGCCGAGGCAGCCGGCGCACAAACCTTTGTCTACATCAGCGCGGCGGGAATCATCATGGATGACGCCGGCACGCCGATCCACAACGCCGACGAAAGCGCGCCCACATTCCCGAACCATTTCTCCGCTTACCTGGCGAGCAAGGCGCGGGCCGAGCTGTTGGTTCTGACCGCCAACAAGCCCGGCTTTCGCACGATTGCGCTTCGCCCGCCAGCGATCTGGGGGCCTGGCGACCCGTTCAGCCGCGGGCTTCCCGGTGCCATAAAATCCGGGCAGTTCGCCTTCATCGACCGCGGTGACTATGCTTTCGCAACCTGCCATGTCGACAATGTGGTGGAAGCCGTGGAATGCGCCCTTGAGCGCGGCGACGGCGGCCACGCTTTCTTCATCGCCGATCCGGAAAAGCAGACTTTCCGCGAGTTCATCGCCTCGCTTGCAAGCCTGCAAGGGCTTTCCATCGATACGTTGCGCTCGATGCCCTATTGGCTCGCATCGACTGTTGGCCGGGTGCTGGATGCTGTCTGGACCATTACGCAAAGAGAAGGCGATCCGCCCATTTCCCGCTCGATGATGCGCATGATCGGGCGTGAGTTCAGCCTCAACGACGCCGCCGCCCGCCGCGAGTTGGGCTATATCGGAAACGTCTCGCGCGCCGATGGCCTAAGAGGTTACGACGTCTCCATTTCGTCGGAGCGTTCAGTTTCACTCATCGTCACCTAAGATGCTTCGTTTAGAAATCAGCAAACTTTTGAGACGCTACAGGTTAGGGCGCGTGGCAGCTTCTGACCCAAAGCGGACATGCAGAAAGCCGATGATCAGATCGAACTTGACGGCTAGTCATCCAACGGTCATCTCCGATTGAACAACCCAAGTTGGCCTTCAGCACACCGGGACGAAGGCTTCGTAAAGGCGTAAGATTGCGGATGACCGGCGCGGTTCGCAAGCCCGGGGCGGCGTGCGGGTCTAACACTCTCGGGCACGGGAGGACTTTATGTCAGCGACGCTTATTAATCTTATCATTCAACTCATAGCCGGCGCCGTCGGCGGCAATGCGGCAGGCGCAGCGATGAAGAACATCGATCTCGGCACGCTTGGCAATACTATTGCCGGAGCGATAGGCGGCGCAGGCGGCGGAACACTTCTCACAGCTCTCCTGCCGATCCTCCAAGGAGCGGCCGGAAACGTCGATATCGGCACAGTGCTTGGGCAAGCAGTCGGCGGTGGTGTGGCAGGCGCTATCGTCACCGCCATTATCGGTCTTATCAAAAATATGATGGCCGGCCAGACCGCGAAGTAGACACACCTTGCGACCGGCCGCGCACCATGCGCTGCCGGCTTCGCCGTCCCGTTGGCAACGGATGTCCGCTTCACCGGAGCGGCCACGGAAATTATGCGCGCTTTGCGAGAAGATCTCTGATTTCAATAAGTAGCTTTTCCGATGCGGCTGGCGTAGCAGGTGCATCAGTTTTTGCAGCCTCCGCCTTCCTCATTTTGTTGATCCCTTGAATTGCGATAAACAAAACAACGGCGATGATTAGAAAGTTTATGACCGCGGTAATGAAGCTGCCGTATGCCAGCACCGCGCCTGTCTTCTTTGCGTCAACTAGTGGAAGGCCACTTTTTACGGTCGAACTCAGTGGCAAATAATAATTGGAGAAATCTAGCCCGCCAGTGATGGCTCCAATCACGGGCATGACGAGGTCGCCGACAATAGAGGCGACTATAGCACCAAAAGCGGCACCAATGATGACACCCACGGCAAGATCAACAACGTTGCCGCGCATTGCAAACTTCTTGAATTCATCGAGCATGATATTTTTCCCCTCTAAGGATTAGTGCGCGTCCCTAGAACCCTTACTCTAGCAGCTTACCGCTTTGACGCGGTTCCGTCTCGCCCCGATGGCGGCCATGGCGGTGCGCTGACGCGGCGCGGCAAGCTAATGGCCCTAAGCGGACACGCCAGTTACCGACTGCGGCGGCAGCTTTCGGAGATAAAGCAGATACGGTCGCTATCAGCCGGCGCGGCAGCTGATGACCCAAAGCGGACATGCCAACCCGTCGCTTGATATCCGCTTTTGGAGGTAGCGAGGGGTGGCTCCTTTTAATTTAATTTAACAGCCTACGGTTCCCTTGGCGGCCCGGGGGTCTCATGGCGTCGATTTTACCATTCATCAAAGGTGAGGCCGCTTTTGATGACGCGGCTACTCGCGCCATGGGCGAGGCGTTCGACGCGGTTTGCAAATCGCTCCACGACAAAGGCCAGCCCGACGTTGTTTACGAGGTAATTGCTAGGCGCATTATAGACGCCGCCAGAAAGGGCGAGCGCGATCCGGCCCGCTTGCGCGCCGCCGGAACTATCGGCTCCAGCCGCGCTGAGGATGCCGCCTTAGTTCGCCTCTTTGAAAGTGGTCGATTTTGAACAGACTCACACTGACGAAGCGCCCCACATTCCCGCGCGGCGCACGGGGGCGCGGAATCAACGGGGAAATCATGGCAATTCCGAAGAATAACAAACACAAGGATTACGCGCGGTATGCCGCTCACTGTTTGAACCTGGTGCCTTCCACAAAAAATCAGAACGACCGAGCCATCAATCGCGAAATGGCGGCCGAATGGCTGAGCTTGGCGGAGGCAATCCCCCGCCCGTTGAAGCCGAGGAAATGAACGCCGCCTCAGTTGGCGGCCTCTTCATTCTATACCAAGGGCCAAATGTCCGCTTCTGGCCCAAAGGGGACATTCGAGGAGCCTCGCCGCCCCTCTCGCAGACTTCAAACGGCCAGCGGCCCGATGGCGGAAACGGACGCGGGGGCTGTGCAGGCCTCTTATCCTGGTTCAAATCCAGGTCGGGCCTCCAAACCAGAAACCCCAGGCTTTCGGCAAGGCGCTGTGCCTATTCTTTGGACTTGAGAATCGCAGCAGCAAACTGTGATTTATTTGGTGCCGGGAATGCTCGTTACCCCTCTTGGAGGAGGAACCATGCATGCCCGCTCAATATCCTCAAGCCGTCACATCTACTGTGTGCGCCTACTGCGGAAAACCGCTGGCTCTAGTCGGATTAAGCACGGGTGGTTGGCGCATAAGAGACCAATTGGTTTGCAACGAATTTTGCGCGGATGGCCTTCCGTCGCCGAGTATCGACGCTAAACGGGAGTTGGCAAATCGCCTTGTCGCTTTGCATTAAACTCCGCCTCCCAATCACGCTGTCAGTCAACCAGTCCGTTGCTCCGCGAGGTCCATAAGTTAAGCCGAAGGAGCTTTTACGACTGCTTTAACGTTCGAGTGTATAAATTTTGCATGGGTGTCGTTCATATGACCCGCGACCAGGCACTGAGTGCAACCACAAAAGTTGCACAGGCTGCCCACGCACTTCTCAGAGATCGCACCCCCCAGAATGCAATCCGGCTGCGCACAGTGTGCGACTATCTTCGACCCAATATGTACGAAGGGCTCGAAGACGTCGCGGAGCTATTGGCCAGGATGGCAAAATTGGCCCACGACATGGAAAAAGAACCGCAATTTGATTTGAGCGACTCAAAGGCCGATCTGGAGACCGCACTCAAGGAAATGCAAGCGGCGATGGATGCGTCCAGGATAGCTGAGGGCTTATCTTCTGAAGATGGCGACTAGAGGCCGAAGCGGTGCCAGCCGAACAAAAAAGCCCCGTCGGCCCGATCGATCAAGAGCTCCGCGCTGCGCGTGCGAAATTCGACAAGGAACTTGACTGTCTGCTTGAGCTGCTTGCTGCCAGGCATCGCCGTTATGAAACCCAAGCCGGGAAGCCGGATGCAGTACTTCAACAAGGCGAAACGGCTGAGGCTGACACCGCGCTGGCTGCGCTGCAACGCGTCGTCGGGCGATAGTAGGGCAACCGCTTGCCGGAAAATAGGCGAGGCCCGAGCGGTACTCCGCGCTCGGGGCTCTTGAGGCTGCGCTGTCGCGTCCAACGAGAACGCTGCCCCGCTCGAGACTCGAACAGGGCAGTGCGGGTTAATTCCAGCGTCTTACTGAGTTAAGGTTATACCGGCACTGGGCCGGCCCTGCCGCTAGCGCCGTCCAGGTCATCGGGGCCTTCGAATATATCGTTCGGTATATTGTTCGCTTCGGCCGTCACGCTAACATTGGGGCGTGAGAGGGCGCGCCGCGCTTTCGCCCTCTCTCAATCAGACCTACCTTCGCCCCCGCCGAGCTCGTGGGGGCTTTTTTGTGCGCGATGAAGGCCGGCCCACGCTTGCCCGGCGCCGAACAAAACATGAAGCCCGTTTGGCAGGGACAATCTGTCCAATGGAACGCTTGGCGAACCATTCGGCCCCAGGTGGTTGGGATAGGCAAAAGACTTACGGCCACGCCCGCGACATCTCTTGAGGTAATGGCCGCGAATTATTGAAATCCACAGCCCCTTTCGAACAGTCTTATTTCTGTTAAGGTATCCGGATACGGCGTCAAGCCAGACGTGCGCCATGGCTACTCATTCAAAGTCCAACATCAAATCATTGCCTGTGTCTGGGCCCGTTTGCACTAAATGCGGCCTGCCGATGCTTCTGTCGGAAGTTCAGTCGGATAAGCGAAGGTTTGAAATTCACCTCTTCCAATGCCCGCAATGCGAGGCTCAAGAGGCACATATTGTTAGAAGGCCGACGACGGGCGTCGGCTTTGCCGAGGCGGGATGACCGGGCGGAACCGGCGGCCAGCGGTTCCAGAATGCGGGCTGCGGGAACCATCGCTCGGTAAGCCGGGTTGAAGATAGAGGCGTCTTGGGAGCGCAGAGGAGGAAGTCATGCGTCTCACTCGCGCGTTACGCCGGTGGAACAACTGATTGCCGATTTTTTGCTCGCCGCATTGGCTGCTACCGTGGCCGCTATTTTAATTAGTGGATTCAGCGTAGTGTGACCGTGGTTTGACGCAGGCGGTTCGGCCCATCGAATTTGGCCGTAAGTGAGGTGAACGCCTCTCCTTACCGCGCGACTTTGAGATTTCCGGACGACTGCCTGCCGCGATTTTCCACGATTTCGTATTCGACGACCTGGCCCTCATTCAGAGAACTTAGACCCGCTTGCCCGACTGCGGAGATGCGCACGAACACATCCTTGCCGCCGGCGCCCTGCGGCTGAATGAAGCCATAGCCTTTTTGCGAATTGAACCACTTCACGGTGCCTCTCGCCATTTTGCCTTTCTCCTGAGAGTTGTTGGAATCAAAGCATGATAGCGTGCGGTGCCGCCCATCGCGAGCGCCTGGATTTCTGATGAAAAAAAGGGGGAGAGCGAAACGACCATACGCAACCTGAGCCATCAATGGCGCGAGGCCGCTAGTGAATTCAAATATGCGCGTACCAACAAACAACAAAATCGGACGGCATCGAATGGACGACACCGTTTGGGAAATTGGCTGCGAAGTTCGTGTTGGGGGCACTTGGCAATGGATAAGTTCAAGTGATGCCTTACGTTTGGACCGAGCCCGCATCAAGCGCTGTCCAGAATGTCACGGTCAGCTTCGCGTCCATAAGCCCGGGCCCGGCATAGCTGCACAATTTGAACATTACGAGCCTAATCCCGGTTGCTCGTCGGGTGACTGTTTTGATGGCACTCGTCGCCGGCACCCCAAGGCGCTCACATAGTAGCGCGCGTATTGCGCGCCCCTCAGCGAGTTTTGCGGCAGCTTTCGGGGGTAAAGCAGCCACGTCTTTAGCTACGTCGCGCGGCAGCTTCTGACCCAAAGCGGAGATTGGCCAGGCGCGCAGCGATCTGCCCTTATGCCCAGACACAGCCCCTCCTAGAATGCTAGTTTGACCCGATATGATGCCTTGTCCTGCGGTAAGGGCGAGGCGATGAGACGGCGCAAGTTCATCACGCTTCTCGGCAGTACGGCAGTGTGGTCGCTCGCGGCTCGTGCGCAGCAGGCGGCATTGCCGATGATCGGGTTCCTCGGACTCGTTGCGGAAGAAAAGTCGCCGGAGTTGGCCCGCAATCTACCGGCTTTCCGATAAGGTCTTCGAACAGACCGGCTACATCGAAGGCCGGAACGTGATCGTTGAATATCGCTGGACGCAAGGTCAATACGATCGAGCGCCGGCGCTGTCGGTCGATCTCGTCCCGCGTCAGGTGTCCGTGCTCGTGGCAAACAGTCTGCCACTCACCCTCGCGGCCAAGGCGGCGACGACAACGATTCCGCTATACCCCCGATCATCACGTGGCGGCGCGACGGAAAATCAGATAGGGTGTGGGCGCCTTACGCGCACTGATGCGCTAATGTCGGGAACGGACGCGACCCAAGAATTTGGAGCGGGTGAATGCCGAACGCTCGTTGCCGCCAGTCAAAATCCGTGCGCAGTCCTGCCCTACAGTTGCCCTCATAACAAGGAGCTTCCCATGCGTCAGTTCTTCCATTCCGTTCTCACCGCGTTGAGTATTGCCTGCCTTGCCGCTTCGTTCGGCACTCTCTCGCTTCATCCGGCGCTGGCGCAGATCGGTAGTCCGATGCAGATGAAGCAGATCGCGCTGACGCAGAAACAGATCGACGACGCGATCGCTTCGCAGAAGGACGTGGAGGCCGTCACCCAAGGGGTACCGCGAAATGCGCCGCCGAATTCGAAAGTGATCGCCAAGCTCGATGGCGTTGCCAAGAAGCATGGCTTTGCCAGCTTCGACGAATACAACACCGTCATCGGCAATATCAGCATAGTGATGGACGGCATCGATCCGCAAACCAAGAAATATATCGGCTCCGATGCGGGGCTGAAGCAGCAGGTCGAAGAGGTGAAAGCCAACAAGCAGATGTCTGCCGCAAACAAGAAGAAGGCGCTTGCCGATCTCGATGTGTCGCGCAAGTTCCCGGACCCGGAGGTTCAGAACAAGGGCAACATTGACCTCGTCATCCAGAATTACGACAAGATCGACGCCGCGCTCGGCGGGCAGCCCGCCGAGCTCGGCGGGCAGCCGCACTGAGCCAAGCCGGTTAATCGGCGCACTTCATCCACGCATGCGACAATGACGAGCAGAACAAATATTGGAGCGCCCTACGAATCCGGGGTCAACGTCGCGATATTTACTAACGGACGTTCCGCAGTTCGGACGCATCGCGGCTGCGCTGTTGTGCAGCACTGCGGGATGAAGTATGATGGTCTATGCAATGTATAGAAAGCGTGTTACGTAATTTAATCGAGCATTGCTTGTAGGTAGAGGAGGACTCTACGATGGCCCAAGCGAAGCAAGCTTCGAAGCGAAGACGTCGGAAGAAGGCATTGCCGGTGATGGGAATCGCCGGAGTGTCCTTGGCGTTGGCGGGCGGAGCGTACGCATCGACCGGCGGATCGACAACGGATATACAGTCTCAGAATATCTCGCCGCGTCATGAAGCCTTTATTGGTGAGGAAGAGATCACCGACGTCAGCCTGGGGACTTTCTACGTCTTCGACAAGGAAAATGCCGCGAAGCCGCGGCTTGGTGAACAATTGGCTTGGTGGCGATGCGGCTGCGGCGGCTGCGGCGGCTGCAGATGTGGCTATGCAGCCTGCGCGGGCTGTGGCAGCTGCGGAGGCTGCGCCTGGTGCGCTTCTAGGGGTGGTTGTCACTACTGCTAGATCCCTTTCAACTAGTTGACAGACTACGTAATTGCCGCCGGGTCTTGTTTGACCCGGCCAGTTCTGTGTCGTTTTGCGGTGCTACCCGCATGGAAGAGTCGGTCTGCGCTGCTACTAACGGCCGAGTGAGCGGCCAACCATATCGACGAGCGCTGGCCCGCGCGCTAGGCGACGGTGCTTTGGCAACCCAAAGAATATTTGCCTTGCGATGGTGATCCACACTGGTGGCCATAAGCCTAGAGCTGCATTTGCCGACCTCGTGACGGGTAATTGCGGTAATAGCTTTACGCAATTTGACAGCAAAGACGTTCCTCAGTTCGCACCGAATTTCTCCGTCTATGTGCTGCCGCCCGATGTCGTGTGCCTCTATTCCGAGGATCGGAAGTTCTTACTTCACGGCGAGCTTTATTATGCGCTCGCGTCCGCAATAGGAGCGGGAAAGAGTTTTCCACAGATCGTTCGCGAGTTGACGCGCGATTTTCCCCTCGACAAAATTCAGGAAGCATTAAAGCGTCTGGTTGACCGGCGCTATGTCGTTTCGAAACGGGAATTTTCCACAAGCGTTACAGCGGCCTATTGGGCGAGTCTCGGCCTGCCGCCCGGGATTGCCGAGAAAAATCTTCAGAAATGCCGTGTGCGCATTCAATCGATCAACGCCAAAGGCGCAAAGGAATTGGCTGCCGCGCTGAATAAACTCGGCGTCCGTGTCGTGACGCGCTCCGCCGACCTGACGGTGACGCTGGTCAATGATTATCTCGACGCACAACTGACGAAATTGAACCGGCAGTACCTGTCCGACCATACAACATGGCTGCTCGTTCAGCCTACCGGCGTTTTCCCCCTGGTGGGGCCGGTGTTCAGCCCAGGCAAGGGCGCCTGTTGGACCTGTCTGGCTGAGCGGATGAAACGCAATCGGGAGGTCAGGGCGCTGCTGGATCGCAAACAGGCGCGCTGCGTCGCGGTTTCGCCGCTCAGGCGGGACACGCTCGGACAGAGCGGCATCCAGCTTGCAGCCATCGAGATCGCGAAGGCGATCGCCACCGATTTCCACACGCCGTTGATCGATCACGTCATCAGCCTCGATCTGTTGGGCGCGACTATCGTGAAGCATTATTTGCCGGCCCGCCCGCAATGTCCCTCCTGCGGCAATAAGAAGCTGCGCGATCCGCGGCGTGCACCGGTGCCGGTTGAGCTTGCCGCCGGCACAAAGCTGATTATGACGAGTGGGGGATATCGGGCTGTTTCGTCGAGGGCCACGGTGGCCCGTTTCCGCAAGCTTGTGAGCCCACTGACCGGCGTAGTATCGCGGCTCGAGCGGATCGAAGTTGACTTGCCGTTGAACACTAACTATTACGCCGCGCACAATTTCTCGGGACCCGCCGAGACCGTCAACGAGCTCAGAGCCGGACTGAGCGGCGGCAGCTTCGGCAAAGGCAGTACGGCCGAGCAAGGCGAAGCCAGCGCGCTCATGGAGGCGATCGAGCGCTATTCCGGAATTTTTCGGGGCGACGAGATCAAAGTAAGGCGGCGGTTTACAGATTTCCCGCCGAGCGATGCCATTCCTCCAAACGAGGTCATGCTGTTCAGCGACGCGCAATTGCGGCGCGACCAAGCATCGATGTTCGCTCAGGACGTGACGCCGGCGTCGGCGCCATTCGATCCGTCGGCCGAGGTCGAATGGTCGCCGGTCTGGTCGCTGCGCGACGGACGCTTCAAATATCTGCCGACCAGCCTGCTATATTTTTTTTACAGGAGCGACTCCGGAAGCGGCGAGATCCACGCGGATTCCAACGGCTGCGCTGCCGGCAACACGCTTGAGGAGGCGATCGTTCAGGGATTCCTTGAACTGGTGGAGCGAGATTCCTACGCAATCTGGTGGTACAATCGATTGCAGCGGGCGGAAGTGGACCTCGGCCAGTTCGAGGATTCCTATGTCCGCGATCTGCAAATTCAGCTTGCCGAAACGGGACGCCGACTTTGGGTGCTCGACATTACCAGCGATCTCGGCGTTCCGAGTTTTGTGGCGATGTCACACACGGTGGAAAACGCGCAGGATTTCGTCGAATACGGTTCCGGCTCGCACTTCGATCAGCGGATCGCCCTGCTACGCGCCCTGACCGAGTTGAACCAATTTCTGTCCATCGGCCTCATGGGCGGCCGGGATGCGGGGGCGTCGAGCAATGACAGCTCCGGTCCGTTTCGCCTGCAAGATCATCCCTACTTGATGCCGAACGGCGGTCCGGCCCGACTGAACTTCTCTGCAGACTTCGGCCGCCTTGACACGCGCGAGCAGGTCATGGCCTGCGTGAGCCTGGCCAAGCGTGAGGGCCTCGATTTTCTTGTCCTCGATCAGACGCGCCCCGACATCGAGGTTCCAGTGGTCCGAGTGATCGTTCCGGGATTACGGCATTTCTATCGCCGCTTTGCGCCCGGCCGGCTTTACGATGTCCCGGTCAAGCTTGGCTTGCGGCACCGGCCGCTATCGGAAAACGAGCTCAATCCGCTTCACCCCCACACTTGAGGTCCCCCGGATTGCGCGCTCCCGGAATAAAACGTGGGCGACGTGCAGCGCCGGCAACGCTTTCCGCCCGGCTCGGCAGTCACGTTACCCTCGAAGCGCGGACCAGCGGCGAAATCGCCGCCTGCTTTGAGGGCGTTTCGGTCGGCTTAGGCAAGTTCAGCGCGAACACGGCTCAATGCGCCCAGAGATTGCGCAGAGGTCTGCCATTAAGCTCGTTAGCGTCTCCCAGCCGGAACGTTGACAAAGAGATTTATTTATTAGTCAGGCGATTGGCCGGCCACGGTTTGTTGGAATACCACCTTGGGCGTTCGCCAAACGGCAAGGACCAGATCGTCATCGAGCCGCAGATTCCGGATTATTGGCCGCGAACGGTGCAGCTCAGCGAGGCCGACGCGGTTGTGCTGTCGCGATTCGCCTATATGCGACGCCGCGCCAACGAGATGGTGTTAGAATCGCCGCGCGCCGGCGCGCTGTTCAAGATTTGCAATCCGCAGATTGCGGCCTCCCTGACTATGCTGTCGACACCGCAACAAATCAGGCGGCTGCGCCGACATTCCGGCTTTCCGGGGATCGAGCTGCTCGCCCTGCTCGTCGACTGCCAAATCCTGTTCAAGATCGGCGCCGCCGGCGGCGATGGCCTCCGACCAGCCGAGGGCGACGATAGCCTCGTGCTTTGGGACTTTCACGATCTTCTGTTCCATGCGCGCAGCACCGAGGGCCGACACGCCAACCCGCTGGGCGGGGCTTATCCCTATGTCGGCGTCATTTCTCCGCTACCGGCGGTGCGGCCCAACTGGCCGGGAAACAGAATTGATCTGCGCAAGTTCTCCGACGCGCATCCCGAGGCAATCTCATTGGCCGCAAAGCTGTTGCGTGAACGTCACTCGACGCGCGAGTTCAACGACCAGCGGCCGATCACGCTCGGCGAGCTTGCGCGGTTTCTCGACGGCGCTGCGCGCGTGCAGTCGGAATTGCAAACAACGCTCGATACTGGAGATGGACTGACGCTCAACTACGCAGCGAGGCCGTATCCATCGGCGGGCGCCAGCTACGAACTCGAGCTCTATCTGGCGGTCGATAAATGCGATGGGCTACCGCGCGGATTCTATCACTACGATGCCGGCCGACATGCGTTGGCGCTCATCTGCGTCCGCGCCAGTGAGCTCGAAGCGCAATTGAAAGCAGCCGAACTTGCCATGGCCACGCCTGCCGTGCCGCAAATCCTGATCACGATTGCCGCACGCTTCGGCAGGACTTCATGGAAATACAGCTCGATCGCCTATGCGCTTATTCTGAAGGACGTCGGCGTATTGATGCAAACGTTTTACCTGATGGCGACCGATATGGGGCTCGGCGGCTGTGCGATTGGCACCACGAATATCGATCTGTTCGCGAAGATGACGGGGATTGAATTCCACGTCGAGGGCCCGGTTGGTCAATTTGTGCTTGGCCGCAGCGCAGAACCGGGCCGTTCAGTCTGACAATCAGACGACCGCATTGTCGGCGCCGCCTTTTTGGGCACAAAAAACCGAGCGGCGGAAGGATCGCGCGACGAGACCGGCTCGAAGTATCCGAACACCTTGTTGCTCCGCATTCCGGCCAGCGCGAACATGGCACCCTGAGGGTCCGTGCATCGCGCGACCCAGCCGCCGCGCACTTCAAGCGGGCCCTCGAGGATCCGGCCGCCACTGGCCTTTACGCGCTCCGACGCCGCGTCGATGTTGTCGATGTTGAAGTAGTAGAGCCAGAAGGGCACGGGAACCATGGAAGGTTTGGTGGACATGCCGCCGATCGTCTGGCCTCCGGCGGAGAACATTTGATATGTTCCCATCGTGTTGACCTCGGCATTGACTTTTTGCCAGCCAAAAAGCTCGCCATAGAACGAGAACGCCTTCTCCCAGTCGGCCGCGAGTAGCTCATGCCAGCCGATGCGGCGCAGCGTTTTCAGCGCGGCGGGTTGCTCTTGACCAGGTCTCGGCCACTGGGACAACGCAAACACTGCCATTTGTGGGTCAGCAACTACCGCAAAACGGCTGATATTGGGGACATCTGTCGGCGGCAGGTGCACGACGCCGCCAAGACGCCTGATCCGCTCGGCGGCGGCGTCCACGTTGTCGACCCCAACATATCCGACCCACCGCGGTGCCGCGCCCATTCTCTGCGCCTCCTCCGGCAGGTTCATCAACCCGCAGACCGAGGCCTCACCGGCGGTAAACACTATATAGGGGATACGGCCCATCGACGCGTCCACTGTGCCCCAGCCGACGACCTTGGCATAGAAGACCTTGGCCGCCTCCGGGTGTGTTGTCATCAATTCGTACCAGACGAAACGGCCATGAGAATTGAGCATGTCTGTTTCTCGCGTTCGAGCCTGCATCGCGGCGTCGGCACTTGCGCGACCCGTGGATCCTACTGATCCCGACTCTTGCGCCGATAGCGTCGCCCGCGTGGATGAGAAGACGCTGACCTTATCCGAGCCAACCAAGCAAGCGCTGGATAATTTTCGTTGATCCAGCAACGACGCCTGCTCTGCAAGTTGTGAGAGGTGTCGATTGGTGCATTACGTGTTGCAGCGCAAGTGTCCGCTTATGGCCCTTAGCTGCCGCGCCGGTCAGCGGCAGCCGCGGCAGCTTTCGGGGCAGAGCGGACATCCCAATTTGACTTCGCCGCGGCAGGTAATGATCGAGCCGCACGCGAAATCATTCACGGCGGGCAGATATAGCCTGGGCCGCTTGGGTTTTTGAAGCAGCCGACCGCCGCCGGCATGACTCGCTTCGGCAGCCACAGCACCACTTTCGGAAAATAGATGCAGAACGAAATGGTGACCAGAAACACGACATAGATCGGCAGTGCCGCGCTCAGCGCCTGCGAGAATCGGACGCCCACGAATTTCGACGCCATCAGCAACACCAGCCCATAGGGCGGCGTGATCAGCCCAAAGGCCAGCGTCGCGATCAGCACGACACCCATATGGACCGGATTGATGTTGCCGGCCTGTGTCAAGGCATTCACCAGGGGCATGAAAATGATGATGGTCGGCACCGGCTCGATGAAATCGCCTATGATCGTGAACAACATCACCATCAGCAACATGATCAAATGCGGGTCGGTGCCAGCAATTGAGGTGATCCAGTCGGCAATTACGAGCGCGCCACGCAGATAGGCTAGCATCCAGCCGAACGCATTGGCCGCGCCGATCGTGATCAACGGCAGCGAGAAAATCAGTCCAGCTAAGCAGAAATCATAGGGCAATTGACGGATGTGTTTCGGGTTAAGCGTCGGGATGATGACCAGCAAAATCCACGCAACCGCGACGACGCCTGCTTCGGTTGGCGTGAACCAGCCGGTGAGAATGCCGCCCATCAAAATAATCGGAATCATCAGCGGAAGAGCTGCGTCCTTGGTCGCAATTGCGACGGAATAAATAGACGCGCGCTTCCTCCGCGAGCCGAGCGGGCCGAAAAAATAGCAATAGATCATTAAGCCGAAACCGATCATGAAGCCCGGCACCACACCAGCCATGAACAGGCCGGCGATCGAGACGTTACCGACGGCGCCATAGACCACAGCGGTTATGCTCGGTGGAACCAGAGCTGCGATGGTCGAGGCCGCCGCGATGATCGCAGCGATAAATGGCGGATCATAACCCTCGCGCTGCATGGGACCGCCCAAGGCGCGGCTGATCACGGCAACATCGGCGGTCGTCGAGCCCGACATTTCCGAAAACATCATGCTGAAGACGGTGACCACCTGCGATAGGCCGCCGCGAATGTGGCCGACCAATGCCAGCGCCAGATTGGCAACACGCATGATGACGTTAGCTGAGCTCATCAACTCGCCGACCAAAAGGAAGAACGGAATAGCGAGCAGCGCCTCATTATCCATTCCGTCGAAAATCTTCTGGATAATCGCCGGCATCGAAACATCGGTGAACGAGGCGCCGACCATGACACCTGCCATCAGCGAGAATGCGACGGGCACGCCCATATACCCGAAGATCAGGAAGAGCGACGTCATCAAAGTGAGGATAAGCGCGGAGCTCACGTGAGGGAGCCCTTCGCGATGGTTTCGATCGGCGTGATATGAACCGCCTCCTCGGGCAGTTCGGGATGATCGAATCCGTTGCGGATTCCGTTGACGAGCTGTTCGACGGTGAATAGTGCGACCAGCATCCCAGAAATCGGAATCGCCGCATAAAGCGAGGCGATCGGCGTCATCGAAGGCATGCGAAAACTACTGAAGCCGCGGAGGAAATTGACGTAGCCGAAATAGATCAGGCAAATGGCGACGCCCAGTACCACGCAGCGAATGACGATTTCGATCGCCATCCGGGGGGTGCCATGCATCGCTTCCGAGAGCGCAGTCAGATAGAGGTGATCGTTGCGGCGCGTTGCGACCGCTGTGCCGGTGAAAATCGCGTAGATGAAGAATGTGGACGTGACTTCCTGCAGCCAAAGCCACGGATACCCGATTGTGCGGGTGACGATATCGAAGATGACGGTCGTCACGAAGCCGAATAACAATAGCCCGCACAGTATCATCAGCCCAAATTCGAGAACGTCGAACGCGCGCCACTTCAAATGACGCTGGCGCTTCAGCACGAGCTTGTCGGTGAACCGCATTGTCCAGTCCCGGAAAGACGCGACAAAGAGAGGCCAGACGGCCTCTCCGTGCGGACGGGAAGACTATTGGATACTGCTGATCAGCTTTTCGATTTTGACAGCGTGCGGGCCAAGTTGTGCGGAAAACTTGTCCAGATACGGCGTCGCAATCTTAATGAAGCTCGACTTGTCGACATCGGTGACGATTTTGACGCCGAGCGCCTTGAGCTTGTCGCCCGACTGGTGCTCCAGTTCGAACGCCTTAGCCGGCTCGTCCTGGTTGACCTCGGCGCCGGCTAATTCCACCCAATGCTTCTGTTCCGCAGTAAGGCTTTGCCAGAGCTTGTCACTGATCCAGATGAGGCTGTTATTGGCCTCGTGTTCGGTGAGCGAGAGCACCGGCGCCACTTCGTAATGCTTGTTGACGAGATAGACGTTGATGCCGTTCTCTGCGAAATCAACCACGCCGGTCTGCAGCGAAGTGTAAACGCTGCCGAACGGCATGTGCACCACCTGCGCGCCATATGCGGGGAAGATGGCGTCCTCGGTCGGGGTCGCCTGAACGCGAACCTTCTGGCCCTTGAGGTCCTCGACCTTGTGGATTTCCTTTTTGCCGTACATCGAGCGCAAACCCAGCGTGGCGAGCCCGATCACATGTGCGCCCTTCACCGTATCCTCGATCATCGCCTTGACGGCTTCGGTGAGTTGCGGATCGGCGATCGCTTTCGTGAGATGCTTTTCGGAACGGAAGAGGAAATGCAATGACATCACGCCCGCTTCCGGCGAGATTGTGGCAGCGTTCGCCGACGCCGTGATGGCGAAGTCGATGTCGCCGGATTTCAACAATTGCAGAACTTGCGGTTCTTGGCCCAGCTGGGCACCGGGATATTGGTCGACGATGAATTGCCCGTTGCTCAGCTCCTTCATCTTGTTGGCGAAGAGATCGCCGGCGACGCCGTAACCGGTCGACTTCGGCTGGTCATAGGAGAACCGATAGTGCTTTTCTTGGGCATTGGCGCCGGCCGACATGGCAAACGCCATGGCGCCAACGGCGATTGTCGCGCAAGCAAATTGTCTCACGACGCTGTTCATTGGTAGTCCTCCCATTCATTTATTAGTTTTATGTCGCAGTAGAACGATTTAATACTTTCGAGTTCAGGCCAGGCAACAGCGCTCAAAACGGCTTGTCGCCAACAATCGTGCAGCCGGGCTTCACGCGTTTCAGGCGCGCCTTATCGAAGCCTGTGGCACGGTGCAGCGTACAGCGTTGTCCCACACGATGCACTGGCGCGAAGCCCATTTGTGGCTGTAAACGCGCACCTGCGGCGTGATCATCAGATTGACCTCCTCGATCAGCGCGACCCTCGTCATAATCCATGCCTTCGACGGTTTCTGCATGATCCCCGAGAAAAATCGCTTTGGGCCCGGTCTACGAATGCGTATGCACCACCGGCTGTGCGACCGGCGGACCTTTTAGACGGGATGAGTGTGTTAGGGCAACGAAATGGCCGTATTCGGGTCTGGACCCACAACTTGGTTCAATAGGGCGCGCCGACGACGGCGACGGTTTTTTGTGTTTGCGCCACGCCGGTAATATTGCAGTGCATGCGTCTGGTTGTGGCCCATAGCGGACACGCCGGTCAGCGACTGCCGCGGCAGCTTTCGGGGATAAAGATGGGGTAATCGGCCGGCAGCTTGTGGATAGCTGAGGGATTTTGGGTGCTGCGCTTCAGGCTGATGGTGAAACGAGGTCACCGTGGTTACGGGCCTCAAGCATCAGAAGGAGAAGCGCAGCATGGACCATTTTGCTGGACTGGACGTATCGGTCAAGGAGACCAGCGTCTGCATTGTGGATGACACGGGCAAGATCGTTCGGGAAGTGAAGGTGGCGAGCGAGCCGGAAGCGTTATTGGTGGTGCTGAAGAACCCCTCCTACCGCTTCAAGCGGATTGGGTTGGAAGCAGGTCCGCTGTCGCAATGGCTTTTCGGCGCACTCGCCGAAGCGGGTTTGCCAGTGATCTGTGTCGAGACGCGGCAAATGCGGGCGGTGCTGAAGGCGCAGATCAACAAGACCGACCGCAACGATGCGCGTGGCATGGCGCAGATGATGCGGGTTGGGCTTTACCGTCCGGTGCATGTGAAGACGTTACGCAAGACCAACTGAACGAAGCAAGAGCA
>CAVUPV010000014.1:0-46991 GCA_963743395.1 uncultured Alphaproteobacteria bacterium
CGCCGAGTGAGAAGCGGCAGGCCTCGGCGATTTCGATCGTTCGGGCGATGGCATCGGGAAAATTCTCGAACAGCTGCGCCATGGCCGCGGCCGGCTTGATATGCCGTTCGGCGTTGACGGTGAGTTTCAGGCCCGCTTCAAGCAGCGTGCATTTCTCGCGCACGCAGGTCAGCATGTCGGCAAGCGGCCGGCGTTCCGGCGCGTGATAGAAAACGTCGTTGACGGCGACGAGCGGCGCCGCCACGCGGGCGCCGAGTTCGGCCAATAGACCGAGCCGGCGCGGTTCGTCGCCGCGATGATAATGCACGCCGGCGAGGAAGGTGCGGCCCGGCGCCGCCTGCGCCAAGGCGGAAAGGCGTTCGCTAAACCGCTCATTCCCGCATAAGCGGGGGTCTCCGCTTTCGCGGGGGCGAGCGGTCAGATCGAGCGGCGGTATTGCAATCAGCATCTGGCCTTCGCTGGCATCGAGGATGTCCGCGAAGGTGAGAGTGCACTCGCCTTTTTTGGTTTTGAGATTGCCCGCGGTGATGAGGCGGCACAGCCGGCCATAGGCCGCACGACCGCTCGGATAGGCCAGCACTTCAAAATCGTCGATGGTTGCGAGCCGCACGCCGACCAGAAGTTTTATTTTTCTGTTTTTGGCTTCGTCATAGGCCCGCACCACGCCGGCAAAAGAGTTGCGGTCGGCAATGCCGATGGCGGCGAGGCCGACCTCATCGGCGCGCGCCACCATTTCCTGCGGATGCGAAGCGCCGCGCAGAAAAGAGAAGTTCGTGGTGACGGCCAGTTCGGCATAAGCGCGCATCGGATGCCTTTCCCGCCGTCATTCCGGATTGCCCCGAAGCGGCAAATCCGGAATCCATAACTCCAGCGCTGGGAGTATGGATTCCGGGCTCCTCGCTTCACTCGGCCCCGGAATGACGAATGAAATACTCACGCAAACAAACCTTGCACGAACCAGCGTGCCGCCACGGTTTCGCGTCCGTAGAGGCCTTCGCGGTAGAGCCAGTAGCGGCGGCCGCCCAAATCCTCGACCAGGTAATAGTCGCGCGTCGGACTTCCTCCCTTTCCCTCCCCCGCAAGCGGAGAAGGATAGGATGGAGGTGCGCGCCACCATTCGGCGCCGATGCGTTCCGGGCCCTGCGCGCCGGCAACGTCATAGGTTGCGCCGCGCCAGCAAAAACGCCGCGGTGGACCGTCGGGCACAAGCGCGGTGACCTCGGTCGGCTCGGCCTGCGGCAACAGGAAGAGCGGTCGCGCTTGCTCGGGCTCGGGCCAAGCGGGCCTTTCGACTTCGTCAATGGGCGGCAGCATTTCGGCGCGTTCGGGGAGATGACTGGCGACGGGCGCGAAGCGCCGCACGCTGTGCGGGCCGAGACGTTGCCGCAGCGCGTCGATCAGAGCGGCGCAACGTTCCGTGCGATCGCCGTCCGCCGCGGTGACGAATTCGGTCTGTCGCGCCGGCATCGGTTCGGCCCGGGTGACGGCAACGCCGATGGCCTCGAAGCCAAAACCGGCATCGTCCAGCGCCGCCAGCGCCTCGAGCTTGAGATCGATAAGCCGCACCACATGGGAAACGCTGCGCGTCGGCATCGTCAATCCGATCTCGATCGTCTCAACAGCGCCGTCGACGCGATAAAGGCAAAGCCGCAAGCGCCGCGCGCCGACATCGTCGCGCGTGAGCACATGCACGAGGTTTTGCATGAGCCGGCCGGCGCGAGCGACGATCGCTTGTTGGGTGACGATCGGATCGAGGAAATAATGCAGGCTGTGATAAACCGGCGGCGCGACGATCGGGACGATCGGCTCGTCAATGCCGCCGAGCGCCTGATCGAGACGGTGCAAAAGTTCGGCGGCAAAACGCGCGGCAAATAGCGCGCGCGGCTTGTCGATCAGCGCGCCTACGGTTTTGAAGCCGAGCCGGCGCAGGGCCGTGCGGGTTTCGCCCGATAGCCGCAGCGCTTCGATCGGCAACGGCGACAGCGCTTCGGCTTCCGCGCCCGACGGCAGAACGCACAAGCGCGCAGTGTGAAAGCGTGAGGCAGCCCAGGCCATGCCTGGCGTGCCGGCGACGGCAAGACGGGCCGTGAGCCCGAAATTTTCAAGCCGGCCGGCAAGATCGGCGATCAGCCTCTCTTCGCCGCCGAACAGATGCGCCGCGCCTTCGATGTCGAGGAAAAACCCGTCGGCGCCATTGCTTTCGTTCCAGGGCGAAGCTGTTGGCGTGTAGCGCGTCGCCCACAGAGCCAGCCGCCGCAGCGCCGCATCGTCGGCAGCCGTATCGATGTCGCGTACTTGCAAAAAACTCGCTTTCGCCCGGGCGTCGGCCACTGGCTCGCCGATCGCGAGCCCGGCATCCTCCGCGGCTGCATTCAAGGCGGCGACGCGCGGGCCGCCGGCGCCGGCAACGGCAAGGGCGAACGGCCGGTCAGGTTCGACGGGCTTGCCGGAAGGATTGATCGCCTGCGCCGCGATAAAGCGATAGATCGGCCAGCGCGGCAGCCAAACTGAAACGATGCGCGACATGATCGTACTCCACTACCCATTCGCCAGGTCGTCCGTTGCGGCAGCGTTCAAGCTGCAGATGCCATCGGGGGCGCCCGTAAAGACCGAAACGGTCGCGCGCCGCCGCAGCAGTGCCGACGCGCCAGCGCGTTGCCGCAGCGCTGGCTTCCAGCGTGGCGGCCGGCCGCAACAAGAAAAGCGGAAGGCCGCAATCGCCGGCCGCGAGATGCAGCTTTTGGCTCAATTTCAGATCGAGCTTGTCGATCATCCCGGCGACGGCGGCTGGCGCGCCCGAACGCAACGCCTCGGCAAGAGCCCACAAGGTCTGTTTGCGGTGCGCCGTCTCGATCAGGATGAGACGCGCCGGATCAAAGCCGAGAGTGTTGAGGCCATGGCCGCAAACGCGGCCATGTGGGCGCCACGCGTGGCGAGGCATCACCAGGACGACCGGATAAGCGCGCGACAGGCGCGACAAAATCGCCACGATGAGGCCGAAGGCGGAGGCAAGGGTGCTTTCGCTGTTGGGCACGACTTCATGCAGCGCGCCGGCAGCGAGGCCGCCATGCGGCAGGCAGGAATCAAGCGCGGTAAGTCCGAATGGCAGGTTTTGGCATGACCCCTCGCCGCCGGGCATGAGGCGGCGCAATTCCGCTATCACGGCGGCGCGTTGGGGAGAAAGAGAAAGCCTAGATAACTCAATCATTTGGTTCTCTTTTCCCGCTGATAAGCTGTAGATGTTCGGGGTATGTTTTAGAGTGGCATACTAGAACAAAACAGGAACTTTGCCAAGAGGCGCCGAACGCGGCACGTGGCAAAACGGTGCTACGCCGGGAAAAAATTGAATGCCTTCGCACCGTGTGCGGCCGCACGCGGCCGCGGCCTTCACGTTGCTTTTCGGGCTTGGGCGCCTAAACTGATGCCGTGAAAATCAGCATTCTCAAACTGACATTTGCCGTGGCCGCGTCGGCGGCCGCCCTGTCTTGGGGCGCGACGCCCAGCCACGCCTATGGCATCGAAAAATGGTGCGCGGTCACCGATCAAGGGGCCGGATCCCTGAACTGGGACTGCGAATTTCAAACGAGCGAGGATTGCGCTCCGGCGGTCGTCGTGGGCAACCGCGGGTTTTGCGCGCTGAACCCGGCTTACCGGCCGCCAGAACCGTCCACCGATCCGCAACACTGACGCTTTGCAAACCTCACGCGGGGATTAACGCATGCCCGAAGCCGACAAAGAAGGCGAACGCTACTCGCTCGATCAGCCGCAGCAGACGCCCGGCTTTTATCTTAAAGGCTCGCACCAGCTCGACTGGGGCATGAAGAACCGCATGGCGCGCGTGTTCGATCCTGGATCGGGCCGCACCGTAATGCTGGCCATCGACCACGGCTACTTCCAGGGTCCGACCACCGGCCTCGAGCGCATCGATCTCTCCATCGTGCCGCTGCTGCCGTCCTGTGACGCCCTGTTCTGCACGCGCGGCATTTTGCGTACCGTTATTCCGGCCGAGTGCGGCAAGCCGATGGTGCTGCGCGCCAGCGGCGGCCCCAGCATCCTGCGCGAAGAACTTTCCGACGAGCAGATCGCGATGGACATGGACGACGCCATCCGGCTCAACGCCGCCGGCGTCGGCATCCAGGTCTTCATCGGCGGCGAGCACGAAACGCGCTCGGTCTATAATATGACGAGGCTCGTCGACGCCGGCTTGCGCGCCGGCGTTCCGGTCATGGGCATCACCGCGGTCGGCAAAAATATGGTGCGCGACGCCAAATATTTCCGGCTCGCCTGCCGCATCATCGCCGAGCTCGGCGCGCAATATGTGAAGACCTATTACGTCGATGAAGGGTTTGAGACCATCACGGCGTCATGCCCGGTGCCGATCGTCATGGCCGGTGGCAAAAAACTGTCCGAACTCGACGCGCTGACCATGGCCTATAATGCCGTGCAGCAGGGCGCGTCGGGCGTCGATATGGGCCGCAATATTTTCCAATCCGACGCACCTAAAGCCATGATCGCCGCAGTGGCGGCCGTCGTGCACAAGAACATGAAGCCAAAAGAGGCCCTCGACCTCTTCAACACGCTCAAAGCCAAAGGCGCAATGCGCGCGGCTTGATTTCGTAGCTAGCTGTAAATTCGCACCGGCCCGGAGCCGATCAGGAACCAGGCGACTGCTCCGGCGACGACCGCGCCGCCGAGCGCGGCCATGGCCTGCGCGATCCATGAGGCTTTGCTGGCGGCGCTTTGGCTTGCTTGGGTAGCCACGGGCGCGGCGAGCAGGGATTGCGCCGCGGGGGCGGCAGGCGCCACGTCGGCCCCCTCGGGCGTCGCCGCCGCCGGTGCTTCTTCAAGTTTATCGCCGGCGGCAAGATCGATGGCGTTGACCTGATCCGGCGCGGCGACTTGCACGGTCTGTCCGCCGACCACGACCTCATTTGGCGCGGGCGCGTTGTCAGGCGGCAAAGTTTCCGCCGGCGATGCAGCAGCGGTGTCGGCCGCAACCACGGCCGGTGATACCGGCCATGCGTCCGGCGCCGCCGTATCGGTTCGCGCGTGCGGTTCGGGCGCGTACGCAGCCGCGATCTTGATATGTTTCTTGCCGTGATTGGCGGCGTGAACGATCGCCTTCGATCGGGCATTCGATTCACGCGCGGGTTTGAGAACCGCATCGTGCGGCGGTTTGAGACCCGCAAGCAGTGCCGGCGTTTTTTCCGATGGATCGCTCGTCGCGGCCCGCGCGCCCGCACCGCCGATGATGAGCGTGACCGCGAGCGCCGTCAGCACACTTGCAGAGACAATGCGGATAAGCGGCATTGCGTCCTCCGTTGCGAATACGCGCGCATAGGGCACAGGCGGCGTGACCTCATGGTGACGCAATTGCGGATTCTTTGGCGCAAACAGCGGAGAAAAGACGGCCGCGTTAACCTTAGCCCAGTTCGGTGATCGCCTCCGGGAAGCGGTGCAGCCGTTCCCCAGGGCCGCCCGGGCCGATCAGATAATTGTCGCACACCCAGGACAGCACGTGGCCGCGGATATAGGTCGGATGCACGACGATGTTCATGTCCTTGCGGATCGTCATCGGCTCGTCGTTGCGGATGAGCGGCCGCTCGACCAGATCGTAGCCCTGGCCGTGGCAGTGCAGACGCTTTTCTTCCGGCCGGCTGTTCTTACGCATGAAATCGTTATAGGCGGCAAAAACGTCCTTGCATGGCGCGCCGGGCTTGAGCAGGCCGAGATTGAATTTGCGCGCCTCGACGGCGAAGGCGAATTCGTCCTGCAGTTCCGCCGAAGCCTTGCCGACCACGCAGGTGCGGCCAAGCTCGGCATACATGCCGCCGGGGCCGGAATCCTCGACCAGAAGCGCGATCGCGTCGCCTTCCTCGATGACGCGGTTCTGGTAATGGCGCTGGCTGAACTGCGCCGGTTTTTCGGCGGGCATCGAGGCGCACAGATAAATGCCGTTCTCGCTGCCGTGGCGCTGGCTGTAGCACTGCGCGATCGCGGCAATGTCGCGGTCCCGCATGCCGGGCTCGACGGCGTCGAAGGCCGCACGCATGGCGCCGTCCTGCATCGCGGCGGCGCGGCGGATAAGGTCCTGCTCCTCGGCGCTCTTGATAACTTTGATGGTGTCGACCAGATCGGTGGCGTCGACAAAGCGCGTATTGGAGAAACGGCCTTTCTGTAGGTAATCGACTAGCGCAAACGATAGCTGCGCGGCGCCGACCAGGCCGATCGTGCCGCCGGCGTAGGGCGCCAGCGCCTTGGCGGCGAGCTCGGCATCGTAGCTGGCGGTGTAATTGCAGGAGGCGAAGCTTGGCGTCGTGAACCATTGCTTGACGCCGCGGCGCACGCCGTCGCTGTTGCCGTTGAGATTGTGCACGCCGCCGAACGGCCCCATGCTGACCAGCGTCATCAAGTCGTCGCGCGGAAACACCACGGTAAACGGATAACCGTTGGTCGCCGGCAGATCGGTGAAATATTTGACGCTGCCGCCCATGTGGTCGTTGTTGTTCTGCATCAGCAGCACGTCGATCTTGTCGCGCTCCATGGCGGCGCGTATCGCAGCCCAGCGGCGATCGAGCTCGGCCGTCGAGATCGGCGTCTGCAGGCGTTCCGAAAGCTCCATCTTCCGTTCTCCTAATGCTCCACGACATTGATCATGCCGCCAATGTCGCCGGAGAGAAAGCACCGCATATTGGCTTCGACCGTCGGCAAGGCGTAATCGACATAGACGTCGCAGAAGCCGCCCTGGTGGGTGGTGACGATGACGTTTTGCATCGACCAGAATGGATGCTCGGCCGGCAACGGCTCCTGGTTGAACACATCAAGGGCCGCTCCGCCAATGCGGCCGGTCTTCAGCGCCTCGATCAGCGCCGGTTCATCGACGACGCCGCCGCGGGCGAGATTGATCAAGAAACTTGAAGGCTTCATCGCCGCGAAGACCTTGGCGTCGATGGTGTTGCGCGTCGCCGCCGTCAGCGGCGTCAGCAGCACGAAGAAATCGAAGTTGCCGACGACCCGCAAGAGTTCGTCGCGTACATACATGCTGTCGAAACCGGCGATCTCGCGCGGCGCGGAACTGACGCCGAGGACGCGCATGCCGAACGCCTTGCATTTCGGCGCCAGCGCTTCGGCGATGATGCCGATGCCGAAAATTCCCACCGTCTTGTTATGCAGGAGCTGGGCTGGAAAGCGCCGCCACTGCCGTTCGTCCTGGCAGCGCACCGCGCGCGGCAGGTCGCGCGCCAGCGCCAGCATGGCGCCGATAGCGGCCTCCGATACCGGCGCGCCGTGAATGCCGCGAATATTGGTGACGATCACGTCGTCGCGTAGCGCCGCCTGATCGGTGAGATTATCGACGCCGGTGCCGAGCGCCTGCACCCATTTCAGGCGGCTCGCCTGCTGCAGGACCTCGGTGGACAGCATCGGCGCGAAGGTCAGAAGCGCGTCGGCGCCGGCGATATGGGGACCGACCTTGGAATGATGATCGACCAGATTGATCGAGAGTTCGGGAAAGCGCGCTTGCAGCCGGTCGCGGTATTGGTTGCGGACCGGCTCCGGCAGCGTCAGCAGAATAAGCAGGTTTGTCATGAGAAAAGGATCCGCGCTGCGCCGGGCGATGTCACGGAATGGGTTGCGGATGCTTTATATCTTCTTGTGCGAAGGCCGGACACTCCCGTCGTGAGGCAGGCTGTTTTGCAGGAGCAGAAGATGGCTATCGACTTGACGACAGTGAATTGGATCTACGTCGCATTGATGGCGGGGTTCGCATCCGTTGCCGCCTTGCTGGGAAGCGTTATTTCATTTCGCAATCGCGTCGGCGGCGCGCTGGTCGCAGCCATCCTTTTCGCCGCGATGTACGTGGCGTGGAATTACTATCCGCACCCCCAGATCCAGCTGCCGATCGTCACCACATACTCCTATCCTCCGAGCGGTTGAACCTTTGCGCCGGTCCGGTTATGCGTAGGGTATTCAGCCTGTCGGGGGAAATGGAGCGTCATGAACAAGGTCTATGCGGATCCAAAATCCGCGCTGGCCGGGGTGCTTAAGGATGGCATGACCGTCATGGCCGGCGGCTTTGGCCTGTGCGGCATCCCGGAAAGTCTGATCCTTGCGATCCGCGACTCCGGCGTGAAAAACCTCACCGTCGTCTCCAACAATTGCGGCATCGACGGCGTCGGCCTCGGCGTCCTGCTCGACACCAAGCAGATCAAGAAGATGGTCTCCTCTTACGTGGGGGAAAACAAAACTTTCATGAACCAATTTCTCGCGGGCGAGCTCGAGATCGAGTTCAATCCGCAAGGCACGCTCGCGGAGCGCATCCGCGCCGGCGGCGCGGGGATACCCGCTTTCTTCACCAGGACCGGCGTCGGTACCAAGATCGCGGAGGGCAAGGCCGAGCAGGAATTCAACGGCGAGCGCTATATCATGGAGCGCGGCCTGGTGGCCGACCTGTCCATTGTTCATGCCTGGCTCGCCGACACCGAAGGCAATCTGGTTTACCGCAAGACCGCGCGCAACTTTAATCCGCCGATGGCGACAGCCGGCAAGATCACCGTGGCCGAAGTCGAAAATCTGGTCGAGCCGGGCAAGATCGATCCCGATCACATCATCACGCCGGGCATCTATGTGCAGCGCCTGGTCCACGTCCCCAATGCCGTGAAACACATCGAACAGCGCACAGTGCGCAAGCGAGCATAGTCATGCCATGGACCCGCGATCAGATGGCGGAACGCGCCGCCAAAGAGCTGGAAGACGGTTTTTACGTCAATCTCGGCATCGGCATTCCGACACTGGTGTCGAATTACATTCCGAAGGGAATGAGCGTGCAGCTGCAATCCGAGAACGGCATGCTCGGGACTGGTCCCTTTCCGTTCGAAGGTGAAGAAGACCCCGACCTCATCAATGCCGGCAAACAGACCGTCACCGAGCTGCCGACCACGAGCTATTTCAATTCGGCGGATTCTTTCGCCATGATCCGTGGCGGCCACATCAACATCGCCATCCTCGGCGCCATGCAGGTCGCGGAGAATGGCGACCTCGCCAACTGGATGATTCCCGGAAAAATGGTCAAGGGCATGGGCGGCGCCATGGACCTGGTCGGCGGCGTCAAGAAAGTCGTCGTCGTCATGGAGCATTCGGCCAAGGATGACTCCAAGCTCAAGAAGCGATGCACGCTGCCGCTCACCGGCGCCGGCGTCGTCGATATGGTCATCACCGATCTCGGCGTGTTCTCGCTCGACCGGCATGGCGGCGGCCTCACGCTCATCGAGCTCGCGCCCGATGTGACGCTCGATGAGATCACATCAAAGACCGAGGCGAGCTTTAAGGTCGCCAATACGCTGGCGCAATAAATCCATTGGCGACCGGCTCTCTGTCAGGTCGCGGCGGGATGAAACCGTCTGACCGCGAAGATGCCGAGCCCGACAAAGATCAGGAGCACCACGCCCTGTGCGATGGCGAACGGCGGCTCCGATTGGGTCGGCGCCAGGTCGTGCACGCTTGGCACTTTCAAAAATGCCTGGAAGACGCCGACGAAGACGTCCAAATAGAGCGCGGCTATGGCGGTGACGGCATAAATCCAGCGCCACGCCCCGCGCAGGCCGAACGCATAGAGCGCAACGATCGCGGTGGCCAACAAGACCAGCGAGAGCACGCCGACCGCGCGCGGCGGATCGAAGCCGAATGGCGCCAGCGGAAAACCGGTGAGGCTGGTCAAAACTGCCAGCACGAGAAACAACGCGGTCCAGCCGCCATACGCTTGCCCGTGCAACAGGCCGTAAACGACAGCAAAGCCAACCGGCATCTCGATCAAGCTGAGTGCAACGTGAATTTCCAGCAACGACATGATGTCTCCCCCATCGGTTCACGCCGAAAACGGTTTTAGTCCCTTTGTCTTCAGTGTACCGCCCGCGGGCCGGAAACGATCTTCATAAACGCTGCCGGGCTAGTCGCCCGTGATCGCAATCCGGATCGAGTTGGCCGGTACGCCGCTCAGCTCGACCGTGAACGGCTGCGCCGTCAAATCGAACTTCACGCTCTTGCGTATGCCATCGCAGCCCTGCGCGCCGGAGAAAGCGGCCGACTTCACGAACTGACCGTTCTGCACGACCCCGATCCAACCTTCGGAGGATAAGGTGATCTTGTAGGTCCCATTGCTCAGCGGCGCGGGCGCCTGGATGAAGCCGGCGAATGAATCGGGCGACTTCGGCGCGCGTTCCGGCGGCATCGGCAGTTTGGCGGCGGCCAATGACACGAGTGCGACGCTTGTGGCGAAAGGCAACGGCCAGGTCACCCGGTCGCCCGATGCGAGCTTTGGCAAATCCGTGCCGTTGAGCGTCGCGCGCTCCTTGTCGAGCGGCCATTTGAATTTGTCGCAGCCGACCGGCTCCTGCGCCACAGCGGGCGTAACGATAACCGCAGCGAGGATCGCGAACGCCAATCTCACAGCGATACTTTTCGGGATCATGCTTAGTCGACCGCGATCATGACGTTCGACGCCTTGATGATGGCGATTGCGGTGCCGCCGGCCTTCAATCCGAGTTCCTCAACCGCCTCGTTGGTGATGGAGGAGGTGATCACCTGGCCCGGCGCGATCTCGAGCCGGACATGCGCCGTGGTGGCGCCTTTCTTCACTTCCAATATTTTGCCCTTGAACTGATTGCGCGCGCTGATCCTCATGGCGATCCCCAATAATGCGTGACAACGCCACCATAACAGATGTCCAGGCAGGGCTTCTATGCGGACCTGTCGGCGCGAACGGGTAGCGCTGACGAATGACATTCTGGCGATTTGCCGCTATTGGTCGGACAAAATTCCGCCGGGGAGGCGCTGCGAGCCGCCATTGCAGCGCAAGTAACGCGTGATGAATGATGACAGCCGCGGCAGCGCCGGCGGATCAGCCGGCGCGGCGAGCCTAACCGGCGACAGCGCCGCGACTTTTCAAACGCCGTCTGCCGTCCGCGCCGATGTGGCGGCGCTGACGCATCGGGAAAAGCGGCTGATCGTAATCAGCATGATGCTGCCGGTGTTCCTTGGCTCGATCGACCAGTCGATCCTTGCCAGCGCATTGCCGACCATCGGGCGCAGTCTCGGCGAGGTGCATAATCTGCCCTGGCTGATCACGGCGTTTCTGATCGCTTCCACCGCGCTCACTCCGCTTTACGGCAAATTCGCCGATATTCATGGCCGGCGCGCCGCCATGCTGATTGGATTGTCCATCTATATGGCAGGCTCACTGGTCTGTGCCGCCGCGCCAAGCATCCTGATGCTGATTTGTGGCCGCGTCATTCAAGGCTGCGGCGCAGGCGGGCTGACGGTGACTGCCAATATGATCCTCGCCGACATCGCCGCGCCCAAAGACCGCGGCAAATATTACAGCTATTTCTCGATCGCGTTCACCACGGCGGGCGGATGCGGGCCGGCGCTCGGCGGCTGGATTTCCGACCATCTGCATTGGCAGGTTATCTTCTTGTGGAATTTTCCGCTCTGCGTGCTTGCGGTCGTCCTCGCGCTGACCGTGCTGCGCCGCTTGCCGCGCCATGAGCGGCCGCACCGGCTCGACGTTATCGGCGCCGTTTTGGTGATGACGGCGAGTTCATCATTCATGCTGGCGCTCAATCTTGGCGGGGTGCGCTTTCCGTGGCTGTCTTTGCCCGTGATTGCGTTATTGGCGTGCGCGCTCGCGCTCGGCGCCGGATTTATCGCGCGGCTTCGCACCGCCGCCGAGCCGCTTATCCCTATCGCGATTTTCTCCGACCCCGCGGCGCGCCTTGCGATCGCCGCGCATTCGTTCGGCTGGGGTTCGATCGTCGGCCTCGTCGTCTTCCTGCCGATGTATCTGCAAAGCGCGCTCGGCTGGTCGCCGACTTCGGCGGGATTGAGTCTCGTGATCCTGATGGTTACGCTCAACGTGAGCGCCGGCATTTCCAGCCAGCTGCTCGGCCGGGTGCGGCGCTACAAATTGCTTCCACTGTGCTTTCTCACCGTCGGGGTCGGCGCCGTCCTCGCGCTTGCGCTGTCGGTCAACACCATGACGTCGGAAAAATTCGAGATCATTTTGTTCCTGATCGGTATCGGCTTCGGGCCTACGGCGCCGCTGACCCAGGTCGCGCTGCAGAATACAGTGTCCATTCATGATCTCGGCGCCGGGCTCGGCACCATGAATTTCGCGCGCACGCTGGTCGGCACGATTCTCATCGCCGTGTTCGGCGCCATCGTGCTGGCAAAGGCGCCTATCGGCGCACCGGCGGGCACATTGAGCCAGAGTTTTTTGGGCGGTGCATCGCTGGCGACGTTCGTCGCCGTATTTTTCGCCATTGCTGGCACCCTCGCCGTCGCATTTCTGTCGCTCATCCTGCTTGAGGAGAAGCCGCTCGAGGCGACGCAGCCGGGTGCGCGCCGCTAGCGCGTCCGGCAATGCGCTTGCATGAGGGGGCCTTCGGGGGCAACGTGGCCCGGGTGGAGCGGTCCTGAGAATCCCTAAGACTATGATGAAATAAGAGAATCCGCGTGCGCTACGGCATCAAAATAAACTCACAAGCTTTTGAACCTAACTGGCACGCGCCGCGACGAATTCCTTGAGCCGACCTTATGGCGATACAAGCACCGGCGGATGAAGCGCTGATCGGGCGGATCGCACGGGGTGACCGGCTGGCGATGCAAGTGCTGTTCGCGCGGCACCACGTGCGGGTTTATCGGTTCGTGCTGCGCCTGTTGCGCGACGAAATGGCGGCGGAAGACATCATCAGCGATGTGTTCCTGGACGTTTGGCGGCAAGCCAACCGCTTTGAAGGCAGAAGCGCCGTCTCGACTTGGCTTATCGCGATCGCGCGTTTCAAGGCGCTGTCGCAGTTGCGTAAACGGCGTGAGGACGGACTTGACGAGGAGACGGCGGAGTCGATCGAGGAACCATCAGATGATCCAGAACGCACCGTCGAGAAGCAGGATAAAGGTGAGAAATTACGCAAGTGCCTCGCCGCACTTTCCACTGAGCACCGTGAGGTCATCGATCTCGTCTACTACCACGAGAAATCGGTGGAGGAGGTCGCTCAGATCGTTGGAATTCCCGAGAACACGGTGAAGACGCGCATGTTCTACGCGCGCAAGAAACTTGGGGAGTTGTGCAGGATGGCGGGTATTGATCGAGGTTGGCCATGACGCTGAGCGACACGGCGCGCGAACCGCGTCCGAACATCGAACCCACCGAGTTTGAGGGTCTGTTGCCCTGGTATGCGGTCGGCACTTTGCGCCGCCGCGATCGTCAGCGCGTCGAAGATGCGCTGGCCAAGGATCAAAATTTGGGGCGACAAGATTTGGCGCGGCAGGTCGATCTGGTTCGCGAAGAGCTCACCGAAACCATTCATCTCAATGAAACGCTCGGCGCTCCGCCGCCGCGCGTGCTCGACCGGCTGATGGCATCGATCGACGCCGAGGCGGACGCCGCGCGCAAACGGGCGCCGGGTGCCGCCGCGGGATGGCTGACCGGCTTCTTTGCCAATCTTTCGCCGCGCACCATGGCAGTGGCCGCGTCATTCGCGACATTGGCGATCGCGTTGCAGGCCTTCATGCTGGTGGACATTTTCACCAGGCCGGAAGGCACCGTGTCCGGTTATGGACTTACCCCGGCGCATAACGGCACTTTCGCGATGGTACGCTTCGCGCGGCAGGCGAGCGCCGCCGAAATCACCAATTTCCTGCAAAACTACCAGGCAACGCTGGTCGATGGTCCCACCCCCGGCGGCCTTTATCGCGTCAGAGTGGCCATGTCCGCTCTGGCAAAAGAAGAAGTCGGTCGCATCATCGCCCGGATGCGGCAGGACCACATCGTCGAATCCGCCGAACCGAGCGAATAGGCCCGGTCGAGAGCGCCGTGCGGTCGTCGATGCCGGAGCAGGCTTTCCAGTCTATCCTATTGGCAAAGCGTGGGTTTATTCGATTGAACCTTTCCGTGCGGCGTGGCGACGAATGATTGGTGGCGCCTAGAGCTGCCATCGGCGGGCTTCTTCCCCTGACGCCAGCGCCGATAATTCAGACCCGCCCGGTCACGTCCCCACCGGGCGGGTCACACTTTTCAGCCCATCGAGATCGAAGCTGCCGTAATCGTGGGCAAAGCCGCGCGCTTTGTCCTCTTTACGCCCGTGCTGCAACTGTCGGACAATGAGCGCGTGGGGGAAGTTGTGGGTGGTGATACCGTTCTCGAGACGGAAGATCTGACCAAGGATTTTGCCGGCTTCGTTGCGGTGCGCTCGGTCAATCTGCGCGTCGCCCGCGGCAGCGTTCACGCCATGATTGGCCCGAATGGCGCCGGCAAGACCACCTGCTTCAATCTGTTGACCAAGTTCCTCAGCCCGACGCGCGGCCGCATTATATTCAACGGCCGCGACATCACCGCGCTCAGGCCGGCGGATGTGGCACAGCTTGGAGTTGGCCGCTCATTTCAGATCTCCGCGGTGTTTCCGCACCTGACCGTGATCGAGAACGTGCGCATCGCCTTGCAGCGCCGCCGCGGCGGTTCGTTCGATTTCTGGCGGTCAAAGCGCGCGCTGCATGCGCTCGATGAGCGCGCTCTGGCGCTGATCGCCGATGTCGGGCTCGGCCTTTTCGCCAATGCGCTCGCCGTCGAATTGCCCTATGGTCACAAGCGCGCGCTGGAAATCGCCACCACGCTCGCGCTCGATCCCGAGCTTTTACTGCTCGACGAGCCGACCGCGGGCATGGGACACGAGGATATCGCCCGCATCAGCGCGTTGATCAAATCGGTCGCCGCGACGCGCACCGTCCTGATGGTCGAGCACAATCTCAGCGTGGTGGCCGATCTGTGCGACCGCATCACCGTGCTGACCCGCGGCCAGGTGCTGGCGGAAGGCGATTATGAAACGGTGTCGGCCGATCCGGCGGTGCGCGAAGCCTATCTTGGGACCGGCCATGCCTGACAATCGCTTGCCTGAGGCGCGCGCCATGCTCGCGGTCAAGGGGCTGGAGGCCTGGTACGGAGAGTTGCACATTCTCCATGGCGTCAGTTTCGAGGTGCAGGCCGGCGAGGTGGTGACGCTGCTTGGCCGCAACGGCGTCGGCAAGACCACAACCCTCAAATCGATCATGGGCATCGTGGCCCGGCGCACCGGCTCGGTGCGTTTCGAGAACCGCGAGCTGATCGGTTTGCCGTCGGACGCGATCGCGCGTTGCGGGATCGCCTTCTGTCCGGAGGAGCGCGGAATTTTCTCGAGCCTGGACGTGCGGGAAAATCTGCTGCTGCCGCCGCAGGTGCGCCCGGGCGGGCTCGACCTCGATCGCATCTTTTCGCTGTTTCCAAATTTGCGGGAGCGGCTTTCGAGTCAGGGCACCAAGCTGTCCGGCGGCGAGCAGCAGATGCTGGCGATCGCGCGGATTTTGCGCACCGGCGCCCGCCTGTTGCTGCTCGATGAGCCGACCGAAGGATTGGCGCCGGTCATCATCCAGCAGATCCGCCAGACCATCGGCACGCTCAAAGAACAGGGCTTTACCGTTCTCCTGGTCGAGCAGAATTTTCAGTTCGCCGCCACGGTTGCCGACCGGCACTATATCGTCGAGCATGGCCGCATCGTCGACGAATTCTCAACCCCCGAACTAAAGGCCAATATGGGAAAGCTGCACGACTATCTCGGAGTTTGATACAACAAGGGCCATAAGGCCGATCAAGGGAGGAATGTCATGAGATTGGCAGCCGCTATGGCATTCGCTGCCGCCGCATCGCTCGCGACGGCTGCGCAGGCCCAGACCAACGTCAAAATCGGCGTGCTCACCGATATGTCGAGCCTTTACGCTGACGACACCGGCGCCGGCTCGGTCGCCGCCGCCAAACTGGCGATTGCGGACTTTAATCCCGATGCCCGCGGCATGAAGGTCGACCTCGTCACCGCCGACCATCAGAACAAGCCGGATATCGGCTCCAACATCGCGCGGCAATGGTTCGACGTCGACGGCGTTGATGCTATCGTCGACGTGCCGAATTCCGGCGTGGCGCTTGCCGTAAGCGAGGTCACGCGGGAGAAGAACAAGGTGCTGCTGGTGTCGGGCGCGGCGATCGCCGATCTCACCGGGTCCAAATGCTCGCCCAATACCGTGCATTGGACCTACGACACCTGGATGCTCGCCCATAGCACCGCCGGCGCACTGGTGAAGACCGGCGGCGACACCTGGTTTTTCATGACATCGGATTATGCATTCGGGCACGCGCTCGAACGCGACGCCACCGCGGTGGTGCTCGCCAATGGCGGCAAAGTGCTCGGCAGCGTGGCGCATCCGCTCAACAACCAGGACTTCTCGTCATTTCTGCTGCAAGCCCAGCAATCCAAAGCCAAGATCATCGGGCTCGCCAATGCCGGCGGCGATACCATCAACTCGATCAAGCAAGGCGCCGAATTCGGCATCGCAACGGGCGGTCAACACTTTGCCGCGCTGTTGTTTTACATAGCGGACGTGAATGCGGTCGGCCTTAAGCTGGCGCAGGGCTTGGTTCTCACCGAAACCTTCTATTGGGACATGAACGACGGCACCCGCGCCTGGGCCAAGCGTTGGCAGGTCGAGCGGCCGGGAAAATTTCCAAACATGAATCAGGCGGGCGTCTATGCGGCTACGCTGCATTACCTCAAGGCGGTTTCCGCGCTTAAGAGCGCCGCCGACGGCAAAGCGGTGGTCGCCAAGATGAAGGACATGCCGACCGACGATCCGCTGTTCGGCAAGGGAATGGTCCGTATCGACGGCCGCACTATCCACCCGGCCTATTTGTTCGAGGTGAAGTCGCCAGAAGAATCGAAATATCCAGGCGACGTTTACAAACTGCGCGTCACTGTTCCGGCGGATGAGGCGTTCCGGCCGCTGAAAGACGGCAACTGTCCGCTCGTCACCAGCAACTGACATCCGGATTTTGGTTCAATATGGGCTGTCGATTATGAGGAGAGTTAGAAAATGAAACTCGCTGGCTTAACGTTGTTTGCAGCGGTCGCGCTTATCGGCACGGCAGCGCAAGCCGAAGACGTCGCCGTTAAGATCGGTGTTATGAGCGATATGTCCGGCCTTTATGCCGACCTCGGCGGGCCCGGATCCGTCACCGCCGCCAAATTGGCGGTGCAGGATTTCAACCCTGCGGCACATGGTCTGAAAGTAGACATTGTCAGCGGCGATATGCAGAACAAGCCCGATGTGGGCGCAAATCTCGCGCGGCAGTGGTTCGATGTCGATCATGTCGACATGATCGTCGATGTTCCGAACTCCGGCGTCGCTCTGGCCGTCAACGAGGTGGCGCGTGAAAAGAACAAGGTATTCATTGTCTCGGGCGCGGCGAGTTCCGATCTCACCGGACCCAAATGTTCTCCCGACACCATCCACTGGACCTACGACACCTGGATGCTTGCCAATGGCACCGGCAAGGCCATGGTCAAGGCGGGCGGAGATACCTGGTTCTTCCTCACCGCCGACTATGCCTTCGGTCACGCGCTCGAACGGGACACCACCGCGGTCGTTCTCGCCAATGGCGGCAAGGTGCTGGGCAGCGTCAGCCACCCGCTGAACAACAGCGATTTCTCGTCGTTCCTGCTTCAGGCACAGGCCTCGAAAGCGAAAGTCATCGGGCTCGCCAATGCCGGCGGCGATACCATCAATTCGATCAAACAGGCCGCTGAGTTCGGCATCAATAAAGGCGGCCAACAACTCGCCGGGTTGCTGGTCTTCGTCAGCGACGTCAATGCGCTTGGTCTCAACATTGCGCAAGGTCTGGTCCTGACCGAAACTTGGTATTGGGACATGACCGATGCCAACCGCGCTTTCACCAAGCGCTGGCAGGCCGAGCATGCGGGAAAATTCCCGACTATGGTGCAGGCTGGCGTCTATTCGGCGGTCACGCATTATCTCAAGGCGGTCGCCGCGCTCAAGAGTACCGACGACGGCAAGGTCATCGTCGCCAAGATGAAAGAAATGCCGGTCGACGATCCGTTGTTCGGCAAGGGCACGATCCGGGCCGATGGCCGCAATATCCATCCTGCCTATCTGTTTGAGGTGAAGAAGCCCGAAGAATTGAAATATCCGGGAGACTATTACAAGCTGCGCAGCACAATTCCGGCGGAGGAAGCATTCCGTCCGCTCAAGGACGGCAATTGTCCGCTGGTCAACAGCAACTGACGCGTCTTTATGAACGGGGCTTTCGCATGCGCACTCCCTCTCCCCGCCGGGGAGAGGGAGTAGAGGCGTCTTGATGTTCGAGATTTTCGGCATTCCGTCGCAGGCGCTATTCGGGCAATTGCTGCTCGGCCTGATCAACGGCTCATTCTACGCGCTGTTGAGCCTCGGCCTTGCCGTCATATTCGGCATGCTCAACATCATCAACTTCACGCACGGCGCGCAGTACATGATGGGCGCATTCATCGCCTACATGCTGCTGCAATATCTGGGCGTGAATTATTGGTTTGCGTTGATCATCGTGCCGATCGTGGTTGGCGCTACCGGCATCGTTATCGAACGGCTGCTTCTCAAACGTCTGCAGGGGCTCGATCACCTTTATGGCCTCATTCTCACCTTCGGTTTGGCGCTCATCATTGAAGGCCTGTTCCGCAACTATTATGGCTCATCGGGCCAGCCCTACGCGGTGCCCGATGCGCTGCAAGGCGGACACAATCTCGGTTTCATGTTCCTGCCCAACTACCGGGCTTGGGTGATCGCATTCTCGCTCGTCGTGTGTTTCGTCACCTGGTTCGCCATCGAGCGTACCCGGCTCGGCTCCTATCTGCGTGCGGCGACGGAAAATCCGGCGCTGGTGCGCGCCTTCGGCATCAACGTGCCGCGCATGGTGACGCTGACCTATGGTTTTGGCGTGGGACTTGCCGCGCTCGCCGGCGTGATGGCGGCGCCGATCTACAACGTGTCGCCGCAGATGGGGTCGGACCTTATCATCGTCGTGTTCGCCGTCGTCGTGATCGGCGGCATGGGCTCCATCATGGGAGCGATCTTCACCGGCTTCGCGCTCGGCATCGTCGAAGGACTGACCAAGGTGTTCTTTCCGGAAGCCTCGAACACGGTCATCTTCGCGATTATGATCGTCGTGTTGCTGGTCCGGCCGGCCGGCATGTTCGGGCGGAGGGCATGATGGCCTCGACCGCCGCCGTGCCAGGCATTGCCGTTCGCCGTGACACGCCGTGGAGCGAAGCGATCGCCGCGGTAGTCCTCGTCGTGTTTCTGATCGCGGCGCCGTTTGTGCTCTATCCGGTCTTCCTCATGAAGGCGTTGTGCTTTGCGTTATTCGCTTGCGCCTTCAATCTTCTGATCGGCTATGTCGGCCTCGTATCATTTGGCCACGCACTCTATTTCGGCTGGGCCAGCTATCTGTGCGCCTACGCCGCCAAATCCTGGGGGTTGCAGCCGGAATTCGCGATCCTCATCGGCACGGCAACAGCCGCGGGGCTGGGTGTCGTCGCCGGCGGGCTCGCCATCCGCCGCCAGGGCATCTATTTCGCAATGATCACGCTGGCGCTGGCGCAGATGATGTATCTGGTCGCGCTGCGCGTAAAACTGACCGGCGGCGAGGACGGCATCCAGGCGGTGCCGCGCGGCCACCTGTTCGGCGTGTTCGATCTCAACAACGAAATGACCATGTATGTCTTCGTTGTCGTCATCGTGCTCGCCGCTCTGTTCCTGATCTACCGGATCATCAATTCGCCGTTCGGCGAAGTGCTCAAGGCGATCCGCGAGAATGAGCAACGCGCTATTTCGCTCGGCTACAACACCGACCGCTACAAGCTCATCGCCTTCGTGCTGTCGGCGACGCTGGCCGGGCTAGCCGGATCGGTCAAAGCGCTGGTGTTTCAGCTCGCCTCGCTCACCGATGTGCATTGGACCATGTCCGGCGAGGTCGTGCTGATAACGCTGGTCGGCGGGCTTGGCATCATGTTCGGACCGGTCGTCGGCGCCTTCATCATCATCGCGATGGAGAACTATCTGGCGCCGTTCGGCCAATGGGTTTTGGTGATCCAGGGCGCAATTTTCGTCGTCTGCGTTCTGGTGTTCCGGCGCGGCATCGTCGGCGAGCTGGCCAACGTCTTGCGGGTCAAGTTGTGACCATCCTCGCGGCAGATCCGATCATCGAAAGGGAAATCTCATGAGCGCGGAAGCAAAATTGAAGGAAGGTGGCATCGTGCTGCCGCCGCTGCCCAAGCCGGTCGCCAATTACCTGCCCTATCGGCTGGTGGGGAGCGTCTTATACCTGTCCGGCCAGGGCCCGCTCGACGAGAAGGGAGTCCAAATGAAGGGCAAGCTCGGCGCCGAGATCAACATCGACGAGGGCTATCGGCGCGCCAGGCGGGTCGGGCTCGGGCTCCTTGCCGCCATGCGCGACGCGCTCGGTTCTCTCGATCGCGTCGACTTCGTCATCAAACTCCTCGGCATGGTCAACGCCGTGCCGGATTTCAACGACTCGCCGAAAGTCATCGATGGCTGCTCCGACCTGTTCGTCGAGGTCTTTGGCGATGCCGGCCGCCATGCCCGCTCCGCGGTCGGCCACGTCATGTTGCCCAATCAGATCTCGGTCGAGATCGAGGCCATCGTTGCCGTGAAGGCCTGAGCCGCGCCGAATCACTTTTGCACGATCTTATCCACAAACTGGAAGTCAATAATTGCGCCCGCGCGGCGCCACATTCATTTCGATTGCCGAATCAAACAATGCACGCTGATTATCGCTATGCGCCGATTGCAAAGGCGCTATCAGATTTGCGCTTGGCTTTTCTCCATGTCGGAACGGCAACAAAGTCCGTACGACAGTATCGCGCGCAGATGGCTCGCATTGGTCGAGCGTCGGCAAGAGCATTTCCTCGATCTCTGCGATAGCGGGCGCTGGCGGCACTATTACACCCATGTGGAATTTTTGGATGAGATACGCAAAGTGCTGCGCGTGCGCGATCAATGGGCGGCGATCGCCGGACTGCCGCCGAGCGATGAGGCTGAACTGGACTGGGAATTCCGGTCGCGACGCAGTGACGGCCGGTCAGACGGAATAGCTGCCCTCCGCTGGCCCGGCTAGACTTTCGGCCTCCCGGCGCGTTATCCACAGCCTTGGACCGTACGCAGGCGGTGCGTCGATGGCGCTGTCTGGCGGGGCTCCTCCTGGTTTTCTGCTCCCTCAAACAGCAAGTGACAGCCGATGCCGAGCGTTTTGTTCTCGCCCATAAAACTCGCCGATCTGACGCTTCCCAACCGCATCGTCGTCGCGCCGATGTGCCAGTACAGCGCCGACGATGGCGTCGGCAACGACTGGCACATCACCCACCTCGGCATGCTGGCGAATTCCGGCGCTGGGCTCTTGATCGTCGAGGCGACCCATGTCGAGCGGCGCGGCCGTATCACCCACGGCTGCCTCGGGCTCTATTCCGACGCTTGCGAGGCCGCCCTCGAGCGCATCGTTTATCACTGCCACCACATCGGCACCGCCAAAATCGGCATTCAGCTCGCGCATGCCGGGCGCAAAGCATCCTCGCAACGGCCGTGGGAGGGCGCCAAGGCGCTGTCGGACGCTGAAGACGCGTGGCCGACGATCGGGCCGTCGGCGCTGCCGTTCGGTCCCGGCTGGCACACGCCGCGCGCCATGACCGAGGAGGACATGGCCCATGTCACCAAATGTTTCACCGACGCGGCCAAGCGGGCGCTGCGGGTCGGTTTCGACGCGATAGAATTGCACTTCGCCCATGGCTATCTGCTGCACAGTTTCGTCTCGCCGCTGTCGAACAAGCGCAATGACGACTATGGCGGCTCGTTGGACGGCCGCATGCGGTTCCCGCTCGAAGTGGTGAAGGCGGTACGCGCCGCGGTGCCGCGCACGATCCCGCTTGGCGCGCGCATCACCGGCACTGACTGGGTCGAAGGCGGGCTGACCACCGACGATGCGGTCGCGATGGGCAAGGCGCTCAAGGCCGCCGGCCTCGACTACATCGACGTCTCGTCGGCTAATATCACGCCCGACAGCCGCTGGCCGACCGAGCCCGGCTTCAACGTGCCGGCGGGGGAACGCGTGCGTCGCGAGGCGGGCATCCCGGTCCGCGCCGTCGGCATGATCACGAATGCCAAGCAGGCAGAAGAGATCATCGCCGACGGCAAGGCCGACATGGTGGCCATGGCGCGCGCCTTCCTCGACGACCCGCACTGGGGCTGGCATGCGGCGCAGACGCTCGGCGCCGAGGTCGCCCGGCCGGTGCAATACGCACGCACCGCGCCGAAGTTATGGCCCGGCGCTGCCTTGCGCGGGTGACGGCGGAACGGGTCCGTAGCGCTGGGCCAGCCGCGCTGGCGCGACGCCGAGGTAGTAAGCGAGCCGAAGCCGCCACATCAGGACGATCGTACGGATGACGCCGTAGTGCTCCCAGCGGCGTCCGGACGTGACCACCGGCCTCGCGATGCAGAACGGCCGGCACAGCTGCTTGAGCCGCCGTGAGATCGCGATGTCCTCCATCAGCGGCAGCTCGGGAAAGCCGCCGACCGCCAAAAACGCTTGGCGGGTGACGAAGATCGCCTGATCGCCGGTCGCGATGCCGGTCAGCCGCGAGCGCCAGTTGATCGAGCGGGCGACGACAGCCAGGAGCGGGTGCCGCCCGGCAATGCGCAAATCGAAACGGCCCCAAGTGCGGTGCGCCAACGCGGACATAACGAGCCGGTCGGCGTCGTCCGGCAACGCGGTGTCGGCGTGGAGGAACAACAACGCATCGCCGGTGGCGAGCGCTACGGCAGCATTCATCGCCGCGCCGCGGCCGCGCGAAACGGCGATGACCGAGTCGGCGAGCGGCCGCGCCAAGTGGCGCGTGCCGTCGCTTGAGCCGCCGTCGACGACGACCACCTCGACGCCGCGCGCGCGCAACGGCGCCAGCGCTAACAACGCGCCGATAATGATCGCTGCCTCGTCAAGGACCGGCAGCACGATGGTGAGCCGGCGCATGACGCCAGAATGGCGAAAAAAGCGCCGGGAGGTCAAGGAACGGACTGATAAGGCCGCCAACCAGGGCGGCCTTACCAGTCACTCAAACGATAACGCCGCAGTATCCGATGGCGTCTCCAAGGAAGTCCGCGACTGTTACCGATCCGGGTTCGGAATGGCGACGACGCTGCCGTCCCTATCGTAGCCCGGGATGCTGTTATAGGCGCTCGCGCCATAGCCGGCTTGCTGCGGGCTCTTCGCCAATGCCGGGCTGGCAAGCGCCGCGACAATAGCGAGGGCGGACAGAACCACCTTCACGTTGATCGATTTCATGGCTGTATCTCTCGTTCTAAAGTCGCCCCTCAATCCGCTAACTATCACGCATTTTGCATTGCACAAGGACCGATAGCTCAAACAGTTTTCACGAATTTGTTATGGAATAGAGTATGTTGACGGAAATTTTATTCAGGCATCTTTGTGTCTATACTGCGATGCAGCATAATTATTCAGGTCGCCGCATTTTCGCGCAACATTTTGAGGTTGTTCGCTGCAACCTGCGGAAAAAGTGAGCTAAGGAACGGGCCTCGGCGGACACGGTGCGTCGGCGCAACTTCGCCGAGGATGCAACATGAGTAATCCAGTTCTCGTCGAAGTGACGCGAGGGCCGCTGATTGAGAGCAGCCACCGCGGTGCGGTTGCCGTCGCCGATGCCGATGGAAACCGGGTGCTTGCGATCGGCGACGTGACGAAGCCTGTATTTCCGCGTTCGGCGATCAAGGCGCTGCAAGCGCTGCCGCTGGTGGAAGAGGGCGCGGCCGACCGCTACGGCTTTGGCGACGAGGAACTCGCGCTCGCCTGCGCTTCGCATAGCGGCGAGTCGGCGCACGTCGCGGGCGTAGAGCGCATGCTCGCCGCGGCTGGTCTCAATTCTTCGACGTTGCGCTGCGGCGCGCATTATCCGATCTCCCAAGAGGCGGCGGCTGCGCTGGCGCGAACCGGCAAGCCGTCGGCGCTGCACAACAACTGTTCCGGCAAACACGCGGGCTTTCTGTGCTCCGCCTGCGCAACCGGCGTCGATCACGCGGATTATTGGCGCCCCGAACATCCGGTGCAGCGGCGGGTGCGCGCCGTAATTGAAGATTTTACCGGTGCTGTCCTGGCACAAGACACTTGCGCCATCGACGGCTGCTCGGTCCCGACCTGGGCGATACCGCTGGAAAAGCTCGCTTGCGGCTTCGCCAAATTCGGCACCGGCCACGGTCTTGTGCGCCAACGGGCTGCGGCGGCCGCGCGGTTGCGCGAGGCTTGCGCCAATAAACCCTGGTTTGTCGCCGGCACCGGACGGTTCTGCACCAACATCATGCAGCTGTTCGGCGCGCGGGTTTTTGTGAAAACCGGCGCCGAAGGCGTTTATTGCGGCGCGCTGCCGGGAGAGGGGCTCGGCATCGCAATTAAATGCGACGACGGCGCCGGCCGCGCCGCGGCCGCGATCATGGCCGCCGCGATCGCGCGCTTTCTGCCGCTCGATGCCGCAGAGCGCGCGGCGCTCGGGCCGCATCTGAAGCCGGTGCTGCACAATTGGAATGGCTTCGAGGTGGGAACGATCAGGGTCGCTGATGTGATTTGAGAAAGAGCGTCAGCGCACGCGATTGCCGCCGACGGACAGTTGCGCGTAGCGCGCAGGCGCGTCGCGGCCAAGATCGTCCGCCACTATTTTTGTCCATTCCATCCCAACGATGGCGCCGAGCCGCGCTCCGGAGATGAGATTATTGGCAATCACCGCTGTGCCCGCGCCTGACGCCACGGAAACCGCGATGCCGTAATCCGCGCCGCGCACCACGTTGGCGGTGACGGAGACGTCGCGCAAATACTCGCCCCAGCCGGCCTGGATGCCGGCGCCCTCGACATTGTCGATAACGTTGCCGCTCACCGCGGTGTCGGCCTCCACCGCGATGCCGATTGCGGAAGCATCGGTGGGATCGTCGCCGGCGGGTCTGCCGCGGCGCAGATTGCGGATCAGGTTGCCTTGCACCACCGCGAGCCGGCCGCCCTTGTCCAGATTGGCAATCGCGACGCCGCAGGCCGCGCCGTCGATAATGTTGTCGGCGACGACCGCGCCCTCGAAGCCAAACTCAACGAAGATGGCAACCTCTCCCATGCCGCTGCAGGTATTGCCGGCGATCTGGAGATTCGAAGCGGTGTTGCCGCGTATCGCTGAATAGGCTGCGTTCCGGATGCGGTTGCCGCGCACGATGACGTTGTCAGCCCGAAACATATTGATGCCGTTGCCCCACTGGCCGGAGCCGCCCTTTTTGTTGGCGATGTCTTCGACGCGGTTGTCGACCACGAGCGTGCCGTCGTCGCCGGGTTTGCTGCGCCAGACCAGGATGCCGCCATTACCGGCGCCCCGGACCGTGTTGCCGGCGATGCGCAGCCCGGCGGCGTCGTTGGAAAAAATGGCGTTGTCTACCGCGCCTGCGATGGTATTCGCCGTCACCTCGCCGGCAATCTCTTCCAGCGTGATGCCGTTGCCGCCGGCATTGACGATTTCGCAATCGACGATGCGCATGGCGGCGCCTTTCGTCAGATGAATAAGTCCACGGCCGTTCGCCAGCGGGATCGTATCGCCGTCGACGACGAGGCCGCTGAGGCTGATGTGATCGCTGCCGCTCGACGACAACAGCGATGGGCCTCCGGCCATGATCAGCCGCGTCGTGCCGGGGACACCGGCGACGGCGGCATAGGGCGGCAATTGTAGCGCACCGACGCGAAAATCTCCGGGTGGCAGCCGCAGCACCGCTCCTGCCGCGGCGGCGCGCTCGATGGCGCGCTGGAGGATCGTCGACTGATCCTCTTGGGCATTCGGGCGAAGGCCGAGCGCCGTGGCGTCGATCTCGGCGCGTGGCATTGCCGTGCTGTCGCGCGCCAGCGCCGGCGTTGCGGTGCCGGCGGTGGCGACGCCGGCAAAGGCGGCAAACAGGCGGCGGCGATCCATGCTCATGCACAACAACTCCTGGGTGCCGTCATGCATCAAATGATGTGCCAGGACGTTGTTTCGGCGCGGGACATTCCGCCGTTTTCACGAGGACAGTTAACGGCGGCTTGCCGCGAGCGTCACTTCGCCAGCATTGCGGCGATTTCTTCGGCCGCCGTTGCCGGCGCTAGGCGGCCGGCCGCGACATCGGCCTCCATCCGCGGCAATGCGGCCTTGAGCGCGCGGTCGGATCGCAACGGCGCGAACAGCCGCTCTTCCAGCATGGTCCACATCCATTTGACCTGCTGCTCGCCGCGAAGTTTGGTGATTTCGCCCGATGCGGTCAGCTTTTGCCGATGATCGAGGACGTGCGCCCACAGTCCTTCGATGCCATCGCCCTTCAACGCCGAGCAGGTGATCACCGGGGGTGACCAGTTCGGCGACCGCGGCGAGAGAATATGAAGGGCGGCGCCGTACTGGGACGCCGCCAGTTTCGCCCGCGCGAGATTGTCGCCGTCGGCTTTATTGACGGCGATCATGTCGGCGAGTTCGACGACGCCTTTCTTGAGCGCCTGCAACTCGTCGCCAGCGCCGGGCAGCGCCATGACCAGGAAAAAGTCGGTCATGTCGGCTACCGCGATCTCCGACTGGCCGACCCCGACGGTCTCCACAAGTACGACGTCATAGCCCGCGGCCTCGCAAAGCAGCATCGTCTCGCGCGTCTTGGCGGCAACGCCGCCGAGCGTGCCTGACGACGGCGAGGGTCGGATGAAGGCGTTGGCGTCATTGGCGAGCTGCGCCATGCGCGTCTTGTCGGCGAGGATCGATCCGCCGGTGCGCCGCGACGACGGATCGACCGCCAGCACCGCGACCTTGCGGCCTTGCTCGGTGAGCATGTGGCCCAGCGCGTCGATCAGGGTCGACTTGCCGACGCCAGGCGCGCCGGTAATGCCGACGCGCACCGCCTTGCCGGTGTCGCGCAGCAGCGCTTGGGTAAGCGCGGCGGCGGTGTGCCGATGATCGGCGCGCTTGCTCTCGATCAGCGTGATGGCGCGCGACAGCACGTTGCGCTCGCCGGCGCGGATGTCGCGCGCAAGCCGTTCGACGTCGGGAGACGGGGAGGGTGAAGCCATATGGCCGGGCAATCTAACGGTCCGCCACAAGAACGGCGAGTCCGCCGCTCGAACGCGGCTTGGCGGCGCTTGCCCGCGCCAACGCCAACAGCGCCTCGCTTGTCGCCACGCGGCACGCAGCACCGGGCACCTTATCGCAATATTTTTCGCGGGTCGCCGCGTCGGCATCAGTCTCGTCGACGGCGAACAACAGATACGTGCCGTCAGCGAGTTTCCGCGCAATGCTATATTCGGCCGGTTGGCCGGCGCGCAGGCTCTGCACGATAAGGTCGGCGCCGGCGAAGGCGTGCAGGGTGAAATCATGAAGGTCGCTCGCCGTGCCTTCTACCGGGACATACCGGCCGTCGCGCCAGGCGAAGGTTTCGGCCCTGGGCTCGCGCGCCGCGCCGTCGCGCAGCACATAGAATTCAATGTGTGGCCGATTGCCGAGCAGCGGCTGCGCACCGGTCAATAGCGGCTGAACCGAATCGATGCAGCCGCTGAGCAGGAACATCGCGGCCAAAGCAAAAGTCTTCGACGGATAGGCGCGTCGGCGGAGAAAATCGATCATGTCAGCCCGCATGTTTTTTGGCCGTAATTTAGCAAACTGCAACCACATTGGCGGGAAGAATTTTGTCCGTGCGGGAATACCGGCATTTGCAATTGACAATCGAGACCGGCCAGACCGGCGCCAAGATTGATCCCGGAAAGACCCCGCTATCGCCGAATTGCAGCCGCATGGCACCGTTGTCATCGTCGCGACGACGCGGGCGAAGCGGGCGTCGTTTGTCCGTCCTCAATCAGGGAAACATTCGATGAACTGGGGCCAGATCGAAGTGAATTGGATGCTGTTCAAGGGCAAGGTCCGCAACAACTGGGCCAAGCTCACCGACGAGGATGTCACGCGCATCGCCGGCCGCCGCGGCGAATTGATCGGCCGTCTGCAAGCGCGCTACGGTTTTGCCAGGGTCGAAGCCGAGCGCGAGATCGAAGCCTGGCTGCGGTCGCAGCGCAACGTGGCGTGAGGACAAATTCGCTTTCCGGGCGCGGCGCAGCATTCAAGCCGCGTCCGGGAAACGCCGTTCACGGCAGAATCGCGAAAGCGCGCGCGGGAAAGCCAAGGCCGTTTTCCACTTTCGGCCAAGTCACCACGATAAGTGCGCCGGTGGGCGGCACCTTGTCGAGATTGGCCATGACCTCGATCTGGTAATGGCGGTGCTGCAGTATCCAGGTTTCCGAATCCATCTTGTCGGTGGTGTCGGTGTCCATCGATTCGTGGCCGGTCGCGGTCACGCCGCGCTGCTCATAGAGGTATTTGATGGTTTCGAACGACCACGCCGGAAACGGCTGGCGTTTGAAGCGCTCGGGATTCGAGTCCCAATCCTTAGCCATATCGGTGCGCAGCGCGGCGAAGGCGCCATTCGGCACCCGGCCATGCTCGCGCTCCCAGAGCTTTAGATCGGCGATCGAAAACGCGTGGTTGGGATCCTTGGCGAGGTACGGCGTGTCGTCGAGTACAACGAGCCGCATGATCATCTGTTTGAGCGGGATCTTGTCCATGGTGATGCCATCTTGCGCAAAGTGCGCGGGCGGATCGACATGCGTGCCGTATTGACCGACCATTTGGTAGTAGGTGGCGCGGAACTCATCCTTGGGAATAGTGTAAGGCTCGCCGGTTTTGGGATCGGCGGCGGGTGAGAATTTTGCCTGGCCAAAACCTGCCCAGACCGGCGTCTCGGGGCCAAATGCATGGGTGAGATCGACGAATGTCTTGCCGGCGATGATGCGATAGGCGCGCTCCAGGTCCGAATCGGCTGATGCGGGCGATATGGCGGCCACCAATATGCATAAAGCTCCGGCGAGCAGCCCGGCGGCGTGAGAACGGATGGGACGGACCATCGTCTCCTCCTGTGATGCGTTTTAATCCGGCAGCGGAATGAACTCGGTCGCATCGCCGGGGACGAGATCGAAGCGGCCGGCTTTCCAATCCGCCTTGGCGGCTTCGATACGGTCTTTCCGCGACGAGACGAAGTTCCACCAGATGTGGCGCGGGCCATCCATCGCGGCGCCGCCGACCACAACGACGTGGGCGTCGCTCACGGCCTTCACCTCGATACGGTCACCGGGTTTGAGCACCAAGAGCCGTTCCGGCCCGTGGCCCTCGCCGGCAATCTCGATCTCCCCGGAAATCACATAGAGGGCGCGTTCCTCATAGTAGGCGTCAAGCGGCAGAATGCTGCCGGCCGTGAGGTGCGCCTGTGCGAACACGGTCTCCCAGCTTGTCGCGACCGGCGAACGCAGGCCATGCATGGTGCCGGCGATGACCCGCAGCGTCAGGCCGTTTTCGCGCAGCTCCGGGATATTCGGCGAAGGCGTATGCGCGAAAGCCGGCGCCCTCTCCTCGTTGTTGGCCGGCAGCGCGACCCATAATTGCAGGCCGTGCAGCGGCTCGCCGCCGTCGCGATGGTCGGCGGCGGTGCGCTCGGAATGTACGATGCCGCGCCCGGCGGTCATCAAATTGACGGCGCCCGGCCGGATCGGCACAGCGCTGCCGAGGCTGTCGCGATGCACGATCTCGCCGTCGAACAGATAAGTGACGGTGGAGAGGCCGATATGCGGGTGCGGCCGCACATCCATGCCGTCGCCGGCTTTGAATACCGCCGGCCCGAAATGATCGAAAAAAATGAAAGGCCCGACCATGCGCGAACGCGCCGACGGCAGCGCGCGGCGCACCTGGAAGCCGCCGAGATCGATCGAACGCGGAACGACCACTTGGGCGATGGCATCGCTCGAACGGGCATCGCCGAAGCCGGGGTCTTTGGCTGGGAAGAAACTCATGGCGCGGACAAGCTCATAGTGCAGACCAAGCGCCGGATAGCTTACATCCGCCGGCCGGCCGCTGTCCTCAATCGTCCGTGACCGGCGTCCGCTATTTGGGCGCTTTGGCCCTTGCGACCAAATCCGCGATAAAGCGCGGCTGCGCGAAGGCGGCGACATGGACTTCGGGCGTCCAATACTTGGTCGTAAAACTGCCGGCCTTGCGGTACCGTTCGGCGATGGTCCTCACCGGCTGCCGCCGCAGCCGCTTGTTATTGGTAGCAAAACCCATGGCCATGTGGCCGCCGACATAGACGGGGATCGCCGCGACATAGCAGCTGGCGTCCGCGAACAGTCTGCGAAATTTCGACATCGTCGCGGTCAGCTCGTTCTTCTGGAAGAACGGCACGCCATTTTGCGTGACCAATACGCCGCCCGGTTTCATGCAGTGCCGGCAGCCGGAATAGAATTTCTCGCCGAACAGGATCTTTCCCGGTCCGATCGGATCGGTCGAAATCGACGATGATCGCGTCATACCGGCGGTCGGTCCTGGCGACATATTTGGCTCCGTCGTCGATGACTGAGGTAAAGCGCTTGTCGGCGAAGACCGGCTCGGTGAATTCCGGGAAATGCTCCTTGGCGAATTCGACCACCTTTTCGTCGATCTCGACCTGGGTGAGGCTTTTGACCTCCTTGTGCTTGAGCACTTCCTCGGCGATGCCGCAATCGCCGCCGCCGATGATGAGGATGTCCTTGGCATTGCCGTGGGCGAACAGTGGCACGTGCGACATCATTTCCTGGTAGATGAATTCGTCCCGCTTGGAGATTTGGGTGGCGCCATCGAGCATGAGCATTTTGCCGAAATAGGGCTGCTCGAACAGGATCAGGTGCTGGTGGTCGGTCTGCAATTCATAGAGCACCCGGTCGACCTGAAAGCTCATGCGGAAGCCGAGATCGTCGAACAGGGTTTCCGGAATCCAGCGCTTCTCTGGCAATTTTTTCATGACGGCCCCGGTGATAGAGCGAATCCCAAACGACAAGTGGCCGCAACTCGGCCCGGCCACTCAAACTTTGTCAATCGGGAAAGCGGCTCAGGCGTCTTTGCCGCGCAGGATCTCGTTGACGCCGACGCGTTTCGCTGAAAAGGCCTCGCGCAGCACCGGGATGCACTTGTCAGGGTCGGCCGAGCCGCACATGAAAACGTCGAGCGCGGCATAGCCCGCTTCCGGCCAGGTGTGGATGGAGATGTGGCTCTCCGCCAGCACCGCTACGCCGGACACGCCGCTGGGCTGGAAATGATGCAGGTGCATGTGCAGGAGCGTCGCTTGGGCGGCGTCGACGCAGCGCCGCAGCGTTGCCTCGATATGCTCGATATCGTCGAGCCGCTTGGCGCCGTGCAGATCGACGATCAGATGCACGCCGGCGCAGCGAACCCCGTTGCGGGTGGCAAAATGATCGAGTCGGTCTTCCTCCAGTGGCGCGGGCGCCACTTTCAGTTTGGTCTTCCTGTCTTCCTTTCGGGCGGTACCTGGGATCCCCAAGCCCTTCACCGATCGCAAGAGGGCGTTCTGGCTCATGCCGCTCTCTCCAACCAGAGATAAGAACCCGAGATGCCGGCGAGCCGGCGCCTCGAAAGCGAAAGCCGCCCGATCAGTCCACGCGAACCGACCAACAGCGGCGTAAATCCCCAATTAAATGCAATCAGCATGGAGTCAAGAAGATTCTGCAAGAAAACCTTTAACGCTTCGTCACGATCGCCGCTTCTCCACACCGTCAGATGACGCACAAGCCGCCGCGCTCTGCGCGTCGCGCGCTTGCCGAATGTTCGCGTGCTCTGCTTCCGCCAGGAGCGGTCGCCAGCAAGACGCCCGGACGAAGCGGCGGGAATGGCGCGCCGGTTTGGCGCGCCGGCTGCTACGACGATGACGTAGAAACCAGCATGCCGCAGCGGTTTCTGCGCCTCCTCAATTGTGCCGCCGCGCGCCGGCGCCGGTTGCCGCCGGCGGCGCAGCGAGCGGACTTTCGCTCGCGATTATTCTATGATCCGCTCAGATTCATATCTCAGCCGGCGGAGATTTCGGGCATAACGCCGGCGGCGAACGGGAAGGGAGAACGATCATGAAGCGCTTAGTGGGAGCTGGGATATTATTTTTGACGCTCGTGGCTGTGCTGCCGGTCGAGCCAGCGGCGGCGCAGGATCCGCTCGCCGGCGCGATTGTCGGCGGCGCGGTTGGCGGCATCATCGGCGGCGCGCTGGGCCATAACGCCGGCGGCGCGGTTGCCGGCGCGGTGATCGGCGCCGCGGCTGGCGCTACCATCGCCGCCGAAGCACAGCAGCGGTCCGGCGGCTATTATTGGTGGCACAACGGTTGCTACTACCGCTATCCGAACGGCTCGTGGCTGGAGGTCGCGCCCGGCTACTGCGGATAAGGCTTCAGCCGTTGACGGCGACGGCTCGCGGAACTGCCGGTCCCGCCGGCTTTTTGACCCGGGTGCGGAAAAAGCCAAGCACGCGCCGCGCGGTATCCGTTTGCAGGCGGTTGAAGCTCGATAACGCCTGCTCAAGGTCTTTCGCCGACATGCCGCGATCGGCCGCGCGCAACAGCAGGATGGCTTTGGTGGTCAACTCGGTCAGGCCGGCCACCTTGGCGAGAATGAGGATGATCTCGGCGCCGGGATCGAGCAGCGCTCGTTCGACGACGTCGATCGGGGTGTCGCACATGATCGACAGCGCGATCGCGGTCTCCTCGAACTTGCGGTCGCGGGCATATTGGTAGATTTCGGCCTCGCCGACGCGGCGGATGCGGTTCTGCTGCTCCACGGTCGCCTGCGCCGCGGCGAAGTCCGGCGAAGCATTGCGGGCGTCGCTGCGCATGCCGCCGACGACCTCGGCCAGGATGCCCTCGATGGCGGTGCCGGCTTGCGGATTTTCCGCGGAAAGGCGGGCGCGCACCGCGGTCGACGCCTTCTCCAACAGCAGGAGGAAAAGCGGCCTGGGGATATCGCGGCGGGACCCTACCTCGGTCGCCAATGCGTCGTCGCCGGTCGAACGCTTCACCAGCATGCGGTAACCGGCGTCGGAAAAGCGGGCGCCGATGTTTCTGGCCACCGAATGGACCACTTCCCGGTCGCCGCGTTCGACCAGTACGTCGGTCACCGCCTCGCTCAGCGAGCGGCGCTGCGCGATGGCGTGAAGATGCTCCTGGCTCTTGGTGCCGGCGCTGACCAGGAGATCCCGGTCATCGAGCCGCTCGGACTGGATCAGGACCGGGCGGGCGACCTCGATGTCGTCGTCGAAGGCGAGCATGTGGATGACGCGCTCGGGCGCGTTGGCGATCGGCGCCAGCCGGTGCGCCAGCTTGGCGCGCGCCTGGGTCTCGATCGTGTTGACCAGGCGGACCATGACGTCATCGAACACGCCGACCTGTTCCTGGGAATAGACTTCGGCGCCGGTTATGAAGAGGTCGGTGATGCGGGTGAGGATATCGATCCGGCGCGGGATGCTGCCGGAGGCGAGGGCGGCCTCGAGTTCATCAATGAGGACAGGGGTAGGAGTACGCATCGGGATTCCGGGCGCCGCCACGCCATTGCACCAGCCGTAACAATGCATTGGGAACGGTGAAAAAAGGCTTGCCGTAAGCCGCCATCGCCAGCGAACGGGGGTTAATGAGTCCCTAACGGCGCGGCAAAGCGCGGATGATTCGCGATCCTTCCAGCGTTCAAGGCTCAGGCCGACGCGCGGCGGCGGCGGCCGCCGAAGACGCCCATGCGGTTTTGCACCTCCGCCGGGACCCGATAGGCGCGGATGATCGGGCGCGGGTCGCGCAGTCCGAGCGCCTCGCGCTGGACTATGAAGCACCACAGCGCATCGCCGGCGTCCTGCACCAGCTTGGCGCGGACCGCACTGTTCTCGGCATTGTCGCGGTCATGCTGCGCCAGCGCCGCCAGCGCCGTCTCCAGCGCGCGCCCCAGCCGGCCGAGCGCGGAGGCCTGCTCCTGGACGATCTCGTAATCGAGCGCGACGACGCGGCTTGAAGTCGATGGGGTCGGGCGTAAAGTCATGGCAACATCATAATCAGGATTTCAAAATCGTCATCGTGCGGAGGAAATCATGCGTCGTTTGGTCGTCTTGGTTCTCGGCACCCTGGCGCTCGCGGGCGGATCATTCATAAGCGCGCCCCGCGTCGCCCTTGCCGATGATGTGCTCAAGGTGGCGGTGCCGCAGAAGGGCGCTTGGGACGCCGGCATCGCCGAGCTTGGCGAGCGCGGCGGCATTTTCAAGAAGCATGGCCTCGATCTCGATATTCTTTACACCACGGCCGGTCCTGAATCGATTCAGGCCATGATCGCCGGCAGCATCGATATCGCGGTGGCGTCGGGGGTTTCGGCGGCCATCGGCACTTTCGCCAAGGGCGCGCCGATCCGCATCATCTCGAGCGAGATCACCGGCGCGCCGGATCTGTACTGGTTCGTCCCGGCCAATTCGTCCATTCACACCATCGAGGACATGAACGGCAAGACCGTCGCCTTTTCGGCGGTCGGATCGTCGAGCCATGGCTCGCTGTTGGCGCTGATCGCCCAATATCGCCTCACCGCCAAACCGACGCAGACCGGCAATATCGCGGCGACGCTGACGCAGACCATGACCGGCCAGGTGGATGTCGGGTTCGGCGCCGCCCCGTTCGGGCTCGATAAGGTTGAAAGCGGTCAGACCCGCATCATCGCCACCGGAAATGACGTCGCGGCGCTGAAAACGCGCGCGGTACGCGTCAACCTGACCAGCGCGGCAACGCTGCAGAACAAGCAGGATGCGATCGGGCGCTTCATGCAGGGCTATAAGGAAACGATCGACTGGATGTATTCCAGCCCCGAGGCGCTGAAGATCTACGGCGAATATTCCGGCCTGCCGGACAGCATTGTGCAACGTGTGCTCAAGCTGGTGCCGAAAGAAGCGTTGCAAACCGACAAGGTCATGGGGCTGGACGACATTATGGCCGACGCCGTGGCGCAGAAATTTCTCGCCGCGCCGCTGACGCCGGATCAGGTCAAGGAACTCATCCAGATTCAGCGGTGAAGCAGTTGCCGGCGCCCGCCGGCGCGAGGCGGAGCAATTTTCAGCGTTGCCACGTCACCAGGGTGACCCCAGCGGCATCATCGAGATCGCGCTGGGCGCCGGGTTTGAGGCCATGGCGCGTCAGTACGTCTTCCGGCGTGGCATTCGGTCCGACCTCGGTGAACACCGCGCGGCCGCCGGGAATTTTCGCGTTGGTGGCGCGCGATAAGTGGAAGGCGCTGTAAAGCGGTAGAAACTGGCTAAACACTTCGGGCCCGCCGATGATCGCAACCGTTCCGTCGGTGGCGCCGAGTTGCGCGAGCGCCACCTCCAAAGTGGCGCCGAGCGGATTCCAGCACAGCGCATTGGGATACGCCGGCTCGGGCGCGACGGCCGCGATCTGACGCGTGACCACCAGCCGCTTCCGCCGAGCCGCGCGCGGTCCGCCTTCATGCGAATGCCGTCCGTGCACGATAGCGGCGACACGGTCGAGTTCGCTCTGGAAGAAACTCTGATCGGCGGGATTGCGGATCGAATCCGGCATCACGCCTTTACTGTCGGCGATCATACCGTCGGCGGAGACGATCACGTATCCCTCAATGCGGCGCAAAGCGGGGAAGCCGGACTAGAAGACGGCGAGATAGCGCAGCAATGACAGTACACCGATGATGATGACGATGATGCGCACGATCTGTTTGGCGCGCCCGTCGATCGGCAGCATATTGATCAGATAGAGAACCAGAATGATGACAAGAAAGGTAATCAGAATGCTGATGAGGATGGACATGCAAATCCTCGCTTTCGAATATCCGAATTGATCTCACTTTTCAGTGCTATTCACAATCATTTTTAACAGTTTGACTATTTGACTAGGCGGCGAATAACGCGGTTTTGGCGCTTTTGGTTCCGTATTTCCCGCGGATCGACAGACCGGAGCGCAATTACTTGCCGGCGGCTGCCAGCGCTGCCGCGATGACGACCGGGCGACGACTATGAGCGAACGACTCTATTGCACGATTGCGGGCGTGATTTTCAGCATCGCCGCTTTGATCCATCTCGGGCGCTTATCCGCCGGCTGGGACCTTGTGCTGGCCGGCTGGGCAGTCCCGTTGTGGCTGAGCTGGATCGCGTTCTTCGCCTGCGGTGCGCTCGGTGGCGGTGGGCTGTGGCTTGGCTCGCGCGGAACGGATTAGCGCGCTTGCCGGTGTCGAACAGCGGCGGCTGCATCCGGAAAGCATTTGGCGCTATAAGCTATGATAGGCCGCCTGCGGAGCCAGCCATGTCCTATTCCCCAAGCCTGATCATGGTCCAATTCCTCACCTGGGTAGCGGACCGGCCGCGCACCTACCGCCAGACAATGGAAGCCTGGCGCACCAGTTGCCCGCGGCTTTCGGTCTGGGAAGACGCTATCCTCGACGAGCTGATCCGGCTCGGCAACGACAAAGACAGAGCCGTAAGCTTGACGGCCCGCGGCCGCGCCGCGCTAAAAAAAGCGACAGCGCCGGTGCATGCGGTTTAGTCGTTTCGGAAAAACGGATTGCCGCTTTTCCGGTTCATGCGCTAGGCGAGCACATCGCCTCCCGCCTGCGGCGGGATCTCGAATGCGTTGAGCACGAAACCGATCATGCCGTAAAAGCCCGCGCAGCTGACCGCCTCGATGACGCCTTCGAGGCCGAAAGCGGCCTTGGCGTTTTCGAAACTCGCGGCGCTCACCATCTTGCTGGCAATAAGCTCGCTGACAAGGTCGTAGATCAGCCGCTCGTCATCGCGCTTGAAATCGGGCGGCTTGCGGGCGCGGATGGCATCGATCGTGTCTGCCGTCAGTCCGGCCTGGCGGCCAAGCGGCTCGTGCACCGACCAGGCGTATTTCACCGTTGCGGCGCGGCACATCAGCAGCGTGATCAGCTCGATCAGCCGCTTGTCCAGCTTCGGATTGACGCGAAAGCAATTGGCCAGGAGATCGGTAGGTTCGGCGATGTCGGGGCGATGGATCAAGACCGAGAACGGTCCGCTCAGCGTCGCGCGCGGACGCGTGCGCATGATGCCGTCATAGAGCTTCTGCTGGCGCAGGTTCAGGGCTTCTCTTTTAACCTCGTCGATGCGAGCCATGCGGCCCTCCCTCGTTAGCGGCTGTTCATGCTCACACTCAGACACGAAAAACGCGGCGCCGGTACGCGCTGCGTTCAATCGCGTGCGATCAGGTCAGCGTACTTCTTGAACCAGGAGATCATCCGGTTCCATCCATCCTCGGCGGCGTCCGCACGATAGCTCGCCCGATAGTCGGCGAGAAAGCCGTGCGGCGCATCGGGGTAGATGTGAAATTCCGCGGTTTTACCGTCCGCCTTCAACGCGGCTTCCATCTCGTGCACGGAATCCACCGAAATGCCGAAGTCTGCCCCGCCGTAAAGACCGAGCACCGGCTCCTTGATGTTGGGCGCGAGATCAATCGAGCTTTTCGGCGCAGCATCGCTCTTGTCGGCCAAGGGCCCGTAGAAGGCGACGCCGGCTTTGAGGTCCGAATTGTGCGACGAGTAATGCCAAACGTTACGGCCGGCGCGGCAGAAGCCCATGATGCCGAGCCGGTTGCCGTCGCCGCCTTTGGATTTCGCCCAAGCGACCGTGGCGTCAAGGTCGGCAAACAACTCGGTGTCGGTCTTGGAGTCCACATGTTTGAAGAGTTCGGTCCGATCGCTGATTTGGGTCATATCACCATGCGGAAATAATAATCCGGGGCGACCGCAAAAGCCCGGCATGGCCCAGCCGGCGCGTCACGTCCTTGACGAATTCGTGCAACCAAAAACTTCCATGCAGACAAGGATGATCGGCGGGCGCGCCACCCCGGCCGGGCGCGCGTAGTAGATCGGCATGTCGCCGCCGGTCACCGCGATTTTCGCGTCGCCGGCATCAAGCCCGTTCGCGTTGGTGTGGATGACATCGGCGCGCACCGGCCCCGCGGCGAGCGTATAGCCGGCCGCCGCCGCGGTGGAACTCGACATGAAGCCCCGCCGCGACAAAGGCAGCATGACTTTGGCTAGTCCGATGCCGTCGGACGACTGCTGTTGCATGCTCATGTGCTTCTCTCCGGCCACTTGCGCGCCCCGCCGCCACAAACACCGCGGCAGGCATCATATTGCCTCGACAGGCGATTGCATTGCGTGCGGCAAAGCTCTATTGGGAATTCAAACGAAGGTTTGAAAAAAGGCGAAAATGAGTCAGGCATGACGCGGCCATCCGAAGTCACCCGCGAGCGCATTTTGAAGGCGGCCGAGCGGCTGTTCGCCGAACGCGGCTATGATGGCACCAGCATCCGCGCCATCGTCGCCAAAGCGCGCGTGAACCAAGCGGCGATCAATTATCATTTCGACGGCAAGGACGGGCTTTACCGCGAAGTCTTAAGAGTGGCGTTCCGGGCGCTGACCGAAGATCAGCTCGCCCATGCCAAGGACGTCAAAGCGATGTCGCGCGAAGACGCGCTGGCCGAGTTCATCCGCCGCCAGCTGCATCCGCTGATGGCGCGCGACGAATACAGCCGGCACATGCGGCTGTTCAATTGGGAGACGGTACGGCCGACGGCGGTATTCCGCGACCTCGTCAGCGAGGAGGCGGCGCCGTTCATGGGACTTGCGGCCGATCTGGTGCGCCGCTTCATGCCGGACGCCGACCAGCGCACGGTGACGGTCGCCGCCATCTGGCTGATCGGCCAATGCAGCATGTTCCTGCGCAATCGGGAGCAACTGGCGGAACCGCCGATAGGCCTGGTGCTCGACGATGCGGTGGTCGAGTGGCTTGCCGGCACGATCAGCCGGTGGGTCGTCGGCGGACTGGGCCGCCGCCTGTAGGGCCGAGGGAACCGGAAAACCGGGGGATTGCCCTAAAAATTCCTTGTTCCCGGCCTTGCTTTGCCCAGAACGAGTGTTTGAAATTCAATCAGACGTTTGAAAAATCGGGGACCGAATCATGCAGCCGAGCGAGACATTCAACATAGGCCGCATCATAGAGCGAAATTTCGTGGCGGGGCCCGGTGTGCCGCTACTGACGGGGTTTTTCGGCAAGTTCGTGCTCGACATCCTGCCCGCTGTATTGGCGAGCGTGATCGGCGGCTTCCTGTTCACCCAGTACCAGGCTGGGCATCCGGCCGCACGCATCGCCACCGAGCAGGTCACTCCCGCTTCGGCGGAGATGATGGCCATGGTGCGCGACGAGCACGCCATGATGATGGACTATCTGAAGTCGCAGATGACGGCGGAGCAGAAGCGTGACGCCGCCGAGGATGCGGCCTCCGCGCGTGCTGAGGCGGATGCCAAAACTGCCGCAGATAGTGCGGCCGATACCCAGGTAGCGAACGCCAAGAGCGCATCGGACGCGCCGGTCCGGCAGCTCGCCGCCTTCCAGCCGGCCCCACCCCATGTCAAGAAAACGCTCGCGGCGGCGGCAGCGGCGCCGAGCACGCCGCTTGTGATCGCGCAAGCCGATCTGCCTGCGGATCAGGACGACACTGTTGCGCCCGGCGACCGGCTCGCCCGCGACCCGAATTCACTTCTCGCCAAGACGCTCGACCTCAAGGATCACGTGGTGGCCGCGACGCGTCACGTCGTCACCGCGATCGGCGTTGTTTTCACTTCGGTCGGCCAGAGCATCGGCGTAACCGCGCCGAGCGCACGGCAGTTTAGCTCGGCCTCATGAGCCGCGATTTGCCGGCGACGTCTGGTGCGGAGGGAACATCGCAACAGCGCGAGGCGCATAGAGGTGTGCATAACAATCGGCCGGCCTGCGGACGGCGATGAAATTTGCGTCAATTTGCCCACTGGATGATGCCATTTGGCAACAGCGTCCGGTTTTCACATCTACCGCGGCTTGCCGGCCCCGTTTACCATGGCTAAGCCATAGCCGAGCGTGGAACGGCTCCGCGGCGAGGGGTTTTAGCAACGCCAGGGCGCCGCAATGGGTGCCGCTTCGCGTCCTCGAATTTGGACGTAGCGTGATTATTTAGGCACGGGCGGCCGGTGCGCCGTCCAGGAGGTCGGGATGCGTTCGGCCGGTAATTTCAGTCCGGAATGGGGCTATCTCGCCCCGGCGCCGAGCTTCATGCGCACGGCACGGATTGTGGTTGTAGCGACCGCGATCGGTGCAACGGCGGGCGCCGGCGTCGTCCTGTCGCTGCTCGACCGTCCGGCCGAGGGCGACAGAACATCATTGGCCGCGGCGCACGCCATCGTCACCAGCGTACAGGCTGCCACCGTGCCGATCGCGACCGCGCCAGTCGCTTCGGCGCCGGTGACCGCTGTCGTCCCGACGAACACCACTACGGTTGTAACGGCAGTGCAGGCGAGGGCCGCGGCGCAGCCGGGAGCGGCAACCGCGCCACGGCCGGCGCTAACCGCGCCGCCGCAAACTCCCGCTGTCAGGGCTCCCGCCCATATTTCCTCGGCGAATATTCCCGCAGTCAATACCTCTGCGACAAATGTTGGCGCGAGTGACGGCGCGACTGCCGTTGCGGCGCCGCAGGCCGCGCCTGGTATGACAGCTTTGTCGGATCCGTCGTCAGCGACAGACGCGACACCGGCCGGCCTTCCGGACGGAACGACGGTCACGCCTGATGTGGCGCCTCCACCGAAGAAGACGATGCATCACAGCACCAATCAGACCCCCGGTCTCGGCACGGTGCTGCGGCGCATGTTCAGCGCGCACGCCGGAACGTCATACTATCCGAACAACTGATTTTGTCGCGCGAGAGGCAATAGATTGCCGCCGCCCGGCATCGCTGGCTGACGGCGGCAGGCAAGCCAAACGAACAGCTCGGTGTTAGTTGCACTTCTTCGCGGCGACCGCCTTGGTCTGGGCGGCCCAGGCGCTCATGAAATCCGGCGCGGTGGCGACGACGGTCCAGCCGGCACCCCACGGCTTCATGCCGGTGTCCCACCAGATCCGGCAGAAGCCGAGCTCGAACTTCACGACGGCGTAATCGGCGCGCGCCGGAGTGGAGGCGGCAAAGCCCAGTGCCAGTACGCCAAGCGCGAAAACCAGACGCTTCATTGTCAGCTCCCTGTTGTGCCCCTAGGGGAACTTTCCGATAGTACGGGCGCGAACCTGAAGCAAGGCCGTCGCGGTCCCAACTGCTCGACTGCAAGCAGGTGAGGCCGTCGCGCAACAACGGGAGCAGAGATTATGCCTGAAGTCGTCGTCTATATTCTGGAAGGCCGCACGCTTGAGCAGAAGCGCGGGCTCGTCAAAGACATCACCGAGGCCGTCGTCAAGAACGCCGGAACGACCGCCGACCACGTCACGGTATCGCTCGTTGAGACACCGAAGACCTCGAAGGCCAAAGGCGGCGTGCTGTTCAGCGAGATGGCCGCGCGGCGCTAGCGTCCGTCACGCGAGGGCGACACCGGTGGCGGCGAAAAGGCGCGCCGGCGCGGCATTTGCCATGTCTGAGGCATGCGCGTGCCCTGTCGTAACCGTGTGCCCAAGCTTGCGTAAAATTATTGTGAGTGCGTTGCACAATTTGCTTGCTGCATTGCGGTAAAGGGCTGATAATTAGGGCTCAAATCAATGAGTCCGGCAATCGGACGGCGGCAGGTGCGATATGAGCGAAGTTTGGGAAACTAAGGACGGCCGGCGCCGGGTCCGGCGCGATCCGCCGACCATCGAGGACGCGGTTCTGGCCGCGCAGGGCATGACCGATGACGTCGACGGTCAGGTCGAAATCGTCATGTCGCTGATGCACGTCTCCGCCGAAGTCGCTCGCCCGACCGTCCTGAAAATGGGTCAGCGCAAGGAGCCGACCCGTTTCACCATCGCCGGCCGCGTCGGCGCGCCGCGCGCGGTCGTCGTCGAACACCGCTCGCCCCGCCGTTTTGGCGCCCGGCCTATAGCCAGCGCCGGGCACCGGGGTCGGATATAACGCGCGCCGACACCAGCCGGTGCCAGACGAAGAGCACGAATAGCGCTCCGACCACCGCGCCGATCAGACCCGCGCCCTGATCGGTCCGATACCAGCCGACGGCCTGACCGAGCCACGTCGCGACGAAGGCGCCCGCGATGCCGAGCAACGTGGTGAGAATGAAACCCGCCGGATTGTTCGATCCTGGCGCCAGTAAGCGCGCAATGATGCCGGCCACAAAGCCGATGACGATTGTCCAGACTATGCTCATGACGAACCTCGCAATGATTTCGCGCGACGATCTTCGCACAACAGCGGTGGTCAATGCCACAATGCCGGTCCGGTTCCGGCCGGCGTGCCGCGCGGTGGCGGCACTGGGACGACGCGCCGGGAGCGACTATACTTCCAGCTGAATACGCCACGATGACATCATGCCGTATTCGCATTGCCGGGTGCGCAGGGGTGGATTTTTAGAGGAGCATGGTGGCTTCGGAAAACCGGTATTCACTTTTCTGGATCATGCGTGCAACAGTGACCAAAACTCTGGTCAAGCCGCGCACCAAGGTGCGCCTGAAAGAACAGCAGCCGCCGCTCTACAAGGTGATCCTGCTCAATGATGATTACACGCCGCGCGAGTTTGTCGTGCTGGTGCTCAAGGCGGTGTTCCGCATGACCGCCGACCAGGCCTATCGCGTGATGATGACCGCGCATCAGCGCGGTGTTTGCGTGATCGCGGTTTACACCCGAGACGTCGCCGAGACCAAGGCAAAGGAAGCCACCGAACTCGGCAAGAGTAACGGATTCCCGCTGTTCTTCACAACGGAGCCGGAGCGGTGACGGCCGCGCATTTTCGTTGCCGGTCTCCTATTGCCGCCTGATTTGGAGTGCCGCGTGCGGCAACGCAGCCGCTGTGTCGTTAAAGGCCATCTGCATTGGCTGCTCGGTGGAAGCGTACAAAAAGCTGCCTATCACGATGCCGGTGAGAAAGACGGCGACGATCGCCAACATCACGGTGACCTCGTTGCGCGGCGCGGCGCTGACGGACCGCAATTGCTTGTCCAAAAGTTCCTGGTCGTGCTGATTCATCTAAAAGGGTCCTCACCTTTAAACGCGCCAAGGCGCCCGCCGTTCCACCGCTAGAGCGAGCGGAATGGCGCAATCGGAACGCTGCAGCGAATTGAGGGGGCGGAGGAAGAGAGCCTCTGGCGGATTATTTCCCTTGGATCGACAGCCCGCCGGGTCCGATATTGATTTGCATGCCCTGCGGCGGATGGCGGTCCTGGTAGAGCTGATAGCTCAATCCGGCGACCGCAATCACCAGCGCGCCGAGGATCAGATAGATAATGTTGTTGCGGCTCATGGCGGCCCCTGCGAATGACGAATCGTGGCTGCACAATATCATGGCAGCCACCCAATGCGATCATGGCGGCCGCACATCGCGGATTTCGGTGTCTCATCGCTCATTCCCGCCGCGCCATCAGAATGTTGTGATGTGCGCACGGGTGGAACTTTCATTACACCGCTGCCGGGGCGATCCTTTCCCAGCAGGTCGTGAAATGAATTGTCGCGAAACGTCCGCCGTTTCCGTTTCCCCGAAGGCTTACGCCTCAACGCTCGCAAGCCAGTTCGACCGCTTCCAACCCTATGTGCTGAGCATTCTGCGCATCATGGCCGGGCTGCTTTTTTGCGAGCACGGCATTGCGAAACTGTTCGGCTTCCTGCCGCACGGGCAGATGCCGGGTTTCATGGAGCTTGAGTGGTTTGCGGGGACGATTGAGTTCACCGGCGGCGCGCTGGTCGCGCTTGGGCTCTTCACACGCGCTGCCGCCTTCATCATGTCCGGCGAGATGGCGATTGGCTATTTCATGGACCACGCGCCGCGCAGCTTTTTCCCGCTGCTTAACGGCGGCGAGGCCGCTGTCCTGTTTTGCTTCGTATTTCTTTATTTCGTTTTCGCCGGGGCCGGACCGTGGAGTTTGGATGCGCTGGTGTAGCGTAAAGTTCGCTGATTTTTGACGCCGGGCAGATCGACGTCGAAAAGCAGCTTGGCGGCCGGCGAATGTTTGCACGTTGGCTTATGTTCATAATAATTATTTTCAGGGGTCCGGAATGGACCGCCATAGGGACCGCAATCGATGCGGCAAACGGGGGCGCCTGCAATGACGCCGATCCACGATCCGGAGATCTGGCGACTACGGCTCGCCGCGCTTCCGCTCGCAAGTTTTGACGCCGGCGAGACCGTGTTCGCCGAGGGTACGAAAACCGGACGGCTTTCGATTCTCAAATCCGGCGCGGTCAGCATCGCCAAGGACGGCACCGAGATCGCCAGGGTGGACGAACCCGGCGCGGTGTTCGGCGAGCTGTCGGCGCTGCTCGATCAGCCGCATGGTGCGGACGTGCGCGCGCTCGAAGCATCGGAGTTTCATGTCGCCGACGCGACACTCTTGATGCAAGACCCGACTGCGCTCCTTTACGTGACGACGATCCTGGCGCGCCGTCTCGATTTTGCCAACCAGGCGTTCCTGGAATTGAGGAGCCAGCTTGAAGCGGGCGAGCCGCCGGGCTTGATCGAACAGACGATCGACAAGATAGAGGGACTGCTGGGCGCTATCGGTAGCGGTTACATCCAGGCCGGGGTCGGTATTGCCGGCCACCATCCGTTTGCGTGACCGGATCGCGCGAAATAGGTTCCGTCGCCCCGAGGTGCGAGCGTGGCGAGCCTCGAAGGGCGACGCCCGCGGCGCGCGGGCCGTATCCTTCGAGGCACGCCTTCGGCGTGCACCTCAGGATGACGGGGATTTCTATTTCACCCCGAGCAGTTCGACATCGAAGATCAGCGTCGCATTCGGCGGAATGACGCCGCCGGCGCCGCGCGCGCCGTAGCCGAGCGCTGGCGGGATGATGAGCGTGCGCTTGCCGCCGATTTTCATGGTGGCAACGCCTTCGTCCCAGCCGGCGATGACCTGCTGCTTGCCGATCGGAAACTCGAACGGCTGGCCGCGATCGACCGAAGAGTCGAATTTCGTGCCCTTCTTGCCGTTCACATAAAGCCAGCCGGTGTAATGCACTACGACGGTCTGGCCGGCTTTCGGGGAGGCGCCGGTGCCAACCTTGAGATCGATGATTTCCAATCCGTCCGGTGTGGTCATGACAGTTTGCGCCTTGGCTGGAGTGAGACCGGCCGTAACGCCGGCAAATGAAGCGGCGAGGACGAGCGCGAGCAGACGGCCGCGCGGGGAAAGGAGCATGTTGCTGTTCTCCGTCGAGGGTCCGCCGTTAAGCCATGTCCACACGGGGGAGGCAAGCCGCGCTTCCAGCTTGCGGAACAACTTGCCGATTTGCCGATTAACCAAATTGGGGGTGACGCTGACCGGCGATCCGATGACCGATCATGCCGCAGTTCGGGAACATTCGGCCGTCCCCGCCATCGCGCATGACAATAATGACCCGGTGACATTGCATCGGATCATGCAGAGCATGATTGGCGACGGGCTCAAGGAACGCTACGCGCCGCCGCAAAAGCTCTCGCACGAGCTGTTCGTTCTGATGATGCAATTGAGAGAGAACGAGCGCCGGGGGACGGCGCGAAGGGCGCAGACGAAGCGCGAGCTGAGATGATGCGCGCTTAATCCTGGCGGCAGCTACAGATGGCCGAACAGGCAAACCACGTTGACCGCACAAGCGGTCACCAAGGCGACGATCAGCAGCTTGTTCATCGCGAGCTCCGAGAATCGCCCGCGAAGCATGAGCGAGACTTCGGGTCAGGAGTTCCCCAAAATTTTTTTCGGCGGCTTCATATTTCGTTTACGGAATCCGGCGCGATTCTCTATGCCACTTATCCGTCATGGCCGGACTTGTTCCGGCCATCCACGTCTTTACGCTCTGCCGAGATTCTAAGACGCGGATGCCCGCGACCAGCGGATTGTCTGGATTGCTCGACTTCCATATTGCTGCTGGTGGGGAATGCGTTCGGGCGACCACCGGAACTCAAGGAGACTGGCATGGAGGCGACAAGGTTTGAGCGTCGCGCGGGGGTGCTTTTCGCGGCTGTCGCACTAGCCGCGACGACCGCGGCATTCGCCATCGGCCGGGCCGAAGCGCAGACGGTCAATCCCGTCCCGCCACCGCCGCCGCCGGTTTTCAATCCATCAGATCCAAGCGCGGTGCCGCAAGCGCCGGAAGCGCCGGTTTCGCCGACGCCGCCCACCGGCCTATCGGGCTCCGCGCCCGCGCCGGCTTCGCCTACCATCGAGCCGCCGCCTGCCGCCACGCCTCAAACGGCCACCGCGCCCGCGCCGGCTTCGCCAGCCGTCGTGCCGCCTGCCGTCACGTCTCAAACGGCTCCCGTGCTCGAAGCGGCAAAGGCCGCTCCATCGCGAACGCATGCCGGCCATCACGGCGCTGTCCGCTACCGCTGGAGCAGGCGTCACGTCCGATTCCATGCCGTGCGCGTGCTTGGGCCGTCCTACTACCCGGGATTGGTCGAATTCTATCCGCCCTATGCCAATCCCTGTCATTTCAGCCCCGTGTGGAGCGGCTATTACGCGGGACTTTGGACTTCCTACGGTTGTTCTTGGTGAGCGCCAAAGGTAGGTGAGGGAAGCGGTCTCGTCATCGCGAGGCAAAAGGGCGCAATGACGAAAAATATCTCCGTTACCCTGAGGTGCGAGCGCAACAAGTAGGGTGGGCAAAGCGAAGCGTGCCCACGTCAGCGAAATTATTTGATCTCGATGACCGCGGGGCTCGGCGCGTTCCGCGCCTTACCCCATCCTACGCTTGCTCGTTTACGGAATTCGGCGTGATTCTTCACGGGAGCTGGTCATGGCCGGATCAAGCCGGCTATGACGAGTCAGAGAATTACGAACACCCCGTCGTCCCGCCGCACGTATCGCATTTCAGACACGTGCCGTTCCTCACCAGCGTGAAATTCCCGCACTCGCCGCAAGCCTCGCCTTCGTAGCCTTTGGCTTTCGCCTCGGCGCGTTTCTCCGCCGCGGCGGCCTTGGCGTTCGCGCGCGGGTCGGTGCGGTATTCGAGCGCCTGCGCCGGCGACAGCTTTGCTTCGGGCTCGGTTTTGAATGCCGTGGAGCCGGAAGATTTCCTCGCGTGTGCCGGAGGTGGAGAGCGCGGTGACGTTGCTGACGGTCCCACCCCGCCCGCCTTCGCTCGCCCCGCGAATTTCGGCGGATGACCCTCCCGCTGCAGAGGATGAGTCCGCGCCGCCCGGCATCACC
>CAVUPV010000015.1:0-104877 GCA_963743395.1 uncultured Alphaproteobacteria bacterium
GACACCGTCGCCACGGCATTCAAAGCCGCGATCGCGCTGCTGGACGGCGCCAGCATAAGGATCAGCCGCGAAACACTATCGCCGCTGTTCGACGACATGAACGCCGTCAATGCCAAGGGCGGCATCTCGCCGCCGGAAGCCTGCGTGGTGCACCGTGACCGGATGAACCGTCGCGCCGCCGATATCGACCCAAATGTCCGCGCCCGCATCGAGCGCGGCTGCGCCGTCACCAAGACGGATTATGCCGACATGATGCAGGAGCGGGCGCGGCTGGTGCGCGCCATGGATGCCCGGCTTGCCGCGCTTGACGCACTCGTCATGCCGACGACGTCGATCGTCGCCCCCACGATTGCCGAAGTCGCCGATCCGAAAGTCTTCGCCGCACGCAACGCCGCGGTGCTGCGCAATACCGCTATCGTCAACTTCTTCGATCTTTGCGCCATCACGCTGCCGCTGCCTGCGGCGCAAGCCGGCACGCTTCCCGCAGGCCTCATGCTGATCGCGCGCAACGGCCAGGACCATCGGCTGCTGCGCGTCGCCTCAGCCGTCATGCAACTATTTAGCGCAGATTGAGTCACGATGGGCGCTTGCCGCGAGCGCGGCAGTTTATCATCTTGATGGAGCATGATTTTTTCGGAAAGCCGGCTTCCACTTTTCCGGATCATGCTCTAGCATTTCGCCAAAATCTGGGAGGACTTCGCCGTGACCCGCATCCACTTGCTGCCGACCCGCCGTCGCCTGCTTGCGGGGGCCGCTGCCGCCGCTGCCACAATCGCCGCCCCGGCCATCGTTTGCGCTCAAGGCGGACCGCTGAAGGTCGGCGTGCTGTTGCCGCGGTCCGGTTTTGAAGCGGGCATCGGCCAGGATTGCCAGCGCGGCGTCGACGTCGCTCCAGCGATCCTCAAATCGCTCGGCCTGCCGGATCTGACGATCATGAACGGCGACACCGAATCGAACGTCGACACGGCGCGCGAACACGCCGAAAAGCTCATCGGCGACGGCGCCCAGCTCCTGGTCGGTGCCTTCGATTCCGGCCAGACCACCGCGATCGCCCAGGTCGCGGAACAGAAGGGCATTCCGTTCGTCATCAATATCGGCGCTGCACCGGAAATCACCGAACAGGGCTACAAATTCGTGTTCAGGAATTTTCCCACCGCGCCGATGCTGCTCGGCAGCGACTTTGCCAATCAATTGGAGCTGTTCGCGCTGACCGGCAGCGCGCCGAAGACCGTAGTTTACATGCATGTCAACGATACGTTCGGCACCGCGATGACCAAGGGCATCGCCATCGTCATGCCGAAATTCGACATGCCCTACACGATCGTCGACGAGATCGCCTACGATCCGGCGGCGCGCGACCTTTCGGTCGAGGTGGCGAAGGCAAAGGCCGCCAATGCCGATGCGCTACTGGTCGTCAGCCGCCTCAATGACGCGATGCTGATCACCCGCGAACTGGTCAAGCAGCGCTGGACACCGCAGGCGATCATGAGCATGGGGCCGGGCTGGTACGAAGATCAGTACCTCAAGACGCTGGGCAAGCTTGGCGACGGCCCGATCAGTTTCGATCCGTTTTATGACCCAAACAAAAAACTCTCGAAGATGCTGCAGGCCGCGTTGGCCAAGACCTATCCCGACGTCAATATGAGCACCAACCATATTTATACGTTCGAGGCGTTGCTGGTCGCCGCCGACGCCTACAAGCGCGCTGGTTCGGCCGATCCGCATGCGCTGGCCGACGCGATCCGCGCCACCAACATCACCGACAATGTCAGCATCGGCCCCGGCATTCAGTTCAACGCCAAGGGCCAGAACGACAAGCTCAGGAATGGCACCATCCAGAACCGCGGCGGCAAGCTGGTGACGTTGGGACCGAAAGAAGCCGCCGACGCCAAGCCGCAATGGCCGATGGCGTCGTATCAAAACCGCGGCTGAGCCGGTGGCGTTCGACGTCTATCTGAACGTCGCGGTAGCTGGAATTCTCACCGGCCTGGTTTATGGCCTGATGGCGCTGGGCCTGTCGGTCATCTTCGGCGTCGTTCGGGTCGTCAATTTCGCCCATGGCGAGATGATGTCGATCGCGATGTACCTCGCGGTTGTGCTGTTTTCCGGCTTTCATCTCGATCCGCTGATCATGCTCATTCCAATCGCGGCCGTTTTGTTCGTGTTCGGCTACGCACTGCAGGCCGGATTGATCAATCCGTTTATCACCCGGCCGGAATACAGCCAGTTCCTGCTCCTCGTTGCCATTGCGATCATCATCGTCAATACGCTTCTGATCATTTTCGGCCCTGACGCCCGCACGGTGCAGACATCGTATGCCTACGACAGCTTTCAGCTGGGCGTGCTGATCGTCGACGCCTCAAAACTCTATGCCGGCGCCGCGGCGATCCTGTTCGCCGCGCTGCTGTTCGCGTTCTTTCGTTTCACGCCGGTCGGCAAGGCGGTGCGCGCCTGCGCCGACAATTATACCGGCGCGCTGGTGGTCGGCCTCGACGTCAATAGGCTTTACGCGCTCACCTTCGGCATCGGCGCCGCCTGCGTCGGCGCCGCCGGCGTGATAATGACGCTGATCGTCGACGTCACGCCGATGATCGGCCCAACCTATACGCTGCTGGCTTTCGTCATCGTCATCACCGGCGGTTTGGGATCGATGCCGGGCGCGCTCCTCGGCGGCATCTTGATCGGGCTGACCGAGGCGTTTGCCGGACTTTTGTTCACGCCGTCGGCCAAAAGCATGTTCGCCTTTGCCATTCTCGTACTGGTTCTGTTGCTGCGGCCGCAAGGCCTTCTTGGCCAAAGGGTGACATGATGGCCGACATCGTCGAGCGCCTCGCCGGCGGTGTGCCGCGCCGGAGCATGCTCCTGCTTGCCGCATTGTTCGTAGCGCTGCTCGCCGCGCCGTGGATCGTCAACGATTATCTCGTCACCGTTCTCATCGTCATTCTCTACCTCGCGTTTACCGGCCAGGCCTGGAACTTGATGATGGGTTTCGCCGGGCAGCTTTCGCTCGGCAACGCGCTTTATGCCGGGCTTGGCGCCTATATTGCGGCGGCGCTGTTCACCCGGTTCGGCATCGGCCCGTGGCTCGGCTTTCTCGCCGCGATGCCGGTGGCGGCGGCATGCGGAGCCGCGGTCGGCTTTCTCGCGTTCCGCTTCGGCGTCGCCGGGGTCTACTTCGCTATCCTCACCATCGCCTGCGCCGAATTCGCCCGCATCGGCTTCGATCATCTCGATGTTTTCAACGCGTCCGCCGGGCTGTTCTTGCCGGTCGCGCAATACGCGCATAACGATCTGTGGCAGCTGCGCGGCGATCCGACCATGTTCTACTATGTGATCCTCGCCGCGACAGTCGTGGCTTTCGTCCTTTGTCGAATGTTGCTCAAGAGCCGCGTCGGCTTTTATTGGCTCGCCATCCGCGAGGACGAGCAGGCGGCGCGCGCCGCCGGCATCGACACCTTCCGTTACAAAATGTACGCGGTGACGATCTCCGCCGCGATCACATCGTTTGCCGGCGTGTTCTATGCGTTTTTCTACAACAACCTGTTCCCCGAGCAGGTTTTCAATATCTCCCGTTCGATCGAAATGATGCTTGGGCCGATTATCGGCGGCATCGGGACGCTGTTCGGGCCGATCCTCGGCGCCTTCGTGCTGACGGGATTGGCGGAGACGCTCGACACGGCGATGGGCGCCTTCGGCCTCGATCTGCCCGGCGCCAAACAGGTGCTTTACGGCATCTGTCTCCTGATCGTCGTTGTGGCGCTGCCGGAAGGCATCTGGCCGTGGCTGTCGCGCCGGCTCGGCCTGACGGGAGCTTGGCGATGACCGCGCTGCTTTCGCTGCGATGCGTCAGCAAATGGTTTCGCGGCTTGGTCGCCGTCGATCAAGTCAGCTTTGAAGTGCCGGAAGGCGCGCTGTTCGCCGTGATCGGCCCGAACGGCGCCGGCAAAACTACGCTCTTCAACATGATCGCCGGCGCGATGGCGCCGGACGGCGGCACCATTACTTTTGCGGGCGAGCCGATCGGCGGCTTGCCGCCCGACGCGGTCTGCCGGCGCGGCGTCGGGCGCACTTTTCAGCTGGTGCGGCCGTTTCCGGCGCTCAGCGTCGAGGACAATGTCATCGTCGGCGCCCTTCTGCATCGGCGCGACGTCGGCGCGGCGCGGCAGCGCGCGCAGGCGCTGCTCCGCAGTCTCGATTTGTTCGACAAGCGCCATCAGATCGCGGCGACGCTCACTTTGCCGGATCGCAAGTGCCTCGAAGTCGCCCGCGCGCTGGCGACCGAGCCGCGGCTCCTTCTGCTCGACGAGGTGATGGCGGGTTTGCGGCCGACCGAGACCGACCGCATGGTCGCGACGCTGCGTGAGCTCAACCGCGAATCCGGGCTGACCATCCTTTTGATCGAGCATGTGATGCGCGCCGTGATGGCGCTGGCGTCACGCGTTGTGGTGCTCGATCACGGCACGGCGATCGCGCAAGGCGCGCCGGAAGCGATCGTGCGCGATCCGGCAGTCGTGCAGTCCTATCTTGGCGCGGAACTTGGCCCGGATCTTGGCCCAGGTCTTGGCGCGGAGGCGCTGTGATGCTGCGTGTCGAAGGGCTCGATGTGTTTTACGGCGACGCCCAGGCGCTCGACGGCGTATCGATCGAGGTCGACGAGGGCGCCATCGTAGCCATCGTCGGCGCCAATGGCGCCGGCAAGACGACACTGATCCGTGCGCTCGCCGGCATGCATCGGCGGGCGCGTGGACGGATTATTTTCGGTGGCTCGGACATCTCCGATTGGCCGAGCCATCGCGTTTGCAATGCGGGAATCGGCCAGGTCGCGGAAGGCCGCCAGATATTTCCGTCGTTGTCGGTCGACGAAAACCTCGATATCGGCGGCATGCTGCCGCGCGCCCGCGCCGATCGGACCAAAAACCGCGACCGTGCCTTCGCGCTGTTCCCGGTGCTCGCCGAGCGAGCACGCCAGCCGGCCGGCACGCTGTCCGGCGGCCAGCAGCAAATGCTCGCCATTGCCCGCTGCCTGATGGGCGCGCCGCAGCTCATCATGTTCGATGAGCCATCGCTCGGGCTTGCGCCGAACATCGTGCGCACCGTGCTCGATACGATCCGCGATCTTAATCGGGAGGGGATCACATGCCTGCTGGTCGAGCAAAACGTGGCGCTGTCGCTTAAACTGGCGAGCCGCGCCTATGTGCTGGAAAACGGGCGCGTGACATTGACCGGCACCGGCGCGCAATTGCTGGCCGACGACCGCGTCCGCAGCGCCTATCTGGGACTATAAAAGAGCGCGGCGCTTAATGCTGCAAAAGAGCGCGGCGCTTAATGCTGCGGCCGCCGGATACGCTCCATCAGCGCGGACAAAGCGGCGACCCGCGCGCTTAACGGCGCCAGCGGAAACGCCTGGCGAAGCTGATTGTAAACGTCGGCTGCGGTGGGCGCCTCGAAATCGGCCAAAGCGGCGGCCATGGCGCGGGCCATATCGGCTTCCGGCCGGCCGGTCAGCGGCGCCGGTACCAGCGCGACATCGCCGAACGGAATGGGCGGTTGAATGCGTAAGGTGACACGGCGAGCCATGAGGGAACTCCACTGGTTCCCCCTTTAACGCGCCAGCATTAATCAGGTTCCCGGCTTCCCGAAGGCGCTATTTCAACGGCTGCCCGATGCTGACGGCGAGCTTGCCGACGCCCTCGACCTCGCACTCGATCTTGTCGCCGGCAACCGTCGCGGCGACCCCGGACGGCGTGCCCGTCATAATGATGTCACCGGCGGCAAGCTCGACCATTTCCGAAAGCTTCGAGATGATCTCCGGCACATTCCAGATCATCTGATTGAGATCGCCGTCCTGGCGCACTTTGCCGTTCACCTTCAGCGCGATGCGGCCCTTGGATGGAGTGCCTACCTCGGCTGCGGGCTTAATCGCTCCGCACGGCGCCGAATGATCGAATGCCTTGCCGACCTCCCAGGGACGTTTGATGTCGCGCGAGGCGATTTGCAGATCGCGGCGGGTCAGATCGATACCGACGGCATAGCCGTAAACGCAGTCGAGCGCCTTGTCGGTCTTTATGTTACGGCCACCGCTCTTGAGCGCGACCACCAGCTCGACCTCGTGGTGCATGTCCTTGGTCAGTGACGGATAGGGCACCATGCCGCCATCCGTTACGATGGCGTCGGTGGGCTTGGCGAAGAAGAACGGCGGCTCGCGCACGTCATTGCCCATCTCCTTGATGTGCTCGACGTAATTGCGGCCGACGCACCACAGGCGGCGCACCGGAAAAAATTTATCGGTGCCGGCGACCGGAATCGCGGCCTGCGGCGGCGGCGGAATGACATAGCTTCTAGCGTCGGTGCTCATGATCACATTTGCTGTTGGAGGGAGGAACTTTGTTCAGACGGACGAAGCGATGGCGACGGGCTCAAGTGGCGGCGATGCTTGCTCCTTGAGCTGCAGCCGATAGAACGAGGCGTAGCGGCTGCCCTTGCGCAGAAGTTCATCGTGACGACCGGATTCGACGACGAGGCCGTTTTCGACCACCAGGATGCAATCGGCATGCATGATCGTCGACAGCCGGTGCGCGATGACGAGCGTGGTGCGACCCTTGCACAGTTCGGCGATCGCTTCCTGAACATGGTGCTCGGATTCTGAATCCAGCGCCGCGGTCGCCTCGTCGAGCAGGATGATTGGTGCGTTCTTGATGAGCGCACGCGCCACCGAGATACGCTGACGCTGGCCGCCGGAAAGCTGCAGACCGTGCTCGCCAACCGGCGTTTCGTAACCAGCCGGGAAGCCCATGATGAAATCGTGTGCGTGCGCGGCTTTGGCGGCGGCGACGATTTCCGCATCGCTGGCGGATAGCTTGCCGAGGGCGATGTTCTCGCGAATGGTGCCACGGAACAGGTGGACGATCTGGCCGACATAGGCGGTTTCCTCGCGCAGCGAGCGACGGGACACCGCGGAAATATTCTGCCCGTCGACCAGGATGCGCCCGGAATCGACCTCGTAGAAACGAAGCAGCAGGTTGAGCACCGTCGATTTGCCGCCGCCCGACGGCCCGACCAGAGCCGTGACCTTGCCCGGCTGCGCGACAAAATTCATGCCGTGCAGCACCGGCGTGTCGTCGCGATAGGAAAAACCCACATTGGCAAACTCGATACGGGCGGTCGAAAGCTTCAGCGGCGGCAGATCGGCGTCGTTTGGCTCGCCGGACGGGCTGTCGATGATCTCGTACAGCATGCGCACGCCGACGAGGTTGTTGTTGAGGTCGATATTGAGCCGGGCAAGCCGCTTGGCCGGCTCGTAAGCAAGCAGAAACGCCGCCATGAACGAGACGAACTCGCCCGGGGTCGCGCCGGTTTCGATGACGCGATAGCCGCCGTAGATCGTCGCCAGCGCCACCGTGAAGCCGCCAAGCATCTCCATCATCGGACTGGCGCGGTTCGACACCCGTGCCATCTTGTTCGATTCATTTTGGACTTCCGCGACGCTCTTTCCGAGGCGGCGGCGCATCTCGTCTTCCAGGCCGAAGGCCTTGACCATGCGCATGCCCTGCAACGCTTCCTGCATGGTCTCGATGATGCGGGTGCCGCCGGTGAACTGCAAGCGCGCGATGTTGCGCACCCGGCGGATCAATTTGCGCAGAAAGAAAAAGGCCGGCGGCGCGCCGAGAAAGCCGATGATCGACATCACCGGGTCCTGAATGATCATGACGATCGACAGTCCGATGAGCGACATCAGGTCGCGGCCGATCGCGGTGATGAGAAGATTGATCACGCCGCTGACGGCGTTAGCGCCGGTGGTCAGCCGGGCGATGAATTCGGACGAGTGGCGGTCGGCGAAGAAGCCGATGTTCTGCTGCAACAGCTTGTCGAACATGCGCCGCTGGTTGTCGGCGATGATGGAATTGCCGATCCACGACAACAGGACGGTGGAGCCGTAGGTGGCGAAGCCCTTGGCCGCGAAGATCACCATCGCGATCAGGCCGATGACGACGATGCCGTGGTAATTATGATTGACGTAGGCCTCGTTGGTCATGGTGCCGAGCAGATAGGCGGTGAGCGCCGTGGCGGAGGCGGCAATACCCATCAGCACGAAGGCGATGGCGTAGCGCGGCCAGTGCGCGAGCGCCTCGTCCAGCAACAGCCGGCGCACCAGGGCGACGGTCGAATAGTCGTCCGCGGAACCGGCCGGAATGTCTTTCATGCTTCAACCATAGCACCCCCGCCGCGGCGGGTGCGCGCGGCAGTCGCGTTCCATGCCCGGAAGGGCAGGAGTTTTCAAGTGATTTCAGGGATTTTGTGGTCGATCGGCCCGTCCGGGGGAACCGCCGAAGGCGAGGCAATAATGGCGGGCCGGCCATGCCCGCGCTCGTATTGGCCGCGTTGATGATGTCGCCGCGACCGCTGCGCCTGCAATTCGCGCTCCCAGGCCAACGCATGGGCGACAATCGTCAAAAGATCGTCGAGGCGGGGTTGCCAGCCGAGCGTGGTGCGGGCGAGGTCGCTTGCCGCCACGATGCGGGAAGCGTCGCCGGCGCGGCGCGGTGCGTTGACGACATTAAAGTCGACGCCCGACACGCGCTTGACCGCGCCGATGACGTCAAGCACCGAGAAGCCGTGGCCGTAGCCGCAATTGAGCGTCAACGACGGCGCACCGGCGCGCAAGTGGCGCAGCACCTCGCAATGCGCCGTGACCAGATCGCTGACGTGGATGTAGTCGCGGATGCAGGTGCCGTCCGGCGTCGGATAATCGGTGCCGAAAACCTCGAGCATCGGCCGCAGCCCCAAAGCCGTTTCGGCGGCCATCTTGATCAAATGCGTCGCCGCCCTGTTGGATTGGCCGGTGCGGCCATGCGGATCGGCGCCAGCGACGTTGAAGTAACGCAGGTTCGCATAGTGCAAACTGTAGGCGTTGGCCGGCGTCGCGCAGCATGATTTCCGTCATCAGCTTCGACCAGCCGTACGGCGAAATCGGCAGTGTCGGGGCATCCTCGCGCACCGGCGTCTCGCCCGGATTGCCGTAAACCGCAGCGGTCGACGAAAAGATGAAATGCTTCACGCCGGTATGCACCGCGCATTCGATCAGCGCGCGCGAGTTCGACGTGTTGTTGCGGTAATAAAGCAGCGGATCGCGCACCGAATCCGGCACCACGATGGACGCGGCGAAATGAATGATGGCGTCGACGCCATAGTCGCGGATGACGCGGCCGACCAGCGTTTGATCGCCGGTCTCGCCGACGATCAGCGGCACATCCTCGGCGACGGCCCACTGGAAGCCGGTCGAGAGATTGTCGAGCACGACAACCGTCTCGCCGGCGTCGACCAGCTGATAGACCATGTGGCTGCCGATATAGCCGGCGCCGCCAGTGACCAGGACCGCCATGTCTTCAACCCAGCTGTCGCTTTACCCACTTGCGCGTCCTCCTGGGCTACTCGGATTTGCCAAATACCGGGTTAAGCCGCCCGGCTGGGGCTTTGCGGCGGGGTAACCGGGGCCAGCGCCTGGCGGGCGGCGGCCAGCACCCGCTCGGCCGCTATGTCGTGCATGCAGCGGTGGTGGCCGAGGCGACAGACCGGCTTGTGGCAGGGCCGGCACGGCAATTCGCTGGTCGTTTCAATGGTCGCGGCGAGCGGATTGAGCGGCGCCCAATGCCATGGGCTGGTCGGTCCAAAAATACCGATCGCGGGGGTGCCAAGCGCGGCTGCAACGTGCAGGAGCCCGGAATCGTTGGAGACGGCGGCGGATGCCGCGGCAAGCGCGAGTATGGCATCGCGCAGGTCGTGGCCGGTCAGATCGCGGGCTGGCGTATCGGCGACGATTTCCGCCGCCAGCGTCTTTTCGCCGGGTCCGCCCAGCACCCACACGGCAAACCCGTCGCCGATGAGGCGGCGCGCCAGCGCGGCATAGGCGCTGCTGGGCCAGCGCTTGGACGGCCCGACAGCGCCCGGACAGAGCGCGACAATCGGACGGGCGTCGCCATTGAGCCCACGTCGTTTGCGCCAGGATTCGACCTCGCCGGGGGACACTTTGAGCTCCGGCAACGGCCAGTTCGGCGGCAGGCTGGCGCCGGCCGGCAAAGCGAGCGCTGCGCAGCGGTCGACCATGCGCGGCAGGCTGCGCTCGCCGTAGCGGAGATCGTTGACCAGGAAAAAGCGCGCCTCGCCGGCAAAGCCGGTCCGCTCGGGGATGCGGGCGAAGAACGGCGCCAGCGCCGATTTCCAGGTCCGCGGCATGATCAGCGCCATGCCGTAGCCTTCGTGCTTGAGCCGCTCGGCGAGCGCAAACTGCTCGCGCAGCGCGAGCCGGCTGCGCGGCAGATCGGCGACGATCGCCTGCCGCAGGCCGGGCATGTAGTCGGCGAGCGGCGCGCACAGCGTGGTGGCGAGCATGTCGACCGGACGTCCCGGAAAGCGCGCGTTCAGGAGCTTTACGACCGAATGGCAACGGACGAAGTCGCCGATCCACATATACGGAACGATGAGGATGGGGCTCAGTCAGCGCCCGCAGCATTATTTGAACTTGCATTCATTATTACGCGCCGCTTCAGGATTTCGCGTCCCGCCGCAGCGGTTCGCTCGGCGGCGGAGCCCAATTCTGCGCCTGTTCGTAGCGCTTGGCGTAGCGGTAATAGGTCCCCTCGAAATTGCCAAAGGCGATGACGAAGCCGGCCCAGCCGTCGATGAAGCCGCGCTTGAAAATGTAGTGCTTGAGGAAAGCCCACAGTCCATGCGCGACGGCGCTCCCCATCGACACGCGCTTGTGGGCAAGTTTCGGCGCACCGAGCGAGGAATAGCGGTTGGCTTTGTGGAGGACCTCTGCCAGATCGCGGAACGGGAATTGCCAGATGGCATTGTGCAGCGTTCCGACCGGCTTGGCGCTGAGAAGCTCATAGCCCTCGTGCACCGGCTCGAGCGTGTAACGCATGCTGCCCTTGCGGAATAGCTGCGGCTGCCGAAAGTTCGGATACCAACCTGAGCCGCGGATCCAGCGCCCCATCATGAAACTGTGCCGCGGCACGCGGTAAACGTCGGCCGGCGGCGTCCCGGAAAGCAGAGCGAGAATCTCATCGCGCGCGGCCCCCGTACAGCGTTCGTCGGCGTCCAGGCTGAAAATCCAGTCGCAGCGGCAGGCCGCGATGGCGTGATTGCGCAAGTCGCCAAAACCGTTGAACGGCACCTGCACCAGCCGCGCGCCGAGCCCGGCAGCGATCGCGGCGGTATCGTCGGTTGAGTACGAGTCGACGACGACGATCTCGTCGGCCCATAGCACGCTCTCCGCTGCGGCTTTGAGCTTCGCGGCTTCGTTGAAGGCGAGGATATAGGCGGAGATCGTCTGCATGACCGGTTGGCGCCAAAATCCCGGCTACTATAGCGGCCGTCGGCGCTGGTTTGGGAATTCAGCTGCATCCGTCCTCGGATGCCGGCAATGATAAAATGAATTACAGTTCATTAGTTAACAACACAACGCGTCCAGTGTTGCCCAGCCTGCCAGACTGGGGCAAAGGATCGGGTGCCGATCGGGCACGGCCGATCGAACCAGCAACGGCATAGAGCGTCGATGTTATTGGTCACCGGCGGGGCCGGATTCATCGGGTCGAACGTGGTCGCGAGCCTCAACGAGGCCGGCCGCACCGACATTGTCGTCAATGACATGCTCGGCAGCGACGGCAAGTGGCGCAACCTCACCGGCCGCCGCATTGCCGATTTTGTTCCGCCGGCGCAGCTCCTGCCGTGGCTCGACGGCCGCAAGCTCGAAGCGGTGATCCATCTCGGCGCCATTTCCTCGACCACCGCGACCGACGGCGACGCCATCATGGAGAACAATTTTCGGCTGTCGCTTCGTCTGCTCGACTGGTGCGCATCGACGCGCACGCCGTTCATCTACGCCTCCTCCGCCGCGACCTATGGCGACGGCAATGAAGGCTATTCCGACGATTGGTCGCAGGGCGAGCTCGAACGGCTCAAGCCGATGAACCTCTATGGCTGGAGCAAGCAATTATTCGACCTCGCCGTGGTCGAGCGCGTCCGCCGCCGCGAGAAAATGCCGCCGCAATGGGCCGGACTGAAGTTTTTCAATGTGTTCGGACCGAACGAATATCACAAAGGCGAAATGATGAGCCTCGTCGCCAAACGCGTCGACGAGGCCAAAGCCGGCAAGCCGGTCCGCCTGTTCAAGTCGCACCGCGCCGGCATCGCCGACGGCGAACAGAAGCGCGATTTCATCTATGTCGACGATGCGATCGCGGTGGTGCGCTGGCTGATCGAGACGCCGGCGGTGTCGGGTATTTTCAATGTCGGCACCGGCGTGGCGCGCAGCTTTCGCGACCTGATGACGGCGATGTTCGCGGCGCTCGGCCGGCCGGCGGCGATCGAATATATCGACATGCCGGCTTCGATCCGCGACAGCTATCAGTATTTCACGCAAGCGCGTACGGAAAACTTGCGGCGCGCCGGCTATAATGCCGACTTCATGCCGCTCGAAGCGGCGGTGAAGCGCTACGTGAACGGCTATCTCGATCGTGCCGATCGCTATCGCTGAGCACGAAGGGCAAGCGCGGCTATAGATGTTCGATTTGGAAGAAGCGCTTAAGCTTATTGCGAAGCAGACCGTGCTCTGCGTCGGCGATCTGATGCTGGACGACTTCGTCTATGGCGAGGTCACCCGCATTTCACCGGAGGCGCCGACCCCGGTGCTGGCGGTCGCGCGCAGCGAGATCGAGATCGGCGGCGCCGGCAATGTCGCGCGCAATGTGGCGGCGCTCGGCGCGCGCTGCATTTTCGTCGGCCTTGTCGGCAAGGACGACGCCGGGCGGCTGCTCGGCGAGGCGTTCGCCCGGCTCAAAGGCACCGTCGTTCCGCATCTGGTGGTCGATGCCGGACGGCACACCACGCGTAAGGTGCGTTTCGTCTCCGAGCATCATTCGGCCCATCTGATGCGGGCGGATTGGGAAACGGCGCAGCCGGCGAGCCCGGCAAGCGAGGCCGAGGTCATCGCCCAAGCCGAAGCGGCGCTGCCGCAGTGCGGCGCGGTGGTGTTGTCGGATTACGCCAAGGGTGTCCTGACGGAACGTGTCGTCCGCGCGATCATCGACAAAGCGCGTCGCCTCGGCAAACCGGTCGTGGTCGATCCGAAACATCACGATTACAAAATCTATCGTGGCGCCACCTTGATCACGCCGAACCGCCAGGAGCTGGGGGCGGCGGTGCATCGCCCGGTGACCAGCGAGGCCGAGATCGCCAAGGCCGCGGCCGAACTGGCCCGCATCGTCGAGAGCGATGCCGTCCTCGTCACCCGCAGCGAAGACGGCATGCTGCTGCACGTTGCCGGCCACGAGCCGCTCGCCGTTCCGGCTTACGCCGTCAAAGTGCGAGACGTTTCCGGCGCCGGCGATACGGTGGCGGCCGTCATGGCGGTGTTGCTGGCGATGCAAGCGCCGTTCGATGCCGCCGTGCGCGCCGCCAATGCCGCGGCCGCCGTGGTTGTCGGCAAACGCGGCACGTCGACGGTGTCGGTCGCCGAACTGCGCCATCGCATCCTGCCCGCCGCCTCGCTCGCGCCCGAGGACAAGATCGTGTTCGACTGGTCGATGCTCGACGAGCGGCTCGGCGAGTGGCGCCGCCATGGCCTGCGTATCGGCTTCACCAATGGCTGCTTCGATCTGCTCCATCGCGGACATGTCAAATTACTGGCCGAGGCCCGCGCCGCCTGCGACCGCCTGGTCGTCGGGCTCAACAGCGATGCTTCGACCGCGCGGCTGAAGGGCAAAGGCCGGCCGATCAATCCAGCCGAGGGCCGCGCCGAGGTGCTTGCCGCGCTTGAGGCAGTCGATCTTGTCGTCGTGTTCGAGGAGGACACGCCGCTCGAACTCATCAAGCGCGTGCGGCCGGACGTGCTGGTCAAGGGCGCGGACTACAAGCGCGAAGATGTGGTCGGTCACGAAGTCGTGGAAGCGGCCGGCGGCGATGTGATCCTGGTCGAGCTGGTGCCAGGGCATTCGACCACCGCGATGGTCGAGCGCGCACGGCCGGCCAAGCAATCCGCCAAAGATTGACCGGGTTGAAACGATGCGTACGGTTTTTCCCTGGCAGATCGAGGACCGGCTCAAGGCCGAGTTCTTTGGACCCTTGCGCAACGGCTTCTTTGTCGAAGTCGGCGCCAATGCCCCGCAGCGCGGGTCGCAAAGCTGGCAGTTCGAACAGGCCGGCTGGGACGGCGTGCTGGTGGAGCCGCAGCCCGACCTTGCCGAGCAACTGCGCAAAATACGGCGCGCTCACGTGGCCGCCGTGGCTTGCTCGTCGCCGGCCAATGCCGGCAAGACGATGACGCTGCATGTCCTCGGGCCGCATTCCTCGCTCAATCGCGAACTCGCCGTCACCGGCGTCGTCGCCGAGACCGAGATCGAGGTTCCGATCCGCACGCTCGACGCCATTCTTGAAGAGATTGGCGCGCCGGCTCCGATCGATTTTGTGTCGATCGACGTCGAGGGCCATGAGATCGAAGTCTTGTCCGGTTTCGATCTTGCCCGCTGGCGCCCGCGGCTGCTGCTAATTGAGGATCACGTTACCAATCTCGCGACCCACCGCTTTGTGACGCGGGCCGGCTACCGGCTGATCCGGCGCAGCGGTCCCAACGGCTGGTATGTGCCGCGCGCGCAGGCGCCGCGTGTCGGGCTCGGCTGGTGGCCGCTGGCGCGCAAATATTATTTCGCCTTGCCGATCCGCAAATTGCGCGATCGCAAGCGGCGGCTGCGCGACCGGCTGCGGTTCGGCGTCCGCCCCTCAGCAACGCTTCGCAAGGGCGCCAAGCCGTGAGACAGGCGCTCATTTCCGTCATCGTCACGACCTATAATCGCGAGGATGCGCTCGATGCCGCGCTCCGCGCGCTCGCGCATCAGTCGGATGAAACCTTCGAAATCGTCATTGCCGACGACGGCTCGCGGCCGGACACCGCGCGCGTCATCGAGCGCTGGAAATCGCGTCTGGCGGTGCCGCTCAAGCATGTCCGCCACGAGCATCGCGGTTTTCGCGGCGGCGAAATCCGCAACCGCGGCATCCGCGCGAGCGCCGGCGAGCTTTGCGTCTTCCTCGACGGCGATTGCCTGGCCGGCGCCGATTTCATCGCCACGCATCGCCGGCTCCATGAGCCGGGCTGGTTCGTCACCGGAAATCGCATCCTGTTGTCGCGCGAACTAACCGAATTCGTGCTCGCGCAAGGCGTTGCGGCGGAGGAATGGAGACTTTTCCGCTTTGCTGCGGAAGCGCCTCGACCGGCCGTATCAACCGGTTGGCGCCGACATTGCGCCTGCCGCTCGGGCCGCTGCGCAAGCTGCATGCGGAAAGCTGGCAAGGCGCGCAGACCTGCAATCTCGCGGTGGCGCGGCGCGATCTCGACCGGATCGACGGCTTCGATTGCGAATATGCCGGCTGGGGCCTTGAAGATTCCGATCTTGTGGTGCGTCTCCTCCATGCCGGCGTGCGGCGCAAGGACGGCCGTTTCGCCACCGGGGTGTTGCACCTGTGGCATCCGCAGAACGACCGCTCGCAATTGACCGCCAACCAGACGCGGCTCAACGACGTCATCGGCGGCACCCGCACCCGAGCCTTGCGCGGTCTGTCTGTGCTCGGCGCCGACGACGATCTGCGCGCGCAGCAAAGCGCCATGGCGCAGCAATGAATCCGATCCGGCTGCCCGATCGCCCACGCATCCTTGTTGTCGCGATGCGGCGGCTTGGCGACGTCCTGCTGACGACGCCGCTCATTCGCAGCCTTAAGCGCGCGTTTCCGCAGGCGTCGATTGACGCGCTGGTCTTTGCCGGAACCGAGGGAATTCTGGCGGGCAATCCCGATCTTGCCGGTGTGCTCACCATCGCGCAGCGCCCGCGGCTTGCGCAAACGCTCGCGCTCCTGCGCCGGCTCGCCAAGCGCTACGATCTCGCGCTGTCGACGCAGACCGGCGACCGGCCGACTTTCCTCGCGGCCATCGCCGGGCGGCAAAGCGCCGGCCCGATCGAACCGGCGGGCTTGGCCGCCGGCGTCAAGGCTTTTGCACTCAGCCGTTCCTTCGTGAGCGATCGTAGCGGGCATCGCATTCTCGAAATCTTGCGGCTTGCCGATGTGCTTGGCATTCCGGCCCATGCCGAGATCGTCTGCCCGGCCGGCGACGTTCGTCCGGCGACCGCGGTAACGCCGCCCTATGCGGTGGTGCATGCCGCGCCGATGTTCACCTATAAGCGATGGAGCGCTGGACGGTTGGCGCAAACTCGCCGCGGCTTTGCGCGAGCGGGGAATGGCCACGGTCGTCACCGGCGCCGCGAGCGATCGCGGCTATCTCGATGACGTCTGGCGCGACAGCGATGTCGTTCGTCGCGACGGTGTGCTGGCATGGCCGGAGCTCTCGGCGTTGATCGGCGCCGCGCGCGCCTATGTCGGTCCGGACACGGCGGTCACCCATCTCGCCGCCGCCAGCGGCGTGCCGACCGTCGCGCTCTATGGGCCGACCGACCCGCGGCTGTGGGGACCCTGGCCGCGCGGCGGCCTCGACCGCCCATGGGCCGCCGCCGGCACGATCCAGCGCCGCGGCAATGTGTGGCTCGTGCAAAATCCGCTGCCCTGTCTGCCCTGCCAGCTGGAAGGTTGCGAGCGCCGGCTCGATAGCCATAGCCAATGTCTCGACGAACTGTCGGTCAGCCAGGTTGTGGCCGCGGTCGATCAGGCGCTGGTGGTGCGACGGGCGGCGTGACGGTGCGCACCGGCGGCGCGGCGTTGAGAACCATGGCCGCAAAGCCGGCGCGGGTGTCATGCAGCGGCCGCCAGCCGGCGGCAATGAGCTTGGCGGGATCGACGCGCAGATTGCCGCAATAACGATCCCATAGATCGCCGAGCTTGAGCGCGCGCATCGGCGCTTCGACAAAGCGGATATGGAGGGGCAGCAGCAAAGGCCTGCGTCCCTGCGCGCGGCGGATCGATGCGATGAGATCCGATGTCGCCGGCGGGATTCCCGGATCGGCGACCACATAGGTTTGGCCGATCGTGGCCCGCGTCGCCAGCACGAACCACAACGCGGAGATGAAATTGTCGAGGCCGAGATAGGAGCGGCGATTGGCAAACTCCTTGACCGGCAGTGGCCAGGACGAGTCGGCGGCGCGGAACAAAGACGCCAGGCTGCCTTTCATGCCCGGTCCATAGACCGGCGCCAGCCGCAAAATCGTGAACGCAAGACCGGACGATCGCACCGCCTCCTCGGCGCCGCGCTTCGAACGGCCATAGGCATCGGTCGGCGCCGGCGCATCGCGCTCCGTCAGCGCATGATCGGCGACCGGCCCGTTTTGTGCGCGTATCGACGACACCAGGACAAATCGCCGGACGCCGGCCTTGGCGGCGGCGGCGGCCAGCCGCGCGGTCCCCCGCCGATTGATCCGATCGTAGGTCGCTGCGGCTATACGACGGCCGCCGTGCTCGATGCCGGCAAGATGGATGACGGTGTCGACGCCATCAAGCCACGGGCGCCAGTCGAACGACTGGGCGAGGTCCGGGTATCGCGCGACTTCGACGCCGTCGCCAAATGGCGCGACGGGCAGGGCGCGAACGCCGGCGCGAAGCGGTTTGCCACCATCGGCGAACGCCGCGATCACGGCGCGGCCGAGGAAACCGGACGCGCCGGTGACGAGCACGCGACCTTTTTTCCTGCGCTGCCAGGTTCGCGGCTTCGGCTTGCCCGTCGCGTCGCGCGTTCGGGCGCAGTCCCAACCGCGCCAGCACGAGGACGGCGAGCGCGGCCGCGACACGATAGTAGAGTGTGATCATGGCTAATACAGCGCCGGCTGCACCGGCGCGGTCGGCCGTCCGAGCACCCCGGTCACCACATCGAATTGCGTATAGGTCTGCGCTTCGCAAGTGTCGGTTTCGACCGCGAAACGTCCGTCGACGACGGCATTGTCCTGGATGAAAAGCGCATAGCTGCGCAGGTGCCCGCGATCGTGAAAGTGCACGCAAGCCAGCCAGCTCCAGCCCTTCAGCGCGTGGACCCAGCGCAGGCCTGAAATCTCGAAGTCGTCGTAGGCGGCGCGATCCTTCATTGTCGATTGCAGGTAGGTCGAGACAAGCGACACATAGGGCGGCTGCGCGGCTGGAGGGCTGGTCTCGCTCGACTGCGCAAGCTCGCTGCATCCCGGCAAAGCCAGGAGCATCAGCGCAAGCATCGCGTCTCGAACCGCACGCCGCCCACTGGGAGATTCGGACGCGCAGACCACAGTGCCGCCACGAACGCTGTCCATTGAGAGACGCGGTCGGCCGGTTGAAAGCGATGATGTCCGTATCCTAAAACGGGCGGCGGCGGGCGAAATGTCGCAAGGCGAGGCATTGGCATGACGACACCACTATTGAACCGCTACGCGATCGAACGGAATGGTTAACGGCGCTCGAAGCGATCCGTGAAGAGGCTCGACAGACCGGCGGCGGACATGATCGTCAAGCGATGGATTGCGGTGGCAGTCCTGGCCGGTTTCGGTCCGCTGCTCGGGTCGTGCGGCGGGGGCTCGGAAAGCGGCTTTTCCGGTTATGTCGCCGATCATTGGCCGCATTGGGCCGGCGGCATGCCCGACGACGTGCCGCCGCGGCCGGGCGCGCCGGGCTATGACGAATTCATCGCGCACGGGCAAGCCAGCCAGGATGCGGCCAAGCCGGCTTCTCCGGCGGCCAATCCGTCGCCAGTGCGCCGGTGCAGCCTGTCTTCCAGAAGACGCCGCCCGCAGCCGCAAGCCGAGCACGCACGGCAGCGCCGGCGCCGTGCAGATATGCCCGGCCGCAGCCTGACGCCCGTCCGTCAATAATTCTCCCGAAGATACCAGCGTCGTGAAAGGCGGGCTCTATTAGCCGCATCACGCCACGCCGGCGCGCAGCAGATCGTGGAAATGCACGATGCCGACCGGCCGGTCCGATTCCACGACGATCAGCGCCGTGATCTTCGACGAATTGAGAATCTGCAGCGCCTCGCTCGCCAATTGATCGGGCCGTACGGTTTTCGGCGATGCCGTCATGACGGCATCGACCGGCGCTTGCAGCAGATCGGCGCGCATGTGACGGCGCAGATCGCCGTCGGTGATGACGCCGGCGAGCTTGCCGTTCTGGTCGGTGACGGCGACGCAGCCAAAACCCTTGCCTGACATTTCGACGATCGCTTCCGACATCGGCGCGCCGCGTTTGATCAGCGGCACGGCGGCGCCGGGATGCATCACGTCGCGGACGAATTTCAGCGCGGCGCCAAGCTTGCCGCGCGGATGAAACACGCCGAAGTCGATCGCGGTGAAGCCGCGGCTCTCAAGCAGCGCCATCGCCAGCGCATCGCCGAGCGCGAGTTGCATCAGCGACGACGTCGTCGGCGCGAGATTGTGCGGGCAGGCTTCGCGCGCCTCCGGCAGCGCCAGGACGATGTCGGCGGCCTTGCCGAGCGTGCTTTCGACATTCACCGTGATCGCGATCAGCACGATGCGGAAGCGGCGCGAATAGTTGATCAGGTCTTTGAGCTCTTCGGTTTCGCCGGACCACGACAGCGCCAGCATCACGTCGTCCGACGTGATCATGCCGAGATCGCCATGGCTGGCGTCGGCGGCATGCACGAAGAAGGCCGGCGTGCCGGTCGAAGCGAGCGTCGCCGCGATCTTGCGCGCGACGTGGCCGGATTTGCCCATGCCGGTCACGATGACCCGGCCGCGCGCCGCGCGTATCGTGTCGACGGCCGCGACAAAGGGAGCGCCAAGTCCATCGGACATCGCCGCGGCGAGCGCGAGCAGGCCTTCGGATTCGGTGTCGAGCGTGCGCAGCGCCGAGGCGATGGCGGAGTTCACGGCCGGCTTCGGCTTGCTGGCGTCGGACGCACTCATCTTCGCACGTGTCCTCACTCGAAACTCCACAGCCGATGCCGAACAATACCGACCGCTCGGGCGGCAAGTGTAAAGGCTTATTTTGCACCAGGCCGCGAAGGCATCGGCAAAGGCGCGATCGCCGGGCGGACCCTTTTCCATCGCCAGAATAGCGCGACCGCCATTGTTGTAGACGATGGGAATATCGAACCACGGCCGATCCTTGAGCAACTGCATATTGCGTTGCACGTCGGTGTCGACCGCGGACAGGCCGATCAGGAAGAAGCCGTTGGTGACCTTCACCGCAAGGCCGGCAAGCGGAACGCCGCGCGCCTGCTCGGAATTCCTTCATCAAAACGCCGGGCACATTGGCGATGCCGCCGCCGGGAAAATCGGGCGGCAGATTGAACATGATTTCGATGGTGTGGCTCGCCGGAAGCGCCTGATCGGTATTGCGGCGCAGCGTCCAGGTCACGCGTCATGTTGCGTTCGGGAACCGCGATGTCGGCACGCACTTCGAGTTCAGGCGCAAGCCCGCTGCCGGGCGACACCGTGTCGGTGCGCCAGACGGCGGAGCCGACAAAACGCTTGCCCTGAGGATCGTTCGGATCCTCCTCGTAGAGCACGACACGCTGCGCCACCGCCGGGCCGGCCTGGTCGTCGGTCGCGCCGAGCCGGGCGCCTGTCCGGCGGCTTGCTCCTGCGGCACGCGATCGGAAAATTTGGGCTCGGCCGTCGGCGTCTGCGTCGGTCTGCGCTCGGCCGCGATCGCATATGCAAGACGTAATTGTAGACGCCGGTGATGTTGGACCATTGCCAGGAGATCGTCGCGGTCAGACCGGCGAGAATGATCAGCACGACGGCGAGCTTGGCGAGGCCGCGATAGGAGCGCGGCGGGCGCGGCTCTTCGTATTGGTCTTCCGGCTCCCGCGCGCGCGGCGAGTGCGGCCGCGCGGAATTGCGCCGCGGCCTCGCTGTCATCGTCCGCTTCGTAGGACGGCTCGAGACCTTCGCATGCTCCGCCATGTCCTCGTCGCGCAAATCCGCTTCTTCGGTATCGAACCGCGGCTCGGCTCGATCGTGCAGCGGCGGCTCGTCGTCGTCGAACGAATTGCTGCGCGATCCGGCGCCGTAGGAATCGCGCGTATCGCGCGCCGATTGCGCCGACTGGGCCGACGCGGCGCCGAGATCGTCGACCTCGTTGACGACGTCGCGAAAACCCTAAGTCCTTCGCGCGCGATCGGCGACGTCCGCGCATTCGAGGATGCGGTCGCGCGCACTTGGCGGTGCGTCTGCTGGGCCGGGGCGGCTCGGCGCCGGCGGGACGGGAGGCCGCAAAGGTGGTTCGGGGCGGCGGCGGCTCGGGCCGCTGCATGCCGTGCCCGTGGCATTTCGCGGACGCGGGCGCCGGCGGGCATTCCGCCGGGCGGCAGGATCGGAGGTTCGCGCCGCGGCGGAAGCCGGAGGCGCCGACGAAGGTTGCGGTCGCGCGGCAAGCGGGCTTGGACGCAGCGGCGGCAGCGGCTCGGGCGCGGCTCGGTGCGCGCCTTGCGGACGGTCTCGGCCTCGACCTTGCGGATCGCGTCTTCGAGCGCCAGGCGCTCGCGGGTGATGTCGGCCTCGGACAGCGGCGGCTCGATCGATGCGCAACTGCGCGACCAAAGCCGCGCGCGCCCGCTCGTAGAGCGCGCGGCGGGCTTCGCCGGTGCTGGTGCCGAGCCCGTCTACGGCGCGGGCGATGAGCGGATGATAGTCGGCCATTGTCTAAAGCTTACGCTCGGCTCCTCGAAATTTCATCTTAAGCTTCAAATGGATTTTGCATGAGGATGGTGTCCTCGCGTTCCGGGCTGGTCGACAGCACAGCGGCGGAACAGCCGACCAGTTCCTCGATCCGGCGCACATATTTGATCGCCTGGGCCGGCAGATCGGCCCACGATCGCGCGCCGCGCCGTTTTTTCGCCCCAGCCGGCGATGGTTTCGTAGATCGGCTCGACCTGCGCCTGGGCGTGTTCGCTGGCCGGAAGATAGTCGATCTCGCGGCCGTCCAGCCGGTAGCCGATGCAGACTTTGATCTCATCGAAGCCGTCGAGGATGTCGAGCTTGGTCAGCGCCAGGCCCTGGATGCCGCTTGTCCGCACGGTCTGGCGCACCAGCACGGCATCGAACCAGCCGCAGCGCCGCGGCCGGCCGGTCACGACGCCGAATTCCTTGCCGCGCTCACCAAGCATGCGGCCAATCTCGTTCTTCTGCTCGGTGGGAAACGGTCCCTCGCCGACGCGCGTCGTATAGGCCTTGCAGATGCCAAGCACATATCCGATCGCGCCGGGTCCGAGCCCCGATCCGGTCGCCGCCTGTGCCGCCACCGTATTCGAGGAGGTGACGAATGGATAGGTGCCATGGTCGACGTCGAGCAGCGCGCCCTGCGCGCCCTCGAACAGGATGCGCTTGCCCTCGCGGCGCTTCTGGTCGAGCAGCGACCATACCGAATCCATAAAGGGCAGCACGAGCGGCGCCACGCTCAAGAGCTCCTTGCGCACATCGCCGATCTCGATCGGCGCGAGGCCAAGGCCTTTGCGGAGCGCATTGTGGTGCGTCAGCAGGCGTTCGATCTTGCGATCGAGCGTCGCACCGTCGGCGAGATCCATCAGGCGGATGGCGCGCCGGCCGACCTTGTCCTCGTAGGCGGGGCCGATACCGCGGCGCGTCGTGCCGATGCGCAACGCCGCGCTTGCCGATTCGCGGATGCCGTCGAGTTCGCGATGCAGCGGCAGGATCAAGGTGATATTCTCGGCGATGCGCAAATTGTCGGGCGTGACGGTGATGCCCTGCTTTTTGAGCTGCGCGATCTCGTCCAGCAGCGCGTGCGGATCGAGCACCACGCCGTTGCCGATCACCGAGAGCTTGCCCGGCCGCACCACGCCGGACGGCAGCAGCGAAAGCTTGTAGGTGGTGCCGTCGATCACCAGCGTATGGCCGGCATTATGTCCGCCCTGGAAGCGGACGACGATGTCGGCCTGCTCGGACAGCCAATCGACGATCTTGCCTTTGCCCTCGTCTCCCCACTGGGAGCCGACCACGACAACATTTGCCATGAGGAAATGTCCCCAGGATGCCTCAGTGACTACTAATCGGATACCGGCCGCAGCCGACCGCTCCGGATAATGGATGCCGCCGCCGGAAGCAAGGAAAAGCGGCTGCTGCCCGCCGACGCGATTTTCGCCAAATCTTTGGTTTTAGATAGGATTTACCGTTAGCCTTGCCGGCGAGAATGGCACTTGCAGGCTGCCCGTCGGCGGCAATGCGGCATTGCCGCGCAGCCTCGATGTCAGCGGCCGCCGCAGCAGTCATGCGGATCGCGGCTCTGGTCGTCGCAGCCGCGGTCCGCGATAGCTCACTGTCCCGTGCCGAGCTGCTAGGCGCCAGGGGGACACGTCATGACGCCGGGGGCGCAATGACGCCGGACGCCCAGGCCAGAGCCGCGCCGGCGGCTGGCTGTTCGACCAGCCCTATCTGCTGCTGTCGCTGACTTCGCTGTTCTGGGCCGGCAACACCGTTCTCGGCCGCTTCATCGCCGGGCACGTTCCGCCGATGACGCTGTCGTTCATCCGCTGGAGCGGCGCCTTTGTGATCCTGCTGCCGTTCGCCTGCCGGCATCTGATTCGCGATTGGCCGACCATCCGCAAGCATGCCGGGCTGATGACGCTGCTCGCGCTCACCGGCTTCTCCGTCTACAACACGATGGCCTATTACGGCCTGCAATACACGACCGCGATCAACGGCCTGTTGCTGCAATCGGTCGCGCCGCTGTTCGTGGCGATGTGGACTTTCGCGCTGTTCCGCGACCGGCTGACGCTGCGCCAGGCCGGCGGCATCTGCGTCTCGCTCACCGGCGTCGTCGTCATCATCTGCCACGGCAGTCTCGAAGTGCTGCTCACGATCGCTTTCAACCGCGGCGACATGTGGTTCGTGATCGCGCTTCTGATCTACGGATTCTACGCGGCGATGCTGCGCAAGCGGCCCGCCATCCATCCGCTTCGTTCCTCGCCGTCGGCATGGGCGGCGGTGCGCTGATGCTGATCCCGGCGATGGTTTTGGAGATCGCCAGCGGACGCACGTCGTGCTCGACGCCGAAAGCGTCGCGAGCTTCGCCTACATCTGCATCTTTCCGTCGCTGCTCGGCTATCTGTTCCTCAACCGCGGCATCGAACTGATCGGCGCCAATCGCGCCGCGCCGTTCATCCATCTGGTCCCGGTGTTCGGCTCGGTGCTGGCGATCGTGCTGCTGGGCGAGCGCTTCGAGCTCTATCACGCCATCGGCTATGCGCTGGTGTTCGCCGGCATCACGATCGCGACGCGGAAGTGACGGCGTCAAAACCGCAGCGGCTTGACCTGCTGCACGTTCGGAATCTGCTGCACCTTGGCGAGCACGTCGGGCGGCACCGCGCCGTCGATCTCGACCAGCGCGATGGCGTTGCCGCCGGCGGATTCGCGGCCGAGATGGAAGGTCGCGATATTGATGCCGGCTTCCGCGAGCAGCGTGGCGAAGCGGCCGACGAAGCCCGGTTTGTCCTGATTGGTCACGTAGAGCATCGACGGGCCGAACTCGGCGTCGATGCGGATGCCCTTGATGTCGACGATGCGCGGGCGGCCGTCGGCATAGACCGTGCCCGACACCGAACGCGTCTGCCGGTCGGTCACCACGGTGACGGTGATCAGGCTGTCGTAGTCGCCCTCGGCGTCGCGCCGGGTTTCTTCGACGACGATGCCGCGCTCCTTGGCGACGATCGGCGCCGAGACGACGTTGACGTCCTGCAGCATCGGGCGCAGCAGGCCCGCGACCGCCGCCGAGGTCAGCGCCTTGGTGTTCATCTGCGCGACCACGCCCTCATAGGAAATCTGCACCTGCTTGATGCCGGTCTCGGTGAGCTGGCCGGCGAACGAGCCGAGCTTTTCGGCGAGCGCCACGAACGGTTTCAGCTTCGGCGCTTCCTCGGCGCTGATCGAGGGGAAGTTGACGGCGTTGGAAATGGCGCCGCGCAGCAGATAATCCGACATCTGCTCGGCGACCTGGAGCGCGACATTCTCCTGCGCCTCCATGGTCGAGGCGCCGAGATGCGGCGTGCAGACCACGTTCGGCAGAGCGAACAGCGGGCTCTGCGTCGCCGGTTCCTCGCGGAACACGTCGAAGCGCCGCGCCGGCGACATGGCCCGACTTGAGCGCCTCGACCAACGCCGTCTCGTCGACCAGCTCGCCGCGGGCGCAATTGATCAGGCGCACGCCCTTTTTGGTCGAGGCCAGCGTTCTCGGCATTGATGATGTTGCGGGTCTTGTCGGTGAGCGGAGTATGCAGCGTGATGAAATCGGCGCGGCGCAAGAGTTCGTCGAGCTCGACCTTTTCGACGCCGAGATGGAGCGCGCGCTCGGCCGACAGATACGGATCGTAGGCGATCACTTTCATCTTCAGCCCGATCGCGCGGTCGGCGACGATCGAGCCGATATTGCCGCAGCCGATCACGCCGAGCGTCTTGCTGAAAATCTCGACGCCGAGAAACTTGTTCTTTTCCCATTTGCCGGCGCGCGTCGAAGCGTCGGCCTCGGGAATTTGCCGCGCCAGCGACAGCATCAGCGTGATGGCGTGCTCGGCCGTCGTGATCGAATTGCCGAACGGCGTGTTCATCACGATGATGCCGCGCGCGGTCGCCGCCGGAATGTCGACATTGTCGACGCCGATGCCGGCGCGGCCGATCACTTTGAGATTTTTGGCCTGCTCCAGCATTTTCGCCGTGACTTTGGTCGCGGAGCGGATCGCAAGCCCGTCGAAGCCGTCGATCGCCGCGGCAAGCTTGTCCTTGTCCTTGCCGAGATTGGGCTGGAAATCGACCTCGATGCCGCGATTCTTGAAGATCGCGACCGCGGCGGGCGACAGCGCGTCGGAGATGAGAACGCGGGGAGCCATGGGTTCCTACCCTCCCCTGGGAGAGGGACGGCCCGCGGGGCCGAGGTGGGGTGAAAATCTAAGAGGCACGTTTCCGGCGATTCGCCGGCGGATCACGCGGCTTTCGCCAGCGCTTCCTTGGCCTTGGCGTAGGCCCAGTCGAGCCACAGCGTGAGCGCCTCAACGTCGCTTCGCTCGACGGTCGAACCGCACCAGATGCGCAGGCCCGGCGGCGCGTCGCGATAGGCGTCGATGTCGTAGGCGACGCCTTCCTTTTCGAGCGCCGCGGCAATGCCTTTCACGAACGCCGCCTGCGCCTCGGCCGCGAGCCGGGTCACCGCCGGATCGACGACCTTCAGGCACACCGAGGTGTTGGAGCGCAGCGCCGGATCGCGCGCCAGAAAATCGATCCACGCGGTGCGCGCCACCCAATCGGCGATGACCTTGGCGTTGGCATCGGCGCGGGCGTGCAGCGCTTTGAGCCCGCCGATCGATTTCGCCCATTCGAGCGCGTCGAGATAGTCCTCCACGCACAGCATGGACGGCGTGTTGATGGTCTCGCCCTGGAAGATGCCTTCGATGAGCTTGCCGCCTTTGGTCATGCGGAAGATTTTCGGCATCGGCCATGGCGGCGTGTAGCTTTCGAGCCGCGCGACCGCGCGCGGCGAGAGGATGAGCATGCCATGCGCGGCCTCGCCGCCCAGCGCCTTCTGCCAGGAGAAAGTGACGACATCGAGCTTCGGCCAATCGAGCGGTTGCGCGAATGCGGCCGAGGTTGCGTCGCAGATCGAAAGCCCGGTCCGGTCGGCGGCGATCCAGTCGGCATTCGGCACGCGCACGCCCGAGGTCGTGCCGTTCCAGGTGAAGACGATGTCGCTGGCCGGATCGATCGCGTGAGATCGGGCAGTTCGCCGTAGCGGCGCGCAGCACCGTGGCGTCCTTGAGCTTGAGCTCCTTGAGCGACGTCGCCGACCCAGCCTTCGCCGAAGGATTCCCAGGCCAGCATCGTCACCGGCTGCGGACCGAGCAGCGACCACAGCGCCATTTCGACCGCGCCGGTGTCGGAAGCCGGCACGATGCCGATGCGGTAGTCCGCCGGCACCTGCAAGACTTCGCGGGTGAGGTCGATGGCGCGCTTGAGCCTGGCCTTGCCCGGCTTCGAGCGATGCGAGCGGCCGAGGACGGCGTCGCTGAGGTTTTGCGGGTTCCAGCCGGGGCGCTTGGCGCAGGGGCCGGACGAAAAATGCGGCACAACCGGCCGCACGGCGAGGCTTCGCGAGCGTCATGATCTATCCTTCCAGATAGTCGCCCCTCGTTGGGGAGGGGTGTCCCGCCGCTGGAATTAAGGAATGGAGGCCACGCCGTCAAGCGGCAACGGCGCCATCGCAGGTTTGCCGGAATTGCGGAAGGCGCTTAGAACTTCAAGCCGGCGCCGACACGGGCGGTGGAGATGAGAATCGGGATGTCAACCTGCGCGAACTGGATGTATTCGAATTCGGCGCGCACGAACATATTGGTTGCGCGAGCGCGACATCCAAGCCGCCGCCGACGCGTGAAGCCGTACAGCCAAGTCGAATTGCCCTGGAACTGGGGACCGAACGTCAAGGGGTCGGCCGCGGTGTAGAGCGGAACGAGCGGCGGTCGCAGGATCGGGAAGTCGACCGCCGTATACGATATGGTCGCGCTGCTCGAGACGTTGGCCCGGCCGACGGCGAAACCCGCGAAAGCGTAAGGCAGGAAGTTGCCGCGGCCCCAACCGGCGCGGACGCGGAACTGGGCGATAGTCGACATGGATAGCGCGGCATGGGCGCTGTCGTTGAGCGTGTAAAATAGGCGATGCCCGGTCGGAAGGTTGCCGCTATCGGTGAAACTTCGCGTAAGCGAACGGCGATCCGATGACGCCGATAATGAAACAGCGATTGTAGTTGAAGTTGGCTTCGCACGCCAAGAATCATGCTTTCCCATTCGGGAATTGTATCCGACAAAGCCGCCATAGGCTGGCGCTGGCGGGGAACGATTGCCGAGCACCGGCCAGCTGCGAAATCTGGTCGCTTGCAATGATCGAATTGCCAGCGTAGGCACGCCGAGTCGGACCGGCCGCGGAGCCGAAATTGACATTGGCGCTGGTATAGCCGCCCTGACGCCGCCATAGACGCCGCTCCAATGGGAAGGTGGCAGGCCCGACGGTCCGAGCCGCGCAGAATTGAGAAATCGTCCGCGAATGCGCTTGGCGTGAGCGCGAGCTCGACAACAGCACAGATGACCCAACGCATCAGCCGCGCCCTCTCCATCGTACTGGCGCGCTTACAGCGGCCAATAGGGCGCGATCATCAGACATTAACCTTAATGGAGGGTTAGCTCGGCGGACCGGGTGCGGGCAGGTCTTAACGGAAACGTTAGCGGCGGAAGGCGCGCACGCCGGTTCGTCAGCCCCGGGTCGATAGCGGCGGTCTGCGGTTGCGGCATCAGATCGGCGCCGGCTGCATCAGACCGGGTGCGCGGCTGCGATAGACCGGCGCGCGGTTGAGGTATGCAGCCGGGACTGCTCGGCTGCGGGGCTGGCTGCGGCATAGACGGCGGAGCGCACTGTTGCTGACCATGACGGGCGCCGACTCGATCGGGAATTGCCAGCGCATGCCCAGCATCAGGTCTTGCGATGTCAGGTCTTGGAGCTTGTAGGAGTCTGGGTTGCAGCCGCCGTGCAATCGATCTCGTCGGTGACCGAGCCGTAGCTGAGGTAGCGGTAGGCGAGTTCCACCGAGAAGTTCTGCGTCACGGCGTAAGAGAGACCGGCGTGCAGCGCCCAGGCAAAATTCAACTGGCTGGCGTCGGTGCCGACGCCGTTTCCGGAGGTACCGATGCCGATATCGGTCAGGTCTTGGAACGGTGTTGTACGCGCCGCCGATGCCGACACCGATGAACGGCGTCAGGCAGTTCCAGGTGCCGAGGTCGATATAGGCATTGGCGAGGAAAACATCGGACTTCAGGAACGCATTATATTGATCGCCCAGCACGCTAGCCGCCGCCGCAATTGTACATACGGAACGCATTGAGCGCGGCTCTTGGTGCGGTATTCGGCGGTCACATCGAAGCGCAGCCAGTTGTTGAACTCGTAGCCGACACCGGCATCGAAGAAGACGGTATCGCCATGCGAAGCATGTTGACTGACGAAATCCACGGATCCGTTGAGCGGATTTGGCTCGAAGACGAAGTTGACTTGGCTGAGGATGCCGATGCCGATGTCGCCGCGCAGATACCAGGCGCCCTCGGGCTGCTCCATGACAGAGCGGGTTGGTACGCGCAGCTGAGGCTGCGGCGGCGGGCTGCGGCATGTCGGCGGCGAATGCCGTGGTGCTCGACCATGGCTGCCGCGGCGACGCGAATGAGGAGTGCTGACGCTGACCATCGCTTCGTCCTTTTCTCGACGCACCGCGCGCGCAGCGACGCACCGTCGTGGGAGCCGGGACGAAGTTAGCCAGCAAATGCTTAAGCGGGTCTTAACCTTAATTTTTAACCACGATCGTTAACGGCTGCGGCCGATCCGCGGGCGATGCGTCCGGGTGCGCGGCTTAGTGCGCCGCCGCCGTACGCGATGCGGCAACGTTCGGTTAAGGAATTTGTATACGATTGTGGCACGCAGGACGGCCGATCGACGGAGCCGCGCGGTCAGTGCCTCGTCCTCGTCGAGCTCGCCGATATGGTGCTGGGCGTAGAGCTCGACGCCGAGCTTGGCGACCAGGTCGAGCTGGGTTTCGAGGAAGTCGATGTGCTCTTCCTCGTCGTGCATCAGCTTCTCGAACAGATCGCGCGACACGTAGTCCTTCACCGCATGGCAATGGGTGGCGGCCTCTTCGTAGAGCGCGCGCGCGTGCATTTCGGCGGCGAGATCGCAGTCGAGCACTTCCTTCACGTTCTGCCCGATGTGCAGCGGATCGAGCACCTGCATATTGGGAAAGCCGTCGAGGAAGATGATGCGTTCGACCAGCTTGTCGGCGTGCTGCATCTCCTCGATCGATTCCTTGCGCCATTGCTTGGCGAGCGACTTGTAGCCCCAATTGTCGAGCAGCCGGTAATGCAGCCAATACTGATTGATCGCGGTCAGTTCGTGCCGCAGGGCCTTGTTGAGGTAATCGATGACTCCAGGCTCGCCTCTCATGATCGTGCTCCTGCGCTTGAGTTGATTCCGCACGGGTGCGGCAGGCGAAGCGATTATAGCGACTGCAGCGAACGCCGGATAGACGGCGCCGCGTTGCGCAAAGCCCGGTTATCGTCGGCCGTGAAGTAAAGATTAGGAACGGTCGGCAGCGTTTCGGCAGCACGCCGGCGCGGCGGCCGCTAGCGCCTCGTCCATGATGCGCCGGATGGTGCGCGCGCAGCGGCCGCATTGGGCGCTGCAGCCCAGGCAATGGTAGACTTCGCCCGTGGTGCGCGGCGCGGCTTCGTTGACCGACAGCGTCGCGCGCACGTCGTGGTCGGTGAACACGTTGCAGGAACAGACGATCATTGGAGGAAGGCCCGGCGGCGAGTTGGTACGATCTGCAACTGTCCATAACGTAAGCGCCGCAGGTGGCAAAGAAAAAGTCACTTTTTATAGGGATTCTAATCTGACTACGCTCACGCACTTCTTGGATCGTCGATCGGTAAACCTCAGACCGAAAACAAATAGCTAAGACTAGTTTTCCTGATCTGCGTCAAAGACTGCAGATCACTTCGTAGAACCCGAGCGTCGCAGCAGAAAAAGCTGTGGATTAGTCCCAGAAGCATCGCCCGGCGTCAGCGTCAACGGAACCGGCGCCGGATCCGGACCGGTCTAGGCAAAGTGGTTTGGACTGACGGATCGCGGTCAGATGCTTGATTACGCTGCCGCGGATTCCTCGGAATCCTCCGAACGGCGGCGCCGGCGGCCAGCGCAGCCGGCAAATTCGCGACGGCACCCGGCATAGATCGTCGAGCAAACCGGCGAAACGCTGGCCGCGAGCCAGCGCCCGGTCGAGCGCCGCCATGGTGCGCGCCAGCCCGGATCGTCGTCACGGACCCAGGTGCGCAGCACCGAACCGAACAACAGCGCCAGGCCCTGGGCGCGCATCATGCCGCGGGGCCCCGACGCGCTGATGCCGGCGGCGGTCAGCATCCATTGCTGCGATCGCACCGCGAGCCCGTTGAGCGCGACGGCCAGCGGCGGATTGCGGGTGGCCGAGCGCAACAGCGAACGAACCGCTTCGCGGTGCGGCGCCAGCGTTTCGAGCCGGCGCATCAGCACGTCGAACAGGCGTTCGCGCGGCGGCTCTTCTTCCATGTCGCTGAAGTCCTCGGCGAGCACGGCGCGGTCGACGGCCTTGAGATGAGCGGCCAGGATCGCGAGCGTCGAGGCGAATTCGCCGCGCAGTTGCACGAGCGACACGCCGGCGGTCTCGGCGATGTCGGCAAACCCGATCTGCTCGATCCGCTTCTCGGCCAGAAGGCCGAGAAAAGCGGCGATGATTTTGTCACGGTCGCCGACCGGTGCGGCGGACCGCGCGGAGCGGTGTCCGGCGGCTTTGAGCGGATTTGCGCGGATTTGCGGACGGGTCTGCGGGCCATGATCTGAACTCCTGTCCAAATCGCCGGCGGCGCGATTGCTAGGAAGCTATTAATGTAGGTCGCCGTCTGAGCGGTTCCAAGGCGGCGCGGCGCCGCCGAAAACTCAATCGCGAGTTCGCGCGAACGCGCGGTCGCGGCGGCGATCGCCTTTTTCATCAGCGCCGCGAGGCCGTTCTGCGCCCATCAGGACCGCCAGCGCGGCGGCGGTGGTGCCGCCAGGCGAGGTCACGTTTTCCCGCAACGTCGCGGCGTCGAGCGGCGAACGATGCAGCAGTTCGCCGGAGCCGGCGACGGTTTCGCGCGCGAGCTTTTGCCGCAAGCGGTGCCGGCAGGCCGGCAGCCGCGCCGGCCTGGGCCAGCGCTTCGGCAAGCAGGAAGACGTAAGCCGGTCCCGATCCCGACACCGCGGTCACCGCATCCATCAGCGTCTCATCGTCGATCCATTCCACGGTGCCGATGGCGGCAAGGAGCCGGTCGGCTAGCGCGCGCTGCGCGGCGTTCGCGTTGCGCGGCACGGCGACGGTGATGCCGCGGCCGATCGCGGCCGGCGTATTCGGCATGGCGCGCACCAGGGCGCAGGGGCGCGCCAGCGTCGCCGGCGAGGAATTGCAGCGTCCGCCCGGCCATGATCGACACGACGACGGTCGATGCCGAGACGAAGCGGCGCCAGAGCAGGGATCGCCTCCGCCGCGACTTGCGGCTTGATCGCGATGACGATGGCGGCGGCGCCGTTAAGCGTGTGCGGATCCGGATTAAGCCGCAGCCCACGCGCCGCGCGAGCGCGGCGATTTGCGGCGCCGGCTGCGGCTCGAGCACCGCGACGTTTTTTGGATCAAGGCCGAGCCGCAGCCAGCCTTCGAGCAGGGCGCTGCCCATCTTGCCGGCGCCGACCAGGACGAGCAGGCCGGAAAAATCGCTCAAATCCGAACTTGGCCGGCGGCGGTCACGCCTCGCCCGCGGTCTCGAACATGGCGGAGTCCATCGCCTCGCGCGCCGACTTGCCGGCCCAGATCACGAACTGAAATGCCGGGAAGTAGCGCTCGCAGGAATCGAGCGCGGTGCCGAACACCGCCTCGCATTGCCGGTTCGACGCGGTAACCCCGCCGGCGAGGACCAGCGCATGGCGGAACATGACGACGCCGTTCTGCATCCAGACGTCGAAATGCCCGATCCACAATTGCTCGTTGATCATCGCGATGAGCTGTTGCACGTTCGGTCAGCCGCGCCTCCGGCACTTTCATGTCGAAGGCGCAGGCCAGATGCAGCGCCTCGATGTCGTCCATCCAGGTGAACGACACTGGTAATTGGTCCAGCGGCCGGTGACGACGATACCGATCTCGTCTTCGCCCGCGCGCTCGAACGGCCAGTTATTGCCGGCCGCCATGCGCTCGACGACGTCGAGCGGATTGTTGCGCTGGTCGCGTGTGATTTCGATGAGGGACATGCCGCCTCCACAGTGCCGCCAGTGAGAGTGGAAATGCGCACGCCACAGAGACCAAGGGATCAGGCGCCGGCAACGATTTGACGCAGGAACAAGTTCGCGCCTGCCGATTGACTGCAACCCGCGAATCAGCCGGCACGCCGACTATAATCGGCCTTGAATTCACTCCGCCAAAATCCGCGCAAGAGCCTCTACCGACGCCGCTACCGGCACTCATGAAGTGATTTGCCCGCCCGGCACAATGCTCGAAATAATTACCGTCCACAGACCGCGACTGCGACAAGTTGACTCGGGTGGCTGGGGATCCGGCTGCGGTTGCGCGCCGCCGACCGGGCGAGTCAGTCGAACAGGCTCGATACCGATTCTTCGGCAGCGGTGCGGCTGATCGCTTCGCCGATCAGGGTCGCAATCGACAGCACGCGGATGTTGGCGGACTCGGTGACGGCCTTGGTGGCCTGGATCGAGTTCGGTGATCACCAGTTCTTTCAGGTGGGAATTGCCGACGCGGGCGATCGCGCCGCCCGACAGCACGCCGTGGGTGATATAGCCGTACACTTCGGTGGCGCCCTTCTCGAGCAGCGCGTCGGCGGCGTTCACCAGCGTGCCGCCGGAATCGACGATGTCGTCGACCAGAATACAGATGCCGCCGTCGACCTCGCCGATGACGTTCGCCACTTCGGATTCGCCCGGCCGCTCGCGGCGCTTGTCGACGATGGCGAGCGGCGCATTGATGCGCTTGGCAAGCCCGCGCGCGCGCACCACGCCGCCGACGTCCGGGGACACCACGATCACCTTGGCGACGTCGAAGCGCTCCCTGATGTCGCGCATGATGACCGGCGCGGCGAACAGATTGTCGGTCGGAATGTCGAAGAAGCCCTGGATCTGGCCGGCATGCAGATCGAGCGTGAGCACGCGGTCGACGCCGGCATTGGTGATGAGATTGGCGACGAGCTTTGCCGAGATCGGCGTGCGCGGTCCGACTTTGCGATCCTGCCGGGCATAGCCGAAATAGGGGATGACCGCCGTGATGCGCCGCGCCGAGGCGCGCCGCAGCGCGTCGATGATGATCAGCAATTCCATCAGGTGGTCGTTGGCGGGAAACGACGTCGACTGGATGACGAACACGTCGGCGCCGCGCACGTTCTCCTGGATCTCGACGAAGATCTCCATGTCGGCGAAGCGGCGGACCACGGCTTTGGTCAGCGGCGTGCCGAGATAGCCGCCGATCGCTGCGGCAAGCGCGGGGTTGGAATTGCCGGCGACGAGCTTGATCGCTCCGTTGTTGCCCGCCATTCCCGCTCTCCTGCGCGCATGTCGCGGTCAGAGCATGAAGGTCATGCCCGAACAAAAGCCAACCCGGCCAAAAGCAAAGCCCCGATACAAGCCGCCCTGATACAAGCCGCCTTGGGGCTGGCAATATGAATCGCAGACTTTCCCCGCAGGTTTTTCCGCTGCAATCCCAACGCGTTCCCGGCATCAGCGTTAACGGCCTGGAGACTGAATCGCTGCTTCGCGCCGTTCACACCAGTGCGATCGCGTTGACGTGCCGGCCGTAATCGGCTTCGGCGCGGTGCGTGGTGCGGCGATAGCTGAAAAAACGCGCCGGATCGGCATAGGTACACAGGCCAAGATCCTCGATGCGGCCGACGCCGGCCCGCGCCAGCCGTGCCGCGACATAGCCGGCAAGATCGAACAAGGCATGGCCATCGCGCTGGGCGGCCGAAAAGAACCGGTTGCTGGCACGATCTTCCGCGGCAAAACGCGACATCAGGTCGGGGCCGACCTCGTAGTTGGATTGCCGGATCATGGGACCGATGGCGGCGCGGATTTCGCCGCGTTTGGCGCCGAGCCGCTCCATCGCCTCGACGGTCGCCTCGACGACGCCGGTGAGCGCGCCACGCCAGCCGGCATGCGCGGCGCCGATCACGCGCGCCTGCGGATCGGCCAACAGAATCGGGTCCGCAATCGGCGGTGGTCACGCCGATGGCGAGCGCGCGCATGCGCGTCACGATGGCATCGGCGTGGGGCCGCGTTTCGGCCGGTCCACGGCCGCTTCGGCGACGACGACATTGGGCGAGTGGATTTGATAGGCGGTGAGAAAACGGTGCGGCTCGACGCCGAGCGCCGCCGCCATGCGCGCGCGGTTTTCCGCGACGTTGTCGGCGGCGTCGCGCGAGCCGACGCCGCCGTTGAGGCTGGCATAAAGCCCGTCGGAAACGCCGCCTTCGCGGGTGAAGAAGGCATGGCGGATGCCGGTCAGCGCGAGTGAGGCGGCTTCGATCTTCATGACGGTCGTCTCAAATCCGGGAAGCGCGCCGAGTTCGGGCGCGGCGATGGCGATCGCCTTGAACAATTCGCCCATGCCGCGCGCGCCCTCCGCGATCAGCCGGGAGAACGCGATCTCGATGTCGGCGGCCTTGCTGCGCGGCGCGTTCGCTTTCAGCGCGGCCGCGCGTTCCTCGATGCCGAGGCGAAGGAAAAGATCGCGCTGCCGGATCGGTCCATGAATGCGCGCGCCCATGCTTTCCGCGCATTGCGCCACCGCTTCGAAATCGACATGGGCGGTCAAATCGGCTTTGCCCGGCGCGCGCAACGGATCGGTGAAGGAATGTCCGGCGACCGCTTGCAGCGTGTCGCCCAAGCCGAAATGGGCGTGGCCATAGTCGATGATCAGCGCCGCTCCCGCGCGTGCGCAGGCGCCGTCCGAGTTCAAGCGCAATCGTGTCGGCGCGCCATTCATAGATCGAGCCGTCGGGCGCCTGCCGCAAGCCGCGCGGCATGGACGTTTCGAAGAATGGCATCGGATCGCGCGCGGCGGCGATCGACAGATTGCCGTCGGGCCCGACGTCGACGACGCGCTCGTGCCAGCCGTCGGCCTGTTTGACCGCCTGATGGACCGGCAGTGCATCGATGAATTCGTTGGCGATGATGATGCTGGGGCCGCCGGGCACCTCGTCGAGCGTGCTGTGCCACAGGCGTCGGCATGTCGAGCGTGTCGCAGCCGGCGCTGCTGGACCTGCCGCAGCGCCGGGCTGATCTCGACCAGATGCAGCACGACGGCGGCGCGGAAATCCGGCACGACCTTCGCCGCCCGCATCGCATCGAGCATCATCGTTCCGCGCCCGGGACCGAGCTCGATGACGCGGACGTTTTCCGGCGCGCCCATCTGCTGCCAGACCGACGCCATCCACAGGCCGATCAATTCGCCGAACATCTGGCTGATCTCGGGCGAGGTGATGAAATCGCCGCCGGCGCCGAGCGGATCGCGATTGATGTAGTAGCCGTATTGCGGATGCGTCAGGCAGAGCCGCATGTAGTCGGCAAGCGGCATCGGCCCGGCGACGGCAATGAGCCGGCGGATTTCGTTTTCCAGCGGCGCGCGCTCGTCAGCCATTTTTCTTGCGGCCGTTTCGCGCGCGGTCGGTTCGCGCGTCAAGGCGACAAGGCGAGGATGGCGATGCCGGCCAGCATCAACGGAATGCACAGCAGCATTCCCATCGTCAGGCCGCCCCAGAGAAAGCCGAGCTGCGCATCCGGCTCGCGAAACAATTCGCAAGTGATGCGGGCGACGCCGTAGCCGAGCGCGAAGACGCCGGTGACGACGCCGGGCCGCTTGAGGCCGCCGGCGCGCACCAGCAAGCGCGAGCACGATGAACAGCACGACGCCTTCCAGCGCCGCTTCATAGAGCTGGCTTGGATGACGCGGGATCGGACCGCCGTTCGGAAAGATCATGGCCCACGGCACGTCGGTCGGCCGGCCCCACAATTCGCCATTGATGAAATTGGCGATGCGGCCGAGAAACAGGCCGATCGGCGCCACCGCGGCGGTCACGTCGCCGAGCGACAGCATCGGGATGCGCCGGCGCAGCGCGAACAGCACGATGGCGACGATGCAGCCGGTCACGCCGCCATGAAACGACATGCCGCCGTTCCATAGCTGCAGGATCTCGATCGGGTGCGCGGCGAAATGCGGAAGATTGTAGAACAGCACGTAGCCGGTGCGGCCGCCGAGAATGATGCCGAGCGTGATCCAGATCGACGAAATCGTCGAAGTCGAGCACGGTGAACGGCGCCGGGCCGCCCCACAGCCGTTCCGAAGCAATGATGGCGCGCGCATAAAACCAGCCGGCAATAATGCCGACGATATAGGCCAGCGCATACCAGCGCACCGCGGCGGACCGATGGAAATCAGGATCGGATTGATGGCGGGAAACGGAATGACCGGCAGAACGAACATCGATGGGCTTTCCTTGCGGACGCGCCATGCTTGACGCGCCGTTCTTTAGTCCGCGCCGCAGCTCGTGCGGCGTTGTCCTCGCGGCCGAGCCCCTTGCGGCCGCGCCGCACCATCGCCATTGTGTCAGCGCATGGCAAGCGGGCTGGATGCGGGTCTCAGCCGGCAGGGCAGGGTTTTGCCAGAGCCGGTTTTTCCACGAGCTGCCGAGGCGGTCATGGTCCAGACGACGAACCGGTTCTTCGACGAGGTCGCACGCTTAATGAATGATGCAGCCGGTGTTGCGCAAGGCGTGCGGCGCGAATTCGAGACGCTGTTCCGGACCCAGGCCGAGCGCTTTCTGCGCGATCTCGACTTGGTCAAACGCGAGGAATTCGAGGCGGTCAAGGATATGGCCCGCCTGGCGCGCGAGGAGAACGAAGCGCTCAAGGCCCGGGTCGCCGCGCTCGAAGCGGCGCGTGCCAGCCGAGCCGCGAGACGCCGACAGCTGGCGAGGTGACGCCGCCAGTGCCGCAGGTCCGCCCAGGACGAGACGGCCGTCCGGGTCGAGCACATCCCGGGCGGCTGGCGCCGCCCGTTATCCCCGCATTCGGTGCCGGCAACCTCCGGCTTCGTTCTGATTTCGAGCGTTCCTTGTTTTTCAAACCCGCCGCCGCTATAAGCGCCGCTTCCGCGCGCTGCTACAGCACCCCTGGAGGCTGACGCGGAATTTCCCTTTGTTAAACAGGGTTTTAGACGAGGATCACATCATGGCGACCGTCAATCTGATCAAGGCGGCGGCGCGTTCGCGGGCAGGCAAGGGGGCCGCCCGGACCGAACGTCGTGCCGGCCGCGTACCCGGAATCATCTATGGCGACGGCAAGCCGCCGCTGCCGATCTCGTTCGATTACGCCGATCTGCGCCAGCGCATCTATGCCGGCCATTTTCTCACGACCATTCACGACGTCGAAATCGACGGCGTGAACCACCGCGTGATCCCGCGCGATTTCCAGCTCGATCCCATCCGCGACCTGCCGCTGCATGTCGACTTCATGCGGCTCGGCGAGGGCGCTACGATCCGCGTCAATATTCCGATCCACGTGCTCAATGCGGAGCAGTCGCCGGGCGTCAAGCGCGGCGGCACGGTCAGCATCGTCACCCACACCATCGAGGTGCGCTGCCGCGCCGACGCCATCCCGGCCGGCATCGAGGTCGATGTCGCCGAACTCGAGATCAACCATTCCAAGCATCTTGAGCGATATCAAGCTGCCGAGGGCGTGCGTGCGGTGTCCGGCCGCGACATCACGCTCGTCACCGTCGTGCCGCCGTCGGGCTACGCCGAAGAAATCAAGGCCGCCGCCGAAGCCGCTGCTGCCGCCGCGGCCGCTGCCGCCGCCGCTGCCGCGCGCCTGCGGCCCCGACCGGTGCTCCGGGCGCGCCTGGTTCTGCTCCTGGGCCGCGCGGCGGCGGTGCTGCGCCGGCTGGCGGTGCCGACAAGAAGTGAGGTTGCCCCACACGGGACGACGACGCTGATGCTGCTCCTGGTCGGACTCGGAAATCCGGGAGAGCGCTATGTCGGCAACCGGCACAATGTCGGCTTCATGGTGGTTCAGGAAATTGCCAAGCGCCACGGTTTCGCACCGTGGCGCCGGCGCTTCCAGGGTGTTGCCAGCGAGGGACCGATCGGCGGCGCGCGGGCGCTGTTGCTTCTCCCCGGCACTTACATGAACGAATCCGGGCGCGCCGTCGCCGAGGCCGCGCACTTCTACAAACTGCCGCTCACCGACATTACGGTGTTCCACGACGAGATCGATCTGCCGCCCGGCAAGGTGCGGGTCAAAATCGGCGGCGGCATCGCCGGTCACAATGGATTGCGCTCGATCTCCGAGCATATCGGCAACGACTATCGCCGGGTGCGCATCGGCGTCGGCCATCCCGGCAGCAAGGAATCATGGTGCAGCATTACGTGCTCGGCGATTTCGCCAAGAGCGAACGCGGCTGGGTCGAGGCGCTGATCGCAATCCTCGCCGACAATGCCGACCTGTTGCCCGCGGCGATGACGCAAGCTTTCAGAACAAGGTTCACCTCGCCATGCTCGCGAAGGGGTTTGGAGCGACGAGCGATAACGCGGCGAACGGCGGTCACGGATCGCGATTGACCGGCAAACGGATGCCAGATTCGACATTACGGGTACGATTCATCATGGGCTTCAAATGCGGCATCGTCGGCCTGCCGAATGTCGGCAAGTCGACCCTCTTCAATGCGCTGACCGAAACCGCGGCGGCGCAGGCGGCGAATTATCCGTTCTGCACCATCGAGCCGAATGTCGGCGAAGTGGCGGTGCCGGATCGCCGGCTCGACACGCTGGCGGCGCTCGCCAAGTCGGCCGAGATCGTGCCGACGCGGCTCGACCTTCGTCGATATTGCCGGCCTGGTTCGCGGCGCCTCGAAGGGGGAGGGGCTCGGCAACCAGTTTCTCGGCGACGATCCGCGAGGTCGACGCCGTCGCCCATGTCGTGCGCTGCTTCGAGGATACCGACGTGACCCATGTCGAACGGGCGCATCGATCCCGTCGCCGACATCGAGACGGTCGAAACCGAATTGATGCTCGCCGATCTCGACAGTCTGGAGCGGCGCGCTCGACGGCCTCGAGAAAAAAGCCAAGGGCGGCGACAAGGAGGCCAAAGAGAACGCTCGATCTCGTCAATCGCGCGCTGCGTGCTGTTGCGCGACGGCAAACCGGCGCGCTCTCACCGAACGCAAGCCCGACGAGGAGAAGGCCTTCCACACGCTCGGCCTGCTCACCTCGCTCCCGGTGCTCTATGTCTGCAATGTCGATGAGGCTCCGCCGCGACGGGCAATGCATTTTCCCGCCAGGTCGAGGTGAGGGCCAAGGCAGGAGGGCGCCGCCGCGGTCGTCATTTCCGCCAAGATCGAAGCGGAGATCGCGGTGCTGTCGCGCGACGAGCGCGAAGACTATCTCGCCGCGATCGGTCTTCAGGCGGCCGGCCTCGACCGGCTGATTGCCGCCGGTTATGCGCTCCTTCATCTCGTCACCTTTTTCACCGCCGGGCCGAAGGAGGCGCGCGCCTGGACGGTGACCCGCGGCACCAAGGCGCCGCAGGCGGCCGGCGTCATCCATACCGATTTCGAGCACGGCTTCATCCGCGCCGAGACCATCGCCTATGACGATTACGTGGCCTGTGGCGGCGAGGCCGGTGCGCGCGACGCCGGCAAGATGCGGCTCGAAGGCAAGGATTATGTCGTGCACGACGGCGACGTCATGCACTTCCGCTTCGCGAATTGATTATTGGTTGCGCAACCCGTTTCCCTGATTCCTGATGGCGCCGAGATGCTCGTTGATGCGGAACACGATGAGCACGAATTCGGCGATGATGCGCGCCAGGATCACGCCCATGACGGCGCCAAGCACGCTGATGATGAGAAAGATCATGCCGACGAATGGATTGTACGCCATCGTCGTCAGCGAACTGATCACGCCGGCGAATCCAAGCAGAATGGAAATGACGACGGCGAGCCAATAGAAGACTTTGATCACGGTGGGCGTCACGAACCGCTCCCACTGGAACAGATCGCCGAGGCCGAACATGATTCCTCCTCGCAAGGTTCGCGCGTGATTCCCGTTTAAGCTGCGCAGACTGCACCGCGCGATTGCAGCGGTCAATCGAGGCGCAATTGACCGCGTTTCGGGTGGCGTCTAGGACGTGAAATGAAGGACCGCCGCGCGGTTCGATAAACGCGGAACCGGACAACACGTAGGCCCTTGATGCGCAGGCTCAGCTGGGAGCACTTCACGGCGTTGGCGCCCGAAATGTCGGGCGAGCAGCGGCGTGCTGCCGCGGTCGCCGGCGCCGCGCATGCGCTGCACGACGGCTATACCGATCTCATCTATATTCTGCTGCCGCTGTGGCAGTCCGAGTTCGGGCTGAGCTACGCCGCGCTCGGCGCGTTGCGCAGTGTGTTCGTCGGCGCCATGGCCTGTCTGCAAATTCCGGCGGGCCTGGCCTCCGAACGGTTCGGCGCCGCGACGGTGCTGGCGCTCGGCACGGCGCTGGCGGGTCTTGGCTACTGTTTCGCCGGCGCCAGCACCGGTTTCGTCATGCTGCTTGCCGCGCTGTTCATCAGCGGCATCGGCTCGAGCACGCAGCATCCGATTGCGTCCGCGCTGGTCGCCCGCGCCTTCGCCGGCCCGCGCTCGCTCAAAGCCCTCGGCACTTACAATTTCGCCGGCGATATCGGCAAGATGACGCTGCCGGCGGCGCTGGCGCTGATGCTGCTGGTCATGGCGTGGCGGCCGGCGCTCGCCTTCCTGGGCAGCCTCGGCGTGGCTATGGCGGTTGTCATCTTTGTCGCCGCGCCGCGCTATGAGCGTGCCGCCGCTGCCAAAGCGCCGGCCGATGCAAAACTGGCCGCACGATGCCGAGCGCCATCCCTTTGCCTTCGCCTTGCTGCTGGCCATCGGCATCATCGACAGCGCCACGCGGATGGGATTTTTGCTGTTCCTGCCGTTCGTGCTGAGAAACAAGGGAGCAACCGAGCAAACCATCGGTCTGGCGCTGACACTGATTTTTGCCGGCGGCGCGGCGGGAAAGCTGGCCTGCGCCTTCATCGGCGCCCGGATCGGCGCGATCAGGACCGTGTGGCTGACCGAAGGATTTACGGCAGCGGGAATTCTCGTCCTGTTGCCGCTGTCGCTCCCGGCGGCGCTGGCGTTCCTGCCGCTGATCGGCATTGCCCTCAATGGTACGTCGTCGGTGCTGTACGGCTCGGTGCCCGATCTGGTGGCGCCGGAATGGCGGACCCGCGCATTGAGCGTTTTCTATACCGGCACGATCGGTTCCGGCGCGATCGCGCCGGTGTTGTTCGGCCGTGTCGGCGACGCGGTCGGGGTTTGGCATGCTTTGATGCTGGTCGCGGGTTTTGTGCTGATCACGTTGCCGTTGTCGGCGATGCTACGCGGTGCGCTGGCGCCACCGATACGGTTCCCAAGCGGCGTGACAGCGTCAATTTTGCGGCACTGGAACATGCCGATCCGTCGCTGAGCGTTTTATCCGCCGCGGGCGCGGGAACTTGCTTCAATTCTCGCCAATTCCAAACGAGCAGGAACGCGAAACGCTGCGAAGCGTTGGGCTTGTGGCTCGGGCATGGTCGGAACCATGGCCCGGATGACCTCTCGATACGGAGCACGCCATGAAGTTCCTTCTCACCTCGACCGCGATCGGGCTTGCGCTCGCTGCCGGCGCTACCGTCGCGCAGGCCCAAACCATCCTGTCACCGCAACCGATGGTTACGGTTCCCGCCGCGACTGTCATGTCGCAGCCGCTGGAAACCGTGCAGACCACCGAGACCGTGCGCACCATCCGGCCAGCGCCGGCGCGGACGGCCCGGCGGCAAATCCTGACGACGCGTACCGTCACGCGCCAGATTGTGCCGACCACGACTGTGGTGGCACGGACGGTGCCGACCGCACCGCAGCCGCTCTATGATGAAGTGACGACGCCGCTCTCCAATCCCGACGACACGCCGGCGCTCTATGACACGGCGGTGCCGGTTGCGGCGGCTCCCACCGTCGCCGCGCCCTTCGCGGCTGGCGCCTATACCCGAGCCCTTCACCTATCGTTACGTCTATGAGCCGGATCGCATCCTCGTCGTCGACCCGACCTCCGGCATCGCGGTACAGGCCATCCCGCGCTAACGGTGCGGCCGACTGCAATGAAGAAGACGAATGACGCGCGCGCCGCCGCAAGGCGGCACGCGTCGTCAGTCTGGGAATCTTCGATGACAAAATGGAGGAGCCGATGAAGCGCCCAAAATGGAGGAGCCGATGAAGCGCCGCAGAGCCGTTCCCCTCGCGTTGGCAACGCTCATTCTCGGCTGCCTCGGCGCGCCGTTTGCCGGCGCGCAGACCAATAATCCCGGCACCGTAAGCAACCCGACCGGCGACACGGCGGTCAGCGGTGCGGTCGAGCAAAAGCCGCTGCTGACGCCAGCGCAGCGCAGCGCGATCTATGCGGAGGTGAGCAAGGACAAGAGCAAGACGTCACCGAAGGACTTCTCACCGGTTATTGGGGCCGACGTGCCGCCGATGATCGAACTCTACGCGCTGCCGGACGACGCGCTCGCCAGCATCCCCGAAGTTAAGCTCTACGAATATACGATGGTGGAGGACAAAGTCGTGATCGTGGATCCGACGCGGATGCGGGTCATCGACGTCATCGGCGCCCGCTCGCCCCGCAGCAGTAGGCCGTCGAGCTGCCTCAGCGCGATCAGGGCGAGGCTCTCTTGCCGGCCTCGACGACGACCTTGGGCAGCACGTCGAGATAGGGTCCCATGAAGAACGCCTGTCCGGCGCCGGCGCCGTAATAGCGGTCGTAGGCATCGATCATCGCATGCACCGGCGCGACGCACGACGGCATCGAAGCGACGATCAGATCGCCGAGTTCCGTCAGCGGCTTCGTGGCATAGCGCGGATCGGCAACGACGGCGTGCACAATGCATTCGGTCGCCGAACGCACCAGCGGCTGCATCACCGCGCTCTTCTGCTGCGCCGTCAGGGCGCCCGTGACGGCTGAATCAGTGAGCGGATCGGTGGCCACGGTGACCACCAGGGCCGCGCCGAGAAGCGGTGCAAGAATCATGAGTTCGTCCCTTACCCTGATACGCAGGCTAGCGGTCCCGGCGGCCGCCGGTCAACTGTTCACCGCGCGGCGGGGGCTTGCTGGTTCCATGGCGCGGCCGTGCTATTATAATGAGCGCGGCGGTTGACGGAGCACGGTCATGATTCTTCCCCCGGTACTGATCCTCGGCGCTCATCTGATCATGCCGGTCGCCGACAGCGTTCCGACGCTTAACGTCGATCAGGTCTGCACCGGCATCGCCCAGCAGGGCGGCGTGTCCTTCCACGACGCCGACATCACCGAGGAAAAACAGAACTGCCTGGACAGCGAGCAGGCCACCCGCAACGAACTGGCCAAGCAATGGTCGAGCTTCGCGCCTGCCGACAAGACCGCCTGTACCAACGAATCGCGCATGGGCGGCGATTCGAGCTACACGGAATTGCTCACTTGCCTGGAAATGGCGCGCGATGTCCGCGCCATGCAAAGCGATTCAAACGCGTCCAGCGCCCCGGCCACGCCGGCGGTCGCACACACGCCGGCCACCGCTCACACCGCACCGGTGTCGCCGGCCGTTGTGCCGCCTCTGGCGCCCACGTCCGTCACGCAGCCGAGCCAGCAGTGAATGGTGACGCTGCTTTTCGCGACTATCCGCTAATAGCCGATAAGCACTTCGCTGACGGTCGGCTTGACCGCTCGCATTTCCGGGTCGGAGGAGCTGTACTCCTTGTCCGCGGTCAAGGCGCTGACCGCATCCGCTGTGGCTTTCGGATCGGGCGTTAGATTCACGCCGGATTTACAGCCGCCGGGCAACGTCGCCAGCGCCCCGCCATCCCAGTCGCTCACCGCTGCGACGCCGTTTTTGTCAAAGCCCTTGAGCTTGAACGGCTTGCCGTTGAGCTTTTCCAGTTGCGCCAGCGTCAGCCCAAGCTTCATGCCGCCGGGCGCGCTCCAGGTCGATTTGCCGTGGATGTCGATGAGATAGAGGCCGCTGCGCTCGGCGGGATTTGACCACCACACTTCGAGCCGCCGCTTCGGGTCGTTAGGAAACAGCACCGAGGCAGGCACTTTGGTGCCGCCCTCGGCGTCAACGTCGGCAAAGGTGATGTTCTTCGCGTCAAAGGTCATCGCCAGCTTGAGATGGCTCGAATCTTTGGCGAACAGTCCGCTGCACGCGACGACGTGCGAAGTCGCCGCGGCCGTCGCGGCGGCATGCGGCGCGCCGGCCGGATGCGCCGGCTTGGCTGCCGCGGCGCCCGGTTGCGATACCGCCGCCGGCACCGGTTGATTCATTTGCGACGGGGCGAGCTGGTCGTTGGTGTCGAGGTCCGGATTGGTCTGTGCAGCCGGGTTGATCTTCTTCGTGTGCTTTGGTTTCGGCGGCGGCGGTGGCGCCTGGTCGGGTTGATCCTGGCTCGGGCTGGCGGACGGCGCTGCCTGTTGCGCGGATGTTGGAACGGCCGCCACCGCTATGGCTAGTATCGCAAGCGCCGCTGCGGGCGCGACGCCGATCCACCCCTCACGCATTACCGCCTCCGTTGCCGTTACGGCAGGCAATATAACACGCCGGGCGCAGCCCGCCGCCGCCCATTTTTTACGCTCACGGTAGCCGGACGAAGCTCAAAAAAAGCCCGCCTCTGCTCCCTGAGCCAGGCGGGCAATCGTCGCGGAACGGGGCTGGCGTTCCAACCAAAGCGGTCTTGGCCCGCGAAGGTGGTGGAGCCAGGCGGGATCGAACCGCCGACCTCCTGCATGCCATGCAGGCGCTCTCCCAGCTGAGCTATGGCCCCAAACAGAAATCAGTGATCGGTATTCAGCAATCAGAAGGTCTCTGCGTGTCCTGATTACTGAATACTGATTACCGATTCCTGATCATCCTTCCTCCTCGTTTTCGATGTCGCCGCCGATGATGTCGGTGACATCGGCATCCTCTTCTTCCTGCTCCTCGATAAAGGTGTCGTCGTCGAGGGTCTCTTCCAGCTCGACTTCTTCCTCTTCCGCTCCGGCTTCGGCGGGGGCGGGCTTCTTGGCGCCCGACGTCTCGGCGTCGGCCTCTTCGAGCGAAACGGTTTCGACTTCTACCGGCTCCGGCACCGGAACCTCCTCCACGGGGGCGGGCGGTCGCGGTGCGACGACTGGCGCTGGCTCCGGCCGCGAGCGGCTCACGAACTGCACGACCTCATGGACCGTGCCGCATTTCGGACAGTGGATCGGATCCTTGTTCAGATCATAGAACTTGGCGCCGCAATTGGCGCAGAGCCTCTTGGTACCCAGTTCGGGTTTGGCCACGGTTCTGATCCTTTGCAATGTGGGTGCTTCACTTGGCTAGTCGTAACGCGGCTGTCAATAGTCGATCCGCAGCCCCTGGCGGCCGTCCCGTGACATAAAAGCGACGGGATGACGGGCCGCGGCGGCCCATGATAGACGGCCGTCACAAGGCTCCTGTTAGTGTACCAATCGGACTTAATTCCAATGCAGACCAAGCCCGCCCCCCTGACCGCCCGCCGCAACGGCCCTTTGGCCGGCCGCGCGCGCGTGCCGGGCGACAAGTCGATCTCTATCCGGGCGCTCATTCTTGGCGCGTTGACGGTCGGCGAAACGCGGGTCAGCGGACTTCTCGAAGGCGAAGATGTGCTCAACACTGCGAAGGCCCTGCAGGCGTTGGGTGCGCGCATCGAGCGGATCGGCGACCGGCGATGGTCAATTCATGGCGTGGGGGTTGGGGGCTTCGCCGAGCCCGCGGGTGCACTCGATTTCGGCAATTCCGGAACCGGCTGCCGGCTCGCGCTCGGTGCGGTCGCCGGCTGTCCGATCACCGCGACATTTGACGGCGATGCCTCGCTCCGCAGCCGGCCGATGCGCCGCGTGCTCGATCCGCTGGAACGCATCGGCGCACGCACGCTTTCATCCGCGGACGGCCGCTTGCCGCTGACGCTCGCGGGCGCGCGCGATCCAATGCCGATCGTGTTTCGGCCGCCGGTGCCGTCGGCGCAATTGAAATCAGCGACGCTGCTCGCCGGCCTGGCCGCGCCGGGCGAAACTGTCGTGATCGAAGCCGAGCCGACGCGCGACCATACCGAGAAAATGCTCATGCATTTCGGCGCTGATGTGCGCGTCGAGCCCGACAACGAAAACGGCCGGCGCATCACGCTTGCCGGCCAGCCGGAATTGACGCCGCGGCCGACCATGGTTCCGGCCGACCCGTCGTCCGCCGCGTTTCCGCTTGTCGCCACGCTCCTGGTGCCGCGCTCGGATACGATCCTCCAAGGCGTAATGATGAACCCGTTGCGCACCGGCCTCATCACGACGCTGCGCCAGATGGGCGCCGCCATCGAACAGGTCGACCAGCGCAACGAAGGCGGCGAAGACGTCGCCGATCTGCGCGTCCGTTCGAGCCCGTTGCGCGGCGTCGAGGTGCCGGCGTCCCGCGCGCCGTCCATGATCGACGAATATCCGGTGCTGGCGGTGGCGGCCGCTTTCGCCGAAGGCACGACCGTGATGCGGGGGCTCAAGGAACTGCGGGTAAAGGAATCCGACCGGCTTGCCGCCACGGTCGCTTTGCTGCGAAGTAACGGCGTGGCGGCGGACATCGAAGGTGACGATCTCATCGTGCACGGCCAAGCCCGCGCCCCGGGCGGCGGCTCGGTCACTACGCATATGGATCACCGCATCGCCATGGCGGCGATCGTTCTCGGTCTCGCCAGCGACAAGCCGGTGGCGATTGACGATGGCGCTTTCATTGCAACGAGCTTTCCAGGCTTTGTTGAACTGATGCGAGGGCTCGGAGCCGATTTGTCATGATCATTGCTATCGACGGACCGGCGGCCTCAGGAAAAGGCACGATCGCGCGGCAAATCGCGGCCGTGTATGGGCTGCATCATCTCGATACCGGACTGCTCTATCGCGCCGTGGCCAAAGCCATGCTCGACGGCGGCTATCCGCCCGAGGACGCCGAACGGGCGACCGAGGCCGCGGTGCGGCTCGATCCGACCAAATTTGAGGACAATGCGTTGAAATTGGCGGCAATCACCGAGGCGGCTTCGGTGGTGGCCGCGATCCCGCAAGTCCGTCAGGCTTTGATCAACTATCAGCGCGGATTTGCCACCAAACCGCCCGGCGCGGTGCTCGACGGCCGCGATATCGGCACGGTCATCGCGCCCGGCGCAGATGTGAAACTGTTCGTCGTCGCGAGCCCGGAAGTGCGCGCCAGCCGGCGCATGTTGGAACTACGCGCGCGGGGGGAAGCGGCCACCGAAGAGGAAGTCCTGGCCGACCTTTTGCGGCGGGACGAACGGGATTCCCGCCGCACCGCGGCCCCCCTCATGCAGGCGCCGGACGCGCACTTGCTCGACACCACGCATTTGGGTATAGACGCCGCATTCCGGGCCGCCGTCGATATCATCGAGGCCGTTCGAGCGGGCCGAAAGCGCCGTTGACAGCGCTTTCGTCATTGGAGGTAGAGCCCGTTCACCGCTTCGTATGCATGGCGCCCGGACGGACGCTTTCCGAAACGTATGGCTTTGGCCCTACCCGCCGGTTCACCCGGCGGCCGCCGCACGTTCTGGATCATTTAATTCGAGGGGTCGGGAGTGATTTATGGCTCAAGTTACGGCTCAGGCCGCCGCCGCGCCGACGCGCGAAGACTTTGCCAATCTGATCGATGAATCGTTCAGCGACGGCCATTTGCAGGAAGGCTCCGTCGTCAAAGGCACCGTTGTCGCGATCGAACGCGACCTCGCCGTCATCGATGTGGGATTGAAGACCGAAGGCCGCGTGGCGTTGCGCGAGTTCGCCGGGCCCGGTCGCAATAATGAAATCAAAGTCGGCGACACCGTCGAGGTCTATCTCGAACGGGTCGAGAATGCGCTCGGCGAAGCCGTGTTGTCGCGCGACAAGGCGCGGCGCGAGGAAAGCTGGGGCAAGCTCGAAAAGGCATTCCAGAATAACGAGAAGGTGCAGGGCGTCATCTTCAACCAGGTCAAGGGCGGCTTCACCGTCGATCTCGACGGCGCCGTCGCCTTTCTGCCGCGTTCGCAAGTCGATATCCGGCCAATTCGCGATGTCTCGCCGCTGATGAACAATCAGCAGCCGTTTCAGATCCTCAAGATGGATCGCCGGCGCGGCAATATCGTGGTGTCGCGCCGCACCGTGCTTGAGGAAACGCGCGCCGAGCAGCGTCAGGAACTGGTGCAGAACCTCGAAGAGGGTCAGGTCATCGACGGCGTGGTCAAGAACATCACCGACTACGGCGCGTTCGTCGATCTCGGCGGCATCGACGGCCTATTGCACGTCACCGACATCGCCTGGCGGCGCGTCAATCATCCGTCCGAGGTGCTCAATATCGGCCAGCAGGTGAAGGTCAAGATTATCAAAATCAATCACGAGACCCACCGCATCTCGCTCGGCATGAAGCAATTGCTCGACGATCCGTGGCAGGGCATCGAGGCGAAATATCCGGTCGGCGCGCGGTTCAAAGGCCGCGTCACCAATATCACCGACTATGGCGCTTTCGTCGAACTCGAACCCGGCATCGAAGGCCTGATCCACGTCTCCGAAATGTCGTGGACCAAGAAGAACGTGCATCCGGGCAAGATCGTCTCGACCTCCCAGGAAGTCGAAGTGCAAGTCCTCGAAGTCGATCCGGTCAAGCGCCGCATCTCGCTCGGCCTCAAGCAGACCATGCGCAATCCATGGGAGGTCTTTGTCGAAAAATATCCGGCCGGATCGATGGTCGAAGGCGAGGTCAAGAACAAGACCGAATTCGGCCTGTTCCTTGGGCTCGACGGCGACGTCGACGGCATGGTTCACCTGTCCGACCTCGACTGGAAACGTCCCGGCGAGCAGGTCATCGAGGAATACAAGAAGGGCGACAAGGTCAAGGCGCAGGTGCTCGACGTCGATGTCGAGAAGGAGCGCATTTCGCTCGGCATCAAGCAGCTTTCCGAGGGCGCACCTGCTCCGGCGGCCGATACTGCCGCCGGCGAACTCAAGAAGGGCGTCGTCGTCACCGGCGAAGTGACCGAGGTGAAGGAAGGCGGCATCGACGTGAAGATCGTCGGCACCGAATACACGGCCTTCATCAAGCGCTCCGAGCTTGCCCGCGACCGCTCCGAGCAGCGGCCCGACCGTTTCGCCGTCGGCCAGAAAGTCGACGCGCGCGTCACCCAGTTCGATCGCCGCACCCGCCGGGTTTCAGTCTCGATCAAGGCGCTGGAAGTCGCCGAAGAGAAGGAAGCCATCGCGCAATACGGTTCCTCGGATTCCGGCGCGACGCTCGGCGACATCCTTGGCACCGCGCTCAAGCGCAAGGGCGAGGAAGACGACAAGGACGAGACCGAGGAGTAAAACGCAGAGGAGGCGAGGCCATGTCGCTCGATGCCGACCTGATCGTCGACCGCCGCCGCATGCGGCGCAAGCTCACCTTCTGGCGGGTGCTCGCCATCGCGGTGATTGTTCTCGCCGTTGCCGGCGCCGTGGTGCTGTCGAGCCGGCGGGCCGGCGTGTTCGGCGTCACTCCCTATATCGCGCGGGTGACGATATCGGGCTTGATTCGCGGCGATCAGGAACGGGTCGAGGCGCTCGACAAGCTTGCTCAATCCTCGCTGGCGCGCGCCGTCATCGTCCATGTCGACAGTCCCGGCGGCACCACCGCCGGCTCCGAGCAACTGTTCGACTCGCTGTCGCGTTTGCGGGACAAGAAGCCGCTGGTCATCGTCGTCGACAGCATGGCCGCGTCGGGCGGTTACATTACGGCGATCGCCGGCGATCACATCGTCGCGCAACAGACTTCGCTGGTTGGTTCGATCGGCGTGCTGTTCCAGTATCCAAACTTCGCCGATCTCCTCGGCAAAATTGGGGTGAAGGTCGAATCGGTAAAATCGACGCCGCTCAAGGCCGCACCGGACGGTTTTGAGCCGACCAGCCCCGAAGCGACCGCCGCGCTGAACTCGATCATCCAGGACTCCTATTCCTGGTTCAAAGGCCTTGTGCAGGACCGCCGGCATCTCACCGATGGCGAACTTGCCACCGCATCCGATGGCCGCGTCTTCACCGGGCATCAGGCGATCGATCTTAAGCTTATCGACGAACTGGGTGACGAGCGCACGGCGCTGGCCTGGCTCGGCAAGGAGAGGAACGTCGACGCCAAGCTGCCGGTGCGGGACTACGAGCTGCAAAGCCGGCTTGGCGACCTGCCCTTCCTGCACGCCGCCGCGGTCGTGCTCTTGGACGCAGCCGGCCTGAACACGCTGGCCCGGCAGCTCGATGCGCTGTCCGCGGTCGATGCCGTCGAGCGTTTCAATCTTGACGGTCTGTTGGCCCTTTGGCACCCTGCCATCGCGAACTAACGGCAGGGCTATTCCACGTTACCCGGTACCAGTTGCGTTCGCGGGCGGCCCCAAGCGGCGGACAAGGCGGCGGACATGATCAAGTCTGAACTGGTCCAACGGATTTCCGAGCAGAACCCCCATCTTTACCAGCGCGACGTCGAAAACATCGTCAATGCCATCCTCGGCGAGATCATCGCAGCGATGGCGCGCGGCGACCGTGTCGAATTGCGCGGCTTCGGCGCCTTTTCGGTGAAGCAACGCCCGGCGCGCACCGGCCGCAATCCGCGCACCGGCGCGCATGTCGCCGTCGACCAGAAATGTGTGCCGTTCTTCAAGACCGGCAAGGAAATGCGCGAGCGGCTTAATCGCCCGGGCGAAGGTTGACCGGCAAACCCCGATCGGCTGCAAGCGTATTCCGCAAGATCGTCGCGGCGCTCATTCTCGTGCCGCTCGCCATCGTCATCATTGCCTTTGCGCTCGCCAATCGCCAGTCGGTGACGGTATCGTTCGATCCGTTCAGCGCCGATCAGCCCGCCGCTTCGCTCACCCTGCCGCTGTTCGCGCTGGTCATCGTCCTTCTCATTCTGGGTGTGATGATCGGCGGTATCGCCGGATGGCTGCGGCACGGCAGGTGGCGGCGCGCCGCGCGCCGGCTGGAACGCGAGGCCGACGCGCTTCGCGGCGAACTCGAATCGCGCAAGCGGACCGCCGGCACATCCGGTAACGCCGCGGAACCGGTCGAGCCGCCGGCGCGGCTCAAGCTCATGCCACCGGTCCGCTAAGCGCGTTCCGCGGCAAGACAAACCACTCGCTTGGATGTAGAACACCGGCGGTGCAGGACGGACCATTCCAGACAGGCAAGTCGATGTCGCTCGTGGTGAAAATTTGCGGCCTGGCGACGCCGGAGGCCCTCGATGTCGCGCTCGATGCGGGCGCCGACATGGTGGGCTTTGTGTTTTTTCCGCCGTCGCCGCGCAACCTGTCTTTTAAGGGCGCTGCGGCCCTGGAATCGCGCGTGCGAGGCAAGGCCAAGAAGGTTGCTCTTACCGTCGATGCCGACGACACGCTCCTGTCCTACGTGGTCGATGCGCTGGGCCCCGATATTCTGCAACTGCACGGCGACGAGTCGCCGTTGCGGGTGGCCGCCATCAAGGCGCGGTTCAAGCTGCCGGTCATGAAAGCGATCGCGGTGGAGACCAAGGCGGACCTTGCGGCGATCGCGCGCTATGCCGCCGTTGCCGACCATTTGTTGTTCGATGCGCGCGCGCCGCACGAGGCGACCCGGCCGGGCGGCCTCGGCAAAGCATTCGATTGGCAGCTTCTTGAAAATCTCAATCCCGGCGTACCCTTCATGCTGTCGGGCGGCCTCAACGCCGGCAATGTTGCCGAGGCTGTGCGCATCACGCGGGCGCCCGGCATCGATGTTTCGTCCGGCGTCGAGCGCGCGCCGGGAGAAAAAGACCCGGAAAAAATCCGGGCTTTCGTCCGCGCGGCGCGTCATGCCATCCATCCGATCGCGAGCCCGGCATGACCGTGCGCCAGCAACTCAACTCGTTCCGCACCGGGCCTGACGAGCACGGGCATTTCGGCATCTATGGCGGCCGGTTTGTCGCCGAGACGCTGATGCCGCTGATCCTCGAGCTTGAAGAAGCCTACGCCAAGGCCAAGGCGGATCCGGAATTCAAGCGCGAGATGGACGGTTATTTGACGCATTACGTCGGCCGGCCGTCGCCGCTGTATTTCGCCGAACGGCTGACGGAACATTGCGGCGGCGCCAAAATCTACCTCAAGCGCGAGGAGCTCAATCACACCGGCGCGCATAAAGTGAACAACGTGCTCGGCCAGATCCTGCTGGCGCGGCGCATGGGCAAAAAGCGCATCATCGCCGAGACCGGCGCCGGCATGCACGGCGTCGCCACCGCGACCTTGTGCGCGCGCTTTGGGCTCGAATGCATCGTCTATATGGGCTCGGTCGACGTCGAGCGGCAGAAAGCGAATGTATTTCGCATGCACATGCTCGGCGCCAAGGTCGTGCCGGTGGAGTCCGGCGCGAAGACGCTGAAGGATGCGATGAACGAAGCGTTGCGCGACTGGGTGACCAATGTCGGCTCGACGTTCTATTGCATCGGCACCATCGCCGGCCCGCATCCTTATCCGATGATGGTGCGCGATTTCCAGTCGATCATCGGCCGCGAGACGCGCGAACAGATGCGTGAGGCCGAAGGCCGGCTGCCGGATTCGCTTATCGCCTGCATTGGCGGCGGCTCGAACGCGATGGGCCTGTTCCATCCGTTCCTCGACGACAAGGATATCGAAATCTACGGCGTCGAGGCGGCGGGCCACGGTCTCGACAGCGGTGAGCATGCTGCGTCCATCGCCGGCGGCCGGCCGGGCGTGCTGCACGGCAACCGCACTTATCTCCTGATGAACGACGACGGCCAGATCAACGAGGCGCATTCGATCTCCGCCGGCCTCGATTATCCGGGCATCGGGCCGGAACATGCCTGGCTCAATGACGTCGGCCGCGTCACCTTCCTGTCGGCGACCGACGACGAGGCGCTTGCCGCGTTCCGGCTGTTGTCGAAGCTCGAAGGCATCATTCCGGCGCTCGAGCCGGCGCACGCCATCGCCAGGGTGCTCGACCTCGCGCCGCAAAAGCCGAAGGACCACCTGATGGTGGTCAATCTGTCCGGCCGCGGCGACAAGGACCTCAATTCGGTAGCGCGGCATCTGGGAAGCAACGCGTGATGACGGAGTTCTCGGTGCGTCGTCATTGCGAGCGCAAGCGAAGCAATCCAGGGGTGGCGGCGCGGAGGCTGGATTGCTTCGTCGCTCCGCTCCTCGCAATGACGTGAGGCCCTTGTGACTGGACGCATCGAGAAACGCTTTGCCGCGCTGAAGGACGAAGGCCGCGCCGCGCTCGTGACCTTCACCATGGCGGGAGATCCGGATTATTCGACCGCGCTCGCTATCCTCAAGGCGCTGCCGAAAGCCGGCGCCGACCTGATCGAATTGGGCATGCCGTTCACCGATCCGATGGCCGACGGGCCGGCGATCCAGGCCGCCGGCTTGCGCGCGCTCAAAGCCGGGCAGAACATGAAGAAGACGCTTGACGCCGTGCGCGAATTCCGCGCCGGCGACGATGCAACGCCGCTGGTGCTGATGGGCTACTACAATCCGATCTATGTCTATGGCGTCGAGCGTTTTCTGACGGACGCCAAGGCGGCCGGCGTCGACGGGCTGATCGTCGTCGATCTGCCGCCCGAAGAGGACGCGGAATTGTGCCTGCCGGCGCTTGCCACCGGCGTCAATTTCATCCGCCTCGCCACGCCCACGACCGACGACAAACGGCTGCCGGCCGTGCTCACCAATACGTCGGGCTTTGTCTATTACGTTTCCATCACCGGCATTACCGGCGCCGCCGCGCCCGATCCGGGCCAGGTCAAGGCAGCGGTTGCGCGCATCAAGCGCCATACAAAACTTCCGGTCTGTGTCGGCTTCGGCGTGCGCACCGCCGAGCACGCGCGCGCGATCGCCGATGGCGCCGATGGCGTGGTAGTCGGCTCGGCTTTGGTCGACGCGGTGCGCCAAAGTCTCGAGCCCGATGGCAAAGCCACGGCGGCAACAGTGCCGGCCGTTTCCGATCTCGTTCGGGCGCTGGCAAACGGCGTCCGCGCCGGGCGGCGAGTCGGAGCGTCGAGCTAAGCCCGGCGTCATTCCGGGGCGCGCGAAGCGCGAGCCCGGTATCCATAACCCCGGCCTGTCAGAACGTCCGCCGGCCGCGCCAAATCCCCAGCATAGTGATTATGGATTCCGGGCTCCTCGCTGGCGCTCGGCCCCGGAATGACGGCCGCCGTTGAATTTCGGGTTCCGCCTCCACACATAATCCATCCAGACTGGAGGGGACGCTCATGGTCCGCGATATGGCTCGCGATTGGATGTGGTCGGAGGCGTGCGACATGCTCGCCCGGGCCGAGCGCATGCACCGCGAACTGTTCCGGCCGGCCGGCGCCGTCAGGCAGCTGGCGGCCTGGGAGCCGCCGGTCGATATTCTGGAAAGCGAATTCGAGGTTTTGGTGTTCGTCGCCTTGCCCGGCGTCGATAGCGACAATGTGCAGGCGGTGATCGAGGACGGCGACCTCGTGATCGCCGGAACGCGCATCCTGCCGGAGCAATTGCGCACCGCGATCATTCACCGGCTTGAGCTGCCGCAAGGCCGCTTTTACCGCCGGCTGCACTTGCCGGCCGGCCGCTATAGCGGGGTTCGCCGCGCGGTCGTCAACGGCTGTCTGGTGATTACGTTGCAGAAAGTGAGTGCGAAACGTGGCTGAAGAAATTTTGGCAAAAGACAATGCGGTGCAGAGCGGCGGCGCGGCTGACGCGGCCGGCACGTCCGGCTCGGCGCTGCCGCCATTGCCGTCCGATGCGCTCATCGTCGTGCCGGTGCGCAACACCGTGCTATTTCCCGGCCTGGTGCTACCGATCACGCTGAACCGGCCGAAATCGGTCGCGGCGGCGCAGCAGGCGGTGCGCGAGCAGCGGCAGGTCGGCGTCCTGTTGCAGCGCGAAGCCGCGGTCGACGATCCGGCCGGGATCGACATGCATCGCATGGGCACGCTCGCCAATGTGCTGCGTTTCGTCACCACGCCGGACGGCGCGCACCACCTCGTCTGTCAGGGCGAGCAGCGGTTTCAGATCGTCGAATATCTCGGCGGCTGGCCGTTTTTGGTCGCGCGCGTGCTGCGCATTGCCGAACCGGAAACCAGCAGCTCGGAAATCGAGGCGCGGTTCGTCAATCTGAAGTCGCAGACGCTGGAAGCCATCGGCTTGCTGCCGCAGGCGCCGGCCGAGCTGCTCGCCGCCATTCAGGGCATCGAAGCCCCGTCGGAGCTTGCCGACCTGGCGACCGCCTACATGGACGTGAAGCCGGAAGACAAGCAGGAGATTCTCGAAACCGTCGACATCGCGGCGCGGATGGACAAGGTCTCGCGCATGCTGGGACACCGCATCGAGGTGCTGCGGCTGTCGCAGGAAATCGGTCGCCAGACCAAAGCTTCGCTCGACGAGCGGCAGCGCGAGGTGCTGTTGCGTGAGCAGATGGCCGCGATCCAGCGCCAGCTCGGCGAGGGCGAGGAGGGTAAGGCCGCCGAGATGGCCGAGCTCGAAAAGGTCATCGCCGATGCCGGCATGCCGAAGGAGGTCGAGGACCAGGCGCGCAAGGAATTGCGCCGGCTGCAGCGCATGCCCGATTCCGCCGGCGAATACGGCATGGTGCGCACCTATCTCGATTGGCTGATCGAGCTGCCGTGGAAATTGCCCGAAGAGAAGCCGATCGATATCGCCGAGGCCCGGCGCATCCTCGACGAGGACCACTACGACCTCGACAAGATCAAGCGGCGGATCGTCGAATATCTCGCGGTGCGCAAGCTCGCGCCGGCCGGCAAGGCGCCGATATTGTGCTTCGTCGGTCCGCCCGGCGTCGGCAAGACCTCGCTCGGCCAGTCGATCGCGCGCGCCATGGATCGGAAATTCGTCCGCGTCAGCCTTGGCGGCGTGCACGACGAGGCGGAAATCCGCGGCCATCGCCGCACCTATATCGGCGCGCTGCCGGGCAACATCATCCAGGCGATCCGCAAGGCCGGCGCGCGCAATTGCGTGATGATGCTCGACGAGATCGACAAGCTCGGCGCCGGCATTCAGGGCGATCCGGGTGCGGCTTTGCTCGAAGTGCTCGATCCCGAGCAGAACAATACGTTCCGTGACAATTATCTCGCGGTGCCGTTCGACCTCTCCCGCGTGGTGTTCATCACCACCGCGAACATGCTCGACACCGTGCCCGGTCCGCTGCGCGACCGCATGGAGATCATCAGCCTCGTCGGTTACACCGCCGACGAGAAGCTCGAGATCGCCCATCGTTATCTGGTGCGCCGGCAGATGGAGGCGAACGGGCTGAAAGCCGGGCAGGTCGAGATCGACGAGGCGGCGCTGCGCGATATCGTGCAGCTTTATACCCGCGAGGCCGGCGTGCGCAGCCTCGAACGGCTGATCGGCCAGGTGCTGCGCAATGCCGCGGTGCGCATTGCCGAAGGCGGCAGCGGACCGATCCGCATCGCGCGCGCCGACGTGTCGGACATTCTCGGCGCGCCCAAGTTCGAGAGCGAGACGGCGATGCGCACCAGCGTGCCGGGCGTGGCGACCGGTTTGGCCTGGACGCCGGTCGGCGGCGATATTTTGTTCATCGAGGCGACCCGCATTCCCGGTTCGGGCAAATTGATCCTGACCGGCCAGCTTGGCGACGTGATGAAGGAAAGCGCGCAGGCCGCTTTGTCGATCGTCAAGAACCGCTCCGTGCCGCTCGGCATCGATCCGAGCCGCTTCGAGAAGAGCGACATTCACGTTCACGTGCCGGCCGGCGCGACGCCGAAGGACGGCCCGAGCGCGGGGGTGGCGATGTTCATGGCGCTCGTTTCGCTGATGACGGAGCGCACCATCCGCAGCGATACCGCGATGACCGGCGAGATCAGCCTGCGCGGCCTGGTGCTTCCGGTCGGCGGCATCAAGGAAAAGGTGCTCGCCGCGCATGCCGCCGGCATCAAGCGGGTCATGCTGCCGGCGCGCAACCGCCGCGACTACGACGACATCCCGGAACTGGCGCGCAAAGAGCTCGAGTTCATCTGGCTCGAACGCGTCGAGGAAGCCGTCGCCGCGGCGCTCGAGCCGAAGCCGGCCGATGTTGCGCCGGGCGCACCACGGCTCGTCGGCGCCGAGGCGTAACGCAAGAGGCGCGCGCGGACATGCCCTCTCCATAGGGCGACGAGGGTGAACGACGGGTTTCGCAAAGGCTCAACCCATCCTACGGGCTTTCGCCGTCATGCCCGGCCTTGTGCCGGGCATCCCGATAACGTGGGCACCGGCCATGAGGCGGCTGATTATTCCACCGCCGGCAAATTCAGCGCCCTATCAACCAGCACGCCGGCCCGCTTGAAATCGAAAACGCGATAGAGCGTCTGCTTCGCCACGAATGACGGGCCGCCGTAGAATTTTTCGTATTGCTGATGGCGGCTGCCGAATTCGGAGCCGAGGAAATCCCAGATCAGCCGCATCAGTTTGACGCGCGTCTTCGCGTCGGATGACGCCGAGCGCATGTAGCGTTCGAGGTCGGCGGCGATTTCCGGATTGGCGAAATCGGCGTCCGACGACGGCAGCGTGATGAAGGCCGAACCGGCCATTTCGCGAAAGATTTCCAGCATCCGGCCGTTGAGTTCCGACTGCATGGCGCTGGCGGCATAGTATGCGGTGCGTGACGGCCACAGAACGCCGTCCTCGATCGTCGCCATGGTTTCGTGCGCGTGCAGCATGGCTTCATAGATCGAGACCAGCGCGCAGAGTTCGCCCATCAGGCCGACGACCGCGGGGTTGGCGGCATTACCGGTGGTTTCGTTCATGCGCTGCGCCAGCCCGGCCATGAAGCGGAGTTTGGTCACGTAGCGGGTCTGCGCCTGGTGATTGCCGTAAAGATGCGACGGCGTCTTGCGCCACTGGTCGCGCGACAATTCGACATTGCGGTAGATGAACACGCGCTCCCACGGCACGAACACGTTGTCGAAAATCACGTAGCTGTCGCCCTCGTCGAACCGGCTCGACAGCGGATAATCGGCCGCGCTGCCGGCGCGCGCGTACGGCTTGCGCGGATAGAGCTTCACGCCCTCGGCGGCGACCGGCACGGCGAGGCAATTGGCGTAATTCTCATCGCCCGGCGCGAGCGGCTGGATGCAGCTCAGATGGATGTAATCGGACAACGGGCCGCCGGTCGCGAGCTGCTGCGCGCCCTTGATGACGATGCCGTCGTCGCGCTCCTTGACCACGCCGGCATAGAGCGTCGGATCGCTCTGCTGGTGCGCCGGTTTGGCGCGATCGATCTGCGGCGGCACGATCGCGTAAGAGCAATAAATATGGTTGTCGCGCATGAACTCGTAGAAGGCGACGAGATTGTCGGCGAATTTTTGCTGCCCGGCGCTGGCAAAAAATTTCGGGGTTGCCGCATAACCGGTAAAAAAGCCGGCGACATGATCGGGCGCGCGGCCCATCAGGCCGAACGTCGCTTCCGCCCAGGTTTCGGAGAACAAGCGCCGCGCGCGTAAATCGGCGTGAGTGTGCGGGATCTGCCAGCAGCGGTGCACCGGTTCGCCGGTCTTCGGCGACGTGAAGGTCATGCGCTCGCGCAGGTCCGGCGCCGCCGCGATGTCGTAAAGGCCGGCGATCGAGCGCGCCGCCTGGCGGAACGCCGGATGCTGCGTCACGTCCTTGACGCGCTCGCCGTCGACAAAGACGCGCCGCCCGTCGTTGAGCGAGCGCAGATATTCGGCCCCCGTGCGCATCGGCGCTTCTCTCCGCAATGGCTATCGTAACCGTTCGTCCCCGCGAAAGCGGGGACCCAGAAACCTCCGCCGGAGCGGAGCAAGCCGCCCTGGATTCACGCTGCCGCGGCAATGAGCGGAACAAGCTGTAGCCCAGGCGCGGCACTATACCATCGGCGAAACTGCATGCGAGAAGCTCCGGCGCCGCGCTTGCCACGGCGCCCGCGCGGGCTTTAAGTCCGCCCGCGAAAGGGAGGATAATAATGCTCGGAAAAATGAGCGCCGCGCTGGCCGGGTTGCTGGCGCTCGCGGCGGCGATGACGGTTGCAATCGCCGCGGACTATCCGGAGCGGCCGGTGACGCTGGTCGTCGGTTTCCCGCCCGGCGGCGCCAGCGACATTCTGGCGCGCATCATCACCGACAAGCTCGGCAGCCTGCTCGGTCAGCCGTTCATCGTCGATAATCGTCCGGGCGCCGGCGGCAATGTCGCGGGCGAGGTCGTGGCCCATGCGGCGCCCGACGGCTATACGCTGTTGCTGGGCAACAACGCCATCCTCGCCACCAATGTCACGCTGTACGGCAAACTCAATTTCGATCCGCAGAAGGATTTTGCGCCGATCACCCTGATCGGCACCCAGGCCAACGTTCTGGTGGTCAATCCCGATGTGCCGGCGCATTCGCTCGCCGAGCTGATCGCGCTCGCCAAGGCCAATCCGGGCAAGCTCAATTTCGCCTCGTCGGGCTATGGGCTGGCTGCGCATCTTGCCGGCGAATTGTTCAAGGCGCAGGCGCATATCGACATCGTGCACGTTCCCTATAAGGGCTCCGCGCCGGCGCTGGAGGATGTCATTGCCGGCCAGGACCAGATGATGTTCGCAACCACGTCGGGCGTGATGGGCTTTCTCAAGAACGGCCAGGTGCGCGCCGCTCGCGGTGACGACGCTCAAGCGCACCGCAGCATTGCCGGACATTCCGACCATGGACGAGGCCGGCCTTCCCGGCTTCGAGGCGACGACCTGGCACGGCCTGGTCGCGCCCGCCGGCACGCCGCCGGACATTATCGGCACGCTGCATCGCGCGGTGGTCGAAACGCTCAAGGATGCCGGCGTGCAGCAAAAACTCGCCGCGCTCGGCGTCGATATCGCGCCCGACACGCCGAATGAATTCGCCGCCTATATCAACGCGGAAATCCCGAAATGGGCGGCGGTGATAAAAGCCTCCGGCGCCAAGGTGGAATGACGCGCCTCAATATACGTCCGCTTGGTAGCGGCCGGATTTCTTAAGCTCGGCCAGGAAACTCGCAGCCTGCTCGGCGGAGCGCGCGCCGTGTGCCGCGATGACATCGCGCAGGGTGTGCTCGACGTCCTTGCCCATGGTCATGGCGCCGCAGACATAGATGTGCGCGCCCTCGGCGAGCCAAGCCCAAAGTTCGGCGCCGGCCTCGCGCATGCGGTCCTGCACGTAGAATTTTTGCGCGCCGTCGCGCGACCATGCCAGCGACAGCTTGTGGAGCGCGCCGGCCGTCTGCATGCCGGCGAGTTCCTCCTCATAGAAGAAATCGTGCTCGCGGCGCTGATGGCCGAAGAACAGCCAATTGCGGCCTGGCGCCCCGGCCGCCATGCGTTCATGCAGGAAGGCGCGGAATGGAGCGATGCCGGTGCCCGGTCCGATCATGATGATCGGGATCGCCGGATCGGCCGGCAGTCCGAAGGCATGCGCCTTCTGGATATAGGCTTTGAGCCGCGTGCCCGGCGCAATCCGCTCGGCGAACAGCGTCGAGGCGACGCCGACGCGCTTTCGATTGTCGATCGTGTAGCGCACCGCGTCGATCACCAGCGCCACCTTGCCGGGCGACGTGCGCGGCGACGACGCGATCGAATAAAGCCGCGGCTGCAGCGGGTCGAGCGCCTCGACAAAGGCTTCGGGATCGGGCCGGATGCCGGGAAATTTTTCCAGCACGGCGAGCACGTCAAGCGTCGCCGCATCGCCGTCCGGATCGCTGCCGCCGGCGAGCGCTTTGGCCTTTTGCCGCCGCTCGCCGCCGGTGAGAAAGGAGATCAGCTGGAACAGCATGTCCGGCGCGGTGCCGAGCGAGACGCCGTCGGTCAGTTCGTCGCGCAAGGTGCGTCCGGCGATCGGAAAGTCCGCCGGCGCACCGAGCGCGGCGATCACGGCCTCGACCAGACTGGGCGCGTTGTCGGGAAAGATTCCGAGGGAGTCGCCGACGCAGTAGGAGATGCCGGTGCCGGTGAGGTCGAGATCGATGTGCCAGGTTTCCTTGGCGGAGCCGTGCTTATTGAGCCGGGTTCGCGACACGAACGTGATTTCCGCAGGAGTGTCGCGCGAGACCGCAAGCGGCGCATCGGCGGCGGCGCTTGCCGGCACCGCCGGCGGCTTGGCAGCCGCCGGAGCTTTGGCTTGCGCCGGCAGCGCGCCGAACTCGGCATAAAGCGTCTTGAGCATGCGGGTGGTCTCTTTGCCGCCCGGAATGCACAGATTGAGCCGCTCCTCGTTCTTGAGAACGATGGCGTTGGAATAGTTCTCGCAAGTATAGCCGCACTGGCCGCAATCCTGCTGCCCCATCGCCGCCATCATCCGCCGCCGCAGCGGCCGGCTTTCGGCAAGCTGCATGCGTTCGGCAAGCGGCATCGCCGGATCGTGCCACGGCGTCTCTCCGTCATCGCCGTCGTCGACCGGCCCGCGCGCCGCCGGCTTGTCCGCGCCGCCACCGGTGATCTCGCGCATCAGCGCCGCGGTATCCGCGGCGGACAGCGCATCCACGCCGCCATCGAGCGAAAGCAGCCCGGCGAAAAAGCCATTGAGCCAGGTGCGCTGCTCAACCGAGAACGGCGCGGTGTCCGGGATCAATGCCGGGATCGGAAGCGTCGTCGGCTGCGTCATTCGATCGCCTGCCGTTCGCACAGCGTCTTGAGCGCATCGATGTCGTGCCGGCGGGTGAAGGCCAAAAAGCTTTCCTGTTCCGACGCACGGTGGCCGAGATAGGCCTTGAGGATCCCCTCGACGGCCTTCGGCGCGTCCTCGGCTTTAACATCGTGGAAGATTTCGCGGCCGCAGACGGCATCGGGACCGAACCCGCCGCCGACATGGATGTGGTAGCCCTCGACCTGATCGCCGTCGTCGTTGATCTGGATTTTGACGCCGAGCAGCCCGATGTCGCCGACATAGTGCTGGGCGCAGGAATTTGGACAGCCGGTGAGGTGAATATTGATCGGACCGTCGAGTTGAACGCGGCTTTCGCACCACGCGGCGATTTCGGCGGCGTGACGTTTGGTATCGGACATGGCGAGCCGGCAGCCGGCATTGCCGGTGCAGGCGACGAGACCGGCGCGGATCGGGTTTGTCCGGATCGAAAGCCCGAGCGCTTCGATCGCGCTTTCCGCCGCCGTGACGCGGTCTTCGGCAACGCCGGAGAGCAGCAGATTCTGCCAGACCGTGAGGCGGATCTCGCCGTCGCCGTAGTCGGCCGCGATCCTGGCCAGCCCCCGCATCTGATCGGCGGTGAGCTTGGCGACCGGCAGCGCCACGCCGATCCAATAGAAGCCTTCCTGCTTTTGCCGATGCGCGCCGATATGCGCCAGCCGGTCGAACGCCGGCCGCGGCGCAATCGCTTCTGCCGGCACGCGCTGCAGCTTGCGGCCGAGCTTGTCTTCCATCGCGGCGAGGTATTTTTCAAAGCCCCAGGCGTCGAGCACGTATTTGAGCCGCGCCTTGGCGCGATTGGTGCGGTCGCCGTTGTCGATGAAGACGCGCACCACCGCGTCGGCCACCATGGTGGCTTCGGCCGGTTTGACGATGACGCCGGTATCGCGGGCAAAGTCCTTGTGGCCGGTAATGCCGCCGAGCATGAGCCGGAACCAGACGCCCGGCTCGACGCCGAAGCCGTCTTTCACCTCGACAGCCTGGAAGCCGATATCGTTGGTGTCCTCGAGTACCGGGATCACGCCGCCGCCGTCGAAACCGACATTGAACTTGCGCGGGATGCCGTACAGCGACCGGTCGTTGAGGATGTGGAAGTGCCATTCGCGCGCGTAATGGCGCGTGTCGATCAGTTCCTGCGGATCGATGCCGGCGGTCGGCGTGCCGGTGACGTTGCGGATATTGTCGGCGCCCGAGCCGCGCGAGCATAGGCCGAGATCGAGGATCGCCTCGAGCATCGCCACCGCGTTCTTCGGCTCGACTTCGCGCATCTGCAGGTTGGCGCGCGTCGTCACATGGGAGTAGCCGCCGGCATAGCGCTCGGCGAGGCCGGCGAGGCCGGCAAATTGCCAATGCGTGAGGATGCCGTTCGGAATGCGCAGCCGGCACATATAGGCCTTCTGGGTCGGCGCGCAGTAGAACAGCCCGAGGAAGCGCCAGCGAAAATTATCGTCGGCCTTCGGCGCCTCGTTGTTGGCGGCCTGCAGCTTCAGCTTCTCGTAGCCGTCGAACGGATGCAGCTCGCGCTTGAATTTTTCCGGATCGGACAATTTGCCGCCGGATTTGACGACACGATCCTGGGCGCGCAGCGCCGCGGTGTCGGGCCCGCCCGGTTCGGCGCCGCCGCCGGTGGCGGGCGAAGCCGCACCGCCCGCGGATCGCGCCGACTTCGCGATCTGCAAACCGGCGACGAAGCCTTCCAGATAGCGTTTCTGTTCCGGCTCGAAATCTCCCGACATTGCGTCGTCCTCTCGGTGACGGCCTCCGTTTGCTGTGCGGGACTTGCGTTATTCGGCCGGCACGCCTGTCGGCGTCGGCGCCATCACGCCGGACGGCATTGGCGGCTTGTAGGTGATGTAGAGCGCGAGACCCGTGAAGATGAAACCGCCGACCAGATTGCCGAGCGTGACCGGAATTTGATTCCACAGCCACCAATCCGAAACCGAAACCTTGGCGCCCATCATCATGCCGGTCGGAATGATGAACATGTTGACGACGGAATGCTCGAAGCCCTGCGCGAAGAAGATGAAGATCGGCATCCAGGCGCAGGCGATCTTGCCGATGGTCGAGGTCGTCGTCATGGCAAGAACGACCGCGAGGCAGACCAGCCAGTTGCACAGCATGGCTTTGACGAAGACAGTGACCAGGCCGGCGAAACCGAGAGCGGAATATCCGATCGTCTTGGCTTCGGCGATTTGCACGATGCGAAGCGCGACGCCGGCGGGCGGCGTTGCACCCATATTGGTCAGCGCGATGGCGATGAGGGCGCCATAGGCGACGCTGCCGATCAGGTTGCCGATGAAGACCCAGCCCCAGTTGATGAGGACGGCGCCTGGGCTCGCCTCGCGATTGAGCAACGGCAGCGGCACCAGCGCGAAACTGCCGGTGACCAGTTCGAGATTGAGCAGCACGATGGCGATCAGGCCGACCGGGAAGATCAGCGCGCCGACCAGCGGCACGTTGGTCTGCACCGCGCCGGTGAAGGCGAGACTTGTCGCCACGCCGAGAATGGCGCCCGACAACATGCCGCGGATGAGCAGGTCGCGCGGCGACAGCGCAAGCTTGCGTCTGCCCGCTTCGAGCATCGCCGATGCGACATCGGCCGGTTTCACATAGTCGCCCGTGTAGTCGCTCATGTCCGTCTCCTTCGCGTGTTTGGCGCGCCGTGGGTTCCACGCGCGCGAGCGCCTCTGACAATGAAGGAGACAGCAAATTGAGTGCCATGCCGTGCCGCTGCGGCACCGTTACATTTATCAAATCATCATAGTGGCTTAGCCTGATTTTGCGGGCCTACTTGGGGGCAGTTTACTGCCTGTTTATGCCGCACACCGCCTCGCCATTGTGCATTGCAAAATAACGCCGAGTTCAATCGGCACCGCGCTATGTCGCAGCGGTGGGGATGGCCGGTTTCTTTGCTTCCGCCTGCCAGTCCTTGCCGAGCCCTTCGCCCGACGGAAACACCAGCGACTTGATGACCACCGGCACCGCGCCCGACGTGTCGAGGATGGCGCCGATGTCGATATAGTCGAACTCCTTGAGTTCGAGGCCGTCGATCGAGACGATCGGATTTTTGATTTTCATTTCCTCGCAATAATGGATGCCGATCAGGCCGCCGACGTCGCCGTCGCCGGCGAGCACGATCGGATGGCCGCGGGCGAGCACGGCCGCCAATCCGTCGGCAATGCCTTTGCAGAAATCGTCGAGCCGCTGGAACGTCGCCGAACCGCGCCAGGCGACGAACACGGCGACCGGGCTGTCGCCGCCGTGAAGATCGAGCCGTTTGAGCGCCGCCCTGATCGTCGCGGCGACGGCTGCGGGGTCGATCCTGTCGTCGCCGAGCGGCAGCGCCGGCGCGATCACCGGGACGTTGCGCAACGGCAGCGTTTCCAGCGGCGCTACGAAGATCGTCGAGCCGGACACCTGCATCGTATATTGCGACGCGCCGATCACGGTGGCGCGGATGCGCGCGTCGGGCCGCGCCAGCGGCACGCCCCAGGCGCGCAGCCGCGCGCGCAATTCGACCGCGAGCTGCGGTCCGATATCGCCGTAGCCTTTCGCCTCGCCGCCATAAATGTATTCCGCCACGCCGCCGGAAAAACTGATGTCGGAAATCTCGCCGCGATAGTTCAGCGCATCGAGCCGCAGCAGGTCGGCGCCGCCGGCACGCGGTGCGCCGCCGCGCATCGCTTCAAACAGGCTGTCGGCCATGCGGGCGGCGAGCGGCCGGGCCTCCTCCTCGGCAAGCGTCATGCCGGGGCGAAGGTCAAATCCAAGCTCGGCGGCGAAGCGCGCGCCGGCCGCTTCGAGGCGCACGATACGGCGCTCGCCGTCGAGCACGACGAGCCGCGCGCCGACATCGAGCGCGGTGACATCGATCACCTTGCCGTCGGCGCAGACCGCGATTTTGGCGGTGCCGCCGCCGACGTCGACATTCATCACCGGAGCGCCGACTGCGGATCGAGCGTGCCACCGCGCCCGAGCCATAGGCCGCCATCACCGCTTCAAGACTGTCGCCGGCGCTGACCGCGACCATCCGGCCGGCTTGCTTGGCGAACAATTCGCCGATGGCGCGCGCATTCTTCCGCCGCACCGCGACGCCGGTCAGGATCAGCGCGCCGGTATCGATCTCATCGGGATCGACTTTGGCGTCCCGGTACTGCCGCGCGATGAAAGCGCCGAGCGCGTCGGCGTCGATCGTGTCGGCGGCGGAGTAGGGGGTGAGCAGGATATCGGACTGGTAAAAGCTTTCGCGCTCGGTGACGACATAGCGGCTGTCCAGCCGCTCCAGCACGATGCGCGAAAACACCAGATGCGAGGTCGACGAGCCGATATCGACGCCCACCGAAAGCACGCACAGTTCGTCTTCTTCGCCGAATGTGCGGCCGGTATTGGAGAAAAAGATGCGGCCGCCCTGGTCCTCAGCCTCGGTCATGCACACCTTACGTCATTGCCGGGCTTGACCCGGCAATCCGCATGGTGCGTTGACGCCGCATGGATGCGCGGGTCAAGCGCCGCGCATGACGCGAAATGAGGAGTGCCACGCACTCATTCCTTCGGCAGTAGACCGCGATAATCGCGCTCGTAATATTCCGGCCGCATGCGGTTCTCGGCGCCTTCGCGCTGCATCCGTTCGGCATATTCCTGGCGCAGGAACGGATCCTCCATGTAATAGGGGATCGCGCTGCCGCCTTCCGGAATATCCATCGCCGTATAGTCGGTATGTTTCTCGCCGGGCGGGCCGGGCTCGCGGCCGGGATTGTGCGGGCCGAACCATGCGGTGAGCCGGAACGGCTCCTTCGAGGCGCCGAAATGCTGGTGGAACCAGCGCGCGCCGCCGGGCGCCGCGGACACCATGCCGACCGGCTCATAATCCACGCGCTTGACCTCGTCCGCTTTGCCGTCCTGCCACGGGGTGAGGCCCAATTTCTCCGGCCAGGTATAGGTGTAGCCCTTGCCCTTCACGCAGATCAGCACCGCCGCCGACGTATGCGCGTGCGCCTTGGAATAATGGCCGTTCTCGTGCTGGCCGATCCACAGATAGAAGGTGTTGCCGGTCATGAACGGCTCGACGCGGCGCCAGCCGGGCGAGCGCCGATTGTCGAGCGGCAGATCGCAATTGACGATATCGGGAATGAAATTGGTGCGCCGCATCGCCAGCCCGCGCACCGGATCGGGCTCGATGTCGTCCTTGTATTTGTAGAAATCGTCGGCGCCGGAGAAACGGTCGCGGAACTGGTACGGGCAATTGAAGATGGCGTCGGTGCTGTTGATCAGATTCATCAGGTTGGGCGCGGTGGTGCCGGCAAGCAGCAGCGCCGGCGCCGAGCCGGCATTGACGATGCGATGCATGGCATTGACCGGAATCGAAAACAGCGAGCCCTTTTGCCATTCGAACACGTGCCGCTTGGTCTCGCCGTCCAGCCAGACCTCGGTCGAGCCGCGGCCTTCGACGACCAGATAGATTTCTTCGTAGAGATGCTTTTCGGCATTGAGCGCGCCGGCGCCCGGCACCTCGACGACATAGGCGCCCCATTTGCCTTCGGTGCCGTGCAGCTGAATGTAGCTGCCGCGTCCGCCCAGGCGCGGCCACGCCACCAGCGGCAGATTTTGCACTTTGCTGACGCCGATATCGCGGTAGATCGGAATCTCGTCGGATTCCATGAACAGGTCGTACGGCGTCTTCGGCCGGTTGAATTTGCCGAAGCCGGCGCGCCTGAAGCCCGACGGCTCGTGCCAATGAACCTGGCCGGTGATTTCGTGCATAGGTGGTATTCCTCCCGCCGTTTGGCCCGAAAGCGCAGTGCCTGCGTCGTTTCCACCCTCCTTCATTATAGCTAGATTGCCTTGCGTTGCACGCGTGCGTTCCGCCTCGCGACCGGTGGGAAACTTGCGTGCGGAGACAATAATCAATCGGGAAACGGCGAGGGGCGCAGGGATGGAACTAGATTTTGCAGGGCGCACCGCGCTTGTCACCGGCGCGAGCCAGGGGATCGGCCGCATGACGGCCCGGATGCTGGCGGCAGCCGGCGTCAACGTGGTCGCGGTCGCACGGCGCGTTGCGCTGGTTAAGGAATTGGCTGCGGAATGTTCTGGTGGCGACGGCGAGATCATCCCGCTGGCGGCGGATTTTTACGATGAGGATGCGCCGGAGCGCGTCGCCGCCGAGGCAAGCCGCCTGCTCGGCCATGTCGATATCCTGATGAACGCGGCCGGGCAGAGCCGCCCGATCCCGTTCGAGGCCGCGCGGGAGCAGTGGGAAGAGGGCATGGTCCTCAATTTCTACCGCATCCGCGAGCTTACCCACGCGGTGGTGCCGAGCATGCGCGAACGGAAATGGGGACGCATCGTCACCTTTACCGGTACCTCGGAGCCGCGCATGCTCAACGCCGCGTTCACCGCCAAGGCCGCGGTTCACGTCTGGTCCAAAGGGCTGTCGCGCCTGTTGGCTCCCGATGGCATCACCGTCAATTGCCTGCAGCCGGGCCGCATCCACAGCGAACAGATGACGAAGCGCTATCCGACGCTGGAAAGCGAACTCGAATACGCGCGCGCGGAAATTCCGGTCGGACGCTTCGGCGAGCCGGAGGAGATCGCGTCGGTGGCGCTGTTTCTGGCTTCGCCGCAAGCGAGCTACGTGACCGGGACCGTTATTCCAGTCGACGGCGGTTCCAGCCGGTACGCGTTCTAGGGAACGATGCAGACAAGCCCGAACCAGTGCGCGGCGCCGGCAGTGCTTGAGGCACTGGCGGCCCTCGTTCACGCGGTGCGCTTTGAGGATTTGCCGAAGCCCGTCATCGCCGCGGCAAAGGCGCGCGTCCTCGATACGCTCGGCTGCGCGTTCGGCGCGCTTCACAGCGATGTCGCGGTGGCGGTGCGGCGCATGGCGGCCGATTGCGGCGGCGCCGCGCAGGCGACGCTGATTGGCACCGGCGAAAAGACTTCGGCGCCGCTTGCCACGCTCGTCAATGGCAGCCTACTGCGCTACCTCGACAGCAACGATTATTATTTTGCGCGCGATCCCGCCCATCCCAGCGGCAGCCTCGCCGTCGCGCTCGCGGTCGGCGAATGCCATCGCCGCAGCGGTCGCGACATGCTCGCCGTATTGGTCGCCGCCTATGAAGTGCATTTGCGGCTTTGCGACTTCGCCGGCGAGCCGTCGCTGTGGCGGCGCGGCTGGCACCATGCCACCAATGCGCAATTCTCCGGCGCGGCGGCGGCTTCTCGCCTCGCCGGCGACGACGCGAAGCGCACCGCGCACGCCATGGCGATCGCCGGCAGCCACCAGAACACGCTCGCCCAATTGCAAAGCGGCGCGATCTCGATGATCAAGGGCACCGCCGAAGGCTGGGTCGCCAAGGCAGGCGTCGAAGCCGCGCTCCTCGCGCATCACGGTGTGACCGGACCGCTGGCATTGATCGAAGGCGCGGCGGGCTGGGCCGCGACCGTTGCCGGCGCGGTCGACGTCGAAGCGGTGTGCGCGCCGCTCGACGGCCGCTACCGGCTGCTGGAGACCAGCATCAAGCCCTATCCGGCCGTCGCCACCGCCACGGCGCCGATCCGCGCCGCGATCGAACTGCATCGCGCCGGGCTGCCCGCGCTCGATGCGATCGAACGCATCGTGGTGGGCCTGCCGGCATTTGCGCTGAACACGCCGTCGGCGCATCCCGGACGCCGCTATCCCGCCCAGATCGAGAGCGCGCAGCACAGTTTTTATTTTTGCGCCGCGATCGCGTTGCTGGAGGGCGCGTGCGGCGAAGCCCAATTTACCCCGACGAAGCTCGCGACGCCGGCGCTGCGCGAGCTTCTGGCCAAAGTCGAGCTGCAGGAAGACGCCGAATTCACCGCGCTGTGGCCGCAGAGCGCCGGCGGCGCGGTCGAGCTTCACATGCGTGACGGCGCGCGACACAGTCGCCGCTGTCCTTATCCGCCCGGCCATCCGCGCCTTGCTTTGACCGTGCAAGAGCTTGCGGCGAAATACCACGACTACGCCGATCCGGTTCTGACGCATTCGGGCGCGATCGCGTTGCGCCAAGCCGTCGACGATCTCGACGCTTGCGACGATTTAAGGGAATTCACGCCCTTGCTGGTGGCCGGCGCCGCGCCGTCCGCCGGAAAAATATCCCCAGGAGAGGTTCATGCTGCGATCGGTCCCGACGCCAAGACGCCGCGCCGCGCCATTTAGGGTCGCGCTGTTCGGCCTGCTGGCGGGCCTGTTGGCGTTGCCGTCGGTTTGCTTCGCGCAAAACTATCCGATACGGCCGATCCATCTGATCGTGCCGTTTCCGCCTGGCGGCGTCGCCGACATCATCGCGCGTCCGATCGCGGAGCGGCTGTCGGTGTCGCTTGGCGAGCCGGTGGTGGTGGAAAATCGCGGCGGCGCGACCGGAACGCTGGGCGCATCCTATGTCGCGCATGCCGATCCCGATGGCTACACGCTGCTGTTGGGCACGACCAACGAAATCGCGATCAGTCCGACGCTCTATCCGGAGCTGCCCTACGATCCGACGACCGCCTTCTCGCCGATCACCTCGGTCGCGGTATTCCCGAACGTGCTGGTGGTGGGAAAGGATGTCCCAGCCAGCACGCTCGGCGATCTGGTGGCGATGGCGCGGGCCAAGCCCGGCGCGCTGACCTTCGCCTCGTCGGGAATAGGCAGCACCAACCACCTGACGGCGGAGATTTTTCAGCGTCAGGCCAATGTCACGATCCTGCACGTTCCGTATAAGGGCGGCGGTCCGGCGCTGGCGGACGTTTATGCCGGGCAAGTCACGGCGATGTTCGCAACGCTGCCTTCGGCGATCGGACTGATCCGGGGCGGCAAACTGCGCGCGCTGGCGGTGACCGGCGTCAATCGCTCGGCGGCGCTGCCGGACGTGCCGACCGGACGGGAATCCGGCATGCCCGACCTGGTCGTCACCACCTGGAACGGCGTTTTGGCGCCCGCCGGCACGCCGCCACAGATCATTGAACGCCTGCACAAGGCATTGGCGGACGCGGTTGCCGACCCGGCGCTCAAACAGGCCTTCGCCGCGCTGGGCGCCGACACCGAATTGATCACGCCGCAGGAATTCGCGTTGCGCATCCGCACCGATTTCAACCACTGGTCCGGCGTCATCAAGCAAGCCGGCATTTCAGTGCAATAAGTCCCGCGCCTGAGCGGCGGTCAATGGAGATAGCATGGGCGCGTTGATGGGAACCGGAGCGTTGCTGCTGTGGCTCGACGTCGCGCCGCAATTGGATCGCGAGACCGACGCCTGGTACGTCGACGAACATATGCCGGAGCGCATCGATGTCGGCGGCTATCTGCGCGCGCGACGTTATGGCGCCATCGAAGGGTCGCCGGCCTATCTCACATTATTCGAGGCGCAGACACCGGCCGCGCTCGCCAGCGACGGATATTTGCGCCTGGTCAAGCGCATCAGCGAACAGTCGCAGCGGATTCGCGCCGGCTTCTCCAATGTGGCGCGAAACACTTTCGCGGTGCGCGCGAGTCGGGGCCGCGGCATTGGAACGGTCGTTGCCAGCCTGCGCTTGACGGCGCGCGATCCGGGCGGCGTCGCGGCCGCCGCCCTCGATGCGCAGGTGCCGCACTTGCTGCGCCGGCGCGGCGTGGTCGGCGCGCATTGGCTGCAAGCGGCGCCAGCGGTGCGCGCGAAAATGGACGCAGTGCGCGCCGTCGGACAGTCCGATGCCGGTGCCGATTACGTTCTGCTGATCGAGGCGACCCGCGTAGCCGACGTTCACGACATCCGCCGCGACGCCGTGTCGGCGGTCACGCTCGAACGGTTTGGCTTCGCCGAGCAGAACTTCGCCATTTACGGCCTGCTGTATGAAGTATCGGCACTTGGCGCCGAAACCGTGCTGGGAGACAGATTATGAGATTTCCAATAGCGGCTCGCATTCTGGCGTTACTCACGCTGCTGGCGTGCTGCGCTTCGTCGTTGCCGTCCGGCGCCGCGCTGGCGGCGGATTATCCCGAACGGCCGATCCACTGGCTCGTGCCCTATCCTCCCGGCGGAACCACCGACGTCATTGCGCGCGATGTCGCGCAGGCGGTATCGCAGGTGCTCGGTCAGCCGATCTTGATTGACAATCGCGGGGGCGCCGGCGGCCAAATCGCGATGAATGACGTCGCCAAGGCGACGCCGGACGGCTACATGTTGCTGGTCAGCGATGCGAGCCTGGCAACGGCGCCGAGCCTCTACAAGCAATTGCCGTTCGACCCGGTCAAAGACCTGCAAGCGATTGCGCGATTTGTGACCGTTCCGCATATCGTGGTGGTCAATCCGGCTCTGGCGGCCAAATCGCTTGCCGAACTGATCGCGCTCGCCAAGCAGTCTCCCGGCACGCTGAATTTCGGTTCGGGCGGCGTCGGCTCGCCGCTGCATCTGGCCGGCGAGGCACTGCGGATCGAAACCGGCATCGCTTGGACGCACGTCCCCTATAAGGGCGCCGGCGCGGCCATCCTCGCCGTGATGAGCAATGAAGTGCAGGTCGCGACGCCGTCGCTGCCGGCCGCATTGGCCTTCGTGCAGAGCGACAAAGTGCGGGCATTCGCGGTGATGAGCCCGCAGCGCCTTTCGGTGTTGCCGGACGTGCCGACGGTGGCCGAACTTGGCTATCCGAAAGCGACCGTTCAGGGCTGGGTCGGGCTGCATGCTCCGGCCAGCACGCCGCCGGCGGTGATAGCGACGCAGGAGGCGGCGGTGACCAAGGCTTTGCAAAGCACCGAATTGCGCGAGCACCTTGCCGCCCAGGGCGCCAATGTGGCCGTGCAATCGAGCGCCGCCTATGCGCAATTCGTCAGTGACGAAGCGGCCCGCTGGAAACAGGTCGTGCAAGCTGCCGGAATTCCGCAGGAATAGGCCGCCAATCGAGGGTCGAGCGAAAAGGGCAGGGTATGGCCACGCAGGAGCAAGTAAAGCCGGTTATGCGGCCGTACCTCGCCGCGGCGCAAAACTTTGCTTCCGGCAAGGAAACCCCGCGCCAATTTCTCGAACGCTCGCTCGATCTTTTCGAACTGTGGGAGCCGCGGATCGGTGCCTTCGTCTGCACCAATCTTCCGGCCGCGCGCGCGGCGGCGGAGCTTTCGACCGAACGCTGGCGGGCTGGCAAACCATTATCGCCGATCGACGGCATGCCGGTTGGCATCAAGGACATTATCGAGACGGTCGATATGCCAACCGAAATGGGCTCGCCGCTGTTTGCCGGCTGGCGTTCCGAGAAGGACGCCGCCAGCGTGCGCGCGCTGCGCGACGCCGGCGCCGTGATTTTCGGCAAAACTGTAACGACCGAATTCGCCGCGTCGGAACCGCGCGGCACGCGCAATCCCTGGAACACCGCGCATACGCCGGGCGGATCCTCGAGCGGTTCGGCCGCCGCTGTCGCCGCCGGCATCGTCAGCGCGGCGCTTGGCACCCAGGTGATCGGCTCGACCATTCGGCCGGCGAGTTTTTGCGGCTGTGTCGGTTACAAGCCGAGCGTCAACGCCATCAACCGCGAAGGCAGCCACGATTATCAGAGCCAGAGCTGCACCGGTATTCTCGGCGCCACATTGGAAGATGTCTGGCAGGTTGCGCACGAGATCGTCGCCCGGGTCGGCGGCGACGCCGGCACGCCCGGCCTGCAAGGCCCGGACACGCTGCCGCCGGCGGCCAAACCGCGCCGCCTTGCCGTGCTGGAAACTGGCGGCTGGGACAGCGCTTCGGCTGAAGCCCGGCAGCAACTCGGCGAAACCGTGACGCGGCTCAAATCCGCCGGCATCGAAATCCGCACCCGGCACAATGACGACAAGGTCGCGGCGCTGGAAACCGATCTCCGCAACGCCGCGGAACTGTCGCACCGCTGCAACGGTTTTGAGACGCGCTGGTTTTTCCGCGCCATGCGCGAGCGCGACGCCGGCAAGCTGAGCCGCAACATTACCGAGCGTGCGCAGAAATACGAGGACATGACGCTCACCGACCATCACGCCGATCTCAAGGAGCGGACGCGGGTGCGCGCGGTGCATGCCGCGCTTGCCGCGAACTGCGACGGCTGTATCGCGCTCGCCGCGGCGGGCGGCGCGCCGGAGGGGATCGGCTTTACCGGCAATCCGGACTTCGCCGTGCCGGCTTCGCTGCTCGGCGTGCCGGCGCTGTCACTGCCGCTGTTTTCGGCGCGCGACATGCCGCTCGGTCTGCAAGTCATCGGCTATTTCGGCTGCGACGCGGAGACTTTTGCGATCGCGAATTGGCTCATGTCGCAGGCGCATTGATCCGCGCGCAAAGCTGACAATATGCTAAAGACCGCACACCTTGATCGTTGGGGATTAAGGGCCAGCACGTTTCTTCTTTTGCCAAAAGCACAATGATCGGGGACGAAAATTTGATGTCTTCTGCTCGCATGACCCTTCTAATCGGCACAACCAAGGGCGCGTTTTTGATTTCTGGCGGCAATGACCGTAGCGGCTGGGCAATTCAAGGCCCTTGCTGTGACGGCTGGCCAATCAATCACATGATTGGGGATTCTGAGACCGGCACCCTTTGGGCGGGTGGCGGCGGCGAATGGCACGGCGCAGGTATCTGGCGCAGCGACGACGGCGGCGCGAGTTGGAAGGTCACTCGCCTCACAAAGGGGAAGATGGACGATTGGGCCGCCAACGATCTCAATTTCGCAAAAATGATCGGTTGGACCGACGAACCGCTGCCGTTTACCGACGCATTCGCTCAAATCTGGTCGCTCGGTTGCGCCCACGGTACGCTGTATGCCGGCACCAAGCCGGCGAACCTTCTAGCCAGTAAAAACGGCGGCAAAGATTGGGCGCGGATAGATGCTCTGACGGACCACCCCTCCGCCGCCAGTTGGAACCCCGGTGCTGCCGGGCTGGTGCTGCACACCATCGTTTCTGATCCAGGCAACCCAAAAAAGCTCTGGGTTGGAATCTCGGCGGCCGGTGTCTTCGCGACCGAGGACGGCGGAGCGACATGGGAGCGCCGCAACCGCCTTTCGAACGCCGAAGCATGTAGCCGCGGCGACCATCCTGCCGCGCCACGCGATGGTGACATCGGGCACTGCATCCACAACATGATGCGTGCGCCAGGCACAAGCGACGTGCTTTACCAGCAGAACCATTATGGTGTGTGGCGCTCGGCCGATGGCGGTCGAAGCTGGGACGACCGGACTAAAGGCTTGCCGTCGACCTTCGGCTTTCCGATCCGCGTTCATCCGCGCGATCCGAATACCATCTGGACGCTGCCACTCAACGGTGACATGGCGGGGCGTTTTCCACCCGATGGAGCCGCAGCGGTCTGGCGGTCACGCGACGGCGGCCAAAGCTGGCAAGCGATGCGCCAAGGTCTGCCGCAGAACGGCTGCTTCTTCACTGTGCTCCGTCAAGCGATGGCTGGTGACGAGCGCGATCCAGCGGGAATCTATTTCGGCACAAACAGTGGTTCGGTCTTCGCGAGCCTCGATGAAGGTGAGAATTGGCGGGAGATCGCCCGTCATTTACCGACGATACTTGCTGTCGAAGTGCTCGAACGGATGTAATAACTGTCGGGTCAACTGCGTTGATGCATCAACGCTACGCGCAGGGAGGAGACATGGTTCAGCTCGTAGACAGCGACATCAAGACCCGCGAGGTGCTCGGCTGGAAGGGTGTCCACGTACTGCACTTCATGGGGTCGTCGTGCTCCCAGAAGCTCCGCATCTTTCTCAACCTTAAAGGCATCAAATGGGAATCGCACATCGTTGACTTGTTCACCAACGAGAATTTCAAGCCTTGGTTTCTCGGCATCAATCCGCGCGGGCTGGTGCCGGTACTGGTCCATGACGGTACGGTGCACATCGAGAGCAACGACATCATCCAATACCTCGAAAAGACGTTTCCCACGCCGAAGCTAATTCCCGCCGGGCACGAGAACGAGGTCGCGGCACTGCTCAAGCACGAGGACGACCTCCATCTTGATCTGCGCGCCTTGAGCTTCCGGTTCGTGTTTGCGCCACCCGGGCCGCCGAAGCCTGCTGAGGCGCTCAAAAGTTATGCCGCGAGCGGTTCCGGCACCGTGCAGGGGACCAAGGATCGCGACAAGGAGATGCAGATCGAGTTCTGGGAGCGCGCCGCGCGCGAAGGCTTCACCGATGAAAGAGCCCGCACCTCGGCACAGAAATTCCGCACCGAATTCGAGGCGCTCGACAGGCGGTTGGCACAGCATACCTACCTGATGGGCGACACCCCGAGCGTGCTCGACATTGCTTGGTTCATCTATGCGCACAGGCTTTCGCTCGCCGGCTATCCGTTTGCCCGGCTGCATCCGCGTGTCGGCGCCTGGGCCGATAAGCTGCGTGCGCGTCCGGAGTTCTCAAGGGAGATTGCGATGCCGCCGGACTCCGTGGCGCGCCTCGAAGCGACGCGCCGCGCGCAAACGCAGGCCGGAAAGACGCTGGAGACAGTGGCGGGGTTTTAGCTCAAAATTCAAAGACGCCGGTGCGCCCACAGCCGCAGCCAGAGCTTTTCCGAAGGAGAGTGCTCTCGCGGCAGCCCGATCTTGGCCGCCGCGTTCAAAAGGAATAAAAGCAGCCGTGCATGCCAAAACAGCAGGTACCTCCGAGGCAGAGTTTCGGGTCGCGGGCCACGTCCAAGTCAAGAACGTGCGGGACCTGTTCCCTCTGTTGCAAACTGCCTTATATCGCCGAGTTGAGTAAACCGATCGACACCTGGTGCAAGCATGCAGCCCGTGGCGCGGGCGGTTGTCTGATCTACGCCGATCGCCCGCACACCTTCGCCCCCCGATCCTCTTTCCCGACCGAGCAACTGAACCCTCCAAGTGCTTTCGCGGCTTCAACTTGGCTGCATCGCCGATCTTTGAACACAACAAAAGCCCCGGTGCGAGGACGGCTGAGTGACAAGCGGCGTCCTCTGATGCGATTGATCAGCTCCGCTCGTCGACAATGTGCGCGCGCAAAATGCCGATGCCGGTGATTTCGACTTCGAGCGTATCGCCGGGCTTCATCCATAGCGGCGGCTTGCGGCTGTGGCCGACGCCTTCCGGCGTGCCGGTGGCGATGACGTCGCCAGGCGAGAGCGCGGTGAAGTCCGAGCAGAAGGCGATGATCTTGGGAATCGAATAGATCAATTGATCGGTGGTGGCGTGCTGCACCTCTTGGCCATTGAGCCGCGTCATCAAAGTAAGCTTGCCCGGATCGGGAATTTCATCGGCGGTGACGATCCACGGACCGAGCGGTCCGGTGGCGGGAAAATTCTTACCCGACGTGACGGAGAATTTCTGGAAGTCGCGCACGCTGCCGTCGACAAAGCAGGTATAGCCGGCGGCGTGTTCGAGCGCGCGGTCGGGCTTGATGTGGCGGCCGCCCTTGCCGATGACGACGGCGAGCTCGCCCTCGAAATCGAAATTGTCCGAGACCGAGGGCCGAACCATGTCGCCGTCATGGCCGGCCAGCGTATCGGTGAAGCGCACGAACATGCTCGGCTGCTTCGGCAGTTCGCGCCCGACTTCGGCGGCGTGCGAGCGATAATTGATGCCGGCACAGAGAATCTTTTCCGGACGCGGGATTGCCGGCAGGAATTTTATGTCGCCGAGCTTGCGGTCGGGCTTGGCATCCTTCGCCGCCCTGCGCATCGCTTCGAGTGCGCCCGCCGCAAGCGCGGCGCGAAGGCTCGTTTGGCCGATTTTATCGTTCAGGGTTACCACGCCGTCGCCGACCGCCGCGCCGAAGCACTCTTTTCCGTCGGCGGCAAAACTCAAAAGCTTCATCGTGGTAATCCCTGCTTGTATCCCGTTCGCGTAAACCCCGCGGCGTGGGCGCGCGGCTTTCAACGGCCGCCGCTATTTTGGTCGAAACTATCTCAATTGCGGGCGAATAAGACAATCGCCTGGCGATCTCTAAAATCTTCCCGATCCGCAACCATTCAGCCTGCACCGCAGTTTCCTCAACGTGCCAGGCGAGTGAGCCGCATGAGCGACGCCGCGACGGAACGAACGGTTATTCTGTCGAACGCGCCGGCGGGCCGAAGCGATCGGCTGTTTGCGTGCGCGGTGATCGTTGTCTCGGGCGCCATTTTCCTCCTGCTTGCGCCGCTGGCAAAATGGCCGCTTGGACAGGTGCCGGCCTTCATTCCGATCTATCAATCCGCGCTGGTCATCAACGACGTCATCACCGTCGTATTTCTGCTCGGCCAGCGGCATTTTTCCCGAGCGAACGACCTCGGCTTGCTCGCGTGCGGGTACCTCTTCACCGCGATGATGTCGATTGTTCATGGGCTCACATTCCCCGGACTGTTCGTGCCGGGCGGCCTGCTTGGCGCCGGGCCGCAGACCACGGCATGGCTCTATATCTTCTGGCATGGCGGCTTTCCGCTTTTCGTCGTCGCCTATGCCTGGTATGGCGCCGGCGAAAGCCCGACACGGCGCCGCGGGCTCGCGCTGCTGATCGGCATGGTGTCGGTCTCCCTGCTGGTGGGCGGTTTCGCGATTATCGCCCTTAAAGGCCAGTGGCTGCTGCCGCCGGTCATGGCGGGGGACCACTACACACCGGCGCTGAGCGTCACGATATCCGGCGTCCTGCTTTTCAGTTTTTTGGCGCTCGCCAGTTTGGCGCGGCGGCGGCCCTACAGCGTCCTCGATCTCTGGCTCATGGTGACGATGTGCGCGTGGCTGTGCGATGTCGCCTTGAGCGCGGGATTGAATGCCGGGCGCTTCGATCTGGGCTTTTATGCCGGACGGATTTTCGGATTGCTGGCGGCGAGCCTCATACTCATCGTGCTCCTGGTCCAAAACGGAAGGCTTTATGTTGCTCTGATCAAATTGCGTGAAAGCGAGCGTGAAAAGACCGAGGAGTTGCGCCGGCTGAGCACGACCGATCCGTTGACGGGAATTTGCAATCGCCGCGCCTTCGAGGACGCGCTGGGCCAGGAATGGCGCCGCATGATGCGGCATCGCGGCGCGCTATCGCTGCTCATGATCGACGTCGATTATTTCAAGCGCTTCAACGACGGTTACGGTCACGTCGCCGGCGACGAATGTCTGCGCACGGTGGCGGAAGTGCTGGCGCGCAAGGCGCGGCGCGCCGGCGAAACAGCCGCGCGCTACGGCGGCGAGGAATTCGCCGTGCTGCTGCCGCAGGTCGGTCTCGCGGAAGCAGAGAAGCTCAGCAAGCTGCTGTGCGCCTCGGTTCGCGAACTGAACATTCCGCATAAAGGATCCGAGGTCGCGTCCTGCGTGACCATCAGTATCGGTGTCGCCAGCATCGCCGATCTGCCCAAGCTCGCCGCCACCCTATCGCGCCAAGGCAATTTGCCGTCAGCGACGCTTCCCGGCGCGACCGCGCTCGTTGAAATGGCCGACCACGCGCTGTACTGGGCCAAGACCGCCGGCCGAAATCGCGTTGTGGCCATTCGCGGCGACGATACGCCGGTGGCGCCCACCGCTCCGCTGATATCGTCGGCGGCATAGCCGCGACTTGGCAAATCGTCACGGCGATCGCGCGCTCGGCGTCAAGGAATTGTACGCCGACAAGTCTCTGTGCCAGACTATTGTCATACCTTCCGGCGGCCCCCTGACCGCCGCGGGAATTCCACAGCAGGGGATGAGGGAATTGCCATGGACATCAAGGTCGGCAAGCGGGCGATCGCCGAAGCGTCGGCAAAGCTCAAGAATTGGGGCCGCTGGGGCAAGGACGACCATATCGGCACGCTCAACCAGGTGACGCCGCAGGATATCGTCAAGGCTGCAAGTCTCATCCGCACCGGCAAGGTCTTTGCGCTCGGCATTCCGCTCGACGCGCAGGGCCCGCAGAACGGTTTGTTCGGCGGCCGCTTCAATCCGATTCACCAGATGCTGGCGACCGGCACCGACGCCGTCGCCGAGCGCCAGGACTGGAACAAGATCCGCTACGCCGACGACACGCTGATGCTGTGCGTGCAGGGCGCCACGCATTGGGACGCGCTCGGCCACGTGTTCTACGAGGACAAGGCCTATAACGGCCATGACGCCAGGCTGATCGATTCCAAGGGCCTCAACGTGCTCGGCATCGAGCACTCGAAAAGCAAAATGGTCGGCCGCGGCGTGCTGCTCGATATCGCGCGCTTTCGCGGCGTGAAGTGGATGGCCGACGGCGAGAGCATCGCCAACGACGAGCTCGACAAATGCGCCAAGGACCAAAACGTCGCCATCGGCCGCGGCGATTTCGTCATCATCCGCACCGGCCAGATGGAGCGCTGCCTCGCCGAGAAGGAATGGGGCGGTTATGCCGGCGGCGACGCGCCGGGCGTCAAGTTCGAGAATTGCTACTGGTGCCAGGACAAGGAGATCGCCGCGATCTGCACCGACACCTGGGGGGTCGAGGTGCGGCCGAATGAAACCAGGGAGGCCAACCAGCCGTGGCATTGGGTGGTGATCCCGTCCATGGGGCTTTGCATGGGCGAGATTTTCTATCTCAAGGAGCTGGCCGAAGACTGCGCCGAGGACGGCGTCTACGAGTTTTTCTTCTGCGGGCCGCCGCTGATCATTACCGGCGGCACCGGTTCGCCGATCAATCCGCAGGCGATCAAATAATCAAACCCTCCCCTGCAGGCGAGGGTGAACAGGAGTACCCATGCCCCGCTACCTCAAGCGCGGAATGGACGCCAGCGCGATCAAGGCGGCCGACGCCAAGGTCCGCGAAACGGTCGAGCGCATCCTCGCCGAGATCGACGCGGGCAAGGACCACGCGGTCCGCGATCTGTCGCAAAAGTTCGACAATTGGGCGCCGACCTCGTTCAAGCTCGCGCCGGCCGAGATCGAGCGCGCCATCGGCCAGGTGAAAAAGCGCGATCTCGACGACATCAAATTCGCGCAGGCGCAGGTGCGCAATTTTGCGCAAAAGCAGAAGGAAACGCTGCGCGATCTCGAAGTCGAAACGCTGCCGGGCGTGGTGCTCGGCCACAAGCACATTCCGGTCAATTCGATCGGCTGCTACGTGCCGGGCGGGCGCTATCCGATGGTGGCGTCGGCGCATATGTCGATCGTCACCGCGCGCGTCGCCGGGGTGATGCACATCATCGCCTGTGCGCCGCCGTTTCAGGGCGGGCCGCATCCGGCGATCGTCGCGGCCATGCATTTCGGCGGCGCCGACGAGATTTTCGTGCTCGGCGGCGTGCAGGCGGTTGCCGCCATGGCGCTCGGCACCGAGACGATTGCGGCGGTCGACATGATCGTCGGGCCGGGCAACGCCTATGTCGCCGAGGCCAAGCGCCAATTGTTCGGCCGCGTCGGCATCGATCTGCTCGCCGGGCCGACCGAGACATTGGTGATCGCCGACGACAGCGTCGATGGCGAAATATGCGCCACCGACCTGCTCGGCCAGGCCGAGCACGGCCCGACCTCGCCGGCGATCCTCATCACCAATTCGGAAAAACTTGCGCGCGATACGATGAAGGAAATCGAGCGCCTCTTGACGATTTTGCCGACCGCCGAAACCGCGGGCAAGGCGTGGGCCGATTTGGGCGAGGTGATCGTCTGCGCGGACCAGGCCGAGATGGCGCGCGAGGCCGACCGCGTGGCCTCGGAGCATGTGCAGGTGATGACGCGCGATCCGGGTTATTTCCTGAACACCATGAAGAATTACGGTTCTCTGTTCCTCGGCCCGCGCACCAACGTTGCTTATGGCGACAAGGTGATCGGCACCAACCATACGCTGCCGACCAAGAAGGCGGCGCGCTACACCGGCGGGTTATGGGTCGGGAAGTTTTTGAAAACCTGCACCTATCAGAAAGTGCTGACCGATCAGGCCAGCGCCCAGATCGGCGAAGTCTGCTCGCGGCTGTGCATGCTCGAAGGCTTTGTCGCCCATGCCGAGCAGGCCAATGTCCGTGTGCGCCGCTACGGCGGGCGGAACGTGCCCTACGGCGAGGCGGCGGAGTGATGAATCCGTTCCGTCACCCTGAGGTGCGACCGAAGCGAGCCTCGAAGGGCGACAGCCCCGGTGCCTCGGCGACATCCTTCGAGGCTCGCGCTTCGCGCGAGCACCTCAGGATGACGGTGCCGGGTTGATCGCCGTGAATGTCGATCTCGCCAAAACTCCCTCATTTCGTCTCGACGGCAGACGCGCGCTGGTCACTGGCGGCGGGCGCGGCATCGGGCTGGCGGCAGCCTCGGCGCTGGCGGCGGCCGGCGCGCATGTGACGCTCGCGGCGCGTACCAAATCCGAGATCGAAGAGGCGGCCGCGGCGATCCGTGCGCGAGGCGAGAAGGCCGATGCGCTCGTTATGGATGTCACCGACGTCGAGGCCGCGCGAAAGGCGATTGCGGCGACAGAGCCATTTCAAATTCTCGTCAACAATGCCGGCATGAACCGTCCGGCGCTGCTGCCTGACGTCAAGATCGAAGACTTCGATGCAGTCTTCGCGCTCAACGTGCGCGCGGCGTTTTTCATGGCGCAGGCGGTGGCGGTGCGCCTGATCGAGGCAAAACTTCCAGCCTCGATCATCAACATCTCGTCGCAGATGGGTCATGTCGGCGCCGCGCGCCGCACCGTTTACTGCGCGTCAAAGCACGCCATGGAAGGTTTCACCAAGGCGATGGCGATCGAGCTCGCGCCGCACATCATCCGCGTCAACAGCCTGGGTCCGACATTCATGGAAACGCCGATGACCAAGCCGTTCTTCGAGAACAAGGCGTTTCGCGACGAAGTCCTGTCGAAGATAAAACTCGGCCGGCTCGGCCAGCTCGAAGAGCTGACCGGCGCGATTGTTTTTCTCGCCTCCGACGCCTCGTCGCTGATGACCGGCTCGGCGCTGGTGCTCGACGGCGGCTGGACCGCGGAGTGATGATACTAATTCAGTGCGGCGTCATTGCGAGGAACCAACGGGCCCGCGCGAAGTCGCGCGGCCCGATGACAGGCTCCGTGACGAAGCAATCCAGAATCCGCGGCAAACGCTGGATTGCTTCGGTGCGCTCGCAATGACAAGGGAAAACGTCACGCGCTGATTGGATAGATCGCCTTCTCGCCCGAAAGCACCCGCGCCACGTCGCTGGCGCATTTGGTCTGCAACTCTTCCAGCGCCTCGACGGAATAAAATCCGGTATGCGGCGTGAGGATCACGTTGTCACGGCCAAGCAGCGGCGAGTCCTTCGCCAGCGGCTCGGTCGCAACCACGTCAAGCGCGGCGCCGCCGAGCTGGCCGCAATCGAGCGCCGCGATCAGCGCCGTCTCGTCGACTAAAGGGCCGCGCGCGGTGTTGATAAGAAACGCGCCCTTCTTCATTTTGGCGAACGCTTTGGCGTTCATCAGCCCACGCGTCGCCGGCTGGAGCGGCGCATGCACCGAGATGAAATCGGAGCGCGCCAATAAATCGTCAAAGCTCACGCCCTCGACGCCGGCCGCGGCGAGTGCGTCCGCGGTGACGAACGGATCGTAGGTCAAAATCTTGAGGCCGAACGCCTTGGCCTTGGGCGCGAGCGTGCGCGGAATATTGCCGAAGCCGACGAGACCCAGCACTTGACCCTCGAGGCGGCGCAACGGCACGATCGGCGGCACTTCCCAGCGTCCGGATTGCACCAGCCTGTTGGACAGCGTCACTTTGCGGGCGAGCGCCAGCAAGAGCGCCATGGCGTGGTCCGACACTTCGCTCATGCAATAATCCGGCACATAGTTGACGGCGATGCCGAGCTTCTTGGCCGCCGGCAGGTCGATATTGTCAACGCCGAGGCCGAAGCGGCCGATCGCCTTGCAGTTCTTGAGCTGACGCAACAGCTCACCGGGCAATTTGGCATAGGTGACGAATACCGCATCGGCATCGCGCGCGACGGCGAGGATGTCGTCGGCCGACGGGCTCCTGGCCATCCGATAGTCCGGGTCGAGCCGCGCCAGCGCTTTTTTGGCCGGATCGAGCGACGGGAACGGACTGTCGGTAATGGCGATCAGCGTGCGGGGCATGGCGGCAACCTTGTCATCATCCGCGAAGGCGGATGATCCAGTATCCGCCAACGCTTCGGTTCTTGTCTCGGCTTTTGTGATTACTGGATGCTCCGCCTTCGCGGAGCATGACAGCCTATAACGCAAACACTTGCGGGTTGACGCAGTTCGGCAATTTGTGGCCGCCGAGAAAGGCCAAGATATGGTCGGCGACGATATTCGCCATCGCCTCACGGACTTCGGGCGTCGCGCTGCCGAGATGCGGGGTCAGCACGACGTTCGGCATTTTCTTTAGAGAGCTCGCGATCGTCGGCTCATGCTCGAATACGTCGAGGCCGGCGCCGGCGATCTGCTTTCTGGCCAGGGCGCGCACCAAGGCGGCCTCGTCGATCAGCGCGCCGCGCGCGGTATTGATGAGGTATGCGGTCTTTTTCATCATGCCGAGCTCGCGCGCGCCAATCTGGTGCCGCGTGTCCTTGTTGAGCGGCGAATGCAGCGAGACGAAGTCGGATTCGGCAAGCAGCTGATCGAGCGGCGTGTAAGTCAGGCCGGCGTCGCGCTCCTCATGCTCCGGCTTGCGCCGCGGCGTCCAATACAGGACGCGCATGGAAAAGCCGTGGGCGCGGCGCGCCACCGCCTTGCCGATCAGGCCGCCGCCGCCGATAAGCCCCAGGGTCTTGCCCCACACGGATGAGCCCAACAGGTGCGCCGACTGACCGCCGGGAAATTTCCCGGCGCGCGCCAGCCGGTCGCCTTCGATCATGCGCCGCGCCACCGCGATCATCAGCCCGAAATTGAGGTCCGCGGTCGCTTCGGTGGTGATCGGCGCCGTTACCGTCACCGGGATACGCCGCGCCGTCGCCGCCTCGACGTCGATATTGGACGGCGTAATCGATTGCGCCGCGATCAGGCGCAAATCCGGATTGGCCGCGATCACGGCGCGATCGATGTTGTCGTGCAGCAGGCAAAACAGAACGTCCGCCTTGCGCACCGCGTCAAGCAGCGTGCGCCTGGGAACGATGCGGCTGGAATCCGGAAACACTTTGACGCTTGCCGCTTCGCGCAGCCGTTTGAGCGCACGCTCAGATACCGGCTGTGTCACAAAAATGCGCGGCTTGCCGGAACGCATCAGGCGAGCCACCGCACCACGCCGGCGACGCCGTCGACTGCAACCTGGGCGCCGTCGGGAATTCGCCGCGTTGCGTCAAGCACGCCGAGCACCATCGGGATGCCGCGCTCGCGGGCGAGCGATGCCAGATGCGACGTCGAGCCGCCAAGCTCGGCGACGACGCCGCCGACGCGCGGTAGGATATGGTTGAGCGTCGGTCCGGCGACGCGGGTCACCAGAATGTCGCCGGGCGCGACGCGGCTGAGCTCACATTCGCAATTCACCACCACGGCGCGGCCGGAACCCCAGCCGATGCCGGCGGGATGGCCGTTCAATCCGGGATGCTTGAGCCAGATGTCGTCGGGCACATGGGCGGGTGCGATATGCAGGGGCCGCGCCTGCAGCAGTTTGAAGCCGCTGCCGTCGAGCGCCCATTCGATCTCGACCGGCATGCCGAGCACGTCTTCGGCTTTGCGCATCAGCCGGCCGAGCGCGGTCGCCTGGCCGGCTTCGAGGCACGGCGCGCGCACCAGTTCGTCCGGAACCCGCTGCGGCATTGGGGCGGCGCCGTTTGCAGAACCATGCAGGCAGGCGTCGCGGTGATGCTTGCGGCCGGCGTCGTTCGATCGCACGAAACCGTGGCGGGACAGCACGATGCGGTCGGGCACCACTTCGCCCTGCGCGATGGCGGAGCCAAGGCCCCAGGTGGCGGACAGCAGCATGTGGCCGTCGGCGGTTTCACTCAAGCCGCCGCCGGAGACGCGCGCCGCGACCAGCGGCTGCACCAACACCGCCATCGCGGTGCCGGCCGGATCGAGTCCGTGCTGCGCCATCGATCGCCGCGCATTGGTCGTCCACAAAGCCGCCCAACAGGCGCGTAACGCGATGAGAAATTCATTATCGTCGGTGACGCCAAGGAAGCTTTCGAACTGGCCGGCAAAACTTGTATCGGCGCGATCCTCGACCAGCGACGACGAGCGCACCGCGGCTGGCTTTGGCTGCGCCCACCAGGCCGCGAGCACGTCGGCGAGAACGTCCGCCGCGAGATCGCTCTGATAAAGTTTCAGCCTGATCTCGACCGCGAGCCGGCGTTGTGCCGGCTCATCGGCGTCCGGATAGGCGCGGATCGCGCCGGCAAGTTCGAGATGCTGGATTTGCCGGTAATACGCGTCGGCCGTGATGCAAAATCCTCCGGGCGTCGGCAGGCCGGCCCGCGCCAGCGCCGCGAGGTTTGCCGCTTTCGCCCCGACGCGGTTCGCATCAGTGGCGGCGGGGGAGGAGAGGGGGAGGATGAAGGAAAACGCCATCAGCTACTGCCTTAATCCGTCACCCTGAGGTGCTCGGCGCAAAGCGCCGAGCCTCGAAGGGCGACGGCCCGGGCCGTTTATCCTTCGAGGCTCGCTGCGCTCGCACCTTAGGATGACGGTAATGGTTGCGCGCAATTTTCATTTCACATGGTCGCCGTAGCCGGGCAGCGGATCGACGACCGTAATCTGCTTGACCGGGAAGTTGGAGACGATTTCGATATCGTTCTTGTGCACGATCAGCATTTCCTCGATGCGCACCCCGTAATGGAATTTCTTACCGTGCTGCGTCTCCAGCGCGAAGGTCATGCCTTCCTGGATTTCGATCGGATGATCGAGCGACCAGATGCGCGAAATCACCGGCGGGTCGTATTGGGCGAGGCCCAGCCCGTGGCCCCAGAGGTTGGCGGCGGCCTGATCCTCGTCCTCATAGCCCCAGGTTTCCATCGCCGACGGCCATTTCAGCGCGATGTCGCGCGTGGTGGCGCCGGCTTTCACCGCGCCGATCGAATCGTAAAGCCATTTTAGCGCGGTGGCATAAGTGTCCTTCTGCTCTTTGCTTGGTTCCTTGCCGACGCAATAGGTGCGGTAATAGCAGGATTTGTAGCCGTTCCAGGTCAGCGCCGCCAAATCCATGAACACGATGTCGCCGGGCTGGATGATCCGGTCGGAAAAATTGCGCCAGTTCGGCCAGGTGTTCGGCCCGGACGAGACGATGACGTCCTCGACGTCCTCCATGCCGGGAATGTTGTAGAGATATTGCATCAGATGCGCGGTCACCTGGTTCTCGGTGACGCCGGGGCGCAAAAATTTCATGCATTCCCAGTGCGTCGCGTCGCCGATGGCGCCGACGATGCGAAAACATTCCTGCTCGTCCTCGTTCTTGACCGCGCGCGCGTCCATCATCGCGCTCATGCCGTCGGTCCAGTTGATATTGTTCTCCTTGAAAACGGCGATCATGTTGATGTCGATGAAGTCGACGCCGAGTTTTTGCCCAGCGACGCCATTCTCCTTCATCGCCTGCAGCGCCGCCTTGACGAATTTGTTGACCTGCTGGGTCGAGGCCGGGCCGGCGGCGCCTTTGATCCAGGCGAACGAGTGGCGCACGTTCTCCTTCGGGATCCACGGCGAATGCTTTTCGATCTGGAAACCGAGATCCCCCTGCTCGAACAGGATCGGCGCGCCGTCGCCGCACAGCATGGCGTAGCGCAGCCCCGGCTTGAGCCTGTTCCAGCCCGGCGTCAGCGTGCCGGTCAGATAGCGGACATTCTCGTCGTACATGCAGAGCATCGCGCCGAGACCATGCTTTTTCATCATCGCGCGGGCGCGCTCGGTGCGGTATTTGCGGAGCCGATCCCAGTTGACCCGCTGCTGCCAATCCATTCCAGCAATGCCGAAATTCGCTCCCATGGCGTTCTCCCGCTCCCGCTTTACCCCATGCAACCTGTGTCCGAAAAAACCTGACGTTGCAAGATAGTGGCGCTATGCCGCAATCCGGCCGCGGCGCCTGCGTGGTGTCACAGGCGCGAACTGTGGATTTGGCGTTGTTGGAGGCAGGCAGCCGCCAAGCTTACTTCTTGCCGTTGACGATCTTCTGCTTCTGCTCGCCCAAGCCCGCGATGCCGAGCGTGACGACGTCGCCGGCTTTGAGGAATTTCGGCTCCGGTTTCATGCCAAGCCCGACGCCCGGCGGCGTGCCGGTGATGATGACGTCGCCCGGCTCCATGACGAAATATTGCGAACAGGCCCAGACGATGTGGCGGCAGTCGAAGATCATGGTCGAGGTATTGCCGCGCTGGCGCTTCTCGCCGTTGACGTTAAGCCACATTTCGAGCTTTTGCGGATCCTTGATTTCGTCTTTGGTGACAAGCCACGGCCCGAGCGGGCCGAACGTCTCGCAACCTTTGCCCTTGGTCCATTGCCCGGCGCGCTCGATCTGAAACACGCGCTCGGACACGTCGTTGGCAAGGCAATAGCCGGCGACGACGTCGAGCGCCTTGTCCTTCGACAAGTAGCGGGCGCGGCTGCCGATGACGATGCCGAGCTCCACTTCCCAGTCGAGCTTGGTGGAATCCTTCGGGATGATGGTGTTATCGTTCGGCCCGCAAATGCAGGACGGCGCCTTGTTGAAGATGATCGGCTCCTTGGGGATCGGCATGCCGGCCTCGGCGGCGTGGTCGGAGTAATTCAACCCGATGGCGATGAAATTGCCGATCTTGCCGACGCACGGCCCGATGCGCGGATTGCCCTTCACCAGCGGAAGCTTTTCGGCTTTCAGCTTGCGCAGCTTGTTCAGGCCTGCCGGCGACAGCACCTCGCCGGCGAGGTCGGGCACCACTTTCGACAGATCGCGAATTTTGCCTTGAGCATCGATCATGCCGGGCTTTTCGCGGCCCGGTGCGCCGTAGCGAACGAGTTTCATGTGCTTCTCCTTGGGATCGCTGTTTTGCCAAAATGGTTTTAGAACGCGCCGGGGAATCGTCCGCCGTCGATCAAGAGATTTTGCCCGGTGATATAGCCGGCCTGCGCCGAGCACAGGAAGGCGCAGGTCGCGCCGAATTCATCGGCCGTGCCAAGCCGGCGCGCCGGAACCGAACTCGAGGTTCATCGCCAATGCATCCTCGTAACTGGTGCCTCTCTTCTTCGCGGTCGATTCCACGTTGGAGCGGAAGCGGTCGGTGTCGAATATCCCGGGCAGCAGGAAATTAATGGTGACATTGGACGCAGCGACCGATCGCGCGACGCCGGCGAGAAAGGCGGTGAGGCCGGCGCGCGCGCCGGACGACAGATCGAGCCCGAACAGCGGCATTTTCACCGAGCCGGAGGTGATGTTGACGATGCGGCCAAACTTTTTGGCGATCATCGGGTCGATGACCTTCTGAACGAGCTCGATGGCCACGACCATGTTGCCGATGACGCCGTCGATCATCTTCTGCCGGTCGAGGTCGCGGAAATCGCGAAATGGCGGGCCGGCATTGTTGTTGACCAGGATGTCGGGCTCGGGACAGGCGGCGAATAAAGCCTTCTGGCCTTCCGGCGAGGCGACATCGGCGGCCACCGCCGTGATCTTGGCGCCGGTGGCCTTGCGAAGTTCGTCGGCGGTCGCGGCGAGGCGTTCCTTGTCCAGCCCGTTAATCACGACCTCGCAGCCGGCTTCGGCCAGCCGATGGGCGCAGGCGCGCCCAAGTCCGCGGCTCGAGGCGCACACGATCGCCTTGCGGCCGGCGATTCCAAGGTCCATGCAGGGCTCCCTAGAGTGTTGTTCTACGCTCCGTCTGGCGACGGTATGGCCTCAGTTCTCGTAATTGGATGCGCCTTAGTCAACGGCTGAATCCGCAACCGCCTTCCTCGTACCATGCCGTTTCTCCCCGACGTGTCGTTCCTTGAACTTGCGATCATCGTCGCTTTGGCGGCTTTCTCCGCCATCACCGGCGGCGTCGCCGGCTATGGCACCGGCGCGCTGATGCCGCTGATCCTCGTCCCCATGGTCGGCGCGGCTCCGGTGGTGCCGATCATCGCTATTTCGGCGATGTTCACCAACAGCGCGCGCGTGATGGCGTTCCGGCGGTTTCTCGATCTCCGGCGCGCGCTGATCGCTATGGTTTGCGCGCTGCCGACCTGCGTGCTGGGCGCCTGGCTCTATACGCTGCTCACCGGCCGCGGCGCTGCCTTGGTGATCGGCACGACATTGATCGCAACCGTGCCGCTGCGGCGGATCCTCAAGCGGCGCGGCCACCAATTGGGCGAAAAAGGATTTGCCGCCGCCGCTGCCGGCTGGGGCGTTCTGGTGGGCGGCACTACGGGGGCAGGCGTGATCCTGCTGTCGCTGTTGATGGCAACGGGGCTCGAAGGCGCCGCCGTGATCGCGACCGACGCGACGGTCTCGATCGTCATGGGCATGGTCAAGCTTGCGGTGTTCGGGCTTGCTGGCGTGCTCACCTCGAAGGTGATCGCGATCGCGCTTTTGATCGCCGCCGTGGCGTTCCCGTGCACGTTCCTAGCGAAGCTGATCGTCGAGCGCCTGCCGGTGCATGTGCACACCGCTTTGCTCGACGCCGTCGTCATCATCGGCGGCACGGTGATGATTTTCGGCGCGTTCAAGCACTAGGGGCGGGGATCGACAAGTGCCAACCGATCCCACGGGTTTTGGGAGAAAATGAAATTGTACCAAGGCCTGCGGCGTAACTTTAACTTGCGATCTTGCGCAGCGCGGTCAACGGGAGGTCGAGTTGGTAGACGATTCCATGTGGATCATATTTCAGCCGGGCTTCGCCGTGAAGTTGATCCGCGAGCCTATCGATTAGTCGCGTGCCGAAACCGCGCCGCTTGGGTTCTTGGACAATTGGACCGCCCATTTCCTTCCACGAGAGATTGAACCGGTTTGCTTCATCATCGACCGATGGCGTAATTTCTATTCGTCCGGCAGGAACCGACAGCGCACCATATTTCACGGCATTGGTGCAAAGCTCATTGAGCGACATGGTGAGCGGCAGCACGGCAGAGGCATCGACGTCGAAATCAATTTCGCGAAGGGAAAACCTCGAACTTCGAGAATCATCAAAAGGTTGAATGGCGGCGCGAATGACGTTGCTCAATTGCGCTCTGGCCCAATTTGCCTCAAGCAGCAAATCGTGCGCGGAGCCCAAGGCGAATAATCGGCTTTCGACAGCAATTCGGCCTTGCTCGAGAGACTCGGCGTTCCGCAAGCTTTGCGAGGTTATCGCGATCACCGTGGCCAGAGTATTCTTTACGCGATGATGCAATTCTTCCAGCAACAATCGTTGGAGTTGTTTGGCGGCCTCATTTTCCGTGGCATCAATTCCGGCCTGCGCAAGCAAACGTGCCGCATCGAGGCCGGCCTGCGTCAGCAATTCGCGAAGACCGATGTTTTCGGCCTGGAAGACTGCTTTCGCTTTTCCTGTCGGTCGTCATGGCGCCCTTTGGATGCCCAAGCGCTTACTTTACAGCCATCGCTTCTGTCGTCCCCGATAAAAGCGCGTCAGCAGCGCGACGCGTTGAGAATACGCTCTGGTCCGGCGGCGGTTGTCGGCCCTCTCGCTGGCTGGCTGTGACAGATGGGAGGCTCCTTCGCGTGAGAAATGCGATTTCTACCGCAAATATCTTTCCAGAGTGGAACTATCGCAAGGGTTGAGCGTTCATTCATCGAGGACGCTCGGGGGATATATGAAAAAGCTCGCCTTTATCGTTGCCGCACTGGCCATCGGCGCAGGCCCTGCATTCGCCCAATCCCAAGAGGATCAAGTCGCCTGCACGCCGGATGTCATGCGGCTTTGCCAACAAGATATTCCCGATCAAGGCCGCATCATCGACTGCCTTGTCAGAAGCAAGCTGCAACTCAGCCCCGCCTGTTCCGGCGTGTTCAATCGCGCGCGCACGGCGAGTGTTTTGCGGACGAAACTCTGACGAACCCAATCGGCATTCACACCAAGCTGGTCATCCAGTGGCCTATCCTTGCCGGATCAGCAGCCGATCGAACCAAGTCGTGAATATTTTATATCGGTGAACACATATGACAAGAACCAATGTCATTTCGAAATTCGTGCAGCGAGCCTTGTGGCTGTACATTGCCGAGGCAACGGTAATGGCTCTTATTATTATGATCATTCACGTTCACACGGAATAATTGCCTTCCCAACCTTACGACCACGCGCTGATTTCGGCGGCAATGATGCCTCCGACAAAAGGATACTGACAATGAAAACTCTTTTCGCAGTCACCGTCTTCACCGCCGTCCTCGTACTGGCGCCGATCGCCGCGCTGGCTCAAGACCGCGGTACCGACGCTGCAATGGGCGCCGCTTCCGGGTTTGTCGTTGGCGGACCGGTCGGCGCAGCCGTCGGCGGCGTGATCGGATACACGGCGGGCCCGAACATCGCCGAAGGAATGGGTCTGCACCACCGCCATTATTATTACGACAACTATGGCCACCGGCATTACAGCTATCGCTGAATCATCGCGCGGTTGCGCAACGGAGCCTCAGATGTCCAAGGCAAAGCACTATCGCGCGAAGTCGACCGCCTACGGCGAACTCAGCAAGGGAGCTGTCGACCCGGGCCAAATCCGCAAATATCAGGACACGAGCGACAGCTTCAGTGCGCTTGCCGACAACGAAGACTGGCTGGCGGGGAATTTCGGTAAGACGCTGCATGCGTCGGAAGAAAAGCAATTCAGCTACGTCGGCCTCGCCGCCGAAGAGGAGCATGCCGACATACCGAAGCCCCGTATCTGACGGCGGTTCTTGGCAGACTTCGCCATTTGCGTGTTATGCGCGCGGGACTGGCGTCACGGCTGGCTGCGCTCCTTCCAGGGTTCGCCCGGCGCGATATCGGTTATGTCAAGGAAGGCGTCGAAGCGACGCTCGGTGAGCGCCGCGACCAGCATCTGGGCAAAAGCTAAGTCCTTACGGGAATAAGAGACGAACACCTTGGCGCGACTGCTGGCTGCGGTCGCAACTGGAGCCGCAGGTACGTGCTCATTCATTGTCCAGCGTTCCGGCTACTGCAGATAGGCAATCGTTCTTCGACTATAGTTTGTGTTGCGTCATTTCCGATGTGTCCGGGACATGAGGTGCAATATCCCTGCTACCAGCCGCGATGTCCGCTTATTGCCCTTAGCGGACATGCTGGTCAGCGAGCGCCTGGCAGCTTTCAGGGCTAAAGCAGCCACGCCGCCAGCCAAGTTGCGCGGCAGCTACTGAGCCAAGCCTGACATCGGTCGTGATCGGAATCTTTCGCCAGGACTAGGCCAAGCCAGCGCGGCGGAGCCCCTCCAAATAGTGCTCGCGGTCGGCTTCCAGCTTGATCGGCATTTGGCTTGCGATCCAGCTGAGCGAAATGTTGGGCTGCGCGCGACGAAGCTCCTGCAATGCGATTTTGGCAACATCGTTCTCTTCGTTCATACCCGCGGCAGCCGTCAGCACCCGATGTGCGCCGACGAAATCGCTCCGCTGTCTTATGCCCTCACGCGCCAGCCGCATCGCCTCTTCGTAGTTGCGCCCAAGGAACTGGGCGTAAGCGGCGATGCCATAATAGATCGCCGAGAAGGGATCGCGCGGGCTCAGCCGTAGCGCACGGCGCGCGGCCACGCTAGCTTCCTCCCACCGCCCGCAATAGGCCAGTGCCAGGCCGTAATAACCCTGAGCCAGCGAGAAGTTCGGATTAAGCCGCAGTGCCAAGTCGAACTCCGCCAATGAGTCATCGAAGCGCCGCGTGAACAGATAGACATGACCCAAGGCGTAATGCGCCCAGGGGTCCTCGCTATCGGCCTGGATCGCTGCCAGCGCCGCGTGCTCCGCGATCGGCATCGCCGTGCGCCCGTCCTCCCAGCCCATGTGGGCGCTGAGGGTATGGCTGCCGGCGAGCACACCGAGTGCCTGACCGTAATTCGGATCAATGGTGGTGGCTTTCTCGAGCAGGGCCTGCGCGACTACGTTATCCTGTCGGGTCACCCGCCAGTAATGCGACAACGCCCGCATGACCAGATCCCAAGCGTCCATGCTGTCCGTCGACTTGCGTTTGGCGCGAAAATTCTCCGCGGCATAAACTTGCGGCTCGATGGCGGCGACGATGGCCTCGGTGATTTCGTCTTGCACTGCGAACACATCGGCGATGCCGCGGTCGTAGCGTTCTGCCCAGATGTGGCTGCCGGTAGCGACATCGTTGAGCTGCACCGTGATGCGCACGCGGTCGCCGTCCTTTCGCACGCTGCCCTCGACGACGTAACCGACACCGAGCTCCTCGGCGACCTCCTTCATATGGACGGATTTGCCCTTGTAAACGAACGAAGAGTTGCGCGCGATAACGAAGAACCATCGCAGCTTTGACAGCGCAGTGATGATGTCCTCGCTGATGCCGTCGGAGAAATATTCCTGCTGCGGGTCGCCGCTCATGTTGATGAAGGGCAGCACGGCGATGGCGGGCCGATCAGGCAGCGGCAGCGCCGGGCGCGGCGGCCCGTAGGTCTCATCTGAGGGCACACTTGCCGCGGTTTTCGGATCGGCGTCGTCGGGTTGCGTGCCCACAGATCCCACAAAGCGCACCCCCTTGCGCGCGAGGGTACGGATCAGCTTCTGCTCTTCGCCATTATCGCCGAGCGCTTTGCGCGCGGCGTTGATGCGGCTGGTGAGCGTCGAATCCGATACGATGCGACCGCCCCAGACCGAGGCAATGAGATCGTCTTTACTGACGACATGGTCCCGGTTCTGCACCAAGTAAATCAGCAGGTCGAACACCTGAGGCTCAACGGCAACGAGCGTTGAACCGCGTCGCAGCTCGCGGCGATCAATGTCAAGCGTATGATTGGCAAAGAAAAAATGCACGTCGTGGCCCCGGGGACCGGATTGCAGAGCTGCTCCCAAGGAATACTCAAGCCCATCTCAAGGACAAATCAAGCTCCGGTCAAAGTATTGCAGCCGTGTCTTCGGCATTCTGCGTGCTTCGTTCGCAATCCCTGCGATCAAAATGGATTTGACCAGGCCCATGACCAAAACCCAAGCAATCAGCCAGGATACGCGCCGCGGCCAGGGAAGCCTCACGGGCCGGCTGTTCGCGTTTCTATACGGAATAGCATCGTACATCGTGTTTTTTGTTACCTTTCTCTACGCCATCGGCTTTGTCGAAAACCTCATCGTGCCGAAGACCATCGACACCGGAACCGTCGTACCCGCGACGGAAGCAATCATCGTCAACCTTCTGCTGATGTCGTTATTTGCCGTTCAGCACAGCGTGATGGCTCGCAGGCAGTTCAAGCAATGGTGGACACGCTTCGTGCCGCACTCAGTCGAACGCGCCACCTACGTCCTGTTCGCGAGCCTGGCGCTCGCGCTGTTGCTCTGGCAGTGGCGACCGTTGCCGACTGTCGTGTGGCAGATCGCTAATCCTCAAATCGCCATTGCGGTAATGACGCTATCGTTCATCGGTTGGGTGATTGTGCTGACCAGCACCTTTCTGATCAATCATTTCGAGCTATTCGGATTGCACCAGGTGGCCAACAATCTCACCGGCCGATCCATGCCGACGCCGCAGTTTCGGACGCCGCTTTACTACCAGTTCGTGCGGCACCCGATCTATCTTGGCTTCGTCGTTGCATTTTGGTCGGCGCCTACGATGACGGCCGGGCACCTGCTGTTCGCAGCGGTGACCACGGCCTACATCGTCGTCGGCATCAAGCTTGAAGAGCGCGATCTGATCGACTTATTCGGCGATCAATATCGTTCCTATAAGGATCGTGTTTCGATGCTGGTGCCCTGGCGCAAGTCGGCTCGCGGCAGCTGAACCATAACGTCGATTGGCTGCGAGACTTCGGTGCAACGGATTTAGCACCAGGTCGAATTTATTCCGCGGCCGGCGTTCTTCTCCGCCCGCGTTACCACCAGCGTCGTCGGCCCCAGCCTCCGCCGAACAAGCGAAGGATAAGCAACAGCACGACCGCGCCTATGAATGCATTTACGATCAGCGCAACGATGCCGACCCCGAGGTGAATACCAAGCTGTGGCAACAACCAATCGCCAATGAAAGCGCCGATGAGGCCGACGATCAGATCGCCGATCAGCCCGAATCCGCCGCCCCGCATTACCCTCCCTGCCAGATACCCGGCGATAATTCCGACCACGATGATGACCAACAGGCTTTGGTTCGATAGGTACATCGTCATTCCTCCTGGAGTATTGATCCATCAATTCCCTGCAGCATATACACTTCCATCCCGATCTGCAGCCGCGACACGGCCGCGGCAGGGAAGGAGCGCCAATCATGGACGTCAGGATCGTGGCAATCCTCGTTGCGGTTGCGATCACGTTCATCATTCAAAATGGACTGGACGCGCGCTGGTATGTCTCCGTTTCTGCGGGAATTGTTGGCTACGTCGGCGTCCGCCTTATCGGATGGGCGATCAACGCCCAAAAACGCCGTAGCGAAGCGAAGCAGAGAGACCCATTCGTGAAATTACGACCGCGCGCGGCCGGATCACGGCCATTTCACCACCGGCGGCAGCGAGGACAGGATCGAACTCGACATTGCCGCCGGTGCGCAGCCCGAAAATCGTGCCGCGGTCGTAGAGCAGATTGAATTCGACATAGCGGCCGCGGCGCACCAGCTGTTCCTCGCGCTCGGCGTCGGTCCAGGGCTTGGCAAAATTCCCGCGCACCAGATCGGGATAGACGCGCAAGAACGCGCGGCCGACTTCCTTGGTGAAAGCGAAAGTCGCGTCCCAGTCGGTTTCGAGATAATCGTAAAAAATGCCGCCGATGCCGCGCATCTCGCCGCGGTGCTTTAGGAAAAAATATTCATCGCACCATTTTTTGAATTTGTCGTAGGGCGCGACGGATGAATGCGCGTCGCAGGCGGCTCTCATCGCGGCGTGGAATGCGATGGCGTCGGGATCGTCCTGCCGGCGCCGGCGCTCGAGCACCGGCGTCAGATCGGCGCCGCCGCCGAACCACGATTTGGTAGTCACGACATAGCGCGTATTCATGTGCACGGCCGGCACCTGCGGATTGTGCGGGTGCGCGATCAGCGAAATGCCGGCGGCATAAAAGCGCGGATCGTCGGCGGCGCCCGGGATCTCCTTGCGGAATTCGGGCGCGAATTCACCGAGCACGGCGGAGACGTGGACGCCGGCCTTCTCGAACACGCGGCCTTTCATCATCGCCATGACGCCGCCGCCGCCGGGAGACCCGGAGTGATCGGTGCGGTTCCACGGGGTGCGCGTAAATCGGCCGGCCGGGCGATCGGCAAGCGGCGCGCCGGGAGGCAACGCGTCCTCGACGGCCTCGAAAGCCGCAACGATGTCGTCGCGAAGCCTTTCGAACCATGCGCGGGCCTGTTCCTTGCGCTGTTCGGTCTTATCCATGCGGGCTAGAATGTCATAAATTCGCGGGAATATTGATCCAGTCTAGGCCTATGACGAAACTTATCATGCCGCGCCGGCCGGTTTCGAAATCGCTAACGCGCCGCCGCGTGCTGCAGGGAACGGTGAGAGCCGGCCTCGGCCTGGTCGCGGCGCCCGGCGTGATGCGCTTTGCCGCCGCGCAAAGCTGGCGCGCCGGCAACCCGTTCAGCCTCGGCATTGCGTCGGGGGCGCCGCGCCCGGATGGCTTTGTGCTGTGGACGCGGCTGGCGCCCGATCCGCTATCGACCGATCCCGACAATCCCGGCGGCATGAGCGGCGGCGACGTGACGCTGCGCTACGAAATCGCGACTGACGACGGCATGAAAGACGTGGTCCGCCATGGCACCGCGACAGCCGAGCAGGCCTTCGCCTATTCCGCTCATCTCGATGTCGCCGGTCTGCAGCCCGGGCGACCGTATTGGTATCGTTTTATCAGCGGCGATGCGACCAGCACGGTCGGCCGCGCGGTGACGCTGCCGGCGCCGGGGGCATCGGTCGACCAGCTGCGCTTCGGCTACGTCTCCTGCTCCAATTACGAGCACGGCTACTTTTCCGCCTATCGGCACCTCTCCGAGGAGAATCCGGAATTCATCCTCTTCCTCGGCGACTATATCTACGAGACCATCGAGGAAAACCGGCCGATCGTGCGCCGGCATTCCGACGGAGTCGAAGCCTCGACGCTGCCGACCTACCGCAATCGCTACGCGCAATATCGCCTCGATCCCGATTTGGCGCGCCTGCATGCGCAGGTGCCGGCGCTGGTCACCTGGGACGATCATGAAGTGCAGAACGACTACGCCGACAAATACTCGGAATTCTTCGACGATCCGGGGCAGTTTCTGATCCGCCGCGCCGCCGCCTATCAGGCGTTCTACGAACATATGCCGGTGCGTCCGATCGTGTCGCATCCGAACGGCCCGCTGATGCGGGTCTATGATCGCTTCACTTTCGGCGACCTCATCGAAGTCTCGCTGATCGACGGGCGGCAATATCGCTCACGCGAAGCCTGTTACCGCCCACCGGACAAGGGCGGCGGCCATCTGGAGAGCAACGCCAGCTGCCCGGAACGGCTCGATGCCGGCCGCACCATGATGGGCTTCGACCAGGAAGCGTGGCTCTATTCGGCGCTCGCGCATTCCAAGGCGCAATGGAATCTCATCGCGCAGGACGTGCTGATGGCGCAGTTGCGGGAAAAGCAGGACGGCGTCGACAATTTCTGGACCGACGACTGGGACGGCTATCCGGCCAACCGCGCGCGGCTGTTAAAGCGCATCCACGATACCAATGTATCTAATCCGGTCGTCGTTTCGGGCGACATCCATTCGTTTTTCGCCAACGACCTCAAGCTCGATTTCGACGATCAGTCGTCGCCCATCGTCGCGACCGAGTTCGTCGGCACCTCGATCTCGTCCTACGGGCCGCCCTACGATCTCTTGGCGCAGACGCTGCCGGACAATCCGCATGTGCATTTTTTCGAAAGCCGGCGGCGCGGCTACGTTGTCGTCGATCTCGAACCCGCCAAAATGGAGGTGCGCATGCGGGTGGTTTCCGATGCGCACGATCCCAAGGCCGACATATCGACGCTGAAGACCTACGCGGTCGAGAGCGGCCATCCCGGCGTTGTCGAGGCGTAGACGAACGTGAAGAAATCGGGCGCGGAGCCAAAGCAGCCAAAGCCGGCCGGCATCGGAGCTCATCTCGAAAAGAATCGCCGAACTCGGCGACTGGCGCGGGAAAGCGCTTAGCAGAATGCGAAAGCTCATCAAGGAAGCAGAGCCGGATGTCGTCGAGGAGTGGAAGTGGAGGGGCACTCCGGTTTGGTCGCATGACGGCATCATCTGCACGGGCGAATCCTACAAGAGTGTGGTGAAGCTGACTTTCGCCAAGGGCGCGTCTCTGAAGGATCCGGCCCGTCTCTTCAACGCGAGTCTCGGCGGAAACATGCGCCGCGCAATTGACATCCACGAAGGAGAAGACGTTGACGGCTCCGCCTTCAAGGTGCTCGTTCGGCAGGCGATCGCCCTCAACAGTTCCGGCAAGGCAAAACCTGCGAAGAAAGCGAAGTCCTAAGTTCAATCCAAATATTCAGCGGCAAGGCAATTAGGGCGCAGATCCCGCTGGGCGCGGCATCCCACCAGTCTGCCGCAGCGCTTCGCCCGCCGCCATGGCGGCGGTGATCGCGACATTGAGCGAGCGCAGGCCCGGACGCAGCGGAATCAGAAGGCGGGCATCGGCTGTGGCGTGGACTTCGGCAGGCACGCCCGCGCTTTCGCGGCCGAACAGCAGAATATCTTCCGCCGTGAAGGCGTAATCGAGATAGGACACGGTCGCCTTGGTCGTGAACAGAACCAGGCGATGCCGCTTCCGTCCCCGCCACGCCTCGAAGTCCCGCCATGAGCGCATGGCGCACGATGGCGACGGCGTCGAGATAGTCCATGCCGGCGCGGCGGAAGGCGCGGTCGGAGACAGGGAACCCGGCCGGCTCGATAATGTGCGCTTCAATCCCGAGGCAGGCGCACAGCCGCAAAACCGCGCCGGTATTTTGCGGAATATCGGGCTCATAGAGGGCGATTCGAACGGTCATTTCGGCACGCCGAGGAGGGCCAGCGGCGATTCCTAGCCTTTACGAATAAGCCCGGCGAGAGGCACGTAAGTTGCATTGTGGGTGCTGTCCCGGTCACTCTTGCGCTCTCGCGGTAAGGGTGCCAATAAAACTCCGCCGGAATGCGTCGCCGCTGGCCTTCCCCAGGTCGGATGCGACCGGTCCATCCGCCGCCGCACGGGGCCTACCGGGGGCGGTTTGCAGCGCGGACGGGGCAATCGGCAAGACGGAAGAGGGTCGAAGGTTGTGACAGCAAACTCAACGGCGGAGCCCACGCGCCGCGATTTCCTTTATATTGCGACTACGACGGCCGGCGCTGCGACGGATCGGCGAAGCATCGCCCCATCAGGCAATTAAGGTTCGAAAATGAGCGGACACTCGACCTACCAGCCGCAAAGCCCCTTCATGCAATGGTTGGAGCGGCGGCTCCCGATCGCGAGCCTCGTCTATTCGTCGTTCATCGCCTATCCGACCCCGCGCAATTTGAACTATTGGTGGACGTTCGGCGGCATTCTCACCTTCATGCTCGGCGTGCAGATCGTCACCGGCATCGTGCTGGCGATGCACTACACGCCGCATGTCGATTACGCCTTCAATTCCGTCGAAGGCATCATGCGCGATGTGAATTACGGCTGGCTGCTGCGCTACATCCATTCCAACGGCGCCGCGTTCTTCTTCCTCGCCGTCTATGTCCACATCGCGCGCGGCATGTATTACGGCTCGTACAAGGAGCCGCGCGAGGTACTGTGGATCCTCGGCGTCATCCTGTTCCTGCTCATGGTTGCCACCGGTTTCATGGGCTACGTGCTGCCGTGGGGCCAGATGAGTTTTTGGGCGGCGACCGTCATCACCAATCTGTTCTCGGCGATCCCCGGCGTCGGCGGCTCGATCGTCACCTGGCTATGGGGCGGCTACGCGGTCGGCAATCCGACGCTCAATCGTTTCTACTCGCTGCACTACCTGTTGCCGTTCGTCATCGCCGGCGTGGTCGTGCTGCACATCTGGGCGCTGCACATGGTCGGTCAGAACAATCCGACCGGAATCGAGCCGAAGACCGAGAAGGACACGGTGGCGTTCACGCCCTATGCCACGGTGAAGGATTCCTTCTTCATGGGCGTGTTCTGCATCTTCTTCGCCTTTTTCATCTTCTACATCCCGAACTATCTCGGACACTCCGACAATTACATTCCGGCCAATCCGAGCCAGACGCCGACGCATATCGTTCCGGAATGGTATTACCTGCCGTTCTACGCCATCCTGCGCGGCATCCCGAGCAAGCTGCTTGGCGTAACGGCTCTTGCCGGTTCGATCATCGTGCTGGCTTTCCTGCCCTGGCTCGATACGTCGCGCGTGCGTTCGGCGAATTATCGGCCGCTCTATCGGCAGTTCCTGTTCATCTTTTTCGCCGCCGTCGTCGGGCTCGGCTATCTCGGCTCGCAGGAACCGACCGGCGGCTATGTGATCGCCGCGCGAATACTCACCGCCTACTATTTCGCCTTCTTCTTTATCATCCTGCCGCTGCTCGGCCTGTTCGAGCGGACCAAGCCGCTGCCGAATTCGATCTCCGAATCGGTGCTGCAGCACGGCGTTCCGGCCGGCGCATCGGGACCGCCGCCGGGCGCCAGGGGTTAGGGGAGAGCACCATGAATCCTCGTCGCCACATCGTCATGGCTTTGCTGCTCGCGGCCTCGCTGTCGGGTTTCGGAGCGCGAACCGGCTCGGCGCAGGAAGCCGACGCGCCACCGCGGCAAAAATGGTCGTTCTCAGGTCCATTCGGCACCTATGATCCGGCGCAACTCCAGCGCGGCTTCAAAATCTATCGTGAGGTCTGCTCGACCTGTCACAGCCTGAAACTTCTGGCGTTCCGCAATCTCGCCGATCCGGGCGGTCCCGGCTTCACCGACGCGCAGGCGGCGACCATCGCCGCCACGTTCCAGGTCAACGACGGCCCGAATGACGAGGGCCAGATGTTCCAGCGGCCGGGCAAGATTGCCGATTATTTTCCGCCGCCGTTCGCCAACGACCAGGCCGCGCGCGCCGCGCTCGGCGGCAAGCTGCCGCCGGACATGTCCGATCTCGCCAAGGCGCGCAGCTATGAGTGGGGCTTTCCGCAGTTCATCTTCGATGCGTTCCTGATGTATCAGGAGGACGGCCCCGACTACATCCACGCCATCCTCAACGGCTATACCGACCCGCCGGCGGGCTTCACGCTGCCGCCGGGCGGCCAGTACAACAAATATTTTCCGGGCGGCGCCATCGGCATGCCGAAGCCGCTCACCGACGGGCAGGTCGAATATACCGACGGCACGCCGACCACGGTCGACCAATATGGCCGCGACGTCGCCGCCTTCCTGATGTGGGCGGCCGAGCCGACGCTCGATGCGCGCAAGCGCCTCGGCTTCCAGGTGATGGTCTTCCTGATCGTGTTCACGGGGCTTCTGTACTTCACCAAGAAAAAGGTCTGGCACGCCGTGCTGCACGATCCGGACCTGGAAAAGCCGCGCGCGCCGACCGAATACCGGAGCTAGCCTCGCGGCGGCTATTGGACGTCAGACCATGACCAGCGTCGCGTTCGAAAACGATCTCAAGGCCGCGATCCGCACCATCCCGGATTATCCCAAGCCGGGAATCATGTTTCGCGACATCACCACGCTGCTCGGCAACGCGCGGGCGTTCCGCCGCGCGGTCGATGAACTGGTGCAGCCGTGGGCCGGCGGCAAGATCGACAAGGTGGCCGGCATCGAAGCGCGCGGTTTCATCCTCGGCGGCGCCGTCGCGCATCAGGCTTCCTGCGGCTTCGTGCCGATCCGCAAGAAGGGCAAGCTGCCGTTCAAACGGGTGAGCGTGGGCTATTCGCTCGAATACGGCATCGACGAAATGGAAATGCACGAGGACGCCCTGGTGGCGGGCGAGCGCGTCATCCTGGTCGACGATTTGATCGCCACCGGCGGCACCGCCGAGGCGGCGGTCAAGTTGCTAAAGCAGCTCAAAGCTGAAGTCGTGGCGGCCTGCTTTGTCATCGATCTGCCCGAGCTGGGCGGCGCCGACAAAATCAGGAAGCTCGGCGTGCCGGTGCGCACGCTGCTCAGCTTCGAGGGGCACTAGCGCCGTCGCCCGCCTGTTGCATCGGCTCCCGGCCGCTCCGCAGCGACGATTCCAGCGCGCCAATCAACAGCCGCAGTTCGAGCTGGCGAAATTCGTTGAAGATCGTGCCGATCCAGCCATGCACTTCGGTCGGTCCGCCCGGTTGATGCGCCATGTAAGCGCCAAAGGAGAAACCCGGCCGGTCGATAACGCCGCGGACGATCGGCGACAGCCGCGGCACGCGGATCGCGCCGTATTCGGCGCGCGACGGCGGAAAATCCTGCGGGATGAACATGAATGACGCCGCTTCGTTGTGCACCGGCACGAACGTGGTTTGCGGCAGGCGGCTGCGCAGCTCGGCATAGTTGCGGGCGGTGATCGGCGCCGAGTCGGTGATGAACAGCACCACCGGTTCGATCGATTGCCGGCGCGCCTCCCGCTCGAAGCCGATTTCGGCCATCACGTTGAAGAATTGCTCGAACAGGCCGTAGCCGAGATCGATGACGGTGGCGCGCCATTTGTCGGCGATCAGCCGGTCGAACAGCGCCATCTGGCCGGGCGTATCGGCGATGTCGAGCGGCCAGACCAGAGTGGGGAAATAGGCCGCCAGCGCCGGCTCGCGCGGATCGAGATCGTAGCCGACCAGCGCCTTGCCGCTCAGCCGAAGGTACTCGATCAATAGCCGCGCGATCAGCGTTTTGCCGACGCGCGGATGCTGCGAAGCGATGATGTAGAGCGGGGTGGGTTGCGGCATTGCCGTGACGTTACGATGAATTCACGGCCCGCTCTAGCTGTTTGCTAAAGCGGCGGACGCGGCCCCCAGGATGACGGCCTGCGGTTACGAGCGGTTCACGGCCTGCGGGGCGCGCTGACCGGTGACCGAATTGCCGGCGGTGTCGAAAATATCGAGCAGCTTTACCCGGTCGTATTCGGCCCACACATTGCCGAGCCAGTGCCGGACATAGCCGCGCAGCACGAAGGAGTAATTGGCGGTGTCGCCCTTCGGATTCTTGTTGGCGACGAAGGTCAGGAACGGCACGGAGGCAAGCTCGACCTGTTCGTAAGCCATCTCATTGAGCTTCGGGATATTGATGACCGCCGCGTCCTTCAGCTTCTTGAAATAAGACGCCTGCGTCGCCTGATCCCATTCGAAGAAGCTGGTGTTGTTGATGAAGTTTTTGACCAGGAAGTATTTGGCGTCGACGGTGAACGGAGCGGTTTCCTCGATCTCGTTCAACGAGGCGATCGACGAGCCGAGAATATGGAAGACGACGAAGGTGATTTGACCTTTCTTCACCGCGTCGAGGAAGCCGATATCGCGCAGCGCGCGCAACGTCGGCGACAACAGCCCGGCGCGCACGTCGACGACGGTCACGGTCGAGTCGGTGGTCGACAGCGTATCGATGATCCGCATCTGGTCGGCGACCGAAGTGGCGTCGACAATATCGGCCGCGTCGCCGTGGAAGCGCTTGAGCGTGCCTTTGGGCGATTCCGAATCGAAGGCGCGGGTCGGAACGTGATGTGCCGTAAAATAGTCGAGCAAGGTACGGGCGACTGTGGTCTTGCCCACGCCGCCTTTGTCCGCGCCGACCAAGATCAATGCCGGTTTAGCCATGATCGAACCCTCACTGACGCCGTAACGCCGCGTCCTCCATGCTTGGTTCGGTTCTACACAGGCACGGGGAAGTTTGGAAGCCTCA
>CAVUPV010000016.1:0-30787 GCA_963743395.1 uncultured Alphaproteobacteria bacterium
CGCCTTCGTTGCGCTGGTCGACCTGTTCGATGGCGGCGCCCATCTGGCGCAGCGTCGTGATGAGGCCGGTGCGCAACGGGTTCATCATTACGCCTTGGAGGATCGTATCCGAGCGCGGCACCAGGAGCGTGGCGACAAGCGGAAACGCGGCGGACGACGGGTCGGCCGGAACCATGGCCGGCCGCGGCGTCAATTCCGGCTGGCCGGCAAGCGTGATGCGCCGGCCGTTTTCGTTGTCGGGCTCGACGCGCACATCAGCGCCGAAATGCATGAGCATTTTCTCGGTATGGTCGCGCGTCGGCTCGGCTTCGATCACGACAGTTTCGCCCGGCGCGGCCAGGCCGGCGAGCAGCGTCGCTGATTTCAATTGCGCCGACGGCACCGGCGGCCGAAACACGATCGGCATTGGATCGCGCGCGCCCGCGAGCGTCAGCGGCAAGCGGCCGTCCGCGGATGAAAGCGTGCGTGCGCCGATGCGTTCCAGCGGATCGAGCACGCGGCGCATCGGCCGGCTGCGGAGCGAGGCATCGCCGTCAAATGTCGCGGTGATCGGACAGCCGGCGACCGCACCGAGCGCGAGCCGGCAGCCGGTTCCGGAATTGCCGAAATCGAGTGCACCCGCGGGCTCGGCGAAGCCCCCAACCCCCACGCCATGAATTGACCATCGCCGGTCGCCGATCCGCTCGATGCGCGCACCCAACGCCTGCAGGGCCTTCGCAGTGTTGAGCACATCTTCGCCTTCGAGAAGTCCGCTGACCCGCGTTTCGCCGACCGTCAACGCGCCAAGAATGAGCGCCCGGATAGAGATCGACTTGTCGCCCGGCACGCGCGCGCGGCCGGCCAAAGGGCCGTTGCGGCGGGCGGTCAGGGGGCGGGCTTGGTCTGCATTGGAATTAAGTCCGATTGGTACACTAACAGGAGCCTTGTGACGGCCGTCTATCATGGGCCGCCGCGGCCCGTCATCCCGTCGCTTTTATGTCACGGGACGGCCGCCAGGGGCTGCGGATCGACTATTGACAGCCGCGTTACGACTAGCCAAGTGAAGCACCCACATTGCAAAGGATCAGAACCGTGGCCAAACCCGAACTGGGTACCAAGAGGCTCTGCGCCAATTGCGGCGCCAAGTTCTATGATCTGAACAAGGATCCGATCCACTGTCCGAAATGCGGCACGGTCCATGAAGTCGTGCAGTTCGTGAGCCGCTCGCGGCCGGAGCCAGCGCCAGTCGTCGCACCGCGACCGCCCGCCCCCGTGGAGGAGGTTCCGGTGCCGGAGCCGGTAGAAGTCGAAACCGTTTCGCTCGAAGAGGCCGACGCCGAGACGTCGGGCGCCAAGAAACCCGCCCCCGCCGAAGCCGGAGCGGAAGAGGAAGAAGTCGAGCTGGAAGAGACCCTCGACGACGACACCTTTATCGAGGAGCAGGAAGAAGAGGATGCCGATGTCACCGACATCATCGGCGGCGACATCGAAAACGAGGAGGAAGGGTGATCAGGAATCGGTAATCAGTATTCAGTAATCAGGACACGCAGAGACCTTCTGATTGCTGAATACCGATCACTGATTTCTGTTTGGGGCCATAGCTCAGCTGGGAGAGCGCCTGCATGGCATGCAGGAGGTCGGCGGTTCGATCCCGCCTGGCTCCACCACCTTCGCGGGCCAAGACCGCTTTGGTTGGAACGCCAGCCCCGTTCCGCGACGATTGCCCGCCTGGCTCAGGGAGCAGAGGCGGGCTTTTTTTGAGCTTCGTCCGGCTACCGTGAGCGTAAAAAATGGGCGGCGGCGGGCTGCGCCCGGCGTGTTATATTGCCTGCCGTAACGGCAACGGAGGCGGTAATGCGTGAGGGGTGGATCGGCGTCGCGCCCGCAGCGGCGCTTGCGATACTAGCCATAGCGGTGGCGGCCGTTCCAACATCCGCGCAACAGGCAGCGCCGTCCGCCAGCCCGAGCCAGGATCAACCCGACCAGGCGCCACCGCCGCCGCCGAAACCAAAGCACACGAAGAAGATCAACCCGGCTGCACAGACCAATCCGGACCTCGACACCAACGACCAGCTCGCCCCGTCGCAAATGAATCAACCGGTGCCGGCGGCGGTATCGCAACCGGGCGCCGCGGCAGCCAAGCCGGCGCATCCGGCCGGCGCGCCGCATGCCGCCGCGACGGCCGCGGCGACTTCGCACGTCGTCGCGTGCAGCGGACTGTTCGCCAAAGATTCGAGCCATCTCAAGCTGGCGATGACCTTTGACGCGAAGAACATCACCTTTGCCGACGTTGACGCCGAGGGGGGCACCAAAGTGCCTGCCTCGGTGCTGTTTCCTAACGACCCGAAGCGGCGGCTCGAAGTGTGGTGGTCAAATCCCGCCGAGCGCAGCGGCCTCTATCTCATCGACATCCACGGTAAATCGACCTGGAGCGCGCCCGGCGGCATGAAGCTTGGGCTGACGCTGGCGCAACTGGAAAAGCTCAACGGCAAGCCGTTCAAACTCAAGGGCTTTGACAAAAACGGCGTTGCAGCGGTGAGCGACTGGGATGGCGGGGCGCTGGCGACGTTGCCCGGCGGCTGTAAATCCGGCGTGAATCTAACTCCCGATCCGAAAGCCACAGCGGATGCGGTCAGCGCCTTGACCGCGGACAAGGAGTACAGCTCCTCCGACCCGGAAATGCGAGCGGTCAAACCGACCGTCAGCGAGGTGCTTATTGGCTATTAGCGGTAGTCGGGAAAGCTGAACCACCGCTCACTGGTGGCTCGGCTGCGTGATAGATGGCGCCAGAGGCGGTACAACGGCCGGCGACACCGGTGCGGTGTGAGCGGTCGCCGGTGTATGTGCGACAGCCGGCGTGGCCGGAGCGCTGGACGCGTTTGAATCGTTTTGCATGGCGCGGACGTCGCGCGCCATTTCCAGGCAAGTGAGCAATTCCGTGTAGCTCGAATCGCCGCCCATGCGCGATTCGTTGGTACAGGCGGTCTTGTCGGCAGGCGCGAAGCTCGACCATTGCTTAGCCAGTTCGTTGCGGGTGGCCTGCTCGCTGTCCAGGCAATTCTGCTTTTCCTCGGTGATGTCGGCATCGTGAAAGGACACGCCGCCTTGCTGGGCGATGCCGGTGCAGACCTGATCGACGTTAAGCGTCGGAACGCTGTCGGCGACCGGCATGATCAGATGAGCGCCGAGGATCAGTACCGGGGGAAGAATCATAACCGTGCTCCGTCGTCCGCCGCGCTCATTATATAGCACGGCCGCGCCATGGAACCAGCAAGCTCCAGCGCGCCGTGAACTGTTGACCGGCGGCGGTCGGGACCGCTAGCTTGGGCAAAAGGGTAAGGGACAAACTAATGATTCTTGCACCAGTTCTTGGCGCGGCCCTCGTGGTCACGGTGGCCACCGATCCGCGCAATGATTCACCCGTCACCGACGCCCTGACGGCGCAGCAGAAAAGCGCGGTGACGCAGCCGCTGGTGCGTTCGGCGACCGAATGCATTGTGCACGCCGTCATTGCCAATCCGCGCTATGCCACGAAGCCGCTGACGGAACTCGGCGATCTGATCGTCGCTTCAATGCCGTCCTGCGTCGCGCCGGTGCATGCGATGATCGATGCCTACGACCGTTATTACGGCGCCGGCGCCGGACAGGCGTTCTTCATGGGGCCCTATCTCGACGTGCTGCCCAAGGTCGTCGTCGAGGCCGGCAAGAGAGCGTCGCCCTAATCGCGCCGCGCCAGGCTCGATAGCTTACTGCTGCGGGGCGAGGGATGTGGGGCCGATGACATCGATGACCCGCATCCGCGTCGGGTCCACGATCACGACTTTGTCCTCCACCATCGTATATTCGTAGAGCTTAACTTCGGGGATGCTGACGAGCGCGTCATCCGGCAGCGCGTAGAGCTCGATCATCGGCGGCACGTCGGCCCCAATGACCGGTGAGAAGTCCTTGGGTGACGTCTTGCTCTTGTCCTTGCTCACCTCCGCGTAGATCGCGCTGCGCTGAGCCGGCGTCAACAGCGGCTTTTGCTCGACCGCACCGCTGACCGCCGTGTCGCCGGTCCGGTTGCTCATGGTGCCGGGATTATTGGTCTGCGCGCCGGCAAAAGGCGCGCCGAGCCACCCACAAAGTATGAGCGTTGCCAATACCAGGGGAACTGCTTCATGGCGCTTCATCGGTTCCTCCATTTTGTTTGTCATCGACGAGCTGTTTGTCATCGACGATCCTAGACTGACGACGCGTGCCGCCTTGCGGCAGCGCGCGCGTCATGGTCTTCTTCTTTGCATTCGCCCGCGCCGTTAGCGCGGGATGGCCTGTATCGCGATGCCGGAGGTCGGATCGACAACGAGGATGCGATCCGGCTCATAGACGTAACGATAGGCGAAGGGCTGGGTATAAGCGCCCGCCGCGAAGGGCGCGGCGACGGTAGGACCGGCCGCGACCGGCACGGCCGTGTCATAGAGCGCCGGCGTGTTGTCGGGATTAGAGAGCGGCGGTGTGACTTCATCATAGAGCGGCTGCGGAGCCGCATCATAGAGCGGCTGCTGAACCACCGGCCCAGTCCGCGCCACCACTGTCGTGGTCGGCACAATCTGGCGAGTGATGGTGCGCGTCGTCACGATTTGCCGGCGTGCTATCCGCGGCGGTGCGGGCCGGATGGTACGCACAGTCTCGGTGGTCTGCACGGTTTCCAGCGGCTGCGATACGACAGTCGCGGCCGGAACCGTAACCATCGGCTGCGGCGAGATGATGGTTTGCGCCTGCGCTGCGGTAGCGCCGGCAGCGAGCGCAAGCCCAATGGCGGTCGAGGCGAGGAGGAACTTCATGGCGTACTCCATATCGAAAGGTCATACGGGCCATGGTTCCAACCATGCCCGAGCCACAAGCCCAACGCGTCGCGGCGGTCCGCGTTCCTGCTCGATTGGAATTGGCGCCAACTGAAGCGAGTTCTGCACGCCCCCGGCTGGACAAGCCGCTCACCGACGGATCGGCGAGTTCCAGCGCCGCAAAATTGACGCTCTCACGCCGCTTGGGAACCGTATCTGGGCGCCAGCGCGCCGCGCAACATCGCCGACAGCGGCAACGTGATCAGCACGAAACCGGCGACCAGCATCAAGGCGTGCAAAACCCCGACCGCGTCGCCGACACGGCCGAACAGCACCGGCGCGATCGCGCCTGAACCGATCGTGCCGGTGTAGAAAACGCTCAAGGCGCGGGTCCGCCGTTGCGGCGCCACCAGATCGGGCACCGAACCGTACAGCACCGACGACGTGCCATTGAGGGCTATGCCGATCAGCGGCAGGAACGCCAGCGCCGCCGGGAGTGACAGCGGCAACAGCACGAGAATTCCCGCTGCGGTAAATCCTTCAGTCAGCCAAACTGTCCGGATCGCGCCGATACGGGCGCCGATGAAAGTGCAGGCCAGCTTTCCCGCCGCGCCGCCGGCGAACACCAGTGTCAGCGCCAGACCGATGGTTTGCTCGGTTGCGCCCTTGTTTCTCAGCACGAACGGCAGGAACAGCAAAAATCCCATGCGCGTGGCGCTGTCGATGATGCCGATGGACAGCAGCAAGGCGAAGGCGAAGGGATGGCGCTTGGGAGCGTCGGCCACTTTTGCATCGGCCGGCGCCTTGGCGGCGGCCGCGTGCTCATAGCGCGGCGCGGCGATAAAGATGACGACCGCCACGGCAACGCCGAGGCCGCCCAGGATGGCGAGCGCCGGACGCCACGCCATGACCAGCAGCATCAATGCCAGCGCCGCCGGCAGCGTCATTTTGCCGATATCGCCGGAGAAATTGTAAGTGCCGAGGGCTTTGAGCGAGCGCGGTCCGGCGAAGGCGCGGGCGACCAGTGCGGACGCAATCGGATGCTGCGTGCTCGAGCCGATGCCGCTGATGAACAGCGCGGCAAGCAGCATGACGAAACCGGTACTGGCGCCGGCGAAACAATAGCCGAGACCAGCGAGTGCCGTGCCGAGCGCCAGCACTGTCGCGGCGCCAAACCGTTCGGAAGCCAGTCCCGCCGGAATTTGCAGACAGGCCATGGCGCCGACGAACACACTGCGCAACGCACCGAGCGCGGCGTAGCTCAGCCCGAACTCGGACTGCCACAGCGGCAGCAGAATGTAGATCAGATCGGTATAGCCGTCGTGCAGGGCATGCGCGGCGCCTGCGACCGCAGCGGCACGACGCTGCTCGACCGACATTTCGGGCGCCAACGCCGCGAAGTGATCCCAGCTGAACCTGCGCATCAAGAGCCTGCGGGTGTCCGGTTCCGCGTTTGTCGAACCGCACGGCGGACCTTTATTTCACGTCCTAGACGCCGCCCGAAACGCGGTCAAATGCGCGTCGATTGACCGCTGCAATCACGGGGTGCAGTCTGCGCAGCCGAAACGGGAATCACGCGCGACCCCTTGGCGAGGAGGAATCATGTTCGGCCTCGGCGACCTGTTCCAGTGGGAGCGGTTCGTTACGCCCACCGTGATTAAGGTTTTCTATTGGCTCGCGGTCGTTATTTCCGTGTTGCTCGGCTTCGCCGGCGTGATCAGTTCGCTGACGACGATGGCCTACAATCCCTTCGTCGGCATGGTTTTCCTGATCGTGAGCGTGCTTGGCGCCGTCATGGGCGTCATCCTGGCGCGTATCGTTGCCGAATTCGTGCTCATCGTATTCCGCATCAACGAGCATCTCGGCGCCATCAGGAATCAGGGAAACGGGCTGCGCAACCAATAATCAATTGGCGAAGCGGAAGTGCATAACGTCGCCGTCCTGCACGACATAATCCTTGCCTTCCAGCCGCATTTTTCCGGCGTCGCGCGCGCCGGCCTCGCCGCCACAGGCCACATAATCGTCGTAAGCGATGGTTTCGGCGCGGATGAACCCGCGCTCGAAATCGGTGTGGATAACGCCGGCGGCCTGCGGCGCTTTGCTGCCGCCGGTCGCCGTCCAGGCGCGCGCTTCCTTCGGCCCGGCGGTGAAGAAAGTGACGAGATGAAGGAGCGCATAGCCGGCGGCAATCAGACGATCGAGGCCGGCCGCCTGCAGACCGATCGCGGCGAGATACCCTTCGCGCTCGTCACGCGACAGCACCGCGATCTCCGCTTCAATCTGGGCGGAAATGACAACCGCGCCGGCGCCTTCTTGTTTCGCCCTTGATTCGACCTGGCGCGAAAAGGCGTTGCCGGTCGCGGCGGAATTCTCATCGACATTGCAGACATACAGCACCGGCAGCGAAGTGAGCAGTCCGAGCATGTGGAAGGTCTTTTCCTCTTCCGCCTTGCGCTCGGTCAGACGCGCTGGTTTGCCGTCGCGCAGGAGATCGAGCGCGCGGGTGACGAGATCGAGCGCCTCTTTCGCCTCCTTGTCGCCGCCCTTGGCTTTTTTGCTCAAGCCGTCGACGCGCCGCTCGAGGCTGTCGAGATCGGCCAGCATCAATTCGGTCTCGACCGTTTCGATATCGGCGACCGGATCGATGCGCCCTTCGACATGGGTCACATCGGAGTCCTCGAAGCAGCGCACTACATGGGCGATGGCGTCGACCTCACGGATATTTGCCAAAAACTGGTTGCCGAGCCCCTCGCCCTTGGAAGCGCCGCGAACCAGGCCGGCGATATCGACGAAGGTCAGCCGCGTCGGCACGATCTCCGCCGATTTGGCGAGCGCGGCAAGTGTCTCGAGCCGCCGGTCCGGCACCGCGACCTCGCCGACATTGGGGTCGATGGTGCAGAACGGGTAATTCGCCGCTTGCGCCGCCGCGGTCTCGGTCAGCGCATTGAACAGGGTCGACTTGCCGACATTAGGCAGGCCGACGATACCGCATTTGAAACCCATGGAATTTTATGCACCCTCAAGCGGCGCAGCCTCGCCAAAACCCTTGGCGATCATGGCGAGGTGCACCTTGTTCTGAAAACTTGCGTCCTCGCCACGGCTCAGCAGCTCGGCATTGTCGGCGAGGATCACGATCAGCGCCTCGACCCAGCCGCGTTCGCTCTTGGCAAAATCGCTGAGCACGTAGTGCTGCACCTGATTCTTGTCGCCGGGATGGCCGACGCCGATGCGCACCCGCCGGTAGTCGTTGCCGATATGCTCGGAGATCGAGCGCAATCCGTTATGGCCGGCAATGCCGCCGCCGACTTTGACGCGGACCTTGGCCGGCGGCAGGTCGATCTCGTCGTGGAACACCGTGATGTCGCCGAGCGGGAGTTTGTAGAAGTGTGCCGCTTCGGCGACGGCGCGGCCGGATTCATTCATAAAGGTGCCGGGCAACAGCAGCAGCGCGCGTTCACCGCCGAGCGGGCCCTCGCAGGCAACGCCGGCAAAACGACGGCGCCATGGTCCGATGCCATGGCGCTTGGCGATCTCCTGCACCGCCATGAAGCCAATATTGTGCCGGTTGCCGACATAGCGCGCTCCCGGATTGCCGAGTCCGACCAGGAGCCGCATTCTCTCTGTCCCGCGCGGCGACCCTACTTCTTCTCGGCCGCGCCGCCCGCGGCCGGCGCAGCACCGGGAGCTGCACCCGGCGCGGCGCCAGGCGCGGCACCAGGAGCGGCGCCCGGAGCGCCTTCGGCAGTTACACCGGCCGCAGCGGCAGCGGCAGCGGCGGCAGCCGCGGCAGCCGCGGCTTCGGCCTGCGCCTTCATTTCTTCCGCATAGCCCGACGGCGGCACCACGGTGACCAGGGTGATGTCGCGGCGCTCCACGACGGTAACGCCTTCGGGCAGCGTGACGTCGCTCAGATGCTTGGAATAGTTGATATCAAGCTCGCCGATATCGACGTCGATGCCGGCCGGGATGGCGTCGGCGCGGCAGCGGACCGCGACCGTGTGGGTGACGATCGAAACCGTGCCGCCGCGCTTGACGCCCGGCGACTGCTCGGCGTTGAGCACGTGAATCGGAATATTGACGCGGATGGTCGCGCCCTCGCCGAGCCGCATGAAGTCGACATGCAGCGGCAGGTCGCGCACCGCATCGAGTTGGAAATCGCGCGGGATGACGCGGTGCTTCACGCCGTCAATTTCGACGTCGTGAATGGTGGTGAGGAAATGGCCGGCATAGATGCGCAGGCGCAGATCGGCGTAATCGAGCGAGATCGGCAGCGGCGGCTTGCCGTCGCCATAGATGATTCCGGGTACGCGGCCGGCGCGACGTTCGGCCCGGGCGGCCCCCTTGCCTGCCCGCGAACGCGACGCCGCCTTGATCAGATTGACGGTCGCCATGACTGTATCCTTGTCTTAAACCATTGGTGTTTAAGGTAAAATCCGCGCGAAGCCTCCAGGGGTGCTGTAGCAGGCGCGGCAGCGGCGCTTATAACGGCGCAACTTGTGAAAAACAAGGAATGATCGAATCAGAACGCGCCGGGATTGATCGGACCGGAATGGGGATCACGCGTTTCCGCCGCGGGTGTTTGACCCGGTGAAGGCCCGCCGGCGGGTGGCGCACTCGGCACACCCGACATGGCGCCGGTCGCGGCAACCGCAGCTTCGAGCGCCGCGACACGCGCCTTGAGCGCTTCGTTCTCCTCACGCGCGATGCGGGCCATATCCTTGACCGCCTCGAATTCCTCGCGTTTGGCCACGTCGAGATCCCGCAACCAGCGTTCCGCCTGGGTGCGGAACAACGTTTCAAATTCGCGGCGCACGCCTTGCGCGACCCCTGCCGCGTCGTTCATTAACCGTGCGACCTCATCGAAGAACCGGTTCGTTGTCTGGACCATTGCCGCCTCCGAAAGCGAATCTGACGCGCCCGCTTGCCATGCGCTGAGACAATGGCGATGGTGCGGCGCGGCCGCAAGGGCCTCGGCGCAGCGCGCTTAGAGGGAAATCCGCCCGATGTTCGTTCTGCCAATCATCCCCTATCCCGCCATCAATCCGATCCTGATCTCGATCGGACCGTTCGCGGTGCGCTGGTACGCGCTGGCTTACATCGTCGGCATTATTGCCGGCTGGTTCTACGCGCGCACCCTGATCGTGTCCGAGCGTTTGTGGGGCGGCCCGGCGCCGTTCACCGTGCTCGACTTCGACGATTTCGTGATCTGGATCACCCTCGGCATCATCCTCGGCGGCCGCACCGGCTACGTGCTGTTCTACAATTTCCCGTATTTCGCCGCGCATCCGATCGAGATCCTGCAGCTGTGGAATGGCGGCATGTCGTTTCATGGCGGCGTCATCGGCTGCACCGTCGCCATCGTCACTTTCGCGCCGCAGCGGCATATCGCGATCCTGTCGCTGGCCGACGTCACCAGCGCGGTCGCGCCGATCGGTCTGTTCCTCGGCCGCATCGCCAATTTTATCAACGGCGAATTGTGGGGCCGGCCGAGCGACGTGCCCTGGGCCATAGTGTTTCCCAACGGCGGGCCGATTCCGCGCCACCCCAGCCAGCTTTACGAAGCAGCGCTTGAGGGCGTCGTTCTGTTCATCGTGCTCGCCGTGCTGGTGCGCAGCGGCGCGCTCAAGCGGCCCGGTGTCGTGACCGGCTGTTTCGCGCTCGGCTACGGCATGGCGCGCATCACCTGCGAATTTTTCCGCGAGCCGGACGTGCAGGTTGGGTTTCTGTGGGGCGGCCTCACCATGGGAATGCTGCTCTGCGTTCCGCTGATGTTGGGCGGCCTCGCCGTCCTTGCCGTCGCCTTCAAACGCCAACCCAATCCGCGCAACGCGGCCACGAAAGATGGCTGACGCACGCGCGCCGCTGGAGAACGAAATCCGCCACCTGATCGGCATCGCCGGACCGATGCCGATCGCCGAATACATGCGGCTATGCCTGACGCACCCGCGGCACGGCTATTACATCAATCGCGATCCGCTCGGCGCCGGCGGCGATTTCGTCACCTCGCCCGAAATCAGCCAGATGTTCGGCGAGTTGATTGGATTATGGACTGCGGCGGTATGGCGGCAGATGGGTTCGCCGGACAATGTGCGCATCGTCGAACTCGGGCCCGGGCGCGGCACGATGATGCATGACGCCTTGCGGGCGGCGAAAGTGGTGGACGGTTTCCGCGAAGCCATCGTGCTGCACCTGGTCGAGATCAGCCCGGCTTTGCGGCAGGTCCAGGAGCGGCGGCTGCAAGAGCTCGAGGCTCCGACGGCATGGCACGACAGGATCGAGGATGTGCCGGGCGGTCCCAGCATCGTCATCGCCAACGAGTTCATCGATGCGCTGCCGGTTCATCAGGCGGTCAAGCAGTCGGACGGCTGGCATGAACGCGTCGTCGACATCGGACCCGATGGCAACTTTGTCATCGCCGCGGCATCCGATCCGCTGCCGTTCTTCGCGGCGTCGATGCCGCGCGCATTGCGTAACGCTCCGGCAGGCGCGATCTACGAGTGGCGCGATGACGGCATCGCGCTCGAGCTCGGCCGGCGCATGCGCACCGACGGAGCCGCCTTGATCATCGACTATGGTCACGCGCATTACGGATTGGGCGATACGCTGCAAGCGGTCGCCGGACATTCTTTCACCGATCCCCTGCGCGCGCCGGGCAACGCCGATCTGACCGCGCATGTCGATTTCGAGGCGCTAGGGCAATCTGCCGAAAGCATGGGCGCGCGCATTCATGGTCCGGTCCGGCAGCGCGATCTGTTCCTCCGCCTCGGCATCGAGAAACGCGCGGCCGCGCTGAAAGCCGGCGCGCCGCGCAACAAGGCCGCCGAGATCGAGATCGCTTTCTCACGGCTGATCGCGGATGGCGCGCGCGGCATGGGGGACCTGTTCAAGGCTATCGCCATCGCGGCGCCCGCACTCGGCGCACTTCCGGCATTTGAAGATTTGGCATGATAAAGGCTCCCGCACTGGCGCTGACCGGCATCCGTCACGCGTTTTTCACGCGCGCCGGCGGCGTTTCCGCCGGACTCTACGCCAGCCTCAACGGCGGCGTCGGCTCGCGCGACGCGGCCGAGAATGTCGCGGAAAACCGCGCGCGCATGGCAACCGCGCTCGGCATCGAACCGCACCGCTTCCTCACCGCCTTCCAGATTCATTCACCGCAAGTCGTCATTGCCGAAACGCCGTGGCCGGCGGATGCCCGGCCGCGCGCCGACGCCATCGTCACCCGCATGCGCGCGCTCGCCATCGGCATCACCACGGCCGATTGCGGCCCGGTCCTGCTCGCCGATCCGCACGCGCGGGTGATCGGCGCTGCGCATGCCGGCTGGCGTGGCGCGCTCGCCGGAGTGATCGAAGCGACGGTCGAAGCGATGGGGCGGCTCGGCGCCGCGCCCGGACAAATCCGCGCCGCCATCGGTCCGATGATCAGACAATCCAATTATGAGGTCGGCGCAGATCTGATCGCGCGCTTTGCAGCCGAAGATCGCGCCAGCAGCCGGTTCTTCGCAGCCGCGCAACGGCCGGACCATGCTTTGTTCGACCTTGGCGGCTATGTCGCGGCGCGGCTTGACCGCGCCGGCGTCGGCCATGTCGAAGATCTGCGCCTGTGCACCTATGCCGATCCGGAGCGATTCTTCAGCTACCGCCGCGCCACCCATCGCGCCCAAGCCGACTACGGCCGCCATGTCAACGCGATTGCTTTGACGGACGAATAGCCGCCCGTTAACCCTGTAGCGCGCAGCCAAAAAACCTGCGGGGACAAGACCTTGATTCATGTTGCCAGCCCGGCGGGCGGCTTGTATCAGGTTCGTGCCGAGCGCGCAGGAGAGCGGGAATGGCGGGCAACAACGGAGCGATCAAGCTCGTCGCCGGCAATTCCACACCTGCGCTTGCCGAAGCAATCGGCGGCTATCTCGGACTGACGATGACCAAGGCCGTGGTTCGGCGCTTCGCCGACATGGAGATCTTCGTCGAAATCCTGGAAAACGTCCGCGGCGCCGATGTCTTCGTGATCCAGTCGACGTCGTTTCCGGCCAACGATCACCTGATGGAATTGCTGATCATCATCGACGCGCTGCGGCGCGCGTCGGCGCGGCGCATCACGGCGGTCATCCCCTATTTCGGCTACGCCCGGCAGGACCGCAAACCGGGACCGCGCACGCCGATCTCGGCCAAACTCGTCGCCAATCTCATCACCCGTGCCGGCGTCGACCGCGTGCTCACGCTCGATCTGCATGCCGGCCAGATCCAGGGCTTTTTCGACATTCCGACCGACAATCTGTTCGCCGCGCCGGTAATCGTGCGGGATATCAGGCAGCGTTTCGACCTCGGCAAGGTCATCGTGGTTTCGCCGGACGTCGGCGGCGTCGTGCGCGCGCGCGGGCTCGCCAAGCGCATCAATGCGCCGCTCGCGATCGTCGATAAACGCCGCGAACGGCCGGGTGAATCCGAAGTGGCGAACGTCATCGGCGAAGTGAGCGGCGGCATCTGCATCCTGGTCGATGACATCGTCGACTCCGGCGGGACGCTGGTGAACGCCGCCGACGCCCTGTTGGAGAAGGGCGCCCAGGAGGTTTACGGCTATATCACCCACGGCGTGCTGTCCGGGGGCGCCATCGCGCGCGTCGAAAACTCCCATCTCAAGGAACTGGTGATTACGGACTCTATTCAGCCGACCAAGGCCGTCACCGATTCCAAAAACATCCGCGTGCTGTCGATTGCGACGCTGATCGGCGAAGCAATCAGTCGGACGGCGGCCGAAGAATCGGTATCGAGCCTGTTTGACTGACCGGCCCTCGCCGCCCCAGCCGTCGCGGCTTGGCGCCGCCCTCCCCCAGCCTGCCGAGTCAACTTGTCGCAGCACCGTCTCTGTGGACGGCGACTCGTCGAGGATTGTGCCCGGCGGCCAAATCACTTCATGAGTGCGGGTAGCGGCGGCGCGAGAGGCTCTTGCGCTTAGTTTGGCGGAGTGATTCAAGCCGATGGTGCGGCGTAGCGGCTGATTCGCGATAGTCCGTCAATCTGGGAGCCGGACTTGTTCCTGCGTCAAATCGCAGCCGGAGAACGACCGGGTCTTTGTGGCGTGCGCATTTCCACTCTTGTTTCCAGCCTTGGCGGCACTGTGGAGGCGGCATGTCACTTATCGAGATCGCGCGCGACCAGCACAACCATCCGCTCGACGTGGTCGAGCACATGGCGGCCGGCAATAATTGGCCGTTCGAACGCGCCGGTGAAGACGAGATCGGACTCGTCGTCACCGGGCGCTGGACCAATTACCAGGTGTCATTCACCTGGATGGGCGACATCGAGGCGCTGCATCTGGCCTGCGCCTTCGACATGAAGATACCGGCGGCGCGGCTGGCCAGCGTGCAGCAGCTTATCGCGCTGATTAACGAGCAATTGTGGATCGGCCATTTCGACGTCTGGATGCAAAACGGCACAGTGATGTTTCGCCATGCGCTGATCCTGACCGGCGGCATCACCGCATCGGGCCGGCAATGCGAGGCCGTGCTCGGCACCGCGCTCGACACCTGCGAGCGCTACTTTCCGGCATTTCAGTTCGTGATCTGGGCGGGTAAGACCCCGCGTGAGGCCATGGACTCCGCCATGTTCGAAACCGCGGGCCACGCGTGACGGCGCCCGGCGCGAGTCCGGACTTACGCGATTTTTCCGGCCTGCTCGTCTTGGTCGGCGCCGGCAAAATGGGCGGCGCCCTGCTCGAAGGCTGGCTGCGGCTTGGTCTTGATCCGGGTCGCGTCGCGGTGCTGGAGCCCGTCCCCGCGCCGCAGGTCGCCGTGCTCGCCGCGCGAGGTTTGCGGCTCAATCCCGATCCGAACACGCTTGGCGCCGCTGCCGCCATCGTCATCGCTTTGAAGCCGCAAGTGGCGGCGCAGGCACTGCCCGCGCTCACGCCGCTCATTTCGGTTTCGACCGTTGTCGTGTCGATCATGGCCGGGCGCACGCTGCAGTTTCTGTCCGGTTCGCTGGGCGGTCCCTGCGCCGTCGTGCGGGCGATGCCCAATACGCCCGCGGCGATCGGGCGCGGCATCACGGTCGCGGTATCGCGCCAGGCGAACGCCGCGCAGCGCGACCTAGCGCACCGGCTGCTGGCCGCAACCGGCGCTGTCGAGTGGATCGAAGACGAAACGCTGATGGACGCGGTCACAGCGGTGTCGGGCTCCGGTCCCGCTTACGTCTTCCTGCTCGCCGAAACCCTGGCGCAGGCCGGCGTGGCTGCGGGTTTGCCCCCGCCGCTGGCGGCAAAACTCGCGCGCGAAACCGTCGCCGGCTCTGGCGAATTGCTGCATCGCTCGCCGCTCGACGCCACACTATTGCGGCAGAACGTGACGTCCGAGCGCGGCACTACCGCCGCGGCGTTGGCGGTCCTGATGGGTCCGAATGGCCTTGCGGGACTCATGACCAAGGCGGTCGCTGCCGCCACCGCGCGTTCGCGAGAGCTTGCCGGCTGATTTGACCGTCCTGCGGCCGGCTTTGAAGCCGCAACTTTGAAGCGGCAGGCTTGGAAACATCAAGACTTGGAAGCACCAAGCGGCGCGCCTACATTCATTCTGTCAGGTAGGAGTACGCCATGGCCCGCAAACCCGCCCGCAAAGCCGCCGGCAAGTCAGCCCGCACCTCCGCTGCACGACATCCCTCCGCACCGGCCGTCGACCGTGAAAAAATTATCGCGGCCTTGCTCGGGCTTCTGGCCGAGAAGTCGATCGAACGGATCGGGCTTGCCGAGCTTGCCGAAGCGGCCGGCGTGTCGCTCACGCAATTGCGGGCGGAGTTTCCTTCGACGATTGCCGTCGTCGCTGCCCATATCAAAGCCATCGATCGCGCCGTGCTCGCCGAGGATTTCTCCGACATGGCAGACGAGCCGCCGCGCGAACGCCTTTTCGACGTGCTGATGCGCAGGCTCGAAATGCTGGGCCCGCACCGTGAGGCGGTTCGCTCCCTGGTCCGCTCCGCCACCCGCAATCCGCCATTGGCCGTGGCGCTCAATGCGCTCGCGGTACGGTCGCAGCAATGGATGCTGACCGCCGCAGGCATTACTGCATCGGGCCCTCGCGGCATGCTGCGCGCCCAGGGTCTCGCGCTGTTGTTCGGATCGGCGCTGCGGACCTGGATTGGCGACGACGATCCGGGCCTCGCCCGCACCATGGCGGCGCTCGACCGGGCGCTGGGACGCGGCCAGCGTTTCGCCGGCCTGCTCGACGACCTTTGCAAGGTGCCGTCGCGGCTTTGCCGGCTGCGGCCCGGTCGGCGCCGGCGGTCGGACGATTCCGAGGAATCGGCCGCGGCGTAGATTTCATCCACACCTTTTTGCTTCGGATTTTGGCGATTTTCGGTGAAGTCGATCGGCCGTCTTTGCTGCCGGTCCATCCGGGCGCCAGGACGCGTTGTTTTTCTTTTGAGATTTATCGGCGACAATCCGAGAAGTGTTTCGCGCCGCAGAGATTAGAATCCCTATAAAAAGCGATTTAATCTTTGCAACGAAAGATCGCTTGGTCTATGGAAAGTTTCAGATCGTACCAATTTGTTGCCGGGCCTTGTTCAAATGATTGTCTGCTCCTGCAACGTCTTCAGCGACCGGGATGTGCGTGCGACGATGGCGGACAAGGCCGATGCGCCGCGCACAACCTGCCAAGTTTATCATTGCCTGGGATGCAGCGCCCAGTGCGGCCGCTGCGCGCGAACCATCCGCCGCATCATGGATGAAGCGCTCACTGGCGCCGCTACGACGTGCCATCGCGACCCTTCATAGCTCTTCTTCGCTTTACTTCCTCGGCACAATGGCCGGCTTAGCGGGGGGTGGACGCCGCCTTCCAGCATGCAAGGCCGCGGGCTACACTTGTTCCGCCCGCCACGCCGAGTTGCGGAATAACGTGCATCGCAGGAGCAAGTGATGAGAGGCGAGCCTGGAGTCGTCGACTACCTCAACAAGGCCCTGCGCCACGAACTGACCGCGGTCAATCAGTATTGGCTGCATTACCGGTTGCTCGACAATTGGGGCTACAAGTCGCTCGCCAAGCAATGGCGCAAAGAATCGATCGAGGAGATGCAGCACGCCGACAAGCTGGTCGAGCGCATCATCTTTCTCGACGGCTTCCCCAACATGCAGGTGCTCGATCCGCTGCATATCGGACAGAACGTCAAAGAGGTGCTCGACTGCGATCTCGCCGCCGAATTGCACGCGCGCGCGCTCTACGAAGAGGCTGCGACCCATTGCCACGCGGTGAAGGATTACGTTTCGCGCGACCTGTTCGAGAAGCTGATGCACGACGAGGAGAAGCACATCGATTTCCTCGAAACCCAGCTCGACCTTGTCGCCAAGCTCGGTCTCGAACTCTACGCGCAGCACCACATCGGCGAACTCGACGAGGGTGAGGACTGATCGGCGGCTTTCGCCGATTGCCGCTCCCGCATCGCCACAATCGTTTACGATTGTTAACCGGCGTTGCCCGGTAGCCGCGGCCACCGAAAGAAGGGCGTTTGCGCGACCATCGCCAACCGAGGCGGCCGCCTATCCATTAAGGACCATGGTTAAAAGTTAAGGTTAAGACCCGCTTAAACATTTGCTGCCTACCTTCGGCCCAGGGTCAACGACGGTGCGCCGCTGCGTGCGCGGGGACCGTCGAGGAAAGGTCCGATGGTGATCAGCGTCACAACGCTCCTCATCCGTGTCGCAGCGGTAGTCATGATTGGCACTCCGGCGTTCGCGGCGGATATGCCACAGCTTTTGCCGCCGCCGCAGATCGCCTACCAGCCAATCATCGTGGAGCAGCCTGAAGGCGCCTGGTATCTGCGCGGCGACATCGGCATCGGCATTATCAGCCAGGCCCAATTTATTTTTGAGCAGAACCCGCTCAACAGCACCAACTTCGCCATTCGACACTCATCGATAGCCGATACCTCGTTCTTCATGGTCGGCGCCGGCTACGAGCTCAACAGTTGGCTCCGCTTCGACGTCACCGCCGAATACCGCACGCGGGCCGCCGTCAATGCATTCGGCATTTACACCTTCGGCGGCGGAACGTTCGGCGATCAATACAATGCATTCCTGAAAACCGATGTGTTCCTCGCTAATGCCTATATCGATCTCGGCACCTGGAATTGCATCACGCCTTTCATCGGTTTTGGCATCGGCGGCGCGTACAATACTTTCGCCGATCTAACCGATATCGGCATTTTCACATCCGGAAACGGCATCGGCACCAATGCCAGTCAATTGAATTTTGCCTGGGCCCTGCACGCCGGTCTTTCTTACAACGTGACGAAAAATTTCGCCGTGGAACTTGCCTACCGGTACCTCAGCTACGGTTCGGTCAGCGATCAGATCTTCTGCATGGGCGGCTGCAACCCCGATACTTACAAACTGCAAAATCTAGCGTCCCAGGACTTCATGCTTGGCATGCGCTGGAGATTCCCCGTCGAGTCGGCGCCGATGGTGGTCCAGCAGCAGGTCGTGCAGCCGGCCCCTGTCTACGCCCAGCCGGCCCCCGTTTATCAGCCAGCCCCGGTTTATGCCCAGCCAGCGCCGGTCTACACGCAGCCGGCGCCCATGATGATGCCCCAGCCGGCGCCGATGATGGTGCCGCAGCCACAAGCGCCGCTGTCAACGCGGGGCTGACGCCCAAGCCCGGCTTTTCCCTAAGCCTCGATAACGCCTTAGCGCCCGGCCGAGCTAACGCTCCATTAAGGTTAATGCCTGATGATCGCGCCCGATTGGCCGCTTTATGCGCGCCGAGGGGTGGAAATGGCGCGGCTGATGCGTTGGGTCATCTGTGCTGTGGTCGTACTCGCTTTCGCGCCAAGCGCGCTCGCGGACGACCTCGATTTGTTGCGCGGATCGCAAAGTGTGGGGCCGGCGACTTTCCCGAAGTGGAGCGGCTTCTACTTCGGCGTTCAGACCAGCTACAGCAGTGGCAACGCCGATTTCGCGCATGCGACCGCATCGCAGATCGGTTACAGCATGCGTGGCTTGACGATCGAGAATCAGGATTTTGTCGCCGCCCTTCCGGTCCTCGGCAAAGCCGACTCACAGTCGACCGGGTATGGCGGGTATGTCGGCTACAACACACAGTGGCAGGATTTGGTGCTGAGCCTCGAAGCCAATTACACGCATTCGCCTTTCAGTCTCGTCGCCAGCAGCCAGCCAGTTTCAAACCATGTTTACACGGTCGGCTCCGCCTTGGTTTCCTATAATGCGGAGGGCACCGGCTCGATGGAAATCACTGACTATGGCTCGTTGCGGGCGCGCGCCGGATGGCTCGTCGGCAACAATTTCATGCCCTATGGCTTTGCCGGCCTTGCCGTCGGCAAAGGCAGTTATTCCGTTACGACGCTGGCATTCGGCCAGCAAAGCGCGCCGCCATCGCCGGCTTTACCGTTCCTGCCATGCACCCCATCCCCGGGAGCGTGCATCGACTATGCCTTCCCCAATGCAAGCTCGGGGAATGCTTTCTTGTACGGCTTCTCAGTCGGCGGCGGCATGGATGTAGCCCTCACCGCGAACATTTTCGTGCGGGGTGAATTCGAGTTTATCCAGTTCGCCGAAGTTTCGGGTATTACAGCGACGATTTCCACCGTGCGCGTCGGCGCCGGCGTGAAGTTCTAACTGCTTCGCGTCCCCAGGCGAAAACCGGTGGCGCTCTTGCCGCTTGACGGCACGGCCTTCACTCCTTAATTGCGGCGTCGGGACACCCCTCCCCACCGAGGGGCGACTATCTGGAAGGATAGATCATGACGCTCGCGATGCCTCTCGCGCGGCCGCTTGTGCCGCATTTTTCATCCGGTCCCTGCGCCAAGCACCCCGGCTGGACCTCACAAAACCTCACCGATGCCGTTCTCGGCCGCTCGCACCGCTCCAAGGCGGGCAAGGCCAAGCTCAAGCGCGCCATCGACCTGACCCGCGAAGTGCTGCAAGTGCCGGCGGATTACCGCATCGGCATTGTGCCGGCCTCCGATACCGGTGCGATCGAGATGGCGCTGTGGTCGCTGTTGGGCGCCCGGCCGGTGACGATGCTGACTTGGGAATCCTTCGGCGAAGGCTGGGTCAGCGACGTCGCCAAGGAGCTTAAGCTCAAGGACGTCAAGGTGTTGCGCGCGCCCTATGGCGAATTGCCCGATCTCACGGCGGCCGATCCGGCAAGCGACATCGTCTTTACCTGGAACGGCACGACTTCGGGCGTGCGGGTACCGAACGCCGACTGGATCGCGGCCGATCGCGCCGGGCTTACGATCTGCGATGCGACCTCGGCTGCGTTCGCGCAAGCGCTCGATTGGCCAAAGCTCGATGTCGTTACTTTCTCCTGGCAGAAGGCGCTGGGTGGCGAGGCCGCCCATGGCATGCTTATTCTTTCCCCACGTGCGGCAGCCCAGCTCGAGAGCTACACGCCGCCCTGGCCGCTGCCAAAGATTTTCCGCCTGACTAAAGGCGGCAAGCTGATGGAAGGCGTGTTCCAGGGCGAGACCATCAACACACCGTCCATGCTCTGCGTGGAGGACTATCTCGACGCGCTAGAATGGGCGAAGTCCGTCGGCGGACTGAGCGGCCTGCGGGCGCGCGCCGATGCCAATGCAAAAGTCATTGCCGATTGGGTGGCGCGGACGGCGTGGATCGATTTTCTGGCGCGCCATCCGGCACTGCGCTCCAACACTTCGGTCTGTTTGAAAGTGGCCGATCCGGCGGTGAACCGGCTTAGCTCCGACGCCCAAGCCGCTTTCGTCAAAAGCGTTGCCGCGGCGCTCGATAAGGAGGGCGTTGCCTACGACATCGACGCCTACCGCGATGCGCCGGCGGGGCTGCGCATCTGGTGCGGCTCGACGGTCGAGAAAAGCGACGTCGAGGCGCTCACGCTGTGGCTCGACTGGGCCTACGCAAACGCCAAGGATGCCTTGGCAAAGGCGGCCTAGTCATGGCTCCAAAGGTCCTCATCTCCGATGCGCTGTCGCCGGCGGCCGTGGCGATCTTCAAGAATCGCGGCCTCGACGTCGATTTCCAGCCCAATCTCGGCAAAGACAAGGACAAGCTTGCCGCGACGATCAATAGTTTCGACGGGCTCGCCATCCGTTCCGCGACCAAGGTCACGGCAAAAATGCTGGAGCAGGCGACGAATCTCAAAGTGATCGGCCGCGCCGGCATCGGCGTCGACAATGTCGACATTCCGGCAGCGACCGCGCGTGGCATTATCGTCATGAACACGCCGTTCGGCAATTCGATCACCACGGCCGAGCATGCGATCACGCTGATGCTGTCGCTGGCACGACAGATCCCGGAAGCCGATACGTCGACGCGCGCGGGCAAATGGGAGAAGAACAAGTTCCTCGGTGTCGAGATTTTCGGCAAGACGCTTGGCGTGATCGGCTGCGGCAATATCGGATCGATCGTCGCCGACCGCGCGATCGGGCTGAAGATGAAAGTGATCGCCTACGATCCCTTCCTGTCCGCCGAACGCGCGCTTCATCTCGGCGTCGAGAAGGTCGAGCTTGATGAGCTTTTTCGGCGCGCCGATTTCATTACGCTGCATACGCCGCTGACCGACAAGACCCGCGACATCGTCAATGCGAGGACGCTAGCCTTGACCAAAAAGGGCTTTCGCCTGATCAACTGCGCCCGCGGCGAACTCGTCGATGAGGCGGCGATCATCGAGACGCTGAAATCCGGCCACGTCGCGGCCGCGGCTTTCGACGTGTTCCGCGAGGAGCCGGCGACTCACAGCCCGCTATTTGAGCTGCCGAACGTGATCTGCACGCCGCATCTTGGCGCCGCGACGATGGAGGCGCAGGAAAACGTCGCCCTCCAGGTCGCCGAGCAGATGTCGGATTACCTGCTGCGCGGCGCCATCACCAACGCGGTCAACTTCCCGTCGATCAGCGCCGAGGAAGCGCCGAAGCTCAAACCCTATGTCGCGCTTGCCGAAAAGCTCGGTTCGTTCGCCGGCCAGCTTACCGAGACCGGCATCAAACAGGTTCAGATCACCTACCAAGGCGGGGTGGCGCAGATGAACACCAAGGCGCTGACCTCGGCTGCGGTTGCAGGCCTGCTGCGTCCCATGCTGCAGGACGTCAATGTTGTCTCGGCGCCGATCGTCGCCAAGGATCGCGGCATCGTCGTCGAAGAAACCCGCCGCGACGCCGCGGGCGATTACGACAGTCTGATCACTGTGACCGTCGTCACCGACCGGCAGACCCGATCGGTGTCGGGTACGGTCTATGCCGACGGGCGGCCGCGTATCGTCGATATCAAGGGCATCCGCATCGACGCCGAATTCGGGCCTTCAATGCTTTACGTGACCAATCAGGACAAGCCGGGCTTCGTCGGCCGCTTTGCCACGCTGCTCGCCGAGGCGGGCATCAATATCGCGACATTTCATCTCGGCCGTGAATCGGCCGGCGGCAATGCCATTGCGCTGGTCGAGGTCGACGCCACGGTGCCGCCCGATGTGCTTGCCAAGGTGCAGCAGATAACGAACGTGCAGCAGGTCAAGCCGCTGCGGTTCTAGGTAGTGTCCTTAGGACACAATCTAGTCCTGAAGATAGGTTCCGCGCGAACGGAAATTCGCTATATTATCCCATTCGTTGGTCGTGGAGCACCGCATGGCTCGCCCTATCGTCATTTACGCGGATTGGGATTCGGAGGCGGCCGTCTGGGTCGCTACCACGCCCGACCTTCGGGGGCTTGTGACGGAAGCGGACAGCATCGAGGCCCTGCGCGCCAAACTGCCGGGCATGATACTTGACCTGCTAGACGAATACAGCGTTTCCGATATTCCGGCGTCGATCGAAATTGTCGCGCGCGCGAGCGACCGGTTAGTTGCCGCGGAATAACCCAAATGGCCGATTTCTACCGCGACGTAATTCGTCTGTTGCGGGACAACGGTTATGAATTCAAGCGCCAGGGACGCGGGGACCATGAAATTTGGTGGAATCCCAAAACCGGCGTCCGCGTGACCGTCGACCGGAAAATGAAATCGAGATTTACTGCAAACGGCATTCTGAGAGAGGCCGGTTTGGCAAAAGCCTTCTGACCTTAACTACCGCCGCGTCGCGACCGTGATGCCGGCGAACACCAGCGCATAACCGATCGCGTTGTAGAGTTCCAACCGCTCGCCCAACAGCACGATCGCGAGCACCGAGCCGAATACCGGGACCAGATGGATGAACGGTGCGGCGCGATTGGCACCGATCAGTTCGATGCCGCGATTGAGAAACAGGTAGCCGAGCAAGGACGGAAAGACGCAGACATAAGCGAAGCTCAATAAGCTTTCGCTATCGAGACTGAACGTGCGGCCCGCGGCAAGCTCGATAACCATGGCCGGAACCAGCCACAGCGCCCCGCCGCCCATGCCCACCGCGAGGAAGGAAGCGGGATGAATGGCGGGCCGCTTGCGCAGCACGGCCGCGTAAAATCCATAGATCAGAAGCGCAATGACAAACCACACATCGCCTTGGTTGAAGTCGATCGTGCGCAGCACTTCGAGGCTGCCGTGGCAGATGATGACAACGACGCCGGTGAGCGACACGCAGATGCCGGCGGCCTGCCGCAGCGTCAGGCGATCGCGGAACAGCGTGAAAGTCCACATAGCCACGAATAACGGCGCGACCGATTGCAGCAGCAGGCCGTTGATGGCGGTGGTGTATTGCAGGCCGTAATAGGCCATCGTATTGTAAACGGAGAACCCGGTCAGCGCGAGAAACGACAACAGCGCGGCATGCGCGCGGATGGCCGGCCAATCACGAATGAGATGCCGGAAGGCGAACGGCAGCAAGATGACAAAGGCGCCGCTCCAGCGAATGAACGACAGCGTCACTGGCGGAATATGCCCGGCCACAAAGCGGCCGAGGACCACGTTGCCGGCCCAGAACAGCGATGTGAGCGACAACAGGAGATAGGGCTGGTCGAACAGCCAGCCGCCGGCGCGGCTCCGGCCTAGGACGTTCGGTTGCAATTGCGCCCCCAGCATAGCGTGGTCCTTGTCGCCAATACACATCGCGCGGAAATGGAGCTAGCGCCGCCGGTTCGCGCCGACCACCGCCGGTTCTGCATGACTGCTGCAGCGGCGGTGACACCTGACCCTCCGGCACTTCCCTTGCCGCCGCTGGGGCCCCCGAACTGCTTTCTCGTTAGCAACGCTAATTGTAAAATACTAAGAAAAAACAATGGTTTGATAGGGAAACGCTCAGGCCCCCGCCAACGACTTTTCCTTGCTTCCCGCGACGGCATCCATTATCCGGAGCGGTCGGCTACGGCCGGTATCCGATCAGTACTGAACAATCATCGGCATCCTGGGGACATTTCCTCATGGCAAATGTTGTCGTGGTCGGCTCCCAGTGGGGAGACGAGGGTAAAGGCAAGATCGTCGATTGGCTGTCCGAGCAGGCCGACATCGTCGTCCGCTTCCAGGGCGGACATAACGCCGGCCATACGCTGGTGATCGACGGCACCACCTATAAGCTTTCGCTGTTGCCGTCGGGCGTGGTGCGGCCGGGGAAGCTTTCGGTGATCGGCAATGGCGTCGTACTCGACCCGCACGCGCTATTGGACGAGATCGCGCATCTCAAGAAGCAGGGCATCGTCGTTACGCCCGACAATTTGCGCATCGCCGAGAATGTCACTCTGATCCTGCCGCTGCATCGCGAGCTCGACGGCATCCGCGAATTGGCAAGCGCCGCGTTGCGCATCGGCACCACGCGCCGCGGCATCGGACCGGCCTATGAGGATAAGGTCGGCCGGCGGGCCATCCGGCTGATGGATCTCGCCGACGGGGCGACACTCGATCGCAAGATCGAACGCCTTTTGACGCACCATAACGCGCTCCGCAAAGGCCTCGGTCTTACGCCGATCGAGACTGCGGACGTGCGCGAGGGCCTTATGAGCGTGGCGCCGCTCGTACTGCCCTTTATGGATTCCGTATGGTCGCTGCTCGATCGGAAGCGCCGCGAGGGCAAGCGTATCCTGTTTGAGGGCGCGCAGGGCGCGCTGCTCGACGTCGACCATGGCACCTATCCATTCGTTACGTCCTCGAATACGGTGGCGGCGCAGGCGGCGACCGGATCGGGGCTTGGGCCCGGCGCGATCGGATATGTCCTTGGCATCTGCAAGGCCTATACGACGCGCGTCGGCGAAGGACCGTTTCCCACCGAGCAGAAAAACGAGATTGGCCGAATGCTTGGCGAGCGCGGTAAGGAATTTGGCGTCGTGACCGGCCGGCCGCGGCGCTGCGGCTGGTTCGACGCAGTGCTGGTGCGGCAAACGGTGCGTACAAGCGGGATCAATGGTCTGGCGCTGACCAAGCTCGACATCCTCGATGGCTTCGACGAAATAAAAGTTTGCGTCGGCTACCGTCTGGACGGACGCGAGATCGACTATCTTCCCGCCAGCGAGCACGCCCAGGCGCAGGTCGAGCCGATCTATGAAAGCATCGCCGGTTGGGGCGAGAAAACGGCGGGAGCGCGCTCATGGGCCGAACTGCCAGCCCAGGCGATCAAATACGTGCGCTGGATCGAGGAATTGATTGGCTGTTCCGCCGCCGTCCTCTCGACCAGCCCGGAACGGGAGGACACCATCCTCATGCAAAATCCGTTTGAAGCGTAAGAAGCGTAAGATGAAATTTCGAGGAGCCGGGCGTAAGCTTTAGACAATGGCCGACTATCATCCGCTCATCGCCCGCGCCGTGGACGGGCTCGGCACCAGCACCGGCGAAGCCCGCCGCGCCCTTTACGAGCGGGCGCGCGCAGCCTTGGTCGCGCAGTTGCGCGGCATCGAGCCGCCGCTGTCGGAGGCCGACATTACCCGCGAGCGCCTGGCGCTCGAAGATGCCATCCGCAAGGTCGAGGCGGAAACCGTCCGCAAGGCACGCACCGAGCCGCGCCCGGCGCCGCTTCCGGTGCGGCCAAATCCGCTTGCCGCACGGCCGCAACCTTCGCCGCCTTCGCCGGCATCCCCTGCGCCGCCGCGCCGCGACCCTCCGATCCTGTCGCCTGGTGGAACACCCCCGGCGCCGCGTCCGGAGATGCGGGAGATGCCGGAGCCGCGCCGGCCCGAACCACCCTTACGGCCTCCCGTTCCGCCCGCTCCGAATCCTCCGCCCCAGCAAGGCGCATCGCCGAGCGCCCGCGACCGCATCCTGAATGCACGAACGTCGCCAATTTCGCGCGAAGGACTGAGAGGTCTCCGCGACGTCGTCAACGAGGTCGATGATCTCGGCGCCGCGTCCGCCAAGTCGGCGCAATCGGCGCGCGATACGCGCAATTCCTACGGTGCCGGATCGCCGCAGCCATTCGGGTTCGACGATGACGAACCGCCGCTGCGCGGCCGCGCCGAGCCGCGGTTCGACTCTGACGAAGCGGAATTACTCGACGAGGATATGGCGGAGCAGGAAAGTCTCGAACCATCCTTCGAGGCGGACGATGAAGAGCCCGCGGCGCAATTCCCGCGGCCGCATTCGCCGCGTGGCCGGCAAACGGAGGAGCAATACGAAGAGCCGCGCCGGCCACGGTCGTATCGCGGCCTCGCAAGGCTCGCCGTCGTGCTCTTCATTGTCGCCGGCCTGATCGCAACGATCTCCTGGCAATGGTCCAATATCACCGGGGTTTATGATTTCGTCATGCATATGCGGTCGCGGCCGAGCCAGACCGCGCAGACACCGTCGACCGTTCCCAAATCGGGTGATCGCGTTCCACAGCAGCAAGCCGCCGGCCAGGCGCCCGGCACGGCCTCGCCCGGCCAACAGGCCGGACCGGAGGTGGCGCAACGCGTCGTGCTCTACGAGGAGGATCCGAACGATCCCCAGGGCAAGCGCTTTGTCGGTTCCGCGGTCTGGCGGACGGACACGGTTTCGCCCGGCAGCGGGCTTGCGCCCGAGCTTGAAGTGCGCGCCGATATCACGGTCCCTGAACGCAACATGAGCGTGACCTGGACACTGCGGCGCAATACCGACCAGGCGCTGCCGGCAAGCCACACGATCGAAATCATGTTCAACGTGCCGCCCGATTTTCCCGGCGGCGGCATCGCCAATGTCCCCGGCGTCTTGATGAAAGATTCAGAGCAGGCCCGCGGCGTTCCGCTGGCCGGTCTCGCAGTGAAGGTCACGAACGGCTTTTTCCTGATCGGCCTGTCCGCGGTCGAGACCGACGTGCAACGCAACATGCAGCTGCTCAAGGATAAGCCGTGGTTCGATGTTCCTGTCGTGTATAATAACGGCGGCCGCGCTATCCTGGCTTTGGAGAAGGGCCCGCCCGGCGATCGCGCTTTTGCCGATGCCTTCGCGGCCTGGTCAAAATAGCCTTTACACTTGGCGCCCGAGCTTCGGTATTGTCGCATCCGTGGAGTTTTCGAGTGAGGACACGTGTGAAGATGAGTTCTCCCGACGCCAGCAAGCCGAAGCCGGCCGTAAACTCCGCCATCGTCACGGCGCTACGCACGCTCGATACCGAATCCGAAGGCATGCTCGCGCTTGCTGCGGCGATGTCCGATGGACTGGGAGCGCCCTTCGTCGCGGCCGTCGACACGATCCGGGCCGCGCGTGGCCGCGTGATCGTCACCGGCATGGGCAAGTCGGGCCATGTCGCGCGCAAGATCGCCGCTACGCTTGCTTCAACCGGCACGCCGGCATTCTTCGTGCACGCCGCCGACGCCAGCCATGGCGATCTCGGCATGATTACGTCGGACGACGTGATGCTGGCGCTTTCGTGGTCGGGCGAGACCGAAGAGCTCAAAGACCTGATCAACTATTCGCGCCGTTTCCGCATCGTGCTCATTGCCATAACGGTCAATGCCGAAAGCACGCTGGGCAAGGCCGCCGACATCGTTCTGGCGCTGCCGGAAGCGCGCGAAGCTTGCCCGCACAATCTCGCGCCCACAACGTCGTCACTGATGCAGCTCGCGCTCGGCGATGCGCTGGCCATGACGCTGCTTGAGAGCCGCGGCTTCACCGCGATCGACTTCGGCGTGTTTCATCCGCGCGGCTCGCTTGGCGCCGCGCTGAAATTCGTCCGCGACGTGATGCATCCCGGCGCGGACGTCCCGCTGATCAAACGCGGCGCGCCGATGTCGGAAGCGATCGTCGAAATGTCAGGCAAGGGTTTCGGCTGCGTCGCCGTGACCGACCCGAACGGCAAGCTCGCCGGTGTCATCACCGACGGCGATCTGCGCCGTCACATGCGGGCCGATCTGCTGCAAGCATCCGTCGACACCGTCATGACCGCGGCGCCGAAAACCGTGCGGCCCGATCAATTGGCCAGCGAGGCGCTGCAGATTCTCAATTCGTCGAAAATCACGGCGCTGATCGTCGTGGAATTGGACCGGCCTGTCGGCATCGTGCATTTCCACGATCTGCTGCGCGCCGGCGTGGCGTGATGCGGCTAATAGAGCCCGCCTTTCACGACGCTGGAATCTTCGGGGGAATTATTAACGGACGGCGTCATCGCGGCCGGGCTATCTGCCGGCTCCGGCGCTGCGTGCGTGTCAGATTGCGGTGCGGGCGGTGTCTTCTGAAAGACGGGGTTCACCGGCGCACTGGCGACGGATTGGCCGCCCGGAGGGATCGGCTTGGCCTGATCCTGGCCAGTTTGCCCGTGCGCGATGAATTCGTCATAGCCCGGCGCGCCCGGCCGCGGCGGCACGTCGTCGGGCATGCCGCCGGCCCAACGCGGCCAATGATCGGCGACATAACCGGAAAAACCGCTTTCCGAGCCCCCGCCGCACGATCCGAGCAGCGGACCGAAACCGGCCAGGACTGCCACCGCAATCCATCGCTTGACGATCATATCCGCCGCCGGTCTGTCGAGCCTCTTCACGGATCGCTTCGAGCGCCGTTAACCATTCCGTTCAATCACGCAGCGGTTCAATAGTGGGGTCGTCATGCCAAAACCCCGCCTCGCGACATTTGGCCCGCCGCGGCCCGTTTTAGGATACGGGCATCATCGTTTTCAACCGGCCGGCCGCGCCTCTCAATGGACAGGGTTCGTGGCGGCACTGTGGTCTGCGGCCCGAATCTCCCACGGGCGGCGCGCAGTTCGAGACGCCATGCTTGCGCTAATGCTCCTTGCCTTGCCGGGATGCAGCGAGCTTGCACAGTCGAGCGAGACCAGTCCTCCGGCCGCGCAACCGCCCTATGTGTCGCTGGTCTCGACCTACCTGCAATCGACAATGAAGGATCGTGCCGCCTACGACAACTTCGAGATTTCAGGCCTGCGCTGGGTCCACGCGTTGAAGGGCTGGAGCTGGCTCGCTTGCGTGCACTTTCACGATCGCGGGCACTTGCGCAGTTATGCGCTTTTCCTCCAGGACAATTCTGTCGTCGACGGACGTTTCGCGGTCGAAACCGACACTTGCGAGGCGCAGACCTATACGCAATTCGATGTGGTGACCGGAGTGTTCGGACGGCCGACCGCGCCGGTGCAGCCGGCACTGTATTAGCCATGATCACACTCTACTATCGTGCGGCTGCCGCGCTCGCCGTCCTCGTGCTGGCGCGGTTGGGACTGCGCCCGAACGCGCGGCGCGACGGGCAAGCCGAGCCGCGAACCTGGCAACGCAGGAAAAAGGGTCGCGTGCTCGTCACTGGCGCGTCCGGTTTCCTCGGCCGCGCCGTGATCGCGGCTTTTGCCGATGGCGGCAAACCGCTTCGCGCCGGCGTGCGCGCCCTGCCCGCCGCGGCATTTTTTGACGGCGTCGAAGTCGCGCGATATCCGGACCTCGCCCAGTCGTTCGACTGGCGTCCGCGGCTCAAAGGCGTTGACACTGTCATCCACCTTGCCGGCATCGAGTACGGCGGGCGTCGTATATCAGCAGCGACCTACGACCGGATCAATCGCCGGGGGACGGCGCGGCTGGCGGCCGCCGCCGCCAAGGCGGGCGTCCGGCGATTTGTCCTGGTATCGTCGATACGCGCACAAAATGGACCGGTCGCCGATCATGCGCTGACGGAGCGCGATGCGCCGGCGCCAACCGATGCCTATGGCCGTTCGAAGCGCGGCGCCGAGGAGGCGGTGCGATCGGCCGGCCTTGCGTTCACGATCTTGCGGCTGGCGCCGGTCTATGGACCGGGCATGAAAGGCAGCCTGGCGTCTCTGTTGCGCGCCGCCGGCTCATCTTGGCCACTGCCGGTAAAGGATTTCGCCAATCGCCGCTCCTATCTCGGCCTCGACAATTTCATCTCCGCGCTGTGGTTTGTGCTGGCGACGCGGGCAACGATCGGCAAAACCTATGTGGTCGCCGATCCGGGAATACCACCGGCGACGTCGGATCTCATCGCATCGATCCGCCGCGCCCAGGGACGCAGGCCTTTGCTGCTGCCGTTCCATATCCGCCTTGCCGAAGCGCCGATGCGCGCGCTCAAGCTCGGCGATCTATGGGATCGTTATTGCGGCAATCTGCGCGTCGATCCCGCCAAACTCATTGCCGCCGGCTGGCGGCCGCTGCATGACACCCGCGCCGGCTTTGCCACGATGGTTCTCAACGCCGGGCCCCCGGTGCGCAACGTCACGCGGCCCGTCGCATCACCAGCGCCTGATCGACCGCGGCCACAACCTGGCTGACCGGCAGTTCGTCGAGACATTGGCTATGGCTATCGAGCCGGCGCTCGCAACCTTCCAGCTGGCAGGGCAGACAGGGCAGCGGATTTTGCACGAGCCACACATTGCCGCGGCACTGGATCGTGCCGGCGGCGGCCCAGGGGCGGTCGAGGCCGCCGCGCGGCCAGGGTCCCCACAGCCGCGGGTCGGTCGGCCCATAGAGCGCGACGGTCGGAACGCCGCTGGCAGCGGCGAGATGGGTGACTGCCGTATCCGGACCGACATAGGCACGCGCGGCGCCGATCAAGGCCGAGAGCTCCGGCCATGCGAGCGCACCGTCGCGACGAACGACATCGCTGTCGCGCCAGACGTCATCGAGATAGGCGCGATCGCTCGCGGCGCCGGTGACGACCGTGGCCATTCCCCGCTCGCGCAACGCCGCGGCGAGTTTGCGCCAGCCGTCCAGG
>CAVUPV010000017.1:0-27622 GCA_963743395.1 uncultured Alphaproteobacteria bacterium
CACGTCGACCCCGCCGCAGATAGGCACGGTGACGGACCGCGCGCCGGCGATAACGATCAACACCGCGCTGCCGCGCGTCTCGGCCAATCTGATGTCCGGACTTATCGAGACACTGGCGGCTGCGCCTTTCAACGGCAAGCAGACTCGCCGGTGCTGGCCGACGAATTGCACCTCGAGGCCGACGAGCTGTTCCCGATATCGGACGCGCTGCAGCCAGTTTCGCCTGGCCGAAATAGAGGGCGGTGATATCAAGCTGACCGATTCCGGCAAGCAATTCGCCGAGCTCGGCACCGACGACCGCAAGAAGTTGTTTCAGCGCGAGTTGCTGTCCCACGTGCCGCTCGCCGCGCATATCCGCCGCGCGCCGCAGGAGCGCGCCAACCACGTGGCGCCGAAAAGCCGTTTCTTCGACGAGTTGGAAGATCACATGAGCGCCGAGGACGCCGAACTCACGCTGCGCGCGGTGATCGCCTGGGGACGTTACGCCGAAGTGTTCGCCTATGACGACGATTCCGGCACGTTCAGCCTCGAAAATCGAACTTAGAGCCCTGGCCTGATGCCTTGGGTCACGCCGGCGGGGGCAGAAACATCACTTCGTGCCTGGCGGAGAGCGCGACGACTTCTTCGGGCTTTTGTTCCTTCATCGAATGGATTGCCCAGAACAGATCGTAAAGCTTGCGAGTCGGCGCTACCCAGAAAAAGCATTTCACCGGCTGGTCGGACTTGTTGAAAATGCCGTGCGGCAGACCCATCGGCAACCGGATCAGATCGCCCGCGGTGGCGACGACCTCGTTGCCATCGAGCATCAAATCGAAACGGCCTTCGAACATATAGATGAATTCATCCTGGGTTGAATGAATGTGCGGCGGCACGAAAGTGCCGGGCGGAAATGTGGCGTGCCAGGAGAATGACGCCTCGTTGACGCTTTTCGGCACATAGGTCTGGCCGAGAATGTTCCAGGCGATACCATCGATGCCGGAGCCGGCCTTCGTTATTCCCGCTGTGAGCGTTTGCATAGAATTGCTCCCATACCGTTCGTCTATCGGTAGCATAAACGTGCCCGATGCGATCGAATAACCTGCTTGCAACGGCCAGTCCCGCCCGGTAATCCAAGCGACTTCGGTGCGGCGTAATCGTTCAGGATCAGTGCCGGATGATGCTGAATATGCCGAAAAGTGAGGGCGACGATGTCAATTTTACCTGGGGGAGAAGGCGGCCAGTTGCGTTGGTTGCTGGTCGGATCGATGGCGCTAAACTTGTTCTTCGTCGGCGCCGCGGGGGCGGTGGCGTTCCGCTATTCGAGTCCGGTGCCGCTGACGACGGTCGCGCATATCGGCCATACCTTGACCGGCCGGTTCGATCGCATCGCAACGAGCTTGCCCGACGCCGACGCCGAAATCTTGCGCGCAGAGATCATGCAGGATGCCAATAAGATCGCGGCGGCGCAGGCCGATCTTCGGCTTTCCCAGGAGGACGTGCGCAAGAGTTTGCGGGCGGACCCGTTCGATGCCGACGCCATGCGCACGGCGATGGCGGAGAACCGCAATGCGCGCGCGAATTTCGACGTGACGCTGCACGACATGCTCGCCTCGGCCGCCGCCAAAATGTCGGAAGTCGGCCGTAACAAGCTCGCCGATTGGCCGGCGGAGCGCGACAGCCCACGGCCGCTGCGCTAATCGCTTACGCGTGTTTACGCCGCGCTGCGCCGCCCGTTTGCTGCGACCGCCAATAGCGCGCGTTCGGCAATAGTCTCGGCAAGCGCCGGCTTACGCCGCGATTCCAGGACGGCGTCGGCAAGCTCCACCATGGCATTGGCAAGCCGCGCGGCGTTCCAGTTTTTCAGCGCCGCTTCGACGAATGACTTTCTGCGGAAATGCACGGGTGGCTGCAAGGCATCGATCGAGAAGGGCGCGCCGGCCTCGATCGCGCCGCGCCACTTATGCAGTTGCGCAACGTGGCGCTGGGCGTTGAACAGGATCGATCCGGCCGAGGTGCCGGCGGTGCGCGCCTTGGCGAGTTGAGTTTCGAGCTCCGCCGGGCGGCCGGCGAAGGCCGCATCGGCTATGTCCTCAAGCCCGAGCGCCGAAGCATCCGACACCACTGCGGTAACATCGTCGACGCAGACCTCGCCGCGTCCGCGCGCGTACAATGTCAGCTTGCGGATCTCGTTGCGCGAGGCAGCGCGGTCGCCGCCAAGCAGCGGGATCAAAAGCGCGCGCGCGTCCGGCGCCAGCGTCAGGCCGGCGGCGCGCATCTCCTCGTCGATGAGCCGCGCCCGGTCCCGCTCACTATCGGCGTAGCAGGGGAGTGCCGCGGCATTCTTGGCGCGTTCGCACAAGGCGCGCAGCGGCGCATTGCGGCGCAAATCGCCGGCCTCGATGACGACGCGGCACTCGGCGACGGGCTGGGCAAGCAGCGCCTCGACCGCCGGCGCGACATTGCGGCCGCCCGCCTTCACCCAAACGGCGCGGCGGCCGCCGAATAGCGGCATGGTTTGCGCTTCCTCGATGAGCCGCGACGGTTCGGCCGAAATCAGATCGCCTTCGAGGCGCGCCAGCGTGAACGGATCGTTTGGATCGTCCACCGACGCCTTGACGAGCGCGCTGACACGCTCGGTGACGAGGCCGGCGTCCGGACCGAACACCAGCACCACCGGCCGCGCCGGATCTGGGCGCGCGACAAAGGCGTCGACGTCCTGGGGTTTAACCGCAACCATTGCGGAGGGATATTGCCTGCTCAATGCGCGGGTCAAGCCCGCGCACAAGCCGGGACACTAGGTTCCGGCGACGAGATAGGACGCCAGCCGGTTGCGGATCGCCTCGGCTACGGTTTGCACGGCGCGGTCTTCCGCGTCGCGGGCGGCGCGTAGGACCGCAAAGCGCTGCTGCGAACCGGGCGAATCGGTATCGACTTGCGCCGTTGCGGTGTCCCTAAGAACGATCTTGCCGGTGGCGATCTCCACAAGCTGATAATTTGCCGTGACGCCGTCAATCTGCGCGGTCGGACGGCCGCTCACCGGATCGACAATGACCGTTATCAGCCTCGCATCGAGCGTGACCTCGAGGCGATGGGTCGGTGCTGTGGCGCCGGCGCCGCCGTTGAAGTCGTATTGCAGCGCATTGTGCATGCCGACGGCCAGACGCGCGACGTCAGTGCCCTGGCGTGTCGGGATTGGCGCGATCAAGATCGCGCCAAGCTTGTCGTGCACGCTGTCGGCGTCGGGCGACGGGCCCCGGCCGTAAAGCGGCTCGAAACAACCCGCGGTCAGGCTTGCCGCCGCGACCACGACGGCAAGCCGCGCGAGCAATCGCCGCGCGTTCGTCCGATGCTCAGACCACCACATTGACGATCCGTTGCGGCACGACGATCACCTTTTTTGGACGCTTGCCGTCGAGCGCCTTTTGCACCGCGTCGAGCGCCAGCACGGCGGTCTCGATCTCGGCGGTATTGGCGTCTCGCGCCACGGTCACGTCGGCGCGCTTCTTGCCGTTGATCTGCACCGGCAGCGTCACCGTATTCTCGATCAGAAGCGCCGGCTCGATCCGCGGCCACGCGGCTTGCGCAGCCAGCGTGTCGTGACCGAGCACGGCCCAGCATTCCTCGGCGAGATGCGGCATCATGGGAGCGAACAATTGCACAAGAATATTAACCGCTTCGCGCATGGCCCAGCGAAAATCGGGCGTCGAAGCGGCCCCCTCATCGGACCCCATTTCGCCAATTATCGTATTGAGTGTATTGGCGAATTCGTAGATCGACGCCACACAAACATTGAAGTGCAGCTTTTCAATGTCCTCGCTGACCCGGGCCAGCGCCCGATGGGCCGCCTTGCGCAGCGCCGTCGCCGTCGCCGAGAACTGCGCCGGGCGTTCCTCCGGGGCCGATTTGGCGATCTCCGCCGCTTCGCCGACCAGCCGCCATAACCGTTGCGCAAATCGCCAGGCGCCCTGGACGCCGCGCTCGGTCCATTCCACGTCGCGGTCCGGCGGCGAATCCGACAGCATGAACCAGCGCGCGACGTCGGCGCCGTAGCTGCCGATGATCTCGTCGGGATCGACCGTGTTGCGTTTCGACTTCGACATTTTCTCGATCGGACCGATGGCGAGCGGTTCGCCGGTTTCGATCAAAGTGGCGTGCCGCGCATCGCCGTTGCTCTCGATTTTGACTTCCGCCGGCGCCGCCCATTCGCCGTTCGCCCGGCGATAGGTCTCGTGCACGACCATGCCTTGCGTGAACAACCCGGCAAACGGCTCTTCCAGTCCGACATGGCCGGTTGCCTTCATGGCGCGGGTGAAGAAGCGGCTGTAGAGCAAGTGCAGGATGGCGTGCTCGATACCGCCGATATATTGGTCGACCGGCATCCAGGCATCCACCATCGGCCGATCGGTCGGCGCGCTGTTGATCCATGGATCGGTGAAGCGCTCGAAATACCAGGACGAGTTGACGAAGGTATCCATGGTGTCGGTTTCGCGCCGCGCTTGGCCGCCGCATTGCGGGCAGGAAACGTTCTTCCAGGTCGGATGATGGTCGAGCGGATTGCCGGGCCGGTCGAACGTCACGTCCTCCGGCAAGGTCACCGGCAAATCCTTTGCCGGCACCGGCACGACGCCGCATTTCCCGCAATGGATGATCGGGATCGGGCAGCCCCAATAGCGCTGCCGCGAAATGCCCCAATCGCGCAGCCGGAAATTGACCTGGCGCTGCGCTACGGGCTGATTGCCCGCACTTTCCTTTTCCAGCCGGCGCGCCACTTCTTCTTTGGCTTCTGCGATCGTCATGCCGTCGAGGAAACGCGAATTGATCATGCGCCCGTCGCCGTTATAGGCGGTGTCGGTGATGACGAAAGTCTTGGGATCTTGGCCCGGCGGGCACACCACCGGCACGTTGCCGAGGCCGTATTTGTTGACGAAGTCGAGGTCGCGCTGATCGTGCGCCGGGCAACCGAAAATGGCCCCGGTGCCGTAATCCATCACGATGAAATTCGCCACATAAACCGGCAGGCGCCAGCTGGTGTCGAACGGATGAACCGCCTTGATGCCGGTCTCGAAACCCATCTTCTCGGCGGTGTCGATTTCGGCCTGCGCGGTGCCGCGGCGCCGGCACTCCTCGATGAATTCGGCGAGCGCCGGATTGGTCTTCGCCGCCGCCGCGGCGAGCGGATGATCCGGCGCCAGAGCCATGAATTTGGCGCCGAACAAGGTGTCCGGCCGCGTGGTGAAGACGTCGAGCTCACTCTCGCCGTTTGGCGCGGTTTTCGGATCGAGCGAGAAACGGATGAGCAGGCCTTCGGAACGGCCGATCCAGTTCTGCTGCATCAGCCGCACTTTTTCCGGCCAGCGGTCGAGCGTGCCGAGCGCGTCGAGCAGCGGTGCGGCAAATTTGGTGATGGCGAAGAACCATTGGATCAGTTCGCGCTGCTCGACCAAAGCGCCGGAGCGCCAGCCGCGGCCGTCGATCACCTGCTCGTTCGCCAGCACGGTCTGATCGACCGGATCCCAGTTCACCTTCGACTGCTTGCGCTCGACCAGACCGGCGCGCAGGAAATCAAGGAACATTTTCTGCTGGTGCTTGTAGTAAGCAGGGTCGCAGGTCGCGATCTCGCGGCTCCAGTCGAGCGACAGGCCCATCGATTTGAGCTGCGCCTTCATCGCCGCGATATTGTCGTAGGTCCACTTTTTGGGATGGATCTTGCGCTCTACGGCGGCGTTCTCCGCGGGCAGGCCAAAGGCGTCCCAGCCCATTGGATGCAGCACATTCATCCCCATCGCGCGTTTGTACCGCGCGACCACATCGCCCATCGTGTAATTGCGCACATGGCCCATATGGATGCGCCCCGACGGATAGGGGAACATTTCCAGCACGTAGTATTTCGGGCGCGGGTCTTCGTTAGGCGTCGCGAAAATGCCTCGCTCGTCCCAGATTTTCTGCCAGCGCACCTCGGCGTCGCGGGCGTTGTAGCGGTCGGTAGCCATTGATTTGCGGTCGTTTTCCGGCGCTGTCTTAAAGCCGCGCGACGTGACACGAAAGCCCGTGGCGGGTCAACGCTCACTCTCCGCGTCGAGCGCAGGCAATTCTGTTGCCGCTCCATGGTCGTGCGTCCAGCCATTGCAATGTGCGCGTTCGTGACGGACATAGGCGCCGAGATCTTTCACCGGCCCGTCGCGCGGGATGACGAGGTAGCAGGTGCCATGAGCGACCCACGCGCAGGCATCCGCTGGCGCGCCCATATGCGCGCAAACCGTTCGCGCCTCGCCGAGCGGCAGCACGCGCTCGATCACAGGGCCGGAAAAAGCGTGGTTGTAGCGCAGCGGCGGTTCGAGAACGTAGATCGGCATGCCTGCGATCCTATGCGCCAATCAGTTCATCGGCGATCCACTTTGTGATCGAGCGATGTTTCGGCGTCCAGCCGAGCGCGGCCGCGGCCTTGCCCCGCACGCGGCTGTTGGAGCCGAGCGAATAGACCGCCATGGCGCGGCCCCAAAGGGCAATCGCTTCCTCGGCGGACCATGATTGCGCCGCGCCGAGATCAAGCTTCGCCGCGATCGCTTTGACGATCTCGCCTAAAGCTTCCTCGCCGCTTTCGACATACATGAATGTGCCGGACGGCGCCCGGGCGATGGCCAGCGGGTAGAGCGCCGCGACATCGGCGATATGCGCATTCGACCAGCGGTTCAGGCCGCGGCCGATATAGCTGGCGACGCCGGAGGTTTTTGCCTGGCGGACGAGCGCCGGGACTTGCACGCTCTGCGCCGGTGGCCCCAACGCATGGCCGTAGATCATGGTGTTGCAGATAACGATGCCGTGCGCGGCGAGCACCAGCCTGTCGATGGCGACGCGCGCCGCCTTGTCGGCGAGCGGCGTGATCGGCTCGCCCTCTTGAAAGATACGATCGGACGGCTCGCCCATGGCGAGATCGGCGATGATGCTCGAGCCGCTGGAATGGATGAACGGCTTGCCGGCCCCGGCGAGCGCCTCGATCAGGGTCTCGACCGCACCGCGATGATCGCTCGACGCTGTATTGACCACGGCATCGGCAGCGCGCGCTTCCGCTTGCAGCAACGCGGCGTCATCCAGCGTTCCGATGACCGCGTCGATGCCGTAGGCCGCGACCCTCTCGGCCTTGGCCGCGTCGCGGACCAGACCGCGGACTTTATGACCGCTGGCGATCAAGCGCGACGCCACCGCGCCGCCGATATAACCATTCGCGCCGGTGAGGAAGATTTGCATTTGGCTCTCGCTCACCGGTACGCGAAGGTGAGGTCGCAGCGCAGGCCGGCGGTATCGAACGCAAAGACAATGTCGCCGCCGAGCGATTTCAGGCTCTGGGTCACGATGACCGTGCCAAAGCCCTGCCGTTGTGGCTGCGCGACCGGAGGGCCGTTCTCCTCCTTCCAGCCAAGATGCACCGTGCCGCCTTCGCCGCGCCATTGCACGACGACGCGGCCGTTCGGAGCGGATAATGCGCCGTGTTTCATGGCATTGATGACGAGTTCGTGGAAGACGAGGCCGAGGTTGCGCGCCGCGTCGGGCGAAACCTCGATGTCCGGCCCGGCGGTGCGCAGCCGGGCTTCGGCGTTCGGCCCGAATTCGAGTGCCAGCAGCGCCTTCAGCTGCACCGTTTTTGTGTTGGACTGATTGACGAGATCGTTGGCCGAACTCACCGCGTGGACGCGGCCCGCGATGGCATCCGCGCTGGCGCGATCGTTGACCAGCGTGTTGCGCACGATCGCCTCGACCACCGCATAGGTGTTGCGGCCGCGATGCTCCATTTCCCGCAACAGCAAATCGCGCTCACGATCGCGCTCGCGCAAACGCTGAAAAACGTCGCGATGGAATGTCGCCAGCGCCACAATGCAGCCGCTCGAGAAAATGAAAAGCGTGAAATTGGCGATCAGGGTCGGGTTCAGCGAAGTGAATTCGTAGTACGGCGGAATGAACGCCCACCAGGCGACGAGGATGGCGCCTACCATGACGCCGATGCCGGCGGGCGCGCCCGCCAACAGGGAAGCAATAAGCACCGCGGGATAAAACGTCCCGAACGGCAGGCTCACCCCCAGCCAGCCGAAGCCGAGCCGCAGCAGCGTCGCCGCAGCGAGGCAGGCTATCGCGAGCAAGAGTGCTGAAAATGAATAGGGACGAATGCGCTCCAGGAGCGAAGTCCGGCGATCCATGAGAAATACCTACATGAATATCCAATGCCGGCGCAATTGCTGCAACCGCAATGGGGATTAGCGCCGCGCAGTGTCTTTTGACACGCTGCCTTCAGCCTTTGTCCACCAAGGAAATATCCTTGCCGTCCCGATAGGCCGGATGTGTCCAGCCGTCCTCGTCGTAGTCGGACATGCATTGCGCGGCGAGCGCTTCCATCTCCTTGAGCGCGCCGTTGCCCTGCGCCTGCTGCAGCTGGAACACGCGGATCAGTTCGTGGCTGCCGGAATAATTCATCTCGTAAAGCTCATGGCGGGCACCGAATTCGGTGCCGATGGCGTCCCATAGAAGCTTCATGATCTTGATGCGTTCTTTGTAATCGATGCCGTTCGAGCCGCGCACGTATTTGGCCAGATATTTGTCGATCTCGGGATTCTTGAAATCGCGCGCATGTGACGGCAGATAGATCAGTCCCGAGGCGATCACCTTTTCGATGATATTGCGCACCGCCGGATAGGCTTCGGTCATGAACAGGCGATAGGTGGCGGAGCCGCGCGGATTGGGCAAAACAGCGCCATCGACCCACGGCACTGGATTGCAGGCCATGGCATCCGTCAGCGACCAAAACAGATTCCTCCAGCCGATCACTTCGCCGATTTGCGCCTGCACGCCGCGGAAGCTCTCGACGCCGGTGGCGCGCGCCGCCTTCCACAACAGCCCGATGATGAAATCGAGCTTCACCGCGAGCCGGGTGCAGCCTTGCAGCGTGAAGCCGTTGAAAAAACCCGATTGCGGATAAAAGTTCTTCAGCCGCTCGATGTCGCGATGGATGATGACGTTCTCCCAGGGGATGAATGCATTGTCGAAAACGAATATCGCGTCGTTCTCGTCGAAGCGTGAAGTCAGCGGGTAATCCCACGCCGATCCTGTAGCGGCGGCGGCGAATTCATAGGACGGCCGGCAGATCAGCTTGATGCCGGGCGTGTTCATCGGCGCGATGAACATCACCACCATGGCGGGATCGGTGATCTCCTGGCCCATGTTCTGGCCGAGGAAATTGTAGTGCGTCAGCGCCGAATTGGTGGCGACGACCTTGGCGCCGGAGACATAGATGCCGGCGTCGGTCTCTTTCTGGATGGTGATGTAGACGTCTTTGACCTCTTCGACCGGCTTTGCGCGGTCGATCGGCGGATTGACCAGCGCGTGATTGAGATAAAGCACCGCCTCCTGGCCGCGCTTGTGCCACGCCCGCGCGTTGTCGGCGAATTTGCCGTAAAAGGCGGCATTGGCGCCGAGCGTGTTGAGGAACGCCGCCTTGTAGTCGGGGCTGCGCCCCATCCAGCCGTAAGAGATGCGCGCCCAGGCGGCGATGGCGTCGCGCTGCGCGATCACCTCTTCCCGCGATCGCGCCGCCTTGAAGAATTTGTGGGTGAAGCCGCCGGAGCCGGTATCGGTCGGCGCGGTTAGCAGGTCTTTCGAGGCTTTATCGTGCAGCGCGTCATAGAGCAGCGCAACGGACGCCGCCGAATTGCGGAACGCCGGATGCTCGGTGACATCCTTGACCTTTTCGCCGTAAATGAAGACGTCGCGGCCGTCGCGTAACGACTCCAGGAACTCCGCGCCGGTGAAGGGCCGCTTCTTGCCTTCGAGGATTGCTTCGGGGGGCTGGGGCATTCCGGACTCCATTTTCAAACCGAACCGGCGGTTGGCGGAGTAGATTACAGATTATCGCTCCCGGTAAAGCGCCCACAGCGCCAGCGCGGCGACAATGGCGACCGAGACGAACGCGCCGCTCACGCCGGTGACGGCGAAAGCGACGGCCCCGGCCGCGGCGCCGGCTAGAAAGCCGAGCGCAATCGCGAGAACGGTTAAGAGCTGACTGCGGACGTCTTCGAATTCGCGCGCGGCCGTTGCGCCATGCGGGCCGCGCGCGAACCGTCGCCAGGCGATGATCAGTTCGGTCGTGGCGATGCCGAGCTGCGTCATGTTGCCGGTCATGACGTTGGTCTGCGGAATGCCTTTCATCAACAGCCGCACCAAGACGGTTTGCGCGCCCATCGCGCTCGCCGCGACCAAGCCGGCAATGATGCCGTGCCAGTCGGTGGCATCCTTGATCGGCGGTCCGAACACCAGCATGGCGGCGAAAACCGCAAGCAGCGCGGCCTCGAGTAAAAGCATCGACGGCAATAGCGGCCGGCCGGCGTCCCGCGCCACGCCGATCAGCGCCGCCGTCAACGCCACCGCGACGAGAAAGGCGACAATCACCAGAAGTTTGCCGGCGACGGCATAGTCGTGCGTGACGATCTCCGCCCCGGCGATGACAAAGCTCGATGTCACCTGTGCGACGAACAATCCGAACAGCGTGAGATAAGTGTAACTGTCGACATAGCCGGCGACGAAGCTCAACAAGACTGGCAGCGGCAGCGGCGGCGCCTCTTCCTCGCGGTGCGGTCGGACTTCGGTCACGGGAATCCTCCACGCTCGTCATTCCGGGGCGCCACGAGGTGGCGAGCCCGGAATTTATAACCACCAACGCCGGAAGTATGGATTCCGGACTTGCCGCTGCGCGGCAATCCGGAATGACGAATCAGCCCTTCGCCTGCTGGCAGGCCTGCCAGAGGCGCGGCGCCGAGGCGGGCATTTCGAGATGCGCGCCGGCACCGTTCGGAATGGCGTCCGCAACCGCGTTCATCACCGCCGCGATCGCCGCCGTGGTGCCGGCTTCGCCGACGCCTTTGACGCCGAGCGGATTGGTGGTGGCGGGCACGTTATGCATTGCCTCGCGCAACAACGGCATGTCTTCGGCGCGCGGCATGGCGTAGTCCATGAACGAGCCGGTGACGAGCTGGCCGCTGCCATTGTCGTAAACGGTGTTCTCCATCAGTGCCTGGCCGAGCCCCGAGGCGATGGCGCCGTGCAACTGGCCGGCGACGATCGTATGGTCGAGCGCGTTGCCGCAATCGTCGACCGCCGCGTAGCCGACGACCGCCATGTGACCGGTGTCGGGATCGATCTCGACTTCGGCGATGTGGACGCCGTTCGGAAATGTCTGCGGCGTCTCGGTGACCGCCTTGGTGTCGAGATCCTCGGCGATCTCGTTGCGCTTCTTCATCTCGGCAGCCCGCGCCGCGACTTCGAACAGCGACACGCGGCGGTCGGTGCCGACCACTTCGAAGCTTCCGTTCCGGTAGGCGATATCCGCCTCGCCGGCTTCCAGCATGGCGGCGGCGACCGGTTTGCCTTTGGCGAGCACGGTATCGATCGCCTTCACCACCGAATGGCTCACCGTCATGCCAGAGCGCGACCCGACCGACGCATAACCCGGCAATTCGTTCGATGAATTGCCGTGGCGATGAGGAATTTTTTCCGGCGCGATGCCGAGCCGCTCACCGATCAGGCGCGAGAAAACCGTGGCGTGGCCCTGCCCGGTGTTTTGCACGTTAAGAGCAAACCGCAAGGTGTCGTCGCCGGGAAATTCGAGCAAAGCGCTTTCGGTCGGCGAGCCGCCGGCATGTTCCAGCATGCAGCAGACGCCAAGGCCGCGATATTTGCCGTGCTTCTGCGCCTCGCGCTTGCGCCGCTTGAAATTGTCGTAATCGGCAAGTCCCAGCGCCTTGTCGAGGATCGGCTCGAAATCGCCGTTATCGATGACGGTGCCGACCGGCGTCCTGTACGGCATGGCCGATTTCCTGACCAAGTTGCGCCGCCGCAGCTTTACCGGATCGATGCCGGTCGCCCGCGCCGCTTCGTCGACCACGCGTTCGAGCGCGTAACTCGATTCCGGGCGGCCGGCGCCGCGATAGGGCGCGGTCGGCAGCGTGTTGGTGTAAGCGCATTTCACGCTGATATCGATATGGCGGATGTCGTACATGCCGGGCAGGCAGCGCGTGAAGCTGATGGTCGGGATGTTGGCGCCGATGGCGCCGAGATAGGCCCCCATATTGCCGACGCTGCGGATGCGCAGCGCCAGGAATTTCCCCTTGTCGTCGAGCGCCAGCTCCACTTCGGAAAACGTATCGCGGGCCTGATTGTCGCTCAGGAACGCTTCGGAGCGGCCGGACATCCAATGCACCGGCCGGCCAAGTTTTTTCGCCGCGACCAAGAGCGCGATATATTCGGGATAGGCCGAGGTTTTCAGGCCGAACGCGCCGCCGACGTCTTCGGTGATGACGCGCAGCTTTTCCTTCGGCCAGTTCATGATGGCGATCACGTTATCGCGAAGCGTGCCGGCGCTTTGCGAGCAGCAGCGCAGCGTATAGGTGTCGCCCGCCGCGTCATGGCTGGCCGTGGCGCCGCGCGGCTCCATCGAGGCGACGCACAGGCGCTGGTTCATTTCGGCGATGCGGGCGACATGCGCAGCCGACGCGAAAAGGCGCTCGACCTCCGCCGCATTGGCGGCTGGATCGGAAGCCGGCCCAGCCCATTCGACCGCAAGATTGCCCGGCGCTTCCGGCCACAGCTGCGGTGCCTCGGGTTCGAGCGCCGCGCGCGCGTCCGTCACCGGGGTGAGTTCCTCATAGTCGACGGTGACAAATTCGGCGGCGTCCTGCGCTAAGAGCGCGCGCTCCGCGATCACCAGCGCCACCGGCTCGCCGATGTGCAGGACGCGGTCCTGCGCCAGCGCCGGCCGGTTGGCGACGATGAGCTTGCTGCCGTTTTTACCCGGCAGCGGCGGATGCCGGGCAATATTGCCGACGCCCGTCATATCGGCTGCAGTCAGAATGGCGACGACGCCGGGCGTGCCGGCCGCGGCCGATGTGTCGATACTTTTGATGCGGGCGAAGGCGTGCGGCGAGCGAACGAAAACGCCGTAGGCCTGGTTCGGCAGGGGGTCGTCGGCGGCGTAGCGGCCGCGGCCGCGGACCAGCGGTTCGTCCTCGACGCGGCCGTGCGTGGCGTGCTCGTGGCGGTGCGGTTTGGCGTCGGTGGTGGCGTCCATGCTGGGTTCCGGAGCGGTCGTTGCGCGGGGGCGTTTGGCGGACCTTTATAGCCAAAAGCCCCAATTGAAAAAGGCCTGTGTGGCAGGCGCATTCGACATGGCTCGCAAGCCCTTGCCTGGCTTTGCCGGTTATGCGCAGAACATGCGCGTCATTCGGGGACAGACAATGACCGGTAGCGGAAAGATTTGCACGATCGACACCCACACCCATGTGCTCGCCGACGCGACCATCAAGCTTCTGCAAAAGGAGATCCCGCGGCTCGGTCTTACGCTGACCGCGATCGATGGCAAAGATTCCGTCCTCGAAGTCGCCGGCGTGCCGTACCGGCCGTTTCCGCGCGGCGGTCACGATATCGCGGCGCGGCTTGCCTATATGGATGGTGCCGACGTCGACATGCACGTGCTTTCGGTGTCGCCGCAGACTTGGCTTTACAATCAGGAAGCAACGGTTGGCGCCGCGGCGGCGGCGCTGCAGAACGACGAGATCGCGCGGCTCGTCAAGGAGCATCCGGATCGCTTTGCCGGCATCGCCACGCTGCCGATGCAGGCGCCTGAAAAAGCTGCCGAGGAACTACGCCGCGCCATGACGAGGCTTAGGCTGCACGGCGCGATGATCGCATCGAACGTCGGCGGCAAGAATCTCGACGATCCCGCCTTCGAGCCGGTCTGGGCCGCCGCCGCCGAGCTCGACGCCTTGATGATGATTCATCCCGGCAATGTCGCCGGCGCCGACCGGTTGCGCGCTTACTATCTCGGCAATCTCATCGGCAATCCGCTCGACACCACGATCGCGGCGGCGTGCCTGATTTTCGGCGGCGTGCTCGAGCGATATCCGAAGCTCAATTTCGTCATGGTGCACGGCGGCGGCTTCATTCCTTATCAGGGCGGCCGCTGGGTGCACGGCTGGCAGGTGCGGCCGGAGCCGAAAGTGCATCTCAAACATTCGCCGGAAAAATATCTCGATCGGTTTCTTTACGACACTATTTTGCATTCAAAAACGTCGCTGCAATTCCTGATCTCCTCGGTCGGCGCCGGCCGCGTCTTCCTCGGCAGCGATTATCCCTACGACATGGGCATGCTGGATTGCGTTCGGCACGTCCGCTCGCTCGATCTGGCCGCCGCCGACCGTGACACGATTCTCGGTAGTCACGCCGCCGCGATCCTGGGGAAGAAGCGGCAGCCGGCGGCGGCGAAGTGAACATCATAATTCGAAATTCGTCATTGCGAGGCGCGAAGCGACGAAGCAATCCAGGACTTTCGATGCGGACTGGATTGCTTCGCTCCGCTCGCGATGACGTTCGATGTTAACCCCCGGCACGTTCGCGCTCACTTTATTGCTGTCGTTCCTGACCGCGCTCGGTCCGCTGTCGATGGACATGTATCTTCCGTCGCTGCCGGACATCGGCCGCGCGCTGCACGCGCCGACGCTGCACGTGCAACTGACCATTTCGAGTTATCTGTTCGGCTTCGCTGTCGGCCAGATTTTTTACGGGCCGATTTCCGATCGCATCGGCCGCAAGCCGGTCCTGCTGACCGCGCTCCTTCTGTACGGCGTCGCCAGCATCGGCTGCGCGGCGGCGCAATCGATCCACGGCCTGATCGCCATGCGGTTCCTGCAGGCGCTCGGCGGCGCGGGCGCTATCGTGCTGGCGCGCGCGGTGGTGCGCGACATCTATTCCGGCGCCCGCGCCAGCCGCGAATTGTCGGTGATGGGCGCGATCACCGCTTTCGCACCGATCGTCGCGCCTACCATCGGCGGCGTCTTGCAAGTCCTGTTTGGCTGGCGCGCAATTTTTCTCATGCTGGTGATCTTCGCCGCCGTGGCCGCCGTGGTCGCGGCGCGGCTTCTGCCGGAAACTCTGCACACGCGCACGTCAGGGCCGTTTTCGCTGCGAACCATGGTCGGGCTTTACCGCTCGGTGATCGTGCATCGCGGCTTTCTCGCCAATCTCGGCATCATGACGACGAGCTTCATTGGCCTGTTCGCCTGGGTCTCCGGCGCGCCGGTTGTCATGCAGGGCGCGCGCTACGGACTGTCGCCGGTCGTGTTTGGGGTAACCTTCGCCATGGGTGCGGCGGGATACATGACCGGCACTTTCATCGGCTCGCGCATCGTCATGCGGCTTGGCATCGACCGCATGATGGGGATCGGCGTCTTCACCATGGCAGCGGGCGGCCTGATCATGGCGGCGGTGGTCGCTCTCGATCTTGGCAACGTCATTTGGTTCGTCGGCGCGATGACCATCTACCTCGCCGGGCTCGGCCTGGCGCTGCCGTCATCGATGGCGGGCGCGCTGACGCCTTTCCCGGATCGGGCCGGAACGGCGTCCGCGCTGATGGGCTTCGTCCAGCAGACCGGCGCCGCCATCGCGGCCGGCGCGATCGGACTTTATCTCGGCCGTTCGGCGTGGCCGGTCGCCGGTACCATCGCCGTCGCCGGCTGCCTCGCCTCTCTGATCTGGATAACGACGCGCAAGGTGCGCACGGCGCTCGCGTAGAGTACGAATGGCGTTGCCGCTGGTCCCTTCCGCAGCAGCGGCCTTCGCCGATAGAATGGCGTCAGGGTAGGGCTCAGGAAGGAATTGCAATGGCTAGTCTCCCCAAGCGCGTCCTCGGTTCGTCCGGCATTCAAAGCTCGGCCATCGGGCTCGGCTGCATGTCGCTCTCCGGCATCTACGGCAAAAGCGGCGACGAGGAGGGCATAGCGGTGATCCGCGAGGCGCTCGACCGCGGCATCACCATGCTCGACACGTCGGATGCCTATGGCGCCGGTCATAACGAAGAGCTGGTCGGCAAGGCGATCAAGGGCCGCCGCGCGGAAGTCTTGCTGGCGACCAAGTTCGGCAATATCGGCGGCAAGGACGGCAAGTTCGCCGACGGCCGGCCGGAATTCGTTATCAGCTCCTGCGAGGCGAGCCTCAAGCGGTTGGGCGTCGAAGTCATCGATCTCTATTATCAGCACCGCATCGATCCGAGCGTGCCGATCGAGGATACGGTCGGCGCCATGGCGAAGCTCGTCAAGGCGGGCAAGGTGCGCGCGCTGGGCTTGAGCGAAGCCAGCCCCAAGACCGTGCGTCGCGGCCATGCCGTGCATCCGATCGCCGCGGTGCAGAACGAATTTTCGCTGCTCTACCGCCCCGACGCCGAGGAGACGCTCAAGACGACGCGCGAACTCAACATCGCCTTTGTCGCCTATTCGCCGCTCGGCCGCGGGCTTCTCACCGGCAATGTCGAGCTGGCGGAAACCGACGGACGGCGCCGGCATCCGCGGTTTGCCCCGGAGAATTTCGAGCGCAACGTCGCGCTGGTGCACCGGATCGACGATCTGGCGCGAAAGAAGAACTGCACGCCCGGCCAGCTCGCGCTGGCCTGGCTATTGGCGCAGGGCGAGGACATCGTGCCGATTCCCGGCACCAAGCACAAAGAACGGGTCCTCGAAAATATCGGCGCACTGTCGGTCACGCTGACCGACGCCGAGCTAGCGGAAATCTCGGCCGCCGTCCCGGTCGGCGCCGCCGCCGGCCTGCGTTACCCCGAAGGGCAGATGAAGAGCGTTTACGTGTGACCGGGGCGCACGCAGACCTTCCCGGCGTCAAGCAGTGGTTCATCGATACGGGCGGCGCGGGGCCGCCCGTCGTTCTGTTGCATCCCAACACCGGGACCGTCGCCATCTGGGAGCCGCAGATCGCGGCCTTCACGCAGGCCGGCTATCGCGTCATCGCCTTCGACCGGCGCGGTTGGGGCAACAGCTTTCCCGATCCGGCTTCGGGTCCGCAGCCGGGCAGCGTCGCCGGCGATCTCGATGCGCTTGCGGACCATCTCGGGCTCGAAAAATTCCACCTGCTTGGCGTCGCCGGCGGCGGCTTTATTGCGCTCGATTATGCCGCGTGGCGGCCGGAGCGCCTGCGCAGCCTCATTGTCGGCGGCTCGACCGGTGCGATCGCGGACAAGGAGGTTGCGGATTTCATCGCGCGCATCGCCATTCCGCATATCCGGGAGCAGTCCGCGCATTACCGCGAGATCGGCCCGTCCTATCGCGGCGCCAACCCGGAAGGGGTGGCGCGATGGATAGAAATCGACGAACATGCGCGCCAGCCGGGCGGCGCCTTCCAGCCGCCGCTGCGCACGCCGAACACTTTCGCCAAGATCGAAACCATCGCCGCGCCGGCGCTTGTCATCGCCGCCGGCGCCGATCTGTTGGCGCCGCCGGCGCTGATGCGCCTTTGGGCTTCGCATATGAAAAATCACGAATGGGCGATGATCCACGACGCCGGCCACGCCATGGCCTGGGAGCAGCCGAGCGCGTTCAACGACATCGTTCTCGATTTTTTGCGGCGCCACTGAGCTGATAGCCATAAAGAGCTGCATCGCCAAACGCCGCTGACCCAATTTGCGGCGCATGCTAAAAGGCCAAGTACCAACATCACCTCATAATCCAGAAAGTAGCGTGCCCATGCCCAAACTCTACGAAGCGCTCGCAGAGGCGTTCCTTGCGGAGGGAGTCGACACCCAGTTCGTCCTGATGGGTGACGGCAACATGCACTGGTCCACCGCCTTTGCCAAACTGCCGGGCGTGCATACCGTCCACGTCAGGCACGAGCACGTTACCGTAGCGGCGGCGACGGCCTACAACATAGCAACCGGCAAGCTCGCGGTTGCCTCGGTCACCTGCGGCCCTGGCGTGACCCAGTTGATGACGGCGCTGCCGGCCGCGGTTCGCGCCCGCCTGCCGATGGTGGTGTTCGCCGGCGAGTCGCCGATCAACGCCAAGTTCTACAACCAGTACATCGACCAGGCGCCGCTGGTGGCGGCAACCGGAGCGCATTACATCGCCGCGCATAGCGTGCCGCGCATGATGGACTATGTGCGCGAGGCCTTTCACATCGCCAAGTACGAGCGGTGCCCGGTGGTGCTGGGTATTCCCTACGACCTGCAGAAGGTCGAGTACATGGCCAACCAGCCCTACGAGACCTCGGCGATGTACCAGCCCAAGGTCGGACGCATGCAGCCTGATCCCGAGGTCGTGGCCGAGGCCGTCGAGCGGTTGGCCGCGGCAAAGCGGCCGATCATCCTCGGTGGCCGTGGCGTGCTGTGGTCCGGCGCGCGAGATGCAGTCATCAAGCTTGCCGATCGCTGTGGCGCGTTGCTGTCCAACACGCTGCCCGCGCGCGGTCTGTTCCACGACCATCCGTTTGGGCTCGGCACCACCGGCAGCTACTTCACGTCGTTGGGCAGAGAAATGTACGAGTCTGCGGACGTCGTGCTCGCGGTCGGCACCAGCCTGTCTTACTATGTCGGCGGCGGGCACTACTGGGGAAAGGCCTGCAAGATCCAGCTGGACGATGCCCCGCGCGGCCTGCGCGATGGACAGAAGGCCGCCGATATATACGTCAGGTCAGACGCGCTCGCCGGCGTCGAGGCAATCCTTGCCGGCCTTGACGAGAAGCTGGGGGTCGGCAAACCAACGGCGGCAGCGATCCGCTCGAAAGAGCTCGCGCATCGCATCGCGACCGAGCCGGCGGACTCGATGCCGTTTGACATCGAGCCGGGGGTGCTGGATCCCCGCGAGGTGATCCGGGCCATCGACGCGGTCGTTCCGAAGGATTGGGACTGCGTCGTCGGCGGCGGTCATCAGGCTTATTTCAACACGCAGATGCGTGGGCGACCGGCGGAGCGCTACACGACGGTCCGTGAATTCGGCGCAGTCGGCAACGGCCTTTCGTATGCGGTCGGCATTGCGGCTGCGCGCCGGCAGGGCCGCGACGGCAAGATCGTGCTGTTCGAAGGCGACGGTGGGCTCTTATTCCATATCCAGGAACTCGAGACGCTCAAGCGGCAGGGATTTCGCATCCTGATCTGCGCGATGAACGACGGCGGATACGGCTCGGAGTTTCACAAGCTGCGCGCCGACGGAATCGACGACAGCCTGGCGGTGTTCGGCCGGCCCGCATTCGAAAACATCGCGCGCGGTTTCGGCCTGCGTGGCCACGAGATACGCGATGTGTCGCTAATCCCGAAGCTGTTCGCCGACTTCACCGGGCAGGGCGAAAGCGAAATCTGGAACATCCAAATCTCGGATAAGGTCACGGCACCGGTAATCCGCCAGACCATCAAGCGCGGCCACGGAAATATGTGAGTGCTTCGCCGCGATTTGATCGCCTCGACAAGCCGCCTCGGCCCGCGAATAATGGCGCCATAAAGCCATTTCAAATGCTGGAGGATCCGCCGTGACAACACAATCGCTCGATCCCAAGGCGATGGAAGCCCGCGTCGCCCGTTTCAACAAACTGCAAACTTACCAAACGCAGAATCTCGCCGCGCAAGGTATTCCGCCCGGCGCGATGGAGAAGATCACCGCGCGGAAAGTCTATCCGGTGATGGCGCCGGCGGATTATCAGGGCCGCAGCGCCGGAGCGCCGGTGAAGGGCCCGCGCGGACTGATCGTCACCATCGCCGAATGCGAACCGGGCAACGGGCCGGGGCTGCATCGCCACCTCAACACGGTGGAGAATTTCATGTGCCTGTCTGGCCGTTTCGAGATTGCCTGGGGCGATAACGGCGAGCACACGCTGGTGCTCGATCCGCTCGACATGATCTCGGTGCCGCGCGGCGAGAACCGCAGCTTCCGCAATGTCTCGAAAGAAACCGGCCGGCTTCTGGTGATGATCGTGCCGGAAACCGCCGAGCAGGCCGATCCGATCTCCTATGCGCCGTCGCTGGCCAGGGAAATCGTCAGCGAATACGGCAAGGGCGCGCTGGAAGGTCTGCAGAAAGTCGGGTTCAAATTCGAGAACGAACCGGCAATGTCGTGACGCGTATGGTCACCTGTTGTCCGGGGGCACGCCGAGACGCACCGACGGCCGTGCCGGCGAAGCGCTCGCCGGATTCGACCCGCGAAACGCCCGTCGCAGTAATTCCTGCCGGTTCGCGTCGGTAAAAGCCGGCGGCTGCGAGTCCTGGGTTGCGCTCGCCCAATTGGAATTCGACTCCGGTAGCGGCGGCTCCGGTTCCAGCCGCTCGGTTTCGCTGAAGCTCCTCGCCCCGACACTGGCTCCGACGCTGGCGCCGCGCCAGCGCTCGATGACGGACGTGATCAGGTCGCGGTGCATGCCGACGCTGGCATTGGAGCGCGTATTGCCGGTCGCCTCGCTCAGCGGGCGCATCGCCGCGGGCAATTCGCGAAAGCGCATTCGCGTCGGCACCGCGATGCCGGAGCCGAATGTGAAAACCTCGCGCGTGCCGAGCGACGGAATGAACGACAGCAGGTTGCCCGAGGCGTCGCACACCGCCGAATTGATAAAGGCCTGATCGCGGTCGTTCGACAATCGCATGACGAACAGCGTGCTGCATTGGGAAATGATGGTGGGGTCGATCTCGGACGGCCGCTGGGTGATGAGGCCGAGATAGACGCCGTATTTGCGGCCCTCCCTGGCGATGCGCGACAGTGCCCGCCGCGTCGGGCCAAAACCCGCCTTGGCGTCGGCCGGCGCATAGCGATGGGCTTCTTCGCACACGAACAGCAGCGGCGCCGCGCCGTCGCTCCACAAGCCGAAGTCGAACGCCATCCGCGACAGCACCGACACCACCGAGTCGATGACTTCGGCGGGAAAGCCGGCGAGCTGCATGATGGTGATCGGTTTGCCGTCCGGCGGCAACCGAAACAGCTGGCTGAGAACGTCCGGCATGGTATCACCGCCGAGATTGGCGTTCTCGAACATGAACGAGTAGCGCGGGTGATTCCGTAGGGTTTGAATGCGCGATATGAGTTTGTGATAGACCGCGCGCATCGAGCGGTTCTCCAGTTTGCCCATCCGCTCGTCGAGCAGGACGAGCAGATCCTCGATGCGGTAGGGCACCGGCGTATCGGCGGTGAAGCCGCCATTTTTGCCGTCGCGCCGTTTGACAGTCTGGCGATCGTTGGCGCGGTATTGCAAATAGGCGGCCTTGGCGAGCGGAATGATCTCGGCGAGGATTTCGAGTTCCTCGTCGCTTGCCGCGCGGCCGCCGAGGAATGCGTCGACCGATTCCTCGAAATTGAACAACCAGAACGGCAGCCGCACATTATGCGGAGAAAGCACCACCGCCTTGTCGCCAAAACACTTGCCAAACTCGTTGTGCGGATCGACCAGGAAAATCCGCAAGTTTGGCCGGGTGCTGAGTATCTTTTGCAGCAAGATGACGACGCCGCTCGATTTGCCGACGCCGGTAGTGCCGATGACGGCGAAATGCCGGCTGACCAACTCGTCGATATTGATGTGGACGCCGATATTGGGGTTCTGCTGCAGGTCGCCGACATGCGCCCGATCGTTGTCGACCGTGCCATAAACGATGCGCAGCTCGGCCTCCGTCATCAGGATGGCGCTGTCGCCGATCTTGGGGTAGCTGTCGAGCCCGCGCTTGAAGCGCGCCGCGTTGCCGTCACGCGTGCTGATCTCGCCGAGCAATTCCAGCCGGGCAACGCTGCGCCGCATCCGGTCGCCGTCCTGTCCCGGGAACTCGTTGATTTCCGAAACGACGCCGATGATGATGGCGCCGCCGCTGACGATGCCGACGAACTTGCCGACTGTCGCCTGTTCGCCATTGGGCGATTGCGGCGGAGCCGGATTGAGGGTGACGCTGGCCTGGGCGCCGGAAACGGAAGTGACGCGGCCCACGGCATAGCGCGGGGCGGCTGCGGACGGCGCGGCGCCGCGGGGATCGGTGAGGTTCATTGCACTTCCAAAATTTTCAAAGCGGATATTATGCGATGAGGGATGTCGCTTCCTTAAGTCGGAATGGCCAAGCAAAGGCTTGGTTACGACAGATTTAAGAACGCGCCGCAGCGGACGATCCGCGCCGGTTTTGCGCAAAATGGCGACGGACTTTTACTTTGTGAAAAGCATAGTCTTAGGCATAGGCCTCAAGCGCACCGCGCAAAATTTCGCGGGACGGCTCCGAGCCATCGACCAGCCGGAGCGTGCGCCGCTTGATCTTCCAGCCTGACGGCGTGCGCTCAAGCTCCCAGCGATTGGTGACGACCCGGTGAATATGATAGCCGCGCGACGCGCCGTGGTTGGGCACCACGACCGGCTCGCCCGATCTTTTTCGGCGTGAGGATTTGCAGATAGGAGATGACCGTCGCCGTGTCGTCATCAAGCGCGACATACGGTAGCCCGGTAAAGTGCGCGAGCCCGCCGGCAATCGCCGCCTGATGGCCTTCGCTTTGCAGCAGCGCCCCGAGCGCCTTGTTGCCGGTGGCACCGGACAGGCCGGGGCCGCGGTCGAATACGCCATCCTCGGCATAAACTGCTTCGGCATAGGCGGCGCTGCCGGTGTCGCTGGGCGGATGGCTGGCGATGAGATTGTAGATTTCAAGCCGATCCTCGATGGCGCGCAGGCGCTGGTCGAGCGTTTGTTCGGTGTTGGCCATCGTACTTCCTCCGAATTGTGATTCACGGCGCGTATCATTTACATTATCATCGGCTTAGATGGATTGTTGTGCCAGACCCGGCACCGATTTTGCCAAGGTTGCGTTCTACAATCAGGGGGAAAGTCATGACCGGCGGCGAACTCGATCGCCGTTCGTTCCTCATTAGAGCAACCGTGGCAGGCGGCGGCGTGGCCCTTGGCTTCGCCATTCCGTTCGGGCGTGACCCGTTTGCGCAGGCCGCCGATGGCGCGCCGGACGTCACCTGCTGGGTGGCGATTGCAGCCGACGAGACGGTGACGATCCGGGTGGCGCATTCCGAGATGGGACAGGGTGCGCTCACCGGTCTCGCCATGCTGGTGGCCGAAGAGCTCGAATGCGACTGGAGTAAAGTGCGCACCGACTTCGTGTCGCCGACGGAAAACCAGCGGCGCAATCAGATCTGGGGCGACACCTCGACTGGAGCCAGCCGCTCGATCGCGTCCTCGCAATCCTATCTGCGCCAAGCCGGCGCCGTCGCGCGCGAAATGCTGATCGCCGCCGCGGCGGCGCGATGGGACGTGGCGGCGGCGCAATGCGTCGCCAAGAACGGCGCGATCACCCATGGCCCGACCGGCCGCAGCGTGAGCTTTGCCGCCGTCGCCGCGGACGCGGCGAAGATCGATCCGCCCACCAGCGTCAAGTTGAAACCGCCGAGCGCGTGGACATTGGCCGGCACGCCGAAGAAGCGTCTCGATGTTTTTGCCAAGGTCACGGCGGAGCCGGTTTATGCGATCGACGTGCAGCGTCCCGACATGCTCTACGCCGCCATCGTGCAGTGTCCGGTCTATCAGGGCACGCTCAAGTCGGTGGAGGAGAGTTCGATTGCGGCGTTGAGCGGAGTGCGCGGCGTGGTGCGCATGCCGGATGCGGTCGCGGTGGTGGCGCAGTCCTGGTGGCAGGCCAAGCGCGCCGCCGACGCGCTCAAAGTGAGCTGGGACGATCATGGCAACACCGCCGTATCGAGCGCCAGCATCGCCGCCGCGGTGCGCGATGCGCTCGATGCGCCGGTTTCGCAAGTCGGCCGCGCCGACGGCGACGCCGCGGCGGCGCTGGCCCGCGCGCCGCGCCGGATCATGGCGGAATATGCGGTGCCGTTTCTCGCCCACGCCACCATGGAGCCGCAGACCTGCACCGCCCATGTCAAAGCCGACGGCGTGGAAATCTGGGCGCCGACCCAGGATCCTTCGACCGCGCTCGCCACCGCCGCGGTCGCCGCCGGGGTAGCGAACGACAAAATCACCGTTCACCGCATGATGCTCGGCGGCGGCTTTGGCCGGCGCGCGCCGATCCAGGAATATGTCCGCCAGGCCGTCGTTATCGCCAAAGGATTTGACCGGCCGGTCAAGCTGGTGTGGTCGCGCGAGCAGGATATCGCCCACGATCTCTACCGGCCGTGCGGCATGGCCCGCCTCACCGCCGGGCTCGATGCCGGCGGCATGCCAGTCGCCTGGACCATCCGGCTTGCCGGCCCGTCATTCGTCTCTGCTCTGGTGCCCCAATTTGGCGCCAACATCGTCGACCGCTCTTACATCAGCGGCCTCGGCGAAGAGATGCGCTACGACGTGCCGAATTATCTGGTCGATTACACCATTTGTGCAACGCCGGTGCCGCTCGGGGTGTGGCGGGCGATCAACTACACCGAGAACACCTTTTACAAGGAATGCTTCGTCGACGAGATGGCGCATGAAGCGAGGATCGATCCCTACCATTACCGGCGTAAGCTCCTGGCCAAGAGCCCGCGGAGCCTCGCCGTGCTCGACGCCGCGGCAAAGACTGCGGATTGGGGCTCAGTCCTGCCGCCCGGGCTATTTCGGGGAATCGCGGTCAACGAGGCCTGCGGCAGCTATTGCGCGCAGGTGGTCGAGGCTTCGGTGTCCAATGGTGCGGTACGCGTGCATCGCGTCGTCTCGGCGATCGATCCCGGTCATGTGGTCAATCCGCTGTCGGTGGAAATGCAGACGCAAGGCGCGGTTATTTATGCACTGACGGCCGCTCTCTACGGCGAGATCACCATCAAGGATGGCGCCGCCGAGCAATCGAATTTCGACGGTTACGAAATGCTGCGCATGGCGGAGGCGCCCAAAGTCGAGACCGTGATCGTGCCGAGCGGGGGCTTTTGGGGCGGCGTCGGCGAGCCGCCGGTGCCGCCGTTGGCGCCGGCTCTGTGCAACGCTATCTTCGCCGCTACCGGCAAGCGCATTCGCGTGCTGCCGTTGAAGAACCAGGATTTGGGCAAAGCGATCTAGTGCGCCGACAGGCCAGGATGCGGCAACCGTGGTCGCCTCTCGGTTCGGCATCTTACTTTGACGGCGGCAGGGGCTCGGCGTTCAATTTGTCTTTTTTGCCGGCGATGAATTCCAGAAACCGCAGACTTTCAGTGTAGCTCGGATTCCAGTGGGCATGCGTTGTGCCGGCCGGGACGAACAGGCTGTCACCGGCCTTCAGCACTATTGGCGCTTTACCTTCCTCCTGCCAAACGCCTGTGCCGGAAACGACATAAAAGGTGATCGCCGCGGGATGGTAGTGGCGCGGATTAATTCCTCGCGGCGCATACTCGGTATCCCACACGGTAACTTCCTGTCCGGACGCTCCAGGAATGTCGCTGTTCAGCAAGCTTTTGTGGGTGATGCCGACCTTGCCGTGAGTGGCGTCCGGCATGGCCAAATCGGGCGGATGAATCGCGATCTGTTGCGCCCGGATTGAGCTCGTGGCGGCAAGGCCTGAGATAGCAAGACTTAAAGTCGCAAGCGCCGCGACGGTGCTGAAATGAATCGCCCTCTTGTGTTTCATTCAGCCGCCACTTTGCTTCGGCAACATATCACTGACGGCCGAATAATTTATCGAGCAGCCAGAAATCGAGACCGCCGGAATTGCCCTGCTGATTGTTTTGGCTGTTTTGCTGCCCGGCCGGGGCGGCCGCTGCGGGGCCGGTCATCGGCGCCGGCGGCGCACCGAGCCAGCCGCTATTATCGAGTCCGAGCAGTGGCGTTGGCGCGACGCCTTGATGCGCGGTTCGCATGAACCGGCTCCAGATATCGACCGGCAGTCCGCCACCGACCGCCTTCTTGGTCGGAGAATTGTCATCGTTGCCGAGCCAGATACCGGTGACGAGATGCGAGGTGTAGCCGATGAACCAGGCATCGCGGAAATCCTCGGTGGTGCCGGTTTTGCCGGCGGCCTGCCAGCCGGGAAGATTGGCGCCGCGCGCGGTGCCCGAAACCAGCGTCTCGTGCATCATCGTATTCATCATTGCGACATAGCGGGCATCGACGATGCGGCCGAGCGGGTCTTGCGAACGCTCATAGAGCGTCTTGCCGTCGGCGCCGCGGATACGCGCGACGACATGTGGCGAGATCGCAAAGCCGCCATTGGCGAAGGTCGCGTAGGCGGAGACAAGTTCGAGCGGCGTGACCTCCGACGTGCCGAGCGCGATCGAGGCATTGGCCTCGAGCGGCGAGGTGATGCCGAGCCGATAGGCGGTGCGCACCACTGCGTCGGGACTTTCTTCGAGCGTGAGCCGTACCGATACCGTGTTGAGCGAATTGGCGAGCGCCTGCGTCAGCGTCACCGGGCCGAGATACTGGTGCTCGAAATCTTCCGGCTTCCAGCCTTTGACCGAGATCGGCGCGTCGTCGCGCACGGTATCGGGCGTCAGCCCGTGTTCGAGCGCGGTGAGATAAACGAAGGGCTTGAAAGCAGAGCCGGGCTGGCGCTTGGCCTCGATGGCGCGATTGAACTGGCTCTCGCCGTAATTCCGCCCACCGACCAAAGCGCGCACCACGCCGTCCGTCGTCATCGCCACTAGCGCGCCTTGCGAGATGTTCAGCCGGTCGCCTTTCTGGTTGAGCGTATCGACCAGAGCCTGTTCGGCGGCGCCTTGCAGCACCGGATCGATCGTGGTCTCGACCACGATGTCTTGATCGAGCTGGCCGACGATGTCATCGACTGCGTCCATCACCCAGTCGGCGACGTAATTGACCGAGCCGGCGCCGGCCGGCTGTACCGCGCGCGCCGGATGCGCCAGCGCCGCTTTGGCGTCGGCGTCGGAGATCATTTTCTGCTCCGCCATGTCGGCGATCACCACCGCGGCGCGGCGCTGCGCGCCGTCCTGGTTGTGGCTCGGCGCCAGCCGCGACGGCGATTGCACGAGCCCGGCCAGCATGGCTGCCTCCGGCAGCGCCAATACGCGCGCCGACTTGCCGAAATAGCGTTGCGACGCGCCCTCGATGCCATAGGCGCCGGAACCGAAATAGACGCGGTTGAGGTAGAGTTCGAGAATCTCCGCTTTGGTGAATTTGTGCTCGAGCCAGAGCGCCAGCACGATCTCCTGCAGCTTGCGGGAGACCGTGCGCTCCTGGGTGAGGAACAGATTCTTGGCGAGCTGCTGGGTGATGGTCGAGCCGCCTTGCGACGCGCCCCGGCGCAGCACGTCGGCGATGAGTGCGCGGGCGATGCCGAGCGGATCGATGCCATGATGCGAATAGAAGCGGCGGTCCTCGACGGCGACGAAGGCGTTGGGAACATAAGCCGGCAATTCGGCAAGCGGCACCGCCGCGCCGCCCATGTCGCCGCGCGTGGCGAGTGTCGCGCCGTTGACGCCGAGGATCAGCACCGAGGGCGGGCGTTTGGGAATCTCCAGCGATTGGATCGGCGGCAGATGGATGCCGATCCAAACCAGCGTGCCGATGCCGGCGATAAGCCCCCATAAAGCCAGCACGGCGCCCCAGTAGATCACGCGGCCGAAGCCGGAGCGGCGCCCGCCGCCGCGCTTTTTTTTGCGCGGAGCGCGCGGTGCGGATGGGGTGTCGGCGTCACGCTGCCGGCGCCCCGATCCGGCGCGCGCCTTGGGTGGACCGCCGATTCGATCCTGCGGGCGCAGGCGAAGATCGAAGTTTTCGGCCTCTTTCCTGCGCCCCTGCCGCCACGCCATAGCCGGTTCCCAGCGCTAAAAAGGCGCTGAGAAATACCGTAGTTTGCGCGGTTTAAGGGGCGGTTACCTGGCGTCCCTCCCCCCTCTGGGGAAAGGGAGTCATTCCGCCGCTTCCTTTGCCGGCTTAGCTTCCGCGGGCGCGGTGAACAAGGCGAGCAGC
>CAVUPV010000018.1:0-22895 GCA_963743395.1 uncultured Alphaproteobacteria bacterium
CGGACTTGAACCGGCACGGGGTTTTGCCCCAAGGGATTTTAAGGCCAATTCATCCCTTAGGATCAAGTCACTTCTTCAACAAGATCAATGGCATTTTTCCGCAAGGGAGTTTTGATCTCTTGGGTAGTCAAAAGATTCCTGAAACTGAATCAAACCACTTAGCTCTCGCTCTTTTTTCTAGGTACTAGGACGGACTAGGATTCGGTTGAGTGGATAGCGCACTTGCGCGTTTTCCGTGTCGTGATTCAATGGAGACATATTAGCTAGTGCGCTGGGGTGTGGCCGTTGCACTAGCGCGGCCACGTTCGAGCGAAATAATTTGTGAAGTTGATCCCTTGTTTGCCGCAGCACGTCTTGGTTCACCGCGGTTCAACATCGTGGCCGGTTACAGCATAATTTGTAGCGTCTAATTGGGTCGCTCCTTCACTGGAGCACCCACACCATGAACTTCCATTCTAAATCACAAATAGCTTTCAGCCGCGAATGGTCTATGCCATCCGCGTGGACCTTCACCATCAAACCAATCAAACAACTTCTCGCACAGGAAATCATTGACGGTATTTGGTGTGACTCTTTCGCGGGCGAAAACAGCCCTGCGCAAGTCACCAACGATATAAACCCGGAACGCAAAGCCAAGTATCATCTCGACGCCATCGACTTCCTGAAATAGCAAGCCGATAACTCTTTCGACGGTGTTCTATTCGATCCGCCTTACTCCAACCGGCAGATCAGTGAGCACTATAAGGCGGTAGGGAGAAAGGCGATCGCACTCGATACCTCCGGCCGATGGTCAGCGTCGCTAAAGCGGGAGATCGCCCGCATCACCAAACCGAATGGGAAAGTCATCTGCTTTGGCTGGAACAGTATGGGCATAGGGAAGACGCGCGGTTTTGAAATTACTCGCATTCTCCTTGTTCCACATGGTGGCCACAAGAACGATACCATTGTCACGGTCCAACGAAAGCTCCCTACCCTCTTCTCCTAAAAACAGGCGGCATTCGCGCCGCTCGTTCGTTTCATCAGATGAAGTACGGTGCCGTCAAAGCCCGCATATTCACAGACGTCGAACCAGTCGCGGCCGTCAAAACCAAATCCGAGAACGGGTGAGAGGGAGCGGGCTCTCTTTCGGGCGCGTGCCACATGTCCTCGGCCTTGAGCCCACACATATCTTTGAGGCCGCATAACTCCGCACCTGATATTGAAATTGCACTCACGAAACCAGAAAGCGTCACCAAAATCACCGCGTGCTTAAATCCGTCGTCCATTTTCCTCTTTTGCGTCGGCATTTCTGCCGAATCTAAACGTGCTACGTTAGTTCATGATTTGTTCCCAGACAAGACCGGTACCATCCCGGTACTAAAGCGTGGTGCTCGCGCCCGGACTCGAACCGGGATGTCCTTGTGGGACAACGGATTTTAAGTCCGTTGCGTCTACCATTTCGCCACGCGAGCGAACATTTTTAAGTCCCTTGCGTCTACCATTTCGCCACGTCCGCGTTGCGGACAGCTTTAATACGTCCGCACTGCGGACGACTGTAATATGTCCGCAATGCAGACATCCATAGCACGTCCGCGCGGCGGCCTTTTAGCATTGGCCGCGTGCGCCGGAAGCGCGCCGGTTCATTACTGATTCTTTTTGGGTCCTGTCGCCGTAGCATTTGGCGCCGGCCGCACGCCCGACCACGGATCGTTGGGCTTCTGATCGGGAATCTTGCTAGTCGCAGATTTATAGGCTTCGTCGAGCTGCTGTTTCTTTTCTTGCTCTTCTGGGGTCAGCTTTTTCTGTTCGCCGCCGCCGAGCGATAATTTCGGCATAAGCGGACTCATCTGCGCGTAGGCTGCCGCAACCGGCGTGGCAGCAATCGCCGCCGCCGGCAGGAACACGCGCAGAAACTTATGCGCCAAGGTCATCACTGGCATGGTTTCAACAAACCGCTAAGGCGGTCTATTCCTTGAAGAGGTCTATTCCTTGAAAACATGACCCCAGAGTTCGTCCCAGTCGCCGCCGGAAACATCAGTCACGCGGCCGTCCTTCTCGAAGAACTTATTGGGCACCTGAAACATGGCAAGCATGAGCCCGCCTTCGGGCGTCCAGGCGACATGCCGGCTGCCGGCCTCCCGCCAGACGAATTCGCCGGGGCCGACGGAGAAGTCCTTCGCCGGGCCTTCCTTGTCGACGAGCTTGCCCTCAAGGACGTAGGTCTGCTCGATCCGCACATGCTCGTGGTCGGGTAGTGTCGCGCCGGGGGCAAACCGCATCAGCGCGGTGACAAGTCCGGTTTCTTTGTCGAGCAGCAGGCCTTTCACTTCGCAGCCGTCAAACCGCGTCTTCTTCCACTCCATCTGCGCCGGGCGCACGATGTGCGAATGGGTGTCGACGGTGTCGTGCTTGTTCTTGGGCGTAACGGCGTCCATCGCGATCCTCCTCGTTTACGGCTTGGTCGGTCAGGTTCGTGGTATAATAGCCGAATGGGTCGACGATTACAGCCCGGCTTCGCGTATGGGCGGCTGGAAGGCGAGCCCGGTATCCCAGGGGAAATAGATCCAGGTATCCTGCGATACTTCGGTGATGAACGTGTCGACCATGGGCCGGCCCATCGGCTTGGCATAGACAGCGGCAAAATGCGCGCGCGGCAACAGCGCCCGCACCACCTTCGCGGTCTGACCGGTGTCGACAAGATCGTCGACGATGAGCACGCCCGCGCCCTCCCCGCCGCCGCGCGCGACAATCGGCGCCGCGACGCCCTTGAGCACTTTGAGCTCGCCCTGGCTGGTATGGTCGTAACTGGTCACGCAGACCGTCTCGATCAGCCTGATGCCGAGTTCGCGGGCGACGATCGCCGCCGGCACCAGCCCGCCGCGGGTGACGCAGACGATCGCCTCGAACGGCCCGGCGCCGGAGAGCCGCCACGCCAGCGCGCGGGAATCGCGATGGAATTGATCCCATGACACCGGAAAAATCTTTTCCGGATTTATCGGTTTGTCGGATTCGTCCCGCGGCATCGTGACAAAAGCATATCACGGAATCTCATAGACCGTGGTCTCGTCGGCGATGCCGCGCAACGCGGCGCGCTGCATCGATGGCCGCAAGCTCAGGTTTTCGAGGATTTTCGCGGCCTTCGGGTCGTCCACCACCGGCTGGGTGACATAAATAGCGCGCGAGGAAGCGAGCCCCTGGACACGCGCCGCCATGTTCACCGTCTGGCCGAAATAATCCTGGCTGTTGTTGAGCGTCACCGCAAGGCAAGGGCCTTCGTGAATGCCGATTTTGAGCAATAAATCCTCGTTGTGGCGCTCGGCATTGATGCGGGTCATTGCCTCGCGCATGCGCAACGCCGCAGCAAGCGCCCGGTCCGGCGTTGAGAACGTCGCCATCACCGCGTCGCCGATGGTCTTCACCACCGCACCGGTCTCCCCGGCGACGATCTCGTGCAAGACGTGAAAATGCTGGCGGACCAGATCGTAGGCGACCAGATCGCCGACGCGCTCATAGAGCGCGGTCGAGCCCTTCAGGTCCGTGAACAGGAACGTCAGGCTCGTGATCTTGAGCCGTTGATCCGGCTCGAGCGTCTCGGTCTGGTAGATGTCGCGGAAGGTTTGATTAGTGAGAAGCCGTTTGGCGGTGATGAACGGTTTGCGCCTGGCGAGAAGATCGTGCAGCGCGTCGCCGGCGAGCCACAGCGCCGGCAAAACCCGGCGCTCGGTACGGTTCTCCAGCGCCAGCCGCAACGGCCCGGGTCGCAATTCGACGGCGCCGGACTGCGCTGCGACCTTATTGAATACCATCGACAGTGTCTGCCGGTCGCGTGTCGGCTCGCCCTTGACCTCGATGATCTGCCTGCTGTGCGTCACCGGCTCAAACACAATGACGAAGCCCGCGGGCAGCTGCACCGACAGCACCGCCTTTTCGCCGGACGGCACTTCGATCGACTCGATCGTAAACGCGGCGAGGGCCGCTTCCAGATCCTCCGGCAGGTCGGCGCCGGAGCTCCAGAAAATCTGGCGGAAATATTCGGCCTCGGGCAGCGAATCCGGATCGTGGCTGGCGATGCGGCGCAGCCGCGGGCTCACGGTGAAGGTGACTTCGACCATTTCGTCGAGCGTGGGCTTGTAGTCGGTGGCGCACAGCGTGCAGGCATATTCGTCGTGGTTGACGGTCTTGAGCGTCGCGCCGGCGTCGAGCACGCCGCCGCAGGCGGGGCAAAGCACGTTCCACGACAGTTCGAACAGGCCGAGCCGCGCGGCGTGCAGGAATGCGGCGATCGCGCGTTCTTCGTCGAGGCCGTGCTTGCCGGCGAAGTCGAGCACATTGATGCGGCACAGTTCGCGATCCGTCGCGTCGCGGACGGCGCGCTCAATCGCGGCGACGCAATCGGCATCGGCCGATTGCCGCAACACATTGAAGAGAGCTTCGCTGTCGTTCACCGCTCAATCTCCGCGCCCGGTAGGCTGAAAACGTAAGCATCGGCATTCGCGCCGACAAGGCGCATCGGCGTGAACGGGCAATGCCCCCCCGTCACAGCGAATTGATCCAGTCGACCACTTGTTTGCGCGCCGCCAGCGGGGTCGTGAGGTGTCCGGCGAAAACCTCGATATATTTGCTCTTCGGATTTTTGGCGGCGGCGTTGAAGGCATAGTCGGGGCCGCGGCGATCGATCGGATCGAGCTTGCCGACGACCCAAAGCAGCGGCACCGGCGCCGCCGCAGCGCCCAGCGCCGCGGCGTTCTTTGGAATGACGGCTGGGCCATCCGGATCGAACATGCTCAGATAGACGACCGGCGTCGCGGTCGCGATCAGCGGCAGTCCCTGCGCCATATCGGGAAATGTTTGCGGCACGTCGCCCTTGCCGACGGCAATCAATGCTTTGGCGCGCTCAACCGCATCGGCGACAAAGCTGCGCATGCCCTCGGTTTCCGGCAAATGCCCGGGCGCAAGCGCGACGACGCCGGCGAGGCCGGGGTGCCGCGCGGCATAGCCAATGGCCGCATTGGCGCCGAGCGAATGACCGATGATGACAATGCGGGTCGCGCCTTTGGCCTTGAGGCCGGCGGCGGCGGCATCGATTTCCGCCATTGCCTGGTCATAGGTGGCGGCGTAGCGGCGATGAAACGACCACGGCATTTCCGGCGTCGCCACCAGCGCGCCTTCATCTTGCAGGGAGCCGAGGATGCCGCCGTTGAGCGCACCCGGCCAGGACGCCTTACCGTGCAGATAGACGACGCCGAGGCCATGCAGATCGGCGTCCGGCGCCGCGCCGGCGAGATTTTGCGTGAAAAACAACGCCACGAGCGCCAGCAGCGATGGCGCAAGTACAAGGGCAATGACCCGGCGTCGATTCATTGTTGCGATAGTGCCGCGTCACGATGGTGAAATGATGGACGAATCGCAGGCTCGATTGCGCCGCACCGGTCAGGCCTTGGCAAGCTCTGCCTTGACCTGCACCAGCATGTCCTCCACCGCTGCCTTGGCGCGGGCGAGCTTTTGCGCATCGCGCGAGCGGATGACGACATTGGTGTTGGCGGCGTTCTTCTCATCCATGAACGGATAGGAGCCGATCGTCACATCGGGATGCAATTTGGCAATGGCGCCGAGTTCGGTGCCGATATCGCCCTCGCGGCTGTCGGCGCGGACGGTCTCCGAAAGCATTCGCGCGCCAGTCTTTAATTGCGGCGTCACATATTCGAGCATGACCTGCATGACGCTGGGGATGCCGGCCATGACGATGACATTGCCGATCGAAAAACCCGGCGCTCCGGAAATCTTGTTGAGCACGAGTTCACCGCCAGCCGGCACGCGCGTCATGCGCATGCGCGCCTCGTTCATGACGCCGCCGTTCTGGGCGATGCGCGCCCGCATGATCTCGACGGCGCGCGGGTGAAATTCGAGGGGAAGGGCGAAAGCCTTGGCGACGCAATCGGCGGTAATGTCGTCATGGGTCGGACCGATGCCGCCGGTGGTGAAAACGTAGGTGTAGCGGGCGCGCAATGCATTAAGCGCGGCGATGATTTCGGCCTCTTCGTCGGGAACGATCCGTACTTCTTTCAAATCGATGCCAAGGCCGGTCAAATGTTCGGCGATGGTGCCGATGTTCTTGTCCTTGGTGCGGCCCGAGAGGATCTCGTCGCCGATCACGAGGACGGCGGCGGTGACTACGCCCCCGGTTGCCTCCCCGCTCCCGGTTTTGGCCGCGCCGTCTGACATTGGCTCGATCTCCGTGCTGCGGCCTCCTCTAGCGCAGCGGCAACGGCTGCTCAAGCTAGCCGGGCTCGGGCAACCGCGCCGTTAGCTGAGAATGTCGGCCCGTTTTTCAAGATATTCTTCGCGATCGATCTCGCCCCTGGCATAGCGCTTAGCCAGAACTTCGAGGCCGTTCGGATCGCGCAGTTTCGCCATGTTGCGCGCCCGCCGCCGCCAGCGGTGCTGCACGTACCAGGCGGTACAGGCGATGGCGATGCCGACGATCAAAATCGGTTCGAGCATTTTCGATCTTGGGTTGCGCCCAGGGTCATCCGCGGGCTTTAACCCATCATACCACGGCCCGGTTCCAGCCGCGCCGCCCCGATGGTCAAATCGCCCAAAACATGAGCAATAATTTGGGGATTACTGGCAACCAGCCTATGCCCTCGCGCGTTCGAATTGGCGCGAAGATTGCTACAAGTACATACGCCGCAAAGATTTAAAGGGGCGGCCGGGGTTGAAATGTTCGATGAGATGAAGGGCACCGGGGACGCCGTGCGGCCGGCCTATGCCGAGCTGTCGCAATGGCTCGGTGAGGTCAAACCCGATGTGCTCGACTTTCGCCGGCGCGAGGCCGAATTGTTGTTCCGGCGCATCGGCATCACCTTCGCGGTCTATGGCGACCCCGAGGCGCAAGAGCGTCTCATCCCGTTCGATGTCATCCCGCGCATCCTGGCAGCGAAGGAATGGGCGGTGCTCACGCGCGGGCTCGAGCAACGCGTCAAGGCGATCAATGCCTACATCAAGGACGTTTATGGCCGCCGCGAGATATTGAAGGCCGGCATCGTCCCCGAGGAGCTGGTCTTCCAAAACCCTGTCTTCCGGCCTGAGATGAACGGCCAGAAAGTCCCCCACGACATCTATGTGCATATCGCCGGCATCGACATCATCCGGCTCGATGCGGAAACTTTTTATGTGCTCGAGGATAATGCGCGCACGCCGTCGGGCGTGTCTTACATGCTGGAAAACCGCGAGATCATGTTGCGGCTGTTTCCGGAGCTGTTCTCACGCTACCGCGTGGCGCCGGTCGAGAACTACCCCGACGAACTGTTGGATACGCTGAAATCGGTGGCGCCGCCGGCCGCCTCGTCCGAGCCGAATGTCGTGCTGCTGACGCCGGGCGTCTACAATTCCGCCTACTACGAGCATTCCTTTCTGGCCGACAAGCTCGGCATCGAACTCGTCGAGGGCCGCGATCTCGTCGTCAAGGGCGACGTGGTCTACATGCGCACCACGGAAGGGCTAAAGCGCGTCGACGTCATCTACCGGCGCGTCGATGACGATTTTCTCGACCCCTTGGTGTTCCGGCCGGACAGCGCGCTTGGCGTGCCTGGGCTTATGTCGGCCTATCACGCTGGCAGCGTCACGCTCGCCAATGCGGTCGGCACCGGCGTCGCCGACGATAAAGCGGTCTATAGCTACATGCCGGAAATCGTAAAATTCTTTCTCGGCGAGGAGCCGATTCTAAAGAACGTGCCGACCTGGCGCTGCCGCGAGGCCGACCACCTCGCTTATGTGCTCGACAAGATCGAAGAGCTGGTAGTGAAGGAAGTCCACGGCTCCGGCGGCTACGGCATGCTGATCGGGCCGAAGGCCGATAAGGCGACGGTTGCCGCCTTCCGCGCCAAGCTAAAATCCGATCCGACGAATTTCATCGCGCAGCCGACGCTGGCGCTATCGACCTGCCCGACTTGCGTCGATGAAGGCATCGCGCCGCGACATGTCGATCTGCGGCCGTTCGTGCTGTCCGGCCGCAATCGCATTCGCATCGTTCCCGGCGGGCTGACGCGGGTGGCGCTCAAGAAAGGTTCGCTCGTCGTCAATTCGAGCCAGGGCGGCGGCACCAAAGATACCTGGGTGCTCGATGGATAGGGATTTGGGTTTTGAACGGATGAAGAAAGCGCAGCATGCTGTCGCGCACCGCCGATAACCTTTATTGGCTCGCCCGCTATGTCGAGCGCGCGGAATATATCGCGCGCATTCTCGACACCACGCTGCGGCTGACCGCGCTGCCGCTCGCTTATGTCGGCACCACCAACGAATGGGAATCTGCCGTCGCCACCGCCGGCTGCGCCGCCGCGTTTTTCGAGACCTACGACGAAGCCAACGAGGAAACCGTCATGGAATTCCTCGCCTTCTCGACCGCCAATCCATCTTCGATCCGTAACTGTTTCGAAAGCGCTCGGCTCAATGCGCGCGCCGTGCGCACCGCGCTCACCATCGAAATGTGGGACGCCATCAACAGCGCCTGGCTTGAACTCAAGCGCTGGGGCAACGGCCCGAGTTCGCGCGAGGAATGTGCGCGCTTTCTGCGCTGGGTGCAGAGCTCCTCGCTGCAATTCGACGGTTCGGCCTATCGGACCATGCTGCGCAACGACGCCTACTGGTTCTCCCGGATTGGCGTCTATATCGAACGCGCCGACAACACGGCGCGAATTCTCGACGTGAAATATCACCTGCTGCTGCCGGCCATCGAGAAAGTCGGCGGCCCGCTCGATTATTTCCAATGGTCCTCGATCCTGCGCACAGTCTCCGCGCTCACCGCCTATCACTGGGTCTATCGCGAGAACGTCAAGCCGTGGCTCGTCGCCGATCTGCTCATCCTCAAGGACGAGATGCCGCGCTCGCTGGCGAGCTGCTACGAAAACCTCGTACAAAACCTCGACCGCATCGCCAATTCCTATGGCCGCCAAGGACCGGCGCAGCGGCAGGCCCGCACCGTCCGCGCGCGGCTGGAAAACTCGAAAATCGAGGACATTTTCCAAAGTGGGCTGCATGAGTTCATCGACGAGTTCGTCGAAGACAATAACCGCCTCGGAACCGCGCTCGCGCAGCAGTACTTGCAGTGACATCAGCGGTCGGTAATCGGAGCCACCGGACAACGCGGCTTGCGTCGTCTATTTTGGCATCGACGGATTGCTGATTACAGATTACTCACTCCTGACCATGCGTCTGCGCATCGCCCATCGCAACGTCTATCGCTACGATCCGCCGGCCGCGGGCGTGATCCAGGTGCTGCGCATGACGCCGCGCAACCATGATGGCCAGTACGTCGTGCGCTGGCGCATCGACGTTTCCGCCGACGCGCGGCTCGCCACTCATGAGGACGCGTTCGGCAATATCACGCACGTTTTCTCCGCCGATGGGCCGTTCGATGAACTCTCCGTCGAGGTTGATGGCGAGGTCGAAACGCAAAATACCAATGGCGTCGTCCGCGGCACCGTGGAGCGCTTCGCGCCGAGCCTATTTCTGCGCGACACCGCGCTCACCCAGGCCGACCCTCCGATGCGGAATTTCGCGCAAAGCATCCGCGCCGCGAAAGGCGGCGTCGTGCTTGCGGAATTGCACGGGCTGCTCGACACCCTCCATGAAGACTTCACTCACGATGCCGACGACGCGAAAGGTGCCTCCAATGCCGCCGAGGCTTTCGCGCTCAAGCATGGCCCATCCCGGGACCTGGCCCACATCTTCATCGGCGCCGCGCACATCCTCGGTATCCCGGCGCGGTATGTCGGTGGCTATTTTGGCGGCGACGATGGCGTCGCGGCGCTGGCCGGGCACGCCTGGGCGGAGGCCTTCGTTGCGGATTTCGGCTGGGTTGCCTTCGACCCGGCGGCCGGCTTCTGCCCGACGGATGCGCATGTGCGCGTTGCTATCGGGCTTGATTCGCTCGGCGCCGCGCCGGTGCGCGGTAAGCGCCATGGCCCCGGCGCAGAATCGCTCGAAGTGGCCATCACCGTCGGCCAATAGGGCTGGGACAGGAGCCACCACGCCATTGCCGCGGCCGGACGGCTGTCGTTATAACGGCAGCACGGGGGAGCTCTGAGTTGATGACCTATTGCGGTGGAATTCTCGTGCGCGAGGGGCTCGTGATGTTCGCCGATACGCGAACCAATGCCGGCGTCGACAACATTTCGACTTTTCGCAAGCTGCACACATTCAATGATCCGAAGAAGCGCGTCATGGCGATCGCGACGGCCGGCAACTTGTCGGTCAGCCAATCGGTGATCAGCATATTGATGGAAGGCTACGATAATCTGGAAACCGGCGAGCGCGAAACGCTGATGAATTCGCCGACCATGTTTCAGGCGGCGCAGCGTGTCGGCAATGTCATTCGCACCATCCACGCGGCCGAAGGCAAGGCGTTGGAAAGCTCCGATGTGAGTTTCGACGTCTCCTTCCTGTTCGGCGGCCAGATCATGGGCGAGCGGATGCGGCTCTTCATGATCTATTCCGCCGGCAATTTCATCGAATGCACGACCGATACGCCTTATCTGCAAATCGGCGAGCACAAATACGGCAAGCCCGTTCTCGACCGCGCCATCAATTTCGAGATGGACCTGTACGACGCGCTGAAAGTGGGCCTGGTTTCCATCGATTCGACCATGCGGTCGAACCTCTCGGTCGGCATGCCGATCGATCTTTTGGTGGTGCGGCGGGACAGTTGCGATCCCGAATTGGTCTATCGGATCGAACCGGGGGAACCGTACTTCACCGACCTGCGCGAACGCTGGTCGTCGGCGTTGCGCGCCGCCCATATCGGCATTCCGCGCCCGCCCTACGCAAGCCGGCGTTAAAGGTAGGCCGGAAGCGCCAATCCGGTCAGCCCAACCCCGATTTGCGCCGCAGCGTGCATTTTGAAATTTACGCGGCGTTAACGAACACGGTTGGAACCGGTCGCGACGACAACCGCACGTCTTTCCCCGGCCAAATTGCAAGTCATTCTAAAGCTTTGGATTCTATTATTTCGGCGAGCCAAACTATCCAAAAGGTGCAAGCGTGTTGCCTTCGGCGCAGTCTGAAATCGCCGGGGAAAGGAAAGGGTCGCGGTGGGACCAGGCCCGCGTCAGCCTGGTGATGCCGATCGGCGCTATTGTCGCTGTAGCGATCATCTGCGTTGTCGTGGCGGTTCTTACATCCGCGCAACGCGCCGACGAGGTTTCCTTCAACACCGAACGCGAATTGATCCGTCAGGCGCTCATCGATCACAGCGAGCGCGCGCTGCGCCTGGTCGACAGCGTCGTCACGACGCCGGACGCCACGCTTAAACTTCGCGACAGCTTCGATCCACAATGGGCCGACCGGCACGTCGGCACTTGGTTGGCAAGCTTCAATGACGACGTCGTGGTGATCGTCGGCGCCGACGATCAGATCGAATATACCCACATTGGCGATGCCGGCGCCGCGAGCGACCTGCGACCGGACCTCGCGCCGAGCATCGATCTTTTGCGCGCACGGCTCGCCGCCATGCCGGGCCGCGCCATTGCCGTGCTCACCACGCAGGAAGCCGCGAAACCGGGGCGAAGCACCGCGCTGATCCAGCGTTTCCTCGACAAGCCGGCGATCGTCGCCGCCGTCGCGGTCGGCTCCGACGCCGATCTCGCAACCGGCAACGACCGCGCGCCGATCGTGATCGTTGCAAAATATATCGGTACCCGCGTGCTCGGTAAGATCGGCGAGCACCTGCAGCTCGGCGCGCTGCGCGAGATCGACGACCTGGCGCAAACTGGCGACGATCGCGCCATCGAACTCGCCGACGCGCAGGGCGACGTCATAACGCGTCTGGCCTGGAAACCGACGCGGCCGGGCGCCGCAATCGTGGCGAGCGTGCTGCCGTTCATTGCGGTCGCGCTCGCCGGCTTCGCGCTCCTGGTCGGCTTGGTAATGCGCTATATGCGGCGCACGGCGGCGGCGATCGTCGCCGGCGAGCGGCAGCTGCGTCATCTCGCCTGGCACGACCCGGTCTCCGGCCTGCCCAACCGCATCTATTTCGGCGAGCGGCTCGAACAGGCGATCGGCGAGGTGCGCGGCGATGGCACCTCCGCGGCGGTGTTTTACATCGACCTCGACCATTTCAAGGACGTCAACGACACGCTCGGCCACCACATCGGCGACGAGCTCATTCTCAACGTTACGCAGCGGCTGAGCCGCATCATGCGCGGCGACGATCTGGTCGCCCGGCTCGGCGGCGACGAATTCGCCATCATCACCGCCTGCGCGTCGGATTCTTATTCGCTGCAGGCGATCGCCGGACGCATCATCGCCGCGGTCTGCGCGCCCTACCAGATCAGCGGCCACAACATCATCATCGGCGCCTCGATCGGCATCGCCGTGATCGATCGCCGCGCCGGCGATGCCGCCGACATCCTGCGCTACGCCGACATGGCGCTTTATCGCGCCAAGAACGAGGGCCGCAACCGCGCCTGCATCTACGACGCGGCGATGGACGCCGACCTGTCCAACCGCAAGCTTTTGGAAGGCGACCTGCTGCAGGCGATCAAGAACGACGGCTTACGCGCCGCCTATCAGCCGATCGTCAATGCCTCCGGCGACACCGTGGTCGGCGTCGAGGCGCTGGCGCGCTGGACCCATCCGACCCACGGCGAAATCCCGCCGTCGCGCTTTATCCCGATCGCCGAGCATTCCGGCCTGATCGTCGAGCTCGGCGAGTGGATGTTGCGGCGCGCCTGCCTCGACGGCCGCGACTGGCCAGGCCTGACAGTGGCGGTCAACGTGTCGCCGCTGCAATTCCGCCGCTCGGACTTCGTCGAACTGGTCGAACGCATTCTCACCGAGACCGATTTCGACGCCAACCGGCTCGAACTCGAACTCACCGAGAGCACCCTGCTCGGCAATCTTGAGACAGCGGAACTGTCGATGCTGCGGCTCAAAGCCATCGGCGTGCGTTTCGCGCTCGACGATTTCGGCACCGGCTATTCGAGCCTGCTTTATCTGCGGCGCTTCCCGTTCGACAAGCTCAAGATCGATTCGAGCTTCGTGCGGGCGATCGAAAAGGCGCCCGACGCCGCCGCGATCGTCCACGCGGTGGTCAGCCTCGGCCGCGGCCTCGGCATGAAGGTCACCGCGGAGGGCGTCGAAACCGCCGAGCAGCATCTGTTTCTGCGCGCTGCCGGTGTGCATTCGATGCAGGGCTACCGCTTCGGCAAGCCGGGCCTGCCGGGCGAGATCGACAATCGGCTGGCCTCGCCGGACGACTACCGCGTCGGCAACCCCGACCAGGAAATCGCGCTGGCCAGCTGACGGGGTCGCGCCAACTCCAAATACGTTCGCGCCGTCATGCCCGCGAAAGCGGGTCATCCAGTAATCGCCAGCCCTGGTGTATGATCCGAAGCTTCGAGGATACTGGATCGTCCGCATGCGCGGACGATGACAGGCGTTGTAATACAGGGAGGCACGCATGGCGGCGCGGAAAGTTGCATTGGTGACGGGGGCAGGCACCGGCGTCGGCCGCGCGGCCACGCTCGCTTTGATGCGCGAAGGCTATGCGGTCGTCCTGGCGGGGCGGCGCAAGGACATGCTCGAAGCCGTGGCCAAGGAAGGCGCGCAGACGCCGGGCGAAGCGCTCGCCGTGCCGGCCGACATTTCCGACCCGGCCTCGATCAAGGCGCTGTTCGCCAAGGCCAAGCAGCATTATGGCCGGCTCGACGTGCTGTTCAACAATGCCGGCATCGGCGCGCCGGCAATGCCGATCGAGGAGATACCGCTCGACAAATGGCAGGCCGTCGTCGCCACCAATCTCACCGGCCTGTTCGTGTGCACCCAGGAAGCGATCAAGATCATGAAGGCGCAAGATCCGCGCGGCGGCCGCATCATCAATAACGGCTCGATCTCGGCGCATACGCCGCGCCCCGGCGCTGCTCCCTATACCGCCACCAAGCACGCCGTGACCGGCTTGACCAAGCAGACCGCGCTCGACTGCCGCGGCCACGATATCTGCTGCGGCCAGATCGACATCGGCAATGCCGCAACCCCGATGACCGATCGCATGGTGCAAGGCGACGGCGTGCTGCAGCCGGATGGCGGCAAGAAGATCGAAGCGCGCATGGCCGCCGACGACGTCGGCCGCGCCGTGGTCTACATGGCAAGCTTGCCGCTCGACACCAACGTGCTGTTCATGACCGTGATGGCCAACATGATGCCGTTCGCCGGGCGGGGCTGACCGTCTTTATGTTGGCCGATTGGCACGAATTCTACGCCCTCCTTGGCACCGCCGCGGCGGCGCTGGTCGCGCTGCTGTTTGTCGCCGTCTCGATCGGCACCAGCGTGCTGACGCCGGAGCCGGAGAGCCGGCAAAATACCAGCACCTATATGAGCCCGGTCGTCTTCCACTATGCCAACGTCCTGTTCCTCAGCCTGATCGCGCTCGTGCCGACGCAAAGCTGGCAATCCTTCGGGCTGGTGATCGGGCTCGCTTCGATCGGCAGTGTGATCTATTCGATCGTCATTGCGGTCCGGGTGCACCGCAATGCCATTTCCGATCTTCCCGACCGCCTGTGCTACGGCGCCATTCCGGCGCTCTGCTACGCGACAGGCATGGTCGTGGCGCTGCTTCTCTTCGCCAAGAACCCGGCGGGTCTCGACCTATTGGCCGGCGCAGCGCTGCTGCTCCTCGTCATCAATATCCGCAACGCCTGGGATTTGATGATTTCGCTGGCGCGGCGGGTCAATCGGCCGCTGTAACCTTGATCTTGGTTCCGCCGCGCACTTTGGCGAGCGTCTTCACATCGCCGAGCGCCTTCGCCCAGATGTTGCAGGGGCTCGCCAGCCGCGTCTCGTCGCCTTGCGAGATCGGCGTGCGGCCAAAACCGATGGCGATGGCATCGCCGTCGGGCCAATAGGCAATCTCGCCCGGGGTGACGACGGCGCGCGCATCCTTTTCCCGCGCGACCTTCACCGGAATCTCGAAATAGACCTCTTCGCCCCAGGTCAGCGCCGAGCCGGCGATCGGCAGCGCCGCCACGATCGCCTTCGCCGTCGGCGTGTCGAGCGTCTCGATGTCGAGCGTAAGCGAACCGAAGTCGAAGCGAATGCGCGGCACGGCCGTTCTCCACTATCGTCCGCATGACGAGTGAGGATATTGCGGGCTACAGTCGGCCGCCAGGGGAATCGGGGCTTCTTCGATAATGCAAAACCTGCAATCGGCGTTGGGCGTATTCGCCATCCTCGCCATCGCCTTTGTCATCAGCGAGAACCGCCGCGCGGTGCCGTGGCGGCCGGTCGTCGCCGGGCTTGCCATCACCTTCGGGCTCGCGCTCTTGATGCTCAAAGTGCCGCAGACCGAGATCGCGTTCGACCGGATCAGCCGCGCCGTCGATGCGATCACGGCGGCGACCAAAGCCGGCACCTCGTTCGTGTTCGGCTATGTCGGCGGCGGCCCATTGCCGTTCGACCTGAAAACGCCCAGCGCCGAATTCATTCTTGGCTTCCAGGCGCTGCCGGTCGTTCTGGTAATGAGCGTGCTGTCGTCGCTGTTGTTCTATTGGCGCGTCATGCCGCCGATCGTGCACGGCTTTTCCTGGGCGCTCGAAAAAACGCTGGATGTCGGCGGCGCCGCGGGGCTGTCGACTGCGGCCAATATCTTTGTCGGCCAGGTCGAGGCGCCGCTGTTCATCCGGCCCTATCTCGCGCAACTGTCGCGCAGCGAAATGTTTATCGTCATGACCGGCGGCATGGCCGGCATCGCCGGCACCGTGTTCGTGCTCTACGCAACCATCCTCGCCAACGCGATTCCCAACGCCGCCGGCCACATCGCGGTCTGCTCGGTGCTCGGCGCGCCTGCCGCCATCCTCATCAGCCTGCTCATGGTGCCGGACCCGGACGCAAAGCATACCGGCGGCAAGCTCGACGACGTCGAACAGGTCGCCGGCTCGACCATGGACGCCATCGTCAAAGGCACCGGAGCCGGCCTCGAACTTTTGCTCAACATCGTCGCCATGCTGATCGTGTTCATCGCGTTGGTCTATCTCGCCAACGCCATTCTCGGCCTGCTGCCGGATTTTTGGGGCGCACCCCTGACGCTGCAGCGCGCGCTCGGCTGGATCATGGCGCCAGTGTGCTGGCTGATGGGCATTCCGTGGTCGCAGGCCGTCACCGCCGGCGGCTTGATGGGGATCAAGACCATCTTGAACGAGCTTGTCGCCTATCTTCAGCTCGCCGCGCTGCCGGCCGACGCGCTCGATCCGCGCTCGCGGCTCATCATGCTCTACGCAATGTGCGGCTTCGCCAATTTCGGCTCGCTCGGCATCATGATCGCGGGGCTTTCGACAATGTGCCCGGAAAAGCGCGACGAAGTGGTCTCGCTCGGGCTGAAGTCGATCGTCTCCGGCACGCTGACGACCTGCCTGTTGGGCGCGATCGTCGGCGTGCTGACGCCGTGATCAGGAGGCGGTGCTCAGTTATCGCTAATCAGAAAAGCCGTTCTGATTACTGATCCCCGGCCTCTGATTCCTGATTTCAGTGCAGCCGGAACTCGCCGTCCACGGCGCGGATTTCGGCCGGCTTGATCAGCCGGGCATGCGCCACCGTGACCGAGTGCAACGGGCCCTCAAGCTTCTCCAGCCAGAAATTGAGAAATTTGTTGAGCACCGGAAACATCGGGCAAAGATCGTAATCCTGCCAGACATAGGTTTGCAGCAACCACGGATGATCGGGACGGCGGTAGAGGATATTGGCCGTCGTTAGTCCATAACCTTCAAGCTGTTGGCGAAACTCTTGAGACACCATAGTGCCCTCCAATCCCGGCATGGGAATGTTTCGAGACTCGCGGTTCCATTGCAAGCCTCAAAAGTTAAGAAGTTGTTTACTTTCAAGGCACTAGCAGCATCGACACTCACCTGCTAACAACGCCCGCGCTAACAGCCCGGTGCGGTTTGAACCTGTAGAAATCAACGGAACTTCTTGGGACTAGTTTCCTCGCCCGGAACAAGAATATTTGACGCTAGGGTCTGGAACCCGACCCGCATTAACCAACCGCGAGCGGCGGGCGCGATAGTTGTTGGCAATCCAATTCAGCGAGTGCTAGAAAATTTCCACGTGCCTCTTGCGGGCCATAATCCAAGCCCCATGTCGGCACTACGCGGCCATCCTTACCGGGACATCAGCCGGACTTGAACCGGCTTTAAACCTGAATTCGGGCGGCCGTCTAACGCACACACGCCTGTCGTTTCAATAACTTAGGAGGACGTCATGAAATTTCGCCCGCTTCACGACCGCGTCGTCGTCAAGCGCATCGATGCCGAGGAGAAGACATCCGGTGGCATCATCATTCCCGACACCGCCAAGGAAAAGCCCTCGCAGGGCGAGATCACCGCCGTCGGCCCGGGCGGCCGCGACGAAGCCGGCAAGCTGATCCCGATCGACCTCAAGGTTGGCGACCGCGTGCTGTTCGGCAAATGGTCTGGCACCGAGGTCAAGATCGATGGCCAGGAACTCCTGATCATGAAGGAGTCCGACATCATGGGCGTGCTCGACGACCAGGTCGCCCGAAAGAAGGCCGCGTAACCCATTCGTTCGTCATGCCCGCGCTTTCGCGGGCATGACGAAAATAAGCGAACGCAAATCTCAGGAGAGATACTCAAATGGCTGCCAAGGAAGTCAAATTCTCAGTCGATGCGCGCGACAAGATGTTGCGCGGCGTCGACATTCTCGCCAACGCAGTGAGGGTGACATTGGGCCCGAAGGGCAGAAATGTCGTGCTGGACAAGTCGTTCGGCGCTCCCCGCATCACCAAGGACGGCGTCACCGTCGCCAAAGAGATCGAGCTTGAGGACAAGTTCGAGAACATGGGCGCGCAGATGGTCCGCGAGGTCGCCTCAAAAACCTCCGACATCGCCGGTGACGGCACCACGACCGCGACAGTGCTTGCCGCCGCGATCGTCAAGGAAGGCGCCAAGGCGGTTGCCGCCGGCATGAACCCGATGGACCTCAAGCGCGGCATCGACCTCGCGGTCGAGACCGTCGTCGAGGAGCTCAAGAAGAACTCCAAGAAGGTCACCTCGAACGCCGAAATCGCCCAGGTTGGCACCATCTCCGCCAACGGCGACAAGGAAATCGGCGACTACCTCGCCAAGGCGATGGAAAAGGTCGGCAACGAAGGCGTCATCACGGTGGAAGAGGCCAAGAGCCTCGAGACCGAGCTCGACGTCGTCGAGGGCATGCAGTTCGACCGCGGCTATATCTCGCCCTACTTCATCACCAACGCCGACAAGATGCGCGTTGAGATGGAGGACCCCTATATCCTCATCAACGAGAAGAAGCTTTCGGCGCTCAACGAGTTGCTGCCGCTGCTCGAAGCAGTCGTGCAGACCGGCAAGCCGCTTCTGATCGTTGCCGAAGATGTCGAGGGCGAGGCGCTGGCCACGCTCGTCGTCAACAAACTGCGCGGCGGCCTCAAGGTCGCGGCGGTCAAGGCGCCTGGCTTCGGCGATCGCCGCAAGGCCATGCTACAGGACATCGCGGTCCTGACTGGCGGCCAGGCGATCAGCGAGGATCTCGGCATCAAGCTCGAGAACGTCACGCTGGCGATGCTCGGCAAGGCCAAGAAGGTGATGATCGACAAGGAAAACACCACGATCGTCAACGGCTCTGGCAAGAAGAAGGACATCGAGGACCGCATCAGCCAGATCAAGGCGCAGATCGAGGAGACCACCTCGGACTACGACCGCGAGAAGCTGCAAGAGCGGCTTGCCAAGCTCGCGGGCGGGGTCGCCGTGATCCGCGTCGGCGGCGCCACCGAAGTCGAGGTGAAGGAGCGCAAGGATCGCGTCGACGACGCGATGCATGCGACCCGCGCGGCCGTCGAAGAGGGCATCCTGCCCGGCGGCGGCGTCGCTCTTCTGCGCGCCACCGAGGCACTCAAGAAGGTGCGCACCCAAAACGACGACCAGAAGACCGGCGTCGAAATCGTGCGCAAGGCGCTGCAGGCGCCGGCCCGCCAGATCGCCAGCAATGCCGGTGAAGATGGCTCGGTCATCGTCGGCAAGATCCTGGAAAACAGCAACTACGCCTTCGGCTTCGACGCCCAGGGCGGCGATTACGTCGACATGGTGAAAAAGGGCATTATCGATCCAACCAAGGTTGTGCGTCAGGCTCTGCAAGGCGCGTCCTCGGTCGCCGGCTTGCTCATCACCACCGAGGCGATGGTCGCCGAACTGCCGAAGAAGAAAGACAACATGCCGGCCATGCCGCCGGGCGGCGGAATGGACTTCTAAGTTCCATTCGTCATTGCAAATGCGAAGGCCCGGGCAAACACCCGGGCCTTTTGCTTTGGCTTGGGCAAGTTCCGACGCAAAAAACGGAAACGACCACGAGCGAGGGGCGCGCGTTCATCCGGCGTCGCCAATCTCACCGTGGCCGTTGTGCGATGGAACGCTACTTGAGACTATCCATCGCCACTCGCAGGATCACCCTAGCCCAACTCAATGACAGCAAAATGACTCCAAAATCGGGCAAAATCCGCATCGGTATCGGCGGCTGGACGTTCGCGCCGTGGCGTGGAGTGTTCTATCCGAGGGGGCTGCCGCACGCGAAGGAGCTGGCCTATGCCGGCGAGCGGCTGACTTCGATCGAGGTCAATGGCACGTTCTATCGTTCGCAGACGCCGGCAACGTTTCGCAAATGGGCGAATGAAGTTCCGGCGGGCTTCGTGTTCGCGCTCAAAGGTCCGCGCTTTGCCGTCAACCGGCGGGTGCTCAAGGAGGCCGGCGATTCGATCCAGCGCTTCCTCCATTCCGGCGTGACCGAGCTCGGGGAGCATCTCGGTCCGCTATTGTGGCAATTCGCGCCTACCAAAAAATTCGACGCCGCCGATTTCGGCGGCTTTCTGGAATTGCTGCCGGACACATTCGACGGCCGACGGCTGCGCCACGTCATCGAGGTCCGACATGACAGCTTCAAGACCGGCGAGTTCGTCGCGCTGTTGCGCCGCTTCGCCAAGCCGGTGGTGTTCACCGACCACGCAAAATATCCCAATATCGCCGACCTGACCGGTGACTTCGTCTATGCGCGCCTGCAGCGCGGCAAGGACAATGTGCCAACAGCCTATCCGCCGAAGGAGATCGCCGCCTGGGCAAAACGCCTGGAATTGTGGGCCGGGGGAACGGCCCCCAAGGACCTGCCCCATGTCGAGCCGGCGCCAAAACGCAAAGCGATGACGCGAGACGTGTTTGCTTACGTCATCCATGAAGGCAAAATTCGCGCGCCGGGTGGCGCCATGGCGCTGATCGCGCGGCTGAAACAAGCCTGAATGAAGCCTGAAAATGCTAACGGCCACGAACGACTCGGCGCGCGTACATCCGGCGTCGCCTATCGTAACCGTGGCCGTCCCGCGACGGAGCCCTTAAGCTCGACGCCGCAAATGCTACATAGTCGTTGTTGGGCGATTATGCAAGGCTCGCATTTGTGCAACAATGGCGGGTGGAATTTGTTCCAAGCTTAGCCGGGGCCGACAAATATTAACGCATTCGCGGCCCTATTTTTGAGGGAGTGCACAATGGCGATGAATCAACCCGGTACCGATCTGCAGCGCCAGGTCGCAAACGCGATCCATGCCCATTGGGGTCTGTTTCTGTTCGAAGGCATCATGCTGGTTATTCTCGGCGTCGCGGCGATCATCCTGCCCGAGGTCGCGACGCTGGCATTCACGCTTGTCATCGGCTGGGTGTTCCTGGTTTCGGGCGGCATCGGGCTTGTCACCACATTCTGGATGCGCAACGCGCCCGGCTTCTGGTGGGCTCTCATTTCCGCCGTGATCGGCATCGCGGCGGGAATTGTCCTGATCCGCTGGCCGATCAACGGCACGGTATCGCTGACGCTGGTTTTGATCGCCTTCTTCATCGTCGAAGGCATCGCCACGATCATGTATGCCACCGAGCATCGCACCCAGCTGACCGGCCGGTGGGGCTGGATGCTGGCGAGCGGCATCGTCGACCTTATCCTCGCCGGCATTATTTTCGCCGGCCTGCCGGGAACCGCGACCTGGGCGCTCGGCCTGCTGGTCGGCATCAACATGCTGTTCGGCGGCACGGCAATGATCGGGATGGCGCTGGCGGCAAAGAATCCGGCGTAACGGGAATCTGTCATCCTGAGGCGGCCGCGCAGCGGCCCTCGAAGGATGCGGCCCGAGCGCCGGGGCCGTCGCCCTTCGAGGCTCGCGGAGCCTGTCATCGGGCCGCGCGACTTCGCGCCGGCCCGTCGGCTCGCACCTCAGAGTGACGGGTTACGTGTCACTCCGCCGGCTGCAGCGAACGCGTTTTCTCCACCCCATTGGCGATCACCGCGATTAACAGGACCGCGACGAGAAAGCCGAGCGCCATGAGCGCAGTGGCGTCGAGCACGAGGCCGAAGCCGCCACGGCCGTAGAGCACCGCGATCAACGACACGGCAACGCCGGAAACCATGAAGGTGAGGAAGTAGCGCACCGCATAGACCCGGCCGCGCCAGGCGTCCGCGGTATAGCGGGCGATAACGAGATCGTTCACCGTGATCTGGCCGTAGATGGCGGCCATGGTGAAAGCCAGCGCGAACAGAAGCGTCACGCCGCTGGCGTAAGCCGCCCATACCACGCCGGAGAACTGCATGACGGCGAGCGCGGCGAACAGGATGTGCAGCGGGAAGCGCTCGACCAGCCGGCCGACGGTGATTTGCGCAACGGCGCCGCACAGGAATACCGCGGTGGTCAGGCCGCCGACCGTAAGCAGCGATATGTCATTGCCGACGCGCTCATCGACGATTTTTGGCAGCGAGACCGAGATCGTGTTGAACACCAAGCCGGCGCTCAACGCGACGATGACGAAAAGAGCGAATAGCGTCACCGCGATCGGAAACGGCAGCGACACATCCGCGGTGGTCGAGCGCGCTGCGGCCCGATGCTTCTCGTCGTCGGAAACAAGCCACGGATAGATCAAGCCGGTAGCGACGCAGATCACGCCCGGCACCAAAAATGCGCCGCGCCAGGAGAATGCCGCGGTCAGCATTGCCGTGATGCCCGCGGCGAGCGAGACACCGAGATTGCCGCAAACGCCGTTAAACGCCAGCGTGCGGCCGCGCACCGTGGCATTTTCGAGGATCACCGCGGTGCCGACCGGATGATAGATCGCCGCGAACATGCCGAGCGAAAAGAGCGCAAAGCCCAGGACATACAGCGATGGCGCGAAAGCCGCGCCGATCAACGACACGCCGCAGCCGAGATAGAAGGTGAGCATCAGGTTGCGTCGGCTCCAGCGGTCGCCGAGCCAGCCCGCCGGCAGCGAGAACAGTCCGAAGGCGACGAATGAGGCGGTCGCCAACGCGATCAGCGCCGAATAGGAGCGGCCGTACACGACCTCAAGTTCGATGACGACGGTGGGATAGATCAGGATGACGAAATGATCGAGCGCATGGGCCCAATTCATGAAGCCGATCGCGATCCGCCGCCGCGAAAATTCGGCGGTGCGGGCAATCGGCAAATCCGCGGTCGAAACTGTCATCGTTCAATTCCCGGTCGGCGACGCAGACGTATAACGTGCGCCGCCGCCCCGACATACTCCAATCTTGCAGGGCAGACCGGCGCTCCTTAGCCGCCGCAGCAACCCTAAGATTATCGATATCGCGCGCGATTCCCCCTTCATCTCAGCGCGGCGCGAAAGTAGCATTTGTGGCGTCTGAACGCTTAAGGGGCTCGGGGCCTCAGTGTCAGTGCTACGGGTTGTCGGCGCGATGGCGGTTGCCGTCGCAAGCATGCTTTTGTCGAGTGTGGCGGCCCGAGCGCAAGAAGTCCCGCCCGATGCCCCTTCTTTTCTCATCTTCGGCGGCGCCGACCTGTGGCGATACGGCGACTTCCTTTACGGCGGCGGCTTGTGGTCGCCGGGCGGGCGCGGCCA